>NZ_CAKAKD010000001.1:0-2060000 GCF_916618765.1 Corynebacterium sp. Marseille-P4611
GAACACTAAGCGACTTCACGAAGCATTGGACTACGCCACCCCACAGGAAGTAGAAACCGAGTACTATCTCACCCAGCCCATCAACACAGGGCCGTAAAAGAAGCGGAACTAAACCCAGGACGCTTCAGATAGTGTGGTGGTGTTATCCGGGTTGTAGTTAATGCGCAGACGCGGTTCGGGTTGTTGTTCTTTGTCTTCGGGGCGCAGGTGGGTATCGATGAAGGTACGGATGAAGCGGCGTAGATCCGCGTCGGTGGGTACTGTTTGGTTGGGTGTGGTGGGGGTGAGGAAGTCTGCGAGTGCGGCGTCGATGGCTTCAAGATGCTCTGGGTTATCTTCAAGCCTGTTGAGTTCGCGATCGATGATGCGCAGTTTGATCAGGTCGAGTATCCAGTGCTGGCCTTGGACTTCGGTGACTAGGGGTAGTTGGCGCATGCGGAAGTGAGCACGCAGGAAACCTAGCAGCTTGTGGTAGGAGATGCCGAGGTCTTTGGCAAGGCTGGTGAGGCTGAGGTCAACATCCTCGTCTAATTGGGGGAGGATGGCGCGGTAGAGGAACCAGGAGGTTTTGCGTGTGTAGGTGCCGGCTTTGCCGATGTGGTTGCCGGGTGCGTTGGTGGTGTAGAACGCCTCCGGAACGTCTTGGTCGCCTTCGTTGTCGTAGCCCGCGTCGGGGTGGTCCGTGATGAGGAGGGCGTCTGGGTAGTCGAGGGTGGTATCTGGTTCGGGTGGGCTTAGTGTGGCAGTCATGGACGGGGCACTCCAGCAGAGAAGAACAGGGTTCGTATATGTTTTCTAACGAGCGCCTTTATAGTATCCCGGCTGGTGGACATGTGACCCCTGTGGGGGTGTTTATGTTCGAATAGGATACCCTAAATCCGCAGGGATCCCCAGAGTCGCACCACAACCGGCAACGGGGGTAAAAGCAATGGTTTAGGGTTGGGCGGCGTCGGCAAGCTGGTTGCGAATTTCAGGGCAGTCAGCAAACTTCCGCTGTAGGCGACCTAAGAGAGGGTGATGCTCCTATGTTGTGTCAAGCTGATTTGAGAAGTTCTTCATAAGCCAACCTCAACTCCGGCAAAGGGCGCTTGCCGGTTTCGATATCACTGATTCTCGCCGGGGCACACCCGAGTTTTTCAGCAACCTGGGCTTGCGATAACTGCCTCTCGATCCGTCGAGCTTTGAGTTCATCAACCTCTACCTGGCCCGTTGGAAGAACGGCCTGACCCAAGCACAACACCCGGTAGACCTCCCTGACAATGGCGCGTTTCAGACACCGTAAGATCTCCTTTTTCGACAATCCTTCCTTGGTGCGTTTGGCTACGTAGTCCCTGGTGCGTTGGTCATGATGCATCCGCACCAACGCGATCCGATGCAACGCAGAATTCGCCCGACGATCACCACCCCGGTTGAGACGGTGCCGATGAGTCCGTCCAGAACTAGCCGGAATCGGTGCGGCCCCGCACAGATGAGCTAATGCTGCCTCGGAGTGAATCCGGCCTGGATTATCCCCCACACTGACAATCAGATCAGCAGCCACCACGGAACCACACCCAAATATCGAGGTCACATGCGGATTGATCATCTCAACCAGGATACTGATGTGTTTTTCCAGCTGCGTACCCTGTTTCTGTAAATCACGATAGGTGGTGGCTAATGTCTTCAACGCGAGGAGCACCCCATTTCTGGGGTCGGCCAGGTCAGCTGATGGTCGGCACCGGGACAAGGCCTCCACCATGACCAATGTGGACATCGCACTATAGCGGCGTCGAATCTCATCGGGTGCTGTGACCAGCAACGATTTGATCGTTGTCATCAGTTTCGCTGCTGTCATCACGAGCTGACGGCGGGTGATCTGCAACCCACGGAGGGATTCCACTGGCCCGGAAGTGTCTTTCGGGATGCTTAAGGCTTCCCCGGTGAGCACCTGGCGGGCGGCAGCGACAGCATCAACGGGGTCTGATTTGCCGTCCCGGCGTCGAACGGCCCGGGTAGGGCGTAAGACTTCTACGACTGAGTATTTCTGGGTGCGAAGGTGGCGTGTCAGGCCTGCTCCATAGGAGCTGGTTCCTTCCACACCGACGGTGGTGACACCGTAGGTTGCCATGAACTCTGAAATCGCCACGTAGCCAGGGTTGGTGGCGGGGAAGGTGTCGGTGGCGATGTGCCGGCCGGTGTCCGAAATAACGGCAACAGTGTGGGTATCGGTGTGGGTGTCGATTCCGGCAACGGGGCCGGTGGGGCAGTCGAAAGTGGTAGACATTGGGGATCAGGTCCTGTCTGTGAGCAAACGTGCGGGTGACCCGCGATCCGGGGTTTCCGGGCAGACAAGACGCTGATGGGACGACTACACTAGACACCTGCCGGGGTGGTCACGGTGGAGACGTCACGCTCCTATAAGGTCATGGGCGGATTCACCAGATTGCGGTACAGGGTCGGAACTAACATGGAAGACAGATCACGCTGAAGGCACATGAGGAGATCATGGCCAGTCAAGAAGTGGGTCATTCCACGTGGTTCCGATCCTGTATTCCCATTATCAGCGTCAGGAAGTTNCAGATTGCGGTACAGGGTCGGAACTAACATGGAAGACAGATCACGCTGAAGGCACATGAGGAGATCATGGCCAGTCAAGAAGTGGGTCATTCCACGTGGTTCCGATCCTGTATTCCCATTATCAGCGTCAGGAAGTTTGTGTGTGAGGCTCTGATCTAGAAGGAGTTTCACCGATAATGACTACGGTGTCACCGAAGAAGAACCATGACCCGGCGAGGGTCAACGAGATCAGCGAGAAGCTGATGGAAAATTCTGAAATCGCCAGCTTGATTAGCGAGCTGTCGAGCTCCGCTGATGATGCAAGCGAGCTGGTCAAAGGCCTGCTACAGGCATCGATCAACGCTGGCCTTAAGGCGGAGATGGATGCGCACTTGGGCTACGGCCATTGCGACCGCAAAGCGAAATCCCAGGTCGAAACCGCACAGGAGAATAATCACCGTAACGGGTCGTACACCAAGACCGTCAATTCTGGCTACGGCGCAGTTGAGGTGACCGTGCCCAGGGATCGTGCCGGCACGTTTACTCCCCGCATGGTGCCCAAGGGTGCACGTCGGCTCACAGAACTCGACGACATGATTATCTCGCTCTACGCCGGCGGGATGACCGTGCGCGATATTCAGCACCATCTCGCAACCACGCTTGGGGTGGATATGAGCCCGGATACGATCAGCACCATTACCGATGCGGTCTTGGACGAGGTCATGATCTGGCAAAACCGCCAGCTCGACGAGTTTTACCCGGTGATCTTCCTCGACGCGCTGCGCGTCAAGATCCGTGACGGCCACCGCGTGGTCAACAAGGCTTGCTACATGGCGGTTGGTGTCGATATGGACGGCATCAAGCACATCCTGGGATTGTGGATCGCCGACAATGAAGGCGCCGCATTCTGGGCATCGGTGTGTGCGGATCTAGCCAACCGCGGTGTCCAAGACGTGTTCATCGTGTGCTGCGACGGGCTCAAAGGCCTGCCTGAAGCAGTTGAGGCAACCTGGCCGAATTCCATGGTGCAAACCTGTATCGTGCACCTGATTCGGGCGGCCAACAGGTGGGTGTCGTATCAGGACCGCAAAGGTGTCTCCCGGGCGCTGCGTGAGGTCTACACGGCCGCAAACGAGGACACCGCACGTGCCGCCTTGGATGCGTTCGAAGCCAGTGAACTGGGCCGGAAATACCCCCAGTCGGTCAAAGTCTGGCGCGACGCCTGGGAGCGGTTCGTGCCGTTTCTACAGTTTCCGCCGGCGGCACGCCGGGTGCTCTACACCACCAATTCGATCGAGTCGCTGAATGCTGAACTGCGTAAAGCTACCCGTAACAGGGGCCAGTTCCCGAACGATACCGCAGCGCTGAAGACGCTTTGGCTGATGATCTGCAACATCGAAGACAAGCGCGCTGCGCAGCGAGCGAAGAAAGCAAAGCGCAACATTGAGTGCAACGGCTATATTGAAGGAGCGAAAGCCACCGGGTGGAAACAAGCCATCAACCAACTAGCCGTGGCTTACCCCAACCGATTCGCGGACTACTTGTAAACCAAGCCCCCGCACACAAAGAATCGGACACTCTCACCTAAGAAGTCCTCAAATAAAGCCGGCTCAGCTGCTTTCTGAACTTTCCCGAGCAACCCATACGCTTGGTCGCGACCATAGGCATCTTCTGTTTCCAGCTTCTCCTCGATAAGCTGCATAAGAACGGGAATGGTTTCGACCGGCAGGTGCGGAAGAAGTAGTTCTGCCACATTGCGTTGGAGCCCGGCGTCCGAGGCTGTCGCCCATGCTCGTTTCGGATCGCGTAGGCACTGATACTGAAACATTGCAAGATCCCAGGGCTTATCACGCAGCCGAGCCTCGATGTGCTCCACTGCGCTATCCCCCACCGCCCCAAAAAGACCTTTCACTGTCGAAAGCCGTGGAAACGCGTCGAAAACTCGCTCATTGACGTAAGGGCTGCGGTGAGGAAAGTGGACGTCGGTAATCGCGGCCCAACCACCAGCAATGTTGAACGTTTCCTCAGCGGGGAGGATTCGCATCGCTTCTTCCGAGTACGTGTAAGCAAGGTCGAACCGGCCGATCTCCGAAAGCCCACTAATGAGCTGCTCGTATCCGTCCGTGTGGGTACGAACTACCTCCTCGACAGAACCGGAAAGCACCGCTAACCGACGACCGACATACTCACCCTGCGCACGCTCGCGCAGCTCTTTGAGGCCTTCAGGTCCTAAAGCCTCCGCGTACTGTACGGGGTCGATATAAACCTGCTCCGCATACGGCGACTCGAGAACGCCCAAAAGCCACTCGGCCAAGCGCAGACCGTCAACCTGGGCCAATTGGGCGGCCTGAGGTAGTTCCTGGGCCAAGCGCCCCGCGCACCAGATCACGGACCCAACTAGATCATTAACCAGCGGCAACTGTAGCAGAACCTCTTCTAGCGCCCGTTGCGCGACCGGGAAGACGTCGCAAGGCTCTATTGACTTGACGCCTTCGCTGGGCAGGTGTTGAGGCTCATCAATTGCCAAATTCAAAAGCACACCCGCCTGCCACACCTGGTCGGCGTACGCCCGTGAATCGTCGGGGTCAGTCAGATTCAAACCTGAGGGGTTTACAAGGGTGTTGGTTGCTTCGACATGAAGCGTCCTGGGTTTAGTTCCGCTTCTTTTACGGCCCTGTGTTGATGGGCTGGGTGAGATAGTACTCGGTTTCTACTTCCTGTGGGGTGGCGTAGTCCAATGCTTCGTGAAGTCGCTTAGTGTTCCACCAATGCACCCACCGCAAGGTGGCCAGTTCGACTTCTCCGACCGACGTCCACGGGCCCTGGGCATGAATCAGTTCCGCCTTGTAGAGACCGTTGACTGTTTCGGCTAGTGCATTGTCGTAAGAATCGCCGATTGTTCCCACACTCGGGCGGATTCCTGACTCAGCTAGCGCGGTGGAATACTTCAGTGACACGTACTGGCTGCCCCGATCGCTGTGGTGAATTAGTTGGTTTCCATGGATTCGTCCTGCAGTCGTTAACGCATGTTCCAATGCCTCCATGGGCAGCGCATCGGTGCGCATTGTCGAGCGTGTAGCAACACCAACAATTTTTCGGCTGAAGACATCCACGACAAACGCGGTGTAGGCGAATCCTGACAGGGTGCGAACGTAGGTAATGTCGGCAACCCAAAGCCTGCCTGGTGCCTGCGCACGGAAGTTTCGGCGCACTAGGTCCGGGCGATGATCCGGTGTCTTCGGGCTTACCGTTGTTATTGGGGTTCGCCCACGTCTGCGGCCAGAAACACCTGCAAGTTTCATCAGACGTGCGGTCTTGTCGCGACCAATATGAAAGCCTTCGCGGTTCATCGCGTGCCACATTTTGCGGATGCCGTAGACCGAGAAATTCTCCGCATGCACACGCTGTATCTCTGGGATGAGAAGGCTATCGCTTAAGGCTCTTGCGCTGGGAACACGTGTGGTGGCTTTGCGGTAGCCGCGTGAAGTAATGAATCCACGATCTGCTTGTTTAAGGACTCGGCAGATGGCCTCGACCCCAAATTGATCTTTGTACGCGTCGATGTAGGAGATCATTTGGTCGTGGGTCGGTCGAGTTCCGCTGCGAAAAAAGCCGAAGCAGTTTTAAGAATCCCGTTTGCTCGTTTCAGTTCGCGGTTTTCGCGGCGCAGACGCCTGAGTTCTTCTTCCATTGTTTCGCCGCCTGAAGCGTCAGAATTATCGCGTACTGAGGCGCTGTCACGGTACCAGGCCCGCAACGTGTGGTGAGATACTCCAAGCAGCTCACCGACCTCCGTGTAGGCGCGTTGCAGTGAGCAAGACTCCAGGCGGACCATTTCGATGATCTGATGGACCGCCTTCTCCTTGAACTCGACGGAATACTTTCTAGGCATAGTTCAATCCTTCCTTAGCTGAGGTAGGAACTAAACCCAGGACGCTTCAACAAGCGTCTGCACTACTTCAGGCTTTCCTTCAAATCCGCGTGAAACTCCTTCAGCGTTTCCGTGAGCTCCCATACCTGGTTACGCTCCTCCTCAAACATGCGGTCAACGAGGAAATCCACGCCGACCAAATCATCCGGATGCAAGCTATCCAAATAAGCCAGGAGCTTATCGACGCCTTCGAGTCCAAGAATTCCTTGCTCAACCTGGTCCGCCACATAAGAAATTTGCTTTTGGTCCATGGTGAGGAGAATAGCAAAACGTAAAAGGAAGGAGACGGTGGCTTGGCCGTCTCCTTCCCTTCTTGTTTCATTATTTTGTTGTTTGTTGTTGTTTGGTGTCGGCGGTGACTTACTCTCCCACAACCTCCCGGTTGCAGTACCATCAGCGTGTGCAGGCTTAGCTTCCGGGTTCGGAATGGGACCGGGCGTTTCCCTGCAGCTATTGACCACCGACAAACATACGAAGCACCGACCCTTAGGTGTGCTTTCGGGTGTTGTGTCAGATACTGCATAGTGGACGCGGTCACGACAGTGACTGTTTCTTTTTCTATTATTTTTTTGTTGAGTTACACCTAGTGTGTTGGTGTTTGTTGTGGTCAATTAGTACCAGTAGCCTTCACACCTTACAGTGCTTCCAGGTCTGGCCTATCTACCCTATCGTCTTTAGGGGACCTTAACGAAACCTCATCTTAAAACAGGCTTCCCGCTTAGATGCTTTCAGCGGTTATCCCTTCCGTACGTAGCCAACCAGCGATACCCCTGGCGGGATAACTGGCACACTAGAGGTACGTCCGTCCCGGTCCTCTCGTACTAGGGACAGCTTTCTTCAAGTTTCAACGCGCGCGGCGGATAGAGACCGAACTGTCTCACGACGTTCTGAACCCAGCTCGCGTGCCGCTTTAATGGGCGAACAGCCCAACCCTTGGGACCTACTCCAGCCCCAGGATGCGACGAGCCGACATCGAGGTGCCAAACCATCCCGTCGATATGGACTCTTGGGGAAGATCAGCCTGTTATCCCCGGGGTACCTTTTATCCGTTGAGCGACACCACATCCACAAGTAGGTGTCGGATCACTAGTCCCGAATTTCGTCCCTGCTCGACATGTCTGTCTCACAGTCAAGCTCCCTTGTGCACTTACACTCACCACCTGATTGCCAACCAGGCTGAGGGAACCTTTGGGCGCCTCCGTTACATTTTGGGAGGCAACCGCCCCAGTTAAACTACCCACCAGGCACTGTCCCCAACCCAGATCATGGGCCAAGGTTAGATGCTCAATCCGATCAGAGTGGTATTTCAACAACGACTCCACCACCACTAGCGTGACGGCTTCACAGTCTCCCACCTATCCTACACAAACCGAACCAAACACCAATACCAAGCTATAGTGAAGGTCCCGGGGTCTTTTCGTCCTGCCGCGCGTAACGAGCATCTTTACTCGTAGTGCAATTTCACCGGGCCTGTGGTTGAGACAGCAGAGAAGTCGTTACGCCATTCGTGCAGGTCGGAACTTACCCGACAAGGAATTTCGCTACCTTAGGATGGTTATAGTTACCACCGCCGTTTACTGGGGCTTAAATTCTCAGCTTCGCCAACAAAGTTGACTAACCGGTCCTCTTAACCTTCCAGCACCGGGCAGGCGTCAGTCCATATACATCAACTTCACGTCTTCGCATGGACCTGTGTTTTTGATAAACAGTCGCTTCCCTCTATTCTCTGCGACCCCACAACGCTTAACACCGCAAAGAGTGCTCACGCCGTGAGGCCCCCCTTCTCCCGAAGTTACGGGGGCATTTTGCCGAATTCCTTAACCACAGTTCACCCGAACGCCTTAGTATTTTCAACCTGACCACCTGTGTCGGTTTAGGGTACGGGCCATACACACACATCGCTAGAGGCTTTTCTCGACAGTACAGGATCACCACCATCAACCCCAATGGGTCTACGCATCACGCCTCAACCATATGTGCGGCGGATTTACCTACCACACGGTCTGCACGCTTACACCACCAATCCACTAAGTGGCGTGGCTACCTCACTGCGTCACCCCATCACTTGAACCACACATCAGGCCCCACGACATCAACACCACCAACACTCAAAGAGTACCAGTAGTGCATCCGCGGTGGTTAGTATCAGTGCTTCATCATGGGCGCGCATGTACGGGTACCAGAATATCAACTGGTTATCCATCGACTACGCCTGTCGGCCTCGCCTTAGGTCCCGACTCACCCTGGGAAGACGAACTTGACCCAGGAACCCTTAGTCATCCGGCGGATAGGATTCTCACCTATCAATTCGTTACTCATGCCTGCATTCTCACTCGCACACAGTCCACGCCTCCTTACGGTAACGCTTCCACCCATGCACGACGCTCCCCTACCCAAACAAAAATTGTTTGCCGCGGCTTCGGCGGTGTACTTGAGCCCCACTAAATTGTCGGCGCAGAACCACTCGACCAGTGAGCTATTACGCACTCTTTCAAGGATGGCTGCTTCTAAGCCAACCTCCTGGCTGTCTTCGCGATCCCACATCCTTTTCCACTTAGTACACCCTTAGGGGCCTTAACCGGCGATCTGGGCTGTTTCCCTCTCGACTATGAAGCTTATCCCCCACAGTCTCACTGCCGTACAACACAATTAGTGGCATTCGGAGTTTGGCTGACATTGCTAAGATTGTAGTCCCGCTCAACCAACCAGTCGCTCTACCTCCACCAAGCTATAATACGACGCTGCACCTAAATGCATTTCGGGGAGAACCAGCTATCACGGAGTTTGATTGGCCTTTCACCCCTACCCACAGCTCATCCCCGCAGTTTTCAACCTACGTGGGTTCGCGCCTCCACAACCTCTTACAGCTGCTTCACACTGGCCATGGGTAGATCACCCCGCTTCGGGTCCAGGACATGCCACTTGACACCCCATTAGGATTCGGTTTCCCTACGGCTACCCCACACGGGTTAACCTCGCGACATGCCGCTGACTCGCAGGCTCATTCTTCAAAAGGCACGCCATCACACACAAAAGGTGCTCTGACGGATTGTAAGCACATGGTTTCAGGAACTATTTCACTCCCCTCCCGGGGTACTTTTCACCATTCCCTCACGGTACTAATACACTATCGGTCACACTGAGTATTTAGGCTTACCGGGTGGTCCCGGCAGATTCACAACAGATTCCACGAGCCCGCTGCTACTCGGGCAACCCAACAACCTGCATGCCATTGTCTTCAACTACAGGACTCTCACCTTCTCCGGCAGGTAATTCCAAACCACTTCACCTAACAACAACACACAAGCACGATGATGGCAGTCACCGCACGTTGGGGCCCACAACACCGCACACACAACCCCTACCAGGTATCACATGCACACGGTTTAGCCTCATCCACGTTCGTTCGCCACTACTAGCAGAATCATTATTATTTTCTCCTCCTACGGGTACTGAGATGTTTCACTTCCCCGCGTAAACCCCCACAACAGCTATGAATTCACTGAAGGGTAACCCCACATAACCAGGGCCAGGTTTCCCCATTCGGACATCCTCGGATCAACGCTTAATTGACAACTCCCCGAGGCTTAACGCAGCCTTTCACGTCCTTCATCGGCTCAGCATGCCAAGGCATCCACCATGCGCCCTTAATAACGAACACACAAACCACCACACACAAAAAATACACGCAGTGGCCACACAAGTGAACTTGACAAAAAATTGACTAAAGAAAAAAGAAATCACACAAACACACACAAACAAACCACAAAAATGCAGCCCATCCATACGTGTTTAATGCTCGCGTCCACTATACAGTTCTCACACAACACCCCAACCACACCCCACCAACACACACCGTGCCAGCAAGACTCATGGTCAGGCACACAAAAAAGGGGAATAATGCCCCAGACACCCAACAATGCACCAACATACAAACAAATTACTTTTTACAACTGTGCACGGCGCGTGTGTCACAAAGCGCCATTCAAACACTTGGCCTTGCCTTAAAAGGTGTGTGTTTCACCCGGACAATTTTTACAACAATAAGGTCGGCAGCATGACACTCGCACACTCAACCAACCAGGGTGCAACTGCACCCGAATAATAAAAGCTCCTTAGAAAGGAGGTGATCCACCCGCACCTTCCGGTACGGGTACCTTGTTACGACTTCGTCCCAATCGCCGATCCCACCTTCGACGGCTCCCTAACAAGTTTGGGCCACCGGCTTCGGGTGTTACCAACTTTCATGACGTGACGGGCGGTGTGTACAAGGCCCGGGAACGTATTCACCGCAGCATTGCTGATCTGCGATTACTAGCGACTCCGACTTCATGGGGTCGAGTTGCAGACCCCAATCCGAACTAAGGCCGGCTTTCAGCGATTCGCTCCACCTCACAGTGTCGCTGCGCGTTGTACCGACCATTGTAGCATGTGTGAAGCCCTGGACATAAGGGGCATGATGATTTGACGTCATCCCCACCTTCCTCCGAGTTGACCCCGGCAGTCTCTCATGAGTCCCCAACCAAATGCTGGCAACATAAGACAAGGGTTGCGCTCGTTGCGGGACTTAACCCAACATCTCACGACACGAGCTGACGACAACCATGCACCACCTGTACACCAGCCACAAAGGGAAACTACATCTCTGCAGCGATCCAGTGTATGTCAAGCCCAGGTAAGGTTCTTCGCGTTGCATCGAATTAATCCACATGCTCCGCCGCTTGTGCGGGCCCCCGTCAATTCCTTTGAGTTTTAGCCTTGCGGCCGTACTCCCCAGGCGGGGCGCTTAATGCGTTAGCTACGGCACGAAAGTCGTGAAAAGACCCTCACACCTAGCGCCCACCGTTTACGGCATGGACTACCAGGGTATCTAATCCTGTTCGCTACCCATGCTTTCGCTCCTCAGCGTCAGTAACTGCCCAGTAACCTGCCTTCGCCATCGGTGTTCCTCCTGATATCTGCGCATTTCACCGCTACACCAGGAATTCCAGTTACCCCTACAGTACTCAAGTTATGCCCGTATCGCCTGCACGCCCGGAGTTAAGCCCCGGAATTTCACAGACGACGCGACAAACCACCTACGAGCCCTTTACGCCCAGTAATTCCGGACAACGCTCGCACCCTACGTATTACCGCGGCTGCTGGCACGTAGTTAGCCGGTGCTTCTTATCTAGGTACCGTCACAAAAAGCTTCGTCCCTAGCGAAAGGAGTTTACAACCCGAAGGCCGTCATCCCCCACGCGGCGTCGCTGCATCAGGCTTGCGCCCATTGTGCAATATTCCCCACTGCTGCCTCCCGTAGGAGTCTGGGCCGTATCTCAGTCCCAATGTGGCCGTCCACCCTCTCAGGCCGGCTACCCGTCGCCGCCTTGGTAGGCCATTACCCCACCAACAAGCTGATAGGCCGCGAGCTCATCCTACACCGAAAAAACTTTCCAACCATCACACTAAAAATGGCTCCTATCCGGTATTAGACCCAGTTTCCCAGGCTTATCCCGAAGTGCAGGGCAGATCACCCACGTGTTACTCACCCGTTCGCCACTCGAGTACCCTGCAAGCAGGGCCTTTCCGTTCGACTTGCATGTGTTAAGCACGCCGCCAGCGTTCGTCCTGAGCCAGGATCAAACTCTCCACAAAAAAATTTCAGAACAAAATCCGAAACAGGCCGTGAAAAGCCCGAAACCCAACAAAAGAACAAACCACCACAAACCACACAACAATGCAGCCCGTGCTGGCGTCCAAAAAATTACTACAAAGAAAAATACAGTCCCCTCAACCCGACGGGGCAAAAAAGAGGAAACCACAAAAGTTGAACACAATCACATGCCAACCAATCCATCTCAATGCAGCCGAAACACCAAACAGCATTCAAAAAAGGTACGTATTCCACATACCCAACCGGCACACACCAACCAACAAACCACTAGGCCTGCTGGCAGACAAACCAATCAACACACAACCATGCACACAAAAAATAAAAAGTACATTGGCACACTATTGAGTTCTCAAACATCATCCACACACCACAAAAAATTAACCTACCGTTAACCTCTCGTTGGCGGCCCGTACAAACTTACCCAACCAAATGAACCAAGTCAAATCATCGAACCAAGTCCGTACAAAATTCGCTTAAAAGTAACCAACCGGCTACCTCGCGGCGACTTGGATTAATCTAGCCCAACCCCACCAACTATGACAAATCCCCAGCACAGGTCGGATTTTGCGGCGCTTTGCCGCACTACATGCCAACAACTCCGCGCCGGAAGGCAGGATTCGGTGGGCGGTCTCACCCATATAGGAGGCCCCAAGCCCAGTGCGAGATTACCTTCCCCCAATGCCGCAGGAGAGGATTCGCATATCGAAAACCCATTGCATGGAAAAAGGCCCCCGATTTCTCGGGGGCCTACCGGTGGAGCTGCCGGGAATTGAACCCGGGTCCTTCGTCACCTTGCCAGGGCTTCTCCGTGCGCAGTTCGCACAGAATCTCTGCTCGGCCCTCCGGATCGGGCGAACATGTCCGGATGATGGGCCCAGTCACCAGTAAGAGTCCCGACTGGCCCTGATGACCCGGCCAGCCGGCTAGTTCCTTAGTCGATGCCAGGATCTAGGTCAGGAACGAAACCTAGGCTGACAGACACGCGTCGCTGTAATTAGGCAGCGAGGGCGTAGTCACGCTGAGAGTTCTTCTCTGCGTTTATTGGTTGCTACGACGCTTATACGGTGGTCGTTAGCCTGCACCGGCACGCTTCCCCTGGCGCAGTGCACGAAGTCGAAACCAAATCAACCCCATGCTGTAGGGACGGGATAGTGCATCTTCCCTACGGTTCGTTCAACACTACCCCACTCGCTTTTATTTCCTCAAGTGCTCTTCTAGCCACTCTTTGAGAACGACTGCGTGGTTGATCTCGCGGCTGGATGCGGCGAAGAGGAGGGTGGCGTCGGAAAGCGCAAGCAGTTGGGTGAGCTCGTCGGAATCGTTGTCATCCAGCTCGGCCTTGTAGCGACGGGCAAACTCGTCGAAGCGCTCCTCGTCGTGGTTCCACCATTTGCGCAGTTCGGGACTGGGTGCGACGTCTTTAAACCATTCGTCGTAAGCAAGGTCGCTCTTGGCAACGCCCCGGGGCCACATCCGGTCTACCAGCACTCCGGTGCCCTGGATAGTGTCCTCGCCCTTGGCAACGTCATGTACTTTCGCGGTCTTAAACATTAATTCCCTTCACGCGGCGGCCGAGCTCGCGGGAGATTTCACGGTCTTGGTCGCGGCGTTTAATATCCTCACGTTTATCGTAGTCTTGTTTACCTTGCGCCAACGCCAGCGAGAGCTTGGCGTAGCCGTTTTTAAGGTAGACCTTGAGCGGGACCAAGGTCTTATTACCATTGCGCACCTGCCCGTAAAGCTTGTCGATTTCGCGGCGGTGCAGCAAAAGCTTGCGGGTGCGCCGCGGGCTGTGGTTCGTCCACGAGCCCATGGAATATTCCGGGATGTGCAGGTTGCGCAGGTACACCTCGCCATCGTCGATGGTGGCGAAGGCATCATTGAGCGAGATTTTTCCCTCCCGCAAGGACTTGATCTCGGTACCGAGCAGGACGATGCCACACTCGTATTCCTCGAGGATCTTGTAGTCGTGCCGGGCCCGGCGGTTGGTAGCGAGCGTTGCTTCGCCGGAGGCCGCCTTCTTATTCTTCTTGCCCTTCTTAGCCATAATTATGGCAGTGTAGTGCCCTTTTAGCCGACCCGGCAAACGATCTATTTACGCACATAGGACCGCAGGGTGATATGGGCCGTGACGGCGGTAACCACCAGGGATAATAGGCCGACGAGCGGGAGGGCAATCCAAAGGTCGCCGGACTTCATAGGTGCAAGCAGCTGGGATTCATATAGTCCCTGCAGGGATGGGTCCACCACTTGGGATTTTCCTAGGAAGATACCGGCACCACCCAACACCACGCCGATGAGCGAGGCCAGCACTGCTTCCACCACGAACGGCGCCTGCGTCATCCACCGGCTCGCGCCCACCATGCGCATGATTTCCGTTTCGCGGGTCCGGTGGAACGCGGCGATCTGCACCATATTGGCCACCAAGAAGATGGCAGCCACGGACATCACGATGGCCAGGATGAAGGTGGCATTGCGGATGGAATCGAGGTTGCTTGCGGCATCGCGCACTTCTTGCTGCTGGTCGACGACATCCTCTACCGCCGGGTTATCCCGAATCGCATCGATGGCGGAGGCGTCTTCTGGGTCCGCAAGCCGCACGTGGAATGCAGCCGGCAGTGCGTCGGGCGAGGTTTGTTCCACCATGACGGGATCGGTGTCTTGGAAAAGCTCCTTGAACCTCTCATAGGATTCCGCGCGGTTGCGGTATTCCACGGACTCGACGGAATCATCCGCCTCCAACTGATCCTTGATATCCGCGCAAGCCGGACTCGTACAGTCTGGGTCCCCGGCGGAAATGTCCTCATTGAGCTGGACCATGACCTCGACGCGGTCGAGATAGATATCCTTGGTGTCCTTGGTCAGGTTGGTCACCATAATGCCTGCGACAACGAGCCCCACCGCAATGGCGGTGGTGATGATCATGGCGATGGTCATGGTCAGGTTGCGGCCAAGACCCTTGGTAGCCTCGCGGAAAATAAACCCTAGCTTCATGCTTCCCCCTCGTACATCGCCTCGTGCTCGTCGCGCACAAGGACTCCATTGCGCAGCTCCAAGACACGCTGGCGCGCCTTATTGACGGCGCGGGCATTGTGGGTGGACATGACCACGGTGGTGCCACGGCGGTTGATGCCCAGCAGCAGGTCCATGATCTCGTCGGCGGTGGAGGGATCGAGGTTGCCCGTGGGTTCGTCGGCAAGCAGCAGCTTCGGCCGATTGACCACGGCGCGCGCAATAGCCACGCGCTGCTGCTCGCCACCGGAAAGCTCGTGGGGATACGCATCGCGGCGATCCTCTAGGCCGACCAGGTCCAAAACCTGCGGGACCGAGGTGGAAATGCGGTACTTGCTCTTGCCAATCACCTCCAGCGCAAAGGCCACGTTTTGATACACCGTCAGCTTTGGTAGCAGGCGGAAATCCTGGAATACATAACCAATCGACTGGCGCAGCGCGTTGATTTGCTTGCCGGAAAGCTCATTGACGTGGAAATCGTCGAAGTAAATATCGCCCTTGCTGACATTGTTATAGCGCACCATCAGCTCCAAGAAGGTGGACTTACCGGAGCCGGAGGGTCCGATGAGGAAAGCGAATTCACCATCCGCAATCTCGAAGGACACCCCATCGAGCGCTGGGCGAGACTCGGCGGAGTAGGCCTTAGTCACGTTGTCGAATCTAATCACGCAAATCACTGTAGCAACCAAAGTTGACACCGCGCTGTGAACTATATTTAAGTAATGTGGTCTAAGACACTAATTTGTTCCGACCCAATCGACAGAAAGTGCCGATACTATGGCCGAAACCGAAACCAAAGAAAAACCACGTTCTGCAAGCGGCTTCCTGGGCACTGTAGAAAAGATTGGCAATAAACTGCCGGATCCGTTCTGGCTCTTCGTCATCCTCGCGGCAATCGTCGCTGTGACTTCTTGGCTAGGACACCTCATTGGCATGACCGCAGAGGACCCCAAGACCGGCGAAACCATCGAAGTAGAATCCCTGCTGACCACCGAGAATATCTCGCGCATGGTTACTGATGCAGTGGAGAACTTCACCAGCTTCCCGCCGCTCGGCGTCATCCTTGCCGTGATGCTCGGCGTGGCCGTGGCGGAGCAGTCTGGACTGCTTTCCGCGTTGGTGCGCGCGATGGTGACCAAGGTCAGCGCCAAGATGCTGACCTTCGTTGTGGCGCTGGCCGGCGTGACCGGCTCCGTAGCCTCCGACGCCATCTACGTCATTCTGATTCCGCTGGGCGCAATGGCCTTCCACGCCGTGGGCCGCTCCCCCATCGTGGGCGCGATGGTGGCCTTTGCGGCATCGTCAGCCGGCTTTAATGCCTCGCTGATTCTCAATATCACCGACCTCCTGCTGGCGGGCATTTCTACCCCGGCCGCACAGTTTGTGGACCCAGAATATGAAGTCAGCCCGCTGGCCAATATCTTCTTTGTCATCCCTTCTGCCGTGGTGCTCTCCCTCATCATTACGGCGGTCACGGAATTCCTCATGGTCAAAAAGGCCCGCGAGCTGGTGGACCACGACCACATTAATTATGAAGAGGTGTCTTTTTCCAAGGCCGCCGGTGGGGCCGGCGCAAATTCAGAGGAGGATGAGGAGTACGACTTCACCGATGATGAAGAGGCGATGCGCATCAAGCCCAACGAGCAGCGCGGCCTGATGGCTTCCGGCATCGCGCTCCTGCTCTTCCTTGCCGCCTTCTTTGCCCTGCTCTTTATCCCCGGCTCCCCGCTGGCAAGCCAAGGGGATAGCTTCATGGAGTCGCCACTCATTAGCGCCATCGCGGTGCCGATCGCCTTGGCATTCTTGGTATGCGGCATCGTCTACGGCCTGGCGGCAGGCACCGTGAAGTCTTTTGCTGATGTACCGGAGTTTATGGCCAAGGGCGTCGAGACCCTCGTTCCCATGCTGGTCCTCTTCTTCGCGGTGGCACAGTTCCTGGCCTGGTTCGAGTGGTCAAACTTGGGCGTGTGGACCGCGATTAAGGGCTCCGAGCTACTCCAACACTGGTCCCTGCCGCCGCTAGTGATGTTTGCGGCACTGGTGGCCATGGTCGCACTGCTTAACCTCTTCATCACCTCCGGTTCCGCCCAGTGGGCGCTGATGGCCCCGGTCATCGTGCCGATGATGATGTATGTGGGCGTCTCCCCCGAAGTCTCCCAGATGCTCTTCCGTATCGGTGACTCCCCAACGAATATCATCACCCCAATGTCGCCCTACTTCGCGCTGGCGTTGACCTTCTTGCAGCGCTACTACAAGCCAGCAGGTGTGGGTACTTTGATGTCGCTGGCGCTGCCCTATTCCCTCTGCATGATCGTGGGTTGGTTCGCCTTCTTCGTCATCTGGTACCTCATCGGCATCCCGCTGGGACCGGGCGCACCGATGGACTACGTGGGTTAGGTCCATAGAGATCAGGCCGAACTGAGGATCTTCTCCCCTCAGTTCGGCCTTTTTGCGTTCAATTCAGCCCGATCAGTATGGACCTAAGCTTGGTCTTCTTGTTGCTGCATGCGCCAGCGGATACCAGATTCCAGGAAGCCATCGATATCACCATCGAGCACCTTGGAGGGATCGCCCACCTCAAAATTGGTGCGTAGGTCTTTGACCATCTGATATGGGTGCAGCACGTAGGAGCGCATCTGATTGCCCCAAGAGGCGTTGCCACCGGCACCCAACGCATCGAGCTCAGCTTGTTCCTCCTGGCGCTTGCGCTCCAGCAGCTTCGCCTGCAACACGCGCATGGCCGAGGCCTTATTTTGAATCTGCGATTTTTCATTCTGGCAGGTCACCACAATGCCGGTGGGAATGTGGGTCAGGCGCACCGCAGAGTCGGTGGTATTGACGGACTGGCCGCCCGGACCAGAAGACCGGTAGACATCGACGCGCACATCATTATCCGGGATATCGATGTGGTCGGTCTGCTCCACCACCGGCAGGACTTCTACCTCGGCGAAGGAGGTCTGGCGCCGGCCCTGGTTATCAAAGGGCGAGATGCGCACCAGGCGGTGTGCTCCCTGCTCCACAGAGAGCTGGCCATACATGTATTCACCGTGGACCACAAAGGTCGCAGACTTGATGCCTGCTTCTTCCGCATAGGAGATGTCATAGACATCCACTTTGTGACCGTGTTTTTCCGCCCACCGCGTGTACATGCGCATGAGCATCTCGGCCCAGTCGGCCGCGTCCACACCGCCCGCGCCAGAGCGGATATTGATAACCGCCTCGCGCGGGTCATACTCACCAGAAAGCATGGTGGTGACCTCCAGCGATTCGATAGCAGATTCCAGGGAATCGAGCTCATCATCCGCCAGGGAGGTATCCCCCTCTTCTTCCGCGAGTTCGTACATCACGGGCATGTCCTCCAGGCGCCCGCGCAGCGATTCCAGCTTTCGGACCTTAGCCTGCGCTGCGGAAAGCTCGGAGGTGACCTGTTGCGCGTGGGCGGGGTCGTCCCACAAGGACGGGTCGCCGGCCTGGGCCTCTAGTTCCCGAATGCGGGCAGCCAAAGCCTCCGGGTCCATGACCTTCTCGATGGTGATCAGGGTGGTTTCCAATTGCTTGAGCCGTGCTGTTACTTCGGGACGCATAGGCCCCAATCCTACCCACCCGGCCGGCATAATTAGCCATCGGCTGCGTTTAGGGTGACAATGGTGGGCATGGATCAAAAGCCGAGCTTGCAGGAGATGATCGATGCGGTCATCAAGACCTTCATTGTCGCGCACGCGGATGACGGGGATGCGCACCTGGCGCAGGCCCTTGTCTATAACGCCGGGCGCCTGGCCTGGCGCCTGCGCGAGATGGGCGTCGACGTAGAGCACAAGACTTCTATCTCGGACGTTGTTACGGATGCGGACAGGGCGGCCGAGCGCTTCGTCGCGGGCGTGCTCGAAGCCGTACGCCCGGAAGACGGCATCCTCGGCGAAGAGGGTGCGACCCGCGAGTCCCAGGCCGGGCGCACCTGGGTCATCGACCCAGTTGATGGCACCTACAATTTCTCCTCCGGTTCCGATTATTGGTGCTCTGCCTTGGCGCTTACCGACGCCACGGGGATCACCCTCGGCGCCGTCCACCGCCCCGCCATGGGGTACACCTGGTTCGGTGGCCGGGACTACCCCACTTCCCTCGACGGCAAGGAAGTAGCTCGCCTGCAGGAGAAGCCGGCCGAGCAGATTTCACTATCCACGTATCTGCACCCAACTTCGCTGGCGGATGAGGATATCCGCGGGGCATGGCAGCGCGTGGCGGAAAACTTTGCTACAGTCCGTATGCTCGGTGCCGGTTCTGTTGACCTGTCCTCCGTGGCCGATGGCACATGGGGCGCATGGATGCAGCATTCGGTAGCGGATTGGGATTGGTTCCCCGGCAAAGCCCTCGTGGAAGCGGCCGGTGGTGCTGCCCGCAAGGTAGAAGCCGGTGGCGTCGAATGGTGCCTCGCTGGCAATAAACAGGTAGTGGATCAGATGGAGGATTGGCTCCGTGGGTAAGTTCAAAGAAGACTTGGGCCTCGCGCTCGAGCTGGCGGGCCATGCCGATGTAGTGACCATGCATCGTTTCGAGGCCTCGGACCTTTCCGTCAAGGAAAAGCCAGATATGTCCCCCGTATCGGATGCGGACCTCACCTGTGAGAAGCAAATCCGCGAATCCCTCAAGCGGTCCCGCCCGCGCGATGAAGTGCTGGGTGAGGAATACGGCGGCGAGACCTGCTATAAGGGCCGCCAGTGGGTCATAGATCCCATCGACGGCACCAAGAACTTCGTGCGCGGCGTCCCCGTATGGGCCACGCTCATTTCCCTCTTGGAAGACGGCGAACCGGTGGTATCTGTAGTTTCCGCACCCGCCCTGCGCCGCCGCTGGTACGCGGCCAAAGGCGCTGGTGCCTTCCGCGTTTTTGGCGGCGAGCCGAAACGCCTGAGCGTTTCCCACGTAGAAAATCTCTCCGATTCTTCGCTGGCGATGAGCTCGCTCACGGGATGGGCCGAGCGCGGCCTGCGCGATCAGTTCCTCGCACTTACGGACAAGACCTGGCGCCTGCGCGGCTATGGTGATTTCTGGTCCTACTGCCTCGTGGCCGAAGGCGCGGTAGACATCGCCGCCGAACCCGAGGTGTCCTTGTGGGACCTCGCCGCGCCCTCCCTCATCGTGACCGAGGCCGGCGGTACCTTCACTGACCTTGACGGCAACCCCGGCCCGCATGGCGGATCCGGCGTCGCCTCCAACGGCCTGCTCCACAATCACGCCCTCGCTGCGCTACAGGGCTAGGGTCTTCTCCGCAGCTGAAGTAACACCGGACCGCGGCGCTTCGCCGCCGCTCCGGAACACCCACCCGCCTGCGCGCAGCTGCCGCAGCCACCCGTGGGGCACGAGGTGAGCGATTCGCGCACCAGCTCCGCACTGCGCTCGAGATGGGCGAGGATCACTTCGACGGTCCCCTGCCCCAGCCCGGTAGCTTTCGCGATCTCGGCGGGGTTGGATTTTCCCCGCCTAATGGCCTCCTTAACCTTCTCCGTGGGGCTCATAGGAAGACCTTGAGGACCTGGAATACTCCCACCGCGAGGATCCAGGCGGTGGCGAGCTGAAGCGCGAAACCGATAAGCGTCCACTTCCAGCCTATTTCCCGCCGCTGCGCGGCCACCGTGGCCACGCACGGGGTATAGGCCAGCAGGAATACCATGTACGCCCATACCGCCGCGAGCCCATGCCCGCCAGAGGCCGCATCAAAATCAGCACGGATATGGCTGGCCAGTGGGGACTCTGCTTGCTCTTCTGGGGCATCATCAGTGACGTCTTCTACCGCATAGGTTTGCGCCCAGGTAGAAATGAGAGTCTCCTTGGCCACGAATCCGGTGACCAACGGGCCTGTCAGTGACCAAGAATCAAAGCCAGCCGGGGCAAAGACCGGGGACATCACCTTTGAGACCGCACCATAGGCGGAATCCTCCGGCGGTACCGCACCCTCGTTGAAAGAGTGCCCACCGGTTACCGGGATGGACATGAGCAACCAGATGACCACCACGGTGGCGACGATGATGCCGCCGGCGGTATGCAAGAAGCCTTTCAGGCGCACCCACATCACCGACAGAGTGAGGCCAAAGGTGGGCAGCTGATAGGCCGGAAGATCGATAACTAGGGCTTCGGCCGGCATGGCGCGCCACACCGTGCGGCGCAAGGCGAGGCCTACCAACACCACCAGCGCGATAGACAGCACGTACATGGCGAATACCGCGGAACCAGCATGAGCGGGGAAAAAGACCTGCGCCAGCATCATGAACACGATGAGACGGGCCGAACAGGAAGTGAAAGGAATAAGGAGGCAGGTGAGGATGCGATGGCGGACGTCGCCAAGCACGCGCGTCGCCGAAATCGCCGGGACATTACAGCCATAGCCCACCACGATGGGGATAAAGGCCTTGCCTGGTAGGCCAATGGCGCGCATAACTCGGTCAGTAACCACAGCCGCGCGCGCCATATAACCGGAATCCTCCAGCACGGCTAGACACAGGAACATCAGGGCCAGCAGCGGGGCAAAGGTCAGCACCATGCCCACACCACCGATAAGGCCATCTACCAGCAATCCCGAGACCAACCAGTGGTCTGGGAGGAGGCTGCGCACGGCATCAGAGACGGGGCCGGTAATGAACGCCTCCAGGCCGTCCTGCAGCGGCCCCGCCACCGTAGTGGTAATGAAGAAGACGGCCCACATCACCGCCAGAAATAGAATCGGGCCGAGCACGGGGTGCAGCACCACGCGGTCCACGCGCTGGCTAAGCGGTTCGCCGACGTCCGTCCTGGAAACGGCAGCCTTTTCCGCGGCGTCTAGATCCGCAAAGCGTTGATCCAAATCTGCGTTGGGCCGGATAGTCTGTGGCTCCGTCTGCATTGCTTGTGCAACGGCACCCTCCAGCGCGTCTAGGTTTTCTCGGCGGCGACCATTGACGCTGACCACCGGCATGCCCACGGCGCGCGATAGCGCGGAGGTATCGATGCTTATGCCCTGCTGCTTGGCGACGTCCTCCTTGGTCACCCCAATCACTACCCGATACGGGTACTCCGCGATCTGGAATGCGAGGTTAAGCCCGCGCGCTGGCGCAGTGGCATCCACCAACACCACAACCACATCTGGGCGCTCACACGGTGGGCACTCAACGAGCATATCGCGGGTGAATTCCTCGTCCGGGCTCATTGGATCCAAGGAATAAGCACCGGGCAGATCGATGATGTCGAACGCCTCTGGCTGCGCGCTCCACAAACCACGACTGACTTCTACGGAGGTACCCGGCCAGTTGCCGGTCTGGACCTTCGCTCCGGTCAACGCGTTGAACAAGGTAGATTTGCCGGAATTTGGAGCCCCGACCAAGGCGAGGACAGGCGTTCCCTCCGCGGCGATCCGCATGGAGGAGGTGGAGTGGCAGCTTGGCGCTGCGGTTTTGCGTGCCATTATGCTGCCACCGGGATAACTTCCAGCTGGCCGAGCGTAGCCGCATCCACCGCGTACCGGGCAGTACCCACGGTGACCAGGCGCGCCCCGCCGGCCACCTTGCGCCCGATCTGCACGCGCACTCCTGGCCGGAATCCCAGTTCACGCATACGCAATGCCAGCGCCGGCTGCGACTCAATCGCATGCCGCAGGCAGCATTCAGGTAGCTCTACCAATGCGTCCACTGGGGCTTGATCGGCACGCATACATTCGGACCTTTCGCAGGTCTGCTGGGTACGGGTGCGGGACAATAAGGACAGCTGCCACATCGCGCGGTCACCTCGGTTCTCTCGGCCCGGCTCACGCCGGTAATGTTAGCCACACCTAAGTAGCTACTAGATAAGGCTAACCTTAGTCCGCATAAGCTTTTCACACAAGCGCCGATTAGTTGTGATTATCGGCACTAAACAGAGACATAAAAGTGCCCGCTCCCGGTAGCAACGGGAGCGGGCGAAAAGTTGGGACGAGGCTAGTCCTCAGGCAATGTAAAACCAGCACCTACGCCACCGCGACGGTCCATATCCTCTAGGACCGCATCCATGGTGTTTGCGGCGGTTGGGTTATGGACCGGCCCCTGCAGCGGGGTGCGGCACGGGAAATTCACCGGCAGGAATCCACCGGAAATGGAACCAATGAGGCGGCCATTGACGAGTAATGGCGCACCAGAATCGCCCATCATCGCGCAGACTTGGTTGACCTGAATCTTCTTTGCCTGCTGATAGGTAATGCCGCAGGTCTTGCCGGTGGCAACGCCCTGCTTGCACACCTGCTGCCCCGGCTTAACGCCGCCGCCCAACTCATTGACGGTCACGCCATTGTAGGAGCGGGAGACCTTGGCCTTAGAGCCGAACTCGATGACGGCGTAGTCCAAGTCCTCATTCTTGGATACCACGGTGCCCGTCGGGCCAATCTGCTCTGAATCGGCGGAGGTGACCGAATCCCCCACGTTGCCGCAGTGCGCAGCGGTGAGCCCCACCTTGCGGCCAGCATTATCGTTGCCCGCCACGGTCAGGGTGCACATCATCTTCTCGTTGACATAAACCGGGGTGCCCGGGCCATAGAGTGACTCGCCCTCATTCATGGCCGCAACGGATTCTTCTGGAATGCGTGGGGCATCAAAGAAGGAGCCCGGCACGCGGTGCAGCACGTAATCAGCCTGTGGCTTGCCCGCAGCTACCTTGGAAAATCCATCATTTTTCCACTTGTAGTTCGGATTGGTGCCCTTCGGTTTAAACTCCGGCTGGGTGGCCTGCTCCGCTAGGCCGATAGGATTCGGGGTGGTCATCGGCTCCGCGTACTGCGCCTGCTGGGCCGTATGCTGCACGGCTTGCTGCGCGTTGCGCACAGAGGAATCTACGGCGTCGGTGACTTTCTTATCCACCTGCGGGGTTTGGATGCCTACCCCAGCCAGGCCATTTCGGACCTGATCAATAATCCCTGCGGAATCGAAATCCGGTTGGGGCAATTCCTGGGCGCCTGCGGCCGGGGATCCCAGGAAAAACGCACCAGCGAAAGCCGAGCCCACCAGGACTTTCTTAAGGTGCGGAATGCGAAGCATCAAGGTACCTACTTTCAGTTGTCAACATCGTGCAAGCTCGATACTGGCACGAAAAAATTGTGGAAGCAGCAAACTCCTGTGACTGTGTCCAAGCCGTTATATTTCTTCCAGACTTCGGGGGTGATCACCCCTCCCCTATCATGGAGAACATGCCCACACCGCTGTCCTATTCTGATGTCTCCGACTTTCCACAGCTGCATATGTCGCGGGTTATCGATGCTGACTTTGACGCCGCCGCACACCGACTTTTCCGCTGGTCAGTACAACGCAGCGGTCTTTTCCGTGTCCGCCCGACCCATGAGGTAGTGGAGCTGGGCGCGGAGGTCACCCTCGGCTTGGGTCCATTGGATTTTCACTGCCGCGTAGTCGATGTCTTCCATGAGGATGGCCGCTGCGGATTCACCTATGGCACCCTCCCTGGACACCTCGAGCGCGGCGAAGAGACCTTCACCCTAGAGCGCCTGCGCGATGGTCGCACGGTGTTGCTTATCGACGCCGCCTCAGAGCCCTTCCTCCCCTTCCTGCGCCCCGTGGTAGACGTGCCGCGGCGCCTCCTGATTAGCCGGCTCTACCTCCACGCTTTGGACGATTAGCAGAATTGCGCATATGACAAAAGCCGCCTCCCCGACCCCTGGGAAAGCGGCTTAGTATCAACGCTGGTTAGTTCTTGCGCTTGTCCTCGATGGACTCGCGTGCATCGCGCACAGCGCCCTTGACGCGGTCAAAGAAGCCACCCTTCTTCGTGGACTCCTCTTGGTACTCGTGAGCCTTGTCTTCCACGAAGCCCTTAGCGCGCTGGAACGCATCGCCGACGGCGCTACCAGCCTCGGATGCCTTGTCCTTTAGCTGATCCAGGCGCTCAGAGGACTGCTGACCGTTGACGTTGTCCTGGTTCGGCGCAGTAGCAACACGCTCTTCGTTTGCTTCGCCTACGATGTGCTGGCTGGGCGCGTAGTCAGAGTTACCTTCATCCAGCTTCTCCTGCAGGTCCGGCTGCTGCGGGGCGGAACCAATGTGCTCTTCCTGCGCCTCACCTACGATGTGCTGGCTCGGCGCGTAGTCAGCGTTGTTCTCATCCAGCTTCTCCTGCAGGTCCGGCTGCTGCGGGGCGGAACCAATGTGCTCTTCCTGCGCCTCACCTACGATGTGCTGGCTCGGCGCGTAGTCAGCGTTGTTCTCATCCAGCTTCTCCTGCAGGTCCGGCTGCTCGGAGGCAGAGCCTACATGCTCTTCGTCGGCGCCAGCAACGACGTGATTCTGCGGCTCGTACTTGCTGGCGGTAGATAGGCCGGCTGTGCCCGCGGCGCCTGCCGCTGCAACCCCTGCACCTGCTGCAGCCGCGCCGGACCGAGCGGAGGTGCCAGAGTTAGCTGCCGAAGACACAGTGTCCTCAGATGCCAGGTACTTGTATTCGTTGCGATCCAGGTCAACTTCGTGGCCTAGTTCGTTTGCCATTGCTACGTACTCCTTTAAATAGATTTATCTTCTTCCTTCTAGGGTTCCAGAAAATTCAGGAGCGTGCACGGAAATGGGTATGGGAAAGCGTCGACCGGTGGAGGGATCAGTCATCTCTAAACACTCAACATAGAAGGTTTCGCGTACGAGTTCAGCGGTCATTACCTCCTCGGTAGGCCCTTCGGCCACAATGCGTCCCTCACGCATGGCTACGATTCGATCGGCATAACGCGCGGCATGGACCATATCGTGGACCACCATGACCACTGTGGTCCCAGCGCCATTGAGGTCTCGAATCAGATCCAAAATGGACAATTGGTGCGCGGGGTCGAGGTAAGTAGTTGGCTCATCAAGCAAGGTAATTGGTGTTTCTTGGGCCAAGGTCATGGCGAGGAAGACGCGCTGGCGCTGACCGCCGGAAAGGTCTGCCGCAGGGGCGTCGAGAAGCTCGCTCACCCCAGCACGCGAGGCAGCACGCTCAACCGCTGCATGATCTCCGGCCCGCATCGTCGCTAGCGCCCCTGTATAGGGATAGCGGCCGTAACCGATGACGTCGCGCACTAGTACCCCTTCCGGAGCCACGGGATGTTGTGGCAGAAAAGAAACTTCACGGGCAAAGGCACGCGAGGAATACTTGCTGATATTTTGGTCCGAGAGGTACACCGCGCCTGCGCTGGGCGTAAGCTGGCGGCCCAATGTCTTGAGAAGCGTCGACTTGCCGCAGCCATTCGGCCCGATCAGAGCGGTTACTTGACCACTGGATAAGTGAAGATTTACATCCTTGACCACATCGGGGCCACCGTAGCCCACGGTTAATCCGCTACACGTCAGTGTCATGTCTAGCCTCCGTTTCGCACTCGGGTCAGTCGAGTCAATAGGAAAATGAAATACGGTGCACCGATCAGCGCGATGAGCGCGCCAACGGGGATTTCCGTGGGGGCGAAGGCCCAGCGACCGAGCGTATCGCATGCGGTCACAAGGACCGCGCCGCCTAGGGCCGCCACGGGTATTTGCCGGCGCAGGTTCGCGCCAACAACCAAGCGAGCAGCATGGGGGACGATGAGTCCGGCGAAGCCCAAGACCCCGGCCGCGGCGACTCCCGCGGCACCGAGGAGGACGGCTAGGGCTACTGCTATTAGGCGCCACATCTTGGTGCTCACGCCGATGCCGGCCATGGTCGAATCATCCAGCACGAGCATATCCAGGTGTCTTGCCACCACCATTGCGACGGTTAGGGCGAGAAGGATAAAGGGGGCGACAATGGTGGCATCGCCAAGCGAGCGGGCGTAAAGCGAACCTTTCAGCCATGTCATGGCCGCTCCTGCCTCTGGGGCGGCCCGCACTAGGAGCAATTCGGTGATGGCGCCCAGCCCAAAAGATACCGCCACCCCGGTAAGCGGCAGTCGCACTGGGTCACTTGCCCCGCGTCCGGCGAGGAGAAGAACCAACCCAGTTCCCGCCAACGCGCCAATAAAGGCGATGAAAGTCAGCAGGTGGGCCGGCAGGGTGCCTGCTCCCATGAGTACCGCAACGGCCGCGAGTCCGCCGCCGGAGGTAATACCCACCGTATCTGGTGCGGCCAGAGGATTGCGTAGCGCGGACTGCAATAGACAGCCAGATACGGCCATGGCAATACCTGCGCAGATTCCCACCAAGATCCGCGGGGCACGGTACTTCCAGATGAGCGGCTCTCCGGTAACGAAGGCGGTGAGCACTTCGCCCGGCGGTTTCATCACCGCACCGACGCCCATGCCGATTATTGCGCTCAACGCCAACGCCAGGATGAGTCCTACTAGCACCCCAACAAATCTCTTATGCCGCATGCTTCCTCCTCCCCAGCGCATGGACGGACCACAACACTAATGGCATGCCAGCCAAAGAAGTCACGATGCCCACTGGGGTCTCGGCCGGCGCCCAGATTGCCTGGCCAACCGAATCGGCCACCAGAAGCACCGCTGCTCCAACAAATCCAGCCACGCACAGCCCCATGCGGTGGTGCGGGCCGCACACCCGCCACGCTACGGCCGCGGCCATCAACCCCAAGAAGCCAATCGGCCCAGTTGCAGCTACGGCCGGAGCAATAAGCACTACCGCCGCCACAATGGCTGCCAACCGAATGCGCTCCGGCTTCGCGCCGACAGCACCAGCCACGGCATCGCCTGCTACGAGCAAGTCCAGCGTTTTTGCACCGACTAAGGTCAAGGGAACCACGACCAGCACGGCAATCAGCGCCGGCATGATACCGCTTAGGCGCACACCGGCAAGCCGACCAGAAAGCCATGACATCACCGTAGCCAGTTGAGCTTCATCTACTACCAAGAAAATGGAGGTCAATGCGCTACACAGCGCGGAAACAGCAACGCCAACGAGTACCATGCGCTGGATCGCACCGCTCTTACCGACGCCCACCGTCACCCCCACAGCAATCCCCGCACCCAACAGCGCACCGGGCAACTGGTCAACACTCGAGGTTTCGCTTCCTATAAACATTGCTGTTGCGACTGCGCCGAGTGCCGCACCGGAGTTCACACCAGTGATGGACGGATCGGCTAGCGGATTCGCAGTTGCCGTCCGCAGCAATAACCCGCCTACCCCTAATGCGATACCGACGACCGTGGTGGCAAGGAGACGGTCAAAGGCCACGCTATGCAGCTCTTCTTCCAGCCACGGGGTATCAGCTGGCACCTGAACATGGCGAAGCCGCCACCACCACACGAAGGCGACGGCAGCGGTTGCAAGGACCAGGCAGGCGCTGGTTTTAGTTCGAGGTGCCACTACTCTTCAGCGGCGATGATGTCATCGAGCATATGCTCGGCGGAAAGCGGCCCGCGGGCGCGCGACCAGATATCTTGGTCCACCTCTACGATGTCGCCGCTACCCTTGGCATAGGGCGTCTTTTTAAACGCATCGACGTCCTTGTACATAAAGACTAGGTCAGCCTTCATACCAGGGAGCTTATCGCCGGTCAGTTCCGCTACATCAGTCTTGGATTCGATGGATGACTTCTCACCTTCGAAAGCATAATTATAGCCCACCTCACTCAGTAGCGACTGGGGGAAGGAAGGGTTGACCCAGGTATAGAGCATCTCACTGGACCACCCAGCCACGACCGCACGACTCCCCGGCTTTACCGTGTCCTTGGTCTGAGCAATCTTGTCCTCGATGCGCTGACGGACATCTTTAGCCTTTTCCTCTTTGCCGAGTTTGGCCGCGATCTCATCCATCGAGTCCAGCACGTCCGAGTAAGTTTCATCTGGGTAGGATTCCGTCTGCGCAATCTCTTCCAGCTGCGGCATGATATCAGCTTGACGGGTAGGGCTAGCCAAAATCAGATCTGGTTCCAAAGACTGGATAACCTCCAAGTTCGGCTGCTTGGCTTGGCCCACGGAGGTCGCCTGACCTAACTGGCCCTTCAAAGTAGTCGGTGCCTCCGACTTACCGATTTCCACGATTCCCACTGGGTCCACATCGAGGGCCTTGAGAATTTCCTCGTAGCGCCAATCAAGCGCCACAACTCGCTCGATCTTCTTTTCTCCGTTTCCTTCAGAAGAAGAATCAGAAGAACACGCAACAAGGCCTGCCCCTACAGCTAAGGCGGATACGAACGCAAGAACTACACGCACTTTCGTGAAATATTTTAGCATAGCTTTACCTTAGATTAATAAGGGTTTGCTGTCTAGGATTGATTACTTGTCTCGCCAATACCGACGATATAGCCACGTTATGAGCGCCATAAGACACCGAAGTGACAGTGGCGTGGTGCACGTACGCATCCCCTTGTTTCTTCAACCCCTCGGCGCCGGAAAAGTTCATCGTTTGATGGAGGCACGCGAAAAGCATTCATATATGCATTGCTACCACTGTCATCGGACGTCACTACCTAGACCAAAACCAGCACTACTCAGCAGGGACATAAATCCCTACAACGCTCTGATCTACCGCAGCTTCCAATTCCTGACGGCTAATCACGTATTTGCGGCCCAATTTTCCCCTCCAATGTAGAACTCGTCACCCTTGATAGCATTCAGATCCGCCACAACAGGAAGGGTTTCAGGAACCCCAATCGGGCCGATACGATTGCGCGATGGGCGGACGCTGCTGCTTATCGATGCCGCCTCCGAGCCCTTCCTGCCCTTCTTGCGCCCGCTTGTCGATATCCCCCGTCGCCTGCTCATCCGCCGGTTCTACCTGCACGCGCTGGACTAGCACGACAGCACAAAGGCCGCTGCCTCTCCCCCTACGGGAAAAGCAGCGGCCTACGCGTAGTTAACTACTTGCGCTTCTCATCGAGATTATCGCGAGCCTCGCGCACAACGTCTTTCACGCGGTCAAAGAAACCGCCCTTCTTACCAGATCCTTCCTGGTACTCCTGGGCCTTGTCTTCTACAAAGTCCTTCGCGCGGTTGATGGCTTCTTCGACGACATTGCCGGCCTCGGTGACCTTGTCCTTCAGGTCATCAAAGTCATCGCGCTCATCATCTTCCGCATTCTCTTCCGGCTGCTCCGGCGCGGTGCCGATGTGCTCTTGCTCGGCCTCGCCCACCACATGCTGTAAGGGCTCATAGTCCGCGTTATCCTCGTCCAACTCTTCTTGCAGATCGGGCTGCTCCGCCGCAGTGCCGACGTGCTCTTCCTCAGCGCCGGTAACGACGTGGTTCTTTGGCTCGTAATCGCTCTGGGTCGCGGCATCATTCTGCTCATCTGTGTTCGCCGTTACGGCGGCGTCGGCAGCAGCAGTTCCAGCAGCTGCAGCTCCTGCGGCCCCAGCTCCCGCTGCCGCAGCCTTGCCGGATTCAATCTTGTTGCCCTCGGCATCAGTGGATGCCAGGTAGGTAAACTTCTCGCGGTCCACGTCTACTTCGTGGCCAAGGGCGCGTGCAGTTTCTTTAGCCATTGCTTTGTACTCCTTAACTAGATCTATTTTCTCCTATCCTAGCGTTCCAGAAAGTTAAGGTGCGTGCACGGGGAACCGGAATTGGAAAACCGGAAGGCTCTTTTGTGATTTCGGTGTCCCTCCCTTCAGTGAGAGATACGGCTGAGCCTCGGGTTGTTCAAAACAACCGCGTTTCGCCAAAAATCGAGCCGAAAAGTGGACAAACGCGGTTGTTTTGGCCATTCCGCCGCCGCGCCAACACAACGTCGCGGTCGAAAAGGCTCTCGCCCACGGAGTCGGCTGAACAACGTTCGCTTACTTCACCGTGTCCACCACGCTTATGGCAACCACAGCCACCCGGCTCCCGCGCGGGACCGTGGTCCGCAAATGAAAGGTTAAGCTTGGGGATTTTGGCCTACCGAGGTTCTTCTTTAGGAATTCGCTTCTGCTTCCAGGACGAAAAGGTGTTTGCCCCAGCCAACAGCCGTGGCTGAAGAAATTAAAGTGCCGCTATCAGCGGTAGCAGCGCTGACATCGTCCTGAGTCGGCACCTTGGTGCCGAACATCGAAAGCCTCACCATGTCCTCTTCATAGGAATGCTCATCGCCGCCGGTTTCCTCGAGAACCTCAGAAAGGATATAGGCCCGACGGAACGCATCCCCGTGAGTTGCCCGGCCTAATTGGGCAGCCACCTCATTGCCACCAAAGACGCTCCAGGGATCAATGAAAATTACATCAGTTGCCCACGCATAGTCCGCCTCGGTAGGGTTGAAGCCGCTTCCGTCGCCACTCGTTTCACATCGTTCACGAGAAACTCCTGCGATTTCCCCTAGTACTGCTTCCGAGGGCGCATCGGTAATAATCCGGCTCTGGGCCTGCTCACATCGCCGGAGAATTTCATCCGCATATACTGCACCTCCCTGGCCAATGATGAGAACACGAGCGGTGTCATCCAAGTGCTGCTGCAGCGCCTGTGCAGCGGATGGAGCAGTCCACCCAGCGCTCACATTCTTTTGCTCAAAGCGCTCGGCGGCGAGTTGTGGGTCACGGCTCACATATTCTGACCATGGCAAACCCCTTTCGCCTTGCGGTGCCGACTCACCGGTACGAAGGCTGTGTTCAAGGCGCATCAGCGCCATCGCCTCAAGATGCGCGGGCCCGCTTAGCCAACGCACCACATTTGAATCTGGGTCCGCCAGTTCCGTTCCCATTGCGGTCAAGGCGAGGGTGGTTTCGCTAACTTCGACAAGTTCAAGAGCCGCCAGGTAACGGATAAACCTCCGCAACGCCTCCTCGTGAAGATCTGTTGCAGCAGCGAGGGCAGGAACAGTATTGGCACCCGCATCGATCTCTTGGAATAGGCCTAAACGTACGGCAGTGCGGAGCGCAAAGGCTGAATTCAGCTCAGCCAAATCGTGGATATTGTGCAAGACACTATTGCTACTGCTCGTTGCGCTTTCTTTGCCGCCTTTCCGGCTAGTGCGCCGCCAGTATCCTGTAATCTCCTGATGCTCAGGGGCAATTCCAGAAACCTTGAACAAACGTCGCAGTGTTTTCAGCCGGGAGGCCTCCCCCGCCGCCCACACGTATGCTTCGCCATTAGGCAACTGTGAATCAGCGCTCTCTTCAAAGAGCGCACTAGCCTTTTCTACGAAGCCCTCGCCCTGGTCACGTATCGCCCAGTGGATCTGTACTGAATCCGGAATATCTAAGTCTTGAATATCAGCGCTTGTCGGAACCTCTACCACCGCAATCGCATCATGCCCAGACGGGAGCGATTCCAGGCAGCGGCCGATGGCTGGGAGCGCAGTCTCGTCTCCTGCCAACAAAAGCCAATCGGTGTGCGTGGGTAACTGTGCACACGACTTCGGGCCTGCCACAAAAATGGGGTCCCCGATGCGGACACTCTGTGACCAGTTTTCGGCCAAGCCCTCACCATGGCGCGCAAAATCAATTGCTAATCGCCCGTTTACAGCGTCAAAGTAGCGAACCGTGTATGTGCGGAATAGATTCTTAACGGCTTCTGGCCACAAAAGGTTACCATCGTTTTGGGCGATTGGGTGCGGCCGCTCTCCAGTTTCCGGATCTGGGAAGATGAGCCGAACATCGTCATCAAAACCATGGCTTAACAATGAAGGAACGGAAATACCATCGCGTTCATGCTCCTGGAGCTGTTCCCCGCTAAGCGTAATACGCCGCATGGCTGGCGATATATCTTCGATGTTTTCCACATATAATTCCCGGTAAGAAATTGGATAAATTTCCCTGCTCCGGCTGTTCCTTGGCATATTTGAGACCATTCCCCTCTCGGTCTAGATGGCTTTTAATTCACTTTGTTCGATGGCCTATTTTCTTATTACTTTTTTGCTGGTGCTTTGAACGCCTCTCCCAGCGCCAAGCATTTTCCAGCTCACCTACATACCTTTAATGCAGTCATCGTGCTGCACCGATGGACGAATATGCGGGAAGCGTGAGGCCAGGTTTTCGGTTTCGGAAGGGCAAGAACGGACGCACCACTACCTTGGATACAGTCCATTGAAGAGAACGCCTTCCGATAAATCGGAAGGCGTTGGCGACTACCTGCCGCAGTGGAGTAAGCCCCACCTAGCAGGCATCGGAGTTGTGCGGACCTTGACTACTTTCCAACTTTTTCCAGCGTCGGCATCGTCTTATCCAGCACCCAAGCTCGACTCAAGCTCGTCGGGTTGTTGAGTCCGGCAACGATGGCTGAATCACCGGCAAGAGTCGCATCGGATTTCACCTGCGGAAGATCTTTGTATCCCGGAATGTTTTCAAATTCTTCGATTGAGCCGTCGCGGTTATAAATAACCATAAAGTCAGCGGCCAGGTAGGACACGTTTTCCGGAGAAAGCGTGACGCGGCCCTTATCAACTGGAACGGATCCGTCCGTCAGCTTGTCCGGGAACTTCATGCCCAGATCGTAGATGAAGGAGGCACCTGGATCCTCGGGGTCAGCAACGGCACCAAAGGATCCCTGGGCAAATTGGGAAACAATGCCGGTCTTACCGGAGAGGTTAGGCAGTTTTTCCTTCACGTCGGAGAAACGCTTTTGATCCTCTTCAATGGCTTTCTTCGCTTCGGATTCCTTATTGAAGATCTTGCCCAATGCTTCTAGCTGAGATTCCCAGCCGATGCCCTCTCCCTTATCGGAGATTCCGCCGAGAGTCGGTGCGATTGCAGACAATTCCTTGTAATTAGCCTCAGAAATTGTCCAGTAGTCACCAACGATGAAGTCGGGTTCGATTGCCGCGATTTGTTCTTGTGGCAGAGTTTTGAAATCTGTCTGATCGATTACCTTGACGCCATCGAGCTTCTCTTCACGCCAAGGCGAATTCTTGTCTATTCTATGCTGCACAACAGCTGCTGGTTTAATTCCAAGTTCCAGCAGGTTATCAACGGCCGTCCCCACTGCAACCACATTTTGCGGATTGACCGGATACGTATCCGTACCGCGGGCGTGCTCAATGGTCACGTCCTCTGCAACTTCGGAGGTTGTTGCCGCTTCATCGGTTGAATCCTTCGACGAGCAGCCTGACAGAACCAATCCGGCACAGATAGCGGCAGCGATAAATGACCGCGCGCCCCTTTTTACTGACATCCCTTTTCCTTAAAGTCGGTTTCCTGAGGTTGCCTTTCAGCTCTTTTCATCGGATTTTCCGGTAGACCCGAAGGCAACTTTCAAGTTAGGTTAGCGTTACCTAAGCCACGTTGCAACAGATTTGTTAAACTATTTTCCTATAGATATTTCCTATTTACAAGACTCCTAGTCCCACACCCGCACAAGACTCATCCCCGGCTATAAATAAGTGCGGACCTAAGAAAATGCTGCTTGACGATGCACTTCCGGGCGGCGGGTCGGCGGAACGACCGGCTCCCCACAAAGCGAAAACCGCCCCCACACATGAACTGCTCCCCATTAGTTGGACTGAGAAATCAGTTGCCAACAACTAGTGGGGAGCATTTTCTTTGAGAGCACGTAGTTCGCTGAGTGAAGTTCAGCGTGAGCAGTTAGTGGAGCTTTTCGAGCAGGGAATGGGTTGCCGAGCCGCTGCTCGTGTTGTCGGTGTCTCGAGAGACGCAACGCGTAGACTTTATCGCCGTTTCCAACTGCGTGGCAGACTATGTCTCGTGGAGAAACCAAACAAGCAGCACTACTCCTTCGAGGCGAAGAAGGAAGTTGTAGAACGTCATCTTGCGGGTGAGTCGATGATGGATCTTGCCCGAGAGTTCAATCTTTCATCCGACCACCTCGTCAAGGACTGGGTGGCTAAGTGGCGCAGAGGCGGCGACGAGGCTCTGCGCCCGAAGCCGAAGGGCAGGCCCAAAGGATCGGCTGCGCCGAAACGCCTCACGGAAGAGGAAAAGCTTCGCCGCCAGGTTGAGCGGCTGGAAGCGGAAAACGCCTACTTAAAAAAATTGCGAAACTTGAGGAACCAGGGACACGCCTGAAAGCCCAGGCAATCGTCATCCTCAAGTCACACCACCGCTTGGACTACCTCCTGGATGCGGCCGGCATGGCACGCTCGACATTCTTCTACCACCAAAAACGACTCACCGCACCGGATAAACATGCCGAGCTCAAACAAGCGATCCGGGACAGTTTTCAGCGCAACAAACACCGCTACGGCTACCGGCGGGTACTGCTCGACCTGCGTAACCAGGGCTGGGTGGTCAACCACAAACTTGTCTACAAGCTCATGCGCGCCATGGGCTTGAAAGCCAAGATCCGCCAGCGCAGGCCCTACATCTCCTACACTGGCACAATCAGCTACATCGCTGAGAACACACTCGAGCGCAACTTCACCCCCGATAGGCTCAACACTGTCTTCGTCAGCGACGTCACCGAGTTCAAAGTCGCTGGCCGCAAGGTGTATCTCTCACCGGTGATGGACCTGTTCGACCGCTCAATCGTCGCCCACACAGTGGCCACATCGCCGTCTACGGCGTTTACCTCGGCTTCGTTGGCGCAGGCGATCAAAGCGTGTGCTCCAGAGCCGGGCTGGATGATCCACACCGATCAAGGATTCCAATACAAGCACTCATCATGGCGCACCCTGATTAGCCAGCACCAGGGAGTCCAATCGATGTCACGCAAAGGCAACTGCTACGACAACGCGGTCATGGAGAACTTCTTCGGCCACCTGAAAACCGAGATGTACCACGGAGAAGCCTTCGACACCGTCGCAGAGTTCAACCAGGCAATCGACGAGTACATCCGGTGGTACAACACCGAACGCATCCAACAACGACTCAAGGGCCTGACCCCGATGCAATATCGAAATCAGACCCTTGAAGCCCTAACCGCCTAGAATTAAACCAGTCCAACTTTCGGGGGGCAGTTCACACATTCACGCGGGGGACGGTTCAGCGATTGAGTCCTTTTACTTCGTGGCGTCCGCCAACGGCTGCTCGATCTTATCCAGCAGGTAGTCCAGACTCAGCACTGTTTGCCATCCAAAGGCTTTTTCTAGGTCGCCTTCCAAGTAGACACTGTGCCCATCCTTCACAGCGGGTAGCTTGCTCACGATTGGATCCTCGGTAACAGAAGCCTTGTCCTGCGTCGGAGCGTAGGACAACTGATCCCACACCAGTACGTCAGAATCAACCTGATCAGCGTTCTCCTTGGAGACCTCGCCGTAGAATTTATCCTTGGTGATTGCCGCGTAGGCGGGGTTGATCTTGAACCCCAGCTCGGTAAAGAAGCGGCTGCGCGGATCTTCTTCAGCAAAGACGGCCAGGCTGTCGGCAGAGACGGTGGCCACACCGAGTTCCTTCTCGGCCCACTCTGGGTGACGGTCCTTTAGGTCTGCAAACTTCGCTTTAACCTGCTCCACCTGATGTTTTGCCTCTTTAGGCTTGCCTACGGCTTGTCCAATCTCTTCCGTAGTCACGTCCCATGGCTGCTGCAGTTCTTTATATTCACCCTTTTGCACAACGACAGGGGCGATATCGGACAGCTTCTTGTATGTATTTTCATCAATATCCGAGTACACGGCAACGATGAGATCTGGCTTGTCCTTAGCGATAGCTTCCGCATTGACCTCTGTGTCTTTGTCGATTCGAGGAGTATCGCCCTCGATCTTGTCGTTAGACCAGTTGCCCGCAGCCTGCCCGTCTGGGGTCATGCTATCCCAATACTTCACGGAAACCGGCGTGATTCCGAGCGCCAGCAGCGCGTCCTGATCCGTATACCCTAGGGAGACCACGCGCTGCGGGACTTCCTTGATTTCGGTGGAACCATAGCGATGCTCGATGGTGGTGGGGAATGCACCTTGCTCGGCGTTGACCGCCTGGGAGTCTGCAGAGTTTTCGGATTGGTCATCAGTCGAACACGCCGTCACCGCGGTGCCCAGAGCCAACACAGTAGCAGTACCGACAAGAATTTTCTTGAATGTCATTTTTCTCCGTTATTACTGGTGACGGATCTCAGCGCAAGGCCTAGCCCGTTCACGAATGGGGAAAGGTCAGAATATTTGGTTGGTTATACCCAAATGGGGGGGGCAACCAAGTTCCCCAATCGTTGGAGACAATGACATATTCTCGCACGTTAAAAGGATAACTTAGGCTTGCCTAAATAATCAATGTTACGCTGGTCACCAAAAGATTTCCAGGCACCGCCTATGCGATGCACATGCAGCACACTCAACTTTGAGACAGGCACTACAAAAGGTGCCGCATAGAGTTTCACCTAAATAGTGGGCGCCTAGGGCCAGTTGCGATGACTTGCAGCCCTTCACTTTTACAGTCTTTTAATTAAATGAAGGCTTACCTTACATGAAAACGGTAATATGCTTGTCCATGATTGACAATCACACCCAGCAACTGCCTGAGCCACGCCTCGGGCGCAGCTCCTCTCCCCGCCCAGCGGGAGTAGCTAGGTACCTGTCTCCACCCCGCGGCTCAGGGATTCTCATCGCTACCTGTGAGCCGAAGCTCTCCAAGGCAACCCGCCGCAGCGCCGGTGCTCGCTGGGCACTATTGGCTGGGAGTGGGGGCATCGGCAAGCGGCAGCAGCGATTGGAGGCCACGCCATGAGTGTGCGCACTACCCGCCTCCTGGGCCTAGGAGCTCTGCTCTTGCTGGTCCTCGTTGGCACTATCTGCAGTTTGCTGTATGGCGCCCGCTCCATTCCTGCGGAGGACGTGTGGGCCGCGCTGCGGGAACTGCCGGCCGCACGCGGTGCCCAGGACGAAGTTTCCACCAACCAACGCGTGGTAGCTGAGCTGCGGCTGCCGCGCACCATCCTGGCCATAATCGTGGGGGCGGCACTGGGAGTCGCCGGTGCTCTAATCCAAGGCCACACCCGCAATCCCCTGGCGGATCCGGGAATCCTGGGTGTCAGTTCCGGCGCGGCGCTAAGCGTTGTAGTCAGCTTCGCGCTATTTGGCATCACCGCCCCGTGGGCCACCGCGGTGATAGCCTTCCTCGGCGCTATCGCTGCCACGGCACTGGTCTTCGGCCTCGCCTCCGCAGGCAAGGCAGCCGTCGATCCCTTGACCTTAGTGCTGGGCGGCGCCGCATTGTCGGCGGTCTTAAGCGCCATCACCAGCGCCTTCGTACTCACCAATGAGAATAACCTGGACCGGATGCGCTTTTGGACCGTCGGCTCCCTCGCCGGCCGGGATATGAACATCGCGCTAGGAATCCTGCCGTTCATAGTGGTGGGACTGATCCTGGCGTTCGCTACCGGCCCGCAGTTGAATATTTTGAACTTAGGCGACGACGTGGCCGCAGGGCTCGGCATCAATACCGCGGCCGCAAGGCTGGCCGGCATGGGCATCATCGCCTTGCTGGCTGGCGCGGCCACGGCTGCAGCGGGCCCGCTAGGCTTCATTGGCCTGGTAGTGCCCCATATCGTCCGGGCTCTTACCGGCCCAGATTATAAGTGGATTTTGCCGTACTCTGCGCTAGCCGGCGCGGCGCTGTTGCTATGTGCTGACGTAGTGGGCCGCCTCATCGCGCGCCCCGGCGAGCTCCAAGTGGGCATCGTATTGGCCTTCGTTGGCGCGCCGTTCTTCATCGCCTTGATCTACCGAAAGAAGGTGATGACGCTGTGATGCGACGAAACAAGGCTGCGCAGGCCGTACAAGATAAACAAAGCGCTTCGTGGCAGATGCCGGGCGGGGTACCATTCCGGGCTGGGCCCATCTCGTTCCTCTGGCGCCCACGGGTGGTGCTGGTATGCATCATCGCCGCGGCGCTCACCGTCTTTTTAGGCGCGCTTTCCATCGGGCTGGGTGACTACCCTATTTCCGTTCCCCGAGTACTAGAGGTGATTTTCCAAGGGCAAGGATCCCGCGTGGAAAAACTCGTGGTCTTGGAGTGGCGCATGCCCCGAGTGGCCACGGCCATCGCGGTCGGCTGCGCGCTGGGGCTTTCCGGTGCGCTCACCCAAACGGTCACCCGCAACGCGCTGGCCAGCCCCGATATCCTCGGCATCACTACGGGTGCCTCGGCCATGGCCGTAACGGTCATCGTCCTTGGCGCCGGCGGCAGTGGATTCGCCGGCTGGCTTGCCGGAATCGGAATTCCCCTAGCCGCATTGCTGGGTGCGATTCTTAGCGCCATGGTGATCTGGGCATTGGCTTGGCGACGCCAAGCTGATTCCTACCGCCTCGTGCTCGTAGGCATTATCATCACCGCGCTGCTGAGTTCCTACATCAATTTCCTCATGGTCCGCGCGGAACTGCGGGATGCAAGCCAAGCACAGTTCTGGCTCACAGGATCCCTGGCCAAGTCGGAGTGGAGCACCACCATTCCCATGGTTGTCCTTGTGCTTGTCTGCGCCCCGTTGCTGGCCTGGATCGCCTACCAAGCACTGGCCACCACTCTGGGGCCCGACCTCGCCCGAGCGCTGGGCCAGCGCGTCAACGCCGTGCAGGTGGCGATGTTGGCATTGGCCGTAGCTCTAGCTGCAGTAGCAGTTTCTGCTGCCGGCCCCATCGGTTTCATCGCCTTTGTAGCACCCCAAGTAGCACTACGGCTGTGCGGGGTACCCAGCCCACCGCTTGCGGCCTCGGCTCTTACCGGCGCAGTGCTACTGCTCGGTGCGGACATCGTGACCCAGGCTGTCCTGCCGGTGGAGCTTCCGGTGGGTATTGTCACCTCCGCACTGGGCGGCGTCTTCCTCATCTACCTACTCGTTCAACGCACTAGGAGCACAGACGCATGACCTCCCCCATCCCCCAGCCAAGCGCAGACCACCCGAATACCGCCGGTGGCGTGGATGCTTCCTCGGTCACCGTGGGCTACGGCCAGCGCACCATCATCCGGGATCTCAGCGCCACTTTCCCAGCCGGCAAAATCACCACCATCGTGGGGCCCAACGGATGCGGTAAATCAACCTTGCTGCGCGCCATGTCTGGCCTGCTCAACCTTGATACCGGAACCGTGAGCGTGGATGGCCAGAATATCTCGGACATGAAGCGCAAGGACGTCGCCCGCATACTGGGCATGCTGCCCCAATCCCCCGTGGCCCCAGAAGGGCTATTGGTCTCCGATCTGGTGGCCCGCGGGCGGCACCCACATCAGGCATGGTTCCGCCAGTGGTCCTCCACGGACGAAGACGCGGTCTTCGAGGCCCTAAAGCAAACCGGTTCTGCGGATCTTGCCAGCCGTACGTTGGATGAACTTTCCGGCGGCCAGCGCCAGCGCGTATGGATCTCTATGGTGCTGGCGCAAAACACCGACATCCTTTTCCTAGATGAGCCAACGACGTACCTTGACCTCGCGACCTCCGTGGACATCCTCGAACTAGTCGATAGCCTGCGCCAAGAGCTTGGCCGAACGGTGGTAATGGTGCTGCACGATCTGAACCTGGCGGTGCGCTACTCCGATTATCTCGTGATTATGAAGGAGGGGCAGGTCATAGCTTCCGGCGCACCCGCAGAAATCATCACCGCAGAGCTACTGCAGGACGCTTTTGATCTGCGGGCGCGGGTCATCGAGGATCCAGAGACTGGAGACCCGCTCATCGTCCCGCTCAGGAAACCGGCTTAGGCCCAAGGCCTAAGCCCACCCACTAGGGTGGCGCATAAGAAAAGACCCTGACCGGAACTTAATCTGGTCAGGGCCTGGAAGTTGGTAGCGGGGGCAGGATTCGAACCTACGACCTCTGGGTTATGAGCCCAGCGAGCTACCGAGCTGCTCCACCCCGCGTCGAGATGACTTCCATCATCTGCGCTTGAACAGTGCGTTAACACAAAGTGTATTCGCTCTGTCCTGGCGACTCATGTAACTATACATAGGGAAAGGCACCTACCCAAATCCGCTGGGCAGGTGCCTAATCCATCGCGATTATAAGCCGGAACTACTTGTCCGTCTTCTGATAAGACTCCACAGCCTTATCGAGCTCATCTAGGGCGCGTCCGTATTCCTCGAAGGAACCATCGCGTGCATCTTCAAGCCCCTTCAGGGCCTTGTTGATGTCATCGATGGCGCCCGCCTCGTCGGAAGAAGACGGAGCGGAAGCTGGAGCCGAAGGCTTATCGTCCTTGGACTCGTCCTTCTTCTCCTCATCCTTGGCGCCGTCCTTGTCCTCGGAATCGCCGTCAACTTCCTCGATGTTCTGGGCAGACTTGGCGTCGATTCCCACCTGCTCGAGGGCATCGCCGATGGTCGGGGCATAGCCCACGCGGCCCTTATAGGACACGAGCACGCGCAACAGCTTCGGGAAGGCAGAGGCCTGGTCCTTGCGCTGCGAGTAGATCGGCTCGAGGTACAGGATTTCGCCACCACCGACTGGCAGGGCTAGCAGGTTGCCGTTGTGCAGGTCATTGGTGCCCTCCCACAGGGTGCGGTCGCGGGCGACCTGGTCGGAGGACATCATCGCATCCTGCGCCTGCTTCGGGCCCTGGGTCTGTGTATTGGTGGGCAGTACGCGCACGGTGATATCGCCGTAGTTCTCCGGTTCGGAGGATACGGCCATGTGCGCAGACAAGAACTCGCGGTTAAGACCACGGTAAGAGGTGGTCAGCTGGAAGGTCGGCTTGCCGGTCTCCGGGTCAGCGGCCATCACGTAGTACGGCGGCTGATTGAGCTGACGGGATTCCTCCGCGGTGGGGTCATTCGGCACGGACCAGAAGGCATCGTTATTGAAGAAGACATTCGGGTCATCCACGTGGTAGCGCGCCAACAGGTCACGCTGCACCTTGAACATATCCTCCGGATAGCGGAAGTGCTCGCGCAGCTCATCGGAGATCTCAGCCTCAGGCTTAACGACGTCCGGGAACACACCCTCCCAAGCCTTGAGCACTGGGTCATTCTTGTCGAACTCGTAGAGGTCCACAGTGCCGTCATAGGCATCGACGGTGGCCTTGACCGAGTTGCGGATATAGCCGACCTTGTCATTGACCAAGCGCTGGGTGGTGCCATCGGGATTAAGGGTGTCCTGGGTGGCGTCGGAAAGTGAGGCACGCTGGGAATAAGGCAGGGACTCCAAGGTGGTATAGCCATCCACAATCCACTTCAGGCGGCCATCAACCACGGCCGGGTAGGTAGCGGAATCGGTGGTCAGCCACGGAGCAACCTTCTCCACGCGCTCGCGCGGATCGCGGTCATACAGCAGCTTGGACTCGCTGCCGACGCGATCCGAGAGCAGGAAGTTCAGCTCGCGATACTTGGCGGCATACATGGTGCGGTCAAAGATATTGCCGATGCCAACGCCGCCCTTGCCGTCATAGGTATAGGTGGAGCTATCGGTGTCGTACTCGACCGGGTTATCGCCGGTCTTGCCGGTAATCGCATAATCCATGCCATCGGCCGCACCGGCAATGACCGGGCCGTAGTAGATGCGCGGCTGATCAACCTTAATGCCAAGGGACTTCTCTGCGTCCTGAGTTTCGCCTTCACCCTCGGACTCGCCGGCCTGGGTCTGTAGGTCAGACACGGTAAAGATGGGGAAGCCACCGCGGGCAGACCCTGCATCGCGAGCTACCTCGTCGACTTTATTGGCCTGCGCTGCCACAAAACCGTTGCCGTGGGTGTAGACGGTGTGGCGGTTAATCCAGTCCGACTGATTCTCCCGCAGCTCGTTCGGATCCAGCTCGCGGGCGGCGACAACGAAGTCGCGCTTCTTGCCGTCGATCTCGTAGCGGTCCATCGACAACGTCTCTGGGAAGCCGTAGAAGTTCTTCAGCTGCTGCATCTGGGTAAAGGTAGGAGAAAGGATCTCCGGATCCAGCAGGCGGAGGTTATTGATAGTGGCGTTATCAGAGGCCACCTTGTCATCAGAGACATCATCCCCGCCCCAGTTGTCTTCATAGGTGACGTGGTCATCAGTGAGCCCATAGGCATAGCGGGTGGCCTCGATATTGCGGGCGATGGATTCTTCTTCCTTTGCCTGGCGGTTGGGCTGTACGGAAAAGCGCTCCATCAGCAGCGGCCATGCCTGGCCAATGACCAGCGAGGACAGCAGCATCAGCACCACGGCCAGGCCGGGGATGCGCAGGTCCTTGATGACAACGGCCATAAACAGGGCCACGGCCACGAAGATGCCAATGATCATCAAGATAATTTTCGCCGGCAGGTAGGCGTGAATATCGGTATAGGAACCACCGGTAAAGAGGTCGTGCTGGGTATTAAGCAGCTCATAGCGCTCCAGCCAGTAGCCGATGACTTGGACTACCATCCACAGGCCGGCGGTAATCGCCAGCTGCAGACGAGCGGGGTGGGAGATGGAGCCGCGCACACCGGCGGCTTTATTACCAATGCGGATGCTGCCCAGCACGTAGTGGCCGAAAAGCGCGATGAGGAAGGCCAGGATCAACAAGATGGACAGGGTGCTGACCACCATCTTTAGAACTGGCAACGTGAAGGCATAAAAACCTAGGTCGTGGTGGAACTGGGCGTCTTGTTCGCCGAATTCCTGGCCGTTGAGGAAGAGCAGTACCGTGCGCCAATTGGACTGGCCGATGAAACCGGCGATGATGCCCACGATGGCGGGGATGACCTTGAAGAAGACGCCCATGGACTTCTCAATGGACTTGCGGTACTGATACACCGGCGAGTTCAGGTCTCCCAAGTCGAGCGAATCCGGGCGCCCGCGCCAGGCAAAGTAGCCGGCGGCCCACACCACTGCAGCGGCCACAAGACCGAAGATGATAAAGAGGACTATCCGCGCCATAATCGCGGTGGTGAAGACGTTCCGGTATTCAATCGCACCAAACCACCTCCAATCCGTGTACATGCCCACGAGCATGGGGCCGAAGAACAAGAGGACGGCAATGATGGCCGCAATGATTGTCGCGACCCGCGGGGGCCGCTTCAACGGGGCGGCTGGTGTGGATGACCCTAAGGACAACGCCAGCTCCAATCAACTAGTGCGAATTTAAAACCTGTAGACTTCTTCCAGCTTAAGGAAGCAATACACAGATAACGAATAAGGATGTTCATGAGTTCCCCCGAATTATCACAGCCAGCTTTAAACCGCGCGATGACCGAAGCCGTCGAATTCGTCCACGCCGAAGGCTGGGGCGCCCGGCCCACCATCTTCGCGCTGGTTCCCACCCACTTGGTAGCCGATCAGCTTGCCGCGCTCGATGAGGAGGACGCCGCACCGCTTACGCTCATCGTGCAGGATAATGTGCCCGAAAACATTGAGCCTGGCTCAGAGCAGCTGGCCGATTATGTCTCCCGCCTGGCCTGGCCGCGAGAGGTTGCCGGCGTCATCTTGGCCCAAGAGATTAAGTTCCGCGATACCTCCAGCGAGGACCCCTCCCCTCGCCCGGCGCGCCTTTATTCCGGTGCACTGCGCGAGGAAGGCATCGAAACCACGTTGCTGCAGCTGCGCCCCACCGAGGAGGAGTTGGAAGCGGCCGGACCGTTCGCGGAAGATGACATCCAGCTGCGCGGCGGTCCCCAGGTGGCTCCGGGGGTCATTGCGGCCTTGCGCTATGGGCTGAACCAAGACCCGGATGAGCTAGATTAGACTGAAGTGACAATTCTCGCCTGCGACTAAGGAGCATTTTCCTACCGTGCGACGCATTACTCTCACTCGCCTGACCGCCACCCGCGCCACCGCAGCAGCGCTTCTGCTGGGTGTAGGCGTGAGCACTGCCGCTTGTTCCTCGGACGATGCCGCGCCTGCCGACGCCCCCGTGGAGACTTCCCCTGCCGGCGCCGAGTCCACCGCCCCTGCAGCGGATACCGCTGAGGAAACCAGCACCGCCTCTAGCTCCTCTTCCACCGTTGCGTCCAGCGCGGAATCGAGCGCGGCGGAAAGCTCGGGGGTGTCGGAGGGGGCGTCGGCAAGCAAGGAACCCGGCAACGAAAAATTGGAAAAGTCGGTGGCCAAGGCCTATGACATCTTTGCTCCGGTAGCGCCCAAGGAGCTCTTCGCGCACTTCGACCGCTGCGATTCCACGGGCGGCGACGATTCCTATAACTGCTCTGGGCCGGAGGTAGGCCAGTTCCAGTTCTTCCGCTCGCACTCCAAGGCCAAGCAAACCACGCAGGTGCTCACCGAGCTGCGCAGCTCGCAGGTCATTGAGGATGACGGCGACCGCGTCGTAGGCTGGTCCACCTTAGGAACCACCGCAGTCATCACCGTGGTGGACAATAAAGAAGGCATGGTTATGCAGCAGATGATCTCCTCCGACCAGGAAGACCCGGAAGAGAAGATCAAGGAGCTGGGCCTAGCTAAGTAGGCCGACTACTGGCAGGTTTTAATATCCTTGCCGTCCGCGAAGTCCTTCATCGTGGACACTGCCTCATCCAAAGTGGAAACTTCCGCGATGGGCATATCGCCGTGGTCGCTCGCGGCGGCCTCGGAGCAATTATCCTTCGGCGCGAGGAAGAGCTCCGCGCCCGCCTCGTGCGCCGCGGCAATTTTATGTTGGATGCCGCCAATGGGGCCCACTTTGCCGTCTTCCTGAATTGTGCCCGTACCGGCCACGAACTTGCCGCCAGTGAGGTCTTCCTCGTTGAGCTTATCGATGACCGCCAGGGTAAACATCATGCCGGCGGAGGGACCGCCAATATCCTGCAGGTTGTATTTGACCTTAATATCGTCTTGCGGGACCGAGAGCATGGCGATGCCCAGCATTGCCTGTCCCTTCTGGTGGGGGTTCTCCCCTAGCTCGATTTCTTCTTCTTGCTCCTTGCCGCCCCGCTGGACGGTCAGCGTGACCTTATCGCCAGGGCTTTTCTGCTTAATGACGTCTTGGACCTCGCCCGGTTCCGAGACCTCCTTGCCGTCTACTGCGGTTATGACATCGTCCTTCTTCAGCGTGCCCTGCGCCGCGCCCTCATCCATGACTTCCGCGATGGTGATCTTTACCGGCAGGTGCAGGTAATCCATGGCCGCCACGGTGGCTGCAGACTCGGACTGGGTAAAGGCCTGCTTATTGGACTCTTCTACCTCTTTATCGCTCATATTCTGCGGAATGACGGTATCGATGGGCACGATGGTGTCATCGGTCATCATCCAGCGGCCCAGCGCCTGCGCGAGGGTCATATTGGTGCGCACAGACACCGTGGTCATGTTGAGGTGGCCGTCGGTGTCATAGGTTTTCGGCGCCTGGACATCGACGACCTGGGTGCCGTCGACCTCACCCAATGTGTCCACCGTGGGTCCTGGGCCTTCAGCGGCATAAGGCACGGTCAAAGACACATCGGTGCCGGGGATATGGTCAAGCGATACCAACGCACCGGTGAGGACGACGGGGATGGCACCCCAGGCGATGGTGCGGACGCGACGGCTAGCAGGAGAATTCACGGATCAATACCCTACAACCTTTGCCGTAGTGTTCGCTGTCAGCGTAGCGGGGATCATGGAAAGTAGCCGGATGGTGCCGGTAGATTAGGACGCATGAGCAACGGATTCGGTTTTTCTTTCCCCAATAACGATGACGACGATAATGACGGACGTCGTGACCAGAACCCGTTCGGCGCATTCGGCGGCGCTAATGGTGGCGGCCTCGGTGACATGCTGAACCAGTTCGGTCAGATGCTATCCGGCATGGGCTCTTCCATGAACTCGCCGGAAAACTCCGGCCCAGTCAATTACGACATGGCTAAGCGCATCGCCCTGCAGCAAATCTCGCAGTCCAAGGCGGTAAGCGCGGACGATACCAAGGCTGTAGAGGAATCCGTCCGCTTGGCGGAGCTCTGGCTTGATGACGCCACCTATTTGCCCACCGCCTCCGGCACGGCCAAGGCCTGGGATTCCAAGCAATGGTTGGAAGAGACCATGCCGGCGTGGCAGCGCATGGTCACCCCGGTGGCCGAGCACATGAATGATGCTCAGCTGGATTCCATGCCGGAACAAGCGCGCGAGATGATGGGCCCCATGACCAAGATGATGAACCAGATGTCTGGCATGAATTTTGGCATGCAGCTCGGCCACGCCTTGGGAGATTTGGCCTCCCAGGCGCTGACCGGTTCCGATTTCGGCCTGCCCATCGCCCCAGCCAATACCGTGGCACTGTTGCCACAGACCATCCAGAAGGTCGCCCGCGAGCTTAATGTTCCTGGCCAGGAGGTGCTGGTTTATATTGCCGCACGCGAGGCTGCCCGCCAGCGACTGTTTAAGCACGTGCCCTGGCTGGTAGAGCGCATCGTCTCCTCTGTAGAGGAATATGCCATCGGCCTGGTTATTGATACCTCCCACCTGGAGGAAGTCACCCGCGAACTCAACCTCGAGTCCGGCGATCCACAGGCAATCCAGGATGCGATGAGCAAGTTGCAGGGCATGGACCTCTCCCCGCGCATTACCTCCAAGAACACTGCGGCCGCATCCCGCCTCGAGACCCTATTGGCCTTGGTGGAAGGCTGGGCCGAGCACGTGGTTACTGAGGCACTGGGCGAGCGCATCCCGTCGACCTCGAAGCTCACCCAGGCTTGGGCACACCGCCGCAGCACCGGCGGTTCCGCCGAGAATGCCTTCAGCAAGGTGGTTGGCATCGAGCTCAATGCCCCTAAGGTCTCTGAGGCCGCAGAGCTATGGCGCCGCGCCACCGTGGCCGTGGGCGCAGAAAAGCGCGATAAGGCTTGGGATCACCCGGACTTCCTGCCCACTGCGGAGCACCTCGATAACCCGGCCGCCTTCATCGACTCCCTGCTGGACGAAGGCCCGGATGAGGGCTTCGAAGAAGAGTTTGCCAAGCTGGAGGAAATGCTGAAGAACGGCGAGGATTCCTCTGCCGTGCAGGGCGACGAGTCCACGGATTCCGAGAAGCCGGAAGGCAAAGACGACGAGAAGGACAAGGGCAACGAGGACGGAGAGAACTAGCAGCCCCAGCGCTGATAGGCCTCAAGATAGCCCTTCGCCCGCTCAGCGTGGGGCGCCCTGTCCGCCCACTGCCAAAAATCCCGCCCATGGCGCGGGATGAAGGTGTGGGTGAGCTCGTGAATGATCACTGAATCCAGCACATAATCCGGCACGTGTTGCAGCCGGTCACTGAGCCGAATATCCGCGGTGGAGGTAGTACAGCTACCCCACCGCGTATTTTGGTTGCTCACCCACCGAATAGAGCCGATGGTTGCACGACCATCTAAATACGCCGCGTTGAGCCGCCGCGCACGTTCTTCGAGCTGGGCGTCTGTGCGGCGGCCACTGCCCTGTTTCTTCTCCACCCGCGCCAACATGTCTGCGACGGCATCGCGCTCATCCCGCACGGACATCCACGCGGGAATGCGTACCTCGAGCACCCCGGATACCATGCGCGCCTGCACGGTTTTCTTCCGCTTGGCAGAGCGAATGACTTTGACCTCTGGGGGCTGCGGTGCGGTGGGCTGCGTGCTCGACATGACAGGTGATTGTACCTGTGGTGCAATGGAGACCACATACTTCGGGGGAAGGGGTTAAAAGCGTGGGGATTTCTGCCACCCAAGTGGTCTTGGCGCCAGGCAGCGCCGTGTTGTGCCGCGAGGAAACGGTGATCCAATTTGGCATGGATGCCACCCGCGTTGGGGTTGCGGAAACTGGAAGCGCGCTCACCGTCGCGACGGCTTTCAACACCGCTCGCGAACCAGTGTCCCCGGAGGACTTATCTGAACGACTGCGTGCTGCAGGGCTTGAGAAGGCGGCGGCGCTGAGCCTCATTGAAGACGCGCTGGACTACGGCATCCTCTGGCCACACAACGAGGCCGATGCCAAGGCAGACGCCATTGTCCTCATGGGAGGATCCGCCTTGGCGGAGAGGCTCCGCGCGCGCCTTGAGGCGGATGGCTTCCAGGTCCGCATCCCGTTGGAGGAAGACAATGTCTTTTCCTATATCCACGACCTCGATGGCATGTATCCAGTACTCGCTGTGGACCAGCTGCACTGCCCACTGGATTGTGCGAATGCACTCGCGGGCACAGGCACTACGTGGATTCCGGTATCTTTGCTGGACAATCGTGGCGTCATCGGACCAGTATGTATCCGCGGCCAAGGACCGTGCCCATTGTGTGCGCACTTGGCCCGCGTGGATATGGACCCACTGTGGAATATCATCAGCACCCAGCTCACCCACGTGCGCCGCACTCCAGAAGCCGTGGTGCTCGATGCGGTCTCGGCGCACACGCAGGTGACTATAAGACGACTGATGGGGCGGCCGCTGCCGCCAGGCGCACCGACCACAAAGCCGCGCCCCGGACAGCAGTGGGAGGTCGATGTCTACGGACACCATCAACAGCGCACCGTCATTGCGCATCCACGCTGCCCGGTGTGCTTCGGCGGCAAGACCAACCTAGCTAGCTGCGAACCGAACGAATAACCTCTAGTACCTGGGCGCCGTAGCGCTCCAGCTTGCTAGGGCCTACGCCAGAAATGGAGAGCATCTCTGCCTCATCGGAGGGCAGTTCCTCCGAAATCGCCTGCAGGGTGGCATCGGAAAAGATGACATAGGCCGGAACCTTTTCCTGGCGCGCAATCTGGGACCGCCACGAGCGTAAGGCGGCAAAGACCTCTTCATCGCCGCCGCCTTCACAATCTTCATGGCGGCCTATGACCTTTTCCGCCGGTGTTCCCAGCGGACCAGAGCACACGCGGCAGCGCTTCGGGCGGCGTGAGCGAGACCCACTGCCGGAGGCATCTTCGGCCGCCGGAACGATGCCATCGAGGAAGCGCGTGCGCTCGCGCGAAGCCCGCGAGCCGGTAGTCTTCGCCAGCGCCCATGACAGTGCGAGGTGCTCGCGGGCGCGGGTAATACCCACGTAGAAAAGGCGGCGCTCCTCTTCTACCTGTTCGTCGCCAGCCTTGATGGCATGGTTGATGGGCATAAGCTTTTCCGTTAGCCCCACGAGGAATACAGCGTCCCATTCCAAGCCCTTGGCGGCGTGCACGGTAGCCAGCGTAACGCCTTCCATGGCTGGGGCCTGCTTATCGGTAGAGCGCCGGCGCAACTCCCCCAGCACCCCGTTGAGATCGATGCCAGGAGTGGATTCCACAATCTTTTCAATGAGCCCAACCAGTGCGTTGAGGGACTGCCAGCGCTCGCGGGCCTGGGCGCCCTGCGGCTCGGTGGAACTCAAGCCTAGCTCGACAAACGCGGCGCGGGCAATCGCCACTGGGTCATCCGGCAGGTCCTCGCGGCGGGTCGCGGCGATGAGCACGCGGATCGCCTCCAGGATTTCCGGGCGGCGGAAAAAGCCCTCGCCGCCGCGGACTTGGTAAACCACTCCGGCGTCGGCAAGCGCCTGCTCAAACTGCTCCGACTGGGCATTGATGCGGTAAAGGATGGCAATCTCGGAGGCCGGCACGCCCTGATCCAGCAGCGTGAGGACCTGGCCGGCCACCTCCTGGGCTTCAATCTCTTCGGACTCATAGGCTTTAAAGGTGGGCTCGGGCCCAGGCTCGCGCATGCCTTGCAGCTCCAAGCGCGTGCCAGCTGCGCGGCCGGTGGCCTTGCCGATGACCCGGTTGGCCAGGTCAGTTACCTGCGGCGTGGAGCGGTAGTCGCGCTGCAGCTTGACCACGGTGCCATCCGGGTACGTGCGCGAGAAATTAAGCAGATAGTCCGGGGAGGCGCCGTTGAAAGAATAAATGGTCTGGTTGGCATCGCCCACCACGGTAAGGTCATCGCGCTCGCCCAACCAAGCGTTGAGCACCCGCTGCTGCAGCGGGGTAACATCCTGGTACTCATCGACGACAAAGGTGCGGTACTGCTCACGGAAGGTCTCCGCAATCGCCGGCACATTCTCGATGGCACCTGCGATGTGCATGAGCAGGTCATCGAAGTCCAAGTGCATCATGTCCGGCGTGGCCTTGGACTGCTCGTAGCGGCGGAAGGCCTCTGCCACCTTGGCCGGATCGGCCGGTGCACTGCGGTCCGTATTGGCGATCACGGACTCATAATCTTCGGCACTGACCAGCGCGGACTTAGCCCACTCGATCTCCGCCAGGACGTCTCGAATCATGTCCTTGGAATTATCCAGCCCCACCGAGCGCACCGCGCGGGCAACTAGGGGGAATTTATTATCCAGCAGTTGCCACGGAAGATCTCCTGCTACCTGCGGCCAGAAATACTTCAACTGGCGGCGCGCCGCCGCGTGGAAGGTCTGCGCCTGCACGCCGGCCACGCCCATAGTGCGCAAGCGGTCGCGCATTTCTCCGGCCGCTCGCGCCGTGAAGGTCACCGCAAGCACGCGCTGCGGGCTCACAAAACCCTGGTCCACCAAGTTGGCAATGCGATAGGTAATAGTGCGGGTCTTGCCCGTACCCGCGCCGGCCAAGATGCACACGGGCCCGCGCGGCGCCGTGGCCGCACGCAGCTGATCTTCATCCAGCAGGGACAAATCCGGCTTAGTCACCGTGATACCACTCCATAATCATCGTGTGTGCAATTGAACCCGGACGTGGAAGCTTAAGCTCAGGCAGCTCGGCGCGCTCCACCCACCGGATTTCTTCCAATTCCCCATCAGTATGGCAGGTGGGGTGGACATCAGCCGTGCGCGCACAAAAGCCCAGCATAAGGGAGCCACTCGGTGGCCACGCCTGCGAGCCCCAATAGCGAATATCATCCATCCTGCGCCCGGTTTCTTCCAGGGCCTCGCGCTCAAAAGCTGCTTCCGCGGTCTCGCCCGGCTCAACGTAGCCGGCGATCAGGGAGAAAAAGCTATTGCGGCGGCGATTGCGCGCCAGCAAAATCCGGTCGGTGTCGCTGAGGCGAATAAGCCCGATGACGGCAGGATCTAGGCGCGGGAAGACCATCCGGCGCTCGTCCAAAGGATCGCGCCCAACGATTCCCGGTGCTGGGTAGTCCAGCTTGTGACCGGTGCGCGGATCAAAGCGCTGCTCGCGCCGGTTGCGGATCAGCGCAATGGCTTGCAAAATCACCGGCTGGTCCGCAAAGAACGTTGCGCTTTCCAGCCGGCCCAGTTCGCTAGCACCGTCTTCCGGATACGCGCACGCCTGCAGGGTACCTAGGTCCACTACTGCGTGCTTGCCGACGCCCCCGGGAACCTTCTCCACCAGCACCGGTTCCCCCGCTGCCGTAACCGGAACCTGGCCGTGAGGGGTTACTGGGAGGAACATTTAATCCTCATCATCATCGTCCATGACCTCGATGGGCTGTTCCATCTCATGCTTAATGTAGAGCAGGCGATCACCCGGCTTCAGCGCGGAGGCATCCGCGGTATCCACGCGGTGCAGCTCGTTATTGCGCAGGACAGCCAGCACGATATCTGCTAGGTGGCGTGGGTTGGAGCCCACCTCGAATTCGCGCACGGCGCGCTCGGCTACGGAGAAACCTTCGTTGGGTGAAAGCAGGTCTTCCATCATCTCCACCACCGTCGGGGTGACGGTGGCCAGGCCTAGCAGTCGGCCGGCCGTCTCAGCGGAGGTGACCACGGAATCTGCACCGGATTGGAGCAACAGGTGACGGTTTTCGGACTCGCGCACCGACGCCACGATCTTGGCCTTGGGCGCAAGCTCTCGCACGGAGAGGCAGCACAGCACCGCGGTATCGTCCGTAGATGGGGTAACGACGATGGAGCTGGCGTGCTCTACCCCAGCGATCTTTAGCACGTCCTGCTTGGTGCCGGAACCAAAGATGGTGACCAATCCGTGGTGCTCGGCGTGAGCGAGGGACGCACGGTTGGTATCGATGACCACGATCTGGGAGGACGGAACATCATCGGCCAGCAGCGCGGCCACGGCTCCGGCGCCCTTGGTGCCATAACCGATAACGACGGTGTGGTTACGCAATTGCTTTCTCCAGTTCTGGATTTGGAAAGTGCGGCGGGCCTTATCCGTCAACACGGACAAGGTCGCGCCGACCAATAAAACAAGGAAGATCAGGCGGGCAGGGGTAATAAGCACTAAGTTAATGAACCTGGCCTGCGGGGACACGGGCACGATATCGCCGTAACCCACGGTGGTCAGCGACACCGCCGCATAGTAGGCGGAGTCCAATAACGACATGTCCTCGCTATACCCACCGCCGTCCGCATAGACCACGATGGTCACGAAGACAACGATGGCAAAAGCCCACAGCACACGCTTGCCCAGCTGACGCCACGGGCTGGAATTTTCATCCCTCGGCACCGTAATGACATCAATGAGCGCGTGATCCGGCTGCGAGGACAGCTCGACCTGCGGCAAGAAGCGACTTCTAAAGCGTGACTTCATTGCCTGCGCACGTTTTTTGGCCACTAGTCCAGCCTTCTTTTCTGGTCTCGAATGGTTACTCAAGAGATTGCGCGCTTACGCAACCGCCCACATACCTTAGCCCTTGTGGTGCTCAACTGACGATTCAAGGAGTTTCTTCAGCTCTTCCCCACGCGGCAGGCGGACAGGCTCGAAGGTATAGCCATCGTGCACATAATAAAATGCGGCACGAATCTTTTCCCCGCCGTGGATGCGGCGCCAGGCCTCTGCATACACCGCTAGCTGTATCTTGGCAGCATCCATGGCTTCTCCCTGAGGTGGGCGGCCGGTCTTCCAGTCCACCACCATCCAGGTGCCATCCTCCAAGCGGAATACCGCATCCATGCGCCCGCGCACCACGGACTCACCAATAGTGATTTCAAAAGGCGCCTCCACGTGCTCCGGTTGACGCTCGGCCCACTCGGATTTCAGGAAGGCCTGCTTGAGCTCTTCCAAATCGAAGTCCTCCGTCTCATCGATTCCCGGAAGTTCTTCCTCGCCCAATAGCGCCGGGCTGCCGAAGCGGTCCTCCAGCCACGCGTGGAAAGCGGTACCGCGCTTGGCATAGGAATTCGGCTTAAACGGCACGGGGCGGCGCTGCCTGCGGGCAAACTGAAGCGGGTCTGCCCGCAGCGCAACCATGTCAGAGGCGGTCAGCTCGCTGGGTAGCTCAACGTCTACCACCGGCTGTTGCAGGGCCTTATACTCCTCAATGAGAGCGCCAGCTTCCTGCTCCCATAACTCAAAGGTTTCACCCCGGCTCAAATCTGGGAGTTCCTCCATTGCTGCAAGGACTAGGTCCGCACCGGCGACTGCCTCTGGGCTAACCTCAAGCGCTGGGAATTGTGCGCTCTCCCCAAAATCATCCTCGGAAGGCTCGTCGGGGACGGACCACTCCACCACGTACTGCGGGAATTGCTCTTTCAGGCGCTCTAGGTATTCATAGGGAACCTTCTTGTTCTTTCCATTGGCGTTATTGGTGCCCGAGCCGGTAACGGTCAGGGTAGATTCGGTACGCGTCAGCGCCACATAAAAAAGGCGCGCCGATTCTTCCGCCTTGATGGCGCTATCTGCTTTCTTAAACTCCTCGCACGCGTTTTGGAAATGCGAGCGCTTTTGGGCATCCTCCGGGACCTCAATATAGTCATCGTCTCCCGGGACCTTATCGATCCTGGACAGGAAGGTCTCTGCTTGTGCGCTATAGCTAGACGAATCCGCATGCACCACGCAGACGTGTTCCCATTCCAAGCCCTTGGCCTTGTGCGCGGTCATAATCTGCACGCGGTCAGTGGCCGCGGGAACCTCGCCAAGGTCTAGGCCATCTTCCTTTTCGAGCGCTAACGCAAAGTAATCCAAGAGCGCATACAAAGAATCACCGTGGAAGCCCGCGACGATATCGGCAAATTTATCCAGATGTGTCGCGCCCCCTGCGCTTCCACGCGCAAGGACTTCGGTGCGGATATTAAACAATGCTTCAATATCGGCGAAGATATCCACCAGCGGTTTGGAAAGAGAATAGGTGCGCAGGTGTCGCAGTTTGGCAGAAATCTCTTCCATACGGGCCAGGCCTTGCGGGGTATAGCGGTCTCTCTCACCTAGATCGGCCAAGGCGTCGGCAAGGCCGACTCGCTGATCCGGCTCCTCAGCGGTGACATCTTCCAACTGCGCACGCAGGTAGTCTTCCGGGTCCATCCCCGGCTCCCAGCGCAAGCGCTCCTCCCTCGCGCCGGCCAGGTTTCGTTGGCGGGAAGCAAGCGCTTGAATATCACTAATTCCCAGGCCACAGATGGGCCCTGCCAACACCCGCACTGCCGCAGGCAAGTCTTCTGGACGCACGAGCATGGTGGCAATAGCTACGAGGTCCTGGATTTCTGGCTGCCACAGCAGGCCACCGAGACCAATGATTTCATTGGGTACGCCCGCTTTGTCTAGCGCCGCAGCGATGGGGGCGGAGTGCCTATTTTTACGCACCAAAACAGCCGCGCTGAAGGTATCTCCCTCGCGCTTTTCCCACTGCTCTTTCAGGTACTCGGCAACGAATTCACGCTCACGAACTTCGCTGTCGAAGTACGCCAACTGGATGTCGCCTTCGCCCTTATGCGGGGCGGCAGACAGCTCGTCCACGGGACGTTCAACGCCTTCGAATACGCCCTCCGCCACTGAGTTAGCCAAGTCCAGCGCACCAGAGGGGTTGCGCCAAGAGGTGGTCAACTGGTCCTTCGGAGCGGGTGTGCCCGGCGCGACCGGGAAGTCCTCCACGAAGGCAGTGAGGTTTTCAGAGGTCGCACCACGCCACCCGTAGATAGCCTGCATTGGATCACCCACGGCCGTCACAGAAAGATCCTTTTGCTCCCCTCCGAACAGGCTTCGTAGAAGCACGCGCTGGGCATAGGAGGTGTCTTGGTACTCGTCTAGCATGACGACCTTATAGCGCTGGGATTGTTGCTTGCCCACCACAGGATGGTCGCGCGCTACGCGGGCGGCGACGGCCATTTGCTCGCCAAAGGTGATGACTTGTCGCTCGGATTGTTCTTTTTTCAGCGCCTCCAAAAGCGGCACGTACTGCACGCGGCGCTCTTGTGTTTGGATATAGTCCAGCAGCGTCTTTGAGTATTCGGGGCCATTTTTTTGAGATTTATCGAGGTTATCGATGTCCGCCCGAAAATCGCGAGCATGCTCGGCGATGTGACTCGTGTCCTTGAGCCCATTATCGATGTCTTGGCTGAATTTCAGCAGGGTCTCGGTAATCGTGGCTAGGGCGCGATCATCCTCCAGCTGGCCGGTGTAATTGCGCACCACATCGTAGGCCAAGGAATAGCGCTCGGCCTCGGTGATGATGCGTGCGGTGGGCTCTACCGGAACCAAGAGTCCGTATTCACGGACGAGTTCTCCCGCGTAGGAGTCATAGGTGGCTACCTTCGGCGCGATGTTTTCTAGCGCTTCTGCCACCTCGCCGCCTGGCGGGATGAGGCCGGAATCGCGCAATTTAATCAGCTGCCGCCGGATGCGCTGCTCCAGCTGTTGCGCGGCCTTACGGGTGAAGGTCAGGCCGAGAACCTGCTCCGGGCGCACATAGCCATTGGCCACCAGATACACCACGCGCGAGGCCATGGTTTCTGTCTTTCCGGCACCAGCGCCGGCAACCACGAGTTTGGGGCTAAAGGGGCCTTCGATGACATGGGCTTGTTCCTCGGTAGGCGGAAAGTCCTTGCCCAAGGCTGCAGCGATCTGCTGTGGGGAAAAATTGCTCTTAGGCATCGGTAGTCATCCTTCCTTCTTCCTGCACGGGGCAGATGGAGCGAATTGGGCACTTATCGCATTCTTTATTGGTGCGCGCAGTGATGCGCGGCCCGCGCATCTCTTCGACCAGCGGGGGCAGAAGTGCGGCGAATTCTTCCAGGGCCTCCGGCGATTTATCGCTTTGCCAAATCTCACCAATCTTTTTGGTGGTCGCACCCGGATACACCAGCACACCGCCCTGGCGCGGCATGCCTTCGCCGTCGTGAACCTGGTGGCCGTCAAATGCGCCATGGGCAAGCGCGAGCTGATAGGTCATCAGCTGCACATGGTCCTCGCCCTCTTTCTTAGCTGGCGTGCTTCTACCCGTCTTGAGGTCCACCACCAAGTAATTTCCCTCTCCATCGCGAAGCAGACGGTCCATATAGCCGCCAATGCGCACCTCCTCGCTGACGCGTACGCCTACGGGGATTTCCACACCGGCAAGCTCTTGATTGACCTCGGATTGGCGCGCCCATTCCCGGGCGCGGTCCAACAGGGTGGAAAACTCATCGAGCTTAAAACGCAATTGCCACTGCGGTACGTCCTGAATGCGCTCGAAAGCCTCCATCACCAATAGCTTGGCCTTTTCCGCATCCATCCCGCGGCCAATGGCTTCAAAGAAGGCGTGCGCAAAAGTACCGCGGAGCAGGTGCTCCTCGGTGCTTGGGTCCTCGGCCACATTTCCTAGCACGGCCTTGAGCGGGCAGTTGAGTAATGCTTCCACCCGGGAGGGTGACAAACTGCCGCTGGTATGCAGCGGCAGTTCAGCTGCAACGGAGCGCGCAGACCACCACTGCTCCGGGTGGGCGCCAGGGATATCGGCTGCCGCTAGCCGAGCGAGTTGGCGCGCTGCTTGTTTGCGCTCAACCTCACCGGATTCCGGATTGGTAACTACGCGGCGCAATTGTGCGACAAAGGCCGGCACGGACAGCACCGCCACATCGAGGGGATCCACCTCGAGCCCGTCGCGCAATGACACGGGTGCGGGTTCGGGCACATCGAGGCCCAGTTCGCGCGGGAGCTGGGTGCGACGCAGCGCCCGCTTTGCTTGCCGACGCCCAGCCTGGCCAGGCACGTCCACACCACGGCCAGCGAATTCGCTAATGAAGCGCGAAGGTTCAGAGACCGTATCACCTTCCGGGTTTTCCACAGCGGCAATGAGCAGGCGCTGTCGGTGGCGCGTGGTAGCGACATGGAAGAGTCGACGCTCCTCTGCCAAACGGGAGGCAACGTGGCTGACGGGGGTATCGGGATCAATATCGTGGTCGAGGAGATCGATGAGATCTTCTTGACCAAAGATGGAGCCGGTCTCCCCTAGCGAAGGCCAGCTTCCTTCCTGCGCGCCGGCCACGATGACGGTATCCCATTCGCGGCCCACGGCGCCGTGTGCAGTCAGGATCTCTACTGCCTGCGGAATAGCGGTGCGGCGGTCACGCACACCGGTGGGAAGTTCCTGTTCGGTGATATGCGTCAGGAAGGCGCGCAGCGAGGAATCAGGGCGGCGCTCGACGTAGTCACCTGCGGCGTCAAAAAGCGCCATCATTGCATCCAAGTCGCGGTCGGCCTGCGAGCCGGTCGCACCACCGCGCAGCGCCGAAGCCTGCAGGCGGTTATCGAGCTCGGTTGCGCTCCACACAGCCCAGAGGACCTCCTCCACCGAGGCCCCGGAGGCGAGTGCGTCCCGGCCGGCGCTTAGAACCGCGCGTACACGCTCCAGAATGGAGTATTCGCGCTCAGTAAGTTGCCCATTAAAATCTGGAAGCTCGCCATAGAGAAGACCGCGAAGGCTATCGATGCCCCGGGTGGTGGAATCCCAGCGGCGCAGACCGCGGATAAGGCGGCGCAGGGTGACGGGATCGGCGCCACCCACGGGGCCGGTGAGTAATTCTTCCAACTCCGAGTTTGATAGGTCTTCCTCCAAGGCACGCAGGGCGAGCAGCACGGCGGAAACCAAACGCTGTTCGGCTAAGACGACGTCGGTAGGGCTAATGTGCACGGGCACGCCGGCGGCCAAAAGAGTGCGGCGCATCTGCCCAATATCACCGGTTGAACGAACGATGACGGCGATATCGCGCCAGGGGACGCCGTCTTCTAAGTGACGGCGCCGCACGGTATTGGCTACGACGTCACGCAACCTGCCGTCCGAATCCACAATGGAGATGCACGCCGGTGAGGGTGTGCGGTGAGGCTCGGTGAGCTCGATGTCGTGTTCAGCTGGGAAGTCCCGCAGGAAACGCGAGCTAGCACCACGGAAGGCAAAGACGGATTGATCGGCATCGCCGCCTACCACCACGAGATCCGCCTGCGGGTCCATTTCGCGAATGAGCTTGCCCGCAGTGGGGTCAAGCAATTGCGCATCATCGACAATGATGGTGTGGAAGGGGTGCTCGCGCAGTAGCTGGGGGCGCTGAAGAACCGCGGTAACCAATTCCGCAGCGGAATAGGAATGGGCGCGGGAAAGGAGCTGCACGCGTTCGTACTCGCGCAGGAATTCACCCGCCGCGGACCACATGGGGCGGCCGTGCTCGGCCCCGAGGCGCTCTAGGTCGCCCGGGCCCAGGCCGCGTTCAATGGAGCGCAAAAGGAAATCGCGCAGCTGCCGGGCGAAGCCCACATATTCCAGTGCGGGCCGCATCTCCGCGGGCCACGAGCCATGCCCGTCTTCTGCTTGGCCAGTGAGCAGCTCGCGGATGACGGCGTCCTGCTCCGCACCGGTAATAAGTCGGAGCTCCTCCTCGGCTGCTGTGCGCAGCAACGCGAATGCTAGAGAGTGTACGGAACGCACCATGGAGGTCTGTGCGGCGTAATCCTCGAGCCGCTCAGAGAGCTCGCGGCGCAGCCGGGCGCCGGATTCCTTCGAGGGAGCGATAACCAGGATGCCGGAGGGATCCGCGCCGGTCTGCCGGGCTTTATCCAAGGCATGAATGACGGTATCGATAAGGAAGCTGGACACACCGGTGCCGGCGGCACCGGTTACCTTCCAGGTACCGGATTCTGGCAGGTCAACAGGCCAACTGCGGGTCGTGGCGGACTGGGTACGGGGAACGAGGCGCACCTGCGGGGACGGTGGAAGGACCACTCCCGCACGCGCGGTGGAATGGGGGTCGTAACTCACCGCTCCAGTATGGCAGATGCCCGCGACACCAGATGCTGCTCCACCCGCTCAATGTGCGAACGCGTGTTTGAACGCGACGCGGAGTGCAGGTCATTGACATGACGGCGATACGACACAGCGCGCAACAGCAATTCCGGCATACCGGGTACATGACTAAAGCGCTGACAGATCCCATCATCGACTGCTTGGCCAATGAGCCCATCCACAATAACCAAAGCGGCCGTCCAGCCGGCTGGGCGCGGGGACTCGCTCGGCACAATGTCCACAATGCCCGGCGGGTTGGAGCCGTGGTAAACCGTAGTGGTGAGAAGAGCGGTGTGGGCGGGGATAAGGGGGACGTCGGCAAGCAGGGCTGGGCGATAAGCCTCGCCCGTTTCCTCCCAGGCGGCGCGCTCTGCGCGAGCGAAGGCATCGCTACGCTGCCCGTTGGGAAGGGGTACCTCGGCTATAGCCGCGTCGAGGCGCAACGCCATCTGTGCGGTTTCATCAATTCGCCCGCGTACTTGGCCCGGAATAAACTGGGTAGCCTTCCACCCTGCGGCCGTGTGCCGACCATCGCTAGACAGTACCGGCCGGGAAACGCGGGCCCCCTGCACGCTGAGGCGCTCGCGCACCTTAGCGGACCAGGCGGCAAACGGACCGGCCTGGGAATAGACCACGTCGCCCACCTTGATGCCGTTATCCCACACCGGGCCCAATTGATCGCCCTGCACGCGGCGGGTACCAGTGGCACCGGTTTCCGCGTGGAAGGCGCTTAAAACATGCTCTGGGGGAAGCGGCATCCTTAACTCCTATTCGGGTTGGTGGGGATCCTTATTATCCGGATTCGGATAAGGCCACGGGTTTGGTGAGCAGGTCACATCCTCATCAGGATAGACCTCGCTGGGCTTGCGATCGTGCAATTCTTTGTTGTTAAGGTCCAAGGTCTGCTGCATCATGATCGGCGCTAGCTTGCCCTGGCCGCCACACGGCTGGTGGGCCGCATAGCCAATGGCATGACCCAACTCATGGTTGATGACGTACTGGCGATAATTGCCCAAATCGCCTTCAAAAGGCGTGGCGCCGCGCACCCAGCGGGCCTCGTTGATAATGGTGGTGGACTCGCCCGTAATGGTGGTGTGGCAGGAGGTTTCCGTTTCAATCTTCTCGCCACAGCGCTCTGCGGCGGTGCCGAGCGAAGTCAGCTGGATGCGGGTATCCGGTTCCGCATCAGCGGCCACGTGCTCGAACTCAAAGTCCTTATGCGCGGTCCAGCCGCGCGGGTCAGACAAGGTGGCCTCCACCATGGCGGCAAAAGACTCATCGCCTCCATACGGTGCGGTGTTAAGGCCATCTTCTATCTCGATGGAATAGCGCACCTTTTGCTCGCCGCCCTTACCGGTAACGGCGCCAGGCTCGCCTACCTCGTGGAAGGTGCCCTTGCCCTGCTTGGTATAGGAGCCACCGGGCGGCATCTCGCTGATTTCCCGCTTGACCGCTGCAGCATCGGCAGGATCAGGGCCCATCTTCTCCGTGCTCGTTGGGGCAGCCTCGCTAGTGGCTTCCGCCTTTTCTTCAGAGGAAGAGGCGGTGGCGATATCGACGATGAACCAAATGGTCAACGCGATCATGAGGGGGATAGCCACCACGCGCCACCAGCCATATTGACGCGCAAACCGGACCACCGCATTGGGGTGGTCCGGCGCATGGCCCTGGCTCCGGTGAGCGTGGCGATTCTCCCTTTTTTCCATGGGGCCTTAGGTTACCCGTTTGTATTTAAAAAAGCTGAATCAGCAGCCCTATGCGCTCGCCTTAGGCGCCGGCGAATCCCACGGCGTGCTTCTTTGCAATGCCGACCTCGACGTAGACCACGCGGTCAGTGCGCACGAGGTACTTGCGGCCCTTGTCATCTTCCAATTCCAGGGTGGAGTTATCCGCCAGGGCACTGTTGATCTTCTGCGTCAGCTCGGCTTGGTCACCTGCAGCGCTAATGACCAGCTCGCGAGCGGTATCCGCGAAGCCAAACTTGATATCCATGAAGATTCCTCCTCTAACTAGAGTTTTATTGTCAATGGCCCCACTATAACCATCCCGGCTACTATCAAGGTGTGTCTGACATAAAATCCCAGCCACCGAGCTTCGCGGAACTCGGCGTTGCGGCCGAAATCTGCGATGGTCTCGCCACTCGTGGCATCACGCGTACTTTTGCAATCCAGGAATTAACCCTGCCCATCGCGCTATCTGGCCAGGACTTGATTGGCCAAGCGCGCACTGGCATGGGCAAGACCTATGGCTTTGGCGTGCCGCTTTTGGACCGCGTCTTTGATGACGCCGATATCGACGAGCTCGATGGCACCCCGCGCGCCCTCGTGGTGGTCCCTACCCGCGAGCTTGCCCAGCAGGTCACCGAGGACTTGCAGGTGGCTGCCGCCCACCTGCCCGTGCGCTTAGCTTCCATTTACGGCGGCCGTCCCTACGAGGAACAGATCAAAAAGCTCAACAAGGGCGTAGATGTCATCATTGGCACGCCTGGCCGATTGATCGATCTCCACGAACGCGGCGAACTGCAGCTAGATCGCGTGGCTATCTTGGTGCTCGATGAGGCCGACGAGATGCTGGATCTGGGCTTTTTGCCCTCGGTGGAGGCTATCCTCAAGGCACTCGATGGCAATGCCCACCAAACCATGCTCTTTTCCGCCACGATGCCGGGCGCAATTTTGACGCTCGCCCGCCGGTTTATGGAAAAACCCATCCATATCCGCGCCGAATCCGGCGAGCAGGATTTCACCCATTCCTCCACTCGCAAGGTCACCTTCCAAGCTCACCGCATGGATAAGGTTGCCGTCGTTGCCCACGCCCTGCAGGCCTCCGGCCGCGGGCGCACCATCATCTTCGCTCGCACCAAGCGCGCGGCCGCCCAGTTGGCCGATGACCTTGCCCGACGCGGCTTCCACGTGGGCGCGGTCCACGGCGATCTGGGGCAAAAGTCGCGCGAGAAGTCGCTCCATGCCTTCCGCACCGGCCAGGTGGATATCTTGGTCGCCACCGATATTGCCGCCCGCGGCATCGACGTTGATGATGTCACCCACGTCATCAACTATCAGGTTCCGGATGATCCGATGACCTTTGTCCATCGCATTGGCCGCACGGGGCGCGCCGGCCATACGGGCACCGCTATCACCATGGTGGGCTATGATGAGCTGGGCAAATGGCAGGTAATTAATGATGAGCTGGATTTGGGTGAGCCGAATCCGCCGCAGTGGTTCTCCACGTCCCCGGAGCTGGCCCAGGCTCTAGACATCCCCGCGGATGTAGAGGAAACTGTCGGCCCTGAGACCAAGGTCGTGGGCCAGGTGCCTGTCCGCGAGAAATCCCCCACCCGTACCACCGCGCGCCGCGGCAGCTCCCGGCGCAGGCGAGGAGGCCGCCGATGACTAAAGCTCCCATTTTGCGCTCGTCCCCCGCCGATTGGAAGGCTACCGGCATTATTGTCGTGGTCTGCGCCATCGCGGTCGGCGGGGCGGCTATTACCGCCAATATTAATCAAGCGCATCTCAGCCAAGCGGCCGTTCCTGGGGATAAGGATGCACCCGCGCTTGCCGACGTCCCCGAGGCCCTCCACGAGTCCTTCAGCCTCCCCAACGAACCAGTACCCGGCCAATACCGGGCGGTTTCGGCACACGGCCTGACCATCACGCACGCCGATCACACGCTCACCGCCACCAACCCGGACGGCTCCGAGGCTTGGACTTATGAGCGCACGGACGCGGATCTGTGCTCGCTGTCTACTGCGTGGGGCAAAATCGTGGCGTCCTATAAAACCGGCGTGGGCTGCGGGGATACCGTGGCGATTAAGGCCGCAACTGGCGAGTATGACAGCACCCGCAGCGCCGTCAACTCGGAAGAGGTAGTACCCGTTTCCTCTAATGACCGGGTAGGAACGGTCTCTACCGACCGCATTGATCTGTGGCGCTCCGATTTGGTGCGCACCGTGGAATACGGTGACGTGGAGGCAAAACAGGAGCCGGACAAGCAACCGCATGAGGACTGCACCATTAGCTCCGCCCTCACCCGTACCGAGAATTTGGCACTGACCGAGTCCTGCCCCGATAAGCCGGGTACCACCTGGCTGCGCTTCCAGGACACCACCCCTGATGATTCCCGTGAGCCCGATATCGCCGCCGATGTGGACATAGCCACCGACGGCGCCCGCCTTATCGCCGTGGGGCAAAAGGCCGCCGCCGTCTACCGCCCAGGCCCGCACCCCACGATCGAGTCCTATAACGATAAGGGCGAAAAGCTGGACTCTACTTCGGCAGAGCCCTCTCCAGACATAGACGCGGGCGCCTCCCCGTTCGCCCCGGCAACCGCGGACCTGCCGCACCATATGACGTGGTTTGATGGCTCCCGCCTCTACCTTTTTAAACCGAGCGACCTCGCAGTGGATCACGTGGTGGACGATGCCATCGGCACCCCCATCGCCGTCGCCGAGCACATGTTGGTACCTACCGAAGCAGGCATTGCTGTCATGGATTGGTCCACCGGCAAAACCCTGCGAACCATCCCGGTTGATCGCGGCAGCTACCACGGCCCCGTCTACCTTACCTTGGCGGGAGACACCATCGTGGAAACCCGCGGCGATCAGGTCGTGGGCCTAAGCGCCGATTAATATCCCTGCAACACATAAAGGGCCGCGCCTTCCGGTTTTCCCGAGGCGCGGCCCTTGTGCGCGTGGCAGCGAATTTAGAAGTTAGCTGCCGCCCACTCCGTGGAAGCGCGGACGAACATCAGCAGGAAGATGACTACTGCGGCGCTCGCCAAGGTCACCGCACCAAGTAGCGGCGATCCGCCGCTGAACATCTGGAAGGAGCTCGCTGCCAAGATGAGCTCCACCAGGATAATGGCCCCCCTACCCCAGCGCTTTCCCTTGACCATGGCCCAAGCACCGACGATGACAAAGCCAAAGACAATAAAGATAAATAGTGCGGTGCCCAGCCCTACAAAGCTTCCGGAGCCCGAGTCCGACACCATGGATTCATTTTCTGCGCCGGTCGCCTCGCGCACAATCAGGAAGATACCGAAGCAGATGACGGCGATGGACTGAACCACGGCGAGCGCTGCGGCCACAAGGACCGGCTGTGGCGCGCCCTGCTGGGCCTTCTCCTCACGCGCCGGCTGCGCCGAGGTCACACTTTGCTTTTTGTTTACCTGCTTTTTCTTCTGCTTAGACACAAACCCACAGTCTACTCACCGGTCAACGCCATTTCCTTGTGCGCCACTCAGGTTTCGCGGGGGCAGAGGTTAGCTGGGTAGATTTGACGCCTCTTCAGTCACCACACTCAAGGATTTTTGGACAATACTCCAGTTCAGCGAGTTTCTCACAGGCTTCTTTCAACTCGATCATGGACTCAAATGACCCCCACACCAGTTTCATTCAAGTGAGGTTAGCCACAATTTTGCCTCTACCCCTAGCGGAGTCTGAGTAAACATGTCATGATTCTGGGGTAGCAAAAAGAAAGAGGACGTAAACCTCTTCTTAACTTGAAGGAAACTTCAAGCAACCACAATGTGAACCATTGGCGGCGACGACGCTGGCCCGACCTCGAGACCGGGCCCCACTGCACGCAGACCAGTTCACACAACCACCCACCCTGGCATTGGTTGCTTTTCATTTTCGTGAAAAGCGCTTGTGCTTACTGCTGTCGAATTTTTGTTAGGAGATATCAATCATGGATTGGCGCCACGAAGCTGTTTGCCGCGACGAAGACCCCGAGCTGTTCTTCCCAGTAGGCAATTCTGGTCCCGCACTTACCCAAATCGCTAAGGCCAAGCTGGTCTGCAACCGCTGCCCTGTTGCCTCTTCCTGCCTGAAGTGGGCACTGGAATCCGGCCTGGACGCCGGCGTCTGGGGCGGCCTGTCTGAAGAAGAGCGCCGCGCCCTCAAGCGCCGCCGCAACCGCGGCCGTGGCCGCGCTCGCGTTTCCGCTTAATAAGCAGCCCCCAATTTTCGTTTCGGCGCCCTTAGCCGCTACAGTTGAATAAAGTTCAGATACCCTCAACGAAGGAGTGCGCAATGAGCAAGCGTGGTCGCAAGCGCAAGGATCGCCGCAAGAAGTCCGCTAATCACGGCAAGCGTCCTGGCGCATAACGCACAGCATTACTCAAAGCCCGGTTCCCTCGGTCACTTCGACCGTGGAACCGGGCTTTTGCTATGTCAGACGCACATCGATGTCGTCTCCTAGCTCCCCGCTTGACCTCTCCGTGCCTTAAGTCCAATGTGATCGGCCGAATTGAACGCATTAGGGTCTCAATTCGGCCCTTCCGCCCTCAATTCGGCCCGATCAGTATGGACCCAAGCAAAGAGTTGGAAGATCATGAGACCAGACCCCACCACAGCGGGTGAGCAACAGTGCCTACCACGCCGTGTCGATGCGGGTGATCTCTACCGAAATGCGGCGGCGCAGCGCCTGCGGCGCCTTGGCCTGGCCATTACAGCAGTTGCGCACCAGGGAGCGGATAATCTCCTCGCTCTCGAGGCGCTGTTGGCAGAAATCGCACTGGGCGATGTGCTCGCGGATGGCGAGTGCGCGGGCATAGGTGGTTGATTCATCGAGAAGCTCGCACAGGAGGGCCTGTACCTCTGGGGAGCTACACGCACCACAGTTGTGTTCCGTTGCGCGGTCCATTACTTCTCCTCCATGTCTGGGTGTTCTAATCCAATGCCTTGTTCTCGTGCCACGTCTTTCAACGCTTTCCGGAGCAATTTTCTTCCCCGGTGCAATCGGGACATCACCGTACCCAGCGGAGTATCCATGATTTCTGCAATTTCCTTATACGCCAAGCCTTCTACATCCGCGTAGTACACCACCATCCGGTAGTCGTCTGGCAAGTCATTCATGGCCTCTGAAATGGTGGCGTCCGGCATGTCTTTAAGCGCTGATACCTCGGCGGATTCCAGGCCAGTGGAATCGTGCCCAGCAGTGGTATAGAGCTGAAAATCGCTCAAGTCATCGGCCGAGGACTCCGTGGGGCGGCGCTTCGCCTTGCGGTAGGAGTTGATGTAGTTATTGGTCATGATGCGATACAGCCAAGCCTTAAGGTTTGTACCTTGCTTGAAGGAATGAAAGGACTTATAGGCCTTGAGGTAGGTCTCCTGCACGAGATCCTCAGCATCTTGCGGGTTGCGCGTCATGCGCAGGGCACCGCCGTAGAGCTGGTCTAGCAGGGGCAGCGCTTCCGCTTCGAAGCGGCGCTGCAGCTCCTTTTCGCTGATTGTTTCTTTAGCCACAATTTCTATCCTAACGCGTAGCGTTAGAATCCCAGGCATGTCTAAAAAGTCCCCGCATGCAGCTACCCCAGCGCTCCAAGTAGTGGAAGATGCCGGCGTAGACCACCACGTGTATACCTTTGAGGCGGGCAAGGATCACTTCGGTGATCACGCCGCGGCTGCCCTAGAGGTAGAGCCGGATCGCGTGCTCAAAACCCTGGTCATCGATTTAACTGCGGGCAAGGGACCAAAGCGCAAGCTGGCAGTCTGCGTTATCCCTACCACCCACCACCTGAGCCTCAAGAAGGCCGCGGCCGCCCACGGCGTTTCTAAAGCCGCCATGGCGGATCCGCATGACGCATCCAAGTCATCCGGATACATTCCCGGCGGCATTTCCCCGCTGGGCCAGAAAAACCCGCTGCCCACGGTCATTGAGGAAACCGCCGTCCTTTTCGATACTGTCTTTATTTCCGGCGGGCGCCGCGGGCTCGATATCGAGCTCAGTGCGGAGAGCCTCGCAGAGCTGTGCTCTGCTAGCTTTGCCGATCTACTCGCCGAGTAGCTCCGGATAATCGTTGGATACGCTGCCCACAGCCTTGTCGGCGGGATGGGTGTGGAAGCCGCGCAGGGGCGTCGGCAAGAGCAGCTCAGCGGCTTCCTCGGGGCTACCCTCCAGCCAGGTACGCATTTCATCGGGCGCCAAGAAGCGTGGCAGGCGGTGGTGCAGCCACTCCATTTCTTCCGTCGCCGCAGTGGTGACAATCGTGGCGGACAGGCGGTCCAGGCCGGTGTCCCATAGGCCCGCCGCCCACAACAGGCCCTCTTCCGCGCGAACGTAATAGGGCTGCTTGCCACCTGCTTCCTGGTTCCATTCGTAGTAGCCGTCCATGGGGATAAGGCAGCGCTGCCCCTTAAAGGCATGCCGGAAGGAGGGTTTGCTGGCCACGGTCTCCGCCCGGGCGTTAAACAGCGGCGGGCCGTCCAGGTCCTTCTTCCAGTGCGGCAGCAGTGCCCACCGCGCAGGGTCGACTTGGGCGAGGCTTTCGTGCACGCGCACTATCGCCACCGGCTGGGTGGGTGCGATATTGTAGCGCGGGCCTGGGGTGCCTTGTGGGGCGTGGACCTCAGTAACTCCGGGCAGCGCGCCCACTTCATCGAGAAGGGACTCGGTAAAAAGAACGAATCTTCCGCACATGCCCTCTATTATGGACGATATGTCTCAACCTTGGTCCGCCCCGCAAGCGGCAGGCCCCATTACGTGGGCCCAGCACGTGCCGGGCTCGAAGTCTATTACCAACCGCGCTTTCATTCTGGCGGCGTTGGCCGATGGCCCCTCTACCCTGCGCGCGCCGCTGGTCTCCCGCGATTCGCAGCTGATGGAAAAGGCCCTGGAATCTATGGGCGTGCGCTTCGAGCACGAAGGCGAGGATATCCACGTCACCCCCGGCCCGCTTAAGGGCGCCACGGTGGACTGCGGCTTAGCCGGCACGGTCATGCGCTTTATCCCGCCGGTTGCGGCCCTGGCGGACGGCGCCGTGCTTGTCGACGGCGACGAGCAAGCCTACGCCCGCCCCATGTCCACCACCCTGGATGCACTGCGCCAGCTCGGCGTCGAGGTGGACGGCGATAGCCTGCCCTTTACCGTCCGCTCGCATGGAGTGCCGGAAGGCGGCGAGGTTACTATCGACGCCTCTGGCTCCTCGCAGTTCGTCTCCGGACTCCTGCTGGCCGGTGCGCGCTTTGCACAAGGCATCACCGTCACCCACGAGGGCGGTCCCCTGCCTTCCATGCCGCACGTGGAGATGACCGTAGGCATGCTGCGCCAAGCCGGCGTACGCGTAGATTCCAGCGAGAATACCTGGACCGTGCACCCCGGTCCGATTGCCGGGCGGGAATGGGCAATCGAGCCAGATCTCTCCAATGCCACGCCCTTCCTTGCCGCCGCTGCCGTCACCGGCGGCCGGGTAACCATTAAGCGCTGGCCTGCCAATACCACCCAGCCGGGCGACGCCATCCGCCATATTTTGGTGGATATGGGCGTCACGGTCACCCAAGAGCCGGGCTTTGTCACTGCCAAGGGCTCCAAAGACGGCGCGCTGCAGGGCATCGAGCGCAATATGGGCGATATTGGCGAGCTCACCCCCACCGTCGCGGCGTTGTGCGCCCTGGCGGACACCCCCTCTACTCTGACCGGCATTGCGCACCTGCGCGGGCACGAGACCGACCGTTTGAAGGCGCTGGCGCATAATATCAACGCCCTCGGCGGCAAGGTCACCGAGCTTGCCGACGGCCTGCACATCGACCCCGCCCCTCTCCACGGCGGCGAGTGGCCGTGCTACGCGGATCACCGCATGGCCACCGCGGGCGCGATTATCGGTCTGCGGGTACCGGGCGTAGAGGTAGAAGACATTTCCACCACCGCGAAGACTCTGCCTGGCTTCGACCGCATGTGGGAGACGATGGTGGACCCCGAGCAACAGGAGAGCAATGGCTAGGCGTTTCGGTTCTTTCGATGAATCCGACGTGCGCGTGCGCCCCGGCAAGGGCTCGCGGCCGCGCACTAAGGACCGCCCCAAGCACAAAAATGCCAAGTTCGGCATGGTCATAACCAAAGACCGTGGGCGCTGGGGCGTCGCGCTGGATGATGGACCCCGGGTTACCGCCATGCGCGCCCGTGAGCTGGGCCGCACTGCCATCGAGGTGGGCGACCGCGTGGGCGTGGTGGGCGATACCTCCGGCAAGAAGGACACCCTAGCGCGCATTGTGAAGCTGGAAGAGCGCACCTCGGTCCTCCGGCGCACGGCCGATGATACCGACCCTTATGAGCGCATCGTGGTGGCGAATGCGGACCAGATGCTCATCGTCACCGCCGTGGCCGATCCGCCGCCGCGCTCTGGGTTTGTCGAGCGCGCCCTCATCGCTGCGTTTGTGGGCAATATCCACCCCATCCTGTGCCTGACCAAAACCGATCTCACGGATCCTGCCCCCTTTGCGGCCGAGTTCGCCGATCTTAATGTCACGGTGGTGGAAGCCGGCGTCGAAGACGGACTTGAGGCGGTGCGCGACCACATCGACGGCCACGTCACCGCGCTCATCGGACATTCCGGCGTGGGTAAATCCACCCTGGTCAACCGACTGGTACCGGATGCGGATAGGGAGACAGGGGAAGTATCGGGCGTCGGCAAAGGCAGGCACACCTCCACCCAATCGGTGGCGCTCCCCCTCCCCGCCGAGGATGCATTCACCGGCGGCTGGATTATCGATACCCCAGGCATTCGTTCCTTTGGCCTCGCACACGTGGATGCCGATGACGTGCTTGGCGTCTTTGAAGACCTTGCCGCAACCATCGAGGACTGCCCCCGCGGTTGTACGCATATGGGCCCGCCTGCGGATCCAGAATGCGGCCTCGATGACCCTGCACTTATCCCCCCTGATACCGCCAGTGCGCGGCGGCGCGACGCGGTGCGCGGCCTACTCGAGGCCCTGCGCACCAACGTGGACTGGGAAAATTAGAGGTGGAAGCCGGTATCGGCAATAAAGCCGAGCAGGACATCAATGATGCCAAAGACCACATCGAGGATCTGGCCCCAGGTGCCCTGGGACGAGGTCTCTAGCAGTGCTAGCCACGGAGTGGTGGGCACGGCGTCGGCAGCCGCATCCGCAGCTGGGGTGGTATCTGCCAGGGCTGCCGGCGCGGCACTGAGGGCTGCGCCGGCGGTAACGGTGGCCGCAGCGATGTTCTTGAACCGCTGAGTCATATCGTCTCCTTGAGTATTTAGAGCAGTTCTACCAGGAACGGCAGCTCGGTGGGGTGATAAAAGGCCATGAATTTATCCAGTGCATCGCCTACAGCCAGCTCCGCATCCTCATCGCCAAGGTCTGCGGTATCGATAGCCTCGATGGCCTTCGCTGTGGTGTCCTCGGACTCTGCAATATCCACGTGGATGGCCGCTAGGTCATCCTTGCTGAACTGCGCGGGCTTGAGCTCTACCACCGGCTCGCCCATATCCGGGCGCGGGGTGAGGACAGAATCATCCAAGTCTACTGAGATAACCACGCGGCGGTGCGGGAACTTCTCTTCATCGCCAATGGCCAAAAGGCGCATGGAGGCCATAGAGGCCTCGAGGAATGCTGAGTAGGCGATTTCTTCTTCATCGCCCTCGGTATAGAACTCCTGCAGCGCAGGGGTCACCATAAAGCCCCAGCCGGAGCGTGCGGACAGGGAGCCGGTTTCTTCCAGTTCCGCCAGCATGGCGTAGGTCGCGGGGATATAAACGCGGGCTTTAGCCACTAAAATTCACCTTCAATATCGAAGACTGCCTGGATTTCTACAGAGACGCGATCAAAGCTGGTGTACAAAAAGCCCACCATGCCGGATTCCACAGCGGCGCGCACGTTGAGGATGGAATCATCGATCATGACGCAGTCATTGAGCGGCAGCTCTAGGGCATCAGCGGCCGCCTGGAAAGCAGCGGTCTCAGGCTTTTCCGCTCCCACCTCGCCGGAGAGGACGACTGCGTCGACGTTGCCGCGGTACTCCCACTCGCGGATGTGCTCCGCGCCTGGTCCGCCTGGGTCATTGGACAGGATGGCGGTTGCTGCGCCATTTGCCTTGGCGGCGGCCAGCAGCGCCTTCCAGCGGCGGTTGTCTTCTTCGGTGCCATCAAGGACGCCGACATAGTCAACAATTAGACCACGCATGTACTTAAATCCTTTGGTTACGATTCTCTTTAACTCCCCGAGAGTATAGCGAACCGCGCGCGCATTCGCGCCTACCCCTTTCAGGAAACCCTCAGAAATGGCGGGCTTGGGGCGCGCATGAGACAATTATCACGCGTCCGCCTCCTGCCCTTATGCAGGAGCACTACTTCCCCACCATGTACGAGCCCATCCCCGGCTACTCGCACCTCAAACTCTTCATTGCGCCCCACCGCGTGCGCTATGGCCGCTTGCCGACGTCCGCGGAAGTCGCCGCCCAACACCGCATCCAAGGCTGGGTAGTCTTCGCGCTCGAGGTAGCCGCCGGTTATCGCCCGCTAGCCCACCTCAATTCCGCGCGCTATTCGGATGCCATCCGTCTACACATTGGCTCGTGGGTCCGCCGGCGCACAAGCCCCTACGCCACGGACAAACTGCAATTGACCAGCCTGCACGCGCGGCCCAATGGCGAGTACTTTGGCTCCGCCTACATAGGCCAACAGCAGCATGCATTTACTGGCTCGGCGAGCCCCACCGGTTTAACGTCATTCCGCTTGCTTTAGCCCTGCGGGCAGGGCTTGGCGCCTAGGAAAAGAACTGGCCCAGGTGAGAAAGGATGTCGGACCAATCGAGCGCGGACCATCCGAATCCGGCGGCGCTGGTCAGCGCCGCTAAACCGGTGGCTAGGAGGCCGCCTTCAAAGGCGGATAGACCGGAATGCTCGTTCGCCGTCGCATCCGCGGGCACGGATCCTGCAGTATGGTGCGACGCGGCGGCCCACTCTAGGGGTGCATTGACCTGCTTGGTGATGGTGACAATATCGCGCAGCGCCGCCGCATAGGCCGGAAACTCATATGGGAAGGCGGAGCCTGTATCCCCGATGGTCGGCAGCTGGGCACGCGGAGAGGGCGCCGCTTTGCCGGAGGGGGCCTGCGGCACTTCCTTGGTAAACTCACCCAGCTCGGCGCGAATTACCGCCTGGGCGTAATTGGCGCCCAGCATATCGAGGTAGTCCAGTACGGCCGCTTCGGTGTACTGCTTGCCGTCTAGGGATTGCGTCCGCTCCTCTGGCTCCCACGGGAAGTCCAGCGGCGTGGAATAGATATTGCCATCGGTGCGCGCGGTATTGAGCCGGGCTTTGCCAAAGTAGTACTCGAAGGCGGCGTCCGCCTTATCCTGGGACAAAATTCCATCGGCCACCAATGCTTCCTTGCGCTGGGTAGCAATGGCCAGGATGGCCGCAGCTGCGTTATCCTGCTCAATTTTTTCGCCCGAATCCAAAATGATGCGCAACGAGGTGGCAGAATCACGCTGCGCCTCATAGGCCACGGCCGGCGTGGCGCCACCGAGCAAGGTGGCAGACAGGAGCGTCGTAATACCGAGACGCAAAGAGCGGCGGCGCATCGTCAGTGGAGTTCCTCACAGGAAATAAGCAGGATGGACAGGTTCCTTATATTCTACTCATTCTTTCCTGAGAAGAAACCCGCCCCGCTCCCACTATCACAAGCGGGGGCGGGGCGGGGTTGGGAAGAAGGACGCCGAAGCCTAGGCTTCTACGGTGCCCTCACCGGTGCCGGAAGCGGTAGCAGCGGATTCGCCGGCCTGCTCCTCTTCCTGCTGCTTGAACTGCTTGCGCAGCATAAACAGCTGGCGGACGGTCTCTTCCTTCACGCCATCGTTCATGGCGTTGAACATCTCGCCGCCCTCCTTCTGGTACTCCACCAGCGGATCGCGCTGCGCCATCGCACGCAGGCCAATGCCCTCCTTGAGGTAGTCCATCTCATAGAGGTGCTCGCGCCACTTCTGGTCAATAATCGGCAGAATGACCATGCGCTCGGTATTTCGCATCTGCTGCTCGCCGCCAATAGCGGTTACAGATTCTTCGAGCTTGTCGTACTCATTATTGGCGTCCTGCACCAGGGCGTCGCGAAGCTGCTCGGCAGAAAGCTCGCCTGGGGAACCATACTCGGAGCCTTCCACCAGCTCCTCATGGGAAATGGTGGGGCCGTAGAGGGAATCCAGCGCATTCCACAGTGCGTCTAGATCCCAGTCCTCGACGTAGCCGGTGGAAGTAGCACCGGCGACATAAGCGGACACGGTGTCATCAATCATGCCGCGAATATTGTCCTGAATATCGCCGGCATCAAGGATGTCGTGACGGGTAGCGTAGACCACCTTGCGCTGCTCGTTGAGCACCTCGTCGTACTTAAGGACGTTTTTACGCATCTCAAAGTTCTGGTTCTCCACCTGCGCCTGGGCGCCCTTGATGGAGTTGGAAACCATCTTGGCCTCGATGGGGACATCGTCCGGAACATTGAGGCGGTTCATCATGTTTTCCATGGACTGGCCCACGAAGCGCACCATCAGCTCATCGCGCATGGACAGGTAGAAGCGGGTCTCACCCGGGTCACCCTGGCGGCCGGTACGACCACGCAGCTGGTTATCAATGCGGCGGGACTCGTGACGCTCAGTACCCAGCACGTAGAGGCCACCGGCCTCGCGTACCTGGTCACCCAGCTTCTTGGAGCGCTCCCTCTCGGAATCGATTTCTGCTTCCCAGGCCTCCTGGTACTTCTCTTCATCCTCGAATGGATCGAGGCCGCGCTCGCGCAGCTTCTCATCGAGGATGACCTCAGGGTTGCCACCGAGCACGATATCGGTACCACGGCCGGCCATATTGGTAGCCACGGTGACGGTGCCGGGGCGGCCCGCACGGGCGATGATCTGGCCCTCTTCCTCGTGGTGCTTAGCGTTAAGCACGTTGTGCTTAACGCCGCGCTTAGACAGCAGCTGGGACAGGTACTCGGAGCGCTCCACGGAGGTGGTACCGACCAGAACTGGCTGGCCGGACTCGACGTGCTCGGCAATATCGTCCACTACGGCAGCAAACTTAGCTTCCTGCGTCTTGTAGATGCGGTCAGAGTGATCGGCACGCTGATTCGGCTTATTGGTAGGAATCGGCACCACATCCAGGCCATAGATGGAGTGCAGCTCGGCAGCCTCGGTTTCTGCCGTACCGGTCATTCCGGAGATCTTCTCGTACAGACGGAAGTAGTTCTGCAGGGTAACGGTAGCCAGAGTCTGGTTCTCGTTCTTGATCTCCACCTGCTCCTTGGCCTCAATGGCCTGGTGCATGCCCTCGTTGTAGCGGCGTCCGGCCAACACGCGGCCGGTGAAACCGTCCACGATCATGACTTCGCCATTGCGAACGATGTAGTCCTTGTCGCGGGTGAACAGCTCCTTGGCCTTCAGGGCGTTGTTCAGGTAGGACACCAGCTGGGAGTGCTCGGGGGCGTAGAGGTTATCGATACCGAGCTGATCCTCGACGTATTCCACGCCCTCTTCCAGCACGCCGATGGTGCGCTTCTTGTGGTCCACCTCGTAGTGGATACCCTCGCGCATGCGCGGGGCCAGCTGGGCGAAGACGCTATAGAACTGGGAGGAACCATCTACCGGGCCGGAGATGATGAGCGGGGTACGGGCTTCATCGATAAGAATCGAGTCAACCTCGTCCACGATGCAGAAGTTGTGACCACGCTGTACCACATCGTTGAGGGAGCGGACCATGTTATCGCGCAGGTAGTCAAAACCGAGCTCATTATTGGTGCCGTAGGTAATGTCGCAATCGTAGGCAGCCTTGCGCTCTGGTGGGCGCATCTCGGACAGAATGACGCCGACGGACAGGCCAAGCCAGCGGTGGACACGGCCCATCATCTCGGCGTCGCGCTTTGCCAAGTAATCGTTAACAGTGACGATGTGGACACCCTTGCCATCAAGGGCATTGAGGTAGGCCGGCAGCAGCGAGGTCAGGGTCTTGCCCTCACCGGTGCGCATCTCGGCGACGTTGCCGAAGTGCAGGGCCGCACCGCCCATGATCTGCACGCGGTAGTGCTTCTGATCGAGGACGCGCCAGGCAGCCTCGCGGACGGTGGCGAAAGCCTCGAGCAAGATGTCATTCATCTCTTCGCCGTCTCGCAGGCGAGTCTTAAACTCGTCGGTCTTTGCCTTAAGTTCGTCGTCCGAAAGCTCCGCGTACTTATCCTCAAGGGCAATTACATCGTCTGCCATTTTGCCCAGGCGCTTGACCGTACGGCCCTCGCCCGCGCGCAGCAGCTTGGAAAGTCCAAACACGGTTAGTTAGTCCTTCTAGTCGCGACAATAAAGTTAACTCGTCGCTATTGTACTCACTCGCTTTCACAAAGCATCTCCCGCCTAGCACATAGGGCGGGCGCGCAGCCTCCGTTCAGCCTGTATAAGCCCCGGCACCTGCTTGCCGACGCCCCCTCCCCTAACCACAAATTCGACCCCACTGCATACACGCAGCAGGGTCGTTAGCTAAGAGAAGTATAAGCTCCTTTAAGCTTCAGCGTCTTCCGATAGGGAGATAATGCCGTAGTCGTAGGCGTGGCGGCGATAAACCACGGACGGCTTATTGTTCTCCTCATTGATAAAAAGGAAGAAGTCGTGGCCCACCAGCTCCATCTCACTCAAGGCATCATCCACGCTCATCGGGGTAGCCGGGTGTTCCTTGGTACGCACGATCTGGCCGGGGCGAACGTCCTCTACAGTCTCAGCATAGGGGTCAACGTAGCGCTCTTCCTTTGCGCGCTCCGCTTCAGCCTGGGCCACCATCTCAGCGGCAATCTCGCCGGTGCCCTTCTGCGCGCGGTGACCGCTCTTGACGTTTTCGCGGCGCACCTTCACCTTGCGCAGGGAGCGCTCCATCTTGCCCAAGGCGGTTTCGAGCGCTGCGTAGAAGGAATCTTCCTTGGCTTCAGCGCGGGCAATGTGCCCCTTGCCCGTAGCGGTGATCTGAATGCGCTCCGCTTCGGAGTCACGGCGCGGATTGGGTTCGTGCTGTAGCTCCACATGGAAGAAGGTCAGGGTGGGGTCAAGGCGTTCAATCTTGGCCAGCTTGTCATTAACTCGCTCTTGGAAGTGTTCGGGAACCTCGACGTTGCGGCCCGTAATCGTTACCTGAGCTTTGTTTGGCTGGGACATTGAGATGCCTCCCTTGAGTAGTGGGGACTAGAATCAATCACAGTAACTATCTCTCTGTGACACTCCTCATGATAGCACTGGTTATGACCTTTGCGGGAAATTTTTTGGCGACTCCCCTACCTCGAGGGTGGGCACCACCCCTATCTAGGCATCCGCAAAGACCAATGCCCCGCAGACTTCTACACCCGTGGCCTGCAGGGCGGCGATGCTGGCGGCAAGGGTGGCGCCGGTGGTAATGACGTCGTCGGCAAGCAGCGCAGGCGCCCGAGCAATAGGCACGCGCACGCGGACTCGGCCCTGCAGGTTGGCCCACCTATCCTGCGCGTTGAGCTCGGACTGGTCCGCGGTGGACTGGCCCATAGTAAGCGCCGCGCACACGCCCACGCGCTGGTGCTGCGCCGCGGTGTGACACACAGCGGACACCGGATCTCCCCCGCGTGCCCGCGCCGAACGCGGCCGAGTAGGCGCGGGAACGAGGGTGAACTCGCGCGGGATATCGCCGCGGGCGCTCAAATGAGCCAGCCCGGCCGCGAAGACGGCCCCCACATACTCGCGCACCGGCCGATTGCCACGCTCCTTCATGCCAATGATGATGCGGCGGCGAATATCGGAATAGGGGCCGAGAGCATAGACAGGCGCGCCCAGCGGCCGGGGCCGCGCCACCATATAGGGCGGCTGCCGCAGGTGATCGCGGCACGGTGGGCACAAGACCTCACCCGGCGCGCCGCACCCAGCGCACGCACGCGGAAAAATAAGCTCCCCCAAGCCCATAATCGCCTCTCCCCAGCCGCGCAGGACCTCTCGCGGCTAATTAGAAACGATAGGGGAAGAACGCCGACCCTGCAGGCCGGAGACCTCGCGCCAATTGGTTTCGTCCATGACGGTGGAAGGAAGCTCCAGCATGGCGTGAGAATCAGTAATGAAGAGCTTGGTGGGCGAGGTTGCCACGGCCACCACGGGGGCGGTGATATTACCGGTAGGCATGGTCGACGCCGAAGAACCATCCTGCTCAATGCGCCAGACGGGCGACTGGCTCGAGGAAGTACCAACGATAAGCGAGCCATCCGCATTCCAGTCCAGTGAAAGAGCCGAGCCGGATACTTCGGGGCCTACCTCGCGGGCATTGACGATGCGCTTATCACCACTGCTGGATTGGGCAACGGCCGCGATGTACACGTGGCCATCAATAATCATGGCCACGCGCGCACCGCTATGGGACAAGCGGATAACGGAGATTTCGCCCTCAATATCGTCGATGCTGCGGGCATCCACCTCGGATTCGGAGATGCGGCCTGTAGTCTTGGAACGCACCACGCGCACGATGCGATCGCCATCGACCACGGTCCAGGCGGCTTGCCCGTTGTACTCGAAGGTCGGTCGTGCCAGTGTGGGGCCCTCCACCGAATCCTGCAGTTGGCCGTCAAGCTCGCCTATCTGCAGCGAGAAGTCATTATTGGATTTGCGGCGCACTGCCGCAACGAGCCCACTATCGGCAACATCTACGGATTGCACGTCACCGCTGCTGCCCAGCGTGGATTTCACGTGCTCGGCCACACCATCGTCTACCTCGAGCAGATTGCCCTCATTGAGGGCGTAGAGCTTAGACAAAGAGGTGCTGCTTTCCTCCGGGTTATAGTCCGCGAAGTCATCCACGCTGAGGCTATCCATGCCCTCCACCAAGTCACCGCCATCGGCTTTGACCTTAAAGGGGCCGGTATGGCCGGCTTCCGTGAGCGTCCACACTAGCTGGGCTGCAAAGAGCGTGCGATCTTGGGCGTCTAGGTCAGCAAGGCCCTCGAATTGGTAGCCCTGTTCGCGATCATAGCCGGCGAAGGTGACATTCTCCCCCGCTGCCCGGCGGGTAGCGGGAGCAATGCTAGCTGAAGGTCCCTCCATCAACAGCGTAAGGAGCGTCGACTCCGATTGTTCGCCGCCCTTGTACAGCCAGCGGCGGTCTGGAACCAGCACATCGTTGCTCTGCTTAAAGAAGTACAGCGATTGTGGGGTGTAGTGATTGCGCATTTCATTGCGCTCCATTACTACTCCGGCCGGCAAGCCATCGACGCGCCATCTATCGTCTTGCTTCTTCATGTAGATGACGGCCTCGTAGCCCTCATTTTCCGGCACGTACGCACCGCCGGATTTCAGGCGGCCGATGATGGTGCCGCGCACCGTGAAGGCGCGCTCATTATCCCTCGAGCTTTGCTTACTAGCGGGCGCGGTAACGATGTCCAAGCTATCGACCACCATCACATCGCCGCTGGCGTCCCAGGCTTCCCGGGCGTTATCCGTCAGAAAGCCGCGCGCGACCTCATGGTCGTTTCCCGGCACGGCGGAAGCCTGATAGAAATCGCGCAACGTCAAGTCCGGGTCATCGCCGGGTTGCGGTGCAATGACTTCTTCCGGGCCTTCCGGTTGCTGCTGGTAGGTACCGACTACTTGCGGACCGGTGTTATTCGGCAGGGTGGAACAACCGCTGACGAACAGCACGGCCGCTGCGGTGCCGACAACCGCGGTCTTGCGATAGTTCGCTCTCAACACGCTTATTTCCTCCTACCCTCAAAGTCCGGGGCCTTATAGGCGCGCCTGTCCGGGGCGGCCGCGCCGCGGTTAAGCTCGCGTTCCGAAGGCCAGAGGATGCCATCGCCCTCCGCCTCGCCATCGGTGCCTTTTTCGCTCTTGTCGACGTGCGGCGAGCTCATGCCCGATGAAATGGCCGGCGTTGCAGCGGTAGGCCCTGCATCCAGCGCGGCGGCGCCGGTGTCCTGTGCTTCTGGAGCTTCAGCATCGGGTTCTGCCCGCTCACTACCATCCGCAGTGCTGGTGACGGGTGCGCCGGGAATCTCCACAGCGATGGGAGCCTCGCCCACCTCGGTATTCGGGGTGCGTGGAATAATGAGGCGGAAGCGAGAACCAAATCCCTCGTAGCCGGTGGCATCCAGCGTGCCGCCGTGCAGGACGGCATCCTCGCGGGCGATAGCCAAGCCCAAACCGGTGCCGCCAGAATGGCGTTTGCGGGAAGAATCCGCACGCCAGAAGCGGTTGAATACCAGCTCTTCCTGGCCAGGTTTTAAGCCCACGCCATGGTCCGTAACGGTAACGCCCACCGCAGTGTCCGTGGCTGCGACGTCTACCGCCACTGGATTGCCCTCCGAGTGGTCAATGGCATTGGCCAGTAGGTTGCGCAAGATGCGCTCAAGGCGGCGGGAATCTGCCTCGACTCCGATGCGCTCCTCCGGCAGGTTGAGCTGGACCTCCACGTCGAGCTCGCGGGCCAAATGCTCCACCTGCCCGTAGGCCGCCTCCACACACGAGCGCAGATCAATGGCTGCCGTAGACAAATCCGCCACACCAGCATCGTGGCGAGAAATCTCCAGCAAGTCCGCGAGCAATTCCTCGAAGCGGTCGAGTTCGCTCGACATCAAGCGGGAAGCGCGCTGGGCGCCGTACGGCAGGCTATCGCTCTCCGCCTCAATCATGTCCGCGGCCATGCGCACGGTGGTCAATGGGGTGCGCAGCTCATGGGAGACGTCAGAAGTAAACTGCCGCTGCAAATCGCCGTACTCCTCCAGCTGTGCAATTTGGGAGGAAAGCTTATCGGCCATGTTATTGAAGGACGCGGCCAAGCGACCCATCTCATCATCGCTATCGACGGCCATGCGCTCCTTCAAATGACCCGCCGCCAAGCGCTGCGCAATGCGCGAGGCCGAGCGAATTGGCGTAATTACCTGCTGGGTAGCTAGCCAGGCAATGCCCACCAGCAGCACCACGACGACCACACCGGCCGCCGAAAGCAGACCGCGCATCAACGCCATGGTGGATTCTTCCGATTCCATGGACAACGCCAGGTAGACCTGCGTATGGGGAATATCGGTATCGGTAGGCGTGCCTACCAGCAAGGCGTTGTAGTAATCACCATTTTCGCGCGGCGCCGGGAAATACTGCTGCGCAATCTGGCCTTGATCCACCATCTCCCGCAACTGATCCGGCACCGGGAAATCCTCGGGCGAAGTGGTAACAGAGCCATCCTGGTTTTCCACCACGATGACTGGTTCATAGACCGCTTGGGCGTCGCCCTGTTGGGCAGAAAGCTGGCCCAACGCAGCACGCGCGGAGTTAATACGTACCTGGACGGAGTTAGCAGAACTGGTGGCATCGATCTGCTGTTCCACGGCCGTGCGGGCGCGCTCCAGCTCCTGTTGGGCCACGTCTTCTTTCTGGCTGACCAGGCGTTGGGTAAGCACGGACACCAACGCGTAGGCCAAGATGATCATGACCACCGAGGAGGCGACCAAGATCATGCCAATGACGCGCGCCTGCAAAGAGGTGCGCCACGTTGTAATGAAGGCGTCTCGAATACGCCTTAGACGCTCAATGATGCCGATGATCCTTACTCCCCGGCGCCGGCCTTGCCGGTCTTATACCCCACACCGCGCACGGTTAGCACAATCTGCGGGTCTTCCGGATCGTGCTCGATCTTGGCACGCAGGCGCTGGACGTGCACGTTTACCAAGCGGGTATCAGAAGCATTGCGATAGCCCCACACGGATTCCAACAGCGATTCACGCGTGTGTACCTGGCCGGGGCGGCGCGCCATCTCCAGCAGCAGGTCAAACTCCAGCGGGGTCAGGTTCAGCTCGGTGCCATCGGTGCGGCGAACGGTATGTTCCGGCACATCAATGACAAGGTCCGCAACCTCCAGGATTTCAGATTCCGCAGAATCGGTGCGACGCAGGCGCGCACGGATGCGGGCGATGAGTTCCTTGGGCTTGAATGGCTTGGTGATGTAATCATCCGCGCCGGATTCAAGGCCGAGTACCACATCAACCGTATCGGTCTTGGCGGTCAGCATAACGATGGGCACGGAGGATTCACGGCGGATGGCACGGCAAATATCTACGCCGTTCATGCCCGGAAGCATGAGGTCCAACAGGATGAGGTCCGGCTCGTGCTGCTCAAAGGCAGGCACGGCGTCATTGCCGTCCATGACCGGAATGGGCTTGAGCCCCTCGGACTCGAGCACTATGGTCAGCATCTCTGAGATAGCCGGATCGTCATCGACAACCAAAATCTTGGGCGCCACGTTTTATTCTCCTACAAGGTCTTTTATCGCTGAAATAATAGTATCCGCATCGGCGGTAGCGATCCAGCGTCCACCCCAGCCCGCATCTGCTAGGCGCTGGTAGGCCGCGGCGGTGCGTTCTTGCAACCCGCCATCGCGTTCGTAGCGGTCGCGTTCCCGGCTGGCGTCCGCTTGGGCTCGTGCCTGCGCTCTTTCCGACGCCACCTCTACCGCCGTATCCAAATACACCTGCAGGTCCGCCTGCGGCAGGCTGAGGGTGCCAAATTCCAGATCGTGCACCCACTCCATCACCGCATCGTCTTCGAGCCGCGCCGCCGAATACGCCGCATTGGAGGCCACGTAACGATCTAGGAGCACCACAGTGTCAGATTCCTTGGCGCGCTGCAGCTGGTCCTTAACGCCATAGCGATCCAACGCGAATAGCGTCGCCATGGCATAAGCCGAATCCGTGAGGTCGCCCATCTTTCCATAGAGTGCCTTCTGCGCTAGCTGCGCGTGAATCGAATCTGCATAGCGCGGAAAGGCAATAACCTCTACGGGCCGGTCCAACGACTCCTTGAGTGCGGAGACCAACGTATTTTTACCGGCACCGTCGATTCCTTCAATGCTGATCAGCATAGGTGTGGGCTATCTTCCCTTCTGTTATTTCATCCGCGGGGCCGCTGTCTCGCGACCGCTGCCGCGGGCAGCAGGTTCGGCTTAGGACAGGGCCTCAATGAAAGGCTCGAGGTCATATTCTTCCTCAACATTTTCGAGCACCTCGAGGGCATTTTCCGTCAAGGTCTCGCTGCCAGAGCCCACCAGTTCCCTAATATAGGGGTAGTCTTCGACAACTTCGCCCGCGCTAAAGGGCGCACCAGCCCAAATGGCAGCAATGGTGGCCGCCGCTTGAGCATTCTGTTCCTCTTCTTCGCTGAGTTTTGGCTTGCTGTGTGCGACCTCGCAGGCATCCTCGACGGCGCGAATTACCCCTTCTTCATCGAGATTTGCCATCTCGTCCAAGAAATCGACGTTGAGATCCGTGCTGAAAATATTTTCGTCCCAAGTACTCACTTTTTGACTCCTTCGGTGCTTTCAGCGCCATTTATACACGCTTTCTTGGCGAAAGAAAGCAGACAATGAAAAGGTTTGCATGACCTTCTACGCCCGCGAACTGCCTTTTTGTTTACCTATCACAGAATTGGGACGCCGTCGCAACGTTTCCCAAACATGATAGTCTCGTTACCAACTTGTTACCGGGGCGCTGTATCGCCCTCCCCCTTGGGCTGTAACGGCCCGCCTCATAGAAAGGACAGCCACGATGAAGCCAGATTCGCGCCGCGTCTACGTGTTCATTGTGGCCGGACTGATCGCCGCGGCCGTCGTCGGAGTCGCCGTCTGGCGAATGAGCTCGCCGAGCGCCAACTATTCCAATGCCGCGGATCAGTCCGCGACCACCTCCGCCTCCCCGACTCACACCGCAGCCGAGGAGACCACCACTTCTTCCACGGACCGTTCCCCTTCAAAACAGCACTCCACGCATGCTACGAGTTCCACCGCCTCGTCCGGTGATGCCAAGCACCAGCAGCCTCATAACAACGATCCGTTTCTCGCCCCTAATGCGGTCATGCGCCCACAGGCAGCAACCCAGCCCACCAAGGTATACCGCCCGGAGAATATCTCCCCGCAGGGCACCTCCCCGCAAGGCAATAACACCACCCAAGGTGGTCAAGGTACCGGCCAGGGCAATCAGCATCTGACACCCGATTACCCGAGCAACCAGAGCGGCTCGCAGTCTACGGGCGCCCCGCAGAACAACCAGGGCGGCACCACCCCGCAGGCCACCACTGCCCCATCTACGCCGCAGACCTCACCTGAGGCGCCTTCCGTGCAAGATAACTCGGGCAAGAATTCCGACGCCCCGGCTCATGAACCAGCCGGCAGGGAGCAACTCGAGGCCGAGAAGGCCGAGAAGGCGGAGCAAGAACAGCTCACCGGCCATGCCGCTGCAGAGCAGCCTTCCGCCGATCAGAACCAAGAGCCGACCGACCTAGTACCAACCAAGCAGGCGCCGGCCACGGCCCAGCAGGCCCCGAGCGAAGCGACGCCTTCGCGCTAATTCGGAGCCGGTTCTCGGCGTAGACGAACAAAGCAAGCACGTTTCCTCGATTCTGAAGGCAGAAAATCGAGGAAACGTGCTTGCTTTGTATGCGCAGGAATGCGGTCATTGCGACGCAGCCACAACGCGGACGTAATGAAGACTGAAAAGCACGCTTCGCTTGAAACCAAAGGGCGGCGGCGAAGCGTGCTCGCGTGGGCTAAACGCGGACTAGGCGCGGGCGACGAAGAGGTCCGCGGCGTCGGATTCCGCAGTAGCGGTAACGAGGCCCTCGGAGGCTGGCAGCCAGACTGCCTGGCCTGGGGTCGCGGTGAGGGTCTTGCCCGCAGCATCGGTAAAGGTTGCGGAACCTGCGGTACACAGGGCGATGGTCGGGCCGTCGTAATCAAGATCCATAGAAGACGAACCGGTGAGCTCCACGCGGTCCAGCAGGAATTCCTCGATGGGTACCGGGTACGACCATGCGGCGGCATCGTGGACATTGTCTTGGGCGGACTTATCTTGTTGTTGCACTCGCGGCTCGTCGGCAGCGGCGTAAGTCAAGACCTTGACCAGCTCTGGAACATCCACGAACTTAGGCGTCAGGCCACCGCGCAACACGTTATCGGAGTTTGCCATGATCTCCACGCCGAGGCCAGAGACATAGGCGTGAAGCTGACCGGCATCTAGGTAGACGGCCTCGCCGGGTGAGAGCTCGATGTGGTTGAGCAGCAATGCGCCCAGCACACCGATATCGCCTGGGTAGCGCTGGTTGAGATCCAGCACCGTGGACATAACGCGGGACTTCCAATCGGCCGGGTCCGCAGCTATCAGGCGCTCGCCGGCGGCAACAATGGCGGAAATGAGCTCCTTGCGCTTGGCAGAGGGAATGGTAATCCACGTGGTGAAAAGGACGCGCAGGTTGGCGGACTCGGTGGTTGCCGAGGGGTCGTCGTCAAGCATGGCAACGTAGTGGTCCAGCTCAGGGCACTCAAGGGCGGCAAAAAGCTCGCTGGTGCGCGCCAAGGGGCGGAAGCCGGCCATGGCATAGAAATCCGTGAGCGCGACAATGAGCTCGGGCTTGTGATTATCGTCCTTGTAATTGCGATTAGACGCGGTGAGTTCGATCCCGGCGGCGTTTTCGCGGGCAAAGCCCTCTTCTGCCTGCGCCTTTGACGGGTGCGCCTGCAAGGACAGCGGCTCCTCGGCCGCAAGCACCTTGAGGAGGAAGGGCAGGCGCTCGCCGTACTCGGCAGATACGCGGCTGCCTAGCTGCCCTGCCGGATCCTCTGCAATGACCTCATTGAGCAGTCGGCCATCCACCGTGGAAGGGTCGCCGGGGTGGGCGCCGAACCACAGCTCTGCGACGGGCTTATCGGCATCGGGCTGGCCCTGCAGGTGCGGGATAAGGGTACGCGAGCCCCAGGAATAGTTGCGGGTGGCGCTGTGCAACAGCTGCATGTGTTTCTATCCTTTAGAAATCTCGTAGGCGGTCGCGGCAAAACTCCGCGTAATAAGCTGCAGTGAGCGGGCAAGGTGCCCCAGGCCCGGATCCGGGTCGATGCTGCGGACTGCAAGCGAGTTGGGCAGGTTCGCCTCTTCCTGCCCCCAGAAAACCACCTTCAAGGGTACCAAAGCACCCTCGGCACCATCGCCATCAATGAAGGGGTCATAAAAGAGATCATTGGCCGGGGAACTATCAGAATCCCGGTCGAGCGCGCGGCGCAATTCGGCTGGGTCCACATAAGCACTCGGCAGGCCGTGTACGGCCCAGATGGTCGCGGCCATGCGGGCCACGAGGGCATCGAGCTGCACGTGCTCGCGACGCTCAGAATAAGAGTACGGGTCGAGCACACAGGAATGGATGATGCGGGCGCCGTCAATAAACTCGCGCAATTGGCGGCCCGGATTGGTGGTGGCATCGCGCTCGGGAGAAAGCTGTGCAAGCTCGCGGTCCACGGCCGCAGCGAGGTCCTCGAGGGTTTCCTTCACCGCGATCGGGCCCTGATAGAGCAGGCAGCACAGCGCATGCAGGGCGGCAATGCTGCGCGCGGGCGAGCTACCCTCGGCCGTCGGTAAGCAAGGGGCGACGAGCGTATCCTCCGGGCAGTCCTCGACCAGCGGGCCCTTGGCCGGCCCGATGAGCACGGTGGTGGCCCCGCGCTGGCTGGCAGTAATGAGGGCGCGCGACGCCCAGTCGCACTCGCCGGGCTCGCCGACGACCACGACCACGTCCAGCGCCCCCACGTAGCGCGGGAGCGATTCGGTCACCACAATCGGGATTCGCAGTGGCTCGGCTAGGCCAACTCCCAGGTGGGCGGCTTGGCGGGCAATCGCATCGGTGGGGATAATGACCAGCGAGCGGGGATTGAGACCACTGAGCGCCTCGCCCCAGCGCTCCACTTCTCCGGCCACAAGGCGGATTTGGGCGCCTTCGTGCGCCACATCAAAAAAGCGCACGGTTTCGGCATCATAATTACCGGTATCCATGTGGCCCAAGCATAGTCGGGTGCCCACTAAGATGAAGTCCTATGACTTCCGCACAGATCCATCCCGTTACCCTGATTGGCGGCGGCCCCGGCGCGTGGGACCTCATTACCGTGCGCGGCATGCGCGCCCTGCAGGAAGCAGAGGTTATTCTTGCCGATCACCTGGGACCTACGGCGCAGCTCGATAAGCTGTGTGATATTTCTTCCAAAGAGCTTATTGACGTCTCTAAGCTCCCCTATAAGAAGTCAATCTCGCAGGAAAAGATCAACGAGCTGCTTATCGAGCACGCCCGTGCTGGCCGCAAGGTGGCCCGCCTTAAGGGGGGCGATTCCTTCGTCTTTGGGCGCGGTTTTGAAGAAGTGCAAGCGCTAGCGGAAGCGTCTATTCCCGCCACAGTCATTCCGGGCGTGACCTCCGCCATTTCCGTTCCCGCGGCCGTGGGCATCCCGGTAACTCAGCGCGGCATCGTCCACGGATTCACTGTGGTTTCCGGCCACCTGCCGCCCGGCCATGAGAAGTCCTTGGTGGACTGGGCAGCGCTCGCCCGCTCTGGCGCCACGCTCGCGGTCATCATGGGTGTGAAAAATGCCCCGGCGATTGCCAGTGCGCTAATCGACGCCTCCCTCTCCCCCTCTACTCCCTGCGCCGTCATCCAAGAAGGCACGCTTTCTACCGAGCGCGCCTACCGTTGCACCTTGGGCACTCTGGCGCAAACGATGGCCGAGCACGAGATCTCCGCGCCGGCGGTCTACGTCATCGGCGAGGTGGCCGGGCTCTAGCGGCCAGTAGGAAGCGGGTTTTCAGCGCCCGCAAGCCCACTTTTGGCCGTGTTCTCCCTCGGCGGGGCCACCATTCGCCCTTTATTGTGGCCAAAGGTCGCGGTGAAAGCACTACGTCCGGTCCGCGGCGGGGCTTTCAGGCGCCTTGTCCTGCACGATGGCGACGCCGGACCGGCGCGAACCGTGGACGCGGTGGGCGGCGACGCGCTCCGGATAATCAGGCGCATGGAAATCAGCATGGGCGGCTTCCTCGGCGTTTTCGGCTTCCAATTCCGCCGCACGTGCACGCCTGGTGCGCAGCGCGCCACGGATGGTGGCGGCCACACCAGCCGCGACCACGACGGCGACGACCGCCGGGGTGATTGCTGAAGGCACTGCCCAGCCGAAGTACGTCTCGGCGCCACCAATGACCTTGCTGATATTGAGGCCCACGATGGCCGTGCCGACGAGTCCGCCGAGCAAGACGGGGTTGATGCGGGAGATAAGCCACGCGGCGATGGGCGCGGTGATGGCGCCACCGATGAGCAGGGCGATGACTGCGGCTAAGTTGGCGACGATATCGTGCCAGAGCCCGACGATAAAGCCTGCGGTAGCGCCAAAGGTCACTAGGAACTCAGCGGCATTGACCGTACCCACAATGCGGCGCGGCTGCTCGCGGCCGATGGCCATGAGCGTTGAAGTCGACACTGGGCCCCAGCCGCCGCCACCGGTGGAATCGACGAATCCGCCCACAAGGCCAAGGCCGGCGAGAAACGGCGTGGAGTGGGTGCGCTTATAGGCGGAGCCACGGCGGCGTGGTTGGGAGAAACGCCAAATGAGGTTGGCGCCGATGCCGACCAAGATGAGTGCGGTCACCGGCGCGGCCGCCGCGGTGGAGATATTCGACAGCAACGTAGCGCCCAAAAAGGCGGCGATCCCGCCCGGCACGCCGAGACGGACCACGGTTTTCCAATCCACGTTGCCGAAGCGCGCGTGGCTCAATCCGGAGATGGCCGTGGTGCCTAGCTCGGCGGTATGGACGACGGCCGAGGCCTGCGCGGGACCGAGGCCCGCCAGCAACAACATCGTGGTAGAGGTGACGCCGAAGCCCATGCCGATGCCACCGTCCACGAGGTTTGCGGCCGCACCGGCGAGCGCGATGAGGATGAGGGTTAACATGGCGCGAACACCTCCTGTGCGACGCCGCGGGCGTGGTGAAAGCGATCTGCGACGAGGCCTGCGAGGTCGGTGCCTAGCGGACGGTCGACGGTCGCGGGTACGCCCGCCAACCGGTCTAGGAGCAGGCCTTCGGTCACGAAGAGCGGGATCACGCGTACACGGGCGGGGTCTTTATGCTCGCGGCACAGGGACTCAATCCCTTCGCGGCCACCGCGGGTGGCAAACTCCACCGAGATGGGCACGCCGGTGAGCGCGAAGGTGTGGTGGGCGAGCTCACGGATGGCATCATTCGCCGCGGAATCGGAGGAACCAACGGAATAGATGACCACATGGGCATCGCCAGGCCGGGTACGGGAGGCGAGCACGCGGGCGAGGTCCTCGCCGGTGCCGAGCCCAGGGGCGAGGTGGAGGGAAAGGTGAGAGGTTTTGGAGGCGTCGGCAAGCGCGCGCGGAACGTCCACGCGCTGGTGGTAGCCCTGGGTAAAAAGCAGCGGAACTACAACGGCCTCGGTCTCCCCTAGCTGGGCGAGCTCGAGCGCGGCCGTGGTGAGGTCGGGCTCGTTGAATTCCAGGTGCGCCGCGCGGGCTGGGCGCAGACCCGCGGCCTGGGTCAGGCGCTCAATGCCGGCTGCGGCGCCTGGGTGCCGCGAACCGTGAGACAGGGTAATAAGTGCGGGCATGGGGCGCATCCTTATGCCTGCGGTGCCGTGGAGTGGCCGCGCCGGGCAAGCGAGCGCTTTAGGGCCTCATTGGAAGACACAGCCGGTGCGGGAGCTACCGGGGCGTCGTCTTGGCCGTGAAAGCGCACGGAGAAAATCCGCAGGCATTCCTGGCACTTCCAGGCAAAGTCATCTTCCTCATCCGGGAAGAGGTCGGTGTCGGCGCAATAAGGGCAGAAGCTGGGATGGTTGCGGTTGGGGTTGGGCTGGCGGCGAAAATTCACTGCAAGTCCTCCTCCTTGGCGCGCAAGACCCAGTGGCGGAATTGCTCGCCTTCCTCGCACTGCTCTTTGTATTTATTGACCAAGCGAATGACGTACTCGGGCACCTCATCGGCGACGACCTTGTGGCCGCGCAGCTTGCGGCCCCAATCCGGGGACAGGCCAAGGGCGCCGCCCAGGTGGACCTGGAAGCCCTCGACACGGTTGCCCTCGGAATCGGTGACGATCTGGCCCTTCAAGCCGATGTCCGATACCTGCGAACGCGCACAGGCGTTGGGGCAGCCGTTGAGCGCGATGGAAATCGGCACGTCCAAATCGCCCAAGGTGTCTTCCAGGATGTCGACCAACTCGATGGCGCGGGCCTTCGTGGTCACGTGCGCAAGCTTGCAAAATTCCAGGCCGGTGCAGGAAATGATGCCGCGGCGGAACTCCGATGGCTGGGAGTACAGGCCGGTTTCATCGAGCGCGCGGGAGAGCGCCGGAATGTCTTCTTCCTCCACATCGAGGAAGAGCAATTCCTTCATCGGAGTGGTGCGGATGCGGCTGATGCCGAACTTTTCGGCCACGTCCGCAATGGCGATGAGCTGCTCACCGGTGGCGTGGCCCACGGTGGGTTTTACGCCGACGTAGAACTTGCCGTCTTTCTGGCGGTGCACGCCAAGGTGATCGCGGGAACCAGGCTCGACCTCCAGTGGGATTCCATCCAACAGCCGCTTGTCCAGGTATTCCTCCTCCAGCACTTGGCGGAACTTTTCGATGCCCCACTTGGCTACCAAGAACTTCAGGCGGGCACGGTTGCGATTGCGGCGGAAGCCGTAGTCACGGAAGATGCCGACCACACCGGCCCATACCTCTGGCACGCGCTCTAAGGGAACCCACGCGCCGAGGGACTGCGAGAGCATCGGGTTGGTGGACAGGCCGCCGCCAACGAAGCAATCGAATCCCGGACCGTACTCTGGGTGGTTCACGCCCACGAAGGCAACGTCTTGAATCTCGTGGGTAACGTCTTGGCGAGCGTTGCCGGAAATAGCGGTCTTGAATTTGCGCGGTAGGTTATGGAATTCCTCGCGCGGCAGGTAGTTATTCTTGATTTCTTCGATGGCTGGGGTGGCATCGATAATTTCGTCCTCGGCCACGCCGGCAACCGGAGAGCCCAAAATGACGCGCGGCACGTCGCCGCAGCCCATTAACGTGCTCAAACCTACCGACTCGAGCTTGTCCCAAATGGTGGGCACATCCTCGATTTGAATCCAGTGCAGCTGGATATTCTGGCGGTCAGTAAAGTCCGCCGTGGAGCGGGCATAATCGCGCGAGATCTCACCGACGGCGCGCAGCTTGGCAGGATCGGCACGTCCGCCGTCGAAGCGCACGCGCATCATGAAGTACTCGTCTTGCAGTTCCGCGTTAGACAGCTTGGAGGTCATCTCGCCGCCCAAGTTCTGGTTGCGCTGAGTATAAAGGCCCAACCACTTGAAGCGAGGGGCTAAGTCATCAGCTGGGATAGAGGAAAATCCCTGCTTGGAATAGATATCGATGACGCGCTGCTTGGCAGAAAGCCCACCGTCTTCCTGCTTAATTACCTCATCGTTATTGAGGGGCTCGGTGCCGTCAATCTTCCATTGGCCTTCGGGCTTCTTGGCGCGGGGCGTGCGCTTGGTACTAGTCGCGGTGGTCATGGTGTAGATCTCAACCTGCCTTTCCAAAGTATTGAAAGACAACCTACCCGTCTAAATTGAGTAGACAAAGCGGTCTTTTTTATTTTCAAGCGAAAAATCGCCCTGAACTGGCCAAAAGGGAGACATTTTTTAGAATCTAATTCAACTCCTTGCCGCAACCTAGACTAAACGGTTCAATTGCCAGAAAGATAAACCACAAAAATGAACCTAGCGGTCTAGACCCCCGCGATTAAGAGAAAGGCATTCACGCAGTATGAATCAGCCCTTGAAGGTAGCCGTCATCGGCGCAGGCCCGGCCGGCATTTACGCCTCCGATATCCTGGTGAAAAAGACCGGCGGCGAGGTACAGATTGACCTCATCGAGCAGATGCCCGCGCCCTTCGGTCTCATCCGCTACGGCGTGGCGCCGAACCATCCGCGTATTAAGGGCATTATCAAGTCCCTGCACCGCGTGCTCGACACCGAGCAGATTCGCCTTTTGACCAACGTGCACATCGGCCGTGACATCACCGTCGACGAGCTACAGCAACACTACGATGCCGTGGTCTTTGCCACTGGCGCCGTGGGCGACCGCCACCGCGATATCCCTGGCGCGAACTTGGACGGCGTGCATGGCGCCGGCGAGTTCGTGGGCTTCTACGATGGCAACCCGCGCTTCGAGCGAGACTGGGATCTCTCCGCCAAGGAGGTCGCAGTCATTGGTGTGGGCAATGTGGGCTTGGACGTCTCCCGCATCTTGGCCAAGACCGGCGATGAGCTCAAGGTCACCGAGATCCCCGATAATGTCTACGAGTCCCTCGCCAAGAACCAGGCCGAGACCGTGCGCGTCTTCGGCCGCCGCGGCCCGGCGCAGGCCAAATTCACTCCGCAGGAACTCAAGGAGCTGGACCATTCCGAGTCCATTAACGTTGTGGTCTCGCCGGAAGACATTGACTATGACGAAGCCTCGCTGGCCGCGCGTCAGGAAAGCAAGTCCACCGACTTGGTGTGCCAGGTGCTCGAGCAGTATGCCATCCGCGATCCCAAGGAGGCGCCACACACCCTGCAGATCCACCTCTTTGAGCAGCCGGTAGAGATCTTGGGCGAGGACGGCAAGGTCAGCGGCATCAAGACCGAGCGCACCGCGCTCAACGGCGATGGCAGCGTGCACGGTACCGGCAAATTCACCGAATGGCCGGTGCAGGCAGTCTACTTCGCCACCGGCTACCGCTCCGATGCGGTCGATGGCGTGCCCTTTAACCAAGAGAAGAACGTCATCAATAATGACGGTGGCCATGTCATTGATGAGTCCGGCGCGGTAGTGCCTGGCCTCTACACCACCGGGTGGATTAAGCGTGGCCCGGTGGGTTTGATTGGCAATACCAAGTCCGATGCCACGGAAACGATTGGCATGCTGCTTGCCGACGCCGCCTCTGGCGCCCTCCCCTCCCCCTCCAGCGCTGCGGACATCACCGAAGTCTTTGCCGAGCGCGCTATCGATTATCTGACGTGGCAGGATTGGCAGCGCTTGGACGCGGCCGAGCGCGCCCTAGGCGAGCGCGAGGGCCGCGAGCGTAAGAAGTTTGTGGAGTGGGAGGACATGGTCTCCCACTCGCGCGCCGAAGTTTAGCGGCGAATGATGGCAAGGACCTCGTCGACGATGGACTGCACCTCGTCGGCGGTCTTTGCCTCTACATTGAGGCGCAGCAGCGGCTCCGTATTGGACGCGCGCACGTTGAACCATGCCTCGGTTCCCTCGAGCTCGACGGTCACTCCATCGAGCTCATCGACGGACTCAATCTTATCCGCCAGCTCATCCAGCACCGCCTGGGTAGCGGCCTTCTGGTCCTCCACGGTGGAGTTGATCTCGCCGGAGGCCTCATAGCGGGAGTACTCCGCCATGAGCTCGCTCAGCGGCTTATCGGACTGGCCCAGAGCGGCCAGCACGTGCATCGCAGCAAGCATGCCGGAATCGGCGTTCCAGAACTCCTGGAAGTAGTAGTGCGCGGAGTGCTCGCCACCGAAGGCGGCCTGGTGCTCGGCCATCTGCGCCTTGATGAAGGAGTGGCCCACGCGGGTGCGCACCGCGGTGCCGCCCTTTTCCTTAATGAGCTCCGGCACGGTCTTGGAGGTAATCAGGTTGTGGATGATGGTAGCGCCGGGGAACTTCTCCAGGTAGCGCTCAGCCACCAGTGCACAGATGGCAGACGGAGAAACCGGCTGGCCCTTTTCATCCACAACGAAGCAGCGGTCCGCATCACCGTCGAAGGCCAATCCAATATCGGCCTTCTGGTCCACGGTGAACTTCTGCAGGTCCACGAGGTTCTTCGGATCCAGGGGGTTAGCCTCGTGGTTTGGGAAAGTGCCATCGAGCTCGAAGTACACATCGCGGACGTCGAAAGGCAAGCCCTTAAAGACGGCCGGCACGGTGTGGCCACCCATGCCGTTGGCGGCATCGACGGCTACGACGAGCGGCTTGCAATCCTCCAGCGGTACCAGCTTGCGCAGGAAGTCGGCGTAGCCGGCCAGAATCTCCTGCTCGGCAATTGCACCCTCGGTGCCGGTGAACTCCGGGGTGCCGTCGATAAGCATCTGCTTAATCTGCTCCAAGCCGGTCTCCTGGCCCACCGGTACCGCGCCGGCGCGGCAGAGCTTAATGCCGTTGTACTTGGCCGGGTTATGAGAGGCGGTAAACATAGCACCCGCACACTTCAAGGAACCGGCGGCGTAGTAGAGCTCGTCGGTAGAGGTTAGTCCCAGCAGGGTCACGTTGAGGCCCTGCGAGGTCACACCCTCAGCAAAAGCGCGCGCCAGAGACGGCGAGGACGGCCGCATATCGTGGCCGACTGCTACGGTATTTTCGCCTTCTTCCCGCAGGATGGCGGCAAACGCGGCGCCCGTATCGCGCACGAAGTTCTCATCGATATCTTCGCCCACCACGCCACGGACGTCATAGGCCTTAATTACTGCATCAAGATGCTCACGAGTTCGCATAACCTGCAATAGTACTCCCGCCCGCTGGGAAACTACCGCACCACGGGGTTCGTGTCAGTCCTGTTCCGGTTCCGCGGGCGTCGTTTCATCGGGCACGACCGAAAGGTGCGCGCGGCGCGCCTTTTTGGCATAAGCCACGCGGCGGGTGCGAAAGACCGGGTGATTCGAATTGGCAGGGTCCGCTCCATCAAAGGTCGCGGAATAGTCAATAGGGTCTGCACCGGAGCCGGCGCTGCGGTCATCGACCAAGCCGGTGGTCACGCGGCCGTCTTCCTTGACTGCCTCTGCCAGGGCCATCAGGTCATCTTCCTCATCCAGCTCGATGCGGTCCACACGCACCAGCTCCCAACCCACCGGGGCTGAGATGCGGTCGCGGTGGGTGGCGCACAGATCCCAGCTGTGTGGGTTTTCCTCTTCCGCCAGCGGCCCAACGACGGCCGTCTGGTCCACGTAAGCGTAGGTCAATGTCGCCACGGCGGGGCGGCCGCAGCCTGGGCGGGAGCAATGGCGAGAAATAGTCACAGCGCATAAGTCTAAACCCTTAGTTGAGATTTAGATAGTCTTCGCCCCGGCGTGGCTCGGCTAAATCCAGCCCGCCAGCACCTTAGAATCAAGGTCATGACCGCCGCTCGCCCACATATCCGCCCCGCCCGCGACCGCCACGGCCACGGCATGCGCGGACCTCTCCTCCCCCAGCAGGCCCCGCGCTACCGCAGCGCGCGCGAGCACTTCGACATGGCCGTATTGGAGGCCTATGCCCCCATCCAAAACGCCTTCGCGCCACAATTGCGAGGCCTCGACTTGGCTGTAGACACCATCCCGCGCATGCGGCTTTCTCCCGATATGACCGTGCTACCGGATGAGATCATCGCCGATGGTCCAGTTCCCCTCGGCCGCGTGGTTCCCGCCGGCGTAGATTCCGAGGGCCAGCCCACCCGCGCGCGCTTGGTCATTTTCCGCATGCCCATCGAGCAACGTGCTTCTACCCCGTCCGAGCGCTCCGAGCTCCTGGGCACCGTTATTACTGCGCTGGTGGCCAACTACCTCAACTTGGACCCCGAAGAAGTGGATCCGCGCTATAGCTGGTAGCCCCCGGTAAGTTTCGCGGCGCAGCAGAAAAGCCCCTGGCCGCACATAGCGTGCTAGCCAGGGGCCTTACTGGACACCTTAATTATCCAATCTCACGTTTGAGGCGGCGGCGCTCACGGTCCGATAGCCCGCCCCAAATACCGAAGCGCTCATCGTGCTCCAACGCGTACTCCAAGCATTCATCGCGCACCGCGCAGGCCTGGCAGATACGCTTGGCCTCACGGGTAGAGCCTCCCTTTTCAGGGAAGAACGCTTCAGGGTCAGTCTGCGCGCACAGCGCCTGGTCCTGCCACTCCTGCTCGACGGCACCGAAGAGTTCATCGAGCGACATCTCTGCAGCAGCACCGCCACGGAGAATGGCGTTGTTATTAGCCATTTTGTCCACGCCTTTTCCTTTCTCCGAGGTTGGGTAATTCTCATCAGTGCGACCGACTGTACACCACATTCTCCTTGGGTAGCCCCGCCGGGATGGTGTGGAAGTAACGGCGCCGGCCGCTGTTTCTTTCACTGATGTAATTTCACACCGGATCACTAAATATCGTCAACCCGAATTGGCGGCTTCTTCGCGCTTTCCGGCAAAAACGCAGCACACGATCCCCATCCGTCACATCTGTAACAACTGATCCCCCGCGGGGGTGTAGGTAGGGGGTACTACATGTAGTGGTACCCTGTTTTTCTGTCAACAATTTTCAGGAAATCCCGGCGTGTCGCGCGCACAACCCCGCAAAGAAGGGATCCATGCACTTCAGATCTGTGCAGAGTTCGCACCATGTCGGCCGGTGCAAACAGGCGGGCTCGGTTGCCCCATAAAAAGAGAGGCCGAACCGAGGCTCCATTGTCCTCAGTTCGGCCTATGTCAGCCGGACCTAGTGCAGTGCTCAGACCACTGCGCAAGCGTTAAGCATCGGAGCTAAAACGCACGCCGGCATCAGGGATGGAAACGCCGGGGAAGACACGCATGCCGTCGAGAAGCTCGCAGCGTGCGCCGATGTGGGCGCCTTCACCAATGACACAGTTCTCAATGACCGCGTTGGCGCCAATGTGGGCGCCGGAGGCAATGATCGAGTTGTGGATGATGGCGCCTGGTTCAATGCGCACGCCGTCGAAGACAACGGTGCCCTCTAGGCGGGAACCCGCGCCCACCTCGGAGCCACGGCCCACGGCGGTACCGGACAGCAGCAGCACGCCACCGGCGATACCGGCGGAGGGATCCACCAGGGACTCGCCGGTCTTACCCTCAATCAGCGGGGACGGCGCAATGCCGCGCACCAGGTCAGAGGAACCACGGGTGAAGTCATCCGGGCGACCCATGTCGCGCCAGTAGGAGTTGTCTACGTGGCCGACAACCAAGCGGCCTTCAGCCAAGAGCCCTGGGAAGGTTTCGCGTTCCACGGAAACAACGCGGTTGGCCGGAATGGACTCGATGACGGAACGCTTGAATACATAGCAACCGGCGTTGATCTGGTTGGTTGGCGGATCCTCGGTCTTTTCTAGGAACGCGGTGACTCGGCCGTTAGAGTCGGTCGGCACGCAGCCAAACGCACGCGGGTCAGCCACGTTGAGCAGGTGCATAGTGACATCGGCGTCCTTGTCATGGTGCGTGGTGAGGATCCCTTCCAGATCCATGCCGGAGAGCACGTCGCCATTGAAGACCATGACCGTGTCATTGCGCAGTTTGTCGTAGACGTTACGGATGCCGCCGCCGGTGCCGAGCGCGGTCTCTTCCACCACGTACTCGATCTCCAAGCCCAGATCGGAGCCATCACCGAAGTACTCCTCAAAGACCTCGGCCTTATAGGAGGTAGACATGACGACGTGCTCAATGCCGGCGGCCTTGATGCGGGCGAGCAGGTGCTGCAGGAACGGGTAGTTTGCCGTCGGCAGCATCGGCTTCGGCGTACCGATGGTTAGTGGGCGCAGGCGGGTGCCGCGGCCGCCGACGAGAATCACTGCATCCGTGCTGGCACCGTGGGTGGTGGCTGCTTCAGTCATAGTCTTCCTTATGTATGCGGACAGTTTTATTCTGTGATTTTCTGAGGGCCAGTGTAGAGCGTATGGCGCGCAATCCAGGTCAACGGCACGCGCACTGGACCTTAAGAACGTGCCGAGGCCGAGGCAATAAGCCCGCGGACTCGCAGCCCCAGCCACAACGCGCCGCGCAGTGGGGCCTGCCACCATGCGGGGTGGCGGTCGGCCTGAAAGCGATAGGCGGAGTTGTGGTGGGCGCGCAGCATCGCGCCGGCATGCGCTTGGGTGGAATGCCCCTTAGCGTGGCTGATGACGGCCTCCGGGCAGAAGATGTTCTGGTAGCCGGCGCGCGTGAAGCGATCTCCTAGATCCACGTCTTCGAGGTACATGAAGTAACGCTCATCAAACCCGCCGATGGTTTCGAAGGCCTCCCAGCGCACAAGAAGGCAGGAACCGGATAACCATCCGGCCGGGCGCTGGGCAGTCATATCGGCTTCATCGCGGTAGGCGCGCGACCATGGATTGGAGGGCCAGATCGAAGAAAAGAGTGCGTGCCCAATGCCGGTAGCCACGGTGGGCACGGCGCGGGCCGAGGGATAATTGCTGCCATCCGGTTCCACGATGCGCGGGCCCACGGCCGCAGCATCCGGCCACTGGCGAGCGCACTCGATGAGCTGGTCAATAGATCCCGGGGTAAAGGTGACATCGGGATTAGAGATAAGGAAAAATTCCTCATCCACGCCACCGCGCTCGCGGGCGAAGCGGGCACCCGCATTCATGCCAGCGCCGTAGCCGATATTTCCGCCGGTATCGAGAAAGTCCACCCCGGCACGCTCGCGGGCAGCGGCCTCTGGCACGCCGTCGGTGGAGCCATTATCCGCAAGCACGACCTTGGTGCCGCGAGCGCAGGCGCCCGGCAGGGAGTCCAAAAAACTACCGAGGTATTCACCGGGACTATAGGTCACAGTGATCACGGCCAGCGGGGATTGATTTGGTGTAGTCACAATGGCCCCGAGCTTAGTCACTGGCGCTCCTCGCACGGGGCAGGGACACTACCCGAACACGCGAAATCGGACACGGATCACTAATTTTTGCCCGTTCTGCCCTAAACTGTCTCCAGATCCCCACCAATCTAGAAAGCCTCCACTTGTGACTTCTGAGAACACTCGCCGGGCGCGCACCATCCAGCCGGCGCCCTCTGCCGCTAGTGCGGTAAAGCAAAAAGGTTCCACGGCCATCAAGGCGATCGTGGCACTCCTGTCTGCCTTGATCCTGGTGGTATCTGGCGTGGGTTATGCCACCGTGGGCCGGCTGGATAATGGCATGTCTTCGGCCACGGACTTGTCCCTGGACGGCCAGGGCTTGTCGGGTAACTCGCTCGATGGCGCAGTGGATATCTTGCTGGTGGGCAAGGATTCGCGTACCGACGCCAAAGGCGATCCCCTCTCTGAGAAGGAATTGGCGGACCTGCACGCCGGCGTGGCCGATGGTGAGGAAAATACCGACACCATGATGCTCATCCGCGTTCCGGAGGACGGTTCCCGCGCTACCGCCGTATCCATTCCGCGCGATACCTATGTCAAGGATCCGGACTACGGCAATATGAAGATGAATGCTGTCTTCGCCTCCCATAAGAACGCCAAAGTGGAAGAGCTCGAGCAGGAAAATGCCGAGGCGGAGGCTAAGGGTAAAAAGAAGCCGCACTCGGATAAGGACATCGAAAAGCAGGGCGTCGAAGCCGGCCGCGAAGGATTGCTGGCCATGGTGCGCACCTTGACTGGTGTGTCCATCGATCATTACGCGGAGGTGGGTCTGTTGGGCTTTACCCTGCTTACCGACGCCGTCGATGGCGTAGATGTCTGCCTCAACGATGATGTTGATGATGACATGTCTGGCGCTAAATTCAGCAAGGGCAAGCAGACCCTCGACGGCGCCAAGGCCCTGGCTTTCGTGCGCCAGCGCTATAACCTCCCGCGCGGCGACCTCGACCGTATCGTGCGCCAGCAGGCCTTCATGGCTTCCCTAGTCAATAAGATCCTGGACAATGACACCCTGGCCAATCCTTCCAAGCTGTCCAAGATTGCCAAGGCGGTAGAGCGCTCCGTGGTCATTGATGCTGGCTGGGACATCATGGGCTTTGTCACCCAGCTGGCCGGCCTTGCCGGCGGCAATGTCACCTTCACCACTATCCCGGTAACCTCCATCGACGGCCAGGGCGATTATGGCGAATCCATCGTCACCATCGATGCCGCCGAGGTCCACCGCTTCATGGATGACCTGGCCAAGACACACGATGAAGCCACCGATGAGTCCAAGGCTGAAGATAAGGACAAGCAAGAAAAGGCGGAGAAGGATAAGGACGTCGATCCGAATATCAATATTCACGTCCTCAACGCCGGCAATATTGATGGCTTGGCATCAGGCATCGGCTCTTGGCTGGAAGGCAAGGGCTACACGGTGGAGCGCTCCGCGAATGCGCAGCCGGGCATCTACAGCGAGTCACAGGTCGTCGCCGCCGATCCGACAAGCGAGGATGCTAAGGCCTTGGCCAAGAAGCTGGGTGGGTTGCCGGTGGCAGAGAATCCGCAACTCGACGATGACACCCTCATCGTGGTTGCTACCGATGATTACCAGGGACCTTCCGATAAGGAAGCTAGCGACCAGGAGCCGGAGGCGGATAAGTCCAGCCAGCCGGTAGGCACCCCGGGCGATGACTTCGGTACCGCTAAGGTCTCCCCGGAGATTGACGCTGGTGGCGACGGCCCGCGCTGCGTGAACTAGCACTTCTCCCCTACGATGGGCGGGTATGGAACTACTCGCCCATCTTTTGCGTGCCGACGCTGCCTCCCCGCGGCTTACCGTATACAACGAGGCGACCGGCGCGCGCATGGATTTTTCCGCGCAAACGCTCGACAATTGGGTGGCCAAGATTGCCAATATGTTGGAAGAAGAGCTCGACCTAGAGGCGGATTCCACCATCGCTATCGATCTTCCTTCCTCGTGGCAGGCGGCCGTTCTAGCCTTGGGTGCCCTTGCGTCTGGCCCTTCCTATACCTTTGGCGAATCTGCCCCGCTTGCCGACGTCGTCTTTACCTCCCCCTCCCGCTACGCGGCCGCCCACGAGCGCCAGCCCCAGGCCGACATCGTGCTCATTAGCGAGGACCCCTTTGGCCGCGGCGTCGTCGAGTCCGGCGGGGAGCTGCCCACCGGCGCCATCGATTTTGGACCCACCGTGCGCTTCTACGGCGATCAGTACTTCGGCGAAACCCAACCACTGCCCCAGCTTGTCGATGCCCCCGCTACCGCCGAGCGCCTGCTTTCTACCGGCTGGTCCGATAATGAGTCTTTCTCCCGTGCCGTGCTCGAGCCCCTAGCCGCTGGCGGTTCCGCGGTCATCGTTGCCGGCATGTGCCCGGCCGAACGCTTGGAGGAAATCGCCGCCAATGAAAAGGCCACCGCCCGCCTCTAATAGTTTCAGAATGCAGACTGGGCCCAGATACACTTAGCCCTCGTTATGTTTCTGGGAATCTCTGTAGACGCATGGTCCTCTATCTTCATCGGCGTCCTCATCCTCGCTGGCACCATTACTCAAGGCACCATCGGTTTTGGCTTAGGCACCATTGCCACGCCCATAATCGCGCTCATTCGTCCTGAGCTCGTGCCCACGCTCATTCTGCTGCTCGCGCTGTGCATTTCCAGTTATACGCTCGCGCGCACCTACCGCGAGACGTCCTGGCGCGTTGTGGGCATTTCCTCCCTCGCCCGCATTCCCGGTTCCCTAGTGGGCGCTTGGGCAATTGCCAGCCTCTCTCCTGATGGGCTGTCCATCTTTATCGGTTGTGCCGTACTCCTTGCTATGACGCTATCCAGCTTGGGATGGAGCCCTCGCCCCACCACCGCCAATACGCTCATCGCTGGCGTAGCCTCCGGCATCCTGGGCACCTCGACCTCGATCGGCGGCCCGCCCATGGCGCTGATCATGAAGCGCTTTGACCCCAACCGCACACGCGGCACCTTAGCGGGCACCTTTGTCCTCGGAACCTTAATTTCTCTTATAATTCTGACGTTTAATGGGCAGATCAGCGGCACCCAGGTCACCACCGCGGCGGCCTATTTCCCATTAGTCGTCATTGGGCTCATTGCTGCCAACTACCTCAACCGATTTATAGATAGGCACCTTCTCAACCGTATCGTCATCACCGTGGCCATCGCTGCGGCCCTCATGCTGATTGTCGAATCGGCCCTATTCTAACCCCGGGCCCTACCCCTCAGCGGAAGACCCCGGCAGGTTCCTGTTGCGAAACGCGCCAACCTCTGCCATGTAAACACCTATAACTTATGTCATGTAACATTCATGACAAAGCATTTTATAACCCTTCCCTACCCGCTTAAATGCAGCGTACGACGCATATTGTGACGTGTCCACAACTTTTCGACAAGACCCTAAACCCCTCCCAGAGGCCACCCAAACACCCCCAGATAGGGGCCGAACCCCTCCGTGTCGATTCTCTATTGTATAGACAATCATTCATCAATATTTTTTCACGCACTATCAGCCGCTTAGCGGGAGCAAACACCAATAAACAGCTTGGCCTATATAAAAATACCCACCCACCGGCGTGGCAAATATATAGACATCTAAGAGATGAATTAATTCTGAGCCTGTTTTAGCGTTTTCTTAGCGCAACATCGAGAGTTGCTGGATTTCATTCATAAGTTCATTCATTTTCTACCTGCCTAGGAGAAGTTCTATATGTCGATTCGTCGTCGCATGACCGGCCTGACCGCCGGCCTCATCGTCGCCGGCACCGCATTCGCGGCACCGCTGGCTGGCGCAGCTACCCAGACCGAGTCCTACCCGGAGACCCCGGCCCTGAACCCGGACCTGCCAATCATCCACACCACCCACGGTTCCGACCACATGAAGGCGAATATCCTGAACCCTCGCCCGGTATGTAACCCGTGGGAGGACCACCGCACCGTGGTCTACAAGGTCTCCGACCGCTTCCTGCCGGCCGGCACCATCTCCACCACCAACCAGACCAAGAAGGACATCCCGCTGCAGCAGGATCTGTCCAAGTCTCAGTCCATCTCCCTTTCTGTCAACGGTGACCGCACCGAGACCACGTCCATGAACCTGGGCGGCAAGGGCTCCAAGAAGGGCGCTGAAGGCTCCTTCGGCATCTCTCACGAGATCGCTACCAAGATTGGTGCTAGCGCTTCCTACTCCCTGTCTTGGGATGCTGGCCAGTCCATCGGACCTTACGACGTTCCGCCAAACCACACCGGTGAAGCCACCTACGGCTTCCGCGTGCTGAACATGACTGGTACCCAGCAGTACTGCAAGCCAAACGGCACCTGGTCCACCCCGACTGCCTGGAACGCAATGCAGCCGGTAAAGAACGAGGTTCGCGTCAAGCTGTACGACAAGCTGTCTGACTCCTACGCTCCCAACAAGGACGCTCAGAACACCACCGACGTCAATGACCCGAAGGTCGTTGAAGAGGACAAGAACCTCGAGGCTGACGCAGAGGTAGTCAAGGAGTCCGAGGGCAACGCCAAGGAAGCAACCGAGAAGGTCTCTGAAGCAGAGGGCAAGAACGAAGAGGCTGCTGACAAGAAGAAGCAGGAAGAGGTTGACGCCAAGGAGGACAAGAAGGACTCCAAGCACAAGCTCGACCTCGAGCCTTACCTGACCGTTTCCGGCGCTAAGCACGCTGGCTTCGCAGGCACCGTTGCCCTGCGCGCTAAGAACGTTGGCTCCGAGCGTTACTACGGCGAGTTCCCAGCTACCCAGTTCCGCGTGGACGTGAAGACCGCTAAGGGACCGAAGGGCGTTGACCGCCTCATCACCCCGCGTTCCTCCAACGGCGCTCACATCCGTGACCTGGGCTTCAACGAGAAGACCTCCACCCGCTCCTTCGAGGTAACCCTGGCTAACCCGATTAACGCTGGCGAAGAGGCCCGCATCGCCAACCTGGACTTCGGAGATGGCAAGACCAAGGAAGGCCGCCTCATCAACAACATCGAGGTAACCCAGACTTCCCGCATCAAGGGTGATGACTCCAAGCACAACGACCAGAACGTTGACTCCCGCGAACACACCCTGAAGGACACCGGCAAGAAGGCTGAGGGTCTGTTCTAAGAACACCCCACGTCTGCCCTAGGAACATAGTTTCCTAGCCAGTCACTCCCAGAAGGCCGCTGCACCACTGATGGTGTGGCGGCCTTCTTCTTGTTCATTTCCTTTTACATGGCAACACATATTGTCTGCGGCGCTATCTGGCTCAGTTTTCGCCCTCTACGGTCGCGTCTAGGCTCTGCAGCTGTAGGTTATGGGCAGACCCTGATCCGTTCTTTCCTAAGCACAACCTTGCCACGGTTATTCGGACCGAGGTTTTAGATGAACACCCAGAGATTGAAGAGTTCTTCGCTCTCCTGTCACAGCTGCTTACCGACGAAAAGATGCAGGAACTCCACGCCCGCGTCGACGTCGATGGCGAGGACTACACCACCGTGGCGCTGGATTTCTTGAAGGAAGAAAACCTGATCGCGGGCTAGCTGCGGCACCTTAACAAGATTCTTAAAGACCGCTGCACCACCCTCGGTGCGGCTGTCTTTAACATTTATTTAACGTAGATCACAAATTTGCTTTCGTTCGCTAACACCTTCAGATAGATTGTTTATGTTAGCTCATTCACAAAACCTGAAGGATGAATTCTATGCCTCACACGACTGCGAATGCGCCTGCTTCACCGGCCAGTTCACCCACTACCGGCGGCACAGACACCCCCAACAGCAGCCAGGTGACCACCAATAAGGCCGTCAATAGCCAGTGGACAATCACGCTCTTCGGCACTGCCGTGGGCGCAGGTATCCTCTTCTTGCCGATTTCTGCCGGCAGCTTCGGCTTCATCCCGCTAGTGGTAGCCACTCTGCTCATCTTCCCGATGACCTACCTGGCCCACCGCGCGTTTTCCTGGATCATTAGCTACTCGCCGCTGCATGGCGAGGACGTCCTCGCGGTACTTACCCACTTCTTTGGCCGCGGCAACGGCATCGTGCTGGCCATCATCTATTGGTTTACTATCTTCCCAGTGGTGCTAATCTACGGCGTATCGATTACGAATACGGTCGATAGCTTCATCGTCAACCAGCTGGGTGGCCCGGAAATCTCCCGCTACATCCTGGCGCCGCTGTGCGTGGGCCTCATGACACTCGCGCTGGCCTTTGGCAACGCCATCATGCTGAAGATTGCCCAGTTCGTGGTCTACCCGCTCATCGTGGCGCTCGCAGTGGTATCGCTCTACCTCATTCCGCAATGGGACCCCGGTTCCTTCATGGAGGCCGGCGATCACACTGCTGGCGGCGTTATCAAGGCCATCATCCTTATCCTTCCCGTATTGGTTTTCTCCTTCTCCTTCGTTGCTGCGATCTCCCAGTTCTCGCTGGGCATGGAAAAGGAATACGGCGCGGACCACCACTCACAGTCCGATAAGGTTATCCGCAACTCCGCCATCCTGCTGACCATCTTCACCATGTTCTTTGTCTGGTCCTGCGCCCTGGCCATGGGTGCAGACGGCATGCAAGAGGCAAATGACAAGAACCTGCCGGTACTTTCCTACTTCGCCAACGAAACCGGCACCCCATTTATGGCCTACATGGCGCCCATCGTGGTTATTTGCGCAGTGGCTTCGTCCTATTTCGGCCACGCCCTTGGCACCATCGAGGGTACCCAGTACCTCTTCAACCTGGCCGCCCCGAAAGCCACAAAGGAGATGTCTGCGCGCACGCTTGACCTGTGGACCTACCTCTTCATCTTCATCACCACGTCTCTAGTAGGAATTTTCAACCCCTCGATCCTGGACATGATTTCTGTCGTAGGCGGCGTCTTCTTCGCCTTCATGACCTACCTGCTGCCTATTTGGGTCATCTACCGTGTGGAGGCACTAGCCCGCTTCCGCGGTAAAAAGACCAACTTCTTCGTGGCGATCATGGGTCTCATTGTGCTCTTCGCCACCATCTGGGGAATGTTCCAATAATCCCACAAAAACATGGTTCGACAAGGCCTTTTCCTCTCTGGCAGGGTGGGAGACATCATGTCAGAACAGGAAAAGGATCCCGACCTGAAAATCAAGCTCGGGCAGAATAACGAAATCAAACTTAAAAACAAATACGAGACGTTTTCCATCGCCAATGACATCGCTATCTCCGTAGTTTTTATCCTCGGCTCGGTGCTAACACTTGCCGGCTTGTCGATGGTCGCTACCGTCTTCTACCTTCTGGGCAGCCTCGGCATGGCAGCCCGCCCGGCTATCCGCTTAAAGCGCCGCACACACCTGCAACGCATTGGCGCAGATGCAAACACTGCCGAAAGTTATGACTATTAAGCCGCAGATGGGCTAGCAGTAAACTTTCAGCAACTAGCAGGGACTTATCAGGCACAATCCATTGTGGCAGCAGCCCCATGCCCCATACTTAAATCATGCGTTTGAGAGAGCGCATACGAGAGAGATAGAGAGAACCCCTCAGTTTCCAGAGGGCGGCTTAAGCCGATACATGGAAACACCTTGTAGAGAGAGACGCCTGCGGCCCTCGGTTCCTTTTGGTTCCGAGGGCCGCAGGCGTTTTACCTTGTGCCGAAGCGCTACTGGTGCAGCTTATTGTGTTTCGAAGCGAATAGCACCGCAGTTCCGGTCACCAGCGCCGCAGCCACCAAATAGAAGGCAGGAGCAAGCTGCAGGCCTGTGACATCAATAAGCCAGGTGGCAATCATGGGAGCGGTACCGCCAAAGACAGCATTGGCCGTATTAAACGTCAGTGCGAAGCCGGACAGGCGCACGTGCGTGGGGAATTGTTCGGAAAGGAAGGAGGGCAGGACGCCGTCGTTAAGCGCCAGCACGCCGCCCAAGCACACCTGGATGATAATGACAAGCAGGAGCCCGGCGCCATCGAGAAGCATAAAGGCCGGAATGATGGACACACCCATGAACGCAGCCGCGCACAGCATCGTCGTGCGGCGGCCCAAGCGGTCCGAAAGCATGCCAGTCAGCAGGGCAAAGCCGACATAGAATGCGGACGCCACCGAGGACGCGATAAACGCCGGCGTCGCGGCCATGCCCAACTCCTCCGACAGGTAAGTGGGCAGGTAGGTCAAAATGACGTAGAAGCCAATGGCGTTGAGCACCGCGCCGGCAAACGCAATGGCCAGGGCCTTGGGATACTTGAGGACCTCACGCAACGGGGACTCCTCTGGCTCATCTTGGTCCTCAAAGTGGGAGGACTCTTCCGTGTTGCGGCGAATCCACAGGCCATACAGCCCCAAAGGCAGCGCAATGAGGAATGGTACGCGCCAACCCCAGGAATCCAGGGCGGCATCATCGAGGACTCCAGTCAACAGTGCCGCAATGAGCGAGCCTAAGAGCAAGCCCGAGGCCGTCGCAGACGGCACCACCGCCGAATAGATGCCACGCTTACCGGCCGGGGCAATCTCAGCCAGGTGCGTGGCGGCGCCCGCATACTCTCCGGCTGCGGAAAATCCCTGCACCATGCGGCACAGCAAAAGCAAGATGGAGGCGGCAAAGCCAATGGTGCCATACCCCGGCAGGAAACCGATGCACGCGGTAGCCACCGACATCATCACAATAGACACCGTCAGCGTGTGGATGCGCCCGTATTTATCACCGAAGTGACCCCATACAATGCCTCCCAACGGCCGCACCAGGAACGACAGCGCGAAGAGCGCAAACGTCATAATCAGCGCGCGGCGGCCTTCCATCTCCGGAAAGAACACGCGGGAGATAATCGCCGACATATAGATATAGGCCGCATAATCGAACCACTCAATAAACGTGCCGATAAACGCCGCCTTAATGGCCGAGCGATCTTGGCGTTTAGTTTCTTCTGTATCTTCCACCTGCGCCTGCTCGGCGTTCTTGGCTGGGGGTTGGGCTGTGAGAGGAGACATGCTCCTCACCTCGATTCTGTAGCTATACAAGCATGTGAAACGGCGCAGCCAGACTACGCGCATATCTTCCAGCCTACAGAAACGAACTATGTCCTACGTCACTTTCATTTGCCAATGTTGCACAGCTTCACCCCTGCCCCGCTTTCCGACGCCCTCCCCACCCCATTCCCAGCCACTAACAGCAACCCAACAGCTAGACCTCATGGGCGCTACGGCCCAGTGCCCCATACTGATTTCGCGCGTTTGAGAGAGCGCATATGAGAGACAGAGAGGACCCTTGGTAGTTTCCACAGGACAACAGGCCTCTCTAACAAGAATCTAAGCATCACGCGGAAGAAGGCCTTTGCGGAAGCTTTTTATCAAAATCAATGAGACGGCCCAGCGCCCAATCCTTATCAGTAAGCAGGCGAGAAAAGACCAAACCGGCACCAATAGATCCAACCACCATCATTCCAGTTGCTACACTGGCCAATGCTTGATCCATCTGACCATCGTTCAAATAAAACACTGCCCGGAACATCGTCACCCCTGGGATCATAATCACCGCGGCCGGAACGGTGGTTGTAATACGAGGAAGACGCGCCCTTTTAGAAGCTACTGCCCCCAGCAACCCGATAACCAATCCCCCCACAAAGGCTGCAAAGAAAATGGTTGTTCCCGCGTGAATTAGAATCAAACGAAGCTCATTTGCCACGGTTCCAACACACGCCGCTACTAAGACCATGCGGCGCGAAGAGTTAAAAAGAAAAGCAAACCCAGCAATGCCTAGAAAACTTGCCAACGGCGCCAACAGAAACCATTGCATATCCTGTGCAGGCGCAGGTGGGTCAGGGCTAAGTTTAGTCAGCCAGCTAACCATTGAGACCGTGAAGGCGGCCGTAAATATAACGGTAAACGCATACCCCAACCTGACAATACCCGCATCAAGATCAAAGCGGGCTATGTCGATCAAAGCAGAGAAAAGTGGAAACCCAGGAATCAAGAATAGAACAGCTGCTACAAAGCCCGAGGACAATTCACTGGGTTCCACCAAGCCTATGGCCCCGAAAAATTCCGTCAACAAAAAGAAAACAATGCTTGCCGTCGCTCCACCAGCAATCACTCCTCCAATTTGATGAACGTGGCGGTGGAGAACTGTATAACGAACAAACTGGCCTGCAAACGCCGCCAAAGCAACCAACCCCACCGCTTCCAGCGGGAAAAAATTAAGATACGCAAACGCCGCACATGCGATCGCGGCAGCGAAAGAAAGGATTAGACCGCCCCAGCGCTTTTTGACATTATGCTCAATAGTATCCAGCATCGCCGCTAACTCCTGAGCAGTGATCCCTGCGTAGAGGCGGTTGTGGGTTAAATCTTCCAAGGCTTCGATCCGAGAGGCATCAACTGCAGGCGAATGTTGCCGAGCAATGACCGTCCGGAAGTATTCGCCGCGGTGAAACGTACAGGTAATCTGCGTCAGACCCACTGTGGCATCTAGATGGTCAAAGCCCAAAGCTCGCGCACTCCGTTTCATCCCTCTAAGTACGCGATAACCAGAGGTGCCGGCACCCATTAGGAGCATTCCCACCCGCAATACAACGTCCGCCTCGACACCCATTTGCCGATGCATCTCTGGATCAAATTGTTGTGCCATATCTCCTCCTCTGACATTGCTCTCGGCGCACAATTAAAGACTTGCCCACCCCAACCCGATAGCGCGCTTGTAGCTTTCCTAAAATCTTACGCAAAAGAAGCCTCTTGTGAATCATGTTCAGCAATCCAAAGGCCTCCACCTTTTATACCCGTAACCTGGTTGAGCTATTTTTACCCTCCCCAAATGGTTGCCACTATATTCACAGACAAATTTCAGACCTATGGCAGCCTAGCGCGTTACCTTGAATTTACGTGTTCGAGAGAACGCAAGAGAGATAGAGAGAACCAGTTCCAGCGCCCTGTGGCCCCAAGCGAGGCTCGGGCGTTGGAGCTGTTTTAGGGGTCTGCAGGTTGGGGCGTGGAGGAAGGGGTTAAGGGTCAAAATGTGTGTCTGGCTCGGCGTGTCGCTTGGGCTAGATTTGGCCTTTTTGGATGCCGATTGAATGGGGTGTAGTTGGTGTCGATAGTGTTGTCGTAGAGGGCTGGTCGTCCTGTTTCGTGGTCGGCTTGGTTCTCGTTGTGGGTCAGGGGTTGTACTTTGGCGAGTTGGTCCTGGCCCCAGTTGGACTGTCTGGCGATTTCTACGGGATCGTCGGGCAGTTCTGTTTTTAGATACAGCCACCACTCCAGCATTCGCCGTTGGTGTTCTCCGCGTCGTCCGCGGTGAGTGCGAGCTAGTAGTTTCAGCTGGGAGTTGATTCCGCCTTCAAGGCTGTTGGTGGTGGCCTTGATCCGGTGCGTGTCAAGGACTCCATCGGGTGGGTTGAGGTAGACAAACAGCAGGTCATTGCGCCAGAGGTGGTTCAAACTGTTGTAGGCCTTGCGCACGCTGGCATGAGTCCAGGTGTGAGTCCAGCGACCGGTCTGAGGGTCTTTGACAAGAGTCTTTTCGTCCAACCAGGTGCGGTAGACCGAGGCGAATTCATGCAGTTGTGCACCCCATTGGCTGGCTTGGTCGATAGTGTTAATGCGTGTGAGTTTGAGTGCTAGCTGGTAGATGGTTCGCCCGGCATCAGTGCGTGGGCGTGAGGTGGTGTAGCGCCGTACCACGCGTTGAGCATGCACCAGGCAGCGTTGGACGAGCGTGGTCGGCCAACACTGTTTGATGGCACTGGCAGCTCCTTGGCCCCCGTCGATGACGGCGATTAAAGGTGCTGGGATGCGCTCTAGTAGCTGTTTATAAGCGCGGGTGGTTTCGCGTTTGCACCAGTGCCAGGCGATGACGTGGTCTAGGGTGGCGGCCACGATTAGACATCCACTGGCGGTGTAGGTGCCGTCGATGAAGACTTGGTCGTAGATTCGCCCGGTATGCCCGGTGGGATCAGGAACGTCAACCAGCCAGCACCAGCTAAACCGGCGTTTCATTGTGGAGGCGCTGACACCATTTCGGTCGGCCACTGCTTCCAGTGAGGTTGTGGTGGTGCAGTGTTCAATGAACTGGGTGAATGTGGCAGCTTTAGTGACATCTGGCCGACTTTTATGAGAGTGTCCGATTCTTTGTGTGCGGGGGCTTGGTTTACAAGTAGTCCGCGAATCGGTTGGGGTAAGCCACGGCTAGTTGGTTGATGGCTTGTTTCCACCCGGTGGCTTTCGCTCCTTCAATATAGCCGTTGCACTCAACGTCGCGCTTTGCTTTCTTCGCTCGCTGCGCAGCGCGCTTGTCTTCGATGTTGCAGATCATCAGCCAAAGCGTCTTCAGCGCTGCGGTATCGTTCGGGAACTGGCCCCTGTTACGGGTAGCTTTACGCAGTTCAGCATTCAGCGACTCGATCGAATTGGTGGTGTAGAGCACCCGGCGTGCCGCCGGCGGAAACTGTAGAAACGGCACGAACCGCTCCCAAGCGTCGCGCCAGACTTTGACCGACTGGGGGTATTTCCGGCCCAGTTCACTGGCTTCGAACGCATCCAAGGCGGCACGTGCGGTGTCCTCGTTTGCGGCCGTGTAGACCTCACGCAGCGCCCGGGAGACACCTTTGCGGTCCTGATACGACACCCACCTGTTGGCCGCCCGAATCAGGTGCACGATACAGGTTTGCACCATGGAATTCGGCCAGGTTGCCTCAACTGCTTCAGGCAGGCCTTTGAGCCCGTCGCAGCACACGATGAACACGTCTTGGACACCGCGGTTGGCTAGATCCGCACACACCGATGCCCAGAATGCGGCGCCTTCATTGTCGGCGATCCACAATCCCAGGATGTGCTTGATGCCGTCCATATCGACACCAACCGCCATGTAGCAAGCCTTGTTGACCACGCGGTGGCCGTCACGGATCTTGACGCGCAGCGCGTCGAGGAAGATCACCGGGTAAAACTCGTCGAGCTGGCGGTTTTGCCAGATCATGACCTCGTCCAAGACCGCATCGGTAATGGTGCTGATCGTATCCGGGCTCATATCCACCCCCAGGGTGGTTGCGAGATGGTGCTGAATATCGCGCACGGTCATCCCGCCGGCGTAGAGCGAGATAATCATGTCGTCGAGTTCTGTGAGCCGACGTGCACCCTTGGGCACCATGCGGGGAGTAAACGTGCCGGCACGATCCCTGGGCACGGTCACCTCAACTGCGCCGTAGCCAGAATTGACGGTCTTGGTGTACGACCCGTTACGGTGATTATTCTCCTGTGCGGTTTCGACCTGGGATTTCGCTTTGCGGTCGGAATGGCCGTAGCCCAAGTGCGCATCCATCTCCGCCTTAAGGCCAGCGTTGATCGATGCCTGTAGCAGGCCTTTGACCAGCTCGCTTGCATCATCAGCGGAGCTCGACAGCTCGCTAATCAAGCTGGCGATTTCAGAATTTTCCATCAGCTTCTCGCTGATCTCGTTGACCCTCGCCGGGTCATGGTTCTTCTTCGGTGACACCGTAGTCATTATCGGTGAAACTCCTTCTAGATCAGAGCCTCACACACAAACTTCCTGACGCTGATAATGGGAATACAGGATCGGAACCACGTGGAATGACCCACTTCTTGACTGGCCATGATCTCCTCATGTGCCTTCAGCGTGATCTGTCTTCCATGTTAGTTCCGACCCTGTACCGCAATCTGGTGAATCCGCCCATGACCTTATAGGAGCGTGACGTCTCCACCGTGACCACCCCGGCAGGTGTCTAGTGTAGTCGTCCCATCAGCGTCTTGTCTGCCCGGAAACCCCGGATCGCGGGTCACCCGCACGTTTGCTCACAGACAGGACCTGATCCCCAATGTCTACCACTTTCGACTGCCCCACCGGCCCCGTTGCCGGAATCGACACCCACACCGATACCCACACTGTTGCCGTTATTTCGGACACCGGCCGGCACATCGCCACCGACACCTTCCCCGCCACCAACCCTGGCTACGTGGCGATTTCAGAGTTCATGGCAACCTACGGTGTCACCACCGTCGGTGTGGAAGGAACCAGCTCCTATGGAGCAGGCCTGACACGCCACCTTCGCACCCAGAAATACTCAGTCGTAGAAGTCTTACGCCCTACCCGGGCCGTTCGACGCCGGGACGGCAAATCAGACCCCGTTGATGCTGTCGATGCCGCCCGCCAGGTGCTCACCGGTGAAGCCTTAAGCATCCCGAAAGACACTTCCGGGCCAGTGGAATCCCTCCGTGGGTTGCAGATCACCCGCCGTCAGCTCGTGATGACAGCAGCGAAACTGATGACAACGATCAAATCGTTGCTGGTCACAGCACCCGATGAGATTCGACGCCGCTATAGTGCGATGTCCACATTGGTCATGGTGGAGGCCTTGTCCCGGTGCCGACCATCAGCTGACCTGGCCGACCCCAGAAATGGGGTGCTCCTCGCGTTGAAGACATTAGCCACCACCTATCGTGATTTACAGAAACAGGGTACGCAGCTGGAAAAACACATCAGTATCCTGGTTGAGATGATCAATCCGCATGTGACCTCGATATTTGGGTGTGGTTCCGTGGTGGCTGCTGATCTGATTGTCAGTGTGGGGGATAATCCAGGCCGGATTCACTCCGAGGCAGCATTAGCTCATCTGTGCGGGGCCGCACCGATTCCGGCTAGTTCTGGACGGACTCATCGGCACCGTCTCAACCGGGGTGGTGATCGTCGGGCGAATTCTGCGTTGCATCGGATCGCGTTGGTGCGGATGCATCATGACCAACGCACCAGGGACTACGTAGCCAAACGCACCAAGGAAGGATTGTCGAAAAAGGAGATCTTACGGTGTCTGAAACGCGCCATTGTCAGGGAGGTCTACCGGGTGTTGTGCTTGGGTCAGGCCGTTCTTCCAACGGGCCAGGTAGAGGTTGATGAACTCAAAGCTCGACGGATCGAGAGGCAGTTATCGCAAGCCCAGGTTGCTGAAAAACTCGGGTGTGCCCCGGCGAGAATCAGTGATATCGAAACCGGCAAGCGCCCTTTGCCGGAGTTGAGGTTGGCTTATGAAGAACTTCTCAAATCAGCTTGACACAACATAGGAGCATCACCCTCACTTTTATTGACTGAGGCTCCGCAGGCCTTACATCGCCATCGGGTAGTGCCTTTGCTGGTTGTTCCGTTGCGTTTGGTATCACCGCCGCAGTAGCAGCGTGGTCGGTTCTTTGGCATTGAGCCACCACACCACCGCCTACTACCACAGACTGGCAGCCACACCGGGGATTTACCGTGTTGAGGCCAGATATATGCTCCCAAAGCATATATTTCACGCTAACCTACAGGTCAGAACCTAAAAATCCCCGATCCCAGACACACTTTCTGACCCTTAACCCGAAAGCGATGCATGGACCAGATTCGCGGTTATGGATCCTGCGGACTACTCCCCCACCCCGCCGCCTCATGCAGCGCGCATGCCAAAAGGAATGGCCGCACACTCCATTGGAGCTGTGCGGCCGAATGCTGCATGTCGGTTAGTTGTTTCCTAAGTAGCTCATCACTGCGGCGATAGGGGCTTCGGTGCCGGTGCGCAGAGCGGGCTGGAGCAGCGGGGCGAAGTGCGGGCTGTGGTTAGGGACATCCTTTTCTTCTTCTCGGCCTGAAAATACCCAGAAGCAGTAGGGAACGCCGAAGGCGCGGGCAATGGTGGAAAAATCCTCCGAGGCGGTGAAGGGCTCAGCGTCGAGAACACGGTCGGGGCCAAAGTAGGCAGTAAAGGCTTCCTGAAGGCGCTCCGTGGTGTCCTTATCGTTGCTGGTAAGCGGGTAGGAATCGTGGTAGCTGAACTCGGCGGGCTGCGGGCTGCCAGCGGCCTAGCACTCGGCAGTGACGATGCGCTCGATGGCGCCAGTGATTTTATCGCGCACCTGCTCGCTATAGGCGCGCACATTGATCTTCAGGTTGGCCTCGAAGGGGATGATATTTGCTTTCGAGCCAGCATTGATGGCACCCACGGTCAGCACGCCCAATGCGGAGGGGTTGAGTTCGCGGGAGATGACCGTCTGTAAACGCATGACAATGGAGCTGGCCAGTACAACGGGATCGACGCTGAGGTGCGGCATGGAGCCGTGCGAACCTTGACCATAAATCTTGACGTCCATGCTGACCGCGGTGGACATGAATGGGCCGGAGGCCAGCGCCACCGTACCGGCGGGAAAGTTGCTGGCAAAGACGTGTTGGCCAAGTACTACGTCCGGCGTGGCGACCTTGTCCACAAGTCCGTCATCCACCATGGACTGGGCACCGGCGGCGATCGCCTCGCCCGGTTGGAAAATTAGCTGTAGGGTGCCGGACCACTGGTCGGTGACCTGCGCCATGAGCGCGCCCATGCCCAGCAGGCTGGCCACGTGGGAGTCATGGCCGCAGGCGTGCATGACGGGGACCGCGTTTCCTTCCTGGTCAACGGCGGTATCGATGGAGGCGTAATCCAGGCCGGTGTCCTCCTTAACCGGCAGGCCATCGAAATCCGCGCGCAGCATGACGGTTGGCCCGGCACCGTTTTCTAAGACACCGACTACGCCGCCGCCTACTTCGATGTGGCGAAAGCCAAGCTCGGCAAGTTTGTCCTTGATAATGCCCAGCGTGCGCTCTTCCTGCATGGATAGCTCCGGGTGCTGGTGCAGATCCTTATAGAGCGGCTCCTGCCAGGCTTTGACGGAGTCATAGTTGCTGCAAACGGCACGGACAGACATTGCTTCCTCCTGGTGGGCACGTGGTGGATTGTGGGGGCCAGTGTAGTGGGGCGGGAGGAAGGTGGGCGTCGGCAAGCGGGGCATCTTTGTAACGGCAGACATAGTTGGGCAGCGGAGCGACCAGCGCCATAGGGGGTTGCGCTGCGACTTTATAGAATCTTTGATGACGTGTCCACCTTTAACTCATCGGCTTCTTATTATTCATCAGATGTTTGTTTTCTGTGTAGCTGGGTGTCACCTGCCCGCCCTAGATTGACCGAGTGACTTTTCAGGAAGACTCTCTCGGTGCCGGTGGCGCCGGCACTACAACCGCATCTCCCGCACGCGCGGAAAACTCCGGTGATTCCGCGGCGCTTGTCCGCAAAGCCAAGCGCAACCGCCACAAGGAATGGTTACTGGCCGCGGCGCTCTTAGCGCCGAACCTTATCTTGCTGGCCGTCTTTACCTACCGGCCGCTGCTGGACAATATCCGCCTCTCCTTTTTCAATTGGAATATCTCTAGCCCCACCTCCACCTTCGTGGGCTTGGATAACTATGTGGAGTGGTTTAGCCGCGATGACACGAAGACCATCGTGCTCAACACCCTGGTCTTTACCTTCTTCGCAGTGATTGGCTCCATGGTCATCGGCCTAGCGCTGGCCTTGCTGCTGAACCAAAACATTAAGGGCCGCAACTTTGCGCGCTCGGTGGTCTTTGCCCCCTATGCCATCTCCGGCGCGGCCATTGGCATTGCCTTCCAATTCGTCTTCGACCCCAACTTTGGCCTCATCCAGGAAATACTGGGCTGGTTCGGTGTGGACTCCCCCAACTTCTACGCAGTACCGGGCTGGGCCATGTTCATGGTGACCTTTACCTTTGTGTGGAAGAACCTGGGCTATACCTTTGTCATCTATTTGGCAGCACTACAGGGCTTGGATAAGGAATTAGATGAAGCTGCCGCTATCGACGGCACCGGACGCTGGCGCAAGTTCTGGCGCGTGACCATGCCGCAGCTGCGCAATACCACCTTCTTCCTATCCATTACGGTGCTGCTCAACTCCGTGCAGGTCTTCGACATCATCAACGTCATGACCCGTGGCGGCCCGCAGGGCAATGGCACGCAGACGCTGGTCTTCCAGATCTACAACGAGACCTTCGTCAACTTCCGCGCCGGCTACGGTGCGACTGCCGCCACGATCTTGTTCCTCATCCTGCTCATCATCACCCTGATCCAGGTCCGCATCATGGATAAGCGAGGTTAACCCAACATGGCTACTTCTACCCTTCACATGGTCACGGATGAATCCCCCACCGCCCGCCGCGCCAAACTCATCGGCGGCTACCTGGGCATCCTGGCGGTCTTGCTGCTCATTGGCCTGCCGCTGTTTTGGATCCTCATGACCTCGTTTAAGGCCAAGGGCGATATTTATACCAACCCGGTCAATTGGCTTCCGCCGGTATGGGAGACTGAGAATTACTCCGATGCCACCACCCGCGTGCCTTTCTGGACCTACCTGCGCAACTCGGTGCTTATTACCGCAGTGCTGTCCATCATCAAGATCGTGTTGGGAGTCATCTCCGCCTATGCGCTGGCCATTCTGCGCTTCCCGGGCCGCCACCTGGTATTCCTGCTGGTCATTTCCTCGCTCATGGTGCCCAGCGAAATCACCGTCATTTCCAACTACGCCCTGGTCAATTCCTTGGGCTGGCGCAATACCTTCGTGGGCATCATCGTGCCGCTGGCCGGCGTGGCCTTCGGTACCTTCTTGATGCGCAACCACTTTTTGTCCCTGCCCTATGAGCTGGTGGAAGCCGCCCGCATGGACGGCGCCGGCCCTATCCGCCTGCTCACCAAGGTGTTACTACCGGTCTCATGGCCCACGCTGACCGCATTTTCCGTCATCACCATGGTCAATGAATGGAATACCTACCTGTGGCCCTTCCTCATGGCGGATACGGAGGACGTTGCCCCGCTGCAGGTGGGTTTGACCATGCTGCAAAACAACGATGGCGTGACCAATTGGGGGCCGGTAATGGCCGCCACCATTCTCACCATCATTCCTATGGTCATCATCTTCCTAGCCTTGCAAAAGTACATGATTCAAGGCCTCACCACTGGCGCCGTGAAGGGTTAGAAGGCTTCTTCCCCACCCACGCTCGCCGTTTCCTCTTGCTTTACTTTCCACCCCTTAACCACCCTTTTAAGGAGAACTACATGCTACGCCGCAAATTCCTCGCCCTAGCTTCCACAGCCGCTTCTGCCACCGCACTCGCAGCTTGTGCCGGCACCTCGTCCACCAATCCACAAGGCGGCAACGACAAGGGCGGCGACGGTGAAGTCACCGAGCTGACCTGGTGGTCCAACCACCCGGGCACGTCCAAGGACATTGAGAAGGAGATCATCTCCCGCTTTGAAAAGGAGAACCCGGACATCAAGGTCAACCTCGTTGATGCCGGCAAGAACTACGAAGAAGCAGCACAGAAGTTCAACGCCGCGCTCACCGGCCAGGACCTGCCGGACATCGTGGTGCTGTCTGACGTCTGGTGGTACAACTTTGCCATCAATGGCCAGATCGCCAACGTGGATGACCTTGCTAAGGAAGCGGGCATCGACCTGTCTACCTACGTGCAGCCCCTTTATGAGGACTACAACTACGACGGCGGCCACTTTGCGCTTCCTTTCGCTCGTTCCACGCCGTTGTTCTACTACAACAAGGACGCGTGGAAGAAGGCCGGTCTGCCAGACCGCGGCCCCAAGTCCTGGGATGAGATGGATGAGTGGTCCAAGAAGCTGGCTGAGGCTGATTCCAAGATGAAGCCTTTTGGCTGGGGCGATGCCGTAGACTACCTGGGCTGGATCTTCCAGGGCCCGCTGTGGTCCAAGGGCGGCGCTTACTCCGATGAGTGGGATCTGAAGTTCACCGATGACAAGACCATCAAGGCCGTCGAATGGCTCAAGGACATCACCGATGAGAAAAACGGTTACTCCTACGTGGGCAATGACATGGCTATGGAGTTCGGCACCGGCCGCGCCGCCGCCACCGTCCTGTCCACCGGTGACCTGGCGGGTCTGACCGATACCGCCAAGTTCGAGCTCGGCACCGCCTTCTTGCCTAACCCGACTGGCGAAGGTGCCTGCCCCACCGGTGGTGCCGGCCTGGCTATCCCGGCTGGCATCAGCAAGAACCGCCAGCTGGCTGCTATCAAGCTCATTGACTTCATCACCAATGAGGAAAACACCTGCTACTGGTCCCAGAACGTGGGCTACATGCCGGTGCGCTCCACCGCGGTGGACAACGAGGACCAAAAGAAGTTCATGAAGGACAACCCGAACTTCGAAACCGCTATCAAACAGCTGCCAGAGACCCGACCGCAGGACAATGCCCGCGTCTTCCTGCCCGGCGCGGACCAGGAAATCGGCGGCGCCTTTGAAAAGATCGTCACCAACCGCGATGACGTCACCAAGGTGCTGACCGATCTACAAAAGACCCTGCAGTCTATCTATGACAACCAGGTCAAGACCGTCATCAATAAGTAGGCTCTCGCAGCCACCCCTTCCCCACTAGATTCTGAAAGGTAACCATGGCTACTGTCACCTTCGATGGCGCAAGCCGCATCTACTCTAAGGACGCGGAACGCCCCGCCGTTGACCGCCTCAACCTGGATATTGCCGATGGCGAATTCTTGGTCCTCGTTGGCCCATCCGGCTGCGGCAAGTCCACCAGCCTGCGCATGCTGGCAGGTCTCGAGCCCACCGACCGCGGCTCCATCCGCATCGGTGGTAAGGACGTCACCGGGGTCAGCCCATCGGACCGCGACGTGGCCATGGTCTTTCAGAACTATGCCCTCTACCCCAATATGTCCGTGGCGCAGAATATGTCCTTCGCGCTGGAAAACCGCAAGGTCCCGAAGAACGAGATTAAATCCCGCGTGCACGAGGCCGCGAAGATCCTGCAGATGGAAGACCTTCTTGACCGCAAGCCGGCTAACCTTTCCGGTGGCCAGCGCCAGCGCGTGGCCATGGGCCGCGCCATCGTCCGCGAACCGGCCGTATTCTGCATGGACGAGCCGCTGTCCAACCTGGATGCCAAGCTGCGCGTTTCCACCCGCGCGCAGATCTCCAACCTGCAGCGCCGCCTTGGTACCACCACCGTATATGTCACCCACGATCAAACTGAGGCAATGACCATGGGTGACCGCGTCGCCGTTCTCAACGCCGGCGTCCTACAGCAGGTGGATACCACCCGTACCATTTATGACCGCCCACAGAACGTTTTTGTCGCCGGATTCATTGGCTCCCCGGCGATGAATATCTACGACCTCACCCATAACTCCTCTGAGCTCACCATCGGCTCTACCCGCATCAATCTGGCCAACTACAACTTTGAGGGCGTGGAGACCGTCACGGTGGGCATCCGCCCGGAAGACTGGCAGCTAAGCGATACCGGCAATGGCGGGGCAAAGTTCACCGTCGCGCACGTCGAGGAGCTGGGCAACCAGACCTATGTCTATGGCGAGCTTGACGACGCCGCCGGCAACAGCTCCGCCGACGGCGTGCTCAAGTCCTCGACCCGGATGGGTGGCCAGACCGGCATTTTGGTCGATGCCCGCGGCCGCTATGCGGTGGGCGATACTTTCTACGTTTCCCCCGATCCGGACCGAGTGCATCTATTTAGCACCACTACTGGCGAACGCCTGAACTAGAAGCAGAAAATAGGCAGTTGACACCTTAGATTCTTATTTTTCCCTTTGCAGACAATAAGAAACTGATATATGCTCGCACGCATAAGAAACCCGCACAATGCCATTTACCACGGATATTGCTGGGAATATCGCACTCCGCGAACCTTAAAATCAACCGAAAGGTAACTCACTGCCTATGCCTTCTTTCAAGAAGCTTTCCGCCGCCACTCTGGCTGCAACCGCAATCCTTGGCACCGTCGCCGCACCGGCCGCAAGCGCCAAGAGCGACCCGGTTCGCTCCCTCATTGATCCAGGCACCTGCAAGACCATCACCAAGCTGGCCAACGATGGCAAGCCGGTTCCGGATCCTTCCATCCTCCACGATGAGGCCTCCGTAAAGCCGTACTTCAAAGATGGCGTTTTGGAGTACAAGGTGGTCGAAAACTTCCCGTACCGCAAGCAGCTGGATGCCGCGGTTGCCGAGTGGAACAAGGCCCTCAAGGGCAAGGCTTCCCTGAAGGAAGTCAAGCCTTCCGAGGCCGACGATGACACCATCGCCATCATCTTCAAGCCCGACCCAAATGGCTACGTCCAAGGCGCTGCCTACCCAGATCACAAGATGGTCTTCATCAAGATTCCTAATGCCCAGTACCCAGAGGCAGTCCAGGGCACCATCGCCCACGAGCTGGGCCACATGATGGGCGCGGGCCACTCCTGCGCCGGCGCGCTCATGGCCGGCGCCAATCAGAACCCCATCTCCTACCACGTGACCCCACTGGATGCGGCGGCTGTCATCCAAGGCCAGTTCGACTAAACTGCCTGCACCTCCCCTAGGTTCCTGCACCGGCGCCTAGGGGACTTTTATATGCCCAGCCCATCGGGGGTGTTGGCTGGGTCGCATTTGGAGGAAGGGGGCGTCGACAAGCGGGGCGGCTGCTAACGTTGCCGTTATTCAAAGGTTTGCATAAGAAAAGGAGCCCGCTTTATGGATACGTGGGAACCCACCCTGTCGACCGGCCCGCTGCTAGGCATTGCGGTGGCCGCCATCGCCGTGATTTTGGTGCTGGTCATCTATTTCAAGCTCCACGCTTTTCTCACCCTGCTGGTGGTCTCGGCGCTCACGGCGCTGGCTGCGGGCATTCCGCTGGAGGGCATTGTGCCCACCATGACCGAAAGCTTTAGCTCCACTCTGGGCTCGGTGGCGTTGCTGGTGGGACTGGGTGCCATGATTGGCCGGTTGGTGGAAGCCTCCGGTGGCGCTAAGTCGCTTGCCGACGCCATGGTCCGCCACTTCGGCGAATCCAAAGCACCCCTTGCGCTCGGCCTGGCTTCGCTGATCATGGGCTTTCCCATCTTCTTCGACGCCGGCCTGATTGTGATGCTGCCGGTTATCTTCGCCGTCGCTCGCCGCTTGGACGGTCCTGTCCTGGCCTTTGGTTTGCCGGCCGCCGGTGCGTTTTCTGTCATGCACGTCTACCTGCCGCCGCACCCAGGCCCTGTGGCGGCGAGCGAGTTCTACGGCGCTGACCTCGGCCTCGTCCTCCTCGTTGGTCTGCTGCTTGCGCTTCCTACCTGGTACATTTCCGGCTACCGCTTTGGCCTGCTCTCCGGCAAGAAATTCCCCCTGAAAGTCACTGATGCCATCGCCGGCCCGGTGCTTTCTGAGGAAGAACAGCCCCTCAAGCCCGCCTCTGCCCCAACGGTGATTTCCCTCCTGCTCATCCCAATGGTGCTTATCTTCTTCAACACCGGTCTCAATGCCTTGGCATCCTATGGCACCATCGATGCCGACGCCGCGTGGGTACGGTTCTTTGTCATGCTCGGCCAGACCCCGATCGCACTGCTCATCACCGTGCTCATTGCACTCGTGGTCCTGGGCCTGCGCCGCGGCGTGGACAAGACCGCGCTGGAAAAACTCATTGATTCCTCGCTTGGCCCGATCTGTTCCGTCGTGCTCATCACCGGTGCCGGCGGCATGTTCGGTGGCGTTCTGCGTACCTCCGGCATTGGCGACGCCCTGGCCGATTCCCTCTCCGGTCTCGGCATCCCCGTTATCCTTGCCTGCTACCTCATTGCCGTGGCACTGCGCCTAGCCCAAGGTTCGGCCACCGTGGCACTAACCACGGCCGCTGCCCTCATGGTTCCCGCCGTGGAAGCCGGCGGCTTCAACGAGCTACAGCTCGCGCTCATCGTGGTTGCCACCGCCGCCGGTTCCGTCTTCGGTTCTCACGTCAACGACTCCGGTTTCTGGCTCGTCGGCCGCCTAATGGGCATGGACACGGTCACCACCCTGAAGACCTGGACGGTCAACCAAATGCTGATTTCCGTCATCGGCTTTGCCCTGGTCTTGATGCTCTACGGAGTAGCGGCAGTCTTTTAGGCGCCTGCCTTTATCCAGGCAGCTGCTTCTTGGGCAATCTCTTCGACTGGCCGCGTCACATCAAAGACACGGCCAGTTTCGTCTTCTTCCAGTGGCTCCAAGGTATCGAACTGCGACTGTAATAGCGACGCCGGCATAAAATGCCCCGGCCGGTGCTGCATCCGCTCATGCAACACATCAAAGTCGCCATGCACATGAACGAACACCACGGTCGGGCAGTACTCGCGAATCAAATCCCGATACTTGCGCTTCAGCGCGCTGCAGCCCACCATCGCACCTTCTGGCCTATCCGCCAGCCACTGACCAATCTGCTTCAACCACGGCTCCCGGTCCACATCATTGAGCGGTATTCCAGCAGCCATCTTGTCGATATTTACCTGCGGATGCATATCATCGCCATCGCGGTAATCCAGACCTACCAACGGCGACAGCGCCTCCCCCACCGTGGTCTTTCCCGAGCCGGATACTCCCATCACTACGATGTGGCGGAAACTGTGCTGGTTCATGGTGGCTCCTTGGGTTGGGGTTTTCCTTTAGAGTTTAGGCCGAGCCTTCGAACTCAGGTTAGGCAACTGCATCTAGTGTTGAGGCCAACTTTCCCTCACGATACAAAGCGGCCACGTTATAGCCTCGATCTGGTGGACCAGGGGCCATAACGTGGCTGAAAGTTGGGTTCCCGCGCGGCGGACACACAGCGAAGTTGGCCTAGGCGAGGTTCTTGAGGGCGTCGGTGACAAGGCGCCAGAAGCCGGCGTGGTCAAGGGAGGTGGCGACTTGGGTGTGGCAGGAGGCGTCGGCAGGCTCTCGCAAATCGGTGACGGTCATGCCGGTGGTCAGTGCGCCGGCGAGCTCGACATGGACGGGGGCCTTGCGGGTCTGGACGATGTCCGGATCGATGAGGTAGGCGATGGTGCACGGGTCGTGGACCGGTGGGTTATCAAAGCCCTGGTTGGCCTGGTAGGCCTTGCGGAAGAAACCGAAAAGGCCCACGACGAACTCGGAGACAGGAGTATTTAGCGCCTTGATCTCGGCTTCAACCTCTGGGGTGGCAAGCGCCTGGTGGGTGAGATCGAGGCCCACCATGGTGGCGGGCCAGGGCTCTTCGAAAACGATGTGGGCGGCCTCGGGATCGATCTTGATATTGAACTCGGCAACCGGAGACCAATTGCCCTCGTGATAGCCACCGCCCATGAGGACTACTTCCTTGACGCGCTCAACGATACGCGGCTCCTTGCGCGCGGCCATCGCGATATTGGTAAGCGGGCCGGTGGGCACCAGGGTGATGGTGCCGGGCTCATGGGACATGACAGTGTCGATGATGAAGTCGATAGCGTGGGCGTCGGCAAGCGCGGTGCTTGGCTCCGGAAGTTGGACGCCCTCGACGTCCATGCCGGTGGAGCCGTGGATAGCCTCGGCGACCTCGACCGGGCGCACCAGTGGGCGATCGCAGCCGGCATAAACCGGAACCTCCGGGTGGCCGGCGATTTCCTTGACCACCAGGGCATTGTGGGAGACCTTATCCAAGGTCTGATTGCCGCCAACGGTGGTAATGCCCAACAGGTCAATGGTGGGATTGCCCAGAGCTAGAAGCAGGGCCACCGCGTCATCGTGGCCGGGGTCGCAGTCCAGAATGATTTTTCGCGTCATGCCACGAGCCTACTTTCGGGCGTTGACGGCCGCCACGGTGTCATCAATGGACTCGGGGCGAGGAATGAGGAAGGACAGGGCAAGGGCCGCAAGCAGAATAATGACGCCGGCGATCATGCCCGCGCGGTAGCCGTGCTCGAAGGAACCGGAAACTGCAAAGAGCACGGCGAAAGACAGGCCCGCGCCGAGGTTGAAGGCGCCGGCGTTCATGCCGGGCAGGTAGCCCTGGTTATCGGCCGGCGAAAGCACAATGCCCAGGCCGTTGAGCATGATATTGGCAATGCCGGCGTAGGTTACGCCCAAGAAAATGGAGACGAAGAGCAGGGTCCATGCGTTCGGGGCGCCGACCACGAAGATGGAAATAATCAGGCCGACGACGGTGCCAATGAGGCCGGTTTGCAGGACGTACTTATAGCCCAGCTTGGAGGCCATCCAACCGGCAATCGGGCCGAAGACCAGGCCGGCGAGGGCGTACGGGGTAAGGGTGACCCAGGAAATGGTGCTGGCGGAAATGCCGGCGCCGGCGTCTGGGTCCTGGCCGAGGTTCGGAATGAGGCCGTTCATTACGGCGAAGACGCCGGTCATGGTAAGCAGCGTGGTGGAAAGCAGTGCCCAGGTGCGGCGCTGCTTGAGGTAAGCCACCGGCACGAGCGGATCGGCGACCTTCTTTTCCACGGTCCAGAAAGTCCAGAAGCCGGCGGCACCGATGAGAAGAAGGACAATGACGAGGAACCAATTGGCCTCGGCAAGCTTGCCGGCCTCGTTGAATGCGGTGAGAACGCAACCCAGCGCCACGGCCAGGGGCAGCACACCCGCCCAATCCATGCGGGGGGTTTCGGTGGCCGTGGATTCCTTGGTAAATACCTGGACTGCTACTACCGCGATGGCGCATAGTACTGCCATGGTCCAAAAGACCGAGCGGTAGCCAAAGTTGCCCGCCAGCCAGCCGCCGGCCAAAGCGTCAACACCCGCGATACCACCGTTTACCGAGGTCACGATGCCCAGCAGTAGTGCGTATTGCTTCTCATTGAGTACCTGCTGGCGCAGCATGATGAGGCAGAGAGGGACGGTCGGCCCAGCCACGCCCTGGATGATGCGGCCGATAAGCAGCACTGCGACGTTTGGCGCAACGGCGGAAGCCACGCAGCCCAGCGCAGCAACCGCCATCATGCCGACGAGGACCTTCCTGCGGCCGATAAGATCGCCCCAGCGCGGTAGGAAGAGCGAGAACAATGCCGCGGCCGTAAAGAAGGCTGTCTGTGTTAGGCCAATCTGTGCGGTGGTGGCACTCAGCTCATCCTCCATCGTTGCCAAGGCAGGCGAGAGCATCGACGCATTGAGCTGGAAGGCAAACACTGCCGTAAGCAGTGCGAACATCAATGGAATATAGGAGCTGGGCTGGAGCTTTGGCGGCTCGGAGGTGGTGGAAGTCATGGCTTTAAATGTAGTTGATGAATCCTCCGCTCCATAGTGGGAAGCATGCCTCAACTTCCTTGGTGTTGCGCAGGACACCCCACTTAGCGCCACCAGCTATTTTCTCATTGTCTACTATCCATAGATTATGAAGATTCTCTCCTACATCGCCGCTGTCGCAACGGTGATACTTTCTTTAGCTTCCTGTTCCTCTCCGGAGTCACAGCCGGAAGAAACGACGACGCCTAGCACCTCAAGCACGGCCGATAGTTCTACTATCAGCTCTAGTTCCACAAGCTCTGCCCCGGAAACGACCTCTTCGGAGCCACAGCCGACATCGGAAACTGAGCCTTCGCTTGCCGACGCTCCCCTAACGAACACCGCCGAATCCACCGCAGAACCCACCCTTACCGAGTGCGTCTATGGCGGCGGTAGCTGGACCACCAATGGTTGGTACAGCGATGGAACTATCCGTTGGGCGCAAGAATGTCAGAACCTCCACGACGAGCAGATGTCAAAGTACCCCTACCGGTGCCCGCAAACGGATCACTACGTCTCCGATCCATCTCAGTGTTCCTCCCCGGCGGGCAGCGGGAACGGGGGTTCAGATTCGGATTTGCCCGCAGCGATGACACGAACCGGCGAGGTGGAAGAAGAGCACATGCGAGCACATAAATGGTGGGCGGATTGCGTGAACGCAAACTCCCCGGAGTACTGCCGAGAGAACGATCCATGGCAGCGAGGTGGTTACTGACGTTCTCTTACTATTGCCGCAGAATTAACCAGCGATTCACTGCGGCTACTTAGGCTGGAAAAGTTCCTTATAGACCTTTTAACGGAGCTTTGTATGTCTGATTCAAATAGTCGTCCTTCTTTTAATCGTCGTAATTTCCTGCAGATTGCTGGTGTTTCTGCAGCAGCAGTGGCCGCGGGAATTAATGCACCGACCAAGGCGAGTGCACAGTCGAGTCTGAGTTCATGGGGATCGTCGCAAGGTGGGGATCATCCGCAGGATTCTGATCTTTTTGGCCTAGGTGTAGCGGCGGGCACGCCGCGGCACGATTCGATGATCTTGTGGACGCGCCTGGCCCCTGAACCGCTGGCCGAGGATGGCCACGGTGGCATGACCGGCGGCGATGTTCGCGTGGGTTGGGAAGTTGCGAAGGATGAGGGTTTTGGGGACGTCGTCAAGCAAGGCGAAGCACTAGCCCAACGCGAGCTGGCGCACTCGGTGCACCCGCAGGTGACTGGGCTGGAGCCCGCCACTGAGTATTTTTACCGCTTCCGCGCGGATGGCAAGGTGAGCCCGGTAGGTCGGTTTAAGACTCTGCCCACGCCCGACGCAAAGGTGGATAATTTCACCTTCACCGTGGCTTCCTGCCAGGCGTGGTACCACGGCTATTTCACCCCGTGGAAACACATTGCGCAGGAACCGGACCTGGATATGACGATTTTCGTGGGCGACTACATCTACGAGTACGGCATTTTGGAAGGCGATAATCTCTGGCGCCAAGGCGCAAGCGTGCCCGACGTTTTCAAGGCAAAGGTGGAGACTCTGGAACAGTATCGCCTGCGCTACTCGCTCTTTAAGTCCGATGAGCACCTGCAGGCCGCTCACGCACGCGCCGCGATGGCGATTGTGTGGGATGACCACGAAGTAGAAAATAACTACGCCGGTAATTGGTCCGAGATTGGCACCAAAGCCGAGCACTTCCTTTACCAGCGCGCGGCTGCTTACCGGGCCTTCTACGAGAATCTGCCGGTTGCCCCGCCCGCGCTTCCCGATGGCCCCAATAACCGCATCTACGATTCTTTCGACGTGGGCACGCTATTGCGTTTCAATCTGGTCGATACCCGCCAATACCGCGAAGAATCTGCGAAAGATGCCAGCATCTTGGGCGCGGAGCAGGAGCAGTGGCTCAACGATAAGCTCGCCACTTCCCCAGCACAGTGGAACGTGGTGGTCAACAGCGTGGTCGTCGTACCGATTGCCGATAGCACCGATCAATGGGACGGCTTCCCCGCAGCGCGTCGCCGGCTTATCGAATCCCTTTCCAAGGTCAGTGACCCTATTGTCTTCACCGGCGATATTCATCAGCACTGTGCTGCTGAAATCCAATCCGAATCCGGCCAGCCCGTAGGCGTGGAATTGGTCGCGACCTCCATTGCTTCCGATGGCGATGGCTTCGCCGGCTCCAAGAGCACCGAGTGGCTGGAAAAGCCATATGTGAAGGCCATGGATAAGCGCCGTGGCTATATCAAGGTGCGCGCTTCCCGCGAGCACCTTGATTCCGAATTCGTCGTCGTGCCTTGGATCGAGCGCGATGATACTGCCCCGCGTGAGACTGCTTTCTCCTTCCGCACCAATGCCGGCGAGCACACGCTGCGCTCCCTCTAACCCCCGAAAGGACAATTCATCATGGGACTTTTTAGCTCGCTTTCCTCTTCTTCCTCTCGCCGCAGTTCTTCCCGCAAGAGTTCTTCTAACCAGGATTCCTCTGCCCCAGCTTCGGGTGCGGTTGCTGCTCCGCCAGCCGCAACCGGTGTTCAGGCAGAACCGCAGCTCATGGAAAATTACGTCACCTGGGAGCCTGCCTCCTGGGACGTCGTTTTGGATCACTACCGCGTCATCGGCACTGATCCCAATGGCGTAGACGTGCTGCTGGGCAAGACCATCTTCCCCTTCTTCCACCACTCCCGGCGCGATGCTGCCGGTGAAAAGTGGTCTTATTATGTCAAGGTAGTTGATGCTGCCGGTGCTGAGTCCTCTCCTTCTGGCAAAACGACGTCTACCTCCCTGCCTTCGGTCACTGCTGGCACAGCGCTAGCTACGATTGGTTCCTTTGATCGAAAGGGCACGGAGTTTCAGTATTCCCCAAAGGACTACAAGAAGATCGTCACCGCGCACCCAGACCAGACAATCACCGTTGGACCGGATGCTACGCCTGCCGACGTCCCCTATCTCCTCCCCGGCCCCGGGGATAAGTGGGCCGGCAGCAAGGCCTATACGCTGAAGTGGACGGTAAAATTGGATAAGCCCACCGAGAAGGCGGCACTGGCACTGTGGCTCATTGACACCACCAAGCTCGGCGGCATTCTCGACGTCACGATTAATGACTTTCATAAACAAATAGAGCTCCCGCAGGGCGCAACGCAAGGTTCGCGCCAAGGCGATGCCAGCGGCGAGCCAACCCCGCTGCGCCCCGCAGCAATCGAGTTTGCGCTCCCAGAGAACACCTTGCAGCAAGGAGAAAACCAGCTGGTCTTCACCCTGCGCGAAGGCGGCTGGCTAGCTTGGGATGCACTGGGGATTTTTGCTAGATAACACTTTAAAATCAGCGCTTTGCCCAGAAACGGGAAATTGTTCACCAAACCCTGCTGTACGGTAGTAACATCTGCCCCCTTCTATTACATCGTTAGCATCACACGACGCCGACGTTGAAAGGACTTAGCTCCCGATATGCCTACTGTTTCTGATCGCCTAAACCGTGCCCAGCAGAATCATAATGCGGTGATTTCCGTTATCCCGTTTGATGAGCACGCGGTGGATGAATCGCCCACGCTTAAGGGGCAGCCGGTGGCGTTCAAGGACATCGTGGATATTGCTGGGGTGTCGACTACCTGCGGCACCAAGGTGAATGTGGGCCGCACTCCGGTCAAGGATGCCCCGGTGGTACAGCGATTGACGGCAAAGGGTGCCCTGCCGGTAGCGAAAGCGAACCTGCAAGAATTTTCCTATGGCATTTTGGGCGATGCCTCGGCTTATGGTCGCGTGATTAACCCGCGTGATCCGGAGGTGTGCGGCGGCGGATCGAGCTCCGGTTCGGCGGCGCTGGTAGCTTGCGGAGCACTGCAGCTTACAGTGGGCTCCGATAGTGCCGGGTCGGTGCGCGTGCCAGCCGCATGCCAGGGCGTGCTGGGGTTCAAGCCCACCTTTGGGGTGATTCCGGTCGAAGGCGTCTTCCCCTTTGCCCCGAGTTTTGATTGCATTGGTTTCTTTGCCAGCTCAATTGACCTGATTGAGCAGGCTTTTATTGCCACTGCGAATGATGAGCCGGCCGCGGCGCAGGACGTTTCTACTGTTGATGTCACGGCGCTTAAAGCCAAGGGCGAGCGTTTCGCTGAACTACTAGCGGCGCTGGAACGATCGGCCTTTGAACTCAGCGAGGGCGTGAATGTGGAAGACACCATCGCCGCCACGGCCGAGCTCTATGAGCCGATGCGCCTGAAGGAAGTCTATGACGTCCACCGGCCGCTGCTGGACCAACGTGATAAGTACCAAGACGTGATTCTGCAGCGCGTACTGGGCGGGGAAGATATCAGCCAGGAAGTCTACGAGGCGGCCGCACGGGGCGTAGAGAAATTGCGCGAGGAAGCGCTTGCTTTGCTTGGCGACGCCTCCATTATCCTCACCCCCACCCTCGATTCCGGCCCCCTCAAGTGGTCCGATATCACCCCGGACAATACCGCGGAATCAGCCGCGAGCCTACGGCGGTGGACCGAGCCTTTCAATGTTCTCGGCTGGCCAGCCATTACCGTGCCGCTGCGCGGCGACGAGGAAGAAGGGGTGGGTGATGCGGTGCAGGTCGTCGGCAAGCCGGGCGAAGACCTGACCGTCCTACGCGTTGCCCGCGCACTGCAGGCCCTGCTCTAAGTCCCTGCTAGAAGGGTCTTTTCCTGCGTGCGCGGCCGCCAAAAGGCAGCCTCGACGGCGGTAAGTTCCTTGAAGTGCGCTGAGGTGAGCTCGTCCATCGCTTGGATATAGCCGGGGACCTCCTCGCGCGGCAGGCGCAACCCCATGGTCAGGTGCGGGGTCCAGCGCGGCCCTCGCCCGTCTGGGTTGGCGGCACTGATTTTTCTCGCAGCAATTTCTAGCTCATCAGTGGTCTCAAGGAGCCAGGCCACGGTCTGCTTGCGCTTGGTGCCAAAAATGACGTTTCCTACCCGACGAAAATCCGCTGGGATAACGGCCGGCAGCAACTGGGCCGCCAAATCCACCACTTCCGGCTGCATGTGCGGCGAAAAGGTGACTGTAATATGCGGGCGTTGCTGCTGGATTGGAAAGCCACGCTCAGCAAGACCGGCAAAGATGCCGCGCACCTGATCTTCCTGCTTTTGCGGCAGGTAGAGCAAGATATTGTCCGGCGATGCTTTACTCACGGGCGAGCGTTCTCCTTTCTGTTGCGAAGTGCCTCCAGCGTACCGGCCATCACAATGAGTGAGAACCCCCTTCCCCCTCATTAAAAAATCATTGCCATTTTACAATGAGGGTTTTATAATGACGCCATGGGTTGGGATGCAGTTAATCTCCGTGAGGCACTTGAGCAGCTGCGGCTCTTTGGCGATGACCGCACGATGCTGGAATGCAAGCGCTCCTTCCTTCGCGCACCGCATGATTTGGCTCGCACCATTTGTGCTTTTGCAAACATGCCAATGGGCGGTGACATCCTTTTGGGCGTCGATCAGAGCCTCAACTTTGCCGCCACCGGCGTCGCGCACCCTGCACAGGTAGAAAAGGCGGTGGCGGACCAAGCAAGAACGCTTATAGAACCTGCGCCCCAGCTCTCTTTTACCCACATCAGCATCGATGAAGCGGTAGTAATCGCAGTGACGGTAGCACCCCTTTCACCCATACTTAAACCGGCCCGCATCAAAGGAGAGGCCTACCTACGGCAAGCGGATGGCAATTATGTGATGGGCCCGAACGATTTGCGCATCCTCGAGGTGGCGGCGCTCCACGAATCTGAGCAAGAATTTTATGACCAGCAGCCTGTGCCTGGCAGCGGCCTGCGCGACATGGATGAAAGAATTACGGCAGAGGCGCTACGCACGGCCCGCTCACGCAGTAGGCGCCTATCCACCATTACAGACGACAAGCGCCTCCTCGAGGTACTTGGCGCAACCGTAAACGGGCAACTGACCGTAGCCGGAAATTATGCTCTCGGCTTCTTACCGCAGGGAAAAATACCTGCCCTCGGGGTAACCGCGGCGGTGCAGCTTCCGCGGGAGCACGCCGCGCGCACGCGAAATCTCACCCATTTCGACGGACCTCTACCCGCTCTCCTCGATGATGTGGTGGATTGGCTACGTGCCAATCTGCAGGCCGACCTGCGCTATGCGGAAAGCGGTCATGTGGAAGAGATCCCGGAAATTCCGCCGGCCGCCCTTCGGGAGGCTGTAGCAAACGCGTTAGTGCACCGCGATTTAGGACCACACACGCGAGGCGTGGGAAAAAGAATTGAGGTTCGCATCACCCGGCAGGCCGTGATCATTACTAGCCCTGGTGGGCTGCGAGGGGTCTCGGTCTCCCAATTGACCAGCACCACCCTATCCAAAGCTGCAGTAAATCAGCGCCTTTATGAGCTTGCCAAACTAGTTCGCACCAGCGAAGGACACCCGGTCATTGAAGGCGAGGGCGGAGGCATCCGAGAGATGATTCGTGCCTGTTTAGATGCAGGCCTAGCTGCGCCGCGCCTTATAGATACTGGCACCGAGTTTCGTGTCATCTTCCCCCGGACCAGGCCGGATAGCCCGCATCGAGTTTCTGCCCGTCCCGCGATGAGAGCAGTGGAAGCCAGCGTAGAGGACGAGCTTCGTCAGCTGGGTAAAAACGTCCCGCAAGTTTTTCACAGTATGCAGCTCGGCGCGGAGGCGGACTATGCTCCCGCCTTAAGCCTTCACGAGATCGCGGAACGCACCCAACTCAGTACCGGGCAAGCGCGCTACGCGCTCAAGGCCTTGGAGAGGAAGGGCTGGATTGTCATGCGGGGCCAGCGTGGCTCGCAACGCACGACTTACCAGATCCGTAGAGAATAGACGCACCGGCTCTTGTGCCAACGCAAACGATTACCGTTTAATGAGAGTCATGAGCACTACAGAGTCATCGCCCCTCATCCTCGCCATCACGGCGTGTCCGACGGGCATCGCGCACACCTATATGGCGGCCGAGAACCTCGAGGCCGCAGCCCAAGAGCTGGGCTACCGCATCAAAATTGAAACTCATGGTTCCATCGGCGTCGAGGGAGCCTTTAGCAAGCAAGACATCGAGGAAGCCGACGCCATTGTCATTGGTGCCGATACGGTCATTTCCAAGGACCGCTTCCACGGCAAGCGTCTCGAAGCCACCGGTGTGGACGAGGCCATCAAGCACCCAAAGGAACTGCTCAGCAGGTCCTTGAGCGCCTCGCGCTGGGAGAGCTCTTCCGAAAAGACGGAAGAAGAGGCGCCTGGTAAAAATAGCGTTGGCCAAACCTTGTACAAGGCGCTGATGAACGGTGTCTCGCACATGATCCCGTTCGTGGTGACCGGTGGTCTGCTCATTGCGGTCGCCCTCTCCATCGGCGGCACGCCCACGCCTGAGGGCATGGCGATTCCGGAAGATAGCTTCTGGAACACGGTCAATGAGCTCGGCGCCCTGGCGTTCTCGCTGATGGTCCCAGTCCTCTCCGGCTACATTGCGGTGGGCATCGCGGATCGCCCAGGCCTTGCCCCTGGCCTTATTACGGGCCTCATCGCCACCACCGGCTCGCTTTACGGTTCTGAGGCGGGCGCCGGATTCTTGGGCGGCATTGTCACCGGTATTTTGTCCGGTTATGTGGCTCTTGCCATCAAGAAGATTCCGGTGCACAAATTCATCGCACCGATTTGGCCTATCATCGTCATCCCGATTTTCACCACGCTCATCGTGGGCCTCATCTTCATTTTGCTCATTGGCGCACCGGTCTCGGCCGCGTTCGAGGCAATGACCAACTATCTCGCTGGAATGCAGGGCTCCTCCGTCATCGTGCTGGGCCTTATCCTGGGCGCCATGATCGCCTTCGATATGGGTGGTCCCTTCAATAAAACGGCCTTCCTCTTTGGCGGCGGCATGATCGCGGCCGGCAATGCGGCGCCGATGGGCATGGCGGCATGTGCGATTGCCGTACCTCCCCTCGCCGTGGGCGTAGCGACGCTGCTGCGCCGCCGCTGGTTTACCAAGGCCGAAAATGATGCGGGCATCGCCGCGTTGTTCATGGGATTCTTCGGCATTACCGAGGGCGCCATTCCGCTCGCGGCCGCACGCCCGCTACAGGTCATCCCCGCCAATGTTGCCGGTGGTGCCGTAGCCGGTGCGCTCGCCGGTCTTTTCGGTGCCCAAGACCACGTCATGCACGGCGGCCCCATCGTCGCGGTGCTCGGCGCGGTAGACAACGTCGTTGGCTTCTTTATCGCCATGCTTGCCGGCATCGTGGTTTGCGCTGGCCTTATTCTCCTGCTGGTGGGATTGACGCAGCGTAAGGATAAGCCACTTGTTGCAGTCGATACGATTAGCCTCGATAAAGATCTGGGTTCTTCTAGCGAAGAGGTCATTCGCTCCATGGTGAAGCTCACCTCCGCGCGCATGTCTGATGCCGAGGCGGTCGCTAGCGCCGCATTGAAGCGCGAATCTACCCGTTCCACTGGTGTGGGCCACGGCGTGGCCATTCCGCACGCTCGGTCTGCCGGAGTGAAGGTACCAACGCTCGCCTTCGCCCGCCTGCCGCACGGCGTCACGTGGGCAGAGGGCGAAGACCCGACCACCTTGGCCTTCCTTATTGCTGTTCCGGATAACGCTGGAAAGCAGCACCTCAAGCTGCTGTCCAAGCTGGCCCGCAACATCATGAAAGAGGACTTCCGCGCCCAGCTCCACGGTGCGAAGACGCGCAAGGAAGCCGCCGACATCATTTCCTCGGTACTCTCCCCTGTACCATCGACGGACAAGGCAACCGCGACCACCCCAGCCTAAATTGTCTTGTAACTGAAAGCGCTCAGCAATTGTCCCCGCTGGGCGCTTTTCTTGTGCCCACACAACGTAGGGATGCGGCGGAAGGGCGGTTTCGCGGGAGGAACAGCAGTAGTGAGGCGATCTCAAGCGAGACCAGGCATCGTCATGGCGCTCTCTTACGTTCCTTAGACGGGCAGAGAATCACACGGTTCCCTATAGGGTTTGCCAAGAATCGCGCCGGTTTTGCCAGCAACAACCTTAAAACAAGGGCCATATACCTTAAAACAATCTCATTTCTCTAGGAACCTGAGATATTTGTTGAAATCTACCCCCGTGGGGGTGGGGAGCCGAGCGCCATCACTAAGGGAATTTAGGGGTTTCCTAGCTCAAATCGAGAAGTAACTAAGAGGTAATTAGCTTTACGCGACATCAACTTCAAGAATCCTAATATTTGCTGGTCAGCTGGCTTTTACCCGGGCAAAATTGGTTAACTTTTAAGTGAAAGGGAACGGAGGTTAGCCGTTAACACTCCTAGATCCCCACCTTATAGATTCCTGCTAGGTCCCAGTAGAAAGGTACCGCCCATGTTTACCCCCAAAGTTCACTTCTCCGCTAAGAAGTTCGTCGCTCCGGCACTGGCAGCAGCCGTCGCCCTCGGTGTTGGCGTAGCTCCTGCAGAGGCGTCCAGCTCCTTCGGCAACTTCGGCCGCGTGAACCTTCCAGCACCATCCGTCAACCTGCCTGCCGCTCCGGCTGCCGCTGCAAAGCCGGTTGCTCCGGCCTCCAACCGCGTACAGAACATCGTCAATCACACCAACGCTTACCGCCAGGCACACGGCCTGCGCCCGGTTCGCGCCAACGCCGCACTCAATGCACTGGCTCAGGATTGGGCAAACCAGCTGGTTCGCGCCAATAAGCTCAGCCACCGCCCACAGCACTGGAACTACTACCCTTCGAATATCCCGGCCGGCGGCGAGAACGTACTGCAGGCATGGAGCGACTACTCCGATGCACAGCTGGTTAAGCTCTGGTACGAATCCCCGGGCCACCGCAAGATCATGCTCGACCCGCGCGCCAAGACCATCGGAGTCGGCGTTGCCATTAACTCTGAAGGCAAGCTCTACGCTGTCCAAAACTACGGCCGCTAAAGATTTCACAAGCTAGAACCTTCGAACCTTTGGGCTCTAGCAGGCCATGCCGCCTCCTCCCGGACCTCGCACCCGGGGCGGGGCGGTTTTCTCGTGCCTGGGTGGGGGTGCACACGCGGGTAAATGAAACGTAACCGCCTTCACAAATGACAGTGGCGAGGGTTACACTAAAGGGCATTCGAATTGTTCAACAATCTTAAGGACGGTGTTGAATGTCCTCGCTCCATATCGATCTCAATGCGGATTTGGGAGAAACCACTGCAGGCAATCCGGTCGCAGATGACGCAGCGATGCTGGAGATGGTGTCCTCCGCAAACGTGGCCACCGGCTTCCATGCGGGCGACCCGCACTCGATTGCCGGCACGCTCAAGGCGGCCGCAGAAGCAGGCGTGACCGTAGGCGCGCACGTGGGTTATAACGACGCCGCAGGTTTCGGCCGCCGCTTTATCGATTACAACCCGGACGAGCTTGCAGACGAGGTGACCTACCAAATTGGCGCGCTTGATGCTTTGGCTCGCGCCAATGGAACCACGGTCTCCTATGTAAAACCGCACGGTGCGATGTATAACGCGATTGTGAAGGATAAGGCGCAGGCAGAAGCCGTCATCAAGGGTATTAAGGCCTTTGGAGACTTGCCGGTGATGTTGCTGCCTGGGGGTGTAGCGGTGGACGTCGCCAAGCACAGCGGGCTTACCGTCATCCGTGAGGCCTTTGCGGACCGCAACTACAACCCCGATGGCACGCTGGTCTCGCGCAAGGAAGCCAATGCGATGCTCGGCAGCGCCGATGAAGTGGTACAGCGAGTACTGGAGGTAGCACAGACCGGGTCGATTACGGCCGTGGATGGCACGAAGCTTGAGGTGGATGCGCAATCCGTATGCACCCACGGTGATTCGCCTGGCGCGGTGAAGCTACTGCGCGGCGTGGTGGAGCGCCTGCGTGCAGAAGGCATCGAGATTCGGAGCTTTATCTAATGCACATTAATTTTGTGGGCACGCGCGCGTTGCTCATTGACCTGGATGGATTGAACCAGGTCATGGATTGGCACGCGGCGCTTTCTGCCAAGCCTTTGAAGAATCAGGTGGATTGCATCGCGGCCGCCACCACCTTGCTGCTGACCTTTGAAGCACCCGATTCGGCGCGCGATGCGGCGGAATTTTTGCAGGATTTCTCCCCTGCCGCCGCGACGGCTGCGGAGGCCCGCACGGTAGAAATCGATGTGCTCTATGACGGCGAGGATGTGGACGAGGCCGCGGACCTGCTGGGGCTTTCGCGCGAAGCGCTCATAAACTGGCATACCTCTACCGAGTGGACCGCGGCGTTCGGCGGCTTTGCCCCGGGCTTTACCTACTGTGCGCCGTCGGACCCCTCCCTGGCGCGTGCGGTGCCACGCCGCTCCAGTCCCCGTACCGCGGTGCCGGCCGGCGCTGTAGGTATCGCGGGCGAGTTTTCTGCGGTGTACCCGCGCGTTTCCCCGGGCGGCTGGCAGCTTTTGGGTACCACCAATACGCCGATGTGGGATTCCAATGCCAACCCGCCGGCGCTGGTACAGCCGGGAGACCGCGTGCGCTATCGCAGCGTGGATAAGCTGCCGGAGCTTGTTGATCACTCTGCCCGCTCGAAGCGCGCCCCTGCCCGCTTGCCGCGCATGGAGGTTATCGATGCCGGCCTGCTCACCCTCTACCAAGATTTGGGCCGCCCCGGTGTGGGCGATCTCGGCGTGACCCCCTCCGGTGCTGCCGACCGCGCCGCCGCCGCGACCGCCAATGTGGCCGTGGGCAACCCGCGCGGGGCAACGGTGCTGGAGAATATCGGCGGCATTAAGCTCCACGCGCTCACCGATACCGTCATTTGCGTCACCGGCGCGACCGCGCGTGTGCGCCTCGGCGAGATGCCGGTTCACCTTGCTCGCCCTGTGCTGGTCACGGCCGGGCAAACCGTCACGGTGGACCCTGCAACGGTAGGCATGCGCAATTACGTGGCCATCCGCGGCGGCATCATCGCTGAATCCGAACTCGGCTCCGCGGCCACCGACGTCCTTTCTGGCCTTGGCCCGGACCCGGTCACCACCGGCGATGTCATCGGCGTGCTGCCGCGCTCTACCGGCATGACCGACGCCCAGCTAGCCAACCCACTGCGCGTTTCTGAAAGCTCCGACGGCAAAACCCGCGCTACCCTGCGCTGCGTACTCGGACCGCGCGATGACTGGTTTGGCGATAATGTCTCCGCCTTCCTGGATACCGAGTGGACCGTCACCTCGGATTCCAACCGCGTGGGCCTGCGCCTCGATGGCGAAGAGCCGATTGAGCGAGTTAAAGACGGCGAGCTCCCCTCCGAGGGCATGGTCGCCGGCTCGATCCAAATCCCACCCAATGGCAAGCCCGTGGTCTTCCTCCGTGATCATGCCGTGACCGGCGGTTACCCGGTCATCGCCACCGTATTGGAAGAAGATATTGATATTGCTGCGCAGCTGCCACCCGGCGCGCGCGTGAACTTTGAACTCGTAGCACCCCAAGCCTTGAACACTGGAGAACAGAATGCAGATTAAAACCGTCCTCATTGCTAACCGCGGCGAGATCGCCGTGCGTATCGCCCGCGTCGCTCGTGACCTAGGCATTAAGTCCATCGCCATTTATTCCGAAGCGGATGCCGGTGCCTTGCATACCCAGGTAGCGGATGAAGCCTATGCGCTGCCGGGCAATACCGCGGCCGATACCTACATGAACGTGCCCGCGCTGCTCGATATCGCGGTGCGCGCCGGCGCCGATGCCATCCACCCGGGCTACGGCTTCTTGTCCGAAAACGCTGACTTTGCCCGCACGGTTACCGAGGCCGGCATGATCTGGATTGGCCCTTCCCCGGAGTCCATCGAGTTGCTCGGTGACAAGATCGCTGCGCGCCGCGTGGCCGAGGAGGTCGGCGCGCCGTTGGCACCGGGTACCTCCGATCCCATCGATGACTGGCAGGAGGCCCGCGCCTTCGCCGAAGAGCACGGCCTGCCCATTGCCATTAAGGCCGCATATGGCGGCGGCGGACGCGGCTTGAAGGTCGTGGACAATATGGAAGAGATCGAGGGCGCGTTCAACTCCGCCGGCCGCGAGGCCATGGAGGCTTTCGGCCGCGCCGAGTGCTACGTGGAGAAATTCCTCACCCACCCGCGCCACGTGGAGGCCCAGGTGCTGGCCGATACGCACGGCAATGTGCGCGTGCTCGGCACCCGCGATTGCTCCACCCAGCGCCGCTTCCAAAAGCTCATTGAGGAGGCTCCGGCGCCCGCGCTTTCCGACGCCCAACGCAACGGCATCATCGAAGGCGCGCGCTCCATTTGTTCCAAGGTGGGCTACACCGGCGCCGGCACCGTAGAATACATTGTCTCCGAGGACGGCACTATTTCCTTCCTCGAGGTCAATACCCGCGTCCAGGTCGAGCACCCAGTTACCGAGGTAGTCACTGGCACCGATATCATCGCCGAGCAATTCCGCATCGCGGCCGGCGAGCCGCTGTCCTTCGATGAGGATCCGCAGTCCCACGGCCATGCTTTTGAGTTCCGTATCAATGCCGAGGACATTCTCAATGGCTTCGCCCCGTGCCCTGGTACTATCGTCTCCTTCGAGCCGCCCACCGGCCCGGGCATCCGCGTAGATTCCGCGGTGCGCTCTGGCTCTATCATCCCGCCGTACTATGACTCCCTGATTGCCAAGCTCGTGGTGTGGGGCCCAACCCGCGAGATCGCCCTAGCCCGCGCCCGCTTTGCTCTGCGCGAGTTCACCGTCACCGGCGTGCGCACCGTGCTGCCGTTCCACCGCGACATGATGGATGAGCCTGCACTCATCGGCACTGCCGCACCGGCCGAGGACACCGCTGCCGCTGGTGCCTCCGAAATCGGCGTGTTTACGGACTGGGTGGATCACAACTACCGTCCGTCTGCCGCCAACCAGGTGGAAAAGGTAGAAGCCATCTATACCCAGCGCCGCAATGTGGCCGTAGAAATCGACGGCAAGCTGGTCAACGTCGGCGTCCCCGTCGACTTCCTCGCCGCGCCGGGCGCCGCCTCGGCCGGTGGTTCTGCCTCCACCGCGCCGTCTTCGGCCGGCGCACAGTCTACCGATGACAATGCGGTTACCTCCCCGTTCGAGGCCAACCTCGTGGCCTGGAACGTTGCGGACGGCGATACCGTGGCCGAGGGCGATGCCATCGCCACCGTCGAGGCCATGAAGATGGAATCGGCCATCAAGGCTCCGCGCGGCGGTACCATCAAGCTCCTGGCCGCAGAAGGTGACCGTCTGGATTCCTCCAAGGTCATCGCGACCATCGATTAGCGCTCTCGCCATCGTTATGCACCTCATTTCAATGTGAGGTGCATAACTTTTTAGTACAGTTGTGGTCATGCTTTCCCAGTCTGTCGCCTCCGAGTTGCGCGAGGCCATTTCCGCCGGCGAGTTTCAGCCGGGCGAGCAGCTCAGCGAGGTCAAAGCGGCCGAACGCTTTAACTGCTCGCGCAATACCCTCCGCGAGTCCTTCACCAGGCTTGCCGCGGAGCGCATTGTCGAGCGCATCCCCAATCGCGGCGTCTTCCTCGCCACGCCCGACGCAGACTATATCCGCGACCTCTTTGCCGCCCGCGCAGCCATCGAACCGGCGGCGGTGCGCTGGGGCGCTTTTGCCGATGCCCCCTCGCTCGTCACCCTCACCTCCTCCGCCTTCGACTACGCGGCACGCGGCAAGCACCAAGAAGTCTCCGCCATCAACCAACGCTTCCACCGTACGCTGGTGGCCGCGCTGGGCTCGCCTACGCTCAATGAGCAGATGGATAACCTGCTCGCCCGCATGCGGCTCACCTTCTTGCTAGCCATTCCGCGCTACCCGCAGCTGCATGCGGACCACATTCAAGGAAATATCACCTTGGCCACGCTCATCGCGGACGGAAAACGCCTCGAGGCCGCCACGCTTTCGCATGACAGCCTCATGAATACCTGCGAGAAGATCCTCGCCGTGCTAGACGATTAAGGAATGAGAAAATCTTGATCCCGGGCGTTGGTCACGAGCATCTGGCCAGGTGCGTGCGTAATAGCTAAGCGCGGCTTAGATTCCATCACGATGGCCTGCGGGGTCACACCACAGGCCCAAAAGACCGGCAGGCAGCCCTCCGGCACTTCGCCCGGATCACCAAAGTCCGGACGGTTTAAATCCTCAATGCCAATGGCCGCCGGGTCACCCACGTGAACCGGGGCGCCGTGCACCGATGGGTAACGGGAAGTAATCCGCACCGCATCGGAGACCTGCGCGGCCGGAATCGGGCGCATGGAGACCACCATGGGTCCAGAAAAGACACCGGCCGGGGTGGTGGGAATCGTAGTTTTAAACATCGGCACGTTGCGCTGCTGAGCAATGTGCGCGACCTCAATGCCGTTATCCTGCAGCGCAGTCTCAAAGGTAAAAGAGCAACCGATGAGGAAGCTGACCATGTCTGGGGTGTAGTACGAGGTGGCGTCGGCAAGCGTGGCAGTATGCTCACCGTTTTCAAAGACGCGGTAGGCCGGAATATCGGTGCGGATGTCCCCGCCCGGCAGAAGCTCGGAGGTGTACTGACCGGCTTCCAGCACGCCCACAATCGGGCACGGCTTGGGATTTCGCTGGGCAAAGAGCAAGAAATCAAACGCGTATTCCTGCGGCACGGCCAGCAGGTTTGCCTGCATGAAACCGCGGGCATGCCCGGCGGTGGTGGCCATGTCATGGCTGCGCGCATACTCGCGCACCTGCTCTGGGGTCTGCATTATGCCCACAGCTCGGTGATGCCGGAGAAAGCCTTGAAGCCGATGATGATGGTGAGTACCCACGCCAGGGTGCCGATAATCAGCAACCACTTGGGATACTTATAGCCCTGCAGGAGGTCGCGGCGGCGCCAGGCCACCCACATCACGAGGGCGAAACCGATAGGCAGAATCAGGCCATTGATGGCACCGGCGAAGATGAGCAACTTCTGCGGCGCGGAGTTGATGGCCACAAAGACTACCGTGCACACCGCAATGAAGACGATGGTGAGAATATTGCGGGTGCGCGTCGAGGTGTCCTGGGAGGTCACGAAGGATACCGAGGTATAGGCGGCGCCGATAACCGAGGACAAACCGGCCGCGAAGAGGACCACGCCGAAGGCACGCAGGCCAAACTCGCCGGCGGCATTGTAGAAGGCATCCGCCGCGGTGTTGTCGTCCGAGAGCGCCACGCCGGTGGCCACCACACCGAGAACCGCCAAGAAGAGGAGCATGCGCATGATGCCGGTGACCACGATGCCGCTTACCGAGGTATAGGTAATGTTCTTGACGTTTTCCACGCCAGTGTGGCCGGAATCGATGAGGCGGTGCGCGCCGGCAAAGGTGATATAGCCGCCCACGGTGCCGCCAATGATGGTGGTGATGACGAAGAAGTCGATCTCGCCCGGAGCGACGGTATTCTTTAGCGCCTCCCCCACCGGTGGCTGGCTGACCACAGCGACGTAGAGCATAAGCAAGATCATGACCGCGCCCAAGACCGCGACGAGGCGATCAAGCGCCATGCCCGCCTTCTTGGAGAGGAAGATGAAGATCGCGATGGCCGCGGCAATGACGCCGCCGATGCGCGAATCGATACCCAGCATCGCGTTAATGCCCAGGCCAGAACCGGCGATATTGCCGATATTAAAGACCGCGCCACCGATAAACACGAATACGGCAAGCACCCAGCCCAGGCCAGGGAGCACGGTATTGCCCAAGGTATTGGCGCGCATGCCGGTCACGCACAAAACGCGCCACACATTGAGCTGGATAGCGATGTCAACGAGGATGGACAGCATGATCGCAAATGCGAAGGACGCGCCCATCTGCACGGTAAAGACCGAGGTCTGGGTCAAAAATCCCGGACCGATGGCGGAGGTGGCCATAAGGAACATGGCACCAGCCATGGCGCCGAGGCCTTTGGGCGGGGTCTTGTCCCCCGCCTGCGCCGGAGCGGCGTGTGATGTCTCAGCACTCACTAGATTTCACCTTTCGTGATGCAGGTCGCATTAATTTGTGATGCGCATCATCTTAAAGGTAGCTATGCCTTTTGTTCAACAACTCTTATGTGTTACGGGGTGGCGCGGGGGTGATCTAGGCTACTTTCCTGCCGCGTTTTCCCAGGTGGCTAGCGATTATCCGCAATGCCTCGTCCGACGCTTTCACCTCGCTGGAACCATAGCGCAGCACCACGTATCCGCGGTTTTCTAGCGCTCGCTGCCTCTTTATCTGCTGCTTTACCACGTGGGAGGGCGCCTCGCCATAGGTACCGTCATACTTGGCATCGCCATCGACCTCGAGTACCAGCCAGCCATCGAGACAAAGATCCGCCCGATACTTCCCGAGAAGCGGCTTCTGCGGCTCAATTTTCGCCTGCGGGAAACGCTCAATAATGAGGGCTCGCAGATAGGACTCATAAGGCGATTCTGATCCGCCATACGCGTGCTCGATAACCTTACGCATGGCCGCTTGTCCCCTCGTGCGCTGCATTTTTGCCAGTTCTTGGCGCAGGTCGTATGTGGTGACGTCGTGTTGCCTGAGGGCAGAATCGGTAGCTACCAGGCCATCTGGGAATCCGTGTAGCCGGGCGATTTCGAGGCAGGTGCGGGCGGGATTCGTGGCGCGCACACCCGCTATCGACACCGTGGATTCCTGGAGGGACTTTACCCGGCGGTACCGATAGCCTTTCGCGGTGAGCCTTCGTGGGGGCACGCTTCCCGAAGGCACCGCTAACTCCACCTCCTCCCCTTCCCTGGAAATTACCCACATTCCCCACAGCCGCGCGGCCGATTTACCGATGAGGACGGCGCGGTGGGTGCTCCACCCGGCAGCGACTACTTTGGCGAATTGTTGTTTATGGCGCACCCATTGCCTCCAGGTGGCCGTAGGAACGGCGACCCAGGGCGCTATCTGGGTGAGCTCACCGCGCTGGAGGGCTAAATGGTGCGGACTTTCGGCTCCGGCGTAACGAAGGTTGATGAAGTGATCTGTAATCATGGTTTCATCTTCGCGGCTGGCGGGGCGGGGCACGCATCATGCGGCTCAGGAAGGTGAATTTCCGAGGGCCTTGAGTGAGAGGCGGAACGTTAGGTCCAAGGTGATCGCGCCGAGTTGAAGGCGTTGAGGCTGATTTGAGGGCGGGTTGTGCTCAGATCGGCTCGATCACCTTCGACCTAAGGGGAAGTAGTTCACAGCGGCGGTGTGGGGGATAATTCAGCAGCGCGGTTAACCGTGCTTTACTAGAGATAATGGAACCCATCGAGCTCTCAGAACTAACCGGTACGCAATCGCGCACCTACGGCACCCGCAAGATCACCTCGGACATGGTCTCAGCACCAATCCATGTTGCGGTCGCGCTCTGGGACGAGCGTTGGGATTCCGCCCCCAACGGCACCATCGAAGGCTGGGTCATCGCAGTCAATACCAAGCAGACGCGTTTTGTGCGCCGCGGCCAAACGAAGAAGGGCGATATCGTCGATATCGCCGTGCGCGAGGTCAAACGCGCGCTCAAGGGACTCGACGGACGAGTGTGGATTGTCACTGGTCGCAGGCAGAATGCGTTGCGAGCGGCACTCACGGCTGACGGTTTCACGGTGACGGGAAGCTTTGCGGGAGAAAATAGGGCTTCGAAAAGCGCGAGCTCCGTGCGCAGAAAACAAGCCGGCTTGACCGCACGCAAGGCGCGCAAGATGGGTGAGGCGCCGAAAAAGAAGCAAGCGGCACAAGTAGAGACACCGAAAGCGCACTGGTGGCCGAACTTCTCGCGCGCCTCCTCGTGGGCCGAGGGCGACGTGGTGCGCATAGCCACCGATGCTTCCTCGGATACCGTATTCAAGGGGTCGATGTGCTTCGTTGCGGGCAACGGCGACTACCGGTTACGGACTCGAGAAACCAAGGCGAGCACGGATGAGCTCGAGCTCGAAGCACTAACGCTCGCGCTGAAATACCTGCTCAAGGTGGGTGCGCGCAAGGCGGTTATTGAGTCCGATTCCGTAGCCGCTTTGGAGGCGGTCGAGCAGATTGTGCATAAGCGCGGCTCTAAAGCATCGCGGCCGGGGCGCACGTGGCGAGGGGTGTCTTCGGGTGCGCGGTCCCGATTCCAGCAAGCTTGGGGCGATATCCAAGGCCAATGCGAGGTCGACATACGCCGTGTGCTCGGGCATGCGGGGGATCCGCTGAATCGGGCGGCCGACCAGATTGCGTACATGGGGTTGCGCGCGATTGCGCATCCGATGAAGCAGTCTCGCGAGACGCTGCGCGAGGGGATTCAGAAAGCTCTCTCGGCGTTGTGATCCAAACGATTGGGGCTTAGGGCTGATCTGATCAGGCCGAATTGAGGGAGTTAAGGCCGATCTGAGGCGGCCCAGCCTTCAGATCAGCCTGATCAGTATGGACCTAACGACAAGAGGCGCGTTGGGAAGGGGCCGGAGCTTAAGCCAGGCGGCGGGCACCGTCTCCCGGGCGGGCCACCAAGAAGGTGGGCTCTGGGAAGCCGCGGGATGCTGCGGCGTCGTTAATGGCTTGGGCGGTGGACTCTACGTCGGAGCGCGGGATGAGCGCGATGACGGCGCCGCCAAAGCCGCCACCAGTCATGCGAGCGCCGATTTCGCCGGCCGCGGTGAAAGCGGAGTCAAGCTCGGGGGTCGTGACTTCGTACAGGTCGCGCAGGGAAATGTGGCTTTCGCGCATGAGGCGGCGGAATTCGTCTAAATGGGATTTGGTTAAAGCGGATTTAGCGGCCAGGGTGCGGTCGGTTTCGTCCACCACGTGGCGCACGCGGCGGCGGTAGAGTTCAGCCTCCTGGGGGTTGACGGTCGCGGCGAAGGCGACGGCATCCGGGATTTCGCGGATGGAGCGGCCGGCGGCAGCCTGGACGGCGTCGATGATGCCGCGGCGGGAGGCATATTGGCCGTCGGAAAGCGTGTGCGGCGCATTGGTGTCCGCGATAAGCAGCACCATGTCCTGGGCCTCGATATTAAACGGCACGCGCTCGACGGCGCCGGTGGAAAAGTCCAGGAATAGCGCCTTGCCGCGCTGGCCGAGGAGGCTGGCGTTTTGATCCAAGCCACCGGTAGAGGCGCCAACCACCTCGTTTTCGGCGCGGATACAAGCCTGGGCCAGCTGCGCGCGGGCGGCATCATCGGGAGCTTTGCCGTGGCAAAGCTCGTAGGCGGCCACGGCCACGGAGCACTCGAGGGCGGCGGAGCTGGACAGGCCAGAGCCGACGGGGACATCAGAGACGATGGCAATATCGAGGCCGGTGCAGTTCAGGACGCCCGCGGCAGTGGCGGCCCAGACGGTGCCGGCGACGTAGCCGGACCAGTCGGAAGGGTGGCCGGGGCGGACTTCGGAGAGTGGGAGGCTAGCTTGGGCAACGCTGCCGTCGTATTCGGAGGCTATCCGGAGAAGGCCATCGGTGCGGGGTGCGACGGCGACGGCGGTGTTTTGTTCCAGCGCAAAGGGGATGGAGGCGCCGCCGGCGTAATCGATGTGCTCGCCGATGAGATTGACGCGGCCGGGCGCGGCCCACACACCGGCGGGCTCGGGCGCGTCCGGGAAGGCAGCGGTGAAGAGGTCGCGGGCTGCGGCTGCTAGCTCCGCATCGCTGCGGGTGTCAATCCAGTTAAGCATCCCAGATCTCCTTAAAGCGGGCGGCGATGCGCTCCGGGGTGGTGTCATTGATCCACACGGCCTGCGAGGACTCGGAACCGGCGAGGTACTTCATGCGGCCGGGCGAGCGCATGAGCGAAAAGAGCTGCAGGTGCATGCGGATGCCGGGGCGCAGGTCCGGGTCCACCGGCGCTTGGGTCCAGCCGGCGATATACGGGGTCTTGTCCACGCCATCGAAGAAGCGGTCCACGGCGGAGTACAGCTTCTTGAGCAGGGGCGCGAGGTCGGCGCGTTGGGCGCCGGAAAGCGCGGCGAAATCGGGGACCTCCTCATTGGGCAGGACCATGGCTTCGAGCGGCCATTTGGCGGCGGCGGGGACGAAGACGGTGAAGTGCTCGGTTTCGGCGATGATGCGGGTGCCGGCCGCGCGCTCACGATCGAGGAGATCCTGGAAGAGATCGCCGTCATAGGCACGGGCGGATTCCACGATGGAGCGCAGGCGCGGCGAGAGGAACGGATAAGAGTAGATCTGGCCGTGCGGGTGTTGGAGGGTCACGCCGATTTCCTCGCCGCGGTTTTCAAAGGGGAATACCTGCTGCACGCCGTCGATCTGGGATAGCGCGGCGGTGCGGTGCGCCCAGGCCTCAATGACGGTGCGGATGCGCGATTCCGGCAGGTCCTTGAAGGATAGGGCCGGGTCCTCGGTAAAGCACACCACCTCGCAGCGGGCGCGGGCCGGAAGGCGCGGCACCATGCCGAGCAGGTTATCGTCCTCCGGATGCTCGATCTCCGCGGTGGTGGCAAAGGACGGGAAGCGATTTTCAAAGACCACCACGTCATAGCTGGGGCTAGGGATCTCCGTGGGCAGCTGGCCTTCGCGCGTGGGCGCCAGCGGGTTCTCGTTGGCCGGTGGCAAGAAGGTGCGGTTCATGCGGTGGGCGGCAAAGGCCACCCAATCCCCCGTTAGGGGATCCCGGCGCATTTCGGAAGCGGGGGAGACGATGGGGATGTCGCGGGCGTCGACAAGCACGCGGTCGGGGTGGGGTTGATCGTCGAAGTAGAGGATCTCGCGGCCGTCGGCAAGCGTGGCAGAGGTAATCTCAACCATTAGTTTTCTCCTGGGATGGTGATGGGCTTCAGGCGCGCCCACAGCACAAAGGCGGCGGCCACGGCCAACAAAGCAAGGCTTGCCCATAGGTTATCGCTGGCGTTCTTAGCCTGCCCGGTATCCGGGTTGATGCCTGGGTCAAGGAAGAAATAGCAGCCGAGCAAAATCAGGCCGTAGAGGCCGAGGAGTGCGGCGATGACGTTGCGCAGGTCGAATGCACCCGCGCGCTTTTTCTCAGACATGTTGGGCTCCTTAGGCGAAGATGACGTTGAGGGCTACGGCCATCACCAGGCAAATGATGCCCAGCGGGACGGTCTGCTGATACCACGGCAAGGACTTTTCGGTGTAGTCCTCAAAGTGGTCCTTGGGAGTCACGGAAGAGACGAAACCAACCAGCTCGCTATCCGGCTTGGGCTGGGTGAACAGGGTGACCACGATGGATACCAGGATATCCACCACGAAGGCCACACCGGCCGCCACAAAGGCCGTGCCTTGGCCCGGCAGGTTGATGAGGTCAGTGAAGGACGCGACGTACCAGAAAGCGATGGCGGAAGCGGTACCGGCTACGAGTCCGGACCAACCGGCGTGCGGGGTCATGCGCTTCCAGAACATGCCCAGAATGAAGGTGGCAAATAGCGGCGCATTGAAGAAGCCAAACAGGGTTTGCAGGTAGTCCATGATATTGCCAAAGTTTTGCGCGAGCAGCGCGGTAAAGATGGCAATAGCGGTGGCGATAATCGTGGCGATGCGGCCGAACTTCAGGTAGTAGTCATCCTCGCGGTCCTTGACCACGTAGGTCTGCCAGATGTCATAGGAGATGACGGTATTAAAGGCCGAGATATTCGCGGCCATGCCGGCCATGAAGGAAGCGAGCAGGCCGGCGATCGCCACGCCCAGCAGGCCATTGGGCAGAAGGTCGCGCATGAGCAGCAGGATGGCGTCATTCGGCTCCGCGCGCTCCTCCATCAAGTCGGCCACGGATACAGAGGCAACCATGCCCGGAATGACCACGAGGAAGGGCACGAACATCTTGGGGAAGGCACCGATGATCGGCGTCTTGCGGGCGGCTGAAATGGAATCGGAGGCCATGGCGCGCTGAACTTCCACGAAGTTGGTGGTCCAGTAACCAAAGGAAAGCACGAAGCCGAGGCCCAGCACGATGCCGATGACGGACCACACTGGGTTCTCAAAACCGGAGATGTCCGTGCCCGGCCACGTGTGGAAGTGCGAATCCTGGGCCACCGCGTCCTTCAGCCCATTCCAACCGCCAACGCGGTTCAAACCAATGATGGTCAGCGGGGCGAGGGCGGCGATGATGACGAAGAACTGGAGAACCTCGTTATAGATGGCGGCCGAAAGGCCACCCAGGGTGATATAGGACAGCACGATGAGGCCGGCCACGAGGAGCGAGACCCACATCTGCCAGCCCAGCAGGGCCTCCACGATCGTGGCCAGCAGGTACAGGTTCACGCCGGCAATAAGCAGCTGGGCCACGGCGAAGGAAATCGCATTAACCAGGTGCGCGGCATTGCCAAAGCGCTTGCGCATGAACTCCGGTACCGAGCGCACCTTGGAGCCGTAGTAGAACGGCATCATCACAATGCCCAAAAAGACCATTGCCGGGATGGCGCCGATCCAGAAGTAATGCATGGTTTGGAAGCCATACTCCACGCCATTGGCGGACATACCGATGATTTCCACCGCACCCAGGTTGGCCGAGACGAAAGCCAGGCCGGTCACCCAGGCGGGCAGTCCCCGGCCGGAGAGGAAGAAGTCGATGGAGCTAGACACTCGAGCTTTGGCGGCCCAGCCGATGCCCAGCACGAAGAGGAAGTAGATGGCTACCAAGAAGTAGTCCACCCAGGAGGCATCGAGCCTCAATACGGATTCAGCAGTCTCCATGGCTGACCTTTCTAGTTATTGTTCTCTGCTGCAAGGCGCAGCGTGAATCTCTGCGGTTTCTGAGCGCTCAGGCGCACGAGGTCTTCCCCGCTGCGCAGCGCATTCGGCGGCGCGCTCATCGGCTCCACGGCCAATGCCTTGCCGGGGCCGCCTGCCCGCGGGAAATCGGCCGGGGTAAACATCTGCACCCAGTTCAGGCCTTCGCCCATCTCCAGGCGCACACCCTTTCCACCGGCCGAATACACGGCCGTCAGTGGGCCTTCGCCGTGGAAGCAATCGTCCCAGTCCACCTCGGCGATGGGCTGATTAACAATGCGCACCTGCTCCGTCTTTCCCGTAGGCAGGTTGCGGGCGCCTAGCAGGTAGCGCTTGCCGACGTCCACACTGAGCACCGCTTCCTCCGCCCCAGCTCCCTGTGGGGAGAGGTAGAGGTGCAGCCCATAGGCGAAGGGAACCTCACCGGGCTCCGTGGTGCGTGCGGTCAGCTGGTGGTGCAATCCCTGCTCATCGAGGGTATAGGTGGCCTCTAGCTGAATCGCCCACGGCCAGCCCTGGCGCGGCTCAATATCAAAGGCAAGAGCCACCCGGTTGTCCGAGCGTTCCTTGATGCGCCACCAATCCACCGCGAATCCATGGATGGCGTTATTGCGCTCCGGCTCCGTGATCTCTAGCTGGTGGGCGGTCCCCTGCCATTCAAACCAGCCATCTTCGGTGCGATTCGGCCACGGCGCCAGCACCACTCCGGCCATCAGCGGCGGCTTGCCTTCGTAGCTTTCTACCAAGGGCGCGCCGCGATAGGTCAGCGCTTTGAGTGCACCGCCGAATAGACCAATCTCGGCCACATAATCGCCGTGGGCAAGTGCGACGCTGGGGTAGTCAGCGTCAGGACCAAGCGCTGCTCCACTGGTCATAACAAAGACCTTTCTGGCTATAACTTTCGTTGGAATTAGCCTAGGAGTACGGCAAAGCACAGGTCAATCGTTTGCATAACTACCCGCGAATACCTTCTATTTCTGCTGCTCACCGCGGTAGAGTTAACCGCTTGTTAACCTCTTTCGGGGCTGGAGACACCTATGGGCCGCGAGCCGCCACACCGGGGCAGGAGCGCTATCCCCGCATCCGCCGCCACACTATTCGCGCTGCGGAGTGTGGTGTGGCTAGGACTTCGCGCAGGTAATTGCGCGGCATCAACCGCCACGGGGTGCGCGCGGGATGCAGGCGCACGGCAATGCCGAGGTGCCAGGCCCACAACGCGGTGCGCAGGATATGAAAATCATTGGTCACCACGTGCAATACAGCATCCGGGGCCAAGCGGTGGGCATTCTCTAGATTTTCATTAGTGCTCGTTGCTTCCGGCTCCACCACTACCCGCTCGGCCGGCACACCGCGCTCACTGAGGTATGTAGCCATGGGCCCCGCCTCACCACGGCCCGAGACAATAATCTGCTGCCCGCTATAGAGCGCCAATGCCTTGTCTAGGCGCGAGCGCAGCATGGCGCCGGGGTAGCCGTGGGTTACGCGGGAGCCCAAAACAAGGAGCGGGTCAGACATGGATACCAGCATAGACTTGCCAGCTCTTGACAGGAAGATGGAAATAGCCGTACCTTTATCTCAAATGTGCAATCGATTGCACCCAGGAGGGCCGGAAGCCGGCTCACTAGCCTAAACCAAGGAGGACAGCATGGCCGGAACCACCCTCAAGGACGTGGCCGCTGCTGCTGGAGTATCCATTTCCACCGCGTCCCGTTCGCTCTCGGGCAACCCAGCCATCTCGGAGTCCACGCGCCAACGCGTCAAGGACACGGCCATCAAGCTCAACTATAGGCCCAATGCCCAAGCCCGAGCTTTGCGCAGCTCCCGATCTAACGCCATCGGCTTGGTCATCCCCAGCCTAGACAATGCCTACTTCGCCGCAATGGCCGCAGCCATTGAAGAAGCCGCCGATAAGCAGGGACTCGCTACGATGATTACCAGTTGTGGCGAGGATCCGCAGCGCTTAGTCAAAGCCCTCGATGCCCTGATGGAACGCCAGGTAGACGGCATTATCGCGGTACCTCTCGAAGGCGCCGAAGAAGCGCTCGAGCAGGCGCGCGCTTACCGCCCGCTCGTGCTCATTGACCGCGCCCTGGGCCAGATTCCAGCAGTCCTATCAGACCCCCACACGGGTATGAAACAAGCCGTGGAACAGCTCAAAGAGAAGGGGCACACGCACATCGGCTATCTTTCCGGGCCGCAGGAAACCTCCACCGGCCGCCAGCGCCTGCAAGCTTTCAAGACCGCCACCCGCGGCATGCCTACCCATATCCACCACGGCAGCTACCGCCACCGTGAGGGCTATAAAGGAGCCCTCGCACTCCTGCAAGAAGGCGTCACCGCGCTCATTGCCGGCGATTCCATGATGACGGCCGGCGCGCTGGAGGCCTGCCATAATGCGGGCAAGCGCATCGGAGAAGAAATCGCGCTCGTCGGCTTCGATGATTTCATCTACCTGCGCTTCCAGCCCTCCCCTATCTCGGTGGTTGACCAGGACGTGGCCAGAATGGGCGAGACCGCCACGGCCAAGCTCATCGCGGCGATCAATGATAAGCACCAACCGGAAGGCGAAGTGCTAGAAACCCGCTATATCCCACGCATGTCCACTGCCCACCAACTCGATGGAGCCACGCCATGAGTGACTGCGTTTTGCGCCTGGATAATGTCACCAAATCCTTTGGCCCGATAGAGGTCATTAAGGGGGTAGACCTCACCGTCCGCCGCGGCCAAGTGCAGGCCTTGCTGGGTGAGAACGGCGCGGGAAAATCTACCCTCATCAAGATGATTGCCGGTGTGCACGCGCCAGATTCCGGCCGCATCCTGGTAGATGGCACAGAGGTGAAAATCCCAGATACCAAGGCCTCTGAGGCGCTGGGCATCGCCACCATTCACCAAGAACTCAACCTTGTGCCCACCATGTCCGTGGCCGAGAACATCATGCTCGGGCGGACCCCACGCCGTTTTGGGTTGGTCAATCGCAAGCACCTCAGGGCACAGGCACAAGCGGCACTGCACCTTATCGGCTTGGACGTGGATCTGGACATGCCGGTGGGTGAGCTGGGCGTGGCCAAGCAGCAGCTCGTGGAAATCGCCAAGGCGCTGTCCATGAACGCGCGCATCCTCATCTTGGATGAGCCTACTGCCGCGCTCACCGGCAAGGAGGTTGATGCACTCTTTGCCGTGCTCGAAGAACTCAAGGCCAAAGGCGTGGCCATGGTCTTTATCAGCCACCACCTGGAGGAGCTGGCGCGCATTGCAGAGACCATCAGCGTGCTGCGCGATGGCTCTTTCATCGCCGAGGTCCCAGCCGATACGGACGAAGACGAGCTGGTGCGCCTCATGGTCGGCCGCGAGATTGAAAACCAGTACCCGCGCGAGGTTCCTCCCGAGCGCGGCGAGGCCCTGCTGGAGGTCTCCGAGCTGACTGCCGACGGCGCCTTTCACGACGTCACCTTCACCGTCCATGCCGGCGAAGTCGTCGGCCTCGCCGGGCTCGTGGGCGCCGGCCGCACCGAAATCATTCGCGCCATCGCAGGCGCCGACCCCTACGATTCCGGCACCATCCGTGTCGGCGGCACGCAGCTGCGCGGCGGCGATATTCGTGCCGCCATCCGCGCCGGCGTGGGCCATATCCCCGAAGACCGTAAGTCCCAAGCGCTAGTTCTCGATGCCTCCGTGGGCGATAACCTCGGATTCGCCACCCTCTACCCCACCGCTAAGGTGGGGCTGGCAGACCGCAGCGGTCAACGCCGCCGCGCCGGTGACGTAGCGGAGAAGCTGCGCATTCGCATGGCCGATCTCTCCCAGCCCATCCGGAACCTATCCGGCGGCAACCAACAAAAGGCGGTCTTTGGCCGCTGGGTACTGGCCGGTTCCAAAGTCCTCCTCCTCGATGAGCCCACCCGCGGCGTCGACGTCGGCGCCAAGGTGGAGATTTATAACATCATCAATGAGGTCACCGCTGCCGGCGGCGCTGTGCTCATGGCCTCCTCCGATCTGCCTGAGGTGCTCGGCATGTCCGACCGCATCCTCGTCATGTCCGGCGGCCAACTCGCCGGCCAGCTACCCAAGGACTCCACCCAAGACGAGGTCATGGCCTTTGCCGTATCCAATGTGACCTCTTCTACCTCTGCCTCTGCTGCCGCGCCTGCCGGCACTAACCCCAAGGATGAAGCATGACCAAGAATCGAGTAGTTAACTGGGCGATGAATAATGGCGCGCTCGTCGGCCTCATTGCCCTGTGCATCGCGCTGTTTATCGCTACGCCGTACTTCCTTACCGTGGCGAACCTGCTCAATATCGGCATCCAGGCCGCCACGGTAGCCATCTTGGCCTTCGGCATGACCTTTGTCATCGTCACCGCCGGCATCGACCTCTCGGTGGGTTCGGTCGCCGCGCTCGGCGCCATGGTCTCTGCCTACATGTTCTCCACCGCGGGACTGCCTGGCTGGCTCACCCTGCTTCTCGGCCTAATCGTAGGTGCGTTGGCCGGCGCCATCTGCGGCATGGCCACCGCGTGGGGCAAGATCCCCTCCTTCATTGCGACGCTGGCCATGATGTCCATCGCCCGCGGCCTCACCCTGGTCATTTCCCAGGGCTCGCCGATTGAAACCGCCCCGTCCGTCAATGCCTTTGGAGGCGATATCGCCGGCTTCCCCGTGCCCATCATCATGATGGTTATCGCCGGGCTCATCTGTTGGTTCATCCTGGAGCGCACGGTGCTCGGCCGTTCCATGTACGCCATCGGCGGCAACCTGGAGGCCGCCCGCCTCTCAGGCCTGCCGGTCAAGCGCATCCAGATCGCCGTCTTCGCACTCTCTGGTTTCTTCGCCGCCTGGGCCGGCATGGTCATGGCCGGCCGCCTCGAATCCGCACAGCCGCAGGCCGGCACCGGCTACGAATTGGATGCCATCGCGGCCGTCGTCATCGGTGGTGCCTCGCTCTCCGGTGGCCAAGGCAAGGCCACCGGCACCCTGGTCGGCGCGATCTTGCTAGCGGTCATCCGCAATGGCTTGAACCTGCTCAACGTCTCCTCTTTCTGGCAGCAGATCGTGATCGGCCTGGTCATCGCGCTGGCCGTCGGCTTCGACGTCATCCGCAATAAGACGGCCAACTAAGGAGCACCCGCCATGAAAAAGCTCATCGCCACCCTCCTCGTACCCGCCCTCGCGCTAGGCCTTGCCTCCTGCAATCGCTCGGAAGAAGACCGCAACCGCATCACCCTAGCGCTCTCCACGCAGACCAACCCCTTCTTCGTCGAGCTGCGCCACGGCGCACAAGATAAGGCCAAGGAACTCGGCGTTCCGCTCGACATTCAAGACGCTTCCGATGACCCCGCCCAGCAAGTCAATCAGCTGGGCAATGCCACTTCCATGGGCGCCAAGGTCGTCGTGGTCAACCCCACCGATTCCGATGCCGTCGCTCCAGCCGTGCGTGGCATCAAAAATGACGGCGTGCCCGTCATCGGCGTGGACCGCGATGTCAACGGCGTAGAGCTGGATTCCATGGTGGCCTCCGATAACGTCGCCGGCGGCGCACAGGCGGCGGATAAACTCGCTGAAGCCATCGGAGAAAAGGGCGATATCCTCATCCTGCAGGGCACCGCCGGTACTTCGGCCTCGCGCGAGCGCGGCAAGGGCTTTGAAGAGCAGATTGCGAAGTATGGGGACATTCGGGTCGTCGGCAAGCAATCGGCGAATTTCGACCGCACGGAAGGCCTCAACGTCGCCACCAACCTGCTGCAGGCCAACCCTAATATCAAGGCCATCTTTGCAGAGAACGATGAAATGGCGCTCGGCGCGGTCGAAGCTTTGGGCTCGCGCGCTGGCTCTGAGGTCAAGGTAGTGGCTTTTGATGGCACCTTCGATGGCCTCAAGGCGGTCAAAGATGGCAAGCTAGAAGCTACCATCGCCCAGCAGCCCGCAGAGCTCGGTGCCCGCGCCATCGAACAAGCCGCAGCACTCCTGCACGGTGGCGCGGCGGAGAAGAACGTCCCCGTCGAGGTCATCACCGTCACCCGCGACAATGTGGAGGATTTCCAATGAGCAAGCTAACCGTCGTCGGTTCCATCAATGCCGATCTCATCGTGCACGCCGAGCGCCACCCACAGCCCGGCGAGACCCTGCTGGGCTCTGGCGGCGACATCTTGGCCGGGGGCAAGGGCGCTAACCAGGCTGTCGCGGCCGCGCAGCTGGGCGCCACCGTGGCCTTCGTGGGCGCGGTCGGCTCCGATCCCTATGCCGAGCCTGCGATGCACTACATGCGTACCTCCGGCATCGATCTGGGAGCCGTGGAGCAGGCCGATACCAACACCGGCCTCGCCGTCATTACCGTCTCGGCCGACGGCGAGAACACCATCGTCATCTCCCCCGGTGCCAACGCGCTTGTCGACGCCCCCTTTGTCACCTCCCGCGCCTCCACCATCGCCGATGCCGATGTAGTCCTCCTCCAGGGCGAAATCCCCGCCTCCGGTTTCCAGGCCGCGGTCGAGGCGGCCCAAGGCCGAGTGGTGGTCAACCTCGCGCCCGTGGTCGAGGTCGACCGCGACTCGCTCCTGCAGGCCGATCCTTTGCTGGCCAATGAGCACGAAGCAGGGCTCATCCTGGACCAGCTCGGCCTGTCTGCGGAGGGCGCCCCGCGCGAGCTCGCCCACCGCCTGGTAGAGGCCGGTTTCCTCTCTGTCGTTCTCACCCTTGGCGCCCACGGCGCCTACGTGGCCACCCCGGAGGGCGGCACGGATATCCCCACCCCGCGCGTGACCGCCGTGGATACCACCGGTGCCGGCGATGCCTTCGCAGGCGCCTTCTGCGCCCAGCTCCTCACCGGTGCCTCGCTTGTCGATGCCGCCACTTTCGCCGCCCGCGTCGGCGCCTTCGCCGCCACCGGCAACGGCGCACAGCCTTCCTACCCCACCACCGAATCCGCCCTGCCGGAGGTCACCGATGCGTAAATCCGGCCTGCTCAATCCCGCGCTCACCAGCGCCGTCGCCCGCCTCGGGCACACCGATACCTTCGTTATCGCCGATTGCGGCCTGCCCATCCCCCACGACGTGCCCGTCATCGACCTCACGCTGACCTTCGGCATCCCCACCTTTGCCGATACCTTGGCAGCCCTCCTTGGGGAGGTCGTGGTCGAAGCCGCCACCATCGCCGATACCACCCCGCCCGAGGTGCGCTCCCTGCTTCCCGCAATACCGCTTACCGAGGTCTCCCACGATGACCTCAAGCGCGAGGTCGCCCGCGCCTCCTTCGTCGTGCGCACCGGTTCCACCACGCCGTTTGCCAATGTCATCCTGCGCTCCGGCGTGCCCTTCTAGCGCTTATAAACGCTTCCGCGTGCCCCTACGGTAAACACTTCCACCAGCACTTCTTGCTCCTCTACGGAGTACAGCACGCGGTAATTTCCCACCCTTATTCTTCGGCCACTCCTGCCAGACAAAGCGATTGATCCCGGTGGATATGGGTCTTTAGCCAGTCCACCGATCGCGCGCTTAATCCGATGATATTGCTTTCGGTTTCCCTGATGGATTTTTTGTAACTCTCGCTTAGCCTGCCGCGTAAACGCGATGTTGTATTCCATAACCTCTTAAAAAGTTGTACTCTTTGCTAACTTAGTACTAGTAGTATTTTGATGTATTAGGAGCTTTCATTGTCCTTGCCACTTTCCGAACTCCGCACCCGCTTAGGCCAGGTCATTGACCAAGCCCATTACGCAGGCACCCGCACCGTTGTCACCCGCAACGGTAAGGAAGCCGCAGTTATCATTTCGCCTCAAGAACTAGCATTCCTTGACCGCCTCGAAGCCGCCGCAGATGCTGAAGCCCTCCGCCAAGCCCGCGCCGCCGATACCGGCGAACGCTTCTCTTTTGAGCAGGTCACGGAAGAAATTGAAGGGCGCTAGCCGTAAATCGGCTCGGCTTCAAACCACTGCGAACCACTCACGACATGCCTGTAGGCAAATTTCAGAGGAAAGGTCATCTCCTTCTTGGAGTACAGCTGCACCGCAGAGCTTCCTGCAAGCATGATTCCAGGCCACCGCTTGTGCAGGATGCGAGCTACCTCCATGGGAGTCGGTTCCCGCCACGTATAAATCCCGCGGCCGATTCGGATTATCTTTCCATTCGCTACATAAGTTTGCAGCTCGCCCCTGCTTAGGTCTGAAACCAGTACTTCTTCCATGCTTCCCCCTTTGAGCATTATTCCCCTGCCCGAAAGCTTAAAGCACGCTTCCTCACGCCGCAGGCTACAACGATGCAAAGCAAGCACGTTTTACCCTTTTCCTCCGCGAGTTTTGCCCAATCGTGCTTGTTTTGCATGCTGGCAAAGGGCGACGAGAACTTCGCTAGAGATTAGGAGACGAAACAAGCACGTTTTGCCGAAAAACTACGTGGTTTTGGCTAAAACGTGCTTGTTTTGTTTGGCCTTAGACCGGAGAGCTACTCCCCCAGCAGCTTGTCGCGCAGGTTTTTGTCCTTCTGCTCGACTTCCTCGGCCATCTGCTTCTGGTAATCCACCATCTTGTCTTGGATAGCGGGGTCGCCAGCGCCGAGGATGCGGGCGGCGAGCAGGCCGGCGTTCTTCGCACCGCCGATGGAGACGGTGGCTACCGGCACGCCGCTAGGCATCTGCACGATAGACAGGAGGGAGTCGAGGCCATCGAGATCCTTCAGTGCGCGGGGGATACCGATGACCGGCAGCGGCGTGGCCGCGGCGACCATGCCGGGAAGGTGCGCGGCACCGCCGGCGCAGGCGATAATCGCCTTCAACCCGCGGGTGTGTGCTTCCTTGGCATAGGCCAGCATCTTTTCCGGGGTGCGGTGGGCGCTGACCACGCCGACCTCGAAGGGGATGCCGAAGTCCGCGAGGACCTGAGCGGCGGGTTCAACGGTGGGCCAATCGGAATCGGAGCCCATGATGATGCCTACGTGCGGTTGCATAGTGTCCTTTCTACAGGCAGAATTTTATGCCCAGTCGGCGTGCACGAGGAAGTGCGCGGCCTGGCGGGCAATGGAAAGGGTTTCCTCGGTGGAATCGCCGGTGACGTTGACGTGGCCAATCTTGCGGCCGGGGCGATGGTCCTTGCCATAAAGGTGAATCTTGGCCTGCGGGTAGCGCTCCATGACTTTGCGGACGCGCTCCGGCATAGGCATGGCGGGATCTTCGTCGGCGCCCAAAACATTGGCCATCACGGTGACAGGTGCAAGCGCGTCGACTGCGCCCAAGGGGAGGTCGAGCACGGCGCGCAGGTGCTGCTCAAATTGGGAGGTCACGCAGCCGTCCTGGGTCCAGTGGCCGGTGTTATGCGGGCGCATGGCCAGTTCGTTGACGGAGATATCCTCGCCCTCAGGGCCGTCGAAGGCAAAGAGTTCGACGGCCAGCACGCCGGTCACGCCGAGGGATTCGGCGATGGTGAGACCCAGCTCGGACGCGCGCTGGGAAAGTTCCGGTGTAAGGCCAGGAGCGGGGGCAATGGCCTCGGCGCAGATGCCGTTTTCCTGACGGGATTGGGTAATCGGCCACACCTTGGCCTCGCCGGAAGGACGGCGGGCTACCAAGATGGAAAGCTCGCGGGTAAGTTCCACCTTTTCCTCTGCCATCAGCGGGGTTCCGGCCTCAAGCAGCTCGGAGACCAGCTCAAAGCAACTATCGGCGGTGGGGAACCATACGCCCTTGCCGTCATAACCACCGCGGCGGGCCTTGAGGCACACGCGGCCATCGACGGCGTCGAAAAAGGCGCGGGCATCGGCCACCGAGTCGATGGCGGCAAAGCGCGGCACGGGAGCGCCCAGCGCGGCGAGCTTTTCGCGCATCTTGAGCTTGTCCTGCGCGTAGATGAGGGCGGTGGGCTGGGGCTGGACGTTAAATCCGGCGTCGATAAGCGCGGCGGAGTGCTCGTTGGGCACATGCTCATGCTCGAAGGTAATGGCATCCGCCCCCTCTGCCACGCCGCGCAGCTCCTCCAAGGAGGTGTAATCCCCCAGCACCACGTCCGGGGTGACCTGCGCGGCGGGGGAGTCCGGCTTGCTGGCCAGAATCCGCAGGTGAATATCGAGTTCCGCGGCGGCCGGCTGCATCATGCGAGCCAGCTGGCCGTCGCCACAAACAGTTACAATAGGCTTTAAGTCACTCACGTCCCCCAATACTAGCCTGGATACTATGTTCACTCGTCATACCATCTTCCAAAATTCCCTCATGACCGCTTTGCTCGACGGCATTTATGACGGCGAAATGACCATTTCGGAACTGCTTGGTAAGGGCAATTTTGGCCTCGGCACCTTTGATGGCCTCGACGGAGAGATGATCATTTTGGATGGCACCTGCTACCAGCTGCGCGGCGATGGCTCCGCGCAGATTGCAGACCTAGACCAACGCACCCCCTACGCGGTAGCCACGAACTTTGTCCCGCGCATTACTGCCGACGCCCCCGCGGGCCTGCGCCGCGATCAGCTCTCCGCGTTCATCGATAAGCTCGAGCCTTCCGCTAACTACATGTACGCGGTACGAATCGTGGGCACGTTCAAGGAGGTGACCACCCGCACGGTGGTCAAGCAAGAAAAGCCCTACCCGCCAATGTCTGAGGCCGTTGGTGGCGATAAGGAGCTGCACTTTAAGGACGTCGAGGGTGTCATCGGCGGCTTCCGCACCCCCGTCTATGAAAAGGGAATCTCGGTACCCGGCTGCCACGTGCACTTTATCGACGCCGCCCGCACCTCCGGCGGCCACGTGCTGGACTACGTAGTGGATAAGGCAACGGTTGAGCTCTGCCCCGCCTCCGACCTAGAGCTGCGCCTGCCGCTGACGCAAGAATTCAGCCGAGCTAACCTCTCCCCTGAGGATCTGGATAGCCAGCTTCATACCACCGAGGTTAAAACCAAGGGCGATCATTAATAATCTCGGCCACGCGCTTGGGCTTGGCCACGTTGGGAAAATACATGGCCCGGTCCCAGCCGTGAATTGCTAGGGAGACCCCGCCTCGGCGCTTGCGGGCGCCGCGGATATCCTGCAGCGGAATCGAATCGATATTGCGGCCCTCGCGCGCAATGACGCGCCTATTAGTCACGATGAAGCGCTTGCGGCGAGCCTTATAAAGGGGAATGACAAAGCGCCAGATTCCCAACAGTGCCCACACAGCGACCAGGCCATTGCGTAGCATCGGGTCTACCGCTTGGACATCGCACCAACCGATGGCGATCCACAGCAGTCCGGTGATGAGGATGAGCTCGAGGAAGGGGAAAATCAGCGCGCGAAACGGCGCGGAGACATCCGCGCGCTTGACCTCACCTTGGCCCATCTTCATTAGTCCCATAGCTAGGATGCTACCTCGTGCATCTACTGCTGCGGTCGCAAGTGCGTAACATCGCCCGCAGAGTAGTACTCGCCGGCGACCATGATGCGGCCGTCCTCGCCGATTTCATCGACGTGCCCGGTGACATCGCCGGACGGGGTTTCTAGGCGCACCTCCTGGCCGAGCGAGGAGCAGACCGCACGGTAGTCACGCAAGAGCTGCGGATCTTGGTTCTCCCACTGCACGATGCGACGGCGCAGGTTCTTCAGCACGGTAATGGCCAGCTCGGTGCGGTCCGTGTCGCGGCCTTCGAGTGCAAGCGAGGTGGCCTTTTCAATCGGAAGATCCTCACGTGTCAGGGTGACATTGATGCCCATGCCCACGACGACGCGCGCGGATGGTGCGGCGCCGCCTACGGCCTTGTTGACTTCAGCCTTATTTACTTCGGCTTTATTAACCTCTGCCTTGTTGACTTCAGCCTTGCCTACCTCCACTTTGGTGAGCTCGGTCTTTGGCGCAGCCTTAAAGGCTTGGCCAACGGGACCGGCCTCGGCAAGGATGCCGCACAGCTTATTGCCGTCGATATGCACGTCGTTTGGCCACTTCAGCACGGTGCCCTCGATCGAATCGGTCACCGCGAGGCCAGCGGCCAGCGGCAGGGTGCCCAGGTGCTCGAGGGATTCCGGCAGCAAGAGCACGGAGAAGATGACCTGGGAGCCGGCCGGCGCGGTCCAAGTGCGGCCGAGGCGGCCCTTGCCGGAAAGTTGTTCGTCGGCAAGCAGCACGGTGCCATCCGCAACGTTGGTGGCCTGCATCAAATCGGTATTGGTGGAGCCGGTCTTTTCCACGAAATCGATGGTGGTGAAATCGTCCGCCAGCGCGGTGCGAATGCGTTCCAAATCAAGTGCAGTCATAAGCTTCAAGGATACCGGCCGCCAATGGTGCTAGTGTGTTGCGCATGGCAAAGGTCACTTTTGAAAAGGTCAACATCACCTACCCCGGCGCGAGCGCGCCCACGGTAAGAGACTTGGACCTCGATATCGCGGACGGCGAATTCCTAGTCCTCGTTGGCCCATCGGGCTGCGGCAAGTCCACCACGCTACGCGCACTAGCGGGCCTGGAACCTACATCCAGCGGCCGCATCACCATCGATGGCAAGGACGTGACCAACCTGGAACCAGGCGATCGCGATATCGCCATGGTCTTCCAGAACTATGCCCTCTACCCACACCTGACGGTGGAGGAAAGCATGGGCTTTGCCCTGAAGCTGGCAAAGCTTCCCAAATCCGAGATCAAAGCCAAAGTGCACGAGGCGGCGGAAACGCTCGGCCTTACCGAGTATCTCAAGCGCAAGCCCAAGGATTTGTCCGGCGGTCAGCGCCAGCGCGTGGCTATGGGCCGGGCCATTGTCCGCGAGCCGAAGGCCTTCCTCATGGACGAGCCGCTGTCCAACCTGGATGCCAAGTTGCGCGTGCAGACCCGCGCGGAGTTGGCCAGCCTCCAGCAGCGCCTGGGCACGACGACGGTGTATGTCACCCACGACCAGGTGGAGGCTATGACCATGGGCGATCGCGTGGCGGTGCTCAAGGACGGCGAGCTGCAGCAGGTAGCCCCGCCGCGGGAGCTTTACGACGCCCCCGCGAACGAATTCGTTGCCGGATTCATCGGCTCGCCGGCGATGAATATCTTTGATTACAACGGTTCCCGCGTGGGCGTGCGCCCGGAAAAGATGTTCATAAATAAGGGCCCAGTGGGGTTCCAGGGCGTCGTAGACATCGTGGAAGAACTCGGTGCGGAGTCTTATGTCTACGTCACCGTGGGTGACAAGCGCCTAGTCGCCCGGGCCGAAAGCACCCCACCGCAGCGCGGCGAGGAGGTCGTGCTGACCTTCAATCCGCGCGAGGCGCACCGCTTCGATCCGGAAACGGGCCGCCGCATCGCGCAGGACTAGTTCTAGCGGAGGCTAATCCGTGGAGAAAGCCGGGACGCAGGTACGCGTCTCCGCCACCCACAGCCCCTTTTCTACCCCCGTTTAGAGTTAAATAGGTCAAAATTATCCACCTTTTGGTGTCCGTATTTTAGGTTTAAAGAACCGAAAGTTTTCCGAAAGGTGAATTCCATGAAGAAATTCCTGCTTCGCACCACCGTTGCGACTACCGCAGTATTGGCACTGGCCGGCTGCTCTTCTTCCTCTTCCGATTCCGCCGAGGGCGGTTCTTCTGAGGGCGGCGCGGATGCGCGCGGCCCCATCACTTTTGCCATGGGCAAAAATGACACGGACAAGGTGACCCCCATCATCGACAAGTGGAACGAGCAGCACCCAGACGAGAAGGTCACCCTCAAGGAGCTGGCCGGCGAGGCCGACGCCCAGCGCGAGACCCTAGTGCAGTCCCTGCAGGCGGGCAGCGATGACTACGATGTCATGGCGCTTGACGTGGTGTGGACCGCGGAGTTCGCCGCCAACCAGTGGCTCCAGCCGCTCAATGGTGACTTTGAAACCAAGACGGATGAGCTTCTGCCAGCCACCGTGGAGTCTGCCACCTATAACGACGTGCTCTACGCGCTGCCACAAAACACTAACGGTCAGCTACTTTTCCGCAATACCGAGCTCGCAGATAAGGCACCAGAGAAGTTTGCGGATCTTAAGTCCGCGTGTGAGGCACTGGACAAGGGCAAGGACTGCCTGACCACCCAGTTCAAGCAGTACGAGGGCCTAGCGCTCAACACCGCTGACTTTATGGAAGGCTGGGGCGGCTCCGTCCTGGATAAGGATGGCAACGTGACCGTGGATTCCCAGGAGGCCAAGGACGGCCTGCAGGCCATGGTGGATGCCTACAAGGAGGAGACCATTTCCAAGGACTCCACCGCCGCCACCGAGGAAGAAACCAATATGGCCTTTACAGAGGGCAAGACCGCCTTCGCCATGAACTGGCCGTATATGTACTCCAACGCGGTGGATGCCGGCGTCGACGTCGAGGTTCAGGCCCCGCTGGGCAAGGATGGCGTAGGTGTGTCCACGCTGGGCGGCTATAACAACGGCATCAATATCAACTCCAAAAATAAGGGCACGGCGCTCGACTTCATGAAGTTCATCATCAATGAGGACAACCAGAAGTCCTTTGCGGAGCAGTCCTTCCCGCCGGTCTTGGCTTCCATCTACGATGACCCGCAGCTGCAGCAGGAGTTCCCGTACCTGCCGGCGCTCAAGGAATCTCTGGAGAACGCGGCACCGCGCCCGGTTTCCCCGTTCTACTCGGCGATTTCCAAGGCCATCCAAGACAATGCCTACGCTGCATTGACGGATGGCAAGTCGGTGGATGATGCCACCGCCGATATGAAGGCGGCCATCGAATCGGCTTCCCAGGGCTAATCGCCCAATCCGGGTGAGGTAGGCGGACACCCCGCCGCCTCACCCTTTGTGGTTTTCACTCCCCTAATGGGGATAGAATCTAGCCAATACTTAGCATTTCTTGAACAGAAAGGCGGTCCAGCGTGGCTATAGCTTCGCCGACTGCGTCCAAGGGGGCGCCGAAGGGGGCGTCGGCAAGCGCGCCGAAGCCCCAGCGCAAGAATTATGGGCGCGTGGCCGGGCTGATTGCTCCGGCGCTCATCGTGCTCGCCGTCATTATCGGCTACCCCATCATCCGCGCCATTGTCCTGTCCTTCCAAGGCAATAGGCAGCTCAACCCGCAAACGGGGCTTTTTGAGGAAGGCGGCTTTGCCGGGCTGGAAAATTACCTGTACTGGATTAATAACCGGTGTGTTTCCGGCACTGGTCAGATTTCTACCTGCCCGCCGGGCGTTATCGCCACGGACTTTTGGCCGGCGGTTAAGATCACGCTCTTTTTCACCATCGTTACCGTGCTGCTGGAGACCATCCTGGGCATGCTGATGGCGCTCATTATGAATGGTGAGTACCGCGGCCGCGGCTTGGTGCGCGCTGCAGTGCTTATCCCCTGGGCCATTCCTACGGCCGTCACGGCCAAGCTGTGGCAGTTCATGTTCGCCCCAGATGGCATCGTTAACTCGCTGCTTGGTGCGAACATTGCCTGGACCACGGACCCGTTTTACGCTCGCCTGGCTGTCATCATCGCGGACGTATGGAAGACAGCACCATTCATGGCGCTGCTCATCCTGGCCGGCCTGCAAATGATTCCCAAGGACGTTTACGATGCCGCTCGCGTGGACGGCGCCAACCGCATCCAGACCTTCTTCCGCATCACGCTCCCGCTGGTGCGCCCGGCGCTCATGGTGGCTGTGCTCTTCCGTACCCTGGATGCGCTGCGCATGTATGACCTACCGGTCATCATGATTTCTAGCTCCTCCAACTCCCCCACCGCGACCATTTCCCAGCTGGTGGTAGAGGATATGCGCCAAGGTAACTTCAACTCCGCCTCCGCGCTCTCCACCCTTATTTTCCTTCTCATCTTCGTCGTCGCCTTTATCCTCATCCGCTTCCTTGGCGCGGATGTCTCCGGCAGGAAGGCAGCTAAATAATGCGTAAATTCGGACACTACGCCGGCATCGTCTTCATCATGTTCTGGGGTCTGGCGCCCTTTTACTGGATGCTGGTGACTGCGCTGCGGGATCAGCGTTTCACCTTCGATACGACCCCGTGGCCCACCCACGTCACGCTGGATAATTTCCGCGATGCCTTGGCTACCGATAAGGGAAATGACTTCCTAGCCGCGCTGGGAAACTCGCTGCTTATCTCCCTGGTTACTACTGCGGTGGCCGTGCTCATCGGCGTCTTTACCGCCTATGCACTCTCCCGTTATGACTTCCCGGGCAAGGGAATCGTGACCGGCATTATCCTGGCCGCCTCGATGTTCCCGGCCATTGCCTTGGTCACCCCACTCTTCCAGCTCTTTGGCAACCTGGAATGGATTGGTACTTACCGCGCGATGATCATCCCCAATATTTCCTTCGCACTTCCGCTGACGGTTTATACGCTGCTGAGCTTCTTCCGCCAGCTGCCCTGGGAACTAGAAGAAGCAGCCCGGGTGGATGGCGCCTCGCGCTCCCAGGCCTTCCGCCTAGTGCTTCTGCCTCTTGCGGCGCCGGCGCTATTTACCACCGCGATCATCGCCTTTATCACCACCTGGAATGAGTTCATGCTGGCCAAGCAGCTGTCCACCACCGATACCGAGCCGGTGACCGTAGCCATTGCACGCTTTTCCGGCCCGTCCGCCTTCGAGTACCCCTATGCCGCCACCATGGCCGCCGGCGCGTTGGTGACCATCCCATTGGTCATCATGGTGCTCATCTTCCAGCACCGCATCGTCGCCGGCCTGACCGCTGGCGGTGTCAAGGCCTAATGCGTCGGGCCATGCTGTGGGATACCGCCTTAGGCTTCCTCGGCTTCTTTAGCCTCCTCGCGGTTATCCAAGCTGTACTCAATCTCTTCCATGACTCCCCCGCCCTATGGCCCGGCCTCCTAGCCGGCGCCCTGTGTCTCCTTACCTACCTGACCTGGCGGGCAAAAAGAAAGGACCTTTCATGAGCTGGTACCACAATGCCGTCTTCTACCAAGCCCTCGTCGGTTCCTTTAAGGCCGATGGCGATAAGGAGGTAGGCACGCTGCGCGGGGTCATCGATAAGCTGGATTACCTCCAGTGGCTCGGCGTGGACTGCCTGTGGCTCTCGCCGTTTTATGCCAGCCCCTTGCGCGATGATGGCTACGATATCGCGGACTACTACTCCATCCATCCGGATTACGGCACGATGGAGGACTTTGAAGAGCTCATTGCGCAGCTGCACCGCCGCGGCATGCGCATTATGACGGATTTGGCGCTCAATCACACCAGCTCCGATCACCCGTGGTTCCAGGCCTCCCGCACGGATCCCACCGGCCCCTATGGCGATTTCTATGTTTGGGGCGATGACCCGGAGCGCTACCCCGAAATCCGTGTCATTTTCACCGACGTGGAGACCTCCAATTGGACGTGGGATGACCAGCGCGGCCAGTACTACTTCCACCGCTTCTACTCCCACCAGCCGGATTCAAATTACGATAACCCGGCCGTGCAGGAGGAAGTGTTCAAGATCTTGTCCTTCTGGATGGACAAGGGTTTGGACGGCCTGCGCCTTGATGCCATTGCTTACCTCTTTGAACGCGATGGTGTAGGCGGCGAGTCCCTGCCGGAGACCATCGAGTTTGTGGAGAAGATTCGCTCCTTCATGGACACCCACTACCCAGATGCGGTGCTCATCGCGGAGGCCAATCAGCCTCCGGCAGAGACCATGCAGTTCTATGGCAAGGGCGAGCGCTTCCACATGGTCTTCAACTTCCCGGTTATGCCACGGTTGTACCAAGCATTGGCGCTTGGCGACGCAACCCCGGTCTACTCCGTCCTCGACGAACTGCCCCAGCTTCCGGAAGGCTGCCAATGGGGTACCTTCCTGCGCAATCACGATGAGCTCACCCTGGAGATGGTGGACGATGACGTGCGCGAGCTGATGTATGAAGCTTTCCTCCCCGATGATGAAATGCGCGCCCATGTGGGCATTGCCCGCCGGCTGATGCCGCTGATGAATGGCGATCGCCGCAAGGTGGAGCTCATGTTCTCGCTGCTGATGACCCTGCCGGGCGCACCGTTTATCTACTACGGCGATGAGATTGGCATGCTCGATGACACCACGCTCCCGGACCGCTATGCGGTGCGCACCCCAATGCAGTGGGACGATTCCGAGCACTCTGGTTTCAGCACCAACGCACCTTCCCGCCTGCCGGTTGTAGGCGGAACGTCTGTGGCCGCCCAGATTGAGGACGCTACCTCGTTGCTCAATACCGTCCGCTCTATGATCGCCCAGCGCCATGCCCACCCTGATCTCGCTACTGCACCGTGTGAGCCGATCGAGACCGGCGAAGCGGCCGTCCTTGGCTACCAGCGCGGTGATCTGCTGTGCCTGCATAACTTCGGCGATCGCTCCATCGACCTCGGACCGGTGGAGCTTGGCCCTTATGGCTACGCCTGGCTGCCAGCCTAAGCCTTAGCGCGCAGCCGCAGCCCCCTCTCCTACCGGCGCACTACGCAACCCACAGAGAAAAACGCCCCGCCGGTCCTTATGGACCGAGAGGGCGCTTAATAGTTGTGGTGGCCTAGTTCCACTCAGGCGCGTCTTCGAGGCGCAGCTCGGAGTAGCGCGCTTCTGGCACAGAAGCCGAATACGGCTTGCCCTGCGCTTCCCACTGCTGGTCAGAGTTGCAGCGCACGTCCTGACCGTCTGTGTCGAGCATGGTAAAGCCCCACACCAGCTTGCCCTGCGAATTCGCAGGAAGGGTGTACGGACCAACCACCTGGTTTAGCTTCCAGTGCTGCTCGCTGACGTAGTTGAAGCCATAGGTCTTGGTCAGTACCTTGGCCAGGTCGCCGGTGCCCTCAACGGAGCCGGAGACCTCGATGGTCTGGGTGCGAGCCTGGGTAACTGTGTGCTTAACCGGCACTTCCTCAGCGTTGCGATTGGCCACGCTCGTGGCGTCGGTCTGCTTGAACCAGCGGCGCTTTGCGGTGACGTAGGTGCCGTTTTCACCCGGCGTCGAACAATGCGTGCCTGGCTTGTAATCGTCGTTCCAGCGCTGGGGCAGCTCGAAGTCCCCACCGAAATCAGCGGCGTGGGCAACAGGAGCGGCCACCAGGCTAAGCGCCGCTAGGGCGCTAGCGATGGACGTCTTGCTCACGTTTAGCCCCAATCGTTGTTATCGCGGGTGGAGACCTCGATGTGGCGCTCCTTCGGCAGGGTGGCAGTGAAGGTGCCGCCGTTGGCCTGCCACTTGTGGTCGGAGCCGCACACGGTCTTCTGGCCCTCGAAGTCAGATACAACCCAGCCGGCGCGCAGGACGGCGGTCTTGCCCGGAGCAATGTTGTATGGGCCAACCTGCTCGCCCACCTCGTAGGACTGGCTATCGGTGTAGCTGGAGGAGAAGGTGAAGTTGATGAGATCCATTAACTTGAAGTCAACGCCGGCGGAAACATTCCAGGTCTTGGTTTTGGTTTCCTTGATAGAACGGGTAACGGGCAGCGGCTCATCGTTGTAGTTGGACACGGTCCAGGAGCCAGCGGAACCATCGAAGTAGGTGCGCTTGATGTCAACGGTCTGGCCGGTATCACCCGGGTTGGAGCAACGCTCACCAATGGTAGTCGGGTTAGCCGGGCCGAGGTCGCGCTGTGGCAGGGCGTTAGCGGCCGGAGCGAAGACGAGACCGGAAGCAACGGCGAGAGCCGCGGTGGTAGAAGCAATCTTGGACTTGAACATGGAACTTTCTCCTTGTGTAGGTGTGGTGGGGTTTAGTAGATGGTCTGGGTCGGAACCGGCAGGTCGCGGAATTCGTCCGGAGTGACGTCCTCGGTGCGGGTATTGCCGGCCTTATCGGTGATCTTGGCCTCTGCCCAGAACCCACTCGGGGCGGAGGTCTGCTTGTAGTTAGAGGTGAGGTCGTAGTTTCCGCTCTTACCGCAGTGAACCTCGCGGTAGTTGATGCGGGTCATGGTGGTGCCATACTCCACGCGCACGCGCTCGCCCGGCTTGAGATCCACGTGCTTGAGCTCGGTGCCGACCGGCATGTAGGCGCGCTTTACGGCACCGACGGACTCCAGCCAGCCCTTCGGAATATCGCCGCGGTTGCCTTGCCAGTTGGTGTACGGGGCGTGCTCGGCGCCAACGACAAAGTCAGTCACTGGGGCGAATTCGTAATCGCCCTTAGACCAGTTGAGGAAGTCGGTGGAGTAGCCAGCCTTGCGGTAGGTCGGCTTTACAGCGGTGATGTCCAGCGGGTACCAGGAGGTATCGCCAGCTTCACACTTATCGCCTTCCTTTGGCCAGGATGGATCGCGCTGCAGATCCGCGGCCGGCTGCATAATCTCATCCTTCTTCGGATCGGCGATCTTCTCTAGGCTCGGGCCGGATACGGAGGTGTAGTTACCCTCGATCGGCTTGGAGTTTGCCCCCGGAGAGCGGGAAGGAATTTCCATGGCCAGATCGGATACTGAGCCATCCGCCTTGATGATATAAGCAAAGGCGTAGCGCTCGGCCGGGCCCTTACCGCGGATGACGTTGGCACCTGGGATGTTTTCTAGGCGGTCATCATTGCAGCCTACAAACATAGAGATGAAGTCCTTTTCGATGACGCCGTACTCGACGCGGAAGGACTCACCCGGCTTCAGCTTCACTGGGCCGAAAGTTTCTTTATCGCGCCAGCCGTTGGTCATCTTCAGACCGATATCGGACTTGGCGGTGGTGTCCCAACCGGAAGGCAGCTTGGCCTTGGAATTGGCTTCAATCTCGTGATTGGTACCAGTTTCTACCTCGGCGGTGTAGGGCACTTCTTGGTTGGTGGTGTTTTTGAACTGCAGGGTGCCGTCGCTCATGTAGCGGCGGCCGGTTTCGGCAAAGCGCCATTCACGCTCAGCATTATCGCCGGCAGCGCTGCAGCTCTTGTAGAGGTTGGAAATGGGATATGCCTGCGGCATCGGGGGAACATCTCCCGCGTGTGCCACTGGCGTGAAGAGAGCCGCTACGGCGAGCGGTGCGAGCAAACGCAGTCCCTTTTTAATCACCAGAAGACCGTCCTTAATAGATCGTTAAAAATTAGGGGAAACATTCATGAAGACTCAGGCAATCATAAGGGATTACCGGACGCACATCAACAGTTGAATGAAAATCTTTCTAATGCTTTTACCTACCTTGAGGTGCGATAATGGGCACTCACCTGCCCCGCGCCGTTAAATGTTTACAGTAGGCTCCACCCCCAGATTAGGGCTCCTTGCCCTGGTGCATTCAAGGAATTCCCAGGTTTTATGCACCACCCACACTGTGGTGGCATTTGCCGCACAATCGTTTTCTTCACCGCGTCCCCGCAGCGTTCCATTCCGCATTGAGCGGGGTGCGCTAGTAGTGTGGGGGCCTATGACTGACCTGAAAACCACCGCCGGCAAGATCGAGGACCTGGACGCCAAGCTCGCCGAGTCCCGCGCGCCGCTGGGAGAAGGCGAGCCGGCCGCCCGCGCCCGCGTGACGCAGCTGCTCGATGAGGGCTCCTTCGTAGAAACGGACGCGCTGGCCCGCCACCGCTCGACCGATTTCGGTCGCGAGCATGACCGCCCCTATACCGATGGCGTGGTCACCGGTTACGGCTCTATCGACGGCCGCCGCGTGTGCGTCTTTAGCCAGGACGGCGAAATCTTCGATGGCACGATGGGTGAGGTTTATGCCGAAAAGCTCACCAAGGTATACGACCTCGCCATCAAGACCGGCGTGCCCATCATCGGCATCTATGAATCCACCGGCCCGCGTGTACAAGAGGGAATCGTCACCATGGCCGGATACGCCCGCCTCATGGCGCGTGTCTCCCAGGCTTCGGGTCTCATCCCGCAGATTTCCGTTATCGCGGGCAATACCAGCGGCATTGCAGCGTTCGCACCCACGTTTGCCGATGTCCTCATAGTCACCCAAGGCACCGCTCTCCACCAGGCCGCCAGCCACGTGGCCGGTGCGGAGCCAGAGACCTTTGGCGGCGCCGCAGCCCACGCAGAGTCCGGCACCGCTCACCTGGTGGCCAGCGACGACAAGCAGGCTTTGTCCCTCGTGCGCGACGTTTTGGCTTACTTCCCCGCCAATAACCGGGCCGAGGCGCCGCGAGTGGAAGCCGGTAGCGTCGCAGACTTTGATTTGAACGCCGTCATCCCGGATACTGCCGCGCAGGCCTATGACATGAGCGATGTCATCAAGGCTGTCGTCGATGAAGGCTCCTTCTTCGAGTTATCCGCCGAGGCCGCACAAAACATCCTTACCGGCTTTGCCTACATCGACGGCCGCGCCGTCGGCATCGTTGCCAATCAGCCACTGGCACTGGCTGGCGCCCTAGATTCCGCCGCCGCAGAAAAGGCCGCACGCTTCGTGCGTACCTGCGATGCCTTCAATACCCCCATTGTGGAATTCGTGGACTCCCCAGGCTTTGTGCCTACCCCGGAAGAAGAAAAGGCCGGCCTGCTGCGCAGGGCGTCGAAGTTTGCCTATGCGCAGGCTGAAGCGAGCGTCGGCAAGCTCACTGTGATCACCCGCAAGGCCATCGGTCCGGCCTACGTATTTATGGGCGCCAAGGACCTCGGCGCGGATTTGGTCTACGCGTGGCCCACCGCGGAAATTGCCGTCACCCAGGCCTCCCAAGCTTCCCTGGCCATCTATGGCTCGGAGGACAAGGAAGAGGAGATGGACGAGCTCTTCTTACACCCATATGCCGCAGCGGAGCGCGGGCTGGCCGATAATGTCATCGAGCCAACGGCAACCCGCCACTACCTGGTAGAAGGCCTGCGCCTGCTAGAGCGCAAGGCCGTAGCCCAGGTACCGAAGAAGCACGGAACCGTTTAGGAGGGGAAATGTCTGCACCTGAAATCAAGGTAGTCAAGGGCAATCCCACCGAGGATGAGCTCGCGGCCCTGCGCACCGTATTGGCGCAGATGAGCGCCAAGCGCTCGGGCGTTGCCGGAGAACGCAATGAATGGGGCAACCCGGCCGAGCGCTTCGAGCGCTTTGGCGCGCAGCGCGTCTACAACCCCTCCGCCTTCCATACCGTGCGGTACTTCTAATGCGGCTTATCCTTGCCTCCCAATCACCCTCGCGCGCGTCTATTCTGCGCGGCGCGGGCGTGGAGCCCGTATTGGAGCCGGCCGATATTGACGAGCGCTCCCTCGAAGCCTCGCTCGCAGGCCAACCGCCGGCCGATATCGTGGCGGCCCTCGCCACCGCCAAAGCCGAAAAGGTGGCGGAACGCTACCCCACCGAGCCCGTCATCGGCGGCGATTCCATGCTGCTGCTCGACGGCGAACTCCAAGGAAAGCCCCATACCGAGGAAGCCACCATTGAACGCTGGCACCAGCAAGCCGGCCGCACAGCCGAGCTGCTTACCGGCCACTGCCTCATCTTTGGCGATGAGCGCCATGTGGAAACGTCCACCACCACGGTGCACTTTGCTCAGGCCAGCGAGTCCGATATCGCCGCCTATGCCCACTCCGGCGAGCCTCTCCACTGCGCCGGTGCCTTCACCTTGGAAGCAATGGGCGGCTGGTTCATTGACCGCATCGAAGGCGATCCTTCCTCCGTTATCGGGCTATCGCTGCCGGTGGTGCGCCGCGCGCTCTATACCTTTGAGCTGAACGTCTCCGATTTCTGGTAGCAGCGCGCCGGCGTCGCTACAGTGGGGTGGCATGGAAATGAAAGACATGCTTGCCCCGAAACCCATTGAGCTGCCAGCCGATCCCGGCGCGGAGTCCACCTCGGATCTCGCCGCCGGCATTATTGCCCACCCCGATTCCCCGCTGCTGTGGGCGCTCCTAGCGGAGCAGGAACTCAAGGAGCAGGAAGGCTCTGAACCGTCCACTTTCATCACCGCCTACGCCTACGCGCGCACGGGTTACCACCGCAGCCTCGACCGACTGCGCGGCAATGGTTGGAAGGGTTGGGGCCCTGTCCCCTTCTCCCACGAGCCGAACCAGGGTGTCCTGCGCGCCATCGCCGCGCTCGGCCACGCCGCCAAGGCCATCGGCGAGGACGACGAGTACGACCGCATTCGCCAGATGCTTTCCGACGCCGACCCGGACTCCGTCGCCACCCTCCTCGACTAATCCTGGAGTTCCCGCATGCCTGCCATGACACCGCGCTGCCTACGCCGCTTCTCCGCCGTCGCACTACTCACCGCTGCCATGCCGCTCGCGCTGAGCGCCTGCGGTGCTCAGGAGGATTCTTCTTCCTCCCCAGAGCCGGTCTTTTCCAGCCAAGCACCTGCCGAGGATGAATCCTCCGGCGGGAACGACACGGCTTCCGCTGCAGCACCCTCCCCGTCTGAGTCCACCGACGGGGGCGATGAAACGACCACGCAGCAGCAGGAGAAGGGCAAGGACAGCGAGTGCATGGAGCTGCCCAACGACCCACGCAAGGTCTACGCCTCTGGCACGGCCCCCGGGCGCATGCCCGCCGATGACGGCAGCGATTTCAACTACTGGATCGCCGATATTGAGAACTCCTATGACCCGTGCGCCACGATTAGCTGGATCATCTTCCGCGGCTCAATGGGCGATGTGAACGGCCCGGCAGGCACCGGCGCCTCGATTGCTGATGGCATAGCCTTCTACGTCAATGGTGCTCCGGCCAAGGACATGTCCGTCTTCCACAAGGTAGAGAGCATCACCTCGGTCTCAGACACCGAGGTCGATTTCACGTGGGGAGAACGCAGCCGCTCCACTGCAGAGGGCATTACCGCCCACCACACTGTGCGCCTGCGGGCACAGGGCGATTCCCTCGAGCCGGTATCCGGCGAAGTCGAGGAATTTAACAAGATGTGGGTTGACCTTCCCAGCTATCAGCTTGGCACCTACGACTAACTTTTAGGCCGACATTTAATCGCCTATGCCGGCAATACAATGCGCCCCAGCGGAATTCGCTGGGGCGCATGTCGTTGCTCGCTCAATAGAGCAAGCGGCTCATTACAGTGCTAATCCATCTTGTCCAGGATGTCGCCGGTGTTTTGTGCAATGCGCACGTTAGCCACCATGGCTTCCAGGAATAGCCTGATGGCGACCATGATTGCGTAGTAAATGACAGTGCTCAGTACCGCTAGGAAGATGAAAGCAAAAATGCTTCCGAAGATGGCGGACGCGGAATCTTCCTGAATGCCATAAATGCCCATGCCGGTGGCGAACAAGAAGGCGCCGAGGAGGTGAAGGATCCACATGATGCCGCCAAGAATCATGGCAACCTTGTAGATTTCCTTCACGTGGGTGAGGGTCAGGAAGTGCTTGAACTCGAACTCAAAGAGTCCGCCCAATAGGCCGTCTTTCTTGCCCAAGCCTTTGAGGGTGTCACTCATCTGGCTCTTCTTATCACCGAGAGTCTGGCCGGAATCGGCAGGAGCATCGCCTGCTTGCGGGAACTGTCCGAATCCCTGGCTCGTGCCCTGCTGCTGGGTATAGCCGCCGAAAACCGGCTGATCGCTAGCGGACTGGGCGGAGCCGAATTGATCGCCGTTCGCAACAGCGTCCGACGGTGCCGGATCCGTAAATGGATTATGCGCACGGGAGGCAGCGCCCTCGCTTGGGGTGGAGGACTTCGAGGAGGCCCAGAAGTCAGAGGAGTTGCCCTCCGCGCTCGGCTGCGGGGAGGAAAGAGCACTCGAATGCCCAGACTCACCAGGCTTATCGGTGTGGCCGAAAGACTTCGTCTCCTTGGCATCGGTAGAGCCGAATTCCTTGGTCTCATTCACCTCGGAGGCACCGGTGCCTTCGGTGCTTTTCGCAGCGTCCTCGGCGTGGTGACGCGGGGTCTCGGAAAAATCGCGCGGAGAAAAATCCTTCGGAAACCCGTCGGAGTTGAAATCATTATCAGCCATAATCTGGTCCTTAGAAAATGCTTTAGGGGATGGTAGGAAAATGCCCCACGGTCACCCGTGGGGCCACTTGGCAGAATACAGCGTGCGCTAGGCGTTCGCGTCCTGAACGCGACGAATCGCCTCGGCGGCAACCTTTTCTTGGATGCCCATGTCTAGCTCGGAAGTGAAGCCAACACAGGAGCAGTTGATCTCACCGAGGACATAGGTGTCGGTGCCATCGGGGGCATCATCAAGCATGAAGTCCGCGGTCCAAATCAGCGGAACATCCTTGGTATCGCCGAGCTTCTCTGCGATAACGGGGCGAGCCTTCTTAAACATCTCGAGCAACTCCGGCCAAGATTCCGGCTTATCGTAGGTGTACTTTGCGCCGGAGAAGAGCGTGGCAGAGAAGTTGTCGCCGCCTTCCGCCGGCTTCTTGTGCACGATGAATACCGGCTCATCTCCCACGAGGAGAATACGGATTTCGCCTTCCACAATGCGCGGCATAAAGCGCATGTCCACCAGCATGCCGTTATCGCCCTCAATGTACTGGTCACAGAAGTCCATGAAGGTTCCCAGCTTGTAGTCGTGGGTCTGATTGTCTACTGCCTCGGTGCACTTCAGGGCGGTGTCGAGCGGGAGCGCGGTGCCCGGTTCTACGGACTGGGCAAGCTCCTGGTCCGCGAGGCGCACGCGCCAGATGCCCTCACCGGTGGAACCGCGGTTTTGCTTGAGCACCCGCTCACCATAAGACAGCGAGGTAGGGAAAGTATTATGCAGCTCTTCTACCTCGTAGTACGCGGCGGTATCGTCCGGCACCAGCGGGGTGTCATTGAGCTTGACCAGTGCATCTTTGGCACCGTAGGCCATCATGTCCGCCGGAGTGGACATGCCTACCAGGCCGGCATCGGCCAACTTGGTGAGCAATTCGAAATAGCCCTTCTCTCCACCGGGGATATTGCCTGGGTTCACGCGAGAGATATAAGCATCAAAGTTTTCAGAAACCTGGGCGTAGATCTCTTCCGCGTTATCTGGGTGGAAGTAGATAACCTCCGCATCCCAGCCCTGTTCCTTGATCGCGTTGACGATCGGCATGGTGTCCTTACGGTGACCATCTGCGCCTTTATCGGAGCCGCCCTCTACCTCAAATACAACGATTGCCTTGTGCACTAGCAGTTCCCTTCTTAGGTGGTGTTCATAGCACGTTGTCGCACCATATCCTGAGTTTATCCCAGCTTTTCCTCCCCCGCGCGGCCAACTGCCCCCTCTGCCTAACCCCGTCGGCCGGCGCCCCTATTTCCCCGGCCGAGCCCTGTATCGCACACCACAGGAATGATCCCCGAGTGATCACCACGGGAAAATTCGGGTTAAAGTGGTGGGAGCAAATTACTAACCCTTATAGGAAAGGCAGGCGGACAGTGGCTGACGTTGATCCCTATCCCCCATTTCAGGAATACGCACACCCCGAGCGCCTCGTGTCTGCACCGTGGCTGTCCGCACGCCTAGGCATCAAGGGCCTGCGCGTCATTGAGGTCGATGAAGACTCGCTCCTCTATGACATTGGCCATATCCCCACCGCCACCCGCATCAACTTCCGCACGGAGCTACTGAGCCCACTTACTCGCGATTTCATCGATGGCAAAGAGTTCACTGCCTTGATGCGGGACAAGGGCATCAATGCCGACGATACGATTGTCCTTTATGGCGATAAGTCCAACTGGTGGGCCGCCTACGCCCTGTGGGTATTTACCCTCTTTGGCCACAAGGATGTTCGCCTGCTCGATGGTGGCCGCAATGCCTGGATGGCCGAGGAACGCGATACTTCCTTCATGGTGCCGGACTTCCCCGAATCCGAATACCCCGAGGTAAGCCGCGATGATTCCGTCCTGCGTGCCTTCGTAGACCAGGTGCGAGAGTCCGAAGGAGCGCTCGTGGATACCCGCTCCCCAGAGGAGTTTGCGGGCGAGGCCACCGAGCACGATCCCAATGGCGATTCCGCCTACGGCACCACCATGCGCCACGGCCACATCCCCGGCGCCATCAACCTCGAATGGGACCGTTCCAACTATCCCAACTCCTGCTTCCGCTCGGCCGAGGAGCTCAAGGTTAATTACGGAATGCTGGAGCCTGAATCTGCAACGATCCTCTACTCCCACGTGGGCGCGCAGGCCGCGCACACCTGGTTTGTGTTGACGCATCTTTTGGGATTCACAAAGACGCAGGTCTACGATGGTTCGTGGTCTGAGTGGGGCAATATGGTGAAAATGCCGATTGAGCGTTAACTTTTTCGGTTTCGCCACATAAACCCATATCCGGCATGGATGTGGGTTTATTTTTGTTCAAAAATATCCCCACTCGCGTGCGTGAAAATTAACTCATGCTTTTGTGTACAAGAATAGATTGCGTATTCAACCTAATGTGTTCAGGAGGTTGCTGCCGTGGCAGTAGAAACCAAAAAGATCTCTAAGGTTCTCGTGGCGAACCGCGGTGAGATCGCCGTTCGCGTGATCCGCGCGGCCCGCGACGCTGGCATTGCCTCCGTCGCCGTCTACGCCGAGCCAGACGCCCAGGCACCTTTTGCCTCGCTTGCCGACGAAGCCTTTGCCCTCGGCGGCACCACTTCTGCCGAGTCCTACCTCGTCTTTGACAAGATTCTGGACGCCGCAGAAAAGTCCGGCGCCGATGCCATCCACCCCGGCTATGGCTTCTTGTCTGAAAACGCCGACTTTGCCCAGGCCGTCATCGACGCCGGCCTGACCTGGATTGGTCCCTCCCCCGAGTCCATTCGTGACTTGGGCGATAAGGTCACCGCGCGGCACATCGCCGAGCGCGCCGAGGCACCTATGGCCCCAGGTACCAAGGATCCGGTAGCCGGCGCCGATGAGGTGCAGTCCTTCGCCATGGAACATGGCCTGCCTGTGGCCATCAAGGCTGCCTTTGGCGGCGGCGGCCGCGGCATGAAGGTGGCGTACTCCGCAGAGGAAATCCCGGAGCTCTTTGAATCCGCCACCCGTGAGGCAACCTCCGCCTTTGGTCGCGGCGAGTGCTTCGTAGAGCGCTACCTGGATCGGGCCCGCCACGTCGAGGCCCAGGTACTAGCAGATAAGCATGGCAACGTAGTGGTCGTCGGCACGCGCGATTGCTCCCTGCAGCGCCGCTTCCAAAAGCTGGTCGAAGAAGCCCCAGCTCCTTTCCTCACTGAGGAGCAGCGCGCCTCCATCCACGAATCCGCCAAGCGCATCTGCCGCGAGGCCGGCTACTACGGCGCCGGCACCGTGGAATACCTGGTAGGCGCCGATGGCCTCATTTCCTTCCTAGAGGTCAATACCCGCCTGCAGGTGGAGCACCCAGTTTCCGAGGAAACCACCGGCCTCGATCTCGTACGCGAGCAGTTCCGTATTGCTGAGGGCCACGAGCTCTCGTTGAAGGAAGACCCCACCCCGCGTGGCCATGCCTTCGAGTTCCGCATCAACGGCGAGGATGCCGCGGCAAACTTCATGCCGGCCCCTGGCACCATCGTGAAGTACTCCGAGCCAGCGGGTCCGGGCGTGCGCGTTGATTCCGGCGTCGTCCAGGGCTCCGTCATTGGCGGCCAATTCGATTCCATGCTGGCCAAGCTCATCGTCTGGGGCCCAGACCGCGAGACCGCGCTGCGTCGCTCCGCCCGCGCCCTGTCCGAGTACACGGTGGAGGGCCTGCCCACCGTCATCCCGTTTGACCAGGCTGTCGTTGCTGACCCCGCCTTCGCTGCAGAAGACGGCAACTTCGGCGTCTACACCAAGTGGATCGAAGAGGAATGGGATAACCAGCTGCCCGCCCACGATGAGTCCACCGATGCCGAAGCCGCCGACGCAGAGCCTTCCCAGGTGCACACCGTGGAAATCGACGGCCGCCGCATCGAGGTTGCCCTCCCCGCCTCCTTCGGCGCCAACGGCACCCCACGCAAAAAGAAGAAGCGTAAGGGCTCCGGCGCCAAGGCCGCAGTGTCCGGCGATGCCGTTACCTCTCCGATGCAGGGCACGGTCATCAAGGTCAACGTCGAAGAAGGCCAAGAGGTCACCGAGGGCGAGGTTCTCCTCGTGCTCGAGGCCATGAAGATGGAAAACCCCGTCAAGGCACATAAGGCCGGAACCGTAACCGGTCTTGCCGTGGAAGCAGGCGCTTCTACCACTAAGGGCAGCGTACTGCTGGAAATCAAGTAGCCTGCCCCGCTAGCCTTGGAAGAATGACTGATTCTTCCCTCGGCGTGCGCTTGGCCAAGGAAGAGGACCGCGATTATCTTGCGGGCCTCTTCCCTTCTTCTATCGCGGACTGGTCCCCCATTGTGGACGGCGGGGTCATCGCCCTGCCCATGGCCGCCAACGAGGACCCTACCGTTGCTCCCCGCGGCGCCGCGCTCCTGCGCTACTACCCCGCCGCCGACAAAGGCCCAGCTTTCTTGGGCGATCCCTCGGCGCACCCGCTTGACGACGCCACCTGGCTCACCCCCTTCGATCCCGAAGACATTCCCGAGCTCATCGTCTCCAGCGATGACCCCGCCGCCCGCGAATTGCTTATTGCCAACGCCATCGACCTCGCGGCCGAGCAGACTGCCCCCGGCATCTCTTCTGCCACGGCCCTGCCCGGATTCGAGGAACTCGCACCCGGCAAGTTCTTCCGCCGCTTCTAGCTCGCCCCTAGGTCCGTCCGCCCTCCTGCTAACCTAGCTACGATGCTGAAAATAGATGCAACTTACGGACATTCCACCGCTTTGGGGCACCTGAATCGCACCTTCGACGCCGGGCGCGTATACGGCTTGAAGGGTCCCAATGGTGCGGGTAAATCTACGCTGCTGCAGACCTTGAGCGGCGAAATTGCCCCACTGAAAGGCACCGTCTCCATCGACGGTGCCGCACCCGGCAGCGCTGAGGCCGCCGGATCCGTCATCGCAGTCGCGGACCCGGTCTTCTTGCCCGACCTCACCGTCGGAGAGCACTTCACCCTGCTTTCGCGCCGCTCCGGCGTAGACTTTGCCGAGGTCCATGAGCTCTGGGCCATCGACGACGACATCCTAAACTCCGCGGTCAGCGACCTTTCTTCGGGCCAGCGTCAGCGCGTCTACCTCGCCGCCCAGCTCTATCAGCCGGCCAAGGCCCTGCTTATCGACGAACCCGAGCGCCACCTTGACCACACCTGGACCGCCTTCTTGGCCGAGGAGCTGCGCCGCCTCGCCGCAGAGGGCCGTTGTGTAGTGCTAGCCTCCCACTCCCCGGCCATCTTCGCTGCCTGCGACGAGGTGGTAGAGATTTCATGAAGCTTTTATCTCAAGCCTCTTCAGCCCTCTATTACGCCTTCATCGCGGCGCTCATCGCGAGCGTCAGTGTCTACGCTTGGCAGAATGCCGCCGAGGTTTTGCCCTCGCTCGCGCAACGCACAGCCGCTTCTCTACCCGCCACCGCGACCATTGGCGCTGCGTTCGGCTCCCTCGCCCTCATCGTTCTCCTTGAAGCGCTCTATCCACTACGCAGCCTTTCCCTAGGCCGGTGGGTCTATGTGGATAGGCCGCAGGGGCATATGCGGGGCGTCGATAAGCTGTCTATTGCCCAACTCGCCGGCGTGAGCCTCCTCGGCCTAGCCCTGTGTACATCGCTGCACCTTCCGCTCTATGCAGCGATAACCCTGCCACTGCTGCGGTTTGTCATTGGCTGGCGATCCTTCGATCTCGCCTCGCTCCTTCGTGCGGGCCGTACCCGTGCCGTCGGCTCGTCCTCCTTTGGGCTACTGGATTCCGAGGTATCTGCCGATGCCACCGCCTCCCAGTGCGCGCGCCTGCGCCCGCGCTCGCGCGCCACGGTATCGCCCGGTCTCCTCTTTTTCCGGCGCTTGTACCGCCGCTGGTACATCCCGCTCGGCGCGGTCGCCGTCATGGGCCTAACCCTAGGTCTAGCACCACAGCTTGGCAGCCTTGCCCTCATTGGATTCGCTGTCGCATGGACCATCGTCGGCGCCGCCACCGGCCGCGCCGCATCCTTTGGCCGCATCATCGATGGTGCCTTGCCCGACTGGGGACTGCCACTGGCCGCTTCCGCAGGTGCCGCTGTTCTTGGCACCGCTTTCATCGCCACCGTATGGAAGCTGCCGATACTCGTACTCGCCGCGTGCTGTTTAGGACTTACCTATGCCTCCTTCAAGCGCTCCCGCCCCGCACGCGTGACCACTATGAGCATCATCGACACCGGTGGCTTCGGTGCTTCATTCTCCCCCGAGGTCTTCAGTTACTTCCTACGCGGTGGCTTCGGTATTGCGGCCATAGCTGTGATCCTCTTTTTCTAGTCGCCCTGCACTTTCCCCAGGTACGTCACTTCAATAAGTTGCACATACCTGGGGATTTCTTTTGAGGTTAATTCTGTATTACTTCACATAACACAGTTTGTGTTACTATAAGTAATACAGAATAAAGATTGGAGGTGACAGATGTTTATTAACCTCAACCCCGATTCAGATATCCCCGTCTTCCAACAAATTCACGATGAAATCGTTTTGGCTATCGCTCGCGGACAGCTCTCTGATGGCGACAAGCTCGACCCCGTCCGCCGCGTCGCGAAAGACATAGGCATCAACCCGGCCACCGTGAAGAAGGCGTACGACCTCTTGGTTTCTGACGGCCTCGTTGAAACCGCCGGCCGCTCCGGCTCCATCGTCAGACCCGGTGCTCGCACCCAGGCTCAAGAACGGCAACTAGCTGAGCATTTAGGCCGCATAGTCGCACTCGCCCGCGCACAGGGCTTTAGCCCAGATGAGCTCCACACTCACCTCAGCTCCACTCTTAAACACTTGGAAGTATCGTCATGATTTTCGCACTTTTAATGGCCGCCACAACTCTCGCTATTACCTGGATTATGGCCCAAATGCCCGCCCTTGCCTCGCCCAGCACACCGCTCGGTGTTCGCGTGCCAAAGGCCTACCTTTCCGATAGTGCAGTTACCTCTGCCCTTGCCGGATTCAAGGTACGTACGTGGACCTGTGGCATTGCGGCAACGGTTCTGTCCTTCTTTGCCTGGAAACTGCCGCTAATAGCCGCCGTACCTTCTCTCGTGGTAGCACTCGGTGGCATGTGGGCCTACATCTCCCAACGTCGCCGCATCATCGCCGCTAAAAAGGCGGGCGGCTGGTTCGACGAGGTTGAAACCACCATCGCTGCTCGTGTTTCCACCAACGCCAATGGCACACCCGAATTCGAAGGCATCCCCACACCGACTTTTCCGTGGTTAACAATGCTCGCCTCCCTGCTATGCATCGCGGCCGGTGCCATCATCGTCGCTTCCCACTGGTCCGATATTCCTGACCCCGTTCCCGTGCACTGGAATGGCTCCATGGAGGCCGACAATTGGAGCGACAAATCAATTAGGAGCGTGTTTTTCTCCTCATTCGTTGCTTTGGCATTGCTGGGCCTATTTGCGATTATCTGCTCTTTTATCGCGCATAGTGAGGTATCCCCACGCTCTGAGCGCAACATTAAAGCGAGGCTACGCAACGAGGCCAACCTCGCCTTCACAAACACCGGAATGGGAGTACTCACTCTGCTCATCAGCGCCGGGACGGCCTTCATGCAGGTAACCAGCCCTATCCCGCACTATCAACGCTTCCACAGCGCCGCGATCATCACAATGTTGATTCTCGCCATTGGTGGCAGCATCGGCCTAGTTGTATTTATTCTCTACAAACAATCCCGGTTATCCGAGCAATTGCGCGGTATTCACTTCGCTGATGAAGACAAAGAATCACCGGACAATGACCACCTCTATAAATGGGGCGTAATGTATTACAACCCGGATGATCCGGCGGTACTGGTAGATAAGCGCTTCGGTACGGGAATGTCGTTTAATTATGCCCGGTGGCAGGCCAAAGTCTTTTTCGGCCTCGTGATACTCATCCTGGTCGGCTCGTTAGCATTGCCCGTCATCCTTGGTTAAAGCAGACCTCCGCCATCATCGCGAATCAACGATTTCGTCCATATAAACCGCCAATTTCGTCGACGGTTTTGGTGTTTTGGATGGACAAAATCGCGAAAAGCCGCCCGCAGACAGCACAGCGCCCCGCTTCCTAGAGGATTGCGCGAAGGAAGCGGGGCGCTGGTGTGCGTCAGTTAGTTGATGACGGCGATGAGGTCGCCGCCTTCAACTTTGGTGGCCTGGCCGATGGCCACGCGTTCGACCACGCCATCCTTGGTGGCGGAGATGGATGCTTCCATCTTCATCGCCTCGATGACGGCGATTTGGTCGCCGGCCTTAACCTCGTCGCCGGGCTTGGCGGTCGGGTTAACCACGCCGGCGAATGGTGCGGCGACATGGCCCTCGTTGGAGGGGTCGGCCTTTTCTACGGTGGCGACGGTGGACTCGGCGTTTTCATCGCGAACCTTCATCGGGCGAATCTGACCGTTGACATTGAGCACGACGTTACGCATGCCCTTCCCGTCCGGCTCGCCCACGGCGTCAAGACGCACCACGACCTGCTTGAGGTCGGCGCGATCGGTGGAGTCCTCTGGGAAGTAGTGGACGACCTTTTCTTCGCCTTCGGTAAGGCCGTAGAAGAAGGTGGTATCCGTCAGCGCCTCAGTGTTGCCGTACTTGCGACGGAACTCATTGAATTCCTCGAACTGCTTCGGGAACAGGAGGCGATTCAGGCTGGCGCGGCGCTCATCCGAGTTATCGGATTCCAGATGCGGTTGCTCTTCCGCAGGAACCTCGCTCACCTTGGCGCCGGTTTCCTCGCGGCCATCGAGCACCTTATCGCGCAGCTCCGGCCAACCGCCTGGAGGGGTACCGAGCTGGCCGCGGAGGAACTGGTTGACCGAGTCCGGAATATCGAACTTGGTGGGGTTGGCAGCGAAGTCCGCAGGGTCTACGCCGGCACCGACAAGGTGTAGGGCGAGGTCGCCCACAACCTTGGAGGATGGGGTGACCTTGGTCGGACGGCCCAGCATCTCATTGACTGCTGCATAGGTGTCCTCGATGACCTCGAAGCGGTCTGCCAAGCCGAGGGCAACGGCCTGGGCACGCAGGTTGGACAGCTGGCCGCCCGGAATCTCGTGCTTGTACACGCGACCGGTCGGGCCAGGGATACCGTTCTCAAACGGGGCGTAGAGCTGGCGGACGGCCTCCCAATAGGGCTCGAGATCCGATACGGCCTGCAGGTCGATGCCGGTATCGCGCTTGGACTGAGAGAATGCTGCAATAAGGGCGGACAGCGACGGCTGCGAGGTGGTACCGGCCAGCGGCGCGGAGGCGCCGTCGACGATATCGGCACCGGACAAGGCGGCCGCATAGTAGGTTGCCATCTGGCCGCCCGCGGTATCGTGCGTGTGCACGTGCACCGGTAGGTCGAATTCCTTGCGCAGCGCCATAACCAACTTGGAAGCGGCCTCAGGGCGGAGCAGACCGGCCATATCCTTGATGGCAAGGATATGGGCTCCGGACTCTACAATCTGCTCGGCCAGCTTGAGGTAGTAATCCAGCGTGTACAGGTTCTCCTTCGGCGACGAAAGGTCACCGGAGTACGCCATGGCCACCTCAGCAACGGTGGTATTGGTCTCGAGTACGGCATCGATGGCGGGGCGCATCTGGGAGACGTCGTTAAGAGCATCAAAGATGCGGAAGACATCCACGCCGGACTTGGCTGCTTCCTGGACAAAGCCGCGGCAGACCGAATCCGGGTACGGGGTATAGCCCACAGTATTGCGTCCGCGCAGGAGCATCTGGATGTTCTGGTTCGGCATAGCCTCGCGCAGCATGTCCAAGCGGACCCACGGGTCTTCGTGGAGGAAGCGCATGGCGACGTCATAAGTTGCACCACCCCATGCCTCGACCGAGAACAGGTTCGGGGTCATGCGGGCTACGGCTTCGGCTGCAGAAACCAGGGCGGTACTACGCACGCGGGTAGCCAGCAGGGACTGGTGGGCGTCACGGAAGGTGGTATCCGTAACCATCAGCGCATTCTGCTGACGGATCTTCTCCGCCCACTTTTGCGGACCAAACTCGAGCAGGTCGTCTCGGGAACCGCGCGGCAGCGGCTCGGAAAGGTCTAGCTCGGGGAGCTTATCAAAGGGGCGCAGCGCCGTCGGGCGCGTACCGTTAGGCTTATTAACTGTGGTCTCCGCGATGTACTCGAGGATGCGACCAGACTCATCGACTGCCGGCGGAGCCTTGAGCAGGTGCGGATGCGCATTGATGAATCCGGTGTCCACGCGGGTCTGAGTGAAGTCCGGCTCGCGCAGCAGGGCGCGCAGGAAGCCGATATTGGTGGCCACGCCGGAGACGGTGAACTCGTTCAGCGCACGCTGGGCGCGCTGCACAGCCTGCTCGAAATTAACGCCGCGGCAGGTCATCTTCACCAGCAGGGAGTCGAAGTTCGGCGATACTTCTGCGCCCACGGAGGTTGCACCGTCCAAGCGCACGCCAGCGCCGCCCGGCGAACGATACGCAGTCAGCGTGCCGGTATCCGGACGGAAGCCGTTATTCGGGTCCTCGGTGGTGATGCGGCACTGCAGGGCCGAACCGGTAATGGAAATCTTGTCCTGAGCGAGGTGAATATCTTCCAGCGAAGCGCCGGCCGCGATATTCATCTGGGCCTTGACGATGTCTACGCCGGTAATTTCCTCGGTCACGGTGTGCTCCACCTGCACACGCGGGTTCATCTCGATGAAGACGTGATTGCCGCGCTCATCGACGAGGAATTCCACGGTGCCCGCGCCTTCGTAATTAATGTGCTCACAGAACTTCACCGCATCCTGGCAGATGCGGTCACGCAGCTCGGAATCCAGCGACGGCGCCGGCGCAATCTCGACCACCTTCTGGTGGCGGCGCTGGACCGAGCAGTCACGCTCGAAGAGGTGCACCACATTGCCCTGGCTATCGGCCAGAATCTGCACCTCGATGTGCTGTGGTTTGATGACCGCGGTCTCTAGGTACACGCTGCCGTCACCGAACGCCGCTTCCGCCTCGCGCGAAGCCTCGGCCGCCTTTTCGCGCAGCTGGTCCTCGGATTCCACGAAGCGCATGCCGCGCCCGCCGCCACCGGCGACAGCCTTAACGAAGACAGGGAAGTTAAAGTCCTTGGAGTATTCGACCAGCTTATCGACGTCCGTCGATGGCTCCGAGTCCTGCAACGTCGGCAGCCCAGCTTCCTTCGCCGCACTAACCGCAGCCGCCTTATCGCCGGTGAGATCCAAGGTCGCTGGGGTCGGACCAATGAACTTAATGCCATTGTCCTCACACGCACGAGCAAGATCCGCGCGCTCCGAAAGGAATCCATAGCCGGGGTAAATGGCATCCGCTTCAGCCTTCTTGGCAGCGCGAATGATTTCATTAATGTCGAGATAAGCCTTTACCGGCTGTCCCTCATTACCGATGCGGACAGCCTCATCCGCGAAGGCGCGGTGGAAGGAGTTTCGATCTTCGCGAGGATAGACCGCGACGGTCTTTGCCCCAGTCTCAAAGGCAGCACGGAATGCACGCACGGCGATTTCGCCACGGTTGGCTACCAGAATCTTTTTGAACGATGGAAGCGCGGGATTAGCCACTTCTGTGTTCCTTTCAACTCGGAAGGTACTGCGATACAGCACCTCCTCTTGGGTGATCCGTATCTCAGTTTAGAGATCGAAACCTTCCTTGTCTGCCTATTTTCAAGCGGAGTTTGCCACACTATCCAGCGCTTAAACCGCTGCACGGACGGTTTCTGCCGCCCGACCAGTAATAACAGGGTTAGCCGGTCTGTAAATCCTGCAAATTTCTACCTCAACAAAATATGCAGCGGGGACACCTGTGCACCCAAGTAAACCGTTGTTGACCAAACGCCTCCCCGGCTATATGGTTACCCACATAGGTGGTAAACCCATACACCAGGGAAGGAATCACATGTCGCATGCACGAGAGGCCGCACCATGAGCGATACTCGGCCTATTTATCAACAGCTGGCAGGAGGAATCAGAGACATGATTATTTCCGGCGAACTCCCCGAGGGAGAACGCGCCCCCAGTACCAATGAGCTTTCAGCTTTCCATTCCGTCAACCCCACTACCTCCGCAAAGGCACTAACCGTCCTCTTCGAGGAAGGCCTGCTGGAAAAGCGACGCGGCCTGGGCATGTTTGTGCGCGAAGGCGCGCGCGACAAGGTACGCCACCAACGCCAAGAGGCGCTCAGGGAAGACTTCATCGTGCCTCTCCTCAAGGAAGGAGCCGCGCTGGGCTTAAACGCCAGCGATATCGCCGACCTCATCGAAGCCGAAGGAGACCATCATGACGCACCTTAAGATGCACAATGTCAGCTGCAAGCGCCGCCTGCACGTGCCACACCTGGAGCTTACCGCCGGCATGTATGGGCTTATCGGCCCCAATGGCACCGGCAAGACCACGCTCCTGCGCGCGATAGCGGGATTCCTCCCTACTAAGGGCAGCATCGATACCCCACAGGTAGCGATTGCACGCACCGGCGCCGATATTTCGCTCTCCGGTTCCACCGTGGCCCAGCACCTGCGCGCCGCACAGCATGTGCGCGAGGGTTTCGACGTGGGGTATGCGGAGGAGCTGTTGGATAAGGTGGGCGTCGACAAGCGCAGCAAGAACCGCTCTTTAAGCACCGGCCAGCGCCAACTGGTTGCCTGTGCCACTGCCCTGGCAGCGCGCACGCCGGTCACCCTCCTCGATGAGCCTTTCAATGGCTTGGATGCACCGACGCGCACGCGCCTGCGCGAGCTCATTATCGCCCACGCCTCCGGCACCCCGGACTGGCTGCTGGTGCTTTCTTCTCACCGCGCCGAAGACCTCGTCGGCCTAGTTGACCAAGTCATTACCGTGCACGACGGCACGGTCAATAAACCCACCGACCTGGAATCCCAACGGCCGCACTACCCCGTCATTAGCGGCAGCACCAAGGACGTGGAGCAAGCACTCGCGCTTGCCGACGCCCTCCCCCTCCACCACTCCTCCCTTGGCTCCACCTCCAAGGTGCACGCGTGGTGCCCGGCCCCGTTCCCGGCCGATACCGCAGCCGCCGCCCAAATCACCGTCTCCTACCTTGACGACGGCCAGCTCATCGATTTCCTTGTCTCCCGCGCCCATGAATCCGCCCGCACCTCACAAGAGGAGTTCTAGTCATGAAACTACTGAAGACCTTCAACCTCAATGCCGCCAAAGCGCTCATCGTCATAAGCATCATCGTCGTTTTGCTGTGGGGTCTCCCGTATGCCGTCCCCAGCGATCCCTCTGCCATCGGCGCCAATCCAACCGGCTGGGGAATCTTCGCAGTCTTTATGTGGGGACTCTACTGTGCCTTCGCCGCAACCGAATACCGTTCCTTGCGCGGCCTAGGGATGCGACCCCGGCAATGGCTTACCAGCATGCACGCGACGCTGTGGCTAGCCGCGCTCATTTTTGGAGCCGTCGCCTGGACCGCTTACTACATCGCTCTGCAATCGGGTGCGTACGCGAATTCTTCGTGGACAATCACCCCCGGCGCTGTAGAAGCCAGCCTTCCGTTTTGCTACGCGGCCACCTTCGGTAGCTTCGCCTGTGGCCACCTCATAACCGGATACATTGGCGCACTCATCGGCGTGGTAGTAAGTAGCGCAAACCAAAGCTCCCTATTCGTTCGGCTCCTACTAATCGCCGGCATCATCGTCGGCCTATTCCTAGCGGATGGCATCGTGATTACTCTCGCTGAATCATTTGGAGCTGTAGAAATCGGCGCCCCATGGCCCGGCATGTTTTTCTTCGCTGGTTTAGCGGTCCTTATCTGCACCGCAGCAATTCACCTCCTGGCGCGGCGTATCCAGCCATAACCCGACCGCAGAAAAGCCCCGACAAGTATGTCAGCTCCCCCACTCCGGCCAACGTGACGGTGCCGGAATGTGAGGGAGCTGACACGTTTTAGAAGGACTTTGGCGGGACCGAACGCTGCTCCTCGCCGTTATATGCGGATAGCGGACGAATAAGCGAGTTATTCTCGTTCTGCTCCACAATGTGCGCGGTCCAACCGGTGATGCGGGCCATGACAAAGATTGGCGTGAAGAATTCAATGTCGAAACCCAAGATGTGATAGGCAGGGCCAGCGGGAAAATCGAGGTTAGGCTTGATCTTGATCGAGGTATTTTCCTCCATCGTCTTGGCCATGATGTCGTACATCTCAATCCATTGGGTCTGGTCATGTTGTTCGGCCAGCTCCTTAAAGGCGGCCTCCATGGTGGGAACTCGGGAGTCGCCGTTTTTGTAAACGCGGTGGCCAAAGCCCATGACCAGTTCCTTGTTGGCCAGCTTCTTCTTGGTCCACTCTTCGGCCTTGGCAGGATCGCCAACCTCCAGGAAGTTCTTCATAACTGCCTCGTTGGCACCGCCATGCAATGGCCCCTTGAGAGCGCCGATAGCCGCGACGATAGCGGAATACGTATCGGACATAGTGGAGGTCACCACGCGGGCAGCGAAGGTGGAGGCGTTAAATGAGTGCTCGGCGTAGAGAATGAGGGACTTATCAAAGGCCTCGATATCGGCGCGGTTGGTAGCTGGGGAGCCTTCCTCATCACCGAAGACCATCCACAGGAAGTTCTCCGCAAAGCCCTTCTTGCGAGAAGGCTGGATGTAGCCCTCGCCGCGGCGGCGTCGGATATCAAGAGCAATGATGGTCGGGATCTTGGCCATTAGCTCAAGCGCGGTACGGCGGATATGTTCAGAGTCCTTGGTATATTCCTCTGGGTCTTGGGAACCGATATAGGAAATGGCGGTACGCAGAACGTCCATTGGGTGGCACGACAGCGGCATGGACATGATGAGGTCAATGACATGGCGCTCCAAGTGGCGCAGGGCTTTCTCGCGGGCAGAGAAACGGATGAGGGATTCCTGCCCCGGTAGCTTGCCGTTCCACAGCAGATAGGCCACTTCCTCGAAGGAGCAATAGCGGGCAAGCTCTTGGACGGGATAGCCGCGGTAGGTCAGTGAGTTGGTCTCAGGAACGACCTTGGACACGGCAGTCTCATCGACGACGACGCCATACAGGCCCTTGCGGATTTCGGGGGTCTGATTCTTATCGGACATGGTGCAAATTCTCCTTAGCTTTCGAAGGTGGGACGGTAGGTGTCTTTGGAATAGGTGAATACGGATTTGTCGAAGTCGTTGTATTCCTCGTAACGCACCAGCTCATAAAGGCGGGAACGGTGTTGCATGCGCTCGAGCCAGTCGGTTTGCAAGCCGGTTTCATGCATATCCCGCAGGAAATCTTCGGTAGCGCCCATAGCCACGCGGAAGGTGGAGACGGGCCAGATGACTGCGTTATAGCCGAGGTCTTCTAGCTGTTGCGCCGAAAGCAACTCGGTTTTGCCGAATTCGGTCATATTTGCCAGCAACGGGGTGTCGACAGCAGCGCGGAATTTTTCAAAGTCTGCTGGCTGATACAACGCCTCAGTGAAGATAAGGTCCGCACCGGCATCGGCGTAAGCCTTTGCACGGTCGATGGCGTCATCGATGCCATTGACTCCTGCGGCATCGGTGCGGGCACAGATAATGAAGTTCGGGTCGCGCCGCTCGTTGACCGCGGCGCTAATACGGCGGAGCATAATATCTGTGCCCACCACTTCTTTGCCGTCGAGGTGGCCGCAGCGCTTCGGGTTGACCTGGTCTTCAAGGTGGCATCCAGCCAGGCCTGCGTCTTCGAGTGCGGCTATGGTGCGGGCGGCGGACATGGGTTCGCCGAAGCCAGTGTCGGCGTCGACAAGCACGGGCAGGTCCGTCGCGCGGGCAATCTGGCCCGAACGTTGCGCCACCTCAGTCAAGGTGGTCAGGCCAATATCGGGAAGGCCCAAATCATTGGCCAGCACCGCGCCGGAGACATAAACTCCGCCGAAACCACCGATATCCTGAATTAGCCGCGCGGTCAGAGGATTGAACGCGCCCGGCAATCGGGTAATGGTGCCGGATTCAAGGTCGGCGCGGAATTGCTGACGCTTTTCCGCGGGAGTTTTCAAAGAGCCAAATAGTCCAGCCATTAGAAGAGTCCTTCCGGTTTCTGGGGTGCGGCGGCGAGGTGAGCATCGGTCACCCGCACGTTTAACTCGGTAAGGTCAGTGAGATTTTCCAAGTTTTGGACGGCGTTGAGGAAGCGCTCTTGTTCGGCTTCATCCACGATGCCGTTTGCGAGTTTTCTGAACTTCTCTATGTATTGCTCGCGTGCAAAGGGTCGGGCACCAAGCGGGTGGGCGTCAGCAACGGCGCGCTCATCTTCTACCACCGTGCCGTCTTTGAAAGTGATCACAGCCTTGCCGCCAAAGGCCTTTTCAGAAAGGTCGTTGGAGTGATAACGGCGGGTCCACTCGGGGTCCTCGACGGTGGAAATCTTGTGCCAAAGTTCGATGGTCTCCGGGCGGTTGGCACGCTCGGGAGCATAAGAAGCCTCGTGGTCCCACTCGCCGTCCTCAAGGGCGACGGCAAAGATGTACATGATGGAATGATCCAGCGTCTCCCGGGAAGCAGAGGGATCCATCTTTTGCGGATCATTGGCACCGGTACCGATGACATAGTGCGTGTGGTGCGAGGTATGCAGAACGATGGACTCGATATCCGCTGTCCTCAGTCCCCTTTCTGCCAGGGTTTTCTTTAGCGCAAAGGCCATATCGATGGGCGCTTGGGCCTGGTATTCGGCCGAGTGTTCCTTGGTATAGGTATCCAAGATGGCGCGCTTTTCCTCGCCAAGCTCTGGCAAGGGGACCGTGTAGGTGCGCTCCGGCGAATGCAGCATCCACGCGATGAATCCATCCTCGCCTTCCCAGATGGGTGCCGGCGCACCTTCGCCGCGCATCGTCCGGTCGACGGCTTCAATGGCCATTTTTCCCGCGAAGGCTGGGGCATAGGCCTTCCAGGAAGAAATCAATCCTTTGCGGGACTGGCGGGTGGCGGTCGTGGTGTGCAACGCCTGACCCACCGCCTGGTAGATCGTGTCCCTATCCAAACCGAGCATGGTACCGATGCCGGCGGCCACGGAGGGCCCGAGGTGCGCTACATGGTCAATCTTGTGCTCGTGCAGGCAAATTCCCTTAACGAGGTTGACCTGGATTTCATAGCCGGTAGCGATGCCGCGGATAAGATCACGGCCGCTAAGGCCCTTGTGCTGCGCGGTAGCAAGAAGCGGCGGAATATTGTCCCCTGGGTGCGAGTATTCAGCGGAGAGGAAGGTGTCGTGATAGTCCAGCTCACGGACCGCTGTGCCGTTGGCTAGGGCGGCCCATTCGGCCGAGTAGGCTCCATCCACACCAAATACAGTGGAACCTCCCTCGCTTACCGGGTGTGCCTGGGCCATGATGCGGGCGGAGGTTACAGGCCCCCGCGCCACGGAGGCCATAGCCACAGCTGCGTTGTCGATAATGCGGTTAATAATCATGTCGGTGGTCTCAGCTGGGACCTCTACGGGGTCCGCGGCCACTTCTGCCACCTTGTATGCCAAGTGTTCCTCATAGGGAAATTCCTCGGCGGATTTATGGGTGCGTACCTCGTGCTTCTTCACTAGATGGGTCCTCCTTCACTCTGCGGTGCGTTTCACATCACACTAAATGCTTGAATGTGCTCTGCGCTATAAGTAGGGTGTGTGTAATCTAGCGGAACGATTCAGTGGAATCTGCAAACCTTGTGGTTTCTACTGTTCACGGCGACGAAAGGTGGCCGAACTAGCGATGACCAAGCATTATGCGGGGGCACGAATCCATGCACTGCGCAAGCAGCGGGGGCTAACACAGGTAGCGATGGCCAAACAGTTGGGACTATCAACCAGCTACCTCAACCAGCTCGAAAACGATCAACGCCCGCTTACCGTCACCGTGCTCATGCAGCTGACCCAGCGTTTCAATGTGGATCCCGGATATTTCGCGAACGACCGCGATGCACGCACCATTACCGACCTGCGCCGGATCTTTCCCGAGGCGACCGAAGACTCACTGGCTGACCTTGCCTCACGCTTTCCGGAACTCATGCCCCGCTTCGTCGATGTCGCCAGTCGCGCTCCGGCGCGCGAACGCTCCCCCTTCGAGCTCGTGCGAGATTTTTTCTACGACGCCCATAACTACATCCACGAGCTCGATGTCCTAGCTGAAGAGCTCGCCGACCAGCTCGGTGACCGGGTGCTACGCCGCAGCCGCTTAGCTTCCCGAATGCACGAGGACCTCGGCGTTAGCGTCCGCTTTTCCCGGCCGGGCCCACGCCGCAGCTTCAACCCTGACGCCCGGGAGCTTGCGCTTCGCGACGGCCTCTCCGAAGCCCAGCTAGTCTTTGAAATGGCGCTCCAATATTGTTTACTTGCCTACCGCGATGTCTGCGATAACCTCGTATCCGAACTTCCGGCGGGCGAGGCCCAAGAATTAGCTACTTTAGGGCTCGCGCAATACTTCGCCGCCGCGGTCACCATGCCCTACCAACCGTTCCTATCGATGGCCGAGGAAACCCGATACGATATCGACCTTTTGTGCAACTACTTTGGCACCGGTTTCGAAACCACCGCACAACGCCTGGCCACCCTCCAGCGCCCAGGCCTTACCGGCGTGCCCTTTTCCTTCATCCGCACCGACCGCGCTGGGAATATCTCCAAGCGCCAATCCTCCACCGCCTTCCACTTCGCCCGCTCGGGCGGGTCATGCCCATTATGGGTAGTCCACCGCGCCTTTGAGACGCCCAATCGCATCACCCGCCAGGTAGCCGCCATGCCAGACGGTCACGTCTACCTGTGGATAGGTCGCTTTGTGCAAGGAACCGCACAATCTTGGGGAACCCCTCGTAAAGAGTTCGCCGTGGGCTTAGGCTGCGATATCTCTGAGGCCGACCGCATTGTCTACGCCGATGCGCTTAATTTAGACGTATCCGCCGCCACCCCTATCGGCCCTGGTTGTACCGCTTGCCCGCGCGAGCATTGCCCCCAGCGTGCTCTTCCTCAAGCGGATCGCGCCATCCAGGTTTCACTCAATCGCACCGCCGAGCATTCTTACTCCACCTTTTAGCGGCGCATGAAAAAGCGCCCGATCTCGACTGCTTATCGAGTGCGGGCGCGAAGAGAGGAATTGGTTTCGTTTACTCCAGATCGTCGTGGGCAACGAGGCGTCGTGCAGCCTCGGTGATGGTGCCCGACAGGGACGGGTATACGGCGAAGGAATCGGCCAGCTGGTTCACGGTGAGCTGGTTCGTCACGGCCATGGCAATGGGCAGAATGAGCTCGGAGGCGGTCGGCGCAACGATGACGCCACCGATAACGCGGCCAGAGGTGGCGCGGCAGAAGAGCTTGACAAAGCCGTGCTGCAGGGAACGCATCTTGGCTCGCGGGTTGGTATTGAGCGGCATGGTGATGGTGCGGGCGGCGACTTCGCCGGCCTCAATCTCTGCCTGGGTGAAACCGACGGCGGCGATTTCCGGACGGGTGAAGACGGCGTTGGCCACGGTCTTCAGGCGCAGCGGGGAAACGCCCTCACCCAGTGCGTGGTACATGGCTACGCGGCCCTGCATTGCGGCGACGGACGCCAATGGGAAGAGGTCAGAGCAGTCGCCAGCGGCGTAGATGCCGGCAATATTGGTGCGGGAGACGCGGTCGACCTGAATGTGGCCGGACTTGGCGGTTTCCACGCCGACATTCTCCAGCTTGAGGTCCTGGGTATTCGGGACAGAGCCGATGGACATGATGACGTGGGAGCCGGTGATTTCGCGGCCGTCCTGCGTGGTGACCAGGACGTTGCCATCCTCGGTGCGGTTGACGGTTTCCACGCGGCAGTTCTTTTCCAGTTCCACGCCGCGCTCGCTCAGCACGGTCTCGAGGACGTCGGCCGCATCGGCGTCGTCATGCGGCAAAATACGGTCGCGGGAGGCAACCATAGTGACCTTCACACCCAGCTCTGCAAAGGCGGAGACGAACTCGGCACCGGTGACGCCGGAACCGACGACGATGAGGTGCTCCGGCAGCTCAGTGAGGTTGTAGACCTGCTGCCAGGTAAGGATGCGCTCGCCATCCGGCTGAGCGCCGGGGAGAATGCGAGGGGTGGCGCCGGTGGCTACCAAGACAAGATCTGCGTTAATGGTTTCCTCGTGGCCGTCCTCGTTGAATACCGCGGTGACCTTGTGGCCGCCAAAGGCATCGGCTTCCTGATCCTCTGGGAAGTAGCCGCGGCCGTCAATAACGCGGGCGCCTAGGGATTCCACCGTGGCGCGGATATCGGAGGACTGCTTGCTTGCCAGGTCCTGCACACGCTTATTCAGAGCGGTCAGGGAGAGGTGGGCCTGGCCAATGCCTTCGTTGAGCTTCATATCCTCGGCGCGGCGCAAGTCGGTCTTGATATTAGCGCCGGCGATGAAGGACTTGGAAGGAACGCAGTCCAAGATAACGCTGTTACCGCCCATGCCTTGGTCTTCAATAATGGTGATTTCTGCACCATACTTGGCGCCTGCCAATGCGGCTTCATAGCCTGCCGGGCCACCGCCGATGATGACAATTCGCTTGGTCTGGTTCAACACGCACTTGCTCCTTTATCAGCTCCACTTTAAAAGTCGCTTACGAGTCTAACGTGTAGGACCTTAAAGCGCGTTAGTCTGTCTCCGCATTCTCCCCAATGAACTGCTCAACCACGGCGCCGAAGAGCTTGATGCCCACACCTATGGCCCGCTCATCCACGATGAGATCGCCCATATGCAGGTCATGCTGCTCGCCCTCGCCGGACCAGCAGCCAAGCCGCGCCATGGAACCGGGGACCTTTTCTAGGTACCAGGAAAAGTCCTCGCCGCCGGAGGATTGCGGGGCTTGCACGACGGCCTGCGGATCGATGGATTGGGCTGCGGAGGCAAGCAGGGCGGTTGCGACGTCGTCGTTAAGCACCGGCGGAACGCCGCGGTTATAGGTCAGCTCATGTTCTACGCCTACCGGCGCAAGGATTTGATCCACCAGCTCGGTAAAGAGGCTTTGCATATCGCGCCAGATGCCAATATCCGCCGTGCGCATGGTGCCGGTCAAGCTGCCGGTCTCCGGAATGGCATTGGGCGCATATCCGGAATTAACCTGGCCAAAGACCAAAACGGTGCCGGTGCGTGGGTCAACGCGGCGCGAGAGCAGCGCGGGCAGTTCAGTGATGACCTTGCCCAGGGCATAGACGACATCGGCGGAAAGATGCGGCCGGGAGGTATGCCCACCCGGGCCCTTGATATTGAGCTCCACCACGTCGGTAGCAGAAGTGATCGCCCCGGCGCGGATACCGATGCGCCCCACGCGCAGCTTGGGCTCGGCGTGGATGGCAAAAATGGAATGCACGCCCTCCAGCGCGCCCCATTCAATGACGTCGGTCGCACCGCCGACCCATACCTCTTCGGCCGGCTGGAAGATGACGCGAATGCCCAGCGGCAGGTCGTGGACGCGCTGGAAATCCGCCAATGCACAGGCCAGACCGAGCGCCACGGTGGTGTGCACGTCGTGGCCGCAGGCATGCATCTTTCCGGGAACTTCGGAGGTATATTCCAGCCCGGTGACCTCGGTGACCGGCAGGGCGTCGATATCGGCGCGGAAGGCCAGCCGGCCTAGCTCCGTATCGGGGCCTATGTCTACCATGAGGCCGGTCTGTGGGAAGCGCTGTGGCTCCAAGCCATAGTCCTGCAGGATAGAGGCTAGGAAGTTGGTGGTTTCCACCTCTTGGTTCGCGGTTTCCGGGTGGCGGTGGATATGGCGCCGCCACGCGATGACCTCCGCACGGTGGGCATTGAACCACTCGTTGATGAATTCCGAGATCATCCGCGTGCCTTCCCTGTCGTTGAAATACGTCTGGGTGCAAAGTCTACAACTAGACCATGCGGTTCAGTAACTCAGGTGGTGATGCGGGGTGCGCTAGTTCAGGGCGCCGTTCCACGTGGCGGCAAACCGACGCCGGTCCACATAGCCTTGCGGGAAAGGCGCGACGTCCTCGGCGACGGCCACCGCGGAATCGGTCAAATGTCCTTCCACCACGTCCCCACCGGCCGGCAGCAGCACCGCCGGCGGGATTTCTAGAGCCAAGGCCAGCTTATATACCGTAGACAGCTGCGGATCGGCCATGGCGTGCATGCCATTTTCGTTGCGCTCCAGATTGGAAATTTGGCTGCGCGATACCCCAGAAATCTCCGCCAGCGCCTGTTGCGAAATCCCCCGACGCTGTCGCACCCGCCGCAATTGTTGCGAAAATCCGTGGCCGTAGCTCGACCACATTAGATGAATGAAACTCATATTCTCCCCCTGGAAAGTGCGGTCGCCTTTCCAGGGAGAAGATTACCTTAAAGGTCGATATTGCGCGGACCGTAGAGGCGGTCACCAGCATCGCCCAAGCCCGGCACGATATAAGCATCCTCGTTGAGCGAAGGATCGATAGCGGCGGTGACTAGGCGCACCGGCAGATCGGATTCAGCCAGCGCATCCACACCCGGCTGCGCCGAGACCATGCAGATGGCGGTGATATCGGTGGCGCCGCGGCCAGCGAGCAGGCGCAATGCGTGCAGCAGGGAACCACCGGTGGCCAGCATTGGATCCACCACGAACACCGTACGGCCGGTCAGGTCCTCCGGCAATGCCTCCAGGTACGGCACCGGCTCGTGCGTCTCTTCGTTGCGGGCCATGCCAATGAAGCCGACCTGCGCATCCGGAATCATAGACAGGGCCGGGTCCACCATGCCCAGCCCGGCGCGGATGATCGGCACGATGATGGGCGGGTCCTGCAGGCGGGTTCCCTGTGCGGTAGAAACCGGGGTGGCGCAGTCGAAGTTCTCCACGGCAAGGTCGCGGGATGCTTCATAGACAAGCATGGCGCCCAAGTCTTTCAGGGCGGCGCGGAAAGCGGAGTTATCGCTGCGCGCATCGCGCATGAGGGTAAGGCGGGAGGCGGCAAGCGGGTGGTCTACTACGTGGATGTCCATGACCACCACTTTAAACTTTTTGGGAACCAAATGGGCCATCGGGCAGTCCAATAGGGCATGAGACCTTTCACGATCGATACTGACTATGCCCGCCACCTCGCCCGCGACCTGCACGCCCAGTCCCAAGTGGAGAATCCGCCCCATCCAATTTTGCCTGAAGATTCCGCATTCACAGCTTTCAATGAGGCCGTGCATGCCGCGCTCGATAATGTGGGCGCGCGCATGAGCGTGCTGCGCAACGATATGGGGCAGGTTGCCCACTCCGGATTCCAGATGTCGCGCGAAGCAGAAGACACCGATGCCTCGCTAGGCCAGCACCTTGGGGCGGCGATGTAGATGCTCGATACCGCGCTCAAGCAGATTGCCACCATGCAACCGGCGCAGCTTCCGGAGGTTGAGCTTCCCCGCGTGCCGGATCTTTCCGCCGCCGAGCCTTTGGCCGCTATCGCCCACGGCAATCCCGCTCCCCTACTCGAATCGGCGAAAAATATCGATCTCGATAATGCAACCATCTCTGCCGCGCTCGGCCAGGCCCGCACCTTGGTGGCGGGCACCATCCGGGATCTGGTGGGCATTGCAACGCAGCTGGTGCGCCAGGCCCTGCCCACCGCGCTGGGTTTCCTGTCGCTGGATCCGTCGGCGCGTGCCGCCGCTCTGGCTCAGCTTCGCGCGCTTATCTCCCAGCACCTGGGCATGGCCACTGCCCGCGTGCAGCGCCTGATGGGCGATCTCAGCGCGGCCGCTCAGTCCTTGCAGCCGGTAGCGCAGCGTCCGGTGCACTCCGCGCTTGCCGACGCCCCCGTAAGCCCCACCAGCACCCAGCAAACCACCGCTCTTCCAGAACAATCCGCGGCGGGCGATGAGGCCGGCGCCGATGCTTCCGCACACGACGCGGCTTCTTCCCCGCCCGCACCTGAGCCCTCTGCCGAGGGTGGTTCGGCCGCCGGGCGGGCCGCGGTCGCCGCAGCGAAGAGCCAAGTGGGCCAGCCCTACGTGTGGGGTGGCACCGGAAACGGCGGCTTCGATTGCTCGGGCCTTACCCAATGGGCTTATTCGCAGGCCGGGGTGGACTTGCCTCGCACAGCAGACCAACAGACCATTGGTCAGCAGGTCAGTGCGGATCAATTGCAACCCGGTGACCTGGTGGTATGGGACGGGCACGTGGCAATGTATTCCGGCAATGGCGAAATCGTGGAGGCCGGTGATCCGGTGCAAACCAACCCGCTGCGCACCACAAATATGGGCATGCAATTCAAAGGATTTTGGCGCCCCACGGCCTAAGGCCGGTGCGCTCTCGCGCGCTGCTTAGGGCGTTGGGTAGACTAAAACGCCATGAGCACCCGCGCAATTGTACCTGTAAAGCTCTCGCTGACCGAGGGCGATTTTTATACCCTCTGGGCACCCAAGTGGCGCCAACATGGCTCCGAGTGGCAGGCCTTTTTGGGCGATGACGAGGCCGTCCTAGCCTTTAACTCACCCGCCGAGCTGCTGTGCTTCGTGGAGTCTGGCACCAAGCACGATTTGCTGGACCACCCGCAGTGGGACCAGTTTGCCGGCCGCGATGCAGACCGCGTTACCCCGGCTGAGCGGAATGAATATGATCTCATCGGCATGCCGGAAGCGCTGGCTGGTCGCCCGAGCCACCAGAACGTATCCACGGTGGCCCGCAACCTGGAGATGGCCTCTGCGCTTGCCGACGTCGCCGGTGCAGAGCACACCACCATCTTCTTCGCCTCCCACTCCATCCTGCGCAATGTCTCTCGCGGCGCCGACCACTACTCCGGCGAACAGGGCATGAGCGAGTGGTCCGGCGTGGGCCACGTCATCGCCGGCAACTGGAAGAAGGTCATCGAAGACCTGGATGAGCACGTCCGCGTGGTCTCCAGCGATGACTTTGATGCGGCCAAGGTTTCCGATGCCAAGGAGCGCATCTCTTCTGCTGCTGCCGCCTCCGCTGCAGCGGCCAAGGAAGCCGAGGAGAAGCGCAAGGCCGCCGCCGAGGCCGCTGACCCGTACGATAATTCCCCGTGGGCCGCCGCGGGCATCGATCCCATCAAGATCACCGCGCAGTCCAAGTCCGTCTACACCCTGCGCACCTACCTGGACGGCAAGCCCATCTTCTTGGGCAAGTGGGGCGAGATCTTCACCTTCGATTCCCCGAAGACCCTCGTGCGCTGGATCATGGACAACGATGACCACGACCTGGCACGCGTATCCACCTGGGAAGAGGTTGTCGCCGCCGCTAATGCCGGCGAGCTAGAAGTTCAGGTCCACCCGGATAACCAGTACTCCTTCAACGGCATCGTGCGCGATATCGAAAAGGGCCCAGAGGCCGTCGATTCCGATCAGATGGCGCGCTGCTATGAGGTATGCGCCGATGCTGCCGACTGGGCCGGCGACGATTCCATCAACTCCTATATGCTGGCTCACCCGCGCCTGCAGGACTACTTGGGCTACATGCTCGGCTCCACCGAGCACGCCGGCTACGTACCGTCCAAGCCATATAACGAGCACGCCGAGTCTTGGAAGGGCTTGGAGGACATGCTCATCAAGCGCTTCTCTAAGTTCTAAACCCGCACGGTTCGAGCGGCCCCGGCCGCGCGTAACATCCGCCGCCCTAGCCTCTGCCCCACTGCACCGCAGCTGGGCGGAGAGGGGCGGCTTTTTGCGTCTAGCGGCCCGGCGCTTCTTCCTCTTGGCGTCGGGTCCGGTCGCGCATGTATTTATCGAAAATCAGCCACACAACAAAGGCACTGAGGCCAACAATGGATCGGCCCAGGGTTCCTATCCCAAAGACCACGCCCAGAATCAGGCCGAGCACAATAAGGCTGATGAAAGTTACGACCCACGACACGTGCGTGTTGTATTTCATTGCTCAGCCTCCCTCAGTACGTGACTTTAGAGGTGGCGGCGGAGGTGGTCAATGAGGGCGTCGATAAGCTCGCGCGATTGCGGGGCCTTGGGTTTAATCTGGTCAAACCCGTGATAGGCGCCGGCCCACACATCCAGGGTGGTGTCCACGCCGGCCGCATCGAGGTCTTGGGCAAAAGCCACGGATTCATCGCAGAAAAGGTCGATGCCGCCTACCCCGATCCACGTGGGCGGCAGGCCGGAAAGATCACTGCGCGTGGCCGGTGAAGCATAGGGCGGCAGGTCAACATCCAGGTGGTCATCCCCCAGATACATCGACCACGCGCCGCGGTTCGGGCCCGCCGTCCAGATGAATTGGCCCACCGCACCGGACTTATCCGTGGTGCGGTGATCCAGCATGGGATAGACCAAGCCGAGCGCGCGGACCGGATGGCCCTCATCAAAGGCACGCTGGACCAAGCCCGCGGCAAGGCCGCCGCCGGCGCTATCGCCGGCGGCCGCGATGCGCGAGGTATCCCCGCCCAGCTTATCGCCGTGTTCTTGCACCCAGCGCAGCGCGGCATAGCACTCATCATGGTCCGCGGGGAACGGCTCCTGGGTGGATTTGTGGTAGCGCGGGGCCACCACGATGGCACCGAGCTCGGCCGCCATGCGGGCATTTTGCGGGTCATACATGGCCGGTCCACCGATAAGATGGCCGCCGCCGTGCGTCCACACCACCACGGGGCGCGGCCCAGCGGTGGCTGCGCCCTGAGCATCGCCACGTGGGGTAAGCACGCGGGCGCTAAAGGCGTGGCCATCGAAGGAAGCGGAAAACTCCGTCACGTCCACCGCATGCCGCACCGGACGGGAGAAATCGATGCTGGCAAAGAAGCGGCTGGCTCGGGCAAAGGTGGCGTCGGCAAGCAGGTGCATTGGCAGGTACAAAATCGGGCTGCGCAGCCCCGGTGCCACCTCACGCAGGTACGGCCGGCGGCTGAGCGCATACGCCGCCATGCCCGCTGCCCCGACCACGCCGGTCAGGGCAACCCCGGCCTTGAGGACTCGCGAAACGCGCATTTAGAAATCGCGCAGGATACGCTGTGCCAGCGGCTCAGAGGAAGCCGGGTTCTGGCCGGTGTACAGGTTGCGATCCACGATGACGTTCGGGGACATCGGATCGGTCTCCTGGTAATCCGCGCCGAGCTCGCGCAGGCGGGTCTCCAGCGCCCACTTAGCGGCGGCGATGACGTCCTCGCCCTCCTCAGCGTTGCTGAAGGCGGTCATCTTGTAGCCCTTGAACGTCCAGTTCTCGTTATCCACGGCCAACATCGCCGCTGGGGCGTGGCAGAGCAAGGCAAGCTTGCGGCCGGAATCCATGCGAGCCTGCAGCAGCTTAGCGGAATCCTGGTCATAGGCCAGATCCTCCATCGGGCCATGGCCGCCTGGGTAGAAAATGAGGTCATAGTCTTCCTCATTGACATCGGCCAGGTTCATCGGGTTCTCCAGCGCTACGCCTAACTCTGCCAGGTAATTTTCCTGCGCCATGCGCACGTTATCGGGCAGCACCTCCAGGCTGTACTCATCTACGACGGGAGCCTTCGCCCCCGGGGTGGCGAAGTGGATATCCCAGCCTGCGCCCTGGAAGACGCGGTGCGGGGCAATAAGCTCCTCGGCCCAATAGCCGGTCGGGCGCTTGGTGCCATCGGCCAGTGTCCATTCCTCAGCAGCGGTAACAACAAAAAGTACGGAAGGCATGTAATTCTCCTTTAATCGTTTCTATTCTTCAGCGGCGTCTGCAGCATCTGCGAGGGACCCTTCCGTGTCCGGGCCAGCAAGCTCCGGATCAGATAGTTCCTCGTATGCTGGCAAGATAACCGTTTCTAGCAGATGCTGCCGTAATTCCTGGTCAGCGAAGGAATTCTCTACCGCTTTGACGGTAAGATCGAAAAATTCCTCCAGCCCGTAGCCAAAAGTCTCACTCAGCGCGAGGAACTGCTTGGTCAAGGTAGTCGCGCCCGAGGAAATGGTGCAGGTAAAACCCAGCTGTTGCAGCAGTGGCAGTGGGTGGTCGGTCAGCTCCTCGGCCTCCTCTAGTGGGGTAAAGACCAGGGGAATATGACGGTCGCGGATGTAGCCAGAGGCCTTACCCGGCACGATGCCTTCAATATTCGCAGTGAAGTCATCGATCATATTCACCGGGTGGATAAGGCGGTTCACGCCGGCCTGGGCGGCGCGCTCTACTTCTGCGAAGTCCTCGCCCACGTGAATCTGGGTGGGCAGGTATGCGGCGCGGAAGTCCGCGGCCGTGCCCGCTTGGTCCTGGGGCAGGTTGTAGCCCACCACGGGGGCGTCGTCAGGCACTACTGCCTCAGGGGCCGTGCCGGCGAGGACGAGGCGGGAGTCGAGGGAAGGAATGCGGGCTGCACCAGCGGCTTCGACAACCGCGGCAGCGTCTAGGCCAATCGCTGCTGGATCCAGGTGCAATTCCGCGTAGACCACGCCATCGGCGGCCAAGGCTTCGTAGCGCTCGCGGATGGTCGCGGTAAGTTCCTCCGGCGTGGCGGCCGTGGAGTTAATGGTCTCAAAGAGGGAGACCTTAGGCAGCTTGGCCACCACGTCGGCGGCGGAGTCCTTGTTTTCAGGGCTAATCAAAGGCGCGTCATGCATGCGTCCCATCGTAGGCACGGGCCTAAGATGTGTCATGTCATGAAAAGAATTATCGCTAGTTCTCTCGTTGCCGTCCTGCTCAGCGGCGCACCGCTCGCGCTGGCGGAAGAGCCGGAAACTCCGACCACCACGCGTACCGCCGCCCCGGATACCGATAAGTGCCCGCACGCCGAGCGCCCGGAAAAGGCCACCACCACCTCAGAGCGCCTCGCTCCTGGGCAGGCCTCCCCCACCCCGTTGCCGCCGGTGGATAGCGATGAGGCCTGCGGCACCACCCTGCCCGAAGGGTTCAAGGTGGATAAGGATGTGGTGGCTGCGGCGTGGATGGTCTCCGATATCGATACCGGCGAAATCATCGCGATGAAGGACCCTAACGGCCGCTACCGGCCGGCCTCCATCATCAAGGCGCTGCTGGCGCTGGTGGTCATCGACGAACTGGATCTGCACCAGAAGGTCGAGGTGGGCGAAGAATCGGCACAGATTGATGGCTCAGCGGTAGGCATCGGCCCGGGCGGCACGTACACGGTGGAACAGCTTTTGCAGGGCTTGCTCATGGCCTCTGGCAACGATGCCGCGCACGCCCTGGCCCAGGAACTGGGCGGGGACGAGGCCACGCTGCGCAAGGTCAATGACAAGGCGGCCGAGATCGGCACGAATTCCACTTATGCGGCCAGCTACTCCGGGCTCGATGCCCCGGGCATGTCTACCTCGGCAGAGGACATTTCCCGCATTTACCGCGCGGCCTTCCATAACCCGACCTTCGCGCGGATTGTGGATACAGAGTCCGTGGAGTTCCCCGGCTGGGGCGACCTTGATGGTTACCAATTAGGCAACGATAACGGGCTCTTCCTCAATGATCCGGATGGTATTGGTGGCAAGACGGGCTTTACCGATGATGCACACCATACCTTCGTCGGCGCGCTTGACCGCCATGGCCGGCGACTGCAGGCGGTGCTGCTCGATACCACCGTGGAGCACGGCCCGCGCGCGTGGGAGCAGGCTCAGAAACTGCTGCACGAGGCCTATAAGGTGCATCCCGGGGATGGTGTAGGGCATTTGCTTGCCGACGCCCATTCCGACGCCAACTCCCCTGCGTCCCCTGCGGCAACGCCGGCGCCCGATGCCCAGGCGCAATCCGCGAACTCTTCCTTGGACGGGGTGCAGGGCTGGCTCGGCTGGGTTATCGCCGGCGCCGTAGTGTTGCTGGCTATGTGCGTGGGTGCTTTTTCACTACTTCGGCGTTAGCCCACTCATCGTGGGTGCCGCGGCGGTTATTCTTCTCCGAAATGGTGAAGGTATGCACGCCGGCGCCCACCCAGCTGGCGAACGTACCGGGGCCCGGCACGATATTGACTAGGCGCCACCACTGACGCTTAGCGGACTGGGTGAGGGTGAGCCGCTCTTTGGTGTCGACATCGCGCACCGTGTAGCCCATCAGCAGCTTAGCCGGGCTGGCGCCGAGCCAACACTCAGTGCCCAAGGTGTAGAGCAGCAAGATGATAGCGCCGCCAATGAACGTCGAAAGCTCATCCACGCCGCCGGACAGCAGCGCGCCGCCGAAGCTGCCGCTAATGAGCGAAAAGAAGATGAGGTCCAAAATGGCCATGCCGATGCGCGCATCTTGACCGGCACGCTGGCTAATTTCAGGCGCTGGGTGCTGTACCAGCGGTGCGGGGACGGCAGCGTTCGCCGTTGCCGGCGGGAATGGATTGTGCTGCGGGGCAAAGGGATTGCGCGAATATGGCGACCCATAGGGGCTCGCGGTCTGCGCAAATCGCGGTTCCTGCTGAGCGTGACGCCCCGGCCCGGCCGCCTGACCGGGCTGGAATGACTGAGCTTGCTGCTGGGCTTGCTGTGGCCGCGGGTTCCACTGCCCTACCGCACCCAGCTGTCCTAGGTCTCCCCAGGTGGGGCGCACTCCCGCCGCGCACGCCTTATCGTATTCGGACCGCTTTGCAGCAGAGCCTAAGACGCTGGCAGCGATGCGCAGCTGCGCGCGCCGCGGATCTTCAATGTCTTGGCCTTGCTGCTGCAGCAGCACATCCTTGGACTCCAACAAGACTAAAAGCTCGTGCTCGCCATCGCGGCGATCTAGTCCCCATTCCTCATAAAGATTCGGTGCGATGTCATTGGCGTTCATAATGCTCCATCTTAAAGCCCACTGGCAGCGGCGGCCTCACCCCTAAGGAGGAGATTTTACTTACGGCGCAACAAGCTCCATGCGCCCACGGCCGCGGCGCCTACAGCGGCGCCAACGCCGAAGGTCGCACCTGCAGGCGCGCCTTCCTTGACCTCGTTGCGGACGCGAATAACGGCTGGCTCCGGGACGGGCGGGTGAGCAAACTTCAGGGACTCGGCGGTGGTGGCGGTCCACGCGGAGATATACAGCACCACGCGCCAAATCAGGTACATGACCACCATGAGCACGATGACCGGGCCGAAGACCGCGCCGGCCGGGCTGCCGGTAGCAGAGGACATGATGACCGTAGACAGCTGCTTAAGCAGCTCGAAAGCGACGGCACCGATGGCTGCGCCGATAAGGCCGGACTTCTTCGGAACCTTGGTGCGCGGCAGGATCATAATCAGCCACCACATGACAATGAAGTTGGCCAGAAGGCCCACAGCCAAGCCGACAAAGAAAATCACCAGGTCCATGCCCGAGAAGGACTCGATTCCTACGCGCTCAAAGATCTTCTGGGTAAGGCCGGAGGACCCGGCAGCGGTCACGCCAAAGGCGATGAGGAACGCCACGATAAGGCCAATGAGGCCCACCAGGTCAGACAACTTCTTCTTCAAGAAGGAACCGCCCTCGTTGGCATCGATACCCCACATCGCCGAGATACCGATGCGCAGGTTATTCATCCATCCCAGGCCGGACCACAGGGTGGTCAAACCACCGATACCGAACATGGCGCCGCGTTGGTCAATGGCGGTATCGAGGATTTTGTTAACCGTATCGCCCATATCGCCATCGATAGAACTGGTGATATGGGATTGCAGATCATTGAGCAGGTCCTCGCGGTTAGCCAAGACGGCGGCGACGGTGGCCACGATCAGCATGGCAAGCGGGAAGATGGAGAGCACCGAATAATAGGTGATGCCGGCGGCAAACTGGTTGCCGCCTTCGGCACCGTAGCGCTCGTTCATGCGCATGAGGTGGTCAACGAATCCGGACTTGGAGCGAATCTTATCTACCGCACCGGGATCGTCGGCATTGGCGCGTTCGATGCCGTAGTGGTCCGTCTTCTTCGAGGAGGATTGCGTGGTGGTAGGCACGTGCTTCCCTTCTTGCTCGCACAGTTTTTATCCCACCTAGAGTAACTGGCAAACCCCCACTTGTCCCTTTGTGGGGTGGGGCACGGGGGAAGCGGCCGCTTGCTACTTGCGCAGGCGGGGAAGGAAGCCGACCTTTTCATAAACGGCGTCGACAAGCGGCTGCGCAATCTCTTGCGCCGTCTCCGCGCCCTGCGCCAGGATGCGCTCGAGCTCGCCGCGGTCCGCCATCAACTCGTCATAGCGCGCCTTGAGCGGAGTGGTAAATTCCTGCAGCGCGTCGGCGGTATCGACCTTGAGGTGGCCGTAGCCCTGGCCGGCGTACTTTTCCACCAAGGAATCGATGGATTCACCGGTGAGCGCAGACTGGATGACCAGCAGGTTGGACACACCCGGCTGGTTATCGCGGTCGAAGGCCACCGAGCCCAAGTCATCCGTCACGGCGGACTTGATGCGCTTAGCCGAGGTCTTCGGCGCATCGAGCAGGTTGACCAGTCCCTTCGGGTTAGCGCCAGACTTGGACATCTTGGACGTCGGCTCCTGCAGGTCATAAATCTTTGCCGCACCCTCCGGGATGAATGGCTCCGGTACCTTGAAGGTCTCGCCGTACTTATTGTTGAAGCGCTCGGCCAGGTTGCGGGTCAGCTCCAGGTGCTGGCGCTGATCCTCGCCCACCGGCACATAATCCGGCGAGTAGAGCAAGATATCGGAGGCCATGAGGATCGGGTAGGTAAATAGGCCCACCGAGGTGCGATCCGAGCCCTGCTTGGCGGACTTATCCTTGAACTGGGTCATGCGGGAGGCCTCGCCAAAACCGGTGAGGCACTGCAGTACCCAGGTCAGCTCCGCGTGGGCGGGCACGTGCGACTGCACGAAGAGCGTGGACTTTTCCGGATCAATGCCCAAGGCAATGAGCTGTGCGGCACCTGCGATGGTGCGGTTGCGCAGCTCCTCCGGGTTTTGCTCCACGGTAATCGCGTGCAGGTCAGGGATGAAGTAGAAGGCGTCATAGCCGTCCTGCAGGTCAATCCACTGCTTGAGCGCTCCCAAGTAATTACCCAGGTGATAGGAATCAGCGGTGGGTTGGATACCGGACAGGACGCGGGAAACGGTGGAATTGTCTGCAGTCATGGTGCCTTATCCTACCCCCTAGGCTCGGTGCGCGGTTGACCTCCTTGCCTTAGGCGCCGCACTTTCGGATCGAAAAATCCCCTACCCGTAGGGCAGGGGAAGCGGCGCAAGAACTTAAATCTTGCGGGAAGTGGGGCTAACAACATCCATAAAGATGGCAAAGCCCGCAACCATCAGCGCGCCGCCCACGCCCATGAGCACGATGGGGCCGAGGAAAGCGAAGGACGGACCAACAACGGTCCACCACCAGATGCTCAGGCCGAGGATTACAGCGCCGAGGACGAAAGAAATAATTGCGCGAGCCATGAACTTTCTCCGTTGCAGATTACTGATTTTTTTGACCTACCCATAGTAGCACTACTGCTTGTGCTTGGGCGCCTTGCGCTTGCCGACGTCCCCCTTATTAAAGCTCCACTGCTGCTCCACGTTTACTCCCCTTGCCCCTGGCGAGTGCCGGCCACTCGGCCGCGTAATCGATTGTTGCTTCGGCCGGCGCGCAATGCGGTTGCTCGAAATATCGTCGTAGTCCGCCCCCTCTGCCGCAGTAGAAAAAGCTCGTGTCTTGTTCTTAAACGGGCGACCCAGTGGCCGGCTTAGTGGTCGGGTTAGCGGGCGCGTGATGGGGCTGGCATAGCGCGTGGCCGCGCCTGCCTTGCGCTTGGCTTTGCGGGCGCCATCGCGCACGATGCGCGCGGACAAACGCAGGCGCGGGTCCATCTGCTGTTCGGCATCACGATATTCGAAGACGGGCAGGCCTTTCTTGAAGTAGATCGCGGCCAAGCGGGCGATGAAACACACTGAGGCGGTGATAATCGCGGTCGGTTCCTCATCCAAGCCGCCGTGGTAGAGCGCCATAAATAGTGCCGCGGCCAACAGCGAGATGGCGGCATAATACTCGCCGGAAAAGACCAGCGGAATGCGATCTGAAAGCAGGTCACGCAGCACGCCACCAAAGACGCCGGAAATCACCGCAGACACCGAGGCAATAATGAACCCATGTCCCAGGTGGACCGCGATTTGGGTGCCCAGCACCGAAAAGACCGCAAGCCCTAGGGCATCCAAGATGAGGAAGAGGTGGCGGAAATAGTGCATGAGGAAGGACATGCCCACCGTCACCACGGCCGCCACGATGACGATCACCAAATAGATGGGGTGCTCAACCCAGGTAAAGGGCGGATCATCGAGGATCATATCGCGCACCGTGCCGCCGCCCAGCGCCGTCATGGAGGCGATCATGGTGACACCAAAAAGGTCAAGCTTTTGGCGTCCAGCGGATAATGCGGCAGTCATGGACTCGGCCGTAATGCCGACTACGTAAAGGACGCTAAATAGTGGCGTCATCAGCTGTACTCCACCAATAGTGGGGAATGGTCGGACCAGCGCTGCTCTACGGTGGGGGCCTTTTCCACCCAGGTACGCTGCGCGCGCTCCAGCATCGGGCGGGTAGCCGCCTGATAATCGATGCGCCACCCGGCGTTATTATTAAACGCCTGGCCGCGGTAGGTCCACCAGGTATACGGACCGTCTTCATCCGGATGGAGGCGACGGGCTACGTCAAACCACTGCGGCTTTGTGGTTGGGGCCCACGGCTCGCCGCCGGCGTACTCCACCACGCCCTGCCACTGCCCCAGGTTCTTCTTTTCCTGCGGCTCAGCATCCGGGAACACACCAAAGACGTGGTCCATGAAGGCGCGCTCCTCCGGCAGGTGGCCAGCCTTCTTTTCATTGGCCTTATTATTTTTCAGGTCCTGGGCGCGGTGGCAGATATTCCAATCGCCGCCGATCACCATGTCGGCCGGGCTGCCATCGGAGTTCGTCCGCGCGGCGTTCTCCGCTAGCACCTCTTGGAACTCGTCCAAGAAGCGGTACTTTTCATCCAACTTCGGCGAACCGGTATCGCCGGAAGGCAGGTACAGAGAGGCGACGCGAATATCTCGGGTGGTAGCCGCAATCCAGCGGCCGGCGTCGGTAAAGGAGCCGAAGCCCACTTCGACGTCGGCAAGCGGGGTGCGAGACAAGATACCCACGCCGGCGCGGCCCTTTGCGGCGGCGTCGGCAAGCGCTAAGTGCCATCCCGCCTCGAGGGCTGGGGCCAAGGCCTTTTCGGCCTGCTCCGGGGTTGCGCGCACCTCCTGCATGAGCACGATTTCGGCCGGAGTCTCCTCTAGCCAGGCATTCATGCCGGGATTATTTTCATTGCGCTGCTTACACGCAGCGCGGATTCCGTTGACGTTAACGCTCGCGATGGTAAGGGTCATGCCAACAGCATATCGGTCCATTTATGAATGGCGAGCAAGGCGCTTTTTATCCCACATCGTCGCAGCCCACACCAGGCAACCCGCAGCCGCCAGGCCGGCACCCGCCAGCGCCGGGGCGGAGTAGCCCAGGCCCGCACCCACCACGGCGCCGCCAATGGTCGCACCGGCCGCGTTTGCGATGTTCAGCGCGGACTGGTTGAGAGCGGCGGCCAAAGTCTGGGCGTCGCCAGCCACATGCACCAAACGCAGCTGCAGCGAAGGAACCAAGGTGGAGCCCATAAACGCTACGCAGCCAAAGCACAAGGTAGCGGGGATGGCATGGCCGGAGAGGAAGTAGAAGGCCGTAAGGATAACGATGAGGCAGGCCAAGGCAAAGATGATGCCAAACTCCAAGTTGCGGTCCGCCAACCAGCCGCCGAAGGCATTGCCGATGGTCATGCCGATTCCATAGGCCATGAGCACCACCCAGATGAGGTTCTGGTCCATGCCAGCGACCTCGGTCATGGTCCAAGAAATATAGGTATAGACGGAGAACATGCCGCCAAAGCCGACCACGCCCATGATGACGGTAAACCACACCTGGCTGTTTTTGAACGCCCCAAATTCGGTGCGGATATCGGTCTGCTTCATCTCCGTCATGTGCGGCATCAGGAAGAACAACGCAATGGCGGTAATGACGCCCAAGGCTACGACCACTAGGTAAGCCGCCTGCCAGCCCAGCGCGGAGCCGAGGGCTTGGGCAGCAGGCACACCAATGACCGTGGCGATGGCCAGGCCCATGCCCACATAAGCCATGGCCTTGCCGCGGCCGCCTGGGGGCGCCATGGATGCGGCGGAAAGGTTAGCCACGGAGAAATAAGCGCCGTGCGGCATGCCCGCAATAAAGCGCGCCACCATGAGGATGGCGTAATTCGGCGCCAAGACCGATAGTAGATTACCCACCACGAGGAACCCGATGAGCAGCAAGATCAGGCGGCGGCGCGGCAGCTTGCCGGTAAAGGCCGCAATCAGCGGGGCGCCGACCACCACGCCCATCGCATAGATGGTGATGAGAGTGGAGGCGTTTTCTTCCGAAATGCCAAAATCATCTGCAATAAGCGGCAGCAGGCCCATGGACACAAACTCCGTCGTGCCGATGGCAAACGCACCCAGGGCCATGGCGACCATGACGATGGCGCGGCGGCGGGCGGTAATCTCCGTTTGCAACGGCAGCGGACGGCGGCGAATGCGGTGTTCGTGCGCGCTGCGCGGGCTTAGCTCATCGATGATTTTCATGGAGAGTGAGGGTACACCCCGTCTGCGCCGGTGGCATGCCCGCAGCGGGGGCTCGTGAATATCTCCACCCCTCCCGCGCATGGGTGACAGCGGCCACGCAACCCTTTTCAAGGGGCGGCAAATGGGGGATCACTTTCAGCAAACTGGCCCACATGCCGCCCACAAAATCGGTAATCTGGGCACTTGAACAATTTTCCAACGTTAATTAGGAGAATCATGGCAAAGATTACGTGGACCCGTACCGATGAGGCGCCGCTGCTGGCGACCTACTCCCTCAAGCCCATCGTGGAGGCCTTCGCTTCCACCGCTGGCATCGACGTGGAAACCCGCGATATCTCGCTGGCCGCCCGCATCGCCGCGCAGTTCCCGGAGCGCCTGACCGAGGAGCAGAAGGTCGAAGACGCCCTGGCCGAGCTGGGCAAGATGGCCAAGACCCCGGAAGCAAATATCATCAAGCTGCCGAATATTTCCGCTTCCCTGGTGCAGCTGAAGAAGGCCATCGCCGAGCTGCAGGCCGCAGGTTACGATCTGCCTGATTACCCGGATAATCCTTCCACCGAGGAAGAAAAGGACATCGCCGCCCGCTACGACTCCGTCAAGGGCTCCGCTGTTAACCCGGTGCTGCGCGAGGGCAATTCCGACCGCCGCGCACCGGAGGCCGTGAAGAACTTTGTGAAGAAGCACCCGCACCGCATGGGCGAGTGGTCCAAGGACTCCAAGACCAACGTTGCCACCATGGCGGACAACGACTTCCGCCACAATGAGAAGTCCGTCATTCTGGAAAACGAGGACACCCTGTCCATCGTCCTCAAGACCGCCGATGGCGAGCAGACCCTGCTGCCGGAGCTTCCGGTTCTCAAGGGTGAGGTCATCGACGGCACCTTCATGTCCGCCAAGGCCCTGGATGAGTTCCTCCTCGCACAGGTCAAGCGCGCCAAGGAAGAGGGCGTGCTCTTCTCCACCCACCTGAAGGCCACCATGATGAAGGTCTCTGACCCCATCCTCTTCGGCCACGTCGTCCGCGCCTTCTTCGCCGATGTTTATGACAAGTACGGCGAGGAGCTGCTGGCTGCCGGCCTCAACGGCGAGAACGGCCTGGGTGCTATCTACGAGGGCTTGAAGAACCTGGACAAGGGCGAAGAAATCAAGGCTGCTTTCGACGCCGCGCTTTCCGACGGCCCCGACCTCGCCATGGTCAACTCCCACAAGGGCATCACCAACCTGCACGTGCCTTCTGACGTCATTATTGACGCCTCCATGCCTGCCATGATCCGCACCTCTGGCCACATGTGGAATAAGAACGACGAGGAGCAGGACACCCTCGCCGTTATCCCGGATTCCTCCTACGCCGGCGTCTACCAGGCCGTTATCGAGGACTGCAAGGAAAACGGCGCCTTCGACCCGACCACCATGGGTACCGTGCCGAACGTCGGCCTCATGGCGCAGAAGGCCGAGGAGTACGGCTCCCACAATAAGACCTTCAAAATCCCGGCCACGGGCACCGTTGAGGTCCGCAACTCCCAGGGCGAGGTCCTCATCTCCCACGACGTGGAGGAAGGCGATATCTGGCGCGCCTGCCAGACCAAGGACGCTCCGATCCAGGACTGGGTCAAGCTCGCCGTCAACCGCGCTCGCCTGTCCGGTATGAAGACCATCTTCTGGCTCGACCCGGAGCGCGGCCACGACCGCAACATCAAGTCCCTGGTGGAGAATTACCTTAAGGACCACGACACCGAGGGCCTGGATATCTCCATCGAGGATCCGGTCACCGCTACCAAGACCTCCATCGAGCGCATCCGCCGCGGCGAGGACACCATCTCTGTTACCGGCAACGTGCTGCGTGACTACAACACGGACCTCTTCCCCATCCTCGAGCTGGGTACCTCCGCCAAGATGCTGTCTGTGGTTCCGCTCATGGCAGGCGGCGGCCTCTTCGAGACCGGTGCCGGCGGCTCTGCCCCGAAGCACGTCCAGCAGGTAGAGGAAGAAAACCACCTGCGCTGGGATTCCCTCGGCGAGTTCCTGGCCCTGGCCGAGTCCTTCCGCCACGAAAAGCAGACCAATGGCAACGAGAAGGCCGGCGTCCTGGCCGCCACCTTGGACAAGGCCACCGAGCGCCTGCTCAATGAGGGCAAGTCGCCGTCCCGCAAGGCTGGCGAAATCGACAACCGCGGTTCCCACTTCTTCCTGGCCACCTTCTGGGCTGAGGAGCTGGCTAACCAGAGCGATGATGCCGATCTCGCCGCTGCGTTCAAGGACGTGGCTTCCCAGCTGTCCTCCCAGGCAGACGAGATTGCTCAGGCGCTTGTCGACGCCCAAGGCAACCCCGCCGACCTCGGCGGCTACTACTGGCCGAATGACGAGAAGACCTCTGCCGTCATGCGCCCAGTTGCGAAATTCAACGAGATCATCGACGGCCTGAAGAAGTAAGTCTTCCCAGGCGAAAGCCGCCCCGCAGCGAAGCAATGAACTGGCCCCCGAAAGTTGGACTGGTTTAATTCTAGGCGGTTAGGGCTTCAAGGGTCTGATTTCGATATTGCATCGGGGTCAGGCCCTTGAGTCGTTGTTGGATGCGTTCGGTGTTGTACCACCGGATGTACTCGTCGATTGCCTGGTTGAACTCTGCGACGGTGTCGAAGGCTTCTCCGTGGTACATCTCGGTTTTCAGGTGGCCGAAGAAGTTCTCCATGACCGCGTTGTCGTAGCAGTTGCCTTTGCGTGACATCGATTGGACTCCCTGGTGCTGGCTAATCAGGGTGCGCCATGATGAGTGCTTGTATTGGAATCCTTGATCGGTGTGGATCATCCAGCCCGGCTCTGGAGCACACGCTTTGATCGCCTGCGCCAACGAAGCCGAGGTAAACGCCGTAGACGGCGATGTGGCCACTGTGTGGGCGACGATTGAGCGGTCGAACAGGTCCATCACCGGTGAGAGATACACCTTGCGGCCAGCGACTTTGAACTCGGTGACGTCGCTGACGAAGACAGTGTTGAGCCTATCGGGGGTGAAGTTGCGCTCGAGTGTGTTCTCAGCGATGTAGCTGATTGTGCCAGTGTAGGAGATGTAGGGCCTGCGCTGGCGGATCTTGGCTTTCAAGCCCATGGCGCGCATGAGCTTGTAGACAAGTTTGTGGTTGACCACCCAGCCCTGGTTACGCAGGTCGAGCAGTACCCGCCGGTAGCCGTAGCGGTGTTTGTTGCGCTGAAAACTGTCCCGGATCGCTTGTTTGAGCTCGGCATGTTTATCCGGTGCGGTGAGTCGTTTTTGGTGGTAGAAGAATGTCGAGCGTGCCATGCCGGCCGCATCCAGGAGGTAGTCCAAGCGGTGGTGTGACTTGAGGATGACGATTGCCTGGGCTTTCAGGCGTGTCCCTGGTTCCTCAAGTCTCGCAATTTTTTTAAGTAGGCGTTTTCCGCTTCCAGCCGCTCAACCTGGCGGCGAAGCTTTTCCTCTTCCGTGAGGCGTTTCGGCGCAGCCGATCCTTTGGGCCTGCCCTTCGGCTTCGGGCGCAGAGCCTCGTCGCCGCCTCTGCGCCACTTAGCCACCCAGTCCTTGACGAGGTGGTCGGATGAAAGATTGAACTCTCGGGCAAGATCCATCATCGACTCACCCGCAAGATGACGTTCTACAACTTCCTTCTTCGCCTCGAAGGAGTAGTGCTGCTTGTTTGGTTTCTCCACGAGACATAGTCTGCCACGCAGTTGGAAACGGCGATAAAGTCTACGCGTTGCGTCTCTCGAGACACCGACAACACGAGCAGCGGCTCGGCAACCCATTCCCTGCTCGAAAAGCTCCACTAACTGCTCACGCTGAACTTCACTCAGCGAACTACGTGCTCTCAAAGAAAATGCTCCCCACTAGTTGTTGGCAACTGATTTCTCAGTCCAACTAATGGGGAGCAGTTCACAATGAACGCTGCGGGGCGGCTTTGGTGTATCTGCGTACTTAGAAGCTTTCGAGCCAAGCGGCGTGCACGCGGGCGTCACCGTTTTCTTCTGGGTGGAAGCTCAGCGCCGTCACGCGGCCTTGGCGCACGCCGACCACCGCGTCGCCGTTCTCGCCCGGCACCGTCGCGATGATTTCGACGCCGTCGCCCACGCGAGTAACCAATGGGGCACGGATGAAGCTCGCCTCAATGTCGAGCGTGTCCTCCCCCATCGCGACGGGCACGATGCGTTCTTCGGAGAAGCGCTGGTTGCCAAAAGCATTGCGACGCACGGTCACGTCCAGCAGCCCCAGGGTTTGCTGCCCCGGCGCGGGGTTATCGAGCTCGCGGGCACAATAAATGAGCCCCGCGCAGGTCGCGAGCACCGGCAATCCTGCGGCCACGGCATCGCGCAGCGGCTCGGCCAGCCCGAAGCTACGCGCCAGCTTGTCGATGACGCTCGACTCGCCGCCCGGAATCACCAGCCCGTCGAGCCCGTCCAGGTCGCGCGGGACCCGCACCCGGCGCGTAGCCACACCGAGCCCGTCCAAAATGCGCAGGTGCTCCTCGACGCCTCCCTGCAGCGCCAGCACCCCGACGGTAGCTACCATCCGCGCTCAGCCAGGCGGTGCGGTGCAGGAACGTCGTTGACGTTGATGCCCACCATGGCCTCGCCCAAGCCACGAGAAAGCTTAGCTAGCTCGGCCGGCTGATCGTAGAGGGTAGCCGCCTTGACGATGGCCTCCGCACGCGCCGCCGGGTTTCCAGACTTAAAGATGCCGGAGCCAACGAAGACGCCTTCGGCGCCCATCTGGCGGACAAGGGCGGCGTCGGCAGGCGTGGCCACACCACCGGCAACGAAGAGCACGACTGGGAGCTTGCCGGTCTCCGCAACCTCGGCGACCAGGTCGTACGGGGCCTGCAGCTCCTTGGCTGCGACGTAGAGTTCATCGCGATCCAAGTGGCGCAGGCGCGCAATCTCGGCCTTAATGGTGCGCAGGTGCTTCACGGCCTCGGAGACGTCGCCGGTGCCGGCCTCGCCCTTGGAGCGGATCATGGCCGCGCCCTCGGTGATGCGGCGCAGCGCCTCGCCCAGGTTGGTAGCGCCGCACACGAACGGCAGGTCAAAGTCCCACTTATTGATGTGGTTGACGTAATCGGCCGGGCTGAGCACTTCGGACTCGTCGATGAAGTCTACGCCCAGCTCGCCCAGGATCTGCGCCTCCACAAAGTGGCCGATACGGGCCTTGGCCATGACGGGGATGTCGACGGCCTCGACGATGCCCTCGATAAGCTCCGGGTCTGACATGCGGGCCACGCCGCCCTGCGCGCGGATATCGGCCGGCACGCGCTCCAGCGCCATCACGGCCGATGCGCCCGCGTCCTCCGCAATGCGCGCCTGCTCCGGCGTGACGACGTCCATGATGACGCCGCCCTTCAACATATCGGCCAGTCCTCGCTTCACGCGCGTGGTAGCGCGTCCTTGTTCATTTACCTGTTCAGTCATAGGTGCCATAGTGGCCCACACAAGTGGTACAAGACAAGAGCCATTTTCAGCGTGTTGGATTAGACCACTTATGATGGGCCCGTGCCCCTTCGCCTCGATCCCTCTGATACGCGGCCGCTGCCCGTGCAAATCGCCGCGGCCCTGCGCGCCCAGGTTGCCGCCGGCGTCCTCCTGCCCGGCGAGCGCGTCCCCTCGACCCGCAACTTGGCTTCGCAGCTCAGCGTTTCCCGAGGCAGCGTGGTCACCGCCTACGACCAACTCACGGCCGAGGGCTACCTCACCGCCGAGGTTGGCTCCGGCACCGTCATCAACCCGCGCCTCCCCCACGCCCGGACTCCACAGCCTCAACCCGCGCCGCACCCTGCCCCTACCCCGAAACACATCGAGCTCACCCCAGGCCTTCCGGACACCGCCGGGATCCTCACCCCCGAATGGAGAGCAGCGTGGCGTCGGGCAGCGGTGGACCCCTCCGGCAATCTCCCTCGCGAGGTAGCCGGGCACCTGCGCCACATGCGTGGACTCACCGTCGATCCAGCCTACGTGGTGGTGACCGCCGGCGCCCGCGATGGCTTGTCGGTGCTGCTGCACGCGCTGGGCGGGCAGCTTCGAGTGGGCGTAGAGTCGCCGGGCTACCCCAGCCTGCGCCGCGTACCCCATGCTTTGGGCCATACGCTTGTCGACGTCCCCACCGACGCCGAAGGCGTCACCGTCCCCACGACCGGTCTCGACGCCCTCATCGTCACCCCCAGCCATCAATATCCCTACGGCGGATCCCTGCCTGCAGCCCGGCGCGCCGAACTTGTCGAATGGGCCCGCGCACACGACGCCCTCCTCATCGAGGATGACTTTGATTCCGAACTGCGCTATGTCGGCCAGCCGCTGCCCGCCCTGACCGCACTCGCCCCGGAGCACACGGTGCTGCTGGGAACCTTTTCCTCGGTCATCTCCCCCTCCATTGCCTGCGGCTACCTCGTCGTCCCACCGCGCCTGCGTCCGGCCGTTGACCGCGTGCGCGAGGTCTTCGGCCAACCCGTCGGCGCCATCCCCCAGGCCGCGCTCGCCCACTACCTTGCCAGCGGCGCTTTACGACGCCACACCGGCCGCATGCGCCGCACCTATAAACGCCGCCGCAACCTAGTGGCCGAAACGCTGGGCGCCATCCATGGCGCCCAACTCCTCCCCATCCACGGTGGCCTCCACGCGGTCCTTCTGTGCGATCCGGCCGTTGTTCCTCGCGCCGCCGCCCGCGGCATCAAGCTCACCCCGCTGCGCGATTATTGGGGAGGCGCCGACGCCGAAGACGGCGTCGTCCTCGGCTTCGGCCACCTTAGCGACACCGAACTGCGCACGAGCCTCACCGCGGTCGCGGCCGCCTTACGCGAGTGATACCGTAATGCCAACGTTCATAAACGAAAGGCAATACATGTCCCTCGGCCCGCTTGAATTCCTACTCATACTCATTCCGTTTCTTATCCTCGCCGGAATCATCGCCATCGTGGTCAAGCTCGTGCGCAATAGCAACGAAACTCGCGCAAACACCCGCCGCATTGCCGAACAGCTCGAGAAACAAGACCGTCACCGCTAAGCAAGGCACCCCACCAGACCAAGCGCACACCGACCGCTTAGTCTATTTTTATTCTCGTTTCTGCCAGCGAGTTTCCATGAATCCATTCGCCATACATACCGCTTGGTCTAGTCTTGCCAAGCATGACGACGAAATACGATAACTCCAATTCCAACTGGTCCTTCGCTACCCGCTCCGTGCACGCGGGCCAAAACCTCGACGGGCACCACAACGCCCGCAATGTGCCGATTTACCAGACCACTTCCTACGTTTTTAACGATGCCGAGCACGCGGCCAACCGCTTCAATCTTTCCGACGCCGGCCCCATCTACACCCGCCTGACCAACCCCACCCAGGACGCGCTGGAAGAGCGCCTCGCTTCCCTCGAGGGCGGCGTCGCGGCCGTCGCCTTCGCTTCGGGCCAGGCCGCCGAGACCGCGGCGATTTTGAACCTCGCCTCGACCGGCGACCACATCGTGACCTCCCCGCGCCTCTACGGCGGCACCTCCACCCTCTTTACCGTCACTCTCAAGCGCCTAGGCATCGATGTCACCCTCGTCGAGGACCCGGATGACCCGCAATCCTGGCAAGATGCCGTCCAGCCGAATACCAAGGCCTTCTACGGCGAGACCTTTGGCAACCCCGTGGCCGATGTCCTCGATATCCCGGCCATCGCCGAGGTCGCCCACAACAACCAGGTCCCGCTCATCGTGGATAACACCATCGCCACCGCCGCCCTCGCCCGGCCGCTGGACCTCGGCGCGGACATCGTCGTGGTCTCCACCACCAAGTTCTACACCGGCAATGGCTCGGCCATCGGCGGCGCGATTATCGACGGCGGCTCTTTCGACTGGACCGTCACCCGCAACGGCGAGCCTGTATTCCCCTACTTCGTCACCCCAGATGAGGCCTACCACGGCCTGAAGTACGCCGACCTTGGCGCCCCAGCTTTCGCGCTCAAGGCCCGCGCCGGCCTGCTGCGCGATACCGGCGCCGCCATCTCCCCCTTCAACGCCTGGCTTACGCTGAACGGAATCGAGACGGTGGGGCTGCGCGTCGAAAAGCACAATGCCAATGCCCAGGCCGTTGCCGAGTACCTGGAAGGCCACGCCAAGGTCACCAAGGTCAACTACGCCGGCCTGAATTCTTCACCGTACAAGGCCACCAAGGAAAAGCTCGGCTACGCCTATACCGGCTCCGTGCTCTCCTTCGACATCGACGGCGGCCGCGAGGAAGCCTGGGCGTTTATCGACGCCCTCAAGCTCCACTCCAACCTCGCCAATATCGGCGATACCCGCTCCCTGGCCGTGCACCCGGCAACCACTACGCACTCCCAGTCCGACGAGCCTGCGCTTGCCGCGGCCGGCATCACCCAGTCCACCATCCGTCTGTCCGTTGGCATCGAGCACATCGATGACATCATCGCGGACCTCGAGCTGGGCTTTAGCGCGCTGGCATGAAGCTAGTTAGCATCGGCGACTTCCACACCGAAGCCGGCGCCACGCTTGCCGACGCCCACATTGCCTACCACCGCTTCGGCCACCTCCTCGGCGATCCCCACGGCCGCAATAACGTCATTGTGGTTGAACACGCCTTGACCGGTGATTCGAATGTGGCCGAGTGGTGGGCCGATCTGGTCGGCCCCGGCAAGGCGCTAGATACGACGAAGTGGTGCGTTATCGCCACCAACGCACTGGGCGGCTGCGGCGGCTCCACCGGCCCTGCCTCCCCGCACCCAGACGACGGCCGCGCCTGGGGCTCGCGCTTCCCCGCGCTGTCGGTGCGCGACCTCGTTGCGGCCGAGCGCGCCGCGCTCCGCGAGCTCGGCATCACCCACGTCCACGCCATCATTGGCGGTTCGATGGGCGGCGCGCGCACGCTGGAGTGGACGCTGATGTACCCCGAGGCCGTTGATGCGGCCTGCGTCATTGCCGTATCGGCCCGCGCTTCCGCCTGGCAGATTGGCATCCAGTCGGCGCAAATCGCGGCCATCGAGCAGGATTCCTTCTGGCATGGCGGAGACTACTACGCCTCCGCGCAGCGCCCGCGCGAGGGGCTGGCGGCCGCGCGTCGCATTGCACACCTGACGTATCGCGGCGAGCAGGAAATCGACGAGCGCTTCGGCGTCCAGGCCCAGACCGGCGAGAATCCGCTCGGGCCCTACCGGCGCCGCAATGAGCGCTTTGCCGTCAACTCCTACCTCGACTATCAGGGCATCAAGCTGGCCGATCGCTTTGACGCCGGCTCCTACGTCACCCTCACCGAGGCGCTCAACCGCCACGATATCGGCCGCGGCCGCGGCGGCCTCAACCGCGCGCTGGGCTCATCGGAAGTGCCGACCATGGTCGTCGGCGTGGACACGGATATCTTGTACCCGTATCACCAGCAAGAACACATCTCGCGCAACCTCGGCAACCTGCTGGCGATGGCGAAGATTGTCTCCCCTGTAGGCCACGACGCTTTTCTTACCGAGTCACGCCAGATGGATCGCATCTTGCGCAATTTCCTCACGCTTTCCCAACCGGACCCGGGCATCGATTCTGCGGCGGGCGATCCCACCGAGTACTCGATTTAAAGGCTCGCTGCATCTGAGATCGCCGAAGCCGCGCAGCGCGCACTAACTATAAGCGGTGCGGCACGCTGCGCTGGGGTTATGGCTTGACGCGGCGGGACGGGATCAGCCGTCTTCGGGCGGTGTGGCCCAGGGCGGTCGCCAGACGATACCTTCGCCGGGGCGGCGCTCGAGCCGGCCGCGGCGCGGCGGCGCATTGGGGTCATCATCATTGACCCCGTTGTGATACTTGCAGGCCATGGTGAGGTTCTCGGGATTCGTGTCCCCGCCGAGCAGCCACGGGGTGAGGTGGTGGACTTGGCATTCATCCGCCGGCGTATGGCAGTCGGGCCACGGACATACAGGATTTTCCGCCATCGCCATCTGGCGTTGCTTCCATGTAGCCCGGCGCCGCGATTGATAGAGGTTTACGGGGCCGGTGACGGGGTGGATGAGGGTGATAAGGCCGACGTCGGAAAGCGCCCGGCGGGCAAGGTCCGCACCGGAGATTTGCGCGCCATTGGTCAGCTGCAGGGTGACGTCCTCGCCGTGGGTAACTTTGACCATCTCATTGAGGGTGAGCACCACATTGGTGGTGATCGTGGAGGCGGCGGCTCCCTGGGAAAAGACGCGGCGGGCATCGGCGACGGTGGAGACATGGTTGTTAATCTCTGCCACCAGTTCGGACTCGGCGGTAATGGTCAGCGTCCACAGGTCGTCGCGGCGGCGGGTTAGGCGCACGCCCTCAGAGCGCTTGGTGGTACGCTCCTCGCGCACCAGGCGGCGGGCGCGCTTTTCAATCTCGCTGCTAGCAACGCGCAGGGCGCAGAGTTCCTCGCGCAGCGCCCAGGCCGCACGCTGGGTTTTCATCTTCTGGGCGTAGTGCTCGATGATTTTTAGCGCGTCGAGCGGCAGCGTGGTGCGGCGGGCGGTGCGCTGCTTGGCGCGAAAGGAGGTTCGGCCGAAGTAGGTATCGGCAAGGCGGGCAAACTCGGCGGCTTCGCGGTCGCTAAAGCCCTTATCGACGAGCTCTTCTACCGACAGCCCAGCACACTCCTCGATGAGCACCATCGGGGAGTTCACGGCTGTCAGGTAGGTCGAAATCATGGCCCTGAGCCTAAGCGGGCCGCGCAACCCGACGCGCGGTGGCGGGCGCTGGCCTGTGGATAACCGCCGGAACTACACCTTTTAGGGCCGAGATGGGTGATGGTTCTACAAAAGCCTGTGGATAACTAGCTGCCGAGCGAGTCTACCGAAAAGGCCAGAAAGGCCATCACGGCGCCGAGCAGGCCGGTAAAGCAGGCGTCGAAGCGGCGCGAGCGCACCGCCAGCACGCCGACGCGGCTGGAATCGCAGGTAAGCCGGACCACGGTGAGCCACAGCAGGGAGAGGCCGAGGAGGAACGTGGCCCGGCGCCAGTACTCGAAAACTGCGTAACCGCCGGAGACGACCACGCCGGCCACGAAGATGCCGATAGCCGCCCACTGCGCGGCGGGCGGCAGCGGGGAGGGCGCGAGGCCGGCGTCGTGCGGGTTGTCTAGATTCACGCCAACTTTTCCGCGCGCTCGACGATATTGCGCACCAAGAAGGCACGGGTCAGCGGGCCGACGCCGCCCGGGTTCGGCGAGACGAATCCGGCCTTGTCCCAGCAGTCTGGGTGGATGTCGCCGGTGAGCTTGCCGTCGACGCGGGAGACTCCGACGTCGAGAAGCGCGGCGCCTTCCTTAATCATGTCCGCGGTGAGCATGTGGGGCTGGCCGGCGGCGGCGATGACGATATCGGCCTCGCGGGTCTCGGCGGCCAGGTCCTTGGTGCCGGTGTGGCACAGGGTGACGGTGGAGTTCTCGCTGCGGCGGGTAAGCATCAGGCCAATAGGGCGACCCACGGTCACGCCGCGGCCGATGACCACGGTTTTGGCGCCGTCAAGTTCAACGCCGAAGCGGCGCAGCAGGTGCAGGCAGCCGTTCGGGGTGCACGGCAGGGGCGCCTCCTCGTTGAGCACGAGCTTGCCCAGGTTAACCGGGTGCAAGCCATCGGCATCCTTTTCGGGGTCGATGCGCTCGAGGATGGCGTTTTCATCCAGGTGCTTCGGCAGCGGGAGCTGGACGATGTAGCCGGTGCAGGCGTCATCGGCGTTGAGCTCATCAATGACGGCCTCGAGTTCTTCCTGCGTAATATCGGCCGGCAAGTCCTTGCGGATGGAATTGATGCCGAGCTTTTCGCAGTCGCGGTGCTTCATCTTCACATAGGATTGGGAGCCTGGATCCTCGCCTACGAGGACAGTGGCGAGGCCGGGGGTAATCCCCTTCTCCTTCAGCGCGGACACGCGCTGGGCAAGGTCGGAAAAAATCTCGTCGCGGTACAGTGTGCCATCTAGTTTGGTAGCGCTCATAGCCACCATCCTAGACTGAAGGCATGAGCCAGCTGCACATTGTCTTTGATAACCCAGTCATCCCTACTAATACGGGCAACGCCATCCGTACGGCCGCGGTGACGGGCGCGAGCTTGCACCTGATTGAGCCGCTGGGCTTTAATTTCGACGATAAGCACTTAAAGCGCGCTGGACTGGATTATCACGATCTGGCCGATGTGCAGATTCACAAGGATTTTCAGGCCTGCATGGACGCGCTGCCGGGGGCGCGCGTATTCGCGTTTACCACGCATACGGATAAGTGGTTTACGGATATCGAATACCAGGAGGGCGATGTCCTTCTCTTCGGTACGGAGCCGACTGGCCTGCCGGAGGAGCATATTAACCATCCGCGCGTGACGGACCGCGTGCGCATTCCGATGGTGCCGGCTAGGCGCTCGATGAACCTGTCGAATTCGGCGTCGACGGCCGTATTCGAGGCGTGGCGCCAGCTGGGTTTTAACGGGGCGGTTTAAGCCCTGGCAGCTGGCGGGAGCGCAGGCGGGCAAGGAGTGCGGTGGCGTCGGCAAGCGTGAGGTTGCGCGCGGCCATGCGCACGGGCCCCTGGACTAGGTCGAGGTCGACGGTGGCTAGGCCGAGCGCCTGGGAAATCGGCCCGCGGCGGTAGGTGAGCTCCTGGATATGGGAGGTGTGGATGGCCTTGACGCGGCGGTTGAGCCGGCCGTTGCGCACGATGACGTAGTCGCCGATGAGCGCGACGGTTTGCTGGCGGTAGTCCAGCGGGGAGACCCACTTGGCGCGGGCCGGCGAGGCGTAGGTGGGGGCGGCGTCGGCCGGGAGGAATTGCCGAGCTTGGGCGAGGGTGCCCACCGGCAGGATGCGGGTGGAGCCAGAAGCCTTGCCGCTTGCCGACGCCCCATATCCCGCCACCGAAACCCTCACCTCGTACCAGCCCAGCGGCCGCCAGAGGAAGGGCTGAGTAATTTGTACGGCGTGGATGCGGTCGAGGCGGATGCTTTGGCGGCGGCGATCGGCCAGGCCGTAGGTGATATTGAGTACCTCGCCGTCGGTGCGGGCGGTATAACGCCAGGAAGAATCGAGCACGTTCCAGGCGTTGGGCAGCGCGCCGACGAGGATGGGCAGCGCGGCCGAGAGCGGCAGCCGCGTAACCACAACGAGGATAAGGAAGCCGACGAGGAAAAGCGTGGAGGTGCGCAGCGCGGCCGCCACAAGGGAACGGGCGATCGGAATTTCGGGCACGAGGGTCGGTTCTTCGGCCGGCGGGGCGGGTGTTGGGGCGCTGGTCAAGTCGGCTGCGGTTGCGTCGATGTCAGTGTCCGCGGCCGGTGCGGGTGCGCCGTGGACGCGGGCGAGGATGTCCTCGCGCAGGGCTTCGGCGTCGGCCTTTTTGAGGTAGGCGATTTCGATGACGGATGATTGGCCGCCGGCGGTTTCTACGCGCACGGCCGCTAGCCGGAAAAGGCGTGCGATGACGGGTTCGACGACGTCGACGGCCTGGGTGCGGTCATAGCGCGCGGTGCGCAGTTGGGTGGAAAAGAGTCCGCGGCGCAGGGATAGCTCGTCCGCGCCGAGCTGGTAGCCCATGCGGCGCCACCACAGGCCGGAGGCGAGCCACACGACCGCGCAGACCGCAACGAACCCGGCGATCGCAATGGCGGTATCGCGCAGGGCCTCACCGCGGTGCTCGCCAGTGATGAAGGCAAAGATATCGCGCAGGGCTTCCAGGTTGACGTTGAGGGCGAAGGCCGCGATGAGGGCCAGGATCACTGACCACAGGCGCAGCAGCGGGGTAAGTCGGTGGACGCGGCGGAAACTTGGCTGGGTGCTCATAGGCCGCTCATCCGTTCGCGGGCTTGGTGGGCAAGGCGGGTACGGAGGGCGTCGGCAAGCGGGGCCTCCAAGCCCTTAATGGTGGCGTCCGTGCTGGCCGAGGCCGTGTGGAGCTGCAGCTTTTTCAGCCCGAGGGCGCGGTCGATGGGCCCGGAGGTCACGTCGACGAATTGGATACGGCCGTAAGGCACCACGGTAAAGGAATGCCAGAGCTTGCCGCGAGTGATAAGCAGCTCATCGTCGGTTTCGAGCCAGCCCATGTTGCGCACCTGGGCGGGGATGAGCCAGAGCAGCCAGAAGAATAGGGCGACGAAGACACCGGCCGCCCAGTAGAACCACGGGGTCCACCAGAAACCTGCCGCACCGGCGGCCGCGGCGAGGACAATCATCCAGCTCAGGTGGTGGATATAGCGCGAGGTCACCAGGCGTGGCGAGACGGGATTCATTTCTTCGCTCATAGTTATTGACAGTATCAATCGGGCCATACCCTTGCGCCACTTATCGGTAATCGATATTATCGAATTACGACAACATCGAGAGTCGATAAACAATCGGCGGAAAGGATTGTCATGACCACCCCACAACCCACCTCCAAGGCCGAGCGCCGCGAAATTAACACAGCGGCCACCATCAGCCTCTTTACCATCGTCATCCTGGGCCCCACCTATCTGCGCGACCTTGCCACCGGACGCTTTTCCACCGCACTGAGCGCAGCCATCCCAGAAGGCCTAAGCAAACACAACCTCGACGGCGGACCATTCTGGATGCTCACCGCAGCGCTCGTCGTTAAGATTGCGGCTATTTTGATCATCGCGTTCTTTACCTACCGTCTGGTCAAGCCTATGCTTCGCGGGCAGGTCTTCACCACGAAAAATATTCGCTTCCTCAATGGAATGACCATCGGAATCCTAATCTGGTTTATCGGACGCTTCCCGCTCGAAGGTATGGGCAACAACTGGGCCTCTTCACAGCTAGGGATCGACTGGTGGTCCAGCCAGAGCGGAACGTCATTTGGCGAGCTCACACTGCTCTACCTCTTTGTCTGCGCCCTACAGCTCTTCTCAGCCGCCATCAAGCGCGGCTGCAAGCTAGAAGAGGAGGTCGAAGGACTTGTCTGAGCCACAAGGACCCCAGGTAGTCTGCCACCTCGACCAAATAATGGAAGAGCGCGGCATAACCGGAGCGGCACTCGCTAAAGAAGTAGGCATCACCCCAGTCAACCTCTCTGTCCTCAAGAATAATCGCGCCAAAGCCGTACGCTTTAGCACTCTCGCGGCGCTGTGTGCGGCGCTGGACTGCCAGCCGGGAGATATCTTCGGCGTCGAATAGCAACCCTTGCCAGGGCGTTGGGTTTATGCAATACTTTGACTCATGTCCCCAAAGAAGAAGCCCTCCGCACCCATTTATAACCGGGTCCGCGTGCTGCGCGCCGAGCGGGACATGTCGCGCGCGCAGCTGGCTGAGGCCATCGACGTCAATCCCCAGACCGTCGGAGCCCTCGAGCGCGGGGACCACTCCCCCAGCCTGGACCTAGCCTTTCGCGTCTGCGAAGTCTTTGACCTTCCGGTGGAGGCTATCTTTTCCCGCCAGGAATTTGCCCCTATGTCCACTGAAATCTATAGGAAGAATTCCTAATGGCTACCACAATTCCCGCCTCCGTTTCCCGCCGCAAGCGCTTGATCCTAGCCGGCGATATTTTTCTCGGCCTGGCCATCGTGGCGGCGGCCCTGCACTTTTTCGCGCTTGGCTTGTCTAATCTGCTGTGGCCGATAGCCGGCATTGCGGCGACCACGTGCACCACGTGGCTGCGCCAGTCCATTCGGCACCTCGACGTTCCCACTACGGAGATGGACGAGTACGAGCTGCGTCTGCATACCGACGCCCGCGACAAAGGCCTGAAAACCGCATTGGCCACGGCCATAGTGCTCTTCCTCGTCGCCGGCGCCACCGCATTTGGTCTGCGCTTCTCCGGCGCGGAGCAGGTTGCGGTAGAGGAAGCGACCTCGGGGGCCAATATCGCCATCTTCTTTGCCAAGCTCATCTATATCCAGCTGCTGTGGATTCCGTTTGCGGTAGCCAAGGAATTGGCCAATAAGCTCAACGCGGACGAGCTGCGCAGCGGCGGCAACTAGCGGAAGTCACGGGAGCCGCGGGAGAGGAATTCGCCAAAGTCCAACGGCTCGAGCTTATCTGCGACCACGCTGACCGCGCCGGTGGCATTTTGTACGATGCCGCGGATGATCATTGCCCGGGCGGTGCGGGCCAGAACTTTGTGCCGCGACCACAATCCGGGTGAGACCATCACGTTCATCAGGCCGGTTTCATCCTCCACACCCAAAAAGGTCAGGCCAGATGCGGTACGCGGGCGCTGGCGGTGGGTAATAATGCCGGCAATGCGCACGCGGGTGCCATCGGGGACATGGGGGAGCTGGGAGGCAGGGAGGACGTCGGCAAGCGAGGCACGCACCAGCTCCATCGGCTGCTGGTTATGGGTCACGCCGGTGGAAGCGACGTCGGTAGCCATAAGCTCGAAGGCGGACATACCGGGCAGGTGCGGTGCAGCCAGCGCGGAAGTGCCAGGCAGCATGCCTTCGCGCTCGGTGGCGGCAACGCCGGCCTGCCACAGCGCTTGCCGACGATCCAACCCCAGACACTCCAGCGCCCCGGCCGTAGCCAGCGCTTCCACCTGCTCCACGCTGAGATCCGCCCGGCGCGAAAGATCGGACACGCTAGTAAAAGGCGCGGCCGCCTCCACGCGCTCGGCGGCAGACTCCCCCAGCCCCTTGATGAGGTTCAGGCCCAACCGAATCTCGCCCGACCTTGTCGCCCGGGCCTGCGCACCAGAATCATTGATACTCACCGGCAGCACCCGCACACCGTGGCGCCGAGCATCCTGGATGAGCGACTGCGGGGAATAGAAACCCATCGGCTGCGCACGCAGCAATCCCACGCAGAATTCCGCCGGGTAGTGGTACTTAAACCACGCGGAAAAATACACCAGCGAGGCAAAGGACTGCGAGTGGGATTCCGGGAAGCCATAGGCGGCGAAGGCCACGATTTTTGCCCAAAGCTTATCCGCTACCTCACCCTCGATACCGTTGGTCTCGCGCAGGCCGGCAAAGAAGCAGCTGCGCAGCGCGGCCATCTTTTCCGGGGAGCGCTTCGAGCCCATGGCGCGGCGCAGGTCATCGGCCTCGGCACCAGAGAAGCCGGCGGCGTCGACAGCGATCTGCATCAACTGCTCCTGGAAGAGCGGGATGCCTAACGTCTTGCCCAGGGATTTTTCCAGCACCGGATGGTCATAGGTCACCCCTTCAAGGCCATCGCGGCGGCGCAGGTAGGGGTGCACGGACCCGCCCTGGATAGGGCCGGGGCGAATGAGCGCGACCTCGACCACCAAGTCAAAGAAGCGGCGCGGCTTCAGGCGCGGCAGCGTGGCTAGCTGCGCACGGGATTCCACCTGGAAGACGCCCACCGCATCGGCGCGGCAGAGCATGTCATAAACTTCCGGCTCGGCAAGGTCGAGCTCCCACAGGTGCACCTCGCGGCCGGTGGTGGCGCGCACGGCGTCGATCATGTGGTGCAGCGCCTCCAACATGCCCAGGCCCAAAAGGTCGAATTTCACTAGGCCGGCGGCCGCACAATCGTCCTTATCCCATTGCAATACGGAGCGATTTTCCATGCGTGCCCATTCCATGGGCACGACGTCCGCGATGGGGCGGTCACACAGCACCATGCCGCCGGAGTGGATGCCCAGGTGGCGGGGCTGTCCGAGGAATTGCTCGGCCAAAGATGAGACCTCAGCAGGCGGTTCGGAGGCACCCTTCGACCACGCATCGGCCGATCCCTGCGGGTAGCCTAGCGCGCGGGCGGCATCGCGGGTAGCCCCCTTGCGGCGATAGGTAATGACATTGGCCACCTGCGCGGCGCGATCACGGCCGTGGGTGCGGTAAACATACTGGATGACTTCCTCGCGGCGGCCGGACTCGATGTCGATATCAATATCGGGCGGACCATCGCGGTCCGGGGAGAGAAAGCGCTCGAAAAGCAGCTGCGCGGAGATGGGCTCGGCGTTGGTAATGCCCAGCGCAAAGCACACCGCGGAGTTGGCGGCCGAGCCACGGCCTTGGCACAGAATATTCTCGCGGCGGCAAAAATCCACCAGGTCGCACACAATCAGGAAGTAGCCAGGAAAGCCCAGCTGCTTGATGACGCCCAGTTCATGTCGAATCTGTTTCCTTGCTGCCTGCCGGATCTCGGCCGGGCGCGAAGCATAGCGGCCCTTGGCGCGGCGCCAGACCTCGTGCTCCAGCCAGCTCATTTCGGTATGCCCCTCCGGCACCGGAAAATGCGGCAGGTTGGGTGCGAGGGCATCCCAGGTAAAGGAGCACTCGCGGGCGAGCGCCACGGTTTCGGCGATGAGCTCCGGCCGATCTGGCAAGAGTTGCGCCATCTGCTCGCCGGATCGCAGCCAGCCAGCTCCCATGGGGTGGGCGTGCGGCGCGGCGGCCGCGAGGGATTCGCGCCGGGCCAGGGCACGCTTGGCGGCGGCGAGCCGAGCTTGGTCGCGGGTCGCGGCCGCGGGCCGTGCGGTTGCGATGGCCCGCAGGTTATTGTATTTATCGAGGAAACGGTGCCGATCCGCATCCTCGGGGGACATGCTGCACGAATATTCGAGAACTATGCTGTCTATTTTTATTCTTTCGAGCAAGTTATCGATTTCTGCTAGCACCTCCGGCCCCACCAGAAAGAAGCACTCCCCTTCCAGTTCGCGCGCCACCTCATCCAAGGGCGGATAAGCCACGCGATCCTTCTCCCCCGCCTCCATCCGGGCGCGCGCGATGAGGCGCGACAGGCGGCGATACCCCTCCGGGGTGCGCGCCAGCACGGTCACCGAACCCTCCGCGAGCGATAGCTCCGCGCCATATACAGCCGGAAGGCCCGCTTTAGCTGCGGCTTCAGCAAATTTCATCAGGCCATAAAAACCATCGCGGTCCACGATGGCCAGCCCCTCAAGCCCCAACTCCACAGCCCGGGCCACCAGTTCCTCCGGCTCGGCAGCGCCGTCAAGAAAACTATAGGAACTTACCGCGTGCAGCTCCGCAAAGGGCACGGCGGAGTGACCGCGCTGGGCAGGAACCGTTGGTCCGTGAAGGTGATCCACCGGCACGGGCGCAGCAGATTCACGACCGGAGAGAATGCGCTCCACCCGCGACCACGACAATGCCCTTCCGCCATTAAATTTCACTCCAGACAGCGTAATATCGAATCATTGTTCTAGACAAGCTGGTGGGGCGTGATGCCCGCAATAGACAAAGCGGTTCGCTGATTGCTAAGTTGCTAAACAAGCAAATTATTTCAACTCCTACAAGAAGGGGATTCCCCATGCAGATCCGTCGCGTAGTGGCTGCTACCGCCGCCGTAACCATCGCCGCCACCAGCCTGGTGGCATGCTCTTCCGACTCCGATGACTCCAAGACCATCACAGTCGGCACCACCGATGACGCAAAGAAGGCTTGGGTAGCGTTCGAGCAGGAAGCAAAGAACGCAGGCTATGACATCGATATCCAGCCTTTCGCGGATTACAACACCCCGAACCAGGCTCTGGACCAAGGCGAGCTGAATACCAATAACTTCCAGCACCTGAAGTTCTTGGCGGAGTATAACCACGGCAACGGCACCAACCTGGTGCCTATCGTGGCTACCGAGATCGTTCCGCTGGCACTGTTCTGGAAGGACCACGACTCCCTCGACGGCATCGAGGGCGAAGAGGTCGCCATTCCGAATGACTCCACCAACCAGGCTCGCGCCATCAACGTGCTGGTTCAGGCCGACCTTCTCACTCTGAAGGACAAGGAGAACCTGGAGCCCACCCCGCTGGACATTGATGAAGAGAAGTCCAAGGTCAAGGTCACCCCGGTAGATGCGGCACAGACCACGTCCGCACACGGAGAGGGCACCCCGGCGATTATCAATAACTCCTTCCTGGAACGCGCCGGCATCGACCCAGCCACCGCCATCTTCCAGGACGACCCGAACTCTGAAGAGGCAGAGCCGTACATCAATGTCTTCGCCGTTCGCGAGGAAGACGCCGATAACGAAGACATCAAGAAGCTCGCCGAGCTATGGCACACCGACGCCGTCCAGGAGGGCGTCGACGAAGACTCCGCCGGTACCTCCGTCGAGGTGGAGCGCAGCCAGGAGGATCTGCAGAAGATCCTAGATAAGCTCGAAGCAGATCTGGACTAATCACCCTTGCTTTTACCCCGCCGGAGCCCCCGGCGGGGTTTGGCACTTTCCTAGCTAAGGACGCAAACACGTGGCAGATTCCACTCAACGCGGCACCCGCATCGAGTTCCGCGAGATCACCAAGGTCTTTAAACAGAAAAAGGCACGAGTCAAGGCCCTCGACAATGTCTCCATGACCATCGAGCCCGGCGAAATCGTCGGCATCATTGGCTATTCCGGCGCCGGCAAGTCCACCCTCGTGCGCATGATCAACGGCCTGGACACCCCGTCCGCCGGCGAGCTGTTGCTCGACGAGACCAATATCGTTGGCATGTCCGAGAAGAAGCTGCGCGGCATTCGTCGCAATATCGGCATGATCTTCCAGCAGTTCAACCTGATGAACTCGCGCACCGCGGCCGGCAATATTGAATACCCGCTGCAGCTGCAGGGCGTCGGCAAGCAAGAGCGCGCCCAGCGCGTGCAAGAACTGCTGGACTTCGTCGGCCTGGGAGACAAAGGCAAGAGCTACCCGGAGCAACTCTCCGGCGGCCAGAAGCAGCGCGTTGGCATTGCCCGTGCGCTGGCCACCAACCCTTCGCTGCTGCTTGCCGACGAAGCCACTTCCGCCCTCGACCCCACCACCACGCAGGAAGTCCTCGACCTGCTGCGCCGGGTGAACAAGGAATTCGGCATCACCATCGTCGTTATTACCCACGAGATGGAAGTCGTACGCTCCATCGCCGATAAGGTCGCCGTGATGGAAAACGGCCGCGTAGTAGAACAAGGCAGCGTCTACGAAGTCTTCTCCAACCCGCAGACCTCCGTGGCCGCCAAGTTCGTGGCCACCTCGCTGCGCAACGAACCCGACGTCGTCGAAACCGACGACCTGCTCGCGCACGAAGGCCGCCTGTTTACCATCAACCTCACCGAGGAATCCGGCTTCTTCACCGCCGCCGCTCGGCTTAAGGAAGCCGGCGTGTCCATCGCCGTCGTCCACGGCGGTATCACCACGCTGCAGCAGCATTCCTTTGGCAAGCTGACCGTGCGACTCAGCGGCGATAATAACGCCATCGAAGAGTTCTACCGCACGCTTTCTACCACCACCCAGATTGAGGAGATTGCACGATGACCGTCACCACCCTCGCCCAAGCCAACTGGGACCGCCTCGGCCCTTCACTAGCCGAGGCCATCGTCGATACCCTCATCATGGTCTCGACCACCCTCATCATCTCCGGCATCCTCGGCCTTGGCCTGGGCATGCTGCTCTATACCACGCGCACGGGCGGCATCCTGCAAAACCGGTTTGTCTATTTCATAGTCAACCTGCTGGTGAACTTCGTCCGCCCCATCCCGTTCATCATCTTGCTGGCTTTTGCTCAGCCACTGACCGTCATGGTGATGGGCGGTTCCATCGGCCGCGGACCGGCCACCTTCGTCATGGTCATCGCCGCGACCTTCTCCGTGGCCCGCGTGGTGGAACAAAACCTCGTGTCCATCGATCCCGGAGTTATCGAGGCCGCCCGCTCCATGGGCGCCTCGCCGTGGAAGATCATTACCTCCGTTATCGTCCCAGAGGCCCTCGGCCCGCTGATTCTGGGCTACACCTTCCTGTTCATCGCCATCGTGGATATGTCCGCTATGGCCGGCTACGTCGGCGGCGGCGGCTTGGGCGACTTTGCCATCGTCTACGGCTACCGCGCCTTCGAGTGGGAAGTCACCGTCGTGGCCACGCTCATCATCATCGTGCTGGTGCAGGCCGCCCAGTTCTTTGGCAACTGGCTATCCTCCAAGGTCATGCGCCGCTAGCCCCCGCTTGCCGACGCCGCCTTCGCGCAGCCTACCCCGCGACCGGCTCCACGCCGGTCGCTACGATGGCTTGGCCTTTCTTCGGCGCATCGCCGCACGAGGAGACCACGCCTTCTACCTCGCGCTCCTCGAGCGCCACGCGCCAGCGCCGGCCGTCAGCGTGGCTGACCTCGCCGCCGTCGGTGGCGGTGAGCTGGCCATAGGAGAGGTTCTCGCCGGCGTCGATAAGCGAGCGGGCCACCGCCAACTCCGCCACCTGGCCGCGCGGGCCGAAAATACCGCGCCCGCGATTCGCCGGGTAGAAATACTTCCCCTTCGCCGCCGCCGCAATCATCTGCGCGGCGGCTTCTTTATTCATGCGGCCAAAGGAATAGGCCCATGGCATGAGCATGACCGACGGCGCGAACCGGTGCCCCTTCGTGTGCGAGGTCTCCCACACCATATCCGGGTAATCCGCCACCAGATCCGCGGCCAGCGGCCGGCCCTTGACCGCACAACACGTATCGCGCTTCGCATGCGTACACACCAGCACCAACGGCGTATCCAAAGTGCCGCCCCCATTGCAGCCAGGCCCGGTCAGGTCCAGATCGAGGATTTTCTCCGGGCCCGTCAGCAGCACGAGTTCCATCACGCCCTGCTCGGCCCACACCAGGTAGCAGCGGTGCATCTTGCCTACCTGGCGGCCGTCGCGGCCCGGCCGGCGGATAAGCTGCAGCCCCGCCATTCCCTTCAGCTTGGCCTTGAGTTGCGCCGTGAGCTCCGGTCCAAAAGTATCGCCGTCGAGCACGTCTCGCGACCATCCGCCCGGCCACTCGAAAAGCACATAGACGGATTCCTTCTTCGCCGTGCCTGGCAGCGGCTCTACCTGGATATCTGAACAGAACTCGGTCATATACCTAAGCCTAACCTTTCTGCTTTTCAGCTCACACCCTTGGCAACAATTCGGCCACGAAGTACCCCCTCAGCTATACAGTTCACGGCCGAAAATATAACCTAGGGGACATGTTGAAAGTCCGTCTCGCCGCAACGCTTCTCGTCGCTGCTTCTCTCAGCGGCTGCGCTGCCCACGAGACGGACCGCACCACCATGGCCGCGTCCGCGGATAACTCCCAGCTCAATCCGCTGGGCCAGGCCAATATGGAGATGAAAACCCTCCGGCCGCAAGCCCCCTCCGAGCTCACGGTGACCGACGTGCGCATCGGCCAGCACGAAGGCTTCGAGCGCGTCGTCTTCGAACTCGACGGCGGCGGCACACCCGGTTGGTTTGTGGACTACGCTGACACGCCTACGCAGCAAGGCTCCGGCAAGACCATTGATTACTCCGGCGAGACCGCGCTCAATGTCAATATCGACGGCGTGGTCTACCCCTTCGAGGCCGGCAAGGAGGACCCCCGCATCGGCGTAGTAGATGCGCCCACGGAGGGAATTGTCACCCAAGTGGTCAACGGCGGCACCTTTGAAGGCCGCCGCCAGTTTGTCATCGGCATGACCTCTCGCAAGCCTTATTCCGTGCAGGTGCTCGATAACCCCACCCGCCTCGTGGTCGATATTCGCAATTAGTAAGTCGCCTCAACCCGCCAGCGGCCGCCGGACCATACCAACAGCCACGCCCGCTGATGCTCTTCGTGGTCGGCTTGGCCCACCACCTGCAGGCGCGCTACGTGCTGTGGAGTATCGGTCCACCACTGCGTATCCACCGGCCAGGGGCCGGCCCAGCCCAGTACGCGGAAACGATGCACACCCCAGCTCAAGGCCACCGGCACCCCGGACAGGAGGGCCTCAGCGGTAACGAAGACGGGGCGCTCGGCGGCGTCGACAAGCCGAATGCGCGCGGCCGGGTGGTTCGGCCCACCGCCCAGCCGCGCAGGCAGGGGTGCGGGAATGCGGCCGGGCCACTCGCCGTCCGGCGGAGCGTCGCGCTGCTCGCCATAGGGCACGTACTCAATGCGCTCGGCCACCCCGCGGCCGCCCACTGCCCGCGGCTGCAGCACGCGGTCAATCCCCAGCTGTGATTGCACGCGGGCGATCACGCGCTTGACCTGCTCCTGCGAACCTTCCCCACCCCACAGGCCGGTGGCGGACGGGGCGGCAACCTCCACCGGCTCCAGCGCTAGGCGGCGAATGGCCGCGCCCTCACCAGTAGCGCGCGTGAGCCAGCCATCGAGCTGCCAGCGCACGCGGTCCGCGGTGGCCTGCTCCGTCAGCGCTTCCTGCGTGCGCCATACCCGCGCCAGCTCCTCGCCGGTGCCAAACTCCGCCACCACGCGCAGCCGCAGGCATACCTTGCCGGCCTCCTCCAAGCGGGCATGCAGCCGGGCCGCGAGTTGGCGGGCCGCGAAGGCCGCCGCGTCCACGCGCTCGATGCGCTCTTCCATTTCTACGGCCAGGTCTGGGCGCGCCAGCTCTGGTGCCACGCGCCTATCCGCACGGGCCTGGGCCAGCTCGTGCGCGCGCCGGCCAGGCTCACCAAACCGGGTGGCTACCTGCTTAAACGGCAGCGCAGCCAAGTCACCTAGGCGCCGCACACCCAGCTTATCCAGTTGTGCGATAAACCCAGCCTCAAAGCCCAAGGCCTCATCGGCCGCCAGTACCCCTATGGGCTGGGTGGCCAAAAACTCCCGCGAGCCGCCCTCTGGCACCACCGCGCCCACACCACGATGCCGGGCCGCGATGACGGCCGTGGCAATCTCGTCGGCGACGCCGAGGGTGGAGTCGAAACCGGCGTACGAAGAGGCGTCGACAAGCATCTCTAGTGCTTTCTCCCCGTGGTAGCGCAGCGCCGCGCCCGCATCCACAATCGCCAGGCCCGGGCGCAGCACCTCCACCGAGGACGCCACCGCATCTAAGCCGGCCGCGACCTCCGCAAACGCCGCGCCATCCCGGTCCGGATTGGCCTCCACCACTGCCGCCTCGGGGCACAGCGCTTGGGCCTGGCGCAGGCGCATCCCGCGCCGCACCCCCGCCCGGCGCGCCTCTCTATCGCACACCGCCACCGCGTGGTTGCGCGCAATAACCATAGGGCCCTGCCCGCCGACGGCCTGGATGGGCCAATCCGGAAACCACACGGCCGCTACCCTCATACGGCCTCCAACCGGCGGCGCTCACCCACCGTAAGCACCCCGCGCGAGGCACCCTGCTTCGAGGTCACCTCCACGTCCATGTCCACGCCGCGAATGCGCCCACTGCCCTTGCCGACGCCCCGGTAAGCACTCACCCGTGCCCCTATCCCCACCGCCGTGCCCGGCAGCCGGGTGCCGACCGTAAGCACCGCCGCGCGCCCACCGCGCACCTTCGCCAGCACCGGCCGAGCCTTGGTGGGGCTCACCTCGCCGGGCGGCCCACGGTGGATGACAAGGTCCAATCCTTCCGCCAATACTCCCGTCACCATCCAAGATTCCAGGCCCGGATCCGGCACGGTTACCACGCGTTCGATAGCCCCCTCCTCGGCCACTTGTGCGAGTAGTAAATCCGGCCACCCCACCACTCCCACATGCCCACCACGGACGGTGAGGTGACAGATAAGCTCCACCACCAGCGCCGGACAGTTCGCGCAGTACACCACCTGCCGGCGCGCCAACCCACCTGCAGGAAGCAAGCGTGCCAGGCTAGGGAGCGTATCTACCAGCTCTTCTTCCGGGCCACGCTCCATAGCGCGCATGCGGGTACGCAGCATCGCCACACGGTCTGACCTGCTTAGCCCGGCCACCGCTTTTTCTAGACGAACGCTCGTTTGACTCACCCGAATAGTATGAACTCTCACCCGGACACATGCAAGTGTATGTTCGAATGGTAGCCTTAGCGGTATGAACTTCAACGCTGCCTACAGCGCCATGCGCGAGCACACCACCCCCATCCCCACTCCGCTATGGGTGCGCTTGGGCTCGTCCATCCTCATCGGTGCGGCCGTGGCACTCTTGGCTAGCCGCGCGCATATCTTTGCCGCACTGGTTGGGGCACTCGTATGCCTTGTGGCGGCCTTCGTTCTCGTCTTTGCCCACCCCTACCGCCGCGCGATGCGCGCTTATGCCGACAAGCGCAATGTCGCTCTGGTTCCCACCGTCGCACAGCTCGTGCCGCTGATGATCCTGTGGCTTATGGTGATGCTCGCACCCATCGTGGCACTGCCCGCCTGGGGCGCCGGCCTGGTATGGCTAGTAGTCTTTGGGCTGAGCTTTTTCGTCTTCCCCCACGTGGATGGCACGCGCCGGCTCGCGTTTGCCTAATCTATACGACACTTTTCGGGGTTATCCACAGCTTTTCCGGCCCTAGTGCCGGGGTGGGGCGGGTTATCCACAGAATTCGCTGTAGCGGTTGCGCCGGCCGTGCACCGGTGTAGGTGCGCGCCGTAGCGTTGCAGGCATGAACGCACTCGAGACCTACCTCACCGCCTTGGGCCCCGGCATGGACATCATCGCCGGGTGCCAGGGCATGTCTGGGTCCGAGCTTATGGACCGCGGCGCGCCCGATGCCATCGCCGCCGATCTGCTTCTTTTGTGCGAAAGCTACTTCGGCCGCACCAAATTTACGCGCCTGCAGCACCGCGCTATTGCCGACGCCCGCCGCAACACCCACTCCATCGCCACCCTTGCCGCCCTAGAACGCATTGTTAACCGCGCGCCCAGCAAGAAGCAGGCTTGGCAACTGCGCGCGGAATGCTGCGCGATGAACGGCTCGATGAGCCACATCCTTAAACACGCCCGACGGCGCCTGCGCGAGATGAAAGACGACACCGTAAGCCCAGGCGTGCGCACTTACCGACGCCCCAATGATTACTGGACGCTTGCCATCACCGGAACCTCTAGTTTCATCGCGGATCTCAACGCAGCGCTGGCCGCGACCGGAAAGCAATCGCTCGAGGCGGTAGAAAGGATCTTCTTTGACCAAGCTGCGGCCGCGCGGGCAGAAGTGGTGACCAATGCCATCGTGCCGTTAGACAAATTCATCCGCATCCGCGACGGCCGCGGCGATGATATCGAGCTCGATCTGACCAACGGTGCCACGATCACCGGCACCGAATATCTACGCCGCGTGCTCAACGACGTCGGCTTTTCTGGCGACAAAGAAACCGGCTACGTCACACTCGTGCACCCCGAGGAAGGGCCGGTCAATCTCTACCGCACGGCCCGCGTGGCCAATGACAAGCAGCGCATTATGGCCGCTGCAGAAAATCCACGCTGCGCCTGGCCGGGCTGCAACCAGCCGGCCGACCTCTCCCAAGTCCACCACCTCAAGGCATGGAGCAACGGCGGGGAGACGAATATGAAAAACCTGGTCATGTGCTGCGCTTATCATAATGGCATCAACGACGATGACCCCAACGCCCCACCTCGGCGCGGCCGCCTCGAGCGGGTGGGCGGGCGCATTGTGTGGCGGCCACCGTTTACCCCGCGCAAGTAAACGCCGGCGCCAAAAACGAGCGAAAAGGCGCTCAGCACTAGACTGAGCGCCTTCTACGCATGCCGTTTTACTCCCACTCGATGGTTCCCGGTGGCTTGGAGGTGCAGTCCAAGACCACGCGGTTGACGTCCTTCACCTCGTTGGTGATGCGGGTAGAGATCTTCTCCAGCACCTCGTACGGCAGGCGGGTCCAGTCCGCGGTCATGGCGTCTTCCGAGGACACCGGGCGCAGCACAATCGGGTGGCCGTAAGTGCGGCCGTCGCCCTGCACGCCAACGGAGCGGACATCGGCCAGCAGTACTACCGGGCACTGCCAAATCTGGTCATCTAGGCCGGCATTGGTCAGCTCTGTGCGGGCAATGAGGTCTGCCTCGCGCAGGGTTTCCAAGCGCTCCTCGGTCACCTCACCGATGATGCGGATGCCCAAGCCCGGGCCGGGGAATGGCTGACGGCTAACGATCTCTTCCGGCAAGCCCAACTCGCGGCCGACGGCGCGAACCTCGTCCTTAAACAGGAGGCGCAGCGGCTCGACCAGTTCGAACTCCACGTCATCTGGCAAACCGCCGACATTGTGGTGAGACTTAATATTCGCCGTACCATCGCCGCCGCCAGACTCGACAACGTCCGGGTACAGCGTGCCCTGGACGAGGTAGTCGACGGTGGAGCCAGCAGGGGCGTCGTCAAGCACGCCTGCAACCGCCCGCTCAAAGGAACGGATAAACTCCGCGCCGATAGCCTTGCGCTTGGCTTCTGGGTCGCTAACGCCTGCCAGCTTATCCAGGAAGGCGGCGCGCTCATCGGCAGTCACCAGCTTCGCGCCGGTGGAGGCGACAAAGTCCTTTTCTACCTGCTCGCGCTCGCCAGCACGCAGCAGACCGTGGTCAACGAAGACACAGGTGAGGCGATCACCGATAGCACGCTGCACCAGAGCGGCCGCTACAGCGGAGTCCACACCGCCGGACAGGCCGCAAATAGCGCGGCCTTCCTCGCCCACCTGGGCGCGGACATCGGCAATGAGCTGCTCGGCGATATTATCGGCCGTCCAGTTCTGCTCTAGGCCGGCAATCTCAGTAAGGAAGCGGGTAAGCACCTCCTGGCCGTGCGGCGAGTGCTGTACCTCAGGGTGGTACTGCACGCCGGCCATCTTCTTGTCTAGGCACTCCATTGCTGCAACCGGAGCACCGGCCGACGTGGCCGTAACCTCAAAGCCTTCGGGAGCGGCAGATACGGCATCGCCGTGAGACATCCACACCTTGTGGGTAGCCTCCAGGCCTTCATGAAGTACGCCGCCTTTGACATTTATATCGGTACGGCCGTATTCACGCTCGCCAGTCGACGACACGGTGCCACCAAGCGCATGGTTCATGGCCTGGAAGCCATAGCAGATGCCGAAGACTGGGATGCCGAGCTCAAGCAGCTCCGGCTTCAGAGCCGGGGCGCCATCAGCATAGACAGAGGACGGACCGCCCGTCAGAATAAGCGCGGCGGGGTCTTTAGCTTTGATTTCCTCCACAGACGCGGAGTGAGGGACAACCTCGGAGTAAATCTTGGCCTCGCGCACGCGGCGGGCAATAAGCTGCGCGTACTGAGCGCCAAAGTCCACAACGAGGACGGGGCGCGGGGTAGTATTTGGCTTAGTCACGCCCCATAGTCTAACCCACTAAACTGATAGCTTATGAAGCGCTTGGCTATTGTGCTCGCCGCGAGCCTGTTGTTGTGCGGTTGTGACGCCACCCCAACTACGGCGGAGGTGGCGTCTACGCTGGATGAACAAGGCCCGCAACAGGTGACACTTCCGGCCGCGGAAGTCTTTGGAAGCGAGTGGGATGAGTGGGTTCCATTGTGCGGCACGCAGCAGGCAGAGCGCGCGGGGCATCCAGAAGTAGCGCAAAATTCGGTGGTTCTACGCGCGAGCGGCGAAGAGAAGGTTGTAGAGCTCAATCCCTCGGGAGTACGCGTGTGCCCAATCCACAACGCAGGGCAATGGCGGCCAACGGCGGGCAAGACCACGTGGAGGCGCGAAGGCGGCTGGCAATTGGTTTCCTAATCACTCTCCTACCTCGCCACCTGGCATCTGTTCAGCGGCGAAGGAAGTAATAGGGCAAAGAAACGCGGCTGCGCCAAGAAGGCCCAGCCGCGTCGGAAACTCTCGCACGGATTAGTAGCGAACGGCGAGTTCGACCTTCTGGAAGGACTTCAGGTCGGTGTAGCCACACTTGGCCATGGAACGGCGCAGCGCGCCGACCAAGTTGGTGCGGCCGAAAGGCTCGCTGGAGGGGCCATGCAGCACGGTTTCCAGCGACGGGGTGGCCGACTCTTCTGTGGCTTCGGCCGGGGTACCGGTGGTGAGGAAATCGACGTCCAAGTCGGTATCGGCCCCGGAGAACTGCACGAAGCCGCGGGGGAAACGCGGATGGCCGGCCGTGGCAGGCCAGTACCAGCCCTTGCCGCCGGCCTCGCGGGCTTGGGCAAGCAGTGGTCCGAGAACAACACCGTCAGCGCCGCAGGCAAAGGCCTTGGCAATATTGCCGGAGTTTTCAAACTCGGTATCGGCGATGATGTGTACGTAGCGGCCGCCGGTCTCGTCGAGGTAGTCGCGGCGGGCTGCGGCGGCGTCGGCAATCGCGGTGCCCATGGCCGAGTCGATGCCTACGGTCTCGGCGTTAGTGGTCACGCCTGCGCCAACGATGACGCCGGCCGCACCGGTGCGCATCAGGTGTAGCGCAGTGGTGTAGTCGGTGACTCCGCCGGCGATGACCGGAACGTCAAGGGAGCCAATGAACTCCTTGAGGTTCAGCGGCTCACCGCCGGTAGCCACGTGCTCGGCCGACACCAAGGTGCCCTGGATAAATAGCAATTCGGCACCGGCCGCGATGACCTTTGGGGCCATCTCTCGCGCATTCTGCGGAGAAACGCGCACAGCGACGGTAACTCCGGAGTCGCGGACTTGGGAGATGCGTTCGGTAAGGAGGGCGTCGTCAAGCGGTGCAGCGTGCAACTCTTGGATGATGGAGTTATCGCCCGGCTGCGAGTAAATGCGGGCTAAAGCTCCCTCGAGGTCCTTGTGGCGGCCCCACAGGCCCTCGGCATTGATGACGCCGAGGCCACCTTGCTTGCCCATCTCGATAATGAACTCAGGGGTGGCGAGCGCATCGGTGGGGTGGGACACGAAGGGGATGTCGAAGGTATAGGCGTCGATGTGCCAGGTGGTGTCCACGTCCTTGGAGGAACGGGTGCGGCGCTGCGGCACGATGGATAGTTGCTCTAGATCGAAGGTGCGGCGGGCCTCGCGGCCGATGCCGATTTCGGCGTATTCACGCATGATATTCCTAGCGGTAGTTTGGTGCTTCTGCGATTTGCTGCAGGTGGTGCGGGTGGGATTCCTTCAGGCCCGCGGCGGTGATTTGGACGAAGCGCTTGGTCTTTAGCTCGGCCAGGGTGGCGGAACCGGTATAGCCCATGGAAGCGCGCAGACCGCCGATAATCTGGTGCACGATGGCATCGATATCGCCACGGAAGGGCACGCGACCCTCGACGCCTTCCGGAACCAGCTTGTCTTCGCTGCGGACGTCGGCCTGGAAGTAGCGGTCCTTGGAGTAGGAGCGCTTCTCGCCGGAGAGTCCGCGGCCCTGCATGGCGCCCATGGAGCCCATGCCACGGTAGCGCTTGTACTGCTTGCCCTGGTAGACCACGATGTCGCCGGGGGCTTCGGTGGTACCGGCAAACATGGAGCCCAGCATGACGGTATCGGCGCCGGCCGCCAGGGCCTTGGCGACGTCGCCGGAGTACTGCATGCCACCATCGCCGATAACCGGCACACCGGCCGGTCCAGCTACTGCGGCGGCCTCCATCAGAGCCGTAATCTGCGGCGCGCCCACGCCGGCGACGACGCGGGTGGTGCAAATGGAGCCCGGGCCGATGCCGACCTTGATGGCGTCGGCACCGGCATCGATCATTGCCTGTGCGGCCTCGCGGGTGGCGAGGTTACCGCCGATGACATCGACCTTGGAACCGAAATCCTTTTGCACGCGGGAGACCATTTCCAGCACGCGGTTGTTGTGGGCGTGGGCGGAGTCGACGACGAGGGCGTCCACGCCGGCGTCGACAAGCGCGGCGGCGCGCTGGTAGGACTCTTCCCCGGTACCGATGCCGGCCGCAACCAACAGGCGGCCGGCCGAGTCCTTGGACGCGTTGGGGTACTGCTCGGTCTTGACAAAGTCCTTGACGGTGATCAGACCGGTAAGCTTATTATCCGCATCGACGATGGGCAGCTTTTCCACCTTATTGGCCGAAAGCAGTTCGAGGGCTTCCTTCTTAGATACACCCTCGCGCGCAACAACAAGCGGCATGGCCGTCATGACCTCGCTGACCTTGCGGTCAAAGTCAGGCTCGAAGCGCATATCGCGATTGGTGCAAATGCCCATCAGGGTGCCGTCCTCGTCTACCACCGGCAGGCCGGAGATGCGGAAGCGGGCGCACAGCGCGTCTACTTCCCCGATGGTCATATCCGGGCGGGCGGTGATGGGGTCGGTGACCATGCCGGACTCGGAGCGCTTCACAATCTCTACCTGCTCGGCCTGGTCCTCGGTAGAAAGGTTGCGGTGCAGCACGCCGATGCCACCCTGGCGGGCCATGGCAATGGCCATGCGGGCCTCGGTTACGGTATCCATGGCGGCCGAGGCAAGCGGAACGCCGAGGCGGATATTGCGGGTAAATTGCGCGCCAGTATCGACCTCGGAGGGCACGATATTGGATTCGGCGGGCAAAAGGAGCACATCATCAAAGGTCAGGCCGCGCAGGGCTACCTTGTTCGGGTCATCTCCACCAGTATGAATACGGTTCTCGCTCATCGAGGTCTCTCCTTAACAGGTTTAGCGGCTAACCTAACTGTAGTGCGTTGCCGGCCGAAGACACCATTTGGGCAGGGGGTAAATTGCCTCGGGAGGGTAAGTTCAATAGGCTCGCAGGCGTGAACTTCTTCGCCAATATGCCCCGCGATCCTTTCGCCGATGATCCGAATGACCCCGCCTCCTTCTTGGAGGAAGACGAGCAGGTCATGCCGCTTACCGACGACGACCGGATCGCCATCATTCACGACCTCGCGCTGGTGCAGAAATTTGCGTCCATCCTCGGCCCGCGCGGCATCGATGGCATCTTCTTCTTGTGCGAGGATTGCCAGGAAAACCACTTTTATGAGTGGGACATTATGGCCGCCAATATGCGCGCCACCCTTGAAGGCGAGCTAGCACCGGTGCATGAGCCAGGCGCCGAGCCAGATCCCTCCCGCTACGTGCCTTGGGACTACGCCTTGGGTTATTTGGATGGCCTAGAGGGCCGCTAACTTCTACTGCTGCTGGCCCAACTCGATGGTGGTCGTCGGCGCGTCCTCAACGTTGGGGTTGGGCTGCGGGTTTGGCTGCCCTTGTTCCGTGACCACCACGGTTTCGGTGGCGTACTGAGTTTCGGTCACGGTGACCTGCTCCGGCTGCTGTTCCGGTTGCGAAGCCTCTTCCGCCACGGTTTCGGTGGCGGTCTCCGTTACGGTGTGCGGGGTGGGCTTCGGGCGCGCAGAGCGCTTTTGTTCCGCCTCGCGGTTGGCGGCGATGGCCTTTTCTTCTTTGCCTTCGGCCTCGTCCAGCTTGGCGCGGGCGTCCTTCATCAGTTCGCGAGCGCCTTCAATATCGCCCTCGGCCGCGCGAGATTCCATCTCTTCCAGCGTCCCGGCCAGCTCTACGTTGCGGGTCTTATCGCCCTTATCAAAGGTTCCGGCGTGCAGCATCGCACCACCAGCACCAGCGATAACTAGGGTTGCGGCGGCAGCGCCGATGAGTCCATGTACGAACGGGCCGCCGCGGCGGCGCTTGCGGGCCTGGCCTAGGTCGATGACCTCAGGCTCAGCGTCGGCGCCTTCTACCAGCGGGGCTGGAGGCATCTGCTTATCGACGTCCCCCTTTAACTCCAGCAGCAGCTCCGCCAGGTCATCCTGACGGTCGGAAGGGGCGTTCCCCTTCGAAAGCTCGGTGAGGAATGCATCATCATCGACCAAGGGCTGGAGCTGGTCTGCAAGGCCGTCATTATCGCCGTGGTGCTTCGGTGCCATGATGGTGTCTCTCCCCCTTCCTTTCTGTTAAGAGATATCTGCTGTAAGAGTCGGCCGCTAGGCCCTTAGCGCGCAGTTTCCTGGGCGGCTTGGAGGGTCTTTCGCAATTGAGCGAGTGCTCGGTGTTGTGCGACACGAACCGCGCCTGGGGTGGAACCCACAATTTCCGCGGTCTCTTCTGCCGACAAACCGTTGAACACGCGCAGAATAACGATGTTTTTCGCCTTGTCACTTAACGTATCGAGCAAGGCGCGCATTCTGTTACTACCGTCGGTCTCCAGCGCCCACTCTTCAGGGGTGGCGTCGCGCGCGGGGTCTTCTGGAATTTCTTCGGTAGGGGTGGACTTATCGCGCCCCATGGCGCGGTGGGCATCGGTGACCTTATTGAACGCAATGCCGTATACATAGGCCATAAACGGGCGGCCTTTGTCCTCGTAGGAGCCAATAGAGGTGGCCACTGCAAGACAGATCTCTTGGGCTACATCCTCCGCGGTGGGTTGACGGCCGCCACCGATGCGGGCGCGGCAGTAGCGCAGCACCTGCGGGTGAATGATCCGCAGGACTTTTTGCAGCGCTCGACGGCTGCCGTCGACGGCATGCGGGACGAGATCCGCTAGCTCCTGTTCTTTATCACTCACGTATGCACCCTCTGAGATGTTTTCGACCGGTAACTAACCATATTGGCACAGGGGAAGTTTATGCAAAGGCAACGCGCGGCCCCAGCGCGTGCGCAACCCGAGCGGCAGAAAATTCACAAACCGTTAACCTTTGCCGTTTCCGCTGGTAAACCATGGTTCCGGAGGGGCGATCAAGGAAAGAATACCTAAAAGTCAAAAATAGGTAACCCATCGTTAACCCACGCGCGAAACACTACGTGAGGTTGCTTCCCGTAACACTGCGGAAGCCACACAAGAATTCTCGCCCTTACAAAGGAGCTAAGTAACGTGTCTCAGCCTCATTTGCTTCCCGGTCCCACCGCTGACTTATGGGATTGGCAGCTACAAGGCGCCTGCCGCGGAGAAAACTCAGATGTGTTTTATCACCCGGATGGCGAGCGCGGCCGCGCTCGCGCCCAGCGCGAGAATCGCGCCAAAGCCATCTGCAATTCTTGCCCAGTCATTGATTTGTGTCGCGAGCATGCCTTGCAATCCGCCGAGCCCTATGGGGTATGGGGCGGAATGAGCGAATCCGAACGCGTCGTAGAGCTTCGCCAGCGCCGCCGCGCCACTGCCCCTGTCAACGCTTAGGACGGGAAACTAGGGGGAGACGAGGGCGTCGGCAAGAAAGCGCCCTGTCACCGAATCACACTGCCGTGCCAAGTCAGCTGGTGAGCTACCATAGACCAGCTGGCCACCGGCTGAACCGGCGCCAGGGCCCAAGCCAGTGGCGTGCTCCGCATACGCGAGTACGGCCAAGTTGTGATCGATGCAGATGACGGTGTGGCCGGAGTCCACCCGCTCATCACGCCCTGTTCCACGTAGACCACACCCGCACCGCTGCGCTTGGGGCAGGCACTCTCGGAATGCGCGGAAAAGAGTGCGGGTTTAACGCCATTGGCCTTGGCGAAGGCCTTGCGACTGGGGTCGGTATCAGCGGTGACCTTGATGTATTCCACGGCCCTAGCTAGGTACAACAAACCCGCCACGCGGGAAGCGGGACGGGTGATGTTGGTAGCCGTTTAGTGCTGGTGGCCGTGTCCGGCGTCAGCAGGCTGCTCTTCCTGTGGCTTTTCCACCACGGAGGCCTCGGTGGTAAGAACCATGCGGGCCACGGAGGTGGCGTTGACCACCGCGGAGTGGGTGACCTTCACCGGATCGATAATGCCGTTATCGATGAGGTTGCCGTACTCGAGGGTATTGGCGTTGAAGCCTTCACCGTTGGACATCTCGGCAACGCGGGAGACGACGACAGCACCGTCGAGGCCCGCGTTTTCGGCGATCCAGTAGGCCGGGCGGGTCAAGGCACGGGCGACGGCGAGAACGCCGACCTTAGCCTCGCCCTCGAAGCCCTCGGCGAAGGACTCGAGTTCCTTGGAAATCTGGACCAGCACGGAGCCGCCGCCGGCGATGACGCCCTCTTCGACGGCCGCGCGGGCCGCGTTGATGGCGTCTTCGACGCGCAGCTTGCGCTCGTTGACCTCGGTCTCGGTAGCCGCACCAACGCGGATGACGGCCACGCCGCCGGAGAGCTTAGCCAGGCGCTCCTCGAGCTTTTCCTTATCCCAGGTGGAATCGGTGCGCTCGATCTCGCGACGGATCTGCTCGCGGCGTTCCTCTACTGCCTCAGCGGTGCCGCCACCATCGACGATGACGGTGTCATCCTTGGTGATGGTCACGCGGCGGGCAGAACCCAGCACGTCGAGGCCGGCCTCGTTGAGGTTGACGCCCACCTCTGGGTCGATGACGGTGGCGCCGGTAACGACAGCCAAGTCATCCATGAATCCCTTGCGGCGCTCGCCAAAGTACGGAGCCTTAACGGCAGCGACCTTGAGCACCTTGCGGATGGAGTTGACGACGAGCGCCTGCAGCGGCTCGCCCTCGATGTCCTCCGCGATGATGAGGGTCGGGCGATTGGTCTCGGCGATCTTCTCCAGCAGCGGCAGGAAGTCCGGCAGGGAGGAGATCTTGTTGCGGACGAGCAATACTGCGGCGTCGTCCAGCACGGCGTGGTAGGTCTCTTCCTCCGTAGCGAAGTACGGGGAAAGGTAGCCCTTGTCAAAGGAAATACCCTCGGTGACATCGACGGCGGAGTCGATGGTCTGGGATTCCTCGACGGTGACAACGCCGTCCTTGCCCACCTTGTCCATGGCGCCGGCAACCATCTCGCCGACCTCCGGGTCACGGGAGGAGACGGTGGCTACCTGGGCGATTTCAGAGGAGGAGTTGACCGCGGTGGCGCGGGCCTTGAGCTCCTCGACGGCCTTTTCGGCCGCCGCCGCGATGCCGCGGTTGAGCTCGATGGGGTTGGCGCCGGCCGCTACGTTGCGCAAGCCTTCAAAGATGAGAGCCTGGGCCAGCAAGGTAGCGGTGGTGGTGCCGTCACCCGCGGTGTCATTGGTCTTGACCGCAACGGACTTGACCAGCTGCGCGCCGAGGTTCTCGAAGGGCTCTTCGATGTCAATATCGCGGGCGATGGTCACGCCGTCATTGGTGACGGTGGGGCCACCGAAAGCCTTGGACAGCACGACGTTGCGGCCGCGCGGGCCGAGGGTGACCTTGACGGCATCAGCCAGCGTATCGACGCCGCGCTGGATTCCCTCGCGGGCTTCTTGGTCGAATGCAATGAGCTTTGCCATAAGTGGGCCTACTTCTCGATGACGGCGAGCAGGTCACGGGAGGACAGCAGCAGGTACTCCTCACCGTTGTACTTCAGCTCGGTGCCGCCGTACTTGGAAAAGACCACGGTATCGCCTTCGTTGACGCCTACCGGGGTGACCTCACCCTTGTCGTTGGTGCGGCCTGGGCCTACGGCAACGACGGTAGCTTCCTGCGGCTTTTCCTTAGCGGAATCCGGAATAACCAGGCCGGAAGCGGTGGTGGTTTCAGCTTCTACGATCTGTACGAGGACGCGGTCCTCGAGAGGCTTAATGTTTGCCATGATGTTTCCTCCGTAGTGTTCGTATGCGCACCGGTATGGCGCGCGCGTGCCGGTTGTGGATGTCCAGCACAGCCGTCGTCGCGGGTGAACAACTGTGGGTCAAACAACCTGATTAGCACTCTACCCTCGTGACTGCTAACCCTCAACAATGACCCGGCCCACATTCTTAAGCCCTCAGCGATCCCTACAGCGCTCTCGTTGCCCGGCGCGTACAAAGCCGGCCAGCGCCAACTTGACGACGCCTAGGGCGATAAACATGGCACCAAAAATCACGGCGAAGGCCGACCACCACAGCTCCTCCACCAGCGTGTGGCCGAAGGAAGCCTGCGGGGTGAGCAGGTGGTGGAGTGGGAGGAGCGTCGCCAAGCACAGCGCCCAGACCACGCCGGCCGCAGTCAGGGTGAGGCATGCCGCCTCCCCCACTTGCACGCGGGCCCAGGCCGAGGCGGTGGCGCCGGCCAGGGTGAGACCGCGGATATCGGAGGCGATGCGCCCGCGCATCAGCAGCGAGGTGAGCACAGCGCCTACGATGCTGGGTGCAAAGACCGGACCTAAAAGGGCGACGAAGACCTGCCACGAGGACAAGGTGCCGCCGGCGCCTGCGTCGTTTGCAAAGCGCAGGCCCGAGCCGACGGCGACAATAAAGCCGCCGATGAGCACCCACGGCACGATGTGTGGGGTGGAAAAGTGCCGGCGCACGCGCACATTAGCCCCAGCGATGCCGGCCGCGCGGGTCCATTGATCCAGGGCAGGCATAAGCCAGGGCAAAAAGAGCGCGACGAGTATGACAAGGCCCATCTCGGCCGAAAGGAGGTCGCCGGGGTCCTCGATGTGCAGGCACCCGTAGACCGTGCCGCCGATGGCCGCGGCCGCAAGCGCGAATTTCACCAGAAGCCAGGCCGGGTGTGCGGCGCCGCGCGGCCGGAATACCCGGCGCAGCGGAGGCAACGTACCGACTAGCGCCGCGGACGTGCAGACGGCTACCGCAATGACAACGACCTGGCCGGTGATGGCAATGTCTGGCATGGGGATGCCATCGCTGCGCAGGGCGCGCACGCACGGGGCAAGCAGCGGGCGGGCAGGCAGCACGCCGAGCAGCCCGGCACCCGCGCTGACCACTGCGACGTGGCCCAGGATGAAAGCGAGGATCATCCAGCCGGGCATGCCCACCATGCGCCAGGAGCGGTAGACCGGCTCGCGCTCGGCAATGATAAGGCGCATCTGCGATAGCGTCACCAATACCACCACGCACAGGGCCATGCCCAGCACCGTGCCACCCAGCGGGCCGGCGGGGTCTCCTTCGGTTCCGGAGGAAGCCACCAGCATGGCCAGCGCCAGGGTGCACGAGGCGGAAGACACCACCAGTGTCAGCGCCACGGCCAGCCACGATAACCAATTGGACTGTAAGTCCTTAAGCCACACCAGCATGGGCCACCTCCTCTAAGGAAATGATCCGGTCGGCTGCTTCGGCGGCGAGGTGCGAGTGAGTCACCATGACCACGCTGGCGCCATCGCGGGCGGCGGCGCGCAGGTGGGAAAGGACGGTGGATGCGGTGGCGTCGTCAAGCGCGCCCGTAGGCTCGTCCGCGAAGATATAGGGCGCCTGGGCCAGCAGTGCCCGGGCGACGGCCACGCGTTGCTGCTGCCCGCCGGAAAGCTGCGCGGGTAGGCGGCGCTCTAAGCCAGCAAGGCCAAGCGAATCAAAGACTTCTGCTACCTGGCCGCGTGTAGGACGCCGGCCGGAAAAGCGCGCGGTCAAGGTGGCATTGCGCTTGGCGTTGAGGGATTCCAGCAGGTTATAGTCCTGGAATACAAAGGCCCGCTGCGTGCGCCCCGGCGCATTGACTCGGCCGGAAGTAGGCTTATCTAACCCGGATAGCAGGTTCAGCAGCGTGGTTTTACCGCTGCCGGAAGGCCCCATGATGGCGACGAATTCGCCTGGGGCGATGGACACAGTGACGCGATTGAGCACGGTGTGGCGGCCGTAGCGCTTGCTGAGGTTGTCTGCTTTTAACATGCCTTTGATTTCACTCGGCCGCGCAGAAGTAAGACATGGGGCGGGCTACCCGGAAAATGGTAGAGCTAGCTCTACTGCCCCACCCTGGCTAAGGCGGCTAGGCTCATGGGTTATGCGAACCCTCAAAGCCTGCGCGTGGAGCCTCGTCCTTGGCGCGCTATTTATCCCGGCGTTGGTGGTTTCGGTGCTGATGCTGCCGTGGATTCCGTTGGTGGGACGCGCCGCGGAATTTGTCGGCCGGTTGGGTGCGCAGTGGATGGGCGTGGAGATCCCACCCCGGCGTGCGGGCCGCTGGTTTGATTGGCAGCAGTTTTATCACCTTATTGTGCAGCTATTGCTTTCAGCTGCCTGCTTTGCCGCGTGGACTGCCTTGGGGTTTACGGCGGGCGTGCTGGTAATTGCGCCATTCGTGCCAAAGACCGAATTCTCCTTTGGCGAGTGGTCTACCTCCAACCGGCCGCTCATTTTCTTCACCTGCTGGCTGACCGCTTCGTTGCTGGTGGCTTTATTGGTGGGGCTCAACCGCCTGTTGGTCTTGGCGTCAACCTCGCTGACTCGGCTGGCATTGAGCCCCTCTGCCGAGGAGTTGGCGGCCTCGCGTGCCACGCTTATCGATGCCTTCTCCGGCGAGCGCCGCCGCATCGAGCGCGAACTGCACGATGGCCCACAGCAGTATCTCACCGCGCTCAAGCTCAACTTGGCTGCGGCAAAATTGCAGGCCCCTCCTGAGGCGCAACCGGCCTTGGCCGATGCGGAGCATAATGCTTCTTTGGCCTTGGCCTCCCTGCGCGCGACGGTGCGTGGCATTGCCCCGCAGGTGCTTTTCGACGCCGGATTAATCCCCGCCCTGGACGAGCTCCTCGCCCACTCCGGGCTGGAGACCGAACTACACGTCGAAGGCATCGAGCGCTCGGTGGATGAGACCACTGCCCTACTGGCTTACCACGCGGTAGCCGAGGCGCTTACCAACGCTTCCAAGCATGGCGCGGCCACCGAGGCAACGGTAACGGTTGCTTTTGGGGACACGCTGCGCCTGGGCATCGTTGATAATGGCACCGGACCTAACCCCAGCCCCGGCTCCGGCCCCGGAGATGACCTCGGCCCCACGGCCAAGGAGCCAGCTGAGACGGGCACCGGTCTCGCCGGGCTGCGCGAGCGCGCCGCCGCACTGGGCGGCACGGTAAACTTTGGCGCGGCTCATGACGCGACTGCGGGTGAACGCGGTGGCCGGCTGCAGGTCGAATTGCCGCTGAAGGAGGCGGAATGAAACTACTACTGGCGGAAGATTCCGCGCTGCTGCGCGCGGGGCTCGAGCAGCTACTTAGCGCTCTGGGGCATAGCGTTACGGCGGCCACGGATGCCGAAGAACTGCGCGCTATTGCCGGGCAGGAAGATTTTGACCTGATTATCACCGATGTGCGCATGCCACCGACAATGACCGACGACGGCCTGCGCGCCGTGCATGACCTGCGAGCGGCCAATCCCACCCAGCCGGTGGTGGTGCTCAGCCAATACGTAGCGGCAAGCTACCTTGACCGACTCTTGGAGCACGGCGGATTCGGATACCTGCTTAAAGAGCGCGTTTCTGCTGTGGAAGAATTCGTGCGCACGCTAGACGAGGTCGCGCGCGGGGGCACCGTGGTGGACCCCGAAGTGGTCACTGCACTGCTGTCAGCGCGGCGTACTGGTTTAGCCCAGCTCACCGCCCGCGAGCGGGAGGTACTGGGGCTTATGGCCCAAGGATTGAGCAATAAAGAAATTGAAGACACGCTTGTTCTTACCGCCGGAGCGGTAAGCAAGCATGTCTCCAATGTGTTTATGAAGCTCGGCTTTCGGCCCGAGGACTCCAACCGGCGGGTCAAGGCCGTATTGACGTGGCTGCGCCATACCGAACGCTAGCCAGTGGGCCGACGCTAATTACTTCTGCGAGCTGAGCCCACCGAAAATATCGCTGGAGCTCAGGGAGCTGCTACCTTCCGGATCCTTGGGCGCCTCTGGGGTATCCGGCTCGGTGGAATCGGCGGGGTCGGTGGCGTCGTCGGCAGGCGCAGCGCCGCGGTCCTTCTTCTTGAGCGAAACCTTATCCACCAGCGTGTTATCGGCTTCGTTGAAGGTGGTGAAGGTGAGCGTGTCATCGGAGACATCCACGCGCATGTAGTCCTCGGTGTAGTCCTGGCGCCACATGGCGGTGGACTCGTGGGCAAGCTTTGGATCGATGGTCTCCATGCGCGCGCCCTTGTGCTTCTTATTATTGACATCGGTGAAGTCGTAATACTTGCCGCCACCTGCGGTGGTGGTGGTCAGGTACAGCGCCTCGCCGTCCTTGGGCTCGAGAACATCGCCGCGCTGCAGCTTTTCTTCCGGCAGGACCGGCTTATTGTTCTTCATCAGGTGGCTGCGGGTGTAGATGTGGTCGTGGCCGGAGAGCACGGCATCGACGTTGAGCTCAGAGAGTACCGGGGTGAGCTTCTCGCGCAGGTTGGTGACGTCCTTATCAAAATAATGGGTGCCCTGGGAGTATGGGCCATGGTGCATGCCGACGACGATCCAGTCATTATCCGCGCCACGGGATTCGATGGCCTCGCGCAAGAACTGCTCGTGGCGGGCGATATCGGCGTCGGAAGAAGCATTGGAGTCCAAACCGATGAAGAGCACGTTATTGCGCTCGAAGTAGTGGTCGCGGATATCGTCCGCCTGGTGCGGGTTGGAGAAGTGCTCATCATGGTGCTTCATGGTGAAGTTATAGGTCTCGTGGTTGCCCGGGACCGTATTGGTAGGGATGTGGCGAATCTCCGGGGCGGAGAAGTACGCATCGTACTGCGGCACCTGCGCGCCCCAGCCCTCAACCTGGTCACCCAGGGACCAGATCATGCTGGCATTCGGCACATGGGAAGCCGCGTGGCCGATGGTCGTGCGCCACTGTTCGGCTTGGTCATCCACCTTGAGGTTCACGCCGATCTGTGGATCAGCGACGGTAAGGAAGGACCAGTCATCGCCATTGGAACCGGTGTTGAAGGTCTCTGGCTCGGACCAGCCACCTTCCTCGGAGCCAACGCGGTAGGAGTACTCCGTATCCGGCTGCAGGTCGGTAGCGGTGGCGAACTGGGACTTGTACAGCAGGGCGCCGTAATCGCGCTCGTCGGCGCGGAAGGTCTTGGTGCCTTCTGGGCCGGTAACCTCGAGGACCTCGTCTGCCTTGGACCTGGTGCGCCAGGTGACCATGACCTGGGATTCATCCTCGCCCGGCTGCAAGATGGTGCGGTAGATAGGCGTATCAGCAGCCAGCGCTGGGGTGGCGGGCACGAGGACGGTAGCGCCACCCACGGCGAGGGCGGTGGCGAAGGAGGCGACGAAGCGCGATGAACGGAGCATACAGTTTTCACCTTTTGAGTCTTAGAAGAAGCGGTACGGCTCCCTAGCACACCATAAGAATGTGAACACCGTATTACGGGCGTGCGAAAGGCGCTTGAACCCTAGCTGTGAGGGGCTGGGATTTAGAGGCTCTTATCGGAGTTGATAACGGCCGCACGCCAGAGGGTGTATTCCTCCGGGTTATCTTCGCGGTAGTTCTTGACGGCGCGAATACCCTGTTCCACAGACTCGATAACGGCATCGATGGTGGTATCTTCACCCTCGGCGTCGACGAAAATGACCGGGCCGCAGATGGAGCGGATGGGGTCCTGCAGGAAGGCGGCGTTGCCGGTGGCGGCCGCGTTGCGCGCCAGGGAGGCTACCGGGTTAGGCTCGGCGCCCTCGGCCTTGGCTTCGGGGTTGTAGAGCGCGGCGTAGGTGGTGCCATCTTCTTGGAAAACAACGGAGACGCGATCCTCGGTGGTGCCGCCCAGGAACTGGTTGGCATCCTCCAGCTCGAACTCGAGCTTGCGGCGGGTGAGATCAGGGTTGACAAGGAAACCGACGGTCATGAGAGAAAGCTCCTTCAGAAAGCCAAGAGGGCATGAACGCCTTTAGAGTACCGGCCCCGCGCCCCACCTGCAGCGCGAGCGACAAGAACTTTAGGTTAACTGCGGCTCTTCCACGTCCATCTGGGTATCGGTGCCTACGCCGAGACCAGAGGGCTGGGCACCTTCGTGGATGAGCTGCGCACCGATGGCCGCGATCATCACGCCGTTATCGGTGCACAGGGAAAAGCGTGGCACACGCAGCTCCACCCCGGCCGCGGCGCAGCGCTCGGCGGCCAGCTCGCGCAGGCGGGAATTAGCGGCCACGCCGCCTCCCAGCAGCAACACGCGGGCACCGGTGTCCTCGCAGGCACGCACGGCCTTGGCGGTCAGGACATCGGCCACGGCTTCCTGGAAGCTGGCGCAGACATCTTCCACGCTGATGGTCTCCCCTGCCTTTTCGGCGCGCTCCACGTAGCGGGCCACGGAGGTCTTGAGCCCAGAGAAGGAAAAATCGTGGCGGTGCGGACCGCGCAGATCCTCGGCACGGGACATGCCACGCGGGAAATCGATGGTAGCTTCGCCGCGGGCGGCGAGCTTATCAATCACCGGGCCGCCCGGGTAGCCCAGCCCGAGGAGGCGGGAGACTTTGTCGTAGGCTTCACCTGCGGCGTCGTCAAGCGTAGAGCCCAACTCGCGCATGGGCTTGCCGACGGCCTCTACTTCCAACAGCTGCGTATGCCCGCCCGAGACCAGAAGGGCCACCGAGTGCGGCAGCTCTTCGCCTTCCAGGTTGGCCACGGCAACATGGCCGCCCAGGTGGTTAACGCCGTAGAAGGGCACGCCCCAAGCCGCGGCATAGGCCTTGGCGGCCGAGGCTCCCACCAGCAAGGCACCGGCCAGGCCCGGCCCCACGGTAGCGGCGATGGCATCCGGCTTTTCGATGCCCGCCTCATTCAACGCCGCCTGCATGACCTGCGGCATGGCCTCAAGGTGTGCGCGGGAGGCGATTTCCGGGACGACGCCACCGAAACGCGCATGCTGCTCCATGGAGGAAGCAACGGCGTTAGCGATGATGTCCATGCGGCCGTCCTCGCGCAGCTCGACGATACCCACTCCGGTTTCATCGCAGGAGGACTCGATGCCCATGATCTTCATGACTGCTCCTTAATCTTCTTGGCTATCTTCTGGGCGCTCGGACTGGCGCGGGCGCACCATCACGTGCGCATCCGCCCCGGAGGGTTGGTAATAGTTCTTGCGAATCCCCTGCTTGGCAAAGCCGTAGCGCTCATACAGGCCAATGGCGGGATCGTTGCCCACACGAACCTCGAGGAAGACCGGGGCATCCTTGAGATCCGCGATATGGCAGATATTGTCCATCATCATCCGCGCGATGCCGCGGCGCTGCGCGGCGGGATCGACGCCGATGGTGTGGATTTCAAACTCCGGGTCCGCGGCCGGCCCCATCATGCCGATGCCCGCATAGCCTAGGAGTTCCAAGGGTTCCGGTTCCTCGATCGCACCTTCCACCCCGAAATAGAAGTTGAAGGGCTGGGCCATTTCTTCCCGGAAAATCCGGCTGGACCAGGGTGTCTCTCCGGGGAAAAGGACCTCTTCCAGCGCGGCGCACCGAGGTGCATCGGCCGGGGTTAGCTCGCGGAGCTTCACAGTTCGACCTTGGGGATGGCTGCAGAAAGCTGCTGCTGCTTTGGCGGGACCGCATCTGGGCGGCGTAGGTACAGCGGCACGACGGGAGCCGGTTCTGCCTCTAGGTCGGCCGTGGCAACGAGGGCCGCTGCGGTTGGATGGGCCGCGCGGTGCGGCAGGGCGGCGAGCTTCTCGGGGAGCTGCTCAGCAAGGCGATCAGGAATAATGACCTGCGCGGTGGAGGCAAGTTCCACCTTGAGTTCGGCCGGTTTCGTCACCGCGGGGCCAGAAATGCGCTGCACACCGGAGTCGGTGGCGCGGTAAGTGGCCCAGTAGATCTCTTTGCGGCGGGCGTCGGTGGCCACCAAGGCGGTCGCCTCGTCGGCCGCGGCGGCAGGATCTAGGTGTAGCTCGGCGGCGGCCGCGATGGCATCGTGCGTGCAGATGCCGTGGAGGGGGATAGAAAGGGCGTCGGCAAGCGCGGAGGCAGTCGCCATACCCACGCGCAACCCGGTAAATGGACCCGGGCCCACGCCGGTGACCACCGCTTCGAGGTCGGAATACTCCATGCCTGCCTCTGCGAGGACCTCAGTGATGGTAGGAATGAGCAGCTCATTATGCGCGCGGGTATCCTCCAACACGCGCTCGGTGCTCTGCCCAGTTGCGGTATCCACTACCCCGGTAACCAGGGCGGTGGTAGCCGTATCGATCGCGAGGACGCGCATTAGGCGACCATCTTCCAGGTGCCATCCTCGCGCTGGAAGCCCAGCGGCTGGGTGCCCTGGATCATGGGCACGCCGCCATCAAGGCTCTGGCCCTGCTGCTCCATGGCCTTGACCTGCATGTCAATCATCTCGCACACCTCGACCTTTTCCGGATCCAGCTCTTCGATGAAGGGCTTAGCGCTCTGGGAAATAGCTACTGCGTAGCTCTTGCCTTCAGGCACCGCACCATCTTCAAAGGTGATGTTCTCGGTGTCGATCTGTGCTTCCTTGACCTTGTCCTCGCGCATGCCCGGGCAGATGAAACCGATGGCGGGGTATTCCTCACCATAAACATCGGTGGGCATGAGGGTCATAAACTCCAAGTTATTTGGTGCCTTGTCCAGCGTGGAGGCGAGGTTTCCCTCCAAGTGGTCATCCTCGCGCAGGGTGGCGGAGGCAAGAAGAACCATCATGACAACGATAAAGATGGCGATGATGGCGGCGGTGAGGTTGCGAGCGAATTTAGTCATGGGGTGAGTATGGCTCCTTGAAAAGATGTTTAAGTTTCAGGCGGGCGGCGGTAATTCTGGCAATCGATGCTACCTGGTTAACCGCAACACAAAACCCACAGGGTAGTGCCTGCCAGTGTAGGCGGGCGACCCTGTGGGTGAGTAATTAACGCGACATATTGCCGCTATAGCAACAGCAGGAGCAGCACCTGCGAGGCAATGATCTTGCCGATAATTGTGGTGGGATAGACCGTGGCCCATCCGCGGCCGGCCAGCTCGGTGCCGGTTTGATCACGAATATAGGCAAAGACTGCAGGGTTGGTGGTCATGCCGGCCGCACAGCCCATGGCCTCGTCCCACTTCAGCTTCAGGACCAGCATGCCGATGACGCCGATCAGGATGGCGGAGACCAGCGTAATGATAAGGCCCACGCCCATGATGGTCAGGGAGGATGGATCCGTCAGGGCATCGCGGAAAGAGGCGCCGGCCGAGGTGCCCACGCCAGCGAGGAAGAGGGTCAGTCCCATATTAGAAATGGTTTCGCGCGTGTGAAATGGCATCTGCCAGTTAAGCGGACCTGTCCGGTTGAGGTAGCCCAGCAGCAGACCGACAACCACGGGGCCGCCACCAAAGCCCAGCTGCAAGGTGGAACCGCCCGGCATCGGAATCGGAATGAGGCCGAGCAACATACCCAGCGACAGGCCGATGGCCATGGACAGCAGGTCCGCGTTGCCCAAAGCGGCCTCAGAGTCACCGAGGTACTTGCGCACGTACGGCAGGCGGCTCGGGCTGGTTACTACGCGAACACGGTCCGAGTAGTTAAGCACCGTATCCGGGTGCGGAACAATGTCATTATCACCCTTGCGGACACGAGCGATGATAAAGCCGTGATCAAGAGCCTTGATCTCGCGGACGGACTTACCGGCAATATCCGGGTTGGACACGGTAATACGGGCGTACTTCAAACCGGCTTCCTCCGTCAGCTCCACCGGGTATTCTTCACCCAAAATCTCAATAGCCTTATCGACGGCCTCTTCAGAGCCGTTAAGCAGATAAGCCTCGCCCTCGCACAACGGCATTTCCGGAACAGCCAGGCGGTGGCGCTCTTCGTCAGAAATAATACGAGTAGCAACGACAGTCTGGCCGGTAACGCGGTAGATATGGCCAGCGGTGTCATTAAAGTTCTTGGTCAAACGCACGCCCTTGGCCACAAGCTCGGCGGGAATCATGCCCTCTGCGCGGGCATCTTCCTCATGGTTGACCTTGAGCACCTTAGCGCCAATGGCGGCAACGAGAATCGCGCCTATCACCGCGCCCGGATAAGCCAAGGAGTAACCGACAACCGGGGTGGAATCGCCCACCATTTCCACCACAGCGGCCATACCCGGCGTGGAGGAAAGCGAACCGGCAAACATACCGGTAGCTTCTGGCGCGCTCAGGTCAAAGGCGCGGATAAGGCCATAGCCGACCGCGACCAAAATAACCAGCATGCCCAGCATAAAGACGGTGAGCTTCCAACCGCGGGTTTTGAACTCGCGGACAAAGGAAGGCCCGAAGCTAAGGCCAATGGCATAAACGAAGATCGCCAGGCCAAATTGATAGACCAGCGGCGGAATTTGGATATCCGGATTGGCAGTAGATAGACCCAGCGCCACAAACATTGCAGCCGCGGCACCGAGGGAGATGCCGAAGATCTTGATCTTGCCAATCGCTAGACCCACCGCCATGATGACGAAGAGAGATAGCAAAGGACTTGAGGCGAGAAAATTCAACACCTTAATAGAATTACGTAGTGGTTATACCCGGATCAAGTTAACCACCCAGTGATAATGATCACTTTATCCCCCCTGAGGCTAAGATATGTGCTAGGCAACACCTTGCCAGGACCATGTGAAGCGGCGAACATCCTCATCTGCGCCGGCATAGTCTGCTGGCTCGCGGTCAATGCTGATAAATAGGTAGCGCTCCGCAATCTGCTCTACTAGTCCCCCACCCCATTCGGCAATAACCACGGCGTCTTCAAGCTCCGTGTCCAGGTCGAGGGCGTCGAGCTCCCCTAGCGGGTCTCCGGAATTAGCGCCGCCTTCATCGAGCAGGCGGTAGGCATCCACATGCACCAGGTCTGGCCCACCCACAGTGGAGCGGTGCACGCGGGCGATCACAAAGGTCGGCGAGGTAACGCGACCTTTAACCTGCATGCCCTTGGCAACGCCCTGCGTGAGCGTCGTCTTTCCAGCCCCCAACGGCCCATCCAGGATCACTACATCGCCGGCTTCAAGCGCTGCACCCAGTTCTTCCCCGAATGCGTAGGTTTCTTCCACCGTGGATAGGTCGCGGCTGCCGGATTCCGGAAAGCTACTGCGCATCATCTTCTCCTATATATTCGCGTTCGGTGCGGCCATCGGGCAGGCACACTACCTCATAGTTAATGGTTCCTGCCGCCGCGGCGAGATCCGTGGCCGATACTCCCCCGTTGCCAAAGATCACGGCTTCTTGCCCCGTGTCCACACCATGGGGGTTTTCGCCCAAGTCCACCACAATCTGGTCCATGCAGATACGGCCTACTTGGGGGTAGAGGTGCCCACCAATGCCTACGTGCAGGTCGCCCTGGTAGCCACGCGGCAGGCCATCGGCATAACCACAATCCACTGTGGCCAAAAATCCCGGCTTATCCGCCTTCCAGGTCAATCCATAGCACGTGCCCTCCCCCGGTTTAATGGGCTTGACGTTAAAAATCTGTCCGGACCAGGTCATGGCGGGGCGCAGGCCGTGCTCACGCCCTTCGATGGGCTCCAAGCCATAGCAGGCGGCGCCTACGCGCACCTGCTCAAAATAGGAGGAAGGGCGCGTCAGCACGGCAGGCGAATTGGCCAGGTGATTGACTGGGCACTCCAGGCCAATCTCGCGCGCGAGCCGCAGGGCCGCGCGAAACGCCTCCTCTTGGGCATCATTGTGCGGATTATCAGGCTCATCGGCACACGCAAAGTGAGACATGAGGCCGAGCACTTTGATGTGTGGGGCATCGCGCAGCACCTTAAAGGTCTCTGCCCAATCCTCTTCATCCACACCGGAGCGGTGCATGCCGGTTTCCACCTTGACGTATACCTCAGCAGGAAAATCGGCCTTGACCAGCTTATGCGCCTGCTCAAGGGAGTTGACCGCCACCTCGATTCCATTGGCCAAGGCTTCTTCGAGGATTTCATCTGTTTGCCAAATCCACGCCACGATGGGCGCATCCACGCCCGCGCGGCGCAGGTCCACGGCCTCCCGCAGGGTGGCCACGCCAAAGCAATCCGCGCCGGCGCACGCCATCACCGGCACAACCTTGGCCGCGCCATGCCCATAGGCATCGGCCTTGACCACGCACATCAGCTTGACCTCAGGCCCCACCTTTTCCTTGATGAGGCGGACGTTGTGCGCAATAGCGGAGAGATCAATCGTGGTTTTCAGCATGCCCACCATTGTGCCACTGCTCACCCTTGTGCTGAATTCGGGTAGGGTATGGCCCGTGCACCAGCATCGTGCCCGGGAAGATCCTTGATTTCTAGTGGTCGTGGAAACACCTGACATGGGTTAGGTGATTGTGTGGAGTCGAAATGGGTTCCGGATTCTGCTGTTGTGGCGCGGTTTGCGTCGTTGGTTCGGGCTGGTAGTTCAATACGGGCGGCTGCTGGGGTGGTTGGTTTAGCGCGGTCGGTGGCTTATCGGCTTGCTGGTGAGTTGGACTTGCCGCGCAAGCGCCGCAGGACTACTAGCTCGGATGACTGTGAGGAAATAGCTCGCCTGTGGCTGGAAGGTGTGGCACCGATGGATATTGCGCGCCAGCTTTCTATAGGCTCTTCTCCGGTGTACCGCATCGGTATTGAGCTTGGTTTGTGGAAGCGCAATCCGCATGGCCGAAAAGCTGCGGCCACAACTGACCGGTGTAGTTATCTGCAATTGCGCGCGAATGCTTTAGGCCGCAAAGATGCCGCTTTAGCCTGTGGCATTCATCCGCGTAATGCTGCTGATATAGACAAAGGTGTCATTAAGCTTTCCACTGGGCGTGTGCCTTTTGTCCCGGCTGGCCCAGATGTGGCGCTGTATAACAGGCTTATGCAGGTAATTGAGTACGTTGATGGTCGCCAAGCAGTTCCAGTCCAGGTTATTCCGCAACAGCGTATCGATAGGCGTATTTCTTCGCGCTACTTATCGGTAGAAGAACGCGAGCTCATCTTTGACCTTGACCGGCAAGGCAAAGGTGTACGTGAGATAGCTCGGCGTCTTCAGCGCTCTGCTGGCACTATCAGCAAGGAGCTTAAACGCAACCGGGATGAATTTGGGGTGTATCTTCCCACGCATGCGCACCGTAAATCGGTGTTGCGTAGGTTTAGACCGAAAAAGCGCAAGATTGATGCCAATCCACGTTTGCGCACCGTGGTCTGGGCGATGGTGAAAGATAGGTACTCGCCGGAGCAGATTTCTGGGAGGTTGCGCAGCTGCTACCCCGGTGATGAGACTATGTACGTGTGTCCTGAAACTATTTATCAGTCTTTGTATTTCCAGGCTAAAGGTGAGTTGAAAAAGGAAGTCGCTGCTGCACTGCGTCGCGGTCACGCCCAACGTCGACCTCGTGGCACGCGCAGTGCCCGCAGGCGGTTTGTTGACCCTATGGTGATGATTTCCGACCGGCCAGCAGAAGTAGACGACCGAGCAGTACCAGGTCATTGGGAAGGCGACCTCATTTTAGGCGCGGGTAATAAGTCTGCAATTGGCACGCTAGTAGAGCGAACCACGCGCTATGTCATCTTGCTGCATTTACCTAATGGGCATAGTGCTACCGAAGTAAATAAAGCACTTACTAAAGCGATTGCTACCTTGCCAGATCATCTCAAAGGATCACTTACCTGGGATCAGGGAAGTGAAATGGCCTGCCATAAGGCCTTTTCTGTAGCTACAAAGTGTCCCGTGTTCTTCTGCGATCCTGGTTCGCCGTGGCAGCGAGGCACCAATGAAAACACCAATGGACTACTAAGGCAGTACTTCCCTAAAGGAACAGACCTAAGCGTCCATAGTGCAGCGGACCTAGAATTCGTCGCCATGCAACTCAACCGCCGCCCCCGCAAAACCCTGGGCTTTCAAACACCAGCCGAGAAAATGGCCGCACTGATAAACTCAACCGAAACATAAGAAGTGTTTCCACGACCACTAGAATCCGCCGATCTGTGCGCAGCAGAAAAGCCCCCTTACCTCCCATGCAAGAAACGCGGTAAGTAAGGGGAGCTTAGCTAGTACCGTTCGGCGTGGATTACTCCACGGTCACGGACTTGGCCAGGTTACGCGGCTGATCCACGTCGTAGCCCTTGGACTTTGCTACATGGGCGGCAAAGATCTGCAGCGGCACGGTGGCCAGCAGCGGCTGCATGAGGGTCGGCGCCTTCGGGATGCGGATGACGTGGTTAGCGTAATCCTCCACGGCGGTATCGCCTTCTTCCGCAATCACGATGGTGATGGCACCGCGGGCGCGGATCTCCTGGATATTGGAGACGACCTTGGAGTGCAGGGAGTCGCGGCCGCGCGGGGACGGCACGATGACGAAGACCGGCTGGCCTTCTTCAATCAGCGCAATCGGGCCGTGCTTGAGCTCGCCGGCGGCAAAGCCCTCGGCGTGCAGGTAGGCGATCTCCTTGAGCTTCAGCGCACCCTCAAGCGCTACAGGGAAGCCGACGTGGCGGCCCAAGAAGAGCACGGATTCCGCATCCTTCATGGAGTTGGCCAGGTTGGCCACCTGGTCCTCTTCGTCGATGACGTTTTGGACCTTGTCCGGCATGTGACGCAGCTCAGCAAGAACGCTCTGGATTTCATCGGCGAACATGTTGCCGCGCAGCTGGGCCAGGTAGAGGCCGAGCAGGTAGGTGGCGGTAATCTGCGCCAGGAAGGCCTTGGTGGAGGCCACGGCGATTTCCGGACCGGCGTGGGTGTAGAGCGCGGCATCGGATTCGCGCGGGATGGACGAGCCCTGGGTATTGCAGATGGCAATAACCTTAGCGCCCTGCTGGCGGGCGTGGCGCACGGCCATCAAGGTATCCATGGTCTCGCCGGACTGGGACAGTGCAACAACGAGGGTCTTCTCGTTCACAATCGGATCGCGGTAGCGGAACTCGTGGGCGAGCTCAACCTCGGTAGGAATGCGACACCAGTGCTCGATAGCGTAGCGTGCCACGTGGCCGGCATAAGCGGCGGTACCGCAGGCAATGACGATGATCTTGTCGATGGACTTCAAAACGGTCTCATCGATTCGCAGATCATCGAGAGCCAGCTGGCCTTGTTCATCGAAGCGGCCGAGGAGGGTATCGCGCACAGCGGCGGGCTGATCGTGGATTTCCTTTTCCATGAAGGAATCAAAGCCGCCCTTTTCCGCGGCGGCGGCATCCCACTTGATTTCAAATGGCTTGCCCTGTGCAGGGTTGCCCTCATAATCGGTGATTTCTACCTCGTCGGCGGTGATGGTCACGACCTGGTCGTTATCCATCTCCACGGCGGACTTGGTGTAGTCAATGAAGCCGGATACATCGGAGCCGAGGAAGTTTTCGCCCTCGCCTAGGCCGATAACCAACGGCGAGTCACGGCGAGCGGCAACGATGCGATCGGCCTGCTCGGCGTGGATGGCCAGCAGGGTGAATGCGCCCTCCAGGCGAGAACAGGTCAGCTGCATGGCCTTGGTCAGGTCACCAGCGGTCTCGTTGTGGAAGACATCGCCCAGCAACGTAGCGGCAACCTCAGTGTCGGTCTCGGAAACGAAATTGTAGCCCTTATTCAAAAGCTCGGACTTAAGCTCGGCAAAGTTCTCAATGATGCCGTTGTGCACCACGGCCAGCTTGCCACCATCGACCACGTGCGGGTGCGCATTCAGATCGGTAGGGCCACCATGGGTAGCCCAGCGGGTATGGCCAATGCCCAGCACGGAGTCTGGCAACGGGCGGGCCTCAATCTCAGCATCCAGCGCAGCGACCTTACCGGCCTTCTTGCGCCAGCTGATGTCCCCGTCGGCGTACATTGCTACGCCAGCGGAGTCATAGCCGCGGTATTCCAAACGGCGCAGCCCTTCCAGAACTACGTCGAGGGCGAAGTAATCACGGTCACCACCAGCGTGACCAATATATCCAACAATTCCACACATGGTTGCTGATTTTACAGCACGAGGGGCAAACCTCTAGGCGGGCGGGGCGTCGGCAAGTAAGGCCTAACACCCCACCCGCTAGTGCGCTGGGAAAACTAGCGCGTCGCCTGCTCCAAAAGCTCCAGAATGTGGTGATAATCCTCGCCGGTAGCGCGGGTCAGGCCAAGCTCGCAGGTGCGGTTGGTCGAGGCATGATACTGCGCCCCGATCTCCTTGACTTGCGCTGCTTCGGCGCGCGTTGCGGCGTCGGTTAGCTCCGGATGCAACATGCCGCGGTCGCCGGCATAGCCACAGCAATTCCAGTCAGTTGGAATGTGTACCTCGGCCGCGGCAGCGCGGGCTACCTTCTCCATGTCTTCCATCATGCCCAGCTGGAAGGCAGAGCAGGTGGGGTGCACGGTCACGGAGGCCGCCGGATTGTTGACCGCCAGCTGCGGCAGGAGGGTATCGGCTGTAAAGCTAATGGCGTCGATGACGGTAATGCCCACCGACTCCAGCATGTCCTTAAAACCGGCAGTGCAGCTGCTGGCATCCACGATGACCGGCAGGCGCGCACCATCGGTGGCCTCCATGACGATATCGCGCACGCGCTGTTCCATTGCATCGTGGCCGGCCTGCATGCCCTTAGAAGCCCATGGGGTGCCACAGCAGAGCTTGTCGATGCCCTCCGGAACCTCCAGCGCTACCCCGGCGCGCTCCAAGAGAGCCACGAAGGAATCGGTAGTGCCCTTGCCACCGCCCTGCGGGCCAAACATGGTGTTCACGCAGGCAGGCAGATAAATACCGGTGGTCTGCGCGTAGCGATCACCCACGCGCCCGGCCAAGCGGCCACGGGACTTGCCACCCTTGCCCAGCTCCGGCTGGTACTGCGGCAGGTTATCGGTGCCAATGAGACTGCGGCCCACGTCGGTGACCTTCTTGACCAGCTCGGTAGGCAGCAGGTGCGCACCGGTCAGCGCCAGCCCGGCACCTTGGCTAACCACCTGCCAATTCTTGGCGGCAGCGCCCCACAGCTTTTGCTGCGCCGGCTGGGCCTCCTCGCGGCGCAGGCGCTTGATGAACTTACCGGTATCGATACCTACCGGGCAGGCAGTGCGGCACATGGAATCTACCGCGCAGGTCTCGATACCCATGTATTCATAGGCCTCATCCAGCTCGGCTACGAGCTGGCTATCGCCGGCTTCTTCCGCGCGCTTGCGGGCGCGGCGCACCACAATGCGTTGGCGTGGGGTCAGCGTGAGATCGCGCGACGGGCAAACCGGCTCGCAGTAGCCGCACTCCACGCAGCGGTCCACTTCCTCTTCCACGGTGGGGTTGAGCTTGATGTTTTTGATGTGCGCGTCTGGGTCATCGTCCAAGATAACGCCTGGATTCATCGTGTTGGTGGGATCGCAGGCCCGCTTGAGTTCTTGCATGACCGCGTAGAGTTCGTCGCCGTACTGGCGGCGCACATACGGCGCCATGGCGCGGCCGGTGCCGTGCTCGGCCTTGAGGTTGCCCTCGGCGGAGAGGACCAAATCCACCATGCCCTCGTTGAAGTCGTTGTACCGACCAATGGCGTCATCGCCTTCAAAGCGGTCCGTAAGCAAGAAGTGGATATTGCCGTCCTTGGCGTGGCCGAAGATAACGGCATCGTCATAGCCATAACGGGTAAATAGTTCCTGCAGCGAGGAACAGGTATCAGCCAGATCGCCGACGGGTACTACGATGTCTTCCAAAAGGGCCGTCGTACCGGACGGGCGTGCCTCTGCTACTTGGGCGTAGAGACCCTTGCGGAAGTTCCACGCGGCATTGCGAGCGGCGGTGTCTGCAGAGAAAGCGGCCGGGGACTGCAATGGCAGCTCGCGCAAGAGCTGCGAGCCCTTGCCCTCCTTATCGCGCAACTCCTCTTCTGCATCCGCATGGTATTCGATGAGCAGTGCGGCCTGCTTGTCCACATCGAAACCGGTGATGGCCTGCGGAACCTTGTCAAAGCCTTGGCCCACGCGAATAGAGGCGGAGTCCATTAGCTCCAAGGTGGCCGCCCCGGTATCCAGCAGAGCCGGCAGGGACTTGGTGGCAGCGGTGAGGTCATCAAATACCGCCACCGTGGTGGTGGTCAGCTTAGAAATCGGCACGGTGCGGAAAACCGCTTCCGCAATAAAGGCCAGGGTGCCCTCCGAGCCGATAAGCAGGTGCTCAAAAAGTTTGACCGGGCTATCAAAGTCCAAGAAGGAATTGAGGCCATAGCCCATCGTGTTTTTCAGCTGGAAGTGGCGGCGGATAATATCCACGGACTCTTGATTATCGCGCACGCGGCGCTGCAGGCGGATAAGCGTGTCCACCAGCTCCGGCTCCTGCGCTTGGAACTGCCGGTCGGCGTCCGGATCGGCGGTGTTAATCACGGTGCCGGTGGGCAGCACGAAGGTCAGCGATTCCAGGGTGTTATACGTATTGAGCTCAGTGCCGCAGGCCATGCCGGAAGAGTTATTGGCCACCACGCCGCCAATGGTGCAGGCAGACTCACTCGCCGGATCCGGGCCGAGCTTGCGGTTGCGCAGGCCCAACCGAGCATTAACCTGGCGCACCGTCGCACCAGGCTGGACGCGCACGCGCTTGCCCTCATCCAGCACCTCGATGCCGCGGAAGTGCTTGCGCACGTCCACCAGGTAACCATCGCCAGAGGCCTGGCCGGCAAGGGACGTGCCGCCAGAGCGCAGGGTTACCGGAACATTCTGCTGTCGGCCCGCACGGAAGATGGCGGCCACGTGCTCGGCGGAGCGAGCCTCGATGACTGCCTTGGGGGTGTACAGGTAGTGCGAGGCATCGGAGGCATGCGCCACGCGGTCAATAACCTCGGTTTTTACCTCCATCCCGTAGCGGTTAGAAAGTTCTTCCACATCAACGACACCGGTAGTCATGTACCGCAGCCCGCCTTCCCAGAAAAATAGAGTATGTAGTTGCCCACACATTGCACTCCCCTGCGCACAGGCGCGCAAGTTAGGAGGGGCTTAGGAAAGCTTTTCCACCACACCCGTAGCTCGGCTGGATACTGCGCAGACATTTCTCAGATAAACCCGCACCCTTTCCCGCCTAGCGGGTGATCTTCATCTATCCTGGAATGCGTGTCTGCGAATTTGAATAAACATCTAGCAACGTTGTCGAAGCGTGGTCGCAACCGAGTTTTGGTTGGCGACCTTGACTATGCCGGAATCACCGGCAAGGTTTATACCCCCGCGGAGGGCCAAAGCCTGCCCGCCGTGGCCTTTGGCCATGACTGGATGCACAAGATTAAGGATTACCACGCCACCCTGCGCCACCTAGCTAGCTGGGGCATCGTCGTGGTAGCCCCCGATTCCGAGACCGGCCCCTTCCCCAACCACCGCAACTTGGCCGCGGATATGGAATCCGCGCTGCAGATTGCCGCTGGGGTAAAACTTGGCGCCGGAAATATTACGGTCTCCCCGGGCAAGCTCGGCATGATTGGCCACGGCATGGGCGGTGGTACGGCCGTGCTTGGCGCCTTGGATAACCAGAAGGTCGCCGCCGTCGCCGCCATTTACCCTTCCATCACCGCGCCGTCTGCGGTGCAGGCGGCCCGCCGCATTAATACCCCGGGCTTGGTCATTGGCGCCGGCCAGGAAGACATTTTCAATGCCGGCAACCCCGCCAAGCTAGCCTATAACTGGAATGGCCCAGTCTGCTTCCGCGCCATCGACAAGGGCAGTCACGCTGGCTTTACCGAGGATCGCCTGCGCAAGCTGGCCATCGGCACCGCCGCATTCCAATCCGGCCCCACCGAAATCGCCCGCGGTTTGGTCACCGGATTCTTGCTAGCCACCCTCAATGGCGATTCCACCTATGACGCCTTTGCGGATCCAGAGGCCAGCGCGAAGAAGGTCCAAAGCCTCGTAGGCGAGGACTTGGCCGAGCGCGCAGGTGTCACCCGCGACGCCTAAGTATTAGCCCCGCCGCAGCACAGATTGCACCTGCCCCGACGCGTTCCGTGAGCGCGCCGGGGCAGCGCCATATCGGGGCCTTGGCACCGCCGCCGCTTGCCGACGCCCCACCTGTCCTTTCTCCCTTCGCGCCTCCTGCATGGCTTTATCCGCGGACTTTTCTAGCTCGTCCTGCGCTTTCGCCAGCGTTTTTTCAAATTCCAGCAGGCGTTTAGCCGTCCTTTCCCGAAAGCCCTGCGCAAATTCTGCGAAGTCGTTATTCATTACCACTGACCTGCCTTTCGTGCCTTAATGGTTGGTTCTTCTGGAGCGGGCGCCGCCTCCTGCTGCGGTGCCGGCTGTGGTGACGGTGCCGGTGCTGGTTCAGGAACTGGGGCTGGTGGCGGTGCCTCCGCTGGACCGGACGCCGGGAGGTGTGCCGCCTTCTCTGGCGGCGGCGTTGGCTCCTCTACCTGAGACAGCTCAGGAGGCGGAGTCATGACGCCATCATCACCAGTTGGCTCCGGTTTGGGCTCTGGCTCTGGCTCTGGTTTAGGTTCCGGGCAGGGATCAGGTTCTGGCTCAAGCTCCGCCTCAGGAACGGGGTCCGGTTCAGGTTCCTGCACTGGGCAATCCGCCTCCGACATGATCTCCAAGCACTGCGCGGCGCCTTCCACAATGAGTCCCACGCCTACCAAAGCGATTCCGGCCCCCACCATGCCGAGGCTGCCGCTGCAAGAGGATTCAATTCCACAGCCTTCTGAGCTGGTTTGGGTCGTTTCCACACATTCTTCGGTACTTTCCGGGCAGAGCGTTTCCTCGCCTGCGCCCGATTCAGAAGCGGGCTCCGTATCCAAGTCTGGTTTAGGTTTCGGCTCTGGCTGAGGTTCAGGTTCCGGGCACGGTTCTTCTACTTGCTGTGGCTGTTCTGGCGGCTCCTGCGGCGGAATGATCTCCGCCTGTGCCGGCCTAGTGATCTCTACTTCGCGCTGGGACTGCGATGGACGCTCGGTAAATGATTGCTCGGTGCACTCTTGGCAATGGCAGCCGAGACCGTGTTCTGCAGTGGTCTCCATGTGCACTTCCGGCTTGGCTGAAGGCTCGGGAGTAGGTGTGCTAGTCCGCTCCGGCTCCGGTTCGGGGCATTCCCTTGGTGGAACTGGTGGTGGCGAAGGAGGCGTCGGCTGTGGCGGCGCGGAAGTGGTGTGGCTCGATTCTTGTTTTGAGTAAGGCTCCGGCATGGGCGTGGGCTCTGGTGGGCACTCCACTTGAGCCGGCTCGGTGGGCTGCGAGGGCGGAGGCGGGCATTCTTCCTTCGGCATCGGCTTAGTGGGAATAGGAGTGTCCGGGCATTGTTCTACCGGTGCAGGGCAGGCACCATCTGCAGGTTTAGCCGGCGTCGGGCATTCTTCCGGCATCGGACGCTCACAGACGCATTCGCAGCGTGATTCAAACTCGTTATAGCAGGACTCAATCGCATCATCGCGGTCGCGGCAGGTGCTAGCGATATTGTGATTCGTCTCTTCGATAACGCGCCCGCCGATGGTGGAAAGAATCGGGATGATAAACCGGGCCAGCGGGTGCTTGGTGGCCACCATGGACAGGATATTCAGCAATGGGATGACCGCAGAGATGAGCTCGGTAAGGGCAGTGTCGGAGACATCGACGACGTCGGCAATAGCGCCCGAGCACTGCTCCGCCGAGCTGGTGAGATGTGCGGCATCTTGGCGGTCAATGTCGAAGTCTTCCTGCACGCCGCACAGGTGCTCGCGCATGGCGCCCTGAGCAACCTCGGAATCATCTTGCTGCAAATAGCCCGCTAGTCCAGCACCGCCTCCCTTCGGGCGGTTTCCGCCCACGGCCGCAACGGTATTTTTCACCAAGTTTTCGGGCGCAATACCGTCCACCGCACCGACTAGCTCCCCCAGCAGGTTCATGGGCATGCTGGGGCCCGAGTAGCTTCCCAAGCATGCGAATTGGAATTGGGAGATCGCGTTGGAATAGTCCCCCAGCAGGGATTTTGTCAGCGTACTCACTTGCTGTCCGCCTCCCCGCCGCGCGCAAAGGAGCTGCCGAAGGACTCATCAAAATCGGCAAAGGCGCGCACCTGTTCATGGGCGGCATGGGCGGTGGCAGATAAATTATCCAACCTCTGCCCGCCGCGCTCATGGATGCGCGCCAAGACATTGCGAATGCGCTCACCGTGGCCGCCAAAGTTGCGTCCAGCCGCGGCCACCGGAAAATCCGGTACCTCGGCCCGGTGGGCATCGCGTTGTTCGTCATTATCGGCCACGACCTGCCGTAGTGCGGACATCGCCTCCGAGGGGCGAAGAAAAACCTCAGACACTGGTGTATTCCCCCAAATCCATATGCGGTAAAAGTTCTCACCTTCATTGGACTGGGGATTGCGCCAAATGGTTCCCTAGGAGGCCAAAATTTTCCGCCCCGGCGGTTGTCCTAGACCGAGGAAACGATGGCGGAAAGCCTCCCGGCAACCTTGCGTGCCTGCTCCTTATCGGCGGCCTCCACCATGACGCGGAAAACCTCCTCAGTGCCGGAGGGGCGCAGCAGGACGCGGCCGGTTTCGCCGAGTTCTTCCTCAGCCTGGGCAATGGCTTCTTGTACTTCGGGGGCGTCCATGATGACACCCTTATCAGAAACCGGCACGTTAATGAGCACCTGCGGCAGCACGGTCATCACCGATGCCAATTCCTTCAGGGACTTTCCGGACTTGGCCATGCGCGCCATGATGGACAGGCCAGTAAGCGTGCCGTCGCCAGTCGTGCAATCATCTGGCAACACCACGTGGCCGGACTGCTCGCCGCCCAAGGAGAAATCGCCGCGGTTGAGCTCTTCCAGTACGTAGCGGTCACCTACTGCGGTGTGGCGCACCTCGATGCCTTGTTCCTGCATGGCTAGCTTCAGGCCCAGGTTAGACATGACGGTTGCTACCAGAGTGTTATAGCGCAGGTCATTATCTTCCTTCATGCCTACGGCCAGCAGTGCCATAATCTGGTCACCGTCGACAACATTGCCCTCGGCGTCCACAGCCAGGCAACGGTCGGCGTCGCCATCGTGTGCCAAGCCCAGATCGGCGCCATGCTCGACGACGGCCGCCTGTGCCTTTTCAATGTGCGTCGAACCGCAGTCCTCATTGATATTAAAGGCATTCGGCTTGTTGTGGATAGCAATAACTTCTGCACCAGCCGCCTCATAAGCGATCGGAGCAACCTTGGAAGCCGCACCATTGGCGGTGTCTACGACCACCTTGATGCCGCTGAGGTCGGTGGAGACCACTTCCTTCAAGTGGTTGAGGTAGCGCTCGCGCCCATCCGGGGCCTCCGAGATGATGCGGCCCAGCTTGGTGCCAGTCGGGCCATCCTCGGTGAGGTTTTCCATGGTGGCCTGAATCTGATCTTCTACCTCGTCCGGCAGCTTCTTGCCACCTGCGGAGAAGAACTTGATGCCGTTGTCTGGCATCGGGTTGTGGGAGGCGGAAATCATCACGCCTAAATCCGCACCATAGTCATCCGTCAGGTAAGCAATTGCTGGGGTTGGCAGCACGCCTACGCGCACCACGTCCACGCCGCGGGAAGCCAGACCGGACGCAATCGCCGCATCCAGCATCTCGCCAGAAACACGTGGGTCGCGACCAATGATGGCCAGCGGCTGGCGCTCGTAGGATTCACGCTTGGCGGTAAATACCTCCGCAGCGGCCTGGCCTAGTTGCAAGGCCAGAATAGGGGTCAGCTTCTTGTTCGCGAGGCCGCGAACGCCATCGGTTCCAAAAAGTCGAGTCATGCAGTCAATTATGCACTCCTGTGCCCATCGATTGCATGTTGGGGCGGTTTAGGCGGAAGCAAGGGGTTAAGGGTCAAAATGTGTGTCTGGCTCGGCGTGTCGCTGGGGTTGAGGTTACCCTCGAGTAGTGGACACCCTATTTGTGCGGATCTTGTGTCCGTAGGAGAGGATGTTCATTGTGAGTCAACAGCGCAAGAAATACACGCCGGAGTACCGGCGTGAAGCCGCAAACCTGGTAATCGAGTCGCAGCGCCCGATTGCTCATGTGGCCAAGGAGATTGGTGTATCAGCCACAATTTTGGGCAGGTGGGTCAAACTCGAGCGTGAGCGCCGTGGAGCATCAGATGGGATGAGCGAGGCTGATCTTCGTGCTGAAAATGCTCGTCTGCGCCGTGAACTGGCGGAAGCCAAGATGGATAATGAGTTTTTGTCAAAAGCGACAGCCTTCTTCGCTTTAAGGCAACGCGAGCAGAAAAGTTCGAATTGATGCAGCGAGAGAAGGCCAACTACAGCATCAAACGTATGGCACGGCTATTAAAAGTATCTCGGTCTGGATACTACAAATGGGCCCATACGCAGCAGAAGCGGCTATCCGGCGACGATGATCGCGCAGCATTCTACGACGATGTTGACCGCAAGATTCATCAGATTTGGTCGGACTCCGATCAGGTTTACGGTGCTCCGCGGATCACCGCAGAACTTACCGAGCGCTACCACATTGCGCTTAACCGTAAGACTGTGGCTAAACGAATGCGCATGATGAGCATTGAAGGGATTTCACCGCGGGCCTTTGTCCCAGTGACAACGGTCCAAGCCAAACGTAAGTCCACGCTTCCTGACCTGGTCAAGCGCATGTTTGATACCGGTGAGCTCAACCGAGTGTGGATGTCGGGTATTACCTACCTGCGCACTGCTGAAGGCTGGTTGTATCTGTGTGCAGTCCGCGATGGCCATTCCCGCAGGGTACTGGGCTGGGCTATGGATAGCGTTCAAGATACATACCTGGTCGAACGGGCCCTGCGAATGGCGCATACGCTGCGCGGTGACGTGCCTGACGGGCTAGTGTTTCACGCTGACCGCGGAACCCAATTTACCAGCGAGAAGCTCTGGGAAGTTTGCCGCAACCTGGGCATTGCTCAGTCCGTAGGGCGTACCGGTGTGTGCTTCGATAACGCGATGGCCGAGTCATTCTGGTCAACGCTTAAAACCGAGTTCTACGACCGTAAGCGCTGGGCGACCCGTGATGCCGCACGCAAGGCCGTTGCCTACTGGATTGAAGTCGTCTACAACCGCCGGCGCCGACACTCCGCACTCGGTATGGTAAGCCCCGTCGACTTCGAGAACCACATTGGTCTAACCACCAGCAGAAAAGAAATAGCTGCCTAACCACTAGGTAGCTCCACTACGTGTCCACGATTTGCGGGCAACCCCAGGGTTAGATTTGGCCTTTTTGGATGCCGATTGAGTGGGTGTACTCGGTGTCGATACCGTTGTCGTAGAGGGCTGGTCGTCCTGTTTCGTGGTCGGCTTGGTTCTCGGTGTGGGTCAGGATGGATACTTTGGCGAGTTGGTCCTGGCCCCAGTGGGACTGTCTGGCGATGCGTAGTGGATCGTCGGGCAGTTCTGTTTTTAGGTACAGCCACCAGTCCAGCATTTTGCGCTGGTGTTCATTTGTTCTGCCCCGGTGAGCACGCGCAATCTCTTTCAGGCGAGCGTTAATCCCGCCTTCAAGACTGTTGGTCGTGGATTTGATGCGGGCAGGTTCTAAGACGCCTTTAGGTTGATTGATGTAGACAAAGAGCATGCCTTGGCGCCATAGATGGTTCAGACTGTTGTAGGCCTTTCGCACGTTGGAATGTGTCCATACCCATGTCCAATTTCCTGTATCAGGGTCTTTAACCCTGGTCCTCTCGTCCATCCACCTGCGGTAGACAGTGTTGAAGTTATGGAGCAATACACCCCAGTCAGCTACCTCTTCTTTAGTTCGCACTCGGGTGAGTTTCAGCGCTAGCGTGTAGATAGCTTGCCAGCATCAGTGCGCGGACGTGAGGTTGTATAGCGGCGAACTACACGCTGTGCGTGGACGAGGCAACGCTGCACATGTGTTGTTGACCAGCAGGTTTTTATTGCACTTGCTGTTCCTTGCCCGCCATCTGTCGTTGCGATTAACGGGGCGGGGATGCGTTCGAGCAGGCGTGTGTAATCGGGAGCGGTTTCGTGTTTGCACCAGTGCCAAGCAACAACATGATCGAGGGTGGAAGCTACAATCAAGCATCCGCCAGCGGTGTAGGTACCGTCGAGAAATATCTGGTCATAGACTCGGCCTGTATGTGCCACGGTGGGATCCGGTACGTCAATAAGCCAGCACCATGTAAATCTGCGCTTCATAGTGGAATGGCTTACATTGTTGCGTTTAGCCAGTGCAGTTAGCGAGATTGTGGTGGTGCAATGCTCGATGAAATCCGCAAAAATTTTTGCGTTGGTGACGTCGGGGCGACGTTTGATGCCTGATGCCCCACAGGCTTTACATCGCCATCGTGTGGTTCCTTTGCTGGTAGTTCCGTTGCGTTTCATGTCGCCGCCGCAGTGGCAGCGTGGTCGATTCTTCGGCATCAAGCCACCACACCACCAGGGCCTACCACATCCAGGTAGAAACACCGGGGATTTACCGTCAAGGACAGCGATATACGGTCGTGAAGCCTATACTTTCAACAATCACACTGGACAGTGACTATAAATCACCGATCCCAGACACACTTTCTGACCCTTAACCCGAAGCAAGCTTTTGGTTTATCGACGGAATGAGCGACATTCCCTCCTTCCGCGCTCCATAAAACGACGAAGGCCGCCGCCTCCCAAAGGAAGCAGCGGCTTTGCGTAGCGCTTGCGCGCGCAGTAAAGCGAGATTAACGCTTGGAGTACTGCGGTGCGCGACGTGCCTTGTGCAGACCGGCCTTCTTACGCTCAACTGCACGAGCATCTCGGGTGAGCAGACCAGCCTTCTTGAGGGCGGTGCGGTCAGCCGGGTTGTAGATGTTCAGTGCACGAGCGATAGCCAGACGCAGGGCGCCAGCCTGACCGGTTGGGCCGCCGCCGTTAACGGTGACCTTGAGGTCGAACTGGTTCTCGCGCTCCAGCAGGGTCAGCGGAGTGAGGATGTCCTGCTGGTGCAGCTTGTTCGGGAAGTACTCGCCGAACTCGCGGCCGTTAACCACAATCTGGCCGGAGCCAGCAACGAGGCGAACACGTGCGACGGCGCGCTTACGGCGACCGACGGTCTGGATCGGGCCCTCGTGTACCGGAGCGGCAGCCTCGACCTCTGCCTCAGTCTCCGCGTTGGCGCTAGCCAACGAATCACCGATGGTGTTGGTGAACTCTTCGGTAGCGGCGCTTGCTGCAGCGATGTCAGCAGCGTCGGCTACGTTGTTGTCGATGTTCTGCTCAGACATTACTGTGCCACCTGCTTAAACTCGAAGGTTTCCGGCTTCTGGCCGGCGTACGGGTGCTCTTCGCCTGCGAAGACGTGCAGCTTCTTGATGGAAGCGCGGGAGAGCTTGTTGTGCGGCATCATGCCGGCAACGGATTCTTCGATAACGCGAACCGGGTTGGCGTCCAAAGACTGACCCAGGGTCATGGACTTCAGGCCGCCCGGGTAACCGGAGTGGCGGTAGCGCATCTCACGGCCGCGCTTGTTGGAAGAAACGTGGATCTTGTCAGCGTTGATGATGATGACGTGGTCACCAGCGTCAACGTTCGGTGCGAACTGTGGCTTGTGCTTGCCGCGCAGCAGGTCTGCAACGGTGGAAGCGAGCTTGCCCAGCACCACATCAGTAGCGTCGATGACGTACCACTTGCGGGTGATGTCACCGCTCTTTGGGTGGAAAGTAGACAATTTGACTCCTTGAAAGTCTGTCTCGGAACTGCCGGCCAGCGCTAAGCATCCATTCACTCCCGTACAGCGGCCGGTGGAGACCTGCAGAGAGCGCTTCGCCAGCTGCTTGCCGACGAGCGAACACATAGGTTTCCTACCCTACTTGCTCACCTGCCCAAAGACCAAAACACCGAAACCGGCACCTTCCGCGGCTCAAACGGGAGGTGCCGGCTCGTGGGTACGGACTAGAAAGGTACGACTTCAAAGAATGGAAGAGATAGCAAGAGAAAAGAACTAGAAAAGGAGTATTCACGCTGGTTTCTTGGTCGAGGCTGCGGCTGCGTCCGCCTCCTGCCACGCGGGTGTGGTCAGTGGCACCGCAGCTCCGACGGGGACAGCGTAGAACTGTGCGAACAGGGTGTGGATTTAGCCCCAGCTTGCGGCGGCGCGACGATTGACATCGCTCATTGCATCATTGCCCTGCGAGACGGTCTTGGAGATGGTGGCGAGCACGGTGTTGAGTTCTTGCGACGCCTTATCCCACTTGGCCTGTGCTTGGTTATAAGCCACGGCGGACTCGCCTTCCCAGGTGCTCACCATCGGCTGCAGGCGCGCCTTCAGATCTGCCAGAGTGCTGTTGATGCGACCAGAGGTGGCGTTGATATCGGCTGCGGCGGAAGAAATGGCACCGAATTCGTACTTGATCTCGGACATGTGGTGATGGATTCCCTTCTGTGAATCTATAGCTTTTGGGCTGCGGAGTAGTGAAGTGTGCGGTGCGGTTTAGAGGGCGAGCCCGCCGCCCACGTTGGAGAAGGCCTGGGTGTTTTCTGCTTCCACGTTGTCGAAATTGTGGGCATTGCTGCGGATATTGTCAGAGATAGAAGCCAAGGCCTCGCGCAGCTGCTGCGCAGAGGTGTTGTAGCGCTGCATCAGGTCATCGAAGGAGACCTGCGCCTGGCCGGCCCAGCTGCCGCGGACGGAGTCGACGACGCCCTGCAGGCGGGTGAGCTCACCCTGGACTTCATCGTTGGTGTTATCGACTTTGCCGGCGGTGGCAATCATGACATCGGCTTGTGTCTTGAAAGTCTGAGACATAAGAGTGCGCCCCTCCTTAGGGCGGATGAGATTGTGTGTATTTCCCCCGAAAAAGCAGCTGTGCTTCGCATCTGTGCTTTCTCACCTTTATTGGACTGAACTTTCCGCCAAACGGTTCCCGGCTAGGCAAAGTTTTTAAGACTATTTTTTGACTAGGCTTTCCGTGGCCATACGGCAAGCCGCTTTTTGAACGGCGTTGGAGTTATGCCGGGTATGGCACCCCACGGACATCTGGTGCCCACGGTCTTCCCAGGTAGTCCATTCCACCAAGGAGCCGTCCCCAGGGTCTTCGGTATAGGTCAGTCGCCCGGCCTCATCGGTGGCATCGCGAAGCGCTGGATCTTCGTCAACCTGCGCGTGAATTTCTTTAAACAAGGCATCCGCCGGCACGTTAAACATCTCATCCGCCGCCAGCAGGATGCGTAGGTTCGGGTCTTCCCCGGTGGCGGTGACCAGGCCATCTTCCACCTTGGTGTGGAACCCACTGGGGACGACTACTGACATTCCCTCCACGTCTAAGCGCTTTTCACCTGGGCTCAATTCGTCACTGCCGGATTCCGGCGCACCCGTCGTACCCGGCTGTGGCGAGGCCAGCGCGGACTCTGTTGCGTTCTCGCGGCTTGGCTCGGCGGCGCGCGGTTGCGGGCGCACTGTATCCGAAGCGGCGTCACCATCACCGGAAGCCTGGGCACCGATAGCCCACCAGGAAGCTCCGGCCACGGCGATGATGACCACCGCGATTGCGACATGAAAGATATCAATGGCCCCGAGCCAACCGCGCAGGCGGTCGGTCCAACGTGGCGTTACCGGCTCGTCGTAGGCAGGCATCTCCATCACAGCGGTGGGCGGTGCCGATTCTGAGGCATCGCTGACTGGATGTGAACGCGGAGCGGGTGGGTCTGGGGCTGCTGGCGGGGAGATGGCTGGTTCTGAGTCGAAGAGGCGCACCCCGGTGACTTCCAATTGCCGGCAAATGATGGTGGTAGCTTCCTGCGCAATGCCCGTGCCGGAAGAGTCTGCCACCACGCAGGCTTCCACGTCGGGCCAGGACGATCCCGCCATCTTGGATATCTGATCCATGACTTGGCCTAAGGCCCAGCCTTCCACAATGCCGGTTCCCGGAAGGTCATAGCGGTAGACCGTTTCGGGCCCTTCAAAGATGGTGGCCGCATCTAAGATGGTGACGGTAATGGGGCTGGCGGTGGTCTCCCCACCAGTAGGGATAGGGGTGTCGGTTGGCGCATTCGCGCTGAGATTGGTGGTCATTTACTTTTCTCCTTCTAGGTACACCGCTTGGGCGACGCCGAGGTTTTCACCGCGGATGCTCCACTGACCGCGGCCGGGTGGTTGGTGGCAGGGCTTGAGTCCGAAGATGGTTCCTTCGTCCCGGTCGGCGTCGAAAAGCAGTAGCGCCGGCTGCAGATCGCGCACCGCGGAAAAGAATTGGCCAAAGAGGGCACGGCCGATGCCGCCGGACTTGCGAGCGATAACAAGGTGCAGGCCAATGTCGCGGGCATGGGGAAGCAACTCCAATAGCGGCGAGAGAGCGATATCGCTTAGCAGGTCCGCATCATCGATGACTAGGTAAATGTCTGGGCCCTGCCACCAATCTCGTGCGGCGAGCTGCGCCGGGGTAATGCCCGGGCCAGGCAGGCGAGATTCCAGGGTCCGGACAGTATCGACAATGGTCTCTTGCGCACTCGACTGCGTCGCGGCGTAGGCAGCAACCATGTTCTGGTCCAAGGTTCCCAGGTGGGCTCGGCGCTGGTCGATGACGACGAGCCGGGCGTCTTCCCGCGCAAAGTCGCTAATGCCGCGCATGATCTGCGCCAGGAAGGTGGACTTGCCACAGCCCTGCGCCCCGATTGCCACAAGGTGCGGTTCACGAGACGGATTCCAGGTCAGCGTATCGAGGTCGCGCCCGCCGATGCCCCAGGCGATCTCGCCGGTGGGCACGCCCTCTTGAGCCGCGAGGGCGGACGGAGTAAGCACGGCGGGCAGCATCTTGAGCTGTGGAACTGGGTCAGCCGCAGCATGCACGCGGCAGATGTGGGCGATGTCCTGGTTGGAGGTGCGAGCTAAGAGCATATTCTCACCCGCCAAGGTGAGCCCGCGGCCCGGCGCGCTGGGGAGCTTGTGCTGTAGTTTGCGGTCGATGAGCGAATCCAAAGCCTCACCCAGGCGCAGCTCGAGGCGATTGGCAATGAGGTCGCGGATAGCCGGGCGCATCGTGGTCCACCGCGAAGTGGCAATGATGACATGCACGTGGGCGGAGGCACCATCGGCGACGATCTCGGTGACCTTCTCCGCTATGTCTTCAAACTCGGCGTTGGAGGTACCAATGTGGTGCCAGCCATCAATGACAAGGAAGGTTGCGCACCGTTCTGGGCGGCGGATAAACCCAGCTACTTCGTCGACGATGCGCCGTACCTTTTCGCCCTCCTCGCGCCCGGCAACTCCGGCTACGTGGGGCAGGCGCTCTAGGGACGTTAGCTGACCGCCGCCAAGATCGATGACGTAGAAGCGTGCCGTCTGCGGGTCATGCCGTAGAGCTAGCGCAGAGACGATCGTGCGCAGCGCACTCGATTTACCGGACTGCGGGCCACCGCACAGTGCCATGTGTCCGCCGTGCTGGGTGAAATCAATAATCAGCTCATCCTGGCGTTGGTAATACGGCCTATCGATAATGCCGATGGGCGCGCACAGCTGCCTTTGGTCCGCTGCGAGCGATTCTGCACCCGCGGCATGTACACCGGAAAGCCCTGGCAGCGCGGATAGCTCAATGACCGGCGGTAGCGGCGGTAGCCAGATGCGGTGCGCCGATTGATCGCGCATGTGGGCCTCTTCCGCCGCGGCGCGAACGACCTCGGTAAGCACAGTGGTGGAGTCATCGAGAACCACCGCAGCGCTAGTATTGTCCTCTTCCTGGGACCAGCCATGGAAGAGCTGCACGCGGCCGCGGGTTGGAGCGGGGTGGTCCCCGGAATCCTCGGCAAGCGCCCGGCGCGGCAGGGGCCCAGACACGTAGGAGGCTTGGAAGCGGGTCAAGGCTTCAGCATCGGATTTGAGGTAGCCCGCGCCGGGCTGGCCGGGCAGGTGGTACGCATCGGTCACGCCCAATACTTGGCGGGATACCGCTGAGGAGAAGGTTTTCAGGCCGATTCGGTAGGACAAGTGGGAATCTAGCCCCCGCAAGCGGCCTTCTTCGAGCCTTTGGGAGGCCAAAAGCAGGTGCACGTGGAGACTGCGCCCCAAGCGGCCGACGGCGACGAAGAGTTCCGCGAAGTCTGGGTGCTGGCCCAAAAGCTCCGAGAACTCATCGACGACGATAACCAAGGCCGGCAAGGGCCCGTGCTCACGCACGGCGGTGGCAGAAGCGTTGTACTCACTGACATTGGCAAAGTTTCCGGCGGTGCGCAGCAGCTCTTGGCGTCGGTTCATCTCGCCGGAGATGGCATCGTACATGCGCTCTACCAGCGTAGATTCCTCCTCCAGGTTGGTAATCACCGCGGAAGTATGCGGCAGGCGGTCGCATCCTAAGAATGTCGCACCGCCCTTGAAATCCACGAGCACGAGGTTAAGCTCGTCCGGACTATGGGTAGCCGCCAACGCGGTGACAAGGGTGCGCAGCAGTTCTGACTTTCCGCTGCCAGTCGCGCCGATGCACAGGCCGTGCGGCCCCATACCGCCGTGGGCAGATTCCTTGAGATCCACCGTGACGGGCTGGCCCACCGTATCGATGCCGATGGGCACCATGAGACGCGCCGAGCCCTCCCGGCCATGCCACATGCCGCTAGCCGCTAGCTCTTCCACATCGCGATAGCCCAGAAGGCCCATAAGGTCACTGCCGCGCCGGCCAGAAGTACTATCGGGGCGGCGATAGGAGGCCATACTGCGCGCGAGCAACGTAGCGCCGGCCACACTCATCCCATCGGGAGACCCAAGGTCTTCCACCCCTGCCGCGGTGACCACCTGCAGCTGCTCCCCTGCCACGAGGCTTAGCCCTTCGTGCTCGGCGCGTACCCCCAGCGCCGAAGACGGCGCCCCACCAACCTCAATGATGGTGGTATAGGAATCATCGTGGAAGAAGTCTTCGGTTCCCGTGGTCAGCACGCCATCGACTATGAGGATGCGAAAGCGCGCCTTTTCCGGTGTGCGCGCATGGGGCAGCCACTTCAGCCACTCCCACTGGCCACCGATGGCCTCAATACCGCAGGTTTCCGGGCCATGCGCCACCGCCATCTGCAGCACCATTGCACGCACCATATCGCGGGAGGGATCTGCGGGCTCTTCGCCCCGAGTCGACGCCATTCCGGACACGGACAAGAAGCGAAAGGCCTGCAGTTGGATAACCACCGGCATATCGGGAACGGTGCCCACTGCCTTAATGGTCTGGCGCATGCTCACCGCACACACCGGGTCCAGGTCTTCCGTGGCGCCCGAATCCGGCACGTTGATGGGGGTGCACAAAGTCGTTGGTCCAGTTCCCACGCGTACCTCGAGGGTGTCCGAGTCATCCGGGCCCCGCTCCCACATGCGGCGCGAGCCAACTAGAGTGCTGAGTTCCACCGGTGCCGGGTGGCGATAACTTTCATGTGCACGCTGCGCCGAGGCATTGCGCAGCGCCTTTTCGCGCAAGGCTTTGATGTGGCGCAGGTAAGTGCGCCGGGTTTCATCCGGATCCTGCCCGCTGTTATTGGGCCCAAACATCATGGCCATGCTCGCCAGCATCATCAATGGAAACATCAAGGCCATCGGGCTAACCTGCCGGGATTCCCCAGCGCCTAACACCATGAGGGCGACCATGCCGAGCATAGCCGCAATCATCACCACCGGAAGCAGCAGCCGCACCAGCGGCACCGGCTGCGGGCGCACCGCCTCCGGGACTTCCTCCGCCTCGATGCTGCCGGTGGGCAGCGGCGGCGCAGCATCCCGCAGTGGCATGGTCAACGGCTCAATGACGCGGGTATCCCCGATCCCAAGCATGCCTAAATAACCTCCCCCGAGCCACGCGCCAAGCGCCCTTGGCCCCCTGCCAAGATTCCCCGCGCTGCGGTGGACACGTCGCCACTAGTAAGCCACAATATGTGGCATTGGGCAAGGGGGACGCCCACAATCCATACATTTTTCGGGGGACATCATGACTACTGCAACGGCGCATCATCTGCGCCTTACCGTTCGCATTCATGCCGGCGCTTTCCACAAGGAGGCGGACGTGGCGTTACCGCTAAGCTCCAGCGTGGGCGAGCTTTTGGCGGAGATCACTGACTTGGTGGATGCGCCCACCATTTCTGAACCTTGGCGCGCCAGTACAGCCTCCGGCCGCGCCATCGATCTCACCGCCCCGTTGGCTGCCACTGTGCTCACGGAAGGCTCAATTCTTGTTATTAGTCCGCGCGAGCGCCGGTCTGCACCGGTGATTCGGGATGCGGCGGAATCGCTCGCCGCCGCGGCTGAAGAGGATACTACCGCCGCCCTTCCCACCATCTGGGCTTGGGCAGGGCTGCTTGCCGCCTTCGCCCTAGTGTGGGTTAGTACCCTTCCCCTAGCGGCGTGGGCGGCGTTGACCGCTGGAGCCCTGTTGCTCGCCTTGTGGACCCGTGCCCTATCACTGGTGCACCTTAGCCTGGTAGCCGGCATGGCGTGCGGCTGGGTGGTGATTTCGCCCTCGCTTAGCGAAGCCCCCTTTGCCGCACTCACCGCCTGCGTCGCCCTCCTCATCGTGCTGCTTGCCTGCCACGTCACCGGGTTGAGCACGGTTCGCACTACTGCCGTGGCACTCACCGTCTCAGTGCTGTTGTTGGTCGCGGCTGTGGGCTACCTGCTGCCCGGACCAGGGACGGGTCTCCAGGGCAGCCACGGTACGGCGGTAGCCGCTTGCGTGGTGATCGCCGGCATTATCCTGCTGGCCGCAGCTCCTGCGCTGACCGTTGCGACCGCTGGGCTCAAAGTCCCGCAGCTGCCCACTGCCGGCCAAGACCTCGCGGTTTCTGATGCCGTCCAGCCGGATATCGATATCCGCGCCCGGCGCGCCGGCAGCGCCTATGAGGGAATGTGCTTTGGGCTGTCGCTCTGTCTCATTCCGGCCCTTATCGCCCTCTCGCTGACGGGCAGTGGTTCGGCGTTGGTGCCGGCTAGCGGCGCGCCCGATTCCCTCTCCGAGTACGTTGCGGTGCTCTTTGGTGCTGAGCACACCGGCGTGGGCTTCGTCCAAGCACTCTGCGTGACCACCGCGGGTGCCGTCGTCATGCATGCTGCCCGGCACGGTCGTGTGCTGGCTAGCTGGGCCCTGATGCTGCTGGCGATGACCGCCTGTCTCGCTGCATGCTTGTGCGCTACCCACAGGGTAGCGGATTCCGGCCTTACCGATGCCTGGGCGCAGATCCTTGTTGCCTGCCTGGTTCTCCTCGCCATGCTGAGCGCCCCGCTGTGGGCACCCAAGGTGGCCGGGCTCGAGCCCACCACCATCGCGTGGTTTGAGCGCATAGAATCCCTCGCCATTGCCGCTAGTTTGCCGCTGGCCGCGCACCTAGCCGGTGTCTTCGTGCTCATTAGGGGGCTTGGATAATGCGCGTACTGCCCACCGCTTTAGTAGTTGCATTCGCTGCAGGACTGACTGCTGCTCCCTACGCGGCCGCGCGCGAACCGGACCGCGAATGCGCCACCGCGCATTCCTCACCGCTTTCGCCCCAACCAAGCCAGGAGCAGTTAGACTACCGGGCCCGTCTGCATTCCTTTGCTACCGGGGAAGGCGTCAAAGTAGCCGTTATCGATACTGGCGTGGCCCGTCACGATCAACTGCGGCATCTCAGCAGTGGCGCCGATCTTGTCGCGCCCGAGGCCCCAGAGCCACATCGCGATTGCGACCTGCACGGCACCGTCGTGGCCGGTGTCATCGCCGGTCACGATATCGGTATCGCTCCGCGAGCAGAGATTTACGCTGTACGCCAGACCAGCGCGCACTACCGCCAAGAAGCCGAGGACAGTACCACCGGCTCGCTGGACACCTTGGCCCGCGCCATCGATGACGCTGCCGATGCCGGTGCCCGCGTCATTAACATTTCGGTTGTTTCCTGCGTTCCGCCAGATGTGGCCGCGCAGGTCGATACTTCCCGATTGGAACGCGCTTTGGCGCATGCGGAAGACTCCGGCGCCGTGGTGATCGCTGCCTCGGGCAATGCGTCCTCTGGCAGCTGCGAGATGGGTGACCGCGTCTTTCCGGCGGATTCGCCAACGGTGCTCTCTGTAAGCGCCCTAGCGGATTCACACGAACTCGCTGACTACTCACTGAATTCAGCCGACGGACCCCAGCTTGCTGCGCAAGGTTTCATTCCGTTAGCGCTCGACCCCGCGGGTGGGTGGGCCGATGGTAAGGAGGGCACGGACGGAACGGCGCAGTTCCATGGCACCTCCTTTTCCGCGCCGGTGGTCAGCGGCACCGCTGCCCTCTTGGCACAGCGCTTTCCCGACGATAGCCCGGCCGCCCTCCGTAAACGCTTGGAGGACGCCGCGGAACCGGGACATGGCTTCATCGACCCGCTCACTGTGCTCACCCACGTGGAAGCGGGCGCGGACGTCGATACCCGAGCTATGACAATCCGCCCCACTGACGAAGGCGACTCCCGCACCCCAACACGCAGTGCCTGGGTGCTAGGTGGATTAACGCTGGCGCTTGCTGCGTGGGCCGTGTGGCGCGGGCTACGGCCTAAGAACTAACCTGCAGCGCCTGCTCACGGTTCAGCGCGGAGCCTTCCGGGAGCAAGCGCAGGATCTCCCACGGCACCTGCGCGCCCACGCCGGTGCCAAGGGCTTCCAAAGTCTCTTTGGCCTTGACCTCGTGCCGCTGCCCCGTGGGTGAGACCACGTGATAGCCATGGCCGCTGTCTACGCCTACGCCACCGGCGTCGAGTCCACCAAAGCGATGGGCCACCGACTCACCTGCCAAGGCGATGGTGCCTGCTTGGGCAGGTACCACTACCCCGCCGCCCTCGTTACCGGCACACATCCAGCCATCGTCCGGGCTTAAGAAGCGGAAGGACGTGGAGGGAAGGTTGAGGTTTAAAGGGGCGTCGGCAAGCGCGGCAATCTCCTGCGGCGTGGCTGTCGTCTCCTTGGCACCCACGCCTGTGAGCATCTCCGCCTGCGTAGGCGTGAGCTCCGCTACGCCCTCGGGCGTACGCGCCCACAGGCTCTGCCCAGTATCGACAACCTCGGGCGGATTAGCCGGAAAGTTCAGCGGCGGCAGCTCCGCAAAAGCATTGAGCAGCTCGGGCGGCACGGGCCAGGTGTGGGTACTATCGTCCACGCCCAGCGCCCGGCGCACGACGCGCCCTTCGGTGCTGGAAGAATCTGGCAACGCCACCCGGCCTTCCTCTGTGATAAGCCACTGCGTGCCCTCGGATTCCACCAGTGCGGCGCGCTCCTCACCGAGGCTTTTCTGCTCGGGCTCGGCGAGAACAATAACCTCCTGCGACGCAACCTGGTGCCCGCCGATGCTGGTTGGGTTTTCTGTAGTCGGCGCCTCATCCTTGCCAGCTAAACACGCTGCCCAACGCTGCTGGGGAGTCTCGCCTGCTGCCGCGAGGTACCCAGGGGCATCCGAGATACCCACCGGTGAGCCCAGTAGCGCTTCTTGCAAGTGCTCATCTCCGATCGTCTGCGCGTCGGCCGCCTGTCCGGCGATAATGCGCGCCGACGCCAGGTTGAATACAGGGTGGTAGGTGTCGTTGACATCCACAAAGAGCTGGCCCTGCTCCGAGCGCACAATCGGCGCATCACCCGGCTGCGGACTCGGCTGCAGCCATGCCAACATACCGGACCCCACCGTAAGGAAGGCGACGCCGACCCCGCCGAAAAGGAGCGCTTTGCGGCGCCTAGCCAATGGATCGTGAATCATGCGGATATCGCCTAATACGAGCCCATGCTCGACGCGGCGACGTAAGAATTTATGGCCCGATACCTGGGCCTTGGTAGTAGGCAACGGACGTGCCATGATTTTCCCCCGAAAAAAGTCTGTGTACACCCAGCACACAGGCTATCCCAGGTAAGCACCCGCTGCCACTTGGGCGCTAGTCGGCGCTGCGCCTTTCGCGGGTGACCTCGGCGCGTGCCGCCAGTTGATCCGCGGCCGGGTAATCAACGGCGACGAGCGAGAGTCCCTTGGCCGGGGCCACGGGAATGCTGGAAGAGCGCTTCGTCTCCTGCAGCAGTGCCTCGGCGAAGTCAGCATCGCGCCGCCCCTCCCCCACGCGCAGGCAACACCCTACCAGCGAGCGCACCATCGACCAGCAGAACGCATCGGCGCTCACGCGGGCCTCAAAAAGCTCCGGTTCTTCGGGCGTAGAAACGTCGCGCCAAGAAAATTCCTGCAATTCCCGGATGGTCGTGGCATTTGGCTTGGCTTTACAAAAGGCCGCAAAATCATGCAGGCCCACCAGCGCGGTAGCAGCGTCCTGCATGGCGTCAATATCTACCGGCTTAATCCACTCGGCCGTATCCCGCGCCCGGGTCGGCAGCGCGCCGCGCGGGTTGGTGGTAATCCGGTAGACGTAGTGCCGCCGCAGCGCCGAAAACCGCGCATCAAAACCCGCGGGTGCGAACTCGCACCCGTGCACCCGAACGTCTTCTGGCAGAAGCTTTGCTAACCGACGCACCAACTTCGCCGGCTCCCCCGCCACCGAGCGCTGCGCCAGCATATCTGTCGGAACGTCCACGTGCGCCACCTGGCCACGAGCGTGCACGCCGGCATCCGTCCGGCCAGCGACCGTAAGCGGCACCTCCGTGCGCGCAATCATCGCCAGCTTCTCTTCCAGTACTCCCTGCACCGTGCGCAGACCGCCCTTCTGCTTGGCCCAGCCATGAAAGTCCGTGCCATCATAAGCCAAGTCCAAGCGCAGGCGAACGAACCCGTCCGCCGGCCCTTCAGGGGAAGTCGATGCTGCATCTGTCATAGTGGACTTCATGCTACCGGAGTGTTTACTGCCCGCCGGCGCAGGGTCGTCCGTGTGCTAAGCCCTAGTTGGGTGCGGACATGACAAAGCCGCCGCCCTCCCACAGGTGGGAAAGACGGCGGCGAGGCGCTAGGGCCGAAGGGAGATTACTTCTCCTCGGACTCCTCAGCTGCGGTCTCCTCGGCAGGTGCCTCGGTCTCAGCAGCCTCGTCTGCCTTAGCTTCCTCAGCCTCAGCGGCCTTGGATGCGGCAGCGCGGGTAGCGCGGTTAGCCTCGGAGGTCACGGTCTCCTCGAGAACGAGGGAGATCTGGGACATCGGGGCGTTGTCGCCGGTGCGGTTGTCCAGCTTGATGGTGCGGGTGTAGCCACCCTCACGGTTCTCAAACTTCGGCGCAACCTCGTCGAACAGGTAAGAAACAACATCCTTGCGCGGGATGAGCTTCAGGACTGCGCGGCGGTCAGCGATGGTGCCGGACTTAGCCTTGGTGATGATCTTTTCGATGTACGGGCGAAGGACCTTCGCCTTGGCATCGGTGGTCTTGATAGCGCCGTGCTCGATCAGGCTGGCTGCCAAGTTGCTCAGCATGTGAGCCTGCTGCTTGGCGGAGCCGCCGAGACGGGCACCCTTCTTAGGGGTTGGCATTGTGTACTCCTCGTATGCGGTAAAAGTTGAGCGCGCGGCAATTGGGTTATTGCCGCAAGTCAGCGGGGTTCTTTACTCGGAATCCTCAGCAGCCGGATCCTTGAAGTCACCGGTTTCTGCGTCGTAGCCCTCGAGCTGGGTTGGGTCGAAATCCTCAGGGGTGTCCTTGAGAGCCAGGCCCAGGTTAGCCAGCTTGATCTTTACCTCATTGATCGACTTCTGGCCGAAGTTGCGGATATCCAGCAGGTCGGACTCGGTGCATTCAGCGAGCTCGCCCACGGTGTGAATCTCCTGACGCTTCAGGCAGTTATAAGAGCGGACGGAGAAGTTCAGGTCCTCGATCGGCATGCCGTAGGCAGCGATGTACTCGGTCTCCTGCGGGGAGGGTCCGATCTCAATGCCTTCGGCAGCGTTGTTCAGCTCGCGAGCCAGGCCGAAGAGCTCGACCAGGGTGCCGCCGGCGGAGGCCAGGGCATCGCGGGCAGAAATCGAGTTCTTGGTTTCGACGTCGATGGTCAGCTTGTCAAAGTCGGTACGCTGCTCAACACGAGTTGCCTCGACCTTGTAGGAGACCTTGAGGACCGGGGAATAAATCTGGTCGACCGGGATGCGGCCGATCTCACCGGAGGTAGGAGCGGCTGGGACATAGCCACGACCGCGCTCGACGACGAGCTCAATGTCCAGCTTGGCGGTGTCATTCAAGGAAGCGATATGCAGATCCGGGTTGTGGATCTCCACGCCAGCCGGCGGCTGGATATCGCCCGCAGTGACATCGCCCGGGCCTTCCTTGCTCAGGTACATAACAACCGGCTCATCGGAGTCGGAAGAAAGCACCATGCTCTTGATGTTCAAGATGATCTCGGAAACGTCTTCCTTCACACCGTTGATGGTGGTGAACTCGTGGAGAACACCATCGATCTTGATGGAGGTTACCGCTGCACCCGGAATGGAGGACAGCAGGGTACGACGCAGCGAGTTACCGAGGGTGTAACCAAAGCCCGGCTCGAGCGGTTCGATGACGAACTTGGAACGAGACGAGTCGATGAATTCCTCGGTGAGCTGAGGACGCTGGGAAATGAGCATTGAAATTCTCCTTTTCGGCGACCGCTATTTGACGCCGGTAGAGGGGTAAAAATCTTCGGGATTGAAGATTCCTGGTTATCCGCCAGGCCATTACAGGCCGTGCGGTATAACAGTTTACTTCGAGTAAAGCTCGACGATGAGCTGCTCCTGCAGCGGAATGTCGATCTGAGCGCGCTCGGGCAGCTGGTGCACGAGGATGCGCAGGGTATCAGGAACAACCTGCAGCCATGCCGGTACGTTGGCATCGATGAGGGCGTCCTGAGCATCTTCGAACCATTCCATCTTCTTGGAGCGGTCACGGACATCGATGATGTCGTACTGGGTGACCTTGTAGGAAGGAACGTTGATGTTCTTGCCATTCACGGTGAAGTGACCGTGGGAGACAAGCTGGCGAGCCTGGCGGCGGGTGCGTGCCAGACCTGCACGGTAAACTACGTTGTCCAGGCGGGACTCGAGCAGGATAACCAGGTTATCGCCGGTCTTGCCCGGGAGGCGGTTAGCCTCTGCGTAGTAGCGACGGAACTGACGCTCCAGCACACCGTAGGTGTACTTTGCCTTCTGCTTCTCCTGGAGCTGCAGCAGGTACTCAGATTCCTTGATGCGGTTGCGGCCAGCCTGTCCCGGTGGGTACGGGCGGCGCTCAAATGCCATATCGCCGCCGACCAAGTCGACGCGAAGACGGCGGGATACGCGGGTAGCGGGGCCAGTGTAACGAGCCATTTTCTTACCTCTTCCTTTCCCTTAAACCTTGCGACGCTTGGTCGGACGGCAGCCGTTGTGCGGCTGTGGGGTTGCATCCGTGATCGAGGAAACCTCGAGGCCTGCAGCCTGCAGGGAACGGATGGCGGTCTCGCGGCCGGAGCCCGGACCCTTGACGAATACGTCAACCTTCTTCATGCCATGATCCATTGCCTTGCGAGCAGCGTTCTCGGCTGCCATCTGAGCGGCGAACGGAGTGGACTTACGGGATCCCTTGAAGCCAACGTGGCCGGAGGATGCCCAAGAGATAACAGCACCGGTCTGATCGGTGATCGAGACGATGGTGTTATTGAAGGTGGACTTGATGTATGCGTGGCCGAGGGCCACATTCTTCTTTACGACGCGACGGCCGGAACGGCGCGCGCCGGAACGAGTCTTTGGAGGCATGAATTACTTCTTCTTTCCTGCGATCGTCTTCTTCGGACCCTTACGAGTGCGCGCATTGGTCTTGGTGCGCTGGCCACGTACAGGCAGGCCACGGCGGTGGCGCAGACCCTTGTAGCTACCGATTTCAATCTTGCGGCGGATATCAGCCTGAACCTGACGGCGGAGGTCACCCTCAACCTTCCAGGTAGCCTCAATTGCGTCACGGAGCGCCGACAGCTGGTCATCATCCAGGTTGTCAGTGCGCAGGTCAGGAGAAATGCCAGTCTTTTCTAGCAGTTCTTTGGCACGGGTTGGACCGATGCCGTAGATGTAGGTGAGAGCGACCTCCATGCGCTTATTGCGGGGGAGGTCAACACCAGCTAGACGTGCCATATGGCGTGTCCTTTCGGGTTGTTACGGCGGTTTTCTCCCCATCCGTCCCGCTCCACGCAACGCTTCGCCCGGACCGTGCCGGGAATCCTTGGGTTGCTTACCAGTGCGGGCTCAGGCCACCGTAGCCTGAGGTGGACAGGATGAACCTACGGGTTCACCCTTGGGTGAGGAGGCTTACTGTCTTTACTTGTAGCGGTAGACGATGCGTCCGCGGGTCAGGTCATAAGGAGACAGCTCTACAACCACGCGATCCTCTGGGAGGATGCGAATGTAGTGCTGACGCATCTTGCCAGAAATGTGTGCAAGAACCTTGTGCCCATTGTCGAGCTCGACACGGAACATTGCGTTGGGCAAAGGCTCGATAATGCGGCCTTCTACCTCGATTGCGCCTTCCTTAGCCATAACCTCTACTTTTCTGGCGACGGACAAGTGCGCCGTCACCTGCATGTTTGTTGTCTACTGCGGTGGCGTATCCGCGCCAGCTTCGCTGACGCTATACACCGGCTTAACAGCTTACGCTGCAGCGACACGTTTTCCAAACCGCCGCGCTTTCCGACGCCCCGCTCAATCGCCCGCCCCTCACCCTAAGCCAGCAAAATCCCCCGAACCAATTCTCCTCCTCGGGAGCTCAGTTCGGGGGATGAAGCTTTCGCTTAAGCGCGGGCCTTAGTAGATAAAGACCTTATCGCCAACCTGCACATTATCCCAGTAGCGCTTTGCAGCGTCTGGCGGCAGGTGGACGCAGCCATTGGAATCAACGGCTGGGTCATCCAGGTGGAAGGCGTGACCGTTGTTGGTGAAGTAGATGGAGTACGGCATCGGCGCGTTATTGAACTCGCGGGAAATCTCATGTTCCACCTTGCGGGTCACATGGAAAGTGCCGCGCGGGGTTTCCTGACCGCGCATGCCAGCAGACATGGCCGGGGAGACATAAGAAACCTTGCCGCCGTCCTGTAGCCAAGTGCGGCGACCATCAAGGTCAACGCAAACCTTGGCGTCAGCCGGGCACGGGCCACGGTCGAACTGGTTGGCACGGCGCTGTGCTTCCGCCTTGCGTGCCGCAGCCTCAGAACGAGCCTTCTCAGCAGCGACGCGCTCAGCGTTGGCGCGAGCAGCGGCCTCGCGGGCCTTGCGTGCTTCCTCATTCTTCTGTGCAATCAAGCCTGGGAAAAGGAATTCTACGGCGCCGTCCACAGCGGTCTGGACGTTAGGTGCCAGCTCTGGGGAGAACTTCTCTGCCTGGTCCAGGATCTGGTTGCGAGTATTCCAGGCCTGCTCGCGGGTCTGGCCATAGAAGTTATCCAGCTGCTTCTTTGCCTCAGTGGTGAGCTTGTCTAGGCCGGACTGGGAAGAGAGCTGAGCGAGGTCGGAGTTTGCCTTGGAGCTGAGCTGATCCAGGTTCGGAATCTCCTGGGCGGTAGCGGCAGGAGCCGCAATAGTGGTGCTCAAGGCCATCACACCAGCGACTGCGGGCGCAGCAACCGTGGCACGGATCTTGCGGAAGCTAAATTTAGACATGGCTGTGAGTATAAACCTTTCAGGGGCATATGCCTAGTGCAACAGGCAATATCGGGGAATAAATGTCAGTAGCGGCGGGTAAGAATACGGGGCCCATCGGCGGTCGCGGCGACCGTATGCTCCCAGTGAGCGGCGAAGGAGCCATCGAGGGTAACGACCGTCCAGTCATCCTCTAGCACGGCAGAATCCTCTGTGCCCAAAGTTAGCATGGGTTCAATGGCCAGTACAGAGCCTTCTTGGATCAGCGGGCCACGGCCCGGCCGCCCCTCATTGGCCAGGTAAGGATCCTCGTGCATGGTGCGCCCGATGCCGTGACCGCCGTAGCCATCCACGATGAATAGATCCACGCCGAACTTCTGCTCGGCCCGTCGGGTGGCTTGCTCGAGGGCATGGGAGACGTCGGTAAGCAGATTGCCCGGAACCATAGCCTGCATGCCCTCCATAAGGACATACTCGGTGGCCGTGTTGAGGGCCGCGACATCAGCATCGAGCTCACCCACTGCAAAGGACCAAGCGCTATCGCCTACCCACCCATCGAGCGTGGCACCGCAATCGATGGACACCAAGTCGCCTTCTGCCAGGATGGTTTCCTTATCCGGAATGCCGTGCACGATGACGTCATTAACGGAAGCACAGATGGAGCCCGGAAATCCTTCGTACCCCTTGAAGGTGGGATAGGCGCCGGCATCGCGAATGGTCTGCTCAGCCACCGCATCCAGCTCGAGAGTAGATACGCCAGACGCCGCAGCAGCGCGGACTTCCTGCAGTGCCTTGCCAACAATTTCGCCGGCGGCCTGCATGGCGTCTAGTTCGCCCGGGGTGCGGGCGGGGATGCGCTTACTGCGGCGTCGAAAAGCCATGCTTACTTACCCAGTGCTTCCATCGCACGGGCGTTAATTTCCTCCACGGTGCCTTCGGCCTTAATGGAGATGATGGCATCGCCGTAGTGCTCGATAAGCGGGAAGGTTTCCTCACGGTAGACACCGAGGCGGGTGCGGATGGTCTCCTCGTTGTCGTCGGCGCGGCCACGGGCCATCATGCGCTCAACCACAACGTCCTCGGAGACCTCGAAGTTGAGAACTCCGTCGAGCTTCTCGCCCTTCTTATCCAGCAGCTCCTCCAGGATGTCTGCCTGCTCGGTGGTACGCGGGAAGCCGTCCAACAGGAAGCCATTCTTGGCATCATCTTGGTTAAGGCGGTCCTCGACCATGCGGGCGGTGACGTCGGTAGGTACTAGCTTGCCTGCATCGATGTAGGACTTTGCCTCTACACCCAGCGGGGTGCCTTCGCCGATATTGGCGCGGAACAGGTCGCCGGTGGAGATGTGCGGAACGTTCAGCTTCTCGCTGAGGATAGCTGCCTGGGTGCCCTTGCCGGCACCGGGAGGTCCTAGAAGTACAAGACGCATTACTTAAGTAGTCCTTCGTAGTTGGATTGCAGTAGCTGGGACTCGATCTGCTTGACCGTAGTCAAGGCGACGGAGACCATAATCAGGATGGCCGTACCACCAAAGGCGGACGTGCCGCTGGCGGAGGCTCTGCCTACGCCGAGGTCCAAGAGGATATTCGGCAGGATGGCGATAAGTGCCAAGTACAGCGCGCCCACGCACAGCAGACGGTTCATCACATAACCAAGGTACTCCGCGGTTGGGCGGCCCGGGCGAATACCCGGGATGAAGCCGCCGTACTTCTTCATATTATCCGCCTGCTCTGCCGGATCGTACTGGACCGAGACATAAAAGTAAGCGAAGAAGATGGTCAGGACGAAGTACAGCACAATGTACTGCCAGGAGGAAGGTGCCTGCAGGTGCGCGATGACGTTGCGCTGCCACCAGTTATCGGGGGTACCGGGGGAGCCAGAGTTCACAATCTGGGTAATGAGAACCGGCATGTAGATAAGGGAGGAAGCGAAGATGACCGGGATAACTCCGGCCTGGTTGACCTTTAGCGGCAGGTAGGTAGAGGAACCACCGTACTGGCGGCGGCCGACCATGCGCTTAGCGTACTGGACCGGAATGCGGCGCTGGCCCTGTTCGATGAAGGTAATGCCAACAACCAGGATGACCAAGCCGGCTACCACCATGGCGAAGACGAGTCCACCATTGTTCTGCAGGATGCTTACACCATCGGTTGGCAGGCGGGTTGCGATACCAGCGAAGATGAGCAGGGACATGCCGTTACCGATACCCTTTTCGGTGATAAGCTCGCCCATCCACATCACCAGTACGGCACCGGAGGTCATGGTGATCACCAGGACGATGAGGGTGGAGAAGTTACGGTCATCAGCCAAGACCGGTACGCCCTGGCCCAGCAGCTGCTCGCGGTCTGCCAGCGCGACGATGCCGGAGGATTGCAGCAGCGCCAATGCGAGGGTCAGGTAGCGGGTGTACTGGGTCATCTTGGCCTGACCGGACTGGCCTTCCTTCTTCAATTCCTCAAAGCGAGGAATGACCACGGTCAGCAGCTGCACAATAATCGACGCCGTAATGTACGGCATGATGCCGATAGCGAAGATCGACAGCTGTAGCAGCGCACCACCCGAGAAGAGGTTGATCACGGAGTAAAGGTCTCCGGACTGCTCGGTCAGCTGGCGCAAGCGGCCAGCAATAGACGCATAGTCAACACCCGGAGACGGGATCTGTGCACCGACGCGGTACGCGATGATCATCACGATGGTGAAGATGATCTTCTTACGTAGATCGGCATCCTTGAAAGCCTGGACAATGGCGGACACTACAAAATCCTCCTGGCCTACCGCTGCCGAACGCGAAATCTAGGGAGGGTTTCGCGTTCACACACGGAGGTGGAAACTCATCTACCCCTAGGAAACCACACCCCCTGAGCCAGAAAGCTTAGGGGAAATTCAGGTTTTCTTCAGGGACGGTTGAACACTTATGACCCCATTACCCTACCAGCCTTACCCCAGATAGCCACATTAAGCCCCAATAGTGTGACCATGATTGCTTCTTCGTTCGCACCTTTTGTATGCGGGGTTTACCATGGGGGCATTGCCAGCGCGCAATTCCCTTTTTAGTCTCCGACCTCGCGGGTCCCTGCGCCACGAGGCCGTTATTGGTGTGAACCTAATGTTTCGAAAGAAGTACTTATGAGCAAGAAATTCGCGCCGATGACCGTTGCTGAGATCATCGACGTTTTTGTCCCTAGCCCCAACCCCTTCCGCTGGGAGGCCTTCGACGGGTCCGCAACCGGACCGGAAGACTCCCAGTACAAGGTGACTATTAATAGCCTTGAGGGCCTCTCTTTTATTGCCACCCATCCCGGCGATGTGGGTTTTGCGCGTGCATATGTCACGGACGGCATCACGGTGCATGGCGATCACCCGGCCCACCCCTATGGCATTTTTGACGCGCTGCATGCCATGTATGACAAATTCCAAAAGCCGGACGCGAAGACACTGGCACGCGTGGTGCGCTCGCTGGCGTCCATGGGCGCCTTCCAGATCCAGCCGGTCCCCGAGGTGGAGCGCGCTTCATGGCTGCGCCGCAAGCTACACGACGGCCTATCCAAGCACTCGAAACAGCGCGATGCCGATGTCATTTCTGATCACTACGACGTAGGCAATGATTTCTACGAGCTCTTCTTGGGCGATTCAATGACCTATACCTGCGCCTACTACCCCTCCCCGGACGCCACGCTAGAGGAAGCGCAGGAAAATAAGTACCGCCTCATCTTTGACAAACTCCGCCTCAAAGAGGGCGACCGCCACTTGGATGTGGGCTGCGGCTGGGGCGGTATGGTGCGCTACGCGGCGCACCGCGGCGTGAAGTCCATCGGCGTCACCTTGTCCAAGGAACAGGCCGAGTGGGGCCAGCGCAAGATTGAGGAGGAAGGCCTCCAAGACTTGGCGGAAGTCCGCTTCATGGACTACCGCGATATCACCGAAGAGGGCTTCGATGCTATCTCCGCCATCGGCATTATCGAGCACATTGGTGTGAAGAACTACAACGACTTCTTCAAGTTCCTCCACGGCAAATTGAAGGTCGGCGGCTTGATGCTCAACCACAACATCACCTACCCGGATAATCACAAGACCCCCAAGGGCGGCTTCATTGACCGCTATATCTTCCCGGACGGCGAGCTCACCGGTTCCGGCAACGTCACCAAGGCGATGCAAGACAATGGCTTCGAAGTCATCCACACCGAATCCCTCCGCTTTGACTACATGCGCACGCTGCACGATTGGTGCGAGAACCTGAAGGAAAATTGGGATGAGGCCTGCGCCACCGTGGGCCTGCCAACCGCCCGCCTGTACGGCATTTATATGGCCGGATCCGAATGGGGCTTTGAGCGAAATATCATCAACCTGTATCACTTCCTCGGCGTAAAGCTGGGCGAGGCCGGCTCCCGCGCCGGTGTGCCTGAGCGCCGCTGGTGGGAAGATAGCCGCTTTTAAGGAGGGGTGCTATGACTCTCATTGATAATCTGCGCCAACGCCTCGCCGCTGCCCAGCCGCGGCCGGTGGATGCTATGCCCATTGAGCCGGTGGGATGGACGGCGCACCAAGAGGGCGTCGACAAGCTGCTGGCGAGCTTCCGTGCTGTCCCGGCCGGAAAGCGCGTGCGCCTGGCTAAGAAGACCTCTAACCTTTTCCGCGGCCGCAGCGAGGAGCAAGCGGGCCTCGATGTATCCGGCCTCGGCGGCGTCATCGAGGTCGACCCGATAGCCCGCACGGCCGATGTGCAGGGGATGTGCACCTATGAGGACCTCGTGGATGCCACCCTGGCCCATGGCCTCATGCCCTTCGTCGTACCACAGCTTAAGACCATTACTTTGGGCGGTGCGGTCACCGGCATGGGCGTGGAATCCACCAGCTTCCGCAATGGTCTCCCACACGAGTCCGTCCTCGAGATGGATGTTCTCACCGGCACCGGCGAGATTCACACCTGCTCCCGCGAGGAGAATGTGGATCTCTTCCGCCTCTTCCCTAACTCTTATGGCTCGCTGGGCTACGCGGTGCGCCTCAAGATTGAGCTGGAACCCGTGCCCGCCTATGTAGAGCTGCGCGAGGAGCGTTTCCACACCGTGGAGGAAGCGAGCCGCGTGCTTGCCGACGTCACCTCTTCCCACACCCACCGCGGCGAGCCCGTCCATGGCCTCGACGGCGTGGTCTTCTCCGAGGACGAGGCGTACCTTGTCTTTGCCCGCTTTACCGATGAGGAGGGACCAACCTCCGACTACACGCGGGACAAGATTTACTACCGCAGCCTCCAGCACGCCTCTGGCATCCGCCGCGATCGCCTCACTATCCGCGACTATATCTGGCGCTGGGATACCGACTGGTTCTGGTGCTCGCGCGCCTTTGGTGCGCAGAACCCGAAGGTGCGCAAGGTGTGGCCGCGCGAATTGCGCCGCAGCTCCTTCTATTGGAAGCTAGTCCGCCTCGACCGCAAGTACGAGCTGGAATATAACTTCATCAAAAAGCCCCACGGCAAGCCACGTGCTGAACGCGTGGTCCAAGATATCGAGGTCACTCCAGAAAACCTGCCGGAATTCCTCCATTGGTTCTTTAATGCTTCCGATATCCAGCCGGTGTGGCTCTGTCCAATCCGACTTCGCGATGGCGTGGGCGAGCTAGTAGGCACCGGCGACATCGCCTTAAACTCGAGCGACCCCTGGCCGCTCTACCCGCTTCGCCCTGGGCAGACCTGGGTCAACGTTGGCTTTTGGTCCGGCGTAGAAGGCGACCACGTCGACCCTTCTGCCCCGAATAATGGTGCTTTCAACCGCGTCATTGAATCTAAGGTGAACGAGCTTGGCGGACACAAGTCCCTCTACTCCGAGGCCTTTTATTCCCGGGAAAAGTTCGAAGAGCTCTACGGCGGCAGCCTTCCCGCCGCCATTAAGGCAGTCACCGATCCGGATGACCGCTTCCCCGGCCTATACGAAAAGACCGTGGACGAGGCCTAGCCCCCTCCCCGGCCCCTAGACCGGTATGGAAAACATATAAGGGTGGCACGCTCCCCCACGAGCGTCCCACCCTTTTCTTATGCCCTAAATCTGGACGTTAGCGCTTTAGTATGCAGCGGTGATGTTGTCGTATCCGTTGATCTTCAGCGCGTCCATGACCCGCTGCACGGCCGCCTCATCCTTGTCCGGGTTGTAGGTCTCCGGGAAGGTCAGGTGGGCGGAGTGCTCATCCTTGAACTCGATGTTCATGAACTCGTGGCCGACCTCCTGCGTAGCAAGTGTCAGCTCGCGTTGCACGGCCAGCTTGCCGGTTTGCAGGTTGCCGCCATTGAAGCCAGGATCAACCTCGTCGGCACCTTCCCCCTCACCGTTGATGACATCTTCCTTGTCACCGGTGATACGGCCCTTTTCAGCGTGCGCACCCGGCTGTTGGTCTTGAGCATTCTGATCGCCAGCCTCGGCCGGTGCGGTCTGGGCGGTTTCCGCAGAATCCGGCTGGGACAGCTGGTCCTGCGCATCGACTGGGCCGGTGGAACCGGCAAACGGCATGACAGCAGCAATTGCGGTAGCGAGCAGAGAAGAAATAGACGACATAAGAGTCTCCTTAACGTTAGATGATCTTCAACTAAGGACGACTGTAACATTCATGAATATAAATCTCTATATCCGCAACCTTATTTATTAATAACGGTTTCCTGTCAACCATTTCCAACGCTAATTGCCGGCATAGGTCATCCCGCCAGACTTCATGCCAGCGCCCGCATAATCCACTCCCTGCCAAAACTGTAAAATCCCCCTGCCCCGCTTGCGCGGAGAGGGGGATGAAATCTACCTAGAGGAGATTACTTGGTGTTGGCGGAACCGCCAGCAGCCTCGATCTTCTCAACAGCAGACTTGGAGAACTTGTCAGCGGTGACGTTCAACTTAACGTTGATGTCGCCGTTGCCCAGAACCTTGACCGGCTTATTAGCGCGGACCAGGCCAGCAGCTGCGATGTCAGCGACGGTGATGTCGCCGCCATCTGCGAACTTCTCAGCCAGGTCAGCAACGTTAACTACCTGGTACTCAACATGGTTCGGGTTCTTGAAGCCCTTCAGCTTAGGCAGACGCATGTGGATCGGCATCTGGCCACCCTCGAAAGCAGCGGAAACCTGCTTACGAGCACCGGTACCCTTGGTACCGCGACCAGCGGTCTTACCCTTGGATGCCTCACCGCGGCCGACGCGGGTCTTAGGCTTATTTGCTCCTGCGGTTGGGCGCAGGTCGTGCAGCTTGATGATATCAGCCATGGTTTACTCCCCTGCCACTTCTTCGACGGTGACCAGGTGGCGAACCTTGTGAACCATACCGCGAACGATCGGGGTGTCCTGCTTAACTACGGACTGACCGATGCGCTTGAGACCAAGAGCCTCAATGTTCTTGCGGTGGTTCGGCTTGGTGCCCACCAGGCCCTTTACCTGTGTAATCTTCAGAGCCATTGCTTATGCCTCCTGACCTGCGCGCTTGCGCAGCATACGGGCCGGGGTGACCTCTTCGATGGACTTGCCACGACGTGCGGCAACCTCTTCAGGGCGGACCAGCTGCTTGAGGCCGTCCACGGTAGCGCGGACGACGTTGAGTGCATTGTCGGAGCCCAGGGACTTCGACAGGATGTCCTGCACGCCAGCGCATTCGAGCACTGGACGAGCAGCACCACCAGCGATAACACCGGTACCAGGTGCGGCAGGCTTCATCATGACGATGCCAGCTGCGTCGCGACCCTCAACCGGGTGGGTGATGGTGCCGGCAATCATCGGAACGCGGAAGAAGTTCTTGCGAGCCTCTTCAGCACCCTTCTGGATTGCGGCCGGGACTTCCTTGGCCTTGCCGTAGCCAACGCCAACCTGACCCTGGCCGTCACCTACGACGACGAGGGCGGTGAAGGACATATTGCGGCCACCCTTAACGGTCTTGGAGACGCGGTTGATGGTCACAACGCGCTCGATGTACTTATCGCGCTCGTTGTCCTGGTGGTTACGACGATCGTTGCGGCGGCCGTTGCCACCGCGGTTGTTCTTGTTGTTCTCGGCGGAGCGTCCGCCGTCACGCTGTTCACGGTCCGACATTAGGCGTTCCTTCCGTTGATGTTTCCGTTGACGATGATCATTAGAACTTCAGACCACCTTCACGTGCGGCGTCAGCCAGCGCAGCGACGCGGCCGTGGTACTTGTAGCCTGCGCGGTCAAATACGACGTGCTCGATGCCAGCGGCCTTAGCGCGCTCGGCAACCAACTCGCCTACCTTGGCAGCCTTGGCCTTCTTATCGCCCTCGAGTGCACGAACGTCCGCCTCCATGGAGGATGCGGAGACCAGGGTGTGGCCTGCCAGGTCATCGATGACCTGCACGTGCATGTGACGGGAGGAGCGGTGAAGAACCAGACGCGGCGCCTCAGGGGTGCCACGCAGAGTCTTACGGATACGGAAGTGACGGCGTGCGCGTGCTTCGCGACGACGAGAGGAAATGTCCTTGCCGACTGGAGTGCGCTTGGTGTTTTCAGTGTTTGCCATTGCTTACTTACCCGTCTTTCCGACCTTGCGACGGATCTGCTCGCCCTCGTAGCGAATACCCTTGCCCTTGTAAGGATCGTCCTTACGCAGACGACGGATATTAGCGGCGATCTGTCCGACTAGTTGCTTGTCAATACCGGTAATGGACAGCTTGGTTGCGCCGTCCACTGCGAAGGTAATTCCCTCCGGAGCCTCGATGAGGATCGGGTGGGAGTAGCCCAGGCTGAATTCCAGGTCCTTACCCTTCTGCTGAACACGGTAGCCAACACCGAAGATTTCCATCTTGATGGTGTAGCCCTCGGTCACGCCAACTACGGCGTTGTTCAGCAGGGAGCGGGACAGACCGTGCAGGGCACGGTGCTTGCGGTGGTCATCAGGGCGGGAGACGGACAGGACGCCGTCTTCCAGGTTGATGGCGATAGGCTCTGGAATGTTAACGCTCTGGGTGCCCTTAGGGCCCTTCACCTCAACGTCTTGGCCGTTGATCTTGATTTCGACGCCGTTCGGTACGGCGATTGGTGCTAGACCGACTCGAGACATGTGTCAAACCTCCCTTTACCAGACGTAGGCGAGAACTTCTCCGCCTACGCCCTTCTCCTCAGCCTGACGGTCAGTCAGCACGCCGTGGGACGTGGAAATGATAGCCACGCCCAGGCCGCCCAAGACCTGTGGCAGTTCGGTGGACTTTGCGTACACACGCAGACCCGGCTTAGACACGCGACGCAGGCCAGACAGGGAGCGCTCGCGGTTGTTGTACTTCAGCTCGAGGGACAGGGTGTGGCCCTCGACGGTGTAGTCAGCGATGTAGCCTTCCTGCTTCAAGATGTCGGCAATGTTTGCCTTCAGCTTGGAGGTAGGCATCGACACGGTGTCATGGTGCGCATTACTTGCGTTGCGCACGCGCGACAGCATGTCGGCAATAGGATCAGTCATAGTCATATGAGTGACCGTGTACCTTTCTCGTTGCGGTTCCCGTGCTCACCAAAGCGTTCTCCGTGTGATTTCGGGCTACTCACGCTCCCTACGGTCAATACCGTAAGGCGCTCGCCACCCTTTGATTCAGACAACGGTCCGCTATCTACGGCGAGGGGCCTACAACAAAGTTGATGTTCAGTTCTTGCATCGGCTCGGCGCTTTCTGCAGCTCAGCGCGCCAAAATTCGCAATGATTGAGGCACGCCGAAACCTCGGCGCAAGCACGAGGTACCATACTACGCCATAACCTGCGGTTTTCCAAATAGTCTGGCACCTTCATTAGAGTCGAGACCAGCACGAACGTAAATAAGGAGATGGTGATGAGCCAAACACACGAGGACCCCATCCAATCCGCACACGAGTGGCTCAAAGAAGCCGCCCGTCACCTCGGCCTTGATCCGCAGGAGGCAACCGCACTCACCCGCGAGATCCTGGACCTCACCAAAGACGTCGCGCATAATCGCTCCCGCCCCGCGGCCCCACTTACTGCCTTCCTCGTGGGCCTAGCCTCCAGCGACGTAGAGGAAGCCCGCGGCAATATCACTGCCCTGAAGCAGGTGTTGCAGTAATGGCCGGCCGCAAGAACTCCACCTTTGCCGTCACCAAGGTCCGCCTGGGAGATGGCCTGCAGGTCGATACCCGCGCAGATACGGTCGCCGGCGAGGAGCCCTTGGAAATCCGCGTAGGCGGTCAGACCATTACCACCACCATGCGCACTCCCGGCCATGACGTGGAGTTGGCGCACGGTTTCTTACATTCGGAGGGCCACATTGCCTCGCTTGGCGACGTCGCCGAGGCCCGCTACTGCGCCGGCGCCACCGTCGATGGCATGAATACCTACAATTTGCTCGACGTCGAATTAACAAAAAAGAATGTGCTCGACCTCAGCGATCTGCGCTTGACCACCACCACTTCCGCCTGCGGCGTATGTGGCACCTCTTCTATCGAGGCCTTGACCAAACAGACCCGCTACCGGATTCCCCGAGTGCCGGTGGATCCCCATGTCGTCGCCAAGCTGCCAGACAAGCTCCGGGCTGAACAGAAGCAATTTAAAAAGACCGGCGGCATCCATGCCGCCGGCGCCTTCACCCTAGACGGTGAACCGGTAGTCATCCGCGAGGATATTGGCCGTCACAATGCCGCCGATAAAGTCATTGGCCACTTACTACTAGAGAACCGACTTCCCGCGGACGACCTCATTCTGGTCATGAGTTCGCGCGCCAGCTTTGAGCTCGTCCAAAAAGCCGCCATGGCCGGATTCGGAATGCTCGTTGCTGTCAGCGCCGCCTCCTCCCTAGCGGTAGAGACGGCCCGCGAAACCGGCATGGCACTCGTGGGCTTCGCCCGCGGTGACCGTTTTAACCTTTATTCCGGGGAGCTCGCTTAATCGCGGTAAGCCTCCGGGCCGCGATTGAGCCACGCGTAGACGCCGCCAACCAAAAGGCCGCCGCCAATAAAGTTGCCGATCCAGACCAGGATCCAATTGAGAGCCACGTTGCCGGCGGTCAGAGTTGCCGGCACCGGGTCGGAGGCGAATAGCGTGATGCTAAATAGGCAGAAGTTCGCGATAACGTGCTCCAGGCCTAACGCCACGAAAGCGCCAATGATCGGAATGATGACAAAGAACTTCGAAGCCGCATCCTTAGCGAAGATGGCACCGACGATGCCCATGTTGACCACAAAGTTCGCGGCAATGGCCTCTACCAGCATTCCTTGCGGGGACTTGATGAGCTTGCCTTCAGAAACCGTTACCAGAAGGTGCGAGGGATCAAGGTCTGCAAATTTAGCGGACATCGCCATGATAGCGGCAAAGATGATCGCGCCTACCAGGTTGAAAATGGTGGTGATGAGCAGCAGGTACAGGGCCTTGCCCCACGCCACGTGCTTATTGCTAGCGGCATAGACCATGTACATCATGTTGCCGGTAGCCAGATCGGCGCCCAAGAGCAGAATGGCGAACAGGCCTACGCCGAAAAATAGGGCAAAAGCCACGGAGCCCATTCCCGGCGCAACGCCGTTGACGGCCTGGCCTACCACACCGGCAAAGGCGGTACCGATACACAGGTACACACCCGCCAAGGTCGCGCGAACTGCAAAGCGGGCGAAGGATTCATCTAATAAGGTGACCTTCTTGACGGCCGCCGCCTTGGCGGCATCATTGAGAGACATTTCTACCTCATTAATCAAAGAGTATTAAATCCTTCTAATCTTATCCTGACCACCTGATTCCGCGTCAATTCCGGGTATGCATAACACTGCGTTGTAAGCTAGAACTTTCCTATTACCCGTATTTCTCTTCGGAGGTCGCATGGATTCCCACTACCGGCCGCGGAGGGAGCCGAATCGGCTTCCCGCTAACGGGCGCCGCAGCGTTCCATCGCGATCCGACCGCACAGATGCTGATCGCCAATGGCGCCAGACCGAAACGCGCACCCGCCAACAACAGCGCCGCCGCCCACCGCGGCGCATTGAGGACACCTCACTTCCCCGACACCGCCGCAAACCCACGCTGTGGGAGCGGATCAAAAAGATATGGAAGTCCTCCGGCATCCTTCGCGTGGTTATCGGCATCGTTGCCACGGTGTTACTCGCCAGCACGATTAACCGGGTGGTCAACCCACCAGAGGGTCTAGAGACCAATGAAGTCACTGCAGAAGAGGCACCTGCCATCGACCCTTCACCTGCAGTCGAGCTCTTCATCCCAGCTATTGAGGTTCATGCCGATTTTCAAGACGGCTCCTGCCGCGTAGTCAACGGTGCCATCAATCCGGACTCCATGAATAAGGCCTGCACCTATACTGCCGAAGACCGCCCTTATTCTCTGCCGGGCACGACGTCCCAGGACATCGTGGTCATTGCCGGCCATACCGGTGCGGGCGTGCCAGGCGTTTTCAATAACCTCTACGATGGTTCCGCGAATGAGCACAAGGTTCATCTGGGGGACAAGCTCTACGTGCGCACACAGAACTCCGGCCAGAACTGGCTCATCTATACGGCTACCGACTTACACGACCCAGATAAACAGGGGCTTTCTGACGACGCCTCTATTTGGGGCGAAGGCCCCATGCCCGGCCGCCTTCTCACCATCAGTTGCATTCAACCTGCGAATCCGCTGGAGCCAGCGGTGCGCAACGCGGTCGTCGGCTGGCAGTATGAGGGCACCACGCACACCAACGCCGAAAGCGCCTAAGCCGCACCCGCACAAGCCGGCGCCTGCACACCTTTGAAGTCAAGCTGCTCGGTAAAACTAGAAAATCCCAACGCCCCTTCCGGGGAGTTGGGATTTCTTAGCGCTCTATTTACTTGAACGGGAAGCCGAGCTCGCGCAGGAGCTTGCGGCCCTCGTCGTCGTTAGTAGCGGTGGTAACGACGGTGATGTCCATACCACGAGGGCGGTCGATCTTGTCGATGTCAATCTCGTAGAACATGGACTGCTCGGACAGGCCGAAGGTGTAGTTACCGTGGCCGTCGAACTGCTGATCAGACAGACCGCGGAAGTCACGAATACGTGGCAGCGCGATGGTCAGCAGGCGGTCCAGGAACTCCCACATGCGGTCGCCGCGCAGGGTAACGCGTGCACCGATGGGCATGCCTTCACGGAGCTTGAAGTTCGCGATGGACTTCTTAGCGCGACGCAGCTGCGGCTTCTGACCGGTAATAGCGGTCAGATCCTCGAGTGCGCCGTTGATGACCTTGGAGTCACGTGCGGCTTCGCCAACACCCATGTTGACAACAACCTTGGTGACACCAGGGATCTGCATGACGTTGTCGTAGTTGAACTCGTCATTCAGGGTCTTGCGGATTTCCTCGCGGTAGCGAGTCTTCAGACGCGGAGTGTAGTTCTCGCTCATTTTTAGATGTCCTTCCCGTTGCTACGCGCGATACGGACCTTCTTGCCGTTCTCGTCGAAACGGTAGCCCACGCGGGTCGGGTTGCCTTCGGAGTCAACGATCGCAACGTTGGACACGTGGATCGGAGCTTCCTGGGTAACGATTCCGCCGGACTCGGCGCCACGCTCGGCAGCAGAGTTTGCGACGTGCTTCTTGATGCGGTTAACGCCCTCTACGAGGACCTTTTCACGCTTTGGGTATGCCTCGATGACCTTGCCCTTCGCGCCCTTATCTGGGCCCGAAATGACGATCACCATATCTCCCTTATGGATCTTCATAAGACTAGATCACCTCCGGTGCGAGAGAAACGATCTTCATGAAACGCTTGTCACGAAGTTCGCGAGCAACCGGTCCGAAGATACGGGTACCACGAGGCTCGCTATCGCCCTTGAGAACAACTGCAGCGTTCTCGTCAAAGCGAATGTAGGAGCCGTCTGGACGACGGGTTTCCTTCTTCGCACGGACGATAACTGCCTTTACAATGTCGCCTTCCTTGACGTTGCCACCTGGGACAGCGTCCTTGACAGTCGCGACGATGACGTCGCCGATGCCAGCGGAGCGTCGGAAAGAGCCGCCGAGAACGCGGATGCACAGCAGTTCACGTGCACCAGAGTTGTCGGCGACGCGCAGACGCGATTCTTGCTGAATCACTATGGGTCTCCTGACCTGGATTGATGTGCGGTAAGATTTCCGTCCTTGCCGCACGCGGTCTACAAACTTGCGATGCTCAAGCTTTTACAACGGACTGTGCCGAAGGGTCTCGGACCGGCGGTTCGGAAACGCACCGCTACGGGCCGACCAGCTTTTGCAACCTACACATTCAACCACACGCGCGCACCATTACCAAAACACTGTCTTTTGCTTGCCGACACCCCCTCTAACGCCTAAATATTCCCTGCATTACCCCCGGATACCCCCATAAAGCCTTGTTTCGAATAGGTCAATTCTCCTCGCCCGTCGTATTTAATCGCTCTATCTGGGACTTTAGTTCGCACGTTCAAGCCTTGCGGTGCAAATATCCAGGCACGCATGTTCTAAATTTTCACAACTCTCACACATGCAACACATGAAAAGTCCAGTTAATTTAAGTTTTTGGGGTGACAATTGGGAACGGTGTGACTATTGTGGTTTGCGTCAAGAAAGACATCTGCTTTTTGGCGCGTACCTATATTTCCCGAAGGAGAAACACATGAAGCGTTTGCCACAGACCCTGACCGCTGCTGTTCTGACCGGCGCGCTCGCCTTTGGCGGCGCAGCTGTTGCTCAGGCTCAGATGCCACTACCAGCTTCCATCGAAACCGATGGCATTACCTACGACAAGCAGCCCGACGGCAGCTACGCACCACGCGACCGCTTTGAGAACCCAGCCGGCGAGGACACCGCGCCTACCCTCACTGAAGATCAGGCTCGCGCTATCTGGGAGCGTCAGCAGTCCGAGGATAGTGAAGACACTGATTCTGAGACCCCTGGAACCGAGACCGATACTGAAGGCGCAGTCGACGCCGAGGGTACTGACTCCGAGGGTACTGACTCCGAGGGCTCCGAAGAAGAGGGCATCCCTGCCCCAGCCACCAAGAAGGACGCAGAGGGCAACGAGTGGTACCAGAGCCTGAAGGATCCGGCTATCTACGTTAACGACCCAGCTCTGGTAAACGAAGAGATCACCGACGAGATGCGTGACGCTTACGCAAAGGCGTTCCCGTCTGAGGATCCGAAGCCAGGCTTCGACAAGAAGAAGCTGGCTTGGTTGGCACTGCCAGCTGCATTGATCATCGGTGGCATCACCTGGTACCTGTCCCAGGATGGCAAGACCTACGTCAAGGACGAAGCACGCAAGAATCAGCAGCCGACCGCTGAGGAGAAGGCTGCTTCCGAGCAGATGCTGAACGCTAACAAGGACGAAGTTATCGCCCAGGGCGGTCAGCTCGCTGAGGGCGACAATGCTCAGGCTGACGCCCCTTCCGCTCCATCTGCCCCAGCTGCTGGCGAGTCCGCAGACTCCGCACGTGGTATGTCCGCTGAGACGGGCTCCAACTCCGTTGCACAGGCTCTGGCTGCACTGGCTGTAGCTGCGATGGTTGCTGCTGGCGCATTCGCCGCACGCCGCAAGTTCTTCGCTTAAGCAAGAGCCTTCCTACCAAGTAGGAAACTGAATTGAGACTGGCTGTGCCGGTCGGACTTCGGTCCGGCCGGCACAGCTTTTTGTATGCCTGACTAAAACTGCGGTTACGCATAGTCAAGGGCGCATCCGATTTAAGGCTGACCTGATCAGGCTTAATTGAGGTAGAAAAGGCCGATCTGAGGAGTAGTTTTCCTCAGATCAGCCTGATCACTATGGACCTAATGTGATGCGCCCGAGAGCCCGCCGTTGATTTTTAAAGGATGCGCATTAAGACGCGGAGTCGGAAGCCGGCGAGGCTGTCTGTACCGGTACTACGGCGGGCTTGGGGTCCACGGTGAAGATATCGGTGCCGGAGCCAATGAGCTCGGCGGGGCGGAAGGCCTCGGTAGGAATAACGGGGCCGGTCTTCTTGGAGTTGGAGACCACCACCGGGGTGGTTACCGGAAGGCCGGCGGCCTTGATGGCGTCGATATCGAATTCGGCAAGAACATCGCCCCGCTTGACCTCATCGCCCTTGTTTACGTGGGAGGTGAAGTGCTCGCCTTTGAGGTTTACCGTATCGAAACCGATATGCATGAGGATATCGATATTGCCCACTGCTGGGTCCTTGGTGCGGATGGCGTAGGCGTGGTGGGAGGGGAAGGTGACGGTGACTTTGCCGTCGGCAGGCGCAACCAGTTTCCCCACGGTGGGCTCAATCGCCACGCCTTGGCCCAACTTGCCACCGGCAAACATGGGGTCACTGACCTGAGAAAGAGGAACGGCGGTGCCCTCCAGTGGGGAGAAGATGGTGAAGGCATCGTCGGCAGCTACCGCAGCGGGGGTGGCAGCGGCGGCCTGGGCTTCGGCTGCCGGAGGGTTGACCTCATCCGGGTCGATGGAGCCATTCTTGCGGATGAGCACGCGGCCGTAGAGGTACGCGCTCACAAAGGCGACCACGAAGGAAATAACGCCGCACAACAGGAAGGTAGGGACAAAGCGGGGGACAGAGACGAAGCCGATGAAGCCGGCGGCACCGAGAGCATCGGCAAGCACGCCAAAGATGGCGATGAAGGCAGAAGAAACGGCGGAAGCGGCCATGCCGATATAGAACGGCCAGCGCAGGCGTAGGTTAACGCCGAAGATTGCGGGCTCAGTAATACCAAAGAGTGCGGAGACACCCGAAGCGCCGGCCAAACCCTTGAGCTTTTCGGAGCGAGCCAGGAAGTACACGGCGAGTGCGACGCCGCCTTGGGCAATATTGGCCATAGAGGCAATCGGGAAGATAAAGGAGCCACCCTCGTTCCACAGCATCGTCTCAATCGGCGGGAAGGATTGGTGCAGGCCGGTAATCACGATCGGCGAGTAAACGAGGCCGAAGAGGAAGCCGGCGACTGGACCGGCAAAGTCATAGAGGTTGGCCAAGCCCATGCCGAGCCATTCACCGGCCGTGCGCAGGATGGGGCCTAGGCCCATAAAGGTAAGGAAGCCGGTAATGAGCAGCGTGAGCAGCGGGGTGAGCATGAAATCAACCGTGCCCTTTAGGTGCTTGTGCAGGAATTTCTCCAGGGTGGCGAGGATCCACGAAATCACCAAAATGGGCAGGATGGAGCCCTGGTAGCCAGCCTGCGCGACGTCGAATCCGAAGATATTCCAGTAGGACATTTCGCCGTTGTCGATGGCCTCGGCAACGTTGTAGCCGCTGACCAAATCGGGCATGACCATCGCCATGGCCATGCCGGCGCCGAGGAATTCATTGCCGCCAAAGCGCTTCGTCGCGGTAAAGCCGACGAGGATGGGCAGGAAGGCAAAGGGCGCAGAAGCAAGCAGATTAACCAGACCGGCGAAGCCTTCCCAGACGGGGAACATCTCGATGACGGATTGGTCGCCGAATAGCCCTTCGGCCGTCAAGACGTTGTTGAGTGCCATGAGCAGACCGCCACCAAGCAAGATGGGGATGAGCGGCACGAAGATATCCGCCAGCACCTTGACCGCACGGCTAAACCAATTGCCGGATTCGGCAGCGATGTCTTTCAGACGGTCAGTGGATACGGCCACGTCCTTGGAAATGAGGCTGGTCATTTCCCGGAAGACGATATTGACGTCGCCGGGGCCGACGATGACCTGGAACATGCCGCCGGCCTCAAAGGTGCCCTTGAGGTCGGGGTCATTATCCAGCGCGGCGGTATCCACCTTGTCCGAGTCTTGCAGCACCATGCGCAGGCGCGTAGCGCAGTGCGCGAGTGCGATGATGTTGTCTTCGCCGCCCAGTGCCTTTAGCGTGCGGGCGGCTACTTCCTTGTGGTCCATAGAAGAGCCCTTCAGTGTAACGGATCACATCCGGGTACCGGACGTGACTGCTTATTTCCATTACAGCTGGGATTCGGGCCTAAGTCCACACATTCGGGCAGAGTGTTGGCAACTTCACCGGTTCCGGGTATACCTAGCCGCGCGGCTCCCACCCCTGCCAGGGGGACTCACCGAAGACTGCGAAAGAGGCAGCAATGCGACCGCCTCCGGCGTAGACCTCAACGGCGCAGCCGTCGGCAATCAAGCGTATCTCGCCATCCGGGCAATCGATGGGATTGCCACCATTAAAGGCGATGGTGCCGTCGCGTTGGGTGACGCGGAAGGCTTCGTCCCCGGCGGCGTCGATAAGAGCAAAGGAGCCTTCACCCTTGATATCGATGGTGGAGCCAAAGCCTTCGCGCCCGTGGGTCTCCGGCAGGGCGGACCACAGCGGCTTCTGGTGCAGGTAGTTATCCTCCAACCAAATGCGGCGCGGCAAGGTCAAGGTATGTACCCAGCCGTGCGTCGGGGTGTCATCTTGTGCGGGCATGCCCATCCATCCCAGTAGGATGCCGTCCTCGGTGGCCTGGGGTGCATAGAACTGGGTGCCATGGTCCAAGAGGGTAAAGCCGCGCTCGATATGGAAGTCTAAGCCATCCAGCGTGCCCACGATATAGCCGCAGCGATCCGTTTCTGCCTGTGGGCAGAAGATAAGCACCTGCTTATCACCCAAGGTGAGGAGGTTGGGACACTCCCACATGTAGCCCCCAGGCAGTTGCGAAGGATCGTCGAAGGAAATCTCGCCCTGGAATTCCCACTGCGCTAGGTCTTCGGAGCGGTAGATCACGATGGTGCCGCGTTCGTCTTCGGTTTGGGCGCCAATAACCATCCGCCAGCCATCACCATCGCGGGTGATCTGTGGATCGCGGAAGTGCCCCGTATAGCCCTCCGGGGAGTCCGGAATCAGGGGATTATTCTCATCGCGGAGGTAGATGCCACCCTCCGGGCCCGAAGGATCGATGGCCCGCACGCGATTCTGGGACGGAGTGCGACGGCCATCCTCTTTCAAATTGCCCGTATAAAACAGCCAGACGTCGGTGCCATCGACCACCGCCCCGCCCGAGTAGCAGCCATTCTTGTCATAGGGCAGGTCCGGGTACAAGGCATCGGGGTGGTGCTGCCACGGCGTGGGAGCCGATACGCTCGCCGTCGCATGCCCCCAGCCAGTACGCTTGGGCTTGCGGGGAAAGGCCGGGTCGTGCTGGTAGTACACGTGCAGGGTATCGCCATCTACAAAGACGCCATTGGGATCATTGAGCCGGCCCTGCGGCGGGGCGAGGTGAAAATTGGGACGGTAGTTCATAATCACCGATACTATGAAAATATGACTATTCATGTGTGCGGTGAAGGCCTCGTGGACCTCGTTCCGGTGGCCCCTGGCAGCTTGAACGACCACACGCCGGCGCTGGGCGGCGGGCCATTTAACGTGGCCATCGCGGCGGCGCGACTGGGCGCCGATGTGGAATTCCAATCCCGCATTTCCACCGATGGTTTTGGACAAGAACTTGTCGGCCGCCTTGAGGCCGAGGGCGTGACCACCACTCACCTGCAGCGCGGCGATGAGCCCACTACGTTGGCGGTGACCACCATCCATGAGGACGGCTCGGCCTCTTATAGCTTCTATATCGAGGGCACGGCCGACCGCTTGGTCGAACCACGTTTAGTGCCGGCCGATATCGCGTGCTTCGGCACGGTCTCCCTCGCCCTTGAACCTGGTGCCTCCCGCTATGCGCAACTGCTAAAGGATTTTGCCGCCCAAGGCACGTTGGTCGCCTTGGATCCGAATATCCGGCCGTTCTACGCCACCCCAGAGCACCGCGCGTTCCTGGCGAACCTACTCCCCCACGTCACCTTGCTTAAACTTTCTGACGAAGAGGTAGATTTCCTCGGCCCCGATCTCATCTCCCAGGTTCCCGTCGTAATTGTCACCCGCGGCGGGGAGGGGCTTAGCGTGCAGGCCGGTGAGACCAAGCTAAACGTGCCGGCCGCACAGGTTCCTGTGACCGATACCATCGGCGCCGGTGATACCATCATGGCCGCATTGCTGACCCAAATTGACGAGCGGGGGCTCGACTCCTCCGCGCTCGCCCAACTGGGCGCTGCAGAGTGGAAGGAACTGCTTTCCTTCGCCGCGGCCGCTGCAGGAATCACCGTCTCCCGGAAGGGCGCCAACCCACCGCGGCGCGAGGAAGTAGAGTCTTCGCTATGACCTATACCAAGCGCACCCTGTGGCTGCACGCCGCGCTCTTTCTCCTCGCGTTTCTCGCCTTCATCCTGCCCGTAGTCTTTGGTAGCGCCGCCCTACTCCCCGTCTGGTTGACCGGCGGGCTGAGTCTGGGGCTTGCAGCTTGCGCGCTTGTCGACGCCGCCTATAAGTTCTTCGCCCCCTCCTCCCCACGCAGCCTCCGCCTGCTCTCCGGTCTCGCCGGGCTCGTACTCCTTATTGGCTGGGGAATCTGGGTCTATATCTACGGCAATATGGCCGCCGTAGGCACAGGCTCCTATCGAATCGGCACCTTTTTGCTCGGCGCGGGAAGCGTGCTCAATCTTTTTGTAGTGGCAATTTCCTTTCTAGATGTACAACGAAAGGTCAAGTAAAGCCTCTGGCACACAGCCACCATTGTCAGGTCTTCACTAATGCGCCGCTACGACGCGGCGGGGAACGATAATGGGGGCATCGCCAAGCGGATCCTCCCAGGCCTCAGCCTCGATGCCATAGGCCTGCGCCAATACCTTCGGCGACAGCGCTTGTTTCGGTGCCCCACGAGCGATGATATCGCCGGATTTCATCACCACCATGGAATCAGAATAGTGGCCCGCCAGCATGAGATCGTGTAGGACTACAACCACTGTCTTTCCCGCCTGCGCCTGTGCACGGGCCAACTCCAGCATGCGCATGGCATGGGCAGGGTCGAGGAAGGTCGTGGGTTCATCGAGAAGCAGCACGGGCGTATCTTGTGCCAGGGCCAACGCCAGCCAAACGCGCTGGCGCTGCCCGCCCGATAGCGAAGCGATATCACGATCGAGGAAGTCCACAATGTCGGTAGCCTCGCAGGCCTGCGCAATGATCTCCCGGTCCGTAGCGGAAAGGCCGCGCATCCTTCCTTGATGGGGATGACGCCCGCGCGCGACCAACTCACCCACCCGCAGCCCATCGGGGGCCACGGGGTGCTGTGGCAGTAGCGCCACCTGCTGCGCGGCATCCTTCGCGGACATGGCGTGTAGGTCAGCTTCCCCGACCATGACGCTGCCCTGCCGCGGAGCAAGGATTTTCGAGAGAGTTTTCAGCAGCGTGGACTTGCCGCAGCCATTCGGCCCAATGAGCGTGGTAACTTCGCCGGCGCGGGCGTGCAGATCAACGCCGGCAAGGATATCCCCGCCATCCTTATATCCCGCATAAATGCCGGTGGCGTGGAGGCTGCACCGAGGCTTCGGGCTCGTGGTCTGTTTTGGCTGATTAGGCCGATTATCCTTCATTTCTTTTCCTTCATCCACGTCTGACTGTCGAGCACCATCTGGCGCCGTGCTTATCCGTTCCCCTGCTGTGCCGCGGCACAACGTTTAGCTGCGCCCGGCCGCATTCCACACCAATATCACCAAGGCGCAGCCACCAATGACCGAGGAAACCGCACCCACCGGTGCATTTACCGGGATAGCGCCAGCGATCACAGCACACACGGTCAGCAATGCGGCACCCGCGGCTGCCGATGCCAGCGGCGATGGCGTGGGGGTGCGCGCCACCATCCGCGCCAGGTGCGGCGCCAACAGCGCGATAAACCCAATGGGCCCCACCACCGAGACCACCACGGCGCTGATACCGGTTGCCGCAATAAGCAGGAGGGCGCGCTGGCGGGCGATGTTCACGCCCAGGGTGGTTGCGGAGGAATCATCATGGGCAAGCAGCGGCAGCTCCCGCGCGAACCAGATGCCGATGGCGAGAAACGGCGCTAATGCCACCAGGAGGGGGAGGATGACCTCCATGTGCACAAATCCAGTCGATCCCGCGAGCCAAGTCTGCGCCTCCGCAGCGCGCAGGATCTGGGCGCTGCGCATTAAATACGCGACGAGGGCGTTAAACATCAGCGATAACGCAATACCGATGATGACGATGCGGTTGCTCGTACCGATGCCACCCAGAACAGCGAGGAGGATGACAACGAGGAGGGCGCCGATCATCGCCAAGCATGCCCGCCACCAAAACTCCGGGATACCCTCGGCGAAACTGGGGCGCGAATGCACGGTGCCCAAGACCACGAGCACCGACGCCCCGCCGGTAACGCCTAAAATATCCGGGGAGGCCAGCGGGTTACGAGCCATGGTTTGCGTCCAAGAACCGGCCAAGCCGAGGGCGGCACCCACTATAACGGTGGCGATGGCAACCGGCAGGCGCAAGTCCCACACCACCCTGATGTGGTTCTTGCTGCCGCCTCCGGTGAGGACATCGATAACCTGCCGCGGACTCAATGCCATGGGACCTTGCCCCAGTAACACTAGGTACGCACTAAAGGCGATGAGGATGAATGCCAGCGTGGAAGCGAGCACGCGCACGTGCCGGCGGCGTTGTTGAGCTTTTAAAATAGTGCTGATTGCGGTCATGCTTTATTGCCCCCATGCTCTGCCTACGCCGCGGTGAGCACCCCAAATGAGGAAAGGTGCGCCCACTATCGCGAGGACGATCGACATCTCCAGCTCCGAGTTACCCGCAATGAGGCGGCCGGTGATATCGGCGGCAAGCACGGCACAACCGCCCAAGAGCGCAGAGGGCAAAAGCAAGGTGGCAACGCTAGGGCCCACCACCCGCCGCACGATGTGGGGAATGGCAAAACCGACGAAGGCAATAGGACCCGTTGCTGCCGTTGCGCTGCCAGCCAACACCACGACGCTGAGCGCCGCGCCCACCCGCGCGGTAGTGGGGGACCCACCCAAGGCGAGGGAGGACTCCTCCCCCATTGCCAGAAGGTCGAGGGGTCTAGCGACCATCGCCGCACACGCTACGCCAATAACTAGCCCTATGCCCGCGATCGCGACATCTTCTGGGCCGCGGCCAAAGGTCGAGCCGATAGTCCACCGCCGCATGCTATCGAGGACGTCCGTGGAATATAGACCGATAATCGTCGCGCCCGATCCCAAGGCTGCGGAGACGCCGGCACCCACCAGAATGAGCGTCAGGGGATCCTCAAACCGCCGCGATACGGCTAAGACCAGCAGCGTAGTAATACCCGCGCCAACGAGCGCGAGGGCGGTCCGCATACTGGTGGAGGTAGCAATGCCAATGGCCGTGCCTAAGGCAACGAAGAAGGACGCGCCTGCGGTAACGCCAATAAATCCTGGATCCGCTAGCGGGTTTCTGGTCCACGATTGCGCCAGCACACCTGCCACAGCAAGGGCCGCGCCGGCGAAATAAGCCAAGAAGGTGCGCGGCATGCGCAGGTTCCACACGATATCGCGGATATCCTGCTCCCCTGCCCCGTGCAGGGCAGCGATAACCTCCTCGGGCAGAATCGAGCGGGAGCCCACCGCCAAAGACACCACCGCCAACACCAGGCTGGCGAGGATGAAGGCGACAAGGAGCATCTTATGACTCTGTGCCTGCGCCACTACCGGTGCGGGGGTGCCGGTGGTCGTAGGACTATCTGCTGCGGAATCCGACTGGATTTGTTGGCCGTCCATCGTGGTTGCTGACAATTACAGTTTCTCTTCAAATTTATCTACTGCCCAGGGGATGGTCACCGGGTTGGGCATACTCATGGCATTGCCGGTATCGGTATCCAAGTAGCGCACGCGACCATCCTTGACAATGTCGAGGCCTTGGAAGGTCTTATCCTTCTTCAAGACATCGGAGGAGCCGTTGTAGTCCAGGACAAAGAGGTAATCAACCTGGTTAAGCTTCGCGTAGTTTTCTGGGGCAATGTCGACGAAGAAGCTGCCTCCATCGCCCTGCAATGCATCGGGGATCTCCATGCCAAGGTTCTCGATAAATTGTCCACGCCCATCCTCCTCGGTGTATAGGCCAATTTTGCCGTCATAAGGCATGACGATGGCCGCAGACTTATCCTGCAATTCCGCGTGCTCGTGGCGGAATTCCTCGAAGGCCTTTTCGGTGTCATCGATAAGCTTATCGCCTTCGTCTTTTTTACCCACCGCATCCGCGATGGTTTCTACCTGCTTTTCCCAGGGCACCTGCCAGTCTTCATAGCCGTTCGGCTTAACGGTGGTAGGCGCGATTTCTTCCAGGGCTCCCTTCGTTCGTGCATCCACCGCCTGGTTCACCGCAATGATCTGGGTGGGGTCAGCCGCGGTGACCTGCTCAAAGGTATCGGCGGTAAATCCGGTTGCGGTATTATAAATCACCTCAGGCTTTGCCTCGCCCAAAAGTTCCTCTGCCCAGGGGCCGACGCCAGAAGGGTCGCCATCGCCCTCAGCCCCCCACGGCGCCACCGTTACGGGAGTGATCCCCAAGGCAAGCAGCGTGTCGGCATCACCTAGACCCAGGCTAGCCACGCGCTGCTCGCTGGCAGCGTCGGTCGCCTGAGCTGTTTCATCGCCCTCACCACGCGAGCAACCGCCTAAAGCTAAGGCTCCGGCGGAAAGCATTGCTACTGCGCCCATGGTGCGACGGCCGAAAATCTTCATGAGGTTAAGCCTTTCAATAAAGGAGGAAAATAGCCTTGCTTACCCTACAACGCATAGGCTCGATTAGGCAAGGCTAAACTAAAATAGTAATTTTTTAGACACATGAACCCTTCTCTACAATCGGCCCCAATGTCTGCTCACGAACTCATCCCCGTTACTTTGACCGCCAATAGACGGATCCGTCCGCGCTTGCACCGGCTCACGTTCTACGCCGAGGCTTTCCGGACATACACCCTCTCCGGTCCCGATGAATTCTTTGGACTCGTCATGCCCCGAGCTAAACAAGAATTTACCCCCTTCCCTGTCGACGGCATAAACCTCCGCTCGGCTGTGAGCGCGATCGACGAGGAGAGGCGGCCGGACCTGCGCTGGTACACCATCCGCGCGCTCCACTCGGAGGAGGCCACAGTCGATGTCGACGTGGTGACACATGGTGATTCAGGACCTGGCTCGCGGTGGATTCGCCGCGCACAAGCCGGCGATACGGCAGGATTCTTTACCTGCAACGAACTCTGGCGGCCAACCGAGAAGCCACAACTTCTAGTCGCCGACGCATCCGCCCTGCCCGCGCTGCGTCACATTTTGGCCTACCAAGAAGACCATAACCCGGAAATGCTTCGGGCCACCGACGTTATGGCCGTGGTTACCAGCAACGACGAGGTAGAACCAGGCCTCGCAGCTAGATGGGAGGCGAGCGTACGCAGCCTGCGTATTATTCATACCCAACCGCACGAGGAGGCGGAGGCTGTCGTTGCCGCCCTGAGAGCGGACTATGCTGGTGCGCCGAGGCCAGGGTACGTATGGGCTTCCGGCGAGGGGAGGCTAGCAAAAAGCGTGCGAGGCCTCGCGGTGAATGAATGGGGCCTAGATACCGCCGACGTCACATGGGTACCCTACTGGTTTTATGGCAGGGCCCGGCCGTAAAGAAGTCCTAAAAAGGCGAAGGCCCCCGCCCCGAACCCTAAGATTCGGAGCAGGGGCTGCGCTGGCTAGTTTTTACTTAGCCTTCTCGATGATCTCAACGAGACGGAAGTGCTTGTCCTTGGACAGTGGGCGGGTCTCAGCGATGCGTACGAGATCGCCGATGCCTGCGGTTTCTTCCTCATCATGCACCTTAACCTTCTTGTTAGAGCGCATGATCTTGCCGTACAGGGCGTGCTGCTTGCGGTCTTCCAGCTCGACAACGATGGTCTTGGTCATCTTGTCGGATACTACATAGCCGGTGCGAACCTTAGGAGCGCCCTTGACCTTCTCCTTCTTCGGAGTAGGTGCCTTCTTGGAATCAGTCACGTTAGCCTCACTCATGATTAAGCCTCAGCTCCCGGAGCAACGGACAGGCCCAGCTCGCGCTCGCGCAGAACGGTGTAGATGCGGGCAATGTCGCGCTTAACCGTGCCGATGCGGCGGTTGTTGGTCAGCTGGCCAGTGGCCTTCTGGAAGCGGAGGTTGAACAGCTCTTCCTTCGCATCCTTCAGGCGGGACTGCAGCTCAGCGTTGTCGAGCTCACGGAACTCGTGGGCGGGGGTACCGGTTGCCATTAGAACTGGTCCTCCTTCTTGATGATGCGGACCTTGCAAGGAAGCTTCTGGCCTGCACGGCGCAGAGCCTCAATAGCAACGGCCTCGGTTGGGTAGCTCATCTCGAAAAGTACGCGGCCTGGCTTAACGTTAGCCACCCACTTCTCGACCGGGCCCTTACCGGAACCCATACGAACGCCGAGCGGCTTCTGGGTCAACGGACGGTCCGGGAAGATGTTGATCCACACCTTGCCACCACGCTTGACGTGGCGGTTGATGGCAATACGTGCGGCCTCAATCTGACGGTTGGTGATGTACGCCGGCTCGAGAGCCTGGATTGCGTAATCGCCGAAGTTGATGCGGTTACCGCCCTTGGACACGCCGCGACGGTTCGGGCGGTGCTGACGGCGGTACTTAACACGCTTAGGAATCAGCATGGATTAGCCCTCCTGCTTCTGCTGTGCACGCTGGCGGCGCTGGCCACCGCGGCGGGAGCGACCATTGCGGTCACGGCCACGGCCCTGTGCCGGAGCGTTCAGTTCGGACTCGCGTACGCCACCGACGACGTCACCCTTGTAGATCCACACCTTAATGCCGATGCGGCCAAAGGTGGTGTGGGCCTCTGCGGTGCCGTAGTCGATTTCGGCGCGAAGAGTGTGCAGCGGAACGCGACCCTCGTGGTAGCGCTCAACGCGGGACATTTCTGCACCGCCCAGGCGGCCGGACAGCAGAATCTTGATGCCCTTAACCTGTGGCTGGCGCATAGCGGACTGGATAGCCTTGCGCATTGCACGACGGAATGCGACACGGTTAACCAGCTGCTCCGCGATGGAGTGAGCAACCAGGGTTGCGTTTGCGTCTACCTGCTTGACCTCGAGGATGTTGAGGGCAACCATCTTGCCGGTGAGCTTTTCCAGCTCGCGGCGGATGCGGTCAGCCTCAGCACCGCGGCGGCCAATCACGATGCCCGGACGGGCGGTGTGAATGTCCACGCGGACGCGGTCGCGGGTGCGCTCGATGACGACGTCGGCAATGCCGGCGCGCTCAAGGCCCTTGTTGAGGTAGTTACGGATCTTGATGTCTTCGGCTACGTAGTTCGCGTAGTCCTTATCGGCGAACCAGTGGGTCTTCCAGTCGGAAGTGATGCCCAAACGTAGGCCGTGAGGATGGATCTTCTGGCCCATTACTTGGCCCCTTCCTGCTGGCTTTCGACCACCACGGTGATGTGGCTGGTGCGCTTACGAATCATGAATGCACGACCCTGTGCACGCGGCTGGAAACGACGCATGGTCGGACCCTCGTTGGCATAAGCCTCGGAGATGACCAGGGTGCGTGGGTCGAGGCCGAAGTTGTTCTCAGCGTTAGCGGCTGCAGAAGCAACGACCTTAGCAACTGGCTTGGAGGCACCCTGCGGTGCGTACTTCAGGATAGCCAGGGCTTCGCTTACGGACTTGCCGCGGACCAGATCGAGCACGCGACGTGCCTTCATCGGGGTGACGCGGACGTAGCGGGCCGTGGCGGATGCGGAGGTGATGGTCTCACTCATCGCTTATCGACGTCCCTTCTTGTCATCCTTGACGTGACCCTTAAAGGTCTTGGTTGGTGCAAACTCGCCCAGCTTGTGGCCGACCATGGAATCCTCGATGAAAACCGGCACGTGCTTGCGGCCGTCATGGACGGCGAAGGTGTGACCGATGAAATCGGGGAGAATGGTCGAGCGGCGAGACCAGGTCTTGATGACCTGCTTGGTGCCTGCATCGTTCTGAGCATCCACCTTGTTGAGGAGGTGCTCATCGACGAACGGGCCCTTCTTAAGGCTGCGTGGCATTGTTTACCTCCTCTTAGCGCTTCTTGTTCGGGCGACGACGGCGCACGATCATGTTGTTGGAGTAACGGTTCGGGTTGCGGGTGCGACCCTCCTTGTGGCCCCATGGGGACACAGGGTGGCGACCACCCGAGGTCTTACCCTCACCACCACCGTGTGGGTGGTCAACCGGGTTCATAACGACACCGCGGACGGTCGGGCGTACGCCCTTCCAGCGCATACGGCCGGCCTTGCCCCAGCGGATGTTCATCTGCTCGGCGTTGCCAACCTCACCAACGGTGGCGCGGCAGCGGATGTCCACACGGCGGATTTCGGAAGACGGCATACGCAGAACTGCGTACTTGCCTTCCTTACCCAGCAGCTGAATGGAAGCACCAGCGGAGCGAGCCAGCTTAGCGCCGGCGCCCGGCTTGAGCTCAACAGCGTGGATGATGGAACCGGTCGGGATGTTACGCAGCGGCAGGTTGTTGCCAACCTTGATATCTGCGTTCGGGCCGGACTCGACGATGGTGCCCTGCTTCAGGCCCTTCGGGGCGATGATGTAGCGCTTCTCGCCATCAACGTAGTGAAGCAGTGCAATGTTTGCGGTGCGGTTCGGGTCGTACTCGATGTGAGCGACCTTTGCCGGGATGCCGTCCTTGTCATTACGACGGAAGTCGATGAGACGGTAACGGCGCTTGTGGCCACCGCCGATGTGGCGGGTGGTGATGCGGCCGTAGTTGTTACGGCCACCAGTCTTGCTCAGCGGGCGCAGCAGGGACTTCTCCGGAGTAGAACGAGTGATCTCGTCAAACTCAGAAACGGAGGATGCGCGGCGACCCGGAGTTGTCGGCTTGTACTTGCGAATAGCCATAATTCTTCCTTACTTCGTCTCCGTCTTAGGCCTGTGCGCCAAAGACGTCGATGGAGTCGCTGCCTTCACGGAGCGTCACGTATGCACGCTTGGTGGACTTACGCTGGCCGTAACCGGTGCGGGTGCGCTTACGCTTACCTGCACGGTTCACGGTGTTCACGGAGTCGACCTTTACGTCAAAGATCTGCTCTACGGCATCTTTAATCTGGGACTTGTTGGAGTCCGTGGAGACGTAGAACGTGTAGACGTTCTGCTCCATCAGACCGTAGGACTTCTCGGATACAACCGGGGCGATGATGATATCGCGTGGGTTAGAAATCTTAGCCATTAGTTCTCCTCCTTATCCGCGCCGGTTGCGCGGTTGATGAAGGTGTGTAGCGCCTCAACGGAGAACACAACGTCATCGGAGTAGAGAACGTCGTAGGTGTTGAGCTGGCCAGCGTCCAGGATCTGAACGTTAGGCAGGTTATTAGCGCTACGACGAGCATTGATGTCCTCGCGGCCGATGACCAGCAGCACGTTCTTGCGCTCGGTCAGGGACTCGAGGAAGGCCTTGGCCGACTTGGTGGACGGCTTCTGGCCCGGTACGAGCTCTTCGATGACGTGGATGCGCTCGTTGCGAGCACGGTCGGACAGTGCACCGAAGAGAGCAGCCTTGATCATCTTCTTAGGGGTGCGCTGTGCGTAGTCGCGTGGCTGTGGGCCATGGACGGTGCCGCCACCGGTGTAGTGCGGTGCGCGGATGGAGCCCTGGCGTGCACGGCCGGTGCCCTTCTGACGGAAAGGCTTGCGACCACCACCGCGGACGTCGCCGCGGGTCTTGGTTGCGTGGGTGCCCTGGCGTGCAGCAGCAAGCTGAGCGTTAACAACCTGGTGCATCAAAGCAATGGATGCCTCGGTGTCAAAGATTTCAGCTGGCAGGTCTACAGAGCCGTTGGTCTTACCCTCGGAAGTGTGGACGTCTAGCTTGAGGTTGCTCATGCGTGTGCACCGCCCTTCACTGCGGTCTTAACGGTGACGAGGCCGCCGCGCGCACCCGGGATAGCACCCTTGATGAGCAGCAGGTTGGACTCGGCATCGATTTTCTGAATCTTCAGGTTTTGGGTGGTCACGCGGTCCTGGCCCATACGGCCAGCCATGCGCTTACCCTTGAAGACGCGCCCCGGGGTAGCAGCGCCGCCGATGCCGCCAACGCGGCGGTGAGCGGCCTGGTTACCGTGAGCTGCGCCCTGGCCTGCGAAGCCGTGGCGCTTCATGCCACCAGCGTAACCGTGGCCCTTGGTCTTGCCGGTGACGTCAACGAAGGAGATGCCCTCGAAGATGTCAACCTTGACCTCTTGGCCAACCTCGTAGGCAGAGGTGTCGTCCATGCGGATTTCCGCAACGTGACGGCGCGGGGTTACGCCAGCCTTCTTGAAGTGTCCACCAACCGGCTTGTTTGCCTTGCGTGGGTCAATTTCGCCAAAGGCGATCTGGATGGCGCTGTAGCCATCGGTTTCGGGGGTGCGAATCTGGGTGACAACGCATGGCCCTGCCTCGACGACGGTAACCGGCACAACGCGGTTGTCCTCATCGAAGACCTGGGTCATGCCGAGCTTCTTGCCCAGAATGCCCTTGATCTCGTTTTCACTCATTATTTGTTCTCCACCAAAGTCGCTTACTGGATGTTCACGTCGACGCTTGCCGGAAGATCGATGCGCATAAGAGCGTCAACGGTCTTCGGAGTTGGGTCGAGAATGTCGATCAGGCGCTTGTGAGTGCGCATCTCGAAGTGCTCGCGAGAGTCCTTGTACTTGTGCGGAGAACGAATAACTGCGTATACGTTCTTCTCGGTTGGGAGCGGCACTGGGCCAACTACACGAGCACCGGTACGGGTAACGGTCTCGACGATCTTCTTTGCAGAAGCGTCGATAGCCTCGTGGTCATAGGCCTTCAGCCGAATGCGGATTTTTTGTCCCGCCACGCTTATCCTCTTCCTCGCTTCCCCACTTTCACATTCCCGGCGTTTCCGGGGCGTGAAGCGGTGGGAAATTGCTTCTCGATTTCTCTATAACGTTGTCCGGGCTTGGGGCCTGACACAACGCCAGTGGTCTGACTGCCATGACGACCAAGAGTTGCGGTACATGGCAAGTGCCAGAACGCAGTGCTCTCGACGGGGTACAAGACCCGTAGTCAAAGTATTGTGAAGAGGACGGTTTTCACGCATTACACGTGGTGAGTGTCCAATTCGTCTACTGCCGCTGTTTATTTGCCATGCCCCTTCTCCGGTCCATCTTCTCGGGGTGTCACTGCTCTAACGCGGACCTAGCCCGATTGGATGACCTTCCAGTCAATGCTTCAGGTTTTCCTGAAGCATGGCGACAACGAAGGTGTCATGTTCGCTTTACCAGCTCAGCGTCTCCCCGAGACTCATGCTTGGCGACGTCCGCCGCCATCACCGAACCTCGGTTCTCGCTGCCCTGTTAAAGCAACCTTTGTATTTAAGCATGTTGGGCTGCGGTTTTTCAAGCCGCGTATTAAACCGTGCCAAAAATCACGTTTTGGAAAATTTTGTTGCCTCGCACCCCACACTCGGCTGAGAAGTATCTAAGCTCGGAGGTAATGGCTGTGGACTCTTTGTCCTGCCTAGATAGTTGAATATCGCGTTCATGCATCACCCAATAGAGAAAGGCTCACTCGCCCATGTCTGAAAACAAGACCCCTGCACAAAACTCTGACAACCAGGTTCCTGCTTCCGAGGAGCGCGAGGTCAATAACAACCTGGAAACCCAGTACGGCACCACCACCATCGATGATGTCGTGGTGTCCAAGATTGCCGGCATCGCTGCCCGCGAGGTTTCCGGCGTGGATTCCCTGGGTGGCGGCGGCGCTCGCATGATCGGCAATATCCGCGAGTCCTTCGGTGCTTCTGAAGACGTCCGCCAGGGCGTGGACGTAGAGGTAGCAGACGGGAGCGCTCGCATCGAGGTTGCCATCACCGCTGAGTACGGCGTGGCCATCCACGAGCTCGCCGAGGCCATCCGCCGCAACATCATGAATGCCGTTGAGCGCATGACCGGCCTGAGCGTCGAGCGCGTCAACGTTGTTGTTCACGACGTTAAGCTGCCGAAGGAAGAGGCCGAGCCTGAGGATCAGGCGGCTTTGAACCAGGGTCAGGCTTAAGCCCAATGCCTGAGCCCCGAGCACGTTTCGAGCTCGAGGTAAGCCACGCCCGCGCTATTGCGGAGGCAGTCCAGAAGGTGCGCGGCGTCGCCGCGCTCGACGGCGGTTCGTTCGGTTCGGTCAGTTTGTACCTACCGGGCGAGCGCATCGTCGGCATGCGCCGGCCCGACCCACGCGATGATCGCCACCTGCAGATCAATATTCGCGTTGATATCAGCGCCGCGCCGGACCTTTATGCCTTGGCAGAAGATATTCGGTCCGCCGCCCGTGGGGCTTGTCCCGAACTGCAGCGCATTGACGTTGAGTTTTCTGACGCCGTAGATGGCTTATCCGCTGCTCCATCGAAGGAATAGATATGAAGAATTACACCACTTTGGGCATCATTTCCGGCCTTATTCTTGCCTTCTTTTTGTACCTAGGCTGGGGTCCTACTTTGCTCGCGGTACTTCTTGCCGCAATCGGCGGCATTGTGGGTGCACACTTTGATGGCCGTATTGATCTCACTTCTGTGTGGAATGGCCTCATTGGTAAGGAGAAAGGCCAAGGTTAATGACAGATAGTTCCACTCAGGGCCACACGCGTATCTCGCTGCGGACCATGGAACACATCGTTACCGCCGCGATTGCTAGCGTGCCCGGCACCAAGGCTATAGAGGCCAAGCTAGCGGGCATCGGCGGCCGCGGTTTTCCACGGGTCTCGGTCCAAATGGACCCAGAGCGCGAGGTAGCAGCCGTCAACGCCACCATTGGCGTGGTGTGGCCTTCGCCGGTCACCACGGTGGCGGAACATACTCGTGCCGCCATCTCGGAAGCCATCGCGGCGCACACCGGTTATTCCACCACGCGCGTCAACGTCACCGTCGGCGGTTCCGTTCCGGGCAATCGAGTAACTGCCGCAGAGGTGGAACAGCGCCAAGTCGCTGCTGCCGTCGCGCCCCACATCACGCCCTCGCCGGTATGGCAGCCGGTCACTGCGGAGTCGGTGAATGTACGCAGCATTGCCACACCGCAGGAGGCACCGGTGCGCACCATCGCTGCGCCGGCCGCCGGCGTCGCAGTGCAGTCCGTGAACACCCCGCGCGAGGCCGAGGTACGCAACATTTCTGCTGACCTCCCAGACCACGAGCTGCGTGAGATTTCGTCCCCAAGCGACCACTCGATGCGGCCGATTAGGGAACCCAAGCCGGTTCGCGTGCGCAGCGTGACTGCACCTCGCCCAGCCAGGTTGCTCCCTAGTGGGCAGGTTCGTCCGCTGGCACGGAAGGTTCAGGTAGCAGCCCCTCGGCCGCAGCCGCTGCGCGAGATCGAGATTCGCCACGAATGGACTCCGCACCGCGTCGAGGCCCCCAAGTCTGCCCCTGCGCGCACGGTAAAGGCCCCGCGGCCACAACCGCTCAAACGCATTGAGGTCACGCCGGCAAATCCTCGGCCGGTGCACGTCGATGCGCCGCGACCCGAGCCGTTGCGCGCCATTTCCATTAACCCGTACCGCCCACAAGGAGGCAATAATGGCTGATCAGCACATGCCTGAACACTTTGGGCAGCAGCCGAAGGCGTCTCCGGCGGCGCGTACTTGGGCCGTGATCCTTGGGCTCCTGCTGCTCGCCGCGGGCGTCGTCGGTGTGCGCGAGACGTGGCTGGTGGGGTCCGGTTCTGACGCGCAGTCCTGGGTACAGCCGGTGCTTAATCTCATTGCTACTGAAGAGCTGCAGACCTGGATGATCTGGGCCGGCGTCGCCTCCATCGTCGTAGGCCTAATTTTCCTCTTCGCGGCAGTGAAGACGCGCCGCACCACGCACATGCAACTTGCCTCCGATACCGCGTCCATGTGGATGCGACCGGTGGATATCGCCCGCCTCTCTTCGGCCACTGCTCGCCGTGTTCCGGGCGTGGCCTCGGCGCAGACCTCCGCGGATAGCAAGACTGCCAAGGTCACCGTCAACGGCGATACCGAGGATGCAGAGTTGCAGGGCCGGGTGGAGACCGCGGTAACACGCTGCCTGGCTCATCTCAAGAACCCGCCGCAGGTCACCGTAGCTGTAGAGAAGATTCCGGAGTTGGATAACAATGTCTAGAAAACTTGCTACCTTTGACCGCATCCTGCTGGGCCTGCTGGGAATAGTCCTCATCGCTTTGGGCGTGTGGCCCATCTTGATCCACTTCAACGTGGAATTTGCCAAGTACTTAGCCCTGTGGGTGGACCACGATACGTGGAAGAGCTTGGCGGACAATGACTGGTGGGTATGGGCGCTGGCCGGTGGCTCCGCACTGCTACTTATTTTGGGGCTGTGGATTGTGGTGGCCAACCTGCGCCACCGCCGCTTCAATAACGTGGAGTCCGCTTCTTCCAATAACAAGGGCTCTATCACGACGTCGATGAACGCTATCGCCGGCGCCGTGGCCCAAGATTTGGATGGAGTCAAGGGCGTGGACCATGTAGAGCGCCTCGTGGCCTATGACCGCGCGCGGCCCACGCTGCAGTACACGGTAACGGCAAATCCGGACACCCCGGTGGAGCGCCTTACTGGCGCCGTTGAAACCAATGAGCGCGATTTTCGCGCAGCGTTTCCCGACGCCGATTTGGACACCATTTATAAGCTGCAGTTCACCAAGGTAGGTCCGATGAAGGACCTATCCGAATAACGGATTAGGAGTCTCCGCCACCAAGATTTCCTGAACGGTCCCAAGGCGGGCCGACTCGCCGCCCCCGAGGATCATTTCCAGTTCCTCGCCGGGGCGGCATTTTTCTATGCGCTGCCAAGAGTAGTCCTGGCGAGTTACGCGGCGGTTTTCCTTAGCAAATAGGTGCAGCCCATGATCGAGCACACCGATGGCCGCTGCAAAGCGAAGGATGAACACGAAATCACCCAAATCCTGCCGCTTCAGGCCATTAAGGTCTGGGCACTCAGCGCTTAACCGCATAAGACTAGAGACCACGCCAAAGCGGTGTTCAAAGCCCTCGGTATCCCGAATGGTAAATGAGCGGCTAGGGCCCGTGGGACGAATGGACTCATAGGCCCACACCACAGGCTGGGTGTCGGGGCGGCGCACGATGATGTGGTTGGGGGTGGCGGTGATGCGGTAGGTGGGGGCGTCGGCAAGCACAAGCCATTCCCCCGCCGCGATGCGGCCGTCCTCCAGGGGCAGCAGGGGCGGATGAACGCGCGCTTGGCGCTCCAATTCCGCAACGAGTTCGTCGTCGGTGGCGCCCCAGCCGATGCCTTGATTGGCAAGCATGGCAAAGAAGGTGGGAAGGCTGAGGTTGGGCTGGCCCTCCCAGGCGCGGCGGAGGGACTCAAGAGTGGGATCGATGCGGGTGGGGTCATCCATATCCCTACAGACTATACCGGTCCAAGGCTACTGGGCCCATCGCAGCCCAGAGGAATCGAACAGAAGGCAGGAACACCAAATGGGGCGCACATTAGATATGGATCAAAAAATCCGCCCCACCAATGGTGAAGCGGATTCTTTTAAAGCTCTACTGAGCGGTTACGGGGTATCGATTACTCGATAACCTTGGTAACGCGGCCAGCGCCGACGGTGCGGGAGCCCTCGCGGATAGCGAAGCGCAGGCCCTCGTCCATAGCGACCGGCTGGATGAGCTCAACGGACATCTCAACGTTGTCGCCAGGCATAACCATCTCGGTACCCTCTGGCAGGTGAACAACACCGGTAACGTCAGTGGTACGGAAGTAGAACTGCGGACGGTAGTTGTTCATGAACGGGGTGTGGCGGCCGCCCTCTTCCTTCTTCAGGACGTAGACGGAACCCTCGAACTTGGAGTGCGGGGTGTAAGCGCCCGGCTTGATAACAACCTGGCCACGCTCGACGTCCTCACGCTTGGTACCACGCAGAAGCAGACCACAGTTGTCGCCAGCCTCGGTGTAGTCCATCATCTTGCGGAACATCTCGATACCGGTAACGGTGGTGGTCTGGGACTTCTCCTGGATACCGATGATCTCAACGTCCTCGTTGACTTCCAGACGGCCACGCTCAACACGGCCGGTAACAACGGTACCGCGGCCGGTAATGGTGAAGATGTCCTCGATAGGCATCAGGAACGGCTGGTCGGTAGCGCGCTCCGGATCCGGGATGGAGTTGTCGCAGGCTTCCATCAGGTCAACGACGGACTGTACCCACTTGTCATCGCCCTCGAGAGCCTTCAGAGCGGAGATGTGAACGATAGGAGCTTCCTCATCGTAGTCCTGCTCTGCGAGCAGCTCACGGATCTCCATCTCAACGAGCTCGATGATTTCCTCATCATCAACCATGTCGCACTTGTTCAGCGCAACGAGGATGTAAGGAACGCCAACCTGGCGAGCGAGCAGAACGTGCTCGCGGGTCTGCGGCATCGGGCCATCGGTTGCAGCGACAACCAGGATAGCGCCGTCCATCTGAGCAGCGCCGGTAATCATGTTCTTGATGTAGTCGGCGTGGCCCGGAGCGTCAACGTGTGCGTAGTGGCGCTTCGGGGTGGAGTACTCAACGTGGGAGATGTTGATGGTAATACCGCGCTCCTTCTCCTCAGGAGCCTTGTCGATCATGTCGAACGCGAATGCCTCGTTCTCCTCAGGGTACTGGTCAGCCAGAACCTTGGTGATCGCTGCGGTGGTGGTGGTCTTGCCGTGGTCGACGTGTCCGATGGTGCCGATGTTCACATGCGGCTTCGTACGCTCGAACTTCTCCTTTGCCACTGTATGTCCTCCTGGACTATATGGTGGCTACGACCTTCGCAGCCACGTGGTTGACAGTTGTCATTGGCACCCGACCCACAGTATGTGGGGCAAAGCGCTAATGACGCTTTCTTTACGTGCCAGTTACACGATCCTAGATTTATGTCGCGGTTTTTTCAAACCGCCGTTATAGGAGGTAACCCCGCGAAAAATCGCGGCCATTTCCCTCGACAAGAATCTTTTTAAAAGGATCCTGGGAGGGTAACGGCCGGCTCAATTCACAACTTAGAAGCCTAAGCTGCAAACTCAGCCCGCCGCTACCCTGGCCCAGTCGTCCCGCCCCGGGGCGGGTCTGGCATCTACTGGCGAAGAGTACCAGCCCGACTAAACCGCGGAGGAGACGGGGCTAGCGCTTAGTTGGCGCCGCCGGTGCGCTCCTCGATGATCTCCTGTGCCACGGAGGAAGGAACCTCTGCGTAGGAATCGAAGACCATGGTGAAGTTTGCGCGGCCTGCGGTGGAAGAACGCAGGTCACCGATGTAACCGAACATCTCGGACAGCGGCACCTTAGCCTTAACGACCTTCGCACCGGAGCGGTCTTCCATAGCGAAGACCTGGCCACGGCGGGAGGAGATGTCACCGTTAACGGTACCCATGTACTCCTCAGGGGTAACAACCTCAACGGCCATCATCGGCTCGAGCAGAACCGGCTTAGCCTTGGCCATTGCTTCCTTGAAGACCTGGGAGCCGGCCAGCTTGAAGGCCATCTCGGAGGAGTCGACGTCGTGGTAAGCGCCGTCTTCCAGGGTGGCCTTGATGTTGACCATCGGGAAGCCTGCCAGGTAGCCGTACTGCATAGCGTCCTGGATACCAGCGTCGACGGAAGGAATGTATTCCTTCGGAACGCGGCCACCGGTAACGGCATTCTCGAATGCGTAGGTTGCGGACTCGCCCTCTTCCAGGGTCTCTGGGTCCGGGTTGTACGGCTCGATGGTGCAGATAACCTTTGCGAACTGGCCGGAACCACCGGTCTGCTTCTTGTGGGTGTATTCCATGGACTCAACCTTCTTGCGGATGGTCTCACGGTATGCAACCTGCGGGTTACCGATGTTTGCTTCGACCTTGAACTCGCGCTTCATGCGGTCAACCAGAACGTCGAGGTGGAGCTCGCCCATGCCGCCGATAACGGTCTGGCCGGTCTCTTCATCCAGTTCAACGGTGAAGGTTGGGTCCTCAGCAGCAAGCTTCTGAATTGCGTTACCCAGCTTCTCCTGGTCGGCCTTGGTCTTCGGCTCGATGGAAACCTTGATAACCGGATCCGGGAAGTCCATGGACTCCAGGATGATCTGGTCATCCTTGTCACACAGGGTGTCACCGGTGGTGGTCTCCTTCAGGCCAACAACTGCGTAGATGTTGCCGGCGTCTGCCTGCTCAACAGGGTTCTCCTTGTTGGCGTGCATCTGGAAGAGTTTACCGATGCGCTCCTTCTTGCCCTTGGTGGAGTTCATAACCTCGGTACCCGGGGTGACCTGGCCGGAGTACACGCGGATGAAGTTCAGCTGGCCGAAGAACGGGTGAGCCGCAATCTTGAAGGACAGCGCGGAGAAGGAAGACTCCACGGAAGGCTTACGGGTGAGCTGGTTGTCCTCGTTGCCGACCTCGTGGCCGATAACCTCGCCAACGTCCAGCGGGTTAGGCAGGAAGTCAACAACAGCGTCCAGCAGCGGCTGCACGCCCTTGTTACGGTAAGCGGTACCGCAGTAAACCGGGTAAACCTCGGAGTTGATGGTCAGCTTACGGATGCCGGCCTTGAGCTCGTCAATGGTCAGCTCCTCGCCGCCGAAGTACTTCTCCATGAGCTCTTCGTCGGACTCAGCAACGGTCTCGACCAGCTTCTCGCGGTACTCTGCAGCCTTGTCCTTGAGGTCCTCAGGGATCTCCTCGTAGGTAGGCTCAGCACCGGTCTCAACCTTGCCGCGCCAGGTGATTGCCTGCATGTTCAGCAGGTCGACAACGCCGTCGAAGTCATCCTCAGCGCCGATAGGCAGCTGCATAACCAATGGCTTGGCGCCTAGGCGGTCAATGATGGTCTGCACGGTGAAGTAGAAGTCGGCGCCCAGCTTGTCCATCTTGTTGACGAAGCAGATACGCGGAACGTCGTACTTAGCAGCCTGACGCCACACCTGCTCGGACTGCGGCTCCACACCTTCCTTACCGTCGAAGACTGCGACGGCACCATCAAGGACACGCAGGGAACGCTCAACCTCAACGGTGAAGTCAACGTGACCCGGGGTGTCGATGATGTTGATCTGGTTGTTGTTCCAGAAGCAGGTCACGGCAGCGGAGGTAATGGTGATGCCGCGTTCCTTCTCCTGTGCCATCCAGTCAGTGGTGGAAGCACCATCGTGGGTCTCGCCCACCTTACGGTTGATACCGGTGTAGAAGAGAATACGCTCGGTGGTGGTCGTCTTACCAGCATCGATGTGGGCCATGATGCCGATGTTGCGAACCTTGTTCAGGTCCTTAAGCACTTCTTGTGCCACGTTTATACCCCAACTTAATAGTCGTCGACGCCGTGACCAGTTTTCTGGCTATGACGCCTGCATGGATAAGGTCATGTATCTTTTTGCCACTATTTGGCCGTCCTCGGAGCAGCCTGCCCCTAGACTTCCATCGCTTCAGTGTACTGGACACTCCACGAGGCCGCTGGACTGGGCAGGGATACCGCTCAGAGATCACACCCATTAGGGCAAAAAATGGCCCAAGCAAGAGATATGGAGTTTTGGGTTGCCGCGGCGGGAAAACTGCCGACAGCCAGCGCGAAACTTGTTTCTCGTTGCTTGGGCCATTGATGTGGGTGCTGAAATTACCAGCGGTAGTGGGCGAAGGCGCGGTTGGCCTCTGCCATCTTGTGAGTATCCTCACGACGCTTAACGGAAGCGCCGAGGCCGTTGGAGGCATCCAGGATCTCGTTTGCGAGACGCTCGATCATGGAGTTCTCGCGACGCTGGCGGGTGAAGGTCACCATCCAGCGCAGTGCCAGGGTGTTAGCGCGGTCAGGGCGAACCTCAACCGGCACCTGGTAGGTAGCGCCACCGACACGGCGGGAGCGAACCTCGAGGTCTGGGCGGATATTGCCCAGTGCCTTCTCCAGGGTGCCAACCGGATCGGTACCGGTCTTCTCGCGGCAAGCCTCGAGAGCGCCGTAGACGATGCGCTCTGCGGTGGACTTCTTGCCGTCCTGGAGGATCTTGTTGACGAGCATGGTTACCTGCTCGGAGTTGTATACCGGGTCCTTGACTACAGGACGCTTCGGAGCAGCATTCTTACGCATTGTTTATTACTGTCCCTTCTTTGCGCCGTAACGGGAACGTGCCTGCTTACGGTCCTTGACACCCTGGGTATCCAGAGCGCCGCGGATGATCTTGTAACGAACACCAGGAAGGTCCTTCACACGGCCGCCGCGAACGAGGACCATGGAGTGCTCCTGCAGGTTGTGGCCCTCACCCGGAATGTAGGCGGAAACCTCAATACCGGTGGTCAGGCGAACACGAGCAACCTTACGCAGTGCGGAGTTCGGCTTCTTAGGAGTGGTGGTGTACACGCGGGTGCACACGCCGCGACGCTGCGGGGAACCCTTCAGCGCAGCGGTGGAAACCTCTTTACGCTTATCGTGGCGGCCCTTGCGGACCAGCTGCTGAATAGTTGGCATTAAACAGTCTTTCTGTCGAATTGCACCACTACCAAGGAAAAGAACCAAACATGCAAAAATGGGCGCTCTTTCCCGGGGCGCTGCCGCATGTCCAGAACTCTTTCCAAGGTCGGTGCTTTGTAAAGGATCAGACTCTTCACCGCGCGCCTTAAGAATGGCACGCATAGTGAACTGACGTTTACAGTAGCAAACCGCCCGCGCTTTATACAAAACGCGATCGTCGCCTTCCTGCTGTTAGGACCATTCCCAGACCAGGTCCGCCTCAGCGGCCTTGGTGGCAAAGTAGTCCTTTTCCTGTTCTTCCCACGTTTCAAACCACGGCTCGTAGCCAGGCTCGCGGGCAATGGCGCGTTCGCGGCGTTGGTCCCGGGGGCCGTCGATAAGCACGCTTACTACCGCGCCCCTCTCCTTGGCCGCGGCAATATTGGCGGCAGTTACCGAACCCACGCCCTCCACGATGAGGTCATCGCGCACATCCAAGCTGGCCCAGTCCCCTGGGGCGCCTGCTTCCCAATCCCAGCGCCAGTAGCCGGGGTTCATGGTGCGCAATACCTGCTCGGCCACCATATCCGAGCCCTTGTCCAGGCCATGCCAGCCGGGATAAAACTCATCGAGGTGCACTACCCGCCAATTGGTGCGCTCGGCCAGTGCGGCGGAGGTCCAGGTTTTGCCGGCGCCAGAGGGGCCGTCAATAAGCACGGTCACTGGCTTGAAGGAACGCTTTCTGGCTGCGGCCAGCGTGACGATGTCCTCTAAAAGGCGCTCTTGTTGGCTATCAAAGTCCATGGTCGCTCAATCACTGCTTTCGCGGTCTATAGGCCGAAGAATCTCCAGGCCCCAGTGAGTACCGAAACTACCACCGGTACGAAAGCAAAGACAGTACCTAGGGCCATAATCCACCCATCACGGGCATGCAGACGCGACTCGCGCGCCCATGTCCTTGCCCCTCCTCCAGGCGGGGTGCGCCCAAATCCGCGCGCCTCCATTGCCGTGGCCAACTTGCCACCGCGGCGCAGCGCGATGACCAATAGACCAAAAGACATGGTAAGCAGATGCTTCAGCTTGCCGACGTCCGTCAGTCCCCTCGCCCTGCGCGCCATCCCCAGCGACTGCCAGTCGGACTGGAAGAGCGTCATCATACGCACGCCGGCGACCGCACCAACAACAAAGCGCGAGGGCAGCTTGAGGATCTGCGAAAGCGCATCACCCAACTCCGTCGGGTCAATATCGCGGGCTAAGACCACCATGGGCAAGGCCACAGCAAATACGCGCAGCGTAATGGCAATCGCTAGGGTAAGCGAATTCTCGGTGACCTGCACCAGCCACCAACTGAAGTACTCTTTGCCACCCGGCTCGCCGTATAACAGCATGGAAACGCCCGAAATCGGCGCGATGAGAAAAAGGAACCAACCGGCCTTAAATAGCCGCACCCACGACACTCCGCAGAGCGGGGCGAAGGTCAGCGTCAATGCCAGAGATACTGCGGCCGAGACCCAGTCAATGGAGGCCAATAGTGGGGTAACCCAGATAAACATCAAAAAGATGCGGCTAAGCGGGTTAGCCCCGCGCAAAAGATTAGGCACCGGGCACCTCCACTCGGCAATCGCCCAAGGCCTGGATAAAAAGCGGGTCATGGGTGATAGAGGCGATAGTGGTGCCGTCATCTGCCAATTGCCGCAGCAAGCGCACCAGCTCCACAAAAGTTTGGGGGTCTTGCCCAAAGGTAGGCTCATCCAACAGCAACACCGACGGCGCGGTCACCAAGGCAGTAGCCACAGACAGGCGTCGTTTCTCGCCGCCAGAGAGCGTGAACGGGTTAGCGTCTAAGAGATGCTGCAGCCGCAGTGATTCCACCAGCTGCGCGATCCTTTCCTCCGGCGGGTCCACGCGCATTACCTTGGGCGCAACGCGCAGCTCTTCGGCCACCGTACGGGCGACGAATTGGTGCTCCGGATTCTGGAAGACAAAGCCTATGCGGTCCGCCAGCTCGCGCGATTTCCAGCGCAGCGGTGGCCCTTTGACCCCGCGACGCACGAAATCGGCCACCCCAATCTCCCCCGATTCAGACGGCAGCAACCCGGCCATGGTCATCAACCAGGTAGACTTACCCGCACCATTCGGCCCGGTAATGACCGTGGAGGCTCCCGCCGGCAGCGCAATCGTGCGCGGCGGACCATAACGCGTGACGAGGTCGGTGCTCCACAGCGCGGCCTCTCGCTCCGCAAGCTCGGCCTCGCCAAGGCGTCGCGCCTGCGGCAGGCCAGAGACCTGGCGGCGCTTAGCCACCTCCGCGAAGGAAGTATCCGCTACGATGCGCCCGCGGTCCAGCTCCACCGCACGGTCGAGCACGCCGTCCCACGCCGCGTGCTGGTGCTCTACCACCACCAGCGTCGCGCCGGTTTCTTCCACCAGCCTAGAGACGGCGCGCACCACATCGCGCGCGCCGGCGGGGTCAAGATTGGCCGTGGGTTCATCGAGAAGTACCACGCCCGCCCCCATAGCGATGACGCCGGCGAGCGCCAAGCGCTGCTTCTGCCCACCGGAGAGCTGCTCGGTGGGAAAATCCAGATCCACGAATGGACCCACCAGTTCCTTAGCGGCGGCCACACGGCGCCAGATTTCCTCGCGCGGATACGCCAGGTTCTCGCAGCCGAAAGCAATGTCATCACCCACGCGCGCGGAGATCACTTGCGAATCCGGATCCTGAAGCACCAGCCCTACTGGGATGGTGCGTCCGGGCTCCTCCACCATGCCGGTGGAATCTTCTAAGAGAATTTCCCCAGTGCGGGTTCCTTCCTCATCGGAACCCAGCACTCCGGCCATCGCCGCAAGGAAGGTGGACTTACCCGATCCAGAGTCGCCGCATAAAAGCACGCGTTCTCCTGGCTCGATGATCAGGTCAATATCGGATAGCGCCGGTTCGCTGCGCCCGGCATGAGTCCAGCCGAATCCTTGGGCCGTTATCTTGGTGGCGTTTCCCGCCAATGATGCACAATCAGACACGGACACAACACGCCCTAAGCGCGCTGTTCACGGCCTGCGGCAAAGCGATCCAGGGCACCGGTTTTAGCCAGGGCTTTCACCACGAAGAAACCCAGCGCACCGGCCAAGATAGCGCCGGAGATGTTCAGAGTCACAAAGTAGATGAGCTTGAACTCGAAGGAACGGGCCAGGTTGCCGGAGGTAAACAGCTCCAGGATGAAGGCACCCCAGCCAGCTGCCATGCCGGCCAGAATGGATACTCCCAGGCCAAACTTGCGGTACAGGAAGATGGCCAGGATGATTTCCACGCCAATGCCCTGTGCCAAGCCCGAGTACAGGGTGCTAATGCCCCACTGGGATCCCAGCACCGCTGAAACAGTTGCCGCCAGGACCTCAACATAAATGGCCGCCCCCGGCTTGCGAATAATCAGGCCGCCCAGCACTCCACCGATAAGCCAAATGCCCGTAGCAATGCCTCCTAGGCCCGGGGTCACGGCGTCCATGGCCTCAAACCAGGCATAGCCCACTGCATTCCACCCCAAGAACACAAAGCCACAAGCCACGCCTAAAACGGACGCCACCACAATATCGACCACGCGCCAATTCAGGCTGCGCTTCGGGGCAGCAGACGCACGTGTATTGGTAGTCATAATTTCCTCCCTCTCGCCGGCATTATCCGGATCAGGTTCAACGGTTCGCCACAACTTCTGTGGCATCTCAGCCCGACACAGCTGCAAAACAGGGCAGCGCGCAAGCACCCGTGAAGTGTGCAATTTTCAATGACTTAGGCCGCACTCCTTTAAAGGTGTCTGGCCAAAAGCTGCATTCATACTAGCAAAGCAGTCTAGCGGTGCTCCCTAGACATCGAAACAGCCCCGCCTTCCTATCGTTCAGGAAGGCGGGGCCATTTATATCCCGCGTTAACGCAAATTGAACTGCACGTTAGAAGGTGAAGTCCTCATCCAGCGGGACGGAAGCACCGGTGAATTCACCGAAGCCGTCATCGCCGTAGATGGAATCGCCGTAAGTCGGAATCGAGTATGCGGCGTTGCGGGCAGCTTCGGTCGGCTTGACGGAGATATTGCGGTAGCGGGAAATACCGGTACCGGCCGGGATGAGCTTACCGATGATGACGTTCTCCTTGAGGCCGATGAGCTTATCGGAGCGCTTGTTAATAGCGGCGTCGGTAAGCACGCGAGTGGTCTCCTGGAACGATGCAGCGGACAGCCAGGACTCGGTAGCCAAGGAAGCCTTGGTAATACCCATGATCTCCGAGCGCAGCTGAGCCGGCTCGCCGCCCTCTGCAACCTGGGCAGCGTTGAGCTGCTTAGCCTCAGAGAGGTCGATGAGATTACCCGGCAGCAAGTCCGTGGTACCCGCATCGATGACGGTGCCGCGGCGCAGCATCTGGCGGATGATGATCTCGATGTGCTTATCGTGGATAGCCACACCCTGGGTACGGTACACAGCCTGCACCTCGTTGATGAGGTGCTGCTCCACGCCACGGCGGCCGAGAACCTCGAGAACGTCGTGCGGGTCAGCCGCACCACGCATCAGGCGGTCGCCGGTCTCAACGTGGTCGCCGTCCTTGAGGGAACGCTCAATCATGGCGTCCGGATTGGACTCCATCGGGCGACGGACCTGAGCCAGGCCCTGACGCTTGGAGAGCTTCTCATAGACCACGTCATCAGAGCCGTCATCCGGGGTGATGGTCAGGGTCCAGAAGTTGCCCTCATCGGACAGGGAAACGGTGCCGTCAACGGAGGCAATAGGAGCGCGGTTCTTCGGGTTACGGGCCTCGAAGAGCTCCTGAACACGCGGCAGACCACCGGTAATATCGCCACCGACACCACCCTGGTGGAACGTACGCATGGTCAGCTGGGTACCCGGCTCACCAATGGACTGTGCAGCTACAATGCCGACAGCCTCGCCGATATCGACGAGCTGGCCGGAAGCCATGGACTTGCCGTAGCACTTGGCACATACGCCGGCCGGGGTCTGGCAGGTCAGCACGGAGCGGACCTTGACCTCGGTGACCTTAGCATCAAGCAGCTTCTGGGTGAGCTCCTCGGTGAGGTCGGAGCCGGCCTCGGCCACAACCTCGCCGTCCTCGCCCTTGACATCGGTAGCCAGCACGCGGCCGGATGCGGAGGTCTCCCACAGCTCGGAGAGAACAACCTTGTCGCCGGATTCCTCGCCGATTGGGACGCGGACGCCCTGGCGGGTGCCACAGTCCTCTTCGCGGACGATGACGTCCTGGGCCACGTCCACCAAACGACGGGTGAGGTAGCCGGAGTCAGCGGTACGCAGCGCGGTATCGGCCAGGCCTTTACGGGAGCCGTGGGAGTTATTGAAGTACTCCAGCACGGACAGACCTTCGCGGAAGGAGGTCTTAATCGGACGGGTGATGTAATCACCGTGCGAGTTCACAACCATGCCCTTCATACCGGCCAGCGTCCAGATCTGACGCATGTTACCGGCCGCACCAGACTTCACAATCATCGGAATCGGATTGTGGTCCGGGTACATGTTCTCGACGGCCTCACCGACGGTATCGGTAGCGTCCTTCCACAGCTCAACCAGGCGGTCGTAGCGCTCGCGCTCGGTCAGAGCGCCCTGCTCCCAGTACTTGCGCTCGATGCGTTCTGCTTCCTTCTCATAAGACTCGAGGATCTCGGTCTTATTCGGCAGAACCAGAACGTCAGACATGGTGATGGTGACGCCGGAACGGGTTGCCCAGTAGAAGCCGGCATCCTTCATGTTGTCCAGCACCTGAGCAACGGTGATCATCGGGTACTTATTGGCCAAGTCATTGACCACATCACCGATGAGGACCTTGTTGCCGGAGCCGCCGCCCTTACGGACCATGATGCCCTCGAGGTACGGGTAGTTCCATGGCAGCCGCTCGTTGAACATGACGCGACCGATGGTGGTGTAGCCCATCCATGCCTGGCCCTTGGACCAACCATCTGGGAACTGCTCTTCCTCGATCTCCTTCGGCGGGCGAAGGTGATCGATGCGGACCTTGATCGGAGCTTGCAGGCCAACGGTGCCGCGGTCATAGGCCATGAGGGCCTCAGCGTAGGAGGAGAAGACACCGGTTGCCGGCTTGTCCTCCTCTGCCTCGCGGAAGCGACCATTGCCACCGATCTCGTCCTCGGACTTGTCCATGGTCAGGTAGTACAGGCCGGTAACCATGTCCAGACGTGGCATGGCCAGCGGCTTACCGGATGCCGGGGACAGGATGTTGTTGGACGCCAGCATCAGGACGCGGGCCTCAGCCTGTGCCTCAGCGGACAGCGGCAGGTGGACTGCCATCTGGTCACCGTCGAAGTCGGCGTTGAACGCCTCACAAGCCAGCGGGTGCAGCTGAATAGCCTTACCCTCAACCAGCTTCGGCTCGAAGGCCTGAATACCCAAGCGGTGCAGCGTAGGTGCACGGTTGAGCATCACTGGGTGCTCAGAAATGGCCTGTTCCAGAACGTCCCACACCTCTGAGCGCTGGCGCTCAACCATGCGCTTGGCGGACTTGATGTTCTGGGCGTAGTCATTTTCTACCAGGCGCTTCATAACGAACGGCTTGAATAGCTCGAGCGCCATGAGCTTCGGCAGACCACACTCGTGCAGCTTCAGCTGCGGACCAACGATAATAACGGAACGGCCAGAGTAGTCCACGCGCTTACCCAGCAGGTTCTGGCGGAAGCGGCCCTGCTTGCCCTTGAGCAAGTCAGACAGGGACTTCAGCGGACGGTTGCCCGGGCCGGTAACCGGACGGCCACGGCGGCCGTTATCGAAGAGCGCGTCCACAGACTCCTGCAGCATGCGCTTCTCGTTATTCACGATGATCTCTGGAGCACCCAGATCGATCATGCGCTTCAAACGGTTATTGCGGTTGATAACGCGGCGGTAGAGGTCGTTCAGGTCGGAGGTAGCAAAGCGGCCACCGTCCAGCTGCACCATCGGGCGCAGCTCTGGCGGAATAACCGGGATGGCATCCAGCACCATGCCGGCCGGATCGTTGCCGGAGCGCAGGAAGGCAGCAACGACCTTCAGGCGCTTCAGGGCACGCATCTTCTTCTGGCCCTTGCCGTTGTTGATGATCTCGCGCAGTTCCTCGGCCTCAGCCTCGAGGTCAAAGTTGCGGACCAGGGTCTGGATGGCTTCTGCACCCATGCCGCCGGTGAAGTAATCCTCGTAGCGGTCAACCAGCTCTTCGTAGATGGTCTCATCAATGATCATCTGCTTCGGAGCCAGCTTGATGAAGGTGTTCCAGATTTCATCCAAGCGGGCGATCTCGCGCTCGCCGCGCTCGCGGATGTGCTGCATCTCCTTATCGGCAGCGTTTTGTACCTTCTTGCGGGCATCTGCCTTGGCACCGGCTGCTTCCAGCTCAGCCAGGTCAGACTCCAGCTTGGAGGCGCGCTCGGCAATCTCGGACTCGGTATCGTCCTCAACGTCCTTCTTCTCCAGAAGCATCTCTGCTTCCAGAGTGGACTGGTCATTGTGGCGAGCCTCTTCATCCACGGAGGTGATGATATTGGCGGCGAAGTAAATGATGCGCTCGAGATCCTTCGGAGCCAGGTCCAGCAGGTAGCCCAGGCGGGAAGGAACGCCCTTGAAGTACCAGATGTGGGTTACCGGAGCGGCCAGCTCAATGTGGCCCATGCGCTCACGGCGAACCTTGGACTTGGTCACCTCAACGCCACAGCGCTCACAGATGATGCCCTTGTAGCGGACGCGCTTGTACTTGCCACAAGCGCACTCCCAGTCACGGGTGGGGCCGAAGATGCGCTCACAGAAGAGGCCGTCCTTCTCCGGCTTCAGGGTGCGGTAGTTAATGGTCTCAGGCTTTTTGACCTCGCCCTTGGACCAGCGACGAATATCGTCTGCGGTGGCCAGACCGATGCGGAGCTCGTCGAAGAGATTTACGTCAAACACGTAATGTCTCCCTTTCATCCTCGTTGTCGAGGAATTGATGGCTTTGTATGAATGGAACGTTTATGCCCTACCGCGGGGACTCACCCCGCGGTGGACCAAGAAACTAACTAGGCGATGTCAGCGGAAGAACCCTCATCGCGGGACAGGTTAATGCCAAGCGATGGGCTATCCATGTCATCGTCATCAGAGCCAGACAGCTCCATCGGCGTGCCGTCGGTGGAGAGAACCTCCACGTTCAGGCACAGGGACTGCAGCTCCTTGAGCAACACCTTGAAGGACTCAGGGATGCCCGGATCTGGAATATTGTCGCCCTTAACAATGGCTTCGTAGACCTTCACACGGCCGACGACGTCATCGGACTTGATGGTCAGCAGCTCCTGCAGGGTGTAGGCAGCGCCGTATGCCTGCATTGCCCACACCTCCATCTCGCCGAAGCGCTGGCCACCGAACTGGGCCTTACCACCCAGCGGCTGCTGGGTAATCATGGAGTAAGGACCGGTGGAACGGGCGTGAATCTTCTCATCGACCAAGTGGTGCAGCTTGAGCATGTACATGTAGCCGACAGAGATCGGGTACTTGTATGGCTCGCCCGAGCGGCCGTCGAAAAGCGTGGCCTTGCCATGCTCATCCACCAGCACATCGCCGTCGCGGTTAGGACGGGAAGAAGCCAGCAGGCGCTCGATCTCATGGTTGGTAGCACCGTCGAAGACCGGGGTCGCCGTCAAGGAATCCGCAGGAACGTCATAGAGCTCTTCCGGCAGGGTCTTGAGCAGCTCGGCGTTCTTTGGATCCTCGGTATCGACCTTCCAGCCAGCGTGTGCCAGCCAGCCCAAGTGAACCTCAAGGACCTGGCCAATGTTCATACGACGCGGCACACCGTGGGTGTTCAGCAGGATGTCGACCGGGGTGCCGTCTTCCATGAACGGCATATCCTCTGGCGGTAGAATCTTGCCCACAACACCCTTGTTGCCGTGGCGGCCGGCCATCTTATCGCCGTCCTGGATCTTGCGCTTCTGGGCAACGTAGACACGAATCATCTCGTTGACGCCAGGGGCCAGATCGTCATCATCGTCGCGGGAGAAGCGGGCAACGCCAATGACCTTGCCTACCTCACCGTGCGGCACCTTCATGGAGGTATCGCGAACCTCGCGGGCCTTCTCACCGAAGATGGCGCGCAGCAGGCGCTCCTCCGGGGTCAGCTCGGTCTCGCCCTTCGGGGTGACCTTACCCACCAGGATGTCGCCGGCGCGGACGTCGGCACCGATGCGGATGATGCCGCGCTCGTCCAGGTCGCTCAGGACGTCCTCGGAGACGTTCGGGATCTCGCGGGTGATTTCCTCGGCGCCCAGCTTGGTATCGCGAGCATCGATCTCGTGCTCCTCGATGTGGACGGAGGTCAGGATGTCCTCTTCCACGATGCGCTGGTTGAGGATGATGGCGTCCTCGTAGTTGTGGCCTTCCCACGGCATGAAGGCAACCAGCAGGTTGCGGCCGAGGGACATCTCACCATTGTGGGTACCCGGGCCATCGGCCAGAACCTGGCCGGCCTCTACGCGCTCGCCCATGGAAACCAGCGGGGTCTGGTTGTAGTTGGTGCCCTGGTTGGTGCGCTCGAACTTACGCAAGATGTAGGTATCGCGCTGGCCCTCATCATCCATGATGGTGATGACATCAGCGGTGACATTTTCGACCACACCGGCCTTCGGGGTGATGACAACGTCGCCAGCGTCGTACGCAGCGCGCTGCTCCATGCCGGTACCAACCAGCGGGGCCTCGGAGCGCACCAGCGGCACTGCCTGCTTCTGCATGTTCGCACCCATCAGGGCACGGTTAGCATCGTCGTGCTCCAAGAACGGAATCATGGCGGTACCCACGGAAACCATCTGGCGCGGGGAGACGTCAACGTAGTCCACACCGGCGGCGTCGGTAAGCCCGATGTCGCCGTCCTTCAGGCGGACCTCAATACGCTCGCCGGTGAGGTTGCCCTCTGCGTCCTGCTCGACCTCGGCCTGAGCAATAGCGAAGCGGTCCTCTTCATCGGCGGTGAGGTACTCCACCTGGTCGGTGATCTTGCCGTCCACAACCTTGCGGTACGGAGTCTCGATGAAGCCGAAGGCATTCACGCGGGCGTAGGATGCCAGCGCACCCATGAGGCCAATGTTCGGGCCCTCAGGGGTCTCAATCGGGCACATACGGCCGTAGTGAGAAGCGTGAACGTCTCGCACCTCAATGCCGGCGCGCTCACGAGACAGGCCGCCTGGGCCCAGCGCGGACAGGCGGCGCTTGTGGGTCAGGCCGGACAGCGAGTTGTTGTGGTCCATGAACTGGGACAGCTGCGAGGTACCGAAGAACTCGCGGATTGCAGCAGAGACCGGGCGCACGTTAATCAGGGAGGTCGGAGTGATGGACTCCGCGTCCTGGGTGGTCATGCGCTCGCGCACAACACGCTCCATGCGGGACAGGCCGACGCGGACCTGGTTCTGGATGAGCTCACCCACGGTGCGCAGGCGACGGTTACCAAAGTGGTCGATGTCGTCCGTGTGCAGGGCGATCATCTCACCGTTCGGTGCCTTCATCTCGCGCTCGCCTACGTGCAGGCGGACCAGGTACTCGAGGGTGACGGCGATGTCTTCCTCGGTCAGGGTCATCAGACCATCGTGGTCGCCGCCGAGCCCCAGCTTGCGGTTGACCTTGTAGCGGCCGACCTTAGCCAGGTCGTAACGCTTTGCACGGAAGAAGGAGTTATCCAGCAAGGACTGAGCCAGCTCACGGGTGGGCTGCTCGCCTGGGCGCTGCTTGCGGTAGATCTCCAGCAGTGCCTCATCGGTGTTTGCTACACCGTCAGACTCCAGGGTGGACATCATGAGCTCGGAGAAGCCGAAGCGATCCTTGATCTGCTCCTCGCTCCAGCCCAGTGCCTTCAGCAGCACGGTTACCGGCTGGCGGCGCTTGCGGTCAATGCGCACGCCGACGGTGTCGCGCTTGTCGACGTCGAACTCCAACCATGCACCGCGGGAAGGAATAACCTTCACGGAGTGCAGCGGGCGCTCGGTGGACTTATCGATCGAGCGATCGAAGTAGACGCCCGGGGAGCGCACCAGCTGAGAGACGACGACGCGCTCGGTACCGTTCACGATGAACGTGCCCATATCCGTCATGATCGGGAAATCGCCGATGAAGACGGTCTGCGACTTAATCTCTTGGGTGTCGTTATTAATAAACTCTGCGGTCACGTACAGCGGCGCGGAGTAGTTGATGTCCTTTTCCTTGCACTCATCCACGGTGTTCTTCACCGGTTCAAAGCGCGGCTCCGACAAGGACAGGGACATATTGCCCGAGTAGTCCTCAATCGGCGAGAGCTCTTCGAGGATGTCCTCGAGGCCGCTCGTCACGCGGGCGTCATCGCCGCGCTCAGCCTGCTCGCGCTCGCGCCACTCCGGCGCGCCAACGAGCCAAGCAAAGGAATCAAGTTGTACGTCAAGGAGACCCGGCAGGGCGATAGGCTCGCTGATTTTTGCAAACGAGTATCGCTTCGGGGCTCCGGGGATATTGGCCACTGACTTGGTCTGGCGGGAGACTGCCAAGATGGGTCCTTCCAGCACCTCACGCGGATTGCCTGCTCGCCCTGGCCGACGAGCCGCAAAACCGCTGGTAATTCTAGCATTCGGTCTGCTGTGGAGTGTCTGGGTTCAGAATGCACAAAATCACCTTGTCAAGTCGGTTTTGCCATCACCGGCCTGAAAGGCTAAATGTGCACCGAAGATCCAGATTCCAGCGCAACGAAACAGCTTATAGGAAAAGACCTGCCATGTAAAGACACACCACTCTTGGGGCGTGTCGCTACCGCGCTAGGGGGCAAGCTCGTGCTCGCCGCGGCGCTAACGCGTCCATGCCGCGCCACTGTGCGCGACAACCACCGAGCACCCTACCACTAAAATCTCAATACACCGCAACCCCGGCGGCGATTTTGTTTTCCAGCTGCGCTTTTACCGGCTCGCCGGCACCGCGCTTCCACCGATGCGCCCACGGTTATGCCGCAAGCGGGCATGCTTATTCTTGCCGCCAAATAGGCCCAATGCGCCAATGATTCCGAGCAGGGTCAACAGTGCGCCGAGGCCGATGGCACCCCACCGCACGATCTCCGCCACGCGGTCGCGCGGGAAATCTGCCGCCTCTTTGAGCAGCGCCTGCTGGTCCTCTTCAGAGGTAGAGCCATTAAAGACGAAGGCGCGCTCGCGGCCCACGCCCTCGCGGTCCGCGTAGTAATCATCGATATCCATATCCATGCCCACCACGAGGCCGGTTTGTTGGTCCACATAGAAGTCGCGGCTGCCAGAGTGGGTCAGGTAGCCCTGCTCCTCTCCGCCGCCTTCCTTGGGCAGGCTGGTGGTATTGCCATCGGCCGCAAAAAGCTGCGCGACGTTGGTCGGCTCGATCTCTTGGTGGTAGCGGTAGACCGTGCGGTCGTCCATCGTGGTTTCTTCTTCAAAGACCGCATCGACGGCCTTGCGCAGGGTCGGGTCAAAGACTGGGTAGTTGGTCTTTTCTGCGTCCGCTGGGAATTTAAGCCAGTAGCCATCCACCGTGACTTTATCCGAAGGCGTAGCAAGCGTATGGCTAAGCGACGCCTCCCCCGCTGCCTCGCCGCTCAGGCGGTCCACGGGATAGGTCCACACTTGGGCCTGGCTCAGGTCATTAAGGCCCTCCCCTTCGCCGCGCATGCGGGTCTCACCGATGCGCACAGTGGCCTTCTCATCGTCCGAGGGCTCTTGGATATCCATGTTGATTTGGTAGGTCATGGGGCCCGAATACGGCGTGGTGCCGTCCTTGGACAGCTGCTGCGAATCCGCAGAATCATCGTGCAGTGTCCACGTACTGTTTTTCAGGTTCAGCGGCAGCCGCGGGGAGTAATCCAAAAACGCCGGCGCCACAATACCTGCGGCGATGAGCGCGACGCCGAGGCCTAGGAGCAGGACGGAAAAAATGCGGGACTTGGGCAGCATGGGGGCTAATTCTACAACCCGTGGCGGCGATTCCTTGTTTCTACAGGCCGCCCCGCCACGCCGGATTGGTTTTAAGCCGTCTGCGCATTCCAAGCGATGATGCTGCTGGTATCCGTGGTCTGCCGCGCGCACCAGAGATCAAACTCTTCTTGCAGCCCCAGCCAAAACTCTGCCGAATTGCCAAAATAAGCGGAAAGACGAAGCGCCATTTCCGCACTAATCCCAATGCGCCCACGCACCAGCTTGGAAATTTGGGACTTGGAGCTAAAAATATCCTTGGCTAAGCGGTATTGAGTCAGTCCGAGCGGCTCCAGAAATTCCTCGCGCAGAACCTCTCCAGGGTGTGGAACGGGGACGATATCCGAGGCTTCCTCTCCCTCATTTGTGATAATCGATGAAGTCAACGTCCACAGCTCCTTTCCCTGTCCATCGAAAGACTACTCTCCACTGCGCGTTAACGCGGATGGAATAAAATCCGTCCCACTGCCCTTTCAGCCTCTCCAAGCGATTTGCTGGTGGAATCCTTAAATCGGTTAAGGAAACGGACCGGTCAATCATGATGAGTTTGCGGCGCAGGATCTTCCGCAGTTCAGGGGGTACATACTTTGGCGCCTTACCATCTGTGTGAAAGCGCTCTAAGCTATCCCTCCTAAACTCCACAACGCCATGGTGTCATACTTTGACACTATTGGCCATTGCTGCACTCCACGCACTGCGCTCGCAAACACAAAACGAGGAAACCCCCAGCTCCCACCGCGCGCGGCGGTAAGAGTGGGGGTTTGAAAGCGTAAAGCTCAGTGAAATTACTTGAGCTCGACGGAAGCGCCAGCCTCTTCCAGCTTGGTCTTAGCAGCCTCAGCGTCGTCCTTGGAAGCGCCCTCGAGGATAGCCTTAGGAGCACCCTCGACCATTTCCTTAGCTTCCTTCAGGCCCAGGCCGGAGACGATCTCACGGACAGCCTTAATAACGCCAATCTTCTTAGCGCCAGCGTCGGTCAGAACGACGTCGAACTCGGTCTTCTCCTCAGCGGCACCAGCGCCGCCCTCAGCCGGAGCGCCAGCTGCAACAGCAGCAACCGGAGCAGCAGCCTCAACGTCGAATACCTCTTCAAATTCCTTAACGAACTCGGACAGTTCGATGAGGGTCATTTCCTTGAAAGCTTCAATGAGCTCGTCCTTGGTGAGCTTAGCCATGATGGCAAGTCCTTTCTGTGTTGTGTGTGCGCTGCGCGTGATTTATGCGGCGCACACGTTGTTGTAATTGTGCGTCTTTTGTGACGACTTAAGCTTCTGCTTCCTTCTTGTCCTGCAGGGCTGCGACAGTGCGTACAGCCTTGGTTGCAGGAGCGTTGAAGAGAGCGGCAGCCTTCGCCATAGAACCCTTCATAGCGCCAGCCAGCTTTGCGAGGGTGGTCTCGCGGTTGTCCAGCTTGGCGATGGCCTCAACCTGGTCGGCAGACAGTGCGTTGCCGTCCATGTAGCCACCCTTGATGATGAGTGCCTTGTTGTCATCAGCGAACTTGGTGATGACCTTCGCAGCATCCACTGCCTCGCCCTTGATGAACGCAATTGCGGTCGGGCCAGTCAGCAAATCATCAAGACCTTCGATGCCAGCTTCCTTGGCAGCGATCTTGAAAAGGGTGTTCTTGGCGACGGAGTATTCAACGTCAAAGCCCAGATCGTTACGCAGCTCTTGCAGCTGGGATACGGTCAGGCCGCGGTACTCGGTCAATACAACAGAGTTAGCGCCAGCCAACTTCTCCTTCAGCTCTGCCAGGTCTGCAGTGTTCTTTGGGTTTGCCATTGTCTCTCGCCTCCTTCCAAAACATCTCTTTTATTATTCCGCCGGGGCCTTGCTCGCTTCGGTTGCCCGAAACAACAAAAGCCCCGTGCAAGAGCACAGGGCGCGCGACATAAGAGAATGCCGCGAATAATCGCAAAGTGTCTCCTGCGTGGGCCGCCTCCTAGAATGGAGAACCTTCGATCCAAATGGATGACCAACGGTCTTCGGTGAACTTTGACTCGGCCGTGATGTGGCCGCTCAAACTTCGTGGAAAACACTACCTCCCCACCCGCGGTTTCTCCAAATCGCCGTTTCCGCCGCGTAGGAGAGCCGCCATGACCTGCCTCATGTGGTTCCGGGGTGACCTGCGACTGCACGATCACCAGGCCCTTTCGCGCGCGTCCGAGGCCGCCGCGCAAGGTCGATGCCACCGTCAAGGAAACCCTGGCCTCCCAGGGCATCACCGCGACTTCCTCGCCCGACTTCACCTTGGTGGAACCCTGGGAGGCCACCAATGGCCAAGGCCAGCCCTATAAGGTCTTTACTCCCTTCTCCAAAGCCGCCACCTCCCAGGTGGCGGGAGATGAACCGGAGGGGGTGCCGGAGATGGGGGCGTCGGCAAGCAGTGCATCTGCCTGGCCCAAACCCACCGATCCGGCATGGTCGGCATCCATGGCCGAACACTGGACGCCCGGCGAGGCCGGGGCATGCGAGCGACTAGCCCAGCTGGATCTGGCCAACTACACCGAGGAGCGCGATATTCCCGCGCTCAATGCCACCTCCCTACTCTCGCCCCACCTGCGCTTTGGCGAGGTCTCCCCGTGCGAGGTGTGGTTCGCCGCGGATCAAGGACTGGCAGCCCGGCACTACGGGCATTCCGCTTATCGACGCCGGAATGCGCGAGCTATGGACCACCGGGTATATGCACAATCGCGTGCGCATGGTGGTGGGCTCCTTCCTCACCAAGAACCTGGGCATCCACTGGCGCCTAGGCGAGGAATGGTTCTGGGACACCTTGGTGGACGCCGATGCCGCCTCCAATCCTTTTAATTGGCAGTGGGTGGCCGGTTGCGGCGATGATGCCGCGCCTTTCTTTCGCATCTTCAACCCCGAAACGCAGGCCCAGCGCTTCGACCCTAAGGGCGGGTACGTGCGCCGCTGGACACCCGCGCTGTCCGCCCCGCCCATCGTGGACCTAAAGGAATCACGCCAAGCCGCGCTCGATGCCTATGCGGAGATCAAAGACTAGGCCGGCGGAAAAGGTGGACGTAAAGGTCTACCATGGGGCCAATGATGAGCTCCAGGATTCATTCTCAAGCGCACCCGCCGATTGGCAATACCCCGCTCATGCGAGTGGAGGCGATTAGCCCCCGGCCGGATGTCCACCTCTATCTCAAACTCGAACAATTCAACCTCGGCGGTTCTGCAAAAGACCGGACCGCCCGAGCCCTTATCCAGGCAGCCCTCGAAGCCGGCGATATCCGCCCGGGTTCGACACTGGTGGAATCTTCCTCCGGCAACCTGGGCATGGCTCTAGCTCGCCAAGCTCCGCTCCAGGGGATGAAGTTCCACTGCGTGGTGGATCCGCGGGTCAACGCCTCCACGGTAGCTACCATGCGGGCCTACGGCGCACACGTGGAATTGCTCGACCACCCCGATCCAGAAACCGGCGATTGGCTCACCGCCCGCCGCACCCGCGTGGCCGAGCTTTTGGAAGAGATCCCCGATTCTTTCAACCTCAACCAGTATTCCAATGAAGCCGCCTTCCACGCCCACGCGGAAGGCACCATGGCTGAGATTCTGGACCAGCTCGGTCAGGCGCCCAGTCATCTGCTCGTGGCTATGAGCACCACCGGAACCCTTGGCGGCTGCGTACGCAAGCTCTCCGAGCTGGGCGCCGACACCCACACAATCGGCGTTGATGCGGAAGGCTCCGTGCTTTTTGGTGGTGAGCGTGGCACCCGCATGCTGCCTGGCTATGGCGCTGGAATCGTCACCGAACTATCCACCAAGTTTTCGCCTTCTTCCGTGGAGAGGGTTCCGGACCTCGATGCCATCGTTGCTGCCCGGCAGCTCGCTCAAGCAGAGGGCCTACTGCCTGGCGCTTCCGGCGGTGCCGTCATCGCCACCTTCCAACGCCTCGCGCCCTCCTTACCGGCAGGGGCGGAGGTGGTTGCCGTGCTGCACGACGCCGGCCAGCCTTACCTCGACACCATTTATAACGACTCCTGGGTGTGTGAAAACTTCGACATTTCGCCCTCTGAACTCGCGGCGCGCATCGAAGGGTCGGCGCAGTGACCTCTTCTCGTTCTGTCTGCCGCATTGCCATCATTGGAGCTGGCCCGCGTGGCCTGTGGGCCGTCGAGGAACTCCTCGAGCGCGCCCGCGTTCCACTCGATGTCACTGTCTTTGACCCCTACCCCGCCGGTGCGGGCGCCGTCTACCGTCCGCAGCAGCCGCCGCAGTGGCGCCTCAACGTCAACTGCGCCATCGTCACCACTGCCCACGATAGTTTCAACGCCTGGCGCACCCGCCGCGGTGAAGACACCACCGATGCCTTCCCGCCGCGGGCCCAGGTGGGCCAATTCCTCGCCGATACCTGGTCCGCAGCAGTGCACCGCGCGCCAGCCCACGTACGCATCCGGCACCTGCCGCACCGCGTGACCGCGGTAAGCGCCGACGGAGAGGGGTTCATGGTCGATGGCGCCCCCTTCGACGAGGTACTGGTCTGTACCGGCCACGACCATCTCCACGCTGGGTCTTTGGTATACGAGGCTTCTTGCGTACCAGTCACCGGGCTTTACTTCGGTGCCGATCTTCCGAGCTCCGCACGGCGGATCGGCGTACGCGGTGCCGCCTTGAGCTTCATCGATGTGTGCCTGCTGTATGCCGATACTGCCGAAACCATCTACCCGGTTAGCCGCAGCGGGCGCTTCATGGAGGTAAAGCCCTCCCCGCAGATACCGCTGCCGGAGGTGTCACCGCGGTGGCGGCAGGCCTGCGCGCATATCGACAACGCTTCGGAGCTGCGTGAGATCCTCATCGGGGCTGCAGGCGAATTCGGTGACTTCTCAACTGCAGACCTCGCCGCCGTTATCGACGGTCAGGATTTCACTGGCGATGCTGTCGCTGAGCTCGAGGCTTCCCTACGTGCGGCCGAAGGTACCGGTCCACTCACCCCGGCCGCAGCCGTAGGCGCGGCGTTTCGTGGGGTATTTCAAGAATGCGTCGATTGGCACAAGGCACATGGACCCATGCCCGGCTTCCGCGAGCTTTCACGCACCCTTGAGCGCGTGGCTTTTGGTCCGCCACCGGTCACAGCCAAGCGCCTGCTCGAGCTGATCCACTCCGGTGTGGTGAATACCCACTACCTAGGCACGCCTGAGCAGATAGATTCCTGGCGGGAGCAGGGCGGCGTGGACCTGCTTATTGACGCCACCGTTGCTCCCCAAGCCACCCCCTCCCCCTTCCACGACGTTCCTGGCGTAGTGGAAATTGGCCGGATGAATGAGATCTCCCTGCCCGGCCATGACTCCCTTAACCGTTCCGTGCACGATGACATCCCCCGCTGGGCGGAGAAAGTAGGAAACCCATGACCACCACTCCCGTAGACCCACTACCCGTCCACGGCACCGTCCCCTTGCGCGCCCGGTGGGAACGGTGGATGCGTGAGCTCGTCGAAAACCCGCAGCACGTCAGCGCATTAACCTCGCGCTACGGTTCTCCGGTGAACGTGTTGAATCCCGCTCCGCTACGCCACAATGCCCAAGAGCTGCTCGACGCGGGCGCTTCCCACGGCGTGGAGACTCAGGTGTTTTTCGCACGCAAGGCCAATAAGGCTCTGTGTTTTGTCGATGCTGCACGCAATGCCGGGCTCGGGGTGGATGTAGCCAGCGAGAACGAGCTCCACCAAGTGCTCGACCGCGGTGTCGCCCCAGAGCGCATCATCCTCAGCGCCGCTATCAAAACAGATGGCTTGCTCCGCCTCGCGATTTCGCGAGGCGCCACTATCTCTTGTGATTCTCGCGCCGAATCCCGCCGCATCGCCGCCATCGCGAGCGATTTAGACACCACCGCCCACGTGGCGCCACGCCTCGCTCCAGATCCGGACTCCCTGCCTCCCACCCGCTTCGGGGAGAGGCTACCGGCATGGCGGCAAGCAGAGTGGACACAGGAACTTCGTGCTGTAGGCGTCCACGTGCACCTGCACGGCTATAGCGAAGCCGACCGCCGAACCGCCCTGGCAGAGGCAATTGCCTTGGTCGAGCACGTACGCGAATTGGGCCAGCCCGCTAGTTTCATCGATATCGGTGGCGGCGTGCCCATGAGCTACCTGGAATCCCGCGAGCAGTGGGAGAATTACCTCGAGCGCATCGCCTCCCAACGCGCTGGTACCGGTGAACCGTTCACGTGGAAAGCGGATCCGCTGTCCAATACTTACCCCTTCTGGCAGGAGCCAACCCGCGGTCAGTGGCTAAACCAGCTCCTCTCCGGTGAGGTCCCCGGCTACGGCACCGCTGGCAAGGAGCTGCGCGAACGGAACATCGCCCTACATCTTGAGCCCGGCCGCAGCTTGCTTGACGGCTGTGGAGTCATCCTCACCGAGGTGAGCTTCCTCAAAGATCGCTCTGACGGCCTGCCCCTGATCGGCGTGGCGATGAATCGCACCCAGTGCCGGACCGCCGCAGATGACATCCTGCTCGACCCTCTCTTGGTACCTACGGCTGGGCCGGTAAAGGAAATCTCCCGTGAGCCACGCACCGGCTTTGTGGTGGGTGCCTACTGCATTGAAGACGAGGTTATCCTGCGCCGCGAACTGGACTTCCCGGATGGCATTGCCGTAGGAGATACCCTCGCCATTCCGAATACAGCCGGATATTTTATGCACATCCTCGAGTCTGCTTCGCACCAAATTCCTTTGGCGCGCAACGTTTACCTCGACGGCGGCGAATGGGCGCCGGACGATATTGACGCCACTTAACTGCCTGCGGTTCACCACATAGAAAAAGGGCTCCGAGGAATTCCTCGAAGCCCTTGAGCTTTAAGCGTAGTGCGCTAAACCGATTTACTCGGTGTAGTCCTTAACCACGGAACCGTCAACCGGGATGCCCGGGCCGGAGGTGGTGGAGATGGTAGCGCGCTTGATGTAGATACCCTTAGCGGAAGAAGGCTTCAGACGCTGGATCTCGTCCATGAGGGCGCCGTAGTTCTCAGCCAGCTTCTCGGCATCGAAGGATGCCTTGCCGATGATGGCGTGCAGGTTAGCAGCCTTATCAACGCGGAAGGAGATCTTGCCGCCCTTAACCTCAGAGATTGCCTTAGCAACGTCTGCGGTAACGGTGCCGGTCTTCGGGTTCGGCATCAGACCACGCGGGCCCAGGACGCGGGCAACGCGGCCAACCTTGGCCATCTGATCCGGGGTAGCGATAGCAACGTCGAAGTCGATGTTGCCTTCGTTGATCTGCTCGATCAGTTCAGCGGTGCCAACGATGTCAGCGCCAGCTTCCTGAGCGGCGGTAGCCTTCTCGCCCTCAGCGAAGACAGCAACGCGAACGTCCTTACCGGTGCCGTTAGGCAGGGAAACGGTGCCGCGAACCAGCTGGTCAGCCTTGCGCGGGTCAACGCCCAGGCGGAAGACAACGTCAACGGTGGCGTCGAAGTTCTTGGAGGAGGTCTCCTTAGCCAGCTTGGTGGCCTCGATCGGACGGTACAGGCGGGACTTATCTACCAGTTCCGCAGCGGCCTTATAAGCCTTAGACTTGGTGCTCATTTAACAATTCCTTTTCTGGATTGGTGTGGTGTTTGGCGGGCCGTAGCTGGCCCTACCACATAAAGTTTTTACTTCTCCGGTGCGCCATCAACGGTGATGCCCATGGAGCGGGCGGTACCGGCGATGATGCGAGCGCCGTTCTCGATGTCACGTGCGTTCAGGTCCGCAAACTTAGTCTCTGCGATTTCCTTGCACTGATCCCAAGACACAGAACCGACCTTGTCGGTGTGTGGTACGCCGGAGCCCTTCTGGATGCCAGCGGCCTTCAGCAGCAGCTTAGCTGCCGGCGGGGTCTTCAGCTTGAAGTCGAAGGAACGGTCCTCATAGACGGTGATCTCAACCGGAACCACGTTGCCACGCTGGTTCTCGGTAGCGGCGTTATAAGCCTTGCAGAACTCCATGATGTTGACGCCGTGGGCACCCAGTGCCGGGCCAACTGGCGGTGCCGGGTTAGCGGCGCCTGCCTCGATCTGCAGCTTGATGAAGCCGGATACCTTCTTCTTAGGAGCCATCGAATTACCTCTTTCCTGTGTTACCGGGATGTCCGCCACGATGAATAACGGGATCCCGTCCGGATGCTCATCTTCAGTGGGCCACCGGAGGATGAAACGTTTTCTTATACGCACGCCAAAGGCGCACGGCGTTCCAGTTTAGAACACCGTGCGCCCTGCACAAAATCACTTTTTAGGAGATGCGCTCAATCTCGGTCGGCGACAGCTCCACCGGGGTCTCGCGGCCGAAGATGGACACCAAGCCCTGCATCTTGCCGGTCTCCGGGTCGATCTCGGAAATGGTCGCGGATACGGCGGCCAGCGGTCCGGACAGGATGGTCACTGCCTCGCCCACCTCGAAGTCGTGCGCGTACTTCTTGGCCACTTCCTTCTCCGGCATATCCACAACCTGCTCGCCCTCTGCCTCGTTCGGGGCAGCATCGCCCTTGGTGGACGGCGCCTCGTTGGGCATGAGGAACTTAGCTACGTCGCGGGTCTTGACCGGGGTGGCGTTACCTTCGTTGCCCACGAAGGAGGTCACGCCCGGGGTTTCGCGGATGACGGACCACGCGGCGTCGTTAAGCTCAGCGCGAACCAAGACGTAGCCCGGCAGCAGCTTGCGCTTCACAATCTTCTTCTTGCCGTCCTTGGTCTCTAGGACCTGCTCAATAGGAACAACGACCTCGAAGATAGAATCTTCTACCTCGAGGGTCTGGGCGCGCATGTCCAGGTTGGTCTTTACCTTGTTTTCGTAGCCGGAGTAGCACTGAATGATGTACCACTGGCCCGGCTGCTTCTTCAGCTCGCGGGTAAAGGCGCGAAGGCGCTTGCGGTAGGCGGCATCCTCGGACTCGTCTTCGCCGGCCTCAGGGGCTGCGCCCTCGGCTTCAGCTTCGGCCGCTGCCGGTTCCGCTGCGTCGGTGGACTCGGCGGACTCGCCTGCAGCGTCGGTGGACTCAGCCGTTCCTTCAGTTTCTTCCGCTGCCGGAGCGGCTGGGGTAGCATCCTCCTGCTGCGCTTCTTCTACGGAGCTAGCGTGCTCTGCCGCCTGCTCCTGCACGTTGGACTGCATTGCCTCTTCCAGCGAGGTGCCTACGGTTTCGACGTTATTCTCGTCGCTCATAATTCTTACTCCAAATATTCCTCGGCGCGTTGCGTAGGACCAGCCTACCCGCCCGCGTATGGGCAAAAAGTATCCCGCCGTTCCTTGAAGCGGAAACAGCGGGATAAAAGGTTATGCAGCTATCTTACTTATTAGAGAGAACCTGCTCAACTCCGAGACCAGCCAGGGTGTCAACGCCCCAGACCAAAGCGGTCAGCACGATAAGGAACGCAAAGGTGATGAGGGTGTACTGCAGCATCTCCTTAGCGGTAGGCCACACCACCTTCTTCATCTCGGATGCAACCTCGCCTGGGAAAGCGGCTACGCCGCCACCTGGGGTGTCATCGTGGTTCTTATCCTCTACGCGGACGACGTGCTTATCGGCGTAGTCCGCGGAGGACGTGGTAGCCGCACCAGAGAGCTGACGCTTACCGGTCGGGCGCGATGCACCCGAATTCTTCGGCTGCTGCTCATCGCTCACAGCTAACCCTCCTTGGGAACTAAATCTAATAGGGCGCTTAACGCGCACCTCCATAACTTTGTCAACCCTAGCAAAGCTTGCACAGCATGAAAAGCTGACCACGGCATTTGCAAGGCGTGGCCTTGACAACATGTGCGTGGGCCAAGCGCCACGAAGAGGCGGATTCTAGTGGTCGTGGAAACACTTCTTATGTTTCGGTTGAGTTTATCAGTGCGGCCATTTTCTCGGCTGGTGTTTGAAAGCCCAGGGTTTTGCGGGGGCGGCGGTTGAGTTGCATGGCGACGAATTCTAGGTCCGCTGCACTATGGACGCTTAGGTCTGTTCCTTTAGGGAAGTACTGCCTTAGTAGTCCATTGGTGTTTTCATTGGTGCCTCGCTGCCACGGCGAACCAGGATCGCAGAAGAACACGGGACACTTTGTAGTGAGGTTACCCTCGTTTAGTGGACACCCTATTTGTACGGATCTAGTGTCCGTAGGAGAGGATGTTCATTGTGAGTCAACAGCGCAAGAAGTACACGCCGGAGTACCGGCGTGAGGCCGCGAACCTGGTAATCGAGTCGCAGCGCCCTATCGCTCATGTGGCTAAGGAGATCGGTGTTTCCGCCGGGCTTTTAGGCCGGTGGGTCAAACTCGAGCGTGAACGCCGAGGATCCTCCGATGGGATGAGTGAGTCTGATCTCCGAGCTGAGAATGCTCGTCTGCGCCGTGAGCTGGCGGAGGCCAAGATGGATAATGAGTTTTTGTCAAAAGCGACAGCCTTCTTCGCCGCAAAGCAACGCGAGCAGAAAAGTTCGAATTAATGCAGCGAGAGAAGGCGAACTACAGCATCAAGCGCATGGCACGACTATTAAAAGTATCTCGGTCTGGATATTACAAATGGGCCCATGCACAGCAGAAACGGCTATCTGGCGAAGATGATCGTGTTGCATTTTACGATGGCGTTGACCGTAAGATTCATCAGATTTGGAAAGACTCCGATGAGGTTTATGGTGCTCCGCGGATCACCGCAGAACTTACCGAGCGCTACCAGATCACCTTGAATCGCAAGACTGTGGCTAAGCGGATGCGCATGATGGGCATTGAAGGGATTTCACCGCGTGCCTTTGTCCCAGTGACTACAATCCAAGCCAAGCGTAAGTCAACTCTTCCCGACCTAGTCAAACGCATGTTTGATACTGGTCAGCTCAACCGAGTATGGATGTCAGATATTACCTACCTGCGCACCGGTGAAGGCTGGTTGTACTTGTGCGCGGTCCGCGATGGTCATTCCCGCAGGGTACTGGGCTGGGCTATGGATAGTGTTCAAGATACATACCTGGTCGAACGGGCCCTGCGGATGGCGCATACGCTTCCGCGGTGATGTTCCTGATGGGCTGGTGTTTCACGCTGACCGCGGGACGCAATTCACCAGTGAGAAGCTCTGGAAGGTTTGCCGCAGCCTGGGCATTGCCCAGTCTGTGGGGCGTACGGGCGTGTGCTTCGATAACGCGATGGCCGAGTCGTTCTGGTCGACGTTAAAGACCGAATTCTATGACCGTAAGCGCTGGGCGACCCGTGATGCCGCGCGTAAGGCTGTTGCCTACTGGATTGAAGTCGTCTACAACCGCCGGCGCCGGCACTCTGCACTCGGGATGGTCAGCCCCGTCGACTTCGAGAACCACGCCGGCTCAATTATCAGCAGAAAAGAAATAGCTGCCTAACCACCAGGTAGCTCCACTACGTGTCCACGATTTGCGGGCAACCCCAGTAGCACTATGCCCATTAGGTAAATGCAGCAAGATGACATAGCGCGTGGTTCGCTCTACTAGCGTGCCAATTGCAGACTTATTACCCGCGCCTAAAATGAGGTCGCCTTCCCAATGACCTGGTACTGCTCGGTCGTCTACTTCTGCTGGCCGGTCGGAAATCATCACCATGAAGCGTCCTGGGTTTAGTTCCGCTTCTTTTACGGCCCTGTGTTGATGGGCTGGGTGAGATAGTACTCGGTTTCTACTTCCTGTGGGGTGGCGTAGTCCAATGCTTCGTGAAGTCGCTTAGTGTTCCACCAATGCACCCACCGCAAGGTGGCCAGTTCGACTTCTCCGACCGACGTCCACGGGCCCTGGGCATGAATCAGTTCCGCCTTGTAGAGACCGTTGACTGTTTCGGCTAGTGCATTGTCGTAAGAATCACCGATTGTTCCCACACTCGGGCGGATTCCTGACTCAGCTAGCGCGGTGGAATACTTCAGTGACACGTACTGGCTGCCCCGATCGCTGTGGTGAATTAGTTGGTTTCCATGGATTCGTCCTGCAGTCGTTAACGCATGCTCCAAAGCCTCCATGGGCAGCGCATCGGTGCGCATCGTCGAGCGTGTAGCAACACCAACAATTTTTCGGCTGAAGACATCCACGACAAACGCGGTATAGGCGAATCCTGACAGGGTACGAACGTAGGTAATGTCGGCAACCCACAACCTGCCTGGCGCTTGGGCACGAAAGTCTCGCTGTACAAGATCCGGGCGATGATCCGGTGTCTTCGGACTTACCGTTGTTATTGGGGTTCGCCCACGTCTGCGGCCAGAAACACCTGCAAGTTTCATCAGACGTGCGGTCTTGTCGCGACCAATATGAAAGCCTTCGCGGTTCATCGCGTGCCACATTTTGCGGATGCCGTAGACCGAGAAATTCTCCGCATGCACACGCTGTATCTCTGGGATGAGCAGGCTATCGCTTAAGGCTCTTGCACTGGGAACACGCGTGGTCGCCTTGCGGTAGCCGCGTGAAGTAATGAATCCACGATCTGCTTGTTTAAGGACTCGGCAGATGGCCCCAGGCCCCAAACTGATCTTTATACGTGTCGATGTAGGAGATCATTTGGTCGTGGGTCGGTCGAGTTCCGCTGCGAAAAAAGCCGAAGCAGTTTTAAGAATCCCGTTTGCTCGTTTCAGTTCGCGGTTTTCGCGGCGCAGACGCTTGAGCTCTTCTTCCATTGTTTCGCCGCCTGAAGCGTCAGAATTATCGCGTACTGAGGCGCTGTCACGGTACCAGGCCCGCAACGTGTGGTGAGATACTCCAAGCAGCTCACCGACCTCCGTGTAGGCGCGTTGCAGTGAGCAAGACTCCAGGCGGACCATTTCGATGATCTGATGGACCGCCTTGTCCTTGAACTCGACGGAATACTTTCTAGGCATAGTTCAATCCTTCCTTAGCTGAGGTAGGAACTAAACCCAGGACGCTTCAACCGTAACTATTTAAGTCACCTCCCGGCTCCCTTCCTGAGGGAGGGCTCAGAGGGAGCGCCAGGAGCGCCGTGCCTTTTTGTCGCTGAAAACAGCGATAAGAAAGGCACGTGTATAAGGAAATAATTCTTCGACTCTTCCGTCAGCCGGGACGTCGGTAGCTTATACGTGGCTACACGTCATTACTTCTGTAGCCCGGCGGCATGTGTGCGTATCTCTTGGCTAAGCTCAGCTTTATTGCTTAACGACCGTAGTCCCAGGTTCGGCGGGCCTTTTCACCCAAGCCTCACGGTCTTGGGGAGCACCTGGCGGATACGCACGCGCGAAAAGAAGCCAGGCTCTAACCCTGTACTCTCGGCTCGGCAAAGCGAGGAACTTCTATTGCTTCGGGAAACCATCCCACGCGGATTTGTGAATCTCTCCGCGCGTCTAACTAGACACACAATCCATGTGCAAGTAGACTGAATATTGAATTCTTTTAAGCAAGAAAAACCCTAGCTCATCGGCCTAAACGACAGGATGTGTTGGTGAGTTTGTGTGGTTAGTCGGTTTGGCGTGTTGATATTAGGATTATTTCACTTATTCGGAGGGATATTCCAGCTTCGATAATGAAATACCGCCTAAGGCATGCCGGTGTGCTAGGTACCTAGGGTCACGATGAGGGGATGAGTAAAAATCATCCTCGATGCGCCGTCTGCGGCGGGGCATGTACCAAACACGGAAAAACGAGTGCTGGGCGCCAACGATGGCGATGCCGCACCTGCAAGGCCACCTTCACCCGCGTGAATAATGATGCCGTGCAAGCCAAATGGTTCCGCCTTTTCATTTCCTGGCTCACCTCCAGCAACAGCCTGGCAGAAACCGCTAAAACCTGCGGTGTTTCACCACGAACTTTGCAACGACGCTTCACACCGTTCTGGCTTATCCAACCACCCCGAAGTGTTGATAAGCAGCGAATCTACGACCAAATCTTCATCGACGGCACCTACTTCAACACCAAATGTCTTGTTGTGGCTGCCGACTCCAGCCATGTCATCAATTGGTTCTGGTGCACGAAAGAATCCTCCTGGTCCTACATGCGCCTGCTCGACCCGCTAGCCCCACCACAATTGGTGACCTGCGATGGCGACGCCGGAGGGCTTAAAGCACTACACCAACTGTGGCCTAATACCCCGGTTCAACGCTGCATTGTCCACGTCAAACGCAATATCCAACGCGCCACCGGCCTTTATCCCACGTCCGCTATGGGCAAAGCATTACAACGACTTTCCTTTGAACTACTCGCCGTTGACAACCTGGATAAAGCAGCCGAATGGACCGTAAAACTACAACAGTTCGGCACCGTATTTAGCACCCAGCTCAAAGCCCGTACCTACGTCAAAGACGTCCCCTTCGACCAGATTCCAAAGTCCAAGCGCCGGAACAAAAAGTGGTGGTACACCCACTACACTCACCGCGGAATCTACCTGCAGCTAAAGAAAATGAGCCAACAAGGCCACCTCTTTGCCTACCTCACCAAAGCTAAACAAGACCAACGATTGGAACGCACGACCAACAAGCTAGAAGGCGGAGTGAACTCACAAATAAAGAAACTCATGCACACCCACCGAGGACTGCGCGACGAACAACAGCGCATCGCCTGCGACTGGTGGCTATACCTCCACACACAACTGCCTGACGACCCTATAGAGATCGCCAGGCAGCAAAACTGGGGCCAGGACGCACTCGCCAAAGCACAAACCCTAACCAACCAGGAAAAACAGGGCCTGACCCCCGGAAAGTAGACACGTCGGGGGTTAGCTATGCTGCTTGGGCCAGTGTAGCTGATGTGAATGCTTCGAAGGTATCGGGGGCTAGAAGATTGCACCAGGAGTGCCGTCTGCGCGTGTTGTAGCGCATGCACCATCGGAAGACTTCTTGGCGGCAGGTAATGGGATTGTCAAAGACTTTCCGATCACGCAGAACTTCACGCTTTAGAGTGGCGTTAAACGATTCTGCCAGGGCATTATCGGCACTCGTTCCCACCGCTCCCATGGATTGGCGAACACCAAGCTGGGTGCAGTGGTCCCTAAATGCTTGTGAGGTGTACACACTGCCGTGATCAGAATGGAAAATTGCCCCTTTCAGGCTTCCGCGGACTTTCCTTGCATGAGATAAAGCTTCGATAACCAGCGATACCCGCATGTGATCGGCGAGTGCATGGCCGACAAGTTTGCGCGAGTAGACGTCGATGACCGTGGCCAGGTACATGTTCTTGCCTCCCTTACACGGCAGGTAGGTGATATCGCCTACGTAGACGTGGTTCGGCCTATCAGCTGTGAATCTGCGGCCTACTAAGTCTGGCATGACTCGGTGGCCAAACTTTCGTCTGGTGGTGATGCATCGACGGCGTTTAGTAAAGCCTTTCAGCCCCATGGATTTCATGATGCGTGCGACCTTGGACCTGACCCCTGTTTGGTAGACACCTGATATCCAGCCCGGTTGGGTTGGGAAGAAAGGTAATCTACCAAACAGGGGTCAGGTCCTATCGCGGACAAAGCCACCTACCACAGGTCATCGACGCCATGTTTAATACAGACCAGCTCGAAGCGGAGTCCAAGCGCCTAGACGAGAAAATCCGCGCTCTTGCCAGCGAGATTGAATCATTGGTTGCAGAAAATCAGCGGGTAGCGCAAGACCAGGACCAATACCCCGCCCGCTACACCCAGCTAGAAGCGCGATACCAGAAAACCCTGGGCCGCAAACAAGCCATCGAGGCCGAGATTGCTGCCAAGAGTGCCAAGGCCACTGCGATCAAAACCGCCTACACCCAGTTGGCCGACAAGCCCATCCAGCATTTTCAACCATCCCAGTGGACAGCGCTTATCGACCATGCCGTTATCGGAGCCAACGAGATCCAGTTCGTCTTCAGAATCGGCACTGAAATCACCGTGCCTATTGCTAGCAGGCTGCCAGTTTCTTCCACTTCCTGATTTTGGTGCGAAACGTCGTAAATGGCGCGACGGTGTTGATATGCACCCATTTCCACACCGGCCACGCCGACGGGGTGGAAGAAGCCCACGCACGCTGACCCGAACTAAACAATTCTGATTCGGTTAGACCGCCCACCATTTTGACTATCTCACCAAGCAGGATCTTGAACCTGTCGATCAAATCCTCAGTAGATACCTGCTCCCAGCGTTGGTAGAACGATTCATACAATCCGCCCAGTTGATTCCACTTAAAACCAGGTGCCGGAGTCACCACGTCAAGACCGGCTTGTTCGTCACGTTCCCAGCCGAGCAGTAATTCCATCCAGCCAAGCTGGTAGGCGATCATCTGCCGGGGCGTGCGGTCAACACCGTCAACCAGCCGGTCCCAACCATCGCCAGGAACGCCTACGAACTCGCCGATAAAAAGTTCGCCACGCTTAGTAATCTCTGCGGCTAGTTCATCGCCGGACGCATACGATCTCACCACACACCTCCTCGTGAAACGGCCTTAGGTTTAACGCTTCGTTAGCGCGTTAAACCCTAAATAGGGCCTGACCCCCGGAAAGTAGACACGTCGGGGGTTAGCTATGCTGCTTGGGCCAGTGTAGCTGATGTGAATGCTTCGAAGGTATCGGGGGCTAGAAGATTGCACCAGGAGTGCCGTCTGCGCGTGTTGTAGCGCATGCACCATCGGAAGACTTCTTGGCGGCAGGTAATGGGATTGTCAAAGACTTTCCGATCACGCAGAACTTCACGCTTTAGAGTGGCGTTAAACGATTCTGCCAGGGCATTATCGGCACTCGTTCCCACCGCTCCCATGGATTGGCGAACACCAAGCTGGGTGCAGTGGTCCCTAAATGCTTGTGAGGTGTACACACTGCCGTGATCAGAATGGAAAATTGCCCCTTTCAGGCTTCCGCGGACTTTCCTTGCATGAGATAAAGCTTCGATAACCAGCGATACCCGCATGTGATCGGCGAGTGCATGGCCGACAAGTTTGCGCGAGTAGACGTCGATGACCGTGGCCAGGTACATGTTCTTGCCTCCCTTACACGGCAGGTAGGTGATATCGCCTACGTAGACGTGGTTCGGCCTATCAGCTGTGAATCTGCGGCCTACTAAGTCTGGCATGACTCGGTGGCCAAACTTTCGTCTGGTGGTGATGCATCGACGGCGTTTAGTAAAGCCTTTCAGCCCCATGGATTTCATGATGCGTGCGACCTTCTTGTGATTTATCGGAGGAAAGTCCGTATCGTCGTTGAGACTTGCAGCGATGCGTTTAGCACCATAAAGCCCGTGCTCATCATCGAAGATGGTCTTGATTCTCGCACCAATAAGGGCATCGGAACACGTCTTTAACCTGCGTTTTTCGCGGGTGTTGGCCCATTTGTAGAACGAGGAGCGATTGAGCTTTAACACGTGGCACATCCGCTTGACCGAGTATTCGGTTCGATGGTCATCGACAAACTGGAAGCGGATTACCAGCGTGTCTCTTCGGCAAAATATTTCGCGGCCTTGCGCAGGATGTCGCGTTCTTCACGAAGCTTCGAGACTTCTTTTTCTAGCTGGCGGATCCGTTCAGAATCAGTCGTCGCCTTCGCCTGGTCAAGTCCTGGGTAGTGGTGTATCTGTTTTCGAATCTGGGGTTAGTTTCATGGCGGTGGTTTAGGGGCCATCTCGGGGATAAGGGGTGAGGGTATTCACGCGGCGATCTCCTGGTTGTTGTCGCGGTCCTCGTCGATGACCCCAGCGGCGATGATCTCTTTGGTCTGTGCCAGGCTGGTCAGTGACATATAACGCTTCTGTTGGATCCAGTCATCGTGCTGTTCGGCCAAAACCGCCCCAACAAGGCGCACAACAGCGTCTCGGTTTGGGAAGATTCCTACGACATCGGTACGCCGGCGGATCTCCCTATTGAGCCGTTCAGTGGGGTTATTCGACCAGATTTTGGTCCACACCGCTCTCGGCGCAGCGGTAAACGCCAACAGCTCGTCGAGACACTCCTCGAGGTAGGTGGCAACGTGAGGGAATTTCTGCTGGCAGAATTCAATAACCTCACGAGCTTGGGCCCACACACTAGCGGCATCGGGTTGCTGAAAGATTGTGTGAAACATCGCTGACAGAGTCGGCCATTGGGTTTTGGGAACCTGGGCCGAGAGGTTCTTCGCGAAGTGCGTTCGACACCGCTGCCAACTAGCCTGCGGCAGGCAGTCACCCACGGCTGCTTGAATACCAAGATGGGCATCACTAGTAACGAGGAATACCCCGGTCAGGCCACGGGCGATGAGGTCCCGAAAGAACCCGGTCCACGACGCGGTAGATTCCGCGGTGGCAACCTGCATGCCCAAAAGCTCTCGGTAGCCGTCAGCGTTGACACCTGTGGCCAGCAACACGCTGGTCTTTACGACACGTCCTCCTTCCCGCACCTTCATTGTCAGCGCGTCGCAGGAGACAAAGTGGTAGGGGCCTTGGTCAAGCCGGCGGGTGCGGAAGTCATCGACCATGTCATCGAGTTCTTTGGCCATCTGGCTGACCTGAGACTTCGACAAGTTGTTGATCCCAAGGGTGGCCACCAGGTCGTTCATCCTGCGAGTGGAGACTCCTTTCAGGTAACAGGTGGCGATGACTGTGGTCAGGGCACGCTCGGTGCGGCTGCGGCGCTCTAGCAGCCAGTCAGGGAAAAATGCGCCGGTGCGTAGCTTCGGGATTGCCACATCAATGCTGCCGACTCGGGTATCAAGTTGGCGATGACGGTAGCCATTACGTGTGTTGGTGCGCTCGGCTGACACGGTGGCGTAATCAGCCCCGCAGACGGTGTCTGCTTGGGCGGAAAGAATCTGGTTGATGAAGTCAGTGAGCATTTGGCGCATCAAATCTGGGGACGCTTGAGTCAGTAGCTCTTCGAGATACGCGGTCGGATCGATATGATGAGGGTCAGCGGCCATCGCAGGGTACTTCCTTTCGAGGATAGGTAAGAGTTGATTCGAAAGGTACCCGCGATGGTCGCCTTCATGCACACCGGCACAAGACTTACCGCGGGCTACAGATACACCACGTTAGGGGACGCAACCCTTCGCCTTGTCACGCATGGTCTTCGTGCGGGCACGCTTGCCGGTGCCGTACTGCTTAAGCCAGGAATAAAGTGAGGAACGATTGACTCCAAGCTCTGCTGAAGCCGCGTGAAGTGAGAGGTCCTCATTGTTTTCGTAGAGGGCCACAGCATCACGTTTGAACTGTTCGGAGTACCTAGGCATGGTGGTAGATTACCTTTCTTCCCAACCCAACCGGGCTGGATATCAGGTGTCTACCAAACAGGGGTCAGGTCCACAAGCCACCAGCGGCCACGAAGACGGCCGACCAGCAACCTACGACAGTGCCATCGACACTGCCTACAACCACTCTATGGGAATACGCAAAGGCCACATACGCTAAACCCCCACCAACACAAAATGTCGTTTAGCCCGACACACCGCAAAACAACACATTCTGTCGTTTAAGCCAGCTCATCAGAGCTAGGGTTTTTCATATGCCACGCCGAATAACAAACCGCAAAATTCTATTTCTATAGAATGGGCTTCATGGAAGAAAAACGACTGTCCTCATTATTTTTTGGCAATGTTGTTCTTGAGTCCCAGGTGTCAGGAACATTCCCAAAAATCTACGCTGATGATATGCACTCGTATTGGATGCGTCCGAGTAGGGATGGCATGCTCTCTGTACCGCTAGATGATCTGCGCGGAAACATCAGCTCCGATAGGGCTGAGAAACTCTCCAACAAAATATTTGAATCTGTGTCCGCAGAATTGAACGCTAATTATCCAGGAGGCAAAAGCCAAGCAGTAAAAGAACTGACTGCCTGGCTTTTACAGGACTCCTAAACATCGCAGGGGAGATGCACTTCCTTAGAAACGTCCCACCCTGTATGTTCCCCTGCTTGGATTTCTCCGTCGATACGGTAGTCATGGCCTGACTTAGAGGATCCGCAATCTACTTCCCCTCGAACAGTTCCATAACCGCCCTCAGTGAGATTCTTCTCCGTTTCATCTACAGTTTGGTACCAAAATCCAGCATGTTCTTCTTGAAGACGAATCTTAGCGCTTAATGGCAGAAAGCCACTTCCACTGCATTTGACATGCAAACCATAAGTAAGCCAGTTACCGGCTTCAACTCGCGGGCCTGCAAACGTACCTGTGCAAACTCCTGCACCGATTGAATTATAAGCTGTGCGGGAACTCATATCCTTGTCACCGAATGTAAAGGTAAAACTATCGTTGGTGGTTCCTTCGTCCATAGGAGAAGAATCGGCTAGAGCGGGCGGAGAAAAATAAGTGCTATAGAAAGCACGGTTGTTGGGACAGTGAAAGAGAGAACCTTACGCATATTTCCTCCTTGCTTATTGAACTCACTCTGACTGTATCGCAGATACGATAGTTGCGCTCGTCTAAAGCCAAACGCCTTCCCCAAGGTGTTGATCACGCCATAACCGTTCTTAGTTTCTCTTACTCAGCCAGCGGCTGAGGCGTTGTAGGGGGTTGTGGTTGGTTGTTGTGGGGTGGTTGGTTTGGGGTTCGGGGTGGTTTTCTTTTTGGGTGGGGTGAAGTGTCCCAGGTTTTGTTCCGTTTGAGTAGATGGGAAAATCTGGAATATGCCAAGGAAATTTGACCAGGATGCGAAGGATCGTGTGGTCCGTCTTGTAGAGGACCGCATCTTGGCGGAAAATATGTCGATGCAAGCCGCGTGCCAGGCAGTAGCCCCAAAACTGGGGGTGTCATGGCACACAGCCCGTCAATGGACCCAACAGGCCCGCCGTGCGGGAAACATCCCAGAACCCGTGCCTGAAGATCTGGCCGCCGAAAACGCGAGGCTTCGCCGTGAAAATCAAGAGCTACGCGACACCAATGAACTTTTAAAGGCTGCCTCAGCTTTTTTCGCGTCGGAACCAGGCCCAAAACGTCGGAAATGATCCGGTTCATCGATGAATACCGGAATCGTTTCTCTGTCGAGTTCATCTGTAAGACGTTGAAGAAAAACCGCGCTGGTGGGTTCATCACCTCGCGTGGGTATCGTCAGTCCAAGGCCCGTGGGGTAAGTGCTCGCCGCCTTCGTGATGCTGTGCTGGTTGAACGCATTAGTGCTATCCATCGGGATAATTACGGCATCTACGGTGTGCGGAAAATGTGGCATGCTCTTCATCGTGACGGAATCGATATCGGTCGTGAACAAACCGCGCGGCTGATGCGTCTAGCCGGTGTATCAGGCAAAGGCAAAGGCCGCTCGCCTATGACCACTCGCACACCTCAAAGGCCGGATTTACGCCCGGACTTGGTGGAGCGAGAATTCAAAGCCGAAGGCCCGAACAAGCTGTGGGTGGCTGATATTACCTACGTGCGCACGAAGAAAGGCTTTGTGTATGCCGCGTTTGTCACCGATGTTTACTCCCGACGGATCGTTGGGTGGGCGTTATCAGATTCCATGCGCACCGAAGCGTTGCCGCTGCAAGCTCTCAACCAGGCGATCGCGTCTGCTGAGGAAACAACAGGTCTCATTCATCATTCGGATCACGGCTCGCAGTATGTCAGCGTTGTCTACAACGAGCGTCTTGCCCAGCACGGGATTGCCGCTTCCACCGGAACTGTCGGGGATTCCTATGACAATGCTCTGGCGGAAAACGTTAATGGTTCCTACAAAAACGAGCTGATCCATACTCGCAGGTGGGATGAGGTTGTCGAGGTGGAAATCGCGACGTTTGAGTGGGTGTCATGGTGGAACGAGACGAGGCTTCACCAAAGCTTGGGATACCGAACCCCGGTCGAAGTGGAAACCGAATTTTGGGACCAGCACCCGCCGCAAGCAATAATAGAAATCAAGGCAAACGCCTAGGAACAAAACCCGGGGCACTTCAGAAAGTGCCACCAACGTCACGGTCGAGTACAACTAGTGGGTGTCACTGTGGCTTTCCGAAGTCCACCACACTGACGTTCCCGTCATTGCGGGGGCGGTACAGAGGGCTCCTGACGGATTGCCCGAAGTCCTCTGCACGAATTGACTTCCGGCCTGATGCCGCTGTACCAACCTGTCCTGATAGGCGGGCGCCTCGTTTGCCAGAAGATGGGCAAGGTTCCCTCTCCCCATTGCTTTTTGGGAGTCCTCGGCCAGCTACGGGATCGTGCCTGGCCGGTCCTCGGTCGAGTTGTTGTCCGGAGTTGGTGTGCAGCAGTCGGGTTCCCCGCTTTGCCCGGGGCCCTCGCCTGTGGGCGGCGTTCCCTGTCTGATGCGCAGTCTCCTGCGCCGGTTGAGGGCGGCCAATGCCGATGCGAGCACCACGGCTGCGGCGAGGGCTGCGATCAGGGTGCTGTTGTCGCTGATCCAGGCGCTGGCGGCGGCTGACCATACGGCGAGGCTGTTGGCCTGTGCGGTTCCGCCGGTGGCGGCGGGATACCAATACCAGCTAAGGTAGGCGCCGGTTATGGTGAGGATGAAGGCGGCGATGCGGTTGCTGTGCTTGGCCAGGCCGGTGATTCTTCGCCCGAGGGCGACCCCGGCGATGGCCGTGCCTGCCGAAACGAGCATCAGGACAGTGGCCGAGCCTGCGGCGTAGGCGGCGAAGACCGCGAGCAGCCCGGCGTAGCTGGCGACGGCCTGGGCTTGGGCGATCACGGCCAGGAGCACCCCGAGGGTGCAGCCGAGGGATGCTGCGGCGTATCCGATCCCGAAGGCCACCATGCGCCCGGTTTTGTGACCTGCCCCTGCGGCTTCTTGTGTGCGGGGTTTCGTGGCCCAGGCCGGCAGATGGAGCCGTGGTGTGAGTCCGGTGAGCATGGCCAGGCCCAGCAGGAGAAGGATCACCCCGGTGGCCATTCCCAGCCAGGGCGCTGCGCTGATCAGGGTCCTGGCGCCCGCGCTGACGATCAGCCCGAAGGCTGCCAGGGTCCCGGCGAAGCCGAGGCTGAGCGCGAGCCCGGCCCGGAGCCCGTGGGCCAGACGCAGCGCGAGCGGGCGCGTCCGGGCGTCCCCGATGGTCTGGGCTATCCAGGCGGGCAGGAGGGCGAAACCGCAGGGATTGACCGGGGCAATCATTCCAGCGGCGAAGGCCAGGGCAAGCAGGGCTGTCATTGGGCACCGGCCTTGGTGAGTTCTTCTTGGATCTTTTCCGCAGACGGGTCGGTGGCCCGGAAGGTAACGTCGCCCTTCGCGTCGACCACCACCAGGGTGCTTATGGAGGTGACCTTGTACCGGGTGGTCAGTGTGGCCTCGGTGTCGATGACGGCAGGGAGCTCAGGGGCCTTGATGTAATCGCGGAATCCGTTGATGGTCTCCTTCGGTTCTCGGGGGTCCACGTCCACCAGGAGGTAGTCGGCCGAGCTTCCCAGGGCCGTGGAGGCCTTGTTCAGGGAATCGGCCCCTTCCGCACACTCACCGCATCCGGCAGAGAAGAAGAACAGTGCTGCGGGCTTACCGTCCGGGATGGTCCGGGTAGTGCCGTCAATGTCGGAGACCGTAACAGCAACGGCACCGGCCGCGTCGGGCGACGAACCGCCTGGCGCAGCCGACGGGCCGCTCGGTGAGCTGGCGCAGGCGGTTGTCAGTGCCATGACCGCTGCCAGAAACAGGGCGGAGGCGAGGTGCCTGGGCCGGGGAACGGACAGAGAACGGCGGGATCTCGGGTATGTCATGGTGTCTGGTGGTTCCTTCCAGGAATGGGGATGGGGACTCAGGCGGTGCCGTGGTCGGTGCGGTGGTCCTCGGGGGACAACAGATAGGTGAGGGCCTAGTCGGTGGCGGTCATGGCATTCCTTTGCTTCGGTAGTGGGGGCTGCAGCTCAGGCGCAGCAGGAGAGCTCGGAGACGTCGGTGGTGAAGGCCTTGGCGGCGATCCTGATGCCCTCGGCCATCGTCAGGTAGGGGCTCCAGGCGGCGGCGACCTGCGCGGTGGTCATGCCCGCTTCGAGGATGTAGACGCCGGCGGCGGCGATTTCCCCGGCGTCCTTGGCCACCGCGGAGAGGCCCAGGATCCGTCCGGTGTCGCGGTCCGCGACAACCTTGATGAAGCCGCGGGTGTCGCGGTTGACCACGGCTCGCGGCACGTACTCCAGGGGGAGGACCCGGCACTCGCAGCTGATCCCGGCGGCGACAGCTTCCTTTTCCGTCATCCCGACCGCCCCGATGGCGGGACTGGTGAAGGTGACCCGGGGCAGGTGCCGGTAGTCGACCTCGGCCAGGGCATCGGTGAACGCATTGTCCACGGCCAGGGCGCCGTGGGCCGCTGCGACGTAAACGAACTCCCGATGGCTGGTCGCGTCCCCGGCGGCCCAAACCCGCGGGTTGGACGTGGCCAGGCGGGAATCGACCACGATCTCGCCGGATGCGCCGGTCTTCACCCCGACGGCGTCAAGGTCCAGTCCCTCGGTCACCGGGCGGCGGCCCAGTGCCACGAGGATGCGGGAAGCGCGGAACACCTCCTCGCCCCCGGCCACGTTTGCCGTCACCGAGACCCCGTCCGGGCCGGAGGCCACGGAGTCGGCCATGGCCCGCCGGACCACCCGGATCCCCTCGTCGGCGAACACCCCCGCCAACGCCTTGGATGCCTCCGGTTCCTCCTGCGAGGCCAACCGGGAACGGACCAGCATGGTCACCCGGGAGCCCAGCCGGGAGAAAAGCTGTGCCATCTCCAGGGCAACATAGCCTCCGCCCAGGATCAGCATTGATTCGGGCACCTCGTCCAGTTCCATCGCCGTCGTCGAGGTCAGGTACCCGGCCTCGGCCAGTCCGGGAACGGGGGGCACGTAGGGTGCGGAGCCAGTGGCCACGAGGTAGTGCCCGGCCTCGATCGTTCTCACTGCACCATCCGGGGAGATCACCCGGAGCAGCGGTGCGTCCTGGGTTCCGGTGAACGACGCGTCCCCCGAGATCATCGTCCACCCGTAGTCCGCGGCCAGATCGACGTACTTCTCCGTGCGCATGCTTTCAACCAGCGCGGCCTTGCCCTGAATCAGGGCCGGCATCTCCACCGGGCCCGCCGAGGCCGCCACCCCAGGGAAGCGGGCTGAATCCAACGCCACGTGGCGGGCCTCCGCGGCAGCCAGGAGCGCCTTCGACGGGACGCAGCCCGTGTTCACGCATGTCCCGCCCACGGTGCCGCGCTCCACCATCACGACGCGCTTGCCCAGCCCGGTGGCCCGGATCGCGGCCGCAAACGCTCCGCCGCCGGAACCAATAATCGCCAGATCGAACTTTTCGTTTGTCATTCCAGATGTCTCTTCCCTGTGGTTCAAAAGTTCCTATGGAACCATTGTGAACCTTCCAGTACAATGGAAGGTCAAGTGTGGTGGCCATTGGAAGGGGAATCGGCGAACATGAGGATCGGACAGCTTGCGGAAGCAACCGGAACCACGACCAAGACCCTGCGGTTCTACGAGGAGTCGGGGCTGCTCCCTCCGGCCGAGCGATTGGCCTCCGGCTATCGGGACTACGCCGAGGATGCCGTGGGTCGGGTCGGGTTCATCCACCGGGGCCAGGCCGCCGGGCTGACCCTCGCCCAGATCCGCCAGATCCTCGACATCCGCGACGGCGGCCAGGCGCCCTGCGAGCACGTGCGCGACCTGCTTGACGTGCGCCTCGCTGAGATCGAGCAGCAGATCGCGCAGCTCTCCGTGCTGCGCGACACTATCGCGGACCTCAGACAGGACGCCGCACACCCGGACCCTGAAACGTGCAGCACCGATCAAGTGTGTAGGTACTTGTAATCCAATTGGGCACACCTCCTTAGCAACCACGCTATGCGAGAGTTGCAGCTCGACGAGAGCCAGGATGACAGGATTAACCGCCAGGAGCTATCTATAAATAGGGACTATTTCTTACCTGGAAGTAACATTTTGGCGATTGAGGATAATACCTTTGGTGCATTTTGAGCCAAAGTAAAAATAGTCCCCTACGGGAAGACGGAAATAAGACAGTTCCCGGTGGACAAGAACAGTCTTCGCGAGCAGGTAGTTGGTGGGCCCTTGCGTTCATAATTCTGTGCACCATCACCACCATGATCGACAGGCGAAAACCACCCCTCTTTGTGGACTCAACAGAAATACAAGGCAACCAGGCCAAAAAGGAGCGGGTTGAACCAACTACTTCTGACGACAAACAAAGACGAAATAAATGGAATCCACAGACTTTGGGCAACTTTTCTCTGGTGCTGATCCAAGCGTCACTATTCTCCCTGTTTCAAATAGCTGCTTCCGGCGCGAGTTTGGAAGTATGAACCATGTGTCTTTGTTTTCCGATATTGCTACTGGGCTTTATCATTTTCTTCTCGGCCAGGAGGGGAAGCGCAGCTGGGGGAGTTGTAACGGGCGTATTTCTACTAGTTTTAACCGTTTGCGGAATCATTTCGAGCGTGGGAGGAGCACCAAACGCATGGATTATTGGCTTCCAGATTTCTATCTTGGTAGTTGCATGGCGGGCCTCAGAAAGCCTCAAAGGGCCAGGCCAGAAGTGGCTTGAGTAAGTAGGAATAGAATGTCAGCCATTGTTCGTGAATCCCAGGGCGCGCACCTGTGCGCCTTGTTTATTGGAGCGCACGGGGATACTGGAGACTACGAGTATGCACTCGACGCCGCTAGCAGTGCCGCCCAGCACCTGCAGGTACTACTGGCGGAGTTGCCTGTCACTTCCCCACTGGCCCGTGACGCCGGCATACTCGCTAAGTTTGTGCGCGCAGCACAGCGGAATCTGTCTCAACAGAGGCCTGCAGATAATCCTGACGAGCTTCTAGACTTAGCCACCAGCCTCAAAGAACGGCTGGAAGGGGCGGATTCTGGGGGTCATTTTTCTTTGGCTAAACGCGGTTTTAGGCCGAATTTCGACTCTCGACCACGAGCTCTAGGCCACGGGCTTCGTCCTCGTTTGAGAACCAGCCGGTGGCCTTGGTCGGGCTACGCCGCAAGCGGTGGCGCGTTGGGGAAAGCGTCGGTGCTAGTCTCATTGCGTCCGCGGGTGAAATTGGGTAGCCGACAGTTTAATTGCTGGGATTCTGTAAATTCTGTGTGATTAGATTCACACGCCCCGACGGCGCTTCAAAAAGACCTTCCAGGAGTTATAGGAGCCACCGATAACGCCCGGTCGGGGCCGTTTGGAACGCTGCCGCTACGTCAGAGCCCGAAGGCTCCGCCGCTGACGAGGATCACGATACCGAGGCCGATGAGAACGATGGGAAAGAGGATGTGCTCAAAGCGTTCGAGCACTTCCGCGATCGGGGGGCGGGTGGCGACGAACTTTGCCAGGGCCACCAGGATCGCAACGAGCGCGAGGAAGATAACGCAGTAGGCGACTACTGCGAGAGGCTCCACACTGAGGAATACAGGGGTGTAGACGCCGATATTGTCGCCACCGTTGGCAAAGGTGACGCCTGCGACCGCCCCCACGCCGACCTTCTTGCCGGCAACCTTGGCCTCGTCGTCATCGTCGTTATCGTCTCCGCGCCAGGCCTGCCATGCGGCCCAGAGGCCGAGGCCCAGAGGGATGAGACCAAAGTATGGAATGGCTGCCGGGGGCAGAAATGCTCCGGCGCCGGTGGTCACAAGGATCGCGGCGACGAGGATGCCCGCGAATCCGAGGTACTGGCCGGCCAGAATGCGGGCGGTGGTGCCGCGCTGGCCTGCCCCTCGCGCGAAGAAGAGGGAGAGCACGATGATGTCGTCGATGTTGGTAGCTGCGAACAGGCCTATCGCCTGCAAGACCGAGGTGAGGATCATGCGTCCTCCCCAGCTGCGTAGCACCCGGGAAGCGTGCAGACGGGATCGATGCACGGGGCGTCTTCGTCTACTGCCAGGGTGGCATCGACCAGTGCTGTCAGTGCCTGTGCCAGGTGCGGATCGGCGATCTCGTATCGTGTCCGACGCCCCTCTGGCTCGGAGACGACAATCCCACAATCGCGCAAGCATGTCAGGTGGTTGGACACGTTCGGGCGCGTCAGGTCCAGATCTCGGGATAGTTCCGCCGGGTAGGCGGGATGGTCGAGCAGGGTCAAGATGATCCGGGATCGAGTGGGGTCGGCCAGTGCACGACCCAGGCGGTTCATCACGTCGAGACGCGAAGCAATAGTCAGCATGCGCTGAACTATACAGCGATCGCTGAACTAGTCAAGTTCCGGGTAGCGGTGCAGCTGTGTGCACTGCTGAAGAGACAGTGAAAGTAGCAGAGATGGCGCAGATTCCGGCAAAGTTGCGAAAACAGCTGAACCACGCTCGTTTCTGATGGGTTGCGTCCCCTAACGTGGTGTATCTGTAGCCCGCGGTAAGTCTTGTGCCGGTGTGCATGAAGGCGACCATCGCGGGTACCTTTCGAATCAACTCTTACCTATCCTCGAAAGGAAGTACCCTGCGATGGCCGCTGACCCTCATCATATCGATCCGACCGCGTATCTCGAAGAGCTACTGACTCAAGCGTCCCCAGATTTGATGCGCCAAATGCTCACTGACTTCATCAACCAGATTCTTTCCGCCCAAGCAGACACCGTCTGCGGGGCTGATTACGCCACCGTGTCAGCCGAGCGCACCAACACACGTAATGGCTACCGTCATCGCCAACTTGATACCCGAGTCGGCAGCATTGATGTGGCAATCCCGAAGCTACGCACCGGCGCATTTTTCCCTGACTGGCTGCTAGAGCGCCGCAGCCGCACCGAGCGTGCCCTGACCACAGTCATCGCCACCTGTTACCTGAAAGGAGTCTCCACTCGCAGGATGAACGACCTGGTGGCCACCCTTGGGATCAACAACTTGTCGAAGTCTCAGGTCAGCGAGATGGCCAAAGAACTCGATGACATGGTCGATGACTTCCGCACCCGCCGGCTTGACCAAGGCCCCTACCACTTTGTCTCCTGCGACGCGCTGACAATGAAGGTGCGGGAAGGAGGACGTGTCGTAAAGACCAGCGTGTTGCTGGCCACAGGTGTCAACGCTGACGGCTACCGAGAGCTTTTGGGCATGCAGGTTGCCACCGCGGAATCTACCGCGTCGTGGACCGGGTTCTTTCGGGACCTCATCGCCCGTGGCCTGACCGGGGTATTCCTCGTTACTAGTGATGCCCATCTTGGTATTCAAGCAGCCGTGGGTGACTGCCTGCCGCAGGCTAGTTGGCAGCGGTGTCGAACGCACTTCGCGAAGAACCTCTCGGCCCAGGTTCCCAAAACCCAATGGCCGACTCTGTCAGCGATGTTTCACACAATCTTTCAGCAACCCGATGCCGCTAGTGTGTGGGCCCAAGCTCGTGAGGTTATTGAATTCTGCCAGCAGAAATTCCCTCACGTTGCCACCTACCTCGAGGAGTGTCTCGACGAGCTGTTGGCGTTTACCGCTGCGCCGAGAGCGGTGTGGACCAAAATCTGGTCGAATAACCCCACTGAACGGCTCAATAGGGAGATCCGCCGGCGTACCGATGTCGTAGGAATCTTCCCAAACCGAGACGCTGTTGTGCGCCTTGTTGGGGCGGTTTTGGCCGAACAGCACGATGACTGGATCCAACAGAAGCGTTATATGTCACTGACCAGCCTGGCACAGACCAAAGAGATAATCGCCGCTGGGGTCATCGACGAGGACCGCGACAACAACCAGGAGATCGCCGCGTGAATACCCTCACCCCTTATCCCCGAGATGGCCCCTAAACCACCGCCATGAAACTAACCCCAGATTCGAAAACAGATACACCACTACCCAGGACTTGACCTTCATAAAAGCCCCTCGTCCGTCACGGGGCTTTCAAGAAACATCTTCAATCTTTCCACGAAACCCCTGGCCGGCCGAAGGAAAACGGCTTGATTTCTAGTGGTCGTGGAAACACTTCTTATGTTTCGGTTGAGTTTATCAGTGCGGCCATTTTCTCGGCTGGTGTTTGAAAGCCCAGGGTTTTGCGGGGGCGGCGGTTGAGTTGCATGGCGACGAATTCTAGGTCCGCTGCACTATGGACGCTTAGGTCTGTTCCTTTAGGGAAGTACTGCCTTAGTAGTCCATTGGTGTTTTCATTGGTGCCTCGCTGCCACGGCGAACCAGGATCGCAGAAGAACACGGGACACTTTGTAGCTACAGAAAAGGCCTTATGGCAGGCCATTTCACTTCCCTGATCCCAGGTAAGTGATCCTTTGAGATGATCTGGCAAGGTAGCAATCGCTTTAGTAAGTGCTTTATTTACTTCGGTAGCACTATGCCCATTAGGTAAATGCAGCAAGATGACATAGCGCGTGGTTCGCTCTACTAGCGTGCCAATTGCAGACTTATTACCCGCGCCTAAAATGAGGTCGCCTTCCCAATGACCTGGTACTGCTCGGTCGTCTACTTCTGCTGGCCGGTCGGAAATCATCACCATAGGGTCAACAAACCGCCTGCGGGCACTGCGCGTGCCACGAGGTCGACGTTGGGCGTGACCGCGACGCAGTGCAGCAGCGACTTCCTTTTTCAACTCACCTTTAGCCTGGAAATACAAAGACTGATAAATAGTTTCAGGACACACGTACATAGTCTCATCACCGGGGTAGCAGCTGCGCAACCTCCCAGAAATCTGCTCCGGCGAGTACCTATCTTTCACCATCGCCCAGACCACGGTGCGCAAACGTGGATTGGCATCAATCTTGCGCTTTTTCGGTCTAAACCTACGCAACACCGATTTACGGTGCGCATGCGTGGGAAGATACACCCCAAATTCATCCCGGTTGCGTTTAAGCTCCTTGCTGATAGTGCCAGCAGAGCGCTGAAGACGCCGAGCTATCTCACGTACACCTTTGCCTTGCCGGTCAAGGTCAAAGATGAGCTCGCGTTCTTCTACCGATAAGTAGCGCGAAGAAATACGCCTATCGATACGCTGTTGCGGAATAACCTGGACTGGAACTGCTTGGCGACCATCAACGTACTCAATTACCTGCATAAGCCTGTTATACAGCGCCACATCTGGGCCAGCCGGGACAAAAGGCACACGCCCAGTGGAAAGCTTAATGACACCTTTGTCTATATCAGCAGCATTACGCGGATGAATGCCACAGGCTAAAGCGGCATCTTTGCGGCCTAAAGCATTCGCGCGCAATTGCAGATAACTACACCGGTCAGTTGTGGCCGCAGCTTTTCGGCCATGCGGATTGCGCTTCCACAAACCAAGCTCAATACCGATGCGGTACACCGGAGAAGAGCCTATAGAAAGCTGGCGCGCAATATCCATCGGTGCCACACCTTCCAGCCACAGGCGAGCTATTTCCTCACAGTCATCCGAGCTAGTAGTCCTGCGGCGCTTGCGCGGCAAGTCCAACTCACCAGCAAGCCGATAAGCCACCGACCGCGCTAAACCAACCACCCCAGCAGCCGCCCGTATTGAACTACCAGCCCGAACCAACGACGCAAACCGCGCCACAACAGCAGAATCCGGAACCCATTTCGACTCCACACAATCACCTAACCCATGTCAGGTGTTTCCACGACCACTAGAAATCAAGGGAAAATAAGGCATGAAGAAACCCCGCCACCTGATGCCAGATGACGGGGTTTACTGTGCAGGGGCGACAGGACTCGAACCTGCAACCTACGGTTTTGGAGACCGTTGCGCTACCAATTGCGCCACGCCCCTATTCTTTTATTCCTCAATGCCTAAGCATCAAGCGTTGAAGACCTTACCAGAGCCATAGTTCCAATCCGAAACTAGGCACAGCCGGGACTGCCTTCAGCGCGGTAATAAAAAAGCGCCCTGCGGGCGCCTTTCTTTCCCGGTAGCGATGGCGAGAATTGAACTCGCGACACAGCGATTATGAGTCGCTTGCTCTACCACTGAGCTACACCGCCATATTCACCTCGGAGGAGTCCCTTCCTCCAAACATGAATGGAGCCCCCTGACAGAATCGAACTGTCGACCTTTTCCTTACCATGGAAACGCTCTGCCGACTGAGCTAAGGGGGCACATCCTAGCGTTGAACACATCGCTATTTCGTTGTGCTCTCCGTTGCGGACTCCAATAATCTAACCTGCTTTCAACGTTTTACACAAATCGCCATGTCAGAGCGTAAAAATGCATAGCTCTTGTGGCACCTTTTCGCGCCTATTGAAGGCAGTTAGAGAAACGGCATGGCAGCCCACCCCTGCGGGCTGCTCGGCCACGCCTTCTACCGTGCGTCGGTAGCCGCGCGAAGGCATGTGGATTGGGGGTTGTGGGAAAAAGGAGCGTCGGCAAGCGTGGACTGGGTGCGCTGAGGCTCTCCACGGTTGCTAAAAAGCTGCAAATAGTCCCATTGACTCGGGGTCCTGAGGGTTTAAGCTTGGTCTGTAAAATCCCCCTCCCCGTACCAAGGAGCGAAAATATGTCCGCTACGGATATTGCCACCCCACACATCAATCCGCAGGGCGCGCCCATTGCGGAAACCATCCTCCTGCCCGGTGACCCGCTGCGCGCGAAGTTCATCGCCGAGAACTTCCTGGAAGATACCGTCCAGTTCAACGGTGTGCGCAATATGCTGGGGTTTACCGGTACTTTTAACGGCAAGCCCATCTCCGTGATGGGCTCCGGCATGGGCATTCCCTCCATCGGCATCTACTCCTGGGAGCTCATCCACAACTACGGCGTAAAGAAGCTCATCCGTGTCGGCTCCATTGGCGCCATGCAGGAAGACATTGCGCTGCACGATGTCATCGTTGCTTCGTCCGCCTCCACCGATTCCAACTTCTTGAGCCAGTACAACCTACCGGGCAGCTACGCCCCCACCGCCTCGTGGAAGCTCCTCAAGGCTTTGGTGGATCAGGCCGAAAAGCAGCAGGCCCACATCCACGTAGGCAATATTTTGAGCTCGGATATCTTCTACAACTTTGACCAGAGCGTGAACGAGCGCTGGGCGCACATGGGTGTGCTCGGCGTAGAGATGGAATCCGCAGCGCTTTATGCCACCGCGGCTGAGGCCGGCGTCGACGCGCTGGGACTTTTCACCGTCTCCGACAACCTGGTGCACGATACCCACCTCTCCGCGGAGGAACGCCAGACCGCCTTCCGCACCATGATTGAACTCGCGCTTCCCCTGAACGCGCTCGACTAAAAGGAACCTCTCCCCCGTGACTTCCACCCACCCCACCGCTTCCCCGCAGGACAAGCGGCCAGGCTCCGCGCTAAACCCCAAGGTTGCCGTGCCCATCCTGCTTTTTGTCTTCGTCTTCTCGCTGGTTATTGATAACGGCTTTAAGACGATGACCATGCCGATCGCCGAGGCGCTGGACATCTCCGTTAAAACCGCCTCCCTCCAGGCTTCCCTCGCCGGCGTGATCATCGGCATCGGCGCCGTGGTCTACGCCGCGCTGGCGGATTCCATCTCCATCCGCAAGCTCATGCTCACCGGCGTTGTCCTCATCGCCGTGGGCTCGCTTTTGGCCTTCGCCTTTTCCAACTTCTGGCCCATGGTGCTCACCGGCCGCCTCATCCAAACCACGGGCCTTGCCGCCGCGGAAACGCTGTATGTCATTTACGTGACCAAGCACTTGAGCGAGGCCGATCAGAAGACCTACCTCGGCTTTTCCACCGCCGCCTTCCAAGCCGGGCTGCTCATTGGCGCGCTGACCTCCGGCTTTATTTCCACCTATGTCTCGTGGACGGCGATGTTCCTCATCCCGCTCATTCTCATCCTGGCCATCCCGCCGATCATCAAGCTGGTGCCAGAAGATGAGGCTGTGGAAGGCCACCTCGATGCCCTGGGCCTGTTTTTCATCGCGGCCTTCGCCACCGGCCTAACCATGTTTATGCAGGAATTCAACTGGGCATGGCTCATCTTTGCTTTCCTTGGCGTCGTGGGGTTTATCATCCACATCGGCGACGCCAAGCACCCCGTGGTCACCCCGGAATTCTTTACTAACGGCCGCTACGTGTGGACCATCCTCATGGTCTTCTTCGTCTACTCCACCCAGATGGGTTTTATCTTCCTGCTGCCATTTGCCGCGCACGACCTGCATGGCATGAACATCGATAAGGCCTCCCTGCTGATGATCCCGGGCTACGTTTGCGCCATCCTCATCGGTATTTTCTCCGGCAAGATCGGTGCGGTTTTATCCTCCCGCGCCACCATCTACACCGCCTTCGGCCTGGTTGCCGGCGCACTAGTGGTGGCCGCGCTCTTTGTGCAGCTTCACGTCGCCGTACTCATCCTGGCCATCGTGGCCTTTGCCTCTGGCTTTGCGCTGATGTACGCCCCGCTGGTCAATACCGCGCTGCGCAATATCACCGCCGCCAAGTCCGGCATCGCGATTGGCTTTTATAACCTGACCATCAATATCGCCATCCCGCTGGGCATTGCCTATACGGCGAAGCTGCAGGACCTCACCAGCTATAACACCGTGCTGTGGATCCTCGCGGCCGTCGCCGCCATCGGCATTGCCCTGTACATCGTCTCTGACCTCAAGATGGCCCGTTCCGAATCCCGCCTCACCCGCTAAGGAGAACAATTATGACTTCCCGCACCGACGTTGCATCCATCATCGACCACACCCTGCTCAAGCCGGAGGCCACCCCGGAACAGTTCCGCGCCTTGGTGAATGAGGCGGCCGAGCTGGGCACCTATTCCGTCTGTGTTTCCCCGTCCGCCCTGCCCATCGAGGTTCCTGATTCGCTGCATATTGCTACCGTCGTGGGCTTTCCTTCCGGTGCTGTAAAGCCGGAGACTAAGGCCGCTGAGGCGGCCCGCGCGGTTGCCGATGGTGCCGAAGAGGTGGACATGGTCATCAATATCCCGCTGGCCATCGAGGGCCGCGCCGAGGATCTGCAGGCCGAAATCCAGGCCGTGCGCGATGCTATCCCAGGCAAGGTGCTCAAGGTCATCATCGAGTCCGCCGCGCTTTCCGACGACGCCATTGTCCTCGCCTGCAAGGCCGCCGCAGCCGCCCAGGCGGACTTTGTGAAGACCTCCACTGGTTTCCACCCGGCCGGCGGCGCCTCCGTACACGCCGTTAAGCTCATGCGCGAGACCGTAGGCGACAAGCTAGGCGTGAAGGCCTCTGGCGGCATCCGCACCGCCAAGGATGCCTTGGCCATGATTGAGGCCGGCGCAACCCGCCTGGGCTTGTCTTCCTCCGCCAAGATCCTCGAGGAGCTCTAAGCCATGTCAAAGGCCGCCACCGTGGATTATGACTACGCCCGCACCTGGGCCGAGCACGACCCCGATCCGGACACCGCCCGCCAGGTGATGACCTGGATTGAAGAGGGCAATACCGACGAGCTCGCCGCCGCCTTCGCCGGTCCCCTCGCCTTCGGCACCGCGGGCCTGCGCGCCGCCGTGGGCGCGGGCGAGTCCCGCATGAATCGCGCCGTGGTCATCCGCACCACCTATGGACTAATCTCCTGGCTCAAACAGCACGTAGACACCCCAGTGGTAGCCATTGGTTGCGATGCCCGCCACGGCTCCGCGCAGTTCCAGCGCGATGCCGCACAGGTCATCTCCGCGGCCGGCGGCAAGGCCTTGGTTCTGCCAGCGCAGAACCCCACTCCGCTGACCGCCTTCACGGTCCGCTCGCTCAAGGCGGATGCCGGCATTATGGTCACTGCCTCGCATAACCCGCCGGCCGATAATGGCTACAAGGTCTACCTGGGCGGCCGCATCGCCACCGGCCCGGCAGAAGGCGTACAGCTGGTTTCGCCCGCCGATGCCGAAATCGCCACCGCCATCGCCGCGGCACCCCATGCCGATGAAGTCCCGCTATCCACCGAGAACATCGCGGACGTCGATACCCGCGCCGAGTACCTCGACCGCGCCGCACAGCTCGTGGGTGCACATACCGATGTCACCATCGCGCTGACCGCCATGCACGGCGTCGGCGCCGCCTTGGGCGAAAAGCTGCTGACCCGCTGCGGGTTCCGCGTCTCGCTGGTTCCTGAACAGGCCCAACCGGATCCCGATTTCCCCACCGTTTCCTTCCCCAACCCGGAAGAGCCGGGTGCCCTCGACCTCGGCATCCGCCACGCTGAGGAGATCGGTGCCGATATTCTTATCGCTTATGACCCGGATGCGGATCGCTGCGCCGCCGCCGTGCCCACGTCCTCAGGCACGTGGCGCCAGCTCACCGGCGATGAAACCGGCGCCCTTTTGGGCGACTATCTTGCCCGCCAGGGTGCGACAGGCAACTTCGCCAACTCGCTCGTCTCCTCCCGCCTGCTCAGGCGCATCGCCGCCCACTATAGCCTCGGCCACAAAGAGACGCTCACCGGTTTCAAGTGGATCGCCCGCACCCCAGACCTCGCCTTTGGTTATGAGGAAGCCATTGGTTTCTGCCCGGACCCCACCGCTGTCCGCGACAAGGACGGCGTTGCTACCTCCGTAGTGCTCGCCAGCCTCGCAGCCGAATGCAAGGCCGCAGGAACCACCTTGCTAGAGCGCCTAGAAGGCATCTACGCCACCGTGGGCGCCCTCTACACCCAGCCGCTGACCTTCCGCGTCGATGACCTCAGCATCATCGCCCAAGCGATGGATAAGGTCGCATCTACCCCGCCCGCTGAACTGGCTGGCTCGCCCGTGGCGAAGGTAGAGAAATTCGCCCAAGGCTCCAAATTTTTCACCGACAACAATGACCGAGTCATCGTGCGCCCCTCCGGTACCGAGCCGAAGCTGAAGTGCTACCTCGAATCCCCCGACGCCGACCGCCTCGATGCCATTGCGGCCGACCTGCGCGCCTACTTCGGGATTTAAACCCCTCCCCGCTCCGCGCTCTCTAACTGGTCCTTCCGGGATTGCTTAGGGCCAATGAGGGTGCGGACTAGTGGGCTTGCTGCCGCCAGACCCACCGCCGCAGTACCAACTATCGATTCCGGTGGGTCAAAAAGAACGAGTATCGCCGGTATAAGGATGAGCGCGCCGAAAATGACACCTACGGTTGTAAAGAGCCGTACTTTTGATTCAAATATCGCGTACTCGAAAGATTCTGCTGTAACTTTCCTATCGAGGACAATATCTGCATGAGCGTCCTCCATAATCCGATCGCCTGCGCCCGGCTGAATGTCATTGTGCTGTTTGATTATCTGTGGATGCGGAGTTGGCCCCTGAAGCGCCCACACAGCAATTTGGTCATCAAGGTTAGAAAGCCTATTTACGCCAGGGAGCGCTCCTCCAACTGGTGGGAAATCGCTACGTTTATTTTCCGGTGCGCCCGATAACTGCGAGTCCGATTGCGCAGATGCGCTTGCTGCGCTGCCTGCGCTACTCGCTGGCTTTGAAATAGGTGAATCTCGTTTACCCCGTCCAGCATCGTTCGGATCTTCTTCATATCCCATATCCTATCGCTTAACCCCGTACCTTCATCTCTACAGTGACTTTCTGTGCCTGATGGTATGGCTACCGAGCACGCCTGTTTGTACACAGCGCCTTAGAAAGGTGTAGTTTGCTGGTCCTGAAGGCCAAAATGAGAGGAGTTAAAGATTAAAGGACCCCACCATTCATCCTTAACAGTTTTGCTAAAGATTGCAGTTGGTATTTCATCATTGCTCTGCCTCGGCTAGGCGGAATCAAGCGGTGGATGCGCCACGCTTGAATAGTTCGTTAAGTATTTCACGTGGGGTTGCGCCGCCGAGGATTTGTCGGGGTGTTTCGTTGAGCTCATTTTGCACCCACGCGACATGTTCGGGTGTGACGGTGGCAAAGTCGGTGCCCTTTTTGTAGAACCTGCGCCTGATCTCGCCGTTGGTGTTCTCGTTGGTTGGTCTCTGCCACGGTGAGTGCGGTTCACAGAAAAACACCTGGCAGCCGTCTTTAATCTGGACTTGTGCTGTGACAGCCATTTCTGCGCCTTGGTCCCATGTGATGGTCTTTAGCTGCTCGGTGTTGAGGTCTTTGACCATGTCCTGCAGGGTTGCGACCACGGTGTGTGAACTGTGCTCATCGGGAAGGTGTCCAAGCAGGGTGTAACGGCTGGTGCGCTCTACTAGGGTAATCAGCGCGCTTTTGCCACCTTTACCAATAACAAGGTCGCCCTCCCAGTGCCCGGGAATAGCCCTGTCATCAGCTTCCGGGCTGCGGTGGGTGATCTCAGCACCTTTGATCCAAGGGCGACCGGTTAACACGCCAGCGTTTCGGGCACGACGCTTGCGTGTTGAGCCGCCGCGGATAAGTACGTCTTTAGTCTTCATGACTTCTTCAAGCTCGGCTCGCAGGCTGCCTTTGCCTTGAATGTATAAGGCACTGTAGATCACTTCGTGGGAAATACGCATGCTTTCATCATCGCTGAAAGCATGCTCAAGCCATGCACTAATGCGCCCAGGTGACCACCTGCGGGCAAGGCAATCGACTACTACACCCCGAAGCGTTGGGCTTTCATCGAGCTTGCGTAGTTTTGGCCGCACCATCCGACCAGCAGTAGAAACAGCAGCGTTGTGGGCGTTATACCGCAGCTGCTCTGTGCCGTCCTCATCGACGATCTTCCAACCATTACGGGTGATTTCACGAGCGACGACACTGTGGTGCCTATTTATTTTCTGCGCGATGGCTCGTGCCGAATCACCGACACGACATCCCGCTTCAATAGCAACACGGTCTTCAACAGTAAGCCTGCGACCACGCCCTACTAAGGCGTGTTTGTCGAATACGCCGCTAGGAAATCCATCAACGGCTTGAGTTTTCATCGGTGCTGGCATAACAGAATCTTTACCCAGCTTCTTGCCTGTATCTGGCAAAGACACCACCGCCTCATCAGGCGTTCGACGATGTCGCTGCCGGCGTAACTTCGCATACCGCTGCTTCCTTATCCACCCATACACGGTAGAAGGATGCACACCGATAGCATCAGCCACTGTCTGACAGCTCTCACCAGCAAGCACTCGCTCCACGGCCTGGGCACGTTCATCAGGTGACAAGTGGGCGCGTCTAGGCCGCACTTCGATTACACCAGCTTTCTTTAACCTGCTGTGAAGCAAGCCAGTCGATATTCCAACAGTCTGTGCTGCTTGACTGATCGACATACCTGCACGCACCAACCCAACAGCCTCACGGACAAACGGATCACGCAAACGACTCGCACGCCTGCCTGGAGGTTCGACACCTCTTACCCTCAACCAACCGTAAACCGATTCGGGGCCTACACCCACATCACGCGCGACCAGGCTAACTGCCTCGCCTGCCACCACGCGCTCAACAGCAGCATCCTTAACATCCTTCGGAGTCCAACGCGTCACAACTACCTCCCGGTCGAAGTGGCGCATTCACCCCTTGACAGCACGCTATTTCATTGGCGGTTTGAATGCGGTATACGTTGCCAAGACCCTGGCGGGATCGGATTCCACCTCATTGCCAGATATTTCTCGCAGGCTAGGAAATGGCTTTTTCTACTTCAAGCCCGTTGCCACAACATCCAGGAGTCCAATTGTTTCATGCCGATTTAGAGCACTACTTAGCCATTGTTGAGCGGGTTTATGTTGCGGTGCAGCGGAGTGGAAGGCATAAACGAGAATGTTGACATCAGGAATGATCATCGAGTACCGCCCACACAGCTTCTTTGTTGCTGAGATCAACTAGAGCCGGTCCGCCGCAATCGAAGGAGGGCAGGTTAACGGGGGTGTCTTCGGTACTGATGCGGGCTTCCTTCTTGAGGGCAGCGCGGACCGCCTCTTCGACGTATGAGCTCAAAGTGACATTGTTGGCTTTGGCTTGGATCTTCGTTTCTTCAAGGAGTTTCGGCGGGAGGTTTATCGTCGTGCGCATACCTTTAGGGTAGAAAGCATCAAGTCATCATTCAAGAGGTGCAATGATGTATCTGCCTTCAGGAAGCCGTGAAAGGTTGACTGGTGTCTTAATTCAGTGCGAGCGTCAGGATCAGTACTCCGATGGAGAATGCGAGCATGCCTAAGCAGTTGATCCAGAATGCGCTACCGAGGAAGTGGGCGCGGACATGGGCTGCTGCGGCCGCGCAGAAATAGGCGATGACTCCAATCATGGCTGTGATTCCTACGCCGGGGAACCAGAGGCCGGCAATGAGTCCTACGGCGGCGAGGCACTTGATGACAATGAGCGCCCACCACCAGTCCTTGGGGAGTTTGACGCCGCTGAGGCAGGCTTCGATGAAGGGGACTGGTTTGAGGGAGAGGGCGGCGTCGCCAAGCAGAATGGCTGCTAGTAGAAGGGAGGGCCAGGCTGGGGAAGATTCTAGGATCATTGGGTTACTCCGAATGCGGTGTTGAGGCGTTCGATCGATGAGGCGGCTTGGGATGTGAGGTGCTCGGTGTCGTAGATTCCGGCGGCCCAGCCGATGAGTAAGCCGAGGTAGACGTTGTACAGCAGGTCGGCGTACTCGGCCGCATCGGCGCTGCTGAGCCTGGTGCCGAGTCGCAGGGTGATTTCATCGGTCAGGAGCGTTTTGAGTGCGGTGAGCGCTTCGCCTTGATTGCCTTGTTGGATGAGTGCTGCGCCAAAGGCGCGGGAGAGCTCTTCGTGGCCGGTAAACATCTGGAGGAAAGGTCTCAGGACATCGAGAAGGCTATCGGATTGTCCCCGGATGTCATCGTGGAGTTCTGAAATGTGTTGGCCAATGGTGCGGATGAGCAGCGTTTGTTTGTCGCCGACTCCCATGACGGTTCCCACGCTAACGCCAGCTTCGGATGCGATAGTCCGGATGCTGGTGGTGGCGTAGCCCTGAGTGAGGAAGAGTTCGTAGGCGGTGGCTAGGACCTTGCTGACGGTGCCAGCTTTGGCGGCCGAGCGCGATGAGTGAACGTGTTCAGTGAACATGTTCAAAAGGGTAGCTCTTGATGGTTTCGAGGTCAATGACGCCGAAGTGTTGACAGTTGGCGCTAGGCCAGCGTGGGGAAGACGCGGTCGCGCAGCAGGTGTGCAAGCTCGCGGTCGGGGGCTGCTGGGTTGACCCAGGCGGTGTCGCCGATTTCGGCGGCGGCATGGGGTTCGTCGGCGGTGACGGTGCGGGTGTAGGTGAAGATGGTGCCGACGACGACCTCGCCCGGTTCGTTGGCGGCGGGAGCGTCGAAGGTGCCGAGTTTGTTGAGGCTCTCGGCGTCGAGGGTGAGGCCTACTTCTTCGGCAACTTCGCGCAGGGCGGCGTCGACAAGCGCCTCGCCCGCCTCGGGCTTGCCGCCGGGCAGTTGGTACTTGGTGGAGGACTTCTTGCGCACGGTAAGCACGTGGCCTTGTGGGTTGCGGATGACGACGGCTGCTACTTCAATCATGGCTGCTGATTGTAGGCGGCCTAGAGCAGCGGCAGGAGCACGAGGGCGAGATTGAGTGCGATGACCAGCGCGGCAAGCGTCCAGCCCACGGCCATAGACCAGGGTTTCGCGGCGAACTCACCCATGACGTCCCGGGAGCCGGCATAGCGGAAAAGCGGGATGATGGCGAAGGGGATGCCCAGGGAAAGAAGTGCCTGGCTGACCACCAGTGCCATAGTGGGGTCGACCCCGCAGCCGATGATGACCAGCGCCGGGATGAGCGTGACCAGGCGGCGGACTAGTAGGGGGACCTTGATGTGAAGCAGGCCGTCCATGATTTCGGAGCCGGCGTAGGCGCCCACTGACGTCGAGGCGAGGCCGCTGGCCAGCAGGCCGATGGCGAAGAGAACGCCGGCCAGCGGGCCGAGGTGGCTGGCAATCGCCGTGTGGGCCCCGGAGATGGTCTCTGTGCCGTCCACGCCGTAGAGGGCCGAGCCCGCCAGGACCAGCAGGCCCACGTTGACGAGCCCGGCGATGGACAGCGCCACGGCGATGTCCGCGCGGGTGCCGGCCAACACGTGGGGGATTTCCAGGTCGGGGTAGCGCTGCTTGGTCAGGGAGGAGTGTAGGTAAATGGCGTGCGGCATGACGGTGGCGCCCAACATGGAGGCGGCCAGCAGGATGCTGTCCTTGCCCTCTAGGCGGGGGATGAGGCCGCCGGCCACGTCGGCGGGGTCGGGCGGGGCGATGGCGAGGCCGGCAAGGAAGCCGATGCAGATGACCAGGAGCAGGCCGATGACAAGCCCCTCGAACCACTGGTTCTTCTTCTGGAAGATGAGGAGAATGATGGAGACCGCGCCGATGATGAGCGCGCCCGCGAACAGGGGGAGGTTGAAGAGGAGTTGCAGGGCAATGGCGCCGCCGATGACTTCGGCGAGGTCGGTGGCCGCGGCGATGAGCTCGGCCTGGGCCCACATGCCTAGGCGCGCGCGGCGGGAGAGACGCTCGCCCATGATTTCCGGCAGGGAGCGGTGGGTGACTAGGCCCAGTTTGGCGGAGTGGTACTGGATGAACATGGCCATGAGGTTGGCCACGACGAGTACCCACACCAGGAGGTAGCCGTAGTGGGAGCCGGCGCTGATGTTGGCGGCTACGTTGCCGGGGTCGACGTAAGCCACTGCAGCAACGAAGGCGGGGCCGGTGAGGCTGATTAAGGTCTTACGCATAGGCATCTCCATACCAAAAGTTCAACTACTTGAAGTCTAGTTTTCATCGCCATATGTTCAAGCCAGGGCGTGCTGTCAAGGGGTGAATGCGCCACTTCGACCGGGAGGTAGTTGTGACGCGTTGGACTCCGAAGGATGTTAAGGATGCTGCTGTTGAGCGCGTGGTGGCAGGCGAGGCAGTTAGCCTGGTCGCGCGTGATGTGGGTGTAGGCCCCGAATCGGTTTACGGTTGGTTGAGGGTAAGAGGTGTCGAACCTCCAGGCAGGCGTGCGAGTCGTTTGCGTGATCCGTTTGTCCGTGAGGCTGTTGGGTTGGTGCGTGCAGGTATGTCGATCAGTCAAGCAGCACAGACTGTTGGAATATCGACTGGCTTGCTTCACAGCAGGTTAAAGAAAGCTGGTGTAATCGAAGTGCGGCCTAGACGCGCCCACTTGTCACCTGATAAACGTGCCCAGGCCGTGGAGCGAGTGCTTGCTGGTGAGAGCTGTCAGACAGTGGCTGATGCTATCGGTGTGCATCCTTCTACCGTGTATGGGTGGATAAGGAAGCAGCGGTATGCGAAGTTACGCCGGCAGCGACATCGTCGAACGCCTGATGAGGCGGTGGTGTCTTTGCCAGATACAGGCAAGAAGCTGGGTAAAGATTCTGTTATGCCAGCACCGATGAAAACTCAAGCCGTTGATGGATTTCCTAGCGGCGTATTCGACAAACACGCCTTAGTAGGGCGTGGTCGCAGGCTTACTGTTGAAGACCGTGTTGCTATTGAAGCGGGATGTCGTGTCGGTGATTCGGCACGAGCCATCGCGCAGAAAATAAATAGGCACCACAGTGTCGTCGCTCGTGAAATCACCCGTAATGGTTGGAAGATCGTCGATGAGGACGGCACAGAGCAGCTGCGGTATAACGCCCACAACGCTGCTGTTTCTACTGCTGGTCGGATGGTGCGGCCAAAACTACGCAAGCTCGATGAAAGCCCAACGCTTCGGGGTGTAGTAGTCGATTGCCTTGCCCGCAGGTGGTCACCTGGGCGCATTAGTGCATGGCTTGAGCATGCTTTCAGCGATGATGAAAGCATGCGTATTTCCCACGAAGCGATCTACAGTGCCTTATACATTCAAGGCAAAGGCAGCCTGCGAGCCGAGCTTGAAGAAGTCATGAAGACTAAAGACGTACTTATCCGCGGCGGCTCAACACGCAAGCGTCGTGCCCGAAACGCTGGCGTGTTAACCGGTCGCCCTTGGATCAAAGGTGCTGAGATCACCCACCGCAGCCCGGAAGCTGATGACAGGGCTATTCCCGGGCACTGGGAGGGCGACCTTGTTATTGGTAAAGGTGGCAAAAGCGCGCTGATTACCCTAGTAGAGCGCACCAGCCGTTACACCCTGCTTGGACACCTTCCCGATGAGCACAGTTCACACACCGTGGTCGCAACCCTGCAGGACATGGTCAAAGACCTCAACACCGAGCAGCTAAAGACCATCACATGGGACCAAGGCGCAGAAATGGCTGTCACAGCACAAGTCCAGATTAAAGACGGCTGCCAGGTGTTTTTCTGTGAACCGCACTCACCGTGGCAGAGACCAACCAACGAGAACACCAACGGCGAGATCAGGCGCAGGTTCTACAAAAAGGGCACCGACTTTGCCACCGTCACACCCGAACATGTCGCGTGGGTGCAAAATGAGCTCAACGAAACACCCCGACAAATCCTCGGCGGCGCAACCCCACGTGAAATACTTAACGAACTATTCAAGCGTGGCGCATCCACCGCTTGATTCCGCCGGGGATCGCTGGGGTTTTCTTAGTTGTTTTCCTCGCCAGTGCTTATGCGGTGTGGCACAAGGCTAAAAGCTCCCGCAGGGTTAAGGGTCAAAAAGTGTGTCCGGAATCGCGGATTTTCACGGATTGACCTGTAGGTTTCCGGAAAGTATATGCTCCGGAAGCATATATCTAGCCCCCGACGGGAAATCCTCGGTGTGGCAGCCGTGATGTGCTATGCGCGGCGTGGTGTGGTGTCGCAATGTCGAAGAACCAACCACGCTGCCACTGCGGCGGTGAAATGAAACGCAACGGCACCACCAGCAAAGGCACCACCAGATGGCGCTGCAAACAATGCGGCGCCTCCAGCGTCAAACGTCGAAACGACATCACCAACGCGGCAGTGTTCACCCAGTTCATCGAGCATTGCACCACCGCAATATCACTCGACGACCTAGCCAAACGAAACGGTGTTAGCCGCGCCACCATGAAGCGGCGCTTCAAGTGGTGCTGGCTCGTTGATGTGCCTGACCCCACCGCCGGCCACCACAAGCGGATCTACGACCAGGTATTTCTCGATGGCACCTACACCGCCGGTGGCTGCCTGATCGTCGCGGCGACCATCGACCACGTGATCGCCTGGCACTGGTGCAAACACGAAACCACCCGCGACTACCAACTGCTGCTTGAACGCATCGAAGCCCCACTCATCGCCGTCATCGACGGCGGCCAAGGCGCATACAGCGCAATCAAAAAGTGCTGGCCGACTACGAAAATTCAACGCTGCCTCGTCCACGCCCAACGCGTGGTCCGCCGCTACACCACCACCAACCCACGCACCGATGCCGGGCGCACCATCTACCGACTTGCGCTGAAACTGACCCGGATCACCACACTGGATGAAGCCGCCGCGTGGGGTGTGCAACTGCACGAGTTTTCAACGATCTACCGGGAATGGATGAACGAGAAAACCATGATCAAAGACCCCAAAACAGGTGCATGGACCCGCGTGTGGACCCACCACAACGTGCGCAAGGCCTACAACAGCCTCAACCATCTTTGGCGGTCCGAGATGCTGTTTGTCTACCTCAACCCGCCAGCAGGAGTCCTTGCGCCCGAGCGGATCAAATCCACCACCAACAGCTTAGAAGGCGGCATCAACGCCCAGCTCAAACTGCTCGCCAGAACCCACCGCGGCAGATCAGGCGAACGACAACGCCGCATGCTGGATTGGTGGCTCTACTTAAAAACGGAACTGCCTGACGATCCAGTACGAATCGCCAGGCAGTCCGACTGGGGCCAGGGCCAACTCGCCAAAGTATCCACCCTGACCCAAACCGAGAACCAAGCCGACCACGAAACAGGACGCCCAGCCCTCTACGACAACGCTATCGACACCGACTACACCCACTCAATCGGCATTCAAAAAGGCCAAATCTAACCCCCGCGACACGCCGAGCCAGACACACATTTTGACCCTTAACCCGTCGAACATCCAGGTGCGGTAACGCTCCAGGTCGCCGTCTTTAAGCTCGTAGCCCGCCCACTCGGCCACCACGCTCAAGGTGTTGGGGAAGCTGCCGCCGATGGTTCTAGCGCGCACCTCCGGGGTGAGCGGGCGGCCTAGCAGCTCGCCGAGCTCGAAGGTGGCCTTACCCCACAGCGGTTCGGTGTCGATGAGGGTGCCGTCCATGTCCCAGAGGACGGCCTTCGGCCTACTCAAGTTCCGGAAGCTCGTTGAGAGCCTCGTCCGTGGCGCCGGTGGCGGCCGCCGCACGGAACACCAAGGTCTCGATGTCGGCCTTCTCCTCCGGTTCAAGCACCGCGTTGGCGTGCTTTTCGTTGAACTCCTCGAGGTTCTCGTAGAACGGCGCCACGACCTTCACCAGCGCGTCGCCCTCAGGGTCGTCGCCAAGCAGATCGAGGGCGTCAAGGAACATCTCAAGCCGCTTCTTCAAATCCGGCAGCACCGCCGGGTCGAAAGGCTCTTCCCACAGGTCCTTGTCCTCGTCCTGCAGGTAGGAACCGGTGGCGAAGGTGTTCAGGTCGTCGATGAATTCGTCTACCTCGGGCTGAAACTGGGCCCGAATCGAGTTGTCCGCAGCTGCGCTCATGGGCCCATTGTGCGTGAGGCGCGCTAAATGCGCACCCCGAGCAGCCCGTCGAGGGCGGTGGCGATGATCTGGTTGCAGTCGCCGGCTGCGCCGTCGAGAAGCGAAAGTGCCTCCGGGGTGTTCAGATCGTCCGCAAGAATCGCGCGAAGCTTATCGACGACTTCCGTCGCCTCCGCCTCAGAAACCTCGCCGGCGAGCTGCTCGCGCCAACGTGCGAGGCGCTCCTCGGCCTCGGCCAGGATCGCGTCGGAGAAGTCCCGGTCCTCGCGGTAGTGGCCCGCAAAGACGGCCAGGCGGATCGCCGACGGGTCGTGGCCGGCCTCCGAGAGCTTGTGCACGAACACGAGGTTGCCCAGGGACTTGGACATCTTCACCCCGTCGAGCGCGATCATGCCGGCGTGGACGTAGTGGCCGGCCATCCGCTCGACCTTTAGCGCGGCCTCAGCGTGCGCCGCGGAGAACTCGTGGTGCGGGAACGCAAGGTCAGACCCGCCGCCCTGGATGGCGAAGTGGCTGCCCAGGCGGTTGGTGGCAATCGCGGAACACTCCACGTGCCAGCCTGGACGGCCCGGGCCGAACGGCGAGTCCCAGGCCGGCTCGCCCTCGCGGTGGCCGCGCCAGATCAGCGCGTCCAGCGGATCGCGCTTGCCTTCGCGGTCCGGGTCGCCACCGCGCTCCGCGAAGTACTCCTCCATGGTCGCGCGGTCAAGGTTGGATTCGTAGCCGAACTGCTCGGTGGCGTCAATGGAGGCGTAGATGTCGCCCTGGTCGAGCTCGTAGGCCGCACCGGCGTCGAGAAGCTGCTGCACCATTGCGATCACCTCGTCGACGGACTCCATCGCGCCGATGTAGTCGCACGGCGGGATCACGGACAGGATCTCCATGTCGCTGCGGAACAAGTTGATCTGGCTGGTGCCGAGTTCGCGCCAGTCCACGCCGTCGCGCTCTGCGCGCTCGAACAGCGGGTCGTCCACGTCGGTGATGTTCTGCACGTAGTGGACCTTGTGGCCGTTGGCGAGCAGCTGGCGCTGCGCCAGGTCGAAGGTGAGGTAGGTCGCGGCGTGGCCGAGGTGGGTGGAGTCGTACGGGGTAATGCCGCAGACGTACATCCCCACCTCCCCGTTCGCATCCGGGGTGGTGTCTACTTCTTTGACGCGCTGATCGGCGGTGTCGAAGAGCTTCAGCGGCACCGGGGTGCCGGCGACTACGGGTACGGACGGGTCGGGCCATGCATGCATGCGGACAACCCTACAACTAGGCGGCCATCACGCCAGTGCCGAGCAGCGCCATGACCAAAAGGCCCAGCGGAATGCGGTAGGCGGCGAACCACGCGAACGAGTGGTTGGACACGAACTTCAGCAGCCACGCAATGGAGATGTAGCCGACCACAAAGCCGATGCCGGAGCCGACGAGCAGCTGCAAACCGCTCGCCGCCTGGCCCGCCTGGGGGTCGAAGGCATCAGGCAGGGAAAACAGCCCGGAGGCAAGCACTGCCGGAATGGCTAGCAGGAAGGAGAAACGGGTGGCAACCTCGCGGTCGAGGTTGAGGAACAGACCGCCGGAAATGGTGCCGCCGGAGCGCGACACACCGGGGATGAGCGCCAGGCACTGCCACAGGCCCATCAGAACCGCGTCCTTCATGGTCAGTTCCTCGAAGCCGCGGGTCTTCTTGCCGCGGCGCTCGGCCAGGATGAACACCAGCGAGAACAGGATTAGCACGGTGGCGGTGATCCAGAGGTTGCGGAAGTTCTCGCGGATTAAGTCCTTGAGCAGCACGCCTGCAAGACCGACCGGGATGGTGCCGGCGATGACCATCCAGCCCATGCGGTAGTCGAAGTTCCGCTTGGATTTGTCCGCGAGGCCGGCGAACCAGGCGGTGAGAATGCGCCAGATGTCTTTGGCAAAGAAGACCAGCACGGCAAGCTCCGTTCCCAGCTGGATCACGGCGGTGAAGCTGGCGCCGGCGTCTTCGCCCCAAAACAGTTGGGAGACGATGCGCAGGTGGCCCGAGGAAGACACTGGCAGAAACTCGGTGAGGCCCTGGACAACAGACAGGACGATCACCTGGACCCAGGACATTGTGGTGGCGGGATCAGTCATGGCGAAAGACACTACCCCGCCCGCTTAGCCATCGCGGTACGCGACGGGCGCGTTGCTAGGCTTTAACCTTGTGAATGCTCGTTTGTTTGCCCCCAGTTCCCGCCTCCGCTTTGTCGCAGTTTCCGGTGCAGTCGCGGCTGCCCTGGCGTTGAGCGCCTGCGGCGCGTCTCCCTCTGCCAAGATCGAGGAAGCCGGCGGAGAGGCAGCTGCGAACATGGGCAGCGCTGAGCCGGTGCAGTCCCCGCAGTCGTCGGACCCGGCGGGCGACCTGGTCGACTTCGAGCCGGTGAGCGATGTGGACGAAACGAACGGCCGCATCGGCGTTCGCACTTCAAGCGCGCTGACTATCGGCACCCTCGAGGAGATTCAGCAGGGCAAGGCCGCCCGCCACGAGCTGGACCAATCCTGCGGCGAGGCTTCCGCCAACGCCGGCACCTTCGCGCTCGCCTGCGCAGGCGAGATCAAGCTCTTCGGAGACCGGGAGGAGACTATCGCCACGGATAAGCCGGTCACGGCGGCCACGGTGGCGTCGACAGGCGAGGTGCTCGCAGGCAGCGACTCGGAGCGCAAGATCTGGGTCTTCGACGGCGGCGAGCTCAAAGACACCATCGACGTCGCACGCGAAACCGACCAGTTGCAGGCGGTGCAGGTGGACGGCCAGCGCGACTCGGTGGTGCGCACCAACCGCTTCGACACCACCATCCAGGACATCGACTGGAACGGCGCGCGCCAAGGCGGCACCCTGCGCGTCGGCCTGGGCGTGGGCAAGGTGCGCGGCGGCGAGCACGGCCTGGTGCTGGCCGCGGATTCCACCGGTAGTCAGCTCCACGTCTACACCACCGACGACATCATCCGCCTCCAGCAGTCCGCGCCCGTGCCGGAAGGACCCTGGGATGCCGCGTGGGACCCCGCGCAGCGCCTCGCCTGGGTCAGCTCGCTGGCCAGCAACACCGCCACCGGCTACGACATCTCCCAGGGCATTCCGGTGAAGCGCAAGCATTTCGCCACCGTCGCAGATGCCCAGAGCATCATTACGCTTGACGACGGCACCGTGGTCGCCGCCTCCGCATCCGGCGACGGCATCCAGATCGTCTCCCCCGCCGACCAAACCGAGAGCAACTAGGAGAAAACCCATGACGCTCTACGACCGCGCACTCAAGCTCATGTTCCTGCTGCCGCCGGAGCGCATCCACGGCATCATCAGCGGCGCGTTGCAGACGCTGCACTTGGTCACCCCGGTCAACCGCGTGATGGAAAAGGCCGTGCGCGTGCACGACCCGGTGCTGCACCAAACTGTTTTCGGCGTGGATTTTCCCGCCCCGCTGGGGCTGGCGGCCGGCTTTGACAAGAACGCCGAGGCGATCGACTCCTGGGGCGCGATCGGCTTCGGCTACGCCGAGATGGGCACCGTGACCCCGAAGTCCCAGCCGGGCAACCCCACGCCGCGGCTGTTCCGCCTGCCGGAGGACAAGGCGATTTTGAACCGGATGGGTTTCAACAACAAGGGCGCGCTCGTGGTCGCCGACAACCTCCGCGCGCGGCGCTCCCGCGACGTGGTGGGCATCAACATCGGTAAGAACAAGACCTCCGAGGACGCCGTGGCGGATTACCGCGCCACCTCGACGCTTCTGGGTCAGCTTGCGGACTACCTGGTGGTCAATGTCTCCTCCCCCAACACGCCGGGCCTGCGCGACCTGCAGGCGGTGGAGGAACTCCGCCCGATCCTGGAAGTGGTGAAGAAATCCACCACCACCCCGGTGCTGGTGAAGATCGCGCCGGATCTTTCCGACGACGACATCGACGCCGTGGCTGACCTCGCCGTCGAGCTGGAATTGGCCGGCATTGTGGCCACCAACACGACCATTTCCCGCTCCGGGCTGAAAACACCCGCCTCCAAGGTGGAGAAGATGGGCGCGGGCGGCATCAGCGGAGCCCCGTTGGAGAACCGCTCGCTTGAGGTGCTCAAGCGCCTCCACGAGCGAGTCGGCGACAAGCTGGTGCTCGTCAGCGTCGGCGGCATCTCCACGCCCGAGCAGGCGTGGGAGCGCATCACCGCGGGCGCGAGCCTGCTGCAGGGCTACACCCCGTTCATCTACGGCGGGTTGGGCTGGATCCGCGGCATCCACCGCGGGATCGCCGCGCAGATCAAAGCCCACGGCCTGGACTCGATCGAGCAGGCCGTGGGCAGCGGGCTGGAGTGGAAGGCGCTCTAAGCGTGTCCGGCTGCGCTGCGGCGCAGCACCACCGCGCAGAGGCCGGCGGCGAGCGCCCAGCCGATCAGCCAGAACGGCGTGGTGGCCATCAGCTCGGTGTCGGGCGCGATGAAGCCGAGCCCGATGAGCACCACGGCCACGATTAGCGCGCCGACCTGGGTGCGTGAGCCTTCCTGCTTGGTGTTGTAGGTGGCGAAGGCGCCGACGATGGCGACCGCCACGATGATGGAGAGCACCTGCGGGGTGACGGGGAACGCGGCGTCGCCTCGAAGCAGCGCCAGCACGGCGTAGAGCACGAGCACGAGTGCGATGCCCATGAACGCGCCGCCGACGCGGAGTTGCACTGGAACCATTCGGCGAATCTTACTGGTTTTCGTACCAGCCCCAGATGATTGCCCGGCCGAGCGAGTGGAAGTTCAGGTTGAAGCCGAGCTGGGTGGGGTTGGCAATCTCGTCCGCGGGAAGCTCCGTGTCCACCGCGTGGACGGCGAACAGGTAGCGGTGCGGGCCGTGGCCGGCCGGCGGGTTCGCGCCGTAGTAGCCCTTGACGCCGCTGTCGCCGGTGAGCACCACAGCGCCAACGCCGAGGTCGTCCTTCGCGCCCGCGCCGGCGGGCAGCTCGGTGACGTCAGCCGGGATGTTGAACGCGGACCAGTGCCAGAACCCGGAGGCGGTCGGCGCGTCCGGGTCGAAGCAGGTCACAGCGTACGTCTTGGTGCCCTCCGGGGCGCCGGACCAGGACAGCTGCGGGCTAGTGGCATTGTCGCCGGCCAGCGAGTCGGCGAGGCGCTCGCCGTCGACGATGTCCTCGGACGTGATGTCGAAGGACGGCACGTCCGCCAGCGCGGCGTACGGGTCGGGGCCGGGGAAACGGTCGGAAACATAATTTGCAGTCATGTCCCCATTCCTACCGGAGAGTTAGTGACCGCCGCCACTCCACGCAGCGAACAGTTGCGCGTATCTCCCGTCGGCGGCGACGAGTTCGGTGTGGGTGCCGTCCTCGATGATGCGCCCGGCGTCCATGACCAGGATCCGGTCCGCGGCCGCCGCCTGGTCTAGGCGGTGCGCCACCACCAGTGCCGTGGTGTCTGCGGTGATCCGCGCGGCGGCGTCCTCCAGCGCGTTCGTGGCGTCGCTGCCGGCTTCCGCTGTGGCCTCGTCCAGGATGAGCACCTTCGGGCCCGACAGCGCCACGCGTGCGAGCGCGAGCTGCTGCTCCACCTCCGGGGGTATGTCCTCCGCGCCTGCGCCGACGGCGGTGTCCAGCCCCTTCGGGAACAGGCGCGCGAACTGGGTGCCTTCAGGGTCGAGCCCGACACTTGCCAGCGCCCGCAGCAGGTCCGCGTCGGTCGCATCCTGTGCGGCCATCGAGAGGTCCTCGCGCAGGGTGCCGGCGAACAGGTGGACGTCCTGGGTGAGCAGGGTGACGTTCTTGGCGGTCCACGTGTCGCTGACCTGCGAGGTTTCCACGGCCCCTACCCGGATGCTCCCAGCTGTGGGCTCCACCAGCCCCGCAATGAGCGCGGCGAGCGTGGACTTGCCGGCGCCCGAAGTGCCCACCAGCGCGGTGGTTGTTCCGGCCTCGAGCGTGACAGAGAGGTCTTCCAGCACGTTGGCGCCGCCCGGGTAGGCGAACGAGACGTGGTCCACCTCCACATCCACGAGTGCAGCAAGGTCCGCCGGCACGGCCGTGGCGTCGCGTCCGTCCGCGAGCTTGGCCAAGCTCACCGCGCGACCCACGGCGGTGGCAGCGCCCTGCAACTCGCCGACGAAGAACAGCGCGTTGAACACCATGACCTCTGCGCGGATGACCATGAACACCGCAGCGCTCGCCTGGCCCGGGGTGACAACTCCGGCCGACGCGAGCCACGCGCCGACGCCAAGCGTGAGCAGCACCCACGCGGCGAAAGCGACCTGGCCGATGCCTGTGAGCCGGATGTCCCAGGGCACACGGTCCATCTCCGCCTCCACCGCGCCCCACGAGGTCCGCCGCATCCGTGCCAACGCCCAGCGCTCCAAGTCGAAGGCGCGCAGCGTGGGCAGGCCCCGGACGGTATCCAGCAGCACCGCGTTGCGACGTGCTTCCGCCACGCTCACCGCATTGGACGCGCCGGGGATGGCGCGCACCACCGCGCGGGCAAACGGGTAGGTGCATATGCAGATCAGAAGCAGGATCAGGGCGAAGCGGACGTCGATAAGCAAAAGCCCGATGAACGTGATCGGGAAGACGAACACGGTGGTGAGCACGCGCGAGCCGATGTCGGTGATGGTTTGGACGACGTCGTCGATGTCCTTGGTCATGCGTGTGATGACGTTGCCGGTGCCGAGCTCCATCACCCGCGGCACTGGTGCGCGCAGGATCGCGTCGAGGCAGCGGCGGCGCAGGTCGATGGACGCGCGGGCGACTTTCTGGCCCACCACATAATTGCCCAGCGCCCGCAAGAACATCTCGACGAGCATGCAGGCCAACGCCAGGCCGACGGTCAAAACGAAGGCGCGGGTGCCGGTTCCCAGCAGTGGCACTGATCCGCCGGTGAGCGGGTCGACGCTACGGCCGAACAGGTTCGACTGCGTGGTGTAGACAGCGACAATCAGCGCCTGGATGATCAGCAAACCCGCCCACCAGCGCTTGTCTAGAGCGTTGGGTAGCGCAGACAGGTACGCGAAGGTCTCCTTCACGCTCGCGGGGGCGACCGCGTCAGTGCGTTCGTATTCGCGCGCCATTTACGCCACCTCCAATTCGGTTCCAGCGTGCTGCCACGCGGCGTTTCCGGTGATGACCACGGTGGTTTTGTCTGCTCTGAGCGCGGCGACGGCTGCCACGACGTCCGCCTGTGTCACGGAATCGAGGCCAGTGGTCGGGTCGTCCAGGATGAGCACGTCCGAGTCGGCGGCGAGCGCCCTAGCAAGCGCGACGCGCTGCCGCTGCCCGCCGGAGAGATTCAGGCCGGCCTCGCCCAGCGGTGCGTCCGGCAACTCGCCGCCTGCGTCTATGCCGCCGAGCCTGCGGAGGATGTCTTGGCAGTGGGCGGCGGCGAGCGCCTGCTTGACGACGTCCTCCGGCACATCCCCGCGCGGGTTCACGTTGTCTGCGATGGTGCCCTCAAACACGTTGACGGTGTGCGGCGGGAACAGCACGTCTGCGCGCTGCGCCCACGCGGCGGCGGTGGCGTAGGAACGCTCCGCCGGCTCGAGAATCCACAGACCCGCGCCTGGGACCGGGGTGTCTGTCGGCTCAGGCCCCGCCGCGTCATTGCCCGCGTGGTGCAGCTGCTCGATGCGTTGACCGCTCGCCACGGCCCTGCCCCACCCACTTGCCAGGTCGCCGAACGCGAAGCCCGCCATGTCCAACGCAGGCGGCACCAACAGTGCCACAGATGTCAGCTGCCCCGGGGTGATCTCCCCGCGCAGCGTCATCCACGCGCTCAAGCCCACGATGGCAAGGTTGCACAGCCACGCCACGCAGAACCTGGCAAAACCCAGCCAGACCTCCACACGCAGGTGCGTGAGCATCAACCGCTTCGCCTTCGCCGTTTCCGAGTGAAAACGCTCGGCCACGGTTGCGCCCGCGCCGAGGCCTTTGACGGTGCGGATGCCTTGCGACGCATCCGTGGCCAAGCCAGCAACATCCGCCTCCGCAGCGCGGCGCTTCAGCGACACCCGCGTCACCGGCCCCGCGGTCCACGCGGCGAACAGGGCGATAATCAGCGCGCTGGCTGGGATGGCCAGCGAGATCCACGGGGAGACCGACCACATCGCCACCATCGCGCCGGCCGCGTAGCCGATGGCCATCAGCGGAAACGACAGCAGCTCGCGGTATCGACCGACGGTGTTCGCGTCCGCGTCGATGGTGTTGAGCACCGTGCCGGGGCTCATCGCTCCCGCCCCGCGGCGCAGCACGCCCGAGGACAGGTGCTGCTGCGCGTTGTGGGTCACGCGGCGCACCGAGGCTGTGGCCAGGCCGTCGCCGGTGGCCTCGCCGATGAACTGGATGATGAAGATGCCGACCAATACTGCGAAGAGCCACCATGCGTTGAACTTTTCTTCCCCCACCAGGCCGTCCACGATCATGCCCACCACCACCGGCACAAACGCGGAGATGCCGGTGCCGATGAGGTAGCTCAGAATGTGCAGCACTAGCACGCCCGGGTATGCGCCTACCATGTCCCTGACCACACGGTTCCCGCTGCTCCAGCGTGCTGGGTGGAGCCGCGCCGGATCGTCCGCTGGCGGCGCGGGCGGGACGAACCAGCTGTACGTCTTCATTCTGCGCGGCGGTGGCATCATTCTGGAAAATCTAGCAAATATTGGGTTAAGGGTCAAAAAGTGTGTCCGGAATCGCGGATTTTCACGGATTGACCTGTAGGTTTCCGGAAAGTATATGCTCCGGAAGCATATATCTAGCCCCCGACGGGAAATCCTCGGTGTGGCAGCCGTGATGTGCTATGCGCGGCGTGGTGTGGTGTCGCAATGTCGAAGAACCAACCACGCTGCCACTGCGGCGGTGAAATGAAACGCAACGGCACCACCAGCAAAGGCACCACCAGATGGCGCTGCAAACAATGCGGCGCCTCCAGCGTCAAACGTCGAAACGACATCACCAACGCGGCAGTGTTCACCCAGTTCATCGAGCATTGCACCACCGCAATATCACTCGACGACCTAGCCAAACGAAACGGTGTTAGCCGCGCCACCATGAAGCGGCGCTTCAAGTGGTGCTGGCTCGTTGATGTGCCTGACCCCACCGCCGGCCACCACAAGCGGATCTACGACCAGGTATTTCTCGATGGCACCTACACCGCCGGTGGCTGCCTGATCGTCGCGGCGACCATCGACCACGTGATCGCCTGGCACTGGTGCAAACACGAAACCACCCGCGACTACCAACTGCTGCTTGAACGCATCGAAGCCCCACTCATCGCCGTCATCGACGGCGGCCAAGGCGCATACAGCGCAATCAAAAAGTGCTGGCCGACTACGAAAATTCAACGCTGCCTCGTCCACGCCCAACGCGTGGTCCGCCGCTACACCACCACCAACCCACGCACCGATGCCGGGCGCACCATCTACCGACTTGCGCTGAAACTGACCCGGATCACCACACTGGATGAAGCCGCCGCGTGGGGTGTGCAACTGCACGAGTTTTCAACGATCTACCGGGAATGGATGAACGAGAAAACCATGATCAAAGACCCCAAAACAGGTGCATGGACCCGCGTGTGGACCCACCACAACGTGCGCAAGGCCTACAACAGCCTCAACCATCTTTGGCGGTCCGAGATGCTGTTTGTCTACCTCAACCCGCCAGCAGGAGTCCTTGCGCCCGAGCGGATCAAATCCACCACCAACAGCTTAGAAGGCGGCATCAACGCCCAGCTCAAACTGCTCGCCAGAACCCACCGCGGCAGATCAGGCGAACGACAACGCCGCATGCTGGATTGGTGGCTCTACTTAAAAACGGAACTGCCTGACGATCCAGTACGAATCGCCAGGCAGTCCGACTGGGGCCAGGGCCAACTCGCCAAAGTATCCACCCTGACCCAAACCGAGAACCAAGCCGACCACGAAACAGGACGCCCAGCCCTCTACGACAACGCTATCGACACCGACTACACCCACTCAATCGGCATTCAAAAAGGCCAAATCTAACCCCCGCGACACGCCGAGCCAGACACACATTTTGACCCTTAACCCCTCCCGCACCCAGGAGCCCAGCGAGTAGATCCCGCCTCACAGCTGCAGGTACGCTTGAAACCCCGCAAGCATTTGCTCGCGGGGTTCATTCTGTGCCAGGTAGAAGATTCGAACTTCTGAAGGCAGTGCCGGCGGATTTACAGTCCGCTCCCTTTGGCCGCTCGGGCAACCTGGCATGCACTGTGTGGTGCGAGTAAGTACTTTACTACGAACCACCCTCCCACCTACAAATCGCCAGCGTAGTAGGGGCGAATGGGGCGGGAATAAGGGGGCATCGCCAAGCAGCTAGCCCACGCGGCGCACGGTGTAATCCGCCAGTTGGCGCAAGGCCTGGCTCGCGGAGTTCTCCGGTAGCACGGCGAGTTGCTCCTCCACCGTGCGCAGGTAGGCATTGATGTCCTCCAGCGCCTTCTGACGGCCGCCAGACTGGTGCAGGAGCTCGATGGCGCGCTCCACCTCGGCGTCGGAATGCAGCGGGCCAGTAAGCAGCTCACGCAGCTTGTCGCCCACTTCGCCCTCTTCTTCCAAGGCGTAGAGAACCGGCAGGGTAAATACGCCCTCGCGCAGGTCCGTGCCCGGGGTCTTGCCGGACTCCTTTGGGTCAGAGAAGATGTCGATGACGTCGTCCACAATCTGAAAGATCATGCCGATGGCACCACCAATGCGGTGCAAGGCTGCGACATGCTCGGCCGAGGCGCCGGAGTGGTAGGCACCCAGGTAGCCAGCAGAGGCGATGAGCACCGCGGTCTTTTCACGGATAACGGCCGTGTAGTGCTCCACGGCATTGGCCTCACCCGCGCCGATGGTCTCCCGCATCTGGCCGGTCACCAGCTCCTCAAAGGTATCGGCAAAGTGGGCCACGGTGTGGGTATCCAGTTCACTCATCAGGCGGGAGGCATGTGCCAGGAGCGCATCGCCGGCGAGGATGGCCACGGAGTTATTCCACCGCGAATTGGCAGATTCCACGCCGCGGCGGCGGTCCGCCTCATCCATGACATCGTCATGATAAAGGGTAGCTACGTGCACCATCTCCACGACGGTGGCGGCCTTAACAACCTCTTCGCAGCCCGGACGCGGACCATACTCGGAGGCCAGCAGCGCCATCATGGGGCGAAAGCGCTTGCCACCGGCCTTAGACAGGTGGCTGACCTTGTCCTTTAAGAAGTCCTGGCCGCGGTCGATTTCACTGCGCAGCTTGTCTTCTACTGCTTCCATGCCCGCACCAATGCGCTCGTTGAGCTGCGGATCACCAAGATCCACGTGCGTGGCATGCGATTGACCGTGAGTCATTAAATAGTGTTCCTTGCAACTAAAAGCCAGAGATAATCGATTACCTACCGTAGTCCAAACTGCGCCCCTAAACACACTCGAGGGGTCGAACTCATGCAATGATAGTCCTCATGTCGGAGCAGATCGATTCCCAAACCTATGTCGAGGTCGCCATCATTGGCGCTGGGCCTGCCGGAGCCGCCGCCGCGATTCATGCCGCACGCGCCGGTTATGACACCCTCCTTATTGATTCCGCGACGTTTCCCCGCGATAAAACCTGCGGCGACGGGCTCACCCCGCGCGCGATGCACCAGCTTGCTGAGCTCGGCATTGTGGTCAACGCCTCCTACCGCAATCGCGGCCTGAAACTGCACGGCTACGGCGGCGATATTACCGCGCCTTGGCCGGAGACCTACCCCTCCCAGGTGGGCACGGCCCTACCGCGCTACCGCTTTGATGCCCTGCTTGCCGACGCCGCCCGGAAAGCCGGCGCCACCCTCCTCACCGGCACCCCTGCCACCGATCCGGTGCTCGAGGGCAACCGCGTGACCTCCTTCCGCGTGGGAGAGGCCACCGTGCATGCCAAGTGGATCATCGTGGCCGATGGCGTGCGCTCTACTTTTGGCAAGAAGCTCGGCCGCACCTGGCACCGCGAGGAGGTCTATGGCATTGCCGCGCGTTCCTATGCTTCCTCTACGCATGCCACTGAGCCCTGGATGCACTCCCACGTTGAGCTCAAGGACGAAGAAGGCGAGGTGCAGCCCGGCTACGGTTGGATCTTCCCGCTCGGCTCCGAGCTAGGCCAGGTCAATATCGGCCTCGGCGCGCTGTCGACCGCGCAGCGCCCCGCCAAGATCAACACCAAGAAGCTGCTCGAGTTCTACGCCACCCAACAGCGCACCGAGTGGGGACTCGGGGAAATTGAGCACGTTACCTCTGCCTTACTGCCCATGGGCGGCGCGGTGTCTAACGTGGCCGGCGCCAATTGGATGATCATTGGTGATGCCGCGGCCTGCATCAACCCCCTCAACGGCGAGGGCATCGATTATGGCTTGGAGACCGCCGCGCTGGCCGTAGCCCTGCTCGGCCCGAAGGATTTCACCCTGGCCTGGCCAGCCGTCTTGCGCGAGCACTACGGCGAGTCCTTCCTCTTGGCCCGCACGGCCGCGCGCCTTCTGACCTACCCGCAGTTCCTACCGCTGGCCGGTCCACTGGCCCTGCGCGGCCCCATCGGCCGCATACTCATGCCGGCCGCCGCGCGCCTGATGGGCAACCTCATTACTGACGATGACCGCGACCTCATCGCACGCACCTGGCGCGCCGCCGGCCGCACGGTCTCATCCCTTCGCCGCGATACGCCCCTCTGGGATTCAACCGCGGCATAGTCCCCCGCTTCCCCGGGCGCGAAGGAGCGGCGCCTAGGCTGGCTTTACCGCCGAGTGCAGCGCCACGATGCCGAAGGTAAGGTTCTGCCAGCCGGCCTCGGCCCAACCATTGCGATTGATAACCGCGGCAAGCTCCTCCTGCCCGGGCCACGCGCGAATGGATTCCGCGAGGTAGATATATGCCTCCGGGTTAGAAGAGACCAGGCGCGCTACCGGCGGGAGCAGACGCATCAAGTATTCCTTGTACACGGTGCCAAAAATCGGTACCACCGGGGTGGAAAACTCCGCCACCGCAAGGCGCCCGCCCGGCTTGGTCACGCGCGCCATTTCGCGCAGGCCGAGCTCAAAGTCGTGGATATTGCGCAGGCCATAAGAGATGGTCACGGCGTCAAAGGTGTTATCCGCAAACGGCAGCTGCATGCCATCGCCAGCCACCTTGGGCACGTTGCGCTCACGGCCGGCGGCCAACATGCCACGGGAGAAATCACACGCCACGCACCACGCACCGGACTTGGAAAGTTCCACGGTGGACACGGCGGTACCCGCTGCAAGGTCGAGGACCTTCTCGCCCGGCTTAAGGTTCAAACGCTCGCGGGTGCGCTTGCGCCAGTGCGCGTCCTGCCCAAAGGACAGCACGGTATTGGTGAGGTCGTATTTCTCGCCCACGGCGTCAAACATGCGCGCCACATCGAAGGGCTTTTTATCCAGATCTGCCTTAGACACAAATGATCAGTCTAGGCTACGCGGGCACCAAGGGCACGAGCCGCCCATCGCGGCAGCTCGGGACGCTGGCCCAGAATGGTCAGCGGCACCCGGCGAGTATCCTCCAGTACCTCTTCGTAATAGCCCACGAGCTGCTCACACAGCGCCTTCCACGTCTTGGAGGAAATGGACTCTCGGGCATTGTTCCGCATCTCTTGGTGAATCTCCGGATTGAGCAGAGCGTCCACCGCATTGGGGAGGTCTTCCACAAAGGTCTTTACCTCCAGCAGCAGTCCGTTATAACCCTCGTTGATGAGGTCTACCGGGCCACCGGCCCGCGGCCCGATAGTCGGCACGCCGGAGGCCTGCGCCTCCTGGATGGACTGGCAGAAGGTCTCGAACTCGCCAGCGTGGACGAAGACGTCCAAGGAGGCATAGGCGGCGGCGAGGTCTTCGCCAGACAGCGCACCGGTAAAGACGGCACCGGGCAGCTGGGCTTCTAACAGCGGGCGCTCCGGCCCATCGCCCACGATGACCAGCTGGATATCCTCGCGCCCGTTGAGCGCCGAGAGGCGGTGCACGCCCTTTTCCGCGGCGAGGCGACCAACGAATCCCACTACATTCTTGGTGCCGCTCGGATCCCAGCTGCGGCGCAGCTTGTCAGAGCGCTTGGAGGGGTGGAAAAGTTCCGCATTCACGCCACGCCCCCAGTGGCGCACGTTTTTAATGTGGTGCTTTTCCAAGTCCCGGATGGTCAGCGAGGACGGCGCCAGCGTCATCTGGCAGGAGTTATGAATCGTGCGCAGCCACTCCCACACGCCATAAGCCAGCGCGGAGGCATGGTACTTGGTGGCAAAGCCGGCAACATCGGTCTGATACAACGCTACGGCCGGCACGCGCTGCTGGCGGGCGGAGAAAGCGCCAGCCGCGCCGAGTACGAACGGGCTGGCCAGGTGGATGATATCCGGCTTGAAATCACGCAGCGCCTCATCGACCGCCGTGGTAGGCACGCCCACCGGCAGCGAATCCACCAGCGGCACGCGCACGGTGGGCACACGGTAGATGGGGAATCCTAGGTAGTCCGGGATTTCCTCCTGTCCCTCACGAGCACCCGGCGCGATGACGATGGCCTCCTGGCCGGTCTCGTGCAGGTGCTCTAAAACGCGCAGCACGGAGTTGGTCACACCATTGACATTGGGGAGGAAGGATTCAGCCACGATCGCAACACGCATGCCACCATCATGGCCCATTTTCTTAAGCTTATGGTGAAGCCAGCGGAAAATCTTGGTTAATTATTTCTCCGCGCGGCGGGTAAAGAAGCTAATCAGCTTCCACATCACGGCCGCGATGAGCGTGGCAACTACCCCTACCGAGAGCGCCGGGATAATGGCCAGCGTCCATTCGCGGCCTTCGACCTTGACCAGGTCTGGGTTGTCTTGAGCGTATTGCACCCACACCTGCTGCCCCTCGCCCAGCCCACTGGGATAGAGCAGCCCGTGCTGTGGGGTGTGGTAAATCCCTTCACTGTCTTGGAAATCCACCGTGGTGCGCAGCACGCCCACATCCTTGACCGTGGCCAAAGCGCGCGCGGGGTGGCTGGCGATGGTGTGATCATTAAGCGCCGGTCCGATGATCATCGCTACCACGCCCACGAGTGCGGCCAGATACAGCGCCAGCGTCAGCTGGTGCAGGCGGCGGCGATAGACCGCGGGCGTATAGCGCGGCACCACCGCGGCGTGCGGCTTATGCTGCGGCGGGGCCACTTACTGGCCTACCTTTGCGGTGAGCTTCTCATTGAGCGCCCGGCGCGTAGCACGGGTGGTCTTGGCCTCCACGACGGTAATCCCGGTGGAGTATTCCTTCAGCTCCGCCAGCGTATCCAATAGCTCCTGCGGGGTGGTCACCTCGCGGTAGTCTGATTCATAGGCTTCTGCCAGCTTGCCGACGTCCACCCCATGCGGCGTGCCAAACGCCGGCTCGAAGGACTCGCGCAGCGCATCGGCGCCTTGTTCCAGAGTCTCGAAGATGCCGCCGCCATTGTCATTGGCTACCACAATGGTGAGGTTTTCCGGTCGTGCCTGGTCTTCCGGGATGAGCAGGCTATTCGCGTCATGCAAGAAGGTGACATCCCCCATGAGCGCCACAACGCGTGGGGCACGCCAATTTGTGGGATCCAGCGATTGCGTGGCCAGGGAAATGCCGATGGCCTGCGCGATGGTTCCATCGATGCCGGCTGCCCCGCGCGGCGAGTACGTATCCACGCCGTCGAAAGGCAGGCCCACCATGGAGGCGTCACGCACCGGATTCGAAGCGCCGAGCACCAGGGTGTCATTGACGGAGAGCGTATCGCCCACCGCGGCCGCGACGTGCAGACCGGTGAATCCCAGTTCCTCATCCTCGAGGGTCTCGCGCACGGCTTGCCCCGCCATGTCGGTTGCGCCTTCGCAGATCTTCATCCACTCGCGGCTCGGCTCACCGGTGACCTTGACGGTGGTGCCACGCCGGGCCTCTTCGCCGCGCTGGTTGGTGAAGTCCTTGGTGCGCGAGAGCACCACTAATTCAATATCCGGATCATTCATCAGCGCTAGCACGCCACGGTGCAGCGTCGGATGCCCCACGACGATGACCTGTTCAACCTTGGTGTTGACCACATAATCATTCGCGGAAACCTGCGCCTTGCGGAAGATATGCGCCGCCGCCGGATGCACCGGATGGTACGGGCCCGGCGCGCTCGGCTCTGCGATGGTTGGCACGTCTTGGAGGCCTTCTACCTCCCAGGCCTCATCACCCGCAATAACCAAGGTATTCTTGCTCAAGTCCACGGCCACTTCACCGTGGTCCACAAAGGACGGCGCGGGCTCGCGCACGCCATCGCCGGAGGTGTGGTCCGGCAGGGTGGCGTCGACAAGCGGGGCATCAAAGGCCACATTGATGTGTACCTGTAGGTCTTCGCGGAAACGCTGGGCCATCGCCGCGATATCGTCCGCGTCGATGACCTGGGTGGTGTCCGCATAGACGCCGAAGATGCCCTGCTGCTCGATGGTCTGGGACGCCCCCGTGCCCACCAGGCGCTCCGGCCGATCCGCGCTAATGATGGCCAGCGGCGTATGGGAATAGTGTGCCTCCACCACGGCTGGCAGAGTATTGGCCACCGCAGTTCCCGAGGTCATCACCACGCCCACGTGGCGGCGCTGCACCCGCGCCATGCCCAGGGCGGTAAACGCTCCCCCGCGCTCGTCGAGGCGGGTGTGGACGCGGATATCATCACGCGCCAACAGCGCCAGCGACAGCGGCGCGTTGCGCGAACCAGGGCACAAGACGACATCCGTGAGGTGGCGCGCCAGTTGGGCGGCTACCTTCTCAGCCAACTGCATCGATTCATTCATACCGCCCGATTTTACCTGCCCGCGCGCCATTTCCCTTACCGGGCAGGTGCTGGGCGCTTAGTTCTGAGCGCCCTACTGGTTGGCCGGCTGCTCGCCGCCGCCCAGCAGATCGTTAAGGAGGCCCTCAATGTCCACGTCGCTGCCCTTATCCAGCTGGTCTTGTACCTCCGGTGGCAACTCGGTCGGGATATCGGACGGCAGGTCATTCTGGAAGTCCGGCAGCTTCGGCAAATTATTGGAGTTCTCATCCTGCGTATCCGGCTCTTCGGTCTGGGTCACGGTGGTGGGAACCTCCGTGGTCAGCGTTTCCGTCACCGGCTGTGGGTCCGGCTTATCCGCCTCGTCCGCAGCATTGCGCCACAGGAAAAACAACACAGCCGCAGCCAGTACGGCAAGTACCGCGATGGCTGCGAAGACGCCGGCCATAGCCCCGCCACCGCTGCGCTTCTTCTTGCGCTTTTCCGGCTGGTCCGGATCATAGTTCGACGGCACCGGCTCGTACTCGGGCTGCTGCGCGTATTGCTGGCCATATGCCTGCCCGGCCGGCTGCTGATAGTTCTGGCCGTAGCTTTGCTGCTGACCGTAGCCCTGCTGATAGCCAGCGGCCGCATCGAATTGACGAGTCTCATTCTGCGGCTGCTGCTCTCCCGGGAAGTACTGCTTGGGGTGCTCGCGGCGCGCTTGGTCGCGGTTGGGGCCGGCGGCATTATCGGGCACGCGGCCAATCTGGCGCGTGGCATCATCCGCCGGGCTGGACCAGCTGCGGGTTTCCTTATTATCGCCATGAGGGCCTTTAGTAGTCATACCCTCTACCTCTACCCCATTTTGCTGTGAGATCCCAGAGAGGTCTCCCACAGCTAACGGGTAGCTAAGCCTCGCCGCTTAATGCGCTCGACGTGCACTCAAGGCGCGGCCCGTGGCGGTATCCTCTGCGGCAACCTGCGCCGGAGTGGCATCCGCGATGATGCGGCCGCCATCTTCGCCAGCGCCCGGGCCCATCTCAATGATGCGATCCGCCTTCGCCATGACCGAAAGATCATGCTCGACGACGATTACCGTATGGCCCGCATCCGCCAGCTTGTGCAGCTCGGTATTGAGCAGGTCGATATCAGCTGGGTGCAGGCCCGTGGTGGGCTCGTCCAACAGATAGACCGTGTGGCCGCGACGCGAGTTGCGGGAACGCTGCAGCTCCGTGGCCAGCTTGATGCGCTGAGCCTCGCCGCCGGACAGCTCCGGCGCGCCCTGGCCCAAGCGGAGGTAGCCCAGGCCGACGGCCTGCAACGTGGCGATGGCGCGGTAAATCTTTTCTTCCTCGGCAAAGACCTCTGCGGCCTCGTCCACGGTCAGCTCCAAGATGTCCGCGATGGTGCGGCCCTGCCAGGTCACCTCCAAGGTCTCCTCATTGAAGCGGGCACCGCCGCATTCTGGACATGTGGTGTACGAGCCCGGCAAGAAGACCAGCTCCACCTCGATCTTGCCCGCGCCGCCGCAGGTGGGGCACTGGCCCTGTTTTACGTTGTAGGAAAAGCGCGAGACCGTCCATTTGCGCTGTTTAGCCTCGTCGGTGGAGGCGAAGAGCTTGCGAACGTTATCGAAAAGCCCGGTATAGGTTGCCAGCGTGGAACGCGGGGTGCGGCCAATGGGCTTCTGGGTAATCTGCACGACGCGCTTGACTCGGTCAAAGCCCTCCGTGCTCTCCACGGACCAGCCCTTATCCTCGGTCTCTTCCTCATCGGAAACGGCCGTAGCGGACTCTCGCAACAGCCCAGCCAGCACCGTGCTGACCAGGGTGGACTTGCCCGAGCCGGAGACACCGGCGACCGCCGTGAATTGGCCCAAGCCAAAGTCCACATCCACGTTGTCGATGCTGCGTGCGTTAATGCCGCGGAGGGCGAGGTGGGAGGAGGGGGTGCGGGGGTCGTCGGCAAGCGCGAGCGTGCGGTGAGCCAGCGCATTGGCGGTAGGGGTGTCCGCGTCATAGTCTTCGACTGGGCCCGAATAGACCACGTTGCCGCCGCGCTCGCCGGCCAGCGGGCCGACGTCAACGAGCCAGTCCGCTTGCGCGACCAAATCCATGTCATGCTCCACCAAGAGCACGGAGTTGCCGGCCGCGATGAAACGGCGGCACATATCCATGACCGCGTCGCGCTCATCGGGGTGCAGGCCGGCCGAGGGCTCGTCGAGCACATAGGCCACGCCAAAGAGACCGGAGCGCAGCTGCGCTGCCAGACGGATGCGCTGCATCTCGCCGCCGGATAGGCTTTGCGTCGGCCGATCCAGGCTTAGGTGCGCCAAGCCGAGCTCCAGCGCCGAGGTCAAGGCGGGAAGAATCTGTTTGAGCAGCAAATCCTCGGCCGAGTTCTCCTCCGGGTTCTGCTTGCTGAGCACCTCATGCACCCTATCCAGCGGCAGCGCGCCCAGCTCATCAATCGGCATGCCCGCATAGGTCACCTTCAGCGCGGCCGGGTTGAGGCGGCGGCCGCCACAGGTCTCGCACTCGCGGGATTCCATATAGGACAGGGTGCGCTTGCGCAGCGTATCCGATTGGGTCTCCGCCAGCGTCTTATTGAGGTAGCTGGCCACCGAGCGCCACGTGCCCTCATAATTGCGCTGAATCTGATCCTTGCCACGCAGGGGCTTGACCGTGACTACGGGGCGCTCTTCCGTGAAGAGGATCCAGTCGCGGTCCTCTTGCGGCAGGTCCTGCCACGGCGAATCCAGGTCATAGCCCAAGTTCATCAAGATGTCGTGGAAATTCTTGCCGGCCCAGGCACCGGGCCACGCCTGGATGGCGCCTTCCTCGATGGAGAGGGTGGGATCTGGGACCATGGACTCCTCGGTGGGCTCATGCACCACGCCCGTGCCGTGGCACTGCGGGCACATGCCCTCCGGGGTATTGGGTGAGAAAGAATCCGAGTACAGGCCCTCCGGGTTATCCCCGGCGCGCGAATAGAGCAGGCGCACGCTATTCGAAAGCGCGGAGACCGTGCCGACCGTGGAGCGCGCACCACCGCCGGAGGTGGATTGCTGCAGCGCGACCGTCGGCGGTAGGCCCTCTACCTGGCTCACTTGCGGGTCAACGGCGGAGCTAATAAGGCGGCGGGCGAAGGGAGCCACCGATTCGAGATAACGGCGCTGGCCTTCGCCGTGAATGGTGCCGAACGCCAACGAAGATTTGCCCGAACCAGACACACCGGTAACTGCGACGAGCTTGCCGCGGGGCATATCGACGTCGACGTTGCGCAGATTGTGCAGGTGGGCATCGCGGACCTTGATAGTAGACATGTCCTCTAGCGTACGCACAGGCGGCGGGTTGGGCAGTTTGAAGTCTGACAGCAGTCTCCTTAAGCGGTTCGCCGGTTTTCTTTTCCCGGTTCACCGGTTTTCAACGATTTCGTCCATACATATGGCGAAAATCGTCGACGATTTAGGTGTTTTAGATGGACGAAATCGTTGAAACGAGGAAAGTGGAACCTTCCTGGAAGATTTCCAGTCCAATGAGACATGTGGACGAGAAATGAATTACTAGAATTAGGCCTTACTGACTATCAAATCCGCTGCAGGATTAGTGAGGGAACGCTTGTACGCTTGCGGCGCAACTGTTACATCGCGGCGGAGGCGAGCGCGAGGGACAAGGTAGCCGCAATGGCGCAGCTTTATCCGGATGCGGTGTTTTCGGGGACGGCCGCGCTCGCAGCCTATGGCTTATGCGAGGTGCGGCTGCCGGCAACGATTCGGGTGGATAACAATTGCCGGACACATGCGAATGAGCTGGTGCGTACTGTGAGGTCGCGGCCAGTGCCAGCAAATCGGGTGAAAGGTGTGCGGATGGCGTTGCCCGCGCAGGCGGTAGCAGATGCGCTGAGCTTCGAGCGCTGCGGCGAGTGGCTGCTGAAGGAAACACTGGCGCAGGCGTATCGCGGGCTCAACGGGAGGGGAAGGTTCGCGGCCGATTTAGAGATGGTGACCAGCAAGGAAAAGGATGCAGTTCGCGAGCTGGCGGAGGAGGCGCCGGTAGGTACGGCGTCGAAGTGGGAGCAGCGGATGTACCACGAGATGCGGCGGGTGGGTCTCAAGCCGGTGCCAAATTTCCGGCTAGGACCATATACCTGGGATTTAGGCTTCAAAGCGGGAACGACCGTGGTGGACTTGGACTCGCTTTACTATCACACGCCGGAGAATAATCACCGGGAATTCCTCATCGGGACATGGAAGACCAATCATGCGGTGCAACACGGGTGGGCGCCACTGAAGTTTACGGATGAATGCACCGACTACCACCTCAAGCTGGTGGTGGAGACGGTGCAGGAAACGGTGGCGCATCGGCGCAGTGTGCGCGGGCTAAAGAACAAGCCGCAGAAGGTGCGCCGCGCAATGGCAACTCCGGCGTGGAGGTTTCACCAGAGCTTGCTCTAGGCCCTAGTCAGCAAGGTGCGGCCAGCAAGCACGAACGCGGTCGAACCACCAATCGCGGCGGTCGGCGGGGGCGGCGAGTGCAGCGAGGCGGTCTGGGTCGGGGGCGAGGATATCGGCGGGAAGGTGGCCATCGACAAGCGGGCGCGGGGCGGTGACATCCTCTTCGAAAAGGGAGCCGGTGGCAAGACCGGCGGCGGCCGGGGTGACGTCGATGTCCTCGTCGTCGTAGATGCGCGGAAGCGCGGCGACGGCTGCAAGGCCCATATTGATGCCAATGGAGGTATCGAGCGCGGAGGCCACTGTGATATCCATATGGCGCTGGCGCAGGTGTTGGGCCACCTCGAGGACGCGGCGCACGCCGCCGAGCGGGGCGGGCTTGACCACGGCAACATCTGCGGCCTGCAACTCGGCGACGCGGTACGGGTCGGCGACCTTGCGAATGGATTCATCGGCGGCGACGCGCACAAAGAGGCCGGCGCGCATAAGGCGGCCGCGCACCTGGGCGAGTTCCTCGGTGGTGGCGCAGGGCTGTTCCATATAATCCAGCGGCATCATCATCTGCGCGGCCTCGACCGCCTCATCGACGGTCCAGCCGCCGTTGGCGTCCACGCGCAGGATAGGGATATCGCCGCGTTGGGTGACGGCGTCGCGGACGGCGCGGACGCGAGCGGCGTCGTCGGCAAGCGTGTGCCCCTTCTCCGCTACCTTGATTTTGAAGGTGCGGCAGCCGGGGTAGCGCTCCACCACGGCCGGGACCTCGCTGGCGGGTACGGCTGGGATGGTGGCGTTGACCTCGATGGAATCGCGCACCGGCTCCGGGAAGCCCTCGTAGGCGGCCTCGAGCCCGGCGCGCAGCCACGCGGCGGACTCGGCCGGGCCGTATTCCAGGAAGGGCGCGAATTCGCCCCATCCGGCCGGGCCATCGATGAGCAGGGCCTCCCTAGTGGTAATGCCGCGGAAACGCACGGCGAGCGGGAGGGAGACTACGTGGGCGCGGTCGAGGACGTCATCGATATGCATGGCCTTCATGGTAGCGCCCGCTAGCCGTTGACCCCTCCCCCGCTCTGCGCTATTTTGGGAACCCATACCAATAGAGGAGGAATTATGCTGCTAGCTGAGGCATTGGCGGAGCGCGCCCAGGCGCAGGAGCGCCTCAATAGCCTGCACGAGCGGCTGCTCACCGTGGCCCGCGTGCAGGAGGGCGATACCCCGGATGAGGATCCGCAGGCACTACTGCGCGAGCTTGACGGCGTGGCCGGGCGCATCGATGAGCTGGTGCAGGCCATCAATGCGACGAATATCGCCACCGCCTTTGATGAGAAGAGGAACTTGATGGAAGCCCTCGCGCTTCGCGACGGCCTCTTGCGCAAGCGCCGCATCTACCACGACCTAGCGCAGCGGGCGGGCACGCGCTCGGATCGTTATTCCCGCACCGAGATCAAGTTTGTCTCCACCATCCCGGTGGCGGAGCTGCGCAAGCGCGTCGATGATTTGTCTAAGCAGTACCGCGAGCTGGATACCCGCATCCAGCAGCTGAACTGGAATACCGAACTGAAAAACGGATAGTCATATCGCGCGCTGCTTAAAGCGCGCGATGGTAGCCCACACACCTGCAGCGAGCAGGCCCCCACCCTGGAGGGGAAAATCCTGGGACACAGGCCCCCTTTAGCGCTTTAAGGGGCGGGGAGTTCGAGTCTCCCCATGGCATGGAGTACCGCGCTGGTACGGCGTACACGGGTATTATGCGGGGCAACAACCTCGCAGTATCGCGTATTGATTATTACCAGCCTGCTGGGCAGCGTGTGTGGGTGAGGGTTGGGAATGGGGACTATTCTTCTTTTGCCACTAAGCTGGCCGTCATGAGCGAGCAGAAAAAATACAGCACCGATAATCCGTTCCGGCCGGAATTGTGGCATGCCGTAGAAGGTTTTGAGGACCTGACGGATATCACCTACCACCGGCTCAACGGCGAGGGCCGCAAGAACGGCATCGTGCGCATCGCCTTCGACCGCCCGGAGGTGCGCAATGCGTTTCGCCCGCATACCGTAGACGAGCTCTACCGCGCCCTCGACCACGCCCGCCGCACGCCGGATGTGGGCACGATTTTGCTCACCGGCAATGGCCCCTCCGAAAAGGACGGCGGCTGGGCGTTTTGTTCCGGCGGCGACCAGCGCATTCGCGGCCGCTCCGGATACCGATACGCCACCGAGCACGCCCACGATGATGCCACCGCGGATGAATCCACTGTGGACACCGCCCGCGAGAAGGTGGAGGGCGGCCGCCTGCATATCCTCGAGGTGCAACGCCTTATCCGCACCATGCCCAAGGTGGTCATCGCCGTGGTCAATGGTTGGGCGGCCGGCGGCGGACACTCGCTGCACGTGGTCTGCGATATGACGGTCGCCTCCCGCCAAGAAGCGCGCTTCAAGCAGACGGACGCGGACGTGGGATCCTTCGACGCCGGCTATGGCTCGGCGTACCTGGCCAAGATGGTGGGCCAGAAATTCGCCCGCGAAATCTTCTTCTTGGGCCGCACCTACGATGCCCAGCGGATGTATGAGATGGGCGCGGTCAATGAGGTTGTCGATCACGCCGACTTGGAAGACGCCGCAATCCAGATGGGCCGCGAAATCAACGGCAAGTCCCCAACAGCCCAGCGCATGCTGAAGTTCGCTTTCAACCTGACCGATGACGGCCTCATGGGCCAGCAGGTCTTCGCCGGCGAGGCGACCCGCCTGGCGTACATGACCGACGAGGCCGTCGAGGGCAAAGAAGCATTCCTCGAAAAGCGCGACCCGCAGTGGGAGCAGTTCCCGTATTACTACTAGCCAGGAGTTAGCACGATGTGGATTTTCGCCATCGGCTTGGCCACACTTGCACTGGCGGGCGTCATCGTCTCGCGAGTGTGGATGCTCAAGCGTATCAAGGATGCGCAGGACAGCGGGGAGCGTCCCTTCGATCAGGAGGACACCCCGCGCAATCCATACATGTAGCGGAGTAAATGGCGTGGGACGCCCTCGGACCGGAGTGAGACATCTCAAGCAATTGTGGACATGCCCATAGTTAATACTTAAAGTGTCGAACATGAAACTCTGCAACTCATTCGTCATGCTCGCAGCACGCGTCGCCCTGGGCGTAATTCTCATCGCCCAGGGCTGGCAAAAGTTCTCCGAATGGACCGTCGCCGTCGCGGGCCTGATGCTCGCCGCCGGCCCCGGCATACGCTCCCTGGATCAGCTCCCCTTCAGCAAAAAGGCAAAAGTAGCCAAATAAGGCCACCGCTTCCTAGCCTCTCACTTCACTCATTGAAGTGAGAGGCATTTTTAAATTTTGGCAGCTTAAGGAAGAGATAGGACCACCTAAGTTCATTACGTTGAACAATCTAGTTCAAGGGTGCTAGTGTTTGTTGAGTTCACTTCTCCTAATGCAAAGGAAGTTCATTATGAGCTCAAATCACAGCACCCCACGCCGGCCCCTACAGCGCATTCTCGCAGGCACCTGCGCCCTCGCACTCGGCGCCAGCCTCGCCGCTTGCAGCGCCTCGAAGGAATCCATCGACGCTGCAAAGCCGAAGGACGGCGACACCGTCAAGGCCGTGGCCACGACTACCCAGATCTGCGACTACCTCACCCAGGTAGCCGCCGGCGGCCTCAAGCTCCACAAGGTCGACTCCCAGGGTGCGGAGACCAACTCCGGCGAGGGCCCAGTGACCCTCGACCTCACCTGTTTGCTCGCCCCCAACGCCAGCGCCCACGAGCACGAGATGACCCCACAGCAGATGCAGGCGCTCTCCCAGGCCGACTACATGTTCGTCAACGGAGTCGACCTCGAGCACTTCCTCGACCAAGCCGTGGACTCCTCCGGCTTCCACGGCGTCATGGCCGTGACCTCGGGCGTCAAGAGCGAAGGTATGGGCGATGGCAACGGCAAGTACACCATCGACGAGGGCATCGAGCACGTGAGCCCGCGCCCGTGGCCTTTCCCGGGGGAGGACGGCGAGGCCCCAGAATTCAAGTACGACCCGCACGTGTGGACCTCCCCGAAGCAGGCCAAGATTCAGGTCGACAACATCGTCAACACGTTGTCCCAGGCCTCCCCGCAGGCCAAGGACGCCTTCACCGCCGCCGGCAAGAAGTACACCGACCAGTTGGAGGACCTCGACAAGTGGGCCAGCGATTCCATGTCCGCAGTTCCTGAGCAAGACCGCGTGCTCTTCTCTTCCCACGACGCCTTCGGCTACTTCTCAAACGCATACGGCGTGAAGTTCATCGGCTCCGCACTGTCTGACTTCAACAACCAGCAGGACGCCACCTCGCGCCACATCGACGAGCAGGCAAAGCAGATCCGCGAGTCCGGTGCCAAGGCCATCTTTGCGGAGAATTCCAACAGCTCGAAGTCCATCGAGGCCATCGCCCGCGCCGCAGGCGTCAAGGCGGTTACATCCGACGACGCTTTGTACGGCGACTCGCTAGGTGTGCCAGGCAGTGAGGGCGAGACCTACATCGGATCCATCGTCCACAACATCAACACCCTGGTCAGCGCCTGGGACTCCGAACAGCAACCGTTGCCGGAATCGCTGCAGGCATTCGACGTCGCCAAGCGCAAGTAGCTCTATATGTCTTCCCCATTAATCACTCTGCGCAATGCCACCTGCGGCTATGGCGCCCGGGATATCCTCACCGACGTTGATCTTGAGATCCGCGCGAGCGAGGCCGTGGCGCTCCTGGGGGCCAACGGCGCGGGCAAGTCTACGCTGCTCAAGGCAATCACTGGCCTGGCTGCCTTGCGCGGCATGGCCACCATCGACGCCTCGCTCGGCTACGTCCCGCAGTACCAAGACTCCGACCTGAGTTTTCCCGTCACGGCTTACAAGGTCGTGGAAATGGGCCTTTTGCCATCAGTGAGCTGGTGGCATAGGTGCACGAGCATGCGTAGCTATCGCGGCCATGTACTCAATGCCCTGCGACAAGTGGGGATGGAGCACCTCGCCGAGACGCGGTTTGGCCAGCTCTCGGGAGGGCAGCGCCAGCGCGTGCTCATCGCGCGCGCGTTGGTTTCGGCCCCGGAGCTGGTGCTTCTCGACGAACCCTTCAACGGGCTTGATCAAGAAAGCCGCCGAATCCTGATTCAGATCATTGCGGATCTCAAGGAAGCAGGAATCGCCCTGCTCGTCTCCACTCACGACCCCATCTTGGCGCAGCACACCTGCGACTGGGCGGCGTTTGTGCTCGACGGCAAGGTCCACACCATGGGAACCGAGGAAGCAGTGGAAACCTATATGGAGCAAGGTGCGCGACTGTAATGGAGCAGATTCTCTTCGCCCCGTACCTGCGCAATGCCTTCCTCTTCCTGCTGTGCCTATCGATTGTGGGGGCTGTCATTAGCGTCCTCGTTAATCTCCGCCGCATGGAATTTACGGTGGAAGCCCTCGTGCACTCGGTTTTTCCAGGCATCGTGGTAGGGCTCATCGTGGGCGGCATCCCGGGCATCGTGCCGGGTGCGGCCGCGGTGGCCACGGTGACGGTGCTGGTGCTGGCTTCTCTGGGTTCTGGGCGGCGCCAGTCAGCGCGGAAGCTGGATATAGAAGCCGGAACGGCCGTGGTGCTGACCTTCATGTACGGCATCGGCGTGGTCATCAGTTTGGCCTATGGCGACAAGTCCGGGCAGCTGGAGGCGCTCATGTTTGGCCGGCTTCTCGACGTCACGCAGTCCAGGCTGGCAACCTCCGTCACGCTCTGCGTGATTGCGGCACTGCTCATCCTGACAACCTGGCGCATGCAGATTCTCGTCGCTTTCGATACAGCAGCGGCCCGCGCCATGGGCGTCAACGTGGCGGCTTATGAGCTCATTGCGAATGTCGCGGTTGGCCTAATCGTGGTGGCGGCTAGCTCGGCAGTGGGTGTGTTGCTGGTTATCGGTTTTATTGTCATTCCAGGCCTCTCGGCGCGCTTGATCGCAGGATCCCCGCGCAGCATGTGCTTCTGGGCTGCGGGCTTGTCCACGCTGGCAGTGGTGGTGGGATTTGCCATCATGCTGTCCCAAACCGCGCACCAGATTTCGCCGCAGGCAATCGTCAGCTTGATGCTGGTTGTCACCGTGCCGCTAGCGGGCTTGAAGGGGGTATTTAGCTAATGGGACTGTCTCATCTTGATCCAGAGATCCTGCGGATGCCCCTCCTTGAGGCCATTGCTGTGGGATGTTTATCTGGCTTGGTTGGAACCTTGATGGTCATGGGCAAGCGCGTCTTTTTCGCCGAGAGCCTGTCGCACGGAATCTTCCCCGGCGCGGTGCTCGGCGTAGTGGTGGCCAACCTTCTGAGCTTGGATCTCTCCACGGGTTTGATGGTGGGCGCGGCACTGTTCTGCCTACCTTTGGCCTGGCTTATGCGGTGGTTGAGTACCGTCGAGGGCATTTCTTCGACCGCTGCCGCCGGCGTGACGCTCACCCTGGGATTTTCCCTGGGCATCTTGTTGCTGCGCTGGTTCCAACCGCTACCTATCCACGTGGATAGCTTTCTCGTGGGCTCGCTGACCACTGTCAATGCGCAGGATGTCTGGTTTGTCAGCGCCCTGGTGGTGGTCAGCCTTGGCGTGCTGGTAGCATTTCGCCGGACGTTGGTCTCCTTCTACTTCGACCAGACGTCCTTCCGCGCACAAGGTGGAAATCCCGGCTGCTATGACTTGCTTACCCTCACGCTTATCAGCGTGACCATGGTGGTGGTGATTCCCGCGGTGGGCACTATCTTGTCCCTGGCGCTGCTGGTAGCCCCGGCGGCGGCGTTGCAGCCGTGGATCAAGCGCCCGACCCAGCTCATGCTCGGTGCCGGTATCGCGGGCATTGCGCTGGCATGCGGCGGGCTCTGGCTGGCGGCCGCACTCAGTTTGTCGGCGGGCGGCTGCATCGCGGTGCTGGCGGGTGTGTTCTATTTGCTCAGCATGGGGCTGCGGGCCTTGCTCTAAACGCCCGGCGCGCCGCCTCCCGGGACGAGCGATATGCCCGGGTAACCTGATTATTCGTGACTCATATCCTCGCCCCACTCCCAGTCGATCCCCGCAATCCCGCAGGAATTTTGGATGACCTCGAGAAGGCCATCGCTGGGCAGACCACGCTCTTACCCCTTCCCGCAGCGGACCGCACGCGGACGGAATTGCTGCGCAACCACATGCGCGCGGGCGAATCGATTGCTGAGGACATTGCTTTGGTGGTGTCCACCTCGGGTTCCACGGGCACACCGAAGGGTGCGCAGCTAAGCCCGCTTAACCTGGTGGCGAGTGCGGATGCCACCCATTCTTTCCTGGGTGGCCCCGGCCAATGGCTACTGGCCATGCCCGCCCACCATATCGCGGGCATCCAGGTGCTCGTGCGTTCGTTGGTGGCGGGTGTGGAGCCACTGTGCCTCGACCTGTCCCAAGGCTTTAACATCACCGAGTTCGCCCGCGCAGCAGAAGAACTCGCCCACACCGAGGACCGCATGTACACCGCGCTCACACCGATGCAGCTGCACAAGGCACTCGATTCGCTGGACGGCATCCAAGCACTGCGCCGTTTCAACTCCATCCTGGTAGGTGGAGCAGCGCCACATCCCCAGCTATTGGAATCTGCGCGCAAGCTCGACATCACCGTGGTAACCACCTATGGCTCCTCGGAGACTGCGGGCGGTTGCGTCTACAACGGCACTCCCCTGCCCGGCACCGAGGTGCGCATCGGGGAAGATAACCGCATTTTCCTGGGCGGGCCGACCATTGCGCAGGGCTACCGCAATGTGGAATCGCGCGACTTCGTCGGTGGCTGGTTCGCAACTTCCGACGCCGGGGAGCTCGACGCCCACGGTCAACTCACCGTCACTGGACGTCTGGACAGCATCATCAACTCGGGCGGGTTGAAGTTGCACCCAGAACAACTGGAACAGCTCTTGTTGCAGGTACCGGGCGTCGACAGTGTATGCGTGGTGGGCATCCCTGATCCACGTCTTGGCCAGATGATCGCCGCAGCTTACACCGGCTGGGCCTCGCGCACCGACATCCTCGAAGCGCTCGATGACCTGCCTCGGTGGCAGATTCCGCGCGAGATTATCCGCATTGCTGAGATGCCGCTGACCGGCCCCGGCAAGGTGGACCGTCGTGGTGTCGCAGGGCTCTTTAAGAACTGATTAGACTTCGTTAGCGCGCACCGTCACGTCGGCGGCCGCGACTTCCGCAAGAGAGAACTCCTCGTCCCCTGCGTGCAGGTTGAGCAGGCCCGCAACGCGGGAATCGACTACGACCTCGACGCCCAGGCCGACGCCATGGCTGTCGAGGTAGCGCAACAGCTCGGTGTCTCCGTCGCATACCCGCTCGATGGTGACAGGGGTGTGAAGGGGGACGTCGTCAAGCGTGAGCGTGCCAAGGTCCTCGATGCTGCCCTGCGCGTCGGGGATGGGATCGCCGTGGGGATCGCGCTGAGGATGGCCCAGGTGCTGATCGAGTCGATCGATGAAGCGATCGGAGCATGCATGCTCGAGGAGATCGGCATCCTCGTGAACCTCGTCCCAGGTGTACCCCAGCTCTTTGACCAAGAAGGTCTCGAGGAGACGATGGCGGCGGACCATGCCCATGGACAGTGCCTGGCCCTCTGGGGTCAGCGAAACGCCAGCGTAGCGCTCATGTTCCACCAGCCCTTGGGCAACGAGACGCTTTACGGCTTCCGACGCCGTGGGCACCTTTTGGTTCAATCGCCCCGCCAGCTCCTTGAGCGCGATGGGCGCGCCGCCGGAGTGCTCGGAGAGGTCCCACAGGACTTTGAGGTAGTCCTGGGTACGTTCAGGGAGATCGCTTAAATGCATGACATTCATCGTAGTAAAGGCCTTGCCCCGCGAGCGATTCACATGATAACTTTAAGAAAGTTCAACGCATTGAACTTTTGTCACGGGTGTGGCCCACAGCCGTCCTTTCTTGGGTCCGTACGACGCGCTTCCGCCATACCCGTGGCTTTTATATATCCGCCGTGTGCGTCCCTTGTGCACAGCATGCCCGCGGTGGCGTGGCACAATAACTGACATGTCACTTTCTGCCTATCCCGCAACTGCCAAAGACTGGCTCCAAGGCGCACGCCCGCACACGTGGGCTAATGCCTTCGCCCCAGTCATCGCTGGTACTGGTGCCGCAGCGGCTGCCGACGGCGCGCACTTCGGCCGCGCGCTCCTCGCCCTCATCGTGGCGTGGGCACTTATCATCGGCGTGAACTATGCCAATGACTATTCCGATGGCATCCGCGGCACCGACGATGACCGCACCGGTCCGCAGCGCCTGACCGGCGGTGGCCTGGCCCGCCCGCAGCAGGTGAAACTCGCGGCCTTCGCCGCCTTCGCCGTGGCTGGGCTCGCCGGCATTGCGCTGTCCTTTGCAGCGCACGCGTGGTGGCTCATCCTAGTGGGCGCGCTATGCATCGCGGGCGCGTGGTTTTATACCGGCGGCAAGAACCCGTATGGATATCGCGGGCTCGGCGAGGTTGCTGTCTTTATCTTTTTCGGATTGGTCGCCGTGCTCGGTACCGAATTCACGCAAGCTGGCCGCCTGTCGTGGTCGGGCCTCGCGCTGGCCGTGAGCATCGGCGCGATGAGCTCCGGGGTGAACTTAGTCAATAATATCCGCGATATTCCTTCCGACGCCGAGACCGGCAAGATTACCCTCGCCGTGCGCCTCGGCAACGAGAAGGCGCGCCTGCTCTTTACGGTGCTGCTCCTGCTGCCATTCCTGCTGACCATTGGCATCGCCTTCGGCAGCTGGCTCGCGCTCGCTGGCTTGGTCTACTTCCCCCTTGCGCTGCGCGCCATCCGCACCGTCAACCGCGGCACCCAAGGCCCAGAGCTCATCCCGGTGCTCGGCCTGACCGGCCGCGCGATGCTGCTGTGGGCCGTTATCGAGGCCGCCGCGCTCATCCTCGTCTAGTCCTGCGCGGCGCGGCCTTCCAGCTCCGCTTGGACCCAGCGCTTGTGGGCCTTGCGCTGGGCGGAGTACTCGGCCAGCGTTTGGGTGGCCTCGATGCGCCACTTTTTAAAGATGAGCATCGATAGCGGCAGCGCCACAAAGAGCGCCAGCAGCGCTGCGATAAGCACCGGGATGGGAAAACCGATGGCGATGGCCAAAAGCTCAATCACCACGGTCAGTGCGATAAATAGCACTACACGGGCGAGCCCGTACTTCCACAGCGCCGCGCGCGAACGGCGGCGCAGTTCTGGGTCCGGCTTGGGTGGCTCAGAGTTATGCGTCATGGGGGTTGATTGTACGCGGTGCAGGTAGAATCGCACGCATGGGCCGAATCATCCTGCTACTCCTCTTTGTTCTCGCCGCCTACCTCGTCTGGAAGGCCTTCGGGCCCTCGACATGGAAAAAGCACGAGGTGGAACAACCCCGCGCTATCAAAGGCCCCGACGATGACGAGGAATTCCTCTGGAACTTAGAAAAGGAGCGCTTCAAGCAGCGCCGCGCACAGGAGGCAGAAGAAGAAAAACGCCGCCAGCGCCGCAATCGCGGCACCGACGGCGACAAGGACTAGGAATCCTTCGGCACGAAGCGCATCTCCAAGCCGAGGGCCTCGGCCACGGCGGTAATCTTTTCCCACCGCACGCCCACACCACCGTGCTCGATGGTGTGGAGGGTGGAGCGGGAGATACCGGCGGCGTCGGCAAGCTGCTGCTGCAAAATGCCCAACTCGCGGCGCCGCTCGGCAAATTGGGCGCCAAGGCCCAAAATCACGGCATTATCGCCGGCCGGCTTGCCCTGCTTATGGCGCGGGCTCGTATGCTCCGCCATCTAGTTCAGCCCTGCATAGGAGTGCAGGCCGGAGACGACCATATTGATAAAGAACAGGTTGAAGACCATCAGCGCCATCGCCATGACGTTGATCCACGGCGCCGCCTTGCGGAAAGCCGGCGTCGCACGCGCGTGCAGGTAAGCGGCATACAGGATCCAGGTAGCAAAAGACACAGTCTCCTTCGGGTCCCAGCCCCAGAAGCGGCCCCAAGCGGACTCGGCCCAGATGGCACCCAAGATGATGCCCAGACCCAAGGTCGGCAGGGTGATAACTGCCAGGCGGTAGGCCAGCTGGTCAATCTTCGCGGCAGAAGGCAACGGGCGGGCTACAGCACCGAGGAGGCCATGCTCGGCATGCTTTGGCTGTGCCATACGCAAAAGAGTCAGCAGCGAGACAATGCCGGAGATAATACCGATGGACGCGCCCAAAGAAACCACGGTGACGTGGATGGGCAGCCAGTGCGACTGCAGCGCCGGGACCACCGGGGCGGACTCGGCATAGAGCTTGGTGGAACCATAAAACATCAGTGCGAGCACCGGGGTGAGCAGCCACGGCCACACGGTGCGCCATTCCTTGCGCTGCATGGCCATATTGCCCACCAGCAGCACACCGAAGCTCACCATCAGCACGTATTCGTACAGGTTGCCAAATGGGAAGCGGCCGGTGGCCAGGCCGCGCAGCACAATCGCCGCGGCGTGCAGGGCAATGCCCACCCACATCAGCGCGCTGGTCATGCCGCCGAGCTTATCGGCCTTGCGCTCCTTTTCCTGCAGCTCATCGGCCGTGATTCCGGAAGAGGACTGGGCAACCTCGCCGGCATAGCTGTGCTTGTCGACGCCCCCAGCGCCCGCCCCCACCAAGACCTTCGCGGCCTCAGACTTCACGGCGCGGCGGCCCTCGATGATGCCCTGCATGCGGCCGTAGTAAAACAGCGACAAAAAGAGCGCGACGCAGTACACCACAAAGGCGGTCTGCACCGCGATATCCGAGAAATTAGACAGATTCTGATCGATCTGCATGAATGCTCCTAGCCTTCACACGTGCGGGATAAGTGCTGATTACCTTACTCAGCGAAACGGCCCAATCCAACTTTTGTTGGATCGGGCCGGGGCGCTAATCGTCGGTATAAAGTTCGTCTTCTTCGACCTCGTCTGGGTCCGGCAGCTCCAGCAGCGCGCGGTGCAGCTCGTGGAACTCCTCGGACCAGCCGGCGCGGTCGGTGCGGGCGAGGCCGCCCATTTCCACGTCGGTGCCGCCGGCCGCGTTCGGCCGCAGGCGGATGTAGACGCGGCGGCGCTTAATCACTAGCGATCCCACCAAGGAAATGAGCATCACCAGCGCGGAGGCCAGCACCCACTTCTGGAAAGGATCATAAGAGACCTGGTAGTTGGCGAACTCGCTGGCGCCGTCGAAGATGATCTTCGTGCCATCGTCTAGGGTGACGTCCTCGCCTTGGTTGAGGTTCACGCGGTCGATCTTTTGCAGCTGGCCGGACTGTACCAGGTTCGGGTCCAGTGAGAAGAAGGATTGCGGGGTGCCGGTGTCCAGGCCGGCATCGCCGCGGTAGATATCGATGGCCATCGCCGGATCCTGCAGGCCCGGGTATGCGGACTGGAGCAGCTTGCCGTTCTCGCCGGCCCATTCGGCCGTGGGCGCGAAGAGGCCCTGGATGGCGATCTGGTTCTGGCGGCGGTCATAGAGATCCGGGTGCATGCCGGCCGGTGGGTCGAAGCGCATCGCGCCGGAGGACAAGAAGAAGGTCGTGTCATTCGGCTGGAACTGAATGGTCTGGGTGCGCTTTTCGCCATTGGGCCATTCCACCGTTACCGTCGGCGCGTAGCCGTGGCCCTGCAAGTAGACGCGGTTGTGCGCCAAGCGCAGCGGGTGGTTGACCTTGAGCTCGTAGTCCTTCCACTCGGAGTCATCCTTGTAGATGTCCTCGCCCTCCGCGTAGGAAACGTTGGAGGTAAACATCTCCGCCTGGCCGTTGGGCAGGTATTCGGCCGCGAAGTCATGGGCGATGAGACAGAAGGGGTGGAGACCGGTGCCGTCGAAAAGCGGGCCGGCGCGGAAGGAGTCGAAGTTGGACGTGGAAGTATTGCAGAACTCCGTGGACTGGTCCAGGGTCTGGCCGCCGCCCTGTGAGCCGGACTCGGTGACCACGATGACCTGGCCCTCGTAGTTGACCAAGCGGCCGGCAGCGACGGTAACCAAGATGGCCACCAGCGCCACGTGGAAAATGAGATTTGCCAGCTCGCGGCCGTAGCCGCGCTCCGCGGAGAAGGTATGCACGCCGGCGCGGTCTTCTTCTGGGGCGTACTCGGCCACGCGCCACTTCTTCAGGCGCTTTGTAATTTCCGCGGATAGCTCTTCCTCGCTTTTGTCCGAATGCCCCTCGGCCGCCAGCGGCAGCTTGTGGAGGTACTTCGGCGCGCGCGTTGGCGGGGTCTTCCACGCCTTATAGTGATCCCAGGAGCGCGGCAGGATGCAGCCCACCAGGGAAATGGCCAAGAGGACGAAGATGGCCTGGAACCAGACGGACGAAAAGACGTCGAAAAGCTGCAGCTTGTCGTAGATCTTCGCCACGTTGCCGTTGGACTCGATGAAGTCCTGCACGTTCTGCTCGTTGAGGTCGCGCTGCGGCAGCAAGGAACCGGGAATCGCGGCCAGCGCCAGCAAGAAAAGCAGCGCCAGCGCCGTGCGCATGCTGGTCAGCCAATGCCAGGCTTTGCGGAAATATTTCACGTCTCTCCTAAATCAGGGTTGCGCCAAAGTTGCCGGTCCACTGGCGGATGAGGCTAATAAACTCGCCCCACAGGCCGGTTACCAGGGCCAGGCCGACGAGGATCATGGCCACGCCGCCGATTATCTGGATGGTATGCGAGTGCTTGCGGGCCCACGAAATCGACCGCATTGCCCGCGCGGAGCCCAGCGCCACCAGCAGGAACGGCAGGCCCAAGCCCAGGCAATAGAAGATGATGAGCAGCACGCCGCGCGCGGCCGTCATGCCTTCGGTGCCGGCCGATACGGAAATAATGGCGGCCAGCGTTGGGCCCAGGCACGGCGTCCAGCCCAGCGCGAAAATCCCGCCCAGTAGCGGCGCGCCCAGCCAGGTGGTCCAGCGCTTCGGCGCCATGCGGGTGTCTTTTTGCAGCGCCGGGATCGCGCCGAGAAAAACCACACCCATCAAGATGGTCACGCCGCCGCCGATGCGCATGAGTGTCTCCTCGTTGAGCCGGAGCGCGGAAATCGCGCCGAATACGGAGACCGTCGCCAGCAGGAAAACCACGGTAAAGCCCAGGATGAACAAGGCGGCAGCCAGCACCACGGCCCATTGCCTGCGCTTGCCGACGCCCACCCCCAACTCACCGTCGAACGTAACCTCGCCGCCCACCACGCCGGCTAGGTAGGAAATATAGCCGGGCACCAGTGGGATCACGCACGGGCTGGCGAAGCTCACCAGCCCCGCCACGGCGGCCGCGAGCAGGCCCAGAATGAGTGGGCCGGAGGTCGCGGCCTCGGCAAAGGAGTTGCCGATGCTCGCTGCGTTGTCCATTTATTCCTTTTCTAGTTTGTCCACTACGTCCATCACATCTTGAGCGGTGATGGACCGCAAAAAGACCGTAGCCGGGCGGTGCTGTTTGTCCAAGACGATGGTGGTCGGGACCACAGAGGTGGGCACGCCGCCCAGGGCCGCCGCGGTCTTAAACGGTGGATCGTAGATGGAGGGATACTTCAGACCGTTATCTTCGAGGAAGTCATTGGACACCTGCGGGTTATAGTCGCGCACATTGATGCCCAAGACAGTGCCGATTTTCCGCTTCTGTAGCTCAGAGTGGACCTCTTGGAGGTCATCGGCCTCGGCGCGGCACGGGGCGCACCACTGGCCCCAGGAGTTGAGCACGACGATTTCGCCCTCATAGTCCTCCAGGGAAATGGTCTTTTCCATATCGCGCACATCCTCGCCGGAGAACGTGCGCAGCGGCTTGCGCTCGGATTCCTCGTAGTTGATGACCTTTTCGCCGCCGGGCGTGATGAACTCGAAGTTGCCGCCGGTAGCAACCGCGTTTTGCGCGTTATCGGCATCCTGCGAGCAACCGGCAAGCGGCAGCGCCACGGCCGCCGCCGCCAGCACCGCGCCGATCGCGCGTTTGCGTTGTAGTGCCATTAAATCTCCTGGGCCGGCGAGGAGTAGAAGATATCGGTGACCTGGTTATCCTCGAAAAGCAGCGAGGTGACCGAGGCCAGGTCGCATTCGCGATTCCACGGCGCGTGCGGCAGGCGCTGGCCCAGCACGGTGCGCTGCACCATCACGATGGGCAGCTGGTGGCTGACCAAGATCGCCTCGTGGCCGGCCGCGGCGGTGCGGGCGCGTTCGATGGAGCCCAGCATGCGCTCGGCAATCTGCTCATAGGGCTCGCCCCACGAGGGCTCCAGCGGGTTGACCAGCAGCGGCCAGCGGCGCGGGTTCCACAGCGCGGAACGCAGGCCTTTTGTGCGCAGGCCCTCGAAGCGGTTGCCGGACTCGATGAGCGTCTTATCGACGTCCACGTCTAGCCCCGTTACCTGCGCAATCGGTCGCGCGGTTTCCTGGGCGCGCTGCAGCGGCGAGGCCGCCAGGTAGGTCACATCGTGGTCGCGGAAGGACTCCGCGGTGCGCGCCGCCATGGAATGCCCGCGCGAGGACAGGTGATAGCCCGGGATGCGCCCGTAGAGGATCTTCTCCGGGTTGTGGACCTCGCCGTGGCGCACGAGGTGAACGATGGTGCGTGTCATGTCTCTCCTTGGTGTGCGGGACTTAATGTGCGGGACGCGCGGCGGCCGCGGCCTGCGCGGCGGGCTTGAGGGCGGCTTCGATGAGTTCAAAGTCGGCGTCGGTAAGTGCATCCGAGACAAACCAGGTCTCGAATGGGCTCGGTGCGACGTAGATGCCGTTATCCAGCAGGGCGTGGAAGAACGGGGTGAAGCGGAAGGTCTCGGCCGCCTGCATATCGGCAAAGTTGCGGCCCTCGCCCTCGGCAAAGCGGATGGAGAACATCGAAGACGCCCGCTGGATGTGGTGCGTTACGCCCTCGGCCGACAACGCGGAAGAAATCATGCCGGTCAAGCGGTCCGCGTTGGCCTGCAGGCGCTCGTAGAGCGATTCATCGGCCAGCTCCAAAGACTTCAGGCCGGAGGCCATGGCCACCGGATTACCGGACAGCGTGCCGGCCTGGTAGACTGGACCGTCTGGGGCGAGGTAGTCCATGACCTCGGCGCGGCCGCCGAAGGCAGCGGCCGGCAGGCCGCCGGAGACGACCTTGCCGAAGGTCACCAGGTCCGCCGCCACGCCGTCGACGCCGTACCAGCCCTTATAGGAGGTGCGGAAGCCGGTCATGACCTCGTCGAGGATGAGGAGGGCGCCGTCGCTATGGGCGACGTCGGCAAGCGCGGCGTTGAAGCCTTCTTCTGGTGCCACGGTGCCCATGTTGCCGGCCGAGGCTTCCGCGATGATGCAGGCAATCTCGCCCGGGTGCTGCGCAAATGCCTCGCGCACGGCCTCGATATCGTTATAAGGAACGACGATGGTATCGGCCGCCGTCGCGCCCGTAACGCCCGGGGAATCCGGCAGCGCAAAGGTCGCCACGCCGGAGCCGGCCGAGGCCAACAGCGCATCCACATGGCCGTGGTAGCAACCCTCGAACTTCAGCACCTTGGCGCGGCCGGTGTAGCCGCGGGCCAAGCGCACCGCAGACATGGTGGCCTCGGTGCCGGAGTTGACCATGCGCACCTTATCGGCCGCGGTACGCGACACAATGGCCTCCGCCAGCAAAGCCTCACCCTCGGTAGGCGAGCCAAAGCTCAAGCCACCCGCCGCGGCCTGCTGCACGGCCTCCACAATCTCTGGGTGCGCATTGCCGTGAATCATCGGGCCATAGGAGCTGACCAGGTCAACATACTCGTTGCCGTCGGCATCCCACAGGCGCGAGCCCGCACCGCGCTCAATCACGCGAGCCTGGCCACCCACGGAGCCAAACGCGCGCACCGGCGAGTTCACCCCGCCCGGAATCACCTTGGAGGAACGCTCAAACCACTGTTGCGACTGGGAAGTATTAGGCATGTCTGACATTCTAGCGATTCGCGCGCTATACAAAAGTTGGAGTGCGCGATTCACAGTCAGCCGCTAAACTTCGGGGCGTTGCACGTTTCAATTCGGGGGGATTTTCAATGCAGCGCACTCTCATTTTCGCTATTCTGGCCGCTTTCTGCCTCGCCGGCTGCGCCCATCCCGAGTCCGAGCGGCCGCTGCCCACGGTGGGTGCCACCCCCTGCCGACGCCCCTCCTGGCAGCCCCCACCCCGCCCGCTCGCCCGCGCGACCTTCCTCGGGAGGACAATCCGGCCGCTCCTTCGCCGTCGGCCGAGCAGCCCGCCTCGTCGGACAAGGCGCCTGCTCCTGCGTCCGGACCTGGTTCGCGTCCTGGCCCGGCGCCCGCGCCACAGCAGCGTCCCGCGCCCGCACCAGCGCCAGCGCCCGCCCCGCGTCCGCAACCTGCGGCGCCGGCCCCACGCCCACCTGCACGGGACAAAAGCGGCCTGCCGAACCTGAATATCCCGCCGCACGAGGTCCGCGGGCGCATCGACGACGCGGTGCCTGATGTGCCGGCCGTGCCCGCCGTGCCTGCGCCCGCCCCGCCGGAGTTGCCGCTGCCGCCCGCGCCGCGCATTCCGGGCCTCTAGCTCACCGCTTTCAGCCCCACGATACCGCCGATGATCATGGCGAGGAATAACACCTTCCACGCCGTGGCGGCCTCGTGTCCGGCGGCGAAGGAATAGATAACCGCCACCGACGCACCAACGCCCGCCCACACCGCATAGGCCGTGCCCACCGGGATGCTGCGCATCGCCCAGGCCAACCCGCCCATGGAAATCGCGCAAGCCACGAGGAAAATGAGCAAGGGCCACAGGCGAGTGAAACCTGCGGACTTATCCAGCGCCGCCGCCCACACGGCCTCGAATGCGCCGGAGAAAATCAAGATGAACCACGCCATAGCTGCTTCCTGGCCGTCTTTTCGCGTCGCCGGGTACGGCTCCCTCGTCCGGGGCCCGCACGAAAGGCAGCGAGCCTGCACCCAATGATGGCACACTGGGAAAGCATGAGGATTGCATTTCTTGGAACTGGCCGCATGGGAACCGAACTAGCCCGCCGCCTGCTCAATGAGCAAGGCGGCATCGAATTGACCGTCTGGAACCGCACCGCCGAGCGCGCCCAGCCGCTGGTGGAGGAAGGCGCCGAGCTCGCCACCTCGCCCACCGAGGCCGTAGCGAACGCCGAGGTCATTATTACCTCGCTCTTCGGGCCTGACGATGTCCGCGAGGTCGTCGTCGAGCCGCAGCTCATCCCCGCCGGCGTGACCTGGATCGATACCACCACCGTCTCGCCCAACGATGCCCGCGAGTTCGCCGCCGCCGTGGAAACCTACGTCCACGCCCCGGTCGTCGGCACGCTTGGCCCGGCCCGCGAGGGCAAGCTCGGTGTCTATGTGGGCACGCCTAACGACGCCCGCCGTGAGCAAGCCATGTCCCTCGCCGAGTCCTGGGCAGGCGAAGACAAGCTCATCGGAGTGGAGGCGGCGGCCACGGCGGCCATCGGAAAGCTGCTGGCAAACCTCGCGCTCGCCGTCACCGCCGAGGGCCTGCTCGAAGCCCTGCAGCTCGGCGAGTCCGAGGGCCTGGACTCCGAGGTGGTGCTGCAGATGCTCGATATCACCGGCCTGTCCTTCATCGTCAATATGAAGGCGCCGTTTATCACCGGCGAGCGCAATACCGACCCGGGCGATTTCACCGTCGACGCCCTGGCCAAGGACGCCAAGCTCATGGAGATGACCTCCACCAAGCCGCTGCCCGCCCTGACCGCCGCCATCAGCCGCTTCGAGGAAATGCAAGCCATGGGCCACGGCAATCAGGACTTCTCCTCCATCTTCGTCTTCCGCAATAAGGGCTAGTTATCCACAGGCCCACCGGGCGTGCGGGCCGAAATTCGCCCTTTGGGCCCTAGTTATCCACAGGTTCGCGCGCTCGCCCTCGCGCGGGTTGCGCGCCGTGGCTTAGGCTGCGGGGCATGACAGCTCTTCAGACTTATCTTGCGGCCCTGGCTCCTGGCATCGACATCGTTGCCGGGTGCGCCGGCATGTCTGAAGACCAGCTGCGCGCCGCCGGTGCGCCCAATAAGACGGCCCGCACTTTGCTCACGCTTGCCGACGCCCTCTTTGCCCCCACCTCCTTCACCCGCCAGCAACGCCAGGCGGTTACCGCCGCGCGCGACCGCGCCCACCCGCTACCCACGCTGGAGGTTATCGAGCGCTACGCATCCCGCGCTAAGACCAAGCGCGATGCCTGGCGTCTGCGCGTGGAGCTGTGCCGCACTGCCGCCGATACCGATGAGATGGAAAAGCTGGCGCGCAAGAAGCTGCGCCAGCTCAATCCCCCAGCCCCGCCGCGCCCCGGTGTGCGCATCCGCCGCCGCAAGGACGCGCCATGGACCCTCGCGATTACCGGGCCCTCTTCACTCATCGCGGATTTGGAATCCAGCCTGGACGAGGACGCGCCTCTCGATTCCGTTGCGGAGCTCTTCTCCCCTTCCGGCGCCGCCCCAGCCACCCGTCCGACCATTACGACGAATGCAATTATCACGCTCGACGAGCTTGACCGCATCATCGATGGCGACGGCGAGGAAATCACCATCCAGCTCACCAACGGCGCCCGCCTCACCGGCGCGGAACTCGTTTCGCGCACGCTGGCAGAGCGCGGGCTTATCACCCTCGTTCACCCCTTCGAGGGCGCGGTCAATCTCTACCGTACGGAGCGCATGGCCAGTGAAAAGCAACGGCTCATGGCTGCTGCCGAAAATCCGGTATGCCCGTGGGTCGAATGCAACTATCCGGCGGATAAATGCCAGGTACACCACTTGCAGGCGTGGCGACACGGCGGCGATACCAATATGGCAAACCTCGCGACCTGTTGCCCATACCACAACGGCGTCAACGACGATGACCCGAATGCCCCACCGGTGCGCGGGCGCCTCGTTCGACGCCGAGGCCGCGTGGTGTGGCAGCCGCCCTGGGCTCACACCGCACCATCGCCGCCATCGCAGCAGTAGCCCCGCAACCGCCAGGCAGCAGGACGCCCTGCTGCCGCATTGGCATGCCCGCAGCTAGCGAGCTCCGCAATTAGCGAGCGATGCGGGCCGCAGCAGCGCGGGCGTCCGCGATAACATTTGGCACCCCAACCCCGCCGGCCCAGGCGCCGGTGGCGTCGATACCCGGCGTCGCCGCGAGGGCACCGCGCGCACCGGCCACGGTTTCCAGGTGGCCGGCATCAAAGCGCGGCAGGCCGCCGAACCAGCGCTGGGTGAAAATCTCGGCAACGCCCGCGGCGCGGCCGTCGAAGCCGGTGAGTCGCTGGAGGTCGTCGAGGGCATAGTCGACGAGGTCATCTTCCTCGGCGCGGACGATGGCGTCATCGCCAAAGCGGCCGAAAGAGGCGCGCACGAGAGCCCCGCCGCGCTCTGCCAAGTGCGGCCACTTGCGCGAGGACAGCGTGAATGCCTTGGCGTGAACGTCGTCTTGGTCAGTGGCCACGAGGATGCCAGAGTTCTGCGGCAATGCGTTGCCGGCCGGGTCCGTGTCAGAGTCGAATTTCAGGCCCACGACTGCCGACGCCGCTAGCTTCACGCTCTTCAACCGCTCCGCCGCCCGCGGGGACACCTTGGGCAGCAGGCGCGCTGCGGTCGGGGCCGGGGTGGCCACCAGCACGCGGTCAAAGGGGGCGGTATCGCCGGGTGCGCCGGCCAAGCGGAATTTCTCGCCCTCGCGAGTGATGCCCGAGATGAAGGTATCGAGGTAGATCTTGGCACGGGATTTATCGGCCAGCGCCTCGTAGAGTTCTGCGTAGCCGCCGCGGAAGGTCTGAAAGACGGGTCCGCCGCTGCTCGGCTTGGCCGCGCGGGCCTCTTCCAACGAGCGAACCGCGGCCGAGAGGGTGACCGGGCCGCGCTCGGAGAGCGCGTCGAGGGTCTCGGCCAGCGCTGGGATGGTCGCGCGCAAACCCAGGTCATCGGCCGAGCAGGAGTACACGCCGCCGAGGAGGGCGGAGATAACGTGGTCGACGAGGTCGTCGCCAAACTGCTGGCGCACCAGGCGGCCGACGGAGACGTCGCTGCCGGCCGTCCACTCGAAAGGCTCCTCGTTATCGATGCGACGCGCGGTCTCGGCCGAGACCAAGTGTGCGACCGGCTCCGAGTGCGAAGGAATGCCCATCATCCCGCCGCGCGGCAGCGGCTTAAGCTCGCCGGAGTACACCAGCGAGTGCAGGCCGGAGGGCTCGACCAAGCTCCCGCCTAGGCCGAGGGATTCGATAAATTCGACGGCATCGTGGCGGCGGGCCAGGAAGGCCTCGGCACCCATGTCGGTCGGGCCGTCATTAAACGGCACGGAGTACAGCTTGCCGCCGATACGGCCGGCTGCCTCAAAAACCTCAACGTCGTGGTCGCGCAGCTCGTAGGCGGCCGTCAAGCCCGCCAGACCGGCACCAATAATCGCAATACGCATTTAGCCCTCCTCGTGAATGATGGATACGGCGCGGGTGATGGCGTCCGCGTCGGTAGTTGGCAAGACCCCATGGCCAAGGTTCCAAATATGGCCGTCGATATCGCCGCGCTCGCGGGCCCGATCGACCTCGCCGCGGATGGTGCGCACGGCCTGGCGCACGGCGTCGTCGCCGGCAAAAAGCATGGCCGGGTCGAGGTTGCCCTGCAGCACGCGGGCACTCACCCGCTCGGCCGCGGCGTCCATCGGCACGCGATAATCGACGCCCATAACTTCCGACCCCGCCTCCGACATGGCCGGCAGCAGCTCGCCGGTGCCGACGCCGAAGTGAATGCGTGGAATCTCCACTCCGGCCAGGATTTCCCGCGAGTACGGAAGCACGAACTCGCGGTAGTCGCGCTCATTGAGGTAGCCGGCCCAGGAATCGAAAAGCTGCATGGCATCAATGCCGGCATCGACCTGCACCTGCAGGAAGCGGGTGATGGTCGGAACTAGGCGGCGCATGAGCATGTGCCAGGTCTCCGGTTCTGCATGCATGAGGGCCTTGGTGCGCTCGTGGTTCTTGGATGGCCCGCCCTCAATGAGGTAGCTGGCCAGCGTGAACGGCGCGCCAACAAAGCCAATGAGCGCTTGGGTTTCGCTAAGCTCGGCCAGGATGCGGGCGATACCTTCGTTAACTTCGGGGACGTCAGTCTCCAGCAGCGGCAGCTTGCCGACGTCCTCCCTACTCCTCACCGCTTTTTCCATCACCGGCCCACGCCCCGGCGCGATATCGACCTTGACGCCCGCGGCCTTAAGCGGGACGACGATATCGGAGAATAAAATGGCGGCGTCGACGTCGTGGCGGCGCACCGGCTGCAGTGTAATCTCGGCCAGCAGCTCCGGCATGAAGCAGGAATCGAGCATGCTAATCCCCTCGCGGGCGGCGCGGTACTCCGGCAGCGAGCGGCCGGCCTGGCGCATGAACCAGACTGGGGGGCGGGAGGGGGTGCGGCCGAGGGCGGCGTCGATAAGCGGGGCACGATGTGTTCGAGACATGCCCCAATTATGAATCAAAAGTTGGAGTGAGGGCTAATTAGCCACGCAAGCTGCGGTCCTTGATGAAGCGGTTGGACTGCGGCTGGAAAAGCAGCGCGAGGGCGACGAGCAAGGTGATGGGGATAATCAGCAGCCCGAGTCCGCCGATGCCGAGTGCGAGAGCGGCGATATTGGTAAAAAGCGCGAATGCGATGACCACGGTAATGATGCGGCGCGCCCACTTGGACCCGCCGGCCAGCTGCGCCGCGAAGAGCGCAAGCAGGATGGCGCCGACGGCATTGGTCACCGCGACAAACAGGCGATTGGAATGGAGGTACTCCGCGACCTGCGCATTCTGCGGCTCGGCCTGTGGCCCGCCCGAGCCGAAGATGCCCACCATGCCGCTCACCAGCATGATCACGGCGCTGACGACGAGCACCCAATATGCCCAACGCAGGGGCCGCGGCCATGCGTCGAGGTTTTGGTTGGCGGAGGAGTTTCGGTCCGCCCGGTTATAGTCCCGGGGCCCGGGCCGCTCGGTATTGCTCATCGCTCATCCTCCCGGTCGGTCCGGTCAGCACGGTCGGTGCGGTTGGTGTGGTCAGTGCGATCGCGCTTGCTGCTGTCGCGCTTGCTGCGCTGGTCGCCCTTGGAACGCTTGCGCTCTTCCTCGGCGCGCTTCTTCTCGCGCTGCGCTCGCTCGAGTTCTTTTTCCAGCTCGCGCATCTGCTCGAGCTCGCCGGTGTAATCCAAGGTATCGGCCCGCACGGAGAAAATCAGGCCGAGCACCGCCGCGACGCCGACGAGAATTTGCACCATGCCATCGGCGGCAAAGAGCCAATCGGGCACGTCCGCGCCGGCTGGGGTGACCATGAAGGTCAGCAGAATGCGAAATCCGAAGTAGATCGAAAAAGCGAACCACACGCGGCGCGAGGTGCCGGCCCGCTTGCTGCGGTTAGCAAGGGACCGCAACAGGAAGGCCAACAGCACGATAATCGCCAAGGAAATGGCAGCCGAAAGAGCGACGGAACCGTAGGCGGCGGTGCGGAGGAAGGCGTCGGAAAGCTGGGCTTCATCCACGCCGGCCGGTGCGGACTTGGCCATCTCCTTGGCCTGTGACATGAGTACGTCGTGGTTGAGCAGCGTGAGCACCACGTTGAGCACCTGGTGCACGGCCTCGCCGCATAGCGCGCCCAGCCACAGCCACAGCATGTACGTCACGGACTCCGGCCGCTGCTGCTGCGGCGGGCGTTGCGTGCGAGGGGCAGGGGCGGGCGACGGGGGCGTAGCAGTCACAGGGGTCCTTTACTTGAGAAGGCGGGCGGCTTCGGTAGCGAAGTAGGTCAGAATCTGGCCGGCGCCGGCGCGCTTGAATGCGGTCAGCGACTCGAGCATGATGGCCTCGCCGTCGATCCACCCGTTGGCGGCCGCGGCCTTGACCATCGCGTACTCACCGGAGACCTGGTAGACCGCGACCGGCACGGGAGAAGTCTCCGCCACGGCCGAGAGCACGTCCAAGTAGGGCAGACCGGGCTTGACCATGACGAAGTCCGCGCCCTCTTCGATGTCGAGCTCGGCTTCGAGCAGGGATTCGCGGAAGTTGCGCGGGTCCTGCTGATAGGTGCGGCGGTCGCCCTCGAGGGAGGAACCGACAGCGTCGCGGAACGGGCCGAAGAAGGCGGAGGCGTACTTGGCGGAATAAGCCATGATGGCCACGTCCTCGTGGCCGGCCTCGTCGAGGTCAGCGCGGATGGCGGCAACCTGGCCGTCCATCATGCCGGACGGGGAGACGATCTGGGCGCCGGCGCGGGCTTGGGAGCGGGCCATGTCTTGGTAGAGCTTGACGGATTCGTCGTTAAGCACGCGGCCCTTGTCATCCAGTACGCCGCAGTGGCCGTGGGAGGTGAATTCGTCCAGGCAGGTATCGGCCATAACGATGAGGTCATCGCCGAATTCCTCGTGCAGGCAGGAAATACCGCGGTTCAAAATGCCCTGGGGGTCCCAGGCGACGGAGCCGGTCTCATCCTTGTCCTCATCGAGCGGCACGCCGAAAAGGTCGATGCACGGCACGCCGGCCTCCAGCGCCTCCTCGGCCGCGCGGCGCAGGGAATCGAAAGTGTGCTGGTAGACGCCCGGCATGGAGGGAATCTCGCGCGGGGCGTCGAGGCCGTCCACGATGAACATGGGCAGAATCAGGTCCGAGGGGCGGACTTCGGTTTCGGCCACGAGGTTGCGCATCTGCGGGGTGGTGCGCAGGCGGCGTGGGCGGCGGGCTGGGAAGGTGCTCATTGGGTACTCCTTAGAGCGAGACTAAAACTTATGCCTTGTCGACCTTAGTAGCCTTCTTGCGCGAGCGGCGTTTCTTGCGCGGCGCGGGCAGGTTTCCGGCGGCGCGGAGGGCGGCGACGTGGTCTGCGAGGGCGTCGACAAGCGCGGGCACATCGGCGACTTCGGGCACCACATCGACGCGCAGCCCCATCTCTTCCGCGGCCGCTCTTGCCGACGGCCCGATACACGCAATGATCGTCCGCTGGTGCGGTTTGCCCGCAATGCCCACCAGATTGCGCACGGTGGACCCGGAGGTGAAGGCGACGGCGTCGAAGCCGCCGGTCTTGATCATGTCGCGGATTTCGGCCGAGGGCGGGGCGGCGCGGACGGTGCGGTAGGCCACGACGTCATCGACTTCCCAGTCGAGGGCCTTGAGCCCGTCAACTAGGGTATCGGCCGCGATATCGGCGCGCGGGAGCAGGACGCGGCCGACGGCGTCGATATCTTCCACAAAGTTGGGGAAGACATCGAGCAGGCCCTCGGCGTTCTGCTTCTTCTTGTGTGGCAAAAGCTCCGGAACCATGCCCTTGGCGCGGATGGCGGCCGCGGTTTTGGTGCCCACGGCCGCAAGGTGGACGCCGGCGAAATCGCGGGCGTCGAGACCGAGTTGGGCGATCTTCTCCCATACCGCGGTCACGGCGTTGACGGAGGTGAAGACGATCCACTTATAGCGGCCCTCGACGATGCCCTTGATGGCGCGGTCCATCTGCGCCGGGTTGCGCGGCGGCTCGATGGAGATGGTGGGCACGTTTTGCGGGATGGCGCCGTAGCCGGCCAGGCGCGCGGACATCGGGCCGGCTTGTTCCTTGGTGCGCGGGACGAGCACGCGCCAACCATAGAGCGGGCGGTTTTCCCACCAGGAGTATTTGGTGCGGTCGTCGATGCTGCGGCCGAGGGTGACCACGAGCGGGCCGGTGAGGTCAGCGTCCAGCTTGCCCATGGTGCCCAGTGTGGTCTCATAGGTGCGCTGCAGGCGGGTGGTGCCGTGGACGGTGACGAATGCTTCGGTCTCGGCCGGCATGCCGCGCTGCTGCAGCTCATCGGAGATGACCGGCAGGTCCTCCTTGGTGGCCTGCAGGACGATGGGCTGGGTGGCATTGGCCAGCGCGTCCCAATCGGCGCCGTCGGTTACGTCGGCCTCGGTATAGGTCGAGCCGAGCGCAATGCCGGCAAAGGACGGCACGGTAGACGGCAGGGACATACCCGGCACTACCTGGAATTCCAGGCCGGCAGACGCCACGGCGTTGATCTCCGCCTTGATGGACTCGCGGTGCAGTGGGTTGCCGGTGACCAGGCGGATGACGTCCTCGCCATCGGCCTCGACCAAGCACTCGCGCAGCTGGGCGACGATATCTGCGGCCGGCTCGTACAACACCGCGGCCGTTGGCGGCGCGGGGCGCGGCGGTTTGCGGCGCGCGCCCTTGGCCTTGGCATCGGCGCACATTTGGGCGTATTCGGCCTCGGCGGCGTCGAGAAGCTCTTGCGGAACGGGCAGCGCGGCGGCGACGGCATCGCGCACGCCCTGCATGACCTGCGGATCGGTCACGGCGATGGCACTATTTGCCAGAACCTCGCGGGCGCGCACGGTCAGCAGGTCGGGATTACCTGGACCAGCGCCCACAAAGACGATCTTGCCCAATTGGGTGTCTGGCGCGGCATTGCTCATAAAGTTCTTTTCTAAAATCGGGCGCGCGGCACCGCGCACGGACATGATCGCATGCGGTGTGCTTCCCCGCGCCGGCGGTGGGTGACACGGTCTTAACGGCCAAAATCCCAGGCCTTGCGTCCTGGGATGCCCTTAAAGGGGGCCGGATCATTGCGGGACAATGATCTGTGGTATCTACACCTTAAATTATTAGCGCCTAAAGGCGAAATTACTTGCCCAGCAGCTCGGCCGCGCCACCGGCGAAAAGCTCGTCCGAGATGCGCGCGCCAAGATCGGCGGCTTCGGCCGCGGAGCCGGAAGCGGTGGCGGTGAGCTGGCGGGATCCGTCGAGCGCGAAGACGCCGCCGCGCACGGTGAGCTCGTCGCCGTCCCAGCGCGAGGTGGCGGCCACCGGCGCGGTGCAGCCGGCCTCGAGGCGGGCCAGCACGGCGCGCTCACCAGCAGCGGCGGCCGAGGCGCGGTCGTCGACAATGGCGTCTAGGGCCGCGGCGGCCTCAGTGCCGGCCACGGCCTCGATGGCGAGTGCGCCTTGGGCCGGCGCCGGCATGAAGACGGTAGGCTCAAAGATTTCGGTGGCGCGGTCCGCATAGCCGCCGCGCAGCAGGCCGGCGCAGGCCAGTAGGACGGCGTCGAGCTCGCCGTCGGCGACCTTGGACATGCGGGTATCGATATTGCCGCGCAGCGGGCGAATCTCCAGGTCCGGGCGGAGGGCGGCGAGCTGGGAGATGCGGCGCGGGGCGGAGGTGCCCACGCGCGCGCCCTGCGGCAGCTGCTCCAGGCTCAGGCCATCGCGGGCGACGAGCGCCTCGCGGGAATCCTGACGCTGCGGCACGACGAGGCGGAAGCGATCATCGGGCGCGGTGGGCAGGTCCTTAAACGAGTGCACGGCAATATCGCATTCACCGGCATAGAGCGCCTCGCGCAGCGCCTGGGTAAATACGCCGACGCCGATGCGCTCGACCGGCGCCATGTTGACGTCGCCGGCGGTCGTGACGATGTGGAGCTGGGAGTCAAAGCCGGCGTCGATAAGCCAATCGCGCACATGGCCCGCCTGGGTGGTGGCGAGCTTGGAGCCGCGGGTACCAATCTGAAACATTTAGGCCTCCTTAGTCATGGTGGGCAATTCATTGACGGCCACGGACACGCCGGAGCCTTCCAGCTGCAGGCCAAAGAGTTCCTGCAGGGCGTTTTCGCTGCTGACACTGCTTTCCGACGCCGCCAGCTTCTTCGCCCGCACCGTCGGTTCATGCAGCAGTTTATCGGCCACGCGCTTAAGGGCGCGCTGGACGTCCTCAAGTTGCTTGCCCGCGAGTTCGGGGTGCTTGTGTTGCAGGCGCGCGGCTTCGCACTCGACGAGATCGGCCGCGCGGCGGTGCAGGGCGCTTACGGCCGGGGCGACGTCGCGCACGCGCTGGGCTGAGGTATAGGCCGCGAGTTCTTCGTCGACGATGTGACGGGCCTGCGCGTGCGGGCTGGTACCGGCCGCGAGATCGGTGGAGGCGGCCGAGAGCGACTTACTCAAGCGCTCGATATTGACCAGATCCACGCCCTCGGCCGCGGCGGCGGCATCGTCGATATCGCGCGGCAGGGAAAGATCGATGAGCATGAGATCGCGGCCGGCAGGAATGTCGGTGGCCGCGATGGTGAAGTTCTCGGCGCCGGTGGCGGAGATGGCCAGGTCGACGTCGGAAAGCGCGGCGGCGCGCTCAGCAAAGTCCACGACGCGGGTGGCAACGCCCGCCTCCTCGGCGTGGCTGGCCAGGCGCTCGGCGCGCTCGCGGGTGCGGTTGGCCAACACCAGCTCTTTGACACCCAGCCGGCCGGCGTGGGTGGCGGCGAGGGATGCCATGGCGCCCGCGCCAAGGACCAGCGCGGTCTTGCCGGTCAGGTCTTCGGCGTTGAGGCGCTGCAGGGCCTGATCGAAGGCGAAGGACACCATGGAGGCGCCGGCCTCGTCGATATCGGTCTCGGAGTGGACGCGCTTGCCGGCCCGCAGCGCGGCCTGCGCCAGCGCGTGGATGCGCGGGCCGACCGTGCCCTGCTCCGAGGCGGACTGGTAGGCGCTGCGCACCTGGCCGATGATCTGCTGCTCGCCCACCACCATGGAATCCAGGCCGGAGGTCACGGACATCAGGTGCTCGGCCGCGGCGTCGGCATAGCGCACGTAGAGGTAGTTGCGCAGCTCCTGCTCACCCACGCCGGAAACCTGGGTGAGCACGCGCACGACTTCTTGCACGCCGGCGTGGAAGGAGTTGGTGACGGTGTAGACCTCCATGCGGTTGCAGGTGGAGATAATCATGGCCTCTGAAAGCGGCTCAGCCGCCACGAGTTGCCCGCAGGCGGAATCCTGGACCGCACTATCCATGCTCAGCTTCTCCAGCAGCGCCACCGGCGCCGACTGGTGGGACATGCCCACGACGAGCACGCTCATGCACAACACTCCTCAACCCTTTGATTGATTTTAATCCTCCAAAAGACTACCCGTCGGTGTCGCGGATCCCGAATCAACCGGCCAGCTCGGCCGCTAACTCCTCGTTGTCTACTTCCCAGCAGGCAAACTCTTCGCCGTCGATGACCACAACGGGCACGCGGTCACCGAACTCCATGGCCAGCTCCGCGTCCTCATCCACGTTACGCACAGCAAGCTCCGCGCCTGCCCGCTTGATGACGGGGGTGATTTGCTCCCTCACGCGCGCGCAAGAACCGCAGGTGGTGCGTACCATAAGCTCGACGAGATGCTGGGACATATTCTCCTCACAAGGACGGCGGCGGTCGAAACCATTACTATGGACACGTTAGTCCACCCCGCGTTTGCGAAAGCTGTTTGTCTCACTCGTGTCCGCTACCACTCCCCCAGGGTTCCCCGAATCCCCCCGCGACTTCTTGGCCAATTGGACCGCCTCGCGCGGTAACCTGCGTAATTTCTTGGAGACCCAAGCGCTCGCCCCGCTGGACGAGGAATCGCAGCGCACCGCCGGTGAAGCCGCGGCCGCCGCGGCGCTGGAGGAATTCGGGCTGGAGTTGGAGGATTTCGCCTCCGGCGTGGACTCGGTCACCGGCTCCTATGACGCGGCCGGTGCACAACGCATCACCGCCCAAGACCCAGACGTACCGGTGGATGTGGGCGCGGCAGCGTTTTTCGACGTCGACAACACCCTCATCCAAGGCTCTTCCCTCGTGGAATTCGCCTTTGGCTTGGCGCGCAGGCGCTACTTCCGGCTTTCTGAAATCCTGCCGATTGCGTGGAAGCAGCTCAAGTTCCGCGTCTCCGGCAGCGAAAATGCCAAGGACGTGGCCGCCGGCCGTGCGCAGGCGCTGGAGTTTGTCAAAGGCCGCAGCGTCGACGAACTGGTAGAGCTTTGCGAGGAGATTGTAGACGCCTCGCTGGCCCGCCGCGCCTACCCCGGCACCACACAGCTGGCGGAGATGCACCTAGCCGCCGGCCAGCAGGTGTGGTTGGTCACCGCCACACCGGTCCAGCTAGCGCAGGTGCTCGCCCGGCGCTTCGGATTTACCGGCGCGCTCGGCACCGTCGCGGAGGTCAAAGACGGCAAGTTCACCGGCCGGCTGGTCGGCGATATCCTCCACGGGCCCGGCAAAAAGCACGCCGTGGCCGCGCTCGCGACCATCGAAGGCCTCGACCTCTCGCGCTGCACCGCGTATTCGGATTCCGCCAACGACGTGCCCATGCTGTCTATGGTCGGCACCGCCGTGGCCATCAACCCAGACCGCAAACTGCGCGATATCGCCGGCGACCGCGGCTGGCTCGTGCGCGACTATCGCTCCGTGCGCCGCGCCATCCGCACCTATGGTCTGCCGGCGTTGGCCACCGCCGCCTTTTCCTATGGCGGCTGGCGCTACTACCGGCGGTAGCGAGGGCGATAGAGGGCGCTGGGGGACGTCGGCAAGCATGCAAAAACCCTCCGCACAATGGCGGAGGGTAAGAAGCGGGCTGGGGTTTACTTGCCCAGCTTACGGCGCTGCACGCGGGTGCGGCGCAGCATCTTGCGGTGCTTCTTCTTGGACATGCGCTTGCGGCGCTTCTTAATGACGGAACCCATGGAGTCCTCACTTTCGTGTAGTACGTACTGTCAAACTTGTCAGCGCTAAAACGGCGAAGGTGCACTCTTGCCGCCGTGGCCACACGGACCGCGGGCCACATCAGCGAGCCGACACGAATGCACACCATCTTACCCAGCACCCAGCCCGTGACCAAAAAGGGCCTATGCGAAACAACAGCGCCCACCACCGCTGACCTCGAAGGCCAACAGAGGTGGGCGCTGTCTGTGCGGCGCGAGCTTAGGCTCCGTAGACGGAAGCCTCTAGGTACTCGTTGACGGCAGACTCGTGAACGCGGAAGGAGCGTCCGACGCGAACAGCCGGCATTTCGCCTGCGTGAACCAAACGGTAGACGGTCATTTTGGAGACGCGCATAATCTCGGCGACCTCCGCGATCGTCAGAAAGGTTCCCTTTTCTTCATTTGCCATATATATCTAACCCTTCAGCTCGTTACGCGCTGTAGGCTTCCCCTCCCACAGGACTTCACGCACGTGCTTGCCCTAGCCTATCGTGAAACATGTGACTAATGCGACCCAAGTGCCAAATTTTTTCACAGCATTCATTAGGGTTTCCCCTAAAAGCGCTGCTTAACACCCGCCCCAACACTCCCGGGTGGGTACACCCCCACCACGGGGAGGTCGCACACGGAGGCGCTAGCCGAGCTCCTTGGCCTTATCAGAGCAAGCCTCTGCCGCGCGGTAGAACGCGCCGCGAAGGCCGGACTCCTCCAGCTCGCGGACGGCGGCCGCAGTGGTGCCGCCCGGCGAGGTTACGCCAGCGCGCAGCTGGGTGGCCGAGCGGCCGGAGCTAGCTAGCATCTCACCAGAGCCGGCTGCGGCTTGGGCGGCAAGCTTCTCGGCGACGTCGCGGGGAAGGCCGAGCTGCACGCCGGCATCGACAAGCGCCTCTGCCACGAGGAAGAAATAAGCCGGGGAGGAGCCCGCCAGCGCGGTGGCGGCATCGATATTCTTCTCCGGAATGACCGCCACCTCGCCCACGGCCTCGAGCAGCTCGCGCACGCCGTCCATCTGAGCGTCGCTCACGTGCTCACCGGCCGCGCAGGTGCACATGCCGCGACGCACCAACATGGGGGTATTAGGCATAACGCGCACCACCGGCACGCCTTCGCCCGCCGCACCCTGCAGCTGCTCTAGGGTCAGGCCCGCGGCCATGGACACGACCACGGCGTCCTTGGCCGTCTCAAGGCCTTCGAGCAGGTCCAGGATGGCGTAGGGCTTCACACACGCGAAGATATAGTCCGCGCCGTCCACCGCCGCCGCATTATCGCTGGTGACGTTGACGCCATAAGTCTCTTTGAGTTCCTTGCTGCGGGATTCGGTGCGATTGGTGACCGTGATATCCGAGCCCGTAAAACCCGATGCCACGAGTCCCGAGGTCAAAGCCTCACCGATTTGTCCGCCGCCTAAAATTGCAATCTTTGTCATAGTCTCCACCATGCCAAAAATGCGGAACCCCGGCTACCGTGTGGAGTAACCGGGGCGTCGACAAGCGGGGGCTTAGAGCATGACCAACAGCAGCGGGCCGAAGGTCAGGATAAGGCCGGTAAAGCCGGCCAGGAACATGGAGAATCCATCGCGCGCGGTGCGCAGGGCGTGCGTCACGCCCACCATAATCGCGGTGACGCACAGCGCGAGGATGGCGACGACAAGGCGCGGGAAGCTATCCCACAGAATCTCAAAGCCCTTGAAGATGACAATCGCCAGCAGGATGCCCGCGACAATCATCAGCAGGATGGAAACTGGGTTGAGCTTCTCGTGCTCTTCCTCGATCCATTCTTCGTCGTCCTCGACCTTGGGCAGGTTGCCGGTTTCCTCGGCATCCTTAGCGACGCCCGCCTTCTTCGACGCCGGCACCGACGCTGCAGCGGCCGCTCCAGCACCAGCTGTCGCAGCTCCCGCTCCGGCTGCCTTCGCGTCCTTGTCGGCCTTCGGCTTTTCAGCAACGGGCTTCGCGGCGCTAGCTTTGTCCGCGCTGGTCTTGTCTGCGGCCGGCTTCTCCGCTGCGGGCTTGGCTGCAGTTGCCTTCGCCGCGGCAGGCTTGGCGTCGTCCGCCTTCGCCTTATCCACGCGCTGGATTACTGCGGTGTCATCGGCAGAAGGCTGCTTCTTCTTCGCCGCCTCCTGTACCGCGCCGGCAGCGGCAGGCTTCTTTGCGGTGGACTGTGCAGCCGACGGGGCGGACGCAGCAGGCTTTGCGGCAGCCTTGGCTGCAGGCTTGTCGGCGGACTTCTTTGCGGAGCCGGAATCGGTCGCGTCAGCGGCCTTGGGGGCGCGGATGACGGGAGCATCCTCGTCGATGGAGACGGAGGTGTGCTTGGCCTCGGCAGGCGAAGCCTCGACCTTCTTAAGGTTGCCGGTTAGCTCGGCAACGGAAATGCCGCCTTCATCGAGACTGCGGCGGTGGCGGCGCGAACGCTTGTCGCCCTTGCCGCCCTTCTCGCCGCGGGCTTTTTTATCGCGAGCCAGCAGCTCTGCCACGGTCAACTTCTTCTTGTCAGCCATGATCTCTTCCTATTCCAATCCCTTGTCGGTCCGGCGCAAAATGACGCCCTCACGCAGCGCCCACGGGCAGATTTCCAGCTTCTCAATGTCCAAGGCTCGCATGGATGCCTCGGCCACTAGAGCGCCGGCAACAATTTGGTGCGATCGGTTAGAACTTACACCTTCTAGGTCCGCTCTGTCTGCCGCAGTCATGCGAGAGATGAAGGAAATCAACTGGCGCAGACCCGGTGCAGTCAACGTGCGCTTGACGTATGGGCCGGCAGACGACGGGGCGGAACCGGTCAGGCGCGCCAGCGTACGGAAGGTTTTGGAGGTACCCACGGCGAGGCCAGCGGGGCCCATGGCCTTCATCTGCTGGGCAACGTCTTCGAGCTCCGCATCGATATAATCGCGCAGCGCACTTACCTTCTTTTTCTCCGGTGGGTCGGTGTCGAACCAGTTATGGGTCAACCGGCCAGCGCCCAGGTCGAGGGAGAAGGCGAGGTCGGGGTGCTCGTCGGTACCGGTGGACAGCTCTAGCGAGCCGCCGCCGATGTCCAGGTTGGTAATACGACCGGCGGACCAGCCGTACCAGCGGCGTGCGGAGAGGAAGGTCAGCTGGGCTTCTTCCACGCCGGAGAGAATCTGCAGGCGTACGCCGGTCTGCTTTTCCACCTCATCGAGCACGGCCTCCGAATTATGCGCGGAGCGCACCGCCGAGGTAGCAAAGGCGATAAATTCAGCGCAGCCCAACTTATCGCCCAGCTCGCTCGCCTCGGCTACGGCGCTGACCAGCTTCTTTACACCCTTTTCTTGGATGTTGCCCTTTTTGTCCAGCTGTTCTACCAGCCGGAGCGGGGTCTTCCAATCACTCATCGGAGTGGGCCGCCCGCCCGTCGCGGCATCGACCGCAACGAGGTGGACGGTATTGCTTCCGACATCTAATACACCTAATCGCACACTAATAGCGTAGTAGGTCTACCGTGGTTAGGTGTGAATCGCCCAAAATCTGACACGGTATACCTAGGTTTTCCCGCGAGCTCGCCCGCGGCGGCGTCGATAAGAGCGGGCCGCGAAGAGGCCCCTGATTTCCCGCGGGAGTGGTTCGAATTTACCAACCCAAACGACCCACACCACGTCTTTTCCATCGACCTAACATGGGTGGAATCGCACTACAGCTGCCAATTTGGGACGTCGGCATGCCGGGGCATCGATAAGAGCCAGCCCGACGTGGGCTGCTGCGTGCATGGCGCCTATATGGCCGATGAGGAAGACCGCGACCAGCTTTACGACGCCGTCTCGCGCATGCCCGCCAAGTATTGGCAGCTGCGCCCAGCGGGGGTAGATGAGTTCCTCGCGCAGGACGCTACGGACGAGTTGGAGCCATGGCTAGAGTGGGACGAGCTCGATGGCGAGGACGGCGAACCGGAACCGGCGCTGAAGACACCCATAGTGGACGGCGCGTGCATTTTTGCCAACCGCGCCGGCTGGGCTACGGGAACGGGCTGCGCGCTGCACCAGTGGGCTGTCGATACCGGCGAGGAGCTCACGGTGGTAAAACCCGAGGTGTGCTGGCAGCTACCGCTGCGCCGATACGAAGACTATGAAGAGCGCCCGGATGGGCAGGAGATTTTGCGCACGCAGATCGGCGAGTATGACCGCCGCGGTTGGGGCAATGGCGGCGAGGACTTTGATTGGTATTGTTCGGCCGATGCCGCCTGCCACGCCAACCCGCTGCCGATGTGGCAATCGCACGAGGACGAGCTGGTAGCGCTCATGGGCCGAGAGTCCTATGAGATTCTGGCCGCGCACTGCAAGGCACGCGCCGCGGCGGCCGAGCACGGCGTCCAGCTCACACAGCATCCGGCCAGCGTGAAGGCCGGGAGCCTACAGGCAGGAAACCAGCAGGCGGAGAGCTAGAGCTCGAATTTATAGCCCAGGCCGCGCACCGTAACCAGGTGCTTCGGACGGGAAGGCTGCTCCTCGATCTTAGAGCGCAGGCGCTTGACGTGAACATCGAGCGTCTTGGTGTCGCCAACATAATCGGCGCCCCAGATGCGATCAATGAGCTGGCCGCGGGTTAGTACGCGGCCGGCGTTGCGCAGCAGGTACTCCAGGAGGTCGAATTCCTTGAGGGGCATGGAAACCGGCTCGCCCGCGACGGTAACGGTGTGGCGTTCCACGTCCATCTTGACGCGGCCGCCCTCGAGGATCTGCTCGGCTACTTCTTCCTCCGCCTCGGTATCGGCGCCCGAGCCGGAATCGTGGCCGCGGCGCAGGACCGCGCGGATGCGGGCGATGAGCTCGCGGGAGGAATAAGGCTTGGTCACGTAATCATCAGCGCCGAGCTCAAGGCCGACGACCTTGTCGATCTCGGAATCACGTGCGGTCACCATGATGACCGGCACGGAAGAGGTGGTGCGCAGCTGCTTGCATACCTCGGTGCCGGACATGCCGGGCAGCATGAGGTCTAGAAGGACGATATCGATGTCGTTAGCGGCAAACTTTTCCAGCGCGGTGGGGCCATCGTGCGCGATGATCGGCTCGAAGCCCTCCTTGCGGAGGAGGAATGCCAGCGGATCTGCCAGCGACTCTTCATCTTCAACGATGAGGATGGTGGTCATTGTGCTTTATCCTTTCGACGTGCTGCAACGCGTGCTACTGCACGCGGGAGCCCAGGCGCCGCCGCGTCGACGGCATCCCTTTTCTCATTATCCTTCATGCCAGCATCCTGCGCTGGCTTTTCTTCCCTGTAGATGGGCAATTCGATGGTGAATGTAGAACCCGTACCGGGCCGGGACCACAGTTTGATGTTGCCGCCATGGTTGGCCACCACGTGTTTAACAATTGCTAATCCTAGGCCAGTGCCTCCGGTCTGCCGCGACCGGGCTTGGTCTACGCGGAAGAAGCGCTCGAAGACGCGCTTTTGATCATCCGGTGCGATACCGATTCCGCGGTCCGTAACACGGATGAGCACGACCCCGCCATCCACCACTTTTTGGGAGACCGATACCGGCATCTTCTCCGGCGAATAGTTAATCGCGTTGGAGACGAGGTTAGACAGTGCGGTAACCAGCAGGGACCTATCTCCTTTGACCTGCACGCCGACGGAGGCGCCCCGGTTGAGCTCGATGGAGCGAGCCTCCGCAGCCAGTTGGTTGCGCGAGAGCGCTTCCTCGATGAGGTCATCGACGGCTAGCGGTTCCATCTCTGGCAGCGCCTCGGCGCCTTGCAGCTTGGACAAGGAAATAAGCTCGCTGACCATATCGGCCATGCGGTTGGCTTCCTTGTAGACCTTGTTGCCAAAGTACTCCACGGTCTCTTGGTCGCCGGGGTCTTGGAGCAGGGCCTCGGCCAGCAAGGCAATGCCGCCGACGGGGGTCTTGAGCTCGTGGGAGACGTTTGCCACAAAGTCGCGGCGGGCGGATTCCATGCGGACGTTTTCGCTCTCATCGGTGCCATAGATGATGACAAAGCGGCCGTCGTTAAGCGTCAGCGGCTTAATGACCGCCTTGAACTGGGTGACACGGTGGCCTGTGCGGCGCTTGGGAATGGCCAGGTCGACGGTGCGGGTCTCCTTGTCCTCGAAGACCTCCTGCGCGGTCTGCCACACGTCCGGGTTCACGGCGCGATCATGCACCAGGGACATCTCATGGGCGGCGGGATTGGACATGACGATTTCTTGGTTGCGGTCCAGCACCGCCAGGGCCGTCGGCGAGCCTTGCACGGCCAAGTGCAGCACCTGGCTGACCGTCGTGACTTGGTTGGCCTCGGCATCGGTGGCTTGGCGGTAGCGCGCAATGCGCCCGCGCAGCCAAGAAATCGCTGGCAGCGCCAGCCCGCAGGCCACCACGCCGGCGGCAAAGGAAAGAATCAATTCCACGTGTCTAGCCTATCCATCACAAAGTCCCCAGGGAATACTCCCCGGGGACTGTGGCGCAGTTTCTTACTTACCGCCCTGTGCAGCAACGGCGGCGGCACCAGCAGCGGCGGCTTCCGGATCCAGGTAAGTGCCACCTGGGTTTACTACGGAGCCGTCCTCGGTGATCTCATAGACCAGCGGGATGCCGGTTGGAATGTTCAGGCCGGCAATATCATCATCAGAGATATTGTCCAGGTGCTTAACCAGTGCGCGCAGGGAGTTGCCGTGAGCGGCGATGAGCACAGTCTCGCCCTTCTTGGCGCGCGGAAGGATTTCTTCTTCAAAGTACGGCACAAAGCGGGCGACAACATCCTTGAGGCACTCGGTCTGCGGAACCTTGTCTAGTTCTGCGTAGCGCGGGTCATTGGTCTGGGAATACTCGGAGTCATCGGCCAGCTCCGGCGGGCGCGTGTCATAGGAGCGACGCCATGCCATGAACTTTTCCTCGCCGTACTCTTCCTTGGTCTCGGCCTTGTTCAGGCCCTGCAGGGCGCCGTAGTGGCGCTCGTTGAGGCGCCAATCGCGCACCACTGGGATCCAGTGGCGGTCGGCGGCGTTGAGAGCGATATTTGCGGTGCGGATAGCGCGACGCAAAAGAGAGGTATACAGGACATCGGGCAGAACGCCTTCCTGCGCGAGCAGCTCGCCGCCGCGCTTGGCTTCTGCCTCACCCTTTTCGGTCAGATCTACATCGACCCAGCCAGTGAACTGGTTGGACTCGTTCCACTTGGATTGGCCATGGCGAAGAAGAATCAGTTTTCCGTTAGTCATGCCTCCAGCATGCCATGAAATGGCTTCCGGCGTAGGACGTTTAATCTCCACTTGCCCGCCGTTGATGGCAGTCTGGAACCTCGATGCGGCTGGCCTCGTCATAGATTTCTGCGAGCGCAGCAGCGGAGCTGGCCCAGCTAAAGCGTGCGGCGTGGGCGACGGCGGCTTCGCCCATGGCGATGCGCATGGGGTCGTCGTCAAGCAGGCGGGCTAGAGCATCGGCCCAGTCGGACGGGTCATGCGAGTGCACCAGCAAGCCGGTCTCCTCGTCGGCCACAGCGATGGGCAGCCCGCCGACGGCCGCGGCTACCACCGGCGTGCCAGAAGCCTGGGCCTCCAGCGACACCAGACCGAAGGACTCGTTATAGCTGGGCACCGCTACGATATCGGCCGCGCGGTAGACCCCCACCAGCTCCTCTGGCGGGCGGGCGCCTAAAAAGCGCACGCGCTTATCGACGCCCAACTCGCGCGCCAACTCCCTATAGGCCTCCGGCGCCGTATTCGCCCCCGACGGGCCACCACAGATGACCACGCGCAGGTTGCGCGCTGGTTCGCGGCGGAAGAGCTCGGCCGTGGCGCGAATGAGGACCTCTGGGCCCTTGAATTTTTGTAAGCGCCCCACAAAGGCCACCACCTTAGTGTGCAGCGGAATGCCCAACTCGCGGCGGGAGCGCTCGGTATTGCGGTCCGTGCCAGGGGTAAAAAGTTCTACGTCGGCACCGGGCGAGACTACGCGAATGATGTCGCACTCGGCATCATAGTGTTCGGCCAAATCGCGGGCTTCTTGCTCGGTATTGACCACGAGCAGGTCCGCGTTATCCACCAGTTGCTGCTCGCAGATGCGGCGGGCCTCGGACTCCAAGGTGTCATCCGCGGTCCGGGAGGCGTTTTTCACCGCGGCGAGGGTATGGGCCGTGTGGATGAGCGGAATGCCCCAGAGATCCCGTAGCAGCCAGCCCACCTGGCCGGAGAGCCAGTAGTGGGAGTGAATAAGGTCATATTTCTTGCCCTGCCACTTGGCAAATTGCACCATGCCGCCCGCGAAAGCGGCCAGTTGGGTCGGCAGATCCTCTTTATCCAGACCCTCGTACGGCCCGGCGACGATATTAATGACGCGCAGATGGGGTTCAACCTCAATGATTTCGCCCTGGCTAGGCCGAGTGGCGCGGGTATAGACGTCGACCTCTATTCCCCGGCGAGCCAGTTGGCGCGCACTATTGAGGACATAGACGTTCATGCCGCCGGCATCCCCCGAGCCGGGCTGTTCAATCGGCGAGGTATGCATAGAGATCATGGCGATGCGCATGGCGCTCAATTCTACCGGCGCTATACTGGCCCCTGCCAGAAACCTACGCTACCGAAAGGTATAGTTTTGTCCGCATACGAATCACAGGCTTGGCTCCAGTATTACCCGGAATGGACACCGCACCACCTCGAGTACGGCGACACCACGTTGCTGGATATCTACGACAACAACCTTGAGGTCAACGCCGATAAACCGGCCACCTACTTCTTCGGGCGCACCCAAACGTATGCGGAGCTGGACCGTCAGGTTCGCGCTGCGGCCGCTGGCTTGAAGGCCTTCGGTGTGCGTCCCGGTGACCGAGTCGCCATCGTGGCACCGAACTCGCCGCAGTACATCGCGGCGTTCTACGCCATCTTGAAGCTGGGCGCCCAGGTGGTACTGCACAACCCGCTCTACACCGCCCACGAGCTTGAAGGGCTCTTCCAGGATCACGGTGCGCGCATCGCCATCGCCTGGGATAAGGCAGCGCCGACCTTGGAGAAGCTGCGCGCGACCACCAACCTGGAAACAGTCGTGTCCATCAACATGATCAACGCCATGCCCACCCTGCAGCGCGCCGCCCTGCGCCTGCCCATCCCGCCGCTGAAGTCCAAGCGCGAGCAGCTATCGTCCCCGGCACCTAATACCGTGCCGTGGGAAACCTTGGTGGGCAACGCCATCGGCGGCGACGGCAGCGATATCACCACGCCGGAAGACGTGGACAAGGACACCATCGCGCTCATCATGTACACCTCTGGCACCACCGGCGCCCCGAAGGGGGCCATGCTCTCGCACGGCAACCTCTTTTCCAACCTGATGCAGGGCAAGGCGTGGGTTCCTGGCCTGGGCGATAAGCCGGAGCGTATGCTAGCCGCCCTCCCCTTCTTCCATGCTTATGGCCTGACCATGAATGTGACCTTGGCACAGTTCATCGGCGGCGAGCTGGTCATTCTGCCGAAGCCCGATATGTCGCTCATTATGCAGTTGATGAAGAAGCACACCCCGACCTGGGTTCCGGGCGTACCGACGCTCTACGAGCGCATCGTGAAGGCCGCCGAGGATCAGGAAATCCCCCTCAAAGGTGTGCGCGCGGCCTTCTCCGGTGCGTCTACCCTGCCTTCGGACACGGTCAACAAGTGGGAGAACTACACCGGCGGCCTCTTAGTGGAGGGCTATGGCCTCACTGAGTGCTCGCCGATTATCGTGGGCAACCCCATGAGCACCGACCGCCGCCCAGGTTACGTGGGCATCCCGTTCCCGGATACCCAGGTGCGCATTGCCAACCCGGATAACCTGGATGAGACACAACCGGACGGCGTTGAGGGCGAGGTGCTGGCCCGCGGCCCGCAGATCTTCAAGGGCTACCTCAACAATGACGAGGCCACCGAGGCCGCCTTCCACGGTGAGTGGTTCCGTACCGGTGACATGGGCGTCATGGAAGAGGATGGTTTCATCCGCCTGGTCAGTCGCATCAAGGAAATCATCATCACCGGCGGCTTCAACGTGTATCCGGGCGAGGTGGAAGAAATCCTGCGCGAGCACCCGAGCATCGATGACGTCGCCGTGGTCGGCCGCCCGCGCGAGGACGGCTCCGAGGACGTCGTGGCCTGCCTCGACCTCGCCGATGGCGCCGCCTTGGATCCGGAGGGACTCAAGGACTACTGCCGCGAGCGCCTGACCCGCTACAAGGTCCCGCGCACCTTCTACCATTTTGAGGAGCTGGCCAAGGACCAGATGGGCAAGATCCGCCGCCGCGAGGTCCAGGCAGACCTCATCCGCCGCCTCGAGGCCGAACAGAACTGAGATGTTCCGCCTTATCGATAGCCCCCTCGGACCCCTGCGCCTGCAGGCGAGCCCGCGGGGGCTTTCCCGTGTCGAATTCACCGCAGCCAGCATCCTGCAGAAAGAGATGGGCGGTGTGGAAGAAGGGGACGTCGGAAAGCGCAGTGCAGACGTGCTCGATGCCGCCCAGGCGCAGCTTACGGAGTACTTCGCCGGCCGGCGCCACTCCTTCGAGCTTCCCCTCGACCCGCCTGCGACGACCGACTTCCGCGCCGCGGTGCATGCGCAGTTGGCGGAAATTGGCTACGGGGAGACGGTCACCTACCGCGACGTCGCTAAATTACTCGGCCGCCCCAGCGCGACACGGGCCGTGGGCAGTGCGTGCGGCGCCAATCCCCTGCTCATCGTGCGGCCGTGCCACCGTGTACTGCGCAGCGATGGCGGGCTCGGCGGCTACGCGGGTGGTCTGGAAGCCAAACGTTTTTTGCTGACATTAGAAGAAAACTAGAGGGCTTCTTCGCGTTTGGGATATGCTACCCCCTCAGAAATAGTTTTTGTAGCCAAACGAAAGGTTTTTCGCGTGTCCGCTTCCACCTCCCGAGCCTGGCTCGAACACTACAGCGCCTGGACCCCACACACGCTGGACTACGGCGATAAGACCATCGTCGACTACTACCGCGATAACCTACGGGCCAACGCCAATAAATCCGCCACCTACTTCTTCGGCCGCACGCAAACCTACGCGGAGCTTGATGCCCAGGTGCGCGCCGCCGCGGCCGGGCTCAAGGCCTTTGGCATTCGCCCGGGTGACAAGGTGGCCATCGTCCTGCCCAACTGTCCCCAGCACGTCGCAGCCTTCTATGCGGTGCAGCTACTTGGTGCCACCGTGGTCGAGCACAACCCGCTCTACACCGCCCCGGAGCTGGAAGGGCTGCTCAATGACCATGGCGCGCGTGTGGCTATCTCCTGGGACAAAACCGCCTCCACGCTGGAAAAGCTGCGCTCGACCACCCCGCTAGAAACCATCGTCTCCGTCAACATGGTCGAGGCCATGCCCCCGCTCAAGCGCCTCGCGCTGCGCCTGCCCATCCCGCCGCTGGCCGCCAAGCGCGAGCAGCTCACCAGGCCCGCGCCCAATACCGTGGAGTGGTCCACCCTCATCGGCTCGGCCATCGGCGGCGATGGCTCGGATCTCGATGTCCCTGAGATCTCCCAAGACGATATTGCGCTTATCCTCTACACCTCCGGCACCACCGGTAAGCCCAAGGGCGCGCTACTTTCGCATGGCAACCTCATTGCCAACGCCATCCAGGGCAAGGCCTGGGTGCCGCAGATGGGCAAGCAACAAGAGCGCTTCCTCGCGGCACTGCCCATCTTCCACGCCTATGGCATGACCACGCTGTGCGTCTTCAGCATCTACTTGGGCGCCGAGCTCATCCTTGTCCCCTCCCCACAAATGCCGCTCATTCTGGACATCGTGAAAAAGCGCACGCCTACCTGGCTTCCGGGCGTGCCCACGCTGTATCAAAAAATCATGGACGCAGCGGAAGAAAAGGACGTGGACCTAAGCGGCATCCGCAATGCCTTCTCCGGCGCCGCCACGCTGCCCGTAGAGATTGTGGAGCGCTGGGAGGCCCTGACTGGCGGCCGGCTCGTGGAAGGATTCGGTATGACAGAAACCTCCCCGGTCCTCACCGCCAACCCCATGAATGGCAAGCACCGCCCCGGCTATGTGGGCGTGCCCTTCCCGGATACGGAAGTGCGCATTGCCAACCCCGAAAACCTGGATGAAACCCAGCCCGACGGCCAACCGGGTGAGATGCTCGCGCGCGGCCCGCAGATTTTCCAGGGTTATTTTGGCAATGCCGCCGCCACTGAAACGACCTTTCACAATGGCTGGTTCCGCACCGGCGATATGGCGCTCATGGAGCCGGATGGCTATATCAAGCTGGTCAGCCGCATCAAAGAAATCATCATCACCGGCGGCTTCAACGTCTACCCCGCAGAGGTAGAAGAGGCGATTGCCCAGCACCCCGACGTGGTGGATGTCGCCGCCGTGGGCCGCCCGCGCCAGGATGGCTCGGAGGACGTCGTCGGCTGCGTCACCCTGCGCGATGGCGCCGTGCTCGATCCCGAGGGCTTGAAGGAATTCTGCCGCGAGAGCCTCACCCGCTATAAGGTGCCGCGCACCTTCTACCACTTCGAAGAACTGGCGCGCGACCACCTAGGCAAAATCCGCCGCCACCAGGTGCGCAAGGACCTACTCGAGCTGCTGGGGACGAAGGCCTAAACTTAGCGGCTATGGCAGATATTCATTACGGTGCCACCTTGACGGATTTCCTCGCCGCCGCCGTCGCGAGGTTTCCGCAGCGCCCCGCCACCTACTTCGCCGGCCAGACACTGACCTATGGCGAGCTCGATGCCCAGGTGGCGGCCGCGGCTGGGGCCCTGCGCGAGATGGGCGTGCAGCCCGGCGACCGCGTGGCGCTCCTGCTGCCCAATTGCCCGCAGCACGTGGTGGCATTCTTCGCCATCCTGCGCTTGGGCGCGGTGGTGGTGGAGCATAACCCGCGCTATACCGCGCACGAGCTCACCCCGCTGCTCGCCCACCATGGCGCCCGCGTGGCGATTGCCTGGGAGGACATCGCCCCCACCGTCTCCGCTCAGGTAGAGACCACCATCTCCGTCTCCCTTAGCGCACCGCTTCCGCTAAACGGCACCCCAGTGGAGGCGCACCCAGCCACGCTTGCCGACGCCGCCCTTATCCTCTACACCTCCGGCACCACCGCCCGCCCCAAGGGCGTGGTCTTAACCCACGGCAACCTCGCGGCGAACTGCCTGCAGCTAGAAACCCAGGCCCCGCTACGTTCCGGCCACGAGCGCTTTCTAGCCGCGCTGCCCATGTTCCATTCCTATGGCCTGACGATGAGTGTGCTCCTCGCGGTGCGCTGCGCGGCCGAGATCATCCTGCTGCCTGCCCCACACACCGACGCGGTGACCAAGGCACTAGCCACGCGCCGCCCCACCTGGATGCCGGGCGTGCCCACCATCTACGAGCGGGCCATGGCGGCCGCGCCCACCGCCGCTGGCTCATCCGCCCCCACGGATCTCGGCGGGGTGCGCTATTCCATCTCGGGCGCGGCCTCGCTGCCCTCGCGCATCATCGATCCCTGGGAAGCACGCACCGGCGGCATGCTGGTGGAAGGCTATGGGCTTACGGAAACCTCTCCCGTGCTGACCATCAATCCCCTTAGTGACGCCCGGCGCGCCGGCACCATCGGCCTGCCACTGCCGGATACGCAGCTGCGCATCGGCGATCCTCACGACCTCAGCCGCACCCAGCCGGATGGCGAGGCCGGCGAGATCCTCGCCCGCGGCCCGCAGGTCTTTAGCGGCTACCTTGCCGACGCCCCCGCCACCGCCGCCGCCTTCCATGAAGGCTGGTTCCGCACCGGAGACATGGGCGTTCGCGAGCCCGATGGCCATATCCGGTTGGTGGGCCGCATCAAGGAAATCATCATCACCGGTGGCTTCAATGTCTATCCCGGCGAGGTTGAGGAGGCCTTAGCCTCCCATCCTGATATTGCCCAGGCCGCAGTCGTGGGCGTTCCTCGCTCCGATGGTTCAGAGGATGTCGCCGCTTGCGTGGTGCTTGCCCCCGGCGCGCAACTCGACGAGTCTGCCTTGCGCGACCATTGCCGCGGGTTGTTGGCACGTTATAAGGTCCCGCAGCGCTTCTTTGCCATGGAGACGCTCGCCGCCGACCAGCTGGGCAAGCTGCGCCGCCGCGATGTCCAACGCGATCTCCTCGCCCTGCTCAACCAGGGCTAGCCTTCTTCACGCGCTTCTCGGCGCACCGCCTGTTCGTAGATGCGCTCGGCTCGCTCCTCAAGGTCGTGCTGGGCGCGGGCTTGGGCTTTAGCGGCGGCGTCGGAACGCGGCGGGGCCTGAATATGCCGCGCGGCGTGCCGGCCCAATTGCAGTTCTTTGGCGCGCAGAACCTCCGCATCGATTTTGATGCCCAAAATGAGCATCGTATTAGATAGCCACACGGCCATGAATACAGCCATGATGAGGCTGAAGGCGCCGTAGACGCTGGCACCAGCAAATCGCTGGGTATAGAGAGCGAAAGCTCCCCACACCACCACATTGGCGCTAAGCGCCACTACGGAGCCGAGGGTTATCCAGCGAAAGCGCGCCGGTCGCACATTCGGGGAAAAGTGATACAAGATAGCGATCAAGCTCAGCACGATCACCACGGTGAGCGGGAAGCGCAGCCAATTCCACACTGGCATAAAGATGCCGCCCAAAAAATCCGCGGTGCCTTGCATGTCCAGCTTGCCAGCCAGCGGTTCGACCACACCGCTCACAATGGTATCGCGCAGCAGGTTGGCAAAAAGCACGATGACCGCGCCGATGACCAAGATGATGGTAAGCCCCCACATGAGCGCCCAAGTGCGGATAATCCCGCGGCCTTCTACCCGCCCGTAAACGATATTGGCGGTGCGGGAGAAGGCACGCACGTAGGCCGAGGCGGCAAAAAGAGAAACCAGCACGGATACCACCAGCGCGAAGGTGCCTTGTGCCGTGGAACCAATGATGGAGCCCACGAGGTGCTCGGCCTGCTCCGTCATCGAACTGGGCACGTAGTCTGCAATGAACTGCGAAGTTAATTCGTGTACCTCGGCGCGCCGAGAGGAAAAGATGAGCGTCGCTATCGAATAGGCCGCGAGCACCGTAGGGGCAAAGGCCATAAGCGTGAAGTACGTCATCGTGGCCGCACGGTCCATCAAGGCATCGTGGAAGAAATCGGCCCACACGCGGCGCACCACCAGCCCCCAGCTTTCCTTACGCAAGCGGTTGCCGCAGGCCAGGGGGTCCAATTCATCGGTGTGGCCCTCAATCTTGACCACGGTGGGCGCGGTACTGGGCACAATCTTATCCGCGCCCTCGTAGACGGATTCGCTCACCGGAGTAGCCGCGGCGCTCGACGGAGTGCCGCCAGGCTGTTCAGCAGAAGGCAAGTCCCCAGGGGTGCGTGCGGCGCCAGGAACCTCGGCGGAATCGTCCAGTGTGCTCATATTATCCCAGCGTATGCGGTAAAGAATCTATTTCAGGAAGTGACACTCAGCTGTGATTACACTGGAGAGACATGACTGAACAGAATGATAAAAAGCTCAACGTGAAGTCCTTCGAACTCGACCACCGCCTAGTCAGCGCACCATATATCCGCGTGGCCGATCGCACGGATTTGGGCGGCGGCGTCGAAATCATCAAGTATGACCTGCGCTTCTGCCAGCCGAACCAGGACCACCTGGATACCAAGGCGCTGCATTCGGTGGAGCACATGATGGCAAACTTCATGCGCAATTACACCGATAAGCTCATCGGTTTCGCCCCGATGGGCTGCCGCACTGGCTTCTATGCCATCACCAACGGCATGGAGCAAGATGAGCTGCTGCGCGCGGTGGAAGGCGCGCTCAACGATATTCTTAACGCTACCGAGGTACCGGCCGCCAACGAAGAGCAGTGCGGCTGGGGTGCGCACCACAGCTTGGAGGGCGCGCAGGAGGCGGCCCGCGCATTCTTGGGTGCTAAGGATGAGTGGCTCCAGGTCATGGCCGCCTAAGCTAGGCGGATGCGCCGGCACGCTAGTTGCCGAACTGAAAAAGCGGCCACGATAGTCCCGAAAACCGTGTGGTCAAGGGCGCTATCGTGGCTGCTTTGTAGGTTTTAGGCCCTAGAGCCCGGAGCGAAAGCGCAGTCGCGCGCTACTCGTCGAGGGAAAGGCCGATCCAGACGGGTTCGGGCACGAGCTCCACATCGAAAGCATCGCGGACACCGTCCCGGATGGTGCGGGCAAGCTCCACGATATCGGCGGCCTTAGCCTCGCCGCGGTTGGTCAGCGCCAGCGTGTGCTTCGTCGAGAGCGTGGCCCGGCCGGAGCCCGGGTAGCCCTTGGCAAACCCGGCGCGGTCAATGAGCCAGGCGGCGGAGAGCTTTTCCCGGCCGGTCTCGGCAGAGGGGTGGCGGGGCATGGAGTCTGCGGTGGCGTCGCCAAGCGAGGCACGGACCTTGGCCTGGACGGCGTCGGCAAGAGCGGAGTCCACCACCGGGTTGGTAAAGAAAGAGCCAGCGGACCAGGTGTCATGGTCGGTGGGGTCGAGCACCATGCCCTTGCCGCGGCGCAGCTTGAGGACCTGCTCGCGGACCTCGGCCACGGGGCGGCGCTCGCCCGGATTCTGGGTGAGCTGGCCAAAGCGCAGCGGGCGGGAAAGGCCCTCGGTATCGAGCTGCAGCTCCACCTCAAGGACCACGGCGCGGCCGGTGAATTTCAGGTTGGAATAGCGATACGCTAGCTCCAGATCGGAGGCGGGGACCCACTCATCGCTATCGGTGCGGCGGTTATAAAGGCGCACGCGGGTAAGGACCTCAGAGATCTCCGCGCCATAAGCACCCACATTCTGCACCGGGACCGCACCCACGGTGCCGGGGATGCCGGAGAGGCACTCGATGCCACCCAGGCCGAGCTGCACGGAGCGAGCCACCACGTCATCCCAGACGGCGCCCGCCTGTGCGCGCACCACGCCGGTTTCGGTGTCCATAGAGACCTCGTCGAAGTCGAGGATGACCGCGACGAGATCCACTCCGCCATCGGCCACCAAGAGGTTCGATCCGCCGCCAACGACGATGAATTTCACTTCGGCGTGATCAAGGGCACGCACCACGGCGACGGCGGCCTCTGGCTGCGAGCAGCGCAGTGCGGCCTGCGGTTTTCCGCCTACACGCAGCGTAGTCAGGTCCGCGAAGGTGGCGGCGGGGTCCAGTTCTACCCCGTCGATCTCTGTGAGCTGTTGCGTCAAAGATTTATCAAGCACGCCTACCAAGGTAGTCTGTTAGGCATGTCAACCCGTAGTGAAAACACCGTAACCATCAATCAGCCCATCGAAAAGGTTCACAAGGCGCTGCTCACCAAGGAATACTGGGAGTACATCGTGGCCAACCTCTCCCCTGAGGCGGGCCAGGTGCACGACTTCAGCGATAACGTAGCCACCCTCTTCGAGGTTCTGCCGACCACCCTGCTGCCAGAGGCAGTGCGCGCCATGGTCTCCCAGGACCTGAAGGTCAAGCGCGTGGTTACCGTGGGCGAGCTCAGCGGCGAGGCTGCTGACGTTAACTACACCGCGGATGTCAAGGGCACCCCAGTTGATTTCAAGGGCGATATCTCCCTGGCTGGCGAGGGCGAGATGACCAAGCTGTCCTACGTCAACGAGATCTCCGTCAATATCCCGATGATGGGCGCCGCCATCGAGCCGAAGGTGGGCGAGTCCCTGGCTGAGCTCTTCGATAACGAGGGCAAGCTGACCGAACAGTGGATCTCTGAGAACGCCTAAGTTCTACAGAACCGAAATTTATGGCCGACCACGCACATAATCTGCGCGCTAGCGCAGCTGCGGGTCGGCCTTTTGGCGTTATCACCCGCGGCACCACCAACCACAACCGGCTGCGCCGCTGCGATAGGTGGATGCTCGCGCACCCGGAGATTTCCGCGCTGCTGCGGCATGTAGATACCCCGCTGGCGCTCGACGTGGGCTACGGGGCCTCGCATGCCACCACCGTGGAGTGGGCGGGGTGGCTGCGCCGGGCGAATCCGCAGGTAGACGTGCGCGGGCTGGAAATCCACCCGGACCGAGTGCTGCCGCCGCGCGATGGCGTGCGCTTCGAGCTGGGCGGTTTTGAGCTGGCCGGGTACCGGCCGCAGCTAGTGCGCGCGTTTAATGTGCTGCGCCAGTATGACGTGGACCAGGTGGAAGAGGCCTGGCAGACGGTGTGCTCCCGCCTTGCCCAGGGCGGCTTCTTTGTGGAGGGCACCTGCGATGAGCTCGGCCGGCGCGCGGCCTGGTTGCTGCTCGATGCCCATGGTCCGCGGACACTCACCCTGGCGTGGGACCCGTTTGATGTGGCGCGCCCTTCCGATATTGCCGAGCGCCTGCCCAAAATCCTCATCCACCGCAACGTGCCCGGCGAGCCCATCCACGAGCTGCTTCAGGCCGCCGACGAGGCTTGGGATCGGGCTGCCGGCTGGGCGCCTTACGGTCCGCGCGTGCGCTGGCGTAGGGCACGCGCCATGCTTGCCGACGCCCCCTTTTAACATCCACCCCGTCCGCCGGCGCCTGCGCGATAATGTGCTGACCGTGGACTGGGAGTCTGTCGCGCCACGGGACTAAACGCGCCGCGCGCTGATGGCAGCTGGGGAGCTGTGAAGTGCCTAGCAATGTGCCCGAGAACTCCCGCAAACTTTGCCCCGCGCCATCTCATGCGCCACACTGGTACGCATGGCTTCGAAGAGATCGGCGGGTTCACTCGCCTGGAAAATCATCATTGGCATCCTTGTAGCACTGCTCGTGCTCATCCTCTTGGCCGAGTTCGGCCTGCGCTGGTTCATCGGTCACCAGATGACCTCGCAATTTAACGAGGCCGCGGAGCAAGAGGGAATCCAGGTCAAAGAAGATCCCTCCGTCAGCTTTGGCGGCAGCCCATTGCTCGTAGGGCTGTTCAAGGGTTCCATTTCCCAAATGGATATGACCACGCCGTCCACCCTGCAAATCGACGGCCCCGAGATCAAGGGCCAACCTGCCTCCGAGATCCACGTGGAAGATATGAGCACCGACCAGGAGAATCCGGTAGCCGGCAAGCTACGCGCTTCTACCACCGTGCCGGATGACTACCTGCTGGCATCCTTCCAGAAGGGCATTTCCGAGCAGGCAGGCAGCGAGAAGATAGGCAATATGGTGGTCACGGAGATCACCGCCAACGAGCAAGACCACGTGCTAGACGTAAAGTTCGCCGGCGGCCTAGCCAACCTTTCGCTAGAGCCCACCGCCCACGACGGAAAGCTCGATATCCGCGCTATCGAGGCCTCCATCTTTGGCCTTGAGCTGCCGGATCAGGCCACCGAAGCCATCTCCTCCGCACTGCAGAACGGCATGTCGGATCAATTCGTGGGTTCTGACATGAACGTCGATTCAGTAGAGGTGCTCGATGGCGAGCTCAAGCTCACCATCACCGGCACCGATGTTCCGATGAATGACATGGATAAGCTGGCAGGCGGCGGTGACTCCGCGGGCCAGGGCGGGGCCACTGGCAATGGCGCGCCGCAGCAGGACGCGCAGGAGAAAGCAGCCTAAACCGCAGCAGCGGGAAATTCGAGGACCGGAAGCTTGGCAGCGGCCAACGCCGGTCCTTTTTTCATCTCCTCTTCCCCGGCACCGGATTCCTCGTTGTCCACGGCGGCAGAACTGCGCACAATGAGACGCTGATAACCGGCCTGCTGTGCAGCCGTAACTGCGGCAGCTGCGGCATCGGCCGCATCTGTGCCCACAGCCTCCGGCACGATGAGGCCCAAGCGGGCCGGTTCCGGGCAAGCCTCGCGGATGGCGATGAGCTCGGAGAGCACGGCATTGGCATCCGTCACGGTCTCATCGAGGCTGACCCACACCTCGCTGGCGCCGGATTGAATGGCCAAGCGCGCCTCAGAGGCCTTGATGAGCGTGTGGTGGCGGCCGGTGGGATAGCCAGCGACGGAGATAATATCGGCAGCGCCGGCCCCCGCGGCAATGGAAACATGGTGCGGGGAGACGAGGACGGTGTTATCGGCAGCGCGGTCCTTGACCATCGCGGCTGGGGCAGCAAGCAGGTTAAGCATTAGTAGCTGTAATCACCGTTGATGATGGCCTTGAGCTGCGGGCGCACATCAAACCAGTACACGCCGGTAATGACCGCGCCGATCCAAGACAAAAAGGCCAAGCCGGTGCCCATCGCTACCGCGGAACCGGCCAGCAGGCCTACCCACACCCATTTATCCTTACGGTCGCCGGCCCGGAAGGCATCCTCACGCGTGGTAGCGGCGAGAATCGCGCCGATGATGGCGGTCAGGGCGAGGATGCGCAAAATATAGGCATCCAAGTGGTACGCAATTTGCAAAAGTAAATACATGTAGTTTAATTCTGTGGATCGTCGGTGTCGATTACTTCGCCATCGATAATATTATCGCCCTGCGAAGGAGCCGAATCCTGGCCAGGGCGCGCCGCATTCTTCTTTTCTGCACGGCGGGCCTGCGCGGAATTATAGGCGTCCATCACGCCCTCGCGGGTCTCGTTATAGGCGGTGGAGAACTTGCCCTTGGCGTCAGCGAAAGACGCGGACTCACGGGTGCCATCGGCGGCCTTCTTCAAGGAAGCACCAAATTCCTTCGCGGTGGTGGCGGCTTTATCTACTAGGCCGTCCTTGCCAGTGTTGCCATAAGGGCTTTTCGCTTGCGCGCCATTAGCGTGCTGGGTGCGTTCTTCTTGCAGGCGGCCACCGAAGTCCTTGGCTACCTCAAAAGCAGCGCTGCCGGCATCTTTCAGGGAATCGAAAATCTTCTTATTATCGCTCATTGCTCATTACTCCTTTTGCCTAAGCACCAAAGATAAGGTGGTTGATCGCGAATATCACCAATCCTGCCAGGGAACCGACGATAGTGCCGTTCAAACGAATAAATTGCAGGTCCTTGCCCACCATGAGCTCGATATTTTGGGAGGCTTCCTCCGCATCCCAGCGCTTGATGGTCTCCGGGATAATAGCGATAATTTCCGGCGCGAATTTCTCCACCGCGTAGCGCGCGGCCTTATCCACGAGCGCATTGGCCTGGGCCAAGAATTCGGAGTCCTCGAGCAGACGGTGCGCCAGCTCCTTTACCTTCGCCGTAATCTTCTGGCGCAGGAAAGATTCCGGATCATTGAGCTGGTCAATGAGCGTGGTGGATACCGTACGCCACATGGCTGCCGGCGCCTGCTGCGCTTGATCGGAGGCGAGCATCTCTTGCTTGATGCCCTCGATGCGCCCGCGCATGTCCTCCTCCCACTGCAGATCTGAGGCCAGCTTAGACAGGTTGCGGCGAATGGCCAGGCGAGCCTCGTGGTTGCCATTGCGGCGCACCTCATCAGCAAATTCCACGAGCTCGGTATAGACCTTCTCCCCCACCATCTCGCGGGCAAAGCGCGGCGCCCACCCCGGCATGCGCTCGTCGATGACGGTGACCACGGTGGACTCCATACTCAGAATCTTGCCGTGCGCCCACTCAATGAGGTCGTCTTCCAGCGGACGAGCCTTGCCGTCTGCAATATAGCCCTCCAGCAGCCTGCCCAGCGGCGGGCCCCACTCTGGCTCGGCTAGGCGGTCCATGACTTGGGTGCGGATGAAATGCTCTGCCTCTTCGGGATCCAAATCTGCGACCACGCTGGCGGCACGCTCGCCAATCCATGCGGAGACCTCCTCCGCCTTGCCCGGCTCCACGCCCTGGCGCGCCAGCCATAGCGGCAGCTCCGCCTCCCGCACCTTGGCGCTAAGCGCATCTGCGGTAAGGAAGTTCTCCTCCACAAAGTCACTTAAGGCATCGCCCACGCGGTCCTTATTATTCGGGATCAGCGCTGTATGCGGGATGGGCAGCCCCATCGGCCGGCGAAATAGCGCGGTCACCGCAAACCAGTCCGCTAGGCCACCTACCATGCCTGCTTCTGCCGCTGCACGCACGTAGCCCACCCACACTGGAGCCCCGCTTTCCGACGCCTGCCACCACGAACACCCCAAAAAGATCACCGCCGCACCAATCAGGAACGACAGCGCAATCGCCTTCCACCGCCGCAGGTCCGCCCGCCGAGCCTCTTGGTTGCCAGCCTGCGGCACGGGAGCTGCACCCGACGATGCCGGCTCCGGTGACGGCCCCGGTGTCATAGCCGATTCGAGGCCTTCGTCCGCGCGATGCGTCATGAGTTCTCCTTGGGATGGTCGAGGTACTGTCTGCGACAGCGGATCTCTACCCAACTTTAGTGTTCTTAGCGAGCACACTCGAAAGACGACTTAGCTAAAATCGACTCCTAGCTCTATAACCCTCTATTCTTCTCACGCTATTGCGAACATTCTTCTCTATGGCGTAGAACAGCGAAGGAAAATCAGGTGGCACGACTCAACCTCAAAGCAATCGAAGGACGCATCAAGCCTCTTGCTGGACACGATGAATACGACCGCGAGTTCATCTTCGATCTCATGCTCGCCTACGGTCGTTCCAAGGGAAATATCACCCGTCTTCGCAATGGCTCGCTCAACATCGCTGAGGATCCGGAACACGAAGTAGCTCAGAAGAACGTCATCTACTTCCGCGAAACTACCGGAGATCTCCTTCAAGAATTGGAGCGGCTCCGCGTCTCCCCTGTTGTCATTAAGTTTGCAACCCGTTTCGTTATCGTCACTGATTACACGGAGATGATCGCGTACGACCTGAAAACAGCAGAGAACCGAACTTTCCCACTGCGCGAAATCGATCAACACTTTACGTTCTTCCTACCTTGGGCGGGCATGGAAAAGGCTCAGTACACCGCCGAGTCCCACGCGGACGTCAAAGCCGCGGAAAAGATGGGCAAACTTTTTGATGAGCTGGCCTCTGCTAACCCAGCCATCATGAAAGACCCAGAGCAAAGCCACGGGCTCAACGTCTTTTTCACCCGCCTTCTGTTCTGCTACTTCGCTGAGGACACTGGCATCTTCGGGGAGAATCAATTCACCAACGCGGTGGGGTCCCACACACTGGAGGATGGATCCGATACCGCTGAGTTCATTCGCGATCTTTTTGCCGCTCTGGATGAAGCCGATCCGAAGAAAAAGCCTGGTCACTTGGCCGACTTCCCCTACGTAAATGGTCGTCTGTTCCGCGCGGACGCACATCTGACAGTCCCTCGCTTCTCTCCCAAGGCGCGTGAGATGCTCATTGGTCTGGGCCGACAAATCTGGTTAGACATCAACCCAGACATCTTCGGTTCCATGTTCCAGGCAGTCGTAGCCCCTGGTAAGCGTTCCAACCTGGGCCAGCACTACACATCTGTGCCGAACATCCTAAAGACCATCGAGCCTCTCTTCATGGACGAGCTCAAAGAGGAATTCGACAAGGCTTACGACAGTGCCAAGAAGTTGGACAAGCTGCTTGACCGCATCGCTCGAATCAGAGTCTTTGACCCCGCCTGTGGCTCCGGCAACTTCCTCGTCATTGCGTACAAAGAGCTACGACGCCTCGAGCACGCAATTCTGCAACGGCAAAGCGAACTCGGGGCCAACCAGGCCTTGTTCAATGAATCCCGCATCAACATTGAGAACTTCTTCGGTATTGAAATCGACGACTTCGCCGTCGAGGTAGCCATCCTCTCCATGTGGATTGCCAAGCACCAGATGAACCGGGAGTTCCAAGAGCAGTTCGGCATCTCCATTCCTCTAATCCCGCTGAAGGAGACCGGCCAGATCCGAGTCGGTAACGCCGCGCGCATCGACTGGAACGAGGTGTGCCCGAACAACGGGACGGATGAGATTTACCTGATTGGGAACCCGCCTTATGGGGGATCCAGCATGCAGACGGAGGGACAAAAGGATGATTTCGGGTTCGTTTTTGGCAATCGAAAATTCTCCAAAAATCTTGACTACATTTCGCTCTGGTTTGTAAAGGGCGCAGACTACGTACGAGGAACTCGCTCACAGCTCGCCTTCGTTACGACGAACTCTGTTGCACAAGGAGACCACGTCGGCCTGATGTTTCCCACGGTTCTAACGGGCGGGGTAGAGATCGGATACGCTTACACGTCGTTTAAATGGGAAAACAACGCGAAGCATAATGCTGGTGTCACTGTTGCAGTAATTTCGCTCCGAAATCAATCGCCGCAACCAAAGTATATCTTCACTACTGAGAACCGTATTTGGGCTGAGAATATCAATCCGTATTTAGCCGACGCCCCAGATGCGATCATATTCAGAAGGTCAACTCCACTCGGTATCCAATTGCCGCCGATGCTTTTCGGCTCCAAGCCAACTGACGGAGGGTTCTTAGTTCTGTCGCCTGAAGAGAAGTATCAAATGCATCGCGACGCTCCCGAGGCAGAAAGGTTCATAAAGAAGTACGTAAGTGCTTCGGATTTCATCAACGACGTCGAGAGATACTGTCTCTGGATCGCGGAGGATGAGTATCAGGAGGCCAAAGCCATTCCGCCAATCGGAGAGAGAATCGACAGCGTAGCCGCGTTCAGACTAAAGAGTAAGGCCCAAAGCACGATAGATTTCGCTGAAAAGGCGTATCGGTTTAAACAGCTCGCCTACAAACCCACCGACTCCATCATCGTCCCGCGTCACTCCTCTGAGCGCCGCGACTACATCCCGATGGGGTATCTCGGACCCGAAACGGTAATTTCGGATGCTGCCTTCGCCGTCTACGACGCTGAGCCTTGGCTCTTTGGCCTCCTCACCTCGCGTATGCACATGGTGTGGGTGCGGGCTGTGGGCGGCCAGCTTGGAACGAGCCTCAGGTACTCCAACACCATCGTCTACAACAATTTCCCGGTGCGGGCACTGTCGGACGTCGAAAAGCAAAAGCTCACGGAGAAATCCCTGCGGGTGCTGGATGTGCGTGAGTACCACTGTGAGAAGACGCTGGCGCAGCTCTACGACCCCGACCTGATGCCCGCCAATCTGCGGGAGGCGCACGAGGACATCGACCGCTTCGTGGACGGGCTGTATTCCAAACGTCCGTACGAAACGGATGAGGACCGCTTGTCTGACCTTTTTGCTAAGTATGAGGAGATGATCGCCGCAGAGGAAGCGGCCAAGCCTAAAAAGAAGACACGCAAACAGAAGAAGTAGGTAAAGCACATGGGCAAGCACTCCCGAGACAATCTGGTAAATGTTGAGTACGCGCAAGCTGGGACGTCGGTAAGCACTGACGCTCTTGGCATGCGAGAGATGCAGCGTCGTGTTTATGAGAAGCGCGATTCTGAATACCTTCTGATTAAGGCGCCGCCTGCTTCAGGTAAATCGCGAGCGCTGATGTTCGTCGGACTAGACAAGCTCTTCAACCAGGGGCGCAAGAAGGTCATCGTTGCCGTGCCGGAGCGCTCGATTGGCGGCTCTTTTAAGGACACGGAACTTAAGAAGTTCGGTTTCTTCGCGGACTGGCAAGTTAAACCGGAAAACAACCTGTGCGGTGCCGGCAGCGCTAAGAGCAAGGTCGATGAGTTCATTCGGTTCCTCAGGGGCGACGACACAATTCTCGTGTGTACGCACGCAACACTCCGCTTCGCGTTCGAAAAACTTACGCCCGAGGACTTCAACGGGACGGTGCTCGCTATTGATGAGTTCCACCATGTTTCCGCAGACCTGGAAAACAGCCGCCTAGGCAAGCTCTTGCGAGAGATTATGAACGGTTCCGATGCGCACATCGTGGCTATGACCGGCTCCTACTTTCGCGGTGACGCGGTTCCAGTGCTGTTGCCCGGTGATGAGGCGAAGTTCACGCCTGTCACTTTCAACTATTATGACCAGCTCAATGGATACGAGTTCTTGAAATCTTTGGGCATTGGTCACCACTTCTACCAGGGACGCTACACCGATACGATCCATGAGGTCTTGGACCTAGACAAGAAAACAATCGTCCACATCCCGAACGTGAATTCCGGTGAATCCACGAAGGACAAGATTGAAGAAGTAGGTCTCATTCTCGATGCCATTGGCGAGAACATCGGAGTAGAAGAAGATACCGGAATCATCCTAATGCGCCGACGCGATAACGGAGAGATTCTTCGCGTCGCTGACTTGGTGGATGACACGGATCAAAAAGCCCGTGCACGAACCTTGCTTTATCTCACTGAAACCGCTTCTGAAAAGCGGGATGCCGTCGACATCATCATTGCGCTTGGCATGGCTAAAGAAGGCTTCGACTGGCCCTTTGCGGAGCATGCGCTCACGGTGGGCTACCGTGCCTCGCTGACTGAAATCATCCAGATTATTGGACGCGTTACCCGTGACTCTGCAGGAAAGACTCACGCGCAGTTTACGAATTTGCTTGCTGAGCCGGATGCCGCACAAAGTGAAGTCACGGTATCAGTGAACAACATGCTCAAGGCCATCACAGCCTCTCTCCTCATGGAACAGGTGCTGGCCCAAAACTTCGACTTCAAGGCGAAGATTGGTCATGATGATAAGAGCGAACCAGGCACGCTCAAGATTAAAGGACTGAAGGAACCTTCGACAGATCGTGTCCGCCAGATCATTTCAACCGATCTCAATGATCTAAAAGCAAAGATTCTGCAAGACGATACTTTCGAGCGCGCCGCAGTTGGCAACGTGGATCCAGAAACCACCAACAAAGTCCTCATCCCAAAGATTATTCGAGAGCAGTATCCGGAGCTCACAGAAAACGAGGTAGAAGAAGTCCGTCAACGCGTAGTCGTCGATTCAGCCATCAAGACCGGTGAAGTCCGCGAGGTCGGCGACCAACGCTTCATCAAGATGGCTAATCAGTTCGTCAACGTCGACGAACTTAACATCAATCTCATCGACAAAATCAACCCTTTCCAGAGGGCATTTGAGATTCTGTCTAAGTCCGTGACTCCCTCTGTTCTGCAGCTTATCGCCGATTCCATCTACACCAGCAGAATCGACATGTCTTTGGAAGAGGCAATGCAGCTCTATCCCAAAATCGATGCGTGGGTAAAGGCCAACGGACGAAAGCCCGAACGCCGCACGGACGATCCCGAGGAACGCCAGCTGGCTGATGCTTTGCTCGTCATCCAGAAGGCCGTCGCTGATCGAAAAGCAGAGAAGGCAGCCCAGTCTACTGCCGACTCGGATGATTCCTAAGGAAAGAATGCATGAGTAAAAAGAATCAACAGGACGCGGTTGATCCATCTGTCCTCGAACAACTCGATGCGCTCATCGCGTCGGACACCAACGGCCTGCTCGACCTCCCCGAAAAACCTAAGCCGGTAACGGATGTCGACCGCCTAACGAAAGCCTTCCGTGAGGTTTCCGAATTCTACGCAGAACACGGGCGCGAGCCCGACCCTAATACGATGGTTATTTCGGAGAGAAAGCTCGGAGCTCGTTTGGTGGGAATCCGCGCCAGTGATGAGAAGATGCAAGCACTCAAAGACGTAGATGAACATGGGCTTCTCACCGCTGTTGAGGCCCCTGGCTCCCTTGATGAACTTCTAGAGTCTGACGCCCTGGGCGTTGTGGGTGACATTCCTGACCTATACGACACCTCAACGCTTCCCTCCCGAAAAAGCCCTACAGACGATGGCCAACGCGCTACTCGGGTTAAGGCCAAAGACTTCGAGTCTTTTGAAGAGCATTTCAAGGCCAAGCACGCAGGCCTCGCTGATGGCTCATGGGCGTTGACTAAGTTCGCCGGTGAACACACTATTCGTGAAGGTCGATTCTTCGTCATCAACGGAATCATGTGTTTCGTTGCTGAAGTACGAGAACCTGACGTGCAGAAGGCTGAGGCGAAACCACGCCTACGCGTTGTCTTTGAGAATCGAACCGAGTCCTCAATGTACCGGGAATCGTTGGCTAATCGTCTCTATGAAACCGGTGGGCAAGCGGTGACGCGCACTTCCATTGACGCAACCGAAATCGGTGATGCTGACGAGGAAACGGGTTATATCTACGTTCTTCGATCACTGAGTGACAATCCGGAAATCACCAGCCTCGAGAACCTGTACAAAATTGGCTTCTCGCGTGGACCGGTGGAGCAACGCATTCGCGGTGCAGAGAAGAGTGCTACCTACCTCATGGCGCCTGTGGAAATCGTAGCGAGCTACCGAGCATACAACCTGCGCCCGTCAGCTCTTGAACATCTGATCCATCGCGTCTTCGACTCCGCTCGACTTAATGCGTCGGTCATCAACGATGCTGGCCTTTCTGTAGCAGCAACTGAATGGTTTATGGTCCCCCTCAAGGTCATTGATGAGGCCATCGAACTCATCATGTCCGGGGACATCGTCAACTACGTATATAACCCCTCAGTCGGCAAATTGGTGGAGAACCCTTCCGCATAATAAGGCCAAACATCAGCTACTAAGCCCCACGGCGCGCCCAGCGGTTGAAGCAATAGTGCTAAAAGAGGCGTCGGCAAGCGCTGCTAAAAGCAACGCAATGTCGGCGCCGTCTTGGGTCTCTGGCGGCAGATATACACCAACCCCCGCCTCCCTGCATGTCATGCATGCCGGTGGAAGCGGGGGTTGTGTACTAAAGAAACGATTTAGTTGGCTCGGCCGGTTTCCTTGCGGTACTTGCGGTAGTAGCGGCGGCCGTAGTGGATGGTGCCTACTGCGGCGATGGCCACAATGACTAGGGCGATGATGCCGATGATCATGGTCAGGGTGTAGTCACCCTCGCCTGCGGTGCCCAGCGGGGTATCCCAAACGCCAAGGCCCCAAATGATGATGCCGGCAGCCGGGAGGCAAGACAGGATCAGACCCATGCCCACCCAGGTGGAGGTGCGCAGGAGGGAAGAGTGAGGAGCACCGAAGGATACTGGATCGTAGCCTTCAATGTAGGTGTCCTGAATCTTGCCGGAGAACTCCGGGTAGGTCTCGCTGGCGTAGTCAGCGACTGCGTGGGTGTTATCGCTCATGGCGGAGTCTTTCTGTCTTTCTCTCGTTCCTAGTATTCCTACGGAATAACCTTAGCTTAGTCGTCCTTGCCACGGAAAGCAGCACGTGCACGTTCGCGGGTAACCGCGGATACCGCGGTCAGCGGAACGCCGGCCGGGCAGACATCGGCGCACTCACCGTAGAGGGAGCAGTGGCCGAAGTTGGCTTCCAAGTCATCAACCATGTTGCGGGCACGGCGGCCACGCTCTTCCTTGCCCAACGGCATGAGGGAGAGGTGCACCAGCTTTGCGCCGGTAAACAGGTGAGCCGCACCGTTCGGGCAGGCAGCAACGCAGGCACCGCAGCCAATGCAGGCAGCGTGGTCCAGCGAGTACTCGGAGGTCTCATGGTTGATGTGCATGGTATCCGCATCCGGAGCGGTACCGGCATCCATGGAGACGTAGCCGCCCTGCTCCATCACGTGATCCAGAGCCGCGCGGTCCACGATCATGTCCTTAATGACCGGGTAGGCAGCGGAACGGAACGGCTCCAGTTTAATCGTGTCACCATCGGTGAAGTTGAACAGGCGCTGCTGGCAGGCCGGGGTGTTCTGGCCAGGGCCGTGCGGGCGGCCATTGACGGTCAGGCCGCAGGTACCACAGATGCCCTCACGGCAGTCGGAAGCGAAAGCGAAGGGCTCTTCGCCGCGCTCGATGTAGCCCTCGTTGACGTGGTCCAACAGCTCCAAGATGGACATCTGCTCAGAAGCGTCATCCACCTGGACGGTCTCGAAGTGGCCTTCTTGGGTCGGTCCGGCTTGACGCCAGATCTCAAGTGTCAGTTTCATTACTTGTAGTTCCTTGTCATCAGCGGGATCGAATCAAAGTACAGCGGCTCGGCGTGGCGAATGAATTCGCTCTTATTAGCGCCCGGCTCCCACGCGGAAACAAAGCACCAGTTCTCATCGTCGCGTTCTGCCTCGCCGTCCTCGGTGAGGTGGTCCTCGCGGAAGTGAGCGCCACAGGACTCGTCGCGGTCCAGAGCGTCAACACACATAAGCTCGCCCAGATCCAGGTAGTCGGCAACGCGCAGGCCGTATTCCAGCACCTGGTTCATGTCATTGGCCTCGCCCGGGATGCGGACGTTAGCCCAGAAGTCCTCGCGCAGCTTACGGATCTTGGTGATGGCTTCCTTGAGGTCTTCCACGTTACGGGACACACCGCAGCCGTGGTACAGGATGTCACCCAGCTGGCGGTGGTAGTAGGCCGGACCGTGCGGGTCCTCGCCACGCACGCCCATCAGGCGGTCAATACGCTCCTGTGCCTGTGCCACTGCAGCCTGTGCTTCCTGGGAGTCCTCAGCAAGCTTCTCCTCACCAAGGTGATCGGCCAAGTAGTTCGGGATGGTAAACGGCAGGGTGAACCAGCCATCCACAGAAGCAGACAGCAGGGAGTTAGCACCCAGACGGTTTGCACCGTGGTATGTCCAGGAGCACTCACCGGCGGCAAAGAGGCCGTCGATAGCGGTCATCTCGTTAAAGTCGGTCCACAGGCCACCCATGGTGAAGTGGCAGGTCGGAGCGATACGCATCGGGGTCTCATAAGCGGACTCGCCGATGGCCTCTTCGTACATCTCGATGAGATTAGAGTAGCGCTCGCGGATCTTATCCTTGCCCAGGCGCTCGATGGCGTCACGGAAGTCCAGGTACACCGAGTTGTGCAGCGGTCCAACGCCCAAGCCCTTGTTGATCTGCTGGGAGATGGCGCGGGAAGCAACGTCACGCGGGACCAGGTTGCCGAATGCCGGGTAGCGGCGCTCCAAGAAGTAGTCGCGCTCGTCTTCCGGAATCTCATTAGCCGGGCGGTCATCTTCCGGCTTAATCGGAGACCAGATACGGCCATCGTTACGCAGGGACTCCGACATCAGGATGGTCTTGGACTGCCAATCGGAGTTGACCGGAAGACCCGTTGGGTGGAACTGGATGAATGCCGGGGAAGCCAGGTACGCGCCGTTTTCATACGCACGCATCATGCCGCCAGCATTGGAGTTCTTAGCCAACGTGGACATGTGGAACACGTTGCCGTAGCCGCCGGTACCCAGGATGACGGCGTGACCGGTGAAGGCGGTGAGCTCACCGTTAATCAGGTTGCGGGTGACAATGCCGCCCGCCCGCTTCTTACCGCCATCGTTATAGGTGATGATTTCCTGCAGGTCGTGGTGAGCGAAAAGCTCCACATTACCCAAGCCGATCTGGCGGTAAAGCGCAGAAGTGGTGGACAGCTGCAGCTGCTGGCCTGTTTGGCCACGCGTGTAGTAGGTACGGGAGACCTGCACACCACCGAAGGAACGGGTAGCCAAGGTGCCGCCGTACTCGCGGGCGAATGGGGCACCAATGGCGTTCATGTGGTCAATCACGCGCACGGACTCGTTGGCCAAGCGCCAGCAATCGGACTCGCGGCAGCGGTAGTCGCCGCCCTTCACGGTGTCCTTGGTGTGGCGGTAGGTGGAGTCATTGTCCACCTTCTTGGCACGGGAGGAGTTAACACCACCCTGTGCGGCGACGGAGTGCGCACGACGCGGGGAGTCATGGAAGGTGAAGACCTTCACCTTGTAGCCCAGCTCGCCCAATGCGGCCGCGGCGGAACCGGCGGACAGGCCGGTACCAACCACGAGGACTTCAAACTTGCGGCGGTTCAGCGGGGATACCAGCTGCATGTGATCCTTTTGGTGGGACCACATATCCTTCATCGGCACGCCGTGCGGCTCTTTAGATTCGAGGATCTTGCCGGCGGTGACGCCCGGAACAATGGACTGTGGGTGCGAGAAATTTGGGTGCTCGCGCTTGAGTTCAGTATTAGTCATGGGTTTCTAACTCCTTTAGCTGACCAAGCCCAGGGCAACGGACAAAGGCATAACGATGTTGCCGATGCAGACAACGGCCGGGATGACGTACGCCAGGATCAGGAAGGTCTGACGCCACTTCGCACCGGTGATACCCAGGTCAGAGGCGGCAAGGCGAATGCCGTGGGTGAGGTGCAGGAACAGGAAGCACATGGCAATCACGTACACGATGGTGACCGGCCAGCGGCTGAAGGTAGCAATCATGTTGGCCTTCACCGCACCCTCTGCGAAGTCACCTGGGGCGATGGGCTGTACGCCCATGGTCAGGTCCAGCAGGTGGAAGATGATGAACAGCAACAAGACGATGCCGGAGACCAGCATGGTCTTGGTGGCGAAGGAATCTAGGCCACCCATGAGGTTGCTGCGGCGGAACTTGCCGCGGGATGCCTTGGAGCGGGCAGTCAGAGCGATCGCGCCGTAGATATGGGCGATGATGGCAACCAGCAGGACGGCGCGGATGATCCACAGTGCGCCCTCATGCGGGAACAACGGCTCGCCCATGGAGCGCAGGAATGCACCGTATTCATCCAGCGCCTCTTCGCCGCCGTGCGCCGGCAAGTACAACTTCAGGTTGCCGGCCATGTGGCCAACAACGAAGAGGGCGAAAAGCAGGCCTGTGACGGCCATGATGAGCTTCAGAACCCAGGAGGGCACTCCCGGCTTCTGACGGATTGGTTCGTTAGTAATGTGGCCGTGAGCTACTGCCTCACGGTCGGGATTTCTTAAAGTCATGACACCTCCATTGTCGTCCTCACCTTAACCGGGCTTAACCGCTGGTTACCAGTCAATTCCGGCGGTGTTTCACCTAACGGTACGGCGGTACGGTTAAAGTCAGAATTCTTTTAGGTAAGGGTTGCCTTAAAAGCCTCGGGGCAAAACGTCACTACCTTGGCTGCTCGGAATTCCGCAATATTGACGTTGCGTAATTTCCTCCGCAATTGTGAACTTGGTCACTCGGTGTTACTAGAGTGACTGCCTTACCCCTTTATGCGTCAAACTTTCGCATGAAACCCACATGCAGCCCACAGGGAGGTGAACATTCTTTGCAAGATCTTTGCGATTAGGGTGCACACCCGCAGGCCAGCCAGTAACCTTGCCGGCATGAGTAAGACGTATGTGGGATCCCGCCTTCGCCAGCTTCGCCGTGAGCGCGATCTCAGTCAGGCTTCCCTTGCTGCGACGCTGGGGCTCTCCGCCAGCTACGTCAATCAGATCGAGCACGACGTCCGGCCGCTCACCGTCCCGGTGCTCCTGCGCATCACGGAGGTCTTCGGCGTCGATGCCACCTTCTTCTCCCGTGATGACGACTCCCGCCTTCTTGCCGAGATCCAGGACGTCATCCAGGACAAGGAGCTCTGCCCCTCCCCTGTCGAGCTGCAGGAGCTCTCCGAGCTGGTCTATAACCACCCCACCGTGGCTCGCACGCTGGTGGATGTCCACCGTCGCTACCGCAATGTGCGCGATAAACTCTCGCTAGCCACCGATACCCGCCGCACCACCGAGGCCACCCAGGCCTTATCCATGCCGCACGACGAGGTGCGCGACTTCTTCTACGCTCGCCAAAACTACTTGGACAACCTGGACCACCATGCAGAGCAGCTTGCCGACGCCCTCTCGGTCACCCACTTCGGCATCCGCGACACCGAACACGCCCTCGCGCAGCGCCTGCGTGATCGCCACAACGTAGATATCCACATCACTTCCCAGATGGATGGCACGCTACACAGCTTTAACCGCGACACCGGCGAGTTCCGGCTCGCGTCGCGCCTGAGCGAAGGCCAGCGCGCCTTCCGCATGGCCGCGGAGCTGAGCTTCCTCGAGACCGGGGAGGACATCGCCGCCCTAGTGAAGGAGGAACCGTTTACCTCGGATGCTTCGCGCAACCTCGCACAGCGCGGCTTGGCCAGCTACTTCGCCGCCGCCACCGTGATGCCCTATGCACTGATGCATTCCGAAGCCGAGCGCTCCGGCTACGACGTGGAATACCTCTGCCAGGTCTTCGGCGTGGGCTATGAATCCGTGGCCTCCCGCCTGTCCACCCTGCAGCGCGATAACCTGCGCGGCATTCCTTTTACTTTTGTCCGCGTCGACCGCGCAGGAAACATGTCCAAGCGCCAATCCGCCACCGGCGTGCACTTTTCCAATAACGGCGGCACCTGCCCGCTGTGGAATGTTTACGAGACCTTCGCCCAGCCCGGCATTATCTCCCGCCAGCTGGCCCAAATGCCCGATGGCCGCAATTACCTGTGGATCTCCCGCGCCGTCCAGCACCACCAGGGTCGCTTTGGCGATACCAATAAACTCTTCGCCATCGGCCTAGGCTGCGAAGCCCGCCACGCTGACCGCACCGTCTACGCCGCGGGGCTCGATCTCAGCGATCTCTCCTCGGCCACCCCCATCGGCTCCGGCTGCCGCACGTGCCCGCGCGAGAACTGCGCGCAACGCGCCTTCCCACCCATCAACGAGGTCATCAACGTCGATGCCCACCGCTCCGCCGTTGCGCCGTATTAGCGTCTTGGGCGCCAATCGACCTACTCGAAAACTACTCGAAAGCTACTCGAAAGAGCTCGTTTCGAGTAAATAACGTTATGACCTGCCGGTTTGGCAGTACTCGAAAACTACTCGAAAGCTACTCGAAAAATTTTCGAGTAGCAGTGAGGGTTGCGCGCGTTATGCACACAAAGAGCATCGGCACCGCTGATCCTCCTGCTCCGTGTGGGCGGAGGAGGATCAGCGGTGCCGATACTGTTGCCTTTGTGGTGTGCCGAGGTCCTAGCCTCCCGCCGCTGCTGGGGCGGTGGTGGAAGAACAGGTGGACGTCGGCAAGCAGCCCTGCTTAGAGGTTAATCATGTGGCCGCCAATACCCTCGGCAGCTTCCTTCATGGCCTCAGAGAGGGTCGGGTGGGTGTGAACGTTGCGGCCGATTTCCTCAGCGGTGAGGTCGAAGCGCTGCGCCAGGGTCAGCTCTGGCAGCAGCTCGGAAACGTTGGAGCCCACCATGTGGCCACCGATGAGCTCGCCGTACTCGCCGTCCGCGATGAGCTTGACAAAGCCCGCGGTCTCATTGAGGCCAGCAGCCTTGCCGTTAGCGGAGAACGGGAAGGTAGCGACCTTAATGTCGCGGTCCGCGAACTTCTCCTTGGCAGCCTCTTCGGTGTAGCCGAAGGAAGCGACCTGCGGGTTGCAGAAGGTAGCGCGCGGCATATTCATGTAGTCGCCCAAAAGCTGGGTCTCCACGCCGGCGATGGTCTCTGCAGCCACAACGCCCTGGGCCTCAGCAACGTGGGCGAGCTGCAACTTCGCGGTGACGTCACCGATGGCGTAGATGTGGTCGACGTTGGTACGCATGGTGTCATCGATAGCAATAGCGCCGCGCTCGGTGAGCTCAACGCCGGTGTTCTCCAGGCCGAAGCCCTCGGTGCGCGGGGCGAAGCCGATGGAGATCATGGCACGGTCCACGGTGAGGGTGTCCTGCTTGGAGCCGTCCTTGGACTCCACCTCAACGGTGACATTATCGCCGTTGTCCTTCACGGAGGTGGTCTTGTAGCCGGTCAGCAGCTTGACGCCGAGCTTCTTGTACTCCTTGGCAATGGCCTTGGAGACGTCCTTGTCCTCGTTCGGCAGGACGCGGTCCATGAACTCCACGATGGTGACGTCCACGCCGTAGTTGGACAGAACATAAGCAAACTCCATGCCGATGGCGCCGGCGCCGACGATGACCATGGACTTCGGGGCCTCATCGTTGAGGATCTGCTCCTCGTAGGACACGATGTTGCCGCCGAGCTCTACGCCCGGCAGAGACTTGACCACGGAGCCGGTAGCGATGATGCAGTCATCGAAGGTGACGGTCTTACCCTTGTCATCACCATCGGTGATTTCGATGGTCTTATCGTCTTTGAAGGAGCCAAGGCCGTTGATCTCGGTGATCTTGTTCTTCTTCATCAGGTAATGGACACCCTTGACGATGCCCGCGGAAACCTTGCGGGAACGCTTGTGGGCAACACCGAAGTCGAAGGAGACATCGCCAGAAATGCCGAAGTCCTTGGCCTCGTGGTTGAAGGTGTGGGCAACCTCAGCGTTCTTCAGCAGCGCCTTGGAAGGGATGCAGCCTACGTTGAGGCAGACACCGCCCCAGTACTGCTTCTCGATTACGGCAACTTTCTTACCAAGCTGAGCTGCACGGATGGCGGCCACGTAGCCGCCAGGGCCCGCGCCGAGTACTACTACATCATAATGTTCATTAGTCACGCCCTTTAGGATACGTAACTTTGCCCTCCATGTCGCGCATTGGGTCACACTCTTGTGCCCGAGTACCCCACGCTTCGGGGGTAAAACTCGCAAAGGCCCTGCACGGTGGCGTCGGCAAGCGCGCGACGCCCCCACGCAGGGCTATGGGTTCGGTGTTTTAGAACAGGCCGAGAGCCAATGCGGCGGCGGAGGACATAGAGGAACCCATGTGCAGGAACTGGCCCAGAACTTCATTGATGGATACGAGGATGGAATCGAAAACGTTCATTATGCTTCTTTCTGTGTTTTTACTTGCCTAGAGCGAGGGATGGGTCCGCAGTTGGGACCGCATTATTCACACGTTTAGTACTAGCGGAGATTGTAGCGCCACCGTTACATACGCGCTGCGTTCAGAATTATGACACACAAACCACATGCGTCACAGGTTTTGCTACATTAAAAGGGCTATTAAGGCATAGAGTCTTGCTAACACTCCCGCTATGCGGAACGATACCTACTGAGAAGATTCTCTTAACTCGAGGAAGCTAAAAATATGCATACTTTGCGCTCTATCGGCTCCAGCGTCGCAGGCATCGCCATCGCGGCAGGAGTCCTCTCCGCCCCTATCGCCTCCGCCGTCGAGCCGGCCGAGATCCAGGGTGACGCCACCCCGTCCACCATCCGCGAGGTAAACCTGACCGACTCGGCGGACCCGGAAAATATCAATTACGCCATCACCACCGAAGGTGAAAACCGCGTGGTGGATATTGCTGGATTGAATGATAAGGACAAGTGGAAGGGTTATGCCTTCGGCCACAAGAGCGGCCAAGGCAAGCACTACGGCAACCACGTTAAGGCCCTGACCGCCACCTCCGCCGCCATGGGCGGCCGCGAGGTTCCGCTGGCGGTCATCACCCCAGACGGCGACTTTGAGAAGAAGCGCCCCACCCTGTACCTGCTAAACGGAGCGGGCGGCGCTGAGCAGGGAATGGACTGGCTGACCGCCACCGTCAACCACGACATCGACCCTGAGACCGAGGGCGTACAAGACATGGTGGACTTCTACACGTCCAAGGATGTCAACGTGGTCATCCCGCAGGCCGGCGCCTTCTCCTATTACACCGACTGGGTATCTTCCCCGAATAGCGGCTACCTCAAGGGCCCGCAGAAGTGGGAAACCTTCCTCACCAAGGAGCTACCGGGCAAACTGGAAGAGCACATCGGCGGCAATGGCAAGCGCGCGATTGCCGGCATGTCCATGTCCGCGACCTCCTCCCTGCTGCTGGCGGAGCACAACCCGGGCTTCTACAACGCCGTGGGCTCCTTCTCCGGCTGCGCTGCTACCTCTCGCCCACTGCCGCGCCTGTACACCCAGCTGACCGTCAATCGCGGCGGTGGCTCGGCCGACCAGATGTGGGGCGCTATGGGCAGCGAGTACAACGTGTACAACGACGCCCTGGTGAACGCTAACCCGAATAACCTGGGCAAGTCCGAGACCTATGTTTCGGTCAACTCCGGTCTGGGCGGCGCCAATGACTGGGGTGCTAAGGGCTCGTCCACCCTCATCGTTGAGGGCGGCGTCATCGAGGCCGCGATGAACTCCTGCACCCACGATCTCAAGGCCAAGATGGATTCCCAGGGTATGAAGGCGGACTGGAACTTCCGCAATACCGGCACCCACTCCTGGCCGGGCTGGCGCAATGATCTCTTCACCTCCTGGGCCACCTTCGAGCGCGGCTTTGCCAAGGATGCTGCCGAGACACCGGCCGAGCCGGAGGTAAAGCCCAATGAGCTTTCCATCGAGGCACCGCAGGCCGAGGAAGATGCGCAGGTTAAGGACGCCCCGAGCGCCGCTGACCAGTCCCCGGACAAGGACTTTGTCGAGGGCAAGGACGCAGAGGGCGCAGCGGCTCCGAACACTGCGGAGGCTGCAGCGGACGCCGAGGCTGCTGTCGCTGCCGAATAATCAGGAATTCATTAACTACAGGAAAGAAGCACTATGAAGCGCCTTAGCTCCATCCTGGCCGCCACCGCCGTGTGCGCCGGCCTAGCATCCGCCCCGCTGGCGGGGGCCGCACAGCTCACCCCGCAGCAGGTAGCGGGCAACGCCGCCCAGTCCACCTTGGCCCCGTTGGAGGTCACCCCGGAGCTGGAGCAGCAGACTTGGTACCAGAAGTACAAGGACGATCCGCGCGTCGAAAAGCTGCAGGCCACCTCCCCGGCCATGAACGGCCGCAAGATTCCGCTAGCTGTCATTCGCGCGAAGGATGAGAACCGCCCGACCATCTACCTGCTCAATGGCGCAGGCGGCGCGGAGCAGGACATGGACTGGCTGAAGCTTTCCGATGCCGTTGATTTCTACCACTCCAAGAACGTCAACGTGGTCATCCCGCAGGCCGGTGCTTTCTCCTACTACACCGACTGGGTATCCGAGCCGAACTCCAAGTACCTCAAGGGACCGCAGAAGTGGGAAACCTTCCTTACCAAGGAACTGCCGGGCGCCATCGAGGGCCACATCAAGGCCGATAACCACCGCGCTATTGCGGGCATGTCCATGTCCGCGACCTCCTCCCTGCTGCTGGCGGAGCACAACCAGGGCTTCTACGATGCCGTCGGCTCCTATGCCGGCTGCGCAGCCACCGCCTACCCGGTAGAGCACAAGGCCGTTGAGCTCACCGTTAACCGCGGCGGCGCCACCACGGAGCAGATGTGGGGCCCGTTCGGCTCCCCCACAAACCGCTATAACGACGCGATGATGAACCACGAGAAGCTGCGCGGCACGGAGCTGTACATCTCTTCCGGTTCTGGGTTGGCAGGCAAGGAGGATACCTTCTCCTACCACGTGGCTAAGGGCACGAACCCTATGGCAGCCGCTGCAGGCTCCGCTATTCTGCAGGGTGAAGGCGGTGCCATCGAGGCTGGCGTGAACTACTGCACCCACAACTTCAAGGCCAAGCTGGACCAGGCTGGCATCCCGGCAACCTATAACTTCCGCAATACCGGCACCCACTCCTGGCCGCACTGGATTGCGGACCTTAAGGACTCCTGGCCGGTCTTCGAGCGCGCTTTCAATAAATAAGCTCGTTTCTTTCCGCGGCTGAAAGGGCGGTAGGCTTGCAGCATTATGAAGTTGCTTCCTACCGCCCTTTCGCGTGCCCACACTGATCCTTATACCGGCGTGGATTTTAATCTCGGATTCGAGGTTTCCCACTACACGCTGGATCTGACCTACCGCGTGGAGCCCAACCTGCTCCACGGCGAGGCTATTTTGGCCATCCGGGCCGATGAAGATTTGGCGTCCCTGACCCTGGACTTAGGCGGGGCGATGGTGGCCCGGCGCGTGACCGCAAAGGGTGCGCCGCGGGTGGCTAAATTCCGCCAATCCTCCGGGAAGCTGCGCCTGCGTTTCGCAGAAGAGATTGCAGCCGGCACAGAGTTTGAGCTGGTGATTCGCTACGGCGGCAGCCCGCGGCCGATCCGCACCACCTGGGGCGAGATCGGCTGGGAAGAAACCGAGTCCGGTTCGCTGGTGGCCAGCCAGCCCAATGGCGCGCCGAGCTGGTTCCCCTGCGACGATACGCCTTCTGCCAAGGCACTCTATGACATCATCATTACGGCCGATGATCCCTTCATCGTGGTATCTAATGGTGACCTTGTCTCCCGCCGGGCGGGCGGTTCCACCACGCGCTGGCACTACCGCACCCGCGAGCCCATGGCCACCTATTTGGCGACGGTGCAGGTAGGAGAGTTCTCTAGTTTTGATCTGGGACCTTCCACGCGCGCTTGGGCGCCGGCTGAGTTGCGCGATCGCGTGCTGGATGAATTTGCCCAGCAGCAGGAAATGGTGGACTTCTTCGCCTCCATTTATGGCCCCTACCCATTTGCGGATTACCAGGTGGTCATCACGGAAGATGAGCTAGAAATCCCGCTGGAGGCGCAGGGCCTGTCCATCTTTGGCTCCAATCATATTAAGGGCGACCACGCCTTCGAGCGCCTTATTGCGCACGAGCTCTCGCACCAGTGGTTCGGCAATTCCGTGGGCCTGGGCGAGTGGAAGGATATCTGGCTCAACGAGGGCTTTGCCTGCTACAGCGAGTGGCTATGGGCCGAGCACAAGGGCGAGACCACCGCGCACGAGGCCGCGCGTTCCCACTACCACGTCTTGGGACGCAAGGCACAAGACCTCACCGTTTCTGATCCGGGTTCGCGCGATATGTTCGATGACCGCGTGTATAAGCGCGGCGCCTTGGCTGTGCATGCCATTCACCGCCTGCTTGGCGACGCCTTCTTTAGCACCCTCCGCAGCTACCTCACCGAGCACCGGCATTCGGTGGTGGAGCCTTCCATGTTGCTGGATACCTTCCGCGCCGCCGCTCCTGACGCCGCGCTTTTCGACGCCACCGTAGACGCCTGGCTCAACCAGAAAGCCCTTCCCCCCTTCCCGAATTAGTGGTTTTGGCCCCGCTTTGCGGGGTTTTGGCTGCGTTTGCTTGGGGAATGTCTAATCTATTGACCAATCCCTTCTTTCCTATTGACGGGGTGTTTTATCTGGGTACAATAGAACATGTAAACGAACAGGAAGGGAGGGATCATGCAGACCACCAAGCATGCGGAGATAGACTCCGCCATCGCACAGGTTGCCACTGGGCTAACCCAGCTGCGCAGCCTCATGCAAGATCCCTCCGATCTGTCTTTCGAGCTTCTTCATCCACATTTCGAACACTTGGAGCGGGCATTAGGAAATAAGTCCGCCATCGATGCCGCCTTCGCTTTCATCGCGGAGCGGGATGACGCCGGCCGCCGCGTTGGTTCTTCCAAAGCCAAGGACTATTTGACCACGCGCCTAGGCCTTACCGATGCCGAGGCCGCCGCCCGCCTCCGCAATGGACGTAACCTCTTCGCACCCATCCCCGATCCGGAGCCAGCTCCCCCTGCGGACCCCGATGCCGACGAAGCCGCACGCGCCCAAGCCGAAGAAGAAGCTCGCCGCCGCGCTGACCGCGAGCGCCGCGAGGAAGAGAAGCGCCGCAAGAAGCTCTTCGAGGAAGAGCCTATCCCCGAGCGCATCCTCAACCTCATCGAGAACGAACTGCGTAGCCTCAGCAAGTACGCCATCCCCGGACCGAGCGAGCTGCGCAACCAAGCCCTCGAACAGGCCAAGCGCCGCTCCTTCGATTCCCTGCGCGAGTGGCTGCGTAAGGCAGTTCGCAAGGCAAATAAGCACGCCCTTAATCCTGCCGGCGAACCCGACCCACACGCCGCTACCCGCAAGCGCCGCTTTAGCATCTCCCGCCAAGATGCTGACGGCGGCGTACACATCTCCGGCTACCTCGATGCCTCCGCAGCTGCCATCCTCGCCAGCGCATTTGCCCCCGCCAAAAATAAGGGCAGCGCGGATCTCAGCGCCGAGGATGATACCCGCACCTATGCCCAGCGCATGGCGGACCAATTGACCGCTGCGCTATCGAGCTATCTTTCCGCCACCCAAAAGAACTCCGACGGGCTCGGCTCCTTCTTCGTCGCCACCACATTGGAGGAGCTGGAAGCGATGGGCGGCGATACCCGCTTCGCCACCAGTACCGGCATCGAACTCACCCCGCTCGACCTTCTCCGCCTCGGCGGCGCGCAGCACGATTTCTTCTGTGCCGTGGACGACAAGGGCTTCCCCCTCGAGCTTGGCCGCACCAAGCGCACCGCTTCCCTTTGGCAGAAGCTCGCCCTCGCGGCCTCCGAACTCGTCTGCACCCACCCCGAGTGCCACCGCCCCTGGCAGGACTGCGATGTCCACCACCTCCAAGCCTGGTCCCACGGCGGTGCCACCGATCTCAAGAACCTCACGCTGCTGTGTCGCCGGCACCACGTGGACAATAACGACTACCGCGATGGCCGCAACGGAATGGGACACGCCGAACGAGACCCCGACACGGGCCGGGTAGGATACCGAGCCGCCCACGCCAACGGCTTATCGCCCACCGTGGAGGTCAACAAGCACCCCGCCGCGGAACAAGCCCCAGCCCGCAGGCTCACGGATCCGCCTTCGCCACCTCCTTCACCACCAGGGGCGGCCTGACCGGGGCCCGCGGCCTGCCACAGCCGCGCGCCCGACTGCCCTACACTGGATAACCATGCAAACGATGCTCGTCACTGGCGGCGCCGGTTTTATCGGCGCCAATTTCGTGCGCCTAATATGCCAGGCGCGCCCCGATACCCGCGTTACGGTGCTCGATAAGCTCACCTACGCCGGAAACCGCGCCAACCTCGCCGGCCTCGATATCGACCTCGTGGAGGGGGATATCGCCGATCCCGCCACCGTAGAACCGCTCGTCGCCGCTGCGGATGTAGTGGTTCATTTTGCCGCCGAGTCCCATAACGACAATTCTTTGCGCGACCCCTCGCCCTTCATCCACACGAACCTCGTAGGCACATTCACCCTTCTGGAAGCCTGCCGCAAGCACGATACCCGCCTCCACCATGTCTCCACTGACGAGGTTTTCGGCGATCTGGAAATCGGGGCAGACACCAAGTTTACTGAGGACACCGCCTACGCTCCCTCCAGCCCGTACTCAGCCACCAAGGCGGGGTCTGACCACCTCCTGCGAGCATGGGTGCGTTCCTTCGGGCTGCGCGCGACCATCTCAAACTGCTCCAATAATTACGGGCCGTACCAGCACATCGAGAAGTTCATCCCCCGCCAAATCACCAATATCCTCTCCGGACACACGCCCAAGCTCTACGGCACGGGCGAGCAGGTGCGCGACTGGATCCACGTCGATGACCACAACAAAGCGGTGCTCGCCATCCTCGAGCGGGGCCGCATCGGCGAGACCTACATTATCGGCGCGGACCAAGAAGATATTAATAATAAGCAGGTCATTGAGCTGATCTGCGAAATCATGGGCCACACCCGCAATGGGCGCGCACTCTATGAGCACGTAGCGGACCGCCCCGGCCACGATCAGCGTTATGCCATGGACGCCACCAAGCTGCGTCGCGAGCTGGGCTGGGCCCCGCGGTTCACGGATATCCGCGCCGGTCTCGAAGACACCATCGCGTGGTATCGCGATAACGAAGGCTGGTGGAAGCCCGAGAAAGAAAACGTGGAAGCCCGCTACAAGCAGCAAGGACAGTAGATATGCGTATTACCGAAACCGCCATCCCGGGGCTGCTCATCATCGACCTCGACGTGCACAGCGATAACCGCGGCTGGTTTAAGGAGAATTGGCAACGCGAAAAATTCACCGGCCTCGCGCCCGAGCTCGCGAGCTTCCAGCCGGTACAGAACAATATTTCTTATAACCACGCCGGAGCCACCCGCGGCCTGCACGCCGAGCCGTGGGACAAACTCGTCTCGGTGGCGCACGGCAAGATCTTCGGCGCGTGGTGCGATTTACGCGAGGGATCGGAGAGCTTTGGCGAGGTCGTCACCCACGAGGTGGGGCCGGAGACAGCGGTGTTTGTGCCGCGAGGCGTCGCTAATGGCTTTCAGGCGCTGGAGGAAACCTCCTACTGCTACCTGGTCAATGAGCATTGGTCGGCCGAGGCGCGCTATGCCGCGGTGAACCTCAGCATCGTCGACTGGCCGCTAGAGCCCACCGAGATTTCGGACAAGGACAAGCAGCACCCCGATCTTGCAGAGGTGAGCCCGATGCCCGCCCGCCGTATCCTCGTCACAGGCGCGAATGGGCAGTTGGGGCGGGCGTTGAAGCGCCTGCTTGCCGACGCCGAATTTTGCACCCACGCCGACTTCGACATCACCAATCCGCCGGAACGGAATTGGAAGCAGTACTCGGCCATCATTAATTGCGCGGCGTATAACGACGTCAACGGCGCCGAGAACGACCGCGCCGCCGCTTGGGCCGTCAACGCGGAGGGACCTGCAAAGCTGGCGCGCATCGCCGCAGAAAACCAGATCACGCTGGTGCATGTCTCGAGCGACTATATCTTCGATGGGGCGAACGAGGTCCACTCCGAGGAGGAGCTACTGTCGCCGCTCAGTGCATACGGGGCGTCGAAAGCCGCGGGTGATACCGCCGCGCAAACCGCGCCGCAGCACTACGTCATTCGTACTTCCTGGGTCTTTGGTGATGGTGAGAATTTCATGTCCACCATGCGCCGGCTGGCCGCTAAGGGAGTGGAGCCGAAGGTCATCCACGACCAGCGCGGGCGGCCCACGTTTGCCGAGGATCTTGCCAAGGGCATCGTCCACCTGCTCAATTCCGACGCGGACTACGGCGTGTATAACCTGTCTAACTCGGGCGATACCGTGGGCCGCGATGAGATTGCCATGGCCGTGTTCATCGGGCTCGGCCACGACCCGGCCGAGGTCACTCCGGTAAGCACCGAGCAGTACCGCGAGATCGCGGGCCCCGAGGCGCCGCGCCCTAAGGAGTCGACGCTTGCGCTAGATAAAATCGAGGCTACCGGCTTCAAGCCGCAGAATTGGCGTGCGGCCCTTGCCCTGTATTTGGCGCTGTACCCGGAGGATTAAATGAAAGGCATCATCCTGGCCGGCGGTTCCGGCACGCGGCTCTACCCGATTACCAAGGGCATCTCGAAGCAGCTCATGCCCATTTATGACAAGCCGATGATTTATTACCCGCTAACCACGCTCATTCAAGCGGGCATTCGAGAAATCCTCATCATTACCACCCCGGAGGATGCGGGGGCTTTCCAGCGCCTCTTTGGCGATGGATCGCAGCTCGGGCTGATGATCGATTACGCGGTCCAACCGCGGCCGGAGGGTCTTGCGCAGGCCTTTTTGATTGGCGAGGAGTTTATTGGAGACGACAGCGTCGCGCTGGTGCTCGGCGATAATATCTTCCACGGCTTCGGCGGCGAGCTCGCCCACTGCCAGGATCCGGAGGGCGGCATCATCTTCGCCTACGAGGTTTCGGATCCGCAACGCTACGGAGTGGTGGAATTCGACGCCGCAGGCCATGCGCTGAGCATCGAGGAAAAGCCGGAGGTACCGCGATCGAACCACGCGGTGGTGGGCTTGTACTTCTACGACAACTCGGTGGTGGAGATAGCCAAGGGCATCACGCCCAGCGGCCGCGGCGAACTGGAAATCACGGCCGTGAACGAAGAGTACCTGCGCCGCGGCGAGCTCAATGTCCAGCGCCTGCACCGCGGGAGCGTGTGGCTCGATACAGGAACGGTGGACTCGATGAGCGAGGCCTCCGCCTACGTCGAGGTGATGCAAAAACGCACCGGGATCGTTATCGGATCGCCCGAGGTCGCCGCATATGAGGCGGGCTTTATCGACCGCGCCCAGCTAGAAAAACTCGCCGAGCCGTTACTCAAGTCCGGCTACGGCGAGTACCTGCGGGCGTTTTAGAGGCTAGTAGCCGCGCTCGATGTATTCGTCGATGCGCGCGGCCTCCGCGCCCACCGTGGTGGCGTCGCCATGCCCTGGCAGGACCTTAGTGTCCTCCGGCAGAGTGAAGACGACGTTCTTCAGCGACTCGATGATCACATCGAAGTCGGAGTACTTGCGGCCAGTGGCACCAGGGCCGCCGTTGAAGAGCGTATCGCCCGACAGCAGCGTCTCGCCCACGTGCAGCACCACGCAGCCCGGCGAGTGACCCGGGGTGTGGTAGACCGTAATCTTCTCGCCGCCAATATCGAACTGACCGCGGTCCGCCAATGGCGTGTACGGAGCATCGCCATTGGACTCCTGCCACAGCATGTCATCGTCCGGGTGCAGGTAGACCTCGGTATCGAAGCGCTTTGCGGCCTCGGGGGCGAGCTCGCAGTGGTCATTGTGCGCGTGGGTGAGCAAGATGCCTTCTACGCGACGGTCGCCCACGAGCTCTGCTACCGCATCGAGGTCGTGGGAGGGGTCCACCACGTAGACGCTGGAGTCATCGCCCACGACGTAGACATTATTGTCCACATCCCATTCGCCGCCATCGAGGCGGAACTTGCCAGAAGTAACCGTGCTATCGATACGCATTAGAACTCCACCACAGAACGCAGAACCTTGCCGTACTTCATGGTGGCGAAGGCCTGCTCGACGTCGTCAAGCGCAATGCGCTCGGTGACGAACTTGTCCAGCGGGAAGTTGCCGGCCTTGGACAGCGCTACGTAAGCGGGGAAATCGCGCTCTGGGAGGCAATCGCCGTACCACGCAGGCTTGATGGAACCGCCGCGGCCGTAGAGGTCGATGGCCGGAATGTCCACGTGATCGGTGAGGTTCGGCACGCCCACCATGACCATGCGGCCGGCGTGGTCGCGAGAGTAGAAGGCCTGGCGCCAGGTGGGCTGGATGCCCACGGCGTCGATGGAGACATCGGTGCCGAAGCCGCCGGTGAGCTCGCGGACGGCGTCAATAACCTCCTGCTCCGAAAGGTCCTTGGAGCAGATGGTGTCGGTCGCGCCGAACTCGCGGGCGGTCTCCAGCTTGGACTCGTCGATATCCACGGCGATGATTTTCGCCGCGCTCGCCAGCTTGGCGCCCGCAATGGCCGCCATGCCAACGCCGCCGCAGCCAAAGACGGCAACGGACTCGCCGAGCTGGATATCGCCGGTATTCACGGCAGCGCCGAGGCCCGCCATGATGCCGCAACCCAGCAGGCCAGCGGCGGCTGGGTCGGTGTCTTCCACCTTGGTGCACTGGCCCTCGTGGACCAGGGTCTTCTCCGCGAAGGAACCGATGCCCAGCGCGGGCGTAAGTTCGGTGCCATCCTCGAGGGTCATCTTCTTGGAGGCGTTGTGGGTATTGAAGCAGTACTTTGGCTCGCCCTTCTTGCAGGCGCGGCACTCGCCGCACACGGCGCGCCAGTTCAAAATGACGAAGTCGCCTTCCTCCACGTGGGTGACCGCAGAACCTACGGTCTCTACTACGCCTGCGGCCTCGTGGCCGAGCAGGAAGGGGAAGGCGTCTTCAATATCGCCATCGCGGTAGGCAAGGTCGGTGTGGCACACACCGCAGGCCTGGACGCGCACGATGACGTCATTAGGGCCGGGATCAGGAACGACAATGTTGACGGTTTCGACTTCCGCGCCCTTGGAGCGGGCAATAACAGCTTTTACAGTCATGCACCCGAGCGTACCTATATTTTCAAAACCGGCGCATTATTGAAAACTCTTTTTAAGAGCGGGCGATAACGTTGGCCGCATGCTCGTGGCCGCGCTGGTTCATGTGGATGGGCAGGTTGCCGTCGCCGCCAGTAAAGTCCACCAGACCAGCCCACATGCGCTGGTTTGCATCGGCGCACATGCCGTTATTGCGAGTAGAGGGCTTCAGGTCTAGGAACTGCACGCCGGTGCGCGCCGCCAGATCTACCTGCATCCACTGCGCCTTATTCTCAAAGTCCTGAATGCCCGGCAGGAAGGTGGAATCGGCCGGGCGCGGTCCGAAGTGGAATAGGCAGTAGTACGGGCCGGAACCGATGGTGGGGTATCCCACGATCTGCACGCGGGCGTTCGGGGCTGCGCGCTTAATGCGCTCGATCTGCGGGGCGGTGCGGTCCGCGAACTGCTTGCGAATCTGCGGCAGGTTCATATCGCGGTGGTTGTAGGTGTCATTAAAGCCGGTGGTGATGACCACGCGGTTAGTGGCCGGGCTCAGCGCGCCGGTACGGATGGCCGCATCCACCTGCTGGGAAACCTGCGGGCCGGGGGACATGGACACGGCACCGGAGCAGGAGAAGTCCCGCACCGGAAGGCGCAGCTTGGCGCCGGCGCGCTTGGCGTAGTTATTGGAGGTCGGGCAATCTACGCCCACACCTTTAGAGGGATCGTAGCGGTGGGCGAAGTAGGAGCCGGCGTCTGGATCCGCCAAGACGGAATCGCCGAAGGCCACTAGGTTGCGCTCCGCGGCGGTGGCCTGCGGCGCGGCCACCGCACCCAGCACGGTCAGCGCGGAAGCCACCACGGAGAGTACTTTCAGCTGCAGAGATTTCATGAGATCCTTTTCTAGAAACACCAGTAACTTCAGGTAACTGTAGTCACTTCTGTAACATATTTCGAGTTGGCGGCAACACCGCCCGCCTCTCTCACGATATCGTCCATGGTTATCTTTTCGTTATCTTCGCTAATTTGGAGCTTTCCCGATCGTGAATTTTTCTGATTTCACATTCCACGCTGCAGCCCTCGGCCGGTTCGTGCCGGCGCTTCTTAACGCCGGACTTGTCAGCCACCAAGGCGGCGCGAAGGCCCAGCTCAATCTGCTGCCGAACCTGGCCCGCTACCGCTTCACCACCGCGCGCGAGATAGAACAGGGCTACCTCGCCTGCCCGGAGCGCTTGGCGCTTATCGACGACGACGGCACCCTCACCTACCGCCAGCTGCGCACCCACACGCAGGGCTTCGCCCGCTATCTCCGCTCGCTGGACCTGCCCGAGATTCGCCTCGGCGTCATGGCGCGCAACGGCCGCGGCATCATCATTCCACTCGGCGCCAAGGGCTATGTGGGCGCTTCTATTTACCTGCTCAACGTGGGTTCTTCCCCGGAACAGCTGGCCGGCTGCATCGAGGAAAATGGCATCAACGTGCTCGTGGTGGATGATGAGTTCATCGACCGCGTGGACACCGATATCCCGGTCATTATCGCGCACGATACGGGCGCAAGCGATCTGCCGAAGCTGGACAAGATTGTGAAGAACCCACCGGCCGTGGAGCTGCCGCGCTTCCCCAAGCACGGCCCAATCGTGCTCATGTCCTCCGGCACCACCGGCATTCCGAAGGGCATTGTGCGGCCGGAACCGACCCTGCCCGTGGTGCTGGCCTCCATCGTGGATACGATTCCGTGGCGCGCCGACCAGCGCCTGCAGCTCACCGCCTCCATTTTTCACACCTGGGGCTGGGCCTGCATCAATATCGCGCTGGGCCTGCGCAATACCATCGTCACCCGCCGCGTATTCGACGCGGAGCAGGTGCTTGACGATGTCCAGCGCTACCGCCTCGATGGCATGATTTCCTCCCCCATCTTCTTTAAGCGCTTGGTGGAGCGGGACCCAGCCGGTGAGTTCGATACCTCGAGCCTGAAATTCATCGCCTCGGCCGGCAATGCACTGACCCCGGAGGTGGTCAAGGAGACCAATGAGCGCTTCGGCGCCATCCTGTGCAACGTGTACGGATCCACCGAGCTCGCGCTCGCGACGACCGCCACCATGGATCAGGTGGCCGCCAACCCCACCATCGCCGGGCGCGTGGCCTCGGGCACGAAGCTGCGCATCCTCGATAAGGAGGGCCACCCGGTTCCGCGCGGCGAGGTGGGAGAGATCTACCTGACCAACTCCACCGCGATGACCGGCTATACCAACCCGAACCTGCGGCTCAATAAGGTGGACGGGCTCATTTCCATCGGCGATTTGGGCTACATCGACGAGCACGACTTCCTGCACGTGGTCGGCCGCGCCGATGACATGATCATCGTCGGCGGCGAAAACGTCCACCCGCAGTCCGTCACCGAGGTCCTCGAGGCCATGCCCGGCATCCACGAGGTCCATGCTGGCGGCGTAAAGGATAGCGAGACCTTCCAACGCATCGCCGTGTGGGCGGTGCCTACTGCCGACGCCGCCGGAAAGGCCCTCACCGCCGACGCCATCCGCGACTGGGTCCGCACCAAGCTCGCCGATCACTCCGTGCCGCGCGACGTGCACTTCCTGGCCAAGCTCCCGCGCAACGCCACCGGCAAGGTGGTCCCGCGCCTGCTCAATAACCACGGCGAGGCTTAGCGCGCACCTCCCCCGAATACGCGAAAGGCCGCAGGCTATACACCTGCGGCCACTGTGGAGCCGCCTGCGAGAATCGAACTCGCGACCTTTTCATTACGAGTGAAATGCTCTACCGACTGAGCTAAGGCGGCGCGCTGCTCGGCATACGCCAGTGCAGCAAGAGAAAGTTTAACCTAGGGGCGCCGCGGAATAGAAATCGGCCCCCAACTATTCACCCATTTACAGACACGCGCGGCGCAGCCGGCCCACTAGCCCGTCAAAGGCAATCTGCGTGCCGACGTTTTGGGTGAGCTGCTCGCGGCACAACGTGATGGCCGCTTGGCACTCCAGCAGGCCTTCTTCGCTCACGCGCTGCGCGATCTCACCAGAAAGTCCAGCGAAATCCGGGTGGGTGAGATCCACCTGCGCGCCCACCTTCTGCATGAGCGCATCGCGGTAGACGCCGGAGAGATCAACAAGCACAAGGTCCAGGTTGTCGATAACCCGGCGCTTGGCTCTCTTCTTGTGCTGATCCTGTAAGTCTTTAATGGCGGAGCGGGCGTCGCGCTGCGCCTTAGCCGCGCCTTTGCCCTTCGCACCCACACCGAGGGTCTGTTCCAGCTTCGCCAGCTCGGCCTCTTCCTGTTCCTTATGCGACTCCTTCGCCTCCGAGTCCACCAGCTTCAGCAACGAGGTCACCGCCTGGAAGCCCTGGGAGCCGTGGAAGACCTCCTCTGCCAGGTTGATGGCCACCGCGCGGCGTTTTTGCACCGCCGGATCGTTGACCAGGCGCCGCGCCCGGCCGACGTGGCGGAGGGAGGTGAGGGCGGCCAAGTGGGCGTCGTGATCCGAGGCACCCTCGCTGACCAACTGGGCGGTAATGCTCTCCACCGACGGGGAGGGAATGTAGAGGTGGCGGCAACGCGAGCGAAGGGTCTGGGAGAAGTCCTCGGGGGCGTCGGAAGGCGCGCACATGATGATCACGGTGCGCGCCGGCGGCTCTTCTACCGTCTTGAGCAGGGCATTCGCGCCGTTATTGTTGAGGCGGTCGGCGTTGTTGAAGATCACCACGCGCCAAGGGGCCACCGTGGGCAGGCTCGCGGCACGGCCGATGACCTCGCGCACCGTATCCACGGGGATGATGACCTCCTGCGGATCCACGAGGACCAGATCGGTGTGTTGTTTGGTCTCCAGCACCGCGCGGCAAGCCTCGCAGCGGCCGCAGCCTGGTTCCTCCGGATCCGTGCACATGAGCGCGGCCGCAAAATCGATCGCGGCCAGGGAACGGCCGGAGCCCGGCGGGCCAGTAAATAGCCAGGAATGGCTCATCGCCCGTGGGTCTGCCCCCGGCATCCCCCGAGCTGCCCGGGCGGCACCCAAGATAGTGCGGGCCACACCTGGGGTATCTGCCAATCTTTGCGCAACGCTTCCGGTATTCACTCGCCCTAGCCTACTGGTCTTACTAAAGTATGAAGGCATGAACAGACTACTGCGCGGCGCACGATGGCTCATGGGTACCCAATGGCCGGTCTACGCCGCCTTAGTCCTTGGCGCGAACCTCATCGGCGCCATCGCCATCATGACTTTTGTCCTTTATTTCCTGCCGATGCCGGAGATTAAGAACTTTGCCGCCGAGCTGCCCAGCCTGATGGGCGTCGCCGCGGTGTACCTCATCTTTGCCGTGGTCATCGGCATCGCCGTCACCCTGCTGCTATTCCGCCCGGTGCTGGACTGGCAGCGCAATCCGGACGAGCACGATCCGAATATGGTGCGCAACTTAGTGCTGCGCATCCCCGTCTATCAATCCGTGGTGGCGGCCGCAGTGTGGCTCATCGGCATCATCCTGGCCGTGGTGATTTCCGGGCAGGAATCCGGCCGCCTGGGGCTGGTCGTTGGCGTATCTGCCACCCTGGCCGGCCTCGTGGTGATCATCTTGACCTACCTGCAGGCAGAGCGCCTCGTACGCCCGGTGGCCGCCCAGGCGGTGGCACGGCGCTTTGAGGATTCCACCCTAGAGCCGCCCATCAAGTACCGCCTCATTTCAACCTGGCTGATGACCTCCGGCGTGCCGCTGCTGGGCATCTTGCTCATGCTCATCGCCCAGCGCACCGGGCTCTTCTCCGGCACCGCAGGAGACCTGGTTCCCGCCATCACGGCCCTGGCCCTTACCGCTCTGGCCACCGGGTTTATCGGTACTAGCTTCGCGGTGATGAGCGTAGTGGACCCGATCGTGGAGCTGCAGGACGCCATTAACCGGGTGCGCCGCGGCGAGAACAATGCCGAGGTCGATATCTATGACGGGTCCGAGCTGGGCGTACTGCAGGCCGGTTTCAACGAGATGATGCGCGGCCTGCGCGAGCGCAATCGCGTGCGCGATATCTTCGGCCGCTACGTCGGCGCCGAGGTGGCGCAGCGCGCCCTAGAGGAGCGCCCCGAGTTGGGAGGCGAGGACCGCAAGGTCGCTGTGCTCTTCATTGACGTCATTGGTTCTACTACCTTCGCCGTCAACCACTCCCCCGAGGAGGTAGTAGAGGAGCTCAATAAGTTCTTCGAGCACGTTGTCGAGGTAGTGCACCGCAATAAAGGCATCATTAACAAGTTCCAGGGCGATGCCGCCCTCGCCGTTTTTGGCGCGCCGCTCAATGTTTATGATTCCGCCTCCGTGGCGCTGCAGGCCGCCCGCGAGCTGCGCGGCGAGTTGCGCGGGCTGGAGCTGCAAGCGGGCATCGGCGTGGCGGCGGGGCACGTCGTCGCCGGGCACATCGGCGGCGCGGATCGCTTCGAATATACCGTCATTGGTGACGCCGTGAACGAGGCTGCGCGCCTGACCGAGCTGGCCAAGGACACCCCGGGCCAGGTGCTCACCAATGCCGCCACGCTCAAGACCGCCAATGAGGCCGAGCAGGCCCGCTGGACTATGATGAAATCCATTGAGCTGCGTGGGCGTCACCGCATGACCCAGCTGGCTCGCCCTATCCGCGCTACCCTGGCAGAACGTTCCGAGGTATAACGAGGTTTTAAGTGAGCTCAGCTTCCCGGCCCCGCATGATCGTGCCCGATGTGGCGCGCGGCATGGCCCTCCTAGGCATCGCCATGGCCAATATGACCACGGCGTGGATCATCACCACCGACCGGCCGGGCAGCTATTTCGGCGGCATCATTGATGGCAGCGCGTGGGATAAGGCGGCCGTCGTCTTCAGCGCCTTCTTTGTCCACAACCGCGGCCTTCCCATGTTTTCTACCCTGCTCGGCTTTGGCGTGGGGCTCATTGCCCTGAGCCTGTGGCGGCGCGGGTTTCCGGTGCGGGCGGCGCGCAGGACCATCGCCAAGCGCTATACCTTCTTGGCGCTCATGGGCGCGGTGCACATGGTGCTGCTGTTTTGGGGCGACATTATGTTTTTCTACGGCGTGGCCGGGATCGTCATTGCATTCCTGCTGCGCAAGCGGGATTCTACCCTGATGCTCATTGCCTATATTCTTTTTGCGCTGTGCGCACTTGGCGGGATTGTGGCCTTTATTTCCGGTGCTATGGATCCCCTCGGCGTGGTAGCCACGGAGGGCATTGGCACCATCGAGTCCTACCCCGATCTGCTGCTCAGCCAGCTTATTACTTTAGGCAGCCAGGCCTTGGCCACGCCGATCATTTTGCTGATGTACCTGCCCGTGATGCTGGTGGGCTTTGTGTGGGCGCGCCAGGGCGTGCTTGCCGACGTCCCCTCTCACCGCCCCACCCTCCTGCGCTGGGTCGCCATTGCAGCGGCCATCACCGTGGTTATCGGCACCTTGTGGTCTTTGAGCACGCTCGGGGTCATCGAGCAGCGCTGGGCCAATGCCGCCAATAATGCCAACGCTTTCATCGGCGTCTTTACCGGCCCTGGCATCCTGGCCGGGCTCGCGCTGCTGCTACAGCCGGTGCAGGAGCGGCTTTCGGCCGGCGCGCCACTGCCCGCAGTGCTGTGGCCCTTTGCGGCGCTGGGCAAGCGCTCCATGAGCGGCTACGTAGGGCAGTCCATTCTCTTTTTCTTCCTCGTGCACCCATTCACGCTGAACTTCGGCCACGAGCTGGGCGCCTTCGGCCAGGCCACGCTGGCCTTCGCGGTGTGGTTGGTCACGCTTATCGGAGCCTGCGTGCTGGAAGTCTTCGACCGCCGCGGACCTTTTGAGGCCGTGCACCGCCGCCTGTCCTACGGCCCGACGATGCAGCCGCAGTTACCGGGTGCGGCGCAGGCCATCGAGAAGCAGCAGATGGCCGACCGCTAGGGCGCCCGCCTCGGCCGCGCCCACTAGGCGCGCCCCCTGCTTCCACTTACCGCGATAGTGCTGCGCGAGCGCCGCGCGCAGGGCCGTCAGCCCCTCGGCCGCAACGAGCAGGTTGGCGCCGTGGCTGATGCCCTTGCCGGCGTCAGTGCGCAGCGCCGGATCCCCCGCCACTGCCGAGGTCGTGAGTACCGCCGCGCCGCCCACCGCCACGGCTGCGGCAGTCGGCTCCTTGCGAGTCGCGGCAACGCCCGCGCCCCATACGGCCGCGCGCAAACCCCAGCCCAAGGCGTCGTTGCGCGCGCCGCGGCGATATAGGCTCCACGCATAGGTGGCATGGCTCGCCGTTACGGCCGCCACGCCGAGCGCCGAAGGACGGGTCAGGGTGCGGGCCTTTTCCACCTGGCCAATAGCTGCGGCTAGGACTCCGGCGCCAACGACGGGCTCTTCACGAACCGAGGCCAAAAGCTGCGGCCGCGTTTTGATGGTGACGGCGCGCCTCAGGGCCGCAGCGCCTTCTTGGGTGCGGGCAAGAAAATCGTTCATGCCCGCCACCTTACGCGGTTACTTCTTGCGCGAGCCGGCCTTTACCACGTTCTTCGTGCCGGGTGAAGGCTTCTTCGTTGCCTTCTTGCCAGCCTTCTTCGTGGACTTTTTGGTGGCCTTCTTGGTCGCCTTCTTCTTCGTCGTCTTCTTAGAGGACTTCTTCTTGGTCTCGCCGGAAGCTTCCTTGGCGCGGCGCTCGGAAAGGAGCTCGTTCGCGCGGGCGTCGGTAAGCTGCTCCGGGTCATCGCCGCGGCGCAGGGAGGCATTGGTGGTGCCGTCGGTGACGTACGGACCGAAGCGGCCGTCCTTCACGGTCATCGGCTTGCCGGAGACGTCATTATCGCCCAGCTGCTTGATCGGCGGCTGAGCGGCGGCGCGGCCGCGACGCTTCGGCTCAGCATAGATGCGGCGGGCCTCATCCAAGGTGATGGTGAAGATCTGCTCTTCCTTGGCCAAGGAGCGCGAATCCGTACCCTTTTTCAGGTACGGGCCGTAGCGGCCATTTTGCGCAGTGATCATCACGCCGTCGTCCTCGCCCACCTCGCGCGGCAGGGAAAGCAGCTTGAGGGCCTCCTCCAAGGTCACGGTGGAGGGTTCCATGGAGCTAAACAGCGAAGCCGTACCCGGCTTGAGCTTGTTCTCGATGTATTCCTTGACGCGCTTTTCCTTCTGCTTCGCGGCCGTCTTGGTTTCCCAATTCTTGGCGCGCTTGCCTTCTTCGGCGCGTTGCTTGTCTTCCTCGGCGCGCTCCTTGGCGACGACCTCCTCGGCCTCACCCTCGGCCTTCTCCCGCTCATCCTCGCGGACGACTTCGGTGACATACGGGCCGAAGCGGCCCTCCTTGGCCACGATCATGCGGCCGTTTTCCGGGTTCTCGCCCAGCTCGCGGCCGCCCTGCGGGGTAGCGAAGAGCTTTTCCGCCAGCTCCTCGTTGAGGCCATCCGGGGTGACGGTTTCGGACAGGTTAGCGCGCTGATACTCGATGCTGCCGTCGTCGTTAGTGCCAACGGCGCGCTCGATGTACGGGCCGTAGCGGCCTACACGCACGAAGACGTCGCGACCTTCGGCGTCGGTATAAAGCAGTAGCGAGTTAACCTTGCGCGCGTCGATGGCTTCCAGGTTGACGTCGATAAGCGACTTCAAGCCGCCGTGACGGGCAATGGAAGCCGCCTTCTGCTCGTTGGCCTCGGCGTTGCCGAAGTAAAAGCCGTTTAGCCAGGCGGTGCCATCCTCGATACCGGTGGCAATCTGGTCTAGCTCGTCTTCCATGGAAGAGGTGAAATCGTAGTCCACCAACTCGGTGAAGTTCTCCTCCAACAGGCCCACGACGGCGAAGGCAACCCACGAAGGCACCAGCGCATTGCCGCGCGAGACCACATAACCGCGGTCCTGGATGGTCTTGATGATGGACGCGTAGGTAGACGGGCGGCCGATGCCCAAGTCCTCCATCTTCTTGACCAGGCTGGCCTCGGTATAGCGCGCCGGCGGGTTGGTGGAGTGGCCCTCGGCGGTAACCTCCTTGGCGGTCAGGGCGCGGCCCTCCTCCAAGTGCGGCAGGCGGGTCTCGCCCTTCTTATCACCCTTGGCGTCGTCAGCGCCGTAGGCCTTCAAGAAGCCGGGGAAGGTAATGGTGCGGCCGGTGGCGGAAAATTCCACGTCGTAGCTGCCCTTATCGGTGGCGGCGGTGCCGGCTACGGTGACCTTCATGGAGGTTCCCTTGGCATCGGCCATCTGGGAGGCGACGGTGCGCTTCCAAATCAGGTCATAGAGCTTAAACTCCTCCGCATCCAACTGGCCAGAGAGCTGGCCCGGGGTGGCGAAGGACTCGCCGGCCGGGCGGATGGCCTCGTGGGCCTCCTGGGAATTTTTCACCTTGCGGTCATATACGCGCGGGGAATCAGAGACGTATTCTGCACCATAGATGCTGGTAGCGGAATTGCGCGCAGCCGACAGGCCCTGCTTAGAGAGCGAGGTGGAGTCCGTACGCATATAAGTAATGTGACCGTTTTCGTACAGGCGCTGCGCAATGCGCATGGTGCGCTCAGAAGTAAAGTGCAGGCGGCGGCCGGCCTCCTGCTGCAGCGTCGACGTCATAAACGGCGCATAGGGCTTGCGCGTATAGGGCTTGTGTTCGACCCCAGCGACTTCCATGCCCGCGCCTTGGAGCGCAGACTCCAAGGCCTTGGCCTGTGGCTCGGTGATGACGATGACGTCTTTGCTCTTGACGTTTCCGCGATCATCAAAGTCGCGGCCCAAGGCCACGCGTTTGCTATCGACGGCGGTAAGGCGGGCGTCGAAAGTGGCTGGGTTGTCCCCGTCCGCAGCGCCAGTATCTAACGTGGCGGCCAGATCCCAGTAGTCCGCGGGGATGAACGCCATGCGCTCGCGCTCACGCTCGACGATGACGCGGGTGGCCACCGACTGCACGCGGCCGGCAGAAAGCCGCGGCATAACCTTCTTCCACAGCACCGGGGAGACCTCATAGCCGTAGAGGCGGTCGAGGATGCGGCGGGTTTCCTGGGCGTCGATAAGGTTGTAATCCAGATCGCGGGTATTGTCCGCGGCCTCCAGGATCGCGGACTTGGTGATCTCGTTAAAGACCATGCGGCGCACCGGAACCTTGGGCTTGAGGACTTCAAGCAGGTGCCAGGCGATGGCCTCGCCCTCACGGTCGGGGTCTGTTGCGAGGTAGAGCTGATCGCACTGCTTCAGCTTGGACTTGAGGTCCGCGACCTTCTTCTTTTTATCGGGGCTCACCACATACAGCGGTGCGAAGTCATCTTCCGGGTTCACGCCGAGGCGCGCCCAGGATTCCTTCTTATATTTAGCCGGCACGTCCGCAGCGCCGCGGGGAAGATCGCGGATATGGCCCACAGAGGCCTCCACGATGTAGTTATCTCCGAGGTAAGGCTGAATCTTCTTCGCCTTCGTCGCCGACTCGACGATCACCAAGGTCTTTCCCGGCCCGGCTGCTTCTGCCACTTCGACTTCATCCCTTTCGATGATGCGAACAATAAGGTATGCACGCTTTCAGCAATCGCCCCTAGCGTACACAGTTGATCTGCATTTCCTGTCTCGCACCATATACGCGGTACTGCCAAAAGGCCGTTTTCAGGGGCACTATGTACCCCCACAGAACGGGTCTATACTGGCCTACTTAGAACGCCCCGTAGCTGCGAAAGCATTGTGGGGCACAATAGCACACCCAAGACGACGCCCGCGGAGGATTCATGGTTGACGCCATCACTATGTGGATCGAAACCGTCATGTCCACAGAGTGGATCTACCCGCTGGTTGGCGTGCTGATCTTTGGTGACTGCTTCTTCCCCGTCCTGCCTTCTGAAATCCCGCTCAATATGGCCGGCGCCTGGTCCGGCTCCCAGGGCTTTCCGCACCTGCCCACCATGTTTTTCGTGGCGCTGATTGCCGCCATGATGGGCGATAATCTCTGCTTCCTGCTAGGCACACGGTTTATGCCCCTACTCCAGCGCGTGCCTAAAGGTTCTAAGGCCTACGAGGGGTTGAACTGGGTCAAGCGCAATATGCGCCGCGGCGGCGGTGCGGCCATTATTATTGCCCGCTTCATCCCTTCAGCGCGCTTGTTTATGACCATCCTGCTGGGATCGATGCGCTTCCCGTGGATCGTCTTTGTCTTCTTCGACACCATTGGTGTTGCGCTCTGGGCCAGCGAGGCGTTGGCCATTGGCTACCTCGGCGGCATGGCCTTTTCCAATTCGCCCGTGCTGGCTGTGGTGGTCAGCATCATCGCCGCGGTCATTATCGGCGTGGGGCTGCAAAAGCTGCAGAATAAGTTCACCGAATGGTGGGATACCCGCCGCGGCTACGCAGAAACGCCGTAGCGAGGGAGCCGACCGCCTAGATTACGGACACGGACTGGGCCTGCTCGCCCTTCGGTCCGGAGCCTACCTCGAAGGTGACCTGCTGGTTTTCTTCCAGAGTACGAAAGCCACTGCCCTGAATCTCGGAGTAGTGGACGAAGATATCGCCTTCGCCGTCCTCGCGCTCGATGAAGCCGTAGCCCTTTTCAGAGTTAAACCACTTAACGGTTCCTTGTGCCATGGTGTGCAGTCCTTTTCTTGATTAGCGGTGCGGCGATTCCGCACCAAGGGAGGTTTCGGTAAATGCGTCCTTTAGCAGTACCTTAAAGTGTAAACACCGCACCAAGACATCATTGGCCTCATATCAGTGTGACACGTTCCACGCCAAAGCGATAGGCCTAACCCACGAGGGGGTAGAAATTGGCTCACCCGGAAACGGATAATCCCCTGGGAGAAGAGCTGCTCGAGTTCATCCAGCGCCGCCTCGATGAGTCCACTCTCACATTTCACACCACTCTGCCGCCGCAGCGTGCGCAGTATGCCGAGTGGCCCGAATGGGTGCTGCCGGAGTTGAAGGAGAAGCTGGTCGAAGGGGGCGTCGGCAAGCTGTATAGCCACCAAGCGGAGCTGGCGCAGGCAGCCTGGGCCGGCGAGGATGCGGTGATTTCTACCGGTACGTCCTCGGGAAAGTCCCTGGGCTACCAGCTGCCCATTTTGAGCCGACTGGCGCAGGAGCCGAGCGCCTGCGCGCTGTATCTCACCCCCACCAAGGCGCTGGGATCGGACCAGCTGCAGGCAGTGCTCGAGCTGTGCCGGGGCATTCCGGCGCTCAAGGGCGTGGTGCCCTCGCCCTATGACGGCGATACGCCGCAAGAATCCCGCGCGGGCGTGCGCGATCATTCGCGGTTCATTTTCTCCAACCCGGATATGGTGCATATGTCGCTGCTGGCGGCGCATGCCCGGTGGGCGCGGCTACTGCGGCACCTAGAGTTCATCGTTATCGATGAATGCCATTCCTACCGGGGCGTATTCGGCGCGAACGTGGCGCTCGTGTTGCGCCGGCTGTTGCGCTTGTGCGCGCACTATGGCTCGCGGCCGACGGTAATTTATGCCTCGGCCACTATGAAGGACCCGGGCCGGCATGCGCAGCGCCTTACCGGCCGGCCCGCCCGCGCGATTACGGAGAACACCGCCCCCACCGGCGCGCGCACCGTGGCGCTATGGGAACCAGGCTTTATCGAGGGGGCCGAGGGCGAACATGGGGCGCCGGTGCGTCGCGCCGCCACCACCGAGGCGGCCGAGATGATGGCCTCCTTCATCGCCGAGGGCGCGCGCACCATGACCTTTGTGCGGTCGCGCCGCTCGGCCGAGGTGGTGGCCATGCGCGCGGCCGAGGCGCTCTCCGGTAGCCTCGGCCGGCCCGATTTTGCCCAGCGCATCGCCGCCTACCGCGCCGGTTACTTGGCCGAGGACCGCCGCACGTTGGAGCGCGCGCTTGACGATGCCTCCTTGCTCGGCGTCGCCACCACCTCCGCCCTCGAGCTGGGTATCGATGTCGGCGGGCTCGATGCCGTGGTCACGGCCGGTTTCCCGGGGACCGTCGCGAGCTTTTGGCAGCAGGCCGGGCGCGCCGGCCGCCGCGGGCAAGGCTCGCTCGTAGTACTCATCGCCCGCGATGAGCCGATGGATACCTACCTGGTCCACCACCCTGAGGCCCTGCTGGGCCGGCCGGTGGAGGCCAGCGTTTTCAACCCGGCCAATCCGTATATCCTCTTCGGCCACGTCTATTGCGCCGCGGTGGAAAAGCCGCTGGATGATGCCACGATTGCCGCCTGGGGCGCGCAGGACGTGGTTCACCAGCTGGCCGAATCTGGCCTGCTGCGCCGCCGCGAGCGCGGCTGGTTCGCCGTGCCCATCCCTGCCCATTCACCGGAGGAACTCTCGCCCGAAACGGCCCATACCGCGGTTTCGCTGCGCGGCGGGGCGGTCGAGGAAGTCATGATCGTAGATTCCTCCGACGGCCGCCTGCTCGGCACCATCGATGCCGCCCGCGCTACCAGCCAAGTCCACCCCGGCGCGGTGTACCTGCACCAGGGCGAAAGTTTTGTCATCGAGGAGCTCATCCTCAGCGATTACCTGGCGCTGGCCCGCCCCGAGGCCCCGGACTATTCCACGACTCCGCGCTCCACCACGGATATCCGCATCCTGCGCGAGGCCGATAACCTGGTCAATTACTCCCCAGGACTGTGGGTGGCGGACGTGGAGGTGGAGGTCACCGACCGCGTCACCGGCTATCAGGTGCGGCTTGCCGACGGCACCATTGGCGACGATATCCCCCTCGATCTCCCCGAACAGCTCCTGGTCACCCGGGCGGTGGCCTATACCATCGATCCAATGGCGCTTGCCGCGATGGGGGTTACCGCCTCCGATACTCCCGGCACCTTGCACGCGGCTGAGCACGCCGCGATCGGCCTGCTACCGCTTATCGCCACCTGCGACCGCTGGGACATTGGAGGCGTGTCCACCGCGCTGCACCCCGATACGCAGCTGCCCACCGTCTTTGTCTACGACGGCCACCCCGGCGGCGCCGGTTTTGCCGAGGAGGGCTTTCGCCGCTTCCCCGAATGGATCGCGGCCACCTTCGAGGCGGTGCGCTCCTGCCCTTGTGAATCCGGGTGCCCGTCGTGCGTGCAATCGCCCAAGTGCGGTAACGGAAATAACCCGCTGAGCAAAGATGGTGCCATCAAGCTACTGGGTGCGCTGGTCACCATGACGCAGGGCTAGCCGCAGCTTAAGCGGTTCTGCCTTTTTCTTCATTTACTCGCTGCGCCCGCGCGTGTTCATAGTCCGCGCTGCGCTGCAACAGCTCCTCACGCCGATGAGGGAACCGCTCCAAAATTATGCGCTGAATTTCCGCCGCTGCACGTGCGCGAGTGCGCCGCACTTCCGGATCCGGCTCATAAAAAGGCGAGCCTTGCGGATGTCTCATGGAGCATCACCTCTTTCTTCTTTCGGGGCAGATTTGTCGAGCTCACCCTCTTTAAACTCTTGGGCAAAATCCCACAGTGTGTTGATAAAAGGGGAATCTCCTTCAACGTCCGATAATAATCCCAGAATTGTGGGGAGAAAATACCATCCAGTAATTCTTTCGGCGGTATTCCCGCCAAGCGATGAAGCCTGCTACGGCTGCCACTGCGGTGGGGATAAGGCGCACTACTGCTTCCTGCCAGCTCATACCGGCCCGGCCTTCGCTTGAGTGGAGCGGCCACGGACCGTGGCGGTGACGATGACGTCGCGGCCGGACTCGGTGCAGGTTTCTAAGGCGGCGTCATTGAGCGCGGCGGTATCGCGCGCGGCGGCACAAGCATCTTCACCCGTAGCGAGGGCCCAGGCACCGGCAACCGCCGCGAGGTCGGCCGCCACCTGGGCCTCGTGTCGCGCGGCCACGCGCGAGCCCACTGCCGCCACGATAAGCAGCAGGCTCACGATGGCGACGATGATGCCGGCCGCGGCAATGGTGGCATAGCCTTCCTCGCCGCAGCGCTTCGGCTTACTCATTTCCGCCCACCTCGGCTGGAAATACCGCCTCGGAGCGCATGGTGCCGATGGGGGCATCAACGCTTACCGACGCCCTCACCAACCCACCGCTTTCTTCCACGCTGACCTGGGCATCCTCGCGCGGGGGATGGTATTCGACGCCGATGGCGTGCGAACGCGCGGCCGCGCCCGCCATGTCCACCGCGGCGATATAGGATGCCAACGTGGCAATGGCACCCACGATTCCCGCCGCAACCAAGACCAGGGAGCTTAAAGCCAAGGCGGCCTCGATGGTCACGGAGCCATCGTCATCAAATACCCTGTGCATCATTCCTCCTTTCTGCCGGCGGGTTGGACCCGCCGGCCGTGGTTAGAGAGCGGCGCTAGCTCGGGGTATTCGAGAGGGCGTCGGTAATGATGCCCTCGATGGCATCGACCACCCCGCCACCGTTGATGACCATGTAGAGCACCCCGGCAAGCGCGGCGGCCGCCAGAGAACCCATGGCATATTCAATGGTGCTCATCCCCTCGTCATTGCGGATGAGCTGGGAATATTTCTGAAGTGCGTGCATGATTAGTGTCCTTTCACGTGAGGTTTAGAGAAGTTGTGCGCCCAAACTGATAACTACGGGCGCAAGGCCTAGAACGATGAATGCTGGCAGGAAGCACACCGCCAGCGGGAGGGCGATAAATACTCCTGCGCGCTCCGCCTGCGCTGTGGCGTGGGCGGATGCTTCCGCGCGCAAAGAAGCACAGATTCGGTGGCATCCGGCCGCGATGGTGGCGCCGGATTGGCCCGACATGATGACAAGCTGCGCTAAGTCCTCCAGCCCCGCATGGCCCTTCATGTGACCCCACGCGGACTGCGCGGGAACACCCACTCCGAGTAGCGCGGCGACGGTCTCCCACAGCTCCTTAGTCTGGGCATCCGCGGTGCGGGCCACCGCGGTGGTGGCGCCGTGCGCGGAGAGCCCTGCGGCCAGGCACGCTGCGAAAAGTTCGACGTCGCCAGCTACTGCCAGTGGATCCAGCGGTGCGGCGGGCTTGAGCTTGCTCATCAGTCCCCCGCGCGCGGTCGGGCCATCGCGCGGGGTCTTGGCGGTGGTCTTGGTTGCGCTGGCAGGTGCCAAGCGGGCGGTGTGCGGCGGCAGGCCAACGAGGGTGGCGAGGGCGATAAAGATGAGCGGGGTCATGCGGCCGCCTTCCGGATAATGACGCGCGACCAGGCGAACCCGCCGCAGGCCAGCGCCACGCCCACCACGAGGAGAATGCCGCCTAATCCGCCGCCTAAAAGGAAGCCGAGCGAGTTGGCGCCCATGGCCCCTCCCATGGCGATGCCGGCTATGGGCAGGCACGCGAGCACCGTGGCGGTTGCTTGGGGGCCTTGCAGACTAGCGGAGGTGGATTGCTGGTGGCGTCGGGAAGCGTCGAGGCGGCTTTGCGCTTGGTCGAGCAAGCTGGCCACCGCAATGCCGTGGTAGGTGGAAAGCTCTAATAGGTGGCCTAAGCGGTGAAGCTCTGGCAGGGCCTTGCCGCCTTGCGCATCTATCAGCGCCATGTGCGGCGGCGCACCGCGCGCGGCGAGGGTGGCCGTGGATTCTAGTGCTGCGGATACCTCGCGCGGGGTGGTGGCTGGAAGGGACTCGACGCCGCGGGCGAGCGCGCCAGCCAGGGTCGCCCCCGCACGCAGGTCCGCGGTGACCACGCCCAGGTAAGCAGCCAGCCCCTCGCGGCCGCGCCGCTCTGCCCGCGCAGCCACTAAGTCTTTGACGTACCAGGACACGCACCACGCGATAATGGCGCCAGCGATGGCGATGCTAATGCGTCCCACCGAGTAGAAGACCAGGCTGCCGCAAAAGACTGCGCCTAGGATCACCACGGAGCTGGTCTGTGCCCGGCGCGGGGCGGAGGCCAAGCGACCGGCACTCGAGGGCGCGGGTATTAGCAGCGCAGCAGCAAGGATGAGGTAGCTAAGCATGGCTGACCTCCCCGGCATGCTCTCCCAGCAGCTGCGCGGAGAATTCCGCGAAGCCTTCTGCCGGGCCATCTTCGGCGCTCCAGATGATGCGCGGAGTCACTGGGTTTCCCTCGAGCAGGCCGATATGGGCGAGGCGGCGGCCCTGTGGGGTGCGCTCCATGGTCAACACCATGTGCACAGCCGCCGCCAGTTGCGAGTGCAGCGCCGCGCGGTCCAAGCCGCCGAGGGCGGCGAGAGCCTCCATGCGGGCTGGTACTTCAAAGAGAGAATTGGCGTGCAGCGTGCCGGCGCCGCCGTCGTGGCCGGTGTTGAGCGCGGCGAGGAGATCCACCACCTCGCGGCCGCGGATTTCGCCCACCACGATGCGGTCCGGCCGCATGCGCAGCGCTTGGCGCAGCAGTTGTGACATCGTGACCTCGCCGCTTCCCTCCGCGTTGGCCCGGCGCGAGACCACACTGACGCAGTGCGGGTGGTGTGGGGAGAGCTCAGCGGTGTCCTCGATAACGAGGATGCGTTCACGCTCGGAGACGGTTCCCAAAAGCGCAGAGAGCAGGGTGGTTTTGCCGGAACCAGTGCCGCCTATGACTAGGAAGGAAATCCGCTTGTCTACCACGGCGCGCAGCAGTGCCGCGATGTCTTCTGGCAGCGTGCCATTGTCTACAAGCTGGGGCAGGGTTGTCTGCGCTTGGCGCAATACGCGCAGGCTCAGGCAAGTCCCGGCCACTGCGGGTGGGCTCAGCAGTGCGTGGACGCGCAACACGACGCCATCGGGGCGAGTGACGCGGCCATCGGCAAAGGGCTGCGCATCATCGAGGCGCGTGCCTGAAGCTGCCGCAAGCCTGCTGGCCAGCTGGCGGACCTCGGCATCATCGCGGAAGGTGATATCGGTGCGCTCGAGGCCTTCGCCGCGGTCCATAAATACCGCGTCTGGCCCGTTGACTACGACGTCTGTGACGCCCTCGCGCCCCAGCACCGCATCGAGAGGCCCCATCCCGGTGGCGTCTTGGCGCAGGCGGCGCAGCAAGTCAAGCACTGCAACGTCACTAATCACGCCGGCTTCTGCGCGAATGCGCCGGGCCAGGGCTGCAGCATCCTGGACCAAGTTAGGCTCAGCGGCAATGATGCGCTGCATCTTTTCCAGCGTTTCTTGTGCTGCTTTATGCTCGCTCATGCGCCGACCTCCTCGAGGACCACGCGGGCGGCCTTACGCAAGGGTGCGGGGAGGCGCTGCGGTAGGCCGCCGATTTCTACCGTGCGGGTGAGACCCCGAAGCGTTGGCAATTCTGCCAGCACCGTGCTGTGGACGATGCGTTCTACTTCCGCCGCGCTTAACGACGCCCACTGGCGTTGCCGCAGCACCACCACGCACCTGCGCCGCACGGCATCGAGACGCACCAGAAGCTGCGCGGCCGACGCGGCCGAGCGCACCTCCGCGGCCACCACGATGACCACGTGGGTACAGGCATCTGGGATGGTCTCCGGGGTGCAATCCACCACGCATACTCCCTCACCCGCATGGGCCGCACCTACCACCCGCGCGAGCAGATCCTTTTCTAGGCGGAAGGGATCTGCGACGGTGCTGCGCGCGGCGGAGAGCACCGCTACCCCATCAGGCGTGGATGGCAGCGCGCGGTAGAGATCAGCGGCATCGATGCTGCCATCGCCCACGGTAAGCTCCGGCCAGCGCGCCCCCGGTTCCGCTTCTACGCCGAGCAGGAGGTCGAGGCCGCCGGAGCATGGGTGGGCGTCAACAAGCAGGGCGCGACCGTCGACTGCGCTCTGGGTGCGGGCCAACGCGGCCGCAAAGGTAGAAGCGCCTACCCCACCGCTCGCGCCAACCACAGCGATGGTCGCACTGCCCGGCCGCGCTTCCTGCGGCGCGCCCGCCGCGGCAATGCTCGCCAGCAGCTCCTTAACTTGGGCGGGGATGATAAAGGCGCTCTCCGCGTGGCAGGCAAGCGCCGCCTCGTAGTCAATCGGTCCGGGGTCCGCGGCCAAGAAAAGCACGGGCGCAGGCGCGGTATGGGTGCGCCGCGCTGCTGCCACCACGCGGGCCATCAAAGAATCAACCAGCACCGCATAGGCCCCGGGCAGGCTGCGCGGGATATCACGGGGATCAGTTACGGTCAGCACATCGTGGCTGGTCGCAGCCGCAGCGTGAACGGCCTCGGCGCGCAGCGCTTCGTCACCAATGGCGACAACGATGACGGCGGAATCAGGGTGTAATGCGTTCATGCCTCATAGCCTGAAGCAGTCGCGCAACCGCAGCGAGGCTCTGGCAGCAGCGTTGTGGATAACCCGCCAGACGTCACCATGTAGGCGCGATTTGGTTGTCGTTTCAACCAAAATTCTGTGGATAACCGGCACCGCACGGCGGTAGATATAGGTGACGGCCCGCGCATCGGGGGGGTGTGCGCGCGGGCCGTCAGTAACCCGGCCTCGGGGGGGTGAGCCGGGGCAGGCCGCACAGTATATCGGGGCCTTGCACGCATTATTATGACATGTTCGCCACCCAATCACAACAGCTAACAGCAGATTTCCACGGTCACGGCGCTGACCTGCACCGAATGCATGTTCACTCAGCGCCACCCCACGCGGGTTCCCAATCCCACATTAGTGGCATACAAATCACCGTTAACGTCAGCCACTTCTACACCACCAAGCGCTAAGGGCGGCTACACTCGGCAGCACATCATGCCTACTTCCCGCGAGCCCCGTCATCCCCGCCGCGCCGCCACCACCCGCACCGGCGGCGATCCCGCACGCACCGCGGCGTTTTTCGATCTCGATAAGACCATCATCGCCACCTCCTCGGCCTACGCGTTTGGTCGCGAGTTCCTCCACAACGGGCTCATCTCGCCGGCCGAAGCACTGCAGCTATCACTTGCTAAGGCCAGCTATATGTTTTCCGGTCTGACCAGCGAAGGCATGGATTCCACCCGCGACCAGCTCACCACACTGGTCACCGGGTGGTCCGTGGACGAGGTGCGCGCCATCGCCCGCGACACCATGCATCACGTGGTCACACCCTCCATTTATGCCGAGGCCCGCGAACTCATCCGCGCCCACCGCTCCGCTGGCCACCACGTGGTCATCGTCTCTGCCTCCGCGGCCGTGCTGGTGGACATCATCGCAGAGGAACTCGGCGTCGAGCACGTCATCGCCACCGAATTGGCAGAGGAAAACGGGCGCTTTACCGGGGAGGTGCTCTTTTATTGCAAGGGTCCCACCAAAGCAGAGGCACTGGAGCGGACCGCAGCAGCAGAAAGCATCGACCTTGCTGCCAGCTACGCCTACTCGGATTCCGCGACGGATATCCCGATGCTGGAAAAGGTAGGCCACCCCGTCGCCGTCAACCCGGACAAGCAGCTAAAGCGCCACGCCCTCGCCCACCACTGGGAGATCCGCTCCTTTAAGGACCCGGCGCCGCTCCTTCCTGCTCCGACTGCCAAGGAAATTGGCATCGGCGCCTCCGTTCTAGCAGGTACAGCAGCAGTTATTGGCGCCGGACTGTGGCTAACGCAGCATCCGGGCCGCCCTGGCCCGCCCAAGCGGGGCCCTCGGCGCGCCTCTTAGGCCGCGCGGGCAATCGCGTCGGCTTCTTTGCCACCGGCGGTCCAGGCGGCGAGGTGGGTTAAGAGGGCGTCGACAAGCGCGGTGCGATAATTGCCCACCGCGGCGGCATAGTCGGCGCGGTGGCGGGTGTAGTAGACCTCGGGCACGGCGAAACCGCGCGGGTCAAAGCCCGTATGCACCGCGGCGAGGCGGGAGGCAACGTGGGCGACGAGGCCACTGCGCGGGCCAAAGAACTCGCCGGCGGCAATCTCGGCATGGACAACACTCGGCAGCAGGAGATCGAAGGCGGGACCGCCACCCTGCGCGATGAGCCGGCCCAGCCTTTGCAAGCGCGCACTCTCGCCGGCCGGAATGCCGGTGCCGCCGGCCGCGACGTCGATGCGCGCCAGTACCTGCAGCGGTGCTCGGGCAAAGGAGCGCACCGTGGCATCTAAGAGTTCCGGGGCGGCCACGGAATAGGCGCTAACAGCGCTGGCCAGCGGCCCTTCTTTCATATCTTCCGGTCCCGGATGTGGGGGGATGGCGTGGCCGTCCAGCGCCACGCTGGCTCGGGCGCCGCGCATGAGGGACTCCGCAGAGATAACCTCAAACTTGCGCAATCCTGCAGGTCGGCGGTGTGCGCGGGCGACGGCAGCGGCGGCCTCTTCTGCACGTTCTTTCACCCCCGGCAGGCGAAACAGCGGGGATAACGCGTCATTTTCTGACATATCCATTAGGATAGCCGTGGAAGTCCCTAAGTATGCGTGGCACCATGGGATAATAGTGATTCCATTATTATTGGGGACATTACAAGGTTTAGATAAACGCGAGGAGAATTAATCGTGAGCAACGACGGACTTTTTACCGACGGTACTGATCAATTTGCACCGAAGGTGAACTCGATCCCTTTGAGTGACGTGGATACGTCCTCGTCCGAGACCTCGGTAGGCCAGCTGGTCTCCAACGCTACCGAGCAGATGTCCCAGCTCGTGCGCTCCGAGGTGGAGCTAGCCAAAACCGAGTTGGCAGAGTCCGCTAAGAAGGGCGGCATCGGTGCAGGCCTCTTCGGCGGCGCAGGCACCATCGCACTGTATAGCTCCTTCTTCTTTTTCTTCTTCCTGGCCGAGCTTCTCGCCGTCTGGCTGGACCGCTGGGCAGCGTTCCTGATCGTCTTCCTGATCATGATCGTCCTCGCTGGCATCCTGGCCTTCGTTGGCCTGAAGAATGTCAAGCAGGTCAAGGCCCCGCAGAAGACCATTGACTCCACCAAGGAGCTCAAGAACCTGGTTCCGGGCAAGGCGCAGAAGTCCCTGGACCGTAAGAACACCCACGGCCTCTACACCTAAACCGGCAGGCGCCACGCGTACGTGCACCCCTCTATCCGCCCTAGCTAGCCTGGGGCGGATTTTGTGTACTTCCTCCCCTTTTCTCTACCGTTTCTGCCCCAACTATAGAAAGGCGGCACCATGGCCTTCGCACCCCTGCCTCCCTCAACGGTGGAGCTGGATGGACCTTATGCGCATGAGTTCGTCCATACCCGCGGCATCCGCTTGCACGTCGCCACGGCGGGCGATAGCACGCAGCCACTCGTGGTGCTTATCCACGGCGCTTTTGGCGGGTGGTTCGATTATCAGGACGTCATTGCGCCGCTTGCGCAGCGCGGATTCCATGTCGCGGCCGTGGACATGCGGGGGTTTGGCATGTCCGATAAGCCGCCCATTGATGCGGGGCAGGATATCCGCACCTTGGTGGGCGATATTAGCGGTCTCATTCAGGCCTTGGGCCATGACGACGCCTTTGTGGTGGGTGCCGATACGGGCGGCGCGGTGGCTTGGTGCTTGGCTGCTGAGCGCCCCGAGCGGGTGCGCGGCTTGGTTTCCATTTCCGCCGCCCACCCGGTGGATCTGCGCCGCGCGATTGCCGCCCGGCCGTGGGATTTTGGGTGGATTAACCTGCGCTCACTGCTATGCCGCCTGCCCCGCGTCACCCGCGCCCACAACCTACTGCTTAGCCCGCGCGCCTACCGCAAGGAGCTGGATCTGGATACGGGGCCTTCGCTTGCCGACGCCACCCTAGACCGCATCCTCGATCTCCGCCTGCGCGCCTCCCGCATCGGCAGCGTCCGCCGCGGAATCTTGTGGAACCACCGCATGCGCACCGCCGTGGTCCCCTTGAACTGGGTAGAACTGACAGTAGAGCGTCCCGTACTTTTCATCCACGCCCAGCAGCGACTGTGGAACCCCGTGGTCCGCCGCGCCGCCCTACGCGCCCGCCGCGGATTTACCGCCACGACCGTCCCCGGCGCGAAGAACCTTCCGCACCTGGAAGTACCAGCGGATTTCGTTGCCACGCTGGCTGCGTGGCTGCAAGAACACAGCTAGTGCGCCACGCACTCGCCGGTATCTACCGGGTGGGTAAGCTGCGTGATGTCCCCGATCTGGGCATTGACCTCATCAGCGGTTAAGGCATAGCCCGTCTCGGAATCATCCACCGAGGCACCGAAGACCACGCCGAGAACCTCGCCGGCCGTGTTGACTAGCGGCCCGCCGGAATTTCCTTGTTGAATCTTGCCGCGCACGGTGTAGGAATCGCGCTCCACATTCCCATGCGAATAGATATCCGGGCCGGAAATGGTGATGCGATCGCGCACGCGGGCCATCTCGGCGTCGAAAGGCCCGGAGTGCGGGAAGCCCATGACCATCGCATCATCGCCCGATTGGGCCCGGGTCTGGGCCCACGGCAGCGGATCGATGCCTAGATCGCGCGAGTGCAGCACCGCCACATCCACATCCGGGTTGTAGTAGACCACGGTCGCGTCCTTAAGCCCCAGCTTTGTATCAAGGCGCACGGTCTGTGTGCCGGCTACTACGTGGGCATTGGTGATCACGTAGTCATCGGCCGCCACGAAGCCGGAACCCATGAGGCGGCGGGAGCACTCTTCGGCGTCGCCAAGCACGTGAATGATGGAGGGCCGCATGCGGCGTACCAGCTCCGGATCCTGCACGTCTGGGTCCGGCTCTTCTACTTCCTCGGTGCTCATCGAGTTTTGCCACGGCGAGACTAGCGGCGGCAGGCCGGACTCATTGAGCATCGCCGCCACGCCATTGGGCAGCGCCGCTACCCGCGCTGGCGCGGCCGAATTAAGGTTGCCCAAGATGCGGGAATCGCGCAGGCCCTCACCAGCTGCACCGCCTAGGTTGGTGGCCACGGGGATAGAAATGAGCCACATAACTACCAAGGCGGCAAAGGCCTGGAAAATCGCGCCCACGGCGGAATCGAGGCGCTGCGTCTTGCGCGCCTTCATGCGATCGCGCACGCTGCTGCCCAACGAGGATCCGATGAGCTGCCCGATGCCCACAAAAAGCACCAGGACTCCCACCAATAGCAGCAAGCGCAACGATGGCTGATCCACCAGGCGCAAAGCGGCCGGGGCCACGGCAATGCCTAGCACTACCCCAGCGCCCACACCAATGGAGGCCAATACCGCCGCGAGGGCGCCATTGCGCCACCCGCTCAGGAGCGCTATGAGGACGGCGACCACAATCAGGCCGTCAACGATGAGCGCAGGAGTCATGGCTATGGGTTCTTTCTATCTGGGGTTTAAGACGTATGCATACCGCGGTACCAGCGGTTAGGACATCTTCTCATTATTGCGGGAGTTTGTGAGGGAGTCACGCAGGTCCATGACTGAATTGTTATCCCATGGAACGCTCCACCCGGCGTGCTGCAATAGTGCCGAGAGCACGCCGGCGGTAAAGCCCCAAATGACGTAGCCATTGGCGTGAAATGCTGGTCCTTGCCACTTTCTAAAGCCCACCATGAAGCGGTTGCGCGGATCGACCAACTCCCGGATAGGCACGAGAAACACGTCATCGGTTTCATCGGGGCTGGCGGGATAGACCTCCCCCGGCTGGGCCCAATGCGCCAAAATGGGGCTCACCGGATTGCCGGTGGCGCGGATATGCAGCTGCTCCCACTGCTCCAGCGGGGTCACGGAATTGCGCTGCAGGTCCGTTTCCTCCCAGGCTTCCCGCAGCGCGGTATCCACCAGGGAGGTATCGGCGGGATCCCGGCGGCCTCCGGGAAAGGCTATCTGGCCCGAGTGCGAGCGCATGGACGGCGAGCGATGCGTGAGCAAAATGCTGGCCTCTTCCGCACTCTCACCGCTCAGTAGCATGAGCACGGCCGCTTCCCGCTTGACCGGCACCTGCGCATTGGTGCCGTTAAGGGACGAAGCCTGGCGGTTGCCAATGAGCTCTTGCACCTGGCTGGGGTCTACGCCTAGCGCCGGCTTGAGCCATTCTGGTGTGTGCTCGGGAAGGAGTTGACTCATGCCGCAATCGCCTCCTCCACGGCCTTTTCAATCTCCGCTGCGGAACTAAACGGCTGCGCAAATTGCTTGCGCACCTCACCGTCCTTGAGCACCACTGTCACCGGCACCACGCCCGGCAGGCCCAGCTCACCGGCAAACTTATTATCCGAATCCTGGAAGCTCGGCAGCTCCACGCCCAAGTCATTCAAAAAGGCCGCGCCATTTCCTGCGTTTTTATCCGCGTGCACACCCACGACCTGCCAGTCCGGATGCGCGTCCGCCACATCCTGCAGGTAGGGAAGTTCCGCGCGGCACGGCTCGCACCACCACGCCCACACATTGACCACGCTGACGCCTTTATCGGCGGGCTTTCCGGCGGCCGCACCGCCTAGGCACTCCAGCCTTACTCCTGCCACGGTGCCGGTCGGGCAGTCCGGGCGCTGCGGGACTTCTTGCTGGGAAGCCTCGCTTGGCGACGCCTCCTCGGATCCGCCCCCACCCCGTAACTGCGAGACCCCCACGACCGCGATAACGGCAATGAGGATCGCGGCAATCACCGTGCCAAGGACGTAGTTCTTCATACCGTTAGCCTAGCGCCCACGAGCGGCTGGACACATATCCCACAGAACGCAAGCATCGCACTCCGGCGTGCGCGCATGACATACCTGGCGCCCGTGGAAGATGACACGGTGTGAAAACATCGTCCACTCTTCTTCCGGCACGAGCTTAGCGATGTCCCGCTCAATCTTGACCGGCGTCGACTCCCCCGTCAGCCCAAGCCGCTGCATGAGGCGCCCGAAGTGCGTATCCACGGTCAGCCCGGGGATCCCGAAGGCGTTTCCGAGCACCACCAGCGCGGTCTTGCGACCAACACCGGGCAGACTGGTCAGTTCCTTGACCGTGCGCGGGACCTCGCCTTGAAAATCTGCCACCAGCTTCTCCCCAATGCCCACAAGGTGCCCCGCCTTGGCGCGCTGAAAGCCCAACGGCCGCAGAATTCTCTCCAAGTCCGAGCGCTGCGCGGCCGCATAGTCCGCCGCCTCTGGATAGCGGGCAAAGAGTTCAGGAGTCACCGAATTCACCCGCTCATCCGTGCATTGCGCGGAAAGAACGGTGGCAATGAGCAGCTGCAGCGGGGATTCATAATCCAAGGCACACCGTGCATCCGGATACTCCTGTGCCAAACGCCGATTTACCTCCGGTGCGCGCAGCTCCGGCGCGCTGGCCGCTGACAGTGCTGAATTCATGGGGTTTAGCTTAGTAGACTAGGAAAACATGATTTCACTCGTGATTCTGGTACCACTTGCCATCGCCCTTTTCGCCCTCCTGATGGAAAAGCTCGAGGCAGTCGTTTTTGCTGACTAGGCGGCAAAACTGCTGGCCTGAACCGTGCACTAGCACGAGTAGAGTTTCTATAGTGTGACAAAATTTCACTGAAGTACCAAAAGTGACCAATTACACTGTAAGATGAAACGCGTTACACAGTGACCCCGCTTGTTCCGCATTGTCGAGTGCATGAAAGACCGCACCCAGATGTGGCACAGGCTCATCTATGGACTTTCGCAGTCGACATCCAAGGAGTAAAACGTGGAAGGCGTACAGGACATCCTCTCCCGCGCCGGAATCTTCCAAGGCGTTGATCCCGTTGCAGTGCAGCACCTAATCGAGCAGATGGAGACCGTGCGCTACCCGCGCGGAACCACCATCTTCGACGAAGGCGAGCCTGGTGATCGCTTGTACATCATCACCTCGGGCAAGATTAAGCTCGCCCGCCACGCCCCGGATGGCCGCGAAAACCTGCTGACGGTCATGGGCCCATCCGATATGTTTGGCGAGCTGTCCATCTTCGATCCGGGACCGCGCACCTCCTCCGCAGTGTGCGTGACCGAGGTTCAGGCCGCCACCATGAACTCCGAGCTGCTCAAGAAGTGGGTTGGTGACCACCCCGAAATCGCCCAGCAACTGCTGCGCGTGCTGGCTCGCCGCCTGCGCCGCACCAACGCCAACCTGGCTGACCTTATCTTCACCGACGTTCCGGGCCGCGTGGCAAAGACCTTGCTGCAGCTGGCTAACCGCTTCGGTGTTCAGGAAGGCAGCGCCCTGCGCGTGAACCATGACCTCACCCAGGAAGAGATTGCCCAGCTGGTGGGCGCTTCCCGTGAGACCGTCAACAAGGCGCTGGCCACCTTCGCGCACCGCGGTTGGATCCGCCTCGAGGGCAAGTCCGTGCTCATCGTCGATACCGAGCACCTCGCCCGCCGCGCTCGCTAAGACCGCGCCAGCCCGCTACCCCGCTTCGGCGGGGTCTCGGTGGTTTTGCCCCCTTTAACCAGTTACGCACCGCACTTGTGGCCACGGTAGGCTCCACACTGCATCGCTTGGGGGCCATACTGCGGCCGTACGTCGGCCCTGCGCGCCTCCTGCCTCAGGCCCACAGCACAATTAAGCCCCTCTTCCCGCCAAAGAGGAAGAGGGGCGAATGGAGATAGGCTTATTTAGCCTCGCCGTCCAAGTACTTCAGCGCGGTGCGCGTGGACTGCTCCGCAGCGTGGCGCAGCACTGGGTCCACATCGTCATACATCTCGTTGACCAGGGTATTCAAATCCACATCATCGCCTAGGCGGGAGCGGATCTCTTTAATCTGGTCAAGACGGTAGTGGCGGCGGTCAATGTACTTGCGGGCCACCTGAGAGGTGTCATCCAAGTCCGGACCGTGTCCTGGAAACAGCGCAATATCCTTACCGCGCTCTTCCAAGGTGTCGAGGGTGTGCAGGTAATCGGCCAAGTTGCCGTCCGTCTCCGAAAGGAGAACGGTGTGGCGGCCGGCGATAGTGTCACCAGAGACAATGCCCTCGAGGCGGGAATTTCCTACCTCCCCGCTCCACACAAAGAAGCAGGTGGAATCCGCGGTATGGCCTGGGGTGTGCACGACCTCGAGACTTGGGGTGATGCCATCGAGGGAGATGTGCTCACCGTCCTGGAGAGCCTCAGCACCATTGCAGTAGCTCGGATCGAAGGCGCGGATGGGGGCGCCGGTCATCTGCCGCAAGCGTTGTGCGCCCGAAGCATGGTCATCATGGCGGTGGGTAATCACAATCAAAGCCACCTCACCTGCGTTGCGATGCACAACGTTGAGATGGCCTTCATCCTCAGGACCCGGATCCACGACGATCGCCCGAGAGTCTTCAGTGGCGCGAATAATCCACGTATTCGTACCCTCTAGGGCGGTGTAGCTGGGGTTATCACAAAGGACTACGCCAACGGACTGGCTGACGGGACGCAATTGACTATATGCGGGGTGCTCCATAGTTACTAGCCTATCCGATCAAGCAGCAATTTCTACGATTAGTTCGATCTCTACTGGGGCGTTTTTAGGCAACGCAGCTACGCCCACGGCGGAGCGAGCATGCTTTCCAGCATCCCCGAAGACCTCACCGATGAAATCGGAGGCACCATTGATAACTACCGGCTGGTCTGCATAGGCCGGATCGGAGGCCACAAACCCCACGATTTTTACCACACGGGAGACATTGTCCAGGCCAACTTCGGCATCGATAGCGGCGAGCGCATTCAGCGCCGCGATGCGTGCCTGTTCCTGGGCTTGTTCCGTGGTGACTTCGGCGCCAACCTTGCCGGTCAGCGGCAAGGCACCTTCCACGAGGGGAAGCTGGCCAGAGGTCCAGACCTGATCACCCACGCGCACGGCCGGCACATAGGACGCTAGCGGCTTGGCGACGCCCGGAAGCTCATACCCCAGCTCCCGCAAGCGAGCATGAAAGCCCATTTACTCTGCCACCTCGCGCTTGAAGTAGGCAACGACGTTTTCCGGGTTAGGACCCGGGGTGACGGTGACCAGTTCCCAGCCATCTTCGCCCCAAGAATCGAGGATCTGTTTGGTGGCGTGGGTGAGGACAGGTGCGGTTGCGTATTCCCATTTAGTCATGGGATCCATTCTAACTATTAAATACGCACTATGCCGTCTAAATTCTTAAATTCCGACGAGCTCGCCGCCTTGGGCCAAGTAGTGAGCCCAATCCGTGATGTGGGGGTTCTTGCGCAGCAGGGCACGGCGCTGGCGCTCGGTCAGCCCGCCCCAAACACCGAACTCGACGCGATTATCCAGGGCGTCAGCGCGGCATTCGGTCAGCACCGGGCAGTGGCGGCAAATGACGGCCGCCTTGCGCTGTTCTGCACCGCGCACAAAGAGGGCATCCGGGTCACCCTTGCGGCATTTGGCCTGGGTGACCCACTCACCACGCTCGGGATTTCGGGCTGTATTAGACATTCCAGCAGTCTTCACACGAACGGTCATGGGTGAGTGTGCTCCTTCCCAGACGGAATACTATGTAACGCATCTGAGTCTATTCATCCAGGTAGAAGATTGTCTAACACGTCACACTTTAGGGGGTGCGAGTGATCTTCCACCTACCAAGGGCGACCACGTAGTGTATGGGGCGTGACTGTCATCAAATCTTTGGCCAAGATAGCCCTGTCTACGGTCTTGGTAGGCGCGCTCATCGCCCTGGCTCTAGCCCCTTTTGCGGGCATTTCCGGCGTGGCGATTGCCCGTACTAACGAAACCATGCAATCTGACCTGCAAGATCTGACTGCCGGCAATATCCCAGGCGTCACCACGATCAAAGACGCCAAGGGCAAGGACATGGCCTACATCTTCAGCCAACGCCGCCACCCGGTGGAGAGCAAGAAGATTTCTCAAGCCATGAAAAACGCCATCGTCTCCATTGAGGACGAGCGCTTTTATGATCACGAGGGCGTGGACTTCCAGGGCAATTTCCGCGCGCTGTGGACCAACCTAACCTCGGGCGGCGTCTCCCAGGGCGCCTCCACCATCGATCAGCAGTACGTGAAGAATTACCTATTGCTGGTCTCTGCCACCACCGATGAAGAACGCGCCGCGGCCACCGAGCAATCCGTGGCCCGCAAGCTGCGCGAGATGCGCATGGCCACCAAGATGGATGCGGAATTGGATAAGGATGACATCCTCACCAACTATCTCAACCTGGTGTCTTTTGGTAACCATGCCTATGGCGTCGAAGCGGCGGCCCGCACTTACTTCGGCACGCACGCTTCTGAACTCACGGTGCCGCAGGCAGCAATGCTGGCCGGCATGGTCCAATCCTCTGAGCGCCTCAATCCCTATACCAACGCTGAGGAAGTAACCGACCGGCGCAACCTGGTCCTGCAATCCATGGCGGATAACGGCCATATCAAGCAGCAGGAAGCGGATAAGTATAAGGGGGAGAAGCTGGGCGTCGGAAAGAAGCCCAAAACGCTAGCCAATGGCTGCATCGGCGCCGGTGACCGCGGTTTCTTCTGTGATTATGTGCTGAAATACCTGGATAAGAAGGGCATTAGCGAGGAGCAGCTGGCGCGCGGTGGCTACACCATCAAAACCACGCTGGACCCAACGGTGCAGGACAAGGCCCTCGAGTCCGTACAAAGCCACACCAATCCGGATGCCCAGGGCGTGGCTGAAGTCATGAACGTCATCAAGCCCGGCAGGTCGGACCGCAAGGTGCTGGCCATGGTCTCCTCGCGCGATTACGGCCTGGACCTAGATAAAAATGAGACCATCCTGCCACAGCCCTACTCCTTGGTGGGCAACGGTGCAGGTTCCGTCTTTAAGGTCTTTACCGCGGCGGCCGCGCTCGAAGCGGGCTATGGCATCAAAAACACCGTGGATGTGCCGACCCGCTACGAGGCGGAGGGCCTAGGCCATGGTGGCGCCGCCGGCTGCCCGGCGGACCGCTACTGCGTGGAAAACGCTGGTGCCTATAAGGCCACGATGACGCTGCAGGAAGCGCTGGCACACTCCCCCAATACGCCGTTTATCAAGCTCACGGAGCAGGTAGGCGTGGCACCCATCGTCGATATGGCCGTGCGTTTGGGCCTGCGCTCCTACGACGACAAGGGCAGCTTTGATAAGGACACCTCGATTGCCCAGCACACCAAGGACGCCAACTCCGGCTCCTTCACCTTGGGCCCGGACCAGGTCAACCCGCTGGAGCTTTCCAATGTCGGCGCCACGCTGGCCGCGGATGGCAGGTGGTGCGAGCCTAACCCCATCTCCCAGGTCACGGATAAGGAAGGCAACGAGGTCTATCTCAAGGAAACCCCGTGTGAGCAGGCCGTTGATAAGGACGTAGCCCGCGCGATGAGCAATGCCTTGTCCGAGGACGCCAAGCAAGGCACGGCCAAGAATGCCGCCCAGGCGGCCGGTTACTCCAGCCCGATCGCGGCCAAGACCGGTACCACCGAGTCCAACCAGTCCTCCGCATTCTTAGGATTCAACCAGGGCATTTCCGCCGCGCCGTATATCTATAATGATGGCACCTCCACCGTCCCGCTGTGTACCGGGCCGGTGCGCCAGTGCGCGGGTTGGGGCAACCTCTACGGTGGCTTGGAGCCGGCGCAGACCTTCTTCAGCATGGCTACGCAGCTGCCGATAGCCACCAAGGCCGGACTGCCGAATTACAACAAGAAGTACGACAACGGCACCACGGCCGATAAGACCCTTGATAGCCTGCGCGGCAAGTCCGAGGCCGAGGCCCGCCAGACCTTGGAGTCCAAGGGCTACGTGGTCAAGACCTCCCGGGTCATCGGCGGCAATGTTCCTTATGGCCGCGTGGTTCGCGCGATTACCGGCAAGGACGGCAAGAAGAAGGGTGCGGAAATTACGCTGCAGCTTTCCGACGGCGCCGGGGCCTCCCAATCCCCCTCCTCCGGCGTGGCCGACGCTGACTCTACCGGCGCACAAAATAGCACCGGCGGCGGTAATGCCGACGATGCTACGAGCCCGAGCCGCTCGACTGGCGGCACAGGCGGCGGAACGGGCAACGGCGGTGGCGGTACCGGTACCGGCGGCGGGTTCTCGCCGGAAGACTTTGGCATCCGCCAAGAGGACATCGATAACTTTGCCAACGACGTCCGCAGTCTGCTCGGCCGCTAAGCCTCGCCCGTTGCGGTCTGGCCTGCTTTAGCTCAGCTGGGACTTGACCTCAGCGGACAGGCGCTTGCCATCCGCTTGGCCAGCGGCCTTGGCATTGGCCACCTTCATTACTGCACCCATCTGCTTCATGGTGGGTGCTTCGCCGTTTTCGGCCTCAACCTCTGCGATTGATTCCTTCACTAGGGCCTTAAGCTCGGATTCGTCCAGCTGGCGGGGTTGGTAGGCCTCAAAGAAGGGGACCTCGGCAAGCTCGGCTTCCGCCAGCTCCGGACGGCCGTTGTCCTCATAGACCTCGGCGGATTCGCGGCGCTTTTTAATCTCGCGCGCAATCACCTTGAGGATATCGGCGTCCTCCAGCTCATGCCGGGAACCATTGGTCTCCTCGGCCTGGATGGCGGCCAGCAAGGCGCGGATGGCGCTGGTGCGCTGCTTCTCTTTCGCCTTCATTGCGGTTTTCAGATCTGCACGGATGGTTTCCTTTAGCTCGCTCATGCCTATCAATGTACGCCAGGTAGTGTGGTAGCCGTGAAACTTTTACGTATTCTTGGCGGCCTCACCGCTGCCGGCCTGGGCGCCGCGGCATGGGGCTATAGCGAACTGACCAAATTCGAGCTCAAGGAATATACGCTCCCCCTCCTGCCCAAGGGCACGCTGCGCGGCAAACCGGAATTTCGGCTGCTGCATCTGTCCGATCTGCATATGATCCCTGGCCAGGAGACCAAGATTGCCTGGGTTTCTGCCCTCGATGCCCTGGAGCCGGACCTCGTGGTCAACACCGGCGATAATCTCTCCGATCAACAGGCCGTTCCCGATACACTGCGCGCTCTCGGCCCGTTGCTGGCCCGCCCCGGCCTCTTCGTCTTCGGCACCAATGACTACTGGGCACCGCAGCCGGTCAATCCCTTCAAGTACCTGCTGGGCAAAAAGCGCGAACCTTCCTACGTGGATTTGCCGTGGCGAGGCATGCGCGCCGCATTTATGGAGCACGGTTGGCGCGATGCCAACCAGACACGGCATGAATTCAAGGTGGGCAATGTCCGCCTTGCCGCCGCCGGCGTGGACGATCCACACCACGATCTAGATGACTATTCCGAAATCGCCGGCCCGCCCAACGAGAACGCCGACTTGTCCCTGGCTCTCCTCCACGCCCCCGAGCCCCGCGTGCTGGAAAAGTTCGCAGCCGATGGCTACCAGCTTTCCCTATCCGGCCACACCCACGGCGGCCAGATCTGCCTGCCCGGCTCCCGTGCGCTGGTGACCAATTGCGGCATCGACCGCGAGCGCGTGCAGGGCCTCCACGACTTCGGACCGATGAAGATGCATGTCTCCAATGGCCTGGGCACCTCCAAATTCGCCCCAGTGCGTATCTTCTGCCGCCCTTCCGCCACGCTGCTGAAAATCACCGAGGTGGACTAAACCCAGCCACCTGCCGTTTTGTTGATTATGCTCAGCTTGCGTTAAAGTATCCAGGTACCGCTTTTCAAGGCGGAACGCCGGGATATGGCGCAGGTTGGTAGCGCGCTTCGTTCGGGACGAAGAGGTCGCAGGTTCAAATCCTGTTATCCCGACAGATACGGGCAAGCCCCTGCTATGACCAGCAACTTTAGCTGGCGAGCAGGGGTTTTTCCATATAGGGAACCGCCTGGTCACACGCGCAGATAGTGGCACTAATGCGCAAAGATGTGGGCACAGTGTGGGCACACACTCCGCCTACCCCCCTTAACAAAATTGCGTTTACGATAAGTCCACCCCCTTAATGGCGACACCTGTAGTACTCCCGCTGCACAACGCAAGCTAGATCAGCTCATCTACCACCAAATCTATTCCGACCACCACTCCCACAATCATGCAGCCTGCGGCTGCCAATTCTCACCAGTTACGTCATTTTCCATGATAAGGTCCAGCACTCCTAAATGGGTACAATACTTCATAACTGGCACATCAAATCGCTGCAAGGCTAGGATTGCGATATGAGTAGTGGACCCAGAAAGACACCCGACAAAGTTTCCCATTACGTTGTTAGCAGTTCCACCTCAGGGCGCCGAAGATTCATGGTCTGTCCACCCGATTGGGCGGGTTATGTTTATTTCCGTTCCCTCCGTCTGAAAAGACAGTGGAACTAGTCGCTGGCTTCGGTATGGCTTATTCCCGCCCCTGTCTGAAAATGATCCGGGGGGTGATGCCGCCGAAGACAGTGACATACTCGAACTGCTAATAGGAACCTGACCCAGCCCAGGTGGTATGAGGTCTCACAGTAATGTGGATGCCAGCGCAAGTATGTCCGACAACCCCAGCGATGAAGCTTAAATAGTCCAACTTCTAATTCATCGCTAGGAGGCACACACCCATGGCCTATGACTTCGTCATTGGCGTGGACGTCGGCAAATACTTCCACCACGCCTGCGTCCTCGACCCTCAAGGCAGGCAAGTCCTGTCCAAACGCATCAACCAGCATGAAAGCTCATTACGCAAGCTCTTCGGCCAATTCATCGCCGACAACGCTTCGGTCCTTGTCATTGTCGATCAGCCCAACAACATCGGCCGTTTAACCGTCACAGTCGCCCAAGACATGGGGGCAGACGTTCGCTATCTACCCGGGCTTGCGATGCGGCAGCTCTCTCGCATCCACGTCGGCAACTCCAAGACTGATGTGCGCGACGCCTACGTCATCGCCCATGCCGGTCTTAACCTTCCGGACGCCCTGCGCAGCGTCGACCGCGTTGAGGAAGTCTTTATCCAGTTGAAAGTTCTCAACGGTATCGACGAAGACCTCGCTCGGGCCTACACACGCCTGATTAACCAGATGCGATCCGCGCTCGTAGGAACCTATCCTGCCTTCGAACATGTCCTGCGCGGACAGATGATTCACCGAAAGTGGATTCTCCACCTACTTGCGAAATACGGTGGCCCCACCAAGATTCGACGCATCGGCAGAACACGCCTGGCAGCCTTTGCACGCAGCCACAAAGCGCGCAATCCTGAACCTGTCATCGATGCCATGCTTGCTGCCATCCACGCACAGACCGTGTCCATTGCTGGCGCAGAATACGCCGAACTAGGCGTAGCAATGTCCGCCAAAGATGCATTGGCCAAATTAGAGAATCGCAAGGAAATCGAAGCGCAGGTACTTAAGCTCATTCAGGATATTCCTCAAACCGAGATTCTTTTATCCATGCCCGGCATCGGCCCGCGTAGTGCGGCGCAGATCCTCATGACTGCTGGCGATATGTCCGACTTCCCCGATGCAGCGCACCTAGCGTCCTATGCAGGCCTATCACCGCGGACGAATCAGTCGGGAACGTCCATTATGTCGAGTTCGCCCAACCGGGCTGGCAACAAAAAATTAAAGAACGCCCTATGGCAATCGTCTTTTGCATCGATCAGATTCCACGAGCGTTCCCGGCAATTCTATGAACGAAAACGCAAAGAAGGCAAAAGACACAACGCCGCAGTCGTCGCACTCGCACGCCGACGCCTAAACGTTCTCTTCGCCATGATGCGAAGCGGCGAGCTCTACCGAGACATCTCTACAGTCCGGGAGGCCGCAGCAGCCTAGAACCAACAGAACCGCACCTCAAGCCGATTGAGCAGCAAGCCCAATCGGCTCCTCAAGATGCCCGAAAACAACATCCACAACGTGAAGCAGAAACCCTTCACACCCCCAACAAGCCCACCCGCGGAGTTGACAACCTATATAGGAACACCCCCCTTAACAAAATTGCGTTTACGATAAGTCCACCCCCTTAATGGCGACACCTGTAGTACTCCCGCTGCACAACGCAAGCTAGATCAGCTCATCTACCACCAAATCTATTCCGACCACCACTCCCACAATCATGCAGCCTGCGGCTGCCAATTCTCACCAGTTACGTCATTTTCCATGATAAGGTCCAGCACTCCTAAATGGGTACAATACTTCATAACTGGCACATCAAATCGCTGCAAGGCTAGGATTGCGATATGAGTAGTGGACCCAGAAAGACACCCGACAAAGTTTCCCGCGAGGTAGCCTCCCTATTGCGAGAACACCTTGCACGCCGACGCATGTCACAACGACAAGTATCCCGCCTAGCAGAAATATCCCCCAGCCAAACCAGCCGTTACCTGCGTGGAGAGTCAAGCCCCAACCTCCACGAATATGTACTTATCTGCGAAGCTATAGGTGTACATCCCGACACAGTACTCTCACAAGCAATCCATAACATTCGTTGGCGAGAGAGGTACGCTAAGGACGACGAATACGCGGTACCAATTGAAGGCCAAGTCAGGTACAACCTCGACCCCAGAAATTTCCCACCCCAGGAAAGTTAGATAGAACAGAATCCGGTGGGCCGCGCTTGAAGCAGCGACACCTATCTTTACAAAAAGCAGGGCCCAAAACTGCCTTGTCCCACAACGGTCATCACCAACACGCTGATGAAGGATTTTAAGCCCTCGCTGAAAAGTCAGCTATTTCACCTAGACCAAATCCCCGTATCAAGGCACCAACGACGGGTACCAACGCCGTAGAAATAATGGGATTCACTCGGCCGCGGATCAAAAGTCCCGCCGCCGCAGAGGTGAGGGTGGGACCCCATGGCCGCAAGCCCGACTAGGGCCTCCTTAGTGGCACTTCACACGTCGACGATCTGCCATGCCCTACGCTACGCGGACAAGCGAGTGTCCCCAGGTTAAATCCCGGCTATCAGCGCGGCCTACGGCCCTCCCCAAAGTCCACACCGGTTTAAATTGAACTTCCTATTGATAATCGTCACCACGAAGCAGTCTTGAGTTCAGAGGGTCGTTGCAACACTTTCCCTTAGGAGGGTGTTGTTGTGTCTGAGATTATTGGCCCGTTTCATTCGTTGTCTGAATCGGATCGTCGTGGCTTAGTTGCCTTGGTTGGCAGTGGGCGTAGTGTCCGTTCGGCGGCTGGTGAGCTTGGTTGTCATTACGGGCATGCTTTGAATTTTTGTCATGCCTTTGGATTGCCAGTCGTGTTTAAAGCCAAACGAGTTGATCGCCGCGGTAGCCAGGCTTTCCAGCTTGTAGAGCTAGTCCGAAGCGGACTGTCGGTACGCCAAGCTGCTAAAAGATGTGGGATGCATCTTTCTGCGGCTTATGCCGTAGCTACGGAAGCTGGGTGCCATATCCGGTTGAGTCAGTATGCTCGGAAAGTCCGCCAGACGCAGTTAAGAGTGGAATATCTGCGCCTTCGGCTGGCGAGCCTGCCTGGTGGTGATGCTGGCGCGGCAGTAGGAATTGATCGTCGACTGCGTTTAGATTTCGAAAAAGGACTCACCAAATCCCAGGGTCGACGAGAAGAGTTCATACCCGTCGGCGAAGACGCCAGCACGTATAACAGACTTATGAAAGCGCTGCGCCAACGCCATGATGTCATCGAATCCGGAAGGCTTGCCCCTCCCGCCTTACCTAGCGGGGTAGATCCGTATAAACGCATCAGCAATCGCTACATTTGCTTCGAAGAACGCGTCATTATCGCCGATCTTCTCCGCGAAGATGTGCCACTGCGTGAGATTGGGCGCCGTTTAGGGCGAAGTGCATCGTCAATTCAGCGTGAAGTACGCAGAAACCACAGTGCTGAAGGCCCGTATCGTGCGGAAACAGCCCAGTTAAAGGCCTGTGCGCGGAGATTGCGGCCGAAAATACCGAAACTACTAGCCAACAAAAGACTATGGGACTATGTATGCGCACAATTGCGGGCACAATGGTCACCTGAGGAGATTTCTAATCGCCTGCCCATCGACTACCCCACTGATAAGGACATGCGCATTAGTCACGAAACGATTTATGACGCCTTTTACCTGCAGGCCAAAGGAAGACTCAAAGACCTTGGCTTGGACTTGCCGACAGGTAGAAAGAAACGCAAGAAACGTCAAACCCGCTCCAGCACACCTGCCCAGCAACGCTTCGTCGACGACATGATCCTCATAGACGACCGGCCAGATGAGGTAAGTGAACGTATTTTGCCAGGCCACTGGGAAGGCGACCTCATCCTCGGTAAAAACAACCAATCAGCGGTAATCACGCTAGTAGAACGCGTTAGCCGATTTGTTGTCCTTGGCCACCTACCGGGAAGGCATACCAGCAAAGAAGTATTCACAGCCCTGCACAAGGCAGTTGCAGGAATCGATAAAGCTATCTGGTCATCAATTACCTGGGACCAAGGAAGCGAAATGGCTGGCCATAAAGCCTTTACTATGGCCACTGACATTCCCATCTACTTCTGCCATCCAGGATCACCATGGGAACGCGGCAGCAACGAAAACACCAACGGCAGGCTCAGAAGAAACCTTCCTAAAAACAGCGACCTGTCCATCTACAGCGCCGAGGACCTAGAAATGATCGCCAACATTCACAACCACAAACCACGCAAAGCACTCAACTGGCGCACCCCAGCCGAAGTCATGACCAACGCCCTCACACAAACCGGTAGCATCAAACCAAACTAACCATCATCGTTGCAACGACCCCTAGAATCCGCCAGTTCGCACGGCTTGAAAAAGTCCCCACCCCAGCAAAAGCATTCAAGGAATTACACGGATTTTTCCGCAAACATTGCAGCTAAACACACCACATATGGGAAACGACGCGGTGCCCCTACAGCGCCGCGTCGTCCCTATTCCCTATCACTCACAACGGATTGGAGAAACCGTTCGCCTACCCCCTAAGTAGGCTTTGTGAGCAAGACCAACTGTAGCACTCGCTCAATACAAACGGTAACAGACACCAAAATTCCCAGTTTCCACCAATGTTTTTTTATTGTTAGGTCTGCTTTTTCAGACCTAATTAAGCAGAGTTTTAGTTTTTGCTGTGGACAAGGCCCACCATTTTGCACTTAACCCAACGAGAGTGACAGCCAGCAATACCGCAATTCCGGCCCACAGGACGGCTTGTTCACCTTCGTTACCTGCCACCGTGACGGCCGCGGTAGTCCAGTTCAGTGGCAAAAGATTAGAAACGACCTGCCATACCTTAGAAACACCGGCAATTGCCGCAGATTTCCACAGCCACCCCACCAGCGCGGTCTGGCCGATGACAAAGAGCGCCGCGAGGATGCTGCCGGCGGTAATACCGCATAGCCCGAGTAGGGCGCGGGTGATGGCCGTCATGGACAGCGCCCCCAGAAGGAGCGCCGCGCCGGCCCAAACCGCCGCCACAGGGGTAAATCCGGTGGCAAGCACAAAAAGGAGGATTTCCCCGATGGCAACCGCCGCCAGCGTGCCGCCGAGGACCGTCAGCCATGGGCGGAGCCCCACCTGCCAGGCCACACCGGCCGCCGCACCTGCGAGCAGAACCAAGGCGGAGACTAACATCGCCACGATGGGGCTGAGCAGATGTGTAGGTCCGTCGGTCGCGGTATGCGCCGGCGGCAGGGCACGCTGAATTTCACCCACATTGGTCTGGTTTTGGGCTGCCATGGTGGAGAGCTTGCCGGCGCCTTCGTCAAGCTTGTCCACGCCCTCCTGCGCCTCACCAACGCGCTTGTTGAGCTCCGCGATGCCCTCGTTAAGCTCCTGCGCACCGGATACGGCTTGGTTCACGCCATCGTGATAAGCATAGCCGTTGACCGCCAACTGATTGGATAGATCGCGCGAGCCGTCCTTGAGCTTCTTGAGCTGATCGGTCACCGAATTATCCAGGCGGAAATTATTCACCTGCGCGCGGAGATCGCCCAGCTGCGAGCGAATTTCCTTCGCTTCCTTAGATTTATTTCCCTCCAGGTCGCGCATCGTGCCATCGATTGCCTGCAGAATCTGCCCCTGGACAGCACCAAGGCCCACCACTTGGTCCACGGCACCGCCGACACCATTGGCCAGCTCCGTTGCACCGCCACCGAGCGTATTGGTTCCAGACTGCAGCTGATTGAGGCCGGCTACCAGTTCTTGGGAGCCTGTCGCCAGCTTGTCGACGCCCCCTCCGAGCTCATCCGCCCCCTTGTTCAGCTCCCCCGTGCCGTCATCAAGCTGCGTGGCACCCGACTTCAACATGCTCGCCTGGGCTTGCGCGCGGCTGGCCGCCTCGGCGGCTTCCTTCACTTCTGGGGAGGCGGATTTTTCCCGCGGTGCACCAAACGGCTGCGCGGCGCTAGACCAGGCATGGGCGGGTTCCCACTGTGCAAGGCCCGCCACCGCAGCGCCAATAATGAGCGGCAGGGCGAGCAGGAGGATCAAGAGGACGCTGCGCCACCGGGAGGGGGACGCAGCGTCTGGGGAAGCAAGGCGTGAGGTCATGATAATGAACCTATCCTTGCAGGTCACTCCCCTGTTGCAGGCGCGCCGAGCACCCCCCGCAATGTCCGTTTCTCTACGATATATGGCATGTCCCACAATTATTCCCTGGCCCCCTCCCGCTACCTCGCCGCTACGGCCATCGCGCCACTGTGTTTCAGCCTTGTTTCCTGCTCCAACGACGTCGATACGTCCGCAGAACCAGAGTTCTCCGACGCCACCGCCGTAAGCTCCTCGGCCACGGAGACCTCGTCCGAGGAAACCACGAGCGATCCCGCGACCTCGGAAGCCGCAGACACCACCACCGAGACCGCGGAGGCCGAGCCGACCTCTGCGGCCGCAGCTCCCACCGAGAACACCGCGGAATCCGCCAACGAAGAGAGTGAAGCCCCAGCCGCCGCACCCGCCGATACCGGCCGCGGCGATTGCTCCCCAGAAGCGCTACAGTCCGCAGCTCCCACCATGACCAATATCCGAGTCAATAACTGTGATGGCCAGTGGGCCCACTTTGGCAAAGACAGCACTGACTGGACTGTCTGGGCGCGCTACGAGGGCGGCTAGTGGGTAGCCATTGAATCCATCGGCGAGACAACCTCGGGCCTAGCCGCCCCGTGCTACGACGTGGATAAGTGGGCCGCCGAGGGCGCTCCTGCCTTTGTTACGGAAAAGATGCGCCGCTGCGACTAGCCGCACAGCAAGAAACCGCCCCCGTACCGCGCAGTAGTTATGCAACTCGGTACGGGGGCGGCGTCGTTAGCGCACAGGCCCTGCCGGGGAAGGGCTACTTCTTCTCGGCGTAGACCTCGCGCACGCGCTGGCCCAGTGCTGGGTGCACGTTGGTCCAGTACTCGTATACGCGTTCTTCGGTCTCCTCGGATACACCGGCCATCGCGTTGGTGATATTGGTGACCAGGCGCTCCTTGGCGGCATCATCGTAGACATTCTCGTACAGGTCGCGAGCCTGGACAAAGTCGTCGTCCTCAGCGTGACGAACATACGGCGCACGCACCAAGTCGCTGCCGTAGGACTCCGGATTGATGTAGAGCTCCGCCGCGGTGGTGGTCTCGAGCTGGGAGCGGTCGTTTACGGCGGCGTCATCAAGCACGCCCGTACCCTTCTCATAGCGGTTGGGCGAGTAGACCGGATCCTCCGGAGCATTGAAGTGGTACTGCATGCTGCCCTCGTGCTGGTAGGTATTGACCTCGTCCACGTTCTGCGGCTGGTTGACCGGTAGCTGCTGGTAATTCGGGCCAATGCGGTAACGCTGCTGGTCAGCGTAAGCAAATACGCGAGCCTGCAGCATCTTATCCGGAGACAGGCCAACGCCAGGCACGATATTGGACGGGTCGAGCGCCACCTGCTCAATCTGCGCGAAGAAGTTGCGCGGGTTGCGGTTGAGCACAAAGTAGCCCACATCGTGCAGCGGATAGTCCTTCTTGGACCACACCTTGGTCAGGTCGAAGGGGTTAAAGCGGTAATTCTCCGCCTCATCCAGCGGCATGATCTGCACCTTGACGTCCCAGATGGGGTAGTTGCCCTCTTCGATAGCGTTGTAGAGATCCTCGCGGTGGCAATCCGGGTTCTGGCCGGCGGTGGTGGTGGCCTCTTCATCGGTGAAGTTCTCTACGCCCTGGCGGGTCTTGAAGTGGTACTTCACCCAGAAGGCCTCGCCCTGTTCATTAACCCACTGGAAGGTGTGGGAACCATAGCCATTCTGGTGGCGGGTGGACTTCGGGGTACCGCGATCGCCCATGAGGTAGGTGACCTGGTGGGCGGATTCTGGGTTGCGGGTCCAAAAATCCCACTGCATATCGGCATCGCGCAGGCCATTGGTGCCCAGGCGCTTCTGGGAGTGAATGAAGTCTGGGAACTTCAGACCATCGCGGACAAAGAAGACCGGGGTGTTATTGCCCACGATGTCGAGATTGCCATCTTCGGTATAAAAGCGCAGAGCAAAGCCGTGCACATCGCGCCAGGTATCCGGGGAGCCTTGCTCGCCGGCCACAGTGGAAAAGCGGCCCATCATCGGGGTAACGGTGCCCTTTTGGAAGACCTTAGCCTTGGTATATGCAGAAACGTCTTCAGTAATGTGCAGCTCACCAAAGGCACCGTGACCCTTAGCGTGCGGGGTGCGCTCTGGCACGCGCTCGCGGTTAAAATGCGCGAGCTTTTCAATGAGGTGGACATCATTGAGCGCCACTGGGCCCTGCTGGCCAGCGGTTACCGAGGTGTTCTCGGACGGCACCGGCTGGCCCGAGGGGCGGGTGGTATTTCCCTTGCCAGCGGGGCGCTGGCCCTTATTCAAGATGTCATCAGCGGTGAAATCGGTCATTTATGCCTCCTGGCAATTCGGGATCAGTTCACTCCAGTGTGGCAAAACTTTGCACGGTTGTCAGGGCTCGCAAAAGAGCGTAATGGGGGCTGGTAGATTCATTCAGGTGACTCACCACTCCGCAGCAGACGACGCCCGCGTCACCGACCTCGCCCTTCGGGCCGGTCGCGGCGACCGCGCGGCGCTGACGGAGTTTATCAAAGCCACCCAGGATGATGTGTGGCGCTTGCTGGCGCACCTGGGCGGACCCGAGGGTGCTGACGATCTCACCCAGGAGACCTATCTGCGTGTCATCAGCGCCCTGCCGCGTTTCGCCGCCCGTTCCTCCGCGCGCACGTGGCTGCTCTCTCTGGCCCGGCGCGTGTGGGTGGATAATATTCGCCACGATATGGCCCGGCCGCGAAAGTCTGCCACGGAGTACGAGGATGCGATGGGCGCAGCGCCGGAAGAATCCGCGGCGTGGAGCGAGTGGATCGACGCCCGTACGCTTATCGACGCCCTCCCGGCCGACCGCCGCGAAGCCCTCATTCTTACCCAGGTACTGGGCTATACCTATGAGGAGGCGGCCAAGATTGCCGGCGTGCGCGTGGGCACCATCCGCTCCCGCGTGGCTCGTGCCCGCAAGGATCTCATCGCGGGGACGAATTAAACTGGAGTGAAGTGGGTGAGATAATTTCACCGCGAAATTGTTACGTTCTGGTTACCTTGCGCCACAAGGGAAACAATTTTGCCACTCAGCTGGCCTTTTTTGAGTGAAACCTTGGGTAAGCTATCTCACCTCTAGGGCGATTCTAGTCTGCTATTTCAGGGAAATCTGTGGTTTATTAGATATGAACACACGTGATAAATCGACCGTCGATCCGGGCCCGCGCGATACCAATGCCGGGCCCGGCGCGTGTGAGTAAGAGAGTTTCTCCCTTTCATGTTAAAACGCGCAATCGGAATTTCCATGGCGTTTATCGGCGTCGTCGTGGGCGCAGGCTTCGCCTCCGGCCAGGAGGCCATGCAGTACTTCGTGGCCTTTGGTAACTGGGGCCTGTGGGGCATCGCCCTAGCCGCTGGTTTGATGATGATCACCGGCATCTCCATCCTGCAGCTCGGCTCGTATTTCCAAGCCGAGGAGCACACCGCTGTCTACGACAAGGTCGCATCGCCATTTACCGCCAAGATTTTGGACTGGTCCACCCTGGTGACCTTGTTCGCCATCGGCTTCGTCATGTTTGCCGGCGGCGGTTCGAATATCAATCAGCAGTTCCCATCCATCCCCGTGTGGGTGGGCGCAACTGCCATGCTGATTTTGGTGCTGATCGTCGGCCTGATGGATGTCGACCGCGTAACCGCAGTCATCGGCACCATCACCCCATTCATCATCATTTTCGTGGTGATTGCCACCGGCTATACCATCTTGAATGCAGACGTTGATTTCTCTGCCATGAATGACTGGGCTGTCAACAATGTTGATACCTCGCTGCCTAACTGGTGGCTAGCCGCACTGAACTACACCGGTCTGAACGTGATGACGGCAGTATCCATGTCCATCGTTATTGGCGGTAACTTCCTAGATAACCGTGCAGTCGGCATCGGTGGCCTCATCGGCGGCCTGCTCTACTTAATCCTGTTGGCACTTTTGGTCTTCGCCCTGTTCTTCGAGGCTAAGGACGTCAACGGCCAGGATCTGCCGGTCCTGAGCCTGATTTCCGGCATCCACCCGGTACTTGGCGTGCTGATGACCTTTGTTATTTATGGCATGGTCTTTAATACCGCCATCGGTATGTTCTACGCGCTGGGCAAGCGCTTGACCCGCAATAATCCCAAGCGCTTCTACCCGGTTTATGCCGGCGCCTGCATCATCGGCTTCATCTTGTCCTTCGTGGGCTTCCAGGCCTTGGTCAGCAACGTCTACCCGATCCTGGGCTACCTGGGACTGCTGATGATCGTGGTGATGGTCTTCAACCGCATCAAGAACGGCAGCAAGCTCTCAGATGAGTCCGACCGCCGCATGCGCGCACACGAGCTGGTGTCCCGCCGCCTGGACCCGCGCAAGCGATTTACCAAGAAGAACGAGCGCGAGCTGCGCAAGCTGGCTGCAGCATCCAATATGGAAACCACCGAGTTTGTCACCAATATCGCAGAAGAGATCCACGAGGAGCTCGAAAATGATGATGCTATTGAGTATGACCGCGAAGATCCGGAGCCGTCCGTGACCTACGTGCAGCACACCAAGCCGGAGGTTCCGTCGTCCACTAGCGACCTCGACTTTGGCAAGAAGGGCACTGGCAGCGCCAAGCCGGTTTCTGAGGACTAGCTCCCTCGCCCACTGCTGATAAGCCAAAAGCTCGGCGCCCTCCTTCCCTTGCTATGGGGAGAGGAGGGCGCCGAGCTTTCTAGTACGTCTGGCGGCGAAGCGGCGCTTGTTTAAACGAGCAGCTCTGCAATCTGAATAGTGTTGAGAGCAGCACCCTTGCGCAGGTTATCGCCGGCGACAACGAGCACGAGACCCTTGTTATCGTCCACCGTTTGGTCTTGGCGAATGCGGCCGACCAAGGACTCGTCGATGCCGGTGGCGGCGAGCGGAGTGGGGACGTCGGCAAGCGTAACGCCCGGAGCGCCACCCAAAAGCTCGGTGGCCTGCTCTGGGGTGATGGGTTTATCGAACTCGGCGTGGATGGTCAGGGTGTGGCCGGTGAAGACCGGGATGCGCACGCAGGTACCCGCCACCTTCAGCTCCGGAATGTCCAGGATCTTGCGGGATTCGTTGCGCAGCTTTTGTTCCTCGTCGGTCTCCAGGGAGCCATCATCAACGAGGTTTCCAGCCATCGGCAGAGCGTTATAGGCGATAGGTGCCACGTACGGGCCAAAGTCTTCGTCATTAAGCGCGGAGCCGTCGTGGACCAAGCCCACATTGTGATCACCGACGGAATAGACCTGCGCGGCCAGCGTCTGCACGCCGGCCAGACCGGAGCCAGACACCGCCTGGTAGGAGGACACGTGGAGCTTATTCAGGCCAGCGGCATCGTGGAGGACCTTCAACACTGGCATGGCAGCCATGGTGGTGCAGTTCGGGTTCGCGATGATGCCCTTCGGGGTGTTCTTGGCTGCCTCGGGGTTGACCTCGGAAACGATGAGGGGAACCTCTGGGTCCTTGCGGTAGGCCGAGGAATTATCCACCACGGTCGCGCCGGCCGCGGCGAATACCGGCGCCCACTGCTTAGAGGTGGAGCCGCCGGCAGAGAATAAGGCGATATCAACGTCTGCAACGGATTGCTCGGTGACCTCAGCGAGGTCTTCTACGGTAATCTGCTCGCCGCGGAATTCCAGCTCGGTGCCGGCGGAGCGAGACGAGGCGAAAAAGCGCACTTTATCCGCCGGGAAATTGCGTTCTTCCAAGATGGAGCGCATAACGCGGCCGACCTGGCCGGTAGCGCCTACGACTGCAACAGTGGTCATGACTTAAAAATCCTCTGTAGTTGATTTTGAGTATTTAACGTCCGGTTCCAGCATAAACCGTGGCTTCTTCTTCACCACCAAGCTGGAACTTATCGTGCAGCGCACGAGCTGCCTTATCCAGGTCGGCCTCGCGGGTGAGCACGGAGATGCGGATTTCGGAGGTGGAGATAAGCTCCATATTGACATCGACATCGCGCAGGGCCTCGGTAAACTCGGCGGTCACGCCCGGGTGGGACTTCATGCCGGCGCCGACGAGGGAGACCTTGCCCACCTGGTCGTCGTAAAGCACATTGGCCCAGCCGCCCTCGGACTTCAGCTTGGTCAACAGCTCCATGGCGCGTGGGCCGTCGGCACGCGGGCAGGTGAAGGTGATATCGGTGGTGCCATCCTCCAGGGAGGAGACATTTTGCAAGACCATGTCAATATTGATCTCTGCATCGGCAATGACACGGAAAACCTTCGCTGCCTCCCCGGGGCGGTCCGGGATTCCAAGGACGGTGACCTTTGCCTCGGACTTATCGGTTGCTACACCAGTTAGCACTGCTTCTTCCACAGGAATATCCTCCATCGATCCGGTCACTAGAGTGCCGGGGTCATTTGAATAAGACGAGCGAACTCGCAAGGGTACATTGAACGCGCGGGCATACTCCACACTGCGCAGAACCAAAATCTTGGAACCTACCGCGGCCATCTCCAGCATCTCCTCGAAGGAGAGCTTGTCTAGCTTCTGCGCGTCCGGGACGATGCGCGGGTCTGCGGTATATACGCCATCGACATCGGAATAAATCTCGCACACGTCCGCATTCAGCGCGGCTGCTAGCGCCACCGCGGTGGTATCGGAACCGCCGCGGCCCAGCGTGGTGACATCGCGCGATTCCTTATTAACTCCCTGGAATCCGGCGACGATGCAGATCTTGCCCTCATCCAGTGCTTCAGTCAGACGGCCCGGAGTGACGTCCACGATGCGGGCATTGCCATGGCGCTCGGTGGTGAGCACGCCGGCTTGGGAACCGGTAAAGGACTGGGCATGGGCACCCAAGGATTCCACGGCCATGGCCACCAGCGCATTGGAAATGCGCTCGCCCGCGGTCAGGAGCATGTCCATTTCGCGCCGTGGTGGCACGGGGTTGACCTGGGCGGCAAGGTCGAGCAGCTCATCGGTGGTATCGCCCATGGCGGAGCACACCACAACAACGTCGTTGCCCTGCTTCTTGGTGGCCACGATGCGCTCCGCAACGGCGCGAATGCGGTCTGCGGATTCGAGGGATGAGCCGCCATATTTTTGCACGATCAGGGCCACGGTAAGGATGCCGCCTTTCGTCTTTTAAGGCATCCCTGGGGTGCGCGTCCGCACACCGCCAGAAATACCTGTCAGTCATTAGTCAAAGACCCATGCTACCCCGCAGGGGTCTAGTCCTCATCATAATTCCTAGACAATGCTTGCTTTTTATTCACACGCCCCGAGTGTAAAGCGCGCCATGCGCCAGCCAACCCCCATAGTGAAAACGCGCGCCCTGCAGCGGAGAATATGCATATAACAGGAATCTTTACTACCGTTGAGCGGGTGTTAAGCAACCTTCTCGCCATCTTTTTCGCGCTCGCATCCGCGCTGACGGTTGCTTGGGGCACGGTCATCCGCCACCGCATTGCTCTCGACGCCGATGATTCGGTCATGCGCGCCGCCATGTCTAATCCCTTGTGGTGGGTGGGCACCGCGGCCGCGATTGGCGCCTATGGCCTGCAGGTTATCGCGCTCGGCTTCGGCACCTTGCTGGTCGTCCAGCCCATCTTGGTGCTGTCCTTAATGTTTACCCTGCCGCTATCGGCGTGGTACTCCGGCCGCAAGATGCCCTTCCACGAAGTTTTCTGGTCCATTGCGCTGACCATCGCGGTGGGCATCATGGTCATCTACGGCCGACCGGTTGCCGGCAATCCCCGCCCAGAGTGGAGCGATTGGTGGCCGGCGCTCCTCGTGGGGTTGGCCACCCTCGCAATCCTCGGCGCAGCGGCCGCAAAGCTACCAGATCAGCGCCCCTTGGCATTGGGCACGGCCTGCGGCGTTATCTATGGCTTCGTGGCCCTGCTCTCGAAGGCCGTGGTGGATATTTTCACCCACGAAGGGCTCACCACCCTATTGGCGAGCTGGCAGTTCTACGGTCTCATCGGCCTCGCGCTCACCGGCACGGTAGTCCAGCAATATTCCTTCAACGCCGGCCCCCTGGCTCATTCTCTGCCGGCCATGACCATCTTTGAGCCCATCGTGGCCTTTGGTTTGGGTTACATGGTGCTGGGAGAGAAATTCCTCATCGATACGGCCGTCGGTTGGGCAATTATGCTCATCGCCCTGACCGTCATGGTGCTATCCACCATCGTGCTCTCCCGCAGCCCGGTGAGCCAGCGCGGCTAGATGGCCCACTCAAATACGCCGAGCATATAGGCCGAAAACCACGCGCCGAACAGGGCCCAGGCAATAACCGCCACGCTTGCCGAAGCCCCCTTTTTCACCCACGGCAACAACACGATCACTGCCGGCAGGAGCAGCCGGGGCCGCGAGTGCATGATGCCATCAGAAAGCAGCACATTGACCATGAGGACGGCGGAAAATAACCAGGCCGCCAGCGGCAGGCGGCGCCACGCTAACACCAGGCATACCGGAGCAGCGATCATTACGCCGGCGCTGAGCAAGTAGCCGCCATTGGTGGCTCCAGTGAGCGTCTCCCATAGCCAGATAACCGTAGCTTTGCCGCCATCAAAGCCGGAATTCCAATGTTCCTTCTGAATGCCAAAGTAACCGCCAACCTCTTTTAAGTGGCTGCTCGACCACCACAAATAGCCCACCAGCGGCACGACGGAAAACGCCACCGCGGCCCAGGCTCGCCAGTCCTTTCGGGCCCGCAGCAGCACCATAAGCCCAAAGACCGCAACGAGGTCCACCGCGGTAAGGCGCACGAGCCCGGCCACAAAGATATACGCCGCGGCGGCCCACCAGCGCTCGCCCACCAGCGCCACTACCGCCCAGATGGCCAGCGCCCCAAAGAGCGCCTCGGTATACGGCATGGAAAACACGATGGACATCGGTGCGCTGGTTACCACTACAGCGCTGAGCACTTGGGCCCACTTGCCCATGCCCATCTGCGCGGCCAAGGCCATCACACCGGCGGCCAGCGCGATGCTAAAGAGCACGTTAAGCGCAATAGCGGTGCCGGCCTCGCCGGTTCCCAGGATGCCGCTTATCGCACGCACGAGGAAAGGAAAGCCCGGAAAGAAGGCCATGGTCGTCTCGTGGACCGGCCCATCCGTAGAGATACCCGCACCGAAGTACCCGCCGCGGGCAATTTCTACGTAGTGCTTGGCGTCCCACTTATTAAGCAATCCCCAGAGCTTATCGTCCTGCGCGGCGGCCACCGTCGCGAGCATGCCTACGCGCACCGCGGCTCCGATGAGCGCAACGAGCGCGGCAGGCGCCCACAAGGAGCGCAGTAAGGATGGCGAGTTAGGTACGGCATGGCGGGTTGTAGACACGAAAAGCATAGTACCGCACCGCCACCGCGTCTCATTGAATGAAATTTCTTGCCACATAGTGAGAGAGCCTGTAGTGTGACCGATATGACACAGCGGATTGACCTACTCCTTATCTGCCGCGGCGGGATTTCGGCCTAAGTACTGGCCAGCGCCCCGTCGCGGAGTCCGGCTACCCAAGCCCAGCTGGCCGTCTCCCACAGACACCACAGACAAGGAAACCGCACCACCATGTCCCCCACTGACTCTTTTATCAGCGCCCCTCGCGATATCACCACCCCTAACGGACCACGCCGCGAAGGCCAGCCCGCGTGGAATAAGCAGCGCGGCTCGGCCATGCCCAACGAGCGCTACCAGCCCTTCGCCGTCGAGGTGGAAGACATCGACCTGCCGGACCGCACGTGGCCCAGCAAGAAAATCACGCACGCCCCACAATGGTGCGCGGTGGATCTGCGCGATGGCAACCAAGCGCTGATTGATCCCATGAGCCCAGAGCGTAAGCACCGCATGTTCGACCTGCTGGTCAAGATGGGCTACAAGGAAATCGAGGTCGGCTTCCCGTCCGCCTCCCAAACGGATTTCAACTTCGTCCGCGAAATCATCGAGGGCAATAAGATTCCCGATGACGTCACCATCCAGGTGCTAGTCCAAGCCCGCGAGCACCTGATCCGCCGCACCTTTGAGGCCTGCGAGGGCGCCAAGAACGTCATCGTGCACTTCTATAACTCCACCTCGAAGCTGCAGCGTCATGTGGTCTTCCGCAAGGACAAGCCCGCCATTAAGAAGCTGGCTACCGACGCCGCCGCACTCATCAAATCCATCGCCGCGGACTACCCAGACACCACGTGGCGCTGGGAGTACTCCCCCGAATCCTTCACCGGCACCGAGCTGGACTTTGCCCGCGAGGTCTGCGATGAAGTAGTAGAGATCATGGATCCCTGCCCGGATAATCCGATGATCATCAACCTGCCCTCCACCGTGGAGATGATCTCACCCAATGTCTACGCCGATTCCATCGAATGGATGCACCGCAACCTGGCCCGCCGCGAAGACATCGTGCTCTCCCTGCACCCGCACAATGACCGCGGCGAGGGAATCGCCGCCGCCGAGCTGGGCTTTATGGCCGGCGCGGACCGCATCGAGGGCTGCCTGTTTGGCAACGGCGAGCGCACCGGCAACGTCGATCTCGTCACTTTGGGCCTGAACATGCTCACCCAGGGCGTGGACCCACAGATCGATTTTTCCGATCTGCCGCAGATCCGCGAAACCGTTGAATACTGCAACCAGCTGCGCGTGCCAGAGCGCCACCCCTACGGCGGCGAGTTGGTCTTTACCGCCTTTTCCGGTTCCCACCAAGACGCCATCAACAAGGGCTTGGATGCGCTGGCGGCCACCATCCGCCCCGGCGCGAACAATACCGAGGTCTCGTGGGAAGAACTGCGCGAGGCCACCTGGGAGGTTCCCTACCTGCCCATCGATCCCAAAGACTTGGGCCGCAACTACCAGGCGGTCATCCGCGTCAACTCCCAGTCCGGCAAGGGCGGCGTTGCCTACATCATGAAGACCGACCACGGCATCAATATGCCGCGCGCCATGCAAGCGGAATTTTCCACCGTGGTACAAGAAATCACCGACTCCGAGGGCGGCGAGGTCAATTCCAAGAATATGTGGGATATCTTTGCCACAGAATTCCTGGACCGCGAGACCCCGCTGGCCGTGGAGGCCTTCCACATGGACAACTCCCCGGCCGCTGACGGTGACGTCGCCGTGACCGCCACGGTGGCCTTCCGCGGGGAAAAGTCCACCGTCTCCGGCACCGGCAACGGCCCCATCGCGGCGTATGCCAACGCGCTGGAATCCCTGGGCATCGACTTCGAGGTCATGGAATACTCCCAGCAGTCCCGCTCCGCCGGTGACGACGCCGAGGCCGCCTGCTATATCGCTGCCGAAGTCAACCAGAGCAAGGTGTGGGGCGCCGGTATCGCCGGATCCACCACGCGGGCTTCCATTAACGCGATTAACTCCGCCGTCAACCGCGCCCTAGCCTGAGCCCAGTCGCCGGTGCTACACACCAGTGCCGCGCCTCGGCGTGGTAGAAGGGTGGGTATGCCTTCTTCTACCTACCTCATTCCGCACCGCGGCTTGGGCGCCGTGCAGGCCCTGCCCATCTATGGTGCGCAGACGAAGGAAAACCAAGAGTTCACCGTCACCCTGGCGCCCCGTCAGGACGGTGGCTTGGAGGTGCGCACCGACTCCCCCATCGGGCACATCACCAGTGCCGACCGCGCCGAGTATCCCGAAATAGATCTACTATTTCGCGCCGGGCTCACCCCTGCAGCCACCGCCGCGCCGCAGCCCGATGGCTCACTGTCACTGCTGCTGCCTCGGCCGGGCCTTTGCCTGCCGGCGAATAATCCGCCAGCGGGCCCGTGGACAATGCTGGGCTATGCCCCGCCCATCAATATCACCGATCTCCCCGCAGATCTGGATATTCCCGCCCAGGCCCGCATGCACGTGTTGGTGACGCTCTCCCCCAGCACCACCGGTTCCGGCACCGATGCCTACCTGGGCCCGCGGTGGCTGGGGCGGTTGGAAGGGGTGGACGTCGCCAAGCAGGGCATAACCCTAGCCCACGCCTACCATGCGCCGCGCAGCACCGGCCGGGTACTCAGTATCTATGCGGGTGCGCCGCTGCCGAATTCAAAGGAAGCCTCGCTTGCCGACGCCACCCCTACCTCCCCCGCCGCCACCGAAACCTTCGAAACCACGAGCTTCCGCGCCATAAGCATCGATGACTCCGCACCACACCGCCAGTGGTGGCCTGCCCTCATTGCCCTACTGGTAATTGCAGCGCTTATCGCCGTACTCATTTTTATCCTGTAGAAACTTTTGCTCAGGACAACGCCCCTTATTCACCGGCAGGGAAATTGGAAATGGCCCAAGTCAGTGCCTAAAATCAAGTCAGTGCCTAAAATATAGTGTTACTATTGTCCTGTATAGAAAGGCCCCAATGACTTCGCTGGATTCCGCCACCTACGTGGTCCCCGACCACGGTTTTGGCGTGATCCATAATCTGCCCGTCGGGGATGTTTCGCCAGAAGTTTTCAGCGAATTGCTCGAGTCCACCGCCGCGGAAGGCGGTTATTTCTCCGCGGAACTCGGTCCCCGCACCGCCCAGGAAGGCTTCGCGGTTCGGATCGATGACTCGCTTGTGGGTCACCTCAGCGCCGCCGACTCCCAGGCCTATGCCCTCTTTGACTGGATTCTCAGCGCCGGCCTGCACCCGCACGCCACCGCCCATGTGAGCATGACGGACGCCTCCGGCGAAGAATGGCCCACGCTCAACCTGCTCCTGCCGGCACCGCACCTGTGCATCCCCGCCAATCACCCGCCGGCGCAGCGCTGGACCATGCTGCCCGGCGAGACCACCGCCACGATGACGGAGTTTTCCAAGGACGTCACCGGCTTTCCGCAAACCGACGAGCACTACCTCGTCTCTTTGCGCACCCGTGGTTTCCTGCGTCAAAAAGCCGTTGATGTGTATGTCAATAGCACCTTCTTAGGCTCCCTCCCGCGAGACGCCGCCCGCGAGATTGCCCCCGCCGTACTCGACTGCACCAAATCTGGCCGCCTGGCCATTGCCCACGGCTACTTCCACTACAACGCCGATGACCGCCCCGCGCTGACCATCTACGCGCACAACGCCGCCAATAAGCACCACGCCGGCCTAGTCTTAGGCATTGTCGCCGGTGGCGCCGCCATCATGTCCGCTGTCACCGCAGCCCGCGCACAGGCCGCACCCGCTGTTCCCGGCGGCACTACTGCCGGCGCCACTACCGCCGGCGCTTCCGCAACCAGCGGTTTCAGCGTCACCTCTGCTGTTGGTGCTTCCGGTGCTGTGACCTCGAACCTGCTGGCCGCAGCCGGCGTCGCCGTGCTCGTTGGTGGCGGTGCCACCGTGGCCACCAACCTGCTGAGCGACGACGAAGCCCTTTCGGACTCCACCGCGCCCGCTCCGGAAGACAGCCATTTCTCCCTCGATTCTTCCCACTTCGACGGCAATGGCCCCAGCGCCCCGCGCACCCCGCTCACCCACGCATCCACGATGCCGGCCCCACCAGCGATACCTCGCCCCAGCCCCGCTTGCCGACGCCCCCTCCTCTCCAACACCGCACCACCACACCTCCCCTTCGCAGACCACGAAAAAGCCCAGCGCGACGCACTCTCCTCACGCTGACCATGCCCAGACCCACGCCCCTGCCTCCGACAACCGACGTGGCCACCACAGCGAACCCCGCGGCGGCCACCGCGGCGAGGATTCCCAGGCAATTTCCCGCGCCGCCTCCGCTGCGGCTGCTGCCGCCATGGCCGCAGCCAATGACGTCGCCTCGGCCCCAGCCCCGGCACCGGCACCGGCACCGCCTCAGACCACGCCTGCCTCGACGCCATCCTCCAGCTCGGAACCCGCACCCCAGGTAGCGGCGGCCAAGAAGCCGACCGCAACCTCCTCGTCCTCCCAGTCTGCAGAGCCTTCTCAGACCACGGAGTCTACGAAGAGCACGACATCTGCGGAGCCGTCCTCTGCGGCATCCTCGCCTGCCGAGCCGTCCGATCTGCCGACCTCAAGCACGTCTACCTCGGAAAAGACAACTTCCGAGAAAACGACGGCTGAAACCACCACCGCAGCCTCGACGGAAAAGCAGACCACAGAGCCTTCCAGCTCTACCACCAGTTCTGTCACGAGCGAGCCAACGTCTGAGCCGACCCAGGCTGCAGACCCGTCTACGCCTACCTCTGCGTCCTCTACGTCCACTTCGGCACAGCCCGAGCCCGAATCTTCAAAGCCTGCGTCCTCGGAACCAAAGCCCTCGGAGTCAACCGCACCTACGACGACGTCTCCGTTGCTGACCTCGGAATCCGAGCCTGAGCCGGCGCCGGATACCACTATCCCAGGTTCCGAGCTCGAGCCAACGCCAGAGCCGGAGGAACCCGGGCGACCTGAGGAGCCCAAGGAACCAACGACCCCGCCGAAGGTCATCGTCATCGTCGAAAATTAAGCGGCGCGCCCTGTCCCCCTGCACGAAATGCGGGATACTACACTGAGTTTAATGAACAACACACCTGGCCCCTCCCCGCAGCACACGCCGGCGTCGGCCCCAGCCCCGTCGCCCGCGACGGTGGCTTCGCGCCACGCGGCCAGGTCCACAGCACCCAAACCGGGCGCAGAACAGCGACGCACTCGGCCGCGCCGCGCGGTGCGACCGTCCGGCGAACCGGATGCCGCAAAGCCCGAGCCAAAACCGAAGCCGAAGCCGCACCCACCTGCCCGTCACGAGCGGCCTGCCACGCCGGAAGCGGCTAACAAGAAGCCGCAGCAGCCGCAGCAGGCCGACTCATCCACCGATGCAGCCGACTACCCCTACGTAGCGCTCACCCTGCAGACCACCGGCATCCATCCCTCCACCGGGCGCATCGTGACTATCGACGCCATCGCATTCAACGCCGCCGGCGAACAAGGCCAGCTCTTTCACGCCGTCCTCAAGCCCGATATCGACGCCGGGCCGCGCCACCTCCACGGGCTGAGCACCACCGATATTGAGCAGGCACCGGCTTTTGGCAAGATCCTTAAATCGCTAGACAAGCTTATCGACGGCCGCACGCTCATCGTCCACGATCTCCCCTATACCTGGGGCTTTCTCGTCGCCGAGGCCCGCCGCGCCATGATGGCCGCCGCGCGCCAAAACCGTGCGCGCAACCGTGGCCGCAACAAGGGCCGCCGACGTCGCCAAAAGGTCGGACACGTCCCCACGCCCGTCCGCATCATCGATACCTTGGCCACCTCCTACGCGCAGCAAGTGCGGGCAAATGATGTGCGGCTGGGGGGCGTCGCCAAGCAGAGCGGCCTAGACTCCACGCCGCAGGCCTCGGTGGAGCGAGCCGCCCGCCCCGAGACGGAAACTTCGCGCGAGGACACCGAGCTGCTCATCGCGCTCTACCGCAAGCAAGAAGGCGGCACGGTGCGCAGCTATGCGCCCGAGGATGTGCGCGCCGATCGCTTCGGCCTGCAACGCTCCCACGTGCGCGTCGACGCCGCCGAGGCCCCCGTCCAGCACCACAACCCCGGCAAATACGAACCGGGCAAGGAGCTGCGCCGCGGCATGGAAATCGTGGTCGCACCGGAAATCCTCGAGGACCCAGACACCATCATCGCCGCGCTCATGCGCGAAGAGCTCAACTATTCCGAGAAGCTTACCCGCGAGTCCTCGCTGGTGGTCTGCAATGTCACCACGGACTTGGTGGGCAAACCCATGCACGCCCACCGCAAGGGCATCCCGCTGATGTCGGACGCCGCGTTTCTTGACGCCCTCACGCGCATCGAAGACGCCGAGCCCGAACCCGAATCCACTAAGCCAGCGCCGCGGGCCCACCGCTCGTCTCAGAACAACAAAAAGGGCGGCGGCAAGAACCAGAAGCGTCGCCGGCGCCGCGGCGGCCGCGGTGGTCGTGGCAGAGGCCGCCGAAATTCTGGCGGCTCGGCGGGGAAAAAGAACGACTAGGCCGCCCGCCCGACTACCCTAGGGGACATGAGTTTTAGAGTCCCAGGTGCGTTAAAGAAGTTGCGCACCACCACCGCCACTACCGCCGCGAAGCTGGCCACCACCGCTTCCCGCGCCACCGGCCGTGGCGCCGGCGGAATGATCGGTGGTCTAATCGCCAATGCCATTGACCCTTCCATCATGACCAACCTGGGCGGTGGGCGCCCGGCCGTGCTAGTTACCGGCACCAACGGCAAGTCCACCACCACCCGTATGTTGGCCGCTGCGGTCCGCGCCGAGCACACCGTAGCCACCAACGACGGCGGCGATAACATGGACGCCGGCATCATCTCCGCGCTCATGGCCGGCAAGGACGCCTCGCACCTGGTCCTCGAGGTGGACGAGCTTCACGTGCCCCACGTGGCCGATAGCCTCAACCCGCAGGTTCTGGTTCTGCTTAATCTCACCCGCGACCAGCTGGACCGCGTGGGCGAAATCAACAAGATTGAGCGCGCGCTGCGCGGCGCCGTGGAGGCCCACCCAGACATGCTCGTCATCGCCAACTGCGACGACGTGCTCATGACCTCCGTGGCCTACGACGCTAAGAATGTCATTTGGGTCTCGGCCGGCGCCGGCTGGCTCGGCGATTCCGTCACCTGCCCGCGCACCGGCGGGCACGTCGTGCGCACCGAGGATGACTGGTATGCCGTTAAGCCGCTTGCCGACGGCCGCGAATTCCGCCGGCCGCAGCCTACCTGGGGCGTCGATAAGCATGGCATTATCACCCCCACCGCCAAGCGTCCGCTGAACCTGGCGCTGCCTGGCCGCGCGAACCGGGGCAACGCCGCCCAGGCCATCGCCGCGGCCGTGCAGGGCTTCGGTGTTGACCTAGATAAGGCCATTGCGGCCGCCGAGGGCATCGATGACGTTGCCGGCCGCTACTCCACTATCCACTGGAAGGGCCGCGAGATTCGCCTGCTGCTGGCCAAGAACCCGGCCGGCTGGCAAGAAGCGCTGTCCATGGTGGACCGCAGCGCCGATGGTCTGGTCATCGCCACCAATGGCCAGGTGGCCGATGGCATCGACATGTCCTGGCTCTGGGACGTGAAATTCGAAGGCTTCAATGGCTTAAGCGTCAAGGCCGCCGGCGAGCGCGGCACCGACCTGGCCGTGCGCCTGGTTTACGCCGATATTTCCCACGAGCTCATCCCGGATCCGATGGATGCGCTCGCCGCCTGCCCGGAGGGCCGCATCGAGGTCCTCGCCAACTACACCGCCTTCCGCGATTTGAAGAAGGCGCTTTCCAAGGAGGCCACCAATGCTTAATATCGGCCTAGTGCTTCCCGACGTCCTCGGTACCTACGGCGACGACGGCAACGCCCTCGTCCTGCGCCAGCGCGCCCGCATGCGCGGCCTGCAAGCGGAGATTCACCCCATCCGCTTGGGCGAGCCCGTGCCTGAGACACTGGATATCTACACCCTCGGTGGCGGTGAAGACACCGCGCAGATCCTGGCTGCGGACCACCTGATTTCCGATGGTGGCCTTACCCGCGCCGCTAACGCCGGCCGCCCCGTCTTTGCCATTTGCGCCGGCCTGCAAGTCCTCGGCGAATCCTTCCGCGCCTCCGGCCGCATTATCGACGGCGTCGGGCTGCTCGACGCCACCACGGCCGGCATGCAGGACCGCGCCATCGGCGAGGTGGCCTCCGAGCCCACCCGCGCCGGAGTCACCGCGGACCTCACCGAACCGCTGACCGGCTTTGAAAACCACCTAGGTGCCACCATCCTCGGCCCCTCCGCGCAGCCGCTCGGCACGCTCACCCGCGGCAATGGCAATGCCGACCAGGCCGCCACCGCCGATCTCAGCGATGGCTCCGCCCAGCGCACCTACGAAGGCGCCGTCCAAGGCAGCGTCATCGCCACCTATATGCATGGCCCGGCGCTGGCCCGAAACCCGCAGCTGGCCGATCTCCTCCTCTCCCAAGCGATGGGCGTGGCCCTCGCGGATCTGGAGCCGCTTGAGATTCCGGCCGTCGACCGCCTACGCGTCGAACGTTTCAACGCCTCCGAGCCCCCGCGCTCCCAGAGATAGGCCAAAACCTGTGGATAACTTCGCCCAGCAGCCCCAGAAACCCCGAGTTATCCACAGGCTCGGCCGCCTGCCCTTGTAGCCGCCTGCCCCCGCCCATAGGCTGCGGGGCATGACGTTATTGGAGCAGCTGGGCGACATCGCTAAGCGCGGCGTGGACCTTCTCGAAGAGGCCCACGCCGCCTCCAGCCTGCCCCTGCCCGCGGATCAAGCGCGCATCGTGCGCCGCACCGCCGCGGCCTTCCTCTCTCCCACCAGCCACTCGCGCTACCAATCCCGCGCCCTGGCCGCCGCGCGCCGCAACCAACACAGCCTGGAGACCCTCGCGCTCATCGCCCGCCGCTCCCGCGGCATTTCTGACCCCACCAAGCGCTGGCAATTTCGCGAGAAGCTATGCGCCACCGCCGGAACTACCGCGCAGGTCTCGCGCGCGGCGACTCGGCTGCTGCGCGAAATCAACCCGCCGCCCGAGCGCGAAGACGGCGGCCGCCGCATCATGCACGGCGAGAAAACCACCCTGAGTTTCACCGGCCCCGCCGCGCAGATGGCCGATATTTGGGCCGCCGCCAAATCCGACCCGCTGGCTTGGCTCACCGGTTCCCGCGCCGCCGCGCCCGCGACCGTAACCACCAATGTCATCATCGAGCTGCCGGATTACCTGAAAATCCTGGCCGGCGACGGCGACGACGTCCGCCTCGCCATGACTAACGGCGCTACCATCACCGGCGCCGAACTCGTCCGCCGCACCCTAGCGGGCGCCGGCCTTTTCACGCTCATCCACCCTGAGTGCGGCCCCGTCAACCTTTACCGCACCCGGCAGGCCTCCGCGAAGCAGCGTCGCATGCTCGAGGCCGAAGGCGCCCGCTGCGCCTGGCCCGCTTGCCGACGCCCCGCCTCCGAATGCCAAGCCCACCACCTCATCGAATACTCCCGCGGCGGCCTCACCCACCCCGAAAACATGGCCTTGCTCTGCCCGTATCACAACTCCATCAACGACCTGCCGGGTCGCGGACGGATGGCGCGCGTCAACGGCCGAATCGCCTGGCTCCCGCCCACCAGCGCGGTTGACGGGAAGGCGAGCAGAGCACACGGGCCGCCGGTGTTCACCGGCCGCGCACGAAACGGTCCCACGGCCGCCGTGCCCTAACCCGCGCTCACCCGCGCACGCCCGTGCACGCACGCGTGCCACTGGCTGGGGCGCCAACGTGCTAAATGGTCAGGCGGCCAGAAAGCGCACGCGACAAGGTGAGCTCGTCCACGAACTCCAAATCGCCTCCGAGCGGCATGCCGGAGGCCAATCTGGTGATCTTCAAATCAGGGAAGTCACGCAGCAACCGCACCAGGTATGCGGCGGTGGCCTCGCCCTCGGTATTGGGGTCGGTGGCGAGAATGACTTCGTGGATGGTGGGGGTGGCGTCGTAAAGCGGGGCTTCAGGGGTGGAATCCGCCAGCTCGCGGTCTGGCAGCACGCCACCCAGGCGCTGCAGCAGCGTGGAAATATTCAAATCGCGCGGGCCTACATTCGCCAGCGGGTCCAGCGCGCCACCCAAGACGTGGTAGCGGCCCTCATACTCGCCGGTGCGCTCGATGACCTGGATATCCTTCGGCTCCTCGACCACGCATATGGTCGAGGCGTCGCGCTGCGAATTAATACAGATGCGGCAGACATCCTCTCGGGATATATTGCAGCAGATGCGGCAAAAGGTCACGCCATCGCGCACCGCGCCCAGCGCGTTTTGTAGCCGCTCGATGTCCTCGGGCTCCATGTGCAAAACGTGAAACGCGATGCGCTGCGCCGACTTCGGGCCGATGCCCGGCAGGCGCGAAAACTCGTCGATGAGGTCTTGCAGAGGTCCTTCAAACATCAATTACTCCCAAAATCAGCAAAAGGCCGCAGCCCCAACGTGGGGCAACGGCCTTTTATCGTATCGTGCGGGCTACTGGTTGCCGCCGAAGACATCCTCAAAAGACGGGCCGCCCTGGCCGCCCATGCCTTGGGACAGCGGGCCAATCTTCTCCTGTGCCAGGCGGCCGGCCGCAGCGTGCGCTTCCTTGAACGCGCCCATGACCAGGTCCTGCAGGGTATCGACGTCCTCTGGGTCCACGACGGACTTATCGATCTGCAGGTCCACGAGCTCGGCGCCGCCGGTCATGGTCACCTTGACCAGGCCGTTTCCTGCCTGGCCCTCGACGTTGGTGGCGAGGATTTCTTCCTGCGCCTTCTGCAGATCCGCCTGTACCTGCGCGGCCTGCGCGATGAGGTCGTTCATGTCATTTGCCTGCTGCATTGGGTCTTGGTCAGCCATGTCGTTTCCTTTCTAAATCAACTGTAAATTTCGCTACCGCCCGAGTGTACCGTGCTTGCCGGTTAGGCACGCCGTGCGCCCAGCTCGCGCTCCAGCAGCTCCATAGCTACCTCGGTAGCGCTGCGATGATCCATCTCGCCGGTGGACTGTGCAGCCTCCATCATGTCGCGCTCTTCGTCGTCGCGGGTGTAGGCCGGCGGCTCCTCGGGCGGAGCGGCAAAGTCCGGCTCAGGCTCGGGCGGCAGCGGCACGCCATTGCTGAACTGCGATTCATCGCGTTGCTTGGCAGCCTGCGTCGCCCGTGCGATGCGCGAACGCCACCCGGGCATTTCCGGTTTACTCTCCGCCTCCTGGTCGTCGGCAGGCTCGCGCGCCGGCTGATTGGGGGTCCAGGCTTCCTTGCGCTGTGGCGGCCGCGGCGCATCGAAACCGGCGGTCTTCGGGTCGGTACCCACCACGCAGTTGACGGCCACATCGCGCTGGAACTCTTCCTTGAGCACCTCCACGATGACGGCATTATTGGCGGGCGCATTGATGCGCTCGGCCAGCGCGCCGGTGGTATGTCCCAGCGTCAGGGCGCCATCGCGGAAGCCAAGCACGCGGGCTTCGGCCAGCATGATTTCGGCCACCTTATTCCGCTTGCCGACGCTCCCCCTCAACGCCACCCATTTCTCCCTCACGGCCTCCGCGAAGTCGCCGTCCGGTTTGGCTGCCGCCTGCGTTTGCGGGGCAGGTTGCGATGCGGGCTGCGCCGCGGCTTCCGGCGCTGTTTCCTCCGCGCGGGCCGGCACGGGTTTCTCCAGTGGCTCGCGATGCTTCTCCTGAGCTGGCGCTGAGTGCGGTGCCTCGCTCTGCGCCGACTGCGCCGATTGCTGCTCGGGCACCTTTGCCTGCGGGATTTGCCGCTCACGCTGCCACGGGTCCCCAGCCTCTTGCCGCTGCGGTTGCGGCTCTTGGCCCTGAGGCTTCTGCGTGCTTTGCGCCTCGGCGGCGGCCGGCTGCTCGGGTTGCGCCTTCGGCTGCGCATCCGGTTGCGATTCCGGTTGGGACGGGACCTGCGGTTGCGGCTGGGCGGTCGGTGCAGGGGTTGGAGCAGGAGAAGGGGCAGAAGCCTGCTGTTCCTGGGACTTGGCGCGGCGGCGAGCGATGATGGCAGCAGCGGCGGACTGGGGGTCTTGGGCGCCGGCGACGGCAGAGTTGGCCGCGGGAGCACCGCCCGGGGTCGCAGGACCAGCCGGCGCGGGCGAGACCGCGGCAGCGTTGGCAGCAGGAGCGGGGGCGGGGGCGGGAGCCGCTGCGGATGCAGGCGCGGCAGCAGCCGGACCGGTGGACCCGATAAGCAGATGCGCGCACATGATTTCCAGCAGCAGGCGCGGCGAAGTCGCGCCTGTGAGGTCGCTGATGCGGTCGTTGACCGTGGAGGCCAGGTAGGTCAGCTGCGGGCCAGAAAAGCGCTGCGCCTGGGCGGTAAGCACCGAGGCGCGGTCGGTGGGCGCGGAGACGAGGCCGGCGTCGATGGCGCCGGGCACGGCCTGCAGAATCATCAGATCGCGCAAACGGTCGAGCAAATCGACGGCGAAGCGGCGCGGGTCGTGGCCGGCCTCGATGACGTGGTCAACCATCGCGAAGAGGCCGGGTTTGTCTTGGTTGGCGAGGGTTTCGATGGCGTCGTCAAGCAGCGAGACATCGGTGACACCCAAAAGCGGCCGGGCAAGGTCGTAGGTCAGGCCATCGGGCCCAGCGCCGGCCAGCAGCTGGTCCAGCAGAGACAAAGTATCGCGCGGGGAACCGCCGCCCGCCTCAATAACCATGGGATACACGGCGTCCTCGACCTGCACGCCCTCGGACTCGACGGTGCGCTGCAGTAGGCCCTTCATGGCCGGCGGGGTCAGCAGGCGGAAGGGATAGTGGTGGGTACGCGAGCGAATGGTGCCGATGATTTTCTCCGGCTCCGTGGTCGCAAAGATGAAAATGACGTGCTCCGGCGGCTCCTCCACCACCTTGAGCAGCGCGTTAGCGCCGGAGGGCGAAATCATATGCGCCTCGTCAATAATGAAGATGCGGTAGCGCGATTCGGCCGGCGCGTAGTAGGCGCGGTCGCGCAGCTCGCGCATGTCCTCCACGCCGTTGTGCGAGGCGGCGTCGAGCTCCGTCACGTCCAGGTTGCCGGGGCCACCGGGGGCGAGGGAGACGCAGGAATCGCATTTGCCGCACGGCGTCGAGGTCGGCCCGTGCTCGCAGTTGAGCGAGCGGGCCATAATCCGCGCCGAGGAGGTCTTGCCGCAGCCGCGCGGGCCGGAAAAGAGGTAGGCGTGGTTGATGCGCCCTGCATCAAGGGCGGCGGATAGCGGCGTGGTGACCTGCTCTTGGCCCACGACCCCCGCGAACGTTGCTGGACGATATTTCCGGTATAAAGCCACGGTTAGTCAGTTTACCGGCTAACCCTCGCGCGACCAGTCCAGCAGGTCAATGCCCTGCTCGGCCACCGCCGCCTGCAGCTTGCCGACGCCCTCTTCTACCCCAAACGCATATTCCGAATCCGTCAGCATGACCAGCTGCAAGATGAGGGTCAGGCGGCCCTCCTCGCGAAATTGCGGGGTCTGCCCGCCCCACAGGTACGGCGCGATGAACAGGCCGTGGTGCACGGTGACGTCAGGGACGTCGAGGATGGACGGCAGCATCACGCCCGGCTGCGCCGGCAGCAGGCCGTCGGCCTTTTCGAAGGTGTCAGCCGCAGCGTTGATGGCGGCGGCCACCTCGGGCTGCCCGGTGCGCGCCACCGTCAACAGCTCGCAGCGCACGTCGGTGCCGTCGTCCTGGCTCTGCAGGCCGGTGTCGGTGGCGTTGAAGGTGGTGGTGAGGGCGAGCGATTGGGCGTCGGCAAGCGAGGCAAGGCCTAGCCGGCGCTCATCGACGTAGCGGAACTCCAGCGGGGCCGGGATAATCTCGCTCAGCCACAGGGCAGACTCGTCGGCGTTGATGTTAGGCCCCCAGCTTCTCCACGGCGGCAAGCAGCACACAGGTAGCGACGCCGTCCATCGCCGCCTCAACCTCCTCCTGCGGCGGCAGGGTTGGGGCGAGGCGGATATTGCGGTCATTGTCGTCCTGGCCATACGGGAAGGCGGATCCGGCCTGGGTGAGCAGGATGCCGGCATCGCGCGCGAGCTCCCAGACGCGGTTAGCGGTGCCGTCGACGACGTCGAGAGAGATGAAGTAGCCGCCCTTCGGGGTGGTCCACTGCGCCACCTCGTACTCGCCGAGGCGCTTGTCCAAGATGCGCAGCACGGCATCGAACTTGGGCTTAATTAGCGCGGCGTGGCGGCGCATGATCGCGCGCACGCCATCGGCGGAGCCGAAGAACTCGTGGTGCGCCAGCTGGTTGATCTTATTCGGGCCGATGCCGCGGATGCCGGCGTGCTCCAGGTACCACTCGAGGTTATCCTCCGAGGTGCCGAAGAAACCCACGCCCGCGCCCGCGAAGGTGATCTTCGAAGTCGAAGACATGGCCCAGAAGCGGTTCGGGTTGCCTTCTTCCGCGGCGATATCCAGAATCGGCAGGATTTCCGGGAATTCTTCCGTCAAGGTGTGCACAGCGTAGGCGTTATCCCACACGATGCGGAAATCCGGCGCACCGGCCTGCATGCGGGCGAGGCGGCGGGCCTTGTCTTCAGAAATCACGGCGCCGGTGGGGTTAGCGAACATCGGCACTACCCACATGCCCTTGACCGCCGGATCCGCCACCAGCTTTTCGACGGCCTCTACATCCGGCCCGTCCTCTTCCATCGGCACCGTCACCAGCTCGAAACCGAATTGCTCCGTGATAGCAAAGTGGCGGTCATAGCCCGGCACTGGGCAGATCCACTTGAGGTTTTCTTCCTTGCTCCACGGCTGTGCGGAATCATTGGTGCCGAAGAGGAATGCCCAAGAAATCAGGTCAAACATGATGTTCAGCGAGGAGGAGTCTGCAGCTACGAGCAGCTCGGGGTCCATGTTGGTCAGCTTGCCCCAGATGTCGCGCAGTTCCTTGATGCCCTTTTGGTTGCCGTAGTTACGCAGGTCGTTTCCGGCTGCATCGGTGTAATTGCCCAAGCCGGGCAGGGCGAGGAGATCATTGGAGAGGTCTAGCTGCGCCTTCGCTGGCTTGCCGCGGGTCAGGTCCAATTTCAGGCCCTTAGCCTTAAGGTCCTCGTAGTCCTTACGGACCTGGGCGGCGAGCTCCGCGAGCTCGGACGATTCCAAAGTAAGAAGCGACATGCGTATGTCTACCTTCCATGTATAGGGCGACTTTAGCCCCCAATAGTAACGCACGCCATACAAAAAGGGGACCCCGCGCACCCGCCAGAGCCTCCTGACCCTTGCTGCATTCCTGCCCTGGGGGAGTTCAGAGGATGGACGCCACGCGGAATCCTGCCCCATACTTTAACGCCCGAGCGCCGGTTTAGCCAAATGGGACTCCGACCGCACGGGCCGCCACCGCCCACAGGTACACGGCCCAAGGATCATCCGATACTAAACAGCTTTAGATCGCCGAAAATAGCCCCTGACCTGGCGATTGGTAAAATAATTGCCACTGCTGCTAATGTTTCTTCTCGGAGGATTCGACTAGCGGCCTATGTCACACGCCTGGAACGCGTGCGGGGTTCACGCCCCTCGTGGGTTCAAATCCCACATCCTCCGCCAGAGGAAATCCCGGCTCCTGCTACACAGCACGGAGTCGGGATTTTTGTTGTATACGGGCGCGCGGCCGCGCTTGCCGACGCCGCTCCCCTCCTCCCTAATCGATGACCGGCGGCTCGTAGCCATCCGCCTTCAGCCACGCGACGTGCGGCGGCGTATTCATCCCCCACTCGGTGCGCGCCCAGAGGAAAGCCTGGGAGACCTCGGCCTCGGAATAGCCCCCATCGCGCAGGTATTGCCGGAAGCCATTCGGGCCTGGGTCCTTGATCCAGAGCCAGACGTAGTCGTCGAGGGAGTCGTCGGCAAGCAGGCCCTCCAGCCCTTCTGGAACGTATTCACGCTCGGCGCGCACGCGGTCCGCTAAGTCCTGGTCAAGGAAGTCGTAGAGGTAATCCAGCGCGTCCTCAAGCTGCGCATAATCGAAGGGATCCATGCCGCCCAGCCTAGTGGCGCATGGTACCCAAGACCATGCGGTCGATTTCCTCGAGCACCTCATCCACGATGGCCGGATTATAGTCCCGGTAGCCGCGCATGCGCAGCAGCTCCTCCTGTGCCGCCGTCAGAGCCGTCCGGCGGGCCTCCAGAGCCACGTGGCGGAACTGCCAGGCGCGTTGCTTGCGGGAGTCTTCAGAAACATCCTCGCCATCGCCTAGGCGGTCTTCGAACCACTGCATAACGTTGGCGGAAATTTCCGGATCCACCTTTTCGGCGTCGGCAGTAATGTGGCCGTCCGGCCGGAAGTGTGACAGCGCCTCGATGCTGGCCGCACGCGCGCGGGCCACCACGGCGGCGCGCATCTTATCGCTGGCAATCTGGGAAGCCTCCGTGAGATCGAGGCGCTCCATGAGCCACGGCAAGAGCAGGCCTGGCACCACCATCGTGACCAGCAAGACGGTCAGCGCAATGACCGCGAGCTCGTGGTGGAAGCTGAACACGCCGGCCGGGATGGACAAAACCAGCGCCAGGGTGACGAGGCCGCGCATACCGGACCAGGTCATCAGCAGCACCTCCTGCAAGCGCAACGGCGCCACGCGCGGGCGGCCGCGGGAGACGTTGATGCGGTAATAGATGTACATCCACACCAAGCGGACGACAAAGGCCACGAGGGACAAGATGACGCCCACGACCACCGAATGCCACAGGTCCGAGCCCACTTCACCGATGGCGGTATTGACCGTCAGGCCAATGAGTCCGAAGGCCACGCCGGTAAAGAGCAGTTCGATGGTCTCCCAGAAGGACTGCCCGGATAGGCGGTCCTCGGCCTGGATATCGGCCCGGGAATTAAGTTCTACGGCCGCGATAACCACAGCGATAACGCCGGAGGCGCCGAGCTCTTCCGAAATGAGGTAGACGGCAAACGGCGTCACCCAGGTCAGCGCGTTGCGCGCGGTGACGTCGTGGACGTGGGTGATAAACAGCGCTACTAGCCGGCCGACGCCCCATCCCAGGCCGCCCGCGACGAATGCGGAGTAGAAAAAGTTGAGCACGCCGCCGCCAAAGGAGAGATCATCGCCTTGGGTTACGGCTGTCAAGGCAAGATTGAAAGCGACGATAGAGGCGGCATCGTTAAATAGGCCTTCAGTCTGCAAGGTAGTGATGATGCGCCGCGGGATGCCGGCGGGCTCGGCCACGGCGTCAACTGCGACGGGGTCCGGCGGGGCGATGGCCGCGCCGATGAGGATGGCCGCGGCGAGGCTGATGCCGGGCAGGAAGGCATAAGCCGTAGCGCCGACGGCCAGCGTGGTGGCGACCACCAAAAGCACGGACAGGCTCAAGATAGTCACCCATTGCTCGCGGATAACACCCCACGAGGTGCGCCGAGCCAGCGCCCACAGCAGCGGCGGCAGGAAAATAGGCAGGATGAGCTCGGTGGGCGGCTCGAACTGGGGCAGGCCGGGCACGAAGACCGCGCAGGCGGTAATGATCGTCAGCAGAGCCGGCCGCGGCAGCCCAATCTTGTCACCGATGGCGACGACGAACACGGTCAGCAGCATGAGCCCAATGAGCACCAGAAGAACATCCATGGGCCCAGATTTTACCCCTGCCAGATATAAGGCTCAGGGCTTAGGCGGTCGGGCGCGAATTGCGCGAGCAGCTCCGCGGCACTGTGAGCTGCGTACCCCAGCGAGGCCGCCAACTGCTTGACGACGTCCCCCTCATCCCCCATCTCCCGCATAGTCACCGCCCCATCGCGCTTAGCCAGGCGCTCGCCGGATGCATTGAGCACGAGCGGAACGTGGATGTACTCCGGCGGTTCGATGCCGAGCAACGAGGCGAGATAAGCCTGGCGCGGCGCGGAGGAGAGCAGATCATCGCCGCGGACCACCTGGTCGATGCCTTGATAGGCATCGTCGACGACAACGGCCAAGTTATAGGCCCAGCCGGTGTCCTGGCCGCCGCGGCGCAGGATGAAATCATCGACGTCGCCCGTATAGGTGCCGTGGAGGGTGTCGTGGATGGTGAATGTGGGGACGTCGGCAAGCAGGCGAAGGGCGGGCTGGCGATTCCGGGCCGCTAGCTCGGCGCGCTTGGCCGCGCGCTGGTCTTCGGTGAGGTTGCGGCAGGTGCCCGGATACTGGCCGGGAATGGCGTGCGGGGCGCGGGAGGCCTCACGGATATCCTTGCGGGAGCAATAGCACTCGTAGGTGGGCAGCTGGGCCAGAGCCTGTTCATAGGCGGCGTCGCGGTCGTGCTGGTAGATGACCTCACCGTCCCAGTCCAGCCCGAGCGCGCGCAGATCCGCCAGCTGGCGCTCGGCCGACTCCTGGGAGGAGCGCTGCTTATCGATGTCCTCCACGCGCACCACAAAGCGCCTGCCCGTCGACCGGGCGAAAAGCCACGCCAGAAACGCCGTGCGGAGGTTGCCAAAGTGCAGATCGCCCGACGGGCTTGGAGCGTAACGGCCGGCGCCGGTGGTCGCGGAATTCATGCCCACAGTCTACGGGCTGGCACAATGGCGGGCATGGAAAAATCGAACGGCGCTGAGGTGCGCTTCATTCCCGTCCGCTCCACCCTCTACCCCTGGCTGGTCACCGTATTTGTGGTGACCTTCCTGATTTCTAATATCAACGCCACTAAGGGCGTGCAGCTCGGCCCGCTGGTTACCGACGGCGCCTTCTTCCTCTTCCCGCTGGCCTATATTGTCGGCGATGTGCTCTCCGAGTGCTACGGCTTCAAGTCCACCCGGCGCGCGGTCTATATCGGCTTCGCGATGGCAATTCTGGCGGCCGTGTGCTTCTATATCGCCATCTGGCTGCCGGCGGCCGATTTCTACGAGGGCCAGGAGGCCTTCGCCGCCACGCTCGGCCTGATGCCGCAGATCCTGGCCGCCTCGCTGGCCGGCTACCTGGTGGGCCAGTTGCTGAATGCCTGGACGCTAACCGCGATGAAGAAGCGCTCCGGCGAAAAGGGCCTCTTTGCGCGCCTTATCGCCTCCACAGTGGTGGGCGAGTTCGGCGATACGCTGCTCTTTTGCGCCATCGCCGCGCCGGTTATCGGCGTAGACACCGTGGGCGGGTTCATCAATTACGTCATCGTGGGCTTCGTATGGAAGACCCTGATGGAGGCCGTCATGCTGCCGGTGACGGCCGCGGTCATTAAGTGGGTAAAGAAGCGCGAGGACTACTTGCCGGCGTAGTACCGGCCGAGGAATTCATCGCGGTAGGCCTCGTAGTAGCCGCCGTCGATGGCGGCGCGGATATTATCCACCAGGCGAATCATGAACTCCACGTTGTGGATGGTGCACAGCGTGCCGGCGAGGAATTCCTTCGCCTTGAGCAGGTGGTGCAGGTAGGCGCGGGAGTAATTCTCGGATACGTAGCCGCCGAATTCCTCGTCAACGCCGGAAAAATCCCGCTTGAAGCGCGCATTGGTAAGGTTCATGCGGCCGTCAAGGGTGTAGACGCCGCCGCGGCGCGCCAGGCGGGTGGGAGCCACGCAGTCGAAGGTATCGGCGCCCGCCTCGACGGCGGTGAAGATATCGTCCGGCTCGGAGATGCCGAGCAGGTGGCGCGGCTTGTCCTCGGGTAGCTCATCGCAGACCCAGCCGACGATGGTGCCCAGGTTTTCCTTTTCCAGCGCGCCGCCGATGCCGAAGCCGCCGAAGCCACGCTTGCCGTCCTCGCGGGCGGCGCGGTCGAGGTCGAGCAGGCCGCGGGTGGCCTGGCGGCGCAGGTCCTCGTACTGCGCGCCTTGGACAACACCCCACAGCGACTGCTTCGGGCGGTGGGCGCGCTCGCGGGTGAGGCGATCGTGCTCATCCAGGCAGCGTTTAGCCCAGCGGTGCGTGCGCGCGACGGATTCCTCCTGGTAGGTGCGCGTATCAACCAGCGTGGTCAGTTCGTCGAAGGCAAACATGATGTCTGCGCCCAGCCCGTGCTGGATCTGCATGGACTTCTCGGGGGTAAAGCGGTGCTTGGAGCCGTCGATGACGGATTTAAAATCCACGCCATCCTCGTCCACCTGCGCCATGCGTTCCTTCTTGGCGGCGCGGATGTCCTTATCGCTGAGATCCGCAACGTCCATCGCAAGGACCTTTTTGAAGCCCACGCCCAGGGACATGACCTGGAATCCGCCGGAGTCGGTATAGGTCGGGCCATGCCAGTTTTCAAACTCGGCCACGCCGCCGGCCTCGTCCACGATGTCGTGGCCCGGCTGCAGGTAGAGGTGGTACGCATTCGACAAGATGGCCTGCGCACCAGTGGAGCGAATTTGTTCCGGGGTAAGCGTCTTGACCGTGGCTTTGGTGGCTACTGGGATGAAGGCCGGGGTGCGAATATCACCGTGCGGAGTGTGGATGACACCGCTGCGGCCGTGCTTGCCGGGGCCTTCGGGCAGGCGCTTGCCGACGTCGAAGCTCAAGTCCATCTTTACTCTTCTTCCTTGTCTGCAGGGCTAGGGGTTGGGGCCGTGGTGGCGTGTTTAGCTTCCCATTCTTCTTCCAGGGCGGTGCCTTCGATGTCCAGGGTGGGCAGAATCTTCGCCAACCACTTCGGCATCCACCACGTCGCGCGGCCCATGAGGAACATGGTGGCGGGGACGAGGGTCATGCGGATAAAGAAGGCGTCGAAAAGCACGCCGGCGGCCAAGGCAAAGCCGAAAATCTGGATGAAGGGCAGGGGCTGGTTAATAAAGGCCACGAAGACCGAAATCATAATGATGGCCGCGGCCGTGACCACGCGGGCGCCTTGGGTAAAGCCGGTGATGGTGGCCTCGTCGACGGCGCTATATCGCCCACCGGTGCCCTCCGGATGCCGCGAGATATGCTCGCGCATGCGGGTGACCAGGAAGACCTGGTAGTCCATCGCTAGGCCGAAGGTCACGCCGATGAGGAAGATGGGCATAAAGGAAATCAGCGGGCCCGGCGCGGGAACTAGGTTCCACAGGCCTTCCTGCCAGACCAGCACGGTCAGGCCGAAGGCGCCGCCGACGGACAGCAGGAAGCCCAGGCCCGCAACCAGCGGCACCAGGATGGAGCGGAAGACCAACAGCAGTAGCACGATGGCCAGGCCCACGACGATGGCCAGGTACGGCGCCATGGCTTCCTCGAGGCGCTCGGTGATATCGAGCTGCACGGCGGTTAAGCCGGTCAGGCCGATGTCGGTGCCGGTGGCGTCTTCGATCTCGCTGGTGGCCGAGCGCAGCGCGTGCGCGACGTTGACCGTCGCGGCGTCCGTCGGCGCGGTTTCTGGGGTGACCATGATCTGCGCGGCGCGCTGGTCCTTACTCAGGCCAACAATCTGCGCGTGCTTCACGCCGCCCAGCCCCTTAAGCTGGTCCGCGGTGTATAGGAAGGACGCGAGCGCGGCCTTATCCTCCGGCGAGGAATTGTCCGCAGCGTCTGCGGAGGTGTCTACTACCTCGGCGGCCGGGGCAATCTCCGGCTCGGCCTCGGCCGCGGGCTGGTCCGGCTGCGGCTGCTCAGGGGCTGCGTCCTCCGGCGCAACATCCTCTGGTGCAGCGCCCTCGGGCGCGGCCTCCGCATCTGGTGCGGGGGCGGGCGCGGGGGCTGGTTCGGGCTGAGATTGGGCGTCGACAAGCGGGGCGAGGGCGCCGGCCTCCGCGTTGACCGTGTGGGCATCAACCACGGCGAGGAAGGGGCCGTTGACGCCGGGGCCGAAGCCCTCGGACATGAGGTCGGCGGCCTTGCGCTGGGTGGTATCGGGATTGGAGGTGGTATCGGCCGGAAGGGCGAGTTCCATGTCGAGCACCGGCGCGGTCATCGCGCCCAGGGAGAGGACAACCAGCGCCATGGCCAGGCCGGGGGCCTTCTGGACCAGGCGCACCCAGCGGTTGCCCATGGTGGGACCACGGCGGCGCTTGCCCTTGCGGGTCGGGTTGCCGGCCACGCCGGGGATGCGGCCATTGAAGGCCTTATCCCCCAGCACGCCCAGCATCGCGGGGATGAGCGTAAGCGACACCAATACGGCGATGGCGACGGTGCCGGCGGCGGCCAAGCCCATTGCCGTCAGGAAGCCAATGCGCGCAATGAGAAGCGCAAAAAGCGCAGTAAAGACGGTCGCGCCGGCAAAGACCACGGAGGAGCCAGCCGTGCCCACCGCCATGCCTGCGGCATCTGGCCCGTCCATGCGGCGACGCTCGGCGCGGTAGCGCGACAGGATAAACAGCGCATAGTCAATGCCCACGGCAAGGCCAATCATGATGGCCAGGACCGGGGTCATATTATTGAGCTCAATCCAGTGGGTGGCAATGAACATGCCCAGCGCGCCTAGTCCCACGCCGATGACGGCGGACACCAAAGGCATACCCGAGGCCACCAGGGAGCCGAAGGTAAAGATGAGCACGATAAAGGCAACGCCGAGGCCGATGATCTCAGAGGTGGAATTGACCGCGATTTCATCGCCGAAGCCGGCACCATTGCCTTCTACCGTGAGGCCGCGGTCGCGGGCAATATTCATTGCCTCGGTAACGGTGTCTTTATCGGCCTGCTCCACGCTATAGGGCGACTCGGCGTCGAAATTGAAGGTGGTATAGGCAATGGTCTCCTCATCATTGACCATGGCGAGGTTGTCCGCGTCCGCGCGGGCGGATGCTTCCGGCAGCCCCATGTCCGTGAACTGGTGGATGACCTGATCCTGCAATCGAGGCGAGACCTCAAGCGGGTTGCCAAAGCGCGTGGTATCGCCCATCTCTAGGTTGTCCTCGAGGTAGGAGATGGTGGCGTCGATGGCCTCGCGGTTTGCGGGATCAGAAAGCTTCTGGCCGTCTGGGGCCTTGAAGACCACGTTGACCGAGGGCGAGTTGGCAGGATTGCCGCCCTCTGGGAAGAGGTCCATGGTCTTGTAGGTGGCGTCGATGGACGGGGTTCCCTTGATGGAGAACTCGCTCGTCATCGGTTTCATCAGCAAGGCGGCGGCACCGCCGACGGCGGCGAGCAGCAGCAGCCATGCCACGATGACCTTCCACTTATGGAGGAAAGACCAGCGCCCAAGACGATAAAGCAGTTTAGCCACGGGTAGATGTACCTTCGCATTCGCGTGGGGGACGGGTTGAACTTTGCCCTAGTGTAGTGGCCTTACCCCACAATCCCCTATCACGAAGCCACCTGCGTCCCAGTTTTCACAGCTGGCGGCCAGCCAGCCGGATTCCCCGCGCCTGCCGGAGGCGGATTCTAGGGGTCGTTGCAACGATGATGGTTAGTTTGGTTTGATGCTACCGGTTTGTGTGAGGGCGTTGGTCATGACTTCGGCTGGGGTGCGCCAGTTGAGTGCTTTGCGTGGTTTGTGGTTGTGAATGTTGGCGATCATTTCTAGGTCCTCGGCGCTGTAGATGGACAGGTCGCTGTTTTTAGGAAGGTTTCTTCTGAGCCTGCCGTTGGTGTTTTCGTTGCTGCCGCGTTCCCATGGTGATCCTGGATGGCAGAAGTAGATGGGAATGTCAGTGGCCATAGTAAAGGCTTTATGGCCAGCCATTTCGCTTCCTTGGTCCCAGGTAATTGATGACCAGATAGCTTTATCGATTCCTGCAACTGCCTTGTGCAGGGCTGTGAATACTTCTTTGCTGGTATGCCTTCCCGGTAGGTGGCCAAGGACAACAAATCGGCTAACGCGTTCTACTAGCGTGATTACCGCTGATTGGTTGTTTTTACCGAGGATGAGGTCGCCTTCCCAGTGGCCTGGCAAAATACGTTCACTTACCTCATCTGGCCGGTCGTCTATGAGGATCATGTCGTCGACGAAGCGTTGCTGGGCAGGTGTGCTGGAGCGGGTTTGACGTTTCTTGCGTTTCTTTCTACCTGTCGGCAAGTCCAAGCCAAGGTCTTTGAGTCTTCCTTTGGCCTGCAGGTAAAAGGCGTCATAAATCGTTTCGTGACTAATGCGCATGTCCTTATCAGTGGGGTAGTCGATGGGCAGGCGATTAGAAATCTCCTCAGGTGACCATTGTGCCCGCAATTGTGCGCATAGATAGTCCCATAGTCTTTTGTTGGCTAGTAGTTTCGGTATTTTCGGCCGCAATCTCCGCGCACAGGCCTTTAACTGGGCTGTTTCCGCACGATACGGGCCTTCAGCACTGTGGTTTCTGCGTACTTCACGCTGAATTGACGATGCACTTCGCCCTAAACGGCGCCCAATCTCACGCAGTGGCACATCTTCGCGGAGAAGATCGGCGATAATGACGCGTTCTTCGAAGCAAATGTAGCGATTGCTGATGCGTTTATACGGATCTACCCCGCTAGGTAAGGCGGGAGGGGCAAGCCTTCCGGATTCGATGACATCATGGCGTTGGCGCAGCGCTTTCATAAGTCTGTTATACGTGCTGGCGTCTTCGCCGACGGGTATGAACTCTTCTCGTCGACCCTGGGATTTGGTGAGTCCTTTTTCGAAATCTAAACGCAGTCGACGATCAATTCCTACTGCCGCGCCAGCATCACCACCAGGCAGGCTCGCCAGCCGAAGGCGCAGATATTCCACTCTTAACTGCGTCTGGCGGACTTTCCGAGCATACTGACTCAACCGGATATGGCACCCAGCTTCCGTAGCTACGGCATAAGCCGCAGAAAGATGCATCCCACATCTTTTAGCAGCTTGGCGTACCGACAGTCCGCTTCGGACTAGCTCTACAAGCTGGAAAGCCTGGCTACCGCGGCGATCAACTCGTTTGGCTTTAAACACGACTGGCAATCCAAAGGCATGACAAAAATTCAAAGCATGCCCGTAATGACAACCAAGCTCACCAGCCGCCGAACGGACACTACGCCCACTGCCAACCAAGGCAACTAAGCCACGACGATCCGATTCAGACAACGAATGAAACGGGCCAATAATCTCAGACACAACAACACCCTCCTAAGGGAAAGTGTTGCAACGACCCTCTGAACTCAAGGGAAAAATGGGCAAAACAAAATCCCGACCTGCGCAAACAGGCCGGGATCCCGGTGCGGTGGCGGCGGGATTTGAACCCGCGGTTGGGGGTTACCCAACAATCGCTTTCGAGGCGATCACCTTCGGCCGCTCGGACACGCCACCGCGTTCCAGATTACGGGAGTGGGCCCGAGCGACAAAATCGCTGCGCCGGCGGGGTGCCAGCGCAGCGAGATGTGGAAACGAGGGACGAGGATTAGTCGTCCTTCAGGCCGCCGATAACCTCGTTGGCCTTGTCCTTGATGCCTTCGGCAGCGTCAGACAGCTTGTCCTTAGCCTCGGAGGTGACCTGGTCGGCCTTGCCCTCGTTAGCTACGTCCTTGTTGTCGGTAGCTTCGCCGTAGGCTTCCTTTGCCTTGCCTACAAGGCCATCCTTCTTGTTTTCCAAATCGCTCATGTTCACTCCTTTGAGTAGATGGTTGTTCTATGACCACCACTATACGCACGTTTAGCGCAGGCCGTCGAAGAATTTCCGGAGCAACCCAGCGCATTCGTCTTCGAGAACGCCGCCGCGGACCTGCGGGGTAAAGGGGGCGGCGGGGGCACGCAGGACATCGATGAGCGAGCCGCACGCGCCCGTCTTGGGTTCAAAGGCGCCGAAAACCACGGAAGACACCCGCGCGGCCTGCAGCGCACCGGCACACATGGCGCAGGGTTCTAGGGTGACGACGAGTTCGCAGCCGGAAAGCCGCCAGCCATCGCCGTGCACGCGAACGGCCTGGCGAATGGCCTCGACCTCGGCGTGGGCGGTCGGGTCCGCAAGCTCTTCGCGGCGGTTGACGCCGGTGGCAAGTTCGGTTCCGGTGGCGTCGTAAAGCACCGCACCCACGGGGACGTCGCCGGCCGGCGTACGCTTGGCGACGTCGAGGGCGCGGCGCATCCGAGCCTCAGCGCGCAGCAAGAGCTCAGGCGTTAACAATGACGTCTTCCAACTCATCGCCAAAGCCGAGCTCGCCGGCGATGCGCAGCAACATATCGGAAGGCCAGTCCTCATCATTGTCAATGATGTAGCCCACCTGGTCCTCGGATAGACCAAGGTCAGCGAAGATATCGAAATCGCCCTCGCCATAAGGATCGGCCTCTTCGGGGTCCACATCCGGGATTTCATGATCGTTGATATCCATGAAATCGGCGGCGAAGTCATCGTCCACGCCATAGGTAGCATCCGAGATGAGCATCTTCACCCCGCCCGGCACTGGGCGCACGGCAATAAAATAGGCATCCTCCACGCACAGCAGCGCGAACGCAGCACCCTCGGAACGCAGGCTGCGCACCGCATTGATGGAGGTCTGCGGATCCTCAAAGTCATCGTTGAAGCTGCGCACCAGCCATTGGCCCGCGTTGCGGGCGACGGTTACTGCGAAGGAGTAATTTTCGTTGCTCATACCTCGTGAGATTAGTCGTGTTGTGCCACAATTGTCATCGTGAGTTCTCAAGATGTTCAACGCCCTATCTGCATTATTGGCCTCGGCCTCATCGGCGGCTCTTTGCTGCGCGATCTCGCCGGATACAATCACCACGTTTTTGGATACAACCACTCCACGTCCGGCGCCCGCACTGCAGTAAAGCAGGGTTTTGACGTCACCGATGATCTTCCGGCGATTTTGACCCGCGCGGAGACGGAGAACGCGCTCATTGTCATAGCCGTGCCGATGGGCGCTGTGGGAAGCGTCCTCGATGCCATTCAGGAGCACGCGCCGAGCTGCGGTATTACGGACGTCGTTTCCGTTAAGACGGCCGTGCGCCAGCAGGTGCTGGAGCGCGGAATGGAGTCGCGCTATGTGGGCGGCCACCCGATGGCGGGCACGTCAAAGTCCGGTTGGGATAACTCGCAGAAGGATCTGTTCCGCCGCGCGGCCTGGGGCATTACCTATGACTACGCCGCCGAGTGCGAGGCGCGCGGGGAAAAGATTCCGAAGCAGTGGATTGAGACCTTCACCGAGGTCGTGCGCATGACCCAGATGGTGCACGCAGAGGCGGTGCCTATCCGGGTGGCTAATCACGATGCCGCGGTGGCGCGCATTTCCCACCTGCCACACGTCTTTGCGGAGATCCTCGCCGTGGTGGGCGATAACGGCGGAATCCTGGCGCAGTCCCTGTCTGCCGGTTCGTTCAAGGACGCTACCCGCGTGGCCGGCACTCACCCGGAGCTGGTGCAGCAGATGTGCGAGACCAATGCGCCGGCGTTGGTGGAGGCATTGGACGAGGCCTTGGACTTGCTGCACGACGCCCGCGAGAAGCTCGACTCCCCCGAGCCTTCCATCGCTGAACTTACCGACGCCGGCTACCGCGCCCGCACCCGCATCGATGCCCGCTCCGGCGCGCGCAAGGAATCGGTCTCCCCGGTCAAGATTTCTTCCCGCCCGGTGCTGCGCCTGCACCCAGGCGGCCCGAAGTGGGTGGCACAGCTGCGCCAATCCGAGTCCCTGGGCGGACGCATCGAGATTTTCTAGCCTTTGCGGCCGCGGTTGCGCAGGCGGGGAATCCGCGCCAGCACCGCGGCGGCGATCAGGCCGAGGGCGGCTATGCCCCCATAAAGCCCCGCACGATCTGCACTGGTCTGCGGGGTTTTCGGCGGTTCAGGGGTGGTCTCTGCGGTAAGGATTGCTTCCTTATCGCGGCCGCTCACCACGCCTTCTACCCAGTCCTTGGTGCCGGCCAGCGTGGTGATTGCCGCGCTTGGCGAGGGCAAGTCCGGATCCCCATTCGCCGTTCCCGCGGTGGCCAAACCGGCAAGCTTTCCGTCGACGAAGAAAGGCCCGCCGGAGTCGCCGCCCTGCATGCCTGCGCGGCCGGTGGAGTGCACATCGAGGATCGCGCTTTCAATCAGCGGCATCGCTTCGCCGGCCGGTACGCTTTCTGTCCCCTCTGGTGCGCTGAGCCCCGGCATGGCCTCGGCCGCGGGAATGCTTTCTCCGCCAGCGGCATCCTCGGCGGCAACCTCGGCGCCAACCTCGGAGGCGTCTGCGGCACCTGGTTCGGTGGAGCTAGCGGGGCCAGCAGGGCCGGCGCCGAGGAGCTCGGCCACTTCCATCTCCGCCTGCGGCAGCTGCCCGCGGCGCGCCATGGATGAACTGCTGCTCCAGCCGTAAAGCGTGCCGCGCTGACCGGGTTCTGGCACGTGAGTGGAAATCTCGGCCGGGGTGGTGTCGGTGACGGGGGTGGTGAGGTGGAGAAGGGCGGCGTCGGAAAGCGGGGATAGCGCCCACGAATCGGCGTCGTAGGTGGTGCCATTGATGCGGGCCTGCGTGCCCTCATTGTTGACGGACTCGAGGCAATGGCGCGCGGTAAGCACCCACTGGGCGGCTACGAGGGTGCCGGTGCAATCGCCGAAGCTGCCCACGCGCCCGATTTTCAATTGCGCCACGGTGCGAGACTCCGCTGAGTCTTGGGCCGGCTCGCCGTGTTCGAGGGCACTGGCAGGGGCGGTGGTCAATGCCACGATACCGGCGGTAAGCAGGGCGGGGAAGATTTTGTGCTGCATGATTAGTCCTTCTTTCCGGCAGGAACGGCGATGGCGATGATCTTAGCGACGGCCCATTCGGCCGGCCCCTTCCCTATCAGGCGGCGCCATAGGCTCGCGAGGACAAGGAAGAGGGCGATGAACGCGCAGGCCCACCCGGTGTTGTGGAGGGAGACGTGACTTTGCCAGTAGTAAGCGGTGAGCACATGCAGGATGTAGATGCTCAGCGACATCGCCCCCAGCGCAGCAAAGGGATACGCCAGCTTAGGCACCGCCCGACCGATAAGCAGGCATAGGTGCAGGACGATGGCGGCTACGGCGATGGACAGAACAATCTCTCCTAGCACGCCGGTGTGGCCGGTAAAGCGCAGCCAGCCAGGCATATCCGGGGTAAAGCGGAAGTAAAAGCCGGCTGCCGCAACGGCCGCGGCGATGGCAGTGGACACCCACTGGGCAGCGGCACGGGCGCTGCGGATATAGATCTCATAGAGCAGCATGCCAGCAAGGAAATAGGCACAATAGGCCAGCAGCGGATAGACCTGCGGAAGGGTCAGCGGCGCATATTTTATGGTCGCGGCGGCGGTAGCAGCGGCGAGAAGCAGGAGCTTCCACCACCAGCGCAGCGGCGGGACCCAGGACACCAGGATCATCGTGATGCCGATGACCACGAGGACGATTTGAATCTCACCGCCCACGGGCAGCAGGGCGAGGCCGATAAGTGTGATTATGCAGCCGCGGGCGATGATGCGCAGGAACGTGGTCGCCGTGAAATCGCGGGAAATAAGCATCAACGTGACGCCGGCCAGAACGGCGAATAGTGCGGCGGGCAGGCCATTTAAAGTGACCTTGGTATGCCACACCAAGGAGGCCATATGCAGAACTATCATGCCGATAATCGCAAGTGAGCGGGCTATATCGAGCCCTACAATGCGCGAGGGTGCTAACACTTAGCGTTCTCCTTCAAGACGGAGGGGAACGCGTCGCGGCGCTCCCCTTGTTAATAAAGACTTTCTTTTTCTACTAAGCCTGTCTGGAAGGTTGCTGCGAATATTTTATACGTGTCCTGCATTTTATAAGTGGATTGCGTGAGACTTGTGCGAACCTAGTCGGCGGACCTAGTCGCGGAAGGAACTATCGCGGCGCTTGCGCGAACGGGAAGGATCGGCGGCCAGCTTTAGAAGCGGGGCTGCGGCGATGCCGATGGCCAAGCCGGCCACAAAGAGCCAGAACATGCCAGAGCCCAGCCACAGCATGAGGCCGAGGATGGCGCCGGCGATGAGGCCGGAAACAAGCGAGGAGGTCTTCATAGAGCGGAACTTAGGTGAGGCGGGCTAAGATACAAGAAAAGCCGCCCGAAGGCGGCTGATTTTGTGCGCCCGGAGGGATTCGAACCCCCAACCTTCTGATCCGTAGTCAGATGCTCTATCCGTTGAGCTACGGGCGCAGACCGTTGGTAAGCAGTGCGTGCGCTCTGCTGTGCAACGAGAATTTACTATACCCACGGTCCGGAAAACTAACAAATCGCCTGTTCACCCGGCGTTCACCTGATGGAAATGGAGACAATTAGGGAGCGATGAGAGCGGCAACTTCGGCGTCGGAAAGCAGAGCGCCCCGGAGCGCCCTGAGGGTGGACTGGTGATCGAAGTCGATACCGATAAGGACAATTTCGGTACCGGGCGTCACGTCATTTGCAGCCCAGAGCGAAGCTGGCACGATTTGAAGGTTAGGCCCAGCCTGCTGCCAAGCGTGGGCGAGTTGAAGATCGGTATCGAGCCAGCAATACCCCTTAGAACGCACCAGGCCGGTACTGGCACGAAGGGCGGCGAGCAGACGATCGCGGTTAAAGGGGCGGTCGGCGCGGAAAACGACGGAGGAAATGCCATATTCCTCGGTTTCGGGCGTGTGCGGCTTAGCCAGCTCCTCGGCGTAGCCATGGTAAGTCGCGGCAGTGGCGGAGTCGTACAGGTGGGCATCGAGGACCAGCCGTGGGTCAATGGCACCATCAGTGACCATTACGACTCGGGCACGGGGGTTCATAGCGCGAACGGTTGCGATGACGCGCTCGGTTTCGGCAGCATCAACCAAATCGGTCTTGGTAACAAGGATAAGGTCAGCAAACTCGACTTGGTCCACTAGGAGGTCGGCCACGGTGCGATCATCGCTGGGTGTGGCCTCAATATTCTCAGACGCGAGGCTCTTGCCGCGACGCAGGCAATCAAGAAAAGCGGAAGCATCCACGAGAGAGACCATGGTGTCAATAGGGGCGACGTCGGCAAGCGTGGTGCCGTCCGCAAACTCCCACTCAAAGGTGGCGGCAACGGGCATGGGTTCAGAGATGCCCGTCGACTCAATGACAATCTGGTCGAAGCGGCCGGAGCGGGCGAGCTTGCCCACGGAATCGGTGAGATCCTCGCGCAGGGTGCAGCAGATGCAGCCATTGGATAGCTCGACAAAGCGATCCTCGCCACGCTCGAGGTGACCTTCGCCGGCAACGAGGGCAGCATCAATATTGACCTCAGAGAAGTCGTTGACAATGACCGCAAGCTTGCGCCCTTCGCGGTTGGCAAGCAGGTGGTTCAAGAGCGTGGTTTTTCCGCTGCCTAAAAATCCGGACAGCACGGTAACGGGAGTAGCCATTCCCTAATGATAATGTTTTTCATTAGGGAATGGCTACGTCACCTAGATTGAAAGGCCGAAGATAGGCACTGCCAGCAAGTACACCGTCAGGGTGATGAGGAAGATGCCGATGATATTGAGGCCAAGGCCACCCTTGATCATCTCGCCGATCTTGACGTAGCCAGAGCCATAAGCAATGGCGTTCGGCGGGGTGGCAACTGGGAGCATGAATGCGCAGGTTGCCGCGAGGGCCACCGGAATGGTCAGGAGAAGGACGTTGATATCGCCATCGGCAGTAAGCCCCACGCCCACGGCGACGCCACCCATAATCGGAATGAACGTAGCCGCCGTAGCCGTATTGGAGGTGATCTCCGTCAGGAAGAGCACCAGCGCAGCCACGGCAGAGACGATGAGGACAACGGGCAGGACGCTAAGACCCTTGGCCATCTCACCAATCCACAGGGACAGGCCGGAGGAATTAAAGACCGAGGACAGCGACAGGCCGCCGCCGAAGAGCAGGAGGACGTCCCACGGCATTTCATTGGCCGTCTTCCAGTCCAGCAAACGGATGCGGCGCTGGTTATCCGCGGGCAGGATAAAGAGCAAGATGCCAGCGGCAATGCCCACGATGGCATCGTCATAGTTCTCAAATTCTTTGAGGACCAACGGCAGGGTAACCCAGGCTGCGGCGGCGAGGACGAAGATGATGCCGGTCATGATCTGGGGGCTGGTCCAGGGGCCGAGGGCTTCAATTTCGTCGTTAATAAGCTCGCGGCCGCCTGGAATATCCTTCATCTCCGGCTTGAAAACGGTGATGAGCAGTGCCCAGGCAATCAGCAAGAAGATTGCTGCAAGCGGCACACCAACTGCCATCCACCGGCCGAAACCAAGGGTAACGCCCCAGGTATCGGCCATATATGCGTTAAGGAAGGCATTCGGCGGGGTGCCGATGAGCGTACCCAGCGAACCGATGGAGGCGGAATATGCGATGCCCAGCATCAGTGCCGTGGCAAACTTCTTCTGTTTATCCCAGCCGCCTACGGTTTCCGCGGTCAGTGCCAGCACCGAGGTGCCGATCGGGAGCATCACCACGGCCGTGGCGGTATTAGATACCCACATGGACAAAAAGCCGGTGGCCAGCATGAATCCCAAGATCAGGCGCTTGGGCGAGGTGCCGATGATCTTCACCACGTACAGCGCTAGGCGGCGATGCAAGTTCCAGCGCTGCAGAGCAAGCGCGATAAGGAAGCCACCCATGAACAAGAAAATGGTGGCGGACGCGTATGGGGCACCCACCTCTTTAATCGTTCCCACACCGGCGAGCGGGAAGATGACCAGCGGAAGCAGCGCGGTGGCGGCGAGCGGAATGGCCTCGGTCATCCACCACACGCCCATCAAGATGGTTACGGCAGCGACGGTGCGGATGGCGCTGAGCGTGTACTCGGCTTCCGGATCTGCACCTGCGGAGCCCTGTACGGTCTCGATCGCATTCGAGGGGAAGAAAAAGAAGACCAGTACGGCCAAACCCAAGCCGATGAAAAGGCCGATGAACTGGCGGCGCCACTCGCTACGCGGCGCTCCGGGGGCTTCGTCACCTTCGGTGTGGGCAGTAGATTCGTGAGTATGCGGGGTGGTCATACCGCGCGCTCCTTCACTTAGAGAGGATTGTGCTGTGGGATATGCTCCGTATTTCCCAGTTTATTAGCTAGGCCGAGGCAGCAGACCGAAAGTTATCCAGTTCACTGCGAAGCATGCACTGACCATACAAAACATGTGACGCAGAAACCATATCCCGCCACATAGAACTACCCCCGCACCCCCACAGAGCACACACTGCACCTGCCCGAAACCAGAAATGAGTCCACCACTTCCTTACCCCCGAGCTAAGGAACGGCGAGTTAGATTCCCAGTACGGTCTTGGCAATCAGGAAGTAGATAATCAGGCCCGTGGCATCGCAGAAGGTAGAGATAAACGGGTTGGAGAATACTGCTGGATCGGCGCCGATGGTCTTAGCCACGATGGGCATAAGCCCGCCGACGGTCGCGGATATGGAACAGATCAAAAACAGCGTCGAGCCGATGACGAGGCCGATGCTTAGGCCATAGACCAAGGTGGCCAGTCCCAAGCCAGCTAGTCCCAGCACCGCGCCGAGCAGCATGCCGACGCGCAGCTCGCGCCACATGACGGCGAGGAGATCGCGCGTGCGGACGTCGCCCAGCGCCAAGGCACGCGTCACCGTGGTCGCTGCCTGGTTGCCGGTATTGCCGCCGGTGCCGGTCAGCAGCGGGATAAAGAGCGAGAGGACTACGGCCTTGGCCAATGTGTCTTCAAAAGAATCGAGCACCTGCACCGTCAGTAGCGCAGAGACGGCCAATACGAGCAGCCATACGATGCGCGAGCGCACCAACTTGAGCAAAGGCGTGGATAGGTACGGTTGCTGAAGTGCCTCGGTGCCGCCAGCACGAGCGGAGTCCTCACTATCTTCTTCTTCCACGATGTCCGTAGCATCGTCCCACGTCAGCAGGCCAACTAAGCGGTGAGAATCATCCACAATGGGCAACGCAAGGATATCCAATGGGAGGAACCAACGCGCGGTTTCTTCCGCGTCAGCACTAGCACGGGCAAAGATGGGGTCGTGCATAATATCGGCCATGGTCAGCGTGGCATCAGCGGTGAAGATTTCGCGCAGGCTGACCACGCCCACAAGACGCCTATCCTCGCGGGTAATGGGCACGGTGTAGATGGTTTCTAGCTCATTCGCCGTCTCCCGCAGTTTAAATAGCGCGTCCTTAACGCTCATCTCTGGGTGGATGACGGGCACCTCGGGCGACATGCGGCGGCCCACCGATCCCTTGTCATAGCCCAGCACCACGCCCGTGACATCACGCTTGGATTGCGTCAGCGAGCGCAGCAGGCGGTCCGCGATTTCCGCGGGCAGCTCATCCAGCAAAGCCACGCGGTCTTCCGGATCAAGCTCATCAAAGAACTCATAGACATCGGCATTGCCCAGCTCATCGATGATATCGGCCTGGTGCTTTGCATCGAGGGCGTCAAAGACGACGATTGATTTCTGGCGCGGCAGCAAGCGCAGGGCCAAGGCTGAGCGGACGGCATTTTGTCGCTCGACGACGGCGATGAGTTCCTGCAGGGGCACCTTCTCCAGGAGTTCCTGGAGGCGTGGGGCCTTGGTGGGGCTAATGGCGTCTTCTTGTTTTAGCCATGCCTCGACAATATCGCTAGCCCGCTCGGTGGTCTCCGCCATGGCCTACCCGCCTTTCCAGCCCCAGGTTATTGACTTCAGCCTTCTTAGACTACGCCATTTGCCCAGAAAATCCGCCAGATATCATCTCTGGCCGCATGAGGACGTCCAAAAGCCACCTCGATGATGACATCGGAACGACTACAGGAATAGACCCCACAGGGCGAAGGCTGCTAGCAAAGAAACCAGACCGGCAGTACTGGCCAAAATGATTGCATGCGGAAGGGGAGTCTGGGAAGAAAGCGCGACGTCAACAAGCGAGGCACGTTGCCACACCGCCAAGACCAGCGCCAGCACCCCGGCGGCAAGGAGGACGAGCGGCAAGAAGACGCGCACACTCACCGCCCGCATCGCACCTAGCAACACTAAGGAAAGGGCCAAAAGGGTGCGCTGCCACGACAGGCGCGTACGCTCTGGTTGCAGGCCGGGATCAAAGGGCCGGTTAGACAAGGAACTCGCCTACCAAAAGCGCACCGGCCACCACCACGATCACAGCAACAAGGACCGGAAGGCCGAAACTAAACGGAAGCGATCGATTCTCTCGCATCGCGCGCTCTGATTGCTTCCAATGCCCCCACGCCACCACGGGCAAGATTATGGCGACTATCAGCATGAAGACCGACACCGCAGCACGCAGGGCGCTTGGAAGGGGAACATCAAAGGCCTCAAGTGCTACTCCGCCAGCAATCAACGCTAGGGAAGTGCGAATCCACGCCAGGAACGTGCGCTCATTAGCGAGCGTGAAACGCGGATCAGGGTCGGTGCCGACTGCAAACACCGAGCGGGGAAACCTCGAGTCACTCATGGGCACCACTTTATATTCATTTATCTCCTACGTCGCGACAAGCCCACGCAAAACTTCGCCTTCCCGTAGCCTCATAGGCACTGGCCAGCCCTCTGAGCAAAGGAGCATCCGCCCCTATGTACCAGCCCGTGTGCAAATTCAGAGTGACCTCCCCAAACGAAGAAAGTTCTTCAGCGAAGAGAACATCGAGCGCGTTAGCACCCCAAATCCGCGCCCCGATCCCACCGTCTTGCGCGCGGCCGTTGTGAGCAACGGCCCTTGCCCCACCAAGAACCATACGAGATTCGACTTCCTCTTACAGCTCTTCCATATGGGTTCCATCGTAATTCTCGGGCTCTTCCCTTTTGCTCTTACGGGACTCGATTTCCGCATCGCTGTGCTCATCAACTTGCCTATCATTGCATTCGGCATTTCCAAGCCCGTTCGCTGGCTGGCCTCGACCCACAATGAGCGCGCTCTACTCCGCAAAGCGTGGGCCAATAATTGGCTCGAGTTTTATCCGATACTGATGGGAAACTTCTACCACTTTGATTCCAAGGAAGAAAAGAACCCTATAGGCGATGACCACTATTACTTCCACCGGGCGCGCATCATGGTGTTCTTTCCTGATGGCTCCACGGAAGTACTACCAGAGCTCGCAACCGTGAAGGCTGTCGACTATCCGCCTGAATTGATGAGGTCAGATGGCACCATCTTTGCGAAACGCCCGGCTGATCTGCGTGTGAGCCCCACCATTAATAATGGCTGGGCGCTACTGACCGTGCTCACCGGTGACCCCGTATCCGCCGGCACTCCCGATATCGGCTTGAATGAGCAGCAGATAGAAGCAGCGCTTGCCCAAGTGGAGCGCGAGTGGGCACCCGGCATTCTGAATTAACCCGCCGCAGCGAGTTATAGTCGGTCCATGATTGAAGTTGCCGCCGTAGTTTTCCGTAATTCCTTTGGCCATGTCCTCACCGTGCGCAAAGATTCTTCCACCAAGTTCCAACTGCCCGGCGGCAAGCTTGAGGCTGGCGAAACCCCCGCACAGGCCGCAGCCCGCGAGGTTGCAGAAGAAATCGGCGTTGACGTCCGCCTCCCAGAGCTTTCCCCGCTCGGCATCTTCGACGCACCGGCCGCCAATGAACCCGGTGAAACCGTACGCGGGCATATCTTTACTTATCCACGCCCCATCCTTGCCCGCGCGGCTGCCGAGATTGCCGAAGCCGCGTGGGTAGACCCCACTAATCCCGATCGCGAGCTCGCCCACCTGCTGCGTGACGAGGTTTTTCCCGCCCTGCATTCCTAGACCCCGGCCGTATCTAAGGCGCTTCCTATTGCGCCTGCTAGGAGGGCAACCTAGAGTTATTTTCATCAGAATTGAGCGATGAAAGGACTGTCCTCCGTGCCGCAGCAATCCACACCCGGACCTATCGTGACGATTACTTTCCTCGTCCTAGGAATCATTAGCTCTATTATCGCGATTCTCATGGTGCTTGCCCTCTTCCACGAGGTCACTTCCCTGCGCGCTGCGGCGTTTACCGGAAGCTTTATTTTCGGCACCGGCACGCTCACACTTTTCCGCCGCTGCGCCAAGTACCAGCACAAATAGCAGATTTCTCCGCTGCATAGAGCCGACGAGAATAGAAAGCGCGAATTAAAAATCCCGAGCGCGCACGCTCGGGATTAGATGGCGGAGATGAGAGGATTCGAACCTCCGGACCCCAGAAGGGTCAACTCCTTAGCAGGGAGCCCCATTCGGCCGCTCTGGCACATCTCCACGGTTCACAAGGAACCTCGTTTGAGAATACCTGCCTGCCCCGCCGCTGCCAAACTAGCCCCCTGCTTTCGCTCCCGCAGCAAAGGCGCAGGCCCTAAAGTGGTATCCATGATTCGCCCCGACCTGAAAGCCATCCCTGCCTACGTCGCTGGTGCGCGCAATGATGACGCACTCAAGCTTTCCTCCAATGAGGCCGCGCACCCGCCCCTGCCAGAGGCAGCCGCGGCCATGGCAGAGGCCGTGACGAAGGCTAATCGCTACCCGGATTTTGCGGCCACCGCGCTGCGCGAGGATCTCGCCGCTCACCTGGGAGTAGATGGGGCGCAGGTGGCGGTGGGCACCGGATCGTCCGCACTGTGCCAACAGTTGGTAGAAATTGCCGCCACTCCGGGCGATGAAATTCTCTTCCCATGGCGCTCCTTCGAGGCCTACCCCATCTTCGCCCAGGTGGTGGGAGCCCACCCCATCCCGGTTCCGCTCCGCACAGACCAGCGCGTGGATCTGCCGGCCATAACGGACAAGATTACGGACAAGACCCGGCTTATCTTCGTGTGCAACCCCAATAACCCTTCCGGCACCACAGTGACCAAGGACGAGTTCGCCGCATTCATGGATGCTGTGCCTGCCGATGTCCTCGTAGCCCTCGACGAGGCCTATATCGAATACAACCGCGCCACCGACACCCCGCTGGGCACGGAGCTAGTGGGCACCTATCCCAACCTGGTGTGCCTGCGCACCTTCTCTAAGGCCTATGGGCTGGCCGGAGTACGCATCGGTTATGCATTTGGCCCGGAAAATATTATCGAGGCCCTCAATAAAGTGGCCATCCCCTTCTCCGCCAGCACCGTGGCGCAGGTTGGTGCCCGCACGGCACTGGCGGCGCAGGATTCGCTGCGGGAGCGCACCGATGAGGTCGTCGGCCAGCGCGAGCGCTTAGAAGAAGCCTTGCAGGAGTGGGGCGTGCCGCATTCCGAGGCGAATCATGTCTGGCTGCCGGCCGCGAATCTGGCCCACCTTGGTACCCCGCAGGAGGTAGCCGCTCGCCTGGCCAAACGCGGCGTGCTCGTGCGCGCCTTTAGCGAGGGCATACGTATTACAGTTACCACCAGGGAAGAAACCGACGCCTTGTTGCAGGCGTGGAACGCAATCATAGGAGGCTAAATGCGATCGCTCATTAACTTCGCCCTGAACGTCTTTGCCATCACGGTGGCGCTGTGGGCGGTGGTCACCGTCATTCCCGGAATCTCCATCAGTCCGGCCGAAACCGGAAACTTCATCGCCATTGCCATCGTCTTCATCATCATTAATGAAGTGGTCATGCCGGTTCTGCGAGTCCTTGGCGCGCCGCTGACCTGCCTGACGCTCGGACTGTTCTCCCTCGTCATCAACGGCGCCGCGCTCATCATCGTGGAGTGGGCGCTCAATACGCTTGACCTCGGAATTGGCCACCTTGTCATCGACTCTTGGGGCGCCGCGATCATCGGCGCCATCGTGCTGTCCATCGTCAGCAGCGTCATCAACTTCTTTACCAGCCCGCTGCGGCAGCGCGATTAGCCGCCCGCAAATGGCGGCAGGACGTCCACCCGGGTGACGCCAGCCAGTGGGGAATCCATGGCGGTGTTCCCGGCGCCGTCGATAAGAAAGCTACAGCGCCCCAATACCTCTTTCAGGCTCATGCCGGCCTCGGTGGTTCCGGCATGTTTCCTGCCCAGCTGCGCCACCAGATCACCCAAGGTGGCGGGGGCTTCTACCTGCTCAGAAGCCACGCCCGCAGCGGCACGGGCGGCGGCGAAATAGTGAACGGTCAACATGCCCTCTACTATGCCCCGCACGCCCGTGCCATGTCGAGACCGCGGGTAAACTAGCCGCCATGCGCACACCCGAGACTCACGCGTGCGAAGTCGCCGCGGCCCTGCCCGCACGCCAAGCCACCACCGTGCCCCTCACCCAGGCGCTCGATATGGTTCTGGCTGCGGATGTCCACGCCGGCTTCCCCTCCCCTCGCTTTGATAACTCCCAGATGGATGGCTACGCCCTCCCGCAGTGCACGGCCGGAACCTACCCGGTGGGCCCCACCATCGCGGCCGGCACTGAGCCCGCCCAGGTACTCGGCAGCCCACTTTCCAGCGCCTGCCCCATCATGACCGGCGCCAAGGTACCGGAAGGAACTGCAGCCATCGTGCCCATCGAGCGCTGCGAACCACAAGAATTCCTCGCTCCGGGTGACCGCATTACCGTGCCAGAGACCTCGCCAGGCCAATTCATCCGCCGCACCGGCTCCGACCTGGAAGAAGGCGCCCTCCTCGCCGCCCGCGGCGATAAGCTCACGCCGGTGCGCTTGGCCGCCCTCGCTTCCCAAGGAATCGACGAGGCAGAGGTCTACCGCTCCGCCCGCATCCTCATCTGCACTGGCGGCGCTGAAATAGGCCACGGCAGCGCCGCCATTCCGGATGCCAATGCACCACTCTTAACGGCAATGGCCGGCCGCGCCGGCATCGACGTCGCGGGCTATATCACTACCGACGATGACCCACAGGCCCTAGAGCGCGCTTTCACGGAAGCCATCGCGCAACACCACCCGGACGCCATCATTACCTCAGGCGGAATTTCCGCCGGGAAATTTGAAGTAGTCCGCCAGGTGCTCGATGGCTGGTTCGGCCACGTGGACCAGCAACCCGGCGGCCCGCAGGGCATCGCCACTTTTCACGACACCCCAGTGATCTGCTTGCCTGGAAACCCCATTTCCACGTTGGTGAGTTTCCGCCTCTTCGTTGCTCCTACGCTCGGTTGGGCTCCGCAGCCTTTCCGCGTCCCCCTGGCCGCGAGCATCGACGGTCTCCCGCACAAGGACCAATTTCGCCGCGGGCGCGTCGATTCCCGCGCCCATATCCTCGGTGGTGCCAGCTCCCACCTGCTCGCCCAAGCGGCAGACGCCACCCATCTCATCCGCATCCCTGCCGATCAACGCCTCGAAGCAGGCGAGGAAGTAGAGGTCTACCCACTATGAGCCCACAGCGCACCGCCCTCGTCATCGTCGCCTCTACGCGCGCCGCCGCGGGCATCTACGAAGATCGCTCCGGCCCCATCGCGGTGGACTTCTTGCGCCGCAAGGGCTTTGACTGCCCCGACGCACGCATCGTCCCCGATGCCGATATTGCCGCAGCTGTTGACGCCGCGTTCGCCGAAAAACCCGCAGTCATCCTGACCTCCGGCGGCACTGGGCTCACCCAAGATGACCAGACGGTAGAAGCCGTAGCACCACATATCACCCGCGAGCTGCCCGGCATTGCGGTGGCCTTCTGGCAGAAGGGATTGGAAACCGTGCCCACCGCGGTGGCTTCTCGCGCCGTTGCCGGCGTCAATGATTCCACCTTTGCCATGACTCTTCCCGGTTCTACCGGCGGGGTAAAAGACGGCTGCGCGGTTTTGGAAGAATTAATCGTTCCGATCGTCGATATGTTAGAAGGAAAACATGAGCACTGATCCCTCCTATGTGGCCGAGCAAACCGGCTGCACCATTAGCACGCTGCTGAGCGATCAACCCCTAGAATCCCTCCTTGCCGCTGCCAAGGAAGAGTCCGTCACGGCCGCCATGGGTGCCGTTGTCACCTTTGAAGGCATTGTCCGCGATCACAATGGCGGCCGGCCGAATGTCACCCTACTTTCCTATAGCGCCCACCCATCCGCGCCAGAGAAGCTGCAAGAGGTCACCGATTCCGTCGCGGCCAACCACCCAGTGCGCCTGTGGGCCGCCCACCGTACAGGTGATCTCAAGGTCGGTGACCTAGCCTTTGCCGTAGTAGCGGCCGCCGCGCACCGCGGCGATGCCTTCCGTGCCGCCGAGGAATGCGCCGATCGCGTCAAGGCGGAGGTCCCCATCTGGAAGGAACAAAGCCACGGCGATGGCTCCACCAATTGGGTGGGCCTGGAATGAGCACCCGCTATGCCCGCCAGGAAGCGCTCTGGGGCGAGGAGGGACAGCGCAAACTCAGCGAAGCCCACGTAGCGGTTATTGGTGCCGGCGGCCTGGGCTCCCCGGCCCTGCTTTACCTAGCCGGGGCGGGCGTGGGCCGCATTTCGCTTTTTGACGACGACGTGGTCTCCCCCTCCAACCTGCACCGCCAAGTCATCCACACCACCGCCGCCATCGGCACGCCGAAGACGGATTCCGCCGCGGCCGCCGTCCGCGCGCTCAATCCAGAGGTGGACATCACCTGTCACGGCCGCCTCGAATCAGCGACGGCACTAAAACAATTGCGCGGCTGCGATCTCATCCTCGACGGCACCGATAACTTCAACGCCCGCTACCTCAGCTCTTGGGCTGCCCACGAGCTCGGCATCCCACACGTATGGGCCTCCATCCTCGGCTTTGATGCCCAGCTCAGCGTTTTCTGGTCCGGCCACGGCCCCGTCTACGAGGATGTCTTTCCCACCGCTCCCGCACCCGGTGAGGTTCCTTCCTGCTCGCAGGCCGGAGTCTTAGGCCCGGTGGTCGGCGTTGTCGGCTCGGCCATGGCGCTCGAAGCCCTCAAGCTCGTCACCGGCGTGGGCACTCCACTCATCGGCACGCTCGGCTACTTCGATGCCCTTTCCGGTACCTGGGAATACATCCCGCTCCAGTCCACCGGCGCGCAACCAACCCAACCTGCCGACGCCCCCGAGGTCCGCGAGATTCCCCCGCGCGCCCCGCTTATCGACGTCCGCACCTCCCCCGAGCGTGCCCAATCCGCGATCCCCAATTCCACGCACTTTGAGCTCGACCGCATCCTCGGCGGCGAAAACCCCGACATCGAACCGGATGCTCCGGCCATTATCTACTGCGCCAGCGGCATGCGTTCCGCACAAGCCGTAGACGTGCTCCGCCAGCGAGGTTTCACCAACGTCGTCTCCCTGCGCGGCGGCATCAATTCCTGGCTCGAGCAGCCTTAATCCGCAGCAAGAGGATAGTCGCTCTGAGTATCGAACGCTCAATTGAGAGTGTCTCAGAAACAACAAAAGGCGAATGTCTTAGGAAAAATTGCATAGCTTGTCTCTGTGCCAGCATCGGCCCTAAAATCTAAGTCTGTGATTAGAGTAGTCGAATCTGACTAGTCCGTTTTTGAGAATGTCAGGGAGTTTATGTGTGAAGCACATTCTAGATCAGAACCACACACAAACTCCCTGACGCTCTCTTAGAGCACACGCAGCAGTAAGTACCAGAACGGAAAAGTAGGTGACCTACTCTCCCAATTAGTTGCGGTACTACGAGATTTAGAGAGAAGGGCTCCTTCATTGGGTTTGGCACCTTCTGAAGAAGCCCCTGTGGAGAGTTCTAGGATTTCCGTTCAGCAAGAATGTGAGAAGCGAGTCTGTATGGTTCAATCTGGGAGGGCCAGGCTGGCAGATCCCCTGTCGGGGACCATGCAACAACCCATGATTCGCGTTCGCGTTCTGAGCTTCCGCCGTGACCGCCCTCATCGATGTGGCCGTGGTCGGTAGTGACGACAACGAGCCAATCTTCACCACGTTCTGTGGCACGTTTAGTTACAGCATCCACGAGCCGTTCGACATGCTGATCAACGGATCTAATAGCATCACGATATTCATCTCCTGTTAAGCCATAAACATGTCCGGCATCATCAACACTGCAGCAATACGTAAAACCAACATCGAAGCTCCCACCATGGATTGCGGCGAGAGTGAAATCCGTAATTTCAGCATCGATCCGTTCGTAGCCGTAGGTCTCACCGTCGCGGACTATGACACGGTGAAGCCCGGCGTATTGTTGCTCGATTCGAGGATGAATAATGGGGCCAAGCCCACTGGGGTCTACGAGGACAGGCCAGCCTGCTGCAGCGAAAGTCCGAGTCGACTGGTCGTGGTAGAAGGCTTGCGAAAGGAAGTCAGGACGGCTCCATGTTCTTCCACCTACGCAGCTATTGTCCCTAAGCCCGTGCTGTTCATGGGTGGATCCGGTCAGAATGCTTGCCCAGCCCGGCGCGGATATCGTCGGGACCTCCATCTGCATGGAATGCCAGCTTCCTTCGTCAGCGAGTTTCTGAAGTGTTGAGCCAACTTCAGGTTCGGCAGCAATATCCCAGCGAACGCCGTCCAAACCAATAAGTAGGATCCGACGATCCGAATCTACGGATTCGGGTGTTGCCGTGTTGCCCGGGTTACGCATTAGCGCTCCTTTGCTTATTGAAGGATTGCGCCTCAGATACCTCGTCAGTGGTTGCGCTATCGACTACGGCATCGTGACGCAAAGTTTCCAGCCTGACCTGGCTTCCAGTGGGGAATTCGCTTGCTTCGCGGTCGGACATATCGACACGAATCACAGTGCTGCCAGGGCCTGTAAGCATAACCGAGGTGAAAATTCCGCGGAGCTGCTTGTTAAGGACTCGATACTGGCCTTTGGGATCGGAGGTGATGCGAAGGTCTTCGGGACGAATGAGACAGGCCAAGATATTTCCGTCCTGCGGATCTATCTCTGAATTGACAACATCGACGCGGGTGCCAAGTACATCGACAGAACCCGCATTATACACCCCACAGATACGATTAACGACGCCGACGAATTGAGAAATAAACGGCGAACGAGGATGGTGGTAAAGCTCTGAGGGCGAGCCAATCTGCTCAATCACGCCGTTATTCATGACACCAATGCGATCCGCCATCACGAGGGCTTCCTCCTGGTCGTGAGTAACCAAGAGGGTAGAAATGCCCTCTGAAAGCTGGATACGCCGAATTTCATCACGCAATTGGGTTCGCACCTTCGCATCGAGAGCCGAAAGAGGCTCGTCGAGGAGCAGAAGCTGCGGTTCGATTGCTAAGGCTCGGGCAAGAGCAACACGCTGTTGCTGACCCCCTGACATTTGACCCGGAAACTTGGTCGTATGCTCCGACAACCCAACGAGCTCCAATAGTTCACCGGCACGGTTGCGGCGATCGATCTTGTTTCGCCCTTTAATCTTGAGGCCATAAGCGACATTGTCAATTGCATCGAGGTGTGGAAACAACGAATAAGCCTGGAAAACAATGCCCATGTTGCGCCGGCGAGTAGGCAAATAGGAAATATCATCGCCATCAATGCACACGGACCCTTCGTTAGCATGCTCAAGGCCGGCGAGAATCTTCAGTGTAGTGGATTTACCACAACCGGAAGGGCCTAGGAGAGCTACGAGCTCAGCCTTACCGATTTCCAAATTCAGGTTATCGAGTACGGTTTTGGAACCGTAACGTTTGGTGATGTTCTTGAGTTCTACGTGAGAAGAATTCACGCTAGTTTTCCTTTCGCGAGGAATCGAATTTTGCAATTGCTGAGATGGATGCCATCAAAGCCCAAGTAATGAGAATCGTGATGAAGGAAAGAGCCGCAATACCACGCGGATTCCCTCGGGATACCTCAACGATGAAGACTGGGAAGGTGTAATGCAGGAGCAGCGATGCGATTGCGAACTCACCCAAAGTCATCGCGATGGACAGAAGGGAAGCCGAAAGCATGGATACCCGAAGGTTGGGCAACACGACGTTAAACAAGGTCTGCATTGATGTAGCGCCGAGTGAAGAGGATGCTGCAAACATGGTCTTGAGGTCCAAAGCTTTAACTCCAGCATCGATTGCCCGATAGCAAAGCGGAAGAGCCACTATGACGTAAAGGGGCACCAGTGACCATTTCGATACGAGAAACGACGGCGCGACTACCTGATAGAACTCGGATACGCCGGAAACCAACGCAACGGCGGGAATAACCAGCGGAAGTACAGAAAGTAGTTCAGCAATTCTTGCAAGCTTCGAGGACGTAAGGTTCAAGAAGACGATGGTCGGTACTAGAAGAACGAGCATCATTAGGGTGGTTGCGAGTGCAAGCAACAAGGTGTCGATAACAGCCGACATCGCGCGCGGATTTTCAAAAGCCGATAGCAGAGGTTCGAATGTGAAACCGTCACCGGGACGAGTGAAACCGAAGACTGCGGCAGCAACCCAAGGGCCAAAGAAGAAAATGAGTGCAATGACAAAAATTGTCGTCACAACCCAGTTTGTTTTACCCCCTTTAGATCGTGAATTCTTAGGAACTGAGGAGGTAATGGGGGATGATGGCAAGCTAGCTAGTTGCTGAGCCATTTGTCACTCCTTCGGGTAAGCACAAGGCGCAGGCCCATTGCTACGAGAATGATGATCATCATCCACGTCACGAGGGCAGCAGCAAGTCCTGGATTGAGCAACACATTTCCGCTGATGAGGAATCCGACGACGATTGGAATGAGGTTGAGTGAACCACCTGAAAGCGCATATGCCGTCGCGTAAGCAGCGAAGGCGTTCGCAAAAAGTAGAAGCAGCGAGCCGACAATCGGAGGCCACAGCACTGGCAAGGCCACATCGCGGAGATATTGGGTCTTGGTGGCTCCCAGCGATGAGGCTGCGTCGAACCATTCTTTCTTCAAAGCGCTCATGGACGGCAGCATGAGAACCGTCATCAAAGGAATCTGGAAGTAGAGGTACACCAGAGTTACGCCGGCGAAGTCCGTGATAGAAAAGATTTCACCAAAGGCCGGGAAAATTTTCTGAATGAAACCAGTGAGTAGGCCTTGAGCGCCGAGCAGAGCTGTGAAAGCATACGCTAATTGAACGCCACCTGATTGCGCAGCTAAACCGGAAAAGCTATTCACTAGGTTCGAAAGCCAACGCGGACCGGACTTTCTCGCAGTCAATGCCCAAGCGATAATAAGACCGAACAACCCGCCAACAATAGTGGTAAGAAGAGAAAGATTCAGAGTTAGCAGGAAAGCTCCCCTGTAGGTAGGACCAATTGCTTCAACCATTGTTTCCGTTGAAGGGTTTCCCGTGGCATCTTTGAAGGCGGTAAAGAGATTCGCAATGAGAGGGACGATTAGAAACGCTGCGACAAAGACGAAGTAGGGGAGGGCACCAGCAATAGATGACAATGTAACTCCGCTAGCACGAGATTTCATAGACTTCGGCTTTCCTTTTTGGGGTTCTTTGGAATCAGGTATCGTCAGCGTCATTAGTACTTGACCTTCTGAGCCCATTGCGTAGCGATTACGGAATTGCCCTTGTCTCCTTGAGCTGAATTCGGGACCTTGACCTTCTCAACGACTTTTGGATCCGGAAGAGTGGACAGGGCTTTATCGGAAAGCTTCCCTGCCTGGGACAGTTCGGTAAACCGGGCAGGCACAGCACCGCCCAGCGCGTATTGTTCGGATCCCTGGTCTGATGTGAGCCAATCGATCCATAGGCGGGCAGCGTTCGGATGCGGAGAATCAATGGTGCAAGGCTGAGCGTAGTAATTGCCGAATACACCGTCTTCTGGAACATGCATCTCGAAATCCACCCCGTCCTTCACCAACTGATCCTGCACTCCAATCCAGTTGTAGTTCCAGTCGAAGATAACTGAAGCTTCTCCTGTAGTCATTCCTGGAGCCGGATCCAAGATGGGAACGAGGTGTCCCATGTCTGCAAGTTCAGCGAAGAAGTCAATACCGGGCTGAATGTCGTCCAGAGAACCTCCATTAGCAAGTGCTGCGGCAAAGACAGTGGCGATGGATGATGCTCCCTGACGTGGATCACCAGGTAGCGCAATCTTGCCCTTGTACTGGGGATCCTTGAGATCCTGGAAAGCCGTAGGAACATCGACATTTTTCTTGTTGACACCGAAAGTAAGGACACCGTAGTAGGCGCCCACCCACATGCCGTCCTTATCCTTAAGATCCTCCGGGATTGCATCCCAATTAGACGGCTTGTATGGCTCAATGAGCTTCTGGTTGATCGCCGGAGTGGTGAACGAGTATCCAATGTCGAGAATGTCAGGCTGCGTTTCTTGGCCACGAAGGTTCTTAACCGCCTCAAGTTCTTCAGCGGATGACGCATCTGGTGAGTCAACCTTGATCTTCACCCCGTACTTTTCTTCGAACTTTTGGAAATGCCCCTTGTAGTTTGCCCAGGTCTCGGGGTAAGCAATGAGGCGAACTTCGCCCTCTTCCTTGGCAAGCTTGATTATTTCGTCGATGTTTTGACCGACATTACGGTTAGCGGAGGATGTGGAGCCATTTCCACCGCAAGCAGCAAGGGTTGTACCTGTCGCGACAAACCCCGCGCCGAGACCGAGTGCTTGGAGGATAGTGCGCCGGGACAAAGTATTGGACATCTGGGAATCCTTTCGAGTCCGGATCAAAAAGAGGATCGTTTTCTGGACAGTGGAGATTTTGGCACCTCATTATTTCCCCTAGGTTCCGTCAAGGTTAACTTTGGTAGAAGATAATTTAATACCTTTAAGCTAGTGTTCCTGTCCTTTAAAAGACTTGCTTAAGATGATTTTTCAAGTAGCAAGACTAATGAACGACAGGAGACAATATGGCCTTTGAAGAGCGGGTACGGAGTGTCTCAGCGGTAATTTTCGATTTCAACGGAACCATGAGCAATGACGAGGTGGTTCTGGAAAAGTCCTATGACATTGCTCTGAGGAGCTTGAATCTTGAACCATTGAGGGAAGGCGAATACGAAGCCCTCCTCGGTCTTAGCGACTTGGATATCTCACACAACTTGTTGGTTATTCGCCGCTCATCTCACAGTGTTGAGGATCTGCTCGAAGAGCTGATCGAGGCGTACTTAACCTTAAGTCATGGGGCAGGTTTAATTGGGAGCAATACGATAAAGCTTGTAAATGAACTGCAGAACCTAGGCAAGAAGGTAGGAGTAGTTACCGGCACCTTCAGAAAGCTTCTAGAACCTGTTCTGAAGGAAAATGGCCTCGATAGTCTACTTCCCTACACCGTGACCGTTGAAGATGTCAGCAGAGGTAAGCCATCTCCCGAAGGGTTTTTCCAGGGGGCTGGAACTCTGGGGGTGGCACCAAATGATGTGTTAGTTTTCGAGGATTCCGGAGCCGGTATAAAAGCAGCACGTGCTGCGGGTATGGGGACAGTTGCTGTAGGTCCGAATGAAAAGGCGAAATGCTTAGCGGAATACTCATTCGCGTCGATGGAAAAGGCGGCTCATGCAGCCCTACGCGCCTGGTGAAGGGGCTGTAACAATTTCCACTTGCGCTAGGTCGCACCGTAGAACGTCACGTGAAAATTCAATAGGAGCGTCGGTCTCTTCGAAGGTGGTCCTTTTTACCCTAAGGATCGGTTGATTGGGACGTAATTGAAGCTTCTTCTGTTCCCACGAAGTGGGAACTTCAGGAGTAATAGTTTCTTTTTTGTGCGCAGGCTTTACGTTGTAGCGCTCAGCGAGGAGCTCGTAGAGCGATCCGGTGAGGTCTTGGTCCAGCAAATCTGGTGCGGCGCTAATGGGAAAGTATGAGTCTTCAATGAGCATCGGTACTCCGCTGACTTTGCGTAGTCTTACGAGTCGAAAGACTTGGGACCGTGGTTCAAGCTGTAATTCATCGGCAATTTCGTTCTGTGCAGAGACCAAATCTGTTGCCAAAACCTGAGATTCAACAGTCCGGCCTCGAGCCCTAAGCTGTGGAAGAAAGCCCTCAATCCTGTTTATCTCAACAGTTGGAGGCGTGGATTTGATGAAGGTCCCGCCACCTCGGCCTCGTCGGCGTTCAATGAGATCCTCTGCTCCGAGAATATCGAGGGCCCGCCGAACCGTAATTCGCGATGCTTCAAATTGTTCCGACAGCGTGCGTTCCGATGGAAGCGCGTTTCCTGGCCGCAATTCGCCGTTAGTAATCCGGGAACGCAGTTCATCGGCAATATGGAGATAAAGATGCGTCTGGCGATCAAGGCTGTACACGGGCACCACCTTACTAGTTGGCTGAACACAGATCCGGGCGACCAGAGGGGCGCTATTGTGTATGGAATCTGGATGTGCTGGCTGTCATCCATCACCTTCTTTAATGTTTTCGGCCCGCGCACGATACCCGAAGCAGGAAGCATTAAGCGAAAAATTAATAAAATCTTAGATGAATTACTGGATTGAGCTGCAGTATTGCAATAATTGAGAGTGTCCGATTCTTTGTGTGCGGGGGCTTGGTTTACAAGTAGTCCGCGAATCGGTTGGGGTAAGCCACGGCTAGTTGGTTGATGGCTTGTTTCCACCCGGTGGCTTTCGCTCCTTCAATATAGCCGTTGCACTCAACGTCGCGCTTTGCTTTCTTCGCTCGCTGCGCAGCGCGCTTGTCTTCGATGTTGCAGATCATCAGCCAAAGCGTCTTCAGCGCTGCGGTATCGTTCGGGAACTGGCCCCTGTTACGGGTAGCTTTACGCAGTTCAGCATTCAGCGACTCGATCGAATTGGTGGTGTAGAGCACCCGGCGTGCCGCCGGCGGAAACTGTAGAAACGGCACGAACCGCTCCCAAGCGTCGCGCCAGACTTTGACCGACTGCGGGTATTTCCGGCCCAGTTCACTGGCTTCGAACGCATCCAAGGCGGCACGTGCGGTGTCCTCGTTTGCGGCCGTGTAGACCTCACGCAGCGCCCGGGAGACACCTTTGCGGTCCTGATACGACACCCACCTGTTGGCCGCCCGAATCAGGTGCACGATACAGGTTTGCACCATGGAATTCGGCCAGGTTGCCTCAACTGCTTCAGGCAGGCCTTTGAGCCCGTCGCAGCACACGATGAACACGTCCTGGACACCGCGGTTGGCTAGATCCGCACACACCGATGCCCAGAATGCGGCACCTTCATTGTCGGCGATCCACAATCCCAGGATGTGCTTGATGCCGTCCATATCGACACCAACCGCCATGTAGCAAGCCTTGTTGACCACGCGGTGGCCGTCACGGATCTTCACGCGCAGCGCGTCGAGGAAGATCACCGGGTAAAACTCGTCGAGCTGGCGGTTTTGCCAGATCATGACCTCGTCCAAGACCGCATCGGTAATGGTGCTGATCGTATCCGGACTCATATCCACCCCAAGCGTGGTTGCGAGATGGTGCTGAATATCGCGCACGGTCATCCCGCCGGCGTAGAGCGAGATAATCATGTCGTCGAGCTCTGTGAGCCTGCGTGCACCCTTGGGCACCATCCGGGGAGTAAACGTGCCAGCACGATCCCTAGGCACGGTCACCTCAACTGCGCCGTAGCCAGAATTGACGGTCTTGGTGTACGACCCGTTACGGTGATTATTCTCCTGTGCGGTTTCGACCTGGGATTTCGCTTTGCGGTCGCAATGGCCGTAGCCCAAGTGCGCATCCATCTCCGCCTTAAGGCCAGCGTTGATCGATGCCTGTAGCAGGCCTTTGACCAGCTCGCTTGCATCATCAGCGGAGCTCGACAACTCGCTAATCAAGCTGGCGATTTCAGAATTTTCCATCAGCTTCTCGCTGATCTCGTTGACCCTCGCCGGGTCATGGTTCTTCTTCGGTGACACCGTAGTCATTATCGGTGAAACTCCTTCTAGATCAGAGCCTCACACACAAACTTCCTGACGCTGATAATGGGAATACAGGATCGGAACCACGTGGAATGACCCACTTCTTGACTGGCCATGATCTCCTCATGTGCCTTCAGCGTGATCTGTCTTCCATGTTAGTTCCGACCCTGTACCGCAATCTGGTGAATCCGCCCATGACCTTATAGGAGCGTGACGTCTCCACCGTGACCACCCCGGCAGGTGTCTAGTGTAGTCGTCCCATCAGCGTCTTGTCTGCCCGGAAACCCCGGATCGCGGGTCACCCGCACGTTTGCTCACAGACAGGACCTGATCCCCAATGTCTACCACTTTCGACTGCCCCACCGGCCCCGTTGCCGGAATCGACACCCACACCGATACCCACACTGTTGCCGTTATTTCGGACACCGGCCGGCACATCGCCACCGACACCTTCCCCGCCACCAACCCTGGCTACGTGGCGATTTCAGAGTTCATGGCAACCTACGGTGTCACCACCGTCGGTGTGGAAGGAACCAGCTCCTATGGAGCAGGCCTGACACGCCACCTTCGCACCCAGAAATACTCAGTCGTAGAAGTCTTACGCCCTACCCGGGCCTTTCGACGCCGGGACGGCAAATCAGACCCCGTTGATGCTGTCGCTGCCGCCCGCCAGGTGCTCACCGGGGAAGCCTTAAGCATCCCGAAAGACACTTCCGGGCCAGTGGAATCCCTCCGTGGGTTGCAGATCACCCGCCGTCAGCTCGTGATGACAGCAGCGAAACTGATGACAACGATCAAATCGTTGCTGGTCACAGCACCCGATGAGATTCGACGCCGCTATAGTGCGATGTCCACATTGGTCATGGTGGAGGCCTTGTCCCGGTGCCGACCATCAGCTGACCTGGCCGACCCCAGAAATGGGGTGCTCCTCGCGTTGAAGACATTAGCCACCACCTATCGTGATTTACAGAAACAGGGTACGCAGCTGGAAAAACACATCAGTATCCTGGTTGAGATGATCAATCCGCATGTGACCTCGATATTTGGGTGTGGTTCCGTGGTGGCTGCTGATCTGATTGTCAGTGTGGGGGATAATCCAGGCCGGATTCACTCCGAGGCAGCATTAGCTCATCTGTGCGGGGCCGCACCGATTCCGGCTAGTTCTGGACGGACTCATCGGCACCGTCTCAACCGGGGTGGTGATCGTCGGGCGAATTCTGCGTTGCATCGGATCGCGTTGGTGCGGATGCATCATGACCAACGCACCAGGGACTACGTAGCCAAACGCACCAAGGAAGGATTGTCGAAAAAGGAGATCTTACGGTGTCTGAAACGCGCCATTGTCAGGGAGGTCTACCGGGTGTTGTGCTTGGGTCAGGCCGTTCTTCCAACGGGCCAGGTAGAGGTTGATGAACTCAAAGCTCGACGGATCGAGAGGCAGTTATCGCAAGCCCAGGTTGCTGAAAAACTCGGGTGTGCCCCGGCGAGAATCAGTGATATCGAAACCGGCAAGCGCCCTTTGCCGGAGTTGAGGTTGGCTTATGAAGAACTTCTCAAATCAGCTTGACACAACATAGGAGCATCACCCTCCAATAATTCCCCCCTCGAAATACGCAACCGTTGACACATCATTCAACTCTCTGAAATTTACACGACTGAGCACTATAGACCCCTCATAAAAAAGTGATTAGAACTGCGTAAATGTAGAAAAGCACCCCAATTCATCCACCCCACAAGAAGTAAAACCAAGTACTATCGCACCCGACCCATCAACACAGGGTCGTAAAAGAAGCGGAACTAAACCCAGGACGTTTCACTCTAAGTAAGCAGGAAAATCATAAGCTCGTTAGTTTCCACGATTCCAGCTCTGTTCTCCTTTTACCGTAGTAGAACACAATGCAAACGGCGCGCTATCCCCTATTTTGGCGCCAAATTTACAAAACGCGCAGAATAAAGTCATCAGAATGAAACTTCGAAAGCGAATGAAGTCGCGCGACACCGAAAGGAACGATCCCACACGACTTCAAATATTGCGGAGACAGCGGTGACTGAGTTCATGACATATTTGACAGTCGGTGCCTGAGGGAATCGTCGTGACGCTTGACAGATCAGCCGCGACATATTTGACGCTTAGGGCTACCTAACCGTGTTGGGTGAAGCTTGACTGGTGAGTCGCGACATGTTTGACACTATGAACAGTCCTAACCGTACTATGACCATCGTCAAAGCTATATGTCACCAAGGCCGCAGCCCAATGGCGTCGATACAGAGTGCGGCCACTTAGAACCTATGGCGCCTTCTAAAGTGCACGAGGGAAATGACTCCGACCGCAAGACTCAAGTGTTCTTTACGGCGCCTTGGTACTGCTGCTTGGAACGGTGACCCCTTGCACTGCTCGCTCGATAGAAGAATCCGGCACCCCAGAACAAAAAGCGACTGAGATGCCGGTTTGTCAACGATGTCGTGACTCATCTGTCAAACATGTCGCGACTCATGACCTTGCGGAGACGGCGGGATTTGAACCCGCGGAGGTATTACCTCGCCGGTTTTCAAGACCGGTGCATTCGGCCGCTCTGCCACGTCTCCACGTTGCATATGGAAAGCGAACTTCTCGCCCACGAAGCAACTTGGTCAGTGTACTAAAAAGTTAGGCCGGTTTCCCAAACCGCCACCTTCAACGCTGGAACTAATAAGACGATACTGGAGCCTTCGTGGCATAGACCACACTAGTTTCGTTAGATTGGGCCCTATGACTACAACAAAAATGAAGGCAATTGTGCAGACCAATTCCCAGGAACGCCGGTCCTTAGAGCTCCGCGAAGTCGATGTCCCGCAGCTGCGCCCCGGCGAAGTGCTCGTCAAGGTGCAGGCAGCCGGCGTTAACCGGGGCGATATCCTGCAGACGATGGGTGCCTATCCGCCACCACCGGGGGCGTCGAAAATCTTGGGCTTAGAAGCAGCAGGCACCATCGCCGATGCCGGGGATACGAACTGGGAGGTAGGCACCGAGGTGGGCTGCCTGCTCGCGGGTGGTGGCTACGCCGAATACGTTGCGGTTCCGCAGGGCCAGCTGCTTCCCGTGCCCAAGGGGTTGAGCGTCGAGGAAACTGCAGCGGTGGTTGAGGTCGGATGCACCGTGTGGTCCAACCTGGGCATTGAGGCAGGCCTTCACGAGGGCCAGCGCGTCCTCATCCATGGCGGGGGCGGCGGCATTGGTACTTTTGCCATTCAGGTAGCCAAGGCGCTCGGCGCAGAGGTAGCGGTGACGGCCGGGTCACAGGAGAAGTTGGAGCGTTGCCGCGAGCTGGGCGCCGATATTCTCATCAACTATAAGGAGCACGACTTCCTAGAAGAGTTGAAGGGAAGCTGCGATGTCATTTTGGACATCATCGGCGCGAAATATCTGGAAAAGAATATGAAGTGCCTAGCTAAGGACGGCAAGCTCATCATCATTGGCATGCAGGGCGGCACCAAGGCGGAAATCAACTTGGGCGCCATGCTTCCCAAGCGCCTGACCATCCAGGGCACTACGCTGCGCGCCCGCGATCTGGAGGATAAGGCACAGATCGTGGCGGGCACGGTAGAAAACGTGTGGCCCATGTTGGAGGACGGCCGCGTAAAACACGCACTGCACGCCACTTACCCGCTTGCCGACGCCGCCCAAGCCCACACTGCCCTAGACAGTGGCGAGGTCACCGGCACCTTGGTGCTTACCGTTTAAGCCAGTGAGGCTACAACGCGGATGAGATGCTCGACGTCGTGATAGGTGTTGAAGGGGCCGAGCGCAACGGTAACGGCACCGCCAATTTCTTCCACGCCCATCTCCGTGAGCAACGGAGTCTGCGGGGCAAGCGTGGTAACAAGGCCGTTATCAAAGAGGCGCTTATAAACCGTCTCGGCCGGAACACCCTTTACCGCGAAGGTGAGGCGCGGCAGGCGATCGTCGGATGCGCCGGCGGCCGCTTCCCCGGTCACGCCAAGAATATGCACGGCGGGCAGGGTGCTCAAGAAGGAATACAGGTCCGCGCGCAACTCCTCCAAATAGGCGCTGAGCGCATCCATGGAGGTACGCAAGCGCTTGCGGCGCGAGCCGCTCTCCCCACCGGCCAGGGCAGCAAGGTGGTCCACGAGCGGGCCGACACCGCCGGCCAGGCCAGAGGAAATGGGTGTTTCCAGCTTGCGGGCGCCCTTGCCGGTATGCACCGGATCGAGGGCATCGAGGCGGCGGAACATGCGGGTATCGCGGAAGACCAAAGCCGCTAGCTGCGGTCCGCCCAGCAATCCCAGGTCGAGGCCCAAGATATCGGCGCCGAAATCATCAAAGTTGATGGGGCGATAGGGGGCGATCGCAGAGACGTCGAGAAGCGTCCAGGCACGGGAGCGCTCATGGACGGTGTCAATGATCTCGGCGGCCGGGGAGACCGTGCCCAAAAGTTCGTGCGCGGCGGAAAAAGCGACGAGGCGCGTGGAGCCGTCGACAAGCTCTGCAAATTGGAAACCTGGCAGCTCACCCGTGCCCAAGTCTGGCTGGGCCCAGCGGGTCTCTGCCTTGACCTCAGAAAATGCCGAGTACAAAGACGGCGGATCCAGCTTGGAGAGCACCACCGAGGAATTGCTGCCCAACAGCGGACGGGCCGCGTGCGCCAAGGACTGGTACAACACGGACAAGGACGGGCCAAGCACCACGCGGTCTGCCTTGGACCCGGTCAGATCCGCTACAGCCATGCGTGCGGCGGTGTAATTGCCATCGCCTTCCAAACGGCCCGGCGCGGGCGTGGCAGAGTGGGCACCGCCTGGACCCTCCTGGGTGGCCACCGCAGTGGACATCCGGAAGGAGCGCGCCACGCCGGAGGCGACGCGCTCAGAAATTTGGGGCACCGCGTGCGCGTTGAGGTAGGTCCAACCATCAGATAGCCCGGTGTATAAACCGCGCACACTGAATACGTCGTAGTGTGCCGAAGCTCCTGCTGGCATTACGGTCCCCTTCTTTATCGCACTAGGCATCGCCACACAGTGGCGGTCGGTTCCCTACTGTATACGCGTTTGCCCCAAGTTTCCCAAATCTGGATTTTCGCTGTATATCGCTGTTTTCGCAGGCTGGCGGCGTGTAGTTCCCGTTTGCCCAGCCCGCACGCTAGGGTGTTGAGCGTGCAAGATAACAATCAACTGCGCGCTGATATCGCCCGCATGACCTCCCAGCCAGACAGCGAGGCCACCCCAGCGTCCCAGTCCGAGACCCTCAAGGCCGCCTTCGCGGACCTGGTGCAGGGTGCACAGCAGCGCGAGCTGTGGTTCAAACTGGGCATTCAAGATATTAAGCAGCGCTACCGCCGCTCTGTCCTGGGCCCGTTTTGGATCACCATCGCCACCGGCGTGATGGCCCTTGCCTTGGGCCTGTTGTATTCCATGCTCTTCCAGATTCCCGTCGCGGAGTTCCTCCCCCACGTCACCGTGGGCCTTATTATGTGGACCTTCATCTCGGGTTGCATCAAGGAAGGCTCCACCGTCTTCATTGACAACGAGGGCTTGATTAAACAGCTCCCCGCCCCACTGTCGGTGCACGTTTACCGCTTAGTGTGGCGCCAGACACTGTTTTTGGGCCATAACCTCATCATCTGGTTGCTGCTTATCCTTATCTTCCCGCGCAGCCTAGGCTGGGAGTTCTTCCTGTTTATCCCTGGTTTGGCATTGCTGTTGGTCAACGGCGTATGGGTCACGATGTTCTTTGGCATCATCGCTACCCGCTTCCGTGACGTCGCTCCGCTGCTAGAAGCACTGACCCAGCTGCTGTTCTACGTCACCCCCATTGTGTGGATGACCAATACCTTGAAGGACCAGGGCGGTGCGGTGGCCGGCCGCGCCCGCATCGCGGAAATCAACCCGCTCTACCACTACCTGGAAATCGTCCGTGCGCCCATGATCGGCGAGCCGGTGGCCGCCTACCACTGGTGGATCGTCATCGGCTGCACCGTTCTCGGCCTGCTCATCGCCGGCTTGGTCATGCGCAAGTGGCGCTTCCGCGTCAGTTACTGGGTTTAAGCCCACGCCCTGCACTTCCTGAGATTCCTCGAAAGGATACAGACTGATGGTCTCGATTGATACGTATAACGCGTGCGTGGACTTTCCCATCTTTGATGCCAAATCCCGCTCGCTAAAGAAGGCCATGCTTTCTTCGGCCGGCGGCGCCATTGGCAAAAATGCCCAGAACACCGTCGTGGTGGAGGCGCTAAAGGATATTAACCTGCACCTGCGCGAGGGCGACCGCGTGGGTTTGGTGGGCCATAACGGCGCCGGCAAGTCCACCCTGCTGCGCCTTTTGTCTGGCATTTACGAGCCCACCCGTGGTTCTGCCGATGTGCGCGGCCGCGTGGCCCCCGTCTTTGATTTGGGCGTGGGCATGGACCCAGAGGTCTCTGGCTACGATAACATCATTATCCGTGGCCTCTTTTTGGGCCAGTCCATCAAGCAGATGAAGAAAAAGATGGATGAGATTGCGGAGTTTTCTGAACTCGGCGATTATCTCTCCATGCCGCTGCGCACCTATTCCACCGGTATGCGCGTGCGCTTGGCGCTCGGCGTGGTGACATCCATTGAGCCGGAAATCCTGCTGTTGGATGAGGGCATCGGCGCCGTGGACGCCGCTTTCATGGCCAAGGCCCGTGTGCGCCTGCAAGAGCTGGTGAAGCGCTCCGGTATCCTGGTCTTTGCCTCCCACTCCAATGACTTTTTGGCGCAGCTGTGTAATACCGCGCTGTGGATCGACCATGGCGAGATCCGCTCGGTGGGTGAGGTTTCCGAGGTCGTCGGTGAATACGAAGGCCCTGAGGTGGGCGAGTATGTACGCGACCTGCGCGAGCGTTTTGAAAATGAGGATACGAGCGACAATTAGCAGCGCTCTTTTTCGCATCTCGCTTCCGCTGCGCGGAGTGTTTCTGCGCTAACCCGCGCCAGCCCGGTGGCAAGATGGAGCCCATGACTGCCACCCTGACTTCCACCGGTTCCACCGCCGCCGTCATTGTTACCCATCAGCGCGCCGAACTATTGCGAGCCTCGCTTGAACAGGTAGTCCACCAAACCCACCCTGTGCAGTGGGTAGTCGTGGTGGATAATGGCGCGGAAGATGCGGTGCGCGAACTCGTCGAATCCATGGCGGGTGACCGGGGCGTCTACGTACCTTCGGAAACCAACCTGGGCGGCGCTGGCGGCTTTGCACTGGGCTTTCTCACCGCCCTTTCCTTGGGCGTCGATGCCGTGTGGTGCGCTGATGATGATGGCCGCCCCGCCGATCACGCGGTACTAGCGGAGCTGTATCGAGTGGCCGAAGTCAACCGCCTGCATGAGGTATCCCCGGCGGTATGCAATATTGACGATCCCGGCCGCCTCGCCTTCCCCCTGCGCCAGGGGCTGGTATGGCGCCGCCGAATGGACGAACTGGAAGGCGATTTCCTGCCCGGCATCGCCTCGCTTTTTAACGGTGCGCTGATTTCCGCCGCGGCCATGGAGATCATTGGCGTGCCGGACTACCGGCTATTTATCCGCGGCGATGAGGTGGAATATCACCGCCGGCTGGCCAACTCCGGACTCTCCTTCGGCACGGCGCTGACCACCAGCTACCTACATCCGGACGGATCGGATGAGTTCAAACCCATCCTGGGCGGCAAGATGCATACCCAGTACCCAGAAGGTGAGTTCAAGCGCTTTTTCACCTACCGCAATCGCGGTTACCTGCTGTGGCAGCGTGGTATGCGCAAGCTACTGCCGCAGGAATTTGCCCGCTTTGGCTGGTTCTTCTTGGTCCAGCGCCACGACCCAGCCGGCTTTATCGAATGGCTCAAGCTCCACAACCGCGGGCGCCAAGAAGATTTCCGCCGCCCTAACCAGGGCTAGGACGGATCCTGCTTGGCGACGACCCTGACCCCCGCCTTCCTAAAAATAATCCAGCGTTGCGCCGCAAAGTTCACCACGGTCGCGGTGCCCTGCGAGATAGCAAAGGCCACCACGAGGGAAAGGGTCGAGTTCCACTCCCAGTGGACGGCGAAAAGCTCAAAAAGGAACTTATAGGCCACCATATTGACCACGAAGGTCACGCCGTAGGTGGCAAGGACACCGGCGAAGCGCACCGCGGTGGCTTCGGCCTGGAAGGTCCAGCGGCGATTGAGTAGATAGGCCGCCCAGCTACCGATAATAAAGCCCACCGCACGGGCGGGGTCGGCGCTAAGCAGACCGAAGCCGATCTGCAGGAGCCAGGTTAAGGAGACGTCGATAAGCGCGGCAAGCGCCCCCGTCACAGCGAACTTGGCGCTTTGCGCGCGCAGGCTGGTCGAGCGCGAAGCCCGCTGAGCCGCGCCGCACCACGTCCGTGAGGAGGCTGCTGCCATCTATTTTTCCTTAAAGATAAAGGCCCTTTGAATGGCAAAGTTGGTCACCGTGGCCACGCCTTGGGCGATGACGAAGGCGATGGTGTCTTTTACCGCGCCCTCAAAGCCGAGAGCCATAAGCGGCTCATTGAGTACCCAGTACAGGAAGTTTTGGACCGCAAAGGTAGAGGCGTACAAAATGCCCACGGTCGCGGCTGTGCGGCCAGACACCTTGGCCCCAAAGGTCCACCGCGCATTGGCCAAGTAGGCGGCGATGGTGCCAAAAACCCAACCGATGGCCTTGGCGGCGGAACGGTGCAGCCCCAGATAGGTCAATAAAAGCGTGAGACCATAGTCAATGGCGGCGGTAAATACGCCCACGGAAATAAAACGCACCAGCTGGGTGTGCAGCGAGGTGGATGAGGGCTTTACTTCTACGGCGTCGTCAGCGGAATTAGTCACGAGTGAGTAGCCTACCCGCGCAAGAGCGCTCGGTACATGTCCAACCGATCCACCGGCGCGGCGGATTCGGTGCCATAAGCGCCGATCTCGGCCAATTGCTGTAACGACGCCGCGCAAAGCTGCCGCACGTCGGCCCCGGAGAGTGCCGTGCCATCGTCATTGACCCAGCCGAGCGCATCCATGGTGGTCTCCACGACGGAATCGGTCAGCTCCGCGCCGCCCATACAGGAAAGGGCAAGCGCCATGGACCAAAAGGCGTCTTTGCCTTCATGGGTCACCTCGCGTGGCAAGCTGGCGAGCACGCGGGAAGCATGCGGTGATAGGTCGGTTTCCCTGCCTAGGTCCATCGCTTGCAGCAGCGGGACGAAGTCATAGAGTTTGGTGCGCTCAATTAAATCGCGCACGGGGGACGATACCGCGGAAAAGACCTCATCGGTAACTTCCTGTCCGGTCAATTCACGGTTCACGCTGGTCAGCTCAAAGGGCTGAAAGAGTGATCCGGAGCCGCCCACGCACAGCGCCTCTGGGGTGCCATTATCGCGGGGATAAATCTCGGCTACTACCAGCTCGAAGTCCCACAGTCCCCAGGCGAAGTCGACTTGATCGCCTTCGCGCCACAGGAATTCGGAGACCTGGCGCTCGGGATCGATGCGCGGGCCACGGGCTTCGGTGTGTTCATAAAAGTGCCAGGGAGATTCCTCCTCCGGCAGGCCAAAGCAGATACGCAGAACGCGGTGTAGCTCGGTAAAGGTCAGGGCATCGCTAAAACCAATCTGGCGGTGCACCTCGCCATCGGCGCGAATATTCGCGGCTTGGCAAATGATGGTGAGGGGCTCGCGTTTAAGGGATACCACGCCATCGGCGCGTTTGGCCCGCGCCTGTGCGATATCGGTGACCCCTGCATTCATGAGCCCCACCATACGCAAGTTTTAGGAAGCTAGTTTTGCAATATCCCGAGCTTCCAGCTCACTAATGAGGAACGTCAGCGCCGCCCCAATGGCGCCCAAGAGGGTCCACGGCCGCTTGGCACCGCGCTTGCGCAGGAACTTCACCATCCGGCGCGAAAGGGCAACGTTCATCCAGCCGCCCAGGATGAGCAGCAGCACCACTGCGGCAAAAATAGCCCAGGGCTTGAGGCCTTGATCGGCACTATCCTGCGGCGAGCGCGGCTCATCACCGTCCTGCTCAGCGTGCGCATTGGTATAGGCCACCAGGGCGCCAAAGCCAAAGAAAGACAAGGTATACGCGGTGATCAAGCCGCCCTTGGACGTGATCCAATCCGGATAGGAGGTCGCAATGCCTACGGCGGCGGCCTGGGTGATACGGCCAGCCAGAGTGTCATCGAGGGCGTAGTTGTCTTGGCGCTGATCGTGCGTCTCACGGTTGTTGGTCATAGCGACTACTTTAAGCGGCGGTAAGCTAATGCGCATGTACTCGGAAAAGACAGAGCATATGACGCCGGCGCAGCAGGCGGCACAGGATGTGCGTGCGGAGGACGATAAGCGCAACGGCCACTTCGAGGCCACGGAACATACCGATGTGCCGTTGAGTCCTTTCATGACTCGCCTGATGGCAGAGGAATTGCCCATGCTGGATTCCTCCTCACGGGCTCGCGTCTATGAACTTTTGCGGGAGTATGACGGCCCGATTATTGAATCCCAAGAGGAACTGCCGGAGGAGATCCGCGCGCTTATGGATCTATAAACGGGCGCATTCGGGCAGTACAAGCGTCCGTTTTGTTCTGAATATCACTCGCGTCACTCCGCCTGCCCTTGTGTGAGCTAGGTAGGCTAGAGAACCGACATACATCCGTCGAGCAAAGAGTAAGAGATGGAATTACATACTACTGAAAAGTCCCTGCACGGCTGGGGCCGCACCGCCCCGACGACCGCCCACGTGCTCTCCACCGAAGACGTGGACGTGATCAAAAAGGCCGTGGCTCAGGTTGCAGAAGATAACTCGGATAAGCCCGCCCACCTGCGCCGCGGCGTCATCGCCCGCGGTATGGGCCGCTCCTACGGTGACCCCGCCCAAAACGGCGGCGGCTTGGTCATCGACATGCAAAAGCTCAATAGGATCCACTCCATCGACCCAGAGTCCGCTCTGGTGGACGTCGATGGTGGTGTCACCCTAGACCAGCTGATGAAGGCTGCCCTGCCTTATGGTCTGTGGGTTCCGGTTCTGCCGGGTACCCGCCAGGTCACCATCGGTGGCGCAATCGGCCCAGATATTCACGGTAAGAACCACCACTCCGCCGGCTCCTTTGGTGACCACGTGGTCTCCATGGAGCTGCTCGTGGCCGATGGCCGCGTGCTGCACCTGACCCCGGAAGGCTCCGAGGATGACCCGAGCGGCGACCTCTTCTGGGCCACCGTTGGCGGCATGGGCCTGACCGGCATCATTCTGCGCGCCACCATCCGCATGACCAAGACGGAAACCGCCTACTTCATCGCGGATACGGACCGCACCGATAACTTGGATGAAACCATCGCCTTCCACTCCGATGGCTCCGAGCACAACTACACCTATTCTTCCGCCTGGTTCGATGTCATCTCACCAGAACCAAAGCTGGGCCGCTCCACCATTTCCCGCGGTTCGCTGGCCACCCTGGCGCAGCTGGAAGAGCTAGCCCCGAAGCTGGCCAAGGACCCACTGAAGTTCAATGCGCCGCAGCTGATGACGGTGCCGGATATCTTCCCGTCCTGGACCATGAATAAGCTCTCCCTCTCCGCCGTGGGCTTGGCGTACTACACCATGGGTGCACCGGCGAAGAACCAGGTCAAGAACCTGACGCAGTTCTACCAGCCGCTGGATCTCATTGGCGAGTGGAACCGCGGATACGGTTCCAAGGGCTTCCTGCAGTACCAGTTCGTGGTACCGACCGAGGCTGTGGAGCCGTTCAAGGAGATCATCCGCGATATGCAGCGCTCCGGCCACTACTCCGCCCTCAACGTGTTCAAGCTCTTCGGTGAAGGCAACCGCGCGCCGCTGTCCTACCCGATGCCGGGCTGGAACGTCTGCGTGGACTTCCCCATCCGTCCGGGCCTGGGCAAGTTCCTGGATGACCTGGACCGCCGCGTGATGGAATTCGGCGGCCGCCTCTACCTGGCCAAGGAATCCCGCACCTCCGCCGAAAACTTCCACAAGATGTACCCGGGCATGGAAGGCTGGCTGAAGACCCGCAACGAGATCGACCCGACCGGCGTCTTTGCCTCCGATATGTCCCGCCGCCTCGAGCTGCACTAATCACTGGAAATAACACCTTTAAGGAGATTTACTGACCATGCTTAATGCAGTAGGCCAAGCACAACACATCCTGCTTCTGGGCGGCACCTCTGAGATCGGCCTCGGCGTCGTCTCCGAGTTCCTGCAGCGCGGCCCGGCCAAGGTCACCCTGGCCGCCCGCCCGGAGTCCCCGCGCATCGCCCAGGCCAAGGCTGACCTGGAATCCCGCGGCGCTGACGTCGAGGTCTTGGACTTCGACGCCACCGACTTCGACTCCCACCCAGACGTTATTAATAAGGCCTGGGAAAGCGGCGACGTCGACGTAGCCATCGTTGCCTTCGGCACCCTGGGTGACCAGGAAGAACTGTGGCAAAACCACGACAAGGCTGTCGCCTCCGCACAGACCAACTACACCGCACCGGTGTCCGTAGGCGTGCTCTTGGGCGAGAAGTTCAAGCACCAGGGCCACGGCACCATCATCGCTATGTCCTCCGTGGCAGGCATGCGCGTGCGCCGTTCCAACTTTGTCTACGGCGCCTCCAAGGCCGGCGTGGACGGCTTCTACATCAACTTGGGCGAGGCCCTGCGCGGCACCGGAGCCAACGTGCTGGTTGTACGCCCAGGCCAGGTGCGCACCAAGATGTCCGCCGAGGCTGGCGACGCCCCACTGACCGTCAACGTTTCCGACGTTGCCGAGGCCACCGTCAAGGCCGTGCTCGAGGGCAAGCAGTCCATCTTCGTACACCCACTTTTTGAGTACGTGTCTTTGGCATTCAAGTTCATCCCGCAGGCCATCTTCCGCAAGCTGCCGTTCTAAACGCCGCGGCTTTCCGCGTAGGCGTAGCCGCCCCGCCCCCGTCACCTCCCTCGCCGCACGCCGGCGGCGAGGGAGGTGACGGGGGCGGTGGTGTATCAGGGGGATGCCGCCAAGCAAGTGCTGTCCTGCCCGCGCCAAATCTGGGCTGTGGGGCTTGGGTATGCGAAACTAATGGGCATGACAAGCACCGCTGTACCCGCCCAGTCAACGCCCGTAAGCGAGGATAACCGCACCGAGGCCTACCGCGCCGATGCGCTGACCCCTCGCGCGACCTTGCTGGGTATTGTGCTGGCCGCCCTAGCCGGTGGCGTGGTAACGCTGCTGGGCTGGTTTGCCTTCAAGACGGTCTCGCTGCCGTCCTTTAATACCTCCATGGTCACCCGCGCGTTGACCACGGTGGGGGTGGTGCTCACGCTGGCCCTGGCCGGCGGGCTGTGCGTGTGGTGGCTCTATGACCACTACAAGGATTCCTTTACCCGACCGCGCTGGCGGGCCTGGCTGACCTACGGGATCACCTACCTCTCCCCGGCCCTGTTGACCCTGGCCGCCGTGGGCCTGCCGCTGTCCGCCTCCCGCTTGTGGCTCGATGGCGTGCAGGTGGACCAGGCCTTCCGCACCCAGTTCCTCACCCGTTCGGTGGATGAGATGGGCTACGCGGACATGAACTACCAGGACATGCCGTCCTTCTATCCGATTGGCTGGTTCTGGTTGGGTGGCCGCTTGGGTGCGCTCATGGGAATTCCGGGCTGGGAGGTCTACCAGCCCTGGGCGCTCATCTCCATTGCCGTGGCCGGATGTATTTTGGTGCCCATCTGGCCGCGCCTGACCAGTTCCCTGCCGGTCGCCACCGCCATCGCCCTGGTGACCACCGCGATTACGCTCACCATTGCGGCCGAGGAACCCTATTCCGCGGTCATTGCCATGGGCCTGCCCGCCGTTGCAGTACTTAGCGCCCGGGCCTTCCGCGGCTCCTGGCTGGCCACCCTGGGAGTGACGCTCTACCTGGGCATTTCCGCTACGTTCTATACCCTTTTCACCGCTGCGGCCGCACTTACCGTAGTCAGCCTCATCGCGCTGTTTACCGCGCTCTATGAGCATACGTGGCGCCCCATCCTGCGCCTAGCGATCATGGCGGTAGGCTCCATTGCCATCGCGCTCATCGCCTGGGGACCCTACGTATGGTCAGTCATGCACTCACCGGTGCCGCTGCAAACCACCGCGCAGCACTACCTGCCGGAGGAAGGCACGCAAATTCCAGTGCCTTTCTTGTCCTTGAGCATTGTGGGTTTCCTCTGCCTCATGGGGCTCATTTACATCGTCATCCGCCTCAATGACGTGGAGGTACGCGCGCTGGGCATCTCCCTCCTTGGCACCTACCTGTGGACCGTGGCGTCTATGGTGGCAACCCTGGCCGGCACCACGCTGCTCAGCTTCCGCCTCGAGGTCATCGTGGTGCTCCTCTTTGCCACCGCCGGCGTCCTGGCCTTGGCAGAGATTCGTCTACTCGGCGTGCACCGCCTCTACCCGGCGCGTTTCTCCCACACCACCAATAAGCAGATCACCGCGGTCTTTGGCATCATCTTGGCCTTGGCCGGCGTCTTCTATGCGCAGCAGATCCCAGAGGCTAACGAGGACGCCATCGATCACGCCTATAGCGATACCGATGGCTACGGCGAACGCGCGGACCGCTTCACCAGCGATTCCGCCCACTACTACCTAGATATCCACAACTTCATTCAAGACCAGGGCTATACACCGGATGAGACGGTGGTGCTCACGGATGAAAAGACCTTCATGTCTTATTACCCCTACTGGGGCTTTAACGCCTTTACCAGCCACTACGCCAATCCCTTGGGCGAGTTCAGCACCCGCAACGAGCAGATTGAAACTTGGGCCAATGATTCCTGGGATATGCAGCCGGAGGAGTTCCGCAAGGCTTTGGATTCTGCTCCCTGGCGCGGTCCGGATGTCATGATGTTCCGCGGCGACCTGGAAAATAAGGACGATGGTTTCAAGTTCCACCTGGCAGAAGATATCTATCCCAACCAGCCGAATATTCGCTACCGCGCGGTCTTCTTCAACGCCGATGTCTTTGACAAGGGCTGGAAGCTACAGCAAACCGGCCCCTTTGTAACAGCCGTTCGCACCAAGTAAGTTCACCCACACTTCCCGCCTGCGGCAGGGTGTGCCCGCGGGCCGAAGGGGTTATCTGACGTAAACTAATCGCCGTGTCAGATAGCCTCACTACGAATACCACCCAAGCGCGACCTGCCGCTGCCGGCTCCCGCTTCACCGCCGCCCCCGCGGGCCTGCGGTGGACCGCAATCATTGCCGGGCTGATTGGTTTCCTGTGTTTTGTAGCGACCCCGCTACTGCCGGTGACCCAAACCCAATCCTCTTATGATTGGCCGCAGCATGATTCCGTGCAGTCCATCAACGCGCCGCTCATTTCCGTCGCCCCAGAGGACCTGAAGGCCACCATCCCCATCTCCGCAGTCGATGAACTGCGCGAGGGCCAATCCATGGTTTACGGCACCGTCCCGCCGGAATCCAAGAAGGCCTCCAACCGCGGCCTTTTCGTCCGCGCGAATGACGAGGGCCTGTCCGTTGTGTCCTTGGATGAGGTGCTGCTTACCCTCAACGCCCAAGAGGTAGCCAAGCTCCCCAAGGACGCCAGGATTGAAATTTCCGCTACGGGCGATGGCACCTCCGTGAGCGTGGGCGAGCATGAAAAGACCACCGAGGAGGATCTGCGCCCGCAGGTCACCGGCGTTTATACCGAAATCGACGATAAGGCTGACGTGCAAGCCCTGCTTGACGACGGCCTCAATGTCCACGTCGATATCAACTCCCGCTTTACCTCGTCCCCGACGTTGCTCAAGACCATTGCCATGTGGCTGGGCATCGCCATGGTGGCCGTGTCCCTGTTCTGCCTATGGCGCATCGACCGCCTCGATGGACGCCGCTTCGGTTTCATGCCTGAGACGTGGAAGAAGGTGCGCCCGCTCGATGGCGTGGTGGCCGCAATTTTGGGATTCTGGTACATCCTCGGCGCCAATACCTCGGATGATGGCTTCATCTTCTCCATGAGCCGCGTCTTCGATCACGCGACCTACATGGCCAACTACTACCGCTGGTACGGCGTGCCGGAGGCGCCCTTTGGCTCCCCCTATTACGACCTAGTTGCCGTACTCTCCCAGATTTCTACCGCCTCGGTCTTCGTGCGCCTGCCGGGCCTGATTTCCGGGCTCATCATCTGGTTTATCCTTTCCCGCGAGATGCTGCCGCGCTTTGGCCAGCTTGTCGACGGCCGCCGGGTCGCCCACTGGACCGCAGCACTGATGTTCCTGGCCTTCTGGCTGCCGTATAACAACGGCACCCGCCCAGAGCCCATCGTGGCGCTCGGCGTGATGTTTACCTGGGCTTCCTTCGAGCGCGCCATTGCCACCCGCCGCCTGCTTCCGGCGGCCGTGGGCACCATTGCCGCAACCATCACATTGGCCGCTGGGCCGACCGGCCTTTTTGCCGTGGGCGTCTTCCTGGTTAGCCTGCCGCACCTCTTCCGTGCCATGGCTGAGCGCGTGCCGTCCATGGGCGGTGGCGCCCTCGGCTGGCTTTCGCTCATTGCGCCGTTCCTGAGCGCTGGCACCGCCATCATGGTCGCCGCCTTTGGTGACCAGACGCTGTCTACCGTGCTGGAGTCCACCCGCGTGCGCTCCGAGGTCGGCCCCTCCCTACCGTGGTACGCCGAGTACGCGCGCTACTCCACCCTCTTCCAGGAATCGGTGGACGGCTCGCTCACCCGCCGCTTCGCGGTCTTCACCATGCTCTTTTGCCTGGTTCTTATCGTGGCGGCCTTTATCAAGGACCGTCGCGTCGTTGGTGCTGCCGTCGGCCCGACCCAGCGCCTGCTCATCATCGTGGCGCTGTCCATGTTCTTCCTCATGTTCACCCCCACCAAGTGGACCCACCACTTTGGCATCTACGCCGGCGTGGCCGGTGTCATCGCCGCCCTCGGTGCCGTGGTGCTCTCCCAGTTCGCGCTGCGCTCGCCGCGCGCTCGCACCTTCGCCATCGCCGCGGTGGTCTTCTTGCTGGCTATATCCTTCGCCGGCTGGAACGCTTGGTGGTACGTATCCTCCTTTGGCATTCCGTGGTGGGATCGCACGGTGCAATTCAAGGCCATCGAGGCCAATAAGGTGCTCCTCGCCATCGCCCTCATTATCTTCGCCATCGGCGTGGTGCAGTCCCTGCGCCATAGCTACCGCAAGTCCCAGGCGGAAGAAGCCGGAACCCTGGCGGAATTTGAGAAGAATGCCGCCGCCAAGGTCTCGCGTTCGGCCGGAATCATGTCCGCGCCTATCGCCCTTGCCTGCGCCATCGTGGTTGCCCTTTCTTGTGCTTCCTTTGCCAAGGCCACCGTCTCCCAGGCGGATTCCTACTCCGTGGGCAAGGGCAACTTGGCTTCCCTGCGCGGCAATACCTGCGCGCTGGCGGATCAGACCATGGTGGAGACCAATACCAATGACTCCTTCCTGACCCCGGTCGAAGGCGACTTGGGCGATTCCCTGGTGGACCAGGACGAGACCCACAAGGGCTTCGATCCAAACTTCATCCCCGAATCCATCGAGCCGGAAAACCAGAATTCCGCCTCCGTGGGTGCCATCGCGGATGGCTCCAGCGATTCCTCCTCCGATAGCGCGGAGACCGCTACCTCGGGCGCGGATGCTGAATCCGGCGGCGCGAGCGAGTCTTCCGACTCCCAGGAGTCGAAGGATAAGAAGGAAAAGAAGGACAAGAAGTCCAAGGAAACCACCAATACCTCTGAGGGCGGCGTGCGCGGCACCCAGGGCGTCAATGGATCCACCATGCACCTGCCGTTCAACCTGGATTACACCAAGGTGCCGGTGCTCGGTTCCTATAACGAAGACCAAGACTCCACCTCTGAGGTAACCACCAAGTGGTACAACCTGCCAGAGGCCAAGGACAATACCCCGGTTCTCGCCGTATCTGCAGCCGGCAATATCTACCACCACGATGTCAACGGGGTGGAGCAGGAAGGCATGGAGCTTAGCCTCGAGTACGGCACCATCGATGACTCCGGAAAGGTCACCAATACCGGCGAGGAAGAACTCGCCGCCGTTGGTGCCACGCCAAAGTGGCGCAACCTGCGCCTGCCGCTGGATAAGTTGCCAAAGGATGCCAACGTGGTGCGCCTGGTAGCAACGGATGACTCCACCGATGAGGATGACTGGCTGGCCTTTACTCCGCCGCGCGTCCCAGAGCTGGATACCATCAATAACCAGTTCTCCAAGGACACCCCGGCGCTGCTGGACTGGGCCGTAGCCCTGCAGTTCCCGTGCCAGCGCACCTTTGACCACTTCGCCGGCGTCACGGAAATTCCGGAATACCGCATCTTGCCGGATTCCTCAGCACAGACCTCCCTGACGGATTTCCAGTCCTTCTCCGGCGGTGGCGCCATGTCCACCGCGGAGGCGGTCAACTACTCCTATGAGATCCCGAGCTACCTCAATAATGACTGGGCCCGCGATTGGGGTGCCATTGAAAAGTACGAGCTGCGTACCGATTCACAGGGCAATGCCCCAGTCCCCGCCGAGATCGATTATGAGGACGTTACCCGTTCCGGACTGTGGAAAGACTCCGAGATGAAAATTCGCCCCGAGGGCGAAGAGTAGTCTCACTTGCGGCCGCGCCCCGACCTCGCTTCGGGGCGCGCAGGCACCGCACAATCCAATCGCCTAGGAAAAAGAGCAACAGCGAAGCACCAAAGAGAGGCGCGATGATCGAGTAGGCCACCACCCCCGCCAGCACGGCGGGGGTAATTTTTAGCTCGGGCAGGCTGCGGCGCGGTTTTATCCACCACATCCACAGGCCTGCAATGCTCACCACGAGCAAGCCCAGAGCGAGTACCGCCAATGCAACCTGGCTATAGATGCCAAAAAGAGTACCCATGTGCAGCTGGATGAGCCACGAGGTTAGCTGTGCGGCAAGCGGCCAGTCAGCAGAATTGATGCGGTCGATGACCTCCCCGTTCGGGGTCACTGCTACGGCATCGCTGCGCAGCTTGAAGGCTGCACGACCCTCGCGCACACCCCACGCATCATCTAGCTTTTCCGGTGGGGTCATTTCCAGAACCCCGGTTAAACCTTGGCTACGAGCTGCCGATAATGCGGTTTGGGCCCCGGCAAGTTTCGCAGCACTCTCGTCTCCCGCATGACCCGCATGGCCCTTGTGACCAGCGTGGCCGGAATGCTCCCTCGCCGCAGTGCTAGCGCCCGCGTCTGCAACAGAGGTCGCCACGGACGGTTCCTTCCAATTGAGTTCCTCTCGCACCTTGCCAATACTTGTGCCCGCCACCAGCGACCATGTCAGGCCAGTAACGGTCAAGAAGAGGAAGCCCGGCAGCAACCAGGCACCCACGCGGGCGTGCAGCGCCGGCACCTTGAAGGGCTGCTTCTTATTCCTTTGCTTACGCTTGAGCCATAGGTACAAACCGAGGATGCTCAGCGCGCCGAGCCACGAGGCCGCAAGTTCGGCATAGAGGCGGCCCGGCTCACCTAGCCACAAAGTGCGGTGACCATTAGAGGCCCACGTGCGGAAAGGTAGCGCCCGCGAGCCGCCATATTGTTGTAGTTCGCCAGTGATGTGTAGGTCCACCGGGTCTACAAAGACGGCGTGGGTATAGCTGGAGTTGGGGGCGGTGGGGTCGCCGAAAAGCACGCGAGTGGTTTCTTGCGGATCCTCGGAAGGCTCGACCTGAACCACATGCCCATTTGGGTGCTCGCGCTGGGCGGCGGCAATCTGTTCATCGAGGCTGCGCGGGCTGCCTTGCGCGGTGGCAGTTACCTCATCGTGGTAAATCCACGGTTCAAAGGTGGGTGCCAAGGCATAGAGAAAGCCGCTTAATGCTGCGACTATGAGAAAGGGCGCAATGATGACGCCGGCGAATTTATGCAGGCGCGATAGCGCGCCATGAGTGGATATGGTCATGCGGAACTAGTCGCGCTCCTATTGAAACTAGTTCCCTTTTAGCATGGAACCGCCAGGAACCTGTTATTTTTCTAGCTCGCCTGCCAGGAACGCGGCCGCATCTCGCACGCGCTGCCGCGCCACAGCCGGGGTGGACACGCGGTGGGTGGAAACATAATCGCGCGCCGCAGCACCGGGCACGTAAACACGCGCGGCAATCTCATCCTCGGTTGCGGTTTGCACGAAGGTGTGCGGACTTAGCTCAGATAGGTCCGCCGGGATGTCATATCCGGCGCGCAGCTCCTCCGGCAGATGTGCAAGGGCGCCGAAATCGGGGAAGGTGAGCAGGAGGGCGTCGGCAGGCACGAGCGCCGCCAGCGCCCCGCCGGAAGAATACCCCCAGGTAGTAACGCTGGAAGCGCCCTGCGCGCGGGCATAGTCGATGGCCTGCTGCACTGCACTGACCATCTCTGCCACGGTGTGCTCGGGAGCGAGCGGATAATCCACGTCAATGATGGTGGTGCCGGATAGCTGCGCGGCGGCGGCTACCTCGGGGCGCCACTGCATCTCCAGCGCTTGACCATCGCCACGCCACCAGCCGCCCGAATGGAGCGAGACCGCCCACCGGCCGGTTGGCTTTGAGGGCTGGAAGATGGCGCCCACCTCAGACTCTTCTACGCTAATACCCTCCGTGTACGCAGTGCCCGGTAGCGCATGGTCTACCGCAGTACCGAGCACCATCATTGCCGCATGGGTAATGCGATCCGGCAAGAGCGCGCAATATTGGTCCGCCTCAGGGGATCCGCCCCCGGCCCACGGCGGGCGGAAATCCGGGGTGTCATAGTGGGCATCGATATAGGCAACGAGCTGCTCGAGCTGTTCCTTCTCCTCCATCTGACGGTCCTGACCGCCGATGTGCCACTCCTGGCCGGGCTCCAGCGGGCGGTGCGGGTCCTGGTTAGCGTCTGCGTTAGTCATGCCACCGAGCCTACGCGCACCGCCTACCGGCGGAAAGGGCTACCAAATGGTGACGCGATCCTCCGGCGCAATATACATGGCAGAATCCTCGGCAATCTCAAAGGCCTCGTAGAACTCCGCAATGTTAGCCGCAATGAGGTTGCAGCGGAACTCCGCCGGCGAGTGCGGGTCAATGGCGAGGTACTGGGTGGCCATCTCCGGACGGATGGCGGTGCGCCAAACGCGGGCCCAGGCGAGGAAGAAACGTTGTAGTCCGTTGTAGGTGTGCTCGGCCAGCTCTGGCTCGGCTCCATCTACTTCGAACTTCTCCTCCTTGCCCTGCAGGTCAATGCCCTTATCAGCGCAGTATTCCTTGAAAGCCACCACAGCGATACCCAAACCGCCTAGGTCACCGATATTTTCACCCAGGGTGAAGCTGCCATTTACACCGGTGGATTCGATGCCGGCTTCCTTGAGCACCGTCGGCACTTGGCCGTTGAATTGCTCCACCAGCTTGGCGGTGAGCTTTTCAAAGGCGGCGCGGTCCTCATCGGACCACCAGGAATTCAGGTTGCCCTGGCCATCAAACTGCGAGCCCTGATCATCAAAGCCATGGCCAATCTCGTGGCCGATGACGGCACCGATGGCGCCGAAGTTTTCTGCGGCATCGGCCTCTGGGTTATAGAACGGCGGGCGCAGGATTGCTGCCGGGAAGGTGATGTCATTGACCACCGGGTTATAAAAGGCGTTGACCGTCTGCGGGGTGGTCACCCACTCATTACGGTCAGCTGGCTTGCCAATCTTGGCCAGCTCAAAGTCATGGGAGAAAGCGGAGCCGGCGCGGGCATTAGCCAGCAGGTCCCCACCCTTAGCGGAGACCTCGAGGCCAGAGTAATCACGCCAGGAATCCGGGAAGCCAATCTTGGCCTTGAACTGGGAGAGCTTTTCCAGCGCGCGCTCGCGGGTGGCCGGCGTCATCCACTCCAGCTGAGAGATGCGCTCGCGGTAGGCGGCGATGAGGTAGTCCACCAGCTCATCCATCTCACGCTTGGAGGAGGCCGGGAAGTACTTTTCCACAAATACTTGGCCAATCTCTTCGCCCACTAGGGATTCGGCCAAGCCCACGGCGCGCTTCCAGCGGTCGCGCTGCTCGGTGGCACCGGAGAGCTTGGTGCCATAGAACTCGAAGTTCTTCGCGCCTACTTCCTCGGGCAGCATAGCCGCGCGGGAGCGCAGGATGTGCCAGGTGGCCCACAGCTGCCAATCGGCCATGCGCTCGGAGGTAAAGAGGCTCTCGAAGTGCTCGAGATAAGACGGCATCATATTGACCACGCGGTGCTCTGGCAGGTTGCCGCCGGAGAGCAAAGCGCGGGTCATGGTGGGCAGCTCGCTAAACTCGCACGGGTTATAGGTCTTGACCGCATCGCGGGTGGAGACCACGTCCCAATGGCCAGCGGCCAGCTCCTTTTCCAAGTTGACGATGCGGTGGGCTGCTACCTCGGCGCCCAGGCCAAAGAGGCGGGCTGGGTCGAGGAACTCCAGCATTTCGGCCACGTGCTTTTCATAAGCGTTCAGCGTTTCCGCGTGGGCTTCCTCGCGGTAATAAGCCTCATCCGGCAGACCCAGGCCGGATTGAATGACATAAGCAATGGCGTCCTCGGAACCTGAGTCCTTGGATACCCAGAAGGTCACCGGGGAGCCAACTCCGGTGCGCTCAAGTTCACCCAGGCGCTGTGCCAGTTCCTCTGGGTCGGCCGCGCTTAGGCGGTCCAGATCCGCGTCCAATGGAGCCATGCCGGCCGCGTTGACTCCCTCGGTATCCATAAAGGAGGCATAGAGCTTGCCCGGGCGGCCGGTGTCCTTTTCCACGATCTCGTGCACGAGTTCCTCCGCCTCATCGCGCAGCGCGTGGAAGGTGCCATCCACGCCGCGATCATCGGGAATGACGTGGCTTTCCAACCAGGGTCCATTGACTAGTTGATAAAGATCTTTCATGCCTGCCACTCTAGGTCAAAGCAGCAAGATAAGGTGTGGGCTATGGAATTTTATCGCTTTCCTCCAGCGCATCCGCGGCGCCTTTTCCTCGCCGTCATTGCGTTCGTGGCGGTGGTTCTCGCTTTGCCCACAATTGTGCAGGCGGCGCTGGCGGATTCCTCCGCGGACGTCGAGCAGGTCACCCTGACCGAGCCCAGCCAGGATTGGGAGATTGACGTTGCCGATCTCTACTGCGAGCGCGACTATGAATCCCTCGCCAGCATCGGCTGGACCTGCGGTGATGTCAGCGTACAGGCCACCCTCACCGAGGATGCCAAGGACGATGCCACCACCTTGCGCCGCATGGTTCGCGCCCTAGCCATGGCTTCCCTGCCGGCCGACGCCCCCACCTTTGACGGCACCAACGGAGCACTCCTGCTTGCCGACGCCCCCTCCTCCACCGCCGCCCTCTCCCTCGACGGCACCGGCGAGGATGAAAACAAGGATTGGGTGGTCACCGTGACCGGCAAGGGCGATCAGGCCCGGGCCACCACCTCCCGCATCTGGCATGCCTTCGGCCAAGAGGATCTGCCCGCTGCGGCCGATGCCGAATTCGCTGACTTCTCCGGGGAGTTGATGTACTAGATGTCCAAGCTCTTTCGCACCACGCTGTGGATCCTGTCCGGCATTGGCCTCATCGCGTTCTTGGTCCAGACGCTGAGCACATTTTTGATCTCTCCCCTGATGGGCCTGCTCAGCCTGCTCATCGCCGCCGTTCTCGTGGCGCTGGTCATCTTCCTGCTGCAGCGCAGCCCCATGTGGGCCCGCCCGGCGCGGTTGTGGGCCGCGCTGGCTTTCCTTTGGGGCGGCGGGGTGGCCGTTGCCTTGGCGCTTATCAGCTCCGGTCCTGTCATGCAGCTTGCCATCGGCACCGGCTGGGTGGATGCCATGATGTCCTGGAGCGGCGCCTACCCAGAGGAAATCTCCAAGGCTACCGGCGTTGTCTTCGTGCTCATGTCCTTCCGTCAGCTCAACCGCCCATGGCATGGCTGGATGGTGGGCGCAGTGGTGGGCCTAGGCTTCGAGGCCTGCGAAAACATCCTCTACGGCGCCATGGGCGCCACCATGCACCCCGATAGCGATATTCAGGGCCTATTTGAGATGTGGGGTCTGCGCCTTGTAGCCGGCCCTGGCCTACACGTCTTGCTCACCGCACTGGCTGGTTGGGGCATCGGCTGGGCGCTCTATGCCGCCGCCAAGCCGCTGTGGTGGCGCCTCGGCGTCTTTCTCGGCTGCCTAGCCGCCGCTTTTCTCCTCCACTTTTGCTGGAACTACCTGCACGATTCCGAGGTGGCCGCCATTATCCAGGCCGTCACGGTAGCGCTTATCCTCTACCCGCTGAGCATGTGGCTGGTACTGCGCGGGAATAAGCTCGCCAAGACCGATGAGAGCTACAGCCACAGCACTGCCGACGACGCCCTCGCCTTCATCCGCTAAAGCCACCGACCACTCTGCACAACAAGCACGTTTCGCCCTTTTCACACCACGTGAGAGACGAAACGTGCTTGTTTTGTCAGTGCTACGCCCCGGCTTCTACGAGCAGCACTCCCCCGACAATGAGCACCACGCCCAGAGATTTTAACCAAGTAAACGGCTCCTTGAACAGGAGATACGAGGCAATGGCGGTAAGCGCAACGCCAGTGGCAGCCCAGATACCGTAGGCCACGCCCAAATCCATGCCGGCCTTGAGCACGAGCGCCAAGAAGCCGTAGGCAGAGACATAACACAGGGCGACGAGCACCACCCAGAAGCGACGTCCGGTCACCGCGGACATGCGCAGGCACAGCGTGCCGGAAACCTCGATGGCGGTGGCGAGGAAAAGCAAAACCCAGATCATTGCGGCGCGACCTCCACCGTGCGGTCTTCATCCTCGTGCGGTTTAGCGCCCATTTCCACGCAGAATACGCCGCCCATAATGAGCGCGATTCCGGCGAGTTTTACCGCGCCGAGCGGCTCGCCAAATAGCGCGGCGGACAGCAATGCGGTGGAAATGACCCCGCCGGATGCCCAGAGTCCATAAGCCACACCCACGTTGACGCCTTCTTGCATCACGCGGTGCAGGAGCACAAAAGCAAGGATGAAGCAGAAGGCGGCCACGCCGTAGATCCAGACATGCTCTACGGCGTACTTCAGCGCAACGGTGCCCGCGACTTCGCTGGCAATCGCGAGAAAGAGAATGACCCAGGCCCTCACTCCATCAACTCCTGTAATTCGCGGGCGTCGATTCCGTGCTCGTGCATTTTAACGCGGCCGTTGGCGTGCGCGATGGCCTCGCGATCCCAGAACTCCGCGGCGCGGGCGGGATCGTGGGAGGCACCATCGGCGCGGACCACGCGCCACCATGCAGCACCGCCGCCGTGGCGCTTTAACACGGTGCCGACGTTGCGCGCACCGCAGCCGGCCACTTTGGCCACCTCACCATAGGAAGTGACGTTGCTGGGCGGAATCACGGCAACAACCGCCAATACGCGTTTGACCAGTGGCGATTCACTCATCGCAATTATTGCGGGTCGAGGCCCAGCACATCATCCGACTCGGTGGGCTCTTCTTCGGGGGCGTCTTCGACCTCGGTGAGGGTGATGGTTGCACCGGTGGAATCGGCCAAAAGGCACATGCGGCCGAAGGGCGAATCCCATGGTTCGCGGATGACCTCGCCGCCTAATTCCACGGCCTTCTTCGCAGCGGCGTCGATATCGCGCACGCCCAAATAGGTCTGCCAGAAACTCGGGACCTGCGGCGGGAACTGCCCCTCGGCGTTCCACAGGCCGGCAAACGGCGCACCATCTTCTTCGGCCGTGGCGTAAATGAAGCTCTCATCCTCGGACTGCATGGAGCGGATTTCCCAGTTGAATAGCTCGCCATAAAAATCCATCGCGCTCTGGAAGCCCGAGGTAGCGGTGAGCTCGTGCCAGACTGGGGTGCCGGGCTCGCCGGCGGCCACGAAGTGCTCCGGGCCGGCGGGCTGGATGAGGCCAAACATGCCGCCAGCGGCGTCGACAAGCAGGGCCATGTGCCCCAGCTGCACCTGCTGCGGCTCCACAAGGATGCGCCCGCCCAAGTTCTGCGCGCGCTGGCAATCGCCCGCGATATCCTTGGACAGGAAGTAGGTCACCCACGTATCCGGCATGGGGGCCTCCTCCGGCTGCGGGATCAGCCCGGCGATGGGCAGGCCCTGCAGGCGCGCCATCTGGTACGGATTATCTTCGCCGGACTCGGCGGAAATTTCCCAGCCCAGCACCTGTTCGTAAAAGTGTGCGGACTTGCGCGGGTCCGAGGTGGTCAGGTCAATCCAGTAGGGCATGCCCACTTCAGCTTCGAATGCTGGCATCTACATATTCCTCCACTTTTCCGGATCAAAGTCATCGTCGGCCGTGGCTTCATCAAAGTAGTCATCGTCATCATCCGGCTCGCCCACGCGCGCGCAAGCATCCTCGATGCACACCTCGTCGCCTGGGTGGAGCATGGCGCCCCGGCGCGTCTCGGGCTCGCCATTGACCGTGACCACGCCTTCTGCGATGAGCTCTTTAGCCTCGCCGCCGGTAGCCACCAAGCTGGCCAGCTTGATGAACTGGCCCAATTTGATGGAGTCGCCGTTGATAGGAATGTCTAGCATGCCGCCCAGCTTACCCAGCCCGCGCGCGGCTATAGCTACGGGTGGGCGATATGGAAGAAATCCAGGACCGTATCGGTGGTCCACTCCGCCCTCACCAGACCGGAATGGTCCGTGGCCCCGCCATTCCACGTGTGCGCGCCACCGTGGATGGTGTACTGCTCGGTGCGCGCATCACATACCCGCCAGGTAAAGTGCTCCACCGCTTCTTTCCGACGCCTCTTTGGAAACGGATTGCACCCATTCTCTTTCGCAATCCCGCGCAGCGATTGCTTTACCGAGTGGTAATGCGCACCGTGCTGGCGCCCACCGCCATATTTCATCAGCACGTCTTCGGTGCCGTGGATATCCAGGTAATCGGTGGGTTCGCTGGCGCAGTCTTTTTCCACGCGGTCATATTTTGCCGCCGAAACCGTGGCCACCGCATCGAATAGGCCCGGCCGCTTGCAGGTCACCGCACGGGCGAACCCGCCGCCATTAGAGAAGCCCACGCCATAGGTGGTCTCAGAAGCCGGATAGTGGCGGCGAACGAAATCGATCGTGTCATCGACGTATTTGAGGTCATCCTCCAAGCTAGTCACCGCGTACGGTGCCGGCGCCCACGCCTTCCCCGCGCCTTGGACGAAGACGGTGATGGCATCGCCCTGGGAGAGATCGGTGCCTTTGAACATATTGCCGGCATCCATCTCATAGCCGTGCATCGCCACGACCACGGGCAGGCGGTGGTGCTTATCCGCATTAAACGGCACGTGCACCACAAAACTGCGATGATTTTGCAGGTTAATGATCTGGTAGCGGCCATTAGCCGTTGTGCCCTGATCCGGCAGCGTGGTGATATAGCCATCGGCCGCGCCTTGCGATTCATTCGGCACGCTGCCCGGCCGCGGCGGTTCTTCCTCGCACCCTGCCATGAGCCCGGCGGCCGCGCATAACCCAGCGCATAGGGCCAGTGCTTTCTTGCCTACCTTAATCACGGGCGCGCAGCTTCACCGCAGTGCCGGTCGCTGTGACCATCAACATGTCATTCGAGGTGCCCATGGGCGAATAATCGAAGGCGATGCCCACCACGCCATCGGCCCCGAGCTCCTGCCCGCGTCGCCACAGCTCATCGAGTGCTGCCTCGCGCGCCTTGATGGCCTCGCTCTCATACCCGGCGGAGCGTCCACCGGTGATATTGCGGAGGGATGCCCCGAAATCCTTCAGCATATTAATACCGATGACGGTTTCCCCGGCGATGATGCGGATATAATCCGTAATCTCGTAGCCATCAACGGTATTAGTAGTGGTAAAAATCATGGACCCAGATTACATGGCTATAAGCCCACGCACTCCTTCAAAAAGGATGATGATGCCCAGCAGCAGGAAGACCACGCCACTGACAATATCCACCCACGCGGAATTCCTGGCCATCCACTTCGATACCGCGCGGGTACTCAAAGCCACGCCCACGAAGAGCACGAGGCTTTCCAGAATCAATACGGCACCCACCATGAGATTGGCCCCAATGCCCATGCTGGGATCAATGAAATTGGCAAAGATGGCGCCGAAGAAAATGACCACCTTGGGGTTCGAGAGATCGCAGATGAATCCCATGCGATAGGCGGTGGCCGCCTTGATAATGCCGTCCGGCGTAAACCCGCGCGGCTGTGGGGCGCGGGTTTCGGTGCCCACTACGGTTGCGGGCGCGCGGCGCTCCTTGATGCCACCGGTAATGGCGGTATAGGCCATCCACAGCAGGTAACAGCCACCGAGAACCTGTAGCGCCACGAGGATGCCAGGGTGCGCGGAAATCAGCGCGGATAGCCCCGCCAAGGAGGCCACGGTCCAAATGGTAAGGCCGGTGGTACTACCAAGCGCCGCCCATACGGCTGCGCGCGTAGAGCGCGCACCTAAGCGAATGATTTGCACTACGTCTGGGCCCGGCGAGGCCATCGCCGCGAACCACACGCCCATTAAGGTCACCAGGGCGCTAATAGCCACCTAACACCTCCATACTCGCATGCGATTGGATTAACACATGCCACTATAAGAACCCTCTCACCTGCAGCGAAACAGGTAAGTTCTGTGATGTAGGTAGCTCCTATATCAACTCTTTTATAGAAATCCGCCACCTGTACTAACCGAAGAGCTCGATAGCGCCCTCCACGGCCATAACGAGTCCCAGCACCGCAAAGATAAGACCGGAAACGATATCGATGGCCGCGGAGTGGTGCGCAATCCAGCGCGATGCCGCGCGCACAATGAGTGCAGAGGTAGAAAACCAGGTCACGGACATCGCCACGCGGATTGCCGCTACCGCAACGGTCCAAGTGGGCGACATATCGGGGCGAATAAACTGCGCGAAAACCGCGGTGAAGAATCTGCATCTAGTCGGTTACGGCAACTGGAACGGCGAGGGGCTCGGCAACGCTGATGAGGGTGGGGGCCTTTGTCAAACACACTGCCCAGATAGTCGCGGGCTGTGTCGACGAGACTCGGCAGCACTCCGAATGGATGTCCGTGGTATCAAGGCCGCTGAACTATTCAAGTTGCGGGACGAAAAGAACCTCGCAGTGACGCTTGGTCCCTGAGCAAGTTCGATCCTTCCACGATCTGCACTGGAGACGCCGAGCGCTCGGGGGCTCTTGACCGGCTGGGGCACGTGCCGGGTGGTGGCTCGCCCACAGCCCCCGTGCCCACCCGCACCGAGAAGGGACAGATCACCGAGTACGATCCCGATTCCACGGAGACGAACCGTGAACTCGAATGACGTGCCTGGCCCAAGGTGAGTCCGCTCGGCGTGTGGTTTAACCCTTATGAGACTTGCCGGTCACAGCCTCAGCGCTTCGCTTGCGCAGCCCGCAGGCCGTTCAAGATCACGATCACTTCGGCAACCTCGTGAACCAACACGACGGCGGCCAGGCCCAGCACGCCGCTGATCGCCAGTGGCATCAACACGATGATGATGGCCAGAGACAGCACGATGTTCTGGTTGATGATCCTGCTTCCTCGGCGGGCGTGCTGCAGCGCCTTCGGGATTAGCCGGAGGTCGTGGCCGGTGAAGGCGACGTCAGCGGACTCGATCGCGGCGTCAGAGCCGGTCGCTCCCATCGCTATGCCCACCGTCGCACCCGCCAGTGCCGGCGCGTCGTTGATGCCGTCGCCGATCATCGCCGTCGGCGTCTTGGAGGAGAATTCGGCGACGATGCTTGCCTTGTCCTCAGGGCGCAGCTCGGCGCGCACGTCGTCGATTCCGGCGATTCCAGCCAGCGCCCGGGCGGTGCGAGTGTTGTCGCCGGTGAGCATGCTTACTTCCACGTCGTTGGCGTGCAGGGCCTGCACGGCTTCGGGCACCTCGGGCCGCAACTCGTCGCGGACCCCGATCGCCCCGGCGAGAGCGTCATCAACGGTGACCAGGACGCAGGTCTGGCCCTCGGACTCCATGCGCTCAACGTCTGCTTTCAGTGGCCCGGCGTCGATCCATCGGGGGCTGCCCACCAGCACCCGTCGGCCTTCGACGGTGCCGCCAATGCCATGCCCAGCTTCCTCGCTGATGTCCGAGGCGGTGGGCGCTTCGGGCCCCGCTGCCGCGATCGCCGCGGCGAGGGGGTGCGTCGATTGCTGCTCAACTGCCGCCGCGAAGGAAAGCACCTGCGTCCGATCGAATCCGTCTGCCGGGACCACTCCGGTAACCTCAGGCTGGTTACGGGTAAGGGTTCCGGTTTTGTCCACTGCCAGGTGACGGATGCCGCCGAGTCGCTCGAACGCCGCGCCGGACTTGATGACCACTCCGAACTGGCTGGCCGCGCCGATCGCGGCCACGACCGTCAGCGGCACGGAGATTGCCAGCGCGCACGGCGACGCTGCGACCAGGACTACCAGCGCACGGGTGATCCACGTCTCAGGGTCGCCCAGCAGTGAGCCGATAACGCCGACCAGCACCGCCAGGATCATCACCCCGGGCACTAGGGGTTGGGCAATCCGGTCGGCGATCCGGGCGCGGTCGCCCTTTTCCGCCTGCGCTTGCTCGACTAGGTCCACGAGTGTGGTCAGCGAGTTGTCCGTTCCAGCTGCGGTCGTCTCGACCTCCAGCACCCCGGCGGAGTTGATCGCTCCCGCAGGCACTTCGTCGCCGGGCGCAACCTCCTCCGGAATGGATTCTCCGGTGATCGCTGAGGTGTCAAGGCTGGAGCGCCCGGATCGAATGATGCCGTCCGTGGCGATCCGCTCCCCGGGGCGCACGAGCATTAGCTCGCCAACCTCGAGGTCCTTCGCTTCGACCTCGGCCGCTGTGCCGTCGCGCAGCACCGTCGCGGTCTGCGGTACCAGCTTCAACAGCGCCCGCAGTCCGCCTTGGGCCCGGTCCATCGCCTTGTCTTCCAGTGCCTCGGCGATCGAATACAGGAACGCTAGCGCCGCGGCCTCTCCGACGAATCCGAGGATCACCGCACCGACCGCGCTGATCGTCATTAGCAAGCCAATGCCGAGCTTGCGCTTCGTGACAAGGTTCCGGATCGCTCCAGGCGCGAACGTGTAAGCGCCCAACAGCAGCCCAACCCAATACAGTACCGTCGCGGGCGTCTCCAAGTCGGACCAGTCCAGCGCCAGCCCTGTTATGAGGGCTACGCCGGAGAAGATCGGCAGCAGTAGCTCAGGGTCCTTCCACCATGGCCGATCGAGCTCGTCGATCTCCGTGGCGGGTTTGTGTTCGCATCCACATGCTGAACTCATGCGTTCGTTCCTTTCTCGCCGCAGTCGGGCACCGAGCACTCAGTGTCGATACAGGAGGCATTCTCGTCGACGGCCAGCGTCGCGTGGACCAGCGCTTCGAGCGCTGCCGCGAGGTGGGGATCGGCGATTTCGTAGCGGGTCTTGCGGCCCTCCGGCTCAGCTACGACAATGCCACAATCGCGCAGGCAGGATAGGTGATTCGAGACGTTCGAGCGGGTCAGATCCAAGCTTTGCGCGAGCACGGCCGGGTAGCTCGGACCGTCTAGTAGGGTTAGCAGGATTCGGGAGCGCGTCGGATCAGCCATGGCCCGGCCGAGCCGGTTCATGACGTCGAGACGCGAAGCAATAGTCAGCATGCGCTGAATTATACAGCATGCGATGAACTATTTAAAATGGGCTGAACTAACAGTCACGCGAAAGTCCTGCCACCTGCAAGAATTAGTCGATGGGATAGCCGATGACTGGTCCTTCGCGGTTCGGCTGCCAACTCAACGCGGGGGCGACATGAGCGGCGAAATTCTCCAGAATCTTCACGTGGATGTCCACACCCACCCCTGTGGGGATGGTGATGAACAGGGTGTCGGCGGACATGACGGCGGCGTAGGTGCGGCCAGCGACACTGACACCAGGTTCTCCATCAAGGGCTAGACACTCACGAACATTGCGTACGGGTCGAACCACACGTAGCGAAGCTTTCTAATAGCCAAATGACTAACTCTTTTCGCTGGTATCCGGGAATGATACTTCCTTGAAGTCCGCAGTGTTGGCTACCCCGCGTACGAAGTACTGGCACTGCTGCTTGGAAACCACTTTGGTCTACGAAGACATAGCCCTTCAAGCTACATCGCAGGAAAATTCCATTTCACGGTCGGTATGGGCCTTTTGCAGTTGGTTAATTCGAAATTCGTTCACCATCTCCTTAGCCACCCGCACGATTAACGCGGTGTTTCGCCATCTTCGCGCGAGGCGAGTAGCTCCTTTAAGTGCGCATCGATGTCATCGAGCCTTTTAATAACGGCAACGGCGAAAACGATACTAATGACTAGAGCGATAATGCTGAGCATTAATGCCTTCCTTTACTCTGGTGCCCCATTACAGTGGACCTGGTTCCTTGCGAGGCGATTAAATCATGGTTCTGGTCAGGCGGAGGGGTACGCGGTGGGAAAGGGGGACGTCGGCAAGCAAAAGCGCCGCGCCCCCAGGAAAAGGGAACGCGGCGCTACAGCCATCCGGCGGGAGGGCGCTTAGTGGTCAGCGCCCTGGATGGAGTGCTTGTGATCGCGGACTGCTTCGCCCTCAGCGTAGAGCGGCATATCCTGCTTGGCCTTGTACCACTCAGCGTGGTTTGGCTCCAGCGGGGTGCGGCCAGCAATGAGGTCGGCAGCCTTCTCGCCCACCATCATGGTTGGGGAGTAGATATTGCCGTTGGTCACGGACGGGAAGACGGAGGCATCCGCAATGTAGAGGCCCTCAACGCCCCACACGCCCATGGTGTCCGGGTTAACCACGGCCATCGGATCGGACTCCGCGCCCATCTTGGCGGTACAGGATGGGTGCAGCGCGGTCTCGCCATCGTTGCGGACCCACTCCAGGATCTCTTCATCGGTCTGGACATCCGGGCCCGGGCTGAACTCGCGGGCGCCGACCTCTTCCATGGCCTTGGTATCCAGCAGGGAGCGGGCAACGCGTACGGCCTCTACCCACTCGCGGCGGTCCTGGTCGGTCTTCAGGTAGTTGAAGAGGATGGACGGCTTGTCGTGGATATCGGCGCTCTTGATGTGAACGTGGCCCTTAGTATCGGAGAACATCGGGCCCACGTGCCACTGGAAGCCGTGCTTGACGTCCGCCTTCTGGCCGTCGTAACGCACGGCCATCGGCAGGAAGTGGAACATGAGGTTCGGGTAATCCTCGTTCTCATTGGAGCGCACGAAGCCGCCGCCCTCAAAGTGGGAGGTAGCAACCGGGCCCTTGTGGGTCAGCAGCCACTGCAGGCCCATGAAGGGCCAGCGCCACTTATCCAGGTAAGGCTGGGAGGAAGCGGTGGACTTGGTGGTCTCATACTGAATGTAGACCTCGAGGTGGTCCTGCAGGTTCTCGCCCACACCCGGCAGGTGCTTGACGACGTCGATGCCATGCTTCTCCAGAATCTCACGGTCACCAATGCCGGAGATTTCCAGCAGCTGCGGGGTATTGATGGCACCGGCGGACAGGACGATCTTCTCGGCATAGACGCGGTGAACGCCGCCCTGCCACTCGTACTCGACGCCGACGGCCTTCTGGCCCTCGAAGAGGATCTTGGTGGTGAAAGCGCGGGTGCGGATCTCGAGGTTCTCGCGATCCATGTTGGGGTAGAGGTATGCGCGAGCAGCGGACCAACGCTTGCCGTTCTTAATATTGCGGTCGAACGGAGCGAAGCCTTCCTGGCGGTAACCGTTGACGTCATTGGTCAGGTTGTAGCCGGCCTCCTGCACGGACTTGAACAGGGCCTGGAAGAGCTCGGAGGTAGCCGGACCACGGGAGAGGTAGAGCGGGCCATCGTGGCCACGGCGCGGATCGTTCGGCTCAGCCGCAGCGGCGGTTTCCATGCGGTTGAAGTACGGCAGGCAGTGGGCAAAGTCCCAGTTCTCCATGCCCGGGTTCTGGCCCCACTTCTCATAGTCCATCGGGTTACCGCGCTGGTAGATCATGCCGTTGATGGAAGAAGATCCGCCGAGAACCTTGCCGCGGGCATGGTAAACGCGGCGGCCGTTCATCTCCGGCTCCGGATCGGACTCGTACATCCAGTCATAGTTCTTTGCACCGATTGGGAAAGAGAAACCGGATGGCATGTGAATGAACAGATCCCACAGGGAATCTGGGCGGCCAGCCTCAAGGACCAGCACGCGGGTGTTCTTGTCTTCGGTCAGGCGTGCGGCGATGACGGAGCCTGCGGAGCCACCGCCAACGACGACGACGTCGCTTACTTCATCGGTGACCTTTTTAGCGGAACGCTTCTTGGTCAGCTTGTCCATAAAACCCATAAATCCCCTTCTTTCTGTGAAATATTTCACATGTCAAGATTGCCCCACCGGAAGTGAAAATATTGTAATTTATACAAAAGTCTGTATTTATTCACACCGCCTTATGTGCGGGCACTACCTCCAGAGTACACATCCCTCTAGAAGTTTGCCCATCTTAATGTATATTTACCTTGTCCGGATGGATGTCTCTGGAGATGAAATCCGAAGTCTTTGCGCATAGTTCGCCCGAATATGATTCATTTCACTCACCTATCTCTCCCTGCGATCTTGTGAGCATTTCGGGGCACCCGTGCGAAAGATTCGGCCCAAACCAACCAACAATAGGAGAAGTAGATGGCTAACTTTGACCCTCACGATCCTGAGGAGTCTCACACTTCAAGTAAAGACCCCCAACAAGGGGGTAAAAACACCTCTCTCGCAGCCCCATCTGGAGAGCCCAAGAAGCGCAGCCCGCGCTACCAAGTTCGTGCCCTCGTCGGCAGCTACAAGGCTGAAACCGGCGATGCCGTAGGCGCGGATCAGGTCCCTGCTCCCAAGACAAACTGGCCGGTATTTATCATCTCCGGCGTCCTCATTATTGCCATGGCGCTCTATGCCGGGCTCGGCCGCGATTCCGCGGCAGAGACCCTCGCCAGCGTCACCGGCTGGATCGGCCACAACCTCGGCTGGTTCTATGTCCTCACCGCCACCATCGCCGTGGTCTTCGTGCTCTATATTGCCTTCTCCAATGCCGGCAATATTCGCCTCGGACCGGACCACTCGCGGCCGAAATTCAATACTTTCTCCTGGGCATCCATGCTCTTTGCCGCCGGCATCGGCGTGGACCTCATGTTCTTCGCCGTGGCCGAGCCGGTCACCATGTACATGCAACCACCGGTTGGTGACGGCGAGACCATGGAGGCCGCCAAGGAGGCCGTGGTCTATGCCATGTTCCACTATGGCCTGACCGGCTGGGCTCTTTACGCCCTGATGGGCATGGCCTTCGGTTATTTTGCCTACCGCCTCAATATGCCGCTAGCTATCCGCTCCGCGCTCTACCCGCTCATCGGCAAGCGCGTGCACGGCCCTATCGGCTCCGCGGTAGACATCGCCGCCATGCTAGGCACCGTCTTCGGTGTGACCGCCTCCCTGGGTATCGGTGTGGTGCAGCTGTCCTATGGTTTCCACCTCATCTTCGGCATTGAGCAGGGCTTCGGTCTGCAGTCCGCCCTCATTATCATCGCCGTGGCCATTGCAACGTTGTCGGCCGTATCCGGCGTCGATAAGGGCATTCGCTTCCTCTCCGAGCTGAACGTCTACCTGGCCATTGCGCTGATGATCTACGTCGTGGTCTTTGGCAAGACCGCCTACCTCTTCGATGCCATCGTGACCAATATCGGCGACTACGTTGCAAAGTTCCCGTCCTGGACCATGGAGACCTTCGCCTTTGCCGATGACCAGGCCACCGTAGATACCTGGATGCAGTCCTGGACCCTCTTCTTCTGGGCATGGTGGATTGCCTGGGCTACCTTCGTCGGCCTCTTCCTGGCCCGCATCTCCCGCGGCCGCACCCTGCGCCAGTTCATCTTTGGCACCCTGACCTTCCCGTTCCTGTTCATCCTGATGTGGATGTCCTTCTTCGGTAACACCGCCCTGGACATGGTCCGCTCCGGTGACTACCCCGAATTCGCCGAAAATGCGATCAACGTGCCGGAGCAGGGCTTCTACGACATGCTGCACGAGTTCCCAGGCTCTGGCATCGTCATCTTCTTGACCACCTTCATCGGCCTGCTGCTCTACATCACCTCGGCCGACTCCGGCGCGCTGGTGATGTCCAACTTCACCTCCCGCATTACCGATAACCGCCAGGATGGCGCGCGCTGGCTGCGCATCTTCTGGTCCGTGACCGTGGGTGCGCTGACCCTGGCGCTGCTGCAGATCGACGGCATCGCCACCGTGCAGTCCGCGACCGTCGTAATGGGCCTGCCCTTCGCGTTCGTGGTCTACCTCATCATGTTCTCTCTGTGGAAGTCCCTGCGCCTAGAAAACGTCCAGCGCGAGGCCCGCACCACCGCTATGCACGGCGTGATTTCCTCCCGTACCGAGCGCGAGCCTTCGGATTCCAACCTCTGGAAGAATCGCCTCGACCGTGCCAATACCTTCCCTTCCAAGCAGGAGATGGATACCTACCTGCGCGAAACCGCTACCTACGCCCTCGAGCAGGTGGCAACGCACATGCGCAGCCGCGGCTACGATGCCCTCTTGCTCACCAGCGAGCTTCCCGACGTCGAACTTCCGCAGCTCGACCTCGAAGTTAAGCTGCACAATGAGCGTATGTTCCGCTACCAGCTCTTCCCAGTCGCGGCCGAGCGCCCCGACTTCAGCACGGGCGAGGGCGACGAGTACTACCGCCTCGAGGTCTACGATATGACCGGTTCGCTAGGCTATGACGTCTACGGCTATTCCGAGAACCAGATCATCAATAACGTGCTAGATCTCTACGAGCGTCACCTGGCCTTCCTCTACATGCAGCAGACCCAGCCGGGCGATTCCGATGTCTCCGATGGCGCCGAGCCCGAGCGCACTTGGCGCGAAGATAGCTAAGCTGGCCATTACAACTACCTCTATGAGAGAAAGGTTGCTTTTCACTTGAGCACCCAGAACACTTTGTTCGACCCCACCCAGACCGAGCTGCTGAAGGTCGTACATGCCGACGGCGCCCCAAAGTCCCTGTTTATCAACGGTAAGTGGGAAGCCGCCCAGAGCGGCGAAACCCGCACCATCATTTGCCCGGCCGATGGCTCCACCGTCGGCCTCGTCTCCGAGGCATCCGACGAGGACACCGAGCGCGCCATCAAGGTTGCCCGTGAAACCTTTGATAACGGCGAGTGGGCCAATACCCCGTCCGCCGAACGCGGCAAGCTCGTCATCCACGTGGCCGATTTCATCCGTGAGCACAAGGAGCTTTTCGCTCAGGCCGAATCCGCCGATACCGGCAAGCGCTACGAGGAATCCTTGGGCGATATGGATGACATCGCCAACGCCTTCGAGTACTTCGGCACCCTGGCCCAGCACCAAGCCGGCCGCGTAGTCGACCCGCAGGATCCCAACTTGCGCTCGCGCATCGACGCCGAGCCCGTTGGCGTCTGCGGACTGATTACCCCGTGGAACTACCCGCTGCTGCAGGTCTCCTGGAAGGTCGGCCCGGCCCTGGCTGCCGGCAATACCTTCGTCCTCAAGCAGGCGGAGCTCACCCCGCACACCGCCATGCTGCTCATGGCCGCCCTCAAGGAGTGCGGTCTGCCGGACGGCGTAGGCAACCTCATCACCGGCGCTGGCGCTAACTGCGGCAACCCGCTCTCCCAGCACCCAGATGTAGACATGGTCTCCTTCACCGGTGGCCTGGTTACCGGCAAGATCATTGCCAAGAATGCGGCTGAGACCGTCAAGCGCACCGCGCTCGAGCTCGGTGGCAAGAACCCGAACGTCATCTTCGCCGATGCCGACTTCGACGTCGCCGTGGACAACGCCCTCAATGGCGCCTTCTTCCACTCCGGCCAGGTCTGCTCCGCAGGATCCCGCATCGTCGTGGAAGAGTCCCTGCACGATAAGTTCGTCGATGCCCTGGTAGAGCGCGCCAATAAGATCAAGATCGGCGGCCCGACCGATGACAAGGCCGAAACCGGCCCGCTCATCTCCGCCGAGCACCGCGAAAAGGTTGCCGCCTACGTGGACAAGGCCCGCGAGCAGGGCGCCAAGATCCTCACCGGCGGCCGCGCTGCTACCAGCGAGGACACCAATGGCCAGCACGGCACTGGCACCACCGACCTGGGCGCTGGTGTCTACTACCTGCCAACCATCATCGATGGCGCAACCCGCGAGATGGACTGTGTCCACGACGAGGCCTTCGGTCCGACCGTGACCATCGAGACCTTCACCACCGAGGAGGAGGCCATCGAGATCGCCAACGACACCGAGTACGGCTTGGCAGGCGCCGTCTACACTTCCGACGCCGGCCGTGCCGAGCGCGTCGCCCGAGCCTTGCGTCACGGCACCATCTGGATCAACGACTTCCACCCATACCTGCCGCAGGCAGAGTGGGGCGGCTTCAAGCAGTCCGGCAACGGCCGCGAGCTTGGCCCCACCGGCTTGGCCGAGTACCAGGAGCACAAGCACGTGTACCAGAACCTCTCCCCTGCCGCTTGGGATCAGTTCGGCCTGCAGTAACTAAGCCGGCCACAGAGCCTTCAGCCTCCGCTGCTCACGAAGAGCGCGGGGGCTGGCTTTTGTATGCGGCCAACGCGAACTGATTATGCAGTAACGGCATCTTCCAGCTCGGCCAGCAAGGAATTGGTGCGTTCTACCTTGGCATCTACAGGGCGGAATTCGCCGTCGGTCCAGTCAGTAAAGAAACCGAAGTCGAGCTGATTGCGCAGCTGTGGCATGGAGAAGTTGACCACGATGGTGCGCCATGCTTCCACGCCGCGGATTGCGCCTGCTGGACCGTAACCGGCGAACGCGACTGGCTTACCGGCCCACTCCCCGGCCAAGCAGTCGAAGGCATTCTTGAATGGACCTGGCACGGAGCGGTTGTACTCCGGGGTAACAAATACGAAACCATCGCAGGCATCCACTGCATCAGACCAAGCTTGCACCTTTTCATCTGCATACTGCTTATTAGCGGTGGCAGGAATGACGTCAGTGGTCAGCAGCGGAACATCAAACTCCTTGAGATCCAGCAGGGTGTACTCCACCCCATCCTGGCGCCCCTGGGCGAGATCATAGAGCCACTCCCCCACTACCTTGCCGGCCGAGTTATCGCGGGTAGTGCCGATGATGATGCCGATACGAGACATAAGAGAACCTTCTTTCCTTCAAGCTTTATGTAACGTCCCTAGCTTACCGCCCGCGCAGATACTTGTCTGATGGTGATGTTGATACGTCCCTCACTCAACCCGCACCCCTCCGGCAACGTTCCATCATTAACGCGCACCACGCCGTGGTAGGCAAAGCGCTTTGGCCCACCAAAGACCACCAAATCCCCAGAGCACAGCGTGATATCATCCCACGGCCGCGTGCGCGATTCGGTATGGCCCATGCGGAAAAGCGCCTCATCCCCAATGGATAGCGAAATCACCGGGGCGGGTGACTCCTCGGAATCATCCACGTGCATGCCCATAGCCGATCCCGGTGGATAGTAATTCACCAATGCCATCTCCGGCACGAAGGTCTCCACCCATGGCTCTAGCTCGGGTGCTACCTCAGCCGCGGCGCACAGTGCCCCCGGAGCAATCCGCCGCAGGCTCTCCGGCACCGGCGGAACCCGCGTGCCGTCCATATTGTCTACATACCGATAGCTGGGATAGTGCCAATACCTCCCCAGATGCAGCTGAAATACGCTCATCTGTCCGCCCGATTTCAGCCGCGGACGCACCATCGCCATCGGCGTAGCCGCATACTCACGCGCAATGCCGCGCATCTCTTCTACTAGGGCCTTCTGCTTATCGACGCCCACCCATCCCGGCACATGCCCCACCCCCGGAGCCACACGCACGCTCGGCCGCGGCAGCGAATCAAAGAGCATGACCTCACCCTAATCCCCTAAGCCCCTAGAATTAAGCCAGTCCAGCTTTCGAGGGCTAGTTAGTTAGAAATATTCCCTCTTTAGATTGATGGAGATGCCAAAGAACCGCAGAGCATCGTTTCGATTTACACGCCGCCGCATCCTATTCGACAGAAATCCTCACTAAGGATGCCTTGAGCGAAAATAGGTTCGGGGGCAAATGCGCCACATCGCTGCCAAAGTTCCATGGCGCTGCCGCATGGATGGATGAATTTCTATACTTCGTTTTGGAAGTGAAAACGCCTGACGGAAAGGCCTTTGTCGACTTTGAAACCATTCTCCACCCCGCGGGAATTTCTAAAATATTCGGTTGAGTATGAAAATGTTCACGACTTATGGGCGTACGACATTGCTAGTGAATCAATCCTCAAGAACCTCGATTTTGAAGAGCCGGACCGTATTACGTGGTTCAAAACTGATGGCGAGAATTTCGTTCCGCCTACATGGAGCGATGTGCTAGCTTTAGCTCACATTTCGGATCGAATATGGATACGGGTTTAAAGGATTACGAGGTTACCCGCTACAAGGAAACGACCGCATGATCGCCACCTGCTATCCACGAGCTGACTCATAACGCACAGCCCGAAAATACCACTGATACGATAGCCCGATTCACCGCTACCTAGGACCTGTCTGTTTTCGGAAGAAGTCTACTCAGGCATTCACTGGGGTGGTTCGATTTAAAACTCCAGCGATCAAAGATTGAACCGAGGTAGAGATGAGTGCGCGCTAGCCGGAAACGCGATTGGCCTCCAACTAGCGCGGTGCTGAAAAACTAGCTCATGGAATGGATGTTTGCCGGTCTTAGCGTTCCCAGACTCGGTGCGATGCGAGGAGTTTCTTTATTGGTTCAGCTGCTTGGCGTGGGGAATCAACGGAAACGATTCCTGGTTGCTCGCTTTTAACGCGTGCGTATTCAAGCGCCGAAGATGCATTGCTGTCAGCGAGAACAATAGCCTTCTTGTGGCGTTCAAACTCGCCGAGCATCGTGGATACTTCAGAATTGTGCGGGGGATCTAGAACTACTGCTGCATCAAACTCTATGGAGCGAGCAGTCAGGTAGGTTCGAGAAACTGACACTTCAGTCTCATCGACAGAGACGGTCCCGCCCTTAGTAGAAATGACCATAGGAACAGCACCCGCGTCGAATAGGTCGTTAAGCAGTTCCCCTACTCCGTCTAGTTCCTGATTCGAATTGATAAGAATTGCAACTCGGCGCCCATCAATGGGCCACGTCTTACCCAACTGTGACAGAGCGGGGGAAGGGCTGGCGTCGGGTACTTCCTGTTGCCGCGGATGCGGAAGGCCCAAATTATCAGCGACAGTTTCTGCCAGCTCTTGGTCTACGTGTGCGAGAACATCGAGGTAGCGCAGCTTAATGGCCTCTTCATAGCACTTGCCTAGTTCAAAGGAGAAAGCTTCGATAAGGTGCTGTTTCTCAGTCTCTGTCAAAGACAGGTAGAACATGCGCGCTTGCGAAAAGTGGTCTTCGAATGAAGCCGGACTCTGTCGAGTTACGTGTCCTTCTACCGGGCGAGGCACATCTATGAATGCACCTTTGTCAATCGGCGTTTCGGTTGGGTTGCCGGCGTCAAGACTATTTGGTTTGTAGGGAGCTATACCAGTATGCGCTGCCTGCTGGTAGGGCCCGACCCCCGGAAAGTGGACACGTCGGGGGTTAACTATGCGACTTTAGCCAGTGTAGCTGAAGTCGCGGCTTCAAAGACATCAGGAGCCACAAGATTGCACCAGGAGTGGCGCCTGCGGGTGTTGTAGCGCATGCACCACCGGAAGACCTCTTGGCGACAGCTAATTGGGTTGTCAAAGACTTTCCGCTCTCGCAGTACTTCCCGCTTGAGCGTGGCGTTAAACGATTCTGCTAGGGCATTATCGGCACTCGTTCCTACCGCTCCCATGGACTGGCGTACACCCAGCGACGAGCAGTAGTTTCTGAACGCTTGTGAGGTGTACACGCTGCCGTGATCGGAATGGAAAATAGCCCCGTCAAGACTGCCACGCACACCGTGTGCGTGGGCTAGAGCATCAATGACCAACGAGACACGCATGTGGTCTGCGAGTGCATAACCTGCAAGTTTACGCGAATAGGTATCAATGACTGTAGCCAAATACATGTTCTTTCCGCACTTACACGGCAGGTAGGTAATGTCGCCGACATACACACGGTTCGGCTCGTCAGCGGTGAATGTACGGCCTACTAGATCTGGCATGACACGGTGACCAGGCTTACGCCTGGTAGTGATGCATCGACGGCGTTTGCTAAAGCCTTTTAGTCCCATGGTTTTCATGATTCGTGCGACCTTCTTGTGGTTGACCGGGGTATACGCCGGGTCTTCCTTGAGGCTTGCGGCGATGCGTTTAGCACCATAAAGCCCGTGCTCATCATCGAAGATGGCCTTGATTCTTGCACCAATAAGACCGTCAGAATATATCTTTAACCTGCGCTTTTTGCGGGTGCTCACCCACTTGTAAAACGAGGAACGATTGAGCTTTAACACATCGCACATCCGCTTAACCGAGTACTCGGTTCGGTGGTCATAGACAAACTGGAAGCGGATCACCAGCGTGTCTCTTCGGCAAAATATTTCGCGGCCTTGCGCAGAATATCGCGTTCTTCGCGCAGCTTAGAGACTTCCTTTTCTAGCTGGCGGATTCGCTCAGAATCATTCGCCTCTTGGGCTTTATCGTGCACGGCTTTTATGCGGGCACGTTTGCCGGTGCCGTACTTCTTGACCCATGAATGTAGCGAGGCTCGGTTGATTCCGAGCTCGGCTGACGCTGAGTTCAACGAGAGGTCCTCGTTGTTCTCATAGAGGGCCACGGCATCGCGTTTGAACTGTTCGGAATACCTGGACATGGTGGTAGATTACCTTTCTTCCCAGCTCGACTGGGCTGGATATCAGGTGTCCACCAAATGGGGGTCAGTTCAGTACATGCCGTCGCGTAGGTTGTCATTGACTGGCGAGTGGGGTCGATTGATAGGCAGCTGGCTGAAGTTGGGTCCGCCCAAACGAGATATCTGTGTGTCGAGATAAGAAAATAGGCGTGCCTGCAAGAGCGGATCGTTGGTGACGTCGATACCAGGAACGAGATGACCAGGGTGGAAAGCGACCTGCTCGGTCTCTTCAAAGTAATTTCCTGGGTTTTTATTGAGCGTTAGCGTGCCAATAATCTCTACTGGGGCAAGTTCTTCAGGAATGAGCTTCGTCGGGTCGAGCAGGTCGATGCCTTCAAACATCTCTTCCTTGGTGTCTGGGAATACCTGGACACCCAGGTCCCATTGCGGGTAAGCGCCGGCTTCGATAGCGTCGGCGAGATCTCGGCGGTGGAAATCAGGATCTACACCACCGGTAATTTGAGCTTCTTCCCACACCTGGGAGTGAACTCCTAGGCGTGGCTTGAAGTGGAATTTGACGAGAGTAGTTTCTCCGGCATCGTTAATCATGCGGAAGGTATGGATGCCGAAGCCTTCCATAGTCCGTAGTGATTGTGGGATACCACGGTCTGACATGTTCCAGAATGTATGGTGGGTGGCTTCGGTGTGTAGTCCGACGAAATCCCAGAAAGTATCGTGCGCACTTTGCGCCTGCGGGATCTCGCGATCCGGGTGGGGTTTTCCGGCATGCACAACGTCGGGGAATTTGATTCCATCTTGAATAAAAAAGACAGGGATATTGTTGCCCACTAAGTCCCATACGCCTTCTTCGGTATAGAATTTCACTCCCCATCCGCGAGTATCGCGCACGGTATCAGCAGAGCCGCGGGAGCCCAAAACGGTAGAAAACCGCACGAAAACGGGGGTTTCTTTACCTTCGGCGAATACACCAGCTTTAGATATTTTAGAAGCCTTGCCGTTAGAGACAAACGTGCCGTGAGCACCTGCACCACGTGCGTGTACTACACGTTCCGGAATTCTTTCATGATCGAAATGGGTTATTTTTTCACGGAAGTGATGATCTTGCATAAGCAGCGGACCACGCTCCCCTGCCCGCAGAGAGTGACTAGTTTCGTTTAGCCGAGCCCCTTGAGCCGTAGTGAGATACTCACCCTGTTGATGACGCGGATCCACATTCCCCGCGCCGATTTTAAAAGGACATCCAGTTGCTGAATAGGCTTCCGGAGGGGTTTGTGAATCGAGTGGTTGGGGTGGTGCAGTGGCCTCATTGGGTTCGCTTACGTGGGGGGTGTGGCCGCCGGGGGTTCCTGGTACCTGATTTCCCTGTGGTGAGGCAGATGGGGACGACTCATCTTGACTCATTGTCTGCTCCTAGACGTGAAACAAATAGTGACACCTTAAGGATAAAGCGAATTTTGAGTTTGCGCAGGAGAAGCAGGAATCAAGAGAGTTTAGCTGGCCGCTGGTTGGGTATCTGAGAGAAAGCGTGCCGTATGCCCGGCGGGGCTGAAAAAGAGGGTTTTAAGCTAGCGGAACCTTCCGTTAAAGGGTTTACTAGAGTGAGGTAAGACATAACTTTCAAAGAAATTATTCTAACTGAGATTTTATTTAAAGGTGAAAATAAGCGTGAGTAGTGCGGGAAAGAGGTCTGCTCTAATAAGGGTGCTTTCCATCCCTGCGGGGCACCCTTATGTTTCGAAGGCGATTTCTCAAGAATTTGTAGAACTGATTCCCGACCCTGTTTTTGACGCCAAGCAGCCAGAGCGGTGGTGGCCGCACCCTAGTTTAGAAAAGCAGTGGTGGGATAAGTATGACGAAGATGTATCGAGAGGGAAAAGAAAGCCAGTAGATGTAGTCCACGTCCACTTTGGGTTTGAGCATCTGACTAAAGAGCAATGCCACGATTTTGTCGACGCCTTACGCGAGCGCAACATTCCTCTTGTCTATACAGTTCACGACATCGATAATCCCCATTTGCAGGAACAAGGACCTTACCATGATAAGGTACGCATTCTTCTTTTCGCTGCTGCGGCTGTCATAACACTGACAAGTAAAGCTGCTAGCCACATTGAGAAATTATTCGACTTCCCCTCCGGCAACATTGAAGTCCTGCCGCATCCGGCTATCGTAGATTCCTTCAGCTCGGAAGGTTTCTCCTCAATGCAGTCCGAAGGTGTAGGAGTCTTTTTGAAATCTCTCCGGGAGAATGTAAACAGGGACCCGGATTTCTACACGGAGATAGCTGATCTTCTTTCTCAACAAGGAGAAAAGTTCAAGGTCTTCATACATAGAGACAGGCCAGACGATCTTCTTATTAACGCCCTTGAACGCGTAGAAAATATCGATCTCATCGAGCATGATCCCTTCGATGATCAGGATCTATTTACCAACGTGGCAGCGTGTAATTGTGTTCTGCTGCCTTATATAAGGGGAACGCACTCGGGTTGGTTAGAAATGTGCCGAGATCTGTCAGTCCCAATTGCGGTGCCGGACTGTGGGTGTTACCTAAGCCAGGCTGATAGTAGAGATGCTGTGCTGGAATACGAGTCTAGTAACGGGAAAGAAGCAGCTAAAGCGCTTGTTCAGCTGTCGCGTTCCGGACATCTTACCTACCAGGGTGATCGAGCAAGGCAAAGTGAAGACCTAAAAAGCGCACATTATCGTATTTACGATGCTGTCCGTGCTAAGCGAATTGCCTTAGTAGCTCCGTCACGTTTTCCCGTGGCTCCGCCATATCCTGGCGGACTAGAAGCCTTTTGTTCAATGCTTGCCCGGCTATTGAGAGAAGCGGGAAACCGCGTGGATCTTTATGCCGTAGAAGGAAGCGAACAGCAATGTAGAGATGTTGTCTTCCCGGGGGTGGACTGGTCTGGTTTTGAGAGCGAGAAAACTGACCACACCTATCCCCCAGGGGAGCGAGAAAAAGAAGACGCTGCTTTTCGTGAGTTAGCCCAGCATGTGCATGCTCAAGCACAAGCCGGAGAGCTCGACGTGATCCACAATAATAGCCTTCACCCTGGTCTTTTTAATTTTGATAAAAAATTACCAATGCTGACAACACTTCACGCACCTGGGTTCGTGGAAGTACAGCAAGGGATAGATACTGCTGCGAAACGACATGGCAAATCGCCGGCTGGAATTTTTAGTGCGGTATCGCAGTCAGTGGCCCGCACTTGGACCGCTCCTGAGCCCATACATATTGTGCCCAACAGCTTTGATCCAGCTGTATGGTTTCCCCGACGTACAGCCTCTGTACCGACAGGTGCTGTGTGGTTTGGAAGAATCGTCCCTGAAAAAGGCTTGCACATAGCAATCGAGGCAGCGCGTGCAAGCGGACTTACTTTGACAGTAATAGGCAGGATCGGCGACGAAGAATATTTTGCAAAGGAAATTCAGCCGAAGTTAGACACTGATATCACAGTTCTAGAAGCTATGCCCCAAGAAGAAATAGCCGAGGAGGTATCACGCCATGAAGTATGCCTTGTTACTCCTTGTTGGGAAGAACCCTTTGGTCTTGTCACTATTGAGGCCATGGCCTGCGGTACTCCGGTAGCAGCGATAGGAAGAGGTGGTATAGCGGAAATATACTCCCGCTTGGGAGACGAATTTTCATCTGCAGTTGCACCCGCCTGTAGCAGGATCGATGAGCAAGTAAGGCGTTTGCAACAAGCGATTGATAGTGCTCGAAAAATCGGTAGGGACCACATCGCCGAAACAGTAAGAGCCTACTTCGGTCCGGAAACCCTTCTTTCCAGCTATTTAGAGCTATACCGTAAGGCGGAGACGATTGGTTAGTAGTCAGCGACAAGGCGGTTTGACAGTTGGCATCTATGCTCACCATCAAGGTTCCGGTCATATCCGGCGGTGCTCGGCTATTGCTAAAGAACTAACAACGCACTTTCCTACGAGTTCCGTCACTATCTTTAGCAGTGCTCAAGGAGCAGACGTTTCTTTACCGTTAGATACAGAGGAACACGGCACTTACCAAGACGTCACTGCCAATGGGCAGTGGCACTGGGCTCCCATTGCGCACGAGGGACTGAGAGAGCGCATGGGACTAATCGCACGGTGGATAGACCAAGAAAAGCCCGATGTTTTCTACGTTGACACATCGGTCGAAGTTAGTCTTTTCGTACGCCTCATGGGTATTCCCGTGGTATCGATAGTCATGCCTGGAACGAGGCAGGACCCCGCACATCAAGAGCTATATCGTATCACCACCGCTTTGGTCGGCGCTTGGCCCGAGACTTTACCTGTGCCTGAAAGTCTTCTTCCGTTTACTAACAAGTTCACCGCAGTTGGCGGCCTGTCACGTTTTAGTACTAAGGGCCTACCCGCAGCTCAACCAGAACGCCAATCTGATCTCGTGGTAGTCCTCCAAGGCAAAGGCGGTACACAATGGGACGATCAGTACTGGCAGCAGGTAGAAAAATATTGCAAACATTGGAAGATTGTCACCCTAGGCGGATCACACGAGGTCGACAATCCCTTTCCCTATTTACAACGCGCCGCCTGCGTCATCAGCGCAGCGGGACAAAATTCAGTAGCGGATATTGCCGCCGCGCAAGCCCCGGCTATTTTAATTCCACAACCAAGAGCGTGAAGTGTCCCAGGTTTTGTTCCGTTTGAGTAGATGGGAAAATCTGGAATATGCCAAGAAAATTTGACCAGGATGCGAAGGATCGTGTGGTCCGTCTTGTAGAGGACCGCATCTTGGCGGAAAATATGTCGATGCAAGCCGCGTGCCAGGCAGTAGCCCCAAAGCTGGGGGTGTCATGGCACACAGCCCGTCAATGGACCCAACAGGCCCGCCGTGCGGGAAACATCCCAGAACCCGTGCCTGAAGATCTGGCCGCCGAAAACGCGAGGCTTCGCCGTGAAAATCAAGAGCTACGCGACACCAATGAACTTTTAAAGGCTGCCTCAGCTTTTTTCGCGTCGGAACCAGGCCCAAAACGTCGGAAATGATCCGGTTCATCGATGAATACCGGAATCGTTTCTCTGTCGAGTTCATCTGTAAGACGTTGAAGAAAAACCGCGCTGGTGGGTTCATCACCTCGCGTGGGTATCGTCAGTCCAAGGCCCGTGGGGTAAGTGCTCGCCGCCTTCGTGATGCTGTGCTGGTTGAACGCATTAGTGCTATCCATCGGGATAATTACGGCATCTACGGTGTGCGGAAAATGTGGCATGCTCTTCATCGTGACGGAATCGATATCGGTCGTGAACAAACCGCGCGGCTGATGCGTCTAGCCGGTGTATCAGGCAAAGGCAAAGGCCGCTCGCCTATGACCACTCGCACACCTCAAAGGCCGGATTTACGCCCGGACTTGGTGGAGCGAGAATTCAAAGCCGAAGGCCCGAACAAGCTGTGGGTGGCTGATATTACCTACGTGCGCACGAAGAAAGGCTTTGTGTATGCCGCGTTTGTCACCGATGTTTACTCCCGACGGATCGTTGGGTGGGCGTTATCAGATTCCATGCGCACCGAAGCGTTGCCGCTGCAAGCTCTCAACCAGGCGATCGCGTCTGCTGAGGAAACAACAGGTCTCATTCATCATTCGGATCACGGCTCGCAGTATGTCAGCGTTGTCTACAACGAGCGTCTTGCCCAGCACGGGATTGCCGCTTCCACCGGAACTGTCGGGGATTCCTATGACAATGCTCTGGCGGAAAACGTTAATGGTTCCTACAAAAACGAGCTGATCCATACTCGCAGGTGGGATGAGGTTGTCGAGGTGGAAATCGCGACGTTTGAGTGGGTGTCATGGTGGAACGAGACGAGGCTTCACCAAAGCTTGGGATACCGAACCCCGGTCGAAGTGGAAACCGAATTTTGGGACCAGCACCCGCCGCAAGCAATAATAGAAATCAAGGCAAATGCCTAGGAACAAAACCCGGGGCACTTCAGCGTTTGATGAGCAATCAGCTACCGCAACCTCGGTAGAAAGTTTGGATCTTGCAGTCGTCCTCGATGAAATGCCTGATTTCTCCCAGTGGCCGCAACTGCTTGAACGTGTCATCAACACTAATCCAGCTTGGGAGCAGTGGGTCAACCCTCACGCAGCAGAGAAAATAGCCCAAGTTATCTATCAAACCGGTAAGGAAGTGCGTCTATGACCGTAGTGGTTACTTTGTGTTCAGCAGACAGGTCTGAGCGCGTTGCTAGACAGAATCTATTCCTTCACGCGGGAACGATCCCGTTCAGGCACGGAATTATTACCCTGGGACCCCAACAGTTTGATGTTCCCCAAGTAGAAAGCATTGCCCACTTTCCACAGTTGCCGGTACATTTATCCGCTGCCAGAAACGCTGCAGGACGCTGGGCTATCGAGCAAGCTCAACCCGGCGAAGCGATTATTTTTCTCGACGCAGATTGTCTTCCTGCCCCCACCCTATTATCCGCCTATGTACAGGCTTGCCAGCAGTTTCCTGGAAGTGTTTATTCTGGTCCCGTGACCTATCTCCAGCAGGACGTCGTGCCTAGACCACACAATGTAGCCTCCTATGACGCGCCGCATCCCGCACGGCCTAACCCGATTGTCGGCGAGCTACAGCAGGCGAGCGGTCAAGACTACGAAGTGTTTTGGTCTCTTAACTTCGCTGCTGAGCGCAACACCTTGAAGCATTGTCTAAATAGTTGGGACGGTTTCGACGAGTCTTTTACGGGTTATGGAGGCGAAGATACTGACTTCGCCTACGAATTACGGGCCCACGATATCCCGCTGTGGTGGGTGGGAAGTGCTCGCGTTTATCACTTATGGCACCCAGTGTCCTCGCCACCGGTGGAACACGTTGAAGACATCATTAAAAATGCAAATCTGTTCTATCAAAAATGGGGTCAATGGCCTATGCGCGGCTGGTTAAAACAGTTTTCTGAGATGGGATTGATTACGTTCAGCGAAAATCGTTGGGAGACAACTAAATGACGTATTACGCACTTGTTGTGGTTCCTGCCCACCAAGAAGAAGAAACGATTGTCGACTGTATACAGTCCATTGACGTAGCAAGCCATGCAGCCCAAGCTTTAGCCAAAGACATTGGATACTGCTTAGAGGTCCACTTAGTAGTAGTAGCTGACAGTTGTAGCGATGAGACAGTATTACGCGCTCGAACATGTAGTACCGGTAGTGTGAAAACCCACGTCGTTGAGGTGCGTTGCAGAAACGTAGGAGCGGTTCGTACAAAGGGGATACTCACTGGTCTGCAACTTATCGGGGCGGAAAACAGCGGAATATTGGATACAAATCGGGTGTGGGTACTTAATACAGATGCCGATTCAAAAGTGTCGCCGCAATGGATGATCGCGCATCTACGGTGGGTTGGCTTAGCTGAGATAGTATTGGGAACGGTCGTTCCAGAATGGGATTCTCACCATTCTCCACAGCTTGTTGCAGAATATGACCGCCTTTATAACCACCGTAATGGGCATCGACATATCCACGGCGCTAATATATCTTTTTCTGCTAATGTGTTTAGCTTGGCAAATGGTTTCCCTGCCCGCAAGGAATCAGAAGACGTAGAGATGGTAAGAAAACTTACCGCCAGAGGTGCTCGTACCGTCTCGATATCGGATGGCCCTGTTTATACTTCAACGCGTGCATCTGACCGAACACCCGGAGGATTTTCTGGATTTATCGCTAACCTTTCGCTAGCCCTACCTATCACTAGCCACGCGGAGAAGCCAACCAAGCAATGCCCGTCAGTGTTTACCTCTACGGACTCTGAAGACGAGGTCGTAGAGTTCTAACTCTCAAAATGAAAGGCGGAAGGGTATAAAACATCTCCCGCCTTTCGCTACCGAATTTTACTCATTCTATAGACCTCCTAGTCGGGCGGCTTGCTAGGAAGCCTACCCAACGCCTCCGCGGAGGTACGCCATCACGATTTACCTAGCACTGTGATTGCTGCCTTTGGTATCTAGCGATTCCTGCGGGCAATTTCTGCACTTTGAAGCGTCCTGGGTTTAGTTCCGCTTCTTTTACGGCCCTGTGTTGATGGGCTGGGTGAGATAGTACTCGGTTTCTACTTCCTGTGGGGTGGCGTAGTCCAATGCTTCATGAAGCCGCTTAGTGTTCCACCAATGCACCCACCGCAAGGTGGCCAATTCGACTTCTCCGACCGACGTCCACGGGCCCTGGGCATGAATCAGTTCCGCCTTGTAGAGACCATTGACTGTTTCGGCTAGAGCATTGTCAGGGCCTGACCCCCGGAAAGTGGACACGTCGGGGGTTAGCTATGCTGCTCTAGTCAGTGTAGCTGAATTCTCGGCTTCAAAGACGTCAGGAGCTGAAAGATTGCACCAGGAGTGCCGCCGGCGTGTGTTGTAGCGCATGCACCACCGGAAGACTTCCTGGCGGCAGGAGATCGGATTGTCAAAGACTTTCCTGTCACGCAAGATTTCCCGCTTGAGCGTGGCGTTAAACGATTCTGCTAGGGCGTTATCAGCACTCGTTCCTACCGCTCCCATAGACTGGCGCACACCCAACGACGAGCAATAGTTCCTAAAGGCTTGTGAGGTGTACACGCTGCCGTGATCGGAATGAAAAATAGCCTCATCAAGACTGCCACGCACACCGTGCGCGTGGGCTAGAGCATCGATGACCAGTGAGACTCGCATGTGGTCTGCGAGTGCATGTCCGACAAGTTTGCGCGAGTAGGCGTCGATGACCGTGGCCAGGTACATGTTCTTGCCGCCCTTACACGGCAGGTAGGTGATGTCGCCTACATAGACCTGGTTTGGCTTATCAGCGGTGAATTTGCGGTCTACTAAATCTGGCATGACGCGGTGGCCAGGCTTACGCTTGGTAGTGATGCATCGGCGGCGTTTGGTAAAGCCTTTAAGTCCCATGGCTTTCATGATTCGTGCGACTTTCTTGTGATTTATCGGGCCAAAGCTCGTATCGGCTTTAAGGCTTGCAGCGATGCGTTTAGCACCATAAAGCCCGTATTCATCATCGAAGATGCTCTTGATTTTTGCACCAATAAGAGCATCCGAACACGTCTTTAACCTGCGTTCTTCGCGGGTTTGCACCCATTTGTAGAACGAGGAGCGATTGAGCTTTAACACGTGGCACATCCGCTTGACCGAGAATTCGGTTCGGTGGTCATAGACAAACTGGAAGCGGATCACCAGTGAGTCTCTTCGGCAAAATATTTCGCGGCCTTGCGCAGGATATCGCGTTCTTCACGAAGCTTTGCGTTCTCTTTTTCTAACTGGCGGATCCGTTCGGAATCATTCGCTGCTTGGGCCTTGTCGCGCGTGCTTTTTGTGCGGGCACGTTTGCCGGTGCCGTACTTCTTGATCCAAGAATGCAGCGAGGCACGGTTGATACCGAGCTCTGCTGATGCTGAGTTCAGTGAGAGGTCCTCATTGTTTTCGTAGAGGGCCACGGCATCGCGTTTGAACTGTTCGGAGTACCTGGACATGGTGGTAGATTACCTTTCTTCCAGCCCGACTAGGCTGGATATCAGGTGTCCACCAAACAGGGGTCAGGTCCTCATAAGAATCGCCGACTGTTCCCACACTCGGACGGATTCCTGACTCAGCTAGCGCGGTGGAATACTTCAGTGACAACGTGTCAGATGCGAGTTTTTGGTACCGGTGTTCTGGGGACTCGGTACTGTCGTGTTCCGGGTAGTTGGTACCGGGCCGAGGGGTGCGTCGGCCCGGACCGTTAGTCTTAGTTGTCTGGGGTGGTGGGTGCGGTGGCTTTGCGCATGTCGAAGTCTCCGATATGGATTCGGTGGCCGTTGTTGAGGCGGCTTACGAGTGAATCGGCTCCGACTCTGTCTGGCAGTGTTTCAACCCAGTAGGCGGCGGCTGATTGGGAGGAGATCAGTGTTGGGAGCCTTCCGTCGCGGTCGAATATGATCTTGGTTAGGTCTTCTTGCCCGCGCTGGTTGATGCTGATGGTCATAAAGTCGTCGATGATAAGGACATCGACGTTGATCAGTTTCCGCATTTTATCGAGGTAGTTTTGGTCAGTCGGTGAGAAGACCGCCAGCATGTCTACAAGTTGATCCAGCCGGTAGTACGCCACGGAATATCCGGCTTTGCATGCGGCGATGCCGATGGCGCAGGCAATGTATGTCTTGCCTGTTCCGGTCGGTGCGAGGATGTGAATATTGGTCGGGTTTTCCCGCCAGTTGGTTGCTGCGATTCGTTTCAGCTGGCGCATGTTGATACCGCGTTGTTCTGCCCGGGTGATTTCAGCCAGGCTTGCATCCGGGTATCGGAATTGTGCCTGGGTGATGGCCTTGGCGATATTGCGCTGTTGGCGTTGTGTGTAGGCTTCTTCGACTGCGGCGAGGAAGATGTCTTCTGGTAGCGCATCCGCATAGGCCTCGTCGTTGACAACCTCGTAGAAGATGTCAGCGAAGGTTGATACGCGAAGCTTGCGCATTTTCGCCCGCACAATCTCGTCGTCGATGCTGCTCATGATTTTTCACACTCCTTCTAGTTTTCGTAGTGGTCAGCAGGCCGGATAAAGACGGCATCGGCCACGTCGCCGGTAAGCGGGGTACTTGGGCGTGGTTGGCGCTTGGACACAGGCTGTGTTTTGGGCCCTGGTGCCCAGGGATGTTGTTGGGCGTGGGCAATGTCAGTCTGGATGCGTTTGATCACTGCCATTGTTGGGGCCAGTTTCTTGTCCACGACCTGCTGGCATGCCGGTTCGAGGGTGGCTTTGTTGTGCTTTTTGCCCAGGTTGGCCAGCACGTTGCGTGCCTGGATGAGTCCGCGGGGTACGGCGGCACTATTGCGGTCGAGGATCATCGCTATGACTGCGTGCGTTGCTGCCCCAAACGACGATGCCCAGGCCAAAAGCTCATCACGGGTAAGCGCCTTGTGGCCTTCATCATCGCCACGCGGCCCATGCTGAGGGTTTGTGGAATACCGGTATTTGAATCCGTGAAGGCGCGTGTGTTCAGCAACAAGCTGCTCCCCGTTGAAGACGCTCACCAGTTGCGGGGTGAGCCTGACTGTTACCGATTCTTCTACCAGCTGAAATGGCACTGAATAGTACTGGTAGTCACAGGTGATGTGCCAGTTGCGATCGACTTTAAGCCGCTTATAAGACACTTCCGTAAACGGCGTCGGCGGAAGGTCTCGCATCATTGGTGCCTCTTCTTTATCAAAGCGCATCTGCCGTGTTGAGCCATCAGGCCGCGTCATTGCGCCGTTGATATCGACAAGACGCTCCGCGATCGCCTCATTAAGCTCATCAAGGCTATAGAAGACTTCGTTGCTGAAGTAACCCAGGATTTTGGTGTAGGCGATTTTCACGGCACGCTCTACCGCTGCCTTGTCGCGTGGCCTGCCGGGCCTAGTCGGCACGATCGTGACGCCGTAATAGTCTGCAAACGCTGCGTAGCGGTCAGTGACTATCCGGTATGTAGAGGTCTTCTTCGGCCGATAAGTCGCCGTAGAAGCATTATCTGGCACGATGACCGCTGGTACTTTGCCAAGATAATTCAACGCCTTAACATGGCACTCAATCCACGCCGGCATCTTCTCATTCGCAGCAGCAGTAACGTACATCAGCCCTGAGTACGGGCTGACCGCGACAAACAATGACGCCTTGAACACGGTGTCACCACTGGCCTGATCCGTCACTGGCACTTTGTCCCCGGCCCAGTCAACGTAAAGCTCTTGGCCTGGCTCATGGGTGATAACTTCGACGAGATCGTTGGCACGCAGAAATTCATTGAGCCCACTGCAGAACTGGGAGTACTGGTACTTTGTCTTATCCGTCGGACAAGGCTGCGACACGTAGTCCATCCACAGCTTATGCCTGGTCACATGCTTCGTACTTTTCAGCTTGCGTGCAAGAGCATGAAAATCAGGCTGGTCGTAGGACATCGTCCGCTTACTCCGGCCATCACTGAATCGATCATCGAACCATCCCGGTGGGAGCTGACGGAAGCGCTCTGGAGTTAGTTCCTCATCGTTGATGACTTTCTTTGCTCGGGATACTTCTCGTCGTGAACATCCCAATGCATGTGTGATCTGCGCGTAGCTAGCACCATCGAGGCACATCGCGATGATCTGTTTGAAGTTGGCCACAAGGACCGGCTCCTTCCAAGTAGAAGTTGACGCAACACCAGCGGATTGTGGTGTCGCCAACATCAACTATGAAAGAAAACCCCTTGCAGTACCGGGTACGTGGAACACCGGTACCAACTACGCAGACTCGCGGTACCAACTACCCCAAATCGACAACACGTACTGGCTGCCCCGATCACTATGGTGAATTAACTGGTTTCCATGGATTCGTCCTGCAGTCGTTAACGCATGTTCCAATGCCTCCATGGGCAGCGCATCGGTGCGCATTGTCGAGCGTGTAGCAACACCAACAATTTTTCGGCTGAAGACATCCACGACAAACGCGGTGTAGGCGAATCCTGACAGGGTACGAACGTAGGTAATGTCGGCAACCCAAAGCCTGCCTGGTGCCTGCGCACGGAAGTTTCGGCGCACTAGGTCCGGGCGATGATCCGGTGTCTTCGGGCTTACCGTTGTTATTGGGGTTCGCCCACGTCGGCGGCCGGAAACACCTGCAAGTTTCATCAGACGTGCGGTCTTGTCGCGACCAATATGAAAGCCTTCACGGTTCATCGCGTGCCACATCTTGCGGATGCCGTAGACCGAGAAATTCTCCGCATGCACACGCTGTATCTCTGGGATGAGCAGGCTATCGCTTAAGGCTCTTGCGCTGGGAACACGTGTGGTGGCTTTGCGGTAGCCGCGTGAAGTAATGAATCCACGATCTGCTTGTTTAAGGACTCGGCAGATGGCCTCGACCCCAAATTGATCTTTGTACGCGTCGATGTAGGAGATCATTTGGTCGTGGGTCGGTCGAGTTCCGCTGCGAAAAAAGCCGAAGCAGTTTTAAGAATCCCGTTTGCTCGTTTCAGTTCGCGGTTTTCGCGGCGCAGACGCCTGAGTTCTTCTTCCATTGTTTCGCCGCCTGAAGCGTCAGAATTATCGCGTACTGAAGCGCTGTCACGGTACCAAGCCCGCAACGTGTGGTGAGATACTCCAAGCAGCTCACCGACCTCCGTGTAGGCGCGTTGCAGTGAGCAAGACTCCAGGCGGACCATTTCGATGATCTGATGGACCGCCTTCTCCTTGAACTCGACGGAATACTTTCTAGGCATAGTTCAATCCTTCCTTAGCTGAGGTAGGAACTAAACCCAGGACGCTTCAAGTACAATTCCAATCTGATAGAGATCCATCTAGCTACGGCCATCGAAAGCCAAGCACCCAGAACCCACGCCGACTGGTCGGTGGTCAAAGACATTGCCTTTTAGAAGGGCGTGAAACAGGGGTTGGTCGTCCACGCAGGAGATACCTACTTATTAGTACGGAAGTCGGTTGTAAAAGTGTGCTAGCATCAGCTGCCAGCTATCGCAGAAAAGTCAACTGGATGGCTTATGAACTCAGCAGCCAAGCTTTATATATGGAGCTTCGCAGCTATCGCGAAATACCCCTTCACTCTTTAATAAAAATAGATTTATTACTACCCGCTACAGAATTGTTTCCACATTCAGCTACACGGCATACAACTGACGCCTTGAACACCCTTGCCTTCCACCGTGATTCAATCGGTGCACAGGGCTGGCAAGACTTGGAGCCCTACAGCTCACGGGAGCGGATGACCGGTGGGGAGTGGTTCCTGCCGAGCATGCCGGAGGCGAAAGAAGAACACCAGCGTACTTTTCGCTTGGTAAAGCAGCTCAACGAGCTGCACAATACGGATCCAGAGCGCGCCAAGGGCATCCTGCGCGAGATACTGCCGGAAGAATCTGCGGTGCCGGGCCTGCACGTTCCGCTGAACCTAGAATACGGCTGCAATCTAGTGTGCGGTGAGCGCGTCTTTATTAATTTCGGTGCCACCATCTTGGCCCAAGCCCAGGTGACGCTCGGCAATGGCGTCATGGTGGGCCCCAATTGCTCCCTGATTACGGTGGGACATCCGGTAAACGATCATGAGATGCGCGCTGGTGGGTGGGAGATAGCCAAGTCCATCACCATCAGTGAGAACACCTGGTTCGGTGCCAATGTCACCGTGCTGCCGGGCATCACCATTGGAAAGAACTGCGTCGTCGGCGCGGGCACGCTTATTGCCACCGATATCCCGGATAATTCGCTGGTCCTGGGATCACCCGGCCGCGTGGTGCGCAAGCTGGAAGACAATGAGGAAGCCTGGGAGCGCCAGGATCTCAACGGCCCCGTCGAAGGTTTTGGAGCCGCTAACTAAATGTTTGATCTCGCTCGCATCGGCGCGGGCCTGCCCGTAGCCGAGACCATCGATTCGCTGCCGAGCACCGGAAACGTTGTCATTCAAGCCCCGCCCGGTACGGGTAAGACCACACTCGTGCCACCGGCGTTGGCCAATCATGCGGTAGGGCGCGGAAAGGTCATCGTCACCGCCCCGCGCCGTGTGGCTGTCCGCGCGGCCGCGCAACGCTTGAGTACTCTCAGCGGCACCCCGGACAAGGTTGGCTTTGCCATCCGGGGCGAGTCCCGCAAAGGCAGTGAGGTCGAATTCGTCACGCCGGGCGTGCTGCTGCGCCGCCTGCTTAAGGATCCGGAACTCGAGGGTGTCGCCGCCGTTGCCATCGATGAGGTCCACGAGCGCCAGCTCGATACGGATCTGGTGCTGGGCATGTGCCTGGAACTAGCCGAGCTACGCGAGGACTTCCGCGTCATCGCCATGTCCGCCACCGTGGATGCGCAACGCTTTTCCCAGCTTATGGACGCCCCCGTCCACGTCACCGAAGCAGCCACCCACCCGCTCGATATCCACTACGCCCCCATGCCGGGCAGGGCGGCGGGAACGAGGGAGTTTTACGGGGACGTCGCCAAGCAGGCAGCCCGCCAGCACGAATCAACGCTGGTCTTTGTGCCCGGCGTACGCGAAGTCAACCTCGTGTGCGATGCGCTGGAAGGCCACAATGTTTTCCCGCTACACGGCAAGCAAACCACCGCGGAGCAAGACGCCGCGCTGTATATCGATGAGCGGCGCATCGTCGTGGCTACCTCTATCGCGGAGTCTTCGCTTACCGTACCGGGCGTGCGCGTGGTGGTAGATGCCGGGCTCTCCCGCGTTCCCCGGCGCGATGCGCAGCGCGGCATGTCCGGCTTGGTGACGGTGTCTACCTCAAAATCGAGTGCCGATCAGCGCGCTGGTCGTGCCGGCCGTGAGGCGCCCGGCACCGTCATTCGCTGCTACTCGCAGGATGATTACCAGCACTTTTCTCCGCATACCACCCCGGAGATCCTGTCTGCGGATCTGACCCAGGCCGCGTTGTTTTTGGACTGTTGGGGCGCGGGCCCGGACTTCCCGTTGCTCGATCCGCCACCGGCCCCGGCCCTGGCATCCGCGCAAGCGACCCTCAAGCGCATTGGTGCCACGCAGGAGCTCGCCCTCCTGCCCACCGATCCACGCCTCGGCGCTTCTTTGCTCCGCCACGGCAGTCAGGCCGCACCCATCATTGCCTCGCTTGCCGACGCCCCCTTAACCCCCGATCTCACCCGTCACCGCCCACCCCAAAGAGAGGTCAAACGGCTTGCACGTCTCGTAGAGGATCTCGGCCCCGCCGATTCCGGAGAGGTCGTAGCCACCGCCTTTCCCGAGCAGGTGGCCAAGCGCATGGGCGAGGATTACCTGCTGGCCAGCGGCACCCGCGCGCGCCTGCTCGATAACTCGGGCTTGGCCGGAGCGCCGTGGCTTGCCATCGCGGAGGTATCCCTATCTAATGCGGGCAATGCCATCATCCGCTCGGCCGCCCGCATCGAGGAAACCGCAGCCCTAGAGACCATCGGCGTCACCGAAGAAACCCGCGCTTTCCTGCGCGATGGCCGTGTGCGTGGCGTCAAGGTCAAGGCCGCGGGCGCCATCACTCTCTCAGAAACCCCAGTCAAGGTCACCGGCCCCGCGGCCGAGGAGGCGCTTGCCGCCGGCATCCGCGAGGAAGGTTTGGGGCTTTTCACCTTCAGCGAGAAAGCCCAAAGCTTAAAAGACCGTTTGCGCCACCTGCACGCCCACTATGGCGAGCCGTGGCCCGATGTCGATTCCGCGGATCCCGCCGAGTGGCTCGGCCCCGAGCTCCGCCACATTGCGGAGGGCACTCCCGCTGCCAAGCTCGACATGTACCCCGCGCTGCAACGCCTCCTGCCCTGGCCGGAAGCCGCCCGTCTGGACGATCTCGCCCCCGAGCGTCTCCCAGTCCCCTCCGGCCGTGATGCCGCCATCGATTGGTTCGGTGACCGCCCCGTGGTCCACATCAAGCTGCAGGAATGCTTCGGCCTGGCCGCATCCCCCAAATACTGCGGCCACCGCGTGCAATTCCACCTGCTCTCCCCCGCCGGCCGCCCGCTTGCGGTTACCGATGATCTCGCCAGCTTCTGGTCCGGCCCTTATGCCGGCGTGCGCGCCGATATGCGCGGCCGCTACCCTAAGCACCCCTGGCCGGAGGACCCGTGGAATGCGATTGCTACCGCGCGCACCAAAAACCGAATATAGTTAGCCCCATTGCTGCCAGCCTAGGTAGCAGCTCATGACCACGACCAAGGTAAGCAGCGCGTAGCGGATGAATTTGGCCCCGCCGCCAAGTACTGTACGAGCGCCGAGAAGTGCGCCGGCGATATTGGCTACGCCGAGCACGATGCCGAGCGTCCACCACACGTGCCCGCCAATAATGAACACGACGAGCGCACCTAAGTTGGTAGCGGTATTGACTACCTTGGCCATGGCCGCAGAGGTCAAGAAATTCTGCGCAAAAATAGAGGTGAAGGCCATGATCAAAAACATTCCGGTACCCGGACCGAAGATGCCATCATAAAAGGAAATGATGCCGGAGAGCACCAAAACCACGACGGTCCGCCAACCACCACGGGTTCCGGCCGAGTCGCTACTGCCAAAGTCTGGCTTGAAGACCACGAAAATGCCCACGGCCACCATGAGCACGATGATGATGGGGCGCATGATGTCTTTATCGAGGCTCGAGGCCACGCTGGCCCCCAACCCGGAGCAGACCAGCGCGATAAGGAGGAAGCGCGCCATTTCTGCCTTGTCCAGCTTCACCTTGCGCGCGAGGGTCACGGCAGCGGATCCGGTGCCGGTTACCGCGGCGAGCTTGCTAGTGCCCAAAGCGGCGGCCGGAGCAAGTCCCGGCAGGACCGCCAGCAGCATCGGGATCAGGATCAATCCGCCACCACCGATGACCGCATCGACCCATCCCGCGGCCGCGGTACCAAAGAAGAGAATTATCCACTGCACCACATCGATTTCCATGCCCCCGATCATAAAACTTAAATGATGTAAGGTGATAACCCGCCTACTGCCCTCTCCGTAGTAGAGCAGAAAGAGGCACTATACTTTTGGCGCAGCAGAACTAGGAGGCTCGCATGGCCGCACAGCAGGAAGGCACCGGGCTTAGTGCCCATACCGTGACACGGTGGGCCATTGTCGTTCCGGCATCGGTCGCACTGGGCTGGCTTTTTAGCATGTGGCACGTACCTGCGGCTTGGATCTTGGCAGCGATCCTCTCCTCCGGCGCCATGGCGCTTTTTACTGGGGAAGATCTGCGCGTGAACCGCAGTTTTTATAGCATGTCGCGTGGTTTTATCGGCATGATGGCTGCCATCCCGCTGACCGTGGTGCCGGTGGGCCAATTGCTTGGCTTCCTGCCTGCCGCCCTGACGATGTCCTTTGTCACATTGATGGTAGGCGTTATCGGTGGCCAACTCTTACACCGCGCGCAGCCACAGGATGTCTCCTCCGAAACCGGCATTTTATCCATGCTGCCGGGCGGTGCTTCGCTGATGCCTGCGCTTGCCGACGAACTCGGTGCCGACTTCCGCTACGTCGCCCTCACCCAATACCTGCGCCTCTTAGTAGTCTCGGTATCGCTACCCGCCGTGGTCGCCTTATTGGACACGCCCGCCGGCGAGGGGGCGGATCTTTCGGTCGACGGCGAAACCACATGGTGGATAGTTGCCCTAGTGGTTGTCATTGCCTGCATAGGAGAAAAGGTAGGCAAGTTCCTCCATCTCCCCGCCGCCGCGGTGCTCGGCCCCTTACTGCTGACGGTTCTAGCCTCTTTCGTGCTGCCGGAGGGCCACACGCTCGAGCCGCTCTACGCCTTTAAGGTGATGGCGTTTTTGTCCATCGGCTGGGTCTGCGGCGGCGGGCTTTCGCTGCCGGCGCTCAAGGCCTTTGCTAAGCAGCTGCCTGCCACGATTTTGTTCATCGTGGTCATCATCGGCATCTGTGCGGCCACCGCCTGGCCGCTGACCAAGTGGCTGCACATCACCTACTTTGAGGCCTACCTGGCCACCAGCCCCGGCGCGCTAGAAACGGTACTCGCACTCTCAGCGGAGGGCGGGGCCGGCCCAGCGGTCATCGCAGTCCAGCTCACCCGCCTCATCGCGGTACTGGTCGTAGCGGGCTACTTGCCACAGCTGCTACGCCTGGCCCAGCGACTGCTGCGCCGCTAGTTATCCAGAACGGCCTCGCGCAGCACGGACATCGGCACGGAACCAAGGGCGAGGGCCTCGGAGTGGAACTCGCGTGCGCTCATGCCCTGCTTCTCGGCCTCGGCACGGGTCTCCTGCCACAGGCGCTGCCCCAATGCACAGGACGGTGCCTGGCCCGGCCAGCCGAGGTAGCGATTGACCTCAAAGTTGAGGTTCGCATCATCCATAGCGGTGTTCTCACGCATAAAGGTCTTCACGTGCGCCTTGTCCCACACGCCGGACGTCGAGCAATCCGGCAACTGCTTGCCCAAGTGCAATCCGATGTCCACGACCACGCGGGCGGCGCGCAGGCGCTGCGCATCCAACATGCCCATGCGGAAGCCCGGGTCGTCCATGTAGCCCAGCTCGGCCATGAGCTGTTCGGCGTAGAGCGCCCAGCCCTCGCCATGACCAGAGTTCCACGTCACCGCGCGGCGCCACAGATTGAGGTCTTCTTGCACCAGCGCAGAGCCTAGCTGCAGGTGGTGGCCCGGCACGCCCTCGTGGTGGACGGTGGTCAGTTCCTGCCAAGTGTGGAAGGTGTCCTGGCCTTCTGGCACGGACCACCACATGCGGCCCGGGCGGGAGAAGTCATCACTCGGCGGGGTATAGAAGATGCCGCCGGTGCCGGCCGGATCGATGCAGCACTCGATCTCTTCTACTTCCTCCGGAATATCGAATTCCTTGCCATTGAGCTCAGCGATGACGCCGTCGGCAGTAGATTGCATCCACTCCACCAAGGCATCGGTGCCGCGCAGGGTATAGCGCTCCTCGTGGTTGAGCTTGCGCATCGCCGAGCGCACCGAGCAATCGGAGCCGTAGAGCTCGTGGGCGATCCTTTCCTGCTCCGCGCGCAGGCTGCGCACCTGATCCAGGCCCCACTCATAGGCCTCATCGAGGTTGACGGCATCGCCCACAAAGAGCTTGGAAAAACGCTCGTAGCGCTCGCGGCCCACGGCGTCCTTGTTAGGCGCCTGGGGCTGCAGGTCATTGGAGAGCCAATCGGAGAACTCGCCAAAGGCCTCCTTGGCCTGGAGCACCTCGGCGGAGTCGGCGTCGAGGCCGAGGGACTCGAGCATCGAGTCGGCGTCGGCAAGCCGCTCGCACTGCACAATGACCTCGGAGATCTGGCGGTGCGGTGCCACCATGCCGTGGGAGGCCGCTTCCTCCAAGGAGCTGCGGTATCCGGCCAGGGAGGTCTTCACCTTGGACAGGCGGGAGCGAATGGCATCGCGGTCCTCGTCCGTGTCCTGCGGCATGAGCAGCAGGGTATCGCGGATGGTCTGGACCGGGGAGGCGATGTTATTTAGGCAGCGCACATCCTCGCTGTGGTGGTGCAGATCTAGTTCAAGGCAAAGGCGATCGCGCAGGACGGCCGCGGTGACATAGTCCACGTCATCAAAGTCATCCTCATCATCGGACTCATCGGTGGTGTCATCCAAGGCATCCAAGTCCGCCACCATTTCGCGGGTGCGGTCTGCGATGGCGGTGAAGTACTCGGGGGAGAAATCCTGCAATTCGCCCTCGTAGCCGTCAATGCCCCACTCGGTGGCATCGGTGGGGGAAAGCTCGGCTAGGTCGTGAACGAAGTTATCGCACGAAGCGTCCAGTAGAGAGGGCTGGCGCTTAGCGGTCTGCTCAGAACTCATAACGAGGAAGTCTATCCCTAAGTATCAGCTATAGGCCACCCAGGCGGACTGAAGTTGCGAACTTGTTAACTAATCGTTGTCCCACTTTGTACCGGGATAGTTCCAGCGGCCGAATTCATCCAGGATATCCTGCGGTTTTTCCTTCATTACCAATGCGTCCACAAAGCGCGGCAAGATGAAACCGGACTCGGCCATGGCGGCGTACATGGCGTAGAAAGGACGCCAAAAATCCTCGGTATTTACTAGGCCCACCGGACCGCGGACGGTACCCAGCTGTTGCAGGGTGAGCACCTCAGTGAGTTCTTCGAGGGTGCCGACGCCACCGGGGAGGCAAATAAAGGCGTCGGCAAGCTGCTCCATGCGCGTCTTACGCTCGGCCATGGATCCCACCACCTCCAGGGTGGTCAGGCCGGGGTGGGAGATCTCCAGATCCACCAGGGACTGTGGCATCACGCCGGTGACGGTACCGCCGGCAGACAGGCAGGCCTCCGCTACCTCGCGCATCAGGCCGATGTTGCCGCCGCCGTAGACCAGGGTCAGGCCGCGTCGGGCCAGCTCCGCGCCCAATTCCTGTGCCGCCTGCGTATAGGCCGGGGAGTTTCCTGTTGCTGAACCACAATAAACCGCTACTGACTGCATGCTCTCCAGCATAGATATTTGCGCCCCCACCACCACCTTTAGACTATTCGGTACATGAACCTTTTATCAGGTTAGACAAAGCAGTCTGGGATGCTTATACTCCTTTTTATGATCAAACCTGGCCCAGTGTTCACGCGGCCCCGCACACCGGCTGCAAAGTGCCTCCATTTGGTGCGTCTGAACCCGATCATCACCCGGAGCGAGTTGGTGGAAGCCACCGGGCTTTCCCAGCCCACCATCACGCGCGCCACTACTTCCCTACTCAACGCGGGCCTCATCCAGGAACGCACCGACCTCACCCAGTCCCGCGGGCGCGGCCGGCCAACGGTGCCGCTTGAGGCGGCCGATAATGACTGGGCGCTCGGCGGAATCTCCGTGGGCACCAAGCAGACCTACATCGGCCTTTATGACATCAAGGGCCGCACGTTGAGCGAAGAGGAATTGACCACCCCGGTGGCTAACCTCAGCGAAGATGACTTCCTCGAGCACATCATGGCCGGCATCAATCGCATGATGACCAACCTGAACCACCGCTTGGTCTCCCTCGGCGTGACTACCTCGGGCACCGTGGATGATAACGGCCTGGTCACCGCGGAAAATCTCAACTGGCACGGCGTGGACATCGCCGAACGCCTGCGCTTCCAGTTCGGCGTGCCCGTGGTGGTCTCCTCCGCCATCCCGGCCATCCTCGGCTCCGAAACCCAGGCGGCCGAGATTGGTACCAGCGAGCGCGTTCTGGTGCTCTTCGCGGATGATTCCATCGGCTCCGCCCTCTCCGTGGAGGACGAGGTCAGCCCCATTATTCCCGTACCCCCGACACACTCCGAGCTGCTGGGCCATGGCGCGTCCGAGCGCCTGCTGGCCACCCAGCACATCCTGGAGGCGATACGCCGCGAGGGCGTGGAGGCAGCCTCGCTTGCCGACGCCGCCCAGGCCGCCGACTCCCACCCCGCCGTCCGCGCCATTTTGGACGAGCGCGCCCGCCAGTTGGGCGCCATCACCGCGGAGCTGGTCAAGGCCCACTCCCCGGCCACCGTGGTTATCGCCGGCGGCGCGTTTACCGACGACCCACAGGCCCCCAAGCAATTTGCCGCCACCGTCCGCGCCTCCGCGGGCGATGAGTTGCAGCTGCGCATGATCCCCGGCCATAAGGAGATTGTCCGCGCGGTAGCCCGCACCGTGGCCACCGACCAGCTCCTGCGCCAACCGCTGGAGCTAGTCCGCTCACTCCAGTGTGCTTAGCACCTCGCGTACCGAGTCGATGCCGCGAAAAAGATGGGCATTGAGCCCGCAGTAGCTAGCACCCTCCACGTAGTCGATGCGGTCATCAAAAAAATAGGTATCTTTCGGCTGCGCGGATAGCGCATCCACGGCTACGCGATAGGCCTCTGGGTGCGGCTTGGCCACGCCAATATCGCAGCTAAACGTCACCGCCGCACAGTCCTCCAACCACGGCTGCTTCTTACGCACTTGGCCCGCCAGCGTGGTGGGAATATTAGACAAGATGCCCACGCTATAGCCTTCCCCGATAAGCCCCTTGACCAAAGCGACCATCTCCTGGTCGGCCTCCAGCAAACCGCGGTTTTCACACGCTACCGCCTCCGCGACGGGTATCTCCCCCAACCCTGCGCGGGCCGCTACCTCATTCCAAAAGTGGCTATCACTAAAGATGCCGGCATCATAGTCCGGGCGATAAAACCCGTAGGCCTCCCACATCGCCTCGGCATCGGATGGCGCGAGGAGGCGCTCCAAGTCCGCATGGCTTTCTGGGGTGGCCGGGCGCATGAGCACGCCGTACATATCAAAGAGGAGTTTGGGCATAACGGGGGCCAGTTTATGCCCGTTTCGGCGCTTGGGTCAGCACGGCTACGATCCCCACACCCGCACCAGCGACAAAAACGGGCAGCATCGCAGAAGCCTGGTCCATGGACAGAGCGAAGATGCCGCCGATGGCACCGAGGAGCAGCATGCCGCCGAGGCTATAGAGCGAGCGCGTGACTACCCCACGCTTGCCGGCGACGCCATAAACCAGCAGTGCGAGCCCGGCGAATGGGCCGAGCATCAGCGCCGCAGTGGTCAGAAATACCCCCAAGGCCATGTGCGTGGACATGATTGCCGCTCCCACGATGAGAAAGAGCGCCAGAACTAACAGGGTTATGGCGCACAAAGCCTTGCGTTGCGTTGACATAGAAACAATCCTCCCACCGCACCGCAGTGCCATGGGAGGATTGAGCTAAATCTTGATGGGTTTGTTATTCACCCACGCGCGCTTAGGCAGCACCGCCATCGGGGCGGCCGGCCAGGCGCTCATCGATACGCAGCAGGCCAGAGCCGTCATTGCCCACCAGCTTGATCTGGTCCAGAATCTCAGAAACGGTAGCTTCTTCTTCCACCTGCTCGCTCAGGAACCAGTCAACGAGCTGGCGGGATTCCAGATCCTGTGCGTCCAGCGCCGCGCGAGCGATGGTGCGGATTTCCTCGGAGACCTTCTGCTCGTGCTCCAGGGAAGCCTGGAAAGCATCCTGCGGGTTAGCAGCCTTCACGGAACCAACCGGGATGTCAGTGAGCTCTACGCGATAACCGCGGGAGAGCAAGTGGTCCGCAATCTTCTCGGCATGCACGCGCTCTTCAGCGGCTTGGCCCATAAACCAATCGCGCATACCCGGGAAGGAGAGGTTGTCCATCTCGAAGGCCAGCTGGGTATAGACCATGGAAGCGCCGTACTCGCTAATGACCTGGTTATTCAGGAGGGTTTGCAGTTTCTCGTCCATTGTAAAAACCTTTCTGTGCAGGGAAATCAATAAGTGCTAAACACTACACTACCGAAGATTCTCCCGTGATCCAGCAAGGCCTACTTAAGTAAACTTGCACGTCATTATGCTTTTTTAGATTGGATAACCTAAGTTAGCCAAGACAAAGCTAGCCATCGCGCGCAGGCAAAGTTCCCCTAAGAACGCGAGGTCATCGCGGATCCTTTGCATTTACGCCAACGCGAACTCAAGGTCAGTTCGGCGCCTACTGCTTGAGCCCTCACACCCCAGTCCATAAATGTGATGTTAGTCACCTAAGCGGCCGCTAAGGTGATTCAGGCGCTGCGCACTAGCTCCCTCCAGGCCACGAAACTCTACTTCGATGCCCCGCTCGGCATATTTCTTCTGCACCGCATCCAGCGTCGCCACCGTAGAGGCATCCCAGACCTCGGCCTCCGTCATATCTACCACTACACGCTGGGTGTCCAGCGTGTAGTCAAAGGCATAGACCAAGTCATTGGAGGAGGCGAAGAACAGCTGGCCACGCACCGCATACTCGGCATCGCCTACTTGCTCTACCTCCACCAGGTGAGCCACGCGGCGGGCAAAGCCAATGGATGCTGTCACCACACCGAGCACCACACCGACCGCCAAGTTATGCGTGGCCAGCGTGCCTACCACCGTTACCAGCATCACCAGCGTTTCTGATAGCGGCATGAGCTTAAGCGTGCGCGGGTGAACTGAATGCCAATCCACCGTAGTTGCGGCCACGATGATCATCACCGCCACCAAGGCGGCCATCGGAATGCGACCGACGGTCTCGCCAAGAAGAAGGCACAGGATAAGGAGGAAGGCGCCCGCGAGGAACGTCGACAAGCGCGTGCGCGCCTGGGATGCCTTCACGCCGATCATGGTCTGGCCAATCATGGCGCACACTCCCATACCGCCGATGGCCGCGGCGAGGATATTGCCCACGCCCTGACCAAAGGACTCGCGCGTTTTATCGGAGTGGGTATCCGTAATATCATCCACCAGCTTGGCCGTTAGCAGCGATTCCATCAGCCCCACCAAGGCCATGCCAAAGGCATAGGGCGCAATCAGCTGCAAGGTATCCAGGTTCCACGGAATATCCGGCACGAAAAGTCCCGGCAGCGAGGTAGGAAGCTCGCCTTGGTCCGCCACATCGGGGACCTGCCACCCGGCCACGACCGCAATGATGCTGACCACCACAATGGTAACGAGCGGGGCGGGAATCACCGTGGTCAGCCGCGGTAGCCCCAACATAATTGCCAAGCCAATGGCCACCAGCACATAGACCATCCACGGCACATCGATAAGGTGCGGCAGCTGCGTGGTAAACATCATGATTCCCAACGCATTCACAAACCCCGTCATCACCGAGCGCGGGATAAAGCGCATGAGCTTGGCGACGCCCACCGCAGCCAAAACTACCTGCATGATTCCTGCCAAGAGCACCGCGGCAACCACGTAGTCATGCCCATGTTCATGCGCGAGCGGTGAGACAACGAGTGCCACCGCGCCGGCCGCCGCGGAAATCATCGCCGGCCGGCCACCGGTAAAGGCAATGGACATTGCCATCACGACGGAGGAAAACAATCCCACCCACGGGTCTAAGCCCGCAAGAATGGAAAAGCTTAAGACCTCTGGGATCAAAGCAAGCGCCACCGCCAGACCGCCAAAGACTTCCTTACGCAGTCGAGCAGGCGAGGAAAATGCATAACGGAAACTGGCGATGACGCCGGTAGGGGCAGGCTGTTCTTTAATCACGCCTGCACATCCTAGTGGACTTTAGGAGCCTTCCTTAAAGGAGCCATCTGCAGTGATTACGGGAAGCACGGACCAGGCGAAGTTGATCCACTGATCGGTCTTCTTCCACGAAAAGTCCGGTTCAAAGATGGTCTTCGGCTTGGTATAAATGACGGCCGAGCGCACCTCGTCTGCGGTTTCCTTCAGCAGATTTACCACGAGATCCAGGGTCTTGCCGGAGTCCGCGACGTCATCTACTACCAGTACCTTCTTGCCCTTTAGCGAATCCGTGTCCAGCTGCGGGGACAAGATGATCGGCTCTTCCAAGGTCTGTCCGATATCGGTGTAGAACTCCACATTGATAGCGCCCATGGCCTTGACACCGATGGCATAACCGATAGCACCGGCTGGGATGAGGCCGCCGCGGGCGACGCCCACGATAAGGTCAGGGAACCAACCAGATTCCACAATCTGTTCCGACAGGTTACGGCTCGCCTCGCCGAAGACCTCCCAGGTGAGGTTTTCCCGGTCCGGGTGGATCCAATTTTCAGTCACGATTGTGTGGCTCCTTTTGCGTCATGGGATTTCTTTGTAGTTTAACGAGCATTGCCTGCCAAAGAAAAGGCACCTACCGGAATGGAACCTCGCCCAAAGTCCGGCGCAGCTTGCGAGTGCGCAGGCGCTCCGGATTTTCGGCTAGATGCTCCATCGCACGCACCGCGCACATCACGTGGGCTTCCTTCGAGTTGGAGTAGAAGGCCTGCGCCTGGGCCGGCAGCTTCGGCACCGCATGCAATGGCAGGTCAGAGACCGAAAGCAGAGTTCCATAAGGAACGCGGTAGCGATAGCCATTGGCCGCGAGCGTGCACGATTCCATATCGACAGCCACCGCGGTGGAGGTACGCAGCCACTCCCACAAATCCCGGTTAGTGCGCCACTCCCAATTGCGATCATCGGTGGAGAGCACCGTGCCTGTTCGCATGAGCGAATTATCGTCGCCGTACACCGCCTTCACCGCAGACTCGAGCATGCGCTGTACCTCCGGAATCGCCGGGATGGGAGAGGTCGCCGCAACCTTTTGGTCCAAGATGTGGTCATTGCGCTGGTAGGCATTGCCCAAAATCAAATCCCCGATGCGCATGCGCCCATCCATGCCAGCGCAGTGGCCGATCATGATCCAGGCCTCCGGCCGCAGCACCGCCAAGCAATCCGTAATGGTCTTGGCATTGGAGGGCCCCACACCGATATTGATCATCGTGATGCCATCACCACCGGCAGTAATCAGATCAAAGCGCGGCATTTGGAAGCGAGAGGTCAAGGTCAGACCATCCACATCGAGGTCCACCGCATCGTTGGGGTGGATGGTCTCGCCATTGGGCAGCACCAAGGCGGTATAGCGCGAGTCTTCCCTGGTCAACTCGCGCAAACCGAATTTCACAAACTCGGTGGTGTGCATCGCGTAGTTAGTAAACAAAATGTATTTTTGCACCGTATCGACCTCGATGCCGGTGTAGTGCTCAATGCGTGCACACGCGATATCAAAGCGCTGGGCGCCAAAATGAAAAAGCGGCTTTTCCGCACCGTGGAAGGCATCCCATTCGCCATCAATGATTGCATCATTGACCTCATCCAGCGTCGGACGCGGAATAGGCCCGCGTTCCTGCGGGGCTTTCCTTGTGTCCTTGATGTACTCCGGTGGAATGCGCTGGTCGGATTGGCCAACAAAGATATCGCACGGATAATTCCCCGCCAGGCGAGTCAGCTGCTCGTGCAGGTAGTCCCGAATGATGTGCGGCTTGGAAACTACCGCCGAGTACTTGCCCGCCTCGTTGACGTAGCCAAACGGCTCGGAACGATCGATGGGCTGCCATTTGCGGATATCCACTGTGACCTTGGGATAAACCACATAGCGATAGTCATCAAGGTTTCCTGATTCCAAAGTCTTGCGCGCAAGCTCGCAGGAATTCTCGTAAATCTCGATCAGGCGGTTTACCGCCTCATCAACGGAGTGGACATGCTGCAGATCGGTCATAAGCGCGAGTGTAGCGGGGACTTCGCAGCGCGGCAGCGGTCCGCGCAGTTCTTTATTCTTTTCCGCGGTAGCTTCAGTGATACCAATACTGACATGATTTACTGCGAGAAAATCAAAGACCTAGGATCAGTCCTTTAAGCTGCTAAGAGTGTCAAAGCAAAGGCCTCAAAGGGAATGCGACGAAGAGCTCGACTATGTCAACTCGGGCATCGTCCCATCAATCCGAAGTATTCCTAATTCACATTGTCCCCAGTATGAGAGCGAGAAGAGGCACTAGCCCCAATACTGCAGACGATTCCTACTAGGACTGCACCTAATGCTCCTAACAGGATTCCCGTGGAGGAGGGCAACAGTAATCCACCCACTGCGGAGCCGACTGCCGAGCCAAGGTAGTTCGCAGATGCATTAGCAGCAACAGCAGTCGCCCCTTCATCAGGGTTTGCACTAAGCATCGAATGCTGCTGCGGTGCCATAGACGACCACCCCAAAAGCCCCCAAGCAAAAAGACACACCACTGCCACCACGTGGCTCGAAGGGAAGAGCAGCAGTAGAGCGAAATCAGTCACGAGTAATGCAATGATAATGACCGTTAGTTTGCGTGAACTATTAACCTTGTCGAGCACCCTCCCAATCCCAAAAGCACCCGCTGCCCCGCCGATACCCCAGACCCAAATACCAGCAATGGTGTCTACCTGCACACGATCAAGCACTACAGGAATATAGGTGTACAACCCCAGCGAACCCACTCCAACAAAGAAAGTAACTAAGATCGTCAGGAAATTATCCACTCGGCCGATGACTCGGAGTCGCTGCCCCAACGAGGAAGAGGGCACAGCTGGTACCACACTCGCTTTGCGCAACGCTAGACCCGCTAACGCCACTATTCCAATGGCCGAGACCAAACCGATGGTAGCCCTCCAGCCTAGCTGTTTAGCTACCCCCAATCCCACCGGTACGCCCACGACAGTTCCCACCGCTAAGCCAGCCAGCACCATTGACAGTGCGCGCCCGCGATACTTTGCTGGGACGGACATCCCCGCTACGGCTGAGGACAACGGCGAATAAATTCCCGCTGCCGCACCTGCGATCAAGCGCGACACGAGAAAAACGCTCACTGTAGGCGAGACTGCAGTCACGACATTCGCCAAAGAAAACACAGCAACAGCTCCAAGCAGACCACTCCGCGGATCTTTGCCTGCCCTACCCGAGAACAGCGGACCAGATATTGCGTACGCGCCGGTGAAGGCGGTAACACCCAAGCCGATCACACTGCCACTTGTACCCAAGTCGTTTGCAATCTGTGATAGCAGTCCAGCGATAACATATGCGTCCAATCCGAGCGCTACACTGCCCAAAACTAACGGCCACAGCTGTTTAAGCATTCGAAATCACCATATCGAGTAAACCAGGGAACCGTTCGTCTAGATCGCCTCTGCGCAAAGAGATAACACAAGTTCGTCCCTGGCTTCTTGTCCACGTCACACCGGCTTCACGCAGCTGCCGAGTGTGGTAGGTCAGGGTAGATCGAGGCAGGTCATCAGCGAGCGTCAAACTATCGTGCTCCTGACCGTCTGCCAGGCGCCTAACCATCTCTAACCGGATGGGATCACTTACCGCAGCCAGAACACGGACGAATTCAAGGTCCTCGGTGGCCGGATGCTCATACTTTCGTGGGCTCATCACAACTCCAATCGTGCAAGAATTCCTGAACGATTGACCACAGTAAGCTACCCGAGAGATTCGTGCAAGATTTCTTGCACGAATTCAGGTGCGCAGATAAAGCCCCACCCAGACAGCGATAAATGAACACCGGAGTCTTGAGGAGCTCTATTTTTAGATACCAAGCTTTCAACCCCAGACGTCTCTAATTCATAACCTTCAACGTTGGCACAATAAATCGAGCCAAGTTTATGAAAGTAGAGAGCCCTATTCCTTCTTCTAACGGTACGTACAACGTAGCTTGATTTAATAGACCCTTCTACCCAAAAATATGCTCGAAAGTTCTTTGGTCAGGAAAGCATGACAGACACCGTCACCTCTTCAGGGAAAAGCAACTAATCTGCAGCACCAGAAATGATTTAGAGAACGAACAATCGCTGGTGACCAGTTGAAATGTTTAGTTCTCACGCACTTGCAGTTGGTTAAATGCGCAGGGCACACCGAAGCCCTCGACGCATAAGCGTTATGGATACCAACTCGCACCCCTCCACTGCACAGAATTGCCACTGCAAGAGTAGTTCCCTGCAGAAAATGGCGTCAGCTACTCCTAGACCCCAGGGGAGGTAATGAAGCGGTATCCCAATCCGGGTTCAGTGAGCAGGTATTGGGGATTAGATGGATCGGTTTCCAGTTTGCGGCGCAGCTGCGAGGTATAGATGCGCAGGTAGTGGCTTTGCCCTTCGAAACCCGGACCCCAAATCTCTGCGAGGAGGTCTTCTTTGCGCACCAAACCGCCGTGGGCACGCAGCAGCGTCGTAAGCACGCCCCACTCAGTAGGGGTCAGGTGAAGCGGCTTTCCTGCCTTGGTGATGGAGTGTCGAGGGACGTCGATCAGCACATCGCCCGCCCGCACCATCGTGGCTTCCCGCTGGGCAGATGGATGCTGGGGACTGCCATGCCGCAAAGCCACGCGCACGCGGGCCAAGAGCTCTTCCATAGAAAAGGGTTTGGTCACATAATCATCAGCACCGCGATCTAGGGCCGAGGCACTAAATAGGGGATCGGACCGGGCCGTAAGAATCAGAACGGGAATTGCTGACCACCCTCGAATCCCATCGAGGACCTCCCGCCCATCCATATCCGGCAGACCCATATCCAAAATCACCACATCGGGCTGTTGCTGGGAGACCACCTGCAGACCCTCCGCCCCGGTGCTCGCTGAATACACCTCGTATCCACGCGCCTTGAAGTTAATGCTCAAGGTGGTGAGCAAACGCGGATCATCATCCACGATGACAATCGTGGCCTTCTTATCAGTCATGGCTTTTCTCCTCCCGCAGCGGGAAACTCAGGATAAAGGTCGCTCCTGGAGTGGCCTCTACGGTGATAGTACCGTCCATGGCCTCCACAAATCCGCGTACGACGGAGAGGCCTAAACCCACCCCGTTGTCATTGCTGGTATCGCCCAAGCGCTGAAAAGCTTGGAAAAGCTCCTGCTGCTTTTCTGGTGAAATTCCCGGCCCTTCATCGCTCACACTCAGCTCCACGCGCTCATCTATAACCTGCGCATCAACGTTGACTGGTCCGCTCGGCGCATAGCGCAAAGCGTTATCGAATAGGTTCGCCAGCACGCGTTCCAGCAAAACGCTATCCGCGCAACAGGTGCGGCCACGGAGTCCAGAACCAATATGAATGCGACCAAGTTGGTCCTTGCTATGTCCAAAGGCACAGGAAGCAATAGCCCGATTGGCTACCTCGTATAACTCCACAGTATCCCGGCGTGCAGTTACCGCTCCTGCACTCAAACGCGAGTGATCCAATAGGTTGGTCACGAGCAGCGTGAGTTGATCGATGCTAGCTGCGGTTTCCGCCAGCAGTATTTCTTGATCCTCTGGACTGAATTCGATTTCGGAATTCCGCAAAGAGGACACAGCCAGCTTGGCCGTTGCTAGGGGCGTGCGCAGATCGTGGCTCACGCTCGATAGCAACGCACGACGCAATTCATCAGCGGCAGCAATGGCATCGGCACGTGCGGCTTCAGCCGAAAGCTTGTCGCGGCGCACTATGCCGGCTAAGTAACCTGCCACAACCGCCACCAAAGCACGGTCGCGGGCGGATAACGCTGGGCCTTCCATCACAATCTGGACCGTAGTGTCCTCGCTGGAGACCAACGTTTCTACCTCACGTTTATGAGTCTTTGCGGGGATATGCAGGTGTCTACTTTGCCGGGGCGAGGCCGCCGAAGCGTGCCAGGTAGAGAGTATGTCCCCGGAGGCGTCAAGAAGCACGGCCTTATGGCAGCCGAAGGTCTCTCCTACCTTGCGAAGCACTGTGTCGATGGGAGATACGTCCGCACGGCGGTTGAGGGCTGCGCGGGAAAAGACCGTCAAGAGCTCAGCATCGCGCGTGGCAATGGCCGCATTATGGTGCTCTATTTTGGTGCGCCGCACTTGTAGGCCCACGGCCAGGGCAATGGCTACCATGACCACGAGGATGACAGCGTTAGCCGGCTCAGCAATATCGAACGTGTACAGGGGCTCGGTAAAGAACCAATTGACCGCCAAGCCCGAGGCAAACGCAATAATTACCGCCGGCCACAGGCCAGCGAGCATGCTCACGAGGAGGATCAGCGCAAAGTAAAAAGCAGAACACGTGCCTGTTCCCAATGCCGAGCCGTCGATGCCTTGCAACAGTGCGGTCAAGGCGATGAAAGCGACAGCTGTGCCCACCCAAGACACCGCCCGGCGCGGAAGGGAATGCAATGGTCGCAGCAGTGGTGAAAGAGGCGAGGGTTTATCGGACGGAAGATTAACAATGTGACAATCGATCTTGCCTGAATCCCGCAACACGGCCTCAGCAACGGTGCCGCGCCAGTGCAGGCCTAAGCGACGCCGTGGTGAAACCCCCAGGACCAACTGGGTGGCGTTAACGCTGCGGGCAAAATTAAGCAGCGCTTCTGGCACCGAGTCACCGGTAACCTGATGCAAACGGGCACCCACGTCCTGAGCCAAGGATTGTAATTTGGCCAGTTGTTGAGCGGAACCTGCAACGGAAGATTCACCGGAAGAAAAGGAGTCCCCAAAAATTACGTGGACTACATGTAGCTCGGCTGAGGATTTGGACGCGATGCGGCGCCCGCGGCGAATGAGCAGTTCTGCGTGCGCGACGTTCTGAATGGCCACGACCACCCGTTCCCGCGCCTCCCAGGTATCAGTAATGTCTTGTTCAGAACGGTAGGATGCGAGAGCCTCATCAACCTGGTCCGCCAACCACAACAGGGCAAGCTCCCGCAGTGCAGTCAGATTGCCCACCCGAAAATAATTATTCAAAGCAGGGGCAATGCGCGCTTCTTTATAGACTTGGCCATCACTCAAGCGGGTGCGCAAGAGCTGCGGGGATACATCCACCAACTCGATCTCGTTCGCCGCACGCACGACCTCGTCCGGCACCGTCTCCTGCGGGGAAATACCGGTGATCTGGTTTATTACGTCATTGAGGCTTTCGAGGTGCTGGATGTTCAGGGTAGAAATCACATCGATTCCTGCGGCTAGGAGTTCCTCTATGTCTTCCCAGCGCTTAGCGTGTTCCTCACCGCGCGGATTGGAATGGGCAAATTCATCGACCAGAACGGTTTCCGGCTGGCGCGAGATGATGGCTGCAGTATCGAGTTCTCCGGTGGATAGCCCGGCGGCGTGGCGCCGCGGGATGGTCTCAAGGCCATCGCACAGCGCCCGAGTGAATTCGCGCCCATGATCTTCCACGATGCCAATGACCACATCGCGGCCGGCCAGCACAAGGCCGTGCGCCTCGTTGAGCATTGCACAGGTCTTACCAGACCCAGGCGCCGCGCCGAGGTAGATCTTCAAAGCGCCACGCTTGGTGCGCGCCGGAACTTTCTTGTCGTTCATATGGCACTCATCTTATGAGCAGGACGGTGGAATGGGCAGTGCTCGGTTGAGAGTAGTGACGTTGACTGCGTCTTCGCCCAGGAACCCGAGGCTGGCATGCTCCGTGTTGTCCTCGATGAGGCTTCGCACATCTTCGGTGCTCATCCCCTGCTCTCGTGCGACACGTGGAGCCTGTAGTTCAGCGTACGCAGGGCTAATGCCAGAGTCGACACCAGAGCCGGAACCGGTTACCGCATCGGTGGGAACATCTTCTGGAGCGGCGCCTTCAAGCTTGGCGATGTCCCCGCGCCGCTCCTGCACGGCTTTTTCTAGCTCGGAGCTACTAGCGCCGTAATTGCTCATGCCTTCGGAACGGGGGAAGAAGTACGGGCCTTCGGTCTGACCATCTTGCAGCTGGGTCGAGCCAGCTAGGCACTCACCTTGGTAAATGAGGTTGCCCTCGGCGGAGTCCGGCTTGATGCGGGAGATTCCCCACACGGCAGCGGGATAAATCATTCCCAGTGCGATAACGCACAATAGTACGGCTACGAATCCAGCGGCGAGGTTACGAAAATAGACACGCATTTTTGGTCCTTCTTTTTCTACATACCTGGAAGCAGGTTGACTACCTGGTCAATGAGCCAGATGCCTAGGAATGGGGTGATCACGCCGCCCAGTCCCCAAATGCCCAGGTTACGGCGTAGCAGGGACGAGGCGGAGGCCGGCTTATAGGCCACGCCCTTGAGCGCCAATGGGATAAGAGCAACGATGATGAGCGCATTGAATACCACTGCAGACACAATGGCGGATTGCGGCGAGTGCAGGTGCATCACGTTGAGGCGCTCGAGGTGCGGAAGCTGGGTAGAAAACAGGGCCGGCAAGATGGCGAAGTACTTCGCTAAGTCATTGGCCAAAGAGAAGGTGGTAAGCGCCCCACGGGTGATGAGCAACTGCTTGCCAATGCGCACGACATCGATAAGCTTGGTCGGATCAGAATCCAAGTCCACCATATTGGCGGCTTCCTTCGCTGCAGAGGTGCCCGTGTTCATGGCCACGCCCACGTCCGCCTGCGCCAGCGCCGGCGCATCGTTGGTACCATCACCGGTCATAGCAACCATGCGGCCATGCGCCTGTTCCTCGCGGATCCTGGCCAGCTTATCTTCCGGGGTGGCCTCCGCGATGTAATCATCGACGCCTGCCTCTTTCGCAATGGCCGCTGCCGTCAATGGGTTATCGCCGGTCACCATGATGGTTTTGATGCCCATCTGGCGCAGTTCGGCGAAGCGCTCCGCCATGCCCGGCTTGACGACGTCACTGAGCTGTACCACCGCAATAACCCTGCGGGTGCCGTCGGATTCTTCCACAGCAACGGGCAGCGGGGTTCCACCGCCTTCAGCAATCTGGGTCACGGAGTCTGCAATTTCTTGCGGCCAGTCGCCACCTGCTTCAGTTACCCACCGGCGCACAGCATCGCCTGCACCCTTACGCAGCTTTCGGTCTCTCAGGTCAAGCCCAGACATGCGGGTAGAAGCGCTAAATGGAATGACCTCGGCGGTCTTTTCTTCCTCTCCTGCTTCGGTAGAAAGGTGATAGTTTTCGGTCAACCACGACACGATGGAGCGACCCTCCGGGGTCTCATCGGCAACCGAAGCAACGCGGGCTATCTCCGCAGCTTCCTGCTCATCGACACCGCGCGCAACGATAAGCCCGGTAGCCTGCCGGTTGCCATAGGTGATGGTGCCGGTTTTATCCATGAGTAGGGTCGCTACGTCTCCCGCCGCCTCCACCGCGCGTCCGGACGTAGCCAGAACATTGTGGTGCACGAGGCGGTTCATTCCCGCGATTCCCACTGCGGATAGCAGGGCAGCGATGGTGGTTGGGATGAGGCAGACCAACAGGGCCACCAGCGAGAGCGGGGAGAGCTCCGCGCCGGTAAACAACCCCATTGGGGCCAGTGCGGTAACCGCAATGAGGAAGAGGATAGTCAGGGTAGACAGGAGGATGCTCAGCGCGATCTCATTCGGGGTCTTGCGGCGCTCCGCCCCCTCCACCAAGGCAATCATCGTATCGACGAAGGTAGATCCCGGCTCCGAGGTGATCTGTACCAGGATGGAATCAGACAAGACCACGGTACCGCCGGTCACAGCACAGCGATCGCCACCGGCCTCGCGAACCACGGGAGCAGACTCGCCGGTAATGGCAGATTCATCGACGGTTGCCGCGCCTTCAATGACGTCGCCGTCGCCCGGGATAGTCTCTCCGGCCTCCACGCGCACGATAGCGCCCTTGGTGAGCTCAGAAGCGGCAATGACCTCGATGCCGCCATCGGTGACCAGGTTAGCGGTGGCGGCATCGCGCACGGCGCGCAAGCTATCCGCTTGGGCTTTACCGCGGCCTTCGGCATATGCCTCAGCGAACGCGGCGAACGCAATGGTAAACCATAACCATACGGTCACCACCCAGCCATAAACGCTGGGGCTAAAGATGGACCACAGGGTAGTCAGCGCGGCGCCTACCCACACCACGAACATGACGGGGTTGCGGGCTTGGGCGAGCGGGGACATCTTGTGCGGCAACGATTTAAACGCTGCCGCAGCCAACCCACTGTTTTTGGTGGCAGAGCGCTGGGGAGTGCGTTGCTCAGTGGTCATAGTTGGTGTTGTCATGAGAGTGCCTCCGAAATGGGACCCAAGGTAAGAACGGGGAAGAAGGTAAGGGCGGCGACCAACACAATGACGCCGATGGTAAGCAGCGCGAAGGTCACACCGGACGTCGGCAAGCTGCCGGCGGTAGTGGCCTGCCGGCGTTGACCGGCTAGGCTGCCCGCCAAGTACAGGGTGAAAACGATGGGGAGGAAGCGGCCCAGCAGCATGGCGATACCGAGGGTGACTTGCCACCAGGGTTCGGTTACCGTCAGGCCCGCGAAGGCCGAGCCGTTATTATTCGACGCCGAGGTAAAGGCATAGAGCACCTCGGAGAGACCGTGCGCGTTATCCGGGGTTCCCGGCGCGCCGTAGTTGGTCGCGGAAAGCTCTACCAGCTTGCGCTGAGCCACCGATGCGCCCACGCCTACCAGGACGAGGACCGGCATGGTGAGGATGTACAAGCTCACCGCGGAGATTTCCTTGCGGCCGACCTTATTGCCCATGAACTCCGGTGTGCGTCCAACGAGCAGGCCGCCGATAAATACGGCGAGGATTGCCACCATCAGCAGACCGTAGAGGCCAGTGCCCACGCCACCCGGTGCAATTTCACCCAGGAGCATATTGAGGATCAACAAGCCACCACCCAATGGTGAGTAGCTATCGTGCATCGAATCGACCGCGCCGGTAGAAGTGCCCGTGGTAGACACCGCAAAGAGTGCGGAGGCGTCAATACCTAGGCGCTGTTCGATGCCCTCCAAGTTGCCGCCGGCTGCCTGGGCTGCCGCACCGGTGGTAGTGTGCTGCGCCCATACCACCAAGGCAACCATAACGGTCCAAATGCCGCCGATGACGCCAAGCAGGGTCCAGGCATGTTTTTGCGATTTCAGCATTACCCCATAGGCACGGATAAAGCAGAAAGAGATAACCAGCAAAGAAAAGATTTCCACGAGGTTGGTAAAACCAGTGGGGTTCTCAAAAGGGTGCGCCGAGTTGGCGCCGAAGATGCCACCACCATTGGTTCCCAGCAATTTAATTGCTTCCTGGCTAGCCACCGGAGCGCGCGGAATATCCACGCCCGCGGAGCTCACCAGGTTGGACCCGAAGGTTTGCATGGTTCCGCCCAAGATAAGGACGAAGGAAATCAATAGTGAAAGCGGCAAAAGAATGCGCACCAAACCGCGGGTGAGGTCAACCCAGAAATTTCCGATGAGGTGCTGTCCGCTCTCAGAGCCCAGCTTGTCACGGCTATATCCCAAGTGACCGATACCGCGAATGAGCGCAACCGCCACACACATGCCGACAGCCGCGGAGGCGAAGTTCTGGACGGTCAGGCCAAGCATCTGCGCAGCATTGGTCAGGGTTTCTTCGCCCGAATAGGACTGCCAGTTGGTATTGGACACGAATGACGCCGCGGTATTAAACGCCATCCACGGTTCCACCGCTGCGGAGCGGGGATTTCCAAAGCTAGGCACAACGGTTTGTAGGCGCTGCACCGCGTAAAGCACGAGTACGGATGCCAAGCTGAAGCCAAGCAATGCACGGCTGTAATTCTTGCTGTTATGCCCGCGGTTTGGGTCAACGCGCAGGACCTTATACACCGCACGCTCTATCGCCCAGTCCTTGTCAGAGGTGTAGCTGCGTGCGATCCAGTTGCCCAAAGGAACATATGCCGCCGCGAGCAAAACGACGAGGGCGAGGAACTGCGGTAACACCGCCCCAATGCTGGCGATCATGCGAAACGCTCCGGATCAACTAAGGAAATGATGAGGTAGATCACCAAGGCCACAACAATGACGAGGCCAATGACCGCTGTAATGGTGTTCATGGTTATGCATCACCGTCCAAAAGCTCGTTGAGGACGGAGGGACAGCCAACCGTCAGGATGGCTATCAGGATTGCCACGATGTCTAACATGTGGGAAACCCCCTTGTGCGAGTGAAACTTTCCTGTGCCTGACAGGTATGCCTGCCAGGTGCCGGTACCAAGGCAGCACCTGCTACGCACAAACGTTAGGACCACACCCCCGCTGCCCTAGGCAATCTTTGCGCTATCTTTACGCCTCCCGCTCGCAATTTTTATATTTCCTTTACACCCCTTTTGCGCCACCTTTTCTTCAGGCCGGGAACCGCCCTTTATCCACAACGAAGGCCCGCCGACAGCGCATCGGCGGGCCTTCTCCCCATGACTAATCTCTCGGTACCCAAGGAGGGAATGGAGCGCACCCTCCTGCAAGCACCGCCCGTGATTAGGCAAGCCTAAGTTTATAAACCTTTCGTAGGATGGTCAAGGGTTTGCCCATAAATTTCTTCACCCCTGACAAAAACACAGTTAACCTGCAATAACGAGTACAATCCGGAACCATGGCTGAGTTGAAATCCACTATTTCCGAACAACTCCGCAAATTCTGGCGTGCCAACGACAAGGATTTGACCGATTCCCCGCGTCGCGGCGTCGCCTCCCCTGCCGAGGCCACGGCACTGCGCGAGGAGGTCGCGGCCGAAATCGCGGACCTCATCAAAGCCCAGAAGGTCAAGACCAGCCCCGGCGATACAGCCCTCGACGCCGATGCCGCCGCTACCCTTCCCCTCGGCGCCCGCATCAAGCCGCGCGGCGTCTTCGAAGATGACTGGAGCGCGCGTCCTACTGCGCAGCGACCCTGGCCGGTTATCCTCATCCACGGCACCTGCGATACCAAAGGCGTATGGCAAATCCTCGGCAATGAACTGCGCCAGGACGGCTGGGCCGTCTTCGCCCCTGATTATGGGCACCGCGCTACCCAGCCGCTCGCGGAATCTGCGCGCCAGCTTGGCGCTTATATCGACACCGTCCGTGCAGCCACCGGTGCGCACAAGGTTATTCTCATCGGCCACTCCCAAGGCGGGCTGCTTGCCCGCTATTGGATGCGCATGATTGGCGGCGCCGAGCACGTCCTCCATCTGATGTGCATCAGCGCGCCAAACCACGGAACTACCTACGGCGGCATCGTCAGCCGCCTCATTCGCACCCCGCGCCAAGAGGCGGTAATGCGCTCCGTCATCGATGGTTGGTTCGGACCGGCGGGAATGGACCAAATTGTCGGCAGCGAAGCCCTACGCGAGGCCAATCGCGATGGCGATTTGGAATCCGGCGTGAGCTATACCTGCATTGCCACCCGGTCTGATGCCGTCGTGGTCCCACCCGAAACCTGTTTCCTCGACCCCCGCGGCGTCGCAGAGGGCACCGTGCGAAATATTTACGTCCAAGACTTCGACCGCCGAGCAGTGGTCATGCACGAGGATATGCCGATGGACAAGCGCGTCCACGCCATCGTGCGCACCATCTTGGAATTAGTAGAGACTATCCCACGCTAGTTAGAGCTCCAGCTCATCAAGCACCGCGTCAAAAGCCGGACCCACCTGCGTGCGCCACAGCGTATCCACTTTCTTATCACCCCGGCCGGGCCCACCATTGATGACGGCCACACGTTTGCCCTGTTTCTTTGCCTCCAGCACAAAGCGATACCCGCTCATTACCGCCAGCGAAGACCCAGCAACCAGCAGCGAGCGCGCCTGTCCTAACACGGCAAAAGCGGCATCACGGCGCTCCGCCGGCACGGGCTCACCAAAGTAGACGACGTCCGGCTTCAACAAGGCAGAACCACAGCGCTCGCACCCTGCCATGCGGAAGGCTGCCACATCGGCCTCATCAAGCGTCACATCACCGTCCGGGTTCACCTGATCCGCCTCCACGACAAGGCGTTCCAGGTACCCCGGGTTCGCTGCAGCTAGGCGCGCATCAAAGTGCGGCCGCGCCTCCCAGTGCCCGCACATCAAGCACACCACGGTTTCCATATCGCCATGCAGCGCCACCAAGTTCGCGGTTCCCGCCTGTTTATGCAGGCCATCCACGTTTTGCGTGACCACACCATTGACCAGCCCGGCGCGCTCCAGTTCCACCAGCGCATAATGCGTGCGATTCGGCACCGCGGAATCCATAACCCGCCACCCCACAAAGCTGCGGGCCCAATACCTATGGCTCGCGGCCGGGTCGTGGCGAAATTCCTGATAGGTCATCGGCCGGTGCCTACTGAGCGATCCGCGCGGGCCCCGATAATCCGGCACGCCCGATTCCGTAGACACCCCAGCCCCAGTCAGCACCATCACTGGGCCCTCGCGCAGCTGCTTGACGACGTCCCCTAAGGCCTTCCCTTCCTCCGTATGCGGCGCCGATTCTTCGACCACTCGGGCGATCGAACGCAGCGCAGACTGGTGGGCAAGGGAAACGGCGGGATCCATGCCCCCGATGCTAGCTTTCGGGCAAATGCTCTACATAAAGCCACTCCGAATCCAGCTCGCCGTGACGCGAGCACGTGGTATGCCAGCCATCGGGACGTACCTGGGCCACCATGCGCCGGCCACAGATTTGGCAGTAGCGCGGCACATCGAGGCCCGCGGCAGCAGCTGGGTGCAGCGTGAAGGCCTCTTCGATTGGCTTACCGGTATTCGGATGGAAAATCGGCTCATCCCCAGCTAGGACGGCAGCAGCCAATTCAGACGTCGGTTCGGATAAGCCAGGCACTACAGGGCCTTAATCGGCAGGTCGATGCGGTGCAACATGTCCACATCCTTTTCAATCTGCTGGCCCAGGGTGGTCAGGTAGTTGCCGGCGATAATGGCGTTGATGCCGCCGAGCAGGCCGCGCTCAGTGCCGTCGTCGCCAAGCGAAAGCTCGCGGCCACCAGCAAAGCGCAAGGTGGTAGACGGCATGGCCAGGCGGAACGCCGCCACGGCGCGCAGGCCCTCGCCCAGCGGAACCAGCGGGCGATCCGCAAAGGGGGTACCAGGTCGCGGATCGAGGAAGTTCATCGGCACCTCGCACGGATCAATCTCTGCCAGCTGCGCGGCGAATTCGGCGCGCTGCTCCAGGGACTCGCCCATGCCGATGATGCCGCCGCAGCAGACCTCCATACCTACCTCGCGCACATAGTCGAGCGTCTGCTTGCGCTCCTCCCAGGTGTGGGTGGTGACCACATTGGGGAAGAAGGAACGGGAGGTCTCCAAGTTGTGGTTATAACGCTGCGCGCCCATATCCTTCAGGCGCTGGGCCTGCTCGCGGGTCAGGGTGCCCAGAGAGCAGGAAATCTCAATATCGACGGCGTCATTAATCGCGGCAATGGCCTCGCCCACCTGGTCCAGCAAGCGATCGTCCGGCGACTTCACCGCGGCGACGATGCAGAACTCGGTAGCGCCGGACTTAGCGGTCTTCTGCGCTGCCTCCACCAGCTCAGGGATGTTGAGGCGCACGGCGCGCACCGGGGACTCAAAAAGGCCGGATTGGGAACAGAAGTGGCAATCCTCTGGGCACCCACCGGTCTTAATGGAGATAATGCCTTCCACCGATACGTCCGGGCCGCACCACTTCAGGCGGGTCTGGTGGGCGATATCGGCAATTTCCTCCAGCTGGGAATCCGGAACCTGCAATACCTGCAGCAGCTCTTCCTGGTTGAGGCCTTTGCCTTGCTCTAGGGCTTTCTCACGGGCGATGTCAACGATGCTCATGGTGCTAAACCCTACTTGAACGGCGTTCAACTTTGGTTAAAACCACATATAAATCTGTACGGAACTACCCTCGGGGGCATGACGCTTTATGATGACACCCTCTCCCTCCTCCAAGAGCTGATCCGCAATGCCTGCGTTAATGACCTCACGCCAGACTCCGGCCACGAGGTGCGCAATGCGGACAGCCTCGAAAAATTCTTCGCAGGTGAAGACGTGCAGATTGAGCGCTTCGAGTCCCACCCGGGCCGTGTTTCCATCGTAGTGACCATCCCCGGCGATCCGGACCAGGAACCGCTGACCCTCATGGGACATACCGACGTCGTCCCCGTGGACGAGCCCAAGTGGACCAAGCCGCCTTTCGAGGCCCTCATCGAGGACGGCAAGCTCTACGGCCGCGGTTCCGTAGACATGCTCTTCATTACCGCCACCATGGCCGCCGTCACGCGCGAGGTCGCCCGCGCCGGTAACACGGGCGGTACCCTCGCCTTCGTCGGCATGGCCGATGAGGAGGCCCGCGGCGGCCTTGGCGTGCGCTTTATGTCCGAGAACCACCCCGATGCCTTTTCGTGGAAGAACTGCCTGTCTGAGACCGGCGGCAGCCACCTGCCCGGCGCGGTGGGCTTTAACGTGGGAGAAAAGGGCGTCGGCCAGCGCCGCCTGCACGTACATGGCGATGCCGGCCACGGTTCCACCCCTTATGGCAAGGACTTTGCCATCGTGAAGATCGGCGAGGTGGCCCGCCGCATCGCCGCCGCTGAGCCGCCCACGGCCTCCAATGAGATCTGGGAAGGCTTTGTGCGTACCTTCAAATTTGATCCCCAGACCGAGCAGGAGCTTATCGACGGCACCGGTGACTACTCCAAGTTCGGCAACCTCGACGCCTATGCCCATGCCTTTAGCCATACCACCATCGCCGAGACCGTCCTGCGCGCCGGCGGCGCCATCAACGTGCTGCCTTCGCACGCTTACCTGGAAATGGACGTGCGCCCCTTCCCCGGCCAGACCCAGGAGGATCTGGATGACTTCCTGCGCAGCGCGCTCGGGGACATGGCCGATGAGGTAGAAATCGAGCACCTCATTACCGAAGATGCCACACAATCCTCCACCGATACCGAGCTATGGCGGGCCATTGAGGCCACCTCCAAGGAATTCTTCCCCGACAAGGACGTTGTCCCAGTTCACGCCACCGGCGGCTCCGATCTGCGCTTCGCCCGCCGCAAGGGCGGCAATGCCTATGGCTTTGCCATGCACGCCGAGGGCCGCGATATGGCCAGTGCCAATTCGCAGCTGCACAGCCACGACGAGCACCTCTACCTAGAGGACCTCGAGCTCACCGTCCGCGCCTACCGCAGCCTGGTCAATCGCTTCCTCGGCCTGTCACAGGCGTAACAAATGTGGCAAGATGTCTGGCATGAGCTTTGCACGTAAGTCCGCGCTGCTTTCTGCAGCTACCGCCCTGACCGTAACCCTCGCCGCCCCTGCCGCTGCCCATGCCGACGCCGTTGATAATCTCCTCGACAAGATGCCTGCCGGCCAGATTTCCTGCTCCCAGGCACAGCAGTACTGGACCAACTCCGCTGACTACAACCAGAAGAAGTCCCAGGCCCTCGCCGTTGCCACCGTGCACCCACGCGGCAACGAGGTCCGCGGCGCCATCGGCCGCATGGATGAGGCCATTGCCCGCTGCGGCCTAAACGGCACCACCGGCCAGGGCAAGCCGGTCAACACCGGCGGCCAGCGCGGCAATGCTCCCGCACCAAAGCTGGCCCCGGCACCGGCCCCTGCCCCGGCGCCAGCTAAGAACGCCAAGGTCATCGAGCTGGGCACCATCCCTGGCCAGCCGACTGTTGACGTCCCCTTCCTAGGCCAGACCTTCCGCATCCCGGACGCGGCCAAGATTGCCCAGAACGCCGTATCCCAGTTCCAGCTGCCACAGATCCCGCAGATCCAGCAGCTACAGCAGCTGTCTTCCTTCTAATATTCTCACTTGGCCGGACCGCTTAGCGGTCTAGCTGAAAATAGATCCCGGCATGCGCACTGCAGCCGGGATTAAACTTATGCCCACAATGGGGACACGCAGGCGCGGCGGAATAGGCGTGGTAGTTCATTTCGGTGCGGCAGGCGCCGCAGAGTACCGAGGGGGCGTCGACAAGCATGGGCCCAAACTCATGCTCCGTAAGCTCGGCGTGGCACAGCGCGCAGGCAAAATACTCGCCACAGGTGGCGCACTTATTGGCCACCACGTCCAGCGGGGAATGCCAATGCTTGCACCGGCCTTGCGCATCAATCGCGCCGTGAATCTTCATGGCCGTCAGCATACGCGCCATTCTGCTGCCACTGGTGCTTCTTTTCCTCGGATTTCTTAGCATTGCGCACGGCCTGAATGCCCACCACGATGGCGATGATGAGTGGTACCCACACCTTGCTGTAATCCATGAGGAATACGAGCCAGTCGGGCAGATCGATGTCGATGTTGAAGTCGAAATTCGGCACCGGCAGCTCTATCTGCGGAAACTCCGGTACGGGGAGCGCGATATCCGGCAGGTTAATCTCCGGCAGCTCCCAATCCGGAAGCAACCGGGACAAAATGCGGCTGATAATCGGACCGAGCACGATCACGCCAATGGCCCAGCCGGACTTGCCCAGCCCGCCTAGAAGCGGGTACAGCACCCGCTTGAAGGAACTTTCCTCCATGGCATGCCGGCGCTTCTCCCCCAAGGAGCCGGCCGGCGGGTCGAGGGCGACTGCCTCCTCGCCATTGCGGTAGTACACGTCCAGGAGCTCGCCAAAGGGTGATGCCTGAATGTCCAGATAAGGTTTGCTGCGCGGGGCGGAGTTCTCGAGCAGGGTGAGGTCTTTTTCGATCTTCTTCTTAAGCGAATAGCGGCCCCCACGCGGCCGATCGTGGCGGCTGCGTACCTGACCATTCACCACAATCTGCAAGCGTGGGCTCGGGTTCTTCTGCCAAAGCCGAAGGCGCTCCGGCAGCGAAGCATCGCCTGGAACCGGGGTGAAATCCTTGGCCTTCTTCGGCCACTCGCCCATCTCCGCGAACTCGGCATCGTATCCGCGCTGCACCTCAATGGTGCCCACCTCGGGGTGCTCTAGGTGTGATGTCCAGGGACGTTGTTCTGGCCCCCGCCCGTAATGACACCGTGCCGATTCAAGAAGTATCTGTCCAGACCGCTTGCCATTGAAGGCATGTTAGAGTTTGGGGCATGTCGAGTCCCGAATCAGACAGGTCAGGGGTTGTCGGTCACACCGCCAGCCCCTTGAACCACTAGTTACGACGCCCACGATCTGTGTGGGCGTATGTCTGGCGTACCCGGGGCGCTGGCCGTGGTGACAAGAAGAACCATTTCTTGATCTCACACCTCGGAGTACTCGATGCCTTTTGCCCTCTACATGCTTGCCCTGGCGGTCTTCGTCATGGGCACTTCAGAATTCATGCTCGCGGGATTGCTCCCCGCGATCGCGACCGAACTTGACGTCTCGGTCGGCACTGCGGGCCTGCTGACCTCCGCATTCGCAGTCGGTATGGTCGTCGGCGCGCCAGTGATGGCGGCATTCGCTCGCCGTTGGCCACCGCGGCTCACATTGATCGTTTGCCTTCTCGTGTTCGCGGGAAGCCACGTCATCGGAGCGATGACACCAGTGTTCTCTCTCCTGCTCATCACCCGGGTGCTCAGCGCTCTCGCAAACGCAGGATTCCTCGCCGTAGCACTGAGCACGGCCACTACCCTCGTGCCAGCGAACCAGAAGGGGCGTGCACTGTCGATCCTGCTCTCCGGCACGACGATCGCAACCGTCGTGGGCGTCCCCGCCGGGGCACTGCTCGGCACAGCGCTGGGCTGGCGAACGACGTTCTGGGCGATCGCCATCCTCTGTATTCCCGCGGCCGTTGGAGTCATTCGTGGCGTCACGAACAATGTTGGTCGGAGCGAGACTAGCGCGACCTCACCAAGGCTCCGTGTCGAGCTCAGCCAGTTGGCGACGCCGCGGCTCATCCTGGCCATGGCACTCGGAGCGCTGATCAACGGAGGGACCTTTGCGGCATTCACCTTCCTGGCACCCATCGTGACCGAGACCGCGGGCTTGGCCGAAGCGTGGGTGTCCGTCGCGCTGGTGATGTTCGGCATCGGATCGTTCCTTGGCGTCACGATCGCAGGACGACTATCAGATCAACGACCTGGCCTCGTGCTCGCAGTCGGCGGACCGCTATTGCTGACAGGCTGGATCGTGTTGGCAGTGGTCGCATCTCATCCCGTTGCGCTTATCGTCCTCGTCCTCGTTCAGGGATTCCTGTCGTTCGGCGTCGGCAGTACTCTGATCACGCGTGTGCTGTATGCAGCATCGGGTGCGCCAACGATGGGCGGTTCGTACGCAACCGCAGCATTGAATATCGGAGCTGCAGCGGGGCCCGTGCTTGGTGCGCTCGGGCTCGCGACCGGGCTGGGGCTGCTCGCGCCGGTTTGGGTCGCTTCGGTGCTGACAGCGATCGCTCTCGTCATCATGCTTCTCACCAGACGCGCGCTTACGAAGACCGCGGCGGAGGCCAATTGATGACCCATCCGAACGCTCTTCTCACTCCTCGTGCCCGTCTCCGGTTAGCTCGGCTGATTGTCGAAGACGGCTATCCGGCCACGATCGCCGCAAAGATGGGGTCGTTTGCGGGAGAGGGCGAAATCCTACGCTAAGGCTTTGGCCAACGATATTCTCCGGTAAGATTGATGTGTTCCCAGGGGATAGGAGAAGTCGCTTGATATCTAGTATGACGTCTGTCGCACCTGCTTGATCGCGGCCGCGATAGCTAGATCGCGTTGCTCCTCTTCTCCATCCGCGTTCCAAGCTGCGGAAAGGCACCCATAAGCGTACGCCTGGTCGAGCAGGCGACGCGGATCGACGTCCAGCGCACGAGAGAATGCGTCCGCCATCTGTGCAATGCGTCTAGGATCGAGACAAAGGTCGTCTCTGTCAGCCGGATCGTAGAACATATTGGCGGCGCCAAAGCCCACTTCACCGACCAGACCGACGGGATCTATCACCAGCCAGCCGCGACTGGAGAACATGATGTTTTCATGATGCAGATCGCCATGTAGCCCACGCAGTTCCGAGGCATTGCTCATCATTTGATCGGCTATAATCGCCGCGTGGACGTAGTCAGTTTGACAACCTGCGTTTTGATCATCGCGCGCCCGCTGAAACAAAGCTGCAAAGCGATCCCGGATCGGGAGAAGGGCAGAAGGCAGGGGTTCCTCAGATGCGGCATACAGCTTCGCCATTAGTTCCGCTGCAATTTCGGTCGCCTGGTAGTCGCCGTGCTCGGCAACGATGTGAGAGAGCATTCGCTCCCCGGCATATTCGAGCAACATCAGATTGTTCTCACGACCGAGCAACCGGACTGCTCCCCTCCCATTGCGCCATACCAGATAGTCGGCCCCGCGCAGTTCATCAGCAATGTCTTCTATAGGTTTCAATCCCTTGACGATTGCAGGAGTCCCGTCTGGCAATGAAACTTTCCAAACGAGGCTGGAAAAGGTGTCCGCAATGAGAACAGGTTGCGAAACGTGCCAATGAGCAGGAAAAACAGGCGGCATGAACATCAACCCCAAGTCAGAGGGTCCAATCGCAGATAGAAGGCAAGGCGTTCGCGGTCGGGGGCTTCGATCCCCAATACATTGAATAGGACAGCGAAGGCGCGCTCTGCTTCATCTGGCGCTGCCCAGTTCTCTTCGGCGTTAGCAATCATGAGTGCCAAATCGGCATAGCGATCTGCTGTTCCGAGCCGCCCAAGGTCGATCAGACCCGTGCATTGAAGAGTTTTAGGGTCCACCATGAAGTTCGGGCCCGACCCCCGGAAAGTGGACACGTCGGGGGTTAACTATGCGACTTTAGCCAGTGTAGCTGAAGTCGCGGCTTCAAAGACATCAGGAGCCACAAGATTGCACCAGGAGTGGCGCCTGCGGGTGTTGTAGCGCATGCACCACCGGAAGACCTCTTGGCGACAGCTAATTGGGTTGTCAAAGACTTTCCGCTCTCGCAGTACTTCCCGCTTGAGCGTGGCGTTAAACGATTCTGCTAGGGCATTATCGGCACTCGTTCCTACCGCTCCCATGGACTGGCGTACACCCAGCGACGAGCAGTAGTTTCTGAACGCTTGTGAGGTGTACACGCTGCCGTGATCGGAATGGAAAATAGCCCCGTCAAGACTGCCACGCACACCGTGTGCGTGGGCTAGAGCATCAATGACCAACGAGACACGCATGTGGTCTGCGAGTGCATAACCTGCAAGTTTACGCGAATAGGTATCAATGACTGTAGCCAAATACATGTTCTTTCCGCACTTACACGGCAGGTAGGTAATGTCGCCGACATACACACGGTTCGGCTCGTCAGCGGTGAATGTACGGCCTACTAGATCTGGCATGACACGGTGACCAGGCTTACGCCTGGTAGTGATGCATCGACGGCGTTTGCTAAAGCCTTTTAGTCCCATGGTTTTCATGATTCGTGCGACCTTCTTGTGGTTGACCGGGGTATACGCCGGGTCTTCCTTGAGGCTTGCGGCGATGCGTTTAGCACCATAAAGCCCGTGCTCATCATCGAAGATGGCCTTGATTCTTGCACCAATAAGACCGTCAGAATATATCTTTAACCTGCGCTTTTTGCGGGTGCTCACCCACTTGTAAAACGAGGAACGATTGAGCTTTAACACATCGCACATCCGCTTAACCGAGTACTCGGTTCGGTGGTCATAGACAAACTGGAAGCGGATCACCAGCGTGTCTCTTCGGCAAAATATTTCGCGGCCTTGCGCAGAATATCGCGTTCTTCGCGCAGCTTAGAGACTTCCTTTTCTAGCTGGCGGATTCGCTCAGAATCATTCGCCTCTTGGGCTTTATCGTGCACGGCTTTTATGCGGGCACGTTTGCCGGTGCCGTACTTCTTGACCCATGAATGTAGCGAGGCTCGGTTGATTCCGAGCTCGGCTGACGCTGAGTTCAACGAGAGGTCCTCGTTGTTCTCATAGAGGGCCACGGCATCGCGTTTGAACTGTTCGGAATACCTGGACATGGTGGTAGATTACCTTTCTTCCCAGCTCGACTGGGCTGGATATCAGGTGTCCACCAAATGGGGGTCAGTTCATTCGGCATGCAGGGATCACCATGGCAAACAACCATATCGGTGCGCTCTTGGTCGAGCCGCACCGGTAGCTCTCGTTCGACACGAGCCAAAAGATCGAGCTGCGGCGTACTCTTGTCCTCGTCCGGTAAGAAGTCGGGATTGACGGCATTGCGGGACACCACATCAACGGCGCGTCCGAACATTCGCGACAGCCTGCGCTCAAACGGACATTGATCAACCGATAGGCTGTGAACAGCGCCAAGTTGCTGCCCCATTGACGGCCACGCTTTGAGCAAATCCGCTCCAGACAGATCAGCCGCCGGTACTCCCGGAATTGCCGTTATCACCAAGCATGCACCCTCCTGTTCCTCCTGCCAGTTGATCACCTCGGGGCAAGCCACACCTCGACCTTTGAGCCAAATGAGGCGGTCACGCTCTCCAGCGAGCTCACCGCGGCGGGAAGCAGGTGCGATTTTCGCGAAGGCATGCCCGTCACCACGTCGAAAAACAAAATCACCAGATTCTCCGCCTCTGACAGGCAACCAGTCAGAATGCGATTCACCAAAAAAATATTAGTTCGATTCAATGGAGGTTCCTTCAGTTTTCTGATGAAGCGCGGAGGTGGCTCAACCTGCGAAAAGAAACGAGTTGCTACGTAAGTCCGAGAACATGCTTTCCATGGTCTCTGAGCTCGCCTTTGGGACCGACATATCGGTAGAGAGTGACGCGCTCGATGCCGAGTTCCTTGCAGAGATCGGAAACTGAAGTATCGCGCTGGGCCATGGCGGCTTGCGCGAGACGCACCTGAGCTTTGGTGAGCGCGAATTTTCGTCCGCCCTTGCGACCGCGCGCTCTCGCGGAGGCGAGACCCGCCATGGTGCGCTCTCGGATCAGATCCCGCTCGAACTCGGCCAAGGTGGCGAAGATTCCGAACACCATGCGACCGGACGCAGTCGTGGTGTCGATCTGAGCGGGCACTGTTGCAAAGTTAGCGATGAGGCAGCCTTTTGTCTTATTCAAAGGCCTTACATTTCAAAAACTCTGCTTACCAGGCGCATTTCGCCCAGGGGATCACCATAATAAAATGCTGAGGCCTGGCCTTTGCGTAGTGCACGCATCACCTCAATACCTTTGATGGTGGCGTAAGCCGTCTTCATGGATTTAAATCCCAGCGTGGCGCCGATTATCCGTTTCAGTTTGCCATGATCGCATTCAATCACGTTGTTCCGGTACTTAATCTGTCGGTGTTCAACGTCAGACGGGCACCGGCCTTCGCGTTTGAGCAGAGCAAGCGCGCGACCATAGGCGGGCGCTTTATCCGTGTTGATGAATCGCGGGATCTGCCACTTCTTCACGTTGTTGAGGATTTTACCCAGAAACCGGTATGCAGCTTTGCTGTTACGACGGGAGGAGAGATAAAAATCGACAGTGCGGCCCCGGCTGTCGACGGCCCGGTACAGATACGCCCAGCGGCCATTGACCTTCACGTAGGTTTCATCCATGTGCCACGGGCAAAGATCGGAAGGGTTACGCCAGTACCAGCGCAGCCGTTTTTCCATTTCAGGCGCATAACGCTGAACCCAGCGGTAAATCGTGGAGTGATCGACATTCACTCCGCGTTCAGCCAGCATCTCCTGCAGCTCACGGTAACTGATGCCGTATTTGCAGTACCAGCGTACGGCCCACAGAATGATGTCACGCTGAAAATGCCGGCCTTTGAATGGGTTCATGTGCAGCTCCATCAGCAAAAGGGGATGATAAGTTTATCACCACCGACTATTTGCAACAGTGCCCCGTCCGGATACTGCCAGATATCGGCGTCCAGGGAGATGTCCTGAAGCGCGGTGTCCGGAATTTCAGGTTTGTGTCTCTACAAAGACTAACTATCAGAAAAACTCATCGAGCATCAAATGAAACTGCAATTTATTCATATCAGGATTATCAATACCATATTTTTGAAAAAGCCGTTTCTGTAATGAAGGAGAAAACTCACCGAGGCAGTTCCATAGGATGGCAAGATCCTGGTATCGGTCTGCGATTCCGACTCGTCCAACATCAATACAACCTATTAATTTCCCCTCGTCAAAAATAAGGTTATCAAGTGAGAAATCACCATGAGTGACGACTGAATCCGGTGAGAATGGCAAAAGCTTATGCATTTCTTTCCAGACTTGTTCAACAGGCCAGCCATTACGCTCGTCATCAAAATCACTAGCATCAACCAAACCGTTATTCATTCGTGATTGCGCCTGAGCGAGACGAAATACGCGATCGCTGTTAAAAGGACAATTACAAACAGGAATCGAATGCAACCGGCGCAGGAACACTGCCAGCGCATCAACAATATTTTCACCTGAATCAGGATATTCTTCTAATACCTGGAATGCTGTTTTCCCGGGGATCGCAGTGGTGAGTAACCATGCATCATCAGGAGTACGGATAAAATGCTTGATGGTCGGAAGAGGCATAAATGCCGTCAGCCAGTTTAGTCTGACCATCTCATCTGTAACATCATTGGCAACGCTACCTTTGCCATGTTTCAGAAACAACTCTGGCGCATTGGGCTTCCCATACAATCGATAGATTGTCGCACCTGATTGCCCGACATTATCGCGAGCCCATCTATACCCATATAAATCAGCATCCAGGTTGGAATTTAATCGCGGCCTCGAGCAAGACGTTTCCCGTTGAATATGGCTCATAACACCCCTTGTATTACTGTTTATGTAAGCAGACAGTTTTATTGTTCATGATGATATATTTTTATCTTGTGCAATATAACATGGGTTGGCACTGTTGCAAATAGTCGGTGGTGATAAACTTATCATCCCCTTTTGCTGATGGAGCTGCACATGAACCCATTCAAAGGCCGGCATTTTCAGCGTGACATCATTCTGTGGGCCGTACGCTGGTACTGCAAATACGGCATCAGTTACCGTGAGCTGCAGGAGATGCTGGCTGAACGCGGAGTGAATGTCGATCACTCCACGATTTACCGCTGGGTTCAGCGTTATGCGCCTGAAATGGAAAAACGGCTGCGCTGGTACTGGCGTAACCCTTCCGATCTTTGCCCGTGGCACATGGATGAAACCTACGTGAAGGTCAATGGCCGCTGGGCGTATCTGTACCGGGCCGTCGACAGCCGGGGCCGCACTGTCGATTTTTATCTCTCCTCCCGTCGTAACAGCAAAGCTGCATACCGGTTTCTGGGTAAAATCCTCAACAACGTGAAGAAGTGGCAGATCCCGCGATTCATCAACACGGATAAAGCGCCCGCCTATGGTCGCGCGCTTGCTCTGCTCAAACGCGAAGGCCGGTGCCCGTCTGACGTTGAACACCGACAGATTAAGTACCGGAACAACGTGATTGAATGCGATCATGGCAAACTGAAACGGATAATCGGCGCCACGCTGGGATTTAAATCCATGAAGACGGCTTACGCCACCATCAAAGGTATTGAGGTGATGCGTGCACTACGCAAAGGCCAGGCCTCAGCATTTTATTATGGTGATCCCCTGGGCGAAATGCGCCTGGTAAGCAGAGTTTTTGAAATGTAAGGCCTTTGAATAAGACAAAAGGCTGCCTCATCGCTAACTTTGCAACAGTGCCTCTGAGCGCCCTTTCCAGTCAGAACCCGCAGGCCGATCTTGCGGTCTGACAGCTCCTTCACCGTGTTGACCAGATGGGCAAGCGATCGTCCGAGGCGATCGAGCTTCCAGACCACCAGCACATCGCCGTCACGCAATGACTTGAGGCAGGCAGTCAAGCCAGGGCGATCATCACGACCGCCGGAAGCAAGATCATCATAGATATTGTCCCGTTCGACACCTGCGGCGCGCAAGGCGTCGTGCTGCAGGTCGAGAGACTGCGAGCCATCGGCTTTGGAGACGCGGGCATATCCGATCAGCATGTATCACAAACGTTGGTTTGAGGCGGCGCTTCGGCCACGATTGCATTGACCTCTGGAAATGTATCTCAACCAGCTTCATAAACAAAGCGTCTTGAACGCTATCAGATTTTGAAAAAGGAACATGTATGCCGCGTCGCGTCACTCTAACCGATCGGCAGAAAGACGCGCTGTTGCGCTTGCCGACTTCACAGACGGATTTGCTCAAGCACTATACGCTGAGTGATGAAGACTTTGGGCATATCAGGCTGCGTCGGCGCGCTCACAACAGGTTCGGCTTCGCCCTGCAATTGTGTGTCCTGCGCTATCCCGGCCGGGTGCTGGCTCCAGGCGAACTGATCCCTGCAGAGGTCATCGAATTTATCGGAGCGCAGCTTGGCCTGGGTGCCGACAATCTCGTAGACTATGCTGCCCGCGAGGAAACACGGCACGAGCATCTTGCCGAGTTACGGGGGCTCTACGGCTTCCGCACCTTCTCCGGACGTGGTGCGAGCGAGCTGAAGGAATGGTTGTTCCGAGAAGCCGAGATGGCGGTGTCGAACGAGGATATCGCCCGTCGCTTCGTAGCCGAGTGCCGACGCACCCGCACTGTCCTTCCCGCGACATCCACGATCGAGCGGCTTTGTGCCGCGGCTCTCGTCGATGCCGAGCGACGCATCGAGACGAGGATCGCCAGTCGGCTGCCTATGTCGATCCGAGAACAGTTGCTGGCATTGCTCGAGGAGACGGCTGATGATCGGGTGACCCGTTTTGTGTGGCTGCGCCAGTTCGAGCCTGGCTCGAACTCTTCGTCGGCCAACCGGCTGCTCGACCGGCTCGAATATCTGCAACGCGTCGATCTCCCCGAGGATCTGCTTGCCGGCGTTCCTGCCCATCGGGTGACTCGTCTGCGCAGGCAGGGTGAACGGTATTATGCCGACGGCATGCGCGATCTCCCGGAGGACAGGCGGCTTGCGATCTTGGCTGTTTGCGTCTCGGAATGGCAGGCGATGTTGGCCGACGCAGTGGTCGAAACCCACGACCGGATCGTCGGCCGTCTCTACCGTGCTTCGGAGCGTATTTGCCATGCAAAGGTCGCAGACGAAGCGGGGGTGGTGCGTGACACCCTGAAATCCTTCGCCGAGATCGGGGGCGCCCTGGTCGATGCACAGGATGATGGCCAGCCGCTGGGCGATGTCATCGCGAGTGGGTCAGGGTGGGACGGCTTAAAAACCCTTGTTGCAATGGCAACCAGGCTGACCGCCACCATGGCCGACGATCCGCTCAATCATGTGCTCGACGGTTATCACCGCTTCCGCCGATACGCTCCACGCATGTTGCGCCTGCTCGATCTGCGAGCTGCGCCCGTTGCACTGCCGCTTCTGGAAGCGGTGACGGCCCTTCGTACCGGTTTGAACGATGCCGCGATGACCAGCTTCTTGCGGCCCAGCTCGAAATGGCATCGCCACCTTCGGGCCCAGAGGGCTGGCGACGCTCGCCTATGGGAGATCGCGGTGCTGTTCCATCTGCGCGATGCGTTCCGCTCCGGAGATGTCTGGCTTACTAGGTCCCGGCGCTATGGCGATCTGAAACACGCACTCGTTCCGGCACAAGCCATCGCGGAAGGCGGTCGTCTCGCTGTGCCATTGCGGCCGGAGGAATGGCTGGCAGACCGGCAAGCTCGCCTCGACATGCGGTTGCGCGAGCTTGGCCGTGCCGCTCGCGCAGGCACGATCCCGGGCGGGTCGATTGAAAACGGCGTTCTGCATATCGAGAAACTCGAAGCCGCCGCGCCGACAGGCGCCGAAGATCTGGTGCTCGATCTCTACAAGCAGATCCCGCCCACGCGCATCACCGATCTCCTGCTGGAGGTGGATGCGGCGACCGGCTTCACCGAAGCGTTCACCCATCTGCGCACAGGAGCACCCTGCGCTGACCGGATCGGGCTAATGAACGTTATCTTGGCGGAAGGGATCAACCTCGGCTTGCGCAAAATGGCGGATGCGACAAACACCCACACCTTCTGGGAATTGATCCGCATTGGACGGTGGCATGTCGAGGGCGAAGCCTATGACCGGGCGCTGGCCATGGTGGTCGAGGCACAGGCAGCGTTACCCATGGCCCGGTTCTGGGGCATGGGCACGTCGGCTTCGAGCGACGGACAGTTCTTCGTCGCTACAGAGCAAGGTGAGGCCATGAACCTGGTCAACGCGAAATATGGCAATACCCCGGGCCTGAAAGCCTATAGCCACGTCTCCGACCAATATGCGCCGTTCGCAACCCAGGTGATTCCTGCAACGGCAAGCGAAGCGCCTTACATCCTCGATGGCCTGCTGATGAACGATGCTGGACGCCATATCCGCGAGCAGTTCACCGACACGGGCGGCTTCACCGATCACGTCTTTGCCGCATGTGCCATTCTCGGCTACCGGTTCGCTCCGCGCATCCGCGACCTGCCATCCAAACGGCTCTACGCGTTCAATCCGTCGGCCGCCCCGGCGCACCTGCGAGCGTTGATCGGCGGAAAGGTCAACCAAGCCATGATCGAGCGCAATTGGCCCGACATCCTGCGCATCGCCGCCACCATTGCTGCCGGGACCGTCGCGCCAAGCCAGATTCTGCGGAAACTCGCCTCCTATCCGCGGCAGAACGAGCTCGCGACAGCCCTGCGGGAAGTCGGTCGCGTCGAGCGCACCCTGTTCATGATCGACTGGATTCTGGATGCCGAACTCCAACGGCGTGCCCAGATCGGGCTCAACAAAGGCGAAGCTCATCATGCGCTGAAGCGGGCAATCAGCTTCCACCGCCGCGGTGAAATCCGCGACCGTTCCGCCGAAGGCCAGCATTACCGCATCGCCGGCATGAATCTGCTCGCCGCCATCATCATCTTCTGGAACACCATGAAGCTCGGCGAGGTCGTTGCAAACCAGAAACGCGATGGAAAGCTGCTATCGCCCGATCTCTTGGCCCATGTTTCGCCGCTCGGATGGGAACACATCAATCTCACCGGAGAATATCGCTGGCCAAAGCCTTAGCGTAGGATTCCGCCCCCTCCCGCAAACGACCCCAAGATGTTCATGGTCTCCCCGATCACTGCCCGGAAATGGGCAGGCCGCTACCGGGAAGAGGGTGAGTTTGGGATGCAGGATCGCTCCAGCAAGCCGCACCGGATCCCAGGCAGGACGCCCGAGCATGTCAAGAAGAAGATCATCAACCTGCGCTGGCGGCTTCGACTGGGGCCAGCCCAGATCGCTGCGCGACTTGGTCTCTCGACGTCGACTGTTCACGCGGTCCTCGTCCGTTGCCGCGTGAACCGCCTCTCGCATATCGATCGTGTCACTGGCGAGCCATTGCGGCGATATGAGCATCCTCATCCGGGATCGTTGATTCATGTCGATGTCACGAAGTTCGGCAACATCCCCGACGGCGGTGGACATCGTTACGTAGGTCGGCAGCAAGGCGCACGGAACAAGCTCGCGACTCCGGGATTACCACGAGGAAAAGATCACAAGCCGCGCACCGGGACGGCGTTCGTTCACACAGTCATCGACGACCACTCCCGCGTCGCATACGCAGAAATCTGGTCGGATGAGCAGGCGAGCACAGCGGTGGGAGTTCTCGAACGCGCCGTGGCCTGGTTCGCCGAACGAGGCGTGACCGTCGAGCGAGTCCTATCCGACAACGGGTCGGCATACAGATCCCACGCATGGAGGGACTTCTGCGCTCGGCTCGGCATCCGACACAAGCGGACACGCCCCTACCGGCCGCAGACGAACGGGAAGATCGAGCGATTCCACCGCACGCTCGGGGACGGCTGGGCCTATGCCAGGTTTTACGGTTCAGAGGCCGAACGACGCCTGGCGCTGCCCGGCTGGCTCCACTTCTACAACCACCACCGACACCACTCTGCGATTGGCGGCGTACCCTTCGACCGACTCAACAACGTCCCTGGACATCACACCTAACCTCCGGACAGTGGACACGTCAGGGTTAGGCCCTATGGCGGAACATACGCTATAACATATGCCTAAACATATGTCCCGCCATATGGCAAGACATATCAAGCCTTCTAGGGCTGGTGTGAGATGAGTTTTTCGTAATTGGCAAACAATAGCTCCTGGCGCTGCCGAACAGTTGTCAGCTTTCGTGGCGCGCCAAACGCTTTATCCACCTCGCGGTCGAGCGCATCATGCGCTTTGATGAGTTCCGGTGCCATCGCGAGTGGGTTGTAGTGCTCGGCCAGCGAGCGTTCTGGGTGCAGCGCGCGGGCGTCGAGCACCTTCTTGCCCGCTTTAATAATTCGCTGCCGCGTCTTCTCGTCGAGTTCTGGCACTGGGAAAGTATTCCACGTCAAAGTGTTAGCAAAACGGAGATCAGACTTGAGTCGTCCTCCGATGCTTTTCTGCCACGTAATGAACATCGACGACGACGCTAGCGCAAACATCAGGCCGTCTGGATCTTGAGCATGGAATACTAGGTCAGAAGCGATTACGTTTGATGGATACCTTTGTACGGTGAAATACGAGCGGCGTTCGCTTACTACCTTCGGCAGGCAAAGGTAATCAGTATCCGGTTGCGACCGCTGGCCGAATAAGTGCGGAGTTTCAGCCATTTTCCGTGTACTTGCCGCTTTACTGTCGGCTCGAAAAGACTTAACCGCTTCTAGACGCTTTTTCAGAACCGGACTCTGGGCAATGTCTGACGGTGCTACATCTACAAGCCATAGACACCACCGATCTAAGCCGTTCATTAGCTCTCGACTACCCCGGAAAGGGCGAACATACTTTGCCGCTACGGGGTCACTCATAACCTCGTCGTATTCGTCGACCTCAACTAGAAGGTTGCCGCCATCTCGCGCCATATTTCCAAAAGTTGCGGGCGATATTTCCGACGAAATAGGATGCCGGGATTTATCGACAAGAACATTAGGGCCGTCTACTAAATAGGCATTAATGGACTGGCCTACTTCCACTGAGACTGGCTCGCCCTTTACATCGGGATAATCCCACAGACGTGGACGTGGTTGACTCTCCTTATCGAAGCCAACAATGACGCAGTGAACAGCAGCTTTACCGGGTGCTTCAGAGTCCCACGCAAACGTGCGGTGAGCGAAACGAATACGCCACCCTGCTTTGAAGATAGGCCCAAATAGCCGTGGAACTTGATCACCTTGAGTAATTGAATTGGTGGTGACAAACGCAAAACGACCCTCTCGGGACTTAAAGAAATCCAAGCACTTTGCATGCCAGCCGGTGACGTAGTCCAAGCGTGAAATGTCCTTAGTGCCCCACAAGTCTCGGAGTTCTTGAGCTTGTTCAGCAGTTCTCGTCGCATGCCCCAAAAACGGCGGGTTACCGAAGATATACGTCTTGGCGGCAGAAGCCGAGAGTATGTCTGCCCAATCAAGCTGCAGGGCATTGCCGTGCACAATGTGCGCGGTAATCTTAATCGGCAACCGCTCCGGAGGCCTACCCACAGCGTTGGCAAGCTCCTTGTTGGCCTGATGGTCAACTAGGAACATGGCAGTCTCAGCAATCTTGGCAGGCCACCAATTCAGCTCAATGCCGTAGAACTGCCCAATGGACAGTTTCTGCTCCCACTCAATATTCAACGACATGCCCGTTTCACCGCGGCGCTGGCGTATAGCGACAATGATGTCGGTTTCAATCCGGCGCAACTCCCGATACGCCAGAAGCAGGAAGTTTCCAGAACCACAAGCCATATCAGCGAATACCAGCTCAGACAGGGAGTCGCGGAAGCGCTCTAATGCGGCCACCGACGTCGACGGAGAAGACACCAACTTATCGGCCTCAGCCCTCAGCTCGTCCAAAAACAGCGGGCCGATGGTCTTCATGATGTTGGCCTTAGACGTGTAGTGTTCGCCGTCGCTGCGGCGCGCTTCCTTCGATTTCACCAATTGGAACAACGAACCAAAGACGGAGACGTCAATGGTCGACCAGTCGAAGTCGCAGGCAGCAAGCAATGCTTCGCGCATCTGGTAGTCGAAGTACTCCGAGGCCAACGGTTCAGCAGATAGGGCACCATTGACATAAGGAAACTTTGAAGTGTCCCAGGTTTTGTTCCGTTTGAGTAGATGGGAAAATCTGGAATATGCCAAGAAAATTTGACCAGGATGCGAAGGATCGTGTGGTCCGTCTTGTAGAGGACCGCATCTTGGCGGAAAATATGTCGATGCAAGCCGCGTGCCAGGCAGTAGCCCCAAAGCTGGGGGTGTCATGGCACACAGCCCGTCAATGGACCCAACAGGCCCGCCGTGCGGGAAACATCCCAGAACCCGTGCCTGAAGATCTGGCCGCCGAAAACGCGAGGCTTCGCCGTGAAAATCAAGAGCTACGCGACACCAATGAACTTTTAAAGGCTGCCTCAGCTTTTTTCGCGTCGGAACTCGACCCAAAACGTCGGAAATGATCCGGTTCATCGATGAATACCGGAATCGTTTCTCTGTCGAGTTCATCTGTAAGACGTTGAAGAAAAACCGCGCTGGTGGGTTCATCACCTCGCGTGGGTATCGTCAGTCCAAGGCCCGTGGGGTAAGTGCTCGCCGCCTTCGTGATGCTGTGCTGGTTGAACGCATTAGTGCTATCCATCGGGATAATTACGGCATCTACGGTGTGCGGAAAATGTGGCATGCTCTTCATCGTGACGGAATCGATATCGGTCGTGAACAAACCGCGCGGCTGATGCGTCTAGCCGGTGTATCAGGCAAAGGCAAAGGCCGCTCGCCTATGACCACTCGCACACCTCAAAGGCCGGATTTACGCCCGGACTTGGTGGAGCGAGAATTCAAAGCCGAAGGCCCGAACAAGCTGTGGGTGGCTGATATTACCTACGTGCGCACGAAGAAAGGCTTTGTGTATGCCGCGTTTGTCACCGATGTTTACTCCCGACGGATCGTTGGGTGGGCGTTATCAGATTCCATGCGCACCGAAGCGTTGCCGCTGCAAGCTCTCAACCAGGCGATCGCGTCTGCTGAGGAAACAACAGGTCTCATTCATCATTCGGATCACGGCTCGCAGTATGTCAGCGTTGTCTACAACGAGCGTCTTGCCCAGCACGGGATTGCCGCTTCCACCGGAACTGTCGGGGATTCCTATGACAATGCTCTGGCGGAAAACGTTAATGGTTCCTACAAAAACGAGCTGATCCATACTCGCAGGTGGGATGAGGTTGTCGAGGTGGAAATCGCGACGTTTGAGTGGGTGTCATGGTGGAACGAGACGAGGCTTCACCAAAGCTTGGGATACCGAACCCCGGTCGAAGTGGAAACCGAATTTTGGGACCAGCACCCGCCGCAAGCAATAATAGAAATCAAGGCAAATGCCTAGGAACAAAACCCGGGGCACTTCAGACCTGCTGTTTACCTACCTGCAACCCCCACCAACAACCATCGACCCCGACAACCTTGCAGCAACAACAAACAGCCTCGAAGGTGGCATCAACGCCCCCATAAAAGAACTAGCCCGCAGACACCGCGGACTATCACTACCGCATCAACGCACAGTGATGGATTGGTGGCTGTATCTACATACAGAAGTCCCTGACGATCCGGTCAAGATCGCCAGGGACCAACGATGGGGTCAAGACGCACTTTCCACAGCAACAGACCTGATCACCCACAACACCACAGCCACTACCAATGACATCGGTGCACCAGCAGAATACGACACCGCCATCGACACCAGCTACCAACACAACCTCGGCATCCAAAAAGGCTGGATCAAATAACCGCAACACGCCCGGAAAAGACACACTTTTCTTTACTTAACCCGTGCTAGAGGTTATGACGCAAGTTTATTGAATTCCAGAGAATTTCTGAACATCCGGCGAGCGAAGGAAACGCCCGGCCATTTCCACAGCTGGCTGAGAAGAATCTCCTTCGATTACAAGGGACGCAATCGCCAATTCCCCTGTCGTTCCAGCGAACCAGCCATTGGAAAGCTTGCCATCAATTTCTGCTGTACCAGTCTTTCCGCCAAGTGCACTAAGATCACTCAACGACCTAGCTGAACCGTGGTCAATTGTTGATTTCATCATCGTCCGGAGGCTTTGAATAGTTGTATCGCTGACATGCTGGTCTGCCTGTTTATTCACTACTGTCTGTTCGCCTTGAATGAGCTGTGGAGGAACAAGCAAGCCGCCGTTAGCGACAGTCGATTCCATGAGCGCAATCCCAAATGGACTAGCTAGAACCTCGCCCTGTCCAATAGAAGCCTCCACACGAGGAGGTCCAGCCGGTGTCCGCGGCACCGAACCAGTAAGTGTGGTCATCCCTGGTACGTCGAAGTCGGAGCCAATTCCGAGTTCTAAAGCAGTCCGTTGCAGATCATCTTCTCCCAAACGATCCGAAATGACCGCTTGGGTTGTGTTACATGATTGGGCGAAAGCTTCTTCCAGTCGAACGCTACCTAGATCGAAGTCATGATCGTTGGGAATCTTGCGTCCAGCGACGGTGATATTGCTAGGACAAGGTAGTTCCTCATCCATGCTGACTGCCCCTGCCTCTAGTGCCGCCGCTGTGGTCACAGTTTTGAACGTCGATCCCGGTGCGAATAGCCCGGTGAGTGCGATTGGCCCTTGGTTATTTGCCTTGTCATTTTGTGCAACGGCAAGGACACCTCCTGTTCTAGGATTGAGCACGACTAGAACTGCGGCACGTTGCTCACTGTCCACTGCTTGTTTTGCTGCGCTTTGCAGTGTGTTATCCAGAGTGGTTGCGATTGGCTGAACTCGGCGAGGCGGCTCAGAGGCTACCGTCGTCATACCTTGTGAACTCTCAGCGCGTATCGACCATCCTGAATTAGCATCGAGCACTGACTCCCAATATTTGTTCAATTCAGCATCCAGCGGAGAGTTAAGAGTTTTGGACACGCTTAAGAGACGCCCCTGCTCCACAGTGGAAATTCCCTCAAAGGTCCTAAGTTGCTCTTGTATCTTCCGGAATTCTTCCTGCCTCAAAGTGAGGAGCACGGTGTCTTCATCCTGAGACTCTCCCAAGGTCTGCTCGATCCACTCCTTAGTCGTTGTGGGAGACACTGGTGCAAAAATCTGGGCCAATTCCTGCGCTCTAGAGGCTATATCTTTGCGACCTCGTACCTGAATAACTTTCGTCCAGGTCATATATTCATTGCCCAAGCGATCTTTAATTGGAAGATCGTACTGTTTATCTTCAGCAAAAAAGAGTGCGGAATCATCGCTCAACTGAGCTTCGAAGATCGAAGGCAACCATTGAGGCTTACCATCCTGTCCACTAAGGACGAGCCGACCATTGCTCTCCAACTCCACACCATCTTTGGACCAAGTCACATGAGTATTCTTCTTTCCATTGGAAATATCAGATGTTTCGATGTTGACCTTCACACCATGAAGTGACTGCCGAAATTCATGAAGGGCGCGCTCCGGGTCTGGATGATCCAGATACCGTGCAGCCTTGCTGTCATCTCCCGCGTTGAAAGCTTTGAGAAATACGTCTGAGTCTGATTCCCACGGTAGAGCTGAACAGCTGCTCAACATCACTGCGGAGAGCGAACAGAGTGCAATCACCGACTGACGGAAACGATTGGGCTTAGTCATCATGGGAGTGATGTTAAGTGAGACGCATTGGATGCCACCAATATCACATAATGCAATTGTCTCATTTCATTCACATATAGGCGATGGTAGAAGTGTGTATTCAAGTGGCAGAAATTCTAACGAAGAGCGTCCACGAGCAGTCTAGCCACTTCGCCAATAGCACCATCGTGAGTACTCATTGCTTGTTCTGGCACCACCTGTTTCAGCATGATGGACACCACAATGGGCTCCTCGCCCTCAACCTGGATAATCGAAGCTTCACCATGGAGAAGTCCTACAGTGCCCGTTTTTCCATAGATATCAACGCCGCTTGGAGGAAAGCCTGAAGGAACACGGTGACGCCACACCTGCAACCCCAAGAGTTCACACATAGATCGACGTACCGCTGCACTATCGTCTTTCCAAACCTGTTCCAAGTCATTAGTTATTTCCGCCAACGAAGAGACTGCAGAAAACGCTATATCTGTACTACTCCCCCCTTGGGATTGAACATATTGACGCAATTGTTTCTCCGCCGTCACTAAGCTATTCCGATCTTGCAAGTCATAATGAGGTGGAAACCGTTTAAGAAATGCTTCTCGAGCCCACGCAGGCAGTAGACGCAAAATCTCGTGGGCGGCCACGTTATCTGACACCGATGCGACTTGTTTCATTAAGTCTCGGAGACTCACGTTCACTGCGTCATCAAAGGCAGCGAACCCATACCCTTCGTAAGTTCCTTTGGACGGTGCAACGTCAACACGAAGACGAGGATCCAGATCACCTCGTTGAATCGCTTCCAAAGTGAGGTGGAGGAGCCGGATTTTATATAAGGATGCCACCGTAATTTTCTCGTCTTGTTTGCGTCCGATAGTCACCCCATCGTGCAGTCGCGATGCACACCACCATCCCTCACACCCCGACCGCGTCAACACGTTTTCCAGGGCCATCTCCATCCGTGCAGTCATTGGTTAATCCTTCGACAAATTCTTTCGGCGACCGCCATGGCCTCGGCGCCATTGTCCATCCCACCTCGGCGAACCACTACATCCACGGAAAAATCGAAACGGGAAGGAAGCTCAATAGCATTGTCAAACTGGTGAAAACCGCGAAATACCAAAGACATCCCCTCCCCTCTTCCAATCAATAAGCCCCTACCTAGAGCATCCTCTGAATCATTAATTTCGCAAGACACACCCGACCGAAATAGCTCTCTCGCCAAACCACTGGCTGCACTTGAAGTGTCATTCAGGTTCTCCACCAGCAGATTCAATTGAGACAAGGTCTTATCCAACCTTGAATACCCCGGCGGCACCACTAGATCACGTGACAGAGAAAACTGCCTCGCACTGCGGTGAGTACCCAAGGGAACCGGAGCTTGAACAAGCCCCGCATGAATAGCGCCTTCTTCAACACGGGCAAGAATCTCAACAGAAGGCAGTGACGACAAAACTACTCCATCATGCTGCTGTGCCTTTGCTGCAATACGCGATCCTATCTCGCTTGGAAGCGCACTACTGATGGCCAAACGAAACCCGCTTTGCGCACCACTTCGGATACCGTCAATCATCGAATGCATAGTCTGAAGATCGCGATTAATCACCCGGGCATATGGAAGCAAGGTCAACCCTGCCTCGGTTAGTTTCACTTCCCCCGCCCCTCGGATAAATAGCGGTGTACCTACACCAGCTTCTAAGCGCTTAATGGCATTGGAGACAGGCGGCTGACTCACTCCCAGTCGCGCTGCCGCCGCTGTAAAACTACCGGTCTCCGCTAAAGCCACGAAATACTGCCATTGGCGCAGATTTCCCGTCTGAGCAATCATGGGTCTCAGCATAGTGGAGCACCACTGCAGCGTAAAATGATGTCTTTGGCTTGAGCAACACCGTCGCGGTGGCGTCGATAAACAAAAAGGAAGTGACACACAGCGTGGGCATTGGAAACGGACCGCTCATTGTGCAGTCGGATAAGACCGTGCTGCTGGAAATCGACCACGAACAGGCGCAGGAGGCGCGCACCGCGCTGGCACCGTTCGCGGAGCTGGAGCGCGCGCCGGAGCACGTGCACACCTACCGCATCACCCCGCTGGCGCTGTGGAACGCCCGCGCGGCAGGGCACGACGCGGAGCAGATCATGGACGTGCTGGAAACCTACTCGCGGTTCCCCGCCCCGCAGCCGCTGCTCATCGACATTGCCGACACGATGGATCGCTACGGGCGGCTGAAGCTCATCAAGCACCCAGCGCACGGGCTCGTGCTAGAGACGACGGACAGGGCTGTGCTGACGGAGATCCGGCGTCACAAAAAGATCAAGCCCATGTTGGGCGCAGAGATCGACGAGGACTCGATCGTTGTGCACCCTTCCGAGCGCGGCAGGCTCAAGCAGGAACTGCTGAAGGTCGGCTGGCCCGCAGAGGACCTGGCGGGATACGTCGACGGCGAGGCACACCCCATCGAGCTGTCGCAGGAACACGAAGAATGGCAGCTGCGCGACTACCAGGAGATGGCGGCCGATAGCTTCTGGGAAGGCGGCTCGGGCGTGGTAGTGCTGCCATGTGGTGCGGGCAAGACGATGGTCGGCGCGGCCTCGATGGCCAAGGCAAAGGCCACCACCCTGATCCTGGTGACGAACACCGTCGCGGGCAGGCAGTGGAAGGACGAGCTAGTGCGCCGCACCTCCCTGACGGAGGATGAAATCGGCGAATACTCCGGAGAGAAGAAGGAGATCCGCCCCGTGACCATCGCCACCTACCAAGTGGTCACGCGCAAGTCGAAGGGCGAATACCGGGCGCTGGAGCTGTTCGACTCCCGCGACTGGGGCTTAATCATTTACGACGAGGTTCACCTGCTGCCTGCCCCGGTGTTCCGCATGACCTCCGACCTGCAGTCTCGCCGCCGTCTGGGGCTCACCGCCACCCTGGTGCGCGAGGACGGCCGCGAAGGCGACGTATTCAGCCTGATCGGGCCGAAGCGCTATGACGCCCCATGGAAGGACATCGAGGCCTTCCTGGATCGCATGTCCCCCGGCGGTCTCTCGTCCGTTCCCCAGTCCCTGCGGTATTTGATTGACGACGCCACCAGGGCATTCCAGCAGGGCTCCGCCACCGAACCCCACTCGGCTCGTGTCCCGTCTCGCGTGGATACTCCCCAGCGCAACATCATGGACATCACTGGGGACTCCACCGAGATCGCCTCGGAGATCGACGGCGCCGTGGAGGGTTTTCGCCGCGCCCACGACCAGGCCATCGCCGTGGACCCGGCGGACGGCACGAAGGCCTCGGACACCCGGACCTTCCGCTCGCCGCGGGAGATCATGTCCGAGCTGCGCCGCGCCTATACCGCGGGCACACAGGTGCGCCTGCACTACGTGGACTATGCGGGTGCCACCAGCCATGACTGGATCTCCATCGTGATGATGACCCCCTCCACCATCTCCGCGGTGCTCGAATCCACCGGGGAGAGCCTCACGATCCAACCCCACCGCATCGCTGCGGTGGACGTGCCGTGCTTGAAGTGTCCCAGGTTTTGTTCCGTTTGATGAAACCCGTTTTTGAAACAACGTACGGAGCACAACGCACGCCGATGCCAAAGCTTCCGCAACATCGACTACCTCATCAAACCCACGACAGTGGGATTCACACCCTCAATCCCCACGCGTGGGTTAAGCGACAAAATGTGTGTCCGGAATCGTTGATTTTCATGCTCTGAACTCCGCGTTTGCGGAAAATATATGCTCCAAAAGCATATATTGGCCCTCTCTTGCGAAAATCCCCGGTGTGGCTGCCATGGTGTGCTACGGAGCGGTGGTTCGGTTGCCCAATGCCAAAGAACCGACCACGCTGCCATTGTGGCGGCGATATGAAACGAAACGGCACCACCAGCAACGGGACGACCCGGTGGCGGTGCAAAATCTGCGGTGCTTCACTGACCAAGCAGCGCAGCGATATCACCAACGCAGCCCTATTTCGTGCGTTCATCCAGCACCTGACCGCCGGGACCAGTCTTGCGGCGATCGCCGGCAACATGAGCTGCTCGACACGTACGCTGCAGCGCAAATTCGATGCCTTTTGGCTGGTTGACGTGCCTGACCCGACCATCGGCCATACAGGCAGGGTCTACGACCAGATCTTCATCGACGGCACCTACACCGCAGGTGGCTGTCTGATCGTGGCGGCAACGCTCGACCACGTCATCGCCTGGCACTGGTGCAAACAAGAAACCACACACGACTACAAGCGCCTGCTCGAGCGCATCGAAGCACCGTTGATCGCTGTGATCGACGGTGGCCGAGGAGCCACAAGCGCAATTAAAACGTGCTGGCCAAACACCAAAATCCAACGCTGCCTCGTGCACGCCCAACGCAGAGTACGCCGCTACACCACCTCACGACCACGCACTGATGCTGGCCGCACCATCTACCGACTCGCGCTGAAACTCACCCGCATCACCACCCTGGACGAGGCTGCACAATGGGGTGCACAACTGCAAGAGTTTCACACGCTCTACAAGGATTGGCTCAACGAAAAGACACAGGTCAAAGACCCGAAAACAGCAAAAGACACACTCGTGTGGACCCATGTCAACGTGCGCAAGGCCTACAACAGTCTCAACCACCTGTGGCGCAATGACCTGCTGTTTGTCTACCTCAAGCCCCCGAAAGGTGTGCTCGAGCCGCACCGGATCAAATCCACCACCAACAGTCTTGAAGGCGGCATCAACGCCCAGCTGAAGCTCCTTGCAAGAACTCATCGCGGCAGACGCGGTGAGCACCAACGCAAAATGCTGGATTGGTGGCTGTATCTGAAAACGGAACTGCCTGGCGATCCAATAGAAATCGCCAGACAGTCCAACTGGGGCCAGAACCAACTCGCCAAAGTTACAACCCTGACCCGAAACGAGAACCAAGCCGACTATGAAACAGGACAACCAGCCCTCTACGACAACGGTATCGATACCGAGTACACACACTCAATCGGCATCCAAAAAGGCCACATCTAACCCCGCGACACGCCGATAGCAGACACACATTTTGTCGCTTAACCCGTTAAGGTGTGCGCATATGACTACAACCAACGAGATCAGGGTCGCGGAGGTAGCGGACGCGGGGGTCGTCGCAAAGCTATTGCGCGATTTCAACACAGAGTTTGATACCCCGGTTCCCGAAGGCCTTGAGGAGCGGTTTGCGCAGATCATCGCACACGACGACGCCTTCGTTCTCCTCGCCGGCGATATTGGTTTCGCCTACGTCACCCTGCGCCCGAGCCCGTATTACGACGGGCCGGTGGCGATGCTCGACGAGCTCTACGTCGCACCTGCCCACCGCAATCGCGGGGTCGGCACGGCGCTGCTGCAGCGGGTCTTCGAGGAGATCCGCAAGCACAGCGCCGGCGAATTACAAATCAACGTCGACGAGGTAGACACCGATGCGCGCCGCTTTTACGAACGCCACGGCCTGACCAACATCGAGCAAGGCTCCCGCATGCTGCTCTACATCCGGGAGCTTTAGGCCGGAAGCGATAGCTTTGCGACGAGCCCACCACCGGCCCGCGGCGCAAGCACCAGGGATCCGCCATGGGCGTTCGCGATCGCATCGACGAGTGCCAGCCCGAGCCCGTGGCCGGCACCTGCGGTGCGTTCGGCGCGCGCGAATGGTTCGGTCCAGGTTGCAACCTCGGCCGCGGAGTAGGTCTCGCCGCCGGATTCCACGGTGACCTCAGCGAAGTTGCCCACCTTGCGCAGGGTGAGCGCGGGGTTGTTGCCGTGGGTGAGTGCGTTGCGCACCAGGTTGTCCACCGCCTGGCGGGTCAGGGTGGGGGAGGCGTCCACGGTCACGGGCACGGCGTCGGCGGGGACGTTGCGGTCGGCGCACACCTCGCGGCACAGTTCTGCCAGGTCGAGGCGCTGCCGGTCGCGCACGTCCACGTTGGCCAGCTGGAGTAGGGCGGCGACGGTGTCGGCGCTGCGGGCGTTGACCTCGCGCACGCGGGTTAGCGTGGGACGCAGCCCGCCGTCGTCGCCGGTCAGGGCCACGTCTGCCATGGTCTGGATGGTTGCGATCGGAGTCTTCAACTCATGGGAGGCGTTGGAGGCGAACCGGCGCTGGCGCTCCACTGCGCCCGCCAATTCGTCGAGCATGACGTTGAGCGCGTCTGCGAGTTCGCCGACCTCGTCGTCGGGACCATGGTGGGTGATGCGGGCTGAGAGGTCGCCGCGGGTGACGGAGGCGGCGTCGTCGGCAATGTCGCGAAGAGGTTTGATCACCAGGCCTGCCACGAACCAGCCGATCACACCCGCAAGCAGGGTCAACAGGGCAAGTACCGACAGGGAGGCGAGGAGGACGCGGCGCAGGATCTCGCTGGTGATCGGCACGGCACCGTCGATGATGACACCGTCCTCCACCGTGGGGAAGGTGGCCGTTACCGGCACCGGGGTGAGCTTCAGGTAGGCATACACCAGCCCGATCAGAGCCAACCCCATCCCAAGCACCGTGGCCACGAACATCACCGTAATGCGGGCCCGCAAACTCAGCCTCATCGTTCCTCCTCCGCCACGTAGTAGCCGGCGCCGGCCACGGTGTGCACGATGCGCGGTTCGCCTAGCTTCTTGCGCAGGTGCGACACCGTCACGCGCGGGGAGTTGGTGAACGGGTCCGCGTTTTCGTCCCACGCCTCCGCGAGCAGGTCCTCGGCAGAGATCACCCCGCCGTCGGCCTCCATGAGTACCTCGAGCACAGCGAACTCCTTCGGGCTCAGTGGCACCGTCTCGCCACCACGGGTGACCTCGCGCCGAAAGGTGTCTAGGCGCACATCCCCGCAGCGATACACCTCGCCGCGCGCCGGGGCGTTGCGCTTCGCCAACGCATTAACCCGCGCGATTAACTCCGGCACCTCGAACGGTTTGGGCAGATAATCGTCGGCGCCGAGCCCGAAGCCTTCCAGCCTGTCGTCCAGGGAGCCGGACGCGGTCAGCATGATCACCCGGGTCGCGGGATGCGTATCGACGACCCACCTGCACACCTCATCACCATGCAACCCCGGCAGGTCCCGGTCGAGCACGACGACGTCGGGGCGGGTGTCGTCGATACGCGAACGCGCCTCCAAGCCGTCATACACGGCACTAGCCTGCATGTTTGCGTTGTTGAGTGCGGTGGCGATGGCGTCGGCGAGATAGGCTTCGTCGTCGATCACAAGTACCCGAATTGTCATGAGCCCGATCGTATCGGCGGGGGTGTTGCGCCCACGTTAACGTCACCGCAACATCTGGCTGCGTAACTTCCACAGCCATGCAGACCCGAAACGTAGGAATCGACGCCGCCCGCGCGGTGGCACTCGTCGCCATGATGGTCGCGCACCTCACCGTCCAAGAGGGCATCACTGCACAGGTGCTGTTCGGCTTCCCGGCCGCACTGTTCGCCTTCATCGCCGGTGTCTCAATGGGGTACATGCGCGCCCAGCCCGCCGAGTTCATCGTGCGCGGCATCCTTCTGATCGCCCTGCACTTCGCGCTCGCCCCATTTTCGGGGTCGATCGTGGTGGTGCTCGGCACCATCGGGGTCTGCATGGCGCTGCTCGCCTGGGCGCCACGCTGGGACACACCACTGTTGCTGTGGCTCGCGTGCGCCCTCACTTTTGGCTCGGCGGTGCTCGCGCCGTCGTCCTGGCCGTACCCGCCCATGATGTGGGCCACGCTCATGATCGCCGGCATCCTGTTCAAACGCTACATGCCGTTGTGGCCCGGCCTCGTGGTCGGCGGGGCGCTGTTCGCCCTGGATGTGGCGCTGCGCTGGACCACACCGTTGCCACCGCTTCTCGACGCCACCGGCCACACCGGAGGACTCATGGACGTTGTGGGCAGCGTGGGGCGTCGATAAGCATCTGCGCCCTGTGCTGCCTGGCGCAACGCTGGCTCGGATGGCTCGCCCCGCTGGGCCGGATGCCGCTGACTCTGTACTGCATCCACGTGCTCACCGCTGAGTGGCTCAACGTTTGGGTGACCGTGGGCGGCGCCATCGTGATCGCTTACGTATGGCTCGCGATATTTCAGCGCGGGCCGCTTGAAACTGTAATTCGCCGCATCACCGCGGTAGTGAAGGAGAACAATCGTGAAAAAGCTCGCAGCTAGCCTCGCCGTCGCAGGCGCCCTCGTCGCCCAGCCCGCATGGGCGATGGAAAGCACCACCTTCGCCGGCGACGTCGACGAAGCCAAGCCCGTGGTCTCCGTGCGTGTCGACGACTCCGATCCCGACGACGGCGTCTGCACCGGCACCGCCATCGACCCCCACTGGGTCATCACCGCCCGCCACTGCGTCGAGGCCGCCGCCAAGCCGGGCGGCTCGGTGCGCACCGGCCAGGGAGACGACCAGCGCGTCTACAAGGTGGACCGCCACGAGGTTGCCCCGCGCGGCGACATCGCCCTGCTCCACACCGAAGAGGAAATGCAGCTAGATACGTTCGCCGAGGTTGCAGACGAGGTCCCCGCCGGCGCTGTGAACATCTACGGCTGGTCCTCCGACGGCTCGGGAGGCTCCACCGAGCTGCCCTCCGCCGAGGCCGAGGTCCGCGGCGATTCCCCGCTCGCCCTTTTCGACGCCCCAACCGCCCTCGAGGTCGCCCTCAAGAACGGCGCCCGTATCCAGCCGGGCGACTCCGGCGGCGCTATCTTCGCCGACGGCAAGGTCGCCGGCATCATGTCGGCTGGACTCTTCGAGGACCCGGACAACCCGACGGAGGAGGAAATGACCTCTAATGCCGCCGTCGCGGTGGCGCCGGTTGCCGAGCAGGCCGAGTGGATCCGAGGCGTCGTCGGTGGTGAGGGTGCGGATTCTTCCGCGGACGCTTCTCCGGAAGCTGAGGCTGAGCCATCGGCTTCCTGGCGCAACGTCGCGATCGGCCTGGGCGTTTTGGCCCTCGTCGTTGCTGGGTTCCTGGTGCTGCTGCGCCGCCGCTCCAACTAGGCTTTGTGTTGAGGGGGTGTTCCTATATAGGTTGTCAACTCCGTGGGTGAGGTTGTTGGGGGTATGAAGGGCTTCTGCTTCGCCGTGTGAATGTTGTTTTCGGGCATCTCGAGGAGCCGATTGGGCTTGCTGCTCAATCGGCTTGGATGGGAGCTGTTGGTTCTAAGCTGCTGTGACCTCTTGGACTGTGGAGATGTCTCGGTAGAGCTCGCCGCTACGCATCATGGCGAAGAGAACGTTTAGGCGTCGGCGTGCGAGTGCGACAACTGCGGCGTTGTGTCTTTTGCCTTCTTTGCGTTTTCGTTCATAGAATTGTCGGGAACGCTCGTGGAATCTGATCGATGCAAAAGACGATTGCCATAGGGCGTTCTTTAATTTTTTGTTGCCAGCCCGGTTGGGCGAATTCGACATGATGGACGTTCCCGACTGATTCGTCCGCGGTGATAGGCCTGCATAGGACGCTAGGTGCGCTGCATCGGGGAAGTCGGACATATCGCCAACGGTCATGAGGATCTGCGCGGCGCTACGCGGACCGATGCCGGGCATGGATAAAAGAATCTCGGTGTGAGGAATGTCCTGGATGAGCTTGAGTACCTGTGCCTCGATTTCTTTACGATGCTCGAGTTTGGCCAATGCATCTTTGGCGGACATTGCTACGCCAAGTTCGGCGTATTCTGCCCCGGCAATGGACACGGTCTGCCCGTGGATGGCAGCAAGCATGGCATCGATGACAGGCTCAGGATTGCGCGCCCTGTGACTGCGCGCAAAGGCTGCCAGACGTGCTCTACCGACGCGTCGAATCTTGGTGGGGCCACCGTATTTCGCAAGTAGGTGGAGGATCCACTTGCGATGAATCACCTGTCCGCGCAGAACATGTTCGAATGCAGGATAGGTTCCCACGAGCGCGGATCGCATCTGGTTAATCAGGCGTGTGTAGGCCCGGGCGAGATCTTCGTCAATACCGTTGAGCACTTTCAGCTGGATAAAGACTTCCTCAACGCGGTCGACGCTGCGCAAGGCATCCGGAAGTTTAAGACCGGCATGGGCGATGACGTAGGCGTCGCGCACATCGGTCTTGGAGTTGCCGACGTGGATGCGAGAGAGCTGCCGCATCGCAAGCCCCGGTAGATAGCGAACGTCGGCCCCCATGTCTTGGGCGACTGCGACGGTTAACCGGCCGATGTTGTTGGGTTGATCGACAATGACAAGAACCGAAGCGTCATCGGCGAGAAAGGGTTAAGCGACAAAATGTGTGTCCGGAATCGTTGATTTTCATGCTCTGAACTCCGCGTTTGCGGAAAATATATGCTCCAAAAGCATATATTGGCCCTCTCTTGCGAAAATCCCCGGTGTGGCTGCCATGGTGTGCTACGGAGCGGTGGTTCGGTTGCCCAATGCCAAAGAACCGACCACGCTGCCATTGTGGCGGCGATATGAAACGAAACGGCACCACCAGCAACGGGACGACCCGGTGGCGGTGCAAAATCTGCGGTGCTTCACTGACCAAGCAGCGCAGCGATATCACCAACGCAGCCCTATTTCGTGCGTTCATCCAGCACCTGACCGCCGGGACCAGTCTTGCGGCGATCGCCGGCAACATGAGCTGCTCGACACGTACGCTGCAGCGCAAATTCGATGCCTTTTGGCTGGTTGACGTGCCTGACCCGACCATCGGCCATACAGGCAGGGTCTACGACCAGATCTTCATCGACGGCACCTACACCGCAGGTGGCTGTCTGATCGTGGCGGCAACGCTCGACCACGTCATCGCCTGGCACTGGTGCAAACAAGAAACCACACACGACTACAAGCGCCTGCTCGAGCGCATCGAAGCACCGTTGATCGCTGTGATCGACGGTGGCCGAGGAGCCACAAGCGCAATTAAAACGTGCTGGCCAAACACCAAAATCCAACGCTGCCTCGTGCACGCCCAACGCAGAGTACGCCGCTACACCACCTCACGACCACGCACTGATGCTGGCCGCACCATCTACCGACTCGCGCTGAAACTCACCCGCATCACCACCCTGGACGAGGCTGCACAATGGGGTGCACAACTGCAAGAGTTTCACACGCTCTACAAGGATTGGCTCAACGAAAAGACACAGGTCAAAGACCCGAAAACAGCAAAAGACACACTCGTGTGGACCCATGTCAACGTGCGCAAGGCCTACAACAGTCTCAACCACCTGTGGCGCAATGACCTGCTGTTTGTCTACCTCAAGCCCCCGAAAGGTGTGCTCGAGCCGCACCGGATCAAATCCACCACCAACAGTCTTGAAGGCGGCATCAACGCCCAGCTGAAGCTCCTTGCAAGAACTCATCGCGGCAGACGCGGTGAGCACCAACGCAAAATGCTGGATTGGTGGCTGTATCTGAAAACGGAACTGCCTGGCGATCCAATAGAAATCGCCAGACAGTCCAACTGGGGCCAGAACCAACTCGCCAAAGTTACAACCCTGACCCGAAACGAGAACCAAGCCGACTATGAAACAGGACAACCAGCCCTCTACGACAACGGTATCGATACCGAGTACACACACTCAATCGGCATCCAAAAAGGCCACATCTAACCCCGCGACACGCCGATAGCAGACACACATTTTGTCGCTTAACCCCCACGCGTGCAATCTTGCTTTGGACATAAAAAAGCTCCCAGGCATCCCCGGGAGCTTGTCTCGGGCATCCCCGAGACGTCGGAATAACCGAAAGGAATCAGTTAAACACTCGACACGATTGATCGTAGAAAACGTAGCCGAAAAAAGCAACAAACTCCCACGTGAGACGTAAAATCAAAGCTCCCAATTAAACATATGCCAAGACATATGTTTAAGCATATGGCTTAACATATGGCAAAACATATGCTAATATGAAACCCACAGCTCAAAGGACACTTTGAGAACACAACACTCGACACCTAAAAGGAGCAGCCATGCCCGTAATTTCCTGCCTCAACGCCAAAGGCGGAACCGGAAAAACCACCAGCGCAATCAACCTCGCCGCCGTCGCCGCCTACCGTGGATACACCGTCCACGTCCTCGACGCCGACGCCGAACAAGGCACCGCCTCCGAATGGATCGAATACGCCAACGACGCCTTCGAAGAAAACCCCAACGCCCCCCACGTTGACGTCGAAGTCGAAGCCGTCAACCGAGGAATCCTCGCGCGCAAGGTAAAAAAATACAGCGACGACCTTGTCATCATCGACGGCCCACCCAGCAATCACAGCATGTCTGAACTCATCATCGAAAACTCAGACTTCGTCGTCATTCCCACCACCGGCACCCACACGGATATGGCACAAACCTGGAAAATCATCGACGTCATTCCAGAAGGCAAACACTACGCCGTACTGCCCACCATCTGGGACAAGCGCAAAAGCACTGCCGACCGCGCCCGGAAAGTCCTTGAAGACGAAGGAATCCCAGTCATTTGGCCCGGCGTAGAATCCCGCGCCTACTTCGACCGCCAATTCGGACACTGGCCCCGCAACAGCGCCAAAGAACTACACGGCTATCCCGCAATCTTTGACAAAATCATCGCCCAAATCACCAACTAACCACACCTTAAAAAGGAGCAACCATGAACGACACCCCAGGACTGGCACGCCCGAAAAAGAAGCAAACCGACGCCCAAGGAAAACCCACCCTCACCAAAGACACCGGACTTAATACCACCAAGGTCACAAAGGCCACCAAGAAAGAAAAGCCCCACCGCACCACCGTCAACCTGCCCTACTCCATCTACAAAGAACTACGCAGAAACTGGGCAGAAACCAGCACCCCTATCTACCGCCAACTTCTAGAAGCCTGGGAACTAATCACCGACCACGGCGCGGACTACCAGCCTGCAGACGCGACCTACAACACCGACGAGCTCACCCGCACCACCACCGTCTACATCCCCAAAGACACCCTGAAGGCCATGCAAAAAATCCGCAGCAAGTATGGAGCCTCCATCGCCGACCAGCTCATCTCCTCCTGGGCTCAACAAACCGGCTGGGAAGGATAACCACCCGCGACACCAAGGAGCCACCATGTCCCACGAGACTCCCCACATCGCCGACCGCGCAGACAACGACCCGCGCGAAGACCCCGAAGCGCTACTTATCGCAGCCCTGCTCTGGAACCGCGACACCACCCAAGCGGTAAACCTGACACAAACACTCACCCCCGCCGACTTCTACTCCACCGACTACGCCGCAATCTTTGCCACCATCAGCCAACAACTCAAAAGCGGCAGACCCTACGACCCCGCCAGCGTGCGCACAGCCCTACACGCCGAAGGCGACCAATCCGGCATACTCACCGATAACATCGACGGACTTATCACCATGCTCACCAACCTAGAGCACATACCGCCGAAAATAACCGACTACGCCGAAGCCGTAGCCTCCAACTCGTATCGCCGCCAATACCGCCACATGGTCGAACGCCTTAACCGCCAGGCGCACACCGCACCAGAAAAAGACCTCTACCCACTGCTAGTAAAAGAAGGTAAAAAACAACGCCGCATTAAAGACCGCTACTACCGCAATCACAAAGACACCCCGCAAGAGCGCCACTAAACCACACCCACCCCACGGTGGCCTTCGCTCCAATTTCCTCGCTTCGCTGCGGGAATTTCCACGACCTTCAATCATGGCCTGACCACCCCACCGCGCACCCGAGCGCAACTCCCGTGGAAAACAACCCCCAACACCACCGTGAAAGACCAGCCACACAGCCACACGCCGCAACCAGTGTCCGTTTCGGCAGATACGCTTTCATCTCCGCCTTCGGCAGCTTAACCCGCCTGTGGCTACGGTCAAGAACTTTCGCGGCATAAACCGCTCCCGCGCGCCCCGAATCCGGGGCGCTTTTCGCTATTTATTCCACGCTTTCTTGACCTCCACCACAGGCGGGCGCAGGCACTACGTGCCGGAGATGAAAGCAAGAAAAATGCACGCCCACACCCCAGACCGACACCACCGGCACCAGTAAAACTACAGGTGGCGGCCACAAACCCCGAACATATGCTAAAGCATATGGCCTAACATATGTCTTGCCATATGTTAAAACATATGTTAAACTAGAGGCATACCGTGACGGAAGGCAACACTCGACCAGAAAGGAGCAGACATGCTCACCATCTACACCAAACCCGGATGCCACCCCTGCCGACTGACCATCAAAACCGCCAACAAACTCGGCCTCAACTACCAAGAAAAACCCGCCAAAGAACACACCGGCTACCTCGCCACCCTCGGCCACGCCAGCGCCCCCGTCATCGTCGACGAAGCCGGCAACAGCTTCTCCGGCTTCCGCCCCGACAAACTACGCCAAGCCGCATAACCCACAAAGCAAGGAGCACCCCATGGCCCAGGACACTGCCGAGACCATCAGCGCCACCATCACCGTCACCAACTCCGAAGCCTGCCTCATCTCCGCCATGCTCACCAGCGGCGACAAAGACACCATCGCCACCATCACCGACAAACTCGACCCCGCAGACTTCGCCAACACCCTACTGGCGAGAATCTTTGCCACCCTACAAGAACTCGTCAACGACAGCCGCCCCACCGACGCCTCCACCGTCCTCAACACCCTCCAAGCCAAAGGCAACCGCGACGGACTCGCCGACGACCAACACCACATCATGACAGAACTGGTCACCCTCAAAATCGTCGACCTCCACCTCGCCGACTACGCCCGCCAAGTAGCCAGCACCAGCTACCGCCGCCAATACCTCCACATGACCGAACAACTCCGCCACGCCGCCGAACACGCCCCCGAAGCCGAACTACTCGACATCATGATCAACCACGGCATAGGCCAACGCAAAGCCTGGCAACGCTACCAAGACATCACCACACTCTAAGCCCAGCAGGGTGTGCACACCCCGCCGATACGATCAAAAGCGTCCTCGAAGTTTCAACCGAAAGGAAGCTTGCCGCCATGGCCTCATACACCCTCGCCGCCTTCACTCTCGCCGCCCTCCTGGCCTTGACGATCCTCGCCCTCAGCGACGCTAATGAGCGCGCGGACATCGCCCTCTTCGGCCTGGCCGTCCCGGCTGTGTTCTGGACAGTCCCACCCGTCGTGCTCCGACTGACGGGATACTCCGCATCCGAAACTGTCTTCTTTATCGCCCTAGCAACCGCGGGGTTTTGGGTCCTGCTGGCCGGGTATCAGCTACGCCAAGCGCTCGCATAAGAGCAGCACACAGGCCATAAACCGCACTAACCCGCCTGCCATATGCCTTAACATACGCTAAAGCATATGGCCTAACATATGTCTTGCCATATGTTAAAACATATGTTAAACTAAAGGCACGCCGCACGGAAGAGACATCTTCCACCACACACGCGGCACCACTCGACACCAACCGAAAGGAACGCCAGACATGGCAACCACCCTAGGACTACTGATCCTCATCGCCGCCACCACACTCATCGTGCCCATTATCAACTACCTCAGCAACGCAGAAATGCGCCTGCGACAGCTACCCGCAGACACCAGCCGCACCATCAAAGAAACCTACCGCCCACTATTCACACTCGCCGCAGCCATAGCCGTCCTACTCCCGCTCCTGGCCAATGTCGCCGTCTTCCCTCAAGGGGTAAAAGCAATCTTCATCCCCTCCGCAATCGCCCTTGAGGTTACCCTCGTTTAGTGGACACCCTATTTGTGCGGATCTTGTGTCCGTAGGAGAGGATGTTCATTGTGAGTCAACAGCGCAAGAAGTACACGCCGGAGTACCGGCGTGAAGCCGCGAACCTTGTAATCGAGTCAGAGCGCCCGATCGCTCATGTGGCTAAGGAGATTGGCGTCTCCGCCGGGCTTTTAGGCCGGTGGGTCAAACTCGAGCGTGAACGCCGAGGGGCCTCGGATGGGATGAGTGAGGCTGATCTTCGTGCTGAGAATGCTCGTCTGCGCCGTGAGTTGGCGGAAGCCAAGATGGATAATGAGTTCTTGTCAAAAGCGACAGCCTTCTTCGCCGCGAAGCAACGCGAGCAGAAAAGTTCGAATTGATGCAGCAGGAGAAGGCAAACTACAGCATCAAACGCATGGCACGGCTATTAAAAGTGTCTCGGTCTGGATACTACAAATGGGCTGATACGCAGCAGAAGCGACTATCTGGCGAAAATGATCGTGCTGCATTTTACGATGGCGTTGACCGAAAGATTCATCAGATTTGGAAAGACTCCGATGAGGTTTATGGTGCTCCGCGGATCACCGCAGAACTTACCGAGCGCTACCAGATCACCCTGAATCGCAAGACTGTGGCTAAGCGGATGCGCATGATGGGCATTGAAGGGATTTCACCGCGTGCCTTTGTCCCGGTGACAACGATTCAATCCAAGCGTAAGTCAGCTCTTCCTGACCTGGTCAAGCGCATGTTTGATACTGGTGAGCTCAACCGAGTGTGGATGTCGGATATTACCTACCTACGCACCAGCGAGGGATGGTTGTACTTGTGTGCGGTCCGCGACGGCCATTCCCGCAGGGTGCTGGGATGGGCAATGGATAGCGTTCAAGATACATGCCTGGTCGAACGGGCCCTGCGGATGGCACATACACTGCGCGGGGACGTTCCTAATGGGCTGGTGTTCCACGCTGACCGCGGAACGCAATTTACCAGCGAGAAGCTCTGGGAAGTCTGCCATAACCTGGGCATTGCTCAGTCTGTGGGGCGTACTGGTGTGTGCTTTGATAACGCGATGGCTGAGTCGTTCTGGTCGACGCTTAAAACCGAGTTCTACGACCGCAAGCGTTGGCCAACCCGTGATGCCGCGCGCAAGGCCGTTGCCTACTGGATGGAAGTCGTTTACAACCGTCGGCGCCGGCACTCTGCACTAGGGATGGTCAGCCCCGTCGACTTCGAAAACCACATTGGTCTAACCACCAGTAGAAAAGAAATAGCTGCCTAAGCACTAGGTAGCCCCACTACGTGTCCACGATTTGCGGGCAACCCCACCCTTAGCGGATTGATCGTCACCCTGGCGCTTATGGCCATTGACACCGCCGCCCGCCTAGAACTGCGCACAACCCCGCAAGCCGCCTACACACTGGTGGGATAACCTAGACCAAAAAGGAGAGACCCATGCCGAAGAAAACCTGGACTACCCCAATCCACGCCCTGCGCACCATTGCCGTCGACACCGACGAGGAAAACCCCGCCGTAGAAATCTACGCAGTAGAAGGCGCAACGCTTGACGAGTTGCAAGCCCGCGCCTACAGCCCGGCAGACGTAGAACTAACCATCAAGGCCCTTACCGAAGCCAAAGACTGCGCCCAGGCGCACTACGACGAGCACGCCGATGCTGAAAACTGGCACGAGGGCAACAACATCTAGACCCTCGCACGCCAAGCCCCAGCCGCCCTGCGGTTGGGGCTTTTTGTATAGCAATGACACTAAGCACACGCACCAGTGGGGGAGTAGGGAGGCGCACGATAGACGGTGTCACCAGGTAAATGTACGCACCACCTGTTAAGGCATATGCTAAGACATATGTTCCGCCATATGTCTTGCCATATGTTAAAACATATGTTAAACTAAAGGCACGCCGCACGGAAGAGACATCTTCCACCACACACGCGGCACCACTCGACACCAACCGAAAGGAACGCCAGACATGGCAACCCAAACCACCACCTTCTACACCCCACAACAACAGCTCCACATGGACGCCTTCGAATGGTGGAGCAACAAGAACCACGGCTTCGTCGTCGACTACGCCTACATCGACACCACCGCACCGACAAAGCACATCCGCCACGAAGCACGGGCCTACCTCTGCGAGATCACCATCAACGACCACCAAGCCGCCGAAATCTGGAACGAACTGCAAAACTGCCGCGCCACCCACCTAGATGTGATGTCCAGGGACGTTGTTCTGGCCCCCGCCCGTAATGACACCGTGCCGATTCAAGAAGTATCTGTCCAGACCGCTTGCCATTGAAGGCATGTTAGAGTTTGGGGCATGTCGAGTCCCGAATCAGACAGGTCAGGGGTTGTCGGTCACACCGCCAGCCCCTTGAACCACTAGTTACGACGCCCACGATCTGTGTGGGCGTATGTCTGGCGTACCCGGGGCGCTGGCCGTGGTGACAAGAAGAACCATTTCTTGATCTCACACCTCGGAGTACTCGATGCCTTTTGCCCTCTACATGCTTGCCCTGGCGGTCTTCGTCATGGGCACTTCAGAATTCATGCTCGCGGGATTGCTCCCCGCGATCGCGACCGAACTTGACGTCTCGGTCGGCACTGCGGGCCTGCTGACCTCCGCATTCGCAGTCGGTATGGTCGTCGGCGCGCCAGTGATGGCGGCATTCGCTCGCCGTTGGCCACCGCGGCTCACATTGATCGTTTGCCTTCTCGTGTTCGCGGGAAGCCACGTCATCGGAGCGATGACACCAGTGTTCTCTCTCCTGCTCATCACCCGGGTGCTCAGCGCTCTCGCAAACGCAGGATTCCTCGCCGTAGCACTGAGCACGGCCACTACCCTCGTGCCAGCGAACCAGAAGGGGCGTGCACTGTCGATCCTGCTCTCCGGCACGACGATCGCAACCGTCGTGGGCGTCCCCGCCGGGGCACTGCTCGGCACAGCGCTGGGCTGGCGAACGACGTTCTGGGCGATCGCCATCCTCTGTATTCCCGCGGCCGTTGGAGTCATTCGTGGCGTCACGAACAATGTTGGTCGGAGCGAGACTAGCGCGACCTCACCAAGGCTCCGTGTCGAGCTCAGCCAGTTGGCGACGCCGCGGCTCATCCTGGCCATGGCACTCGGAGCGCTGATCAACGGAGGGACCTTTGCGGCATTCACCTTCCTGGCACCCATCGTGACCGAGACCGCGGGCTTGGCCGAAGCGTGGGTGTCCGTCGCGCTGGTGATGTTCGGCATCGGATCGTTCCTTGGCGTCACGATCGCAGGACGACTATCAGATCAACGACCTGGCCTCGTGCTCGCAGTCGGCGGACCGCTATTGCTGACAGGCTGGATCGTGTTGGCAGTGGTCGCATCTCATCCCGTTGCGCTTATCGTCCTCGTCCTCGTTCAGGGATTCCTGTCGTTCGGCGTCGGCAGTACTCTGATCACGCGTGTGCTGTATGCAGCATCGGGTGCGCCAACGATGGGCGGTTCGTACGCAACCGCAGCATTGAATATCGGAGCTGCAGCGGGGCCCGTGCTTGGTGCGCTCGGGCTCGCGACCGGGCTGGGGCTGCTCGCGCCGGTTTGGGTCGCTTCGGTGCTGACAGCGATCGCTCTCGTCATCATGCTTCTCACCAGACGCGCGCTTACGAAGACCGCGGCGGAGGCCAATTGATGACCCATCCGAACGCTCTTCTCACTCCTCGTGCCCGTCTCCGGTTAGCTCGGCTGATTGTCGAAGACGGCTATCCGGCCACGATCGCCGCAAAGATGTTCATGGTCTCCCCGATCACTGCCCGGAAATGGGCAGGCCGCTACCGGGAAGAGGGTGAGTTTGGGATGCAGGATCGCTCCAGCAAGCCGCACCGGATCCCAGGCAGGACGCCCGAGCATGTCAAGAAGAAGATCATCAACCTGCGCTGGCGGCTTCGACTGGGGCCAGCCCAGATCGCTGCGCGACTTGGTCTCTCGACGTCGACTGTTCACGCGGTCCTCGTCCGTTGCCGCGTGAACCGCCTCTCGCATATCGATCGTGTCACTGGCGAGCCATTGCGGCGATATGAGCATCCTCATCCGGGATCGTTGATTCATGTCGATGTCACGAAGTTCGGCAACATCCCCGACGGCGGTGGACATCGTTACGTAGGTCGGCAGCAAGGCGCACGGAACAAGCTCGCGACTCCGGGATTACCACGAGGAAAAGATCACAAGCCGCGCACCGGGACGGCGTTCGTTCACACAGTCATCGACGACCACTCCCGCGTCGCATACGCAGAAATCTGGTCGGATGAGCAGGCGAGCACAGCGGTGGGAGTTCTCGAACGCGCCGTGGCCTGGTTCGCCGAACGAGGCGTGACCGTCGAGCGAGTCCTATCCGACAACGGGTCGGCATACAGATCCCACGCATGGAGGGACTTCTGCGCTCGGCTCGGCATCCGACACAAGCGGACACGCCCCTACCGGCCGCAGACGAACGGGAAGATCGAGCGATTCCACCGCACGCTCGGGGACGGCTGGGCCTATGCCAGGTTTTACGGTTCAGAGGCCGAACGACGCCTGGCGCTGCCCGGCTGGCTCCACTTCTACAACCACCACCGACACCACTCTGCGATTGGCGGCGTACCCTTCGACCGACTCAACAACGTCCCTGGACATCACATCTAGGTGCCACGTCTCCATTAGCTTTTCCCTTTCTTAGAGCCCACCACGGCGCCCAGCCTGCTCGCGGCCCATGCCAGGAAAACAAATACGGGGAGGTATATCCAGGTGCCCTCGTTGAAGTAGAGGGACATGGCGGCAAAATAGGCCAACCCTGCCACACAGAAGCTGGTCCAGGAGGCGCGGAAAGTGGCGCCGTCGGCAAGAGCAATGACCACCGTCAGCACGGCCATGAGGATGAGCAGAACTACGCCGGAGACTAGGTGATAGACCGCGGGCGGAAGGCCAACAAAGACCGCGGCCATGGCGATGGGTGCCCACCATTGCCACCAGACGCGGCTGGGCTCGTCTTTCGTTTCCGCTTCTTCTTCTAGCTCCTCAAACACGCACCCAACCTATCACAGGGCTTAAGGAAACTTATGGGGAAGAAATCCTCCCTGCGACCGGCCTAATCCTCCCCGCGGAGGATACCGCGCTGAGCAGTGCGTACCTAGCGTTGAAGGCATGAAAAGCACACCACTCATCCTCGCGGCGGGCGTAGTATTTGGCGCCATCTACGGCACCAATGCGCTCCTGCCAGACATGTATGACAACCCCACCTCTGAAGTGCAGGCCGGAAAGGCCCGCATCCCCGGATTATCCTGCACAGAAGAAGATGGCTCCACCAGCAGTGAACCACGCTGGGACTGTGACGGCACCCAGATCCGCGCTAAAGAAGCCGGCGTACAGGACAAAGACCAAGCCACCCGCCGGTACCTCCGGGCAATGGGTGAAGGTACGGCCATGCCGGAAGGAGACATCGACCGTGACGGGGATAAGCGCACGCTTAGCGATGGCGACCTCGTAGCCATCAGCATCGAGGGCGATGGCCCCACCACGTTCCTCTCCCTGCGCGGACCGCGCGCTGCAGAACTTGCCCAGGAGGTAGAAAAGGCATGAAGAATCTGTACTGGCTATCTATCGCTTTCGGCCTTGTAGTCGCCGGCTTCTTCTTGGCCGATCGCCGGTTTACCGAGGTTGGGCTCATCGGTGCGCTCATCTGCGCTGGCCTGACGCTCGGACTGGGATTCTGGTGGTTTAGGCCGCGGCCGATGTGGCAGGGCATCCTCTGGGGCGCGCTCGCCCAGCCGGTGGTGGTAAGCCTCAACGACCAGATGGTGGGAATTTCAAACAAGCTGGGGCTTGCCTACCTAGACGCGGCTTTTTACTCACCGCTTCCAGAAGAAACCATCAAGCTCCTCGGCGTTGTCATTATCGTTGCAGCCTTTAAGAACGTGCGGCATCCCTACCAAGCCGCCGCGATCGGCATGGCCGTAGGCCTTGGTTTTGATGCCATGGAAAATGTGCCGTTCATCCTCCACGCGGCCATCGATAACTTGGACGGCGACCTCTGGGGCGTCATCATTACCGGTATCGGACGATTCTTCGTTGGCGCCTTTAGCCATGCACTGTATACGGGGGTTGCGGCATGGGGCGTCGGCAAGCTCTATGCGGGCGCGCGCCACGGGTACTGGCAGGTGGCCGGATTCTGGCTGGCCGGTATCGCCCTACATACCTTGTTCAATGGCTCGACCATGATTGCAGGTGAGTGGCCGGCGACCATCCTCGTTATCGCCCTCATCACGTGGGCGCTTATTATCTGGGGCCTGCGATTCATGCGCAAGCAAGATAGGAAATATGCGGCACAAAGCAGCGAAAATGTCCTATCCACTAAAGATCCGGAATATAGCTCCTGAGCTGGCTCAATGCGAAGAAAAAGGCTCGTGTCCGAGGGGTGTTATAAGGTGTGAATCGTACACAAGTTCACACGATAATTTAGGTACGATGCGCCATGGAAGAACCCTACTTTTCCACGACCAACACCACCGACCCCACCACACGCTTAGCCTTTGAGATGCGAAAGGCGGAGTACGAGTTCTGGGTAAACCAAGTCCCAGAACTCGATTCTGATTTCGAATTAGTTACCCAATCCCTCTACCGCACCACCGGAGTTAATGAAGGGCGGATCGGCCATATCCTCATGGCGCTGCACCGCTTGGAAGAGCTGCCCGAGCTCCAAGCGCTGCAGCACCGCCTCTATCACTTGGACCTCGACCGGATTATTGCCATCAATAAGTCCCTCAACCGCTTGGGCAATCCGACGCCAGAGGTGGTGGCGCGCATCGATGAGCAGCTCACCGCTTACCTCACCCCTACCCGGCCCAACCAGGCCATGCGCACACAGGCGCAGATCAAGCGCAAGCTCAACGAGCTCATCAACCTCGCCGATGACACGCTAGCCGTCACCCAGGGCCCTACACAGCCGCGCTACACCATGGAAAATTGGGGCGATAACACCTCGGCGGTGACTTTGAGTGCGGACCCGGCGGTTATCGCGAGCGTCGATAAGTGCGTCCGGCAGACCGCGCTGGAGCTAGATTGCTCGCTTGCCGACGCCGCCGTTGCACTCCTCACCGGCCGCACCCAAGCCCCCGAGATCATCCTCAACGCCTACAAGGCCACCGACGTGCCCAATTCCCCGGCGTTTATCGAATCCGTGGGCTGGCTCGACCCGGCGCGCTCCAATGCGCTGCCCTACACCAAAATCCGGGAGATGGACCCTAACCACGAGGTCAAGGGCTATGTTACTCCCGCCGCCATGGCTGCGTACCTGGAAGGCGTCGATGGCACCTGCCGCTACCCCGGCTGCAACCGCCCGGCATCTGCCTGCCAGAAGGATCACCGCATCAACCACACGGACGGCGGGCCGACCACGCCGGCAAACCTCGCCTGCTTATGCCAGCACCACCACAACATAAAGACCGATGGCCGCGCTTTTTATGTCATGGACCCACACACGCGCGACATCATCTGGCTTTTTGAGGACGGCACCTGGACCACCACCGAACCCTCCGGCCCGCTGGCGCAGAAGAACAAGAACTGGGTGCAGACCTTCGCCCAAACCATGACTGCCCACCGCGCCCGAGCATATGAAGAGGCCCAAGAGCTCATGCGCCAGCAGAAAACCACCCCTAGGGAGGAGGAATAAAACCGCCAGCTTCCCTACAGTGGCTGGCATGACGCAAAATTTATTCGCACTTGACGAGCTCGTAATTACCCAAACCAAGTCCTTCCTCAACGATCAGTTCATGATCACCGATCTAGACGGCACTCCTGTGGGCACTATCCTGCAATCCACCAGTCTCAAAGACATGGTGTTTAAATCCTCTCGCAGCTTGGAGGTCGCACTCACGGATGCTGAAGGCAACCCGCTACAGACGGTCATGACGATTTCGGACCCGCCGAATTTTCTGCGGGATACCTATGAGGTGCACTTGCCGGGAATCGAAAAGCCCATGGCCGTCATTACCAAGCGTTTCTCCATGCTCAAGACAAAGTTGGACTTGACCATGGAGGGCTTTGCCGACGTCGAAATTCACGGCGACTTCTGGGATTGGAACCTTTCCATCACTTCAGAAGATCGCCTGCTTGCTGACGTCTCTAACGAATGGACTGGCATGGGTAATTTCTTCATGGGCAAAAACACGTATCGCCTGCGCATCACGCCGGGCCTCAATGAGCAACATCACGCCGCCATCATCGGCGCCGTGATGAGCATGGATATGCTGCGCACTAAGCAGAAGAACAGCGACTAGAAGGTGTTGTTGCAAAGTTGGGCGGAGAGCAGCGAAGACTCAGTTTCTCATTCCCTGATGGCCGCTGCGTGTGGGCGTTGTTAGGCCGTCTCGAAGACCCGGTTGACGATCACCGCGTCCGGGGTCGGTTGCCCGTAGGCAAACATCACACCTTGCCCTTTCCGCAATGAGTACATCGCCTCCATCCCTTTCGGCCCGAGGATCCGCTTCAGCCGACCATGGTCGCCTTCCAGGATGTGGTTGAGGTATTTCACCTGCCGGTGTTCCACTGTTGGCGGGCAGATTCCCTCTGACTTCAACTCGGCGATTGCCCTAGCTAGGGAGGGTGCTTTATCGCCGTTGATCACTCTGGGATACTCGGCTGACGCATTGGATCTGACGGCCTTGGCCAGGAGACACTTCGCTGCGGCCACGTTCCGCTTCGGAGAGAGGTAAAAGTCCAGGTTCTGGCCACCGGCGGTGATCGCCCGATAGAGGCCTCATCCACCCGCCAGGAACTGGCCTGCCAGTCAGGTACCTGCCGGTACCACCGTGTTTGCTTGTCCAGCTCAGGGGCGTATTTCTGGACCAGCGATAGATCGTGGTGTGATCGACCAGCACGCCCCGCTGAAGTCATCATTTCCGCCAGAGCGCGGTAGCTCACCCCGTAGCGGCAGTACCACCCACTGCCCACAGAATAATGTCACGGGGAAATGACGACCGGGGAAGATACCCATGGCTGTGACTATTTCACGTCACTCTTCCTACTGCCCCAACTTTCCAACAGCACCTTTCAGGGTCATATGGGGGCAGTGGAGAGAAGTGGTGGATCAGTGGACGGCGGTGGATGCCGAAGTAGGCGTGGCGTGTTCCTCTTTCGACTCGGTCGGAGCCAGGTGAGCCGGATCCAGATCAATGCGGCGCAACAGCTGGGCGTTCAGGGCCACCACGATGGTCGAGGCAGACATCAAGATCGCGCCCACGGCCGGGGACAGCACGAACCCGATCGAGGCGAGCACTCCGGCGGCCAGCGGCACAGCGAGGATGTTGTAGCCAGAGGCCCAGATCAGGTTCTGGATCATCTTGCGGTAGCTGGCCTGGGACAGCTCAATCATCGACAGCACTGCCCGCGGGTCATCACTGGCTAGGACCACCCCGGCAGATTCCATGGCCACATCCGTGCCGGCACCGATGGCGATACCGACGTCCGCGCGGGTCAGAGCGGGGGCGTCATTGACACCGTCACCGACCATGGCCACGCTCAAACCCCGGTCCTGCAGCTGCGTGACCTTGGTGTCTTTGTCCTGGGGCAGGACCTCGGCGAAGACCTCATCAATGCCTAGGTCCTGACCAACCGCCTGGGCCACCTGCTGCGCGTCGCCGGTGATCATCGCGACCTTCACCCCGCGGTCCTGCAGGGCTTTCACGGCGGCGCGGGATTCGGGGCGGATCTTGTCCTCGACGGCCACCGCACCGATGATCTGACCGTCACGGACAATATGGAGCACACCGGCCCCACGCCCGGTCCAGGCGCTGGTGGTGTCGGTGAGCTCGGCCGGGGTCGTGAGGTTGAACTCGCGCAGCATGTTCGGCCCACCCACGAGGATCTCAGCGCCATCGACAGTGGCCCGGACCCCCCGGCCGGAGGCGGCGCTGAAACCAGTTGCACGGATTTGCCGACGGGAGGCCTCGGGATGGGCGGCCGCGGCCGCCACGATGGCGCGGGCCACGGGGTGCTCACTGTCGGCCTCCGCGGCGGCGGCCAGGGCCAGCAGCTCGCCCTCGGTGACGCCAACAGCTGCCGCGACACCGGTGACCGCGTGCGCACCCTCGGTCAGGGTGCCGGTTTTGTCGAAGAGAACCACGTCGATGGTGCGCATCCGCTCGAGCGCCATCCGGTCCTTGATGAGCACCCCGGATTTCGCGGCCCGCTCGCTGGAGATCGCAATGACCAGCGGAATCGCCAGACCCAGGGCATGCGGGCAGGCGATGACCAGCACCGTGACCGTGCGCACCACGGCATCGTCCGGGCTGCCGATGATGGTCCACACCACCGCAGTGATCAGAGCGGAGATCAGCGCGAACCAGAACAACAACGCCGCCGCCCGATCCGCCAGGGCCTGGGCCCGGGAGGAGGACTCCTGGGCGTCGGCAACCATGCGTTGGATCCCGGCCAAGGCGGTGTCCCCGCCGGTAGCCTCCACCCGGATGCGGACGGTGTTGTCGGTGGCCACGGTACCGGCGACCACCTTGTCACCGGTGTCGCGGAAGACGGGACGGGATTCGCCGGTGATCATCGCCTCATCGAATTCGGCGGCTCCATCGAGGATGGTTCCGTCGGCCGGCACCCGGGCACCGGCCCTCACCAGCACGACGTCGTCGACGACCAGGTCGGAGATGGCCACGGTGCGGGTGGTCCCGTCGATGACTTTCTCGGCCTCATCCGGCAGCAGGGCAGCCAGCGCGTCAAGCGCGGAGGACGCAGCCCCGAGAGCGGACATCTCCAGCCAGTGGCCCAGCAGCATGATGGTCACCAGCAGGGCCAGCTCCCACCAGAAGTCCAGCTCGAAACCGCCCAGCCCCAGAGTGGTGACCCAGGAGGCGACAAACGCCACGGTGATGGCCATGGCGATCAGGAGCATCATCCCGGGTTGGCGGGATTTCAGTTCTTTCCATCCGCCCTTGAGGAAAGGCGTTCCGCCGTAGACGAAGATGATCGTGCCCAGCACCGGGGGAATCCAGGTGGATCCGGGGAATGCCGGGAGGTGGTAGCCGAGCAGCTGGGCGACCATGGGGCTGAAAATAACGACGGGAATGGACAGAATCAGCGACCACCAGAAGCGGTCCCGAAACATTGCGGTGCTGTGTCCGGCGTGTTCGCCGTGACCATGAACGTGGTGGTCTTCGTCCAGGGCGGAGTGCGGGTGATCGTGGGGCATCGCCTGGCCGTGGGTGTCGGCATGTGCGTGGTGTTCGTGGCCGGCATGATCCGGGTGGTGGGTGTGGTCTGTTTCCGGAGCGGGGTGATCACCATGGTGATCACCCGAATGGTGGGGAGTGCTCATGACGTTCCTTTCGCTCAACCCGGTCGGGGTCGAGATGATGGGTAAAACTGATCAGGATAAGACGGTGTAGCCGGCCTCCTCGATGGCCCGGCGAACCATCTCCGGAGGTACGACACCGGTGACCGTGACGGTGGAAACACCACCAGCAGCGAGATCAATCTGGACGTCGTCGACCTGGGGAAGGGCCTGAAGGGCCTGGGTCACGCTTTTCGCGCAGTGCCCGCAGGTCAGGCCGGTGACCTGGTAGCTAGGGGAGGACCCTCCTGCTGACGAGTCGCTGGTGGCAGGGGTGGAGGCGGTGTCGGCACGTGAGGCAGGTCCGCAACAGCTGCAGCCGTGGGAGGCCATCGGCAAGAGGCGGGGCGGGGAGGTGATCATGGGAAAGCTCCTTCGGTTCGGTGGGGTGCGGCGATGCCGCTCTCTAGCGTATACCCCCTGGGGGTATATTTTCAAGGGGTAGAGGGCACGGCCCTCACGCGGGGCAGGGTGTGGTCACCGAGCAGCCTCCTCACTTTCGGGAGGGGACAGCGGGAGGCGGAGGGCAAACACCGCTCCGCGACCAGGTCCGGGGGAGGTGGCGGTGAGAGTGCCGCCGTGGGCCTCGATCAATGCCTTGGAGATGGTCAGACCGATACCGGCCCCGCCGTTGTCCCGGCTGCGGGCGGCATCCCCCCGGTAGAAGCGTTCGAAGATGTGTCCGAGCTGGTCAGGTGGGATGCCCTCGCCATCATCGGCGACGTGGATGAGCGCGGTGGACGCCCCCTGTCGGTGGACGCTGATTCGGACCTGCCCGCCGGCCGGGGTGTGCCGTAGCGCGTTCGACAGGAGATTGCTCATCACCTGGCCGAAGCGTTGCCGGTCCACGAGCACCCGGGCGGTGTCTGCAATGCTCTCGACCTGTAAATCGACGCCTTTGTCAGCATAAGCTTCCCCCGCGGCAACAGCGGCGGTATGGAGCAGATCCCCGAGCCCTTCCTCCGCCAGGTCCAAATCGATCCGGTGTTCCTGGGCCCGGGAGACATCGTCGATGTCTTCCATCAACCGGGTCAGGCGGGTGAGTTGGTCAGCCATGATCGTGTGGGTGGCATTATTCCAGTCCACGACCCCGTCCTGGAGACCATCGAGGTAGACCGTGAGCACCGATAAGGGGGTGCCCATTTCGTGGGCCAGATCAGAGAGCATCTGGCGGCGGACCTGTTCGGTGTGTTCCAGCCGGTCGGCCATGGTGTTGAAGGCATGCGCCAGGGTGGTGAACTCGGGGCCTGCTTTTCCGGCGGGCACGCGGATACGGGAGTTGCCGGCCGTCAGGCTGGTAGCGGCGTGGGTGAGATCCTGCAGGGGGGTGCGCAGACGACGCGATAACCACAGGCTGGCCAGCAGGGCGCTGATCAAGGCGGTGGGCAGGGCGACGGCCAGGGTGATCAGGTTGGCGCCCCGGTAGGCCTGCTCGGCATGGAACAGCTCCAGCGAGGGGTCCTCCCGGCCGGTCATCAACATATGATCATGGAACAGGGTCGGACCCACCATCGTGGCCACGGCCGCGGCCACCAGCAGGCTAATCACCACGACCAACACCTGGGCGGCCAGGAAGCGGAAGGTCAGGCCGGGTCCGTGATTCATGGCTGCCCCACCCGGTAGCCCACGCCACGCACGGTGTCGATAAACCCCCGGCCCCGGGTGTCGGTGCCGAGCTTGCGACGCAAGTTGCCGATGTGGACATCGACGATGCGTTCATCACCGACCCAGGTGGTGTCCCAGACCTCGGTGACCAGGTCGTGGCGGGTCAGCACCTGGCCGGGGCGCAGGGCCAGGGCAACCAGCAGCTCGAACTCCGTGCGGGTAAGCTCCACGGTCGTCTCCCCCACCCGCACCTCATGGGCGACGGGGTCAAGGATGAGGTCCCCAACGATCAAGGGGGTGGTCACCTGCGGTGGGGTGATGCTGGTGCGCGGGCGGCGCAACACCGCATGCACCCGGGTCACCAGTTCCCGGATGCTAAAAGGTTTGGTGATGTAGTCATCCGCCCCCAGGGTCAAACCGCTGATCTTGTCGTCCTCGCTGCCACGCGCAGTGAGCATGAGGATGTAGCAGTCCGAGAAGGTGCGGATGCGTCGGCACACCTCCAGGCCGTCGAGTTCGGGCAGCCCCAGATCCAGCACCACAACATCGGGGGAAAAGCGACGGGCCTCGTCCATGGCCTGGGTACCGGTGTGCGCCTGGCGGGTATCGAAGCCGGCCCGGATGAGGTAGGAAGCCACCATCTGAGCCAGGGGTTGTTCATCATCGACGACCAGCACCCGCCCCGGGGGCGTGGCGGTGGTCGGTGTGCGGTCAGCCATAGACCCCAGTATCGCTCCGGCCAGGGGGGAATACCACCCTCGCTCAGTACCCGGCGGGGAAATCTTCATCAAATCTTCAAACATCACCCTTCGACCGCCGTCACCCCTGTGTCCCACCCTGGGTCGGCGGCATCGCCTCCCCTGGTCGGTTCAGCAGGCGCCACCAGGGATTTCACTGTCTGCACCGCATACCCGGGGCGGGTAGAAGTACATCACCCACGGCTGTGGGGTGGTGTCCCGGTGGTGACCCAGCCCACCGAATTCACCCCCTTTTCGCCCTGTTATAAGGCTGTGAACAGGGTTTTTGATTTCTAGTCCGTCAGGCACCCGTGCTAGATAAAGGTATGGCATCGACCTTGAGACGGTGTCTTCTCATGGTCTTACCACGATCCAAGGAGATTGACGTGAAACGAGCAGCGATCGCAGCCGCCGCCCTTGCCCTCGCCCTCACGGGGTGTTCGGCTGCCGACCCGGAACCCACCGCCGATGGGACGGTGTCGCAGGACACATTCCTGACTGCCCATGGCCTGGCCGACATGGACGCGGTGGAGATCATTGATCACCTCGACCGGCAGAAGGTCACTGAGCGTCCCACGGATCTGATCGCCTCAGTACGTGCCGATGAACTGCTGCTCTCGAGCGATGACCAGGAAGTTGTACTCGATCTTCCCGACAATCAGACGTATGTCTCGATCGCACCCTATCTCACCTCCACCCACGACTGCTTCTACCACAGCCTCACGACCTGCCAGGGGGAACTCGACAATGAGGATATCCAGGTCACGATCACCGATGAGGCGACCGGTGAGGTGCTGGTGGACGAGACGACAACCACCTTCGACAACGGGTTTATTGGCTTCTGGCTTCCCGATGATGCCACCGGCCTGATTGAGGTCAGCTACCAGGGGCGTACCGGCACCACGGAGTTTTCCACCGCCGACGACGGTGCCACCTGTGTCACAGACCTGCGCCTGACGTGATGGCTCAGCAGGGTCCTCACCTGCGCCTGTCTCCCGTGTCACTGAAATCCTGCACCAAGGAAGGTTAAATCATGATGAACGCGTTTTCCCGACGACAGTTTCTGCTCGGCGGGCTCGTCCTCGCCGGCACCGGGGCCGTGGCCGCCTGCACCAGCGACCCTGGACCCGCTGCCTCGGCACCAGGTTCCTCTCTTCGCCCCACTCCCACCCCCACTGCGCTCGGTGAGCCGACGGTGCGCCGGACACTGAACGCCCGGCCCCTCTCTCTGGATATCGGCGGCATCGAAGCCAAGACGTGGGGATACGTCTCTGACACCGGGGATGCGGCCATTGAGGCCACTGCCGGCGACGTCCTACAGGTCGATATCACCAATGAACTGCCTGAGAGCACCTCCATCCACTGGCATGGCATCGCACTCCACAACGCAGCCGACGGTGTGCCCGGCATGACCCAGGACCCCATTGAACCTGGCGAGTCTTTCTCCTATGTTTTTGAAGTCCCCCATGGTGGCACCTACTTCTACCATTCCCACTCCGGCCTGCAGCTTGATCGCGGCCTCCACGCCCCACTGATCGTCCGTGACCCGCAAGACGCTGAGGACCAGGACGTCGAGTGGACCATCGTGCTCGACGACTGGGTCGATGGCATTCAGGGCACTCCCGACGATGAGCTCGACAAGCTCACCGGAATGGGTTCGGGTGACCATAACGGGAAGAAGGGGATGGGAGGTCACGGCCATATGATGCACGGCACCCCGGACCGGGTACTGGGCGGGGATGCCGGCGATGTGATGTATCCGCACTACCTCATCAACGGACGTATCCCCCGTGCTCACCGGACCTTCGAGGCTCGCCCGGGCGACAAGGCCCGCCTGCGGTTTATCAACTCCGGCGGTGACACCATCTTCAAGGTGGCCCTCGGTGGCCACCGCATGACCGTGACCCACACCGACGGCTTCCCTGTCCAACCCAGGGAGACCGAATCGATCTACCTGTCGATGGGCGAGCGTGTCGACGTCGAGGTCATCCTCGACGACGGTATCTTCCCGCTCACGGCTTTGGCGGTGGGTAAGGACGACCGTGCCTTCGCCGTCATCCGCACCGCCGGCGGCCAGGCCCCCCACCCCGATGTCGACTTCCCCGAGTTGTCGTCCACCGGACTGCTTCTGTCCTCCCTGAAGCCAGCAGACCGTGCACTCCTGCCCGAGGACACACCAGACCGAGAAGTCAGCATCGACCTGGGCGGGCAGATGATGCCGTATGAATGGAGCATTCTCACCGACGGCCAATCCTCCTCCGCGACCGTGCAGGAGGGCCAGCGCCTGCGGATGGTCATGCGCAACAGGACCATGATGCCCCATCCCATGCACATCCACGGCCACACGTGGGCGCTGCCCGGCAGCGGCGGGCTACGCAAGGACACCGTCCTTCTCCGCCACGGTGAAACCATGATCGCCGACCTGATCGCTGACAACCCCGGAGAGTGGGCATTTCACTGCCATAACGCCTATCACATGGAAACCGGGATGCTCAGCTCGCTTCGCTACGAGTAACCCCACAGCAGGGTTGGGTACCGAGGTGGGCGGGGCGTCCCCCGAGTAGTGGACACGACGTTGGCGTCAGGGTTGAGCAGTGTGTGCTAGGAGTCGACGGGATTGAAGTATGCGTCGGCGCGCACGGCAGCAAGTTCAATGATGCGGTCGTAGCGCTTGTTAAAGCCGGTGGTTTCGGTATCAATGACCGCAAAGACCGGCTCGCACGGCATGCGTGGGGTGTAGCGGTTGAGGAGGTTTTCTAAGAAGCCTATGGCCTCAAGCCAAGAGGCCCATACCGACATGCCCACCTAAACGCTATCGAACACTGCAACCAACGTGGATTTCTGTGGATAACCACACTAGCCGTGTGCGGGTTGTCCACAAGGTTAATGTGGTTGGCCTTTCGTAGCGGGCGTGGGTGTGGTTGCCTTAGTGCTATGAGCACTTCGCAGGACTATCCGAACTCCACCCCAACCCCCGCTACTACGACCACTGGGGAGGGACAGGGGCGGGGGCCGAGTTTGCGGGATATTTCCCAGCAGGAATTAAATACTGCTACCCAGTACATGATTGATGAGCATGGATATGCTGCGCACTAAGGAAAAAGGAGCGACTAGGAAAAATAAAAAGAGCCGGAGTGGAAACTCCTGTGGTTTCCACTCCGGATTTCGATGGTGTGATGTTCACGATGGCAGCTCAGCATGGCTTTTCAAAAAGTGTCTCCCGAGCTGCGGATATGGAATCTCCCGAGTATTAATTCCGCTACTAAGGCGCTTCAATCGGCCGCAAATTAGGCCACAGAATCACCGCTAAACCGTTTCCTTCCCTTATCTAGCACATACTGTGGACATGAAAAAGCTCGCCAGCAGGACCAGACGAGCATTAGAACATTTGTTTTATAAAATCTCCCAGAGGTTTATCGGTCGACATTCCGCAACTGGATTGACAGTCTTATTCTTCCGGCTCCTCGGAACGCCAAGGTGCGGTTTCAGAACTGTAAGTTGTAAGCACCATGTCACACCACAGACGAGCAGCATTCACTGCAAGCTCTGCATGCCGCTGCTCTAGCCCCGACCGTAAACTCTTCCATTTCCTTTCCACTCTCAATTCAGTCTCCTAAAAAATACCGAAATAGACGAAACGCAACGCAGGACGCCTCATCTTGCGCTTCCTCTGAGTCTGTTGCGGCGGCAAGTGAACTACAAATTAGTAATGGAACGATTGTCCCAATAGTTAGCTTGCAAGATTCTGACAATTCAGCTCCATCCAATTCGGTAAAATTGACCATGCCATGACAAGTCGCTGGAATCACAACACGGCCTACCATTCTGAACTGCTCGCCGCTGCCCCGGGGCCGGATTCGAAAGTCCTTGACGTTGGTTCGGGAGACGGACTGCTAGTCAGCAAATTCGCGGAGGTAGTCCATGACGTAAGAGGCATAGACTCAGACCCCCATGCAGTCAAACAGGCTAGGACCCTTCTGGCCACCGTCCCAAACGCAACTGTAATTCTCGGCGATGTTTTCGACGCCCCAGAACTACTAGGACAGCAGTTCGATCTCATCACGGCAGTGGCAACACTCCACCACCTCCCACTCGAACCGGCACTCAAACGGCTCGCAGAACTCCTATCACCCGGAGGAGAACTATTCGTGATAGGGATTGCCTCCAACAAAACTGCGGCCGACTGGTTCATCTCCGGAGCACTCGTCATCCCAGTACGTTTGATGAGTAAAGCCCATCGTGAGGAATATTATCCCGGTATGAAGACTTCAAAACCACAAAAGTCGCTGAAAGAAATTTGCGACATAGCCAAAATTGTTCTCCCCGGATGCCGCATTCAACGACGTTTTTACTACCGATACACACTCAGGTGGACTAAACCATCCGGCGGATTTACTAACTCCTAATCCAGCAACCCAACCACCTGGCACCGACACATTCGACAAGTCAGTAGCCCCTCGGTCAGGCCGGTAACCTTCCACCCCTGCACGAAACGGGGCGAGTGAAAAGCATTTTTGGAACCTCATCGACTTTGCTCTCCAAGAGAGCCCAGCACCTCTACTCACACCCCAAAACCGGAAAACCAAAACAGCAGATTGGAGACTCTTTCAAGCTTTCTGCTTTAAGAACGAGCCAAAAGGAAAGATCGACTTACAGAACCGACTTTCCCCTCTCTGTTAGGAAAATTCATAGCGATCAATAAGCGTTGATTTGACCTTTCCTAGGCATTAAATGGTTGTCATTGTGTAAAGTATATTTACGTCACCGACGTTAAAGACATCCGAGGAGGAAATGTGACTAAGCAACGCACCCTGGTAGCAACCGTAAACGTCTTAATCATGATGGCCCTAGTGACTGGGCCCGACCCCCGGAAAGTGGACACGTCGGGGGTTAACTATGCGACTTTAGCCAGTGTAGCTGAAGTCGCGGCTTCAAAGACATCAGGAGCCACAAGATTGCACCAGGAGTGGCGCCTGCGGGTGTTGTAGCGCATGCACCACCGGAAGACCTCTTGGCGACAGCTAATTGGGTTGTCAAAGACTTTCCGCTCTCGCAGTACTTCCCGCTTGAGCGTGGCGTTAAACGATTCTGCTAGGGCATTATCGGCACTCGTTCCTACCGCTCCCATGGACTGGCGTACACCCAGCGACGAGCAGTAGTTTCTGAACGCTTGTGAGGTGTACACGCTGCCGTGATCGGAATGGAAAATAGCCCCGTCAAGACTGCCACGCACACCGTGTGCGTGGGCTAGAGCATCAATGACCAACGAGACACGCATGTGGTCTGCGAGTGCATAACCTGCAAGTTTACGCGAATAGGTATCAATGACTGTAGCCAAATACATGTTCTTTCCGCACTTACACGGCAGGTAGGTAATGTCGCCGACATACACACGGTTCGGCTCGTCAGCGGTGAATGTACGGCCTACTAGATCTGGCATGACACGGTGACCAGGCTTACGCCTGGTAGTGATGCATCGACGGCGTTTGCTAAAGCCTTTTAGTCCCATGGTTTTCATGATTCGTGCGACCTTCTTGTGGTTGACCGGGGTATACGCCGGGTCTTCCTTGAGGCTTGCGGCGATGCGTTTAGCACCATAAAGCCCGTGCTCATCATCGAAGATGGCCTTGATTCTTGCACCAATAAGACCGTCAGAATATATCTTTAACCTGCGCTTTTTGCGGGTGCTCACCCACTTGTAAAACGAGGAACGATTGAGCTTTAACACATCGCACATCCGCTTAACCGAGTACTCGGTTCGGTGGTCATAGACAAACTGGAAGCGGATCACCAGCGTGTCTCTTCGGCAAAATATTTCGCGGCCTTGCGCAGAATATCGCGTTCTTCGCGCAGCTTAGAGACTTCCTTTTCTAGCTGGCGGATTCGCTCAGAATCATTCGCCTCTTGGGCTTTATCGTGCACGGCTTTTATGCGGGCACGTTTGCCGGTGCCGTACTTCTTGACCCATGAATGTAGCGAGGCTCGGTTGATTCCGAGCTCGGCTGACGCTGAGTTCAACGAGAGGTCCTCGTTGTTCTCATAGAGGGCCACGGCATCGCGTTTGAACTGTTCGGAATACCTGGACATGGTGGTAGATTACCTTTCTTCCCAGCTCGACTGGGCTGGATATCAGGTGTCCACCAAATGGGGGTCAGTTCAACTCTTTACTCTCAGGGTTGGGGCAATATCTATGTATACGCTGGCCTGGCAATGCTAGCGGTGGTTTTTGGCGGTGTTGCAGTGGCTCAGGCCGTTGATCTCAGTGACAAAGATGCAAACGCCCGATAGAACAAACAACATGCTAAGAACCACGCGAATTCGGAAAGGGCTAACCCAATCGAAACTTGCGGAATCCGCAGGAGTATCACGCCAAACAATCTATGCCGCTGAGCAGGGAGCCGATCTGCGCCTTTCGGTAGCAAAAAGGGTGGCAAATGTTCTTCAATCAACAGTGGACGAGCTTTTTAGCCACAGCCCGCGGTAAGACGTACGCGCATTCGCCCGATAAAGTAAAGGCTAGGGCATCTCTTATCAACAGGCTGAGGCTACCGGGCTGAACCCTTGAAAGTGGGCATCGGAGATTGAATCTATGCCGTCAATTTGAGGGTACGGAACAAAACCCGGGGCACTTCAATTCACAAATTCGCTATGCGCGATTTACACATTGACCGTAGGGTAAGAGTATGCCGCTGACACTCGTTTCCTTATCAACCGACCCAACACCCGACTTGCTTCGAACACGCATCGGACAAGCACTTCGCCAAACGCGGATAGCACAATCCAAGACTCTCCAAGACGTAGCCGATGAAGCAAACCTGTCACGATCCCACCTATCAGATATTGAACGTGGCAGGAAAGAAGCATCCTCAGAAGTCATTCGCAGCATCCACCAATCCTTAAACCTCAGCATCGACGATTTACTCGACCGCGCCTCACACTCGTCGAATCAGGGCCTGTGCCTAGCAGCCTAAACACATCCAAGCACCGATTTACAGTCCGCCTGAGGCCGTAATCATTTGGCCAGTAACCCAGCGCGACTCTGGCCCCGCAAGGAAAGCGGCTACCTTTGCAATATCTTCCGGGCGGCCCAACCTACCCATAGGGGTCATCTGTGCGAGCTGTTGCCTTAGTTCCGGGTCCGGATTGGCCTCTCGCTGGCCGTCGGTATCTGTTACTCCTGGCCGAATTGCGTTGACCGTAATATCTTTAGCTGCAAGTTCTTTAGCAGCTACTTGCGTCAGTGCTTCCAAAGCAGACTTCCCCGCGCAATACTCAGCGATCCCAGGTTGCGGCAACAAAGTATTCAACGACGAAATATTAATAATGGAACTTCCCTGAGGCATCGAAGGAGCAAGATGCTTAATAAGCAGGAAAGGGGCCGTCGCATTAATAGTGATGGCCTTATTCCATTCGTCTAACTCAGTATCAACTATGGGCCCGATCTCAGTTCCGGCACTGGCGTTGTTGACAACGACATTAAAAGGACCTTCTTGCGCTAGCTCTTTAACCGTTTCTTCGACAGAATCACTGGCACTTAGATCTGCACGTACAGCACGAACCTGATAGCCCCGGGACGACAAATCAGTGACCGCCTCATCCGCAGCGGTGCGGTTACTATTCCACGTCAGTACAACGTCGTACCCACCCCGTGCAAGGGTTTCTACTACCGCACGTCCAATACCACGCGACCCACCAGTAACTAATGCGGCTTTCTTCGTTGATTGTTCCATGCCGTCAATAATCCCCATCCCCACATAAAAAAGCCACGGATTCCGCTCCTAGCGAAATCCCTCCGAACTCGCGAACCCATAACCCATCGTCACATCAAACATTGCCCTCAAACGGGATGTGCGCCCTCAATCCCCGCACGTTCAATCCTCGGCCCTTAAAAACCGGAAAACGAAAGAAACCGGAGGTCACGAACCCTTTCGAGTTTGTTACCTCCGGTGTCGCAGTTTGTTCAACTGCTCATGGTGTGATGTTCACGATGGCAGCTCAACACAGCTTTTCAAAAAGCGCCTCCCGAGCTGTGGATATGAAATCTCCCGGGAATTAATTGCGCCCACACCCTCGCCCTTAGTGGCACAAATACGCCCCTAGAATCGCCACCTCACCAGTCGGCGAGAGTGCCTAGCACAAAGAGGGGACATGAAAAATGCCCACCTAGAAAAGGCCAGGTGAGCATTAAAACATGCGTTTTACAACAAATCCCAGGCAATTAAGTCCGGGGCGGGACTTTGGCAAGGGCACGGCCGGTGTCTTCACGCACCATGCGGAGTCGTCGTGTCATGGAGTCTTGACCTGCGGTTTTCCGCTCGAATGACTCTTGGATCGCAAGGTTCGTCGAGGCCACCCATAAGGCGAGCGTGATGTAGAGCATCGGCTCACGCCGAACACCGCGCTTAAAAGAGTCCATCCCGGTGACATGCGGTGATTTCATGATCGAAAAACGCTGCTCAGTAATAGCGCGGGCCGCCTCATAATAAGTGGCGTGCTCCCAGGAGCCGGGGACAAGTCCCCACTGAGCGCGTTTCCACTGCTCAGGGGTGAACGTATGTGTGATACTTGACCGCGCGCAGCACTTATAGTGATCGGCAGACCAGCTCGGTGAAATCTCCGGGGCGTCTTCGGATGCCAGTGTCATCGAAGCCGGTTTGAGTGGGCATCGCACTCGCCCCTGTACTGCAGGGCAGACCAAATCAATTTTCACGGGCCGCTCGGTATCGGCTTCATCCTTACGAGGACGACCACGACCTTGACGCGCACGATAAGGCCTCGAATTCGTCCCCATGATCAACGGGAAAAGGGCTTCGAGCCGAGCATCCTGGCGCTCGAAACCGTCATCTTCCTCGAGCAGTTCCATGGTGCGGCGAACGATCTTCCCGTTGCCTGCAATGTCGCGTGCAGCAGGGCAATAAAACTCGCCCGCGATTTGCAAAGGACCACTAGCAGGTTCATCCCCAGCTGCGGTGTCAGATGCGAAAATTGTTCGCCAATTTTTGGGATAGCGCACCACGGGCGCATAGCCTGTAGCGAGCAATTCGTCGTTGAAAAACCTTTTCGCGTTATAGCCCATGTCAACGGTCAACAACGGCAAACGACCACGTTGAACGCGCTGGTCAAAACCGTTTTCTTGATGAAATCGGATAGCTCGCGCCAATCCCTGCACCGAGCCCGAGCTCGGCTTATCGATGGAAATTCCTGTAATCACCGGGGCGACCGAGTACACGGCTCGTGGCGGTCCGACGCGACATACAGCAGTAATACCCACGGCCACGCCCCCTTTGGTACTGCGACGATTGCCAAGCTCGGAATGCAACGAATGATCCTCCCGATCCCTGATGTAGTAGCCACCCGAGTAGGCCGCGCCACGGCGTTTCGTGTCACGACTGCCTAGTCCCGTCGACTGGCCTGCCAGGTCGATGATGGTCTCGTCGGCGACGATATCGCCGCGATATCCCTTGGGCGCTTGCTCATGGATTGAGCCTGCTACCAGCGCGTTGACGACTTGATGGAGCCTCTCGGACGCAACCTCGGAGGCCTGTTCTTGCTCGATTGAGCGTGCGGCCAGCATTCGACGGTGATCCCTATTTTTCACACGACGCGCAGGAGCATCAGGCAGTGAATCAAGCGGCTCAAGCCTCCGGGTCAGCCACATGGCAAACGCCCTGTAGGTGCCCTCGCCGCAGGAAAGGTCTAGGTCGAGCCGGGCCTGCTGAGCAGGCTCTAGGGTCCATAGGGTGCGCCAGATCTCCGCCATCGAGGGCACACGACGAATCCCAATCAAAGCCAAACCCACAGTGAGCACGCCCAACATTGAATATCGCGGGCCGGAGGATTTCCGTCCGCCCACGCCACGGTCCTGGCGAAAAAAAAAGTCGATCATTTGGTGCGCACCCGATTTTTCAATAACCGCAGCGCAACTTTCCACATAATCGGGGGAAATCATCACTCTCTGCTCTTGCATTACTACTGTCATCAGAGGTACTCCCCCTCAGATCGCAGCAAAGCTTTTGCTTCGTCTTCCGGTGTATACCGCGGCAGGTCCGCCTCCAGATCATGGAGAACACGCAGATCAGCAATGCCCGCCATTTTCATCAGCATCGCAGCCGGCACCCCCGGGTCAGAGGCCAGTTTTACCACCCAACGATTCCGCAGCGCAGCAGCATTAAATCCAGGAAACCCCAGCTCAACGAGCTCTTCCGACACGTGGCAGACGGCGTTTCGAGGCATGGAATCGCCAACAATAGGAAAAACATATCCGTTACCGACATCGCGTGCCCGCGTCAAAAGCCGGTGACCGCGAACGGGACACACGACAGGCACCACGCGAGAGACTACACCCCGTTTTCGCACCGCGATCTGGACTGCCGTGTGCTCGGGCAGCTCTAGTGGAGAAACGTCGCTGCCGCGTAGCTGCCGGATCTCCTGGGACGACAGGCCTGCCCCAGTGGTGAGATCCAAAATCGTCAGCAACTGCGCCCGCAACATTGGTCGAAGGTTCGCAGCGACGGCGTACAGCTCAGCCTCCAGCGAAAGCTCCGCCGCCGGAACGGCTTTGCGCCGCGGTCCTCGTTGACGATGCGGTTCAGGAAATTCGTGAGGATACAACGTCCGGCCTGCAGCATAGAGAATCGTGCGATAAGTGCGCTGCGACCTGCGACTAAAAATATCATCACGGAAAAGCCACCGATCGACAGCGGGACGCGTCAACGCCCGCTCCTCGTCAACAACGCCACACACGAGTGCCTCATCGTACAGGTACCGCGCTACAACCCGCGCCGCCTTAGCATCAGCAATTTCATCAAGAACACGCGTATGAGCTTGGACAAGCGCTGCTCGGGCGATAGCCTCACTCCGCAGAGGCCCCGCCGGGCGGTGGATTCCCACCTCCCGTAGCCGCAAATAACGATCCTCATCCGGCAGCGTACGCCGAGTCAACCTGCGCACCCGCGACGGCGACGCCTGACCAATCACCGAGACTGTCGACACCTCCCCGGGCACATAGTCCCTGGAAGTGGGCCTCTCGAGAACGGGCGTTGCTGCTGCAAGAGCCGTAAATCTACCCACGCGCGCTCACCGCCCACATACTTAAAACGTTGGATCGGCAGGCACAATTGCTAAATATTTTTAGGCATGACAAAATAGACGCATCTCCATTCATGTAACTCCAAGTGAAGTGATTGGATTCTTTCGCTCAACGTTTTGGTAGAACGTCGGCGACCACAGGGCGCGATCGTGCAGGATCGGGCCCTGAATTTGTTTTCGGATTTGTCCGATAAGCAGTCTTAGGTCACAGATGCACCCCCTGCACCCTGACTATCATCACCACGGAAGCGACCTGCTTCGGAAAGCCACTGCGTCATCACATGCGACATGGAGCACCCGCGCTTCGCTGACTCAGTAGAAAGCTTCGCCACGAATGGCGCAGGCAAGCGTAATTCGACGCGCACAATCGCGTCGTCGGGCACTACCCGATGGGCCTTACGGCCAAAATGCGCTGACGGAATTTCCATCAACCCTCCTTCACACAGCTACCGACTCGCGACACGGGTGTGCCACGAGAACACAGACAAACGCCTGCGCCAGCCAGAAAAAATCTGGTCAGTAGTGACATTAAAGTCACTTCAAATCAGTAACCCTGTGTGGGTTGTGTACCTTCACGTCAAAGCGTGGCCCGTCATGGGCTTTTATAGATTACCGGCTCCAACCGGTACAAAACAAATCATTCAATTACCTGCGCATTTGTCTGAGTTTCCACCACCGATCAACTTCACCCGCGTCATCTTGAGGCAGGTTTGCCATACCGCATGTAGAGTTCTGTGGGCAGAAGCTTCCTCACGTGGCCGACTACCTAGAGGAATCACTCGATGAGCTGTTAGCTTTTACTACCGCACCGAAACCGGTATGGACCAAGACCTGGTCCAATAACCCCACCGAACGGCTCAACCGAGAAATCCGACGTCGCACCGACGTCGTCGGGATCTTCCCACACCGTGAAGCCGTCATCCGGCCGGTCGGGGCCGTCCTTGCGAAACAACACGATGAGTGGATCCAGCAAAAACGCTACATATCGCTAACAAGCCTGACCCAGACCAAGAAGATCATCGCTGCCAACCTCGTCGACGACACTCCCACCGACGACAAGGAGATCGCCGCCTAATGCTTACCCAACCCCGCCCCCGAAACTAACCACATACTCGAAAGCCAGATACACCACTTCCCAGGACTTGACCTAAGGTCTATGCAGGACATCGTTTCTGCGACGCGTCTTCAACTAATGATGTTTGATAGAAACATGACTAAACCACACATCGAAGCCGCCAAAAGAGCCTCTCAAGTGTTGTACAACAGCGTCCTCAACGACCTCGACGAGGACAAGGCAGGTATCGGATGGATGACCGATCAAATCAATTGGAAGCACTCCGCGCTAATCGGCGAGTATCTCCTATCATCAATCAGCGGTGTCGAAACAGCACTGTCCACCAGCGCATTGTGCAATGAAAAATTCAGAGAACTCGAACTCTCTCAGAATATGAAAATTGCCCATGTCCAGAACTCTGACCGTAGCGCGAGGGATCCAATTCCGCCAGAGTTGAGCACGGTCTTTCATTCACCAAACAACGAGCTGCTCCACGTATTTAAAGACCATTCACTCATCTCACTCGCACAAGCACTAGACCGGCTCGCAGCAGTCACAGTCGCAGTCGGCGGGTTCAAAGAAAAACTCCTCCATACCGACTGCGGCAGAATCTTAGATATCGCAGCCAAAGCTCACAAAAACGGGAAATCCGGCAACACACTTCGCCCAGGAATTTTTGCCGACGTCGGAACTGCCGGGAGACAAGAACAAAACAACCTCTTAGGACTATTCCTAGACTGGCAAAGGCATGGTCCAGAAGATTGGCTCCCCTGGCTTAGGCAATATCGCAGCACAATTGTTCACCGCGCCCCATTCGTCAACTGGACCGCTCATACGAAAGGTCCCCATCAAAATCCGGGTGAATCAGTCATTCGACCCTTTTATCTACAACCAGGGTGGGCAGAAAGCGAATCGATGTACCGAACTGCCCGAAAAGGAATCCAAGACCTCCTCCTTATGCAACCAGCTCACACGATCCTGAGCGGATTGACTGAATCTACCGCACAGTATTGTCATTCAGTTCTCCGCTATGCCAATGAGCTTTGGAGTAAACGACGCGCGAACCCCGAACTTATCGTTCAATCCGCCGGAATGTGGCCAGAGCTGGAGTCCTCGAGCAAACTTTCATTCAAGGGATACAGCCCAAATCTCAAGATGGCCGGAAATTTTCTCGCTATCAACCCAGACCGAGTGAAACGACTAAAAGCCACGCAACTCCTAGATCGTCCAGCTGATAAGTGGCGTTCTTAAAGCACTTTGGCAGTCAGGGCATACCAAAACTTCACACGTCCATGTCTTCGGGCGCCGCGCGCAGGTCCTTTTGAATCCGCCACCGGAACTTGCTTAGACGCTTTTTCGTATCCCCCACTGCTTGCAGCGTCGAGCATTAACCGCCGCGTGGTCCGCAAACGCGTTGAGAACATGGTCGCTGTGGCTGCGAACCCAATGGACCCGCACCTCCATGCCCGCTGACTGCGCCTTTTTAATCTCCCGCCAGCAGTAGGCGATGTGCTCGTTACCCAACGAGGATGTGGACTTCCGCCAGTGGTGGAATAAAGCCTCGGTGGAGGATAAGTGACGGCTTGCGCAGCTGATGATGGAGATCCACATCCTTCCCGGAACGGCCGGAAACAAACGATTCGACCCCACGCGAGTCAAAATCGTCTGGAAAAACTAACCCCCGCTGTCCGCAATCGTCAATTCGCTAATTGTGAAACAGTCACAATAATGGCACACTATTTCGGACATCCCGTGGCTGTAATTTCAGAGCCAAAAGACCTGCCGAAGCACTCAGTGTACACAATCGAGCCATGTAGTTAATGCCTTAGTGAAGAAAGTTACCCCGTGAACAAACAAGAACTTGCCTCCCTCATCTGGGAGTCGGCCAACAATATGCGCTCCAAGATTGAGGCCAATGAGTACAAGGACTACATCCTCGGCTTCATCTTCTATAAGTTCTTGTCCGACCAAGTAGAGCAGTTCATGCTCAATAACGACGCTGAACCGGAAGACCTGCCAGATACGCTTGTTGAGACCGACACTGACACCGTGGCCCTGGTGCGTAACAACTTGGGCTACTTCCTCACCTACGAGAACCTGTACTCGACGTGGCGAGACTTGGATAACGACTTCTCCATCGCTCACGTGCGTGAGGGTCTGGCTACCTTCAAGCGCAACATCGCCCCGGAGCGCAAGCACGTCTTCGACGGCATCCTTAACACCCTGGACACCAGCCTGTCGAAGTTGGGTACAACCGACGCTGCCCGTACCTCTGCCATCAAGAAGCTACTGGACCTTATCGATGACATCCCCACTGATGGCAAGCAGGGCTATGACGTGCTGGGCTACATCTACGAGTACCTCATCGAGAAGTTCGCGGCCAACGCGGGCAAAAAGGCAGGCGAGTTCTACACCCCGCATGAGGTCTCTCTCATCATGAGCAACATCGTCGCTGACCACCTCAAGGGCCGCGACGAGATTCAGATTTACGACCCGACCTCCGGCTCTGGCTCCCTGCTGCTTAACATCGGCCATGCCGTCGCCAAGCGCATGGGTGACCCAGACCGTATTAAGTACTTCGCCCAGGAGCTGCGCGAGAACACCTACAACCTCACTCGTATGAACCTGGTCATGCGCGGCGTGAAGGCGGACAACATCGTCGCCCGCAACGGTGACAGCTTGGCCCATGACTGGCCGATGTTCGACGAGGCCGACCCGGTGCAGACCTACAAGCCGCTCTATGTGGACGCAGTAGTCTCCAACCCGCCCTACTCCCAAAAGTGGGAACCCGAAGGCAACGAGGCTGACCCGCGCTTCGCACGGTTTGGTCTAGCGCCCAAGACCAAGGCCGACTACGCCTTCATGTTGCATGAGCTGTTCCACGTTAAGCCTGATGGCATCCTCACCGTCGTCCTGCCGCACGGCGTACTGTTCCGTGGTGGCTCGGAGGCCGACATCCGTCGCAATCTCATCGAAGCCAACCACATCGATGCCATTATCGGCCTGCCTTCCAACATCTTCTACGGCACCGGTATCGCGACCGTCATCATGGTGCTCAAGCAAGAACGTGACCGCGATGACGTGCTGTTCATCGATGCCTCCCAGGGCTTCATCAAGCAGGGCAAGTACAACCACCTGCGCGCCCGTGACATCCAACGCATCGTCGATGCCGTTCACAACCGCGTGGACGTGCCGCACTTCGCTAGGGTAGTGACCCGCGACGAGATTCGCGCCAACGACCACAACCTGAACATCCCACGCTACGTCTCTGCCACCCTGCCGCCTGAGTCTGTAGACCTGTACGCCACTATGCACGGCGGCATTCCCACCAGCGAAATTGACACCCTGGAGCACTACTGGACCGCCCTGCCGGGGCTGCGGGAGGCACTGTTCACCGAGAAGACAGAAGGCTACGCGGAGCTGAAAACGACCAACCTACGCGAGACGATCGACCAGCACCCTGCAGCCCAGGCACTTCGTGACCAGGTTGGCGCTGTACTATCCGACCTGCCGGAGAAACTGCACGCGCTGCTGGTGGATGGCGCAGCTACCGTGCCTATTACTACCACCGAGGACCAGCTCAAGGCCAACCTGTTCGACCGCCTCGATCGCGTGCCATTGGTCGATGCCTACGAGGGCTACCAGGTACTACATGACAGCTGGGTCAAAACCGCCGGTGACCTGGAGATCATCCAGACCGAAGGCCTCGATGCCGTGCGGGTCAATGACCCCGTGATGGAGTGGAAGACCAAAGAAAAGAAGAAGGTCTATGTCCAGGTCGGATGGGACGGGCGCGTTGCTCCCAACGAGTTGGTGCAGACCTTCTACCTGCCGCAGCAGAAGGACCAGGTAACGCAGCTAAGTCGCGACGTGGACACAGCTGTATCTGAGCTGACGCAGCTCGTCGAGGACTTAAGCGAAGACGACAAGACCGATCTGGCCGAGGTACTTAACGACAAACAGGATGCCTTCAAGAAGACCGAGCTAAACAAGGCCATCAAGGACCTGCCGAAGCTGGCCAAGGGCGAGACCTGGCCGGAGGGCAGCACCGAGGCTGCCATGCTCAGCGCCAAGGCGCTCATCGCCCAGCGGGACCAACTCAAGAAGAACCTCAAGACTGCGCAAGAGCAGCTGGAGAAAGACACCCACGCGACCATCGAAGCGCTTACCGACGTGCAGGTGGATGAGGTGCTCACCGCCAAGTGGATTACTGCACTTATGGGTGACCTGCGCGAAATCCCTGGTCATGTGCTCGCTGGTCTTTCAGCCCGCGTACAGGCGCTGCACGACAAGTACGCCGTCGCGCTGACCGACCTCGACGTGCAGGTTCGCGAGACGGAGCAAGAGCTGGCAGGCCTACTGAGCGGGCTTACCGGCAACGCCGCCGACATGCAGGCCCTGGCTGCACTCCAGGAGCTGCTGGGCGGTGGTCGCGATGCGTAGCCGCAACGTGCCCGCACTGCGCCTGGAGGGGTTCGACGGTGCGTGGAAGACGACCAGTATTGGTGCAGTCTCAGCTCTCCACAACGGTCGTGACTACAAGCATCTGGGGGAAGGTTGTATTCCCGTCTACGGGACCGGTGGCTACATGGTGTCAGTGGACCAAGCTCTTTCTCACGATGAGGACGCCGTAGGCATCGGTCGAAAGGGCACCATCAGCAAGCCATACATCCTGAAAGCTCCCTTCTGGACTGTTGACACGTTGTTCTACGTTGTTCCGAACCAAGAGACTGACCTAGCGTTCTTCTACGCATCAGTATTGCAAGTCGATTGGATGGCGAAGAATACTGCAACCGGGTTACCTAGTCTGACTAGCCAGACCATCAACAGCGCAGATATCTCCATTCCGCACACTCTCGAAGAACAGCAGGCCATCGGCGCTATCTTCACCAACCTCGACGATGCCATCAACCAGCACACCAAGAAGCACCAAGCTCTGCAGCAGGCCAAGACTGCGCTCATGCAGCGGATGTTCCCGCAGGAGGGCCAGACGGTGCCGGAGCTGCGGCTGGATGGCTTCGACGGTGAGTGGAAAGAAAGCTCGTTGAATGATCACGTTGAATATTTCAGTGGGCTGACCTATTCACCAGGCGATGTTGTGAAGAATGGGGGCACTCTGGTACTTCGGTCAAGCAATGTGAAAGACGCTACGCTTGCCTTTGATGATTGTGTGTATGTCCGCTCCGGCGTCGTGAACGTACAAAATGTCAAGCCAAACGACATTATTATGGTCGTCCGAAACGGCTCCCGCGCTCTTATCGGAAAGCATGCGTTGGTGAGGGGGGAACTTCCGCCGACGGTCATCGGTGCATTCATGACTGGTATTCGAAGCAAACAGCCTCATTTCATGAGCGCCCTATTCGATACTGAACTCTTCGAGTCTCAAGTTGCGAAATCAATGGGTGCCACCATCAACCAAATTACGGGCGGGATGTTTGCGAAGATGCATTTTTTGTTCCCACCAACCCTCGAAGAACAGCAGGCCATCGGTGCGGTGTTTACACGGCTGGACACGCTCATTGCTACCGAGGCCAAGTACATCGAGTCCCTTAAGCAGGCCAAGGCGGCGCTGCTGCAACGGATGTTCATCTAAGGAGCAGTTATGACCACACCATTTCGTTCTGAGGCTGAATTCGAGGCTGCGCTCATCGACCTGCTCACCCGCCACGGCTGGAGCAAGGAACTGCTGCGTTTCCCGACAGAGCAGCAGCTCATCGACAACTGGGCGGACATTCTTTACGCCAACAACCGGGGCCGTGACCTGCTAGGCGACGTGCCGCTCACCGAAGGCGAGATGGCGCAAATCATCGAGCAGGTCAACAACCTGCGCACCCCGCTGGCGCTCAACGAGTTCATCAACGGTCGCACCGTGACCATTACCCGAGATGCACCGCAGGCGGCAAACTTCGGCTCTGAGATCAGCCTGAAAATCTACGACCGCCTAGAGATTGCCGGTGGCCAGTCGCGCTACCAGATTGCCGTCCAGCCGCGCTTCCAGACCGCCAATGAGCTGCTGCCCACCCGACGTGGCGACTTGATGCTGCTCATCAACGGTATGCCGGTCTTCCACATCGAGCTGAAGCGCTCCGGTGCGCCGGTCTCCCAAGGTGCGAACCAGATAACCAAATACGCCCATGAGGGCGTCTACCAGGGAATCTTCTCCCTGGTGCAAATCTTCGTCGCCATGACCCCAGAAGAGACGATTTACTTCGCCAACCCGGGGGCAGGCAAATTCAACCCGGACTACTTCTTCCACTGGGCAGACTTCAACAACGAGCCGATCAACCAATGGGACGACGTGGCACGTGCGCTGCTGTCCATTCCGATGGCGCACCAGCTCATCGGCTTCTACACCGTCGCAGACCGTGCCTCTGGCAACTTGCTGGCGATGCGTTCCTACCAGTACTATGCGGCCTCGCGTATCGCTGACCGTGTGGACCGTCACGACTGGGACAGTGGCGACCAGTTGGGCGGCTACATCTGGCACACCACCGGCTCCGGCAAGACGATTACCAGCTTCAAGACCGCTCAGCTCATCGCTGACTCCCACAACGCCGACAAGGTGGTGTTCCTGCTTGACCGTGTTGAGCTGGGCACGCAGTCGCTGGAGAACTACGTCAGCTACGGTGGCGACAGCATCGCGGTGGAGGACACCTCCAGTGCTGCCAACCTGGCAACGCTGCTCAAGGACAAGCGCTCCACTCTCATCGTGACCTCACTGCACAAGATGAGCCGCGTCAATCCTGAGACGATGAAGACAGCTGACCTGGACCTCATCCGTTCCAAGCGCGTGGTCTTCATCGTCGATGAGGCGCACCGCACCACCTTCGGTGACATGCTCGCCTCCGTCAAGCACACCCTGCCGAACGCGCTGTTCTTCGGCTTTACCGGCACGCCCATCCATGACGAAAACCAGAAGAAGCATTCCACCACGGCCACACTGTTCGGCAATGAGCTACACCGCTACTCAATTGCCGACGGCATCCGCGATAAAAACGTGTTGAGCTTCGACCCTGAAATGGTGGAGACTTTCAGGACGCATGACGTGCGCACCGTGGTCGCCCTCCAGGCGGCCAAGGCCAAGACCGTAGAGGAAGCGCTGACAGACCCGCAGAAGGCGGCAGTCTACAGCAAGTTCATGGACAAGAAGCAGATCCCTATGGCCTCTATCTATGAGCTGGAAAAAGACGATAAGGGCAACAGCACCTATAAGCGTGTGACCAAGGGCATCGAGGACTACCTGCCAACGACCCAGTATGAGAAGGCAAACCACCGCGAGGCTGTCGCCAGCGACATCAACGAGCATTGGATGCAGCTCAGCCGCAACAGCATGTTCCATGCCATCCTAGCGACTTCCAGCATTCCCGAGGCCGTGGAGTACTACCGCATCTTCAAGAAGCAGTACCCTCACATCAAGGTCACAGCACTGTTTGACCCCAACATCGACAACACCGGGGACAATCAACTGCTCAAGGAAGACGGCCTGCTGGAGATTCTCCGCGACTACAACAACACCTACGGCCAGCACTTCACCATGCCGACCCATGATGAGTTCAAAAAGGACGTCTCCAAGCGCCTAGCCCACAAGAAGCCTTACAACACCAAGGCCTTCCTCGACGACCGCAGCCAACACATCGACCTGCTCATCGTGGTGGACCAGATGCTCACCGGCTTCGACTCCAAGTGGCTCAACACCCTCTATCTGGATAAGGTGATCGAGTACGAGTCCATCATCCAGGCTTTTTCGCGCACCAACCGCATCTTCGGCCCGGAAAAGCCCTTCGGGTCCATCCGTTACTACCGCAGGCCGCACACTATGCGGGACAACATCGACCGGGCGGTAAAGCTCTACTCCGGCGACCGACCCCTCGGCCTGTTCGTGGACCACCTCGATGACCACCTCACATCCATCAACGAGTGCTTCGCTACCATCGAGGCGCTGTTTACCGACCCGAAGACCGGCCAGCCGGACTTCTCGCAGCTACCCGACCTTGAGGCAGACCAAGGCGAGTTCGCCAAGACCTTCAACCGCATGTACCGGGAACTTCAGGCCGCGCAGGTGCAGGGATTCACCTCGGACAAGGACACCTACTACTTCGATGCCCTGACGGAGCCTATCGTGGTGGAACTTACCGAGGACACCTACACCACGCTGGTGACCCGTTACAAGGAGCTCGGCAAGGCAGGCGACGACTCAGAGCAGTCGCCTGAGGATGCACCCTTCGACATTGACGTGCACATCAAGCACATCGACACCGACCGCATTGATGCCGAGTACCTCAACAGCAAGTTCAAGAAGTACCTCAAGGCCCTCCAGGACGGCGTGCCGCAGGATGTGCTCGATGACCTGCTGGAACAGCTGCATGCCAGCTTCGCCCGCCTGAGTCAGGATGACCAGCGCTACGCTAACCGTTGGCTGCACGACCTCCAAGCAGGTGACGTGACCCTGCAACCAGGCAAGACAGTGCACGACTACATCAACGAGTACCGCATCACCGAGCGCGACCGACAGCTGGTACGACTGCATGAATGTCTAGGGCTGGACATGGCGCAGCTGCGACGGATACTCGACGCCCGGGTCACGGCGGCAACCATCAACGAGTATGGGCGTTTCGATGACTTAAAGGCATCAATTGACCTTGACCTGGCGGCGGCGTACTTCACGGAAGACACCGGAGCAAGGGTGTCGAAGTTCAAGGTCCGTGCTCTGCTGGACAAGCTGCTACGCACCTACGTCATCGACGGCGCGTTGCCTGCTGACCTCAGCGTGACCGAGGAAGAACTGACAGGTGAGTAGGTATGTTGATTGGATATGCGCGCGTCTCGACCTCGCGACAGGGGCAGTCGCTGGACACGCAAAGCAAGGCCCTCATCGACGCTGGTTGCGACCCTAAGCATATCTACAGCGACACCATTAGTGGTGCCAAGTGGTCTCGCCCCGGCCTCGATGATGCCCTCGCCTACATGAGGCCGGCCGATACCTTGGTCGTGACCCGGCTAGACCGGCTGGGCCGCAACATGGTCGAAACCGTCACTACCATCTCCGACCTAGCTGACCGGGACATCAATGTCCGGGTCCTTGATCCTGCTCTGGACACATCCCGTCCTGCAGATAAGGTCGTGGTCAACATCATGGCTTCTCTAGCTGAGTGGGAGCGTGACCTCCTTATTCAGCGCACTCGCGAGGGCGTCGCCCATGCCCGAGCACAGGGACGAGTTGCGGGCCCGAAGCCGAAGCTCAGTAAAGAGCAGAAGCAACAGGCTGCGCTATTGGTCGAGAACGGCCAGTCAGTGAAGTCAGTCGCCAGGTCCTTCAACGTCTCCCGGCAAACCATCTACAGGGCTATCCGTGAGGTGGACGATACTAAGTAAACGAGTCTGCGCGAAACGAAACCCCCAGGTGGAAACACGGTCAGAAAGTGCACACCCGGCCCGTAAGGTGTTGGGCAGAAACGACCCGAACACCACCTCTAGGAGTGAAAACATGGCCACCAAGCCGCTGTCAGCCGTTCGCCTTGGCATGGAAGTCAACAACATCACGCTGGCGCACTTCACCACCGAATCCGTCACCCAATTCCTCCACCACGTCGCAGACCTCGTCGAAAACCGCGTCGTGCGCTCCGCAGGCGACTCCCCCTGGTTCCCTCAGACAACCGTTCACTAACGCGTCCTTCACGTCGAGCGGCCTGCGTCCATTGCCTCGCTGTGTGCCACGAAAGCCCAGCTTTGGTGCCACGATCTTGCAGGCTTTCTGCATCGAAATATTCTCCGCCAGAATGCGAGCTTCCACGAGGCGGACCACACGGTCCTTCGCCTCCTGATCAAACTTCTTCGGCATGTTCGAAGATTTTCACATCTACTCAAACGGAACAAAACCTGGGCCCTTCATATCACCCGCGAATTTAAATGGATATAATTAGACCCATGTTGATTTCAGGTACCGTTTTCTTGCGGTTGCGCACCAACCGCTAAGGCGGTTTCCTACCCCGTAGGTTAAAAACCGCTCCGGTCCTTTAGCCGGGCGGCTATTTGTCATGCCCGGCTCCCTTTCAAATCCAAGGAGCACACCTGATGTCTGCATACGGACACGGCCGTCACGAGCATGGCCAAAATTTTCTCACCAACCACAAGATCATCAACTCCATCATCGACCTTGTGAAACAAACCTCCGGCCCCATCATTGAGATCGGACCAGGAAGCGGTGCCCTCACTCACCCGATGGCCCACTTGGGGAGGGCGATAACGGCAGTTGAAGTGGACGCAAAACTAGCTGCCAAAATCACACAAGAAACCTCCTCGGCGGCGGTCGAAGTGGTCCATGATGATTTCCTTAACTTCCGGTTACCCGCCACTCCCTGCGTCATTGTGGGAAACATTCCCTTTCACCTCACCACTGCCATTCTTCGAAAGTTGCTGCATGCGCCAGCATGGACTGACGCTGTACTCCTCATGCAGTGGGAAGTCGCTCGCCGCCGGGCCGGGGTAGGCGCAAGCACGATGATGACGGCTCAGTGGTCCCCATGGTTCACATTTCACCTGGGTTCTCGGGTACCAAGGTCTGCTTTCCGGCCACAGCCAAACGTTGACGGGGGGATCTTAGTGATCCGCCGGGTGGGTGACCCGAAGATTCCGATAGAGCAGCGCAAAGCCTTTCAGGCGATGGTGCACACCGTTTTCACTGCCCGGGGACGCGGGATAGGGGAAATTCTCCGAAGGGCAGGGTTGTTTTCATCACGTTCAGAAACACAATCATGGTTGCGCTCGCGAGGAATCGACCCCGCGACCCTACCTCCCAGATTGCACACCAACGACTGGATCGATCTCTTCCAGGTGACTGGTTCCTCTCTACCTCACCATCGACCCATTTCACCATCGGGAAGTAGTCAACGACCTCCTCAACGGAAAAACCGAAGCCGGCGGCGTTAATCCCCACCAAAACCGAAATCCACCAGTAGTACTAAAAGGGCTCTTCCGGTTTTAGAGTGCATTGATTAGTTCGCCGGGGGTTCGGGCGTGGCACAAGATATTGGGGTCCTTGGCTTTGTAGGAAAAAGGTATCTAATCCATCCGTACAAAACTAAGGACCTACTGTGCAGCCTAACGGAAATGTCATCGTCGATACCATCTGCCGCACCGCAAAACTAGGAACTACTATCACCGGTGCCACAGAAAACGGTGACGTCACTGTTATTGAAGCCGAACCCGTCGAGCCGATCAATGAATGCCCTACCTGCGGGCAGCCTGGAGTATTCCGCGACCACGTCATCCGCAGCCTGGTCGATCTGCCCATCGTCGGCCACCCAACAACTTCATGTGCGCCTTCCACGCTACCGGTGCACCAACAAGCGTTGCTTGCAGAAGATCTTCCGTGCTGGCCTTGCCTGCGCGCCCGACAATTCAAAGACCACGGACCAGGTGACCCACTAGATCCTGCAACGACTCTGCCTAAATCGGATGAGCGTTGCCGCTGCACCCAAGTCATTAGGCCTGGGGTGGGATATGAAGTGTCCCAGGTTTTGTTCCGTTTGATGAAACCCGTTTTTGAAACAACGTACGGAGCACAACGCACGCCGATGCCAAAGCTTCCGCAACATCGACTACCTCATCAAACCCACGACAGTGGGTTTCACACCCTCAATCCCCACGCGTGCAATCTTCGCACCTCAAAGATTGAAAAATGAAAGAAACCGGAGGTAACATACCCTTTCGAGTTTGTTACTTCCGGTGGTGCAGTTTGTTCAACTGCTCATGGTGCCCGGGGCGGTGTCTGGTTCGGAGACATCGTTCCGCATGTCTCATAAGATCGTTCCGGTCTAACCAGCACCAATGTCTCACCACATCGTTCCGGTAGAAGTGCCTGAAGCTAAAACTGCCCAGAAACGGTAAAAAGCGATGTCTCGAGACATCGATCCTCCATGCTTTAAAAATGGAGCAGAAATCAAAACCAAGCCCAAAAATCATCATCGAAACCATGCTTGCTACCGGCATGACTCAAGCCGAAGCCTCTGACCATTTCGGCGTCAGCACACGATGGATCCGAACACTTCAAGCCCGCTACCGAGAAGGCGGAATCAAGGCACTAGAACCACGCTCTAAACGCCCCCGCACTAACCCCCGAGCACTCAACCCCAGCACTGTCGACCGCATCCTTCAACTGCGCCAAGACCTAACAAAACGCGGTACCGATGCCGGTGCCCACACCATTCGATGGCACCTACAACAAGAGGGAATCGACCCACCACCAGCACCATCTACAATCCACCGAGTGCTAGCAAATAATGGCCACGTCATCGCCCAACCACAAAAGCGTCCCCGCAGCTCATGGATACGATTTCAAGCAGATCAGCCCAACGAAACATGGCAAATGGACTACAGTGACTGGACCATCGCAGGCCACAAGCGAGTAGCTATCCTCACCATCTTGGACGACCATTCCCGGTTCATCATCTCCTGCTGCGCCTACAACAACGCTACCGTGGCAAACGTCATGGAAAGCTTCATTAATGCAGGCCAGACACACGGCTACCCCCAGTCCACCCTCACCGACAACGGCCGAGCATTCACAACCAGCACAGACCGGACAAACCCCGCCCGAAACGGATTCGAGCAACTGCTCATAGACCTAGGAATCAAGCAGAAAAACGGCAAACCCTACCACCCCCAGACACAAGGAAAAGTTGAACGCTTCCACTACACCCTCAAACTTGCCCTAGCAAACAAAACACCAGCTCAAAGCCTCGATGAACTCAACGCGCAGCTAAAAGAAATTATCGAATACTACAACCACAAACGTCCCCATAGAGCCCTAAACAGAACCACCCCCGCAGAAGCCTACACAGCACTGCCCAAAGCTCTCCCAGCAGACATCAAACCAGACCACGACTACCGCCTACGCACCGACAAAGTAGGCACCAACGGCAAGACAACCCTGCGATGGGGTGGCAAACTACGCCGCCTCTACATCGGACGCAGATGGGGCGGCGAACCAATCACCATGATCTGCATCGACAACCACGTCGATATCAAAACAACTGCCACCGGGGCACAAATCGCTGCCTACACACTCACCGAAGAAAAGATCTACTACAACAAGAAAGACAACGAACTCAGCCCCCAACGGGGCAACTAAAAACGAAAAATCTCGAGACACCGACCGGAACGATGTCTCGAGACTTCACATGGTGCCCGGGGCGGGACTTGAACCCGCACGTTCTTATCGAACACTGGCACCTGAAGCCAGCGCGTCTGCCAATTCCGCCACCCGGGCAGGGTGTGGTTGTCTTAGCGACTTGATAAAGATACCACGAAGATCGCACTGAACTACAAATCTGCAGGAAAAGTGGATTATTTCGAGGAGGGGGTAGCGAAATTTCTGGGAACTTTCCCGTCGCCATCTACGTTTCGAGGGAGTGAACAAACTATACTGATCGCTACTGATCGCTGCATGGTGGAAAGGAGAATGGCTCGTGGCGTTTTTAGAAAAGCTGGCGAAGCTGGACTCCGCCATGCAACGCGGCCTTGATAACGGCATGGCTCTTGTCTTCGGCGGCAAGGTCGTTCCCGCGGAAATTGATGAGCTTTTGAAGCAAGAGGCTCAGGACAATCTCGCGCGCGGCGACGATGACAACCTTTATAGTCCGAACGTAATGACTGTGGGTGTCTCCTCCAAGGATTTGGAGAACTTGTCGCAGGATCGCAATTTGCCGGCCGATTGTGCAGACCAGTTGTCGCGCTTCATTCGCAATAGCGGATGGTCCCTCGCGGGCCCCGTGATCGTGCGAGTGGCAGAAGAATCTGGTTTGCGCACGGGTCAGCTTCGCGTGTCCTCGTTTATTGATCACGAGCCCACGGAAGAGACCGGATTTGAGGCTATTTTCCACGACTTTGATGGTCAGGAGGACCAGATGACCGAGCAGCACGAGAATACGGCTGATGACGCGGTAACTACCGCTTTCATTGCTCCAGATAGTCAACCCGCCCCGCAGCCACAGGGCCCCGCAGTCAACCTGATGCTGCAGGATGGCTCTTCACGCGTTTATCACGTGCAAGAAGGCTCCAATATTATCGGCCGCAGCAACGACGCCGACCTGCGCCTGCCGGATACTGGCGTATCCCGCCAGCACGCGGAAATCACCTGGAACGGCCAGGATGCGGTGCTGGTGGATTTGCAGTCCACCAACGGCACCACGGTGAATGAGACGCCGATTGATAATTGGCTGCTTGCCGATGGCGATGTAATCACCATGGGCCATTCCCACATCGAGGTCCGGATCACTGGCCTTGATTCGCACAGCTACTAAGTTCAGTTAAGGAAGGGAGGTCGCCATGGATGCAGTCATCATGCTGGCGCTTCGCATCGGCTTGTTGGCTCTGCTGTGGATTTTTATCCTGGTGGCCTTAAAAGCCATGCGTCGCGATACCAATAAGTCCGCCGGCGCTATCCGCCAGCAGTCGAAGAAGGTGGGGGCACCGCGGCGTCGGGAAGCGATTAAGCAGCTGTCCATCGTTGAGGGCCCCTTGCAGGGATCCCATATGGAATTGGGCACTTTGGAAGACTGCACGCTGGGTCGCGCCTCTGACTGCGACTTTGTCACGGGCGACGATTATTCTTCCGGCCACCATGCCCGGTTATTCCGCCGCGGTAGCGAGTGGGTCGTGGAAGATTTGGAATCTCGCAATGGCACCTTTGTCAATGGCGTGCGCATCGACCAACCCGAGGTAGTCGGCGCGGACTCCGAAATTAAGCTGGGGCGCACTACCGTGAGGTTGAACGCATGACACTGAAGCTGAACTTCTTTGCTAAGTCCGATCGCGGCCTCATTCGCGATAATAACGAGGACTCAGGTTACGCCGGTCCTCACCTTTTGATCTTGGCCGATGGTATGGGTGGCCACGCGGCGGGCGAGGTGGCCTCCGAGCTGATGGTTAACCACCTAGAAATTTTGGACCAGGATCCGGGCCAGGAAGACACTGCGGCGCTACTAGAGGCGGCCGCCGAACAAGCCAATGAGGCCATTAGTGATCACGTCAAGGCCCACCCAGAAACCGAAGGTATGGGTACGACGCTGTCCACCATGCTCTTCAACGGCACGGATTTCGGCGTCTGCCACGTGGGTGATTCCCGCGGCTACCTGTTGCGCGACGGCAAGCTCAAGCAGATCACCAAGGACGATACCTATGTGCAATCCTTGGTGGACAAGGGCGAGCTGGACCCGGGCGACGTCTCGTCGCACCCACAAAAGTCCCTCATCCTAAAGGCCTATACGGGCCGTCCGGTTGAAGCAACGCTGTTTACTCTCGACGCCAAGCCGGGCGACCGCATCTTGCTGTGTTCCGATGGCCTTTCGGACCCCGTGACCGCGTCCACCATTGAAACCGCGCTGGGTCAAGGCAGCATCGAACAGGCGGGATCCGCGCTGGTAGACCTGGCCATCCGCTCCGGAGGTCCGGATAATGTCACCGTGGTTATCGGTGAAGTAACCGAGGAAAGCCCCCAGGAGCATGAACCATTCCGCGTAGGCGCCCTCGCGGGTCCTACGGAAGAACCAACCCATCCGGATTCTTCCGCCTCGCGGGCGGCACAGCTCTCCCGCAAGCCTCAAGTAATTCCACCGGCCGTCATGGCCGATGGTGAGGAGGAGCGCCCCGAGCCAGCTGATGACGAAGCGGAGGAGGAAACTTCCGGCCGAAAGATCGGCTGGAAGGTCCTCCTTGCCTTGCTCATCGTCCTCGCGTTGGTCATCGGTGCCGGACTGTGGGCGAAGAACTTCTTGTCCAATAACTACTACGTGGCCACCAACGAGGCACAGGAAATCACCATCCAACAGGGTGCTGACTACTCCGTCTTTGGCAAGGAACTACACTCCACGCACCAAAACGTGTGCATTAATGACAGCAACTCGCTGCTATTTTCCAGCCAGCCGTGCGAGAGCGACTTCACGCCGCTGAAGGTCACGGACCTGCCGGAATCTGAACGCAGCGCCGTCGACCATCTCTCCACTGGTGATCTAGGTGAGGTGCAGCAACAGATCAATGATTTGGGCGATAAAGCGCTCAAGCCATGTATCACTGCACCGAGCCAAAAAGATAAAAAGGATGCCAAGAAAAACAAGCCTGGCGTTACCTGCCGGGAGGTGTAGGTTGTGAAAAAGTTTTTTAGCCGAGGCACCGAACTCGGCCTGCTCATCCTAGCCGCCATTGTCTTCGCTATCACTTTGATCAGCCTGGAGCTATCCCAAGACAATGCGCTGACGATGGACCTGGTTTATCTCATCGGCGGATTCATCGGCGTCTTCACCGTTGCCCACTTGGTGATGTGCTTTTTAGCGCCTTATGCCGATCAGATCATGCTGCCGATTGTGGCGATCCTCAATGGTATCGGGCTCATCATGTTGGCCCGCCTGGATCTGGTTAAAGAAAGCGGGCTTGCGGTGCGTCAGGTCATGTGGACCATCGTCGGACTCGTGCTCTTTGTGCTGGTCTTAGCCATTTTGAAGGATCACCGCTCGCTGACGCGCTATTCCTATATCTTGGGCGCCACAGGCCTTGTCCTACTGGCCCTGCCACTGGTATGGCCGCAGCCTGAGGACGTGGGGGCACGCATCTGGATAAACTTGGGCCCCTTTTCCATCCAGCCGGGTGAGTTCTCCAAGATCTTGTTGATCTTGTTCTTTGCCATGCTACTGACGCAAAAGCGCTCCCTGTTTACTGTCGCGGGCTACCGCGTATTCGGCATCTCCCTGCCGCGCCTTCGCGACCTCGCACCCATCCTGATCGTGTGGGCCATCGCGATCGTCATCATGGGCATTTCCAATGACTTCGGTCCGGCACTGCTGCTATTTAGCACCGTTCTTGGCATGCTATTCATGGCCACCGGCCGCGTGAGCTGGCTGCTCATCGGCGTTGTTCTTGTCGGCGTCGGCGGTTTTGGCATCTACCAGATTTCTTCCAAGATCCAGCAGCGTTTTTCTAACTTCCTAGACCCGCTGGGCAATTATGATGGCACGGGCTTCCAGCTCTCCCAGTCGCTGTTTGGCATGTCCTCTGGTGGCATCTCAGGCAGCGGCTTGGGCCAAGGACACCCAGAGCTGGTTCCGGTGGCTCACTCGGATTTCATCCTTGCCGCTATTGGTGAGGAGTTCGGCCTCATCGGCCTCGCCGCCGTGCTGGTGCTTTTCGGTATGCTGACCACCCGCGGTTTCGGCACCGCGCTGCGCACCCGCGATACCTACGGCAAACTGGTGGCATCCGGTCTTTCTCTTACCTTGGCCGTGCAGGTTTTCGTGGTCACCGGTGGCATTTCTGCCCTGCTGCCGATGACCGGCCTGACCACGCCATTCATGTCTGCCGGTGGTTCCTCTCTCATGGCTAACTACGTGTTGTTGGCGATTCTGCTGCGGATCTCTAACGCGGCTCGTCGCCCCATGCAGGAGACCTCGGGCAATGCTCCGAGCGATACCTCCATGTTCCCGTCGGTCCAGGAGGCTCACCGATGAATCGATCCATCCGCCTAGTGTCACTGTTCGCCATCATTTTGACGGCCATCTTGCTGGTCAACTTGACGGTGATTCAGGCTTTTTCTGAAGATAAATATGCCCATAATCCGCGGAATATGCGCGGCTTCATGGAAATGCAGACCACCCCGCGCGGCCAAATCTTTGCGGGTAATACCGTATTGGCACAGTCGACGCAGAACCCAGACGGGACCTACTCGCGCTCCTACCCCATTGATTCACCGGCCTTTGGCCACCTGACCGGCTACTTGTCGAGCCAATTTGGGGCCTCGGAACTAGAGTCCTCCCAAAATGACATCCTCAATGGCACTGATGATTCTTTAATGAAGCAAAACTGGCTCGATGCTCTAGCCGATAAGCCGAAGCAGGGTGCAAATGTAGAGGTCACCATCGATCCTGCACTCCAGCAGGCGGCTTACGATCAGCTTGTGGGCTCAGGTTACGAGGGCTCGGCGGTTGCCATTCAGCCCTCCACCGGCAAGATTCTAGCTATGGCCTCCAACCCCGGCTACAACCCCAATGATCTAATGGGTGATTCTGCCGAGGAGACCTGGGCCAACCTGCAGGAGCAGGAGGGGCAGCCGCTGGTCAACCACGCCGGTGCAGAGACCTTGCCTCCTGGCTCCATTTTCAAGATCATCACCACCGCGGCGGGCCTTAACAATGGCTTTGATCCTTCCTCCACCCTGACCGGTTCCAATGTCATTACCTTGCCGGATACGGTGACGGAGCTGACTAACTACGACAACCAAAAGTGCAATGGTCAGGATGCGGTGACCCTGCAGACCGCCTTTGCGCTGTCGTGCAATACCGCCTTTGTAGAAATGTCGGAGCAGCTCGGCGCTGATGAGCTGCGCAAGTACGCCAAGGCCTTTGGCGTGGGCGAGAATTACGACCTCGGCGTGTCTACCTCCGCCGGCACCTTGGGTGATTTGCCGGATGGGTCGGCCACGGCGCAGTCCGTCATTGGCCAGCGCGACGTCACCATGACCGCGCTGCAGGCAGCCGTCATGGCGGGCACCGTCGCCAATAAGGGCACCCGCATGCAGCCCTACCTGGTCAATCGCATTACCGACGCCCAGATGAAGGACGTCCGCACCACCAAGCCGAAGAAGGCGGACCAGGCGGTTAATGAGGAAACTGCGGCGACGCTTACTGACTTGATGTATGCCTCCGAGCGTTCGTCCTGGGGCTATGACGGTAACGGCTTTGCCTCCAAGACCGGCACCGCCGAGCACGGCGAGGGGCTGGCCCCGCATGTGTGGTACGTTGCCTTCGATCCGGAACGCGATATCGCGGTAGGCGTCGTGGTGAAAAATGGTGGTAACTTGGGTGAGTCCGCGACGGGCGGCAAGGTTTCCGGCCCAATTGGCCGCGCTATCCTGCGCGCATACCAGGGGGAGCAGTAATGAATAGCGCCGAGAATAAGGAACATCTCCAGGCACTGATTGGCAGCGATTACGAGCTGCAGTGGATCATCGGTCACGGCGGAATGTCCACCGTGTGGTTGGCCGATGATACCCGCAATGATCGTGAGGTAGCGCTCAAGGTTCTGCGCCCGGAATTTTCCGATAACCAGGAGTTCCTCTCGCGCTTTCGCAACGAGGCAAAATCGGCCGAATCCATTCAGTCCGAGAACGTGGTGGCCACTTATGACTACCGCGAGCTAGAGGATAACGGCCGCAAGTTCTGCTTCATGGCCTTGGAGTATGTGCGCGGTGAATCCCTCGCAGACCTTTTGGCGCGCGAAAATACGCTGCAAGAAGAGCTCGCTCTCGACGTCCTCGAGCAGGCGGCGCATGGCCTCTCCATCATTCACCGCATGGAGCTGGTCCACCGCGATATTAAGCCCGGCAACCTCCTCATTACGCAAAATGGACAGGTCAAGATCACGGACTTTGGCATTGCCAAGGCGGCCGCGGCCGTGCCGCTGACCCGCACCGGCATGGTGGTGGGTACCGCGCAATATGTATCGCCTGAGCAAGCACAGGGCAAGGACGTCACGCCGGCTTCCGATGTCTATTCGCTCGGCGTTGTCGGCTATGAAATGCTGGCAGGCAAGCGTCCCTTTACCGGAGATTCCTCCGTGTCCATCGCTTTGGCGCACATCAACCAGGAGCCAGAGCCACTATCGACGAATATCAGCGCCCCGGCTCGCGAGCTCATCCGCATTGCGTTGCGCAAGGATCCGGCCACCCGCTATGCCGACGGCAATGAGTTCACCCTGGCCATCTCCGCAGTTCGCTTGGGCAAGCGCCCGCCGCAGCCTAAGTCCGCACCGCTAACGCAACGCGCACCCGAGCCCTCACCGTCAGCATCGACGGAGATGCTGGGAAACGTTGCCCAACCCACCACCATCCATCCGGCTGCAGGAACCGCTCCCACAAAAAAGTCCAAGGGTGGCTCCTCCTTCCTGAAGGGCCTGGGTATCACCCTGCTCCTCGCAGCCGTGGCCGGTGGTGGTTACGCTGCCTACCACAACTTGAGCGATAACGAGGGAGAAAGCGACCCCTCCAGCACCCCGGAGACCTCGGTGGTTACGGAGTACCGCGATCCCACCACCACCCCGCAGGACACCCCAGACGAAGATACGGAAGAGGCCCCCGCACCAGTGACGGTGACAGAGACCGAGCCGCAGGAATCCGATCAGGAAGAAGCCCCGCGTACCACTACTCACCGCGAGGTACCCACGCGCCACTCGCCTACCCACCAGGAACAGCCCCCGGCCGTGCCGACGCAACAGAATCCGCAGGATACGCACGTTGAAACTACACCTGAGCTGGATACTCCAGTAAACTCGCAGGCTAATGAGCTCCCCGGAGACTTGGCCGATCTGCTTACACAGGAGGGTGACTAAGCGATGGTCAATGACCGCTATCGGAGAGGCGAGATCATCGGCGCCGGCGGCATGTCTGAGGTCTATGCTGCCGAAGACACCGTCCTAGGCCGCCAAGTAGCGGTAAAGATGCTCCGCCCAGAAATGGCGCGCGACGTCAACTTCCGCGAGCGTTTTTACCGCGAGGCGCAGAACTCGGGCAAGCTGAATCACCCCAATATCGTGGCGGTTTATGACACCGGTGAAACCGAACTGGATGGCATGACCATCCCATATATCGTCATGGAGCGGGTCAACGGCCGCACCCTGCGCGATATCATTCGCGAGGATGGCGCTCTGTCCGCCCAGGAAGCGGCGGATATTCTCAAACCGGTAGCGGATGCACTGCAAGCCTCGCACGAGGCCGGGATTATCCACCGCGATATCAAGCCGGCGAATATTATGCTCACCAACACCGGCCAGGTGAAGGTGATGGACTTCGGCATCGCCCGTGCCTTGGATGATTCCACCTCGGCGATGACGCAAACTTCCGCCGTTATCGGCACCGCCCAGTACCTTTCCCCGGAGCAGGCCCGCGGTAAGAACGCGGATGCCCGCTCCGATGTCTATGCACTGGGCTGCGTGCTCTATGAGGCCCTTACCGGTCAGACCCCATTTGAAGGCGAAACCCCCTTTGCGGTTGCGTATCAACATGTACAGGAAGAGCCGACGCCGCCGTCGGAGCTCATTGCGGATCCCTCGCTGACTCCTACCCAACGCGTCAATATCGATGCGGTGGTCCTTACCGCTATGGCCAAGCACCCGGCGGATCGTTATCAGTCCGCTTGGGAGATGGCCGGCGATTTGGAGCGCCTGCGCAACGGGCAGGTAACCGCTGCAGCGCGCATGCACGTCAACGAGGAAGAAGACGAGCAGCCTACCGAAATGGTCGGTGCCGCCGCACCAGCTGCGGCCGCGCACCGCGCACCAATCCAGTCCACCCGCCCTACCGAGGACGATGACAATCAGGGTGGCGGCTGGATGAAGTGGCTGGCAGCCTTCCTGGCCGCACTTTTGGTGGCCATCGTGGGCTACTTCGCCTGGGATTTCTTCTCCAACGATAAAGACTCTGAGGATAAGCCACGCCAGACCCAATCGGCCCACGAGGACAAAATCACCGTGCCCGAGGTGGAAAACCGCCCGCGCAACGAGGTGGTTAAGGAACTGGAAGACATGGGTCTGCAGGTCACCGTCAATGAGGAGGCCAACCCGGATATTCCGCGCAATAATGCCATCCGCATTAATCCGGCCCCAGGCTCCGAGCTGCAGAAGAACGCCTCGGTCACGCTGACTGTTTCCTCCGGCAAGGAGATTACGGACGTTCCGGATATCACCGGCATGACCTTGGATAAGGCTGCTCGGGCGCTCGAAGGGGCAGGCTTGGCGCTCAACTCCGATGTCTCGGAGGAAAACGATGAAGCACCAGCCGGCCAAATCATCAAGCAGGACCCGGCCGGCGGCACGCAGCTGTCCAAGGGGTCGAAGGTGCGGGTGACGGTATCTAAGGGCGTCGAAAAGAAGCGCGTTCCCGATGTCGCCGGCATGGACGTCGATGATGCCCAGAGCCGCCTAGAGTCGAATGATTTTGACGTAGACGTGCGCGAGGTAGATTCCTTGGAGCCGAAGGGCACGGTGCTGAGCGTTTCCAATGAGGGCGCAGAGCTGGAAAAGGGCAAGCCGGTCACCGTTGAGGTCTCCAATGGCATGCTCTTTAAAGCCCCTGACCTGGTACGCAAGAATCAAGGCCAAGCTGAAGCTGCGCTGCGGGAGGCTGGCTGGACCGGCCAGTTCGTCGTGGGCGAGCCTGCCCCTACCGGCGCGCTAGTGGATGCCAATAAGATTGGTTGGGCTTCCGTGAACCCGGGCGATACCATGCGCAAGGATCAAAATATTGATATCCGCCTGTGGGACTTCGACCCCGCTGCACTTCTGCCGCAGCCATAACTGCTGGTATCCTAAGGCCTCAGTACGAACTTAGATAAGAACTTAAATCTAGAAAAGGTATCTTATGCCGAAGTCAAAGATTTCCCAGAGCTCCTCCGTCCCTACCTCGAGCTCTGCTACCAACCGCACGCCCGTCAAGATCAATTCTGAGGGCACCCCGAAATGGTACGTCGCCATCATGCTGGGCCTGATGGTCATCGGCCTGCTGTGGCTGGTGGTCAATTACCTCGCTGGCCAGGACATCCCGTTCATGGCAGACCTCGGCGCATGGAATTACGGCATTGGCTTCGGCCTAGCCATCATTGGCCTGCTGATGACCATGGGTTGGCGCTAAGCTCAATCTCCCAGCCTATTCCCTCGCTCCCTACCTCCTGTAGGTGGCGAGGGTTTTTCATATCTAGGAGCCACATGTCTCGCCATATTCTTGCTGCTGGCCTCATCATTTCGGTGGCCTACGCGGCCGTGCACATCGCGTTTGCCGACGCCACCCTACTCACCGGCGCCGCTCCCCTCCGCCTTTCCGTGCGCAACTACCTAGGCAACGTCCTGGGCTCGGGCATGGTGTGGGGAATCTTTAGCTACCTCATGGGCAAGAATTTTCCGGGCCGGTGGCTCAAGGCACTCCTGGCCGGTACGGGAATCATCGTGATGATGCTGGCGCTGCACTATGCCTTGCTCGTGGTTTTCGGTGTATATAACTGGCGCGAGGCATTCGAGTACAACGCCCAGTGGTTCTTCCTGGCACTGATTTCTGGACCGGTACTGGGGCTGGCCGGTGCGGCCTCGGCACGGTTCCGCTGGTTCGATTACCTCGCCGTCCTTGGCTTCCTCCTCGAGCCCGTGATTGCCGGGTTCATCCCAGGCAGTTCCTACCTCCCCCGCACCACGACCATCCCTGGGTACTTCGCCGCCGCGACTCTCTGGCTCATCGGCGCGGGCTTCCTTATTTGGCAGCGCCGCCGTTCCACGCACTAAGCGCTTCTTCGGCGGCCCACCACCCCGGCATACCGTGCACGCCAGCACCGGGAGCGGCCGAGCTAGAGGCCATGAAAACTCCCGGAGCCAGGCGGTGCGGATGGGCCGACAAGCGTGGTCGCAGGAGGGTTTGCAGCTCGGTCATGGAACCGCCGGCGATATCGCCGCCCACCAAATTAGGATTCCATCGCTCCAGATCAGCCGGGCTCGTGGCGTGGGTGTCCAGGATGGTATCGCGAAATCCGGGGGCAAAGCGCTCGATCTGGGCGGCAATCAGCTCGGTGACCTCGCCCGGATAGCGCTCCACATAGCCGCGGGGAACGTGCGCATAGGTCCACAGGGTGTGTCCTCGGGATGGGTCTGCCACGTATTGCTGGCATGCCAATACTAAGGGGCGCTTAGGCATGCGCCGCTTACCGACGTCCCCCTCAGCCCCACATATCTCCTCCAGCGTTCCTCCCACATGCACGGTGCCGGCCTGGCCCACGCGGGGATCGGTCCATGGGACGGGCTCGCTGAGGTGAAAGTCCACTTTGAATACGGCGCTGCCATAGCGCCAGCGTGCCAGGCTCCGCCGAGTGCCGTCCCGCAGTTCCAGCCCACCCAGCCGCAGAATCTGGCGCGGGGTGAGGTTCACAATGATCGCATCGGCTTGAGGAAGCTCCCGCAGGTCGGTGACCTCGCATCCGGTGTGGAGGCGGGCATGGTGGGAGCGGAGGAGGTTAAGGAGGGCGTCGATAAGAGCGCCGGTGCCACCCTCCACCACGGGCCAGCCGCGGGTCATGCCCAGCCCGTCAAAGAGCAGCCCGAACGCCGAGGTAAAAGGCGTAGTCGGTGAGGTGATCGCGTGTACCGCGCTACCTGCAAAGAGGGCACGGGCCTGGGGCGTGCGGAAGGCCGCCCGCGCCAAGCTGCTGGCGGGCAAGACTCCGGCCGCACCAAATTGCGCCAAGCGCACGGGGCGATTGGGCCAGCGCACCAGCGGGGTAAGCGCGTTATCCACATGCTCATCGATGTGGCGGACAATGTGCCCGTGCAGCCGCCTCCACGCGCGGGCATCGGCTCCCAACTCCGCGGCCGTATCCGCCAAAGAACCGTGCAAGATCCCGGCCGGCGCGCCTTCTAGCGGATGGGCCATGGGATAAGGCGCATTGCGCCACCGCAGACCGTGGGCTTCCAGGTCGAGGGCGCGAAAGGCCGGGCTCGCTACGCCAAAGGGGTGCCCGGCCGCGCCGAGATCCACAATCGTGCCCGGGAAAATCTCCGCGGAGGATGCCGCTGCACCACCAGCCCAGCCGGTCCGTTCGTAGATATCCACACTCCAGCCAGCCATGGCCAAACGCGCTGCGGCCGTAAGCCCATTAGGTCCTGCGCCGACGATCACAGCGCGCGGTTGATAATCCACAATGCTCCTTATGCAGGTCAATGCCCAAATTTATCAGTCTTGCTCACACAGTGGGTAGAAAGTTATCCACAGGCTGTGGAGAAAACCTGTGAAATGTGAATTTCACACAATTATCAACACCCTGTGGATAACTGTTTTCACGGGCTTCCACAGGTGGATTTTCGTGCTTTCGCACGGTCTAGACCAGCGTGATCAGGGAAAACTCCGGAAAGACGTTCGGTAAATTACAAAAATGTAGTTATCCACAGTGTGGATAACCATTGTGGAATTCTTTCGCACACGCTTTCCGGTGATCAAATTCCACAGTTATCCCCAAAGCCCAGCTTGTTGAGCTAGCAATGCGAGGATTACCGCGGCCACCGCAGCAACGCCGCCCCAGCGGAGGGCGGGACTTTTTCTATAGAGGAAGAGGCTCAACACGATGCCTGTGCACAACCCGCCAAGGTGTCCCCACAGGGATACGCCATTGGCGAGAAAGGTATAGGCCACATTCGCCAGAACGAGGGCGATGGGTGCGCGGAGATCGAGCCCGCGCTGGCGGTAAGCACCCACCAGCATGGCCATGAGCGCGAAGAGCGCACCCGAGGCGCCGACGGTGGGGGTCTCGAAATCGAATGTCAGGATCATGGCGGACGCGCCAAGGCATGAAATGAGATAAGCGGCGAGGTACAACCCGGTGCCAAGGGCCCGCTCCACCTCCTTGCCTATGAGAAGGAGCATGATCATGTTCACCGCCAAGTGGCCCGCGTCCAGGTGCATAAACGCGGAGGACAGCGCCGTCTGCGGCGCAATCGGGTATTGCGGGCCCCACAGGCCCCAATCCACCGCGAGGTCGGATTCATAAAAGGTAGCGCCCAGCGTCCGGGCCTGCACCGCTGTAATAAGCCAAGCAATGATGCAGACGGCGGCGATGAGCGCGGTCGCCGGGGTAGTGCGGACATAGTTTCTCACCATGGTCATGAAGTTGTCAGTCCTTGAGGCAGGTCTAGTGGTGGGTGGCTTGGGGTAAAACGGCAACGAGCCCGCCGCCGCATGGATAATGCGGTGACGGGCCCGAGGGAAAAGGTGATTACGCGATATCGATGGACTCGATAACAACGTCCTCGTGCGGACGGTCCATGCGGTCGGTATCAACCTTGGCGATCTTGGATACAACCTCCTGGGAGGCGGCATCGGTAACCTCACCAAAGATGGTGTGGTGGTTGTTCAGGTGCGGGGTCGGCGCCACGGTGATGAAGAACTGGGAGCCGTTGGTGCCTGGGCCAGCATTGGCCATGGCCAGCAGGAATGGGCGGTCGAACTGCAGCTCCGGGTGGAACTCGTCCTGGAACTGGTAGCCCGGGCCACCGCGGCCGGTGCCGGTAGGGTCGCCGCCCTGGATCATGAAGTTATCGATGATGCGGTGGAAGATTGCGCCGTCATAGAACGGGCCGGACTGCTCGCCCTTTGCGTTCTGGGTGGAGTAGTCCTTCTCGCCCTTGGCCAGGCCGATGAAGTTTTCAACGGTTACCGGTGCGTGGTTACCGAAGAGATCGATAACAATGTCGCCGTAGTTGGTATGCATCGTTGCAGTTGCGGTCTTCTGAGTCATGCCAGCCATTGTAAAGAATTTAACGCGCGCCTGCCGCGCATGACATAACGCTGTCAGCGATCGCGCTAGCCTGAAGGCATGATTCGCGCGCTACTTTTTGATCTGGATGACACCTTGCTCGACCACACCGGCGCGGCCCGGGACGCAGTGGATCAGTGGTGCCGCGAACTAGGACTGCCCGAGGGCCAGCATGCGCGCTTTGCGGCCATCGAGCGCACCTGGTTCAGCGCCTACGAGCGCGGCGAGGTCACCCACCAAGGCCAGCGGGCGGCACGCTGCCGCGAATTCCTCGGCCGGGAGATGAGCGATGCCGAGGCGCTGGCCGCTTATGACGGCTATCTTTCCGCCTACCGGGAACAATGGCGCGCCTTTTCCGACGCCCTGCCCACCCTCACCTGGGCCCTCGAATCCGGCTTTCAGGTGGGCGTGCTCACCAATGGCGAGCGCGAGATGCAGCAGGCCAAGCTGGAGGCCACGGGCCTTGCGCTTGCCGACGTCCTCCTCATCCCCACCGTCGACCTTGGCTGCCCCAAACCGCAGCGGGAGGCCTACCTCGCCGCCTGCGATCAGCTGGGTGCGGCCCCCGCAGACACGCTCATGGTGGGCGATTCCCTAGCCAACGATGTGCAGGGCGCGCGCACGGCGGGGCTGCACGCGCTCCACCTCGACCGTGCGGGGAATGGGGATCTGCGCTCGCTTAGCGCGCTGAAAGAGGTTCTCCCCCGAAAAGCCAGCTGACCACGAGGGCGCCCGGATCGATTACTCCCTTGCTGCGATCTCCCAGGTAGGAGGCGCGACCCCTCTTCGCGGCGAGGTCCTCGGTATCGAGGGCTCCGGCATGGGCAGCTGTGAAAAGCGCCTGCAGAGTCTCCGCATCCGGATCCTTCGCCCCCAGTTCGCGGGCCTTTTCTGCGGCAGGGATGAGGGCATCGAGCATGGTGCGATCACCGCGCTGGGCGCCACCAAGCTCGTGGATGAGGTCGGCCGCGGCAGTAAGTCCATCCGCCAGCGACTCCGCCCGGGCCAGCTCAGTAAAGAGCGTGCCGAAGACGGCCCCGGAGGTACCGCCGGCGAGGACGAGCAGGCGCTTGGCCAACCCGGTGAAGATTTCAGTATCCGTGCCGCGCAGGGGAAGCTCGATGCCGCCAAAGGCCGCCTCCATGTTCTGGCCAAAGTCGCCGTCGCCGGCTTTGCGGTCCAGCTCAGTAAGCGCCTCGAAAGAGGCTTGGAGACGCTCCACAAAGGCGGTGAGCCACTGGTTCTCCTCGCCCTCGGTAGGAAGTTCATCCTGGAAGGTGATGGTGGCGGGTTCTACCGCCTTCGCGCGGCCCAGGGCATGGGGCCAGGCAGGGGCGGCAGTGGGGGCGTCGATAAGCTCGAGCAGCTCCGCATCTGCCTTGAGCAGAGTAAAGGAAGCACCGTGCATATTGACTGCGGTGACATAGGATCCCACCAACGACCGGGCTACGGTGACGCCTCGCTGGGCCAGCTGCGCGGAGGCCTCGCCAAAGAGCAGGCTCAGCTCCAGCGGGGTGGTGCCGCCGAGGCCATTGACCAGGCACACCACCTCATCGCCCTGTCCCAGCTCAAGGGCGGGCGCGATCTTATCCAGGACCTGGTTCACAATGGCGCTCGCGCTACCCACCTGCTCAGTGTGCGTGCCCGGCTCGCCGTGAATGCCCACACCCACCTCCATCTGGCCAGCATCCAGATCGAAGGTCTCGCGGCCGGTAGTCGGCATGAAGCCGGCACCCAACGCCACGGACATGCTGCGGGAATTATCCGCGGCACGCTTGCCCAACTCAGCAACTGTGTCCACGTCATCGCCGCGGTAGGCAGCAGCGCCTGCAACCTTTTCCACCAGGATGGTTGCGCCCGTGCCGCGGCGGCCGGGCCCGTCCTCATTGCCATCGGTGGCAATATCATCGGCCACCAGCACCGTGCGGGTGTCTACCGCCTCGGCGGCGTTGCGGGCGACGGTGAAGTTCATGACGTCACCGGTGTAGTTCTTCACCACGTGGACTACTCCCCTGCCCTGGTCAGCCCACTGGGTGGCCTCGCTGACCTGGACCGCGTTCGGGGAGGTAAAGAGCAGTCCCGGGCAGGCCGCTGCGAGCATGCCCTGGCCGACAAACCCGGCATGCATCGGTTCGTGACCGGAACCGCCACCGGATATCACCGCCACTGCTGGATCACCGTCTGCGGTGCGCAGTGGCGTGGTGCGGCCGATGAATCCGACGTCGTGCCATCGGGCATCGGGGTGGTTGGCGATGAGCCCGGCAAGGGCATCAGAAAGGAAAGTATCTTGGCTATTGCGGAATGCGGAGTGGTTCATACCCCCACGCTAGTGATGTTCCTAACCTAGAAGCTAGAACGAGAAAAGAAACATATCGGTTCCATTCGGACACCCAGTGGATTCGCAGCTACTTTGCAGTTTGCGGAGGATACTAAAGGAACCACTAAGAAAGGATCCGCACATGGATTTCTTGTCCTCCCTCCACAACCTCATGGACGCAGGCTCGCTGCTCCAAAGCTTTGGACCCTATATTCTGCTCGGCGTCGCCGTCGTCATCTTCATCGAATCCGGCGTGCTTTTCCCCTTCCTACCGGGCGATTCACTACTCGTTACCGCGGCCATCCTGCGCCACGAACTCGACATCAATGCCTGGCTGCTCTTTGTTGTGGCAGCAGTGGCTGCCTTCGCGGGCGACCAGGTGGGCTTCTATTTAGGTCGCCGCTTCGGGCGCAAACTCTTCAAGGACGATGCCCGCGTCCTACGCACTGAGCACCTTGATAGCGCGGAAGACTTCTTCCAGCGCCACGGCCCGGTGGCCCTGGTATTAGGCCGCTTCGTTCCAATCGTGCGCACTTTCGTCCCCTTCGCCGCCGGCACTGCAGAAATGGGCTACTACTCCTTCCTGCGCTGGAATATCCTCGGCGGCATCGGCTGGGTAGGCTCCATGCTGCTAGTCGGCGTACTTTTGGGCGGCATCCCGGGCATCGCTCACTCCATCGACATCATTATGCTCATCGTCGTGGCAATTTCCGTGCTGCCGATGATCATCGGGTGGATCAACAAGCGGCGCAAGGCAAAGCGCGAAATCCCGACCAGGTAAGGCCTTTTTGCCCATTTCCCCGCCGGGATTCCGTGTGATTATGAGGCTTTAGAGGGAATCACGTACCTCATCGCGGGCCAGCACCATATTGCGCAGGGAGGCCTCGGTCTCCTCGTAGCCGCGAGTCTTAAGGCCGCAGTCCGGGTTGACCCACAGGCGCTCGACCGGCACGTGCTTGAGCGCGGCGCGGATGAGCTCGGCCATCTCCGCTACGGAAGGCACGCGCGGGGAGTGGATATCGTAGATGCCAGGGCCAATCTCGGAGTGGAAGGTCTCGTCGATGTCCTCCAGCAGCTCCATGCGGGAGCGGGCCGCCTCGATGGAGGTGACATCGGCATCCAGGCCGGCAACGGCATCAATGATTTGGCCGAACTCGGAGTAGCACAGGTGGGTGTGGATCTGGGTGGTCGGCTTGGCCTCGAGGGCTACCAGGCGGAAGGAGCGCACGGCCCAGTCCAGGTACGCCTTGCGGTCTTCCTCACGCAGAGGCAGCAACTCGCGCAGGGCGGGCTCGTCGATCTGGATGATATCGATGCCGGCCTCTTCCAGGTCATGCACCTCATCCGCCAGCGCAACGCCGAGCTGGTCCGCGGAGACGGACTGGTGTACGTCATCACGGACGAAGGACCAGGCCAGAATGGTCACCGGGCCGGTGAGCATGCCCTTGACATGGTGCTCCGAGAGCGACTGGGCGTACTTGGACCACTCGGTGGTCATCGCAGCCGGGCGGGAGATGTCACCAACCACGATTGGCGGACGGGTGCAACGGGAGCCATAAGACTGGACCCAGCCGTTTTCGGTGGTGACGAAGCCATCGAGCAGCTCGGCAAAGTACTGCACCATGTCATTGCGCTCCGGCTCGCCGTGGACGAGGACGTCGAGGCCGAGGCGCTCCTGCAGCTCAATGACGGACTTGACCTCGTCCTTGAGGGCGGCGTTGTAGTCGGCGTCGGAAAGCTCGCCCTTGCGGTGCGCCGCACGCGCCTGGCGGATCTCCTTGGTTTGGGGGAAGGAGCCGATGGTGGTGGTTGGCAGCTGCGGCAGGCCGAGTTCCTTCTGCGCCTCGTTGCGCTCGGCAAAGGCGGGCTCGCGCTTGACCTCGCCGGCCGGCAGCTCCTCGATGCGCGCCTTCACCGCCGCGTTGTGGATGCGCTCGGATTCGGCACGGGTGCGCACCGCGCGGTCGCTGATGCTATATGCCTCCGGTGCCTCCAGCGGACCTTGGGAGAGGGCGACGACTTCCTTGACCTTCTCGTTGGCGAAGGAGAACCAGGTAGCGACGTCTGCAGGCAGCTTGGTTTCTGCCTCCACGGTGTGCGGCACGTGCTGCAAGGATACGGAGGTCGATACGGACAGGGAGTCGAGGCTGCCCTCCAGGTCCTCGTACTTGGAGCGCAGGTCGCGTAGGTTGGCGGCCCAGACATTGCGGCCGTCGATAAGGCCGGCAACTACGTGGGACTTCAGGTTCTTCACGCGCTCGAGGTAGCCCTCGTCGAGTGCCAGGGTTCCTACGGAAAGGTCCACCTGGACGGCCTCTGGCTTGAGCTCCGCCAGAACGTCGAGGCCCTTGCGTGCAGAACCGTACGGGGTGGTGAGGTATACCTGCGGGCGGTTGTCCGCGGCCAAGATGGTCTCATAGGCGCGCTTGGTATGGGCGGCCAGTTCCTCATCATTGGCAACGGTCAGGTCTGCTACCAGGGCAGGCTCGGCCAGCTGTACCCACTTCACGCCGGACTTATCCAGCTCGGCCAGGACCTCCTGGTATGCCTTGACGGCATCATCCAGGCGGTCGAGCGGAGACTTGGTAGCACCCTCTGCCTGCTTAGACAGGGCCAGCAGGGTAACCGGGCCGACGAGGTATGGGCGCACGGTGTGGCCTGCCGCGCGGGCCTCTTCTACCAGCTTGATAACGCGCTGCGGGTGCGCCTTGAAATCTTGGTCATCGGCGATTTCCGGGACGATGTAGTGGTAGTTGGTATCGAACCACTTGGTCATCTCCAGCGGCGCGGTGTCCTTATTGCCGCGGGCCAAGGTGAACTCATCATCCAGGGTCTCGCCGGCTACGGCACCTACGGTCAGTGCGGTCTCGAGCACCTGGTCGTAGTAGGCGACGTCGGCAGGAATGGCGTAGTCCTCAGTAAGGCCCAGGTCGCGCAGGCGGTTATAAGTATCCAGGCGCAGGGAATGTGCGGCGGACTCGAAGGTTTCCGCATCGATGCGGCCGGCCCAGTAGGATTCCAGCGCACGCTTGAGTTCGCGGTTGGCACCGACGCGAGGGTAGCCCTCAATCGTCGCCTGAGGGAAATTAGTGTTCGTCATTGTCTACTCCGATTCGAGATAACAGGTCTTGCGTAATGTCCGGGTTGTTGTGGGTATAGATATGGAGGCCGTCCGCGCCGCCGGCCACGATGGTGCGAGCCAATTGGGCGGTAAGATCCATGCCGATTTCGTATTCCTCTTCTGGGGTTGTCGCTGCCGCGAGCTGAGTACGCACCCTCTCGGGTACGGTCAACCCGGACAGCTGCCCCATTCGCTCCAACCGGCGCAGGCTGGTCATGGGCATAATCCCCGGAATGAGGGGGATCTTCACCCCGGCTAGCTTGGCTTTTTGGGCGAAGCGGAGGAAGTCCTCGGCGTCAAAGAAAAGCTGGGTGATGGCGAAGTCCGCGCCGAGGCGCTGCTTATTGAGCAGGACGTCGAAGTCTTCGTCCTCATTCTTGGATTCGGCATGGCCGCTGGGATAGCACGCCACGCTCACCGCGAGGCGGCCGGCAGCAAAGCGGGCGGCTTGGTGGCTTTCCAATTCCCGGATGAGGCGAACCAGTTCATCGGCATGCTGGAAGTAGTGCTCTGGCATGCCCCCTTCGGGGAGGTCACCCCGCAGAGCCAGCAGGCCGCGCACGCCGGCATCCACCAAGCGATTAATCCACCCGATGAGCTCGTCGCGCGTCCCGGCCGTGCACGCTAAGTGCGCCAGGGGGCGCATAGAGGTGTTATGCGAAATCTTCTCAATGAAGGCCGCGGTTCCCTCCAACCAACCGGAGCGCTGAGAGCTGGTCACAGCGATGTAATCGGGGTGATAACTTTCCAGGACTTCTAGTAAGCGGTCGATCTTGGCGGCATCGGCATCGTGGCGCGGCGGGATTACCTCGAAGGAAAGGGCGAGGCGCTCAGGCACATGGGATTCCTCTTCGCTTTCATAATCCAAGGGCGCGGAAGCCGAAAGTCGCGGGCTCATGGTCACCTCCTTTGCTGGTCGTCGTTGGTGTGTTGAGAAAAACGTACCAAGCTGTTCAGTTTGCACGGTAGCGATTGTGCAATGGTGATACCTTTGCAAGCCTGCAAACTGCGAGGTTGACGAAAAATCAGGTGAATAATAATCGTGGATTCTGGACCAAGCGGTCTATTTCTAGCGCGTTCCCGCTGCACCCCGCGACGCCAACGGTGGTACACCGCCCAGCACGTCACTATGCTGGGTGAAAGCGAAATGATAAATCTGAGTTAAGGAGTGTTCCACCCCATGAACCCCACCACGCTGAACGTGGCCTTCAAGACCGCATCGAACCTGTGGAGCCAGTTCAATAACTACCGCGAGGAAAAGTCCCGCGAGGCCTACACCGCCCTGGAAGAGGCCGCACAGAAGATGGACGAGCGCGATAACAGCGCCTTCGCCGAGCCGCGCCGCCAGGCAGGCGCCGTTACCCGCGCCGCACACTCCCGCCTCGAGCGCGCCCTGGAGGAGTTCAACGACTACCGCGAAGACGCCACCGAGCGCCTGAACGACGCCAAGGAAGAGGCCACCAAGAAGGCTAAGAAGGCCCGCAAGCAGGCAAAGAAGGATTCTCAGAAGGCCCAGAAGAACCTCAAGAAGAAGTCCGCCAAGGTAGCCAAGAAGCAGAAGAAGAATAAGAAGTCCTCTAAGGGCTGGATCTTCGCCGGCATTATCGCCCTGCTGTCCGCTGCAGCCGGTGGTGTCTACTACTGGCTGCGCTCCAACGACAAGGCGTCCCAGACCCCGCCACGCGTGGATGATTTCCAGTCCGATTCCCACACCGCTCCGGAATCCACCTTGGTCTACACCTCCACCAGCGAGAATGACACCCAGTCTGACCTCGTTGAGGAAGGCGCCGTACGCGATGAGGAGCTCCTCGGTTCCATCGATGAACAGCTGGCCAAGCACCGCGAGGAAGAAGCAGCTCAGCCGGCCGATACCACCCGCGTTACCGATGACCACCAAAACGAGGGCAAGCACCGCCTGTAAACCTAGGAATAAATACGCTTACCACCCCGCCGTGGGGGTATGCGTAGCGTTGTCTAGATCTCATTGCTTTGCCTAAACAAAAGTCTCTTGATTGAATTCCCACATTAGGGATCTTTCTACAAGGAGATGAACAATGAGCTTTGAGTCCCTCACCGTCAAGCTCAAAGACGGCTCAACGTACTACTTCCCGGCGGGCGCGGTGTCCAAAGACCCTTCCTCTCGCGTGGACAACCTGCGCTTCGCCATCGATAACGGAACCACCTTCCACTCCGTGGATGAGGCCGGCATCGAGCGCGAGTTCAACGGTCACGACGTCCGCAATTACCACCTAGCCTAAGCGCTAGCACAATCCTCTCCCCGCAGGTCACCAGCCTGTGCGGAGGGGATTTTCGAATGCCCACCCCACGCTGCTGCCCCTCCGTCTATCGTGGATCTTATGGAACTTCGCGCAACGCAGGAATCTGACCGCACCTACCTCGCCCGCCTCAATTTCCTTACCGATACTTTCGGTGACGAGCACGGCGAGCTCTCCCCCGACTTCGCCGATGATTTTGCCTTCTACGTGGAAAATTGGGATCCCAACCAGGGCGGTTTCATCGCCTGGCAGGAGCTCGTCCCGGCGGGCGGCGTGTGGCTCAACTGGGGTACGGAGGACAATCACGGCTTTGGCTTTGTCGAGCCCGCCATTCCGGAGCTCGCCATCGCGGTCGAGGCCCGCTTTAAGGGCCAAGGCATTGCCACCGCGCTTATCGACGCCGCCATTTCCCTCGCCCAGACCCTTCGCGCCCCCGGCATCTCGCTAGCCGTCCACCCCGATAATCCCCGCGCCAAGGGGCTCTATGAGCACCTCGGCTTCGAGCACGTGGGCAGCCACGAGGATCACTTTGTAATGGTCAAGCGCTTCTAAAGCAAACGCAGGCGGGCGTGGGTGACGTAAATCGGCTCGTTATCCACGGCCGTCTTAAATTCCTCGGTCAGGCCAGCCATAACCGCTTCACGCGCGTCTTCGCGGGTGCCGTGAAAGCTCACAACCTCGCCATCCACCGCGGCCTCGCCGCGCTTGCGCACCACAACGAATTCCGCGCCCTCCGGCGCCGCAACTTCCTTGTCTGCGGAGGTGAAGGGATCGCTGTAGCGAGCATTGGCGGTCATGGTTGGTCTCCTGGTGGTATCGCGGGACAGTACTGATTCCCCATTCACTGTACTGAAAGTTTCTCCCCCGCGACCTTGCGCACTTCCGCCCTCTTCTTTCGCCGATCACGATTTTCGTCCATATAAACCGGCACAGCCGCCGACGGAAACCACGGTTTGTATGGACGAAAATCGCTAAATCAACCCCCTGAACCCCTCCACATAGAAAAAGTCCGGCCCCTCCGAAGAGGAAGCCGGACTTCATGCTGTGGAGCATAGGAGAATCGAACTCCTGACCTTCTGCTTGCAAAGCAGATGCTCTACCAATTGAGCTAATGCCCCAGTGCCTAAATACTTTACTACCGCAGGCGAAGTAACTCCAAACCTGAACCACTCAGATCACTTTGGCCACTTTAGGCATGTCCTATCACTTCCGTAACACGCAGGCGCTAGGGTCATGGGCACATCGTGTCCAATTTCCCTCATCCTTAGGAAGACTATGCGCCGCATTCTCACCTCCGCCCTCACCGTGCTCGTCGCCGCTGCCGTTCCGGCGGCCGCTAACGCACAGTTGCCGCAGATTCCACAGCTGCCTGCATCCTCCAGCTCGAATATCCAAGACGAAATCAACCACCGCATCGAGGACGCCCGCGCGCAGGTCGAGGACATCTCCTCCAATGCCTTCCCGCACAAGGCTCCTAAGCAGAAGGCGCCCACCCCGGCCCAGGAGAAGAAAACAGCGCAGCGCAATAGTGGTGGCGTCGACTGTGCCAACTGCGTAGCTATCACCTACGACGATGGCCCAGGCGCCGAGACCAACCGCCTGCTGGACAAACTCAAGGCCAAGAACGCGCATGCAAGCTTCATGGTTCTCGCCCCCAGTGCTGAGCAGCACCCTGAGCTCCTCAAACGCATGAAGGCCGAGGGCCACACCATCGGCAACCACACCAAGAGCCACCGCCAACTCAACACGCTGTCCCCTGAGCAGGTATCCCAGGAAATCGACGCCGGCAACGCCGCTATTAAGAAGGCCACCGGCCAGGGGACGCGCTGGGTACGCCCGCCCTACGGCGCTACCAACGCCACCGTGGATCAGGTAACCCGCGATAAGGGCGTCTCCCAGGCGCTATGGGACGTCGACACCGTGGATTGGAAAGACCGCAACTCTGAGCACGTCTGCTCCTCGGCCGTGCAGGGCGCCCGCGCCGGCTCCATCGTCTTGATGCATGATATCCACCCCACCACCGTGGACGCTGCCGATTGCGTCATCGATGGCCTACGCGCCAAGGGCCTCGAACCTGTGAGCCTGGATCGCCTCCTGCGCACCCCTGTGGCAGGTAAGCGCTACTACGCTCGTGGTTAATGATTGATTTTGCCCTGACTGCCGACGCCGTCGCTCCCCAACTCCTCGGCTGCACCCTCACCCATGCCGGGGTGAGCATCCGCCTCACTGAGGTCGAGGCTTACCTAGGCGCCGAGGACTCCGCGGCACACACTTTCAATGGCAAGACCCCGCGTAATGCGGCCATGTTCGGTCCGCCGGGCAGGTTCTACGTCTATATTTCTTATGGCATCCACCACAACGTCAATATCGTCTGTGCCCCTGAAGGCACTGGCCAGGGCTGTCTGCTGCGTGGCGGTGAAATCATCGAGGGCGCCGACACCGCCTTCGCCCGTCGTGGCACCTCTGATTTTCATAACCTCGCCCGCGGACCGGGAAACCTCGGCAAGGCCCTCGGCTTCACGCTCGAAGACAACCACCAACCGATTCAGATTGTAGAGCGAACATCCGAACCAGAATGGGTACGCGGACCGCGTATCGGTATCTCCAAAAACCAGGAAGCGGCCCTCCGGTTTTGGATCCCCTTCGATAAAACCGTCTCGGGCCGCCGCGGCTATCCCAAGAAATAGCCCTGCTAGGTCCGCTAGCTAATAGCGCCCGCCGTAGCGCTCATCATTCTCGATGGCCCTAATGATCCGCTGATTAATCTGCAGCATCTGGCGAATCTGCGTACGGGTGAGGCTATCCATTACGGACTTGCGCGCCTGCTTAGCGTGCCCTGGCGCAGTCTCAACTACCTTGTCCCAGCCGTTATCCGTCAGCTGTGCCATGGTGGTGCGTCCATCAGTCGGGCACGGCTGGCGCACAACCCACCCCTGCTTTTCTAGGCGCGTAACGACCTGACTCAAACGAGACAAAGAGCCATTGGCGGTAATCGCCAAATCACGCATACGCATTTCGCGATTCTCCGCCTCAGATAGCCGCGAGAGCACTGTGTACTCAAAAAAGCTCAGACCTGCGTCATCACGCAGCTGAGCATCCAAAATATTGGTCAAGCGAATATTTACGCTCATTAGAGACATAAATGATGCCAGTTCTTCATCATTTAGCCAGAAGTCATCGCGCTCAGTCATGAGATTTATCTTAACAACAAGGCTTTGATTCTAAAGTGACTCGTCACTGTCCTAAACTCCAAGGCCTTAGTGCCCAGAGGACGGATCGATCGGCCGCTGTGCTCTCGGCAGCTTTTCTACCACCAAACGGTAGGAATCCGTGACTAACTCCTCTATCAGCTGTTGGTGCAGTTCTGCGTGTGGGTAGACGGAAACCCAATGCCGCTTATTCATGTGGTAGCCCGGCGCAATGAACGGATACTGCTGCTGTAGCGCTTGGCAATCCTCCGGCTCGGCTTTAATGATCATTTGCTGTTGACCTGTCACCGCGGTCAACAACAAGAAAACCTTGCCGCGCACTTTGAATACTTCCCAGTCGGGCCCGAAAGGATGCTGTACCTGCGAGCCGAGCATCTCTTCGGCGCGCTGCCGTGCAACTGTGTAGATGCCACTGCCATCCATCATCGGCTCCCTCTTCGAGACTGGCTTAGTGCTGTCTTCAACGATATCGTCCATCCAAACCTCGGTTTTCGTCGACGGTTTTGCCGGTTTATATGGACGAAAATGGTGATCCGAGAGGAGCGCTCGCCATTGTGGCACTTCTCAGAGTTCCTGGGAACGACCGCGGAAATGAAAAATGTCCGGCCCCTCCGAAGAGGGAGCCGGACTTCATGCTGTGGAGCATAGGAGAATCGAACTCCTGACCTTCTGCTTGCAAAGCAGATGCTCTACCAATTGAGCTAATGCCCCATTGTTCCGTGGTGGGCCTAGCTGGAATCGAACCAGCGACCTCATCGTTATCAGCGATGCGCTCTAACCGACTGAGCTATAGGCCCTTGTGCGGAACGAGAATTAACTCTACATACTATCCCCGGATTTACACAAATCGCCTGCTCAACAGATATTTCTTGCAACTCAAAAGGGGGAAATATTCGCACGGAAGAAAGAAAATGCCGGCACCCGAAGGTACCGGCATCTTCAAACGCAAGAGAGGCGCTAGCGGTTGTCTAGGTCGACCCGCAGGCCACCAAAGACGTCCACGATGGCGTTGTAAATAACCGCCATCAGTGGTGCCAGCAACGTAAGGAGAACGGCGAAAATAACGCCGATGAGCGCGGAGGCGGAGATAATGACACCGAAGGTGACCTCGAATCCGCCGCCCACGCCGCCGACGAGGCTATTGAGCGATTCCCAGATGCCCACCTGGTTCAGGCCGATGTAGAGCAGGCATACGGCCAGCATCCAAGCAATGAGTCCGACGAGTGACAAGGCCAGACCAACGCGGAACGCGGAAGTGGGCGAGATTCGCGTAATCGTTACGTCTCGTCGTGCCATTAATTACTCCTCATCCTTGGAAGCATCGCCAGCCTTGTGCTCCTGCTGGACCTCATCCACGGTCTTTTCGCCCTTGGCTACAGCCTGAGCGTCTTCCTCACCATCTTCTTCGACGTTGCGGTCGATGGCAAGCAGTTCGACGTCGTCGGCCAGGTTCACCAAGCGCACACCCATGGTCGCACGGGAGGATGGACGAATCTGGTCCACCTCGGTGCGGATGACGCCGCCGGCGGAGGTGATGGCGAAGATCTCGTCATCCTCATCGACGGAGATGGCGCCGATGAGCTTGCCGCGCTTCGGGGTGTACTTGAAGGTCATAACACCCAAGCCACCGCGGCCTTGCGGGGTGTATTCCTCAATGGCGGTGCGCTTGCCGTAGCCGCCAGAAGTGGCTACCAAAAGGAACTCGCCATCGTGGACCACGGACATGGATAGCAGCTGGTCATCGCCGCGGAAGCGCATGCCCTTCACACCGGCGGTAGCGCGGCCCATGGGGCGCAGCTGGTCGTCGTCGGCAGTAAAGCGGATAGCTTGGCCCTGCTCGGAGGTAAGCAGGATGTCATCGCCCTCGGAGACGAGCTGTGCGCCGATGAGCGCATCGCCCTCGTTGAGGTTGATGGCGATAAGGCCAGCGGAACGCGCGGACTCATAATCGGTCAGGCGGGACTTCTTCACGCGGCCCTGCTGGGTGGCGAGGACCAGGTAAGGAGCGTCCTCGTAGGACTGAATCTGGATGACCTGCGCGATCTTTTCTTCCGGCTGGAATTCCAGCAGGTTAGCCACGTGCTGGCCGCGTGCGGCGCGACCGCCCTCTGGCAGTTCATAGGCCTTGAGGCGGTAAACACGGCCGAAGTTGGTAAAGAACAAGATCCAGTCGTGCGTGGAGCAGACGAAGAAGTTCTTCACAATATCGTCCTGCTTGAGCTCAGCGCCGCGCACGCCCTTGCCGCCACGTTTTTGCGCCTTATAGGAATCCACCTTGGTGCGCTTAGCGTAGCCGGTAGAGGTAATGGTGACCACGACGTTCTCGCGGGCGATGAGGTCTTCATCGGTGACATCGCCGGTCGCCGGAATAATTTCGGTGCGGCGTTCATCGCCATACTTATCGACGATCTCGGCCAGCTCATCGTGGACAATCTGGCGCTGGCGCTCCTCGCGGGCGAGGATATCCTTCAGGTCGGCGATTTCGCGCTCGATCTCGGCCAACTCGTCGATGATCTTCTGGCGCTCCAGTGCAGCCAGCTTGCGCAGCTGCATGGCTAGGATGGCATCGGCCTGGATATCGTCGACGTCGAGAAGCTCCTTCAAGCCTTCGCGCGCCTCGTCCACGGTGGGCGAACGGCGGATAAGGGCGATGACCTCATCCAGCATGTCCAGGGCCTTGACCAAACCGCGCAAGATGTGGGCGCGCTTCTCGGCCTCGTTCAAGCGGTACTGGGTACGGCGAACGATGACCTCGATCTGGTGCTCCACGTAGTAGCGCAGCATCTGATCCAGGCGGAGGGTGCGCGGCACACCGTCAACAATGGAGAGCATGTTGGCACCGAAGGAAGTCTGCAGCTGGGAGTGCTTGTAGAGGTTATTGAGCACCACGCGGGCCACGGCGTCGCGCTTGAGGGTGACCACAATGCGCATGCCCACGCGGTCGGAGGACTCATCCTCAATCTTGGAAATGCCAGCAATCTTGCCGCTGGCCACGGATTCCGCGATATTGGAGATGAGGTTATCCGGGTTGACCTGGAACGGCAGCTCGGTGATCACGATGGTTTGGCGGGATCCAGACTCCTCGATGGAGGTCACACCGCGCATGCGGATGGAGCCGCGGCCGGTGGTGTAGGCATCCTTGATGCCCTGATCACCCACAATGAGGCCAGCGGTGGGGAAATCCGGGCCCTTGACGCGTTCCATGCAGGCTTCCAGCGCAGCCTCTTCATCGGCGTCTGGGTTATCCAGCATCCAGTAGATGGCCTCGGCCAGCTCGTTAAGGTTATGCGGCGGGATATTGGTGGCCATACCCACGGCAATGCCGCCAGAACCGTTCATGAGCAGGTTCGGAACGCGGGATGGCAGGACGTCTGGCTCGCTGGTCTTGCCATCGTAGTTGGGCGAGAAGTCCACGGTGTTCTCGCGGATATCGCGCACCATCTCCATGGCCAGCGGGGTGAGCTTACACTCCGTATAACGCATTGCTGCCGGGCCATCGTTACCGCGGGAGCCGAAGTTACCCTGACCATCTACCAGCGGATAGCGCATGTTCCAGGACTGGGCCAGACGCACCAAGGTGTCATAGATGGCGACGTCACCGTGCGGGTGGAACTGACCCATGGTGTCCGAGACCGGGCGGGCGGACTTCACGTAGCCGCGCTCCGGGCGGTAACCGGAATCGAACATCGCGTAGAGGATACGGCGGTGCACCGGTTTCAGGCCATCGCGCACCTCCGGCAGGGCACGGCCGACGATGACGGACATGGCGTAGTCGATGTAACTCGACTCCATCTCCTCATTAATGTCAATGGGAAATATGCGATCAAAAAGATCGTCGTTATTGTCACTCATAACCCCAAATTCTACCCTCTAGCGCCTTTCAAGACTCGAATTGCCGCACGAGTGGTATCACCGTGGTATCACTTGAGGTATGGCGATGACATTGCGGCTTACGGACGAACAGGATCACGCGCTGACGCTGCTGGCCTCCGCGCAGGGCACCTCCAAGCACGAGGCGGTGGTGCGCGCCATCGTTGCGGCCGCAGCCCGCACGCTTGCCGACGCCCACGTGCAGTCCACCGCCCGCGCCCTCCTCCCCGGCCGCACTGAGCTGGAGGCGGAAATCCGCCGTGCCCGGCCCGCACAGTCCTAGGCAAGCATGACTACTGAACAGCTCTACCTCTTAGCCCGCGAATTTTGCGCTCGTTTTAACGTCCGCATCACCAACTTCGCCGCCCTGGCGGCCGCGGCGGCTGCGAGCACCGCCAAGGTGGAAGGAATAGCCATTCATGACAACCACCGCGATGCCGCCCGCGCCATGGCGGAGGTATTAGCCCGCGTGCCAGCGCTTAACGGGTATAACGCAGAGTTCGCAAAGTTCAGCGCGCGCGTCTACCTTAGTGTTAAAGAAGTTACCTAAGTTACTGGGGATAGTGACCCAAGAAAGGAACTACCACCATGTCCCGCTTCAAGAAGATTGCCGCCTCGAGCCTGACCGCCGTAGCGCTAGCTGCCACCGCCGTCACTGCTCCTACCGCCACCGCCGCTGATGCCGATTCCTGGCAGGAGAACGTAAATCCGGACTTTCAGCCGGGCGAGGCCGGTGGTTCCTCTACTGGTTCTTCCCAGCTAGACCTCACCTTGATTATCACCGCAGCGGCCGCGGGCGTCACCGCACTGGCCAGCGCAGTAGCCCTCTATTCCCCTAATGTCGATTTGGAGAAGGCGGCGCGCGATGCTGGCTTGAACCAGATCGCCGATCAGATTGCTGCCATTCAGGCCAGCCTCCCTAGCCTGCCGGGCCAGCCCGCCTAACTCGCGTAAGGTGGTGCAGCATGGCACATCTTTCTGAACTTATGTCAGGTCCGCAGCGAACTGCGGTGATTAACGATTGCGGCGAGCTGGTTGAGGGGGTCGTCGCCAAGCAATCGGGCATTACCGGAATGGCGCTCAAGGGCGCCGTCGCCGCCGCGAAGAAGGTCGATTCCGCCATCATTACCAAGGCCCTAGGCCGCGTGCTACCGGATATCCTCCACGCTTTAGATCCGCACTGGCAAGAGTTTGCACGCAGCTCCGAGCAGGATTTCGGTTCCTTCCTGGAGCCCCGCAGCGCCCAGGTGAGCGATTCCATCATGTCGGTGGCCGATAAGCATGCCGAGCAGATTAACTCCCCCGCGCTGTCTAAGCCTTATAACTCCTTGCGCGGTAAGGCCTCGAAATTCCTCACCCCTGCGGTCCCGGATTTCGGCCGCGTGCTGCAAAAGCACATGTAGCCTCCGCACGCTTGAACCTAAATCAAACCGCAGAGTATAAGTGTGGAAGTGACTACTTCCGCAGCTAACCAAACCGAGTACCCCGCCGGCCAAGATCCCGCCCGCTGGCGGGTGCTTATCGTTTTGCTCACGGCGCTCTTCATGTCCCTGCTGAGCGTGTCCATCGTGAACGTAGCCCTGCCCTCTATTCAATCGGGCCTGGGAGCCTCTGAGTCCGATGTGCAATGGGTACTCTCCGGCTATGCGCTCACCTTTGGTGTCATCCTTGTGGCGGCCGGCCGTGCCGGAGATCTCTTCGGCCGCGGCGGCATCTTTCTAGCAGGCATTGCTATCTATTCCCTCAGCGCCGCCGTCGCCGGCTTTGCCCCCAACGCGGAGGCACTCAACGCCGCCCGCTTTATCCAAGGCATAGGCGCTGGGCTGCTCAATCCGCAGGGCGTGGGAATGATCCAGCAGTACTTCCGCGGTCCGGAACGCGCCCGCGCCTTCGGCTACTTTGGCTCCACGGTAGGCATCGCTGTGGCTATCGGACCGGTACTGGGCGGCCTGCTCATTCGCCTCGGCGGCGCGGACCTAGGTTGGCGGCTGACCATGCTGGTCAATTTCCCCGTCGGCCTTATTGCCATCATCTTAGGATTACTGTGGTTTCCGCGGCCGCTGTTTTCCCGCGTGCGTGATGAAAATGGCAATAAACTGGGCACCTTCAAGGCCCTTGCCACCCTGGATCCCATCGGTGCGGTGATCCTCGGTGCTGCAGTGTGGGCCATACTCTTCCCCTTCATGGAATCGTCCGCTTCCCCGGCCGTGTGGTGGCTCCTACTGCTGGGCGCCGTCCTCCTTGTGGGATGGGTGCTATGGGAGCGCCGCCACAAGGCCACCGGCCATCCGCCAATGGTGGATGTCACTATCTTCGCCACCCCGAGTTTTCGCAATGGCACCATCATCGCCACCTTGTGGTTTATGGGTATTACCAGCATTTGGGTGCTCGTGGCACTCTACTTCCAAAGCGGACTCGGACACTCCGCCCTGGCTGCCGGATCCGTAGGCATTCCGGCTGCCTTGTTGAGCTCCATATCTGCCACACTGGCCGGTCGATCCGTTTCCGTTTATGGGCGCAAGGTCGTGGTACTTGGCATGCTGGTGACCATCTTCGGTCTGGTGGCCACAATTGCGCTTATCTGGGCCACCGAGCAGTGGGGAGCCAGCGAATGGTGGATGGTCCTTTCGCTGACCTTTGTTGGCGGCGGCCAAGGCTCGGTCATCTCCCCCAACCAAACGCTCACCTTGGCGCACGTTCCACAGGCCTACGCCGGATCGTCCGGCGCCGTCCTCCAAACCGGCCAGCGCATTGGTACGGCCATTGGGCTTGCCGTTATTACGGCCATCGTTTTTGCCACCTTGCACGGCACAAGCGCGGACTGGCCGCTGTCCATCATTGCCGGCTTCGGCGTCATCCTCGCCATGTGCCTCGCTTCCCTAGGATTCGCCGTAGCGGATCAGCGCAGCTCCCAGGCGTAGGCCCGGCGCTTTCCGACGCCACAATTAAAGCCCACCGCGGTAAATTCCACGGTGGGCTTCATGCTGCGCTCTAGATATCCAGGAAGCGGACGTCCTTCGCGCGGCGGGTAATGAAGGAGCGGCGAGCCGAGACATCATCACCCATGAGGATGGAGAAGAGCTCATCGGCGCGCTGCGCGTCTTCCAAGTCCACACGGCGCAGGATGCGGGTGCTCGGGTCAAGCGTGGTCTCCCACAGCTCAGCGGCGTTCATCTCGCCCAGACCCTTGTAGCGCTGGATGCCGTCATCTTTGTTGATCTTGCGGTTTTGCTCCAGGCCCTCGGCCAGCAGCTTATCGCGCTCGGCGTCGGAAAAAGCATAGCCCGGAGTACCCTTAGACCACTTGAGCTTGTACAGCGGCGGGTTAGCCAAGAACACGTGGCCATCCTCAACCAACTGCGGCATGAAGCGGAAGAGCAAGGTCAAAAGCAGCGTAGCGATGTGCTGACCGTCAACGTCGGCATCGGCCATGAGCACGATCTTGTCGTAGCGCAGCTTCTTGATATCGAATTCCTCGTGGATACCAGTACCCAGCGCAGTAATAATCGCCTGGACCTCGGCATTCTTGAGCACCTTATCCATGCGGGCCTTCTCCACGTTCAGGATCTTGCCGCGCAGCGGCAGGATGGCCTGGAACATGGAATCGCGGCCGCCCTTAGCGGAGCCACCTGCAGAGTCACCCTCCACGATGTAGAGCTCGGAAATCTTCGGATCCTTCGAGCGGCAGTCTGCAAGCTTGCCTGGCAGGCCACCGAGGTCGGTGGCGGACTTGCGGCGCACCATCTCGCGAGCCTTGCGGGCAGCCATGCGGGCATGCGCGGAGGAAACAGCCTTATTGATAATGGCCTTAGCCTCTGCCGGGTTGGCATCGAACCAGTCATTGACGTGCTCGTTGACCGCGCGCTGGACAAAGCCCTTGATCTCGGAATTGCCCAACTTGGTCTTGGTCTGGCCCTCGAACTGCGGATCACCCACTTTGACGGAAATGACGGCCGCCAAGCCTTCGCGGCAGTCATCGCCGGAGAGGTTCCCGTCCTTTTCCTTGAGGAGCTTATGCTCCTTGGCGTAGCGGTTCATCAGGGAGGTTAGGGCCGCACGGAAGCCCTCTTCGTGCGTGCCGCCCTCGTGGGTGTTGATGGTATTGGCAAAGGTGTGAACGGACTGCTTATAGCCCTGGTTCCACTGCAGCGCTACCTCTACCTCGTGATCCTCGCCCTTCGCATCGAAGGAAACGATGGTCGGGTGGATCGCGGTCTTGGACTTATTGAGGTACTTGACGTAGTCGGTCAAGCCATCCGGGTAGTGGAAGGTTACCTTCTTGCGGCGCTTCTTCTCTGCCGCAGCGTCCTCCGCCTCGCCGGATTCTTCGTTGAAGGTATCGCCGGCGTCCGGGGCATCATCGAAGGAGGTTTCATCCGCGCTGGTCTCGCCGGATTCTGCATCGGCGATTTCCTCCAGCTCGATCTGCTCTTCGGTGACGCGCTCGTCAATGAGCTCAATGCTCAGGCCCTTGTTCAGGAAGGCCATTTCCTGCAGGCGGCGGGCGATGGTGTCGTAATCGTACTCGGTAGTTTCAAAAACTTCCGGGTCCGCCCAGAAACGAATCTTGGTGCCCGTGCCGCGGGCATTGCCACCCTCAACGAGCTCGTCTGGGATGGCGTTCTGGAAGTTTTGGTACCAATGCTTGCCGTCGCGCTTAATCTCCGCCTCCACGCGGGTAGAAAGCGCGTTCACCACGGAAATGCCGACACCGTGCAGGCCGCCGGAAACGGCGTAGGAGTCGGAGTCGAACTTACCGCCGGCGTGCAGCTGGGTCATGACCACCTGGATGGTAGGTGCACCAGAGGCGTGCATTTCTACCGGAATGCCACGGCCATTATCGATGACCTCTACGCCGCCATCTTCCAGCAGCTTGACGGTAACTTTGTCGGCGTAGCCGGCCATGGCCTCATCGACGGAGTTATCAACGATCTCCCAAATGAGGTGGTGCAGGCCGCGCGAACCGGTCGAACCAATGTACATGCCGGGGCGCTTACGGACGGCCTCGAGGCCCTCCAGGATCGTAATTGACCCGGCATCATATGCGTGTTCTTCAGCCACGGATTCGTGCTCTCCTTTTGGCTATAGCTAATTCTAAGACCTTGACTATTCTACACGGATACCCCCTACTGAAAGACACCCCACACCCGTGAGAGATAGGAATCTGGGGCGCTCTGAGGTTATTTACATTATGCAGGTCTGAGTAAACCTCAGCCTATTAGCCGTATGTATCTTGTGATCCTTGCGGTTTGACCCACTGCCGCCCTTCATAATTGCGCTTTTGTTTCGGCCCGTGAATCCGCAGTTCCACAATGACATCGGGGCCTAGGCGGTCAGAGATTTTCCGCAGGATTTGGCGCTGCAGGTAGCGCAGCTCCGTTGCCCACGTGGAGTTATCGCAGGATACATAGACAATCTTGTCTTTAATCCGCTGCGGCTGCGTATGCGCGGCAATGCGCTCGCCCACCAGATGCTCCCAATTGCCCATCACCCAGCCATTAGCCAGATCATGCTCCCACCCACGATTGACCACCTCGCGGTTAATTTGGGATCCCAGGCTCGGCACGGCCAGCGTGCGCCGTTTCTTTCTGCCATCCGGACCCGTAGGCCAGCCGCGTTGGTAGCCCATATACCCCTGCTTTTGCGCCTTCTCCAGCGAGGGCACCGGCATCTTCGGTACCGGGCGGGTCAGCTTCGGCGGGTTTTTGGAAGTGGACCGAACCAGCTTGAAGTACTGGGTGACGGGATCGATGCGCTGCTTGCCGACGCCCCCTTGATCCTCACTCATTCCCCTCACCTTCCTCAGCGGCATCTTGAGCAAGATCTTCGGCAGAATCTTCGGCGCTGAGCTTGGAAATGCGGCCGGTCTCGGTATCTTCTACGCTCACGCGGTAGCGCACGATGGGCTCCAAGTTTCCGGGCAGATCTTCATCCACGGCCGCGGTGATAAGCACTTGTTCGGCCTCGGCGGCCAAGTGGACCAGCTGCTTGCGGCGCTTGGCATCGAGCTCGGCAAAGACATCATCCAAGATGAGCACCGGATCGGATCCTCCCTCCTGGCGCAGGAGGTTGAATTCCGCCAGGCGCAGCGCGATGGCATAAGACCACGTCTCGCCGTGGCTAGCAAAGCCCTTGGCCGGCTGATCACCCAGGTTGAGCACCAGATCGTCGCGGTGCGGACCCACCAGGGAAATGCCGCGTTCAATCTCGCGCTGCCGGGCGCTGGCCAGCTCGGTGAGCAGAACCGCTTCGAGCACCTCGCGATCGGAGGTATCGATCGTGGACTTATACTCCACGTGTGCCGGCCGCGATTCTGGCGCCAGGCCGGAATAGGCGGCGGGGATGTGGTCCAAGAGGGCGTCGACAAGCGCAAGGCGTGCGGCGATCACCTGGGCGCCAAGCCGGGCAAGCTGTGCATCCCAGGTATCCAAAGTGGCCAACGCAGCGGCGCCATCGCTATCGGAATAGCCGCGGCGCAAGCTACCGGAGGCCGATTTCAGCAGGGCATTGCGTTGCTTGAGTACCTTGTCGTAGTCGGCCTTCACGCCCGCTAAGCGCGGAGTCCGCGAGGCAATGATGCTATCGAGGTAGGCGCGGCGCCCTGCCGGCTCCCCGCGCACCAGGGCCAAGTCCTCTGGGGAGAAGAGCACAGTCTTCACCACGCCCAGCAGCTCACGGGGGCTGCGCAGGCGGGTGCGATTAATCTGCGCCTGGTTGGCCGCGTGGGGCTTAATCAGCAAATGGGTAGTAAGCTCGCGGCCCTGGTTCACCGCGGTAATGGATACCCGCGCGCTATCCGCGCCCTGGCGCACCAGCGGTGCATCGTGGGAAACGCGGTGGGAGGAAAGGTGGGCGGTATAGCCAATGGCCTCAACGATATTGGTCTTGCCAAAGCCATTGCGCCCGACAAAAAGGGTGATCCCCGGCCCTAGCTGCACATTAAGTTCGGGCCACGAGCGAAAATCCCGAACATCGAGATCCCTGACGTACATTAGCCCGGCAGGCGAACCGGCATGAGCAGGTAGGTGAAGTTGGTCTCCGGCGTGGGGAAGTTGCCATCTTCATCGGCCTCAGGCAGCTCTTCCGGTTCTGGGATCATGATGGCTGGGCGCGAAGGCTCGGTAAAGCCGAAGACCACGCGGTCGGTATTGATGACGCCCAAGCCATCCTTGAGGTAGCCCGGATTGAAGGCGATGAGGAATTCATCGCGGCCATGGAACGCACACGGCAGGGTCTCGGTCGCGTTACCAGCATCCGCACCGGCGGATAGGGTTACCTGGCCATCGGCGAATTCCATCCGAATCTGCGCATTGCGATCCGTCAGCAAAGACACGCGGCGAATTGCTTCCTGCAGCGGGGCGACCTCAATGGAGGCAATATTGGTGTGGTTCTTCGGCAGCAGGGGTTGCACATTAGGGAAGTCCGCATCCAGCATGCGCGTGGTGGTCTCACGATTATCCGCGTGCAGACCAAAGAGGCCATCGGCACCAATATTGTCCTCGGTTCCCACAGCGATTTCCACTGGGATATTTAGGTGCGGATCCAAGGAACGACCGGTTTCCTGCAGGGTCTTCGCAGGTACCAAGAGTTTCGCTTCTACATCTGGCGACTTCGGCTCCCATTCCAAGGTGCGCATGGCCAGGCGGAAGCGGTCCGTTGCCGTCATCTCAATGTCCTTGCCACGGATATCCATGTGCACACCGGTGAGCATGGGCAAGGTGTCATCCTTGCCGGCCGCAGCGGCGACCTGGTGGATGGCCTCGACGAAGAGCTGTGGCTGGATGGTGCCGGTAACCTCCGGCAGGACCGGGAGCTGCGGGTAATCATCCAGAGGAATCAGTGGCAGCTCAAAGCGGGAAGAACCACAAGTAACCAGGGCCTTGGAATCTACCTGGGAGATCTCCACTTCCTTGTTGGGCAGGGAAGCGACGATGTCAGATAGGAGCTTGCCGGCTACCGCGATCTGTCCGGGTTCATCCACCATTCCGGCGATTCGGACGCGGGTGGACACCTCGTAATCGAAGCCAGTGAACTCAAGACCATTGTCATCCGCGGTGATCAGCATCGCGCGGAGTACAGGCTGGGTGACCTTGGACGGCAGGCTACGAGCAACCCACGCTACGGCGTTGGCAAGGTCATCTTTGGCCACGCGAAATGACACGGCTTCATCCATGGTGCGAAGAGCTCCTCTGGGGCAAGTAGGAAATTTGTTACTTACAAAAGACTGGCTTCCAACTTACCGTATCGGGCGCGGTGCGCCACAACGTGTAATTCCATCTTTGCCTGCCCGATCCGCGCCTGGCCGAAGGCAGGCCGGGTCGAATTCCACACACCCTCTTTCTTCTATACAGATCAGAGAAATAATTTAGTAGTAGTAATAAGCGCTGTGGGATCTGTGGGTAACTAGGTAAATGACAAGTTCAGGACACAGATCCGGGGTGTGCCAATTCTTGTGATCTTGCTGTGATCAATCAGGGCGAAATGTGGACAACTAACGGGATCACCGTTTTATCCACAGGTTTTGTCATTTGATCACCGATCTACACACAGCGCTGATCACAGGGTGGTTCTCCCAGCATAGAGCCTGTGGAATTTAAAACTGTGAGTAAGATCTACGAATTACAAAGGTGGAATTACACAAGTGTGAATAACGCTGTGGATAACTTTTTTCGCAGTTAAGAGAGTACTTTTCGCGGACCTTTTGGGTTCTTTGTGGAATTACACGAAGGTGTAGGCGGCTGTGTGGACGGTTTGAACCAGGTTTCGGCGTCTCAGTCAAGAATCTCTGATCTGGTAGTTCTGATCTCACCTTTAAGTAATCCGAGCAGAATCCGCGAAGTGACAAAGGGCAGACAAAAGCGCCCTCCTTTATATAAGGAAGGCGCTGAAGCAGCGGTAGAGAAATTTAGGCGCGACCGCGATTCTTGATGCGCTGGGTGAGCGCCTGGATCTCGTCGTAAGTATTGCGCTTTTCAGTCATCTCTTTGCGGATCTTGCGATCCGCGTAAATGACGGTGGTGTGATCCTTGCCGCCGAATTGCTCACCGATCTTGGGAAGGGATAGCTCCGTGAGCTCGCGGCACAGATACATAGCCAACTGGCGTGCATGCGCCACCGCACGCTTTTTGCCAGCCCCGCGCAGAGTCTCTACATCAATATCGAAGAATTCTGCCGTGACCTCCATGATCGAGGTAGCGGTGATTTGCCGATCGGCGGAATCTGGGGCCAAATCGCGCAGCGCGATTTCTGCCATCTCCACGTTGATTGGCTCATTCACCAAGGAGGAATAGGCCGAAACGCGAATCAGTGCGCCCTCGAGCTCACGAATAGATGACTCAAAACGAGAGGCAATGAGCTCAAGCACGGAGCGATCCACTTCGGTGCCGTCATTGGCCGCCTTCTTCATCAAAATCGCGATACGCGTTTCTAGATCTGGCGGCTGAATATCGGTGATAAGACCGCCTTCAAAGCGGGTGCGGAGGCGATCTTCTAGCGTGGTTAGCTGTTTCGGTGGGCGGTCCGAAGACAAAATGATCTGCTTATTGGCTTGGTGCAGCGCATTGAAAGTATGAAAGAACTCTTCCTGGGTGGATTCTTTGCCTTCCAAGAACTGGATGTCATCGACCATCAAAATGTCGAGATTGCGGTAGCGCCGCTTGAATGATTCCTGACGGTCATCGCGCAGGGAATTAATATAGTCATTCGTGAATTCTTCCGAAGACACATACTTCACGCGCAGACCCGGATGTAGTACCTGGGCGTAATTGCCGGCGGCATGCAAAAGGTGCGTTTTACCCAGACCAGAGCCACCCCAGATAAATAGTGGGTTGTATGCACGGGCGGGATTCTCGGCCACAGCCACAGCGGCACCATTGGCAAAACGATTCGAAGAACCGATCACGAAGCTATCGAAAGTGTGCTTCGGATTGAGGGAAGTTTCACGGTTGGGATCGTGCGCCGGGGCCTCGCGCGGGATGCGGGCAGAATTGGTGGCAGCACCGGAGAAATTTCCCGCGGATTCGGCCTGCTGTTGGTTATAGTGCTGGGCCAGCTCATCCAGGCTTGCAGGGGCGTGACTCGACTGCCAATTGTTCTGAGAAGGGGCCTGCTGTGCAGCGGCATCCGTTTGCTGCGGGCGCGGAATGTAGTTCTGGGTAGATTCCGTGTTCTGCGGCGGTTGCGCTTGAGGCGGTTGCTGTTGTTGAGGGGGTGTTGCCTGTGGTGCAGGGTCCGCGGCCGGCGGCTGTGGCTCTTGCGGGGTGGCAAGGGTAACCGCAAAGGAACACGGCCGGCCTAGGTGACGGGTTAATGCCTTGGCAATGTGCTCGCCCAACTCATTTTCGACCACATTTTTGGCATCCAGGTTTTCGGCGGCAACGAGGGTGTAGCCTTCGACCATCATGATGGGGCGAACCAGTTGGAGGTAAAGGCGCTGTGAGTGCGAAAAACTGGGGACCTCGGAATTGGGTTGCTCGGATTGTGCGAGCAGGTCATCAACGACCGCGCGCCAAACGGCATGCAGGTTCGCTTGTGGGTCAGTCACAACAGGCTACCTTTGTGGAATTTAGTCGGGGACGGGTGGACATTGAATAACAATTTTCACTGCGGATTCCACCGTGGTTTTCACATCGGTTTTTATCGAGTCACCTCGATCTCCACAGAGTTATCCACAGGTGTGGATTAAATAGTTATTCACAGCTTAGTTCATGACTGTGGATAACTCTTCATTGGTCAGTATGTGGTCTTATGCTGCGGAAACTACAAAAGTCTCAAGTGTTGATTTAGAGTTATCCACATGTCCGGTTGGGCTGTGGAATTTGATTCTTCTGTTCTACCGCCGAAACGGCGGGTGTGTCTAGCGAGAAAAATTCACCACCCGGGTGTGGGTTGGGGTTGGTCTTATTGCGTGATGGATTAGGTGCAGTAAGAGCGCAGAATCTGGCCCTCTAGCTGCAGGAAAAAACATTTATGTAATTTCGGGTGTACCCGGGTGTCGATTTGTTCCCAGCGGCAGAAATCACGTAATCTGGCATGGTCTATTGCAACAAAGAGTTGCGCGTGAAAGTGACAGCGTCACCTCGCACCGGCTGGGCCCGTCGGCTCGCCGTGCACCGGAGAGACTGTGATGCGTCAGGTTCATGGAATCTATTCATCAGTGGGCGTGCCGCTGCATCGCGGTGGTGTGCCTACGCACAACTTCAAGGAGAATTAACGTGGCAAAGGGTAAGCGCACGTTCCAGCCGAACAACCGTCGTCGTGCTCGCAAGCACGGATTCCGCACCCGCATGAGCACCCGTGCAGGTCGCGCCATTGTTGCAGCTCGTCGCAAGAAGGGCCGCGCAAAGCTGACTGCATAAGTTATGCTTCCAGCCCAGCACAAGCTCACGTCGCCGACGCAATTTCGGCGCACGATGAAGGGTAGTCGCCGGGCGGGCACTCGTACGGTCGTCGTGCATGCGCGCGACAACGCAGGTACGGACAAGGCAGCCGATATCGCCGCCACTGGGCCGCGATTTGGGCTGATTGTTTCTAAAGCCGTCGGGAATGCAGTGGTTCGCCACCGCACCTCCCGGCGGCTTCGCCATGTGTGTATGACATTCATTCCCAAGCTGCCTGCCAGCGTGGACGTTGTCATCCGTGCTTTGCCCGCCAGCGCCACTGCTAGCAGTGAGCAATTAGAAAAAGATCTTGCCAAAGCACTACGCAAGCAATGGGATATCTAAATTCCCGCGGGGAGGAAATTCCCCCAGCCAGAGGATTGGCCAAACCAATGGTCAAAGTGGTTCGTTTCTACCAAAAGCATGTCTCTGGCCTTAAGATGGTATCGACCTGTCGGTTCGAGCCGACATGCAGTGCTTATGCCCTAGAGGCGCTTTCTCAACACGGCGCAATCAAGGGTACGGCGATGGCAATAGCCAGGGTCTGCAAATGCGGCCCCTGGCATCCGGGCGGATTCGATCCGGTCCCGGGTACCAACAACAATTGAGGATTAAACACTCGTGCTTAATTTCATTTACTGGCCAATTTCGGCCGTTTTGTGGTTCTGGCACTGGCTGCTGTCCCTCGTAATGGACCCTGCCTGGGGCATTACCTGGATTCTGGCCATTGTGCTGCTGACCTGGACGCTTAAGGCACTAATGGTCAAGCCGACCATTAGCCAGATTCGTTCCTCGCGTAAGATGCAGGAAATCCAGCCTAAGGTGCAGGAAATCCGTGCGAAGTACGGTAATGACCAAACCAAGGCCGCGCAGGAAATGCAGAAGGTCTACAAGGAGTCCGGCGTTCGTCCGATGGCCGGCTGCCTGCCGGTCTTCGTGCAGATTCCAATGTTCGTTGGTTTGTTCCACGTGCTGCGCTCCTTCGACCGCACCGTTGCGGTAGCCGGTGGCATTGGACATCCCAGTGGTGACGCAATGTCCATTGAGGAAAATGCTAATACCGCGAACTACATCTTTAAGCCGGAACTGGTCCAGCAGTTCCTAGACGCCAAGATCTTTGATGTTCCGCTGGTGACCAACCTGCGATTGAACTCGCCGATTGTAGAGGGCGTCACTACCACCCAAGCAGCCGTCATCATCGTTCCGATGATCGCCATCATTACGGTCATGACGCACTTCAACGCCCGCATGAGCCTGAACCGTCAGGAAAAGCGCCGCGCTGCTGGCAAGACCCAAGCACCGCAGGGGCAGAATGCGGAAATGATGCAGCAGCAAATGGCTATGATGTCCAAGATGATGCTGTGGGTCATGCCGGCCATGCTGATTTTCTCCGGCTTCATCTGGCCGATTGGTTTGCTGTTCTACATGATGGCCAATACGGTCTGGACCTTCTTCCAAACCCGCATCGTCTATGCCAAGATGGACCGCGAGGAAGAAGAAGAGGAAGCCGCTAAGGTTGAGGCCAAGCGCACTTCCGCGCCTAAGCCGGGTGCCCGCAAGAAGGACAACCGCACCAAGAAACAGCGCAAAAACAAATAAACACGGAGGAGAACCCCATCGTGTCCGAGATGGACCCGTCAGTAGTATTCGGCTCCCGCTTGCCCCTCGCGCAGGCTTACCATGATTCGCTCGCTACAGACGGGTCCACTCGTGGTTTTATAGGCCCCCGCGAGGTGCCACGCCTGTGGGAGAGGCACATTATTAACTGCGCCGTCGTCAAGCAGGCAATCCCAGAGGGCGCCACGGTTATCGACGTCGGCTCGGGTGCCGGGCTGCCCGGCATTCCGCTGGCCATTGCACGCCCAGACCTGCAGATCACCTTGATCGAGCCGCTGCTCAAGCGCTATAACTACCTCAACGAAGTCGTAGAAGAGCTGGGCCTAGACAACGTAACGGTGCTGCGTGGCCGTGCCGAGGAAGGCCCGATTAAAAAGGCCGTGGCGGGCGCAGACGTGGTCACCTCCCGCGCCGTCGCACCGCTGGGCAAGCTGGCGAAATGGTCGCTGCCGCTCGTACGCAAGGGCGGTGAGATGATCGCGCTGAAGGGTTCTTCGGTACACGAGGAACTGGAACGCGATGCCGCTGACATTAAGAAGGCCGGCGGTGGAAAGGCCGAGGTCAGCACCATCGAGGGAACCACGATCATTCGTGTCCCGCGCGTGAACTAAAGTAGACGGCATGACTAATCCGCGCCTTATCACCATTGCTAACCAGAAAGGCGGCGTAGGCAAAACCACCTCCGCCGCCAACTTGGCCGCAGCGCTAGCCACAGAGGGCAAAAAAGTGCTGGTGATCGATCTTGACCCGCAGGGAAACGCCTCCACGGCCATGGGCGCGGAACATAATTCCGGCACCGATTCCAGCTATGAGGTGCTCCTCGGAGACTGCACCGCCGAGAAGGCTATGCAGGCCTCCTCGCACAACGAGAATCTTTTTTGCATCCCTGCCACCATTGATCTGGCTGGCGCGGAGATTGAAATGGTCTCCTTGGTGCGCCGTGAATTTCGGCTCTATGACGCCCTGCATAATGGCTTCCTTGAAGAGCATGGTTTTGAATATGTCTTCATTGATTGCCCGCCATCCCTTGGCTTGCTCACCATTAATGCGATGACCTGCGCTGAAGAGGTCATCATACCGATTCAATGCGAGTATTATGCGCTGGAGGGCGTGGGCCAGCTGCTGGGCAATATCTCCATGATTCGCGAGCATCTCAACGAGGATCTGCATATTTCCGCCGTGCTGCTGACCATGTATGATGCCCGTACACGTTTGGCCGAGGATGTGGCAGATAACGTCCGCGAACAGTTTGGCGCCGTGGTGCTGGCCAATGTTATCCCGCGCTCCGTGCGCGTTTCCGAGGCACCGGGGTACGGTACTACGGTTATTGATTACGCTCCCTCGTCCACCGGTGCCCGCGCGTACCTTGCGGCGGCGCGCGAGCTTAACCGGCGTGGCGATTACCGCCCGCACCCGACCACTGGGGCGATTGGCGTGAGCCCAGAGATTTACGCGGAATTGGAAGGATAGGAACTCATGGCAGAACAGAAGCAAGGCGGCCTTGGCAAAGGACTCGCCGCACTCATCCCGTCTGGTCCTGATGCCCCTACCCGCAAGCCGCGCCTGGGAGATTCCGCGGCGGATATTATTTTGGGTAATTCCACCCCGCAGCCGGGCCGGAAGGGCGGCGAAGGCAAGCGCGTAAAGGGCGCTCCCACCATTCAACAGGGTTCTGGATCCACGTCCTCCAAGAAGCGCCAGGCCACCCCGGCTCCTATCGGTGCGACCTACCGTGAGATTTCCATTGGGGATATCATCCCCAACCCGAAGCAGCCGCGCACGGTCTTCGACGAGGATGAACTCGGTGAGCTCGTCCACTCGATCCGCGAATTTGGTCTGTTGCAGCCCGTGGTCGTTCGTCCTTCCGAGGAAGGTGGCTTCGAGCTCATTATGGGTGAGCGGCGTTGGCGCGCTTCCTCCAAGGCGGGCCTAGCCACGATTCCGGCCATCGTGCGCGATACCAAGGATGACAACCTGCTGCGCGATGCTCTGCTGGAGAATATTCACCGCGTGCAGCTCAACCCCTTGGAAGAAGCGCACGCCTACCAGCAGCTGCTGGAAGAGTTCGGCGTTACTCAGAACGAGCTGGCGGACCGCATTGGTCGTTCGCGCCCACAGGTGACCAATATGCTGCGCCTGCTCAAGCTGCCGGTAGAGGTTCAAAAGCGCGTAGCTGCTGGTACCTTATCTGCCGGCCACGCGCGTGCCCTATTGTCCTTGGACGACACCGAGGCCATGGAATACATTGCCAACCGCATCATCGCGGAGGGCCTGTCCGTACGCGCCACCGAGGAGGCAGTCACCCTCTACAAGCGCGATGGTAAGCCGGCCGAATCCAAGAAGAAACAGCCGGCACCGCAGCCGCAGTACTTTACCGATTCCGCTGAGCGGCTGTCCGACCGCTTCGATACCAAGGTCACCGTGACCATGGGCAAGCGCAAGGGCAAGATGGTCGTGGAATTTGGTGACCAAGAAGATTTCGAGCGCATCATGGCGCTCATTGAGGGTCAGCAGTAGTCAGAGGCGATGATCCTCGAGCCGGTACGCGAAGGCGCGCGCATTCACCGCCAGGCCGCGCGCAGCACCTTTTGGGAGCTGGAGGCCTCCGTGGTCGATCCCGCCTTTGAAAAGGAAGCGTGGTTGGCCACTACCCTGCTCTCCTTTGGTCAGTGCGGCTTTACTGTGGGTGAGGACGCTACCATTCTCTTTTGCTCCCGCGAGGATGCTGCCGGCGCCGCCAAGCTTCCCACCGCCCCCATTTCAGAAGATGCGGAGATCATTACCTCGCTCTTCGTTAAGGCACATTTAATGGGGCGTGGCATTGAAGCAGTGCTTGTCGACGCCGCCATTATGCACCTCACTAACCGCGGCAGCACCGCCGTGGAGGCCTTTGGCTATTACGGCGATCCAACCGCAGCGGCGGATTTCTTGGGCCACAAACCGGCCTATATCGGGCTGATGTCTTATGAGACTTTGCGCTCCGCCGGCTTTGAGGTAGCCGCAGATCACCCAGTACTCCCCCGCTTGCGGCTCGAGTTGCCGCCAGAGCACGATATGCTCAGCGCGGCAGCGGCCGAAGACCTCCTAGCCCGCGCCTTGGCCTAGATTCTAGGCCAAGGACTGTTCGGCCTGGAGCAGCTCGGAGAACTTATAGGCACCTGTGACGGCGGTGTCCTGCTCCATGAGGTACATGCGCTTTACAGCAATCACGATCGCCTCCGCAATGTCATCGCGGCGGGACGGGTTGGTGAGGATCTTTACGTCCTCTGGGTTGGTCAGGTAGCCCAGTACGATCTGGATGACCGGCATCTGGGTCAAGCGCAGCAGGTCCCAGGTGCGGCCGTGGTTGCCGCAGTCCAGCAGCTCAGTGCGCGCGACAATCTCGCGCTGGATGAAACCGGAAAGGGTCTCACCAATGAGAGAGGAATTGCCTAATTCGGAGCCGAAGTAAAAGGTCGCAACACCATTGGCCTTCTCATTGGGATAAGAATCGCAGGCCAAAGAAATCACAATGTCCGCATCGAAGGCATTGGCTAGCTCGGCGCGGGACTTGACGTCCGCATCGGAGGTCCGAGGACGGGAGATGATGGTTTCCATGCCTGCGGCAATCATGCGTCCCTCGATGCGCTGGGTGAGGTCCCACAGGATTTCCTGCTCGGAAATATCACCGAAGCGACCCTTGACCAGCTGGCCGGCGTCGCCGCCGCTCAAGGCGGGATCGATGACAACGCGCTTGCCCGCGAGCTTTGGGCCGGCGTTGCGGACGCGCTCACGTTCTTGGATATTGTGCGCGGAACCACCGGTAATACGGCGGCCGAGCAGTCCAAGGGCGCGGATGGTGGCGGGGCCGCACACACCATCTTCTTGCAGGCCGCAGTTGTGCTGATATTCCTTCAGGGCCGCGTGGGTATTAGTACCGAAGTGGCCGTCTACGCGCTGTTGGTAGAAGCCGAGCTCCTGCAGTTGTTGCTGGAGCTGCGAGATATCGTCACCTACCAGCTCATTCGCAGGCTCGTAGCTAAGGACGCGGCTGCCGAGCGTGTACGAGGCTTGGCGCAGTTCGCGCAGGGTGAGATCGTCGATTTCGCCCGTCGGCACGATACCGCGGGATTGCTGGAAGGCCTTGAGGACCTCAGACAAATTGGCATCAAAGCTCTTGTCGCTCTCGGAGTACTTCTGCTTCTTCCAAGCAGAAAGTTCCCCTTTGAAATCTGACAAGAGGCCGAGACGGGCCAAGGTAGCGCGAGCCTCAGCTACACGCACGCTTGTATCGCCGACTCGAAGAACGCGGTTCACGCCTTAATACCCCTTTCACAGCCCGCTTTAGTTAGGGCCGCATTCCAGAATTTCTACACGCTTAATCTAATAGGAATTAGATTAACAGTTAAAGCTGCTTTTTCACTTGCGCCACGATGTCATCTTTAGAACGCAGACCCACAAATTCGTCTACCTTCTCGCCGTGGTTGAAAATCAGCACATTTGGAATGGACATGATCTGGAACATGGCGCTTAGGTTGCGCTCTTCATCGACGTTAACCTTGGCGACGGTGACTTGGCCGTCCAACTCCTCCGCTACCTCTTCCAGGATGGGGGAAAGCTTCTTGCACGGGCCACACCACTCGGCCCAGAAGTCGACGACGACGGGCTTATCGGACTCGATGACGTCCTTACGGAACGTATCGGTGGTTACTTTCTTGACGTTGCTCATACTGAATTAACGGTTTTCTGCGAGGAAATGTTCCGCATCAATTGCCGCACGGCAACCGGAGCCGGCCGCGGTAATTGCCTGCTGGTAGTGGTCATCCACCAAGTCACCGCAGGCGAAAACGCCTGGCAGGGAGGTCTTGGTGGTGGGTTGTTCAACTACAACATAGCCGTTGTCATTGAGCTTGACCTGATCATTGAGGAAGGAAGAGCGCGGATCATGGCCAATTGCTACGAACATGGCAGTGACGTCCAAGGTGGAAGTCTCGCCGTTGGTGACGTCCTTGAGTTTGAGTCCGCTGACCTTGCCATCGGTTTCAATAACTTCTTCGACGACCTTATTGGTCTCCCACTTGATCTTTTCGTTGGCCTGGGCGCGCTCCAGCATGATCTTGGAGGCGCGGAAGTTCTCGGAGCGGTTCACAATGGTGACAGAGTCCGCGAACTTGGTGAGGAAGGTAGCCTCCTCCATGGCAGAGTCGCCGCCGCCGATAACAGCGATATTGTGGTCCTTGAAGAAGAAGCCATCGCACGTAGCGCAGGTAGAAACGCCGCGGCCGGTAAGTTCTTCCTCACCTGGTACGCCGAGGTGGCGCGGGGCGGCACCGGTGGCGAGGATGACGGCGCGGGCCTCAAAGAGCTCGTCACCCACGTGCAGCTTTTTAATATCGCCTTCCAGCTCAACGGAGTCAACGACCTCCATGCGGAGATCCGCACCGAAGCGGATGGCCTGAGCGCGCATTTCTTCCATGAGCTCTGGGCCCATGATGCCCTTTTGGAAGCCGGGGTAGTTTTCTACCTCGGTGGTATTCATAAGCTCGCCGCCGTACTCGAAGCCCTCGAAGACAATCGGGTTGAGCTCGGCGCGTGCCGCGTACAGCGCGGCGGTGTAACCGGCAGGGCCGGAACCTACGATGGCAACATCGTGGACGGTCATTGCTAACTCCCTTAAATCAGAGTGTGGTTTCGCGTAACGCCCTGAGTCTACCCGCCACGCTGACAAACGTCGGTATTAGCAAACTCACCCCATGGCGGCGCGTAGGACTTCCTTCGCTCGGGCGCGGCGGGATTTAATGGTGCCGGGTTTTACCCCTTGGGCGGTGGCAACTTCGCCGACGCGGAACCCGGCGACGTCGGTAAGCACCAGCGCTTCGCGCTGATCCTCCCGCAGCAGCTGCATTGCTTCTCGCACCACTAGCTGCTCCGCTAGGTTTTCGGAAGGGTTATGCGCGAGCAGCGGGTTGCGATCGTCGTCAAAGTCCTCTGCATCTAATGAAGCATTTTCCCTGTTAGAACGGTGGTTCAAGTAGTCATAGCCAGAGTTTTTCACCAGCCGGTGCAGCCAGGTCGATAGCGCAGACTCGCGGCGATAGGAGTGCAGGTTGCAGCTGGCGCGCAGGAAGGCTTCCTGAACCACATCTTGGGCATCATGATCGTTTCTGGTGTAGCGCCGCGCTACCGTGGTCAGCCGCGTGCGGTGGCGTTCCACGATGGCGGAAAAGGCCTTATTGTCCCCCTCAATAAAAGCATCAACTAGTTCTTCGTCACTGCGGTCATGACTGAGCGTCATATGTAGATTCCCCCCGGATCAACAACTGTTATACACAGTGTGACCCGAGGGGAACTAGGGCGCGAGCGCTAGGTTGTACAGTTTATTGACCAGCCCGCACGCGGAGGGTGCGCCGCAGGTTATCGCGGCATTCCAGCAGGATGCGGCGCAGCGCTCCTGGCAGCTCTCGGTGCAGCAGGCGCGTGGTGGCGGCATCGGCCATCGGCAACTCTGGGTAGAAGCCGCGGATGAGGCGGTTAGCAATCTCAATCGGGTGCGCGGCCCAGATGTCTTCTACGCGGGAGAAGAACTCCTCCGTGAAGGCCTCCTGCAGGCTAGCTGAGCGTGGGGCATTGAAACCGGCGACCAGTGCGTCGACCTCGGCATTGGAATATGCGCCGGGCGTGAGCGCCTTATCGAACGCGGAGCGCTTGGTCTCCGGCGTGGGGAAGGCGTGGCTGGCGCCGAGGAATTCGGTGGCGCCGGTCAGCGTATTATCGCGCTGCTTTTCGTCTTCGAGCTCGGGCGGGGTTACGGCATTGCGGGCCGCGAGGGCGCGCAAGATCGACCAGCGGATTTCGGGGTCCAAGCAAAGACCGGCAATGTCACCGGAGAGCAGGGCCTTAAGGCGCGCGGTGCCTGATTCCTCCGGCGTTGCGGCGAGTGCGCGGATGGCGGCGCGAGCGAGCACAAGCTGGGCGTCCGAGGCTGGTTCGGCCTCGTCCAGGTGGCCCCAGATCGCCTCGGCATAGTCGGTGCGGACCTGCTCGCGGTCGGCGTCTGCCACATAGTGTGCAATGGCGAAATTGGCATTGGCGCAGGCAGCAGCCAGCAGCGTCGTGTTGGTCTCGTAGGCTTCGTGCTTGACGACGACCCCCACATAGTCAATCGCCGACATTTCCCCATCGCGAGTGAGGTTCCACAGCGCGGTCCAGATTACCGCGCGGGTCAATTCATCCTCGATGTCGGTCAGGCGCTCACTCGCTGTGTCTAGGGAGGTCTCGTCGAAGCGGATCTTGGCGTAGGTATGGTCGGCGTCGTTAAGCAGCAGCAATGCCGGGGCCGGAAGGCCGGCCGCTTCATCGATGATGGTGCGGGTGGTGCCATCGCCGGCGGGGAGATCGATGTCGATCTCGCGGTACTTGTGCAGGGATGCATCAAAGAGCGAAGCGGTCAGGCGGTGCGGTCGGGTGACGTCCTCGGCGTCTGCACTGATGGCCAGCTCCGCAATTCTCTCGCCTTCGGTGTGCAACTCCGGGGTGAGGGTATCCGGGCCCCAGGTGCGCAGCCAGGCTTGGGACCAGGCATCAAGATCGCGGTCCGTGTGCTTCTTGAGCGCCTGCAGGAGGTCATCAAAGGTGGCGGCGGCAAAGGCGTGTTCCTGGAAGTAGTCGCGCGCACCGGCGTAGAAATTATCGCGGCCGACGTAGTGCACCAGCTGCTTGAGCACCGCCGCTCCCTTGGCATAGGTGATGCCATCGAAGTTCTGGCGTGCGGCATCCACGTCTGGGATCTCCGCCTTGATGGGGTGCGTGGTGGGCAGCTGATCCTGCAGGTAGGCCCAATTCTTGCGGGCGCCGGCGAAGTTTGCCCAGGCCTCGGTGTAGTCGGTGCCGTGGACGGAAGAATCCGCGCCCATAAATTCCGCGAAGGACTCCTTGAGCCACAGGTCATCCCACCACTGGGGAGTGACCAGATCACCGAACCACATATGGGACATCTCGTGCAGGATGGTATTTGCACGGCCGGCGTGCTGCGCGCGGGTAGCGCGGGAGCGGAAGATGTAGTTCTCCGTAAACGTCACTAGGCCGGGGTTTTCCATGGCACCCAGGTTGTATTCGGGTACAAAGATGGAATCGTACTTGCCCCACGGATAGGGATAGCCAAAGTTCTGGTGGAAAAAGTCCATGCCTTGGGCGGTAACTTCTAGGATTTCCTCGTCCAGGTGCTCAAACATGGACGCGCGCGCAAAGGCGCGCAGCTGTGCCGAGTGGCTGCCATCCGGGGCGGTCCAGGTGCGCTCTTGGTACTGGTAGGGGCCGGCGGCGAAAGAAGTCAGGTACGTCGACAGCGGCGGGGTCGGCGCAAAAGTAACGGTGGCGAGCTCCCCCTCTTCGCTGCGTTCGACTTCCGGTTGGTTGGAAAGGATCTGCCACTTTTTCGGTGCGGTCATGCGCACGTGGAAGACGGCCTTGAGATCCGGCTGCTCTAGGCAGGGGAAGATGCGGCGGGCATCAGAAGGCTCGAGGTGTGAATACAGGTAGGTCGCGTCATCGGCCTGATCGTGCATCCGATGCAGACCCTGGCCGGTGCGCGAATAGCGCGAGTGGCCGGTGACTTCGATGGCGAGCTCCTCCCCTACCGGCAGGCCGTGCAGCCGGATGATGCTGCCATCAAAGTCCACCTCCTGCGGGGTGCCATTGACCTTGACCTCCGCGACGGATTCGCCTAGGTAATCCAGGAAGAGCTCGGGCTCACTGCTGCTGAGTTCGAGGCGCGTAGTCACGCGGTAGGTGGGGCTATCGAGTACCTCCGAGAGGTCAAGGTGGAGGTGATAGGCGCGCAGGTCCACCGCCGCTGCGCGTTCTTGGAGCAACTCGTGCTGCGTCTTATTTTGTGGTGCGGTCATATCTACGAACTATAGTTACCGCCGTCACGTAGGGTGCGGGGTTGGGGTCTAAGTTCCGCTGCCTTTTAGAGGCAAACTACCCAGCGGGTATTGGGACCTCGCTGTGGACCAGTTGGATTAGTTTTTGCCGTCTCACACTCTTCAAGTGGCGCAAGATGTCAGTGACCATCAGCAAGCGTCACACCACACTGAGGGATGCAACCTATGGAAACCGTCAGACGATAACACCACACTCACCACTTTCTGTAAACATAAGGCCTAGACCCCACTAGACGCGTGTAAAACAATGCTAGGAACGGCCCTATTTACAGGAAACATTCTGCTCCAAACCGGCGTAACAATAGGGTGTACCCAAATGAGCGCCACGCTCGTAGTCACTGGCCTTAGGCGCCGTGAACAGGGAGTGACGCGGATCTCTCTCGCAGTAGACATAACTACACCATCCATCCGGTACACTTACGTTGTTCACGATTAAACGATTAAGGAGACGCGCATGTCCACGATGACGAAACGGCGACGCTGGTCGCTGCTGGTGACTGTCGGAGCGGGGGTCCTACTGATCACCCTCGACAACTCGATCCTGTACACGGCATTGCCGACACTGACCGAGGACCTTCAGGCATCAAGCACCCAGAGCCTGTGGATCATCAACGCCTACCCCCTGGTGATGGCGGGCCTGCTGCTCGGTAGCGGGACCCTCGGTGATCGCATCGGCCACACGCAGGTGTTCGTCGTCGGCCTGGTGATCTTCGGGTTGGCGTCCCTGCTCGCAGCGTTGGCGCCGTCGCCCGAGGTGCTGATCGGTGCACGCGCTGTGCTCGCTGTCGGTGCGGCAGCGATGATGCCGGCAACCCTGGCACTGATCCGCACGTACTTCACGGTCGAGCGCGAGCGGAACCTCGCGATCGCGATCTGGGGCAGCCTCTCCGTGGTGGGTGCCGCGCTGGGCCCCATCCTCGGCGGAACTTTGCTCGAGAACTTCTGGTGGGGCTCGGTGTTCCTGGTGAACGTGCCCGTAGTGGCGCTGGCGCTGGTTGCTACCTGGTTGATCCGCCCGGCCAATGACCCGGATCCTTCGAAGCGCTGGGATGCCGTGTCTTCGATACTGGTGATGATCGGGCTCGTCGGAACGGTGGTGGCCATCAAGGAGATCGGCCACGCGCCCCCGTCTGTCGCGACCATTGTTGTTGCGCTGCTCGTTGCTGCCATCGGGTTCTGGCTCTTCGTGCGCCGTCAGCGGCGCCTGGAGAATCCGCTGCTGGAGTTCTCCATCTTCCTCAACCCGGCGTTCAGTGCTGGCGTGCTCGCCGCGGCGTTCGCGATGTTCGCCATCGGTGGCATCGAGCTTGTCACCACGCAACGGTTCCAGCAGGTCGTCGGCTTCAGTCCGCTGGAGGCTGGGCTTTTGGTTGCCGTGATTGCCGTGGGCTCGTTGCCGACAGCGCTCCTGGGTGGTGCCTTCTTGCACCGTGTCGGGCTGCTCGCGCTGATCACCGGTGGTCTCGCCGTCGCCACCGGCGGCGTCGTGGTGACGGTAGTCGGGTTCCAATCATCCTTCGGCGTGCTGGTTCTCGGCCTTCTGGTGACGGGTGCCGGTCTCGGAGCTGCCCTGTCGGTCGCCTCCACCGCCATCATCGGGAACGTGCCGGTGCGCCGTGCAGGCATGGCCGCTTCCCTCGAAGAGGTCTCCTACGAGTTCGGCAGCCTCATCGCCGTGTCCGTGCTCGGAAGCCTGCTCACGGCCATCTATACCGCCAGTGTTGTCCTCCCCAACGGCGCACCGGCGGCGGCTGGTGACGGTATCGCTGAGGCACTGGAGGCGGCGCAGGGAGACGCCGCCATCATTCAGGCGGCCTCCACGGCCTTCGACTCCGCGTACCTCGTCGTGATGCTAGTCGTTGCCGGCGTCCTGGCAGCGGCCACTGTCATCACGGGAGTGCTGCTGCGTCGGTACCTGCCTGGCACGCAGTCGCAGCTGCACTCCGAGCACTGACCACGAAAGGACCGCTCATGCGGACCAGCAAACGAGACTCCATCCTCCAAGCCGCCCTCCACGTTGTCGAAACCGACGGCGTCACGGCCGTCACGTACGAATCGGTGGCCGCCGCCTCCGGACTCACCAAAGGTGGGCTGCTCTACCACTTCCCCTCGAAGGACGCCCTGGTGCTCGCGCTGCACGAGCATCTTGCCGAGCGCTGGGACCACGAGATGATCAACGTCCTGGGCAAGGACCCAGACGAGGCAACGCAGGACGAGCGCGTCGCCGCCTACGCCCGCGTGAGCGCTCGCAGCGCCACTGGCCCCGAGCTGCTGTTCATGCTCGAGGCGAGCACCGACAGCGAGCTCAACAAGCCGTGGAGAAGGGTCATCTCCCGATGGATACCCGACCCTGCCGAGATTGACCCGACTGACCCTCGGGCGCTGCAGAAGATGGTCGCGTACCTTGCCGCCGACGGACTCTGGCTTAGCGAATCCGTCGGAGCCGCCCCCCTTCCGCCCGAACTGCGCGCCGCGCTGGCAGAGCACCTCGCCCACTCCGTTGCGGACGCAGCCGGAACCTCGAGCAACGCGGCGAACCGATGAGCGCATCCATCTCGCAGATCTGAACCGATCCAGGTTCGCTGCCGCTGCCTTTCGCCTTCTCAAGAGGCTGCTCGTTCGCGGCCTCGTCGAGTCAGTGCCATACAGGGGCACCCCAGCGGGACAGTTACGGCGCAGTAGTTTGCTGTTGCCAATAGGCTCGGTCTCGCCATTTTTGCGACACATCTGTCGCACTGGGTGTACCCCATTGTTTAGTAATGGTGTCCTCTACTTTGGGCGATTGCTTTCAAATGCTGGGCGCGGGGACAACAATTCTGGAAAAGCTAGTTTTGGATCTCTCCTTGGCGAAGCCGATCGAAGACGCTACCGGCGTAATTCTCGTCGAGGATGAAACCGTTGTCGGTTTCTTTGAGAACTCCTTCTTTGACTCTGCGATCCCACCACATGATTAAGGATGCGAGCGTGTAGCCGAGTTCGTATTTCTGACCAGGAACTATAAATGAGTTCTTCATGAGTTCTGGGAAGGTTAGTATTTGTCCTTCTCGGCCTCCGTTGGCAAATGTTTCAGGATCGTGTTGGGGCTCAATATGCTGAACAATCCAGTACACAACGTCGTAAAAGGTTCGACTTTCAGGGCTATTCTCGGTGATTATTGGATTTAAATCTTTGGTGATGAGCTCTGTGGCCTGTTTTAAAAGCTTTTCGATTCCTGGTGTTGGAGTGGCAGATATCGCCTTTCGGAGAGGTTCAGAAAGGGATCCATATCGAACACCATTGATCCCGATGTTATCCGGCTCTGCATCTTCAACCGTTTCTTCTTGGTCTGGGTAGGGGCCTAGCTTAGACAAGAATGCGTCGACTGATTCTGCAACGGGCATGATGATCCCATCGGGATCGGTATCCACGTACAATACGGCGCCTTCTGGGAAATCTGGCAAGCCGTAGTTAATGACAAAGCATTGATGCATTCCGTCTTCGCTAGCAGCCAAGAGAAGGACTTCTTCGGGAATCTCCCACTCATCCATGAGGAAGGTTGCGTAGTCAATCAAATCGGTGCTGTTGCAAAGTTGGGGCAGTAGGAAGACCGGCGTGGAATAATCAGGTCCATGGGCATCTTCTCCGGTCGGCAGTTCCCTCGTGAAATCATCCTGTGGGCGGTGCGGTGGTACTGCCGCTACGGCGTGAGCTATCGCGACCTCGAAGAGATGATGACCGAGCGGGGAGTGCCGGTCGATCACACCACGATCTACCGCTGGGTCCAGAAATATGCTCCTGAGCTGGATAAGAAGACCCGGTGGTATCGGCAAGTTCCTGACTGGCAGGCCAGGTCCTGGCGGGTGGATGAGACCTATATCCGGGTCGGGGGAAAGTGGTGCTACCTCTATCGGGCAATCACCGCAGGTGGCCAGACCCTGGACTTCTACCTCTCACCAAAACGCAACGTCGCGGCAGCGAAGCGTTTCCTGGCGAAGACGCTGCGGTCGAATAAATCGGCAGGCTATCCGCGGGTGATCAGCACCGACAAGGCCCCCTCACTCGCCAGGGCAATCTCTGAGCTGAAGGCGGAAGGCGTCTGTCCATCGACGGTCGAGCATCGTCGGGTGAAATACCTCAACAACGTCATTGAAGGCGATCATGGCCGGTTAAAGCGGATCCTGGGGCCGAAAGGAGCATTCAAAAACCAAACGTCTGCCTACCGGACGTTGAAAGGGATGGAAGCGATGCACTCATTGCGGAAGGGGCAGGGCACGATGTTTGCCTATGGTCACCCGAATCCGGATGCAGTGATTGTTAGCCGGGTATTCGAGACGGCCTGACAACACAGGCACATAGCGTTGATCACACAATAAAAACGGAGCTTTCTTGGCTCCCGCCCCAAGTTGCAACAGCACCGAAGGGATGATCATGTCAATAAAAGTGAAGGGCCGGAAGCGCTCTGGCCTGGTGCTTGCGGCAGGCACTCTGCTGTCCTTCCTTGGTGTTGTGATGGTGGCGCTGGTGTGCTGCGGGGTACCCGTTCTGACGGCTGCAGCCGGTGTTTTCGCCGCGGCCGGCGCAATGGCCGGCAACCTCTGGTTCATTGCCGCCGCAGCCCTTGCCGCGGGGGCCCTGCTCCTGCGGGCGCAGCGTCGGGGCAGCCCGGGGACGGATTGTTGCGCCCGTTCCCGCCCGGGGGCCAGCCTGTCCGCGGGTTCTACTCCAACACCTCATTCATCGTCGGAGCAGGAGCGGTCCGGGCAGTCCCGGGCCGGTGCTTCTGAGGATGCGGGGTCACAGGGATGACGGGTGTTTTGGGTCTGGCCTTTCTGACCGGAATGCTTGCCACGGTGAATCCATGCGGGTTTGCGATGCTGCCAACCTATCTGGCGTATTTCATTGGTTCAGGCCCGGGTGCGGGACGGAAGCGGCCGTTGCTTGCAGGTCTTCAGGCCGGGGTTGCCCTCAGCGCCGGTTTCGCCACTGTCTTTGTTACGGCCGGCCTGCTCGCCGCTGTAGGCCTGCGGTCGGTGGCGTCGGCGCTTCCCTGGGCGGCGGCGCTGATCGGAGCGGTTATTGTGGTTGCCGGCCTTGGCATGGTGTTCGGATGGCAGCTGCCCGGGGCGAGGTTGAACCTGCCCCGGATTCTGAAGACGGACGGGACCAGTTCGGGCCTCAGGGCGGTCTTTGGCTACGGGGTGGCCTATGCGGTGGCTGCGCTCTCTTGCAGCCTGGCCCTGCTGCTGGCTGTTGTCGCCCAGGCTGTGTCCACCGGGAGCCTGGCCGGGCTGCTGGCGGTCTTCGCCGCCTACGCCTTGGGCTCCTCGGTGGTGCTGGTCCTTCTGTCCCTCGGTGCAGCGGTAGCGCGGGACGTCCTGGCACGCCACGTCCGAAGGATCCTGCCGTTTGTTAATCGTCTCGGCGGAGCCGCGCTTATCCTCGCAGGGATCTACCTGTTGCTCTACTGGGTTCCGGCCCTGTCCGGCGGGCAGGCCGGGGAGATCATGGGCGGGACGGTCACCGAAGCCAGCGTGGCGCTGTCCGGTTTCATCTCGGGCAACTGGCCCATCATCACCCTCACCGCGGTGGCCGCCGTCCTCGCCGCCGCGGCCCTGGCCCTGCGGCGCCGCAGTAAAAGCAAGGCACAGGACAACAGCGCAATCACGGATGGGGCTGAGAGCAGCGACAGCACCGAAGCGTGCTGCGGCCCGGAACATCTTCTTCCCGACACGGCGCCAGGGCGCACCAACCAGAAAGGAAACCCATGACAACGACCAGAAACCACCGGCGGATCTTCACCATTACTGCCGTCGTAGCGGCCGCGGCCCTCATCCTGGTCCTGGCCCTCACTGCGTTGAACCGCGGGAGCGAAACCGCTCCCGCCGCCGGGCCAGCGGGCGCAAACAACGTGGACAGGATCGAGATCACATCTGTGGACGGCAAGGCCCTCACCGTCCCTTCCACCCGCGCGACAGTGCTGTATTTCATGGCGAGCTGGTGCTATACCTGCGTTCCGCAGGCAGAAGCGATGAAGGAACTGGAACAGGAATATGCCGATAAGGCAGACTTCGTCGCCGTGGACGTGACGCCGGAGACCACAAAAACCCAAGTGGACCAGTTCCGCGAAATGGCCGGCACACCCGGATACCCCTTCGTTGTCGACCGGACCGGGGAACTCACCCAAAAGTACGCGGTCACATCCCTGGACAGTACCGTCGTCATCGCACCTGACGGTGACATCCTGGGCCGGGCCGATTCCCGGCCCATGAAGGCCGATGCCCTGAAGGAATTTCTTGACACAACACTTCCGTAGCAACACCGATCTCTTCGCTCCCGTTCTTGACCTTCCCGTGCAGGGGAAGGTGCAGACTGGGGACAGCATGCAAAAAGGAACGCCCCCCCGGGGTGTTCATTCGAGACTCCAAGGAGGACTAATGCCTGAGGCAGCACCAGATTTTGATTTAGCCGTGATCGGTTCCGGAGGCGGCGCCTTCGCCGCCGCCATCCGGGCCACCAAGCTGGGCAATCGGGTCGTGATGATCGAACGCTCCACGGTGGGCGGGACCTGTGTGAACACCGGGTGCGTTCCCTCCAAAGCCCTGCTGGCCGCCGCCGAAGCCCGGCATGTCGCTGTGGATGCGACCGGAAGGTTCCCCGGGATCAGCACTTCCGCCGCCCCGGTGGACATGGGTGTACTGATAGACGGGAAACGCTCCCTGGTCGAGGGAATGCGCTCGGATAAATACGTGGATCTGGCCGCCGACTACGGATGGGACCTGCGCCAGGGCACCGCGGTGTTCGCCGGCACCCCGGAGGAACCGGTCCTGGAAATCACCGGACCCGACGGCACCCGCGACTCCCTGACCGCCGCCCATTATCTGGTCGCGACCGGTTCGACCCCGTGGGCACCCCCGGTGCCGGGACTGGATGAAGTCAACTACCTGACCTCGACCACCGCCATGGAACTGAACGAGGTGCCCGAGTCCCTGATCGTCTTCGGCGGCGGGTACGTGGCCCTGGAGCAGGCGCAGCTTTTTGCCCGCCTCGGATCCAAAGTGACCTTGCTGGTCCGCTCCAGGCTTGCCTCGCACGAGGAACCGGAAGCCTCCCGTGCGCTGATGGGCGTCTTCGCCGACGAGGGCATCCGCGTGGTCCGCCGCGCAGCCGTAACTTCGGTCCGCACAGATCCCGCCGGCGCAGAGGTCCTTGTCACCGCCACGGTCGCCGGGGGCCAGGAGGAATTCCGCGCCGCAAAGCTGCTGGTAGCCACCGGCCGACGCGCCGTCACCGACGGACTGAACCTGGACGCCGTCGGCGTCAAGACCGGCGACACCGGCCAGATCCTGGTCGAGAGCACACTCGCCAGCTCCAACCCCAGGATCTGGGCCGCAGGGGATGTGACCGGGCACCGAGAATTCGTCTACGTCGCGTCCGCCCACGGAACCCTGATGGTGGAGAACGCCTTCAACAACGCCGGGCGCGAGGTCGACTACCGGCACCTGCCCCGCGTGACGTTCACCAGCCCGTCACTGGCCGCGGTCGGCATGACCGACAAGGAAGCCAACGAGGCGGGCATCCGGTGTGAATGCCGGGTCCTGCCCCTGGAATACGTTCCCCGGGCACTGGTGAACCGGGACACCCGCGGCTTCATCAAAATCGTCGCCGACGCCGACACCGGACGGATTGTGGGGATCACCGCCGTCGGCAAGGAGGCCGGTGACCTGGCCGCCGCCGGAGTCTACATCCTCGAGGCCGGCATGACCGTTGACCAGGTCGCGAACCTCTGGTGCCCATACCTGACCATGGCCGAAGGGATCAAAATCGCCGCACAGTCCTTCACCACCGACGTCTCCAAACTCTCCTGCTGCGCCTCCTGACCCGCGCCAGATCCCAGCCTAATCCCATTACGTTGTTGGCAGTTCCGCTTGAAGGAGCCCAGGATTCGTACTCCTAGCCCCATGCTGGGGCAGGCTATGTTTATCTGCGTTCCTTCTGCCTTGTGGCAGTGGAACTAGTCGCTGGCTTCGGTATGGCTTATTTTCGTCCCTGTCTGAAAATGATCCGGGGGGTGTTCCCGATCTCTGTCTTCGCATAGATCAAGCGCGTTAGCATTTATTACCCTTAAAGAGTGATTACCAACGAACTTCGAAATTTACTGGCCAAAGCAACTACCCATGCACAGCGTTTTCAAGACGGAGAAGACCACACTGTAGCCGCAGCGCTCCTTACCAAATCAGGAAAACACGTACTCGGTTTGAACGCGCACCATTTCCTCGGTGGTCCTTGCGGGGAGATCTCGGCTTTAGCCAACCATGCTGCTAGTTATCCAGAGGACCCAATCCAAGCAGTAGCCGCCGTATACGGACCTACTGGTCAAGTTATTCCTCCCTGCGGTAAATGCCGCCAGGTGCTTTTTGATGTTGATCCGTCCATTCGGTGCATCGTGCGCGGAAGCAATGGACTTGAAGCACCTACCGTAGAAGAACTCTTGCCATTCGCATTCAACTGGCGAAATATGGAACAAGAGCAGCGCATCTACATGTGGGAAGGCTACGAGGAATCAATTCGTAGCGGAGAAAAGCAACAAACCATCCGGGTAGATGATCCTTTCCATGAAGGAAGTGCCCAAATTGTCTTCGAGAAAGAATCCGGAGAGGTCGTCACTATTCCGGCACAGGTTACGTCCGTTGTCTCTACCCAGCGAAGTGAATTGTCGGAAAAGCAAGCTAGAAATGACGGTTTTGGCTCTCTTTCCGAGCTTCAGGAAGCGCTAGATACTCACTATCCCGGATTAGCTGCCGATGACGAAGTAGACGTCGTAGGGTTCAAGCTCCAGTAACTCGAACGAGCTCAAAGCGTGTTTGCTTTCTGTAGAAGCAGTAGAAACTACAGCAAAAGGCTGGGGCAATCCATGGCGAACGGTGCAGATTGTGGCGCTTGGGTGTACTCAAACAGAACAAAACCCGGGACACTTCAGATTTCAGAATCAACCTACGTAGTTGATGAACAGCCAGACGGTCATCGGTGCTTATGGACAGGCAAGTAAGTAGTCCTAGGGGAACTCCCAAAGACTGCGGCGAGAGGATGCGCTTTCCAGTTTTTCCCAGTATGGAGAAGGTGTTCTATCCCGGCTTGGCAAAACATACCGGCCCAAATCTGCGCAGTCATCTTTCCAATACGTTTCGTTGACCTCAACTGCAGCGCCGCCGCAAACTCACCCGTAACTCTGTCGGGCTGGTTGAGCACTGAAAACACGAAAGAATAAGGATCCGCGCTCAATCTTTTTATCGCTTCGCCAAACTCGTCGGTCTGCTTCACGAGCAAATTCTGATAAATATCATCAGTCTGCTCTTGCTCTTTAGCTGAAACAGAAATATAGCGCTCAGTGAGCGTGGTCAAACTGAGTAATGGTATGTTGACGAGTTCTGTTTTTGAAAAAACACCAATTCTCGCAAGATTCAAGCGGACGTCATCGACCGTCTCGGCCTCGGTTAACCCCCGAGCCCACACATCAGCTTCCAACGCACCACACCTTAATAGAGGCAAACTCCATAATTACAAGTGTAACGATTGCTTTGGAAACTCCACTCACCTGAAGGCGTCTGTCCAAGGGTCGTTACGTTGGGTGCTGTTGCAAAGTTGGGCGGAGAGCCGAGACGACCCAGTTTCTCATTTCCTGATGGCCGCTGCGTGCCGGCGTTCTCAGGCCGTCTCGAAGACCCGGTTGACGATCACCGCGTCCGGATTGGGGTGCCCATAAGCAAACATCGTGCCCTGACCTTTCGGTAATGAATGCATCGCTTCCATCCCTTTCAACGTCCGGTAGGCGGAAATTCGGTTTTTGAACGCCCCCTTCGGTCCCAGGATTCTTTTAAGTCGGCCATGATCTCCCTCGAGAACGTTGTTCAGGTATTTCACCTGCCAGTGCTCCACCGTCTGAGGGCAGATTCCCTCCGCCTTCAGCTCGGATATTGCCTTGGCCAGAGCTGGTGCCTTGTCGGTGTTGATGACCCGCGGGGACCCGGCTGTCGTATTCGATCGCAGCGTCTTGGCCAGGAAACGCTTGGCCGCAGCCACATTCCGTTTTGGTGAGAGGTAGAAGTCTAAGGTCTGCCCACCGGCGGTAATAGCCCGGTAGAGATAGCACCACGTGCCGCCGACCCGGATATAGGTCTCATCCACCCGCCAGGACCGGGCCTGCCAGTCGGGTACCTGCCGGTACCAGCGAGTGTGCTTATCCAGCTCAGGGGCGTATTTCTGCACCCAGCGGTAGATCGTGGTGTGATCGACTGGCACACCCCGCTCGGTCATCATTTCTTCGAGATCGCGGTAGCTCACCCCGTAGCGGCAGTACCACCGCACCGCCCACAGGATGATGTCACGGGGGAAATGCCGACCGGAGAAGATGCCCATGGCTCTGATTATTTCACGCCGGTCTTTCTACTGCCCCAACTTTGCAACAGCACCATGAATACTCCTAAGGCTGTTGTGTGCGTTACGCCCCACAGTGTAAGTACCACTTCTAAATAGTCAACACGTGAAGTAAATGATTTTTGAACGTGCAGTTCAAAGAGGTGTGAATGCGGAAAATCTTAAGAAAGAAGGCCGAATCGAGGGGCGTGTCCTCGATTCGGCCGTGTGGATTGTGCCTAGGGCTGTCCGACGAGACCAATGTCTGCGATGGTTGCCCTATCGGACTTGGGCAGCTCGGTGATCATGAGGAGGAGGCCGTCGAATTGCTCGGTGGTTTCCTCCAGCTCGATATCTTCCTTGCCGCTTTCGAACTTGCCCCTGGCCAGTTGGTGCAGGGAGCCAGCTTGTGGGTTCTCCGGATTGAAGCTGTCCTGATTTACGCCATAGACGGCGTACCTCGCCCCAGTGGAGTTGGACTGCACCACCGGCAGGACCGCAAGGTGCGTTGGCGTATCCAAGGTGACGAGGACGCCGGTGTCCTCCTCTTCGGTGGACCAAGTGGTGGCCGTTTTGCCGTCGATAAGCGCTGCATTGTCCTTGTTATCAGGGACGGTAACCGCAGAGGAAGGCTGGAGACGCACCGGCGGGGTATCCGGAATGTCCGTGCTGCCGTGGATGGTCTCGCTGACCGGGTTGGATGCCTCCACATTGCTGAGCAGGGACATGATCCAGGTGGTGAGCGCGGCCATTGCTACGACGAAGATGGTGGCGAAGATGCCGATGACGATGACGCCGGAACCGGAATAACCGCGGCCGCCGAAGCCAGGCTCTTGGGCTGGATCATCTTCTTGAGCTGGTTCTTCTTCCGCCTTTACCGGCAGGGCCTCGGGTGCTTCTTCTGGTTCATCCGGTGCGAAGTCGCGCAGGCGCTGGGCGATGCCGGCCAAGGTCAGCGCCTGTGCCTCTTGCAGCTTCTCCATCTTTTCCTCGCGGCTGTCTTCGTCGGCACTATCGAGCGCGTAGTGCGCATCTTCGACGCGCTGAGCGGCCTCGTCCGCAGGAAGGTTGGCGTCCTCAGAAATATCGCGCAGCTTCTTTGGCGAAGGTTCCGTGGACTCCACCAGCAGCTCGAGGGCGGAGCTCAAAGCCTCGCGGTCGGTGGCCGCGGAGGTGCCGTCCAGCACGGCGGGGAAGGCAACCTTGACCACACCGTCGGTAGAAACGCGGAAACGATCGCGGTGTTCCACGCCGAGGATGAGGCCGGCATCGTGGGCAGCGGCGGCGTCAGCAAATAGCGGTGCAGTAGCACGAGCCACGGAATGGGGATCGAGGTTATCGGCCTCAGCCACCTGCTTAAGGGAGGTGCCCTCAAACCAATCCGCCACTACCAGGCAGCCAGTGCGATAAGACAGAACTTGGATATTATCCGCCACGGTATCGAGCTCCAGCTCGGCAAGGCGGCGGGTATTGCGCGAAATCTCTGCGGAGCGGCGGGCTGCAACTCCCGGCGTCGCCGGCGCAATTGGCGCCAGGCTATTGGTATCGACGAACGTCAAGGCGACCAGGCGACCGGTGGCCTGCTCGCGTGCTTGCCAGAATTGTGCACCAGTAACCGCACCGTGATCTTGGAGCAGGCGGAAGCGGCCATCCGATACCGGGGCGCCCGGCACGAGGCGTGGGCCGCGGACGATACCGGCGGACATCGGCGGCGGCACCAGGGTGGCGTTGAAGGCGTCTTGGGAGAATACCGGTTGAATTTCCGGTACGTCGGGCTCTTCCAACTCGATGGCCTTGGAAGAATCGACCTTGATGAAGCGGGACATGCCCGGGATGCGCTGTAGGGCACGGGCCAGGTTCTGGACCTCCGGCAAGGAGGACTTGGACAGCACCAGGCCGGTGGCGATGAGGAAGATGATGCCAAGCACCGCGACCTTGATCAGCGAGACGATGGACGGCAGATTCTCCGGGAGGAGCCAATTCACGCCCCAATACAGCGCCCAGGAGACGACCAAGCCCACCAGGCCGGCACCGGAAGCCCACAGCACGGTTTGGGTGACGGCCTTGCCGCCGAGGCTGCCGAGCTTGCGCTTGAGCAGGAAGCCGCCAATGACCGCACCGGAGACGAAGCCAAAGCCATTGGCCGTACCGAGCAGAATCACCACGCGGTCCGGGTTGGACGTCATCAATGGTGCCAAGAGCGTGAGGACGATCTTGGTCAGCGTGATGCCGGCGATGATGAAGGTAGGCGTCCAGGCTTCCTCGCGGGCATAGAACACGCGCAGGTGCAGCAGCACCAAGGCATACGGGATGAGCGTGAAGGCGGAGAAGCTGATGGTCAGGCCAAGCTGCTCGGCGCTCTCGGCGCCGTAGGCACCGTATTGGAAGAGGGCGCGGGCGATAGGAACGCCGAAGCCGGTCATGAAGATGACGATGGGGATAAGTGCGATGAAGGTCAGCTTGGAGCCCAGGGTGAGATCGCGGACCACGGCATCTACATCGCCGTCGGCGGCGTTGCGGGACAGGCGAGGCATAATCGCCGTCAGGAGCGTCACGCCGATAACGCCATAAGGCACCTGCAGCATGAGCCAGGCATTCTGATAGACCAGCGGAGCGCCCGCATCCGCGTATGCGGCCACGCGAGAGGTGATTACGTAGCCCAACTGGGAGATGGCTACGTAGGTAATAATAGCCAGTGCCATGCCACCGAATTGCTTGATGCGCGCATCCAAGCCCCATTTGGGGCGCAGGTTAATGCCGGCCTTTTTCAGATACGGCAATAGGATGAGGCACTGCACCATCACCGCCGTGGTGGTGCCCAAGCCCAGTAGCATGACGTGTGGATCGGCCACCGGCGTGGGATCATGCGGGTCGAGCTCGCCTGGCAGGATGCGATAAGCCAGCAGCACGCTAATGGAGATGACGTTATTGATCACCGGCGCCCAGGCGCCCGGACCAAAAACATTCTTGGTATTGAGGACGGCCTGGAAGAGGGCGAAGAGGCCGTAGAAAAGGATCTGCGGCAGCAGTAAAAAGGCCAAGGAGGTTGCCTGCACGGCATTGGCCTTGGAATCCTCCGGCAGCATCATCCTTGTTAAGAAGGGAGCGAGTACTACGGAGGCAATGGTGACTATGCCCAGAATGGAAAAGGCCAGGGTAAATAGCCGCCGGACAAAGGTCTCACCGCGGTCCGTGTCTTCCTTTTCGGCCCGCACGAGGACGGGCACGACCAGAGAGGTCAGCACCGCACCCAAAACGATCTCGGTGACGAGGTTGGGGATCTGGTTGGCGCTACTAAACGCAGTTCCCACCGTGGCGCCGAGCGTGGCGCCGATGAGCATCTGGCGTAAGAAGCCGGTGATGCGGGATAGCAGCGTCGCGACGGCCATCGTGCCTGTTGCGCGGATGACATCCTGATTGGAGGATTCATTGTCCGCGTTGCGTCCAGTGAGCGCGGACTTATCCTCCTCGGGAGGAACGGTGGTATCCTTCACCGCTGGGGTGGGGCGCTTTTCGGGTACCGGAGCGGGAGGAGAGGCCTGGACGATGCGGCCGCGGGCACCCGCCGGGGCGGGGTGCTCTGCCGGCACGGCGGCATCCTTCGGCTCAACTACACCCGCAGGTGACTTCTCCACGTGTTCGGCCTCGCGGCCAGTCTTATCAGTCATAGAGGATACAACTTCAACTTACTTTTTAAGCCTTTGTGATTTTTTGCGCCGATGGCGGCCTAGCCGGAAGAGCGTGGCTAAGACCAGCGCAAGGGCGCCGGCTATGCCGACGCCATACACGCTTACGATACCGGCACGCGTTTGCACAGCGATATTGATGGGCTCGGAGATGGTTTGCTTTTCTGGGGTAGCAAGCCACAGGCCAATGTCCGTGCGATCGGCGTCCTTAGGCATATCGGCGGTCATGGATACAGTAATAGAGCCCTTGGCCGGAATACGGACGCTCTTGGGTGTGTTGAGGCGCGCGCCATCGGGGGCATCGTATTGCAGCTTGGCCTCCACCGGTAGTGGCAGGCCATTTTCTGCCACGATGAGCAGCGGCGATGACTCGGATACGCGGGTATAGACATTGCCCGGTGGGATAAGCGCCACAGAAGAACGCAAGTCCCGCAGCGTATCGGAATGCGCATCCATCGTATGAGTGAACCGGCGCTGCGCCTCTGCATTGCTTCCCAAGCTATCGCGGTTGGTCAGCGAGAGGGCGGCGAGCAGATCCCGGCGCAAAGGCAGGACGAATTCATAGCGAGTGAGCGCGATATCGGGATCATCGACCATGATATTCATCAGCTCGTCGGTGTAGCGGGCCTGCTGCTCCACGCGGACGATATCGGATTCGACAAAGGCGGCGGGATCGCTAAAGGGGCTGCCGGGCAGTGAACCGGGCTCCGCGGTCTCCTGCTTCAGGCTGCCGACGGTGCGCGGAAGGGACTTACCGGAAGCGATGAGTGCCTCGGCAGAGTCGAGTGCGTACTCGGCCGCGCTGGGATCCAAGTAATTGGGCAAGCGTGCCACGGTATCATCGCTCGCGGCCAAGCTCAGTGCGGCGCCGCCGGTGATGGCACGAGAAAGATCGGAATCGAGCGAGTAATCGTAGCGCAGCTCTGGGTTGGAATAGCCCACCGTCTGTGGTTTGGAGCCGGTTTGGGCGAGGAGGGCGCCCAGGGAGGCGTCGAAAGTCACGGCGCGGCCGGGCCACGAAGTATTATCCGCCACCAATGCGGGCAGGGGCAGCTGCTGATCCACATAGCCGGAGCCGACCGCGAGCACGGTGGTGGCCGGCTTGGCACCGAGAATTCGCTCGATGGTGTGATTGCCGCGTTGCAGTCCTTCGTAGGTAAGGAAGGGATTATTCGCTTTGGCCACGGAGGAAGCATTGGCGTTCGCCCACGGCATAGACATAAAGCAATCGAGCTCGCGCAGGCGCTTGAGCCAGCGGGCGGCATTCTCTTTCCCTGAGCCGGGTTCGAGGTGCACATCGTCCTCGTTAGTGAACCACGAATCGCGCAGGCGCTTAGGGCGCTCGGCCTGAGATGGGCGGGCAGAGCCCACCTTATAGCCCTCCGCCATGCGGTTGACCGTATCCAAGAGGGCGGGATCGATGGCTACGCAGCCTGCCCCGCGCAGGTCGTGGTCGGCGTACGTGCTGACCAAGCGATCGAGCCGGCCGCCCTCAGCCAGTTCATCTGCTAACTCATCAGAGGAGAGGATAAGCTCCTCTCCTCCAGCGCCGCCTGGTACCGAGTCGATATCGGCGCTGATGGGATAGATCACGGTGAGATCGTGGGGTGTGGGATCCGAGGGGGCATCGCCAAGCGCCTGCTCCTTCCCCTTCACTTGGCCTACGAGGCGCTCCTCCGCAAAGCTAACCGCCTCGCCGCCTACGGTGCCGGTGAGGGTAAAAAGCAGTGGATAGGCTCCGGGCTCCTCAATCGCCAAGGTCTGCTCACCGTGCAAGGAGGTGGGAACCTGGAAGGTGACCTCCCGGGATTCGCCCGGCTGCAGGGGCGCGGTGGCGGTGCTGGGACCGTAATACGGGAATTCGCCGGTGGCCAGCTGCGTGCGGGCCTGCGCGGTATCCTTCACGGCATCGCCGCGGCGGCTCGTGAGCTGGAGATCCTCCATGGCTTCATCGGTAGGATTGTGCAGCCGGAAGGTCAGTTTCAGGTCCTTGCCCACGGTAAAGGGCTCGGCCGCAAGGAGATCAAGAGTGGCCCGCTCCGGCCCGCGCGCGCCCAACCATGCCTGGATATCCTGCTGCTTTTCGGCGGCCGAGTCCATCTGCGCGGCGGCCTCTGGTAGCGGCAGGCACACGCCCCACCCCGCTACCGCCATGCAGCCGCCCACGACGGCCCAAGATTTCAGGCGCTGGCGCATTACCGTGGGGTCACTTTCCCCGCCGCGGCTTCCTTTCGTGCGAGATCGGGAAGGAGATCATGCGCGATGCGCGCCAGCTTGCGCTCATCGGCGTAGGCCAAGTGCTCGATGAGTTCAGAGACGGGGATCCACGAGACCTCAGTGACCTCTGGATCCTCATCGTTCATAATGCCGTCTACAAAACGCAGCAAGTGGTGGTGCACGGTCTTATGGATGCGCACCCCATCAGAGACGAACCAGTAATCAATCATGCCGAGGTCCGCAAAAACCTCACCAGAAATGCCGGTTTCTTCCCATACCTCGCGTTCAGCGGTAACCTCCTTGGCCTCGCCATTTTCCACGTGGCCCTTGGGCATGGACCACAGCAGGCGCCCGCGGCGGTCAAGGCGGCCAATGAGCGCCACATAGAGCCGGGAAAGGTCGACATTGCCATTGGCATCGACGCACTCCGCCAAGCCGGAGACAACGAGGCCGCCCGCGGAGGTTTCATCGCGGGTTTCCATGGCCGTGGATTGGCCATTGCCACCGCGGTAGGGCTTGCGCTGCTGAGTGGTGCGGCGCGCGCGATTATCCGGCCGGCGGCGCCGCCTGCGCCGAGACCGGTTGCGGTTGCGGCCGCCTCCCTTGGAGGGGCCCTGTTCTTGGTTAGTCATCCCTGCCAATCGTAGTAGACTCTCACCCGTGAATTTTCAGGACACTCAGCTAATCGGCGTTCTTGCCCGCGCGGAATCCACCGTCTCCTCCCTCAGCAGCCTGCTGGGCGGACTGGTGGAGAAATTTGCCGCGCGGGGCTACTCGCTCTACCTCGTGGGCGGCTCTGTGCGCGATGCGCTTTTGGGTCGCTTGGGAAATGACCTGGACTTTACTACCCCGGCCCGCCCCGAGGTGGTCAAGGAGATCCTCGATGAGTGGGCCGAAACCGTGTGGGATACCGGCATAGACTTCGGTACCGTCTCCGCGGCCTACAAGGGCCAGCAGATTGAGATCACTACCTTCCGTTCCGATTCTTATGACGGCCAGTCCCGCAATCCTGAGGTGGTTTACGGTGACACCTTGGAAGGCGATCTTGTCCGGCGCGACTTCAAGGCCAATGCGATGGCCATTGAGCTGCTTGCCGACGCCTCCTTTAAGTTCCACGATCCCCTCCACGGCCTCCAAGACATAGCTGACCGGGTGCTCGATACCCCGGATAAGCCGGAGATCTCCTTCCATGATGATCCGCTCCGCATGCTGCGTGCGGCTCGGTTTGCCTCCCAGCTAGAATTTCGCGTGGCCGATCGCGTCGTGGAGGCCATGCGGGATATGGCTGGCGAGATCCAGCGCATCACCGTCGAGCGCGTGCAGGTGGAGCTGGATAAGCTCATCTGCGGCACGGCCCCGTGGGATGGCATTGATCTACTGGTATCTACGGGAATCGCGGACTATATCTTCCCGGAGATCCCCGCGCTACGCATGACCGCGGACGAACACGCGCAGCACAAGGACGTCTATGCCCACTCGCTCAAGGTGCTAAGCCAGGCCATGGATCAAGAGGAAGATGGTCCTGATCTTGTCCTGCGCTGGGCGGCGCTGCTGCACGATATTGGCAAGCCGGATACCTTTGATAACACCGATGGCAAGGTCTCCTTCCACCACCACGAGGTGGTAGGCGCCAAGCTCGCCCGCAAGCGCCTGCGGAAGTTGAAATACCCCAAGGCCACCACGGAGTCCATCGGCCAGTTGGTTTATTTGCACATGCGCTTCCATGGGTTTGGGGAAAATCAGTGGACTGATTCCGCCGTGCGCCGCTATGTCACCGACGCCGGCGATCTCCTTCCCCGATTGCACAAGCTGGTGCGCGCCGATTGCACCACCCGCAATGCCAAGAAGGCCCGTCGCCTCCAGCGCACCTACGATCAGCTGGAAGAGCGCATCGAAGAGATCGGCCGCAAGGAGGACCTGGCGCGCGTGCGTCCAGACCTCGACGGCAACGAGATCATGGAGATCTTAGGCCTCCAGCCCGGCCCTGAGGTGGGCCAGGCGTGGTCCTATCTCAAGGAGCTGCGCCTCGAGCATGGACCCCTCGAGCGCGAGGACGCGATTGCGAAGTTGCGCGAGTGGTGGGATTCTAAACAGTGATGTTTGCCGATAGTTTATTCAACGCCCTCGAGCGCAATGACCCCGCCCCCGGCCAGCTGCTCATCGCCGCTCCGGGCATGCTTTCGCCGGAATTCGCCCGTTCCGTCATTCTCGTCATTGAGCACAATGACATGATGACCTTCGGCGTGGATCTGACCAAGCGCTCCGAGGTGGCGATTTTCAATGTGCTGCCAGAATGGCTTCCCGTTGTGGCCAAGCCGCAGGCGCTGTACATCGGCGGCCCGCTCAATCAGCAATCCGTCGTAGGGCTCGCGCAGACCAACCAGGGCGTCGATCCGGACAAGCACGACCGACTCACCCGCCTCGCCCCGCGCCTCGCGCATGTGGATCTGCGCGCGGAGCCGGAAGAGATAGAGCCCTTGGTCTCGGGTATGCGCATGTTTGCCGGCTACGCCGAGTGGGGCCCGGGCCAGCTAGAAGAGGAAATCGAGGCCGGCGAATGGTTCGTCTCCCCTGCCCTGGCCCAAGACGTTATTACGCCGGGCCCGGCCGACCTCTGGTCCGATGTTATGAAGCGCCAACCCATGCCGTTGCCGTTGTACTCCACCTATCCTGTCAACGTGGAAGACAATTAATTCCTATCGAGCTGCAGGCAGTGGGCTACACTAGCCCGCATGCGTGAGGATATTGCACAAGGCTTGCGGGATACCTGGGCCGCCGCCATCGGCCTTATTCCCCTCGGCCTAGCCTTCGGCCTGCTCATGGTCCAATCTGGCTTCAGTTGGTGGTGGACGCCTATTTTCTCCATCGTCATTTACGCCGGCTCGATGGAGTTCCTCGCCATTTCCATGGTCACCGGCGGCGCCACAGCCGTGGCTTCTCTAGTCACCGGTTTCATGGTGAACTTCCGCCATATTTTCTATGGCCTCACCTTTCCCCGCCACCGCATTCGCTCGCGCCTAGGCAGGGCTTATTCCACCTATGCGCTTACCGACGAAACCTATGCCATCGTCTCCTCCCTCCCCACCGATGACCGCCCGACCGGGGCCCGGATCCTCACCATCCAAATTTTTTGTCAGGCCCTGTGGGTAGGCGGTGGCATTGTCGGTGCTCTCGCCGGCCAGGTCATTCCCTCTACCGTGCAGGGCATGGAATTCGCCCTAGTGGCGCTGTTCGTCGTGCTGGCTATGGATTCCTTCCGCAATAACCAGGACCTTTCTTTACCCCTAAGCGCGGCGATGGTGGGGATCCTCGCGGCCGCCTTCGCCCCTGGACAACTCCTCATGGTGGCTCTCAGCGTCTACTTCATCCTGCTCATTATTCGGTACCTCTCCCCACGCGTTGATGCCACTTTCAGCTTGCGTAGGCGAGGCGACCTTAAGCGAACCCGGGAGGAGTGCTAAATGCCCGCTGGAGTTACCCTTGCTTCCATCGCGGCCGTCCTGGTTCCCATCGGCCTAATCACCGTTGTACTTCGCCAACTTCCTTTCTCCTTTGTGAAATGGATGAAGGATAGTCAGTTCTTTTCTTTGCTCGGCATGATGATGCCTGTCGGCGTGATGACTATTTTGGTGGTGTATACCGTCCACGGGCAGGCCGACGCCCCCGGTGGTATCTGGGCGGCTCTCCCTGGTGTGGTGGTCACCTTCCTGCTTCACCTGTGGAAGCGGGACTCAGCGCTGTCCATCTTCGGCGGAACCGCCTTCTATATGCTCCTCGTCAACGTAGTCTTTTAGCCCTTGCGACTCTTATAGGCCGAACTTGGCGGTGGCTTCGGACCACAGGGCATCGAACCGAGACTGGTCCACGTACTGCGCGCTAATGTCCGGAAAATCATCATAGGTATCCGGGTGAGGGACAACCTCTTGCGGCTGATCTACGTTGCCCGTGGAACTAGTTGGTGTCGCTACCCCGACGATGGCATCCGAGGGATCCAGTGCAATCATGCGCACCATGCGGCAGCTGCTTGCATCGCGCTCTTCCATTTCCGCCATGTGGATCGCTGAGCCCACGCCGGGCACGTTCAGTTCGGTTCGTACGTACAGGTAGTTCGTCATGGCTTTCAAGTGTAGCTACGTGCTAGGACGCTGTGCGTAGCGGGCCGCTAGCCACGAGCACATCATCAGCTGAACCTGGTGATAAATCATCAACGGGAGGATGAGTAGGCCAAGGGATGCGCCGCCAGAAGCGAAGATTACCGACGCCATTGGCAGTCCCGTGGCTAAAGACTTTTTCGATCCACAGAACTCGATTGCAATGGTGTCGGCGCGATTGAATCCCATTTTTTGGCTTGCCTTTCTGGTGAGCCACAGCATGAAGGCGACGAAGGCAGCAGCGAACACAACTAGGAAAGCCAGATCCCACAGGGAAATAGAGGACCAAATTCCGTCCACCACACCCTTAGAAAAAGCGGAATATACCACCATTGCGATTGAGCCGCGGTCCACGACTTTAGTGGCCTTGCTTTGCGCAATCTTCCCCACCCAGCGCCGAGTAAGCTGACCTAAAACAAATGGCGCCAACAACAGCAGGGCGATTTCGCCGAATACTGACGTATCGATGTGAACTTCTCCCCCAGTTCCCATCAGGAGCATGACGAGCAATGGAGTGATGATTACTCCCACCAAGTTTGAGGCGGAAGCCGATATGATTGCACCCGCCACGTTTCCTTTCGCGATTGAGGTGAAGGCAACCGAAGACTGCACCGTGGATGGAACCAGCGTGAGGAATAAGATGCCCAGGTACATGTCGTGCGATATGACAGCGGTGAGTGGGCGCAGAGCTATGCCTATAAGCGGGTAAACCACAAAGGTGAAAGCGAGAATTGTGAGGTGTAGCCGCCAATGCTTGAGTCCGTTGAGGGCTTCTTGAGTGGAAAGCCTCGCGCCATACAAGAAGAAGAGTAGCGCGATGGCCACGTTTGTTAATTGGCCGAATATGTCGGCAAAGCTCCCGCGGGCTGGTGCAATGATCGCAATGATGACCGCCAGGATAATGAGGACGATAAGCGGGTCGGGCTTTTTCAAACGCTGCAGCATGCTAAGAGTTTAAACCCTATTCGTCATCACATGCTGCAGATGCTCGGGCCAAGAAAACACAACCCGTGTAGTTTCACGTGAAACCACACGGGAAATGCACTTTAGGCCGTGGTGACGTTAGAGCCGTCTTGTTTAACTTCGTATTCTTCCAATGGATCGCGCCCCGGGCCGGAGATTACGCTTCCATCGCTGAGATTGTAGGAAGTGTTGTGTGCCGTGCAAGTGGCCGTCATGCCATCAATCTCGGTGATTGGATTGTGTTGGTGGGGGCAAGTTTGGGAGTAGGCCTTAAACTCCCCTTCCTTGGGCTGGGTGAAGATTACGCCATCGACAATCTTCGCGGAGCCAATCGGAATCTCGGTTGCCGCAATTTCTGCGGACGGAGAGGAGCCACAGGCCGCGGCGTAGGCGCCTGCAAATGTGGTGGCGGTTCCAAGTAAGAACATTCGACGGGAGCACTTGATCATGCTTCTACTCTAGCCCGTTGGTCTTGCGTATTGTGCCGTTCCCGTTTGTCCGGTTGGAATTAAAGTTTCACGTGAAACACTGTAGTTAGTTAGCTAGGAGTCCTTCCCAAGTTTCCGGAGAGCCTTCAGAAGTAGCGACAAGTTCATAGGTGCCAGACTCGATGCCTAAATCATTTACGATGCTCTGCGCAGACTGTTGTTCGTGTGCTTCTGCTACAGACGTCGTCGCCTTGTGGTCTTGCTCGGCGTACGTGCCGATGACAAAAGTTGAAGCGGCGATGGCAGCCAGGGCGGTACTTTTCTTCATGCACTATATTCTGCCCTTCAGGGGGCTGGTTGTGCTCTTGCCTGTCAGGGTTTCATGGCAGCTTTACGTAACCTCTACCCTCTCTCGCAGGAATCGCAATGGTGCAGTGAATCAACTATAGAGTTATTCAAGTATGGGTTAATTCCAGACCGTGGTTTGGATTAAAATATTGACAGTTACTAAAAACGGGCAAACAGCTGTCCTAATTAATAAAGTCACTGTGACTAACCGGAAGTGTGTAGCGATAACTCACTACGAAAGGTATAGCTACAAAAATTCCCCTTCTGGACGGAAGATGAATCTTTCTCCAGAAGGGGTAGATTGCGCAGCGGTGCGTGGTTACTTGTCGGATTCGCGAGCGGCGTGACGGAGTGCGTCGACATCAACCTGGGGGGCGGATGCTGCGGAGGCCTCTTCCCCACCGCAACCGTCGGAACCACAATTACAGGATTCTCCACAACCCTCCTCATCCGCGTGTGCTTGTTCGTAGAGGAACGCGGCACGTGAGCCGAGATTAGAACCGATGGAGAGGGCTAGAACAGCGGCCACAAAGGTAAGAACCGGGATGAGCCACATCCAGCCTTGAGAGCGGAGCGCGACGATGCCGCCAAAAACTAGACAGACACCGCTAAGGATCCAGAATGGCCCGGCGACGCGATGGGCATTGTCCCATGCTTCGCGGGATTTGCGGATTTCCTGCAGGCGTAAACCGATATAACTATTTCCAGGCAGGCGCTTGGTCGAGGCCAAGGCTCCCACGATGATGAGGAAGACGGCGAGGATTAAAAAGATGATTCCCACAGCGATCATGTATTCAGTTTAACCTTGTAGCGCCAGGATAAAAATCGTGGCTGGGGTGAGTGTTCTGGCTAAGTCTTCTGTCGGGTAGTATGCCTTTAAGGTCGATCGATAGATATTGAATCGACTATTGCCTCTATACCGCGCTGTTTCACCCTGGAACCTTTACCAAGGGGCGAAACACCCAATTTGAATGTAAGTACATGAATCTCAAGAAACTCTCGGAATCCCTATTATTCCGCATCATCGTCGCCATCATCCTTGGCGTGGTGGTGAGCCAATTCGCGCCCGAATGGTTTGGCCGCGTATTCGCCACCTTCAATGGACTCTTTAGTAACTTCCTCAATTTCTTTATTCCGGTCCTCATCTTCGCGCTTATCGCCCCGTCGATTGCTGCTCTGGGGCGGGGAGCCGGAAAATGGCTGGGTGTTACTGCAGGCATTGCCTACGGCTCAACGATTGTTGCGGGTCTTCTTGCCTACGTACTTGCGCACTGGCTCTACCCCACCATGCTCAGCGGTCAGGATCTGATTACAAATGTCTCCGATATTGATGAGGGCGCACTTACTCCGTACTTCGAGGTGGAAATGGCGCCGCCTTTTGAGGTTATGACGGCTCTCTTGTTGTCATTCTGCATCGGTGTAGCGATGACTACAGTGAAGTCCGATACCTTGTATGCGGTGACAAAGGAATTGGAGAGCGTAGTAGTCAAGGTCATTTGGGGCTTTGTAGTGCCAATTCTGCCCTTCTATATCTTCGGCATGTTCTTGGGCTTGGGCATGAATGGCAATTTGGGCTCAGTGCTCTCGGCCTTCGCCAAAGTGCTGATCCTGGCGGTTGTTATGACTCTGGTCTATCTGGTGCTCCAGTACATTATCGCGGGTGCAATTACTGGCAAGAATCCTTTCAAAGCACTGCGCAATATGTTTCCGGCATATTTCACCGCACTGGGAACCTCTTCTTCTGCCGCCACCATCCCGGTGTCTATGGAGTCCACCTTGAAGAACGGCATTTCGAAGCCGGTGGCAAGCTTCGTTATCCCGCTGTGTGCGACCATTCACCTCTCTGGTTCCATGATTAAGCTGACGCTCTATGCCTTTGCGATTGTGTACATGGCGAACCTGGATATTAGTACGAGCACCGGCCTTGGTTTCATCTTCCTATTGGGAATTATGATGATCGCGGCACCAGGCGTGCCTGGCGGCGCAGTCATGGTCGCAGCTGGACTACTGGCGGACATGATGGGCTTTGACGATGGCATGGTGGCGCTAATGATCGCGGCCTACATCGCCATTGACTCGGTCGGCACTGCTGCCAACGTTACTGGCGACGGCGCCATTGCGATGATCGTGGACAAGTTCGCGGGCTCCAAAAAGGACCACACTGAAGAGGAATCTGCAGAAGCAACCGCGTAGAGGCTTTTTATAGCGAACCCTCCTCAGCTGCCGAGAGCTGAGGAGGGTTCTTCGCGTCTTCAGGACTACTTCCTAGTTGCCGCCTTCATGCGAGTTACGTATTCGGCGAGTTCTTTATGCAAGGCTTTCGCATCGGAAATGCGTCCTGGGGTTCCTTCCACAATTTTGCCCTCCGCGTCTGTTTCACGTGAAACGTGCCGATCAATAATCTTGGTAATTGCGGATCCTGTAATGGCTCCCGCTGCCCCAGCGGCGACGGCATCGCGCACGTGTTCAGGCTCGGAAATGCCGAACCCGAGCAGTACCGGTGGTCCGTCGAACTTTTTGATGTTGGCGACGACTTCTTCGAGACCAATAGTTTCTGATTTCTTTTCGGCACCCGTAACTCCATCGCGCGAAACTGCGTAGATATATCCCCGCGAGCTTTGAGCGACGCCCTCGAGGGTGTGCGAAGTAGCGCGGGCCGGGGCGATGAAGATTGGATCAATACCGGCCTTTTCTGCTGCGGTGATGAATGGAGCACCTTCGCGCACGGGGACGTCGGGAAGCAAAATGCTATCCGCGCCCGCCTCTGCAAATTCCGCGTAGAAGCGGTCGAATCCTCGAGTGAACGCCACATTGCCGTAGATGAGCATGCCGATGGGAAGCTCGGGAAATTCCGCGCGGATTGTTCGCACCTGTTCTAAGGCAGAATCTACGGTGGAGCCGCCGTCAAGCGCGCGAAGGTGGGAGGCCTGAATGGTGGGGCCGTCAGCCACTGGGTCAGAAAATGGAACGCCGAGCTCCAATGCATCGGCTCCGGCCGCGACGACCGTTCGCACGATGGCCAACGTGTGCTCTGGCGTGGGGTCGCCCAACATAAGGAATGGGACGAAAGCGCCCTCTCCCCTGTTGTGTAGTGAGCGGAATAGGTCTTCGTATCGGGTGCTCATTAATTCTTCTCCTGCAGTTTGAATTCTGGGTGGGCCTCAAGGGTGTGGCGAACGTGGTCGATATCCTTGTCTCCGCGGCCGGACAGGGAGACCAAGATGGTGATGTCCTCGTCCTTGCGTTTCAGGGCGTAGGCCAACGCGTGAGAGGATTCGAGGGCTGGAATGATGCCTTCCTTAGTGGAAAGAAGCTGGAACGCCTCCAGTGCTTCGGTGTCAGTAATGCCGACATATTGTGCGCGGCCGCTAGCGTGAAGGTGCGCGTGCTGCGGCCCTACACCCGGGTAGTCCAGCCCGGCGGAAATTGAATAGGATTCCTCCACTTGGCCGTCCGCGTTGCGCATGAGATAGCTGCGCGCGCCGTGGAGGATGCCAACGGTACCGTTGTTGATGGTGGCACCGTGCTTGCCGGAGTCCAGCCCTTCACCACCGGGTTCGGCGCCGACGAGTTCCACTTCCTCTTCGTCAATAAAGTCTGCGAACATGCCGATTGCATTGGAGCCGCCTCCGACACACGCTACGACTACATCCGGCAGGCCACCGGTGCGCTCAAGCATTTGTGCTTTAGCCTCTTCAGAGATGACCTTGTGGAACTCTCGGACGATGGTTGGGAATGGATGGGGTCCGGCCGCGGTACCGAGGAGATAGTGGGATTCATGGAAGGTGGCGGTCCAATCACGGAGGGCTTCATTCACTGCGTCCTTAAGAGTTCCGGATCCGGTGTCGACGGCGACGACCTTCGCGCCCATCAGCTCCATACGGAATACGTTTGGCTGCTGGCGCTCCACGTCTTTCGCACCCATGTAGACCACACACTCAAGATCCAGCAATGCGCAAGCGAGTGCAGTAGCGGTGCCGTGCTGGCCCGCTCCGGTCTCCGCAATAATGCGTGTCTTCCCCATCCGCTTTGCCAGCAGTGCCTGACCAAGAACCTGGTTCGTCTTGTGTGCTCCACCGTGTACGAGGTCTTCCCGCTTGAGGAAGATGCGCGCTTTACCCCCGAGGTTCCTCGCCTCTGTAATTGGTGTGGGACGGCCGAGATAGTCACGCAATAGCGCGCTTAGCTCTTCGCGAAATGCGGGGTCGTTTTGTGCGTCGACAAAGGCCTTCTCAAGTTGGTCGAGCGCCGGGATGAGGGATTCGGGGACGAACTGTCCGCCGAATTCGCCAAAATATGCCGGAAGGAGCGTTTCACGTGAAACTGTCATCGTTCTCTTCTTTCTATGGGTGTGTAGTTTCGGATGGTGCTAAAGGCTTGGGCGATTAACGAGGCGTCCTTGCGCCCAGGCGCATATTCCAGACCGGAATTGAGGTCGAGTCCCTTCGTGCCGATCGACAACGCCTCTTCGAGGTTGTCTAGCCGGAGCCCGCCGGCGAGGAGAGCCTTGTCCTTCACTTCAGGGGGAATCGTTCGCCATTCAAAAGTGGTTCCTGTCCCGCCACTGCCGGAGTCGAGGACAAGAGCGTCTGCCTCTGGCGCTAGGTCCAGTGTCAAGGCAGCGAAGTCAGGGTTATTCATGTCGATGGCCCGCCAAAGGTGAAGACCGTCAGCGACGCCGCGTACATCTCGAACGAATTCCAGCTCTGCTTCCCTACTGCCTTGGAATGGGGCGTGGAGCTGGAGAACTTTGAGGCCGGGAATCCCGGCTAGGCTCCGTAGCGTTTCCACATCCGTAGACCGCGTCACGGCCACGTACTCCAACTCTGGTTCCGCGGAAATGATGCTTTGTGCGGTTTCACGTGAAACACTGCGGGGCGAATCCGGCGCGAAGATGAGCCCCCCGTAACGGGCTCCAGCAGCGCGGGCCGCTTGTGCGGAAGAGGCGGTAGTAAGGCCGCATACTTTATTGGCACCATAGACGAGGTCGCGCGCCGCCCGATCGATGTCCTCCTGGGAGGTGAGCTGGGAGCCTACAAGGAAAGCATGAGCGTGGGCTCCTAACCGGCGGACGGTGGCATTATCGCGGATTCCAGATTCGGAAACGATCACCTTTCCGTCTGGAACATGGCGGGCTAGGCGTTCGGTGCGGCCCAGGTCGATGCTGAGATCGTGGAGGTTGCGGTTGTTAATGCCGATGATATCGACGCCAAATTTCACTGCGCGATCCACTTCGTCCTCGGTGATGGCTTCAGTCAAGACGTCTAGGCAGAGTTCGTCCGCCAGTGCTTTGAGCTCACCGTAGGTGTCATCGTCCACGATAGACATCATGAGCAAGATGGCATCGGCGCCGTAATAGCGCGCGGCATATACCTGGATGGGATCGACAATAAACTCCTTGCACAGCACCGGCACATGGGTGGATAGCGCGACGGTCTGCAAGTGGTCGTAGTCGCCGCCAAAACGATCGGGCTCGCACAACACCGAGATGGCGGAGGCATAGCGAGAGTAGATCCGGGCAATATCGCCCGGGCGATAGTCCTCGCGAATTTTGCCAAGGGACGGCGAGGCAGACTTGCACTCCATGATGAAGCGGTTGGTGCCACGGAGGGCGTCGGCAAGCGAACGCTCCGAGCGTGGCACGCTAGCCAGGTCCACGTGGGACAGGCGCTCCCGGAGTGCAGGCAGGTGAGTGCGGCGCTGGGTGACGATCTCCTCGAGCACCGTGGGTAAAGTATTCTCTGACATTAACTCTCCTCCCCTATTGCATAGTTGGCGCTCTCGTGAAGGGTGAGCCACTGTTCAACAGTGCCGCTGCCGATCAGTTCCTTGGCGTGAGTGACTCCCGCTGCGATAGTCTCCGTGGTCCCGTTGAGGTAAAATATCGCGCCGGCGGTGGCGGCAATGGCGTCACAATGGGCGGGCTCGCCACGGCCGGCAAAAACCGCACGGAGGGCTTGGGCATTCGCGGCGCCGTCGCCGCCTGCAAGGTCCGTCAGCTCGTGGCGCTTGATGCCGAGGTCTTCCGGAGTGAGCTCGTAAGAGGCAATCTCGCCGTCCTTGAGCTCCCAGACCTGTGTCGTGCCGTGGGTAGCGATCTCATCCGTTCCAGCACCATGGACGACTAAGGCGCGCTCTCGGCCGAGCTCTCGAAAGACTTCCGCGATGAGTTGGCCTTGGGCTGGGTTTGCGATGCCCATAATTTGCAGTGACGGGCGTCCTGGGGACAGGAGGGGTCCTAGTGTATTGAAGATGGTGGGGATACCTAGCGCCTTGCGCACCGGTTGTACGTGGGCGACCGCTGGGTTGTAGGCTGGGGCGAATAGGAACGTGAAGTTGGAAGCTTTAAATTGGCGCACTGCTCGGGCAGCGTCTAGGTCCAGTGGAATATTCAGGGCTTCGAGGACATCGGCCGATCCGGACTTAGAAGAGACCGAGCGGTTGCCATGTTTGATCATCCTCACTCCCCCGGCGGCGGCAACGAGGGAGGCGCCCGTAGTGATATTGATGGTATTCGCGCCATCGCCACCAGTGCCGGCCGAATCCATGAGTCCTTCTCCGGTGAGGGGGAATGGATAGCCCACCTTCAAGAATGCTTTGGCCGCCCCGGCAATGTCTGCGAAGGTCTCGCCGCGGGTGCGGATATGGGTAAGCAGCGCCGCGATATGAATATCGTCATAGTCGCCCACGGCCAAGGGAGTAAATACCTCCATGGCTTCTTCGATGGTGGGCTGAGGGTTATTCAGGAAGGCTTGCAAGGTACGTAGGGGTGTGTGATTCATTTTTAATGCTCCGTATCCATAGTGGTGTGCATACATAGTTGACTAATGCAACGCTCAAGCATGAGCGGGCCGCGGGGCGTGAGGATGGACTCGGGGTGGAACTGCACGCCGAAGGCCCTACCATCGTCCGTTTCGGCCGCCATGGCTACCTCTCCGATGTCCGTGGATGTACGCGCGAGACAACGCATCCCCCGAGGGAGGTCCGTACATCCAAGCGAGTGATAGCGCGCCACCGGAACTTGCGTACCAAGGTGACCCGGTTGGTCCGGCTCAGTATCGGTGGCAAGGCCCTGAAAGACGGGGTGCATAACGCCGGCCTCGGTCAGGGTCATCGGGATGGACTTCCCGTGCACGGGGCCGCACGGTTCGACCGAACCGCCGTGGTGCTCGAGTAGTGCTTGGAAGCCGAGGCATACGCCAAGGATCGGGGTGGTGCCTAGGGTGGCGTCGATAAGTTTCATCATGCAGCCGGCGTCCCGTGGATGACCGGGGCCCGGGGAAAGCACAATAATGTCGGGTTGTGCGCGCAGCACGTCGTGAACCGCTACGGTATTGCGAAACACGGTGGTATCGAACCCAGCAAGGGCATCGACGAGGTTGTAGACAAAAGAATCGTGGTTATCTAGCAGGACAATATGCGGCGAGCTCATCGCTGTACCTCCAACTCGGCTCCGTGTGCAATGGCGATGGCATGGAGTACGGCGTAGGCCTTATGCACCGTTTCATCGGCCTCGGCTTGCGGCACGGAATCCTTGACCACTCCGGCGCCGGCTTGCACCACTGCGGTTCCGTCCTGGACGTAGGCCGAGCGGATGACGATGCAGTTATCCATGGCTCCATCGCCGCGCAGGTATCCCACCGCCCCGCCATAGGAGCCGCGGCGCTTTCCCTCCGTGCGGCGCACCAGTTCGGTGGCGTGCAGTTTGGGAGCTCCGGTGAGCGTTCCCATGTTCATGCACGCACGGTAGGCATCGAGCGCATCGAAGTCCGGGTGGAGCGTCGCCGTGACACGGGAGACCAAGTGCATGACCCGCGAGTAGCGGTCAACGTGCAGGAGTTCTGCTACCTGGCGGCTGCGGGGCACGGCCACGCGAGCGAGGTCATTGCGTGCAAGATCGACCAGCATCGTGTGTTCCGCAACCTCTTTTTGGTCTGTACGCATGTCCAGCTCGTTGCGGATATCCAGTTCATGGTTGATGCTGCCATCCGGGTTGAGCCCGCGCGGCCGGGTTCCCGCGATGGGATAGAGCTGGACCTGCCTATCTTCTGGCGTGAATTTGAGGTTTGATTCCGGCGAGGCGCCGAAGAGCTCATAGGAGGCACCACGGACGTAGAACATATAGGGCGAGGGGTTGGTCTCGCGCAGTGCCCGGTAGGCAGCCAGGGCGTTGGGGCATTCCACGGTGAAGGCGCGCGCGGGCACTACTTGGTAGATATCACCGGCGTGAATATTGCCTTTAAGCTTGTCGACGTCCGCCCTAAACCCTGCATCATCCACATCGGCCACCGCCCGGATCCTTTCCTTTTGCGGCGCCGTGAAACGAGCAGCCACCGGCAGTGAGGCAAGATAATCCAACTCTTCCCGCAGGCGCTTGTCGTCGATGTCCCAGCCTTCTAGGTGCGCAGTCCCTTGCAGGTGGTCCACTGCGAGGACCGTTTGGGCTACCAAGAATTCGTAGTCCGGGTAGGTGTTGGCCCCGGGGTTAACCTCGGGCAGTTCCTCAAAAGTAGCGAGGTAGTCATAAGCGAATCCACCCCCAAGGAACGGCAATATTGGAGAGGAATAGTTGGCTTCTAATTGCAGGAACCGCAAAATATCGGCGGTAGATTCGGCAAGAAGCCGCTCCCGCTCGTCGGGCTGTGTGGACAGCGAGAATTCGAAAACCGCGGCGGTAGTTTCACGTGAAACTAGGCGATGGTGGAACCGGTCCTCGAGGGAAGGAAGGAGCGTCTCCCCTGCCTCCGTGAGGGCGCGTACCTCTACCCTCTGGCCGTGGCATGTTACTTTCAGGGCGGCCCTGAGGACCGCGAGGCAATTGAGATTCTTCTTTGTCTCAATGTCCGCGCTTTCGAGAAGTAGGGAGTCGTGCGGTTGTGCGAGGGCGTCAAAGATTGCGGCCGCATCGCTGCCGTAGGAGATGTCGCGAGTGGCGGTGTATGGCATTGCAGTGCCCTTTCGATGGGTGTGGGGAACGGGGAAACGGATAGGAAGCTTCCGCGAGCAGAGGCACTAAAACGCCAAAAGGCCCGCAGAATGCGAGCCTAAAAATGGGATGTGGAATAAGGCCCGCGGGTTACGCGCGCCACCACCAAGCAGTAGTCATCTTCTTCATAACGGTCATACTAACCTAGATTTCTATAGCCTGTCAGGTAATCGATAAAAATATTCATCCTCTCCCACTATGCGCTTGTGCTTGGCGCCGGACCAAGAAAGCCAGCTAACGAATCGCGGTACTGTGGAGTGCATTCACGCAATGGAGAAAGGTGATGAATATGAGCATCGACCAGAAGGAACTACTAGCGAAGGTCCCCACTCAGCTTTTGATAGGCGGACAGTGGCGCGATGCGTCTTCCGGTGAGACCTTTGACGTAGAAAATCCGGCGACGGGCGCGACCATCGCCACGCTGTCGTCAGCGGATTCTGATGATGCGGTGGCTGCCCTCGATGCTGCCTGTGCGGTCCAAGATGAGTGGGCGCGCACCACCCCGCACGAGCGCGCCGATATACTCCGCCGCGCCTTTGAATTGGTACACGAGCGCGCCGATGAGTTCGCCACCCTGATGACCCTTGAAATGGGAAAGCCCTTTGCTGAGTCGCAAGGTGAGGTCACCTATGGTGCGGAATACTTGCGGTGGTTTAGTGAGGAAGCCACGCGCGATTATGGCCGCTACTCCCCCGTCCCGGAAGGTACCTTGCGCATGGTTACCCGCCGCAAGCCTGTGGGTCCGTGTCTATTGATTACTCCGTGGAACTTCCCCCTCGCCATGGCCACCCGAAAGGTTGCTCCGGCCGTTGCAGCGGGCTGCACCATGGTCCTGAAGCCGGCCAAGCTGACGCCGCTCACCACGCAGTACTTCGCACAAACCATGCTCGATGCCGGGCTGCCACAGGGCGTGCTCAATGTGGTCTCCGGCAGCTCCGCTTCGGCCATTTCGGAGCCCTTGCTTGCCGACGCCCGCTTGCGCAAGCTCTCCTTCACCGGTTCTACCCCAGTGGGCAAAATCCTCCTTAAGGGTGCCGCGGATAATGTCTTGCGCACCTCTATGGAGCTTGGCGGTAATGCACCGTTCATTGTTTTCGAGGATGCGGATATTGACCAAGCGGTTGCGGGAGCCATGGGCGCGAAGATGCGCAATATTGGCGAGGCCTGCACTGCGGCCAACCGCTTCTTGGTGCACGAGTCCGTGGCGGAGGAGTTTACGCAAAAGCTGGCAGCAGAGTTTGAGAAACTCGTCGTCGGTAATGGCATGGACGAAGGTGTGACGTGTGGTCCGCTGATTGAGGCTAAGGCACTCGACAATGTTGCATCCTTGGTTGAGGATGCGGTGGACAAGGGTGCGACCGTTGTCACCGGCGGCACCCGCGGCGAGGGCGCGGGTCACTTCTATGCGCCCACTATCCTGAGCAATGTTTCACGTGAAACTCGCGTCGCTCAGGAAGAAATTTTTGGACTGGTCGCGCCCATCCTAACCTTCAAGGATGAATCGGAAGCGCTAGAGATTGCGAACGATACGGATTACGGACTTGCCTCCTATGTATATACGGAGGATTCCGATCGCCTCTGGCGCGTTGCCGACGGCCTCGAGTTTGGGCTGATGGGATTCAATGCCGGTGTCATCTCCAATGCCGCTGCCCCATTCGGCGGCGTCAAGCACTCTGGTTTAGGACGCGAAGGCAGCGCTGAAGGTATTGAAGAATATACCTCGGTGCAGTACTTGGGTATTCGTGATCCTTATGCCGGCGCCTAGGATTCAAGAACTTTTCTTAAGCGCGAATAAGTCAACGCTACCTACCCAGTGCGTAGCATTTTCCAGTTCAAAGCGTAGCGATTGTCGGTAGCCGCCCGTGTACGGGCGGCGTCGGTAAGGGCCTGGAAAGCTTTTCAATTAACCTTTGCAGCCTGCGGGGCGTATAGTTCCTCTCCGTAAAATTTAATTTCTATTTCCTTCATCTGCGATGCGTGGCCTTATGGCCAGCGCGTGGAGAGGGAATTTTCTTTTTGTTATTTGGAGTGAGTATATGACGTCTACAGAATCTGCAGCGGCTAAGCCGCCGCTGATTACGCCTACGTTTGTCCTCGCGTGGGTGGCTAACTTTTGTCAGTTCTTGGTCTTCTACCTGTCCGTAACCACCATGGCCCTCTACGCGGTAGAGAGTTTCGGGGCATCAGATACCGTGGGTGGTTTCGCCTCCAGTGCCTTTGTTCTGGGCGCGACGTGCATGCGCGTGTTCTCCGGCTGGATCGTGGACCGCGTGGGCCACAAGAAGGCAGCCTTGACTTCACTGGTCTTCGTCACAGTTGTAGCTGTGGCGTACTTTTTTGCGCATAATGTTGCGGTCTTGATTATCGTGCGAATGGTGCACGGCGCGGGCTATGCCTTGACCTCTACCGCACTCATGGCGGTAGCGCAGTCCGTTATCCCGCACGAGCGCCGTGCGGAAGGCACCGGATACTTCGCCTTGGGCACTACCCTGGCAACCGCGTTCGGTCCAGCTATCGGCCTGTTCTTGGCCAATAACATCGGCTACACTACGCTATTTGCAGTCGCCCTTGGCGCAAATATCGTTTCCCTGATCCTGGCCTTGGTGCTGCGCTATCCGGCCGAGGTTTCCTCCGAAAAGCCGGCCTTTAGGCTGCGCAATGCCGTACACCCCAACGTGGTTCCCATCGGTCTATTCATGCTCCTAGTCGGCATCGCCTACTCCGGCGTGGTTACCTACCTCAACGCCTACGCACGCAAGGAAGACCTAGCCACCGGCGCAGGGCTGTTCTTTATTGGCTATGCGGTCACGATGCTCATCATGCGCTTCGTCTTGGGGCGCATCCAGGACCATAAGGGTGATAATGCCGTGATGTACCTCGGCTTGGCCGCCTTTGTCGTGGCGCTGCTGCTCATGGGCTTCCCCACCAATGACGTCATGCTGGTGGTTGCGGGCGCCTGCACCGGTTTGGGCTTCGGCACCCTCAGCCCCGCCTGCCAAGCCATCTCCGTGCGCTCGGTGCCTGCCGCGCAAATGGGCGCGGGCATCTCCACCATGTTCCTGCTCATGGACCTCGGCATTGGCCTGGCTCCATTCGGCCTGGGCCCCATCGTTGCGGCAACGGGCTTCGACACGATGTATCTTATTCTCGCGGGCCTCGTGGTTATCGCCGCTATCTACTACTTCTTTGTGCACGGCCGCTTCCCTAAGGCGAAGGGGCACTATCTGAGCTTTGAAAAGGGCGAGTAGCACAGTTACACTCCCCTACTTCGCACTTAGCATGTAAAGCACGCCAGCACTCAGTGCTGGCGTGTTTTTGTTATGCGCGCACTCCGGGCGAGAAGACTGTGCTGGACTCTTGGCAAGCTAAACGTCGTGACGTGGCCTGCGGTTCCGGAAGTAGAGTATGCGTCTAGACTCGCTGTGCAGGGATGTGCCGACTAACGGTCCCGGTCCCTACTGTGGGCCTCTGCGGCTTCCCATAACGCCGAGTACAAGCCACGGGTGGCCTGGCCTGCAGGCCTAGGGCGGGGCAATGACGAGCCCGATATGAGGACGCGGGACGGGCGGATATCTTTCGAGCACTGCCGAAATTGATGGGAACGCTTAAGAGGTTGGGGCGGTGGGCAGCGAAGCTTATGCGCACCTTGATGGCGGACTATAAGTGCTTGTGTAACTAGGTGCGAAGCGAGTTCTGTTGGTGCGTGGGCAGGCAGCCAGCATCGATAACGCGCCGGGCCAGGGCGCGGTCGCCCATCTTGGCGGCAAAGGCCATGCGCATGGTGATGCCGTGGCTGGGTGGGGTATCCAGCTCGATGGCGTCGCCGGGGCGAATGCGGCCGGGGGAAATGATGCGCAGGTAGGTGCCGCAGTCACCACGCGCGGTCCAGCGCTTGAGCCAGCCGCGCTCCCCTAGCCAGCCGGCGAAGGTGGCACATGGTTGGCGGGGCACGGATACCTCAAGCACGGCGGTGCCAATGCGCACGCGCTGATTGATGAGCAGAGCAGAGAGATCGATGCCCCGCGTGGTGAGATTTTCGCCAAAGCCGCCGGAGGCCAGCGGGCGGGAAAGCTCGGATTGCCAGTAATCCAGTTCCTCGCGGGAGTAGGCGTAGACGGCTTTATCGTTGCCGCCGTGATGTTTGGTGTCACCAATTATATCGCCGCGCACCCCGGAACCATCGCCATAATGGGGTCCGGGTGCTGCCAGCTCGATGAAATCCTGCGGCTTTTTGTCGATGCCCGAGAACTCATGCCGCCCGCTCGGGTCCGGCCGGCGGACGGCGACATTGGTGGAGATGACCTGCATGCCTGTCACCCTAGCTGAGTGTGAGCGCCTCCGCGGTGAGAATATCGCGGTAGAAAAGCTGCGGGGCGAGGGAGACGGCCTCGGCGAGCTGCGGGAGGGCGTCGTCAAGCGTGGCGGCGAAAGCAGGGTCCGCCAGCTTGCCATTGGCCACGCCGCGCGCCGTGATGGCAAAGACGTAGGAAATAAACGGCATCCAGGCGGAATCGCCGAGCTCCGAATTGCCATCGCCAAAGGCGTCCAGCGCGAGCAGGGTATGCAGCACGGACTTATCGACGCCCAGCTGTTGCAGCGTCACCCGCAGCTGCATTGCGGTGCTACGCAGCTTGGAAATGGTGCCGAGGCGGGTGAGCGCAAGGTCATTGGCAAAGCACTCGCGCAGTGCGGCGATGCGGTGGGCATCATCGCAGAGCTGGTCGCTGTCCGTTGCTGGTGTAGGTGCCTCGCCTGTTGCGCTCATCAGCAGCATGGGGCGGGTGACATCGTCGATGCCGGTGGACGGCACGCGTGCGAGGGAGGCGGAGCCGTGGGCTTCGACGTAGTCATAGGCGGCGTCGGCAAGCGCGGCCAAGAGCGAGGAAGGCTCGCCGGCCGGCTCCTCGCGGCGGAAGGTGCGGGAGACCAAGCCGGTGCGGACAAAGGCGCGCATGCGCTGCCCCGGCTCAAATTCCGCGGCCATAAGTGCATCCATGCTGGCGCGCGGATCGGCCTCAATCTCCTTGATGATTCCCTCGAAGGTTTCCTTGGCCTTGGGTGCGAGGCGGCGCATGGCCGCGTAGGCAGGCCACATACCCTCGGTGTTTTCGGTTTCACCGTCGTGGAAGATGATAAGAGCGCTAGCCGGCGGGTACTGCGGCGCGGCCAAGTCGCTGGCCGGCTCATCCTCGCGGAAGTCCACGATGAGGTGGCCGGCGTCCAGCAGCTCCTCGGGCAGCTCAAAGCCTTCCTCAGTGGGCTCCAGTGGTAGCGGCTCGCCCGCGGGATTGCCCAGCGGCCACGCCCAAGCCAATAGCTCTACCTCCTCCTCGTGCGCCTGCTCGGGGACGAGGATGCCGTCCTCAATGGTTGCGCGGGCGACCAACGGTGCCTTGCGCACGGTGGCGATGGCGGCATAAATGAGGTCGCTGGCCGCGGTGGCCTCATATTCCATGACGCGACGCTCAAAGCTGCGCTTTTGGTGCGCTGCGCGCTCCTTTTCCGGCAGGCCTTCGAGGTATTCCTCATAGGACAACGTGGACCACAGGAGGTAAAGCTCCAGCGAGGTCTTCTTCGTCAGTGCCGACTTCAGCGCGCGGTTGGGTACGGATAGGCTGGTGGCCGCTTCCGTTGAGCCATTGGCGGTGACCAGGTCCCTAATCTTCTGGTTCTTATCAATAACCACGAACTTTGCCAGCGGCAGTGGCTCCGGAGAATGAATGGTAAAAAGTGCATCCGCATCGAGCTGGTCCGCCAGGATGACCTGCTTATCCAGGTAATCCACGGGCTCGGCCGCGGTGCGTTTGACTCGAGTACGAATCGTCGCCGGCTCCACCTGGAAGGTCAGCTCATAGCCGGCCTCACTGCCGACGGTCTCCTCGCGCACGCTTTCGTCCTCGCCAAAGACGCGCTGGCCCTTTTCCATTTGGATAGCCTTGCCCGGCGCAGAAGCCAAGGCATAGCTAAACGGCGAAAGGTTGCCCAGGGCATCGATAAAGCGAAAGTTGGTGCCGCGCGGGCCCTCGTTCTTGGCACGCATGTGCAGCGACTCCGCAAAATTGAGGTACTGGATATCCACCAGTTCCTCGTCCTTGTACAGGGTGAAGCGGTAGCGGCCCACCCAGGGATCCTCGAAGGCGTCTGCGGGAAGTACCTCGTGAATGCCCTCCGGTAGTTCATCCTCCAGCACGGCCTCCTCTTCCCCACCAATGGGGACATAGGCCAGCTCCATGCTGAGTTCCGTATTGGCGATGACCCGCGGGGACTGGGTATAGACCAGTTCACCATCTAGGCCATGGGCATTAGGTAGCGTCTTCACGGCCATGTCCCAGGCAAAATCAGGGCTGCCGGACACCTTGATGGTCGCGGATTCTTGGCGCGGAACCTCCACGGTGAAAGACTGGCTGACCTCGACCGGGGCGATGGTCCAGCCCTCCCATGCACCGTGGGGACGGGCCTCGCCGACCTTGGCCTTAGCAAGCTCCGTGCCGGTGGGGGCGATGAAGGTATAAGAACCCTTGGCTACCGCTGTGGTGGTATCGATTGGGCGATGGGTGGAATCGAGCAGCAATCCGCCATTGGCCACGCCGGCAAACTCCAAGGTGTGCTCCTCAAAGGAAACGCTGAGGTGGCTAAAGGCACGCGGCATGCTGATCCACAAGCCGGGCTCCTCGCCCTCCACGTAGTAGAACTTGCGGGTGTCCTCGCTGCCGTCGAGCAGCTGTGCGGTCACGGTCCACTGGGGATCTTCTGGCTCATAACCTGCGGTTACGGCCGGTAGGTACAGCTCCAATGTGTTGGTAGCTGGGGAGAGGCGCAGGTGCGGGATCCCCTGAAATACCGCTGCGTCTGCAAAAGATGATAGCTGGCTGCGAAACTTCTCCTGGCTCATTTACCCCAGCCTAGATCATTTTCATGCAGATCTGCATTTTGGCTGCGAGCGGCGGAAATGGCGCGAAAACCGGGGGCGATTACGGCGGGGATTTTGGATGTGCGTGCCAAGCAGAACGCGGAAAGCATAGCGAACTACCCCGCGCCGGGATGCGGCTATTACACTGTGTGATTATGACTACCCAGAGCGATTCCACTTCGTACCGCTATACCCCGGAGCTGGCGAACCAGATCGAGAAGACCTGGCAGCAGTACTGGAAAGACAATGGCACCTTTAATGCCCCGAACCCGGTAGGCGAGCTCGCCACCGATGCGGGCGAGTTGCCTAAGGAAAAGCTCAATGTGCAGGATATGTTCCCCTACCCTTCCGGTGCGGGCCTGCACGTGGGACACCCACTGGGATATATCGCCACCGATACGTACGCCCGCTATAACCGCATGCTGGGCAAGAACGTGTTGCACACCTTGGGCTACGATGCCTTCGGCCTGCCGGCCGAGCAGTACGCCATCCAGACCGGTACCCACCCGCGCACCACCACCGAGGCGAATATTGAAAACATGCGCCGCCAGCTGGGCATGTTGGGCCTGGGCCACGATCCGCGCCGCTCCGTGGAATCAACCGATCCGGAGTTCTTCAAGTGGACGCAGTGGATCTTCCTGCAAATTTATAACTCTTGGTTCGATGAGGAGCAGCAGAAGGCGCGCCCGATTGCAGAGCTCATCAAGGAGCTGGAGGCCAATAAGCGCACCACTAAGGATGGCCGCTACTACGAGGACCTCACCGAAGAGGAAAAGGCCGCGGCCATCGATGAATTCCGCCTGGTCTACCTGTCTAATTCCACGGTGAATTGGTGCCCGGGCTTGGGTACCGTGCTGGCAAATGAGGAGGTCACCGCTGAGGGCAAGTCCGAGCGCGGCAATTTCCCGGTCTTCCGCAAGAACCTTTCGCAGTGGATGATGCGCATTACCGCCTACTCCGATCGCTTGCTGGATGATCTGGAGCTTTTGGATTGGCCGGACAAGGTCAAGTCCATGCAGCGCAATTGGATCGGCCGTTCCCGCGGCGCAGAGGTCTCCTTCCCTGCCGAGGGCTACGAGATTGAGGTCTTTACCACCCGCCCGGATACCCTCTTCGGTGCCGAGTACGTGGTGCTGGCCCCAGAGCACGAGCTTGTCGACGCCCTCCTCTCCCCCATCCCTTATGACGATGACGTGGATGAGCGTTGGACCTATGGCCACGATGATCCGAAGGAGGCCGTGGAGTCCTACCGCACCGATATTGCCGCCAAGTCCGACCTGGAGCGCCAGGAGAACAAGGAAAAGACTGGCGTCTTCCTGGGTACTTATGCCACCAACCCGGTTTCTGGCAAGAAGGTCCCGATCTTCATCGCGGACTATGTCCTGACCGGCTACGGCACCGGCGCCATCATGGCAGTTCCGGCGCATGACACCCGTGACTACGAGTTTGCCCAGGCCTTCGGCCTACCTATTACGGAGGTTGTCTCTGGCGGAAACGTGGAGGAAGAAGCCTGGACCGAGGACGGCGCGCTGGTTAATTCCTCCAACGACAAAGGCCTGGATCTTAACGGCCTGAATAAGGCCGAGGCCATTGCCGCGGCCATTGAATGGCTGGAAAAGGACGGCTCTGGCCGCGAAAAGGTGCAGTACAAGCTGCGCGATTGGCTCTTCGCCCGCCAGCGTTACTGGGGCGAGCCCTTCCCCATCGTCTACGACAAGGACGGCTTTGCCCACGCCCTGCCGGAATCCATGCTGCCGGTAGAGCTGCCAGAGGTAGAAGATTATAAACCCGTTTCCTTTGATCCCGAGGACAAGGATTCCGAGCCACAACCACCGCTGGCAAAGGTGCGCGATTGGGTCGAGGTAGAGCTGGATCTGGGCGACGGTCCACAGACCTATTTCCGCGATACCAACGTTATGCCGCAGTGGGCGGGTTCTTCCTGGTACCAGCTGCGCTATATCGATCCCCGCAATGATGAGGCATTCTGCGATATCGAGAACGAGCGCTACTGGACCGGCCCGCGTCCGGAGCAGCATGGCCCGCAGGACCCGGGCGGCGTGGACCTCTACGTTGGCGGCGTCGAGCACGCGGTGCTGCATCTGCTCTACTCCCGCTTCTGGCACAAGGTGCTCTTTGACCTGGGCTTTGTTAGCTCCCAAGAGCCTTACCGCCGCCTGTACAACCAGGGCTATATCCAGGCCTATGCCTACACGGATTCCCGCGGCGTGTACGTGCCGGCCGCTGAAGTAGAGGAAAAGGACGGCAAGTTCTACTACCACGGCGAAGAGGTCAATCAGGAGTACGGCAAGATGGGTAAGTCCCTGAAGAATGCCGTTGCTCCGGACGATATTTGCCGCGACTTCGGTGCCGATACCCTGCGCGTTTATGAGATGTCCATGGGTCCGCTGGATACGTCTCGCCCGTGGGCTACCAAGGATGTCGTAGGCTCCCAGCGCTTCTTGCAGCGCCTGTGGCGCCTGGCCGTCAACGAGGACACCGGCGAGCTGGCCACTACCGACGCCGCCTTGAGCGAGGATGACCTCAAGCAGCTCCACCGCACCATCGCAGGCGTGCGCGATGATTACGAGAACCTGCGTCTCAATACCGTGGTGGCGAAGCTCATCGAGTACGTCAACTACCTGACCAAGACCTACCGCACCGAGGCCCCACGCGCCGCCGTGGAGCCGATCGCACAGTTGGTCTCCCCCATTGCCCCGCATATCGCGGAGGAACTGTGGCAGCGCTTCGGCCATGACGAGACCATCACCTACCAGCCCTTCCCCACTTTTGAAGAAAAGTACCTGGTCGATGATGAGATCGAGGTGCCGGTTCAGATCAATGGCAAGGTCAAGGCTCGCATCAATGTGGCCGCGGATGCGGACCAGGACGCGGTCTTTGACGTTGCTCTCGCCGACGCAAAGATCGCCGATCTGACCAACGGCAAGAACGTAGTGAAGAAGATTTACGTTCCGGGCCGCATGGTCAACCTCGTGGTCAAGTAGTTACCCTTCCCAGAATTCCGTGGCGCACAGCGCAATGCCGTGCGCCCGGATTCCCTGGCCGACCTCCAGCTTCTCGTTCACAATGAGCGGGAGGCCGTCGCTTGAGTTCAGAGGGTCGTTGCAACACTTTCCCTTAGGAGGGTGTTGTTGTGTCTGAGATTATTGGCCCGTTTCATTCGTTGTCTGAATCGGATCGTCGTGGCTTAGTTGCCTTGGTTGGCAGTGGGCGTAGTGTCCGTTCGGCGGCTGGTGAGCTTGGTTGTCATTACGGGCATGCTTTGAATTTTTGTCATGCCTTTGGATTGCCAGTCGTGTTTAAAGCCAAACGAGTTGATCGCCGCGGTAGCCAGGCTTTCCAGCTTGTAGAGCTAGTCCGAAGCGGACTGTCGGTACGCCAAGCTGCTAAAAGATGTGGGATGCATCTTTCTGCGGCTTATGCCGTAGCTACGGAAGCTGGGTGCCATATCCGGTTGAGTCAGTATGCTCGGAAAGTCCGCCAGACGCAGTTAAGAGTGGAATATCTGCGCCTTCGGCTGGCGAGCCTGCCTGGTGGTGATGCTGGCGCGGCAGTAGGAATTGATCGTCGACTGCGTTTAGATTTCGAAAAAGGACTCACCAAATCCCAGGGTCGACGAGAAGAGTTCATACCCGTCGGCGAAGACGCCAGCACGTATAACAGACTTATGAAAGCGCTGCGCCAACGCCATGATGTCATCGAATCCGGAAGGCTTGCCCCTCCCGCCTTACCTAGCGGGGTAGATCCGTATAAACGCATCAGCAATCGCTACATTTGCTTCGAAGAACGCGTCATTATCGCCGATCTTCTCCGCGAAGATGTGCCACTGCGTGAGATTGGGCGCCGTTTAGGGCGAAGTGCATCGTCAATTCAGCGTGAAGTACGCAGAAACCACAGTGCTGAAGGCCCGTATCGTGCGGAAACAGCCCAGTTAAAGGCCTGTGCGCGGAGATTGCGGCCGAAAATACCGAAACTACTAGCCAACAAAAGACTATGGGACTATGTATGCGCACAATTGCGGGCACAATGGTCACCTGAGGAGATTTCTAATCGCCTGCCCATCGACTACCCCACTGATAAGGACATGCGCATTAGTCACGAAACGATTTATGACGCCTTTTACCTGCAGGCCAAAGGAAGACTCAAAGACCTTGGCTTGGACTTGCCGACAGGTAGAAAGAAACGCAAGAAACGTCAAACCCGCTCCAGCACACCTGCCCAGCAACGCTTCGTCGACGACATGATCCTCATAGACGACCGGCCAGATGAGGTAAGTGAACGTATTTTGCCAGGCCACTGGGAAGGCGACCTCATCCTCGGTAAAAACAACCAATCAGCGGTAATCACGCTAGTAGAACGCGTTAGCCGATTTGTTGTCCTTGGCCACCTACCGGGAAGGCATACCAGCAAAGAAGTATTCACAGCCCTGCACAAGGCAGTTGCAGGAATCGATAAAGCTATCTGGTCATCAATTACCTGGGACCAAGGAAGCGAAATGGCTGGCCATAAAGCCTTTACTATGGCCACTGACATTCCCATCTACTTCTGCCATCCAGGATCACCATGGGAACGCGGCAGCAACGAAAACACCAACGGCAGGCTCAGAAGAAACCTTCCTAAAAACAGCGACCTGTCCATCTACAGCGCCGAGGACCTAGAAATGATCGCCAACATTCACAACCACAAACCACGCAAAGCACTCAACTGGCGCACCCCAGCCGAAGTCATGACCAACGCCCTCACACAAACCGGTAGCATCAAACCAAACTAACCATCATCGTTGCAACGACCCCTAGAATCCGCCTCGAGGTCGCATATCCAAAACTCCCCCATGCCCAGCTCATTGCTGTGCTTGGCGACGCCCCCGATAGTCCCCGCTACCTCTACCTGCGGGTTAAGCATGCTGGGCTTGAAGTTCCGGTAGAAGCGCTCGGTTGCAGGCGAAGTCAAGGAAAACTCTTCCGGCTCCCCTACCTCGTATTTCAATGCCACAACCGCCGGCCGCACCTGTCCCTGGAGCTTCTCTCCGCCGACCGGGTTGCCTGCTGGCAGGGCAAAAGGCGCATCCGCCAGTGCCGCGAACCGTAAATCCCCTGTTTCCACAATGCCGATATAGGGCGTTGCGCGATATATCGTGCCCGGTGCCTCTTCCCCACCCCGGTACGAAGGCACCGCGGCCCACTCCCCTTCGTATTCCATAGCTGTGACCGCCATGCCGGACGGGTCGGCGTGGAATAGCACTCGATCAAATCCGGGCGCGTCCCACATGTCGTGCTCGGTAGGCAGCTCCGCAATGAGTTCTTCCATATCCGCGAAGTCGAAACCGCACGTGCTAAATAGCTTATCCATGTTTGCCATTCTAAACGCTGCAGTCTTCTCTGCTGGAGCGGTGATTTCGTTCGCAGCCGCATCTTTGCCGCGAGTAGTTGCTTCACTATTTAATTTTCATGTCAAGAACATACCTACTCAAACAATGGTGATTAGCAGCAGATAGGTATTCAAAAGCAAAACATAAGTGCTTTCGAGACCAAAGGCATTGGTTTGGGAAACTGTGGTTTTCCTATACGCACATCGCCGTGCAGTAGTGGGAGTTGGTGTATCAACTCAACGCAGGCCAATGAGTTGCTAGATCAACTCTGCAGTATAGACTGGTGAAAGAAGGAAAACCAAAGGAGGAATGCGATGCGTGTGGAGCAGAGCGCGGCGTGGGGTGACTTTGTTGCCATGCAGGAAGCGCTCCACGCGCGGCTTTCTGGGGAGCTGCAGAGTGGCTCTAGATTGAGCGAGGCAGACTACGCGGTTTTGGCCGTGCTGAATCGTCGGCGCCAAACTTCTACACGCCCGCATGAATTGGCAGACGAGCTCCGGTGGGAGAAGTCGCGGCTGCATCGGCAGTTAGTGCGCATGGAGTCCCGAAAATTGGTTTCCAGGCGCGAGGCGCCGGAGTTAGGAACCCGTGCAGTTAAAGTCACTGTGACGGAAAAGGGAAGTGCCGCTTTCAACGCGGCGATCGCGCGACATACCGCCGCAGTCGAGGAAACCGTGGTGGGCACCCTTAGTGACGAAGACCTACAAACCTTGGGCAGGATTTCCCGCTCGTTGCTACGCGGGTTAGCTCAAAAGAGGACGCCAGAAAGCTAGCGCGTCGCGGGGTAGCCGTGCATACAAAAAGCACCCGCCAGGAAGGCGGGTGCCGTGCAAGAGTGTCTAGGAGTGGCCTAGGAAATCTTGAGGACGGTGCGTCCGTGGTGGGTGCCTTCGAGGAGGGACTTGGATTCCTCGACAACATCCGACAGTGGAATGGTATTGGTCAGGGACTCAAGGATGGACCGGTCCAGCTTGCGTGCGAGCAACTGCCATGCGTTCTGGCGGTAGTGCAGCGGGGCGTCGACAGAGTTAACACCGGCGAGGTGCACGTTGCGCAGAATGAAAGGCAAGACGGTGGTGGGCAGGTCTGGGCCGGCGGCCATACCGGTGGAGGCGACGGTGCCGCCCCACACGGTACGGGCCAAAACATTGGCTAGGACGTGGGAGCCGGAGGTGTCGACGGCACCGGCATAGCTAGCCTTTTGTAGTGGCTTTCCGGCCTCGGCGAACTCGGCGCGGTCCACAATGGTGTGGGCGCCTAGCTCGTGGAGGTACTGGGAGTAGTCATCCGGGCGGCCGGTCATCGCGTGAACCTCGTAGCCGGCATTGGAAAGGAGGTTCACGGCGATGGAACCCACGCCACCGGTGGCGCCGGTGACCAAGACCGGACCATCAGGCAGCCCGCGCAGAGAGTTCACGCACAGGGCGGCGGTGTAGCCTGCGGTGCCAACGGCGGCCGCCTGCTCTGCGGTGAAATCCGCGGGCAGGGCGACGGTTGCTTGGGAGTTGACGCGCTGCTTCGGGGTGTAGCCGCCGTGGCGGAATTCACCGAGGCCATCGCCGAAGGATGCTACCAAGGTGCCAACTGGGAGGCGCTCGACGCTAGATTCAGAAACCGTGCCGACCACGTCGATGCCCGGAACCAGCGGGCTGGTGCGCATGACGCCGCGGTCACCAGCGATAGCCATGGCGTCTTTGTAGTTCAGGGAAGAATAAGAAACATCAACGGTAAGGTCGCCCTCGCCGAGGAACTCTCCCTCTTCGAAGGAGGTCGTAACGGACTTATCTTCGTTGCGAGTTACTAGTAGCGTGCTCATGCTCACCATCGTACGTTAAATGTGATGCAGGGATTTAACAGCGAATCTCACGGCGATTTTTCAGGCTCGCTTGTTAACTTGAACAACATGACGATGACCACGACATCCACCCGCATCTCGCGCCAGGTTGGGGCGCCGGGCGTGCCTGCCCGACCGACCCTGTGGCGCAATGCAGGTGTCGCCTGTGTGGTCGTTTTGATGGCAATCGCCGTAGCTACGGTGGGTAAGCCATTTATTGATATCCCCGGCGTGATCGATGCCAGTGCGCATGCTCGCAGCAGCCTCGATCTGCAGATGTTCAACGGCTTTAATAACCCTCATCCGTGGTGGGGTCCGTGGACCAATACCTTTGGCAATATCGCGCTGTTTATGCCGCTCGGGGCGTGCCTAGTGGTGCTGGGACAGAATTCACGGCGCATTCGCTTTGGCCGCGGTGGAACCATCCTTCTGGCAATGGTGCTCAGCCTGGGTATCGAAATTACCCAATACGTATTCTCGTTGGGATTTAGTGACGTCGATGACCTCGTTTTCAACACCCTCGGTGCGTCTGTGGGCGCGTTCTTGGTAAGCCGCAGCAGCGCGAAGGTGCAGCTGCGGACTGTACGCGTCATTGGGTGGCTTTCGGCATTGAGCTTGGGTGCATTACTGCTTGCCGTTATGGCCGGGGTAGTTCTCTAGAAACTAGGCCTCGAGCGATAAACCTTAGGCAGCCTGTGGCTGAGTGGACTCTTCTGCAGCCGGATTTTCATTCCGGGATTGCTTGCGTTCTTTAACAATGCCCGCCGCCAGGGAGCACAGACCAACCGCGATCCAGGCTACGAGAATCCACAATTCAGTGCTGATGGAAGCCAGCGGGAAGTAGTTTGCCGAGCGGGTTAGGGAAGCGGTGGCTGCATTGGGGAAGAATTGGCCAAGGGATCCCCACGGTGAGGCAATAAACTCCTTGGGGGCCATCGTTCCGGCCAGGGGGTTGCCAATCAGCATTATGGCAAGCGCGCCAAGTCCGAATCCGGGAGTTCCGAACAATGCGCGGAGTCCAACAATGAAGGATGAGGAGGCGGCGATGCCAAGCGTGAACACGCCTGCTGAAGTCCAGAAGCCAGCCGGCAGTAGGTCGAATACTACGCTAAATATCCAGGAAACGAGGAGGCCGCCGAGTGGGGCGTAGACGGCGAATGCGAGAAGGCGCTGGCTGTTTTTCTGCAGTGTGAAGGAGATTAGTGCAGCTCCGATCATGCCGCCGAAAGCTACGGGAAGGATCGAGAAGTTGATGCCCGCTCCTTGTGAATCTCGACTATCCAAGGGGGTTACATCTGTTGCTTTGACCTCGACGGAGGGAACTTTGCTCTCAGGAAGACCCTTAGCTTGAGCGGCGGCCTTGGCTTGGTGATTTGCCATCTCACTCAATGGCTGTGACAGGTTTTTGATGATATTTGCCTGGGGCAATCCCGATGCCGAAGAGAAAAGAACCTCGGGCTCTTGACCAAGGACGATTGCACCTGATACCTCACGTTGTTGAATGAGCCGTTCGGCTTCGGCCCGGTCCGGGGCGGATTGCGTCTTGAGTAGGCCGGGCTTCTTTTCATCGAGAGCCTTTTGAATCTGTGCAACCTGCTGAGGCTCACCGACCACGGCGGTGGAAACATCGCGGGGTTCCATCGTGGCCATCGGCCACAGGAAGGCTAGAAGGAAGAGTGTTAGCGCTAAGGGGGCGAGAGCCCCGACGACTAGTGCCTTTTTGACGTTGTGCATGGGGTACCTGCTTTCGGTTCGTATGGGTAGTCCGTCAACCGCAATTCAACGAACGTTGAACATGCTAATTCAACACCCGTTGAAACTCAACAGGTGTTGAAATTCTTAGAGAGGGTAGAGGTAAAATACCCAGCATGGAGAACAAACATGCAGGACGACGGCCCGGCAATGAGGAGACTCGAGAAAAGATCCTGGCCGCAGCGTGTACGCGTTTTGGCGATGTAGGCTTTGAGGCCACCACAATTCGCAGCGTGGCAGCAGAGGCCGAGGTAGACCCTGCGCTGGTGATGCACTACTTCAAAAACAAGCAAGGCCTTTTTGACGCAGTTGTCTCAAGCCTGCAAGAACTCCCTGGGCGGTTGGAGGATGTAGCAGACCTAAAAGGCTACATTGCCCAGTACTTGCAGCTTTGGGAAGCAGAAGACATGGGATCGAGGCTGAAGGCGGTATTGCGCGCCGGAGTCGGCTCTTCCCATGCTTCCGGAGTATTGCGGCACTATATGGACGACCAGTTCTTGGAGCTAGTGTCCCAATCCAAATTGGGTGCAACGGTCTTCAATACGCCAGAAAAACGGGAACGCATTCCCTTTATTGGCGCCATGCTGGTTGGCGTGGCAACTACGCGCAACGTGATCCTCGTGCCGTATTTGCGGGAGAAAACCATCGATGAGCTCGCAGAAATCTATGCAGCGGCATGCGAGGCGATTTTGGAGGCGCGGCATTAGGCGGATAATTCCACCCGGTGGCCCCATTCAAACATGGTGGTGCCGGCATCGGTGCCGCTTAAGCCCTCGAACATAGCGAGGGGAGAGGTGGGGACCATTCCGGTGACCTGCGATACGCCGTAGTCTTCCAGCAGTACCGGGGCTAAGGGAGTTGATGGGCCCAACACGACATTGAAGGACTCGCGAGAGAGCTCGAGCAGGCGGGGAGCGGTTTTATTGACAAAGGCGGAGCCGGTAATAAAAACATAATCGCACTCGGGCAGGATGTATTCGGCGGCGGAATCGGGATAGTCGCCCTCATTGAGCGAGCGCTCCAACATATAAAAATCCGCAGCCTGGTTGAGTGCCTTGGGCGCAAAAGGGAAGTGGCCAATGACCGCGACCTTCTTCCCAGCGACGGCCTCGCGGAAGGGATCGAAGATGTGGGGCCAAGGGGCGTCGGCAAGCGCAAAGCCATGCTCATCGGCCACGGAAGGCGTGGCGTAGTAGGAATTTAGCGCGGCCATGCCGAAGGAAGCCTCCGAGAAATTCCAACTCTTAGCTAACTGAGCAATGGCGCGTAGAGGAACCCCGGAATACTCGGCGCGCATCTGGGCCGGGCGGGAGGTTGCTGACATGGTCATGGCCATGCCGCAGCTAGGACTTTCGGTGTATACCCGGGTCCACCGCGGGCCTTGGGCGGCGCGGGAGACCACTATGTCACGGGGAATGGCATTGATGAGGTCATCGTAGAGATCCCAGGCAGACATGTATAAACCAGCTTTCCCACATTGTGTCGCATTCTCTGCGTGAAGGCAGTGTAGTCGAATTAGCTGGGACCAACCTATAGCTTTAGTCACATATATTCGCCACATCGTGCGCGGTCTGCCTGGCAAAGGGGCTTACCCCGGTAATGGTGGCGGAGCCGGGGCCGGTCCACGTGCCGTAACCCACGAGGAAGAGGCCATCGACGGTGGGGTCGGTGCCATCAAGAAGCCCGCGGATGGGCCGGAGGGCGGGCCGGAAACCGGTGCACCATATGAGGTGGTCTGCGGTGACTTCAGCAAGCGAAGAAAACATGGGGGTGGCCTGCAAAAGCCCTGAATCCCGCGCGCGTAGGACCGGTGGAACCATCACAATATCGCCCAGGTTGGAATCCGCGCCGGGGTCTGGCTCGCCGCGCAGCATAGCGTTGAGGCGGGCGCGATTGCGCTGAAAGAGCACGCGGCCGTCAACGTCGTCGGGCATCCACCGCGGGGAGCTGCGGGTATACCAGGTGGTTTCCACGCCGGAGAGTAGGAGCTCGGCCGCGATTTGGGCACCGGAATTGGCCGCGCCGACGACCGCCACGGTAGATCCGGCAAAGTCCGCGGGGCCTGGATAGAAGGCGGAATGCCATTGCCTCCCGTCAAAAGTACCGGGGTAGTAGGGGATAAAGGGAGCGGACCACGTGCCCGTGGCCGCCACGACCGTGCGTGCTGTCAGATGCTCTGTACCGGCAAAGACGTGGAAGCACGCGCCGTCATGGGTTACCTCATCCACTGTGACCGGCCGGCGAATGGGCAGTTCATAGCGCTTCTCATAACGCGCAAAGTAATCAATAACGTGGCTGGCCGGCGGAAAGCCCTCGTGGTGGGGCATGGGCCATCCCGGCAGGTTAGAGGAGGCGGAATTGCTAAAGAGCGTAAGCGAAGGCCAGGTATGGCGCCAGGCCGCGCCGGGGCCGGGCTCAGCGTCTAGAATGACAAAATCCAGCCCCTTCTTGCGCAGGTAATAACCCACCGCAAGACCCGCCTGGCCGGCGCCAATGACTATGCAGTCCAGCATTAAATGAGCTTCCTCTCCCGCGCCACGGTCACCGCGGCGGTGCGAGTTTCCACACCCAATTTCTGAAAGATATGGATGAGGTGGGTTTTGACCGTGGCCTCAGAGATGAAGAGTTGCTTGGCCAGCTCCTTATTGGAGGAACCGGTAGACAACGCCCGGAGGATTTCTAGCTCGCGGGCGGACAGCGATTCGTGCGGCCGGCCCACGCGCTGGGCTAGGAGGTCTACTACCTCCGGTGCTAAGGTGCGGCGGTGCGCGGCGGTATTGAGTACGGCCTCGTGCAGCGCCTGCTCGGGGGAATCTTTAAGCAGATAGCCCATCGCGCCGGCCTCTACGGCGGCAAGGATATCGGCCTGCGTGTCATAGGTGGTGAGGATGAGTACCGGTGGGCCGCCGGCCTCCACTACCCGCTTGGTGGCCGCGATGCCGTCCATGCCAGGCATCTGGATATCGCAGACCACGGCGTCTACTTGTGGGGCGTCGTCAGTAAAGAGCTTATCCACATCCGCGCCGGTAGAGCCTTCCATGACAACCTCGACATCGGAGAAGGTATTGAGGATGGCGCGTAGGCCGGCGCGGACCACGGGGTGATCATCAATCAGCATGACATTAACCATTGCTTTTCTCCTTCAGCGGGATACGGACGGCCAGGGCGGTGCCTTCGCCGGATTCCAGGTTCATGGTGCCGCCCACAGCTTCCACGCGGCCGCGGAGGCCGCTGAGCCCAAAACCATGGTCCCTGCCGCTGGGGCGAGGGGAGGCGGATAGTCCGCATCCATTATCAACGACGTCTAAGGTCACCGCATCCTCAAAGAGACCGAGCGTGACCACGGCGCGCGAGGCGTGGGCATGTTTGATGACGTTATTGAGCCCTTCCTGCGCAGCACGTATGATGACCTCTTTGATCCGGCCGGGCACCTTGCCACTTCCAGATACCACCAGTTCGAAGGTGGTTTCTTCCCCCAAAGCCTTCACGCGGCTGCGCATCTGGGACAGCAGGGAACTAAGTTGGGTTTCCAGTCGCTCATCCGGGCCGGCTAGTTCGCGGACAAAGCGGCGGGCCTCAGCCAGGTTTTCGCTCGCGACGTCTTCAATAACCGCCAGTTGCTCCTCTTTGGTCGCTGGATCGTCGGCGCCGCGGGCCGCGCGGGAGAGCAACAAGATGGAGCTGAGGCCTTGCGCGACGGTGTCATGGATCTCGCGGGAGAGGCGCTCACGCTCCTCTAGCCGGCCGGCTTGGTGCTCGCTGGCGGCCAGTTCGGCTTGGGTTTCGCGCAGCTGCTTGGCTATGTCCCTGTGGTGCGCCGCCTCTGCCTGCAGGCGCCGCTGGATGAAAAAGACCGTGGCTGCAAAGGCGGTACCGATAAGTGGTCCCACGGCTGCAGCGATGGACCAGCCCTCGGGGTGCAGCCAGGCGGGAATAAAGGCGGCCGCTGCCCACAGCACGGCGATGGAGACCAACCCGGGCACGGTGGGCAGGGCACGCAGAAAGACAAAAATGAGCGGGAATTCCAGCCACATGAAATCCTGAGCATGCACCATCAGGCCCAGCCACAGCAGGCATAGCCCACCCAGCCATAACCATGTGGGCAGCCAACGCTGTGCGGCATAGACCACGGCGAGGGCGATGGCTAAGGCGATCACCCGGGCGTCGAGCCGGCCATCCACATAGGCGCGCGCCACGCCGAAGACCAGCAGAAACGCGAACATGGCGTGCAGGCCATAGACCCATAATTTCTGTCCTTTAAACACAATCACCCAGGATATCCGCGTACGGGTGGACCGTGAATCAACCACTTGGTTGAGTGGAGGTTCAGCGAGCTGGCCGATTACTTCTGACCTGCATAAAGCGAATATAGAAGTATGTTCCTAGCAATCAGAGAAATCACCACAGCGCGCGGCCGTTTCGCGCTCATCGGCGGCACGGTTGCGCTCATTACCCTTCTGCTCGTGATGCTCTCCGGCCTGACGGAGGGCCTGTCCAAGCAAAATACTTCCGCGTTGGAGTCCCTGGAAAAGGAATACCCATATATCTCCTTTTCCACCGAGGACCCCTCCTTTAGTGAATCCGAGATGCATGCCGGCGATATCGCCAGCGACGGCATTCCGCTCGGCGTAGCGCAGACCAAGCTGGAGGGGCACGGCGGCGTTGCCGTCCTCAGCCTGCCGGCCGGCACCCAGGTTCCGGGTAGCGATAGGACCATCCCGGAGCAGGGCGTGCTCCTGCCAGAGTCCATCGACGGGGCTGATACCGTCACCCTAAGTGGCGCCGATTTTTCGGTGGAGGGCACCGTCCCAGAGACCATGTACTCCCACTCCGAGGTGGTGTGGGCCTCCACCGAGTCCTGGCAGCAGATTAGCCATGCTCCAGAAGGCGTGTTAGGCACCGCAGCGCTGTATAAGTACGAGGTTCCAGGCTCCGTGAAGGTGTCCAAGTCGTTCTCCGGCCTGGCGGCCTATCAGTCTGAACGCGGCTCGCTGCTTAGCATGCAGGGCTTCTTGTATGGCATCTCCGCGCTGGTTACCGTCGCTTTCCTGACTGTATGGACCATCCAGCGCACCCGCGACCTGTCCATCCTGCGCGCGCTTGGCGCCACCGTGCGTTACCTCTTGCGCGATGCCCTGGCACAGGCTGCCATCATCTTGGCCGCCGGCACTATTGCGGGCGCCGTTGTTGGTTGGGTGCTCGGCGCGCTTGCTTCCGGCACCGTGCCCTTTGATGTTTCCCTGCGCACCATCGCCGTTCCCGCGGTTGGCATCTGGGCCCTCGGTATGGCCGGTGCCCTTATTGCTACCCGCCGCGTAGCTAAAGCCAACCCACTCGATGCCCTTGGAGGAAATGCTTAACATGTCCACCATTCTTGATATCCGCAACGCCACCGTGACCTACCAAGACGGTGAGACCACGACCACCGCGCTTGCCGACGCCTCCCTCATCGCCGAATCCACTACCCTTACCGCCATCGTGGGTGAGTCCGGGTCCGGCAAGTCCACGTTGCTGTCCGTAGCCGCAGGCCTCATCACCCCAGATTCCGGTTCCGTGCACGTGGGCGGTACCCGCTCCATCATCTTCCAGCAGGCCAACCTGCTGTCCTCGCTCAATGTGCGCGACCAATTGGTGATCATGGACCATATCGCTGGCCGCAAGCTGCGCCCACAGCGCGCCGATGAGTTATTGGAGTTTGTTGGCCTCGCAGGAATGGGCAATCGCCGCATGGGTCAGTTGTCCGGTGGCCAGCGCCAGCGCGTCAATATCGCCCGTGCGCTCATGGAGCGACCAGACCTGCTCTTGGCCGATGAGCCCACCTCTGCGCTTGATTCCCACCTTTCGCAGGAGATCATCCGCCTCTTGCGCGATGTCACCCAGGAGATGAACACCGCCACCGTGCTGGTGACCCACGACCGCTCCCTGCTGAACTTCGCTGACCGCGTGGTAGAGGTCAAGGATGGCCACGTCTCTGAGCAGGAGAAGGTCTCTGCGCTCGGCTAGCGCTGCATTACTAGTAGCCGTGCGATTGCCTGCGGCACGGCTGCGGCAATCTGGGAGGCGGAGCATAGGCCAAAGCCGTCTGGGGTGTGGGCGGCAATGGCTGCCGCGTGTTGGTGAATGGCCGCGGCGTGCAGGATTTCCATAATTACCGCCCCCGCATCCGTCTCGGCGGCATCCACTTGCGCGAGCGTGGCGCCGAGGATGCCAGAGAGCACGTCACCAGAACCGGCGGTGGCTGCGTAAGAATGCCCAGCGTTCATGCCGTAAATTTTCTGGCCTGGGGCCGTGACCGTGGTGATCCGGCCCTTGTGCAGGATGAAGCAGTCGAGCGCGTCGGAAAGCTCGCGCAGGCGCACCCCGAGTCCCTTCGAAAGATCAAGTTCGCGGCCGAGAGTTGCCGCGTAGAGCCGCTCAAATTCCCCGGCATGCGGGGTCAGGACGGCGCAGGGATGATCGCGTACGAGTTCGCGCAGATCCCCACAGGTAGAAAGTATGGTCAGCGCATCGGCGTCGATAATCGTGGGCAGCCCGCGTTCTAGCACGGCGCGCAATTCCGCGGCCGCCTCCGGTCCGGTGCCCCGCCCTGGGCCTACGACCCAGGCTTGGGCGTGGACTTTTTCTTGGGCGCTGGCATGAGGCACTACCTCCGGCAGGCTCGTGACCACGGAGTCATTGCCCACGACGCGAACCATGGACGGAGTGGCGCGCACTGCGCCCGTGGCGGCGAGGATGCCCGCGCCGGGATAGGCGCTGCTGCCAGCACAGACCGCGGTCACCCCGCCGGTGTACTTGGTGCTTGTCGCCCCCGGAGTCGGATCCAGGATTGGTCCAGTGCAGCCCACCGGCTTCGGGGCGGTGACCAGGCCTTGTTCTCCCGAAAGCACCGGCTCAGTCGGCCACTGGTAGGGCAAGGTAATAGTGGGTTCATTGGCGATATAGCCCACCGGCTCCGCGGTAGCGGAAAGCTCTTCTGCAAAGGAGCGCGGGGCGCCGGGCAGGAGCAGATCGCAGAGCATCACCGCGCCGCATTCCGGGGCAAAGATATGTCCGGCACGGGCCCAGCCAAAGCTAATGGTCACGTCTGCCTCTACAGCACCGGCTGCAGCTACGCCGGTATCGGCGTTAATGCCCGACGGAATGTCCACCGCTAATACCGGCACCCCACGCTTCTTGGCCTCGGTATAGGCCCTCAGTGGGGCACCGGAAAGGCCGCGGGTGGAGGCGAGGCCGGCGACGGCGTCGATAAGCAGATCGGCGTTTCCTAGGTCGTTCGCTATGGTTCCGCCGGCCGTGGCAAATGCGTCTAGCGCGGGTTCGTGTGCGGCATCCGCCGCGAGGATAGCCACTACTGAATAGCCTTTCTCCGCCAAGAAAGCGCCAGCGTAGAGGCCATCGCCGCCGTTGCCGCCTGGCCCGACAAGGATAGTTACGCGCCGATAAGAGCCGAGCATGCTCGCGGCCGTGGCCGCCACGCCTCGTGCGGCCAAACGCATGAGCTCATCGTCAAAGTTCTGCTGGGCTAGAAGGGAACGCTCCGCCGCGCGGACGGCAGTAACGCTATAGGCATATCGCATGCCCGCCAGGATAGGCCTTTAAGGAGCCGGCTGGCAGGTCGGACACCAGAATAGGTTGCGTCCCTCCATGACTCTTTCCGCCACTGGGGTGCCGCACACATAGCAGGGCAAACCGGCGCGGCGATAGACATAAACCTCCCCGCCATGGTCGTCTTTACGCGGTTCGCGCCCCATGGCTTCGGGGGAATGCTCGGGCCGCACCGTATCAATGCGGCCGTGTTGCACCCCGTACTCCATCAGATCCACTAGGTCGGTCCACGTGGCGTCAAAGGTTTCACGGGAAACGTCGCGGCCAGGCAGGAAAGGGGAGAGGCCGTGGCGAAAGAGGGTCTCCGCCCGGTAGATATTGCCCACTCCGGCATAAAGGTGCTGATCCATCATGAGGGAGCCGATGCTGCGGCGCGATTTATGCACTTTGGCCCAGAGCGCCTCCACGTCGGCGTCCTTGCGCAGCGGGTCTTGGCCTACCTTGGTTAGCTGTGCGCGGTACCCCTCTTCGGTGAGCAGGCGGCAAAACTGCGGTCCGCGCAGGTTAGCGGCCTCGGCGCCATTATCAATGCGCACCCGGATCTGTCCCCCGGTTTCCTCGCGGGGCTCGAAGCGCAGCTTGCCAATCAGGCCTAGGTGAATATAGAGGATATGGCGCGGATCCTGGGCGCTAAAGTGCACGAAAAGGTGCTTGCCGTAGGTCTCTGCCAGCTCGATGCGCTCGCCATCGAGCAGCTCCGCCTCCGCTGCGAAGCGACCCTGCGGACTGGTCACGCGCAGCGGCATGCCGCGATAATCGGCGTTGAATTTATTAGCTAGGCGGTGGATAACGTGACCTTCAGGCATAGAACTCAGTCTAATCGGGAAGAATTTTCGGCCAAACCTGCCGCTAACCAGCCCACTTATTCGGGAGGTGGCAATAGCGTAAACTCGAAATGCGGAATGATTTAACTCAGGGGAAGGCTTTCAAATCATGACGCAAAAAATTGGCTTTGACCGCGAGAAATACATCGAGCTACAGTCGAAGCACATTCACGCCCGCCGTGAGGAAATCGGCGGCAAACTCTACCTAGAGATGGGCGGCAAGCTTTTTGACGATATGCACGCCTCCCGCGTGCTGCCCGGCTTCACCCCGGACAATAAAATCGCGATGCTGGAGCGCATCAAAGAGGACGTAGAGATCCTCATCTGCATCAACGCGAAAGATATCTCCCGCCAGAAGGTGCGCGCGGACCTGGGCATTCTTTATGAAGATGACCTGCTGCGCCTGGTGGACGTATTCCGCAGCCGCGGATTCTTGGTAGAAAACATCGTCATGACCCAGCTGGAGGAAGGCAACTCCCAAGCCGAAGCCTTCATCGACAAGGCAGAGCGCCTCGGCCTCAAGGTGGCGCGCCACTGTGTTATCCCTGGTTACCCCACCAATACGGACCTCATCGTGTCCGAAGAAGGTTTTGGCCGCAATGAGTTTGCGGAAACCTCCCGCGACCTCGTCGTGGTCACCGCGCCGGGCCCCGGCTCCGGCAAGCTGGCCACCGCGCTCTCGCAGGTTTACCACGAACACCAGCGCGGCAAAAATGCCGGCTACGCCAAGTTTGAAACCTTCCCTATCTGGAATCTCCCCCTGGAACACCCCGTGAACCTGGCCTATGAGGCAGCCACGGTGGACCTCAATGATTCCAATATTATTGACCACTTCCACCTGTCCGCCCACGGCGAATCCACCGTGAACTACAACCGCGATGTGGAAGCGTTCCCGCTGCTGCGCACGCTTTTGGAAAAGCTCACCGGCACCACCCCGTACCAGTCCCCGACGGACATGGGCGTGAACATGGCGGGCTTCTGCATTACTGACGACGCCGTGTGCCGCGCCGCCGCCCAGCAAGAAATCATCCGCCGTTACTTCAAGGCGCAGGTGGAAGAGGCTCGTGCGGGCTTGGGCACCGAGCAATCCGAGCGCGCCGCGGTCATCATGGCCAAGGCCGGCATCAAGGTAGAAGACCGCCCCGTGGTGGCACCTGCGCGCCAGCGCGCGGAAGAAACCGGGGAGCCCGCCTCCGCTATGCAGCTGCACGATGGCACCATGATCACCGGCCGCACCGCGCCCCTGCTGGGCTGCTCGGCGGCGATGCTGCTCAATGCGCTGAAGCACCTGGCGGGCATCGATGACGATATCCACCTGCTGTCGCCCGAGTCCATCGAGCCGATTCAAACGCTCAAGACCAAGCATTTGGGTTCCAAGAATCCACGCCTGCATACCGACGAGGTTCTGATCGCCTTGTCCGTGTCTGCGGCGAAGGATGACAATGCCCGCAAGGCGCTGGAGCAGATCAAGGAGCTTGCTGGTTGCGACGTCCACACCACCACCATCCTGGGTTCTGTGGATGAGGGAATCTTCCGCAACCTCGGCGTGCTCGTGACCTCTGATCCCGTCTTCGCCCGCAAGAAGGCGCTGTACCAGAAGCGCTAGATTTCGCGTGCTCAAGATTCGGCCCTTTCAGCTTGTGCTGGAGGGGCCGAAGTCATATAAGGAAGAGCTACAAGATTGGGGATCTGCGCAGCTGCGGGCCTAAGATTAGGGCGTGACTATTGGCAAAGTTCTCCTATATTACTGCTTTACCCCCATCGAAGATCCCACCGCTATCATGCTGTGGCAGCGCACCTTGTGCGAGTCCCTGGGGCTCACGGGGCGCATCCTCATTTCCGAGCACGGCATCAACGGCACCGTTGGCGGCGATATGGAAGCCTGCAAGCGCTACGTCCGCCAGACCAAGGAATACCCCGGCTTTAAGCGCATGCAATTCAAGTGGTCCGAAGGTGGCGCGGATGACTTCCCGCGGCTTTCGGTCAAGGTGCGCGATGAAATCGTGGCCTTTGGCGCGCCGGGCGAGCTGAAGGTGGATGAAAACGGCGTCGTTGGCGGCGGCGTGCACCTCAAGCCAGAAGAGGTAAATAAGCTGGTAGAAGAACGTGGCGAGGAGGTCGTCTTCTTTGACGGCCGTAACGCCATGGAAGCGGAGATTGGCAAGTTCAAAAATGCCGTCGTGCCCGATGTGAAAACCACGCATGATTTCATCGAGGAAATCGAGTCCGGCAAGTATGACTGGATGAAGGATAAGCCGGTGGTGTCCTACTGCACCGGTGGCATTCGTTGCGAGATCCTGTCCTCGTTGATGAAGAACCGTGGCTTCAAAGAGGTCTACCAGATCGATGGCGGCATCGTGCGCTACGGCGAAAAGTACGGCAATGATGGTCTGTGGGAAGGCTCCATGTATGTCTTTGACAAGCGCATGCACCACGAGTTTGGCCAAGGACTCCAAGACCCCGGCTTCATTCAGCTGGGCCACTGCGTGCACTGCGGTAAGGGCACGAATACCTTCCACAATTGCATCAATGAAGATACCTGCCGCCAGCAGGTGCTCATCTGTGATGACTGCATCCAACATGTAGAAACGCAGCACTGCGGTCGGCCGGATTGCGCCGAAGTGGCAGCGCAGCTAGCCAAGCAGGAGAGCTAGTCGCCCGCAGTTTCCTTGCGGAAACAGCCCCACCACCAGTGCTGCCACGCGGTGGTATGCGGGCTGTGCGGTGGATGGATGACACCGGTGGGGGCGTGTAGTTCGCTAACGGGGCTCATGCCGTGGAGCGAGTTGAGGAACCACAGGGGGCACTCGGCGGCGAGCTCAGGGGTGATGGGGCGCGTTTCGGTGTGAATTCCAAGGTCCGCAGCGCGCCGGGCAACTTGGCGCAGCGTGATGCTGGGCAGCGCCGGACCGGTGGGGAGGATGAGCGTTTCCTCGTCCCAGGCGACGAGCGCGCCGGTGGTGGTCTCCACCATGGCACCAGAGGAATCCACGATGGCGGTGTCATCGGTGCCGTCTGCCTGATACTCATCGCGGTAGCGTGCCAGCGCTGGGAAGTCGGGGCCCTTGACTAAGGGCTGCGTGCGCGGGTCGGGGGCTTGCACATAGGTCACCCGGGTGACCGGGCGCGCAGGGGGTGCGGGGCGAATATCGAGGCGCAGGTGTCCGCCGGCTAGCGAGATGCGGGGAAAGAGATCGCCGGGGCCCATAAGCTGCAGCATCGCGGGGACGAAGCCGGCGGGAAGCGGTCCGGCCACCGACTCGAAGCGCTGGAGGTGCAGGGGGAGGGCGTTGGAGTGGGCGTCGCCAAGCATCCGCCAAGAATCCGCCACGTCAAAGGGCCCGGGGTGAGGCTGGCTTGGAATGAAGCTGCCCTCGTGCCAGAGATAGGTGCTCATTGCCACGCCCCCAGCACGGACTGGGCCTTGAGGTTGCGCTCTTCTAACTCGGCGGCCGGATCCGAATCTAGGACGATGGCCCCGCCGGCGCCGATGGTGACCTCACCGACCGCGCGCACGGCCGTGCGGATGACCACGCTGAGATCGGATTGACCGTCAAACCCCAAGTAGCCCACCACGCCGGAGTACACGCCGAGCGGTCCCGTTTCGAGCTGGTCAATGATCTCGCAGGTGCGCAGCTTCGGCGCGCCCGTCATCGATCCGGGAGGGAAGATGGCGCGGAGGGCATCGATCGCGGTGGCACTGGCGCGCAGCTGCCCGGTAATGGTGGAGACCAATTGATGCACGGTGGCATAGCTTTCTACCTGCATCAACTTCGGCACGCGCACGGTGCCGGGTTCGCATACCCGGGAGAGATCATTGCGCAGTAGGTCAACGATCATGAGGTTTTCGGCCCGTGTCTTCGGGTCCGTGGTCAGCAGCGCGGGATCCTGATCGGCCGAGATGGTGCCCTTAATCGGCTTGGCCTCTACCTCGCGGCCGCGCACGGTGAGGAAGCGCTCGGGCGAGGCACTGCAGACCTCGACGCCATCGAAGACGAGGTGCGCGGCATAGGGAGCGGGATTGTGCGAGCGCAATTGGCGATAGAGCTCACCCTCGGCCGCGGCCGTGTAGGTATCGGTCAGGCAGACCTCGTAGCTCTCGCCGGCGTGCAGGAATTCCTGGGCGCGCTTAATCCGCTCCAGGTAGCCAGGGCTGCGCCAGGAGCCCGCGCTTAGCGACGCCCCACCGTCCTCCCCCGTAGGCCGTGGTCCCTCTGCATCTAAGGCGGCTTCCAGGCGGTTTAGCAATTCCTCGGCGCCGTCGCCGGCAAGGCAGCACAGGTGCGCGGTTTCTGCGTGGTGGTCGTAGACGATGAAGGACTGCGGCCGCACAAAATAGGCATCTGGGTAAGGGGAGCGGTGGCTAAGTTCAATCGGCAGTGTGAGCTGGGCGCATTCGTAGCCTAGGTACCCGATGACCCCGCCGGTAAACGGGAGGGCCGGTGCGTCGATGATGCGGGTGGCGAGCTCGCGGTCGAGGAGGGTGAGGATATCGGGGGCGTCACCAAGCTGGTAGCGGAAAGAGCGACTCAACGCTCCCGCGGTATCGCCGAGGATGGAATAGCGCCCACGGGGATCCGCGGAGTCGAGGAAGAAGGCATCGTTGCCCTCGGCCCGCAGGGCGGCAAAGACCCGTGCGCAGTCCACCGCGCCGGGCACCTCGCGGTGGAGCAGGCGGAATCCGCCGAGGAAATTGCGCATGATGTCCCGGCCGTGCTGGGTAAGCACCGACTCGGGGTGGAATTGCACGCCCCAGTGCGGCAATCCATCCACCTTGAGCGCTTGGATGACGCCGTCTTCGCTGCGGGCATGGACGGTGATGCCGGGGGCCTCTTCTATGTGCAGGGAGTGGTAGCGCACCACTTCGAAGTCTTGCGGGATTCCGGCAAAGATGCCTTCGCCCGAGTGACGGATGGTGGAGACAAAACCGTGGCGCGGCTGCGGCGCCGGCGACACCTGGGCGCCGGCTAGCAGGCCTAGCCCCTGGTGGCCAAGGCATACGCCCAGCACCGGAATCTCGGCCGCGGCCGCGGCGGCGATAATGCCCCGGGCAGCACCGAAATCCTCTTCACGTTCCGGCGTGCCCGGGCCAGGAGAGATCACCACGTGGGAAAATTCGCCCGCACGGACGCGCTCGGCCAGCCCTTCCGCTTCACCGGCGGCGACGACGAGTGGTTCGCGTCCGGCTACCTCCGCGATGAGGTGGGCAAGGTTGAAGGTATAAGAATCGTAATTATCAAGCAGGAGGATCATAGGGAGGCGGAAAGTTTCTACGCGGCGGCCGAGTCCATGAGGAACAGCTGGATATCGGTGATGGTCCACAGCATGAAATTGCAGGCCATTACCCAGAAAATGGCCATCCAACTGCGCCACCGCAGATAGCGGTGCAGCTTGCGCACCATGATGATGGCGCAGCCGATCATGCCGAAGAAGGGAATGATCGGGGTGGTCAGGCTAAAGAAGGTGCGCTGCCCGTCGGTGCAGAGCCACGTGGCGGCGCCGTCCTCGCACAAGGGGCCGCCGGAGAGCCGGGTGACGAGCGCGACTGCGAAACCATAAAGCGCGGAGAGCACAAGAACGCCGATCATGTACCAGACGGCCTGGCGGGTGGAGCGGCGGTTAGCAGCGGCAATCTCTAAAGGGTCCGGCTCATCGGCCAGCTCATCAAAGCTCCGCGGTTCCGGGCGACGCAGATTGGCATAGTCCGCATCGGAGGTCAGATCGTTTTCGGGATGCTCTGGTCGCAGGCTCATGCCCCAATCCTAACCACAGGCAGGGTGGACCAAGATAGGCACCCGAATATGCGGCAGCAGCTCCGTGGCGGTAGATCCCAAGAACACGCGGGCGATGGGCCCCTGCGGGGTGGAGGACATGAGCATCAGATCGCCCTTCTTCCACTTGAGCGAATCCACCGCGCCGCCCCAGCCCGCGCCGGAACCAATTTCAGAGGTGACATCCAGCTCGGGGAATTGCTCTTGGATGCAATCGCGGGCGCGGTCCAGCATGGCGAGGGAATCCTCGAGCCACTCGGCCGTCAGCTTAAGCGCCATATCGTGCTTATCCTTGGACGGCGTATTGAGCAGACCGTTTGCCGAGAAGGCAAGCAGGCGCAGCGGCAGGTTCCAGCGGTTCGCGAGCTCAGCTGCGGCGAGCATCTCATGATCTTCGCGCGGGCTGCGTTCGGTGATGGCAAAGTTGAAGCGGGTGACGCCGTGCTTGGACAGCTTTACCTTGCGGGGCACCAAGCCCAATGGTTGAGGAGAATAATGCAGCAAGGTATCGGCCGTAGAACCAGCAAAGAAACGGCCCTTCGGCGCCGCCTGGTTGGGGCCTAAGATGATGAGGTCTGCCCCGAACTTCTTGGCCATCTCCGTCAGTAGCTGGGGGCGCGAAGGCCCGTCGACCAAGAGGGAAGGCTTGTCATCCCAGCAGCTGCGGGGTACGCCGGCTTCATCGAGGGCGGCACGGGTAGCGGCCGCGCAGGCTTCTTTTTGTGCTTTAAACCATTTCTTATATTTTCCGCCCAGCTTGCTGAGGGAGGTAGTAGTCCACGGCTGGAACACGGTAGAGATGACCCGTACCTGGATAGTGGCGGTACGGGAAAGCCACGCGGCACAATCTAGAGCCTCGGTGCCGGAGGAAGAAGGGCTCCAAGAAATGAGGATACGAAGGGGCTTATCGGCCGAGCCCTTGCTCAAGGCTGGCAGATGCCCATCGGAAGAATCAGTTGCCATACGGAGTGAACTAGTGAGAGATTACGGTTTTCGTTTTCTCAATTATCACGTTAAGCCCAAGAAAAATGAAATCACCGCGGGCAAAACTAGCGCTGTTCGTCGTTCATTGTGGGGCGATAGACATCAGCGAGCTTGGAGATGACGGTGGCAACGTCGTTCGCGGTCTCTAAATCCTTCGGCTCGAGCCACCGCATGATTTCTGCTAGGGCGGAGGCGCGCTGCTGCGAGACGATGGCTAGTTCGGATTCGCCTAGTTGCGTCAGTGCTACCAAGACGCCGCGGCGGTCCTCTTCATCGCGGTGGCGTTCCACGTAGCCGCGGCGCTCTAGCTGGTAAAGCGCGTTGGAGGCGGTGGGCATGCGGATAAGCTCTGCCTGCGCGATAGTGGAAACGCGCGACGGTCCGCGCATACGCAGCTGGTTCATGATGGACACCTGGGAGGTGGTCAGTGAAGAGCCCTCCGCCGTGCGCTGGAAAATAAGAATGAGCTTATTGAGCGACGGCTGGATGGAACGCGCGACCTCGACGGCATCCTCGTACGTAGACGGGGATTGAGCGGGGCCCTTCTCCTCATGTTGCTGCGTCATAAAAAACGATTGTATAGCCCGTTTTCCCTGCGCGGTAGTTCGGAAGTTAAAAAATTAGTTTCCGGCAATAAAGTCTTCTAACTCGGCGCGCGCCACGTCATCGGCCTTTTGTACCGGCGGGGATTTCATCAAGTAGGACGAGGCAGCCAGTACCGGGCCCGCCACCCCGCGGTCGAGGGCAATCTTGGCGGCACGCACCGCATCAATGATGATGCCGGCGGAGTTAGGCGAGTCCCAGACCTCCAGTTTGTACTCCAAGTTCAGAGGTACTTCGCCAAAGGCAGAGCCCTCCAAGCGGACATAGGCCCATTTGCGATCATCGAGCCATTCCACGTAATCGGAAGGCCCGATGTGGACGTTGCGGTCCTCCCGCTTGCCGGCGATGGGTGAGTTGTGCAGGTTAGAGGTTACGGCCTGCGTCTTGGAGATCTTTTTGGATTCGAGGCGCTCGCGCTCGAGCATATTCTTAAAATCCATATTGCCGCCCACATTGAGCTGCATGGTGCGCTCCAAGCGCACGCCGCGGTCTTCAAAGAGCTTCGCCATGACGCGGTGAGTAATGGTGGCGCCCACCTGGGACTTAATATCATCGCCCACGATGGGCAGCCCGGCGTCTTCGAACTTCTTCGCCCATACCGGATCAGAGGCAATAAAGACTGGCAAGGCATTGACAAAGGCGCAGCCGGCATCGATAGCCGCCTGAGCGTAGAATTTATCCGCTTCTTCAGAGCCCACCGGCAGATAGGAGACTACGACGTCGGCGCCGGACTGGCGGAGTATGGCGGGGACGTCGGCAAGCGGGGCTTCCGATTCCGCGATGGATTCTTGGTAGTACCGGCCGAGGCCGTCCAGGGTAGGACCGCGCTGCACGGTAACGCCCAGCTCAGGGACGTCGGTAATGGAAATGGTGCAGTTGCGGGAGCTGCGCGTAGCCTCCGCTAGGTCCTTGCCTACCTTGTCCGCATCCACGTCGAAGGCGGCAACGAATTCCACATCGCCTACGTGGTACGGGCCAAACTGGGCGTGCATCAAACCGGGAATATCTGCATCGGCCGCGGCGTTGCGATAAAACTCCACGCCTTCAATGAGGGACGTGGCGCAGTTGCCGACGCCCACGATGGCGACCTTTACTTTTTCGGACACGGTCTACTCCTTTAACTCCATGAGTTGTGGCTGTTAGTGACTGCGCAAGAGTAAGCCTAAAATTATGCCCTGCGGTGGCATAACACCATGTGGATCGATCAAGAAGAGGTAATTAGGATGATCCGGGTGAATTCCGTTGCCTATAAGCACGTGCTCTCCCATGAATGGGAGCGCGCCCACCACCTGCGCGAATTTCGCGCCGGGCAGCTCACGCGGGAGGACGTGTGCGATGCTGATTTTTTGCTGCGCGCCGCAGCTGAGCACCACGGGCGCACCATGGATAAGGAATGCCCCGTGTGCGGCGAGCCTTTGCGGCTCACGCGCTGGGTCTATGGCGAGAACCTCGGCCGCCGCGCCGGAAGCGCCCGCAGTGAGAAAGAAATAGCGGAGTTTGTAGCCGAGGGCTTGGAGTTTACGGTGCACGAGGTGGAGGTATGCCGCCAGTGCCGGTGGAACCACTTGTTGCGTTCTGCTACTGCATTTAACGCGTGTTAGTTTCCAGCGCACCGCCTTAGGCAGTAAGCTGCAATTATTTAGTTTGTGATCAGGGATGAATGAGGACACGAATCAGTGACCGAGAAGGAATCTACCGGCAAGTCCACTAAGGTGGCTCGCCCCAGCAAAAAGCAGGCGACAAAGAAGCGCCGCATCTGGCCGTGGGTCGTTTTGGCGTTCCTACTGGTCTTTGTAGCACTGCCCGCAGGACTTTTTGCCTACGCATACTCGCAATACTCCGTTCCGGAGCCGAAGGACCTAGCCAATAACCAGGTCTCCACCATCTATGCGGGTGATAATCAGACCCAGCTCGCCCGCTTGGTGCCGCCGGAAGGCAACCGCACCCACGTGAAGCTGGATGAAATCCCGGAATACGTGCAGGACTCCGTGCTGGCCGCGGAGGACCGTGACTTTTGGGATAACTCCGGCTTCTCCTTCACCGGCCTCGGCCGCGCCGTGGTTGGTAAGGTAACCGGCAATGAAGATGCTGGCGGCGGTTCCACCATTACCCAGCAGTATGTGAAAAACACGCTGGTGGGCAACGAATACTCCTACGTGCGCAAGATTCGCGAGCTCATCTACTCGGTGAAGATGACCAATGAGTGGGATAAGGAGGATATTCTCAATGCCTACCTCAACACCGTGTACTTCGGCCGCAATGCCTACGGCATCCAGGCGGCATCCAATGCCTACTTTGATAAGGACGCCAAGGACCTCACTCCGGAGGAAGGCGCCATGCTCGCCGGTCTCATTCAGTCCCCGTCCGGCCTCGACCCGCGTGTGAACCAGGAGGGCTCCGAGGACCGTTGGAACTACGTTCTTGACGGCCTGGTGGGAATGGGTGACCTCACCCAGGAACAGCGCGATGGCATGGTCTTCCCAGAGACCCGCGACCCAGCTGAGTACTCCGCCTACACCGAGGCGCCCGGCGCCAATGGCCACATCAAGGATCAGGTCATCCGCGAATTGGAAGAGGTAGGCATTACCGAAAATGAGGTGTCGACCGGCGGCCTGCGCATCACCACCACCATCGACATGAATGTGCAGAACAACACCATTCAGGCAGTCGATGACCAGATGGCTCCGCTGCAAGAGGATGCGCGTGCGGCTTCCGTGACCATTGATCCGAAGACCGGTGCGGTCCGCGGATACTTTGGCGGCCACGATTCCAATGGCTGGGACTACGCCAACTCCCCGCTGCAAACCGGTTCTACTTTCAAGATCATGACCCTTGCGGCCGCCCTGCAGCAGGGCATCAGCCTAGATACCAATTACTCGTCCGCTCCGTACCAGCTGCCCGGCTCGGATGTTGTCAACAACGACATGGGCGGCGGCTGCGGCGTATGCAACCTGCGCGAGGCTACTAAGCAATCCCTGAATACCTCCTTCCTTCGCCTGCAGGCCGACCTCAAGAACGGCACCCAGGACACCGCGGACATGGCCCACGCCCTTGGCGTGGCTAAGTCCCTGCCGGGCATTGAAAAGACGCTGACGGAAAAGGGCAAGCAGCCATTCGAAGGCATCGTATTGGGCCAGTACCAGTCCCGCCCGCTCGATATGGCCACCGCCATGTCCACCCTGGCCAACCAGGGCGTATGGCATAACCCGCACTTTGTGCAGCGCGTGGAAAACGCTGCCGGCGAAGTGCTGTACGAGCACCCCGAAGACGGCGGCGAGCGCCGCGTATCGTCCAACGTGGCTAATAACGTCATCGAAGCCATGGAGCCGGTGGCCGCATGGTCTAATGGCGCCCTAGCCGGTGGCCGTGTTTCCGCCTCCAAGACCGGTACCGCTCAGATGGGCGATACCGGCAATAACAAGGATGCCTGGATGGTCGGTGCCACCCCGCAGCTGGCTACCGCCGTGTGGGTAGGTACCGCGGATAACACCTCCGCCATCTTCGATCAGTACGGCGGCATCATGTACGGCGCCGGCGCGCCAACCAAGATTTGGAAGGCCGTGCTGGACAACTCCCTGGCCAACTCCGAATTCCAAAACTTCCCGGCTGCCTATCCGCTGGGATTCGGCAACATGGGCGCCGGAACGGCCGCTCCGGCCTATGACCCGAGCTGGGATAGCGGCGCTGGCGATACCCAGGACTACGAGGCCCCTGCCGAGCAAGCAGCTCCGGAAGAGGAGACCAAACCGGCTCAGCCGGAGAACAAGCCGGAGAGCCCGAAGCCTGCCCCGAAACCGCAACGCGGCAATGGCAATAGCGGCAATGGTGGCAATAGCGGTAATAGCAACCAGGCACCGGCCCAGCCAGAGGCGCCGTCGTTGGATGACCTCATCGGCCCCGATAGCGACTTGGCAGACCTCCTAGGGTAGGCAGCAGTGACAGCGAATCCGCACCAGCGCATTCCCGCCTCCTCAGAACCCTTGGCCCGCGGGGTAATTGAATTCCTCGGCGGGCCAAGGGGCCGTTTTGCCGGTGTACGCCGCACCCAGTGGTGGACCCCGCTGCGCGCCATTATCGCCGTCGGCTGGGTTTTCCTGGCGTGCGGATTCCTCTCGAAGGCTAATTGCGCCGGCGGCACCCGCGGTGATGACGGGGTCATTAACCTAAATTGGGCAGGCAACCGCCAGTACACCTCTTTTTGCTATAACGACATCATCCCGCTCTACGGCGGCCGCGGCCTCGATGAAGGCGGCTTCCCCTATGCCTATTCTTGGCAAGAGGGTGACCTGACCCGCTATATGGAGTACCCGGTTCTGGCGGGCCTATTCCAAGGGTTAATGGGCTGGATTGCCCGCAATACGTACTCTCTGGTTGAGTGGGTCGGCATCCCGGAGGCCGGATGGTACTTCGGCCTGACCGCCTTGGTCATGGCGTGCATCTGGGTAGGCGCGCTCTACATGGTCTACCTGCTGGTGGGCAACCGCACCTGGGACACCATCCTCGTCGCCGCCAGCCCCCTTGTCATCATCCACGCCTTCAGCAACTGGGATATCCCCTCCATTGCCTTTGCCGTAGGTGCGCTCCTGGCCGCCGCGCGCAAGCGCCCTGCCGTAGCGGGTATCCTCATCGGCCTTGGCACCTCATTTAAGCTGTGGCCGCTCTTTCTCTTGGGGGCGTTCCTAGTCTTGGCGGTGCGCAATCGTCGCTGGCCGCAATTTTTCTACGCTTTGCTCGCCGCGGCCGTGACCTGGATTGTGGTCAACGCTCCGGTGGCCCTGAAGTACCCGGAGGCATGGCGCGAATTTTTCCGCCTCAACCAAGAGCGCGGTGCGGAGTGGACCACCATCTACTCGGTGCTTAGCCGCAATACTGGAATTAGCTTTAGCCCAGAGTTCCTCAATACCTTCAGCTTGGTAGCATTTTTGGCTCTCTGTGCGGCGATTGCGGTGCTGGGACTGCGCAGCTCGCGGACCCCGCGCATGGCCGAGCTGGTTTACCTCATCCTGGCAGCCTTCTTACTATTCAACAAGGTATGGTCGCCCCAGTATTCTCTGTGGCTGGTAGTGCCCGCGGCCCTAGCCCTGCCACGTTGGCGCTTGGTCTTTAGCTGGGCGCTTGTCGACGCCCTCGTATGGCCCTTACTCATGTGGCACATGCTGGGTACAGACAATAAGGGTATTCCGCACGAGCTGCTTGACGTTGCGATTATCTCCCGCGACGCCCTCATTATCGCCATGGCTGTCCTCGTCATTCGCCAGATGTGCGGAAAGACCCCGGATATGGTGCGCGATGCGCACGCCGGCCGCGACCCCTTGGCAGGAGCATTCGCATGATCATTACCTATATCGGAATGGCATCCATCTTCTTGGGATTCCTCTGCGTGATGGGGGCCTTCTGGCTCTTCCACAATCGTGAAGATCGCCGCGGGCCCGTCGTGCTGGGGCTTTTGGCCATTCTTTTCCTCACCATCATTCCGGCGACTGCTGCTGTGTTTTTCGCCGCAACGACCACTGGTTAGATTTCTTTTCCCCGGTCATTTGCGGTACTGTAGTGGGGTTGCTTGACGCAACGTACCCTCCTGCTGCATCCGCAAAGGTGATGCAGCCGAAAACTACTAGACCATAGGAGGTGATGAGGTCCGTGCGTCACTACGAAGTCATGATCATTCTGGATCCTAATCAGGATGAGCGCACCGTAACCCCGTCCCTGGATAAGTTCCTCGAAATCGTCCGCCAGGAAGGCGGCAAGGTTGAGAACCTTGATGTATGGGGCAAGCGTCGTCTTGCATACCCCATCAACAAGAAGGAAGAGGGCATTTATGCCGTCGTCAACCTGGAGTGCGAGCACACTTCGGTTGCCGAGCTCGACCGCCGTCTGAACCTGAACGACACCATCCTGCGTACCAAGGTTCTGCGCACCGACAGCAAGTAGCGGATACTGGGATCAAGCACAATCCACGTAACCGATAAGGAGTAAAGACATGGCACAGGGAGATACCAATATCACGGTGGTAGGCAACATCGTTGCTGACCCCGAGCTGCGCTTCACCCCGGCGGGTGCGGCAGTAGCTAACTTCCGCGTCGCCTCCACCCCTCGTCGCTATAACTCGCAGACGAACCAGTGGGAAGACGGCGAAGCTATGTTCCTGACCTGCAACGTATGGCGTCAGGCAGCGGAAAACGTTGCCGAGACCATGTCCAAGGGCATGCGCGTCATCGTTACCGGCCGCTTGAAGCAGCGTTCCTTCCAGACCCGTGAGGGCGATAACCGCACCGTATTCGAGATTGACGTCGACGAAGTCGGTCCGTCTCTGCGCTACGCCACCGCTCAGGTAAACCGCAATCCGCGTGAGGGCGGCAATAACTTTGGCGGCGGCCAGCAGCGCTCGAATAACAATAATCAGGGCGGTTTTGGAGGCGGCCAGCAACAGCAGCCGCAGCAGAACCAGGCTCCTTCTGAGGATCCGTGGAACTCCGCACCACCTGCAGGTGGTTTCGGAGGCGCTGATTCTGAACCTCCGTTCTAAGTCTGTCACCCGCAACTATTCAACTAACTCAATTGAAAGGCAGGGATCATGAAGCTGATCCTCACCGCTGCCGTTGAGAACCTCGGCGCCGCTGGCGAAATTGTTGAGGTTAAGGACGGCTACGGACGTAACTACCTGCTTCCTCGCGGCCTGGCCATCGTGGCTACCCGCGGCGCAGAGAAGCAGATTGAGGGCATCAAGCGCGCCCAGGAAGCTCGCGAGATTCGCGACCTGGATCACGCACGTGAGGTCCGCAACCAGCTCGAGCAGCTGACGGATGTCAAGGTAGAGGTTAAGACCTCCGAATCCGGTAAGCTCTTCGGTTCCGTTCAAGCAGAAGACATTGTCAACGCCGTCTCCAAGGCTGGTGGCCCTAAGCTGGATAAGCGCATCGTTGTGCTTCCTAAGGGCCTGGTCAAGAAGACCGGCAACTACCAGGTCGAGCTGAAGCTGCACGCTGATGTTATCGGCAAGGTGAACTTCTCGGTCGTTGCTGCCTAACTAGGCGCACGACGGTCCAAATAAGACCCAAAGACAACAGCAACGCTTTAGGCCTCAAGTTCCTGCTATGTGAGGTGGCAGGAACTTGGGGCCTTTAGCGCGTTTTAACCGGCCTGTGGATAACTGTGGAATTCTGTGGATAACACTTTGGCGATTTAACTCTATGTTTACGCGGAGGCCTCTTTATTAACCCGCAGGTCAGGCCGCTTATCCACGAAGGGTGTGCGTATTTTCACACCGAGAAAAACATGCTCTGAGCTGGGAGTTTGATTTGTGCAGGTCATGGGCTTTTGGAGTTATCCACAGGCTTATGCAGGGCAAATATGGGCGAAGGCTACCGCGACCTGCGATTTTCACAGCACCCTGTGGATAACTGTGGAAGTTATGCCCAGGGGGTGGTGTCCGGGCACTAGACTACACTGAGATTCCGATACGCTCGGATGCTCAAATAGCCACAAGGGGGAGAAGTCATGACCAACGCCAGCTTTGATGATGAACACCTGCCGCCGGAGCCGCCGCCGGAGGAGGAACCGGCTCCGCGCCGTCGCTATCAGCAGGAAGAGCCAAAGCGCTATGGCGAATTCCGCCAACCCCCCGCAGACCGCGAAGCGGAGCAGGGTGTTCTGGGTGCCATGCTGCTCAGTCCCCATACGGTGATGGAAGTCATTGAGGAGCTGGAGCCGGAGGATTTCTACTATCCGGCGCACACGTTGATTTACCGCGCCATGCTGGATCTATACTCCGAGGGCAAGGACGTCGACGCCGTCATTTTGGCCTCCCAGCTCGACCGCTTTAATAACCTCGAGCGCGTTGGCGGCGCCCCCTATCTCCACACGCTGCTCGCCACGGTGCCCACAGCTGCGAACGCTCGCTACTACGCCGAAATCGTCGCGGAAAAGGCAGTGCTGCGCAAGCTTGTTGATGCCGGTACTCGCGTAGTACAGCTCGGATTTTCCGGCACCGAAGATGCAGAGATCGAGTCCGTGCTGGACCGTGCGCAGCAGGAAGTTTTCGCCGTCGCCCAGCGCAAGACAGCAGAAGATTACCGAGTCCTGGGGGACCTTATTGACCCCACCATTGATGAGCTCGCCGCCCTGCAGCAAGCCGGCGGCGTGGAGCTAGGCGTGCCTACTGGCTTCATCGACCTCGATAAGTTGACCAATGGCCTTCACGCGGGCCAGATGGTCATCGTTGCTGCTCGTCCTGGTGTGGGTAAGTCGACCCTGGCCATGGACTTTATGCGCTCCTGCTCCTTGCAGCACGGTAAGTCTTCTGTGATTTTCTCCCTCGAGATGTCAGCTTCTGAAATCGTCATGCGCCTGCTTTCGGCGGAGTCAGAGGTCAAGCTGGCCGATATGCGCGGTGGTCGAGTTTCCACCGAGGACTGGGCAAAGATCGATGAGACCCTCAACCGAGTGCAAGACGCCCCACTCTTCATTGATGACTCACCAAACCTCACGATGATGGAAATTCGGTCCAAGGCCCGCCGCCTCAAGCAGCAGCACGGTTTGGATCTCATTGTCTTGGACTACCTGCAGCTGATGTCTTCGGGTAAAAAGGTCGAGTCCCGCCAGCAAGAGGTCTCCGAGTTCTCCCGTCAGCTGAAGCTCTTGGCCAAGGAGCTGGAGGTTCCTCTTATCGCGATCTCGCAGCTGAACCGTGGACCCGAGGCGCGTACGGATAAAAAGCCGCAGCTTGCGGACCTTCGTGAGTCCGGCTCGCTGGAGCAGGACGCCGATATGGTCATGCTGCTCTACCGCCCCGACTCCCAGGACCGCGATAATGAGCGCGCTGGCGAGGCGGATATTATCCTAGCCAAGCACCGTGGTGGCCCGATTGATACCGTGCAGGTGGCCCACCAGCTGCACTACTCCAAGTTCGTCAATATGGCGCACGGTTAAATTACAGGTCTACCACCGCGTTGGGGTCTCCCAATCGTGGGCCAAGGATGACCAATACCAAGAAAACCGCAGCTGCGGCAAGCGCCAGCCACCGCCATACGGGGAAAAGGCGTTCGCCGCAGAGGCGGGCGAATGCCGCGCCAACGAGAGCGCCCAGGGTATTGAAGAGAAGATCATCGATATCCGTGCGCCCCAGGGCGAAAGCATATTGGCAGACCTCTAGTACGAGGCTGAGGCCAAATCCCCACGCAACTGTCTTCTTAACAGAGCGGCAGAGGCCGAATACCAGCATGCCAAAAGGGATGAAGAATGCGGTATTGCCCGCGTACTCAAATAGCGGGCCAAACCAGCTGCCGCCGGAAAATTCATCGAAAGGAACCCAGCGCAAATCCCGGGCGCGCTGATTTTCCGGTTTCCATAAGTAGCCAATCTGGTAGAAAGGCTTGAGCGTGGTCAATGCGACCATAACGGCCGTCCACGCGGCGAGGGAGAGCCTATTGAGCAAGCGCTATTCCTTTCTGCTCGGGCAGGCTAAAGGCGGCGGCAGCTGCAATGGCAAACGCTGCGGCGAATACGACGAATAGCCAGGCAGTCCCACCCGCAGCAAGCAGTGGTGGAACGATGAGTGGCGCCACAATAGAGGCTAGCCTACCGAAGCCTGCCGCCGCTCCGGTACCACGTCCTCGCAATGAAGTGGGATATAGCTCTGGGCCGATGGCATAGAGGGCTCCCCAAGCGCCGAGGTTGAAGAAGGAGAGCAGACAACCAGCCAGGATGATCAACGCTTCCGTAGCTGCTGCTCCATATAAGCCGGCCGCTGCTGCGGAGCCAAGCAGGAATACCGCGAGGGTTACCCGCCTGCCCCAGAGCTCGATAAGCCAAGCTGCCACCGCGTAGCCAGGCAGCTGGGCAAGGGTGATGATGAGGGTAAAACTAAAGGACTTCACTAGGGAGAACCCGTCGGCTACTAGCAGAGAGGGAATCCAGATGAAGGCACCATAGTAGGAGAGGTTTACACAGAACCAAATGGTCCACAACGCTGCGGTCCGCCTTCGTAGCTGCGGACTCCAAATAGATGCTGCGGGGGAAGGCGTGGGGTCTGGGAGGGCATCGTCCAGCGGCCGATCTTCCGCCGCGGTTTCGAAGCTGGCAACGATAGCTTCGGCCTCATCATGGCGGCCCTTGGATTCAAGAAAGCGCACAGATTCTGGTAGACCGCGGCGAACATAGATTGAATACGCGGCTGGCAGCATGCCAAGGGCCAGGGCCCAGCGCCATCCGGATTCACTCGTGCTCACTACGAAAGTACCGATGATGGCCGCAAGGATCCATCCCAATGCCCAGAATGCCTCGAGAATGACTACCATCCTTCCGCGGACCCGTCGAGGCGCAAATTCGGATATGAGCGTGGAGGCAACTGGTAGCTCGGCTCCGAGGCCCAGCCCGACGATGAATCGGAAGAAGATGAGAACTGTAAGTCCCCCAGCTAGCGCGGAAGCCCCTGTTGCCAAACCGTAGATAAGCAAGGTGAGAGAAAAGACATTGCGGCGGCCGAATTTATCTGCCAGCAATCCGCCAAAGGTTGCACCGAGCGCCATGCCAAGGAAGCCTGCAGAGGCTAACCAAGAAGTCTGGCTAGGATTTAGCTCCCAGTGAACGGCAAGGGCGGCCATGATGAAGGAGATTAGCCCTACATCCATGGCATCAAGCGCCCATCCAAGGCCGGAACCTAGGAGTAGGCGCTTGTGCTTCGAGGTGACGGGAAGGCGATCGAGACGTTCGGTGCGGCTGAGCATGCGATAATACTATCGCTGAACAGAAAAACTTTTCAGGCGTAGTGAGTTGGTAACTACAAAAACCGAGCTCAGTGCCATGGCAAGGCCGGCAAGTAATGGGTTAAGCAGGCCAAGCGCGGCAACAGGAATGAGTATGACGTTATAGGCAAAGGCCCAGAAGAGGTTGCCCTTAATAATTGCCAGCGTGCGGCGCGAGAGCCGAATAGCATCAGCGGCGCAGCGTAGATCGCCGTTCATCAGGGTGATATCGGAGGCTTCGATGGCTACATCGGTACCCGCGCCCATGGCGAGGCCGAGGTCGGCTTGGGCCAGTGCGGCGGCGTCGTTAATGCCATCGCCCACCATTGCCACGGTGTGCCCGGCGGACTGCAACTCCTTGATGTGGTTTACCTTGTCTTCCGGTAGTACCTCGGCGCTGACGTGTTCGATCCCCACCTCGGCAGCCACGGCGCGGGCGGCCCCGGCGTTGTCGCCGGTCAGCAGGTAAGGGGTAAGCCCCAGCTCCTTCATTTGGGCCACAGCGGCCGCCGAGCTCGGCTTGATAGTATCGCGGACCTCAATGATTCCGGCGGGTTGGCCGTCCACGGAGACAACCACCGGCGTGGCACCAGAATCTTGTGCCTCGCGGAACGGTGCTTCTAAGTCACCCAAGGGGCCTTGCGGCTTGCCGACGCCCACCCGGACCCCCTCCACAGTTCCTTCCACGCCACCCGGAACTACTGCGAAGTCGGTAGCCGGCCTAACGTCGCGCTCTTTGGCTATGGCGCGAGCGATGGGATGCTCGGAGTTCTGTTCCACGGCTGCGGCTAAGTCGAGGACGTCGCCGTGTACGGCGGTAACGGACATCTCTCCGGCCGTGACCGTGCCGGTCTTATCCATGACGATGGTATCGATTTGCCGCGTAGATTCCAGGATCTCCGGGCCTTTAATGACAAGCCCCAGCTGCGCGCCGCGGCCGGTGCCGACGAGGATTGCGGTGGGCGTCGCCAAGCCCATGGCGCAAGGGCAGGCCACAATGAGGACCGCGACCGCGGCAATAAACGCTGGGGCCACCCCGCCGAAGAAGAGATGGGCAAGGAGTGTCAGTGCTGCTACGGCGAAGACCGCGGGGACGAAGACTTGCGCAATGCGGTCCACGAGGCGCTGTACTGGTGCCTTGGACGTTTGTGCATCCGTGACCAGCTGGGCCATTTGGGCCAGTACCGTATCCTCGCCCACCTTGGTCGCTCGAACTTCAAGCTTGCCGGAGGCATTAATGGTCGCGCCGGTCACTGCATCGCCGGAGCCGACCTCAACGGGCACGGGCTCGCCGGTAATCATGGAGGCGTCGACCGCCGAATTGCCGGCAACAACGATGCCATCGGTGGCAATCTTTTCGCCCGGGCGTACTACGAAGACATCGCCTACCTGCAACTGGGCAATTGGAATGCGCTGCTCGCCTCCCTCGCGCAGCACCGAAGCTTCCTTAGCTCCTAGGGAGAGTAGCTCCCGCAGGGCCTCAGAGGACTGGCCCTTGGCTCGTGCCTCGAACCACCGACCGAGCAGGAGGAAGGTAATGACCATGCCCACGGACTCGAAATAGATGTGATCCATCTGCGCCGCGTTCGCGTCCAGCGTCATGTGCATTTTCATGCCCGGTTCGCCCGCGTTGCCGAAAAATAGCGCCCACAACGACCAAAAATAGGCCGCTGAGGTTCCCATGGTGATAAGCGTGTCCATGGTAAAAGACCCGTGCTTGAGGTTCGTCCACGTAGCAGTGTGGAAAGGCGCGCCGCCGAAGACGAAAACGATGGTGGCTACGATGGCACAGGCCCATTGCCAATTCTGAAATTGCAACGCCGGCCACATCGATACCACCATGAGCGGTAGCGATAGTGCGCCGGAGATAACGGTGCGGCGCAGCAATCCCCCGTCACTGTTCTTCTCGGCTTGTGGCTCCTCCGCCTTCGCCGCCGCCATATCGAAGGCGCCGTAACCCGCACCCTCTACCACCGAAATGAGCTCCTGTGGACTTACCGTCTGGGAGTCGTACTCGATGGCCGCCGCCTCGGTAGCGAAATTGACGCTGGCGCTTACTCCCTCGAGCTTGTTTAGCTTGCGCTCGACGCGGGAGGAGCAGGAGGTGCACGTCATGCCCGTGACGCCAAGGTCCAGGTGGGACATAGTCTCGCCTACTTCAGTGTGTAGCCGGCTTCCGCTACGGCGGCCGCTACTTGCTCGTCGGTGAAATCGGTTCCGGTAACCGTAACGGCGCCGGTGGTGTGGTCAGCAGTGACTTCACTGACGCCGGAAATCTCGCCGACTTCTTCCTTTACTGACATTTCGCAATGTCCGCAGGTCATGCCCTCTACGGTGTAGTTCTTGGTGCTCATAATGATCCTTTCTTAGAGTTGGTTTCTGGGCTCATTTTATACCCCATAGGGGTATATGACAAGGATTTTTCATGTACGTTGGGGAATAAAGCAATCCGCAAAGGAGTTAGAACGATCATGGCTACTATCGATGTCACCGAAGAAAACTTTGAAGAAACCGTCACCGGCGAGGGCATTACGCTCGTAGACGCGTGGGCCGATTGGTGCGGCCCTTGCAAGCGCTTTGCGCCGGTTTTTGAAAAGGCCTCCGAAGAGCACACGGATGCCACCTTTGCCAAGCTCGACACCGAAGCAAATCAGGGCTTGGCATCCGCGTTGGAGATTCAGTCCATTCCTACGTTGATGATCTTCCGCGATGGCATCCTTGTCTTCCGTGAAGCTGGAGCTCTGCCTCCCGCGGCCTTGGAAGACCTGCTGAAGCAGGTGAAGGACCTCGACATGGAAGAGGTTCGCCGCCAGGTAGAAGAGCAGAATGCGCAGGGTTAATCCCACCAACTTCCTCGGCGCTTTCTGGTGAGTATCGCTAAACTCGCTAGAAAGCGTCTTTTTTATGACCAAAGGAGAAGATAATGGCTAATCCCTTCAGCAAGGGCTGGAAGTACATGATGAGTTCCTTCGATCAGAAGATTGATGAGAACGCTGACCCAAAGGTGCAGATCCAGCAGGCCGTTCAGGCCGCGAAGGAGCAGCACCAGCAGATTTCTGATCACGCCGCAGAAATCATCGGTCATAAGTCCCAGCTGGAGATGCAGATGAACCGCCTGGTCAAGTCCCAGCAGGATTACCAGTCTCAAACTCAGCGTGCGCTTGAGCTGGCGGACTCTGCGGAGGACCCGCAAAAGGCTTCCGAGTACAACCAGGCTGCGGAAGTGGTTGCCTCCCAGCTGGTAGCAGTGGAGCAGGAGCTGGAAGACGTTAAGCAGCAGTACGCCGCCGCGGAGCAGGCTGCCGCGCAGGCCAAGAGCCAGCAGCAGCAGTCTGAAGCGCGCTTGAAGGAACAACTAGCGCAAGTTAGCCAGCTCGAGGCTCAGGCGGACCAGGCGGCTATGCAAGAAAAGAACGCCCAGGCTATTGATTCCATGAATCAGCTCAACCCGGACGATTCCGTACCTACTCTTGATTCCGTGCGTGCCAAGATTGAAAAGCGCTACGCCGATGCCCTTGGCGCCCAAGAATTGCAGCACGCCACCGGCGGCGATCGCATTAATGAGATCCAAGCCGCCGGCAATGACATGAAGGCGACTGCGCGCCTCGATGCCATCCGGGCGGATCTTAAAAAGAAGAAAGAGCTCGAATCCGGCGATTAATTCTGCCGGCGAACGTTAATCAGAACCCCACGAATACCTGAGTGGAATCCATCGCGCAGGTTCACGCGCTGGGTTTCGGTCAGCGTGTATTCGTGTAGGGTTTCGCAGGCAAACTGCAACAGCGGGCGGTCTATCTCCGGGGGAAGCCCGCCGCCAGAAAGCAGATGTGCCTGATCGCGCTGCTCGGTGCTAGCAGCGTTATCGAACCACCACGAGGCGTATTGCTGGCCCACGTCGAATGGGGATTGGAACCCAGCAGAGCTCCATACTTCCTCCGGCAGCGGCACATACTTGGAGCGCAGCTTGCGGCGCGGTGCCATCATGGATGGCTTGGGCGCCGGCTTCTCCGCGGGAGATTCCTCCTCGGCGGGGGAATCCTCTGCAGCATCCACCTTGGGCGGAGCCGGCTTGGGCGTCGGGGCCGGGGTGGGTTTTTCTGTGGCGCCGAAGGCTGCCTCCACCTCTGAGGGCTCGCCGCATTCATCCGGTTCGGGCATTTCCTCGCCATCTTTATGCGCATTTTCGCGCACCACTGGAGGAAGCGGGCCTTCTAGGACCTGCAATTCCATAGCGTCTGCGAAGTCCTCGCGAGGGTCCAAGATGGTGGTGGAATCGCAGGCATGGCGCAGTGCGGAGGACATGGAGTCCCAGCCAAACCCATAAAGATGGACACGGATGCCGTTATCCACGGCCGCTTGAGCGCCGGGAATCATGTCCGCATCGCCACTGACGAGCACAAAGTCAGTGAATTGGCCCTTCATGGCGGCGATGACCATGTCTGCCACGAGGCGGGTATCTACGGCCTTTTGGGTGCGGCGCTCGCCCCATTCGATGAGCTGACCGGTGCGCAGCTGGACCCCTTCGCAGGTGCGTAGTGCACGCTGGTAGCGGTGCGGGCCGGTGTCGGGAATGCCGTCATACCAGTATTGGCGCTGGATGGGGGTCCCAAGTTGGTTCTCGATCATCCCGCCCATAGTGCTGACTACCTCGGGCAGATCAATCTCTAGTTGTGCGCGGGCACCCGTTTCCCACGAGTTATAAAAGCTAGCGAGCAAGTATGAGGTATCGACAAAGACGAGTGTGCGTTCAAGCATGGCTCCTAAGTTCCGTTCTAATTGTTCTAAATAAAAATCTTTGTGGTTTCCAGTGTGCCCCATTAGTCACAAAACGTCGATAACCTTGGACAAAATCCCAGCGCAGTGGCAGCAAAAAAGTTTTCTCTTTGGAAGTATTGCAGGGGTGGGGTGTTGCCGATATGGTTGGTTACACAAGTAACTAACCAACGAACCGAGGGGCAATGGATAATTCCACGCAACCACTCTTCCGCCAAATTGCTTCCTTGGTGGAGGACGCCATCGTGGACGGAACCTTGGGCGAGGGGGATAGGGCCCCTTCCACTAATGAGCTTGCTGATTTTCACAACATCAACCCGGCCACGGCCCGCAAGGGCATCAGCCTCCTGGTGGATATCGGGGTGCTGGATAAGCGCCGCGGCATTGGCATGTTTGTGGCGGAAGGGGCCCTGAACACGATCCGCGAGCGCCGCCGCGCTGATTTCGCGGCGGAGTATATGGCACCGCTTGTCGACGAAGCCGTTCGTCTAGGTTACGACCGCGCCCAGCTCCATGACCTATTTGATCGCGTTGCAGAAAGCCGAGGAATGTACTCATGATTAAGACACGAGATTTCACCTTTGCCGATGGCATGACGCACGGCTTAGTTGGCCCCAACGGCATCGGCAAAACCACGCTCCTGCGCAAAATTGCTGGCCAAATCCAATCTGGCGGTATCACCGTCTTCGGCGAAGAGCCCTTTGACAAGCAGTCGGTTCTCAACCGAGTCATTTTGATGGGGATTGATAACCCGCTGCCGGATTCCTGGGGCATCGGAAAGCTGGGTGTTATTGGTAAGGCGCGCTGGCCGCGCTGGGATGAAAAGCGGTTCAATGAGCTGCTGGTTCGCTTCGACGTACCGGCCAAGGCCTATTCTTCCCTGTCCCGCGGGCAAAAGTCTGCGGTCGGCTTCATCTTCGCCGTTGCTTCTGGCTGCGAAGTCATGCTCCTTGACGAACCCTATCTCGGCCTCGACACACAGTGACGCGAGCTGTTCTATCAGGTCCTTCGCGAGGAACACGGCCGTACCATCGTCATTTCCACTCATCACCTCAATGAGGTAGCGGGTCTCCTCGACACCGTCTCTCTGATGGGGGATAACCCAATTTCCGGCCCAATTAATGACTTTATCGAGGGCATTCTGGAGATCACCGGCCCATCTGAGGCCCTCACAGCAGCGGTCACAGAGCTCGAGCTGCGCGTGCTCAGTAGGGAAACCACAGGCTTGGGGGATCGCGTGCTTATCGACGCCCGCTCTACCGCCACCGACCCCATCTTCCGCACTGTTCAGGCCTACGGTCTGCGCGCCACTGAGGTTTCTTTGGAGCGCGCGGTCTTGGCATTGGAGGAGAAAGCATGAAACTCCAGTGGTACCTAGGCGATTGGTGGAGCTGGTCCTTCTTCTTTTTAGCTTTGTTGGTAATGCCCGTCATGGCGCAGGGAACGTGGAACCTGTTCCCGGTGATCTTTTCCTTGTCGCTAATACTTACCCTGGCACCAGACTTTAAGAAGTACCAGCTGGTGGGTCTAGGCTCGAAAATCTGGAATGAGCATCGCCGCAGTCTTGTTGCCCTGTGCGCACTAGCGGCAGCTATCGGTGCCCTTACCGTGCAGTTGTGGTGGGCATTGCCCATTTATGCCCTCGCGGCGGCGTGGGCCATGTACCGCAAAGCTGCGCCTCAACGGACCGGGTACACCACCACCGGGACCCAACCCTCAAGCGGCTTCGGATGGTTCCCCCGCACCTTGGCAGGGCAAACTATTTACTGCCGGCAGGTCAAGGCATGGGGTGCTGCGTGTCTGGCACAAGTAATCGGGTTTGTCCTTAGCCGGTATAAGGAGGAAATTCCGTTGCTTGGTTTCCTTGGCATCTTCATCTGGGCACTGTCAATTGCGATGCTATTCGCAGCATTCCACAGCTTGCGAGTATCTCGGCGCGAATACACGGTACTTGGTGGAAGCCGTGCTGTTTGGTCCCGGCATACTGCCGTGCTCGGCCTGATACCTGTCCTAGTCGCGAGCACCTTTAGCGCAGTACTGACGAATGACGGGGAACTTGTAGCGGACATCGTGCTGCTTAGTGCCACCTGTGCCCCTGTGGTGGTCAGTGTGGAATTTCTGGGAAAGAAGAACTGGTACCTACCTGCTCTCTATCTGGTCCTTGTTGCCGCGATGGCTCTTCTGCATACTCTGGTGCCGGTCTCCGCGGGTGCCAAGCTTTTGTTGGCGGTCGCCTTCTATGCAGTCTGGGCATTGACGCTGCCCAGCTACATTCGCCGAGCAAATGCACACCGTGGCGGAATGAGTGCTTGGATGGGCATATCTTAAACCGCTCAAAAGGAGCGTTGGCCTGGGGATTTGTGTTTGGTTAAGTCGCTGTGTAACTTAATACAAGTCAGCGCGACCGACAGCGCCCCACAGGAACAGAAAAGTTCTTGGCTGAAGCGGCGATAGGAAAACAGGCCCTGACAATACAAAATTCTTTTTGCTCACAATGAGCTGCACGCAATAATGTGTGGTTGTTGTGTGGTGATGATGTTTGAGAACTCAATAGTGTGCCAATGTACTTTTTATTTTTTGTGTGCATGGTTGTGTGTTGATTGGTTTGTCTGCCAGCAGGCCTAGGTGGTTTGTTGGTTGGTGTGTGCCGGTTGGGTATGTGGAATACGTACCTTTTTGAATGCTGTTTGGTGTTTCGGCTGCATTGAGATGGATTGGTTGGCATGTGATTGTGTTCAACTTTTTTAAGTTTCCTCTTTTTGACCCCGTCGGGTTGAGGGGACTGTTTATTTTTTCTTTGTAGTAATTTTTTGGACGCCAGCACGGGCTGCATTGTTGTGTGGTTTGTGGTGGTTTGTTCTTTTGTTGGGTTTCGGGCTTTTCACGGCCTGTTTCGGATGTTGTTCTGAAATTTTTTTGTGGAGAGTTTGATCCTGGCTCAGGACGAACGCTGGCGGCGTGCTTAACACATGCAAGTCGAACGGAAAGGCCCTGCTTGCAGGGTACTCGAGTGGCGAACGGGTGAGTAACACGTGGGTGATCTGCCCTGCACTTCGGGATAAGCCTGGGAAACTGGGTCTAATACCGGATAGGAGCCATTTTTAGTGTGATGGTTGGAAAGTTTTTTCGGTGTAGGATGAGCTCGCGGCCTATCAGCTTGTTGGTGGGGTAATGGCCTACCAAGGCGGCGACGGGTAGCCGGCCTGAGAGGGTGGACGGCCACATTGGGACTGAGATACGGCCCAGACTCCTACGGGAGGCAGCAGTGGGGAATATTGCACAATGGGCGCAAGCCTGATGCAGCGACGCCGCGTGGGGGATGACGGCCTTCGGGTTGTAAACTCCTTTCGCTAGGGACGAAGCTTTTTGTGACGGTACCTAGATAAGAAGCACCGGCTAACTACGTGCCAGCAGCCGCGGTAATACGTAGGGTGCGAGCGTTGTCCGGAATTACTGGGCGTAAAGGGCTCGTAGGTGGTTTGTCGCGTCGTCTGTGAAATTCCGGGGCTTAACTCCGGGCGTGCAGGCGATACGGGCATAACTTGAGTACTGTAGGGGTAACTGGAATTCCTGGTGTAGCGGTGAAATGCGCAGATATCAGGAGGAACACCGATGGCGAAGGCAGGTTACTGGGCAGTTACTGACGCTGAGGAGCGAAAGCATGGGTAGCGAACAGGATTAGATACCCTGGTAGTCCATGCCGTAAACGGTGGGCGCTAGGTGTGAGGGTCTTTTCACGACTTTCGTGCCGTAGCTAACGCATTAAGCGCCCCGCCTGGGGAGTACGGCCGCAAGGCTAAAACTCAAAGGAATTGACGGGGGCCCGCACAAGCGGCGGAGCATGTGGATTAATTCGATGCAACGCGAAGAACCTTACCTGGGCTTGACATACACTGGATCGCTGCAGAGATGTAGTTTCCCTTTGTGGCTGGTGTACAGGTGGTGCATGGTTGTCGTCAGCTCGTGTCGTGAGATGTTGGGTTAAGTCCCGCAACGAGCGCAACCCTTGTCTTATGTTGCCAGCATTTGGTTGGGGACTCATGAGAGACTGCCGGGGTCAACTCGGAGGAAGGTGGGGATGACGTCAAATCATCATGCCCCTTATGTCCAGGGCTTCACACATGCTACAATGGTCGGTACAACGCGCAGCGACACTGTGAGGTGGAGCGAATCGCTGAAAGCCGGCCTTAGTTCGGATTGGGGTCTGCAACTCGACCCCATGAAGTCGGAGTCGCTAGTAATCGCAGATCAGCAATGCTGCGGTGAATACGTTCCCGGGCCTTGTACACACCGCCCGTCACGTCATGAAAGTTGGTAACACCCGAAGCCGGTGGCCCAAACTTGTTAGGGAGCCGTCGAAGGTGGGATCGGCGATTGGGACGAAGTCGTAACAAGGTACCCGTACCGGAAGGTGCGGGTGGATCACCTCCTTTCTAAGGAGCTTTTATTATTCGGGTGCAGTTGCACCCTGGTTGGTTGAGTGTGCGAGTGTCATGCTGCCGACCTTATTGTTGTAAAAATTGTCCGGGTGAAACACACACCTTTTAAGGCAAGGCCAAGTGTTTGAATGGCGCTTTGTGACACACGCGCCGTGCACAGTTGTAAAAAGTAATTTGTTTGTATGTTGGTGCATTGTTGGGTGTCTGGGGCATTATTCCCCTTTTTTGTGTGCCTGACCATGAGTCTTGCTGGCACGGTGTGTGTTGGTGGGGTGTGGTTGGGGTGTTGTGTGAGAACTGTATAGTGGACGCGAGCATTAAACACGTATGGATGGGCTGCATTTTTGTGGTTTGTTTGTGTGTGTTTGTGTGATTTCTTTTTTCTTTAGTCAATTTTTTGTCAAGTTCACTTGTGTGGCCACTGCGTGTATTTTTTGTGTGTGGTGGTTTGTGTGTTCGTTATTAAGGGCGCATGGTGGATGCCTTGGCATGCTGAGCCGATGAAGGACGTGAAAGGCTGCGTTAAGCCTCGGGGAGTTGTCAATTAAGCGTTGATCCGAGGATGTCCGAATGGGGAAACCTGGCCCTGGTTATGTGGGGTTACCCTTCAGTGAATTCATAGCTGTTGTGGGGGTTTACGCGGGGAAGTGAAACATCTCAGTACCCGTAGGAGGAGAAAATAATAATGATTCTGCTAGTAGTGGCGAACGAACGTGGATGAGGCTAAACCGTGTGCATGTGATACCTGGTAGGGGTTGTGTGTGCGGTGTTGTGGGCCCCAACGTGCGGTGACTGCCATCATCGTGCTTGTGTGTTGTTGTTAGGTGAAGTGGTTTGGAATTACCTGCCGGAGAAGGTGAGAGTCCTGTAGTTGAAGACAATGGCATGCAGGTTGTTGGGTTGCCCGAGTAGCAGCGGGCTCGTGGAATCTGTTGTGAATCTGCCGGGACCACCCGGTAAGCCTAAATACTCAGTGTGACCGATAGTGTATTAGTACCGTGAGGGAATGGTGAAAAGTACCCCGGGAGGGGAGTGAAATAGTTCCTGAAACCATGTGCTTACAATCCGTCAGAGCACCTTTTGTGTGTGATGGCGTGCCTTTTGAAGAATGAGCCTGCGAGTCAGCGGCATGTCGCGAGGTTAACCCGTGTGGGGTAGCCGTAGGGAAACCGAATCCTAATGGGGTGTCAAGTGGCATGTCCTGGACCCGAAGCGGGGTGATCTACCCATGGCCAGTGTGAAGCAGCTGTAAGAGGTTGTGGAGGCGCGAACCCACGTAGGTTGAAAACTGCGGGGATGAGCTGTGGGTAGGGGTGAAAGGCCAATCAAACTCCGTGATAGCTGGTTCTCCCCGAAATGCATTTAGGTGCAGCGTCGTATTATAGCTTGGTGGAGGTAGAGCGACTGGTTGGTTGAGCGGGACTACAATCTTAGCAATGTCAGCCAAACTCCGAATGCCACTAATTGTGTTGTACGGCAGTGAGACTGTGGGGGATAAGCTTCATAGTCGAGAGGGAAACAGCCCAGATCGCCGGTTAAGGCCCCTAAGGGTGTACTAAGTGGAAAAGGATGTGGGATCGCGAAGACAGCCAGGAGGTTGGCTTAGAAGCAGCCATCCTTGAAAGAGTGCGTAATAGCTCACTGGTCGAGTGGTTCTGCGCCGACAATTTAGTGGGGCTCAAGTACACCGCCGAAGCCGCGGCAAACAATTTTTGTTTGGGTAGGGGAGCGTCGTGCATGGGTGGAAGCGTTACCGTAAGGAGGCGTGGACTGTGTGCGAGTGAGAATGCAGGCATGAGTAACGAATTGATAGGTGAGAATCCTATCCGCCGGATGACTAAGGGTTCCTGGGTCAAGTTCGTCTTCCCAGGGTGAGTCGGGACCTAAGGCGAGGCCGACAGGCGTAGTCGATGGATAACCAGTTGATATTCTGGTACCCGTACATGCGCGCCCATGATGAAGCACTGATACTAACCACCGCGGATGCACTACTGGTACTCTTTGAGTGTTGGTGGTGTTGATGTCGTGGGGCCTGATGTGTGGTTCAAGTGATGGGGTGACGCAGTGAGGTAGCCACGCCACTTAGTGGATTGGTGGTGTAAGCGTGCAGACCGTGTGGTAGGTAAATCCGCCGCACATATGGTTGAGGCGTGATGCGTAGACCCATTGGGGTTGATGGTGGTGATCCTGTACTGTCGAGAAAAGCCTCTAGCGATGTGTGTGTATGGCCCGTACCCTAAACCGACACAGGTGGTCAGGTTGAAAATACTAAGGCGTTCGGGTGAACTGTGGTTAAGGAATTCGGCAAAATGCCCCCGTAACTTCGGGAGAAGGGGGGCCTCACGGCGTGAGCACTCTTTGCGGTGTTAAGCGTTGTGGGGTCGCAGAGAATAGAGGGAAGCGACTGTTTATCAAAAACACAGGTCCATGCGAAGACGTGAAGTTGATGTATATGGACTGACGCCTGCCCGGTGCTGGAAGGTTAAGAGGACCGGTTAGTCAACTTTGTTGGCGAAGCTGAGAATTTAAGCCCCAGTAAACGGCGGTGGTAACTATAACCATCCTAAGGTAGCGAAATTCCTTGTCGGGTAAGTTCCGACCTGCACGAATGGCGTAACGACTTCTCTGCTGTCTCAACCACAGGCCCGGTGAAATTGCACTACGAGTAAAGATGCTCGTTACGCGCGGCAGGACGAAAAGACCCCGGGACCTTCACTATAGCTTGGTATTGGTGTTTGGTTCGGTTTGTGTAGGATAGGTGGGAGACTGTGAAGCCGTCACGCTAGTGGTGGTGGAGTCGTTGTTGAAATACCACTCTGATCGGATTGAGCATCTAACCTTGGCCCATGATCTGGGTTGGGGACAGTGCCTGGTGGGTAGTTTAACTGGGGCGGTTGCCTCCCAAAATGTAACGGAGGCGCCCAAAGGTTCCCTCAGCCTGGTTGGCAATCAGGTGGTGAGTGTAAGTGCACAAGGGAGCTTGACTGTGAGACAGACATGTCGAGCAGGGACGAAAGTCGGGACTAGTGATCCGGCACCTACTTGTGGATGTGGTGTCGCTCAACGGATAAAAGGTACCCCGGGGATAACAGGCTGATCTTCCCCAAGAGTCCATATCGACGGGATGGTTTGGCACCTCGATGTCGGCTCGTCGCATCCTGGGGCTGGAGTAGGTCCCAAGGGTTGGGCTGTTCGCCCATTAAAGCGGCACGCGAGCTGGGTTCAGAACGTCGTGAGACAGTTCGGTCTCTATCCGCCGCGCGCGTTGAAACTTGAAGAAAGCTGTCCCTAGTACGAGAGGACCGGGACGGACGTACCTCTAGTGTGCCAGTTATCCCGCCAGGGGTATCGCTGGTTGGCTACGTACGGAAGGGATAACCGCTGAAAGCATCTAAGCGGGAAGCCTGTTTTAAGATGAGGTTTCGTTAAGGTCCCCTAAAGACGATAGGGTAGATAGGCCAGACCTGGAAGCACTGTAAGGTGTGAAGGCTACTGGTACTAATTGACCACAACAAACACCAACACACTGGTATAACTCAACAAAAACACTAAGAAAAAGAAGAATAGTCACTGTTGTGACCGCGTCCACTATGCAGTATCTGACACAACACCCACCCCTAGGTGGGCACCCAAAAAGAAGGGTTTGTGCTTCGCATGTTTGTCGGTGGTCAATAGCTGCAGGGAAACGCCCGGTCCCATTCCGAACCCGGAAGCTAAGCCTGCACACGCTGATGGTACTGCAACCGGGAGGTTGTGGGAGAGTAAGTCACCGCCGACACCAAACAACAACAAACAACAAAATAATGAAACAAGAAGGGAAGGAGACGGCCAAGCCACCGTCTCCTTACTTTTACGTTTTGCTAGTCTCGCCAGCATGGACGAAATGCAAGTTTCTAATGTGGCGGACCAGGTAGGGCAAGGAATTCTTTGCCTTGGTAGTCGCTGAAGCTTAAAGGCATTAGGCCCCCCAAGGAGCACACTTTAGGACTCGCAACTGGTTGTGTCCCCGCTCCCGGCAGGCTCTTTCTGGGATCTACGCACAAGGTATGGTCTGGCGATTTTCCCTTATCCACTGGTAAATAGCGCCCGCTTTGGTTCTACCTTTCGCCACGTGACAGTTTCACGGTCTACACAATATGAAGGCTATGTGTGGTCGATTAGGCGGTGCGTGTAGAGAGGAAGGGCGGACTCGAACTCCCGGTACTTCCCGCTGAGGGGGTCAGTAAATTCGATGTGGGTTGCTGTGAGATGCATTGGGATACGCATATCCTCCGCGTCCTCAGGATAGATTTCTGGATAGACGGGATCACCTAGGATGGGTATTCCAGCTTGCCACATGTGAAGACGCAATTGATGGGTCTTGCCCGTGGTGGGTTTAAGCGTGTATTTCCCTAATTGCGGCAGGGCGCCATGGATCCTTTCATACGGGGCGTTGTCTATTAGTTCTACTGCGGCCAGAGTAGTAAAAGCGTTGGGGGTGCCATCACCTATTCGTCCTTGGATTTCGCCAGGGTTTTTGGTGAGGTGGGAGGCCCACTGGAGGGGTGTCGGAAAGCGGCGGTATTCGGCGATCGCCTGATAGGTCTTTTGTACCTTCTTTTCCGCAAAGAGGGTTTGGTAGACGCCGCGAACCTCGCGATGTTTGGTGAATAGCAAAGTTCCGGAGGTAAGTCTGTCTAGGCGGTGCGCTGGGGCAAGCTCGTCGTTACCTGTCATTCTCCGTAGTTGGACTGTAGCGGTCTGTACGATGTGGCGTGCGCGTGGCATGGTTGCCATAAACGGTGGCTTATCTGCGACGAGGATATGTTCATCCTCGAAGAGGATGGGGACGTCGTAAGGCACCGGTGTTTCGGGTGCCGGCATGCGATAGAAAAAGACGTCTTCGTCGTTGCTTAATATGGAGTCGGGTCGAAGCTTGGTTTGATTGCGTAGTACTACCTCGCCGGAGTCAAAACGCGCCTGAAGTGCCGAAGCGTCATCGTCGGGGTGTCGGTGGCGTTGTGCCGAAATGACTGCACTAAGAAAGTCCCAGGCCGTTAAGCCTGCCTCGGGCGTGCGGACACGGGTTGGATTCAGACCGTCTTTAATCGGCAAAGGCGTGAAACCTTTTCGGCGATGTATTAATGTTTTGTCCATGGATTTTAACTCTCTCATTGAACCGGTTGTTGCCTTTTTCTCTGAAGGTATTGGTGCCGTAATTCGCACCGTCTTGGAGTTTGTGTACACCGTTATGTTCCCGTCGAATTCCGAGGCTGCAACCGTCAACCCTCAAGCCTAATCCGTACTACAATTAAGGTATAACCACCGAAAGGACACATCATGGCTAAGGAAGACATTGTAGTCGTTGCCGTTGACGGTTCGGATGCATCGAAGAATGCAGTACGTTGGGCCGCAAATACGGCTATGAAGCGCGAGATTCCACTGCGAATCGCATCCAGCTACACCATGCCACAGTTCCTGTACGCAGAGGGTATGGTTCCGCCAAAGGAGCTTTTCGACGACTTGCAGGCCGAAACGCTCGAGAAGATCGAGGAAGCTCGCGCCATCGCTCATGAGGTAGCCCCAGAGCTGAAGATTGGTCACACTGTGGCCGAGGGCTCCCCGATCGACATGCTGCTAGAAATGTCGCACGATGTCACCATGATCGTCATGGGCTCCCGCGGCATGGGTGGCCTGTCCGGCATGGTGATGGGTTCTGTCTCCGCTTCGGTTGTGTCCCACGCCTCTTGCCCGGTGGTCGTCGTTCGCGAGGATAATCATGTTACGGACTCCACCAAGTACGGCCCTGTCGTCGTTGGTGTGGATGGTTCCGAGGTATCGCAGAAAGCTACTTCTTACGCATTCCGAGAGGCACAGGCCCGCGGTGCTGCTTTGATTGCCGTGCATACCTGGATGGATATGCAGGTGCAGGCTTCCTTGGCGGGTCTGTCGGCCGCCCAGTCCGAGTGGGCTGATATTGAAAAGGAGCAGAGCGAGCTTCTGACCGAGAATCTGAAGGAGCCGCGTGAAGAATACCCAGAGGTTGAGGTAAAGAAGCTCATTACCCGTGACCGTCCAGTGAGCGCCTTGACCGAGGCTGCAGAAGGCGCGCAGCTATTGGTTGTTGGTTCGCACGGTCGTGGCGGCTTTAAAGGCATGCTCTTGGGCTCGACCTCTCGCGCACTGTTGCAGTCCGCACCGTGCCCGATGATGGTTGTCCGTCCGGATGAGGAAGACTAAAAGCTGCTGTTCATAGAGCGCTTCGCCCACAAGGGCGGAGCGCTCTTGTTGTGTGGAGTCGCCTTAGGTAGTGTACCCTCGTGTACGCTAAGGTATACCCGCTATTTTAGGAGGATTGCATGAATTTGGGTCTGGGGCTTATTAGCTCGATTGTTATTGGTATCATCGCCGGCTGGCTGGCAGAGAAGATTATGAAGCGCGACCACGGCCTGCTGACCAACCTTATTGTTGGTGTGCTGGGTGGCGTCATCGGTGGCATGATTATCCACTTCCTGAATATTGAGGAAGGTGGATGGATCTTCTCCTTGATTGCCGCTACGGGTGGTGCTTGTATCCTGTTGTGGATCGTGGGGCTCATCAAGAAGTAGCCCGAATTTAATTCGCGTACAAACCGGTTTGTCTATAAAGTATAGATGAACCGGCTTTGTCGTTTTAGAGAGGAACCCATGGCAGAGAAGAAGTCGCGCCGTAATCGGCCCAGCCCGCGCAGCCGGCTGCTGGAATCGGCGACCAAGCTTTTTACCACCGAGGGCATTCGCGTTATCGGAATTGACCGCATCCTACGCGAGGCAGATGTGGCTAAAGCTTCTTTGTACTCCTTATTTGGTTCCAAAGACGCGCTCGTTATCGCTTATGTAGAAGCTTTGGATGAGAAGTTCCGCCAAGATTGGGAACAGCGTACCGCGGAGATGACGGATCCGGATCAAAAGATCCTGGCCTTTTTTGATAAGGCGATCGAGGAAGAACCCACGCAGGAATTCCGCGGCTCGCACTTCTTGAATGCCGCCGGAGAGTATCCGCGCCCCGAAACTGAGGCGGAACACGGTATCGTGGCTGCCTGCGTTGAACACCGTAATTGGGTGCATTCCACTCTGACGGCTTTGCTAACTGAGCGCAATGGTTACCCATCGTCCTCGCAGGCGAGCCAGCTGTTGATTCTCTTGGATGGCGGCCGTGCGGGTGCTCGGCTCACCAAGGAGATTGGGCCGCTGCAGACGGCCCGCGACCTGGCTACTCAGATGCTTTCTGCTCCCCCTGCTGATTATTCGATTTAAGGTACTTTCGCGCCTCCATACGTAGCTGGTTGACCCGCTTCTTCTCCTCCTTGGAGAGGGCGGGTTCTTTTTCGCGCTTGCGCCAGCGGCGAATGCTTTCGCGACGCATAGCGTGGACATCCTCAGTAAGCGGGTAGTCGCGGTGCAAAATGATCTCAAAGATAGCGGTTTGGATCAGCGTGAAGAGATAGGCGCAGCCCCAGTAAAGAATGATTGCTACTGGGATAGGTCCGGTTTGGGCTAGGTGCCACAGGAAGAAAGGGATTACCAACAGCAAAAAGCCCATGAGTATGAAGACGCGGCGGTTGACCTTCTGATCAAATTGAGTGGTGCGGAAACTGCGCACGAGGGAAATGACGGAATTAGCCATGGTAAAGGCGATGGCGGCAATGAGGATGGGGTTGATGAGGTCGCCGTGCTCGCGGGCGAAATCCGTCAGCGGAGCGCCGTAGAAGGTGGTTTCGCGGAAGGCCGAAACATCGGAGGTATTCAACATGCCCACGGTGGTGGAGCCGCTCTCAATATTGGACATGCGCAGGAGCACTTGATAAAGGCCGATGAAGGCCGGAATCATGATGAGCGGGGGGACACAACCAGCTGCGGGGTTGTAGTTATAACTCTTCATGAGGTTCTTTTCCTCTTGCATGAGCGCCGCCATCTCCTCGGTGGTGGTGGCGTTATTCATCTGCTTTTTGATGCGGTTATTCTCCGGGCGGATGAGTGCGCCGATACGGGCGGAGCGTACGGAAATCCAGTTCAGGGGAACAACGATGCCGCGCACGGTGATAACCAGCAAGATGATGGAAATCAGCCAGGCCGTAGATTCACCGACGAAGCTGCTGATGAGCCAGTGCCAGAACTTCATGATTCCGGAAACTGGGTACATGAAGACTTCGTACATGCTTAACCTTTCATGGGCAGTATGGTTTAAGGCATGACTAAAGTTCTTGGGGAACTCATGCTAACCATTGGCGTGGTTCTTTTACTCTTTGCATTCTATGAAGCCTATTGGACAAATGTAGAATCCGGTCAGCTGCAGGAGGAGGCGAGCGCCCACCTCGAAGAGCAATGGCGAAATCCCCGGCAGAAGCTAGAGCCGGAGTTGGGTGAGGCGTTCGCGCAGCTTTATATTCCCACGTTCGGTTCTGACTACCGCTTCGCCATTATTGAGGGCACTAATGAAGATGACCTGCTGCGCGGCCCGGGCCGCTACGAGGATTCCCAGATGCCGGGAGAGATGGGCAATTTTGCGGTTGCGGGCCACCGCGTGGGCAAAGGAGCTCCCTTTAATGACTTGGGCAAGCTAGAGACCTGCGATGACATCGTGGTGGAGACGCACAAGGAGCGAATTACCTATCGCGTATTGCCCATCGATGGCGAGCAGACGGACTGTTTCAATGGAATTCCGCCGGAGTATTCCCATGTGGCTGGTCGGCATATTACGACGCCTGGCGACGTCTCGGTGACCAACCCCGTGCCAGAGTCGGACGCCGAACCGAGCCGCGAGATCTTGACCTTGACCACGTGCCACCCGCAGTTTTCCAACGCGGAGCGCATGATTGTGCACGCTATGGAAGTAGAAAAAGAGGAGAAATAATGTATCGCGCTTTGTGGAATCTCTTGCCGGGGCCGACGCCGGTGAAGGTCATCTTGGCCATTGCTATTGCGGTGGGAGTCTTCTTCCTACTTATGGAGGTTGTATTCCCGTGGCTGTCGCCGATGATGCCGTATAACGACGTCGCGGTTTAAAGGCCCAAGTTGGCGATCGCTTCGTGGGCGATTTGCTCTGACTTAACGGTTTGTTGCTGGTTGCTCCACACCAGCACCGCGTGCGTGTCCTTCTGCACGGCGTACACGGCGTGCTCATTGACCACGCCCCGGCCGCCTTCCCAGCCGTCGAAGGAGGCCGGTTCGGTGGCGTCGATAGGCGCGGCCCAATCCACTGCGGCGCGGGCGTCCTCGACCGTGGGCATATCGCGCACGATGACGGTGGCCTGTGGCTCGTCCTGGTAGGACCAAAAGACGCAGGCCGGGGTGGGAAAGCGCGTGTCGATGCCCTGCTTGGTCAGGCGCTGGCCGTTGGTTTCTTCGAGCCAGCCGGGGCCGATGTAGGGGCAATCGCTCCAGTCATTGACTTCCGCGGTTTGAGCGACGTTAACCTCCGGTGACTCCGAAGCCTCCGGAGCGACCGTAGTAGTTGGTGCAGGGGTGGGTGCGGATGAATCGCAGCCGACGATCCCAAAAGTGGCTAGAGCGAGTAGGGGAAGTAGGCTTTTGCGCATGAGCTCCACAATAGACCGGGATACCGATGCGTTGCGCACCGGCATCCATATCCTGACCGCTGGCCTGCTGGTGGTGGGCATTTTTACCTCCGCGCGGATGCCGCTTTCGCAAGCGATCATCAACCTGCTGCTTTTGGTGGGCTTTGCGGCCGTGTACTTCGCAGGCTCGGTATACGGGGAATATTGGGCCCGGCCTGTGCGCTACCTGTGGCTGTGCATCCTCTCGGTGCTGTGGGTGGCGGATCTGTTCGTGGCCCCAGCGGCAATCTATTTGGTCTTCGCCATGTTTTTCTTGTACCTCACGGTGCTGGACATGGCGGCGGGCATCGCGTGCGTCATCGTTACCTCGATCATCACCGTGGTGGTGCAGATTCCGCAGGGCCTGACCTTCGGCGGTGTCATGGGGCCGGCGGTCTCGGCGCTGGTGACCATAGCGATCACCTACGCCTTCCGGACGCTGTCGCGGATGAACAAAGAGTTGATTGAAACCCGTTCGCAGCTGGCAGCCACGGAGCGCGATGCCGGCATGGTGGCCGAACGTCAGCGCATTGCGCACGAGATTCATGACACCCTTGCCCAGGGGCTGTCTTCCATTCAAATGCTCCTGCATTCAGCGGACCGTGATTTGGATAAGCAAGACGCGGGCAAAGCGCGAGAGCGCATCGAGCTGGCCCGCAGGACGGCCGCGGATAATTTGCACGAAGCGCGGGCAATGATTGCCGCTTTGCAGCCGCCGACGCTCAATGAGGCATCCCTTGAGGCCGCGTTGACCCGTATGGCGGAGAATTTCGGTGCTACCGGAGATATCCACGTCGAGGTGGAATCCGAAGGAGAGGTACAGCAGCTGCCCATGAAGGTAGAGGCGGCGCTGCTGCGGATTGCGCAGGGCGCTGTGGGGAACGTCGTCAAGCATGCAAAGGCAAGCCGCGCCCGGATCACGGTGACCTATGAGGGCGATGAGGTGCGCCTGGATGTGGTGGATAACGGCAAGGGCTTTGATCCGGCCGCGGTGGAAAGTACCCCGGCTGGACTGGGGCATATTGGGCTGGCCGCAATTAGGCGCCGTGCACAAGAGCTAGGTGGTGAGGTCATTATTGAATCCGCGCCGGGGGAGGGCACTGCCGTGTCAGTTAGTATGCCCTTAGGCAACCGGGTAGATTAAACTTTTGGTTGACAATGACATCGATAGGAGGAATGTCGTGATTCGGGTCCTACTGGCAGATGACCACGAAATCGTCCGCCTGGGTCTGCGCTCCGTGCTTGAGGGGGCAGAGGATATCGACGTCGTAGGGGAGGTCGCTACGGCCGAAGCTGCGGTGTCGGCAGCGCAGGCGGGCGGCATCGATGTCATATTGATGGACCTGCGCTTCGGCGCGGGCGTGGAGGGGACCCGCGTTATGGGTGGCGCGGAGGCAACCGCGCAGATTCGCTCCGCGATGGCCACCCCGCCCAAGGTCCTCGTGGTCACCAACTATGACACTGATGCGGATATCCTCGGCGCTATCGAAGCCGGTGCCGTGGGCTATTTGCTCAAGGATGCACCACCGCACGAGCTGCTGTCCGCAGTGCGCTCGACTGCGGAGGGTGATTCGGCGCTATCTCCCATCGTGGCCGATAGGCTGATGACTCGCGTGCGTACGCCACGCACCTCCCTCACGCCGCGTGAGCTCGAGGTCTTGCAGCTGGTAGCAGCGGGGGCGTCGAACCGGCAGATTGGCCAAGACCTCATGCTGTCTGAGGCCACGGTAAAGTCCCACCTTGTGCACATTTATGACAAATTGGGTGTGCGCTCGCGCACCTCTGCGGTGGCAGCCGCCCGCGAGCAGGGCGTGCTTTAATTAGCGGCGTTATACGCCTCGATGACGTCCTGCGGGATTTTTCCGCGGTGCGCCACTGGTAGCCCTTGGGCGCGGGCCCATTCGCGGATCTGACTGGGATTGGCGCGCTGTGCATTGATGTCCGGGGCAATGCGGGCGGCGTCCACGTAGGGGGCCAGAAGATTATGGAAGTGACGCGCGTTATCCACGGAGAGATCGATGAGGTAATTTTGACCGTTTACGCTGAAGCGAACGACTTCTAGCTGATCTTCGGGGATTAGGGTGTGGTCCAAGTCGTCGTAAAATTGGGTCACTTCACGGCGGGACATATTTCCTCCAATTTTAAAAATTGCACACCAAACACAGAGAGCATAAACGGTGTTAAAGGGGTAGGGCTGCTAGAAGAGTATCAGCAACTTTTTCTGGCCGAAAATACTTTTCCCGAAAAATCCCGGATCTTTATAGAAAATAAATAAACGCCACCACCGAATAGGGGGCGGTGGCGGCGTGTAGCTCTTTTACTGGGCCAGGTGCTGCTGGATTTCCGCAGTAATGGAGTCAATTTCCGAGCTAATGGTCTTGTGAGCGCGGCGGCGCTGCTGCTCGGTCATGAACTCGGCATTATCGATGGCGGAGTCTACTTCTTGCAGGCGGTCACGCACATCGCGCTTGAAGCCGGCTGGAACGTCCGTGTTATCGAGGGAGTTGCGGATGCCGGCGGTGCGGGCCTTGAGCGGCGCACCGTAGCCGGAGAAGGAAGCCATCTGCTCCGAGCTCACGCCTGCCTTAGCGGCCTTGCGCTTTTCGCCTTCGGTCTTCAGGCCCACGTAGCCGCGGTAAAGGAGCGGCAGCAGCAGGGGTGCGGCGGTGCGCAGTGCACCGGCATAGCGCTTGACGTTATCGGAGTTAAAGCGGCCGGCCTTGAGCTTGGCTAGCTCGTTCTTGGCCATCTTCTCCTCATGCTTGCGGCGCTTCTTGAGGCCCTTTTCCTCCGACTTAATGAGGTGCTTTTCCTGCTTGGCCAGGAGCTTTTGCTGGCGGCGGCGGTCCTTAGACTGGGCCTTTACCTCTGCCTTGGCGCGGGTCTTGGCGGCCTTTGCCTGTGCGCGTGCTTCTTGGCGGGCCTTTTTAACTTTCTTCAGAATGCTCATTAAATTTCCCTCACATTTGATCGAGTCTGGATTCAACTTTACCTTGCCGTTCTATTAAGCTCACCCGGTGTGGAGGATGTGGTTGTTGCTTCGGACCTGGTGGGGTGCCGCTACCGCTTAGTACAGCGGCGCGCGCACCCCGAGATGCCGCGCACCCATGCCTCGATTGCCCGGGCGGAGCGCCACGCGGCTGCAGTGGAGGCCGTCATGGAGATGTTTCCCCGCAAGGGCTCTGGCAGGTTTCGCCGCATTGATCTGGAAGGCGATGAGTGGGAGCGCTCCATGCGCACCCTTGAGGCCTTAGCTTCCGGGTATACGCACATCACCAACGCGGTCTTCGCCACCGAGGAGTGGATGGTGCGCGTAGATTTGCTTCTGCGCGAAGGCGATAAGTACACCCCGATTATCGTGTCCAATCACCGTGTGGCCCGCAAGAATGACACCAAGACGACGCCGGCGGTACCTACCCATCGCTTGGGCCTGAGCGAGCCGCTCGAGGTGCCGTATAAGCTGCGCCATCATGCGGTAGATGGTTACCGTTTAGCGTTTGCCGCCCGTGCTTTGCGGGATCTCGGGCTCGATTCCGGCCGGGGCGGGGCCATCGGCCAGGACCGCACCCGGGCATTTTTTACGGAAACAGCCAAGTTTGATCTGGAACGCGCCTGGAATCAGCCGCTTCCTACCGCACCGGTGCGAGTCAAGGAGTGTGCGAGCTGCCGCTTTTGGTCTTTGTGCGAGCAAGAGCTGGTGGCGGCGGATGATATTTCGCTCTTCCTATCCGGCGACCGCGCTAAGCCTTATCGCGAGCGCGGGATTACTACCGTGCAGGCGCTTATCGACGCCGACCTGGGCGAGCCCTCCCGCCTTGCTGCTGCCTGGCGCACCGGGGAAGTGTTGCTGCGCCGCGGCAGCGTGCAGGTCCCGCGCGCAGACGTGGAGGTAGACGTGGATATGGAAGCCTACCTGGACCAGGGCGCGTATCTATGGGGAGCGTGGCACGACGGTAACTACGTCCCGTTTGTTACGTGGGAACCGTTGGGCGGCCGCGCCGAGGCAGAGAACTTTGCAGCATTCTGGCGCTGGTTGATGGATGTGCGTGCGCAAGCCCATGCGGAGGGCAAAACCTTTGCTGCATATTGCTACTCGTCCCACGGTGAGAACCATTGGATGCGCATGTCCGCGCAGCGCTTCCGCGAGGTAGATGAGCGGGAAGTAGAAGAGTTTATCTCCTCACCGGAGTGGGTGGATATGTTCGCCCACGTCAAACGATCCTTCGCCGGCCCCTTCGGCCTAGGCCTGAAGGTAGTCGCCCCGGAAGCGGGTTTTACCTGGCCAGAAGAAGACTTCGACGGTGAAGAATCCGTGAACGCGCGCCGCGAGGCGCTAGCCGGTGACCTCGTGGCGCGGCAGCGCTTGCTGGACTATAACTCCGGCGATGTTCAGGCCACGCGCGCGGTCCGCGAGTGGATGGACGCCGGCGCGCCGGGTACTACAGCGCTGTAAATAGGGCGTAGATGACCGCGAGAATCGCTATCCCCGCGTAGACCTGGTTCCACTCTGGCCCCGGCTTCGGATCCGGGCCCTCCGCCTTTTTCATCAGGACCTGCTTCTGGGCCTTCACCGCCCGGGCGATGAGCACGGGGTAGACCGCCAGGGACAGGATGCACAGGAGGGAGGCGACCACCTTAAGCAGGGAAATATCGGTGCCGATCCAGATGAGCAGCCCACCGTTGACGAAGGTGGCGCGCAGGAGGCCGAGTTTGTCCAGTTGCTGCAAGCCCGCTCGGACGGCAGCGGGACCGCCACCCATGGTGCTGGGCAGGAGGTAGCTCATCACACCGATGAGCAGTTGACCGGCAAACCCCACCAGCAAGGCGAGGGTGGGCAGCGCCGGCTCGGGCATAAAGAAATGCTGCACCGTGTAGTACACCAAAGACAGCACCAGCCATAACGAGGCCATGAGCACGGAGACCGAGGAAAAGGTGATGCGATCGCGCGGGTCCTTAGCCACCGTCAGCACATTAGCGAGCCACTGCTGCAAGCTCAGCGCCCAACCGCAGCAGTAGGCGATAAGTCCCAACTCGGGGAAGCCGAGGAAAGCGCCCACGATCGTGGCAACCACACCGATTGCGAGCAGCACAAAGGAGGATTGCATGTGGCGATTAATACCTTGGGTGCGCCAGATGGAAGGGAAAAGGATGGTGAGAGAACCGGCCGCGGCCAAGCCGATGAATCCGCCGATATTGGCGGCGATATGGGCGAGTAGCAGCGTGGGATGGCCGGGATAGATGGCCAGCAGCCCGCCAAAGATGGCACCCACCGGCAGGCACAGAGCGGAAAATACATAAGCGCCCACTACGGGGCGGAAGCGCTTATCTTTGGCACCGCGCCATTGCTGGAAAAGCGATGCCGCATGCCAGAGCATCATCAGTGCAATGAGCGTGGCGCCCACCTGGGTGACAATCCAGTGCTGGGACCAGAACTCCATGAGGATTTGACCGATTAACGCGAGGATGATTCCGGCATTGAGGCCATAGATGCGGGCCAATTGGGCAGGACGAGCGGATTCGGGGAGGCGCTGTTGGGTGAATTTCTCCGTTAGGTGCTGGGACCACACGATGATGCTATTGCTCACCAGTCCGAGGGTGAATAGGTGGATGAGTACCCACCGGTAGTTCGGGACCAAGGTATGCGTTGCCCCCACGAGGATGAAAACCATCATCCATAGGGATACGGGACGGGAGGCCTTGCGGTGCCATGTCCGCGCCGACCACTTATTCTCAGGCATAAAACCGATTTTAGTCGGATTTAATCTTGGTCCAAGTCAGCGCAGTAAGGGCGAGGGCTACGGCGGTGAAGAAGGCAATGAAGAGGGGCCACGATAGGGCGTCGAAAAGCAGGCCGGCACATGCGCCCACCACAGAAGAGCCAAAGTAATAGCAGAACACATACATCGAAGAAGCCTCCGCGCGGTCGTGGGTGGCGATCTGGCCCACCCACCCGGAGGCGGTGGAGTGTACGGCGAAAAAGCCCACGGTAAAGGCGATCATGCCGAGAAGCGTCAGCGGAAGGTTGCCGGCGCACAGCGCGATGCCAAGGGCAAAAAGCACGGCAGAGGCGAATAGGGTTTTCCCATGGCCTATGCGTGCGACAAGGGAACCTGCCCGCGCTGAGGACCATGTGCCGGTGAGGTAGAACAAAAAGGCCAAGCCGGCTAGCGAAGGGGCCAGACCAAAATCATCGATGAGCCGGAAGGTTAAGAAGTTATACATGGAGACAAACGTGCCCATGGACAGGAATGCGGTGAGAAAGAGCAAGGCCAAATCCCGGTTGGCCCAATGGCCCAAAAGCGCCCGGCTTTCGGTCTTGAGATGGATGGATTTGGGCCGGAAATTGCGTTGGGTAGGAAGTAGCAGCCAAGACGTAATGGCAAAGGCGAGTGAGACCAGCGCCGAGCCGAAGAGCGCCCAGCGCCACGTGGAAATCTCCACCAGTCCGGTGGGAATGAGGCGGCCGGTAAGGCCACCGACGGAGGTGCCTGCAATGTATAGGCCCATAGCCCGCGGCAGGGCTTTGTCATCGAGTTCTTCAGAAAGCCATGCCATTGCCGTGGCGGGGGCGCCGGACAGCAGCGCACCCTGCAGGCCGCGTACCGCGATGAGCTGCCACCCCTCCTGGGCGAGGGGCACAATGAGCCCCACGCCGGTCGCGGCAACGGCCGAAATGAGCAGGATACGTCCGCGGCCGAAACGCTCGGAGAGAATCGATGCGGGCACCACGCATAGGGCCAGCGCGCCCGTGGCGGCCGATACGGTCATGGCCGCTTCAGTGGAAGAAAGCCCCATGTTGTGTACCAGCGTGGGAAGAATGGCTTGGGTGGAATACAGGCTGGAGAATATAGCCAAGCCCACAAGGAGCATGGCTACCGTTGCGCGCCGCGTTCGAGTCATATCATTTAGCCTGCCCGGACATTCAGCATGTGTAAAATGTGGAAAAATACACTAAACGATGCGGAGCATGCATGAATGTGGAGGATGTCCGCGGCTTTCTCGCCGTGGTGGATCAAGGTCGCGTGGGTGCTGCGGCCGATGAACTGGGAATCTCCCAATCCGCGCTGACCCGCCGCGTACAGCGCGTAGAAGCTAGTCTTGGCGCCCGCCTTTTCGAGCGCACTGGGCGTACCCTGCACGTGAATTCGCGCGGGCGGGCCTTCGCTGCGGCTGGGCGGGAAATGCTCCGCGCCTACCAGGTCGGGCGGGACGATGTTGCCCGCCTCATGGATCCAGAACGCGGCACCGTGCGCCTAGATTTCATGCACTCGCTGGGCACCTGGCTAGTTCCGGACCTGCTCAAGAGCTATCGCGCGCAGCACCCGCACGTAGATATTCGTCTGCATCAAGGCGCGGCGCAGGAGCTGGTGAGCAGGGTGGAAAACGGCGAATCCGACCTTGCCCTCGTGGGCCCACGGCCTGATGCAGCCCTGGGCTGGCACCAGATTAAGGTGCAGCGACTAGGCCTTGCTGTGCCGGAAGACCACTGGGCGGCGAACCGGCGGGAGGTGAGACTAGCGGAATTCGCTGCAGACCCGTTCATCGGCATGCTCCCAGGCTATGGCACGCGCATGCTTCTCGATGCCCTTGCAGACGACGCTGGCTTTAGCCCCCACCTCGTCTTCGAATCGATGGAACTTACTACCGTTGCGGGGCTGGTAGCGGCAGGACTCGGGGTGGCGCTTTTGCCGTTGGATGATCCTTATCTACAGGTGGGGAGCCTGATCCCCCTTACGCCGCCAGCGTACCGCGAGCTCGGTTTAGTGTGGCGCGCCGGGGACGATGCGCCCCCAGTGCAGCAATTCCGGGAATTTATCCGGGCATAGAAAAAGCCGCCCCGAAGGGGCGGCCGAAGTAACTAAAAGGAGTTACTTGGTGGCTGCAGCGAAACGCTCAGCAACGTCATCCCAGTTGAAGACGTTCCATACGGCCTTAACGTAGTCGGCCTTAACGTTCTTGTACTGCAGGTAGAAAGCGTGCTCCCACATATCCAGCATCAGCAGCGGGGTGAAGTCGATGGAGGTATTACCCTGCTGGTCAGTCAGCTGCTCGATGATGAGGCGGCCAGCAATGTGGTCGTAGCCCAGAACGGCCCAGCCGGAGCCCTGCAGGGAGGTAGCAGCAGCGGAGAAGTGAGCCTTGAACTTCTCAAAGGAGCCGAAGTCGCGGTTGATGGCCTCTGCCAGCTCGCCGGTTGGCTCGCCGCCACCGTTCGGGGACAGGTTCTTCCAGAAGATGGAGTGGTTGGTGTGGCCACCCAGGTTAAACGCCAAGTTCTTGGAGAGGGCGCGGATGCGATCCGGGTTAGCCTCACCGTTGCGCTCTTCCTCGAGTGCCTCGAGTGCAGCGTTAGCGCCAGCAACGTAGGTTGCGTGGTGCTTATCGTGGTGGAGCTCCATGATCTCTGCGGAGATGTGTGGCTCCAGTGCGTCGAATGCGTATGGGAGGTCAGGAAGTTCGTAAACAGCCATTTGTTAAATCCTTTCTTCGGGTACGTGTCCCGATGATAGGCACGGTGGAAAGATTTCGCCATGATTAATTCGAATTGTGGAACTAGCGCGAATATTAACTGGCCGCGGAATAGCTTTTCGCAGTACAACGTTGGGAAGAAGGAATAAGGAAGGAGCTATACCTTATGTGGATGTTTAAGCCGGAGCCCAAACTTGTTGCTGCAGACGATGCTCTGCCGGGACGACCGGAGCCAATCGTGGACCCCGCCCCGCACGCCGTTTTAGGAACACCGATTACCGGGCCGTGGAAGGACGGGCAGCGCTCCATTCTTATTGCGTTGGGATGTTTCTGGGGTGCGGAGAAAATGTTTTGGGAGACCGAAGGCGTGGAATCCACCTCGGTGGGTTATGCAGGCGGTGCCACCCCGAATCCCACGTACTACGAGGTGTGCCGTGGGCTAACCAACCATGCCGAGGCGGTGGAGGTGGTCTATGACCCGCAGCGCATCAGCCTGCGCGATCTTGTCGTACAGGCCCTAGAAGCGCACGATCCCACGCAGGGCTTCCGCCAGGGCAACGATGTAGGAACGCAATACCGCTCTGCTTTCTACCCACGCACGGAGGAAGAGCGCGCAGAAATCCAGGGCATCGTGGATTCCTATGCAGAGAAACTCAAGGAATTCGGATTCGGGGATACCACCACGGAGGTCAAACTCCTCTCCGAAACTGATTCTGGGGAGTACTACCTGGCTGAGGATGAGCATCAGCAGTACTTATATAAGGTGCCTAATGGGTACTGCCCGCACCACAGTACTGGGGTGAAATGCGACTAAGCGTCGCGCCGAATAAAGCGGGCAATCTTCTTGGCTAACTTCGGCGTGAGCGATTGGCGGGATTGGGATCCTAAGACCTCATCCCAATACCAGAGCATTTCTTCAAAATAGTTGTGTCCGTGCCCGCCAGGGACGTTGAGGGAATTGATCTGGTCCAAGCCAATTTGCCACCAGGTAATAAACGGAACCCAATGCAGCTGCCGGAAGGTATCCGCGTGCAGCGCTTCCGGCTGCGGTTCATGAATCCAGGTGGGCCTGCGCACGAGAAGGTTGAGATCCCACCACACGATGGCGTCGGAAGCATGCTGGGCAATGAGCATGCGGGGTCGGCGCCAGGTATGGGCGTAGTCATTGCCAAAGGCGTCGTGCAGCGTATGGTCAGGAGCCGCCGCGTAGCGCACATGCTTGCCGCCATCGATAACGGGCAGGCGTTCTAGGGAACCAATATCCCGGCGCAGGCGCTGAGTAAAGTGCGTCATGCGCGGGGGGCCGGAAAAAACTGCGCCATTACACGCAGAAAGTAGGTCTTCCACATTATGGTAGTTATCCATAATGGCGTAGGCACCAAGTGATTCACCTGCGAAATAAAGCCGCGGGCGGTTTTCTTTAGGCAGCTTATCTATTTCTTCTTGTATGACCCGAATCAATTCACGAGCCGCCTGCTTCGGTGCGTTCTTATCTACGAGGTAGGAAAAAACCGAAGGCAGGTAGGAGTACTGCATGGTGACGGTGACGCAATCACCGCCGGTCAAAAACTCATAAGAGCACGCACCCCAATTATTGATCCACCCCGAGCCGGCGGGCATTTGGATGACGATAGTCTCTCGCCGCAGGGCACCAGTGCGTTCGAGTTCGGCGCGGATCTTTTCCGCGGATTGCTGGAAGGAGCGGCCTGGAATGTATCCGGCGTAGATGCGGATGGGTTCCTTTGCATCGGTTCCCGTTACTGTGCGGATATCGCGGGCGCGGGGGCCATTGGAGACAAACCGGCGTCCCTGCTGTCCCAACGCCGACCACGGCTCGAGCGACCACGGGCTGCCGGAGCGCTCCGGCTCCCACGGCATAGAGGTGCCGGGGAAAATCTGTTTATTAATTCGCTGCGCTTGGTGCGATAGTGAGCGCAGCCAGCGTCGAAAGACCACGCGATCAGAAAGCGCAAACGCCGTGAGACTCAGACCTGCGGTAACCACCGGCCAAGCAATGAGTGCAGGCACCCAGCGGCCTAGCTGGCGTGACAGTTTAGTGACGGCAAGCTGCGTGGCTTCTCCGATGAGTAGAAGAGCGCCGTAGCCCGCAGTGCCCGCGGCCAAGCCGATGGCCGCTGTGGCGGGCCCACGCACGAGTTGCTTATTGACCAACTCCGCCTGCTTTTTCTGGTTGCGCAGCGAAAGCACGGCATTAAATGCAGTCCCAGCGCCAATAGCAAGGTGCACAATTTGTCGATGTTGTGGTCCGAGGCGGTCCTGCGGGCGCTTGCCAATGCTATTGAGGACAAAGCTTGTCGACGCCGCCCCAAGATGCCCAATGCCCTGACCAATTGCCACGTTGGCGGCGGTCACCCACCACGGGCGGGGAAGTAAGGAGGGCGAAACAGCAGCCCACGTAGCTAATTCCGCACCCAAAATTCCAGCCGACATATTGGACGGTAAGGTTTGCCGGCTGGTCATACGGACGATGGGCGTGAGATCCGCGGCTACGCCAAGAGCGATTAGTGCAGCGCGGCGGAGAGCGCGTTTCATAATGTCCGATTATCCCAGATTTCGGTGGGAATTTCAGTGTGAGATTTAGCCCGTGCAAAAATCTCCACAAAGTTGCACAATAGGGTCATGGCAAATCATGTTGGAAACAAAGTAGTTCTCATCGGCGCCGGCGATGTGGGAGTCGCTTACGCTTTCGCTCTCATCAACCAAAGCATCGTTGACCACCTGGCAATCATCGACATCGATGAAAAGAAGCTAGAAGGCAACGTCATGGACCTCAACCACGGTGTTGTCTGGGCCCCTACCCGCACCCGCGTCACCAAGGGCACCTACGCCGATTGCGCAGACGCCGATATGGTCGTCATCTGCGCCGGTGCCGCACAGAAGCCGGGCGAGACCCGCCTGGACTTGGTGGGCAAGAACGTCAAGATCATGAATAGCATCGTCTCTGACGTCATGGCGAATGACTTTGATGGCATCTTCTTGGTTGCCTCCAACCCAGTGGACATCCTGACCTACGCCGTATGGAAGGCTTCCGGCCTGGACCACAAGCGCGTCATCGGCTCCGGCACCGTGCTGGACTCCGCTCGTTTCCGCTACATGCTGGGCGAGCTGGAAGATGTTGCACCGAAGTCCGTACACGCCTACATCGTGGGCGAGCACGGCGATTCCGAGCTGCCAGCCATCTCCACCGCGAATATCGCAGGTGTCCCGATGTCCAAGAAGCTGGATACGGATCCGGAGTATGCAGAGCGCATCGAGAAGATCTTCGAAGACACCCGCGATGCCGCCTACTCCATCATTGACGCTAAGGGCTCCACTTCCTTCGGTATCGGCATGGGCCTGGCCCGTATCACCGCCGCCGTCATCCAGAACCAGGACGTGGCGCTGCCAGTATCTGCTTACCTGCAGGGTGAGTATGGTGTAGAGGATCTCTACATCGGTACCGCTGCCATCATCAACCGCTCCGGCATCGTGCGCGCGATTGAGCTGCAGCTCAATGAGCACGAAAAGGAGCGTTTCGATGCTTCTGCCAAGACCCTGAATGACATCAAGGAAGAGTTCTTCGGCTAGTGAAGATTGTCGCTCATAGGGGATACTCCGGAAAATATCCGGAGCTATCCCCTCTAGCTTTTGAAAAAGCCCTAGATTTGCCAATTCACGGCGTCGAGTGCGATGTGCGCTTGACGCGCGATGGAAAAGTAGTGGTTCAGCATGATCCCACGTTGGACCGCACCGCGGGGCGCCCCGGCCGCATTTCCAAGATGGACTGGGAAGAATTGCGCGGCGTTGACATCGGTTCGGGCCAGCGTATGATGCTTCTCGACGAACTCTTGGAACTACTTCAGGGCACACCGCACCACCTTTATATCGAGACTAAGCACCCCTCCGGGCAGGGTGACATCCTGGAGGAGCAAACGGTGCTGCGCCTGCGTTATGCGGGGCTTTTCGACGACCCCCGGATCCACGTCATTTCCTTTTCCCACCACGCCATCCGCCGCATGCAGAATTTGGCGCCGCACATGGACCGGATTTATCTTCGTCGCGATTGGGAGCGCCACGTCAACCGCCCCGATGTAATGCTGTCCAAGCCCACCGCGCTCGGCGTATCGTTGCTGCGCGCGAAGCTGCGGCCGGCAATTATCGGCGCGCAGGGATTGCCCACCTACCTGTGGACCGTAGACAAGCCGGAGGACATGAAGTGGGCATGGGCTAATGGGGTGGATATGCTCGCCACTAATCAGCCCGAAGTGGCCCTACATGCCATTGAGCTCTAGTAAGCAGGTATCTTGGAGGCATGGCCAAGAAGAAAAAGAACAAGGAACAGCTGCCTGAGGGCATGTCCCGCCGCCAGGCAAAGCTCGCTGCCCGCGCCAAGGAGCGCGCCGCCCTGGAAAAGGACCCCCGCCCCTACGGCGGACTTGCTGCGGAGGCCTCTCTGGTCGCCATGCAGGAGTTCGTCCCCTCCGCTTTTGCCAAGCTTGACGTCACAGGCTGCGATAAGAACGTGTATGTAGCGACCGTCCTGCCGGGTGCTTCTGCTGCGCTTATTCGGGACACCGAATTTGGCGGCGATGCCTTCGTGGGCCTGCAGGTGCAGTCCCACACCCACAACCCGGGCCGCGACCTCGCCTTTGCCCTTAACTGGGTGAAGAATAATGAGCCGGGCGCCACCCTGCAATCCACCGCTGCTGACGGCTCGGAGCCGAAGCTGGAGGAGCTTATCGATGCCTCCGCTACCCTCGACGTGCAGGTTCACCAGGACTTCGAATGGTGGATTCCGGAGGGAGCACAGGTCACCCCGCAGATTGCGCAGTCGCTACGTGCCGCTAATGATTCCGTTATCGAGTCTCACCAGGTAGGCGAGAACATCACTGGTGCAGCCTTCTGGGCAAATGCCGGCGGCGGCAAGGCCCATATCCGTTGGGTCCGCCCGAATGACGATGAATCCGCGTTCCTGAACGCGCTGGCGCGCGTCGCTGCCCGCGGCGAGCTGAACTTGGGCGAGGGCACCAAGTTCGCCGGTGTTTTCCGCACCCACGGTCTCATCGCTCCGGTCTTCGACTTGGATCCAGAGGTTGACCACGCTTCTTATGAGGACCACCTCACCCGCGTGGACAAGGCCTTGGAGGAAGAAATCTCTAATGATGCCCAGCTGAACGCCGATGAGCGCAAGCAGCTAGAAAACATTAAGTCCCGCCAGGTGACCCTGCGCTAAAGACAAGAATATGGCCCTTCCCCAGTAGAGGAAGGGCCATTTTTTGATCGCTATTTGAGGGAATCCCACAACTCGGCGGCTGCTTCATCGTCCCAGAGGACGACGTTTCCTACCTCGGTGTCTTGGAAACCGCCGATGGGGACGGTCTCGGTGTCTACACCGGAGCCCATGGCAAGTGCCACGCGGGCGAGGTGCCAGACGTGGTCGCCCTCGTCCACGATGAACGAGGAGGCGGTGTGGTTGACCAAGGAGAAGGCGCGGAATGGGTTAATCAGGGTGGCCGGGGAAGCAACCTTATCCAGCAATGCGGAGAAGAATTCGCGCTGTCGCTGCACGCGGTCGAGGTCACCCATGGCGGTGGCGCGGGTGCGCACGTACCCGAGGGCGTCGCGGCCCTTGAGCTTCTGGCAGCCATCTTGGAGATCAATGCCGGCCAGCGGGTCATTGATGGGTTCCTTCACGCATACGTCTACGCCGCCCACGGAGTCGACCACATTGGCTAGGCCACCCATGCCGATCTCGGCGTAGTGGTCGATGCGCAGACCGGTCGTGCCCTCGACGGTTTGGGCAAGGAGCTGCGGTCCACCGTAGGTAAAGGCAGCATTGATCTTGTCCATGCCAAAACCGGGGACTTCCACGTAACTATCGCGTGGGATGGAAACGAGCTTGGCCTTGCCGGTGCGTGGGATGTGCAGCAGCATGATGGTATCGGTGCGGCCCTCGCCCACATCACCACCGGTGCCCAGTTCAGCCTGCTGTTCCTCGCTGAGGCCTTGGCGGGAGTCAGAACCGACGAGCAACCAATTGGTGCCGGCGGTATTAGACACTTGTTCTTCTGGCAGCGCCTCCACGCGGGTGAGGCGGGCATCGGTCCAGAACATGAAGACGAGGTTGAATACCAGCAGGACGACGAGCGCCAGGCCAACGCACCCGAGGGCGCGCTTGGCCGGATTGACCTTCTTGCGGCGGCTATGTGGGCGCTGGCGGGGCGCCGTTCGCGGCGCGGTGCGACGAGGTGGGCGCTGCTGCGCGCGATACTGGCTGGGGTAGCGGCTCGGTGTTGGCGGCGGAGTGCGGCGCGGGGGCTGTTGCTGTGGCTGCGGAGCGCGGAAGGATTCTTGCTCGGGTTCCACGCGCCGCGGCGCCGGGCGGGCGGAGGAACGGCGTCGAATGGGGCGGCCGTATCGATCCTTGAGGGGACGTCCATCGGCCCCAAGGACGAATTCAGTGGAGGAGTCATCGCCGGCGCGGCGGGACTCCCTATGTGGATCTCGTCCTGATTCAGTCATGCGCTATACCTTACAAGGAGCAGGGAGCAACGCCTGCTTCGCGACGTCCCCTACGAGCATTTTCACAAGAAGGAATAACCCACGAAAGCGACGGCGTCGATAAGAAAATGCGCCATGACCAAAGGCCATACCCGCCCCGTGCGGTGGTAGTAATAGCCGTAGATTAACCCCATGATGATATTGCCACATCCAGCGGAAACACCCTGGTAAAGGTGGTAAGAACCGCGGAGAATGGAGCTTGCGGCCAGCGTGGCTGGCAGCGACCAGCGGGCCTGGCGCAAGCGCGTCATAAGCCACATCACCACCACGGTTTCCTCTGCGAAGGCGTTGGCAGCGGCCTTGAGGAGGGAAACGGGGATTTCCACCCAGGCATTGGCGAAGTCGCCGGGAATGACCTCCTTGCTCCACCCAAAATGCACCGCCGCGACATACAGGGCGAGTCCCGGGATGCCAATGAGGGCGGCAAGCCCTGCGCCTTCTAGCCAGTCGCGGGCGCGGTGGGGCCGGGGCACTATGTGATCCTTGGCCAGCAGGAAAAGCGCTAAGGCTCCATAGGAAAAGAGCACGGCGGCCGAGCACAGCTGCAGGCCCATATCCACCCAGGCAAGGGAGGATTGGCTGGAATTGAGGGTGACCGATTGCTCGTCGAGCCGCTGCGGGGAGGCCAGGGCATTGATGAGGTTCAATACCGCCCGCACCCCGGAAATACCAAAGGTGAGGGTGAGGACGATGAGCAGCTCGGCACGTAAAGACTTGGTCATGGGTGCAGGATGTGGGCGAGGCCGAGGAGGGCGGCGTCGGAAAGCGTAATGCCTCCCAGGTGTACGCCCACCGGCGGGTGATTGGGTACGGCCCACGGCACGGAAATAGCTGGCAGACGGGCCATGTTGAACAGGGAACCCCACGGCGACCACCGGGTCTGGGCTGCGAAATTCTCCGCATGGGGCAGGGACAGGAAAGAACCAATACGCGGCGGGTCCGTGGTCAGCATTGGGGTGAGGATGGCATCGACGCCCCATTCCTGGGCCAACAAGCCGGGTAGTTGCCGGACATGCGCCCGCGCCGCGGCCAGCTCAGCGGAGCTAACGCGCCGGCCCTGCTGAGCAATCCATTCGGCGTAGCCCGCCGCCGGGTTGAGCCCCGCTAGGCGGGAGGTAAAGGTCGTGCGGAAATGCGCAAAGGTGGCCCGGGCCTGCGGATACGGGGAAATGGGCACCACGGTGAAGCCGGCTGCCTGTAGGCGTTGGGCGGCCTCGCGGGTGGCGCGCAGATGGTGGGCATCGACGCTGGCATCACAAAACAGCGGCTCTACCAGCAGGCCGATGCGGGCGCGCGGGGTGATCATGCGGTGGCCATGCAGAAAGGCATTATCGGCCACGGTCCGGGTGATAAAGCCCTGCACACCCAGTTCTTTTCCTGCCGGTTTAAAGCCCACCACGCCGCAGGCCGCGGCCGGCACTCGGATGGAACCGCCGCCATCGCTGGCGTGCGCCGCGCGCAGCAACCCGCGCGCGATCTGTACCGCCGCACCGCCCGAGGAACCACCCGGTGTGCAGCCGGGATAAAGGGGATTATCGGGATGGGGCAGGCCCACCGGTTCCGTATCCACGCGCAGGCCCAACTCCGGCGTGGAGGACTTACCGATGATGCGCGCACCTTGCTTCTCCAAGGCCTCGATGAAGGCATCGCTGCGCTCGGGGTAGTAGGTGCGATCGGTATTTCCCAAGGTCGTGGGCATGCCGCGGACATCGCAGAGATCCTTGGCGGAGAGGACCCAGCCGCTCAGCCGGCCGCGGCCGGAGGGCTCGCGGTCCACATCCAGGTAGGTGAAACCGTGCTCCTCGGGGGTAAGGCCGTGCAGATCCGCGCGGAGTTGTTCTACGGAAAAGTCCATGGGGCACCAGTTTAGTGGGCTAAGGTGACGTGCATGACTACCACCATCGCCTTCCTGGGGCCGGCCGGAACCTTTACGGAAGCGGCCGTGCATAAGTTTGCCGCGCACCTGCCGCAGGTAGAGACCCTGCCGGTTGGCTCGCCTTCGGAGGCCGTGGCCGCCGTGCGCGCCGGGCAAGCCGAGTACGCCTGCGTAGCCATTGAAAATTCCGTCGACGGCGCGGTCACCACGACCTTTGATGCGCTGGTTGAAGCCGAACCAGTGCAGATTTACCGCGAGGTGGATATCCCCGTGGCCTTTAGCATTATGACCCGGCAAGACGCGGGCGACATTGCGCGGCTGAGCACCCACCCGGTGGCGTTCCAGCAAATCCGTGGCTGGGTAAAAGACAATCTGCCGAAGGTAGAGTTCGTGCCGGCCAGTTCCAATGCCGCCGCGGCCGAGGCTGTAGCCCGTGGGGAAGCGGATGCGGCCGCAGCGCCGGCGCGGGCCGCCGAGATCTTTGGGCTGGAGACCATCGCCCAGGGCGTGGCAGATGTTGAGGGCGCCGCAACGCGCTTTGTCCTGGTGGGGCGTCCGGGAAAACCCACTGCAAGGACTGGCCAGGACCGCACCAGCGTCATCTTCACCCTGCCAAATGAACCGGGCAGCCTGGTGGGGGCGTTGCAGGACTTTGCGCACCGCGGGGTGGACCTATCCCGGATTGAGTCGCGCCCCACGCGGGAGGCCTTTGGCACGTACCGCTTCTACGTGGACCTTATCGGGCACATTGACGATCAGCCGGTGGCGGAGGCGCTGCGGGCCTTGTGGTTGCGGGCAGAGGACCTGCTTTTCCTCGGCTCCTGGCCGGCGGCAACCCGTGCGGGCAAGCCACCGCGCGATCTGGCAGCGGCGGATGATTGGGTAGCGCGGGCGCGCAGGGGCCAATAATCTAGAAGCATGCCCGGAAGAATTATCCTGCTGCGTCACGGCCAGACCTATTCCAATATTTCCCGCCTCCTCGATACCCGCCCGCCCGGGGCAGAGCTTACCGAGCGCGGGCGCGACCAGGCCACGGAGGCAGGCCGGGAGCTAGCGCAGTTGGTGGGCGAGCGCGAGGTGGAATTTAAATGCTCCATTGCCCTGCGCGCTCAGCAGACCGCGATGCTGGCGGCACGCGCCTTTGAGCAGGAGCGCGGTATGCCGGAATTCTCTCAGCGCGTTGACGTAATCTCCGGCGTGCACGAAATTTTCGCCGGTGACTGGGAGATGGACGGTAGCGAAGATGCCCATCGGTCGCACATGGTGGCTATGCGTGGCTGGTGCGATGGCGAGCGCGGCGCCGGGATGGAAGGCGGCGAGACCTTGGATGATGTGCTGGCGCGCTACCAGCCGGTGCTGGAGGGCATTGCGAAGCAGCTTGGCGACGACCACGATGTCATTCTCGTCAGCCACGGCGCCGCTATCCGCGTGCTCACCAAACACGCCACGGGTGTTGATGCCGACTTTGCCTATACCGGCTACCTGGCCAATTGCCGCTTTATGGTGATGGAACCGCGCGGCAAGGACTTTGGTGAGTGGACGTTAACCCAGTGGGCGGATACGGAGCTCTAGCCCCAGCCCAAGCGGTGTAGCTCCTCTTCCTCGAGGCCAAAGTAATGGCCGAGTTCGTGGAATACGGTGACCTTAACCTGCTCTGCTAATTCTTCCTCGCTGCCGGACCAGCGCTGCAGCGTGTTCCGGTAAATGAAGATCGCATCGGGCAGGAAACCGGTGTGATCGAAGGTGCGGTGCGGCAGTGCGACGCCTTCGTAGAGCCCTAGCAGCATAGGGTTATCGGGATTTTCATCTTCAACCAAGATGACGAGGTTGCGCATGCGGCGCACGAATTCCTCGGGGACTTGATCCAGCGCCTCGTTGACCATCTCATCGAAGCGCTCTTCTGATACCTCGACCATTAGGGTGCTGGGGCCGGTGCGGGGGCGGCAGACTCGGGTGCCGGACTATTGTCTTTGTCCTCACGCAGTGGATTGCGCTCAGGGCGTTCCTCTGGCGGTTGACCGTCGATAGTCAGCGCCTGGCGACCACCGGTAGCGGAACCGGTGATGGCAGAGAAACCGCCGCCTTCGCGGGCATGCACAAGGGAGCAATTGACGGATTTGGTGCCGCCATTCCACGAGGCCTCGGTGATAGAGCCCCAGAATGGTTGCAGCGTGGACTGGTAGAGCTGCTCCTCGCCGCCAAGGTAGTCCTCAGTAGCGGCGGTACACGTATCGGACAGGAACTTGTCCATATCCTTGCCGTCCGGGTAGCCGTCAGGGAACTGCTTGCCCACATCGATGACGGAAACGGTCTCCATTTGGTGGGGCTTCGCGCAGTCGACGACGTGCGGAACTTGCTTGTCATCGATGGCCAAGCACTCGCCCGGCTTGGCGAGGTTTGCCTGCTCGGAGGCCTCGACGTTGCCGGTAGTAAGCTGTGGTACGCCGTGATCATCGGTGGTTTGCAGGCCACACAGCAAGGTGCGGTCGCCGCGATCCCAGGCGGACTGCGGCGGCAGAATGGACGCCACATCGTACTTACCATTCGGATCCCACTTCCCGTGCAGATAGCCCACGGTGGCGGATTCGCACAGCTCATCGCGCAATTGGTGTTGGCGGGTAAGCGCTGGGCGGGTGGCATCAGGGCCGAATTCGCTGGTGGGGTAGACGCTCAGGTCTTCGGTCTTGGAAACCTCGAAGCGGTGCTGTTCGGAGCACGGTACTTCCTTGAACCCAGTGGCGGAGCCATCCTGGGCGATGTCCCACGTCAAGCAAGCGCCGGCGGCCGCAGCGGTGAAGGGCTCCGGTTTAGGAGCGGCGGTTTCTGAAGTATCCCCACTATTGTGCTGCTGGGCAGCGGTAGTATCTTCGCCACCCGATTTGTGGGAGCTGATAACGCCATAGATGCCCATGAAAACGGCCGCCGCGATTGCCGCAATCAAGACAATCTGGACGGCCACAGCGGAACGCCACGCAGGTGATTTCTTCATAAGGCCCTTAATCTTACCTGTTAAGCAGGGCGCTGGCTAGATACTGTTCTCCCTAGCCACCCGGGTAGTCAGGCGGTAGCGGTCGGTGCGGTAGACGGAGGAACACCACTCCACCGGCCTATCGCCCGAGCGAGAGTAGCGCACGATGTGCAGCAGTGGGGTGCCCACGGGGACGTCGAGAAGCGGGGCAGTGTCCGCATCGGCTGAAATCGCCGAGACCGTTTGATCCGCATCGGTGATGGGGACGTCAAAGACGGAGTCGAGGATGGCGTAGACCGAATTGTAGGTGTCATTTTCTAGCAGGCTGGGCGCATACGTGGAGTTATACCAGCCGTCATCAATGGAGTAGGGCTCGCCATCGCCCAAGCGCAGGCGGCGCAGATGAATATGTTCGGTTTGGGCAGGCGTATCAAAAAAGAGGGCGGCATCCTCCGGGGCGCTGCTGCGTCCGCTGGTAAGGATTTTGGAGGAGGCAGTGACGTCTTGTGCGCCCATCTCATCCGAGAATGAGGCTAGGTGGAGCCGGGAGACAAGGGGATTGGGCGCTACGAAGGTGCCCTTTCCGCGGACGCGCCGCAGTTTTCCGGCCGCGACAAGATCCCCGATGGCGCGGCGTACCGTGATCCGTGACACGCCATAGGTTTCTTCAAGAAGCCTCTCGCCGGGCAAGATATCGCCGGGTTTGAGGGTCGTGCGGCACAATTCTTCGAGGATATCGTGCAATTGGGTGTGTTTTGGAACGGGACCGTCCGTAATTGTGCGGGCGGGGAGCTGAACGGCGGACATAAAGCCATCATAATTCGCTGGTTATTACCACCGCAAGACGTTGCCAATACGCTAAACTTACATTCGTGATTGATCTCAAGCTACTCCGCGAAAACCCCGACGTTGTCCGTGCTTCCCAGGTGAACCGAGGTGAGGATCCCTCCCTCGTAGACCAGCTCTTGGAAGCTGATGAGCAGCGCCGCACTGCTATCCAAAAGGCCGACGAACTGCGCTCTGAGCAGAAGGCTTTTGGCAAGAAGATTGGCCAAGCCTCCCCAGAGGAGCGTCCGGCACTGCTGGAGGGCTCTAATGAGCTGAAGGCCAAGGTCAAGGAGGCGGAAGAGGCACAATCTGCCGCTGAAGCCAAGGTGGAAGAGCTGCAGTACAAGCTCGATAACGTGGTTGAAGGTGCCCCGGCCGGCGGCGAAGATGACTTCGTAGTGGTAGAAGAAGTAGGCCAGATTCCTGAGTTCGACTTCGAGCCAAAGGATCACCTTGAGTTGGGCGAGTCCCTCGGTCTCATTGACGTCAAGCGCGGCGCTAAGGTAGGCGGCGCTCGTTTCTACTACCTCACGGGCGATGGCGCCTTCCTACAGTTGGGAATGCTGATGCTCGCGGCGCAGAAAGCGCGCGAAGCCGGTTTCAAGCTGATGATCCCGCCAGTTCTGGTTCGCCCAGACATTATGTCCGGCACCGGTTTCTTGGGCCAGCACTCCGATGAGGTTTATTACCTACCGGCCGATGATATGTACCTGGTAGGCACCTCTGAGGTGGCCCTTGCCGGTTACCACAAGGATGAGATCATCGACCTCTCCAATGGCCCGCTGCAGTACGCCGGCTGGTCCTCCTGCTTCCGCCGTGAGGCTGGTTCCCACGGTAAGGACACTCGCGGTATCCTGCGCGTCCACCAATTCGACAAGCTGGAGATGTTTGTCTACTGCAAGCCGGAGGACGCGGAAGAAATGCACCAGCGCCTTTTGTCCATGGAAAAGGACATGCTTGCAGCCATGGAACTGCCCTACCGCACCATCGATATCGCCGGTGGCGACCTCGGTTCTTCGGCGGCCCGCAAGTTCGACAATGAGGCTTGGGTTCCTACCCAAGGCACCTACCGTGAGCTGACCTCCACCTCGAACTGCACCACCTTCCAGGCTCGCCGCCTGTCCACCCGCTACCGCGACGAGAACGGCAAGACCCAGATCGCAGCTACCCTGAACGGCACGCTGGCGACTACCCGCTGGCTCGTTGCCATTCTGGAAAACCACCAGCAGGCTGACGGCTCCGTCGTTGTTCCTGAGGCCCTGCGCCCGTTCGTGGGCAAGGATGTCCTGACCCCGCAGTAAGTCCGCCGTCGTCCTGGAGAGTTATGAACGCTGCGACGAATTTCCTGTACCGCCAGATCACCCACATTGGCAGGGGGGTGACTCTGGCGCAGGGGTTAAAAATGCGCCTTTCGGGGGAAGAAAATATCCCCGAAAAGGGCGGCGCGGTGTTGGTCTGCAACCACACCGGCTACATGGATTTCCTTTTTGGCGCCTTTTTGGCCTATCGCAAGAAGCGTCTCGTACGCTTCCTGGCTAAAGCTGGAATCTTTAAAGCCCCAGTGGCAGGGCCTTTGTTGAAGGCCATGCACCACGTGCCAGTTGACCGTATCGATGGCAGCGCCTCCTTCCGCCAAGCGGTACAGCTGGCCAAGGACGGCGAACTCGTGGGCGTGTTTTCTGAAGGCACAATTTCTCGCAGCTTTGAAATCCGCAGCATGAAAAGTGGCGCCTCCCGCATTGCCTATGAGGCGGGGGTGCCGGTAATCCCACAGGTCATTTTTGGTTCGCAACGCCTGTGGACCAAGGGACACAAAAAGAACCTGGGACGGACCAAGACGCCTGTCTTTATTACCGCCCTCGAACCGTACTATCCCACCGGCGATGCGGAGGCTGATACCGCGGAGATTCGACGCCGTATGCAAGAGGCGTTGGAAGGACTATGGGAGCAGTACGAAGCCGAATTTGGGCCCATGCCTGCCGGTGAATACTGGGTGCCCGCCCGTAAAGGTGGAGGGGCTCCTACCCTTGATGAGGCAGAAGCTCGCGATGCTGAAATGGAGACCGAACGTCACCGCGTACGCCGACTGCGCGACGATCTAGTGGGCCTCAAAGAACGCGTCTCCGTTACTACGGTTGACTTGGTGCGCAACCACATGGCGGCCGCCAAGGGGACGGACGAGGAGGAGCCAAAGAATAAGGCGCGTACCGCCCCGGAGACCTTGGAGTGGATCAAGAACAACCTCAATGCCGTGGTTGAAGAGGCAACCCGCGGCTTGGATGAAGGTCGCGATAAGGTCGCGGATGTCATGGCGCAGCTGAAGTCGGATGTGGCGCAAACCCAAGCGTCCATCGCGGCCAGCAGTAAGGAGATATGGGCCGGTTCCGTAGCAGAGCAGGGCCTGTTGGCGGCAGCTACCCAATCCCGGCTTATCGTCTCGCGCTTGCCGCACCGCATGAAGGCGCAATTCTCTTCCATCCCCCGCGTGGTAGTGGCGCACAGCAGCGCGCTGAATTGGGAAGATGGCGCGCTGACTCCGCGATTGCACAAGGCTTTGGCGGAGATCTACCCGGCGGCCGAAGTCCTGATCGTGATATCACCCGCCGGTGAGGTGGATGTTCCGCAGGCCGTGTGGAGCGTTGTCCTTGATGAGGATGCTGTGCAGCCGCGTCTCGATACCAATGCACTCTCCGCCACTGCCGCGACCGCGGTACAAGGCGTGGAGCGCATCCTCGAGGATCTGCAAGCTAAGCCGGAGGAGGCCCTGGTTTTTGCTAACGAGCCAGGAGATGAGGATTTCCTTGACTGGATGCCGGTGGTGGCTTTGGAAACTGCCCCTATTGAGGTGGTCAAGGGCGCCCAAGCGGTCACATATTCTGCGGAGAAAGCCGGAATGTCCGAAGTGCTTGAAGTGATGGCGCGGTTAGCGCAGAAATAGCGCGGGCTTTGCGTCTGCTTTGCACCCCCGCGAGGGGGTGCTTTTTCTTTTCGGGTGGCTAAGTATTTTAGGAAAAGTTACTGCTTACGGGCCTGAAACCTACGTGTGAGTAACCATCTGTGTAACTGACGCCCGTGACTCCTATCATAGGTTTAAGGAGATAAAATCTCTGCAGTCGCGGTGTGAATCTTTCCACCGAAACCACAATTTAACTGCTCTTAGCTGTGCTTTTGCCATCTCATTCATGGATTTATGGCGCAGGCACATGCAAGCACCAAGGAAGGAGATGCGGTCAGCAATGACCCAGCAAAGCAACCAATCCTTTAACCCCGAATACTTTGAAAATCTATGGAATGGATACGCGGATGAGGACTACGACGTAGTCATCATCGGTGGCGGTTCCGTAGGCGCCGGTGCGGCAGCGGACGCCGCTACCCGTGGCCTCAAGACCGCCGTCATTGAGGCGCGCGACTTCGCCGCAGGTACCTCTTCTCGCTCCTCCAAGATGTTCCACGGTGGCCTGCGCTACCTGGCCATGTTTGACTTCCGCCTAGTGGCGGAGTCCCTCAAGGAGCGCGAGCTGAACATGTCCACCCTGGCACCCCACCTAGTGAAGCCGCTGAAGTTCATCTTCCCGCTGACCCACCACGTATGGGAGCGCGTGATGATGTTCGGTGGCTTTACTCTTTATGACCTCATGGGTGGCGCCAAGAGTGTCCCCATGCAGAAGCACCTGACCCGAAAGGGCGTGCTTAAGGTAACCCCGGGACTGAAAGAAGATGCCATTGTGGGCGGCGTGCGTTACTATGACACCCTAGTTGATGACGCCCGCCACACCATGACCGTCCTGCGCACCGCCGCCGAGTATGGTGCCGATGTTCGCACCAATACCGAGGTCATTGGCTTTGACAAGGACCGCGGTGGCCGCATCGTAGGCGCGAAGGTTCGCGATACCGCTACCGGCCGCGAGACCACCGTGCGCGGCAAGGTCTTTATCAACGCCACCGGCGTGTGGAATGACAAGATTCAAGAGATGGCCGGCGTGGAGGGCAAGTTCACCGTTCACGCCTCGAAGGGCGTGCACATCGTTGTGCCCAAGGATGCGCTTGATGCAGAGGCAGCCCTGTGCTTCGTCACCGAAAAGTCCGTCCTCTTCGTTATCCCATGGGGCGAGTACTGGATCATCGGTACCACCGATACCGATTGGGAAAAGGGTCTCTCCTTGCCGGATCCGGCGCCGACCAAGTCCGATATTGACTACATTCTGGACCAGGTAAACCAGCGCGTACGCCGCCAGATCACCCGCGATGACATCGTGGGTGTCTACTCCGGCCTGCGCCCGCTGCTGTCCGGCAAGTCCGATTCCACCACCAACCTCTCCCGCAACCACGCCGTCGCACGCGTGGCCCCAGGCATGGTCTCTGTCGCCGGCGGTAAGTACACCACGTACCGCGTCATCGGTAAGGACGCCGTGGACCTAGCGGTGAAGGAACTGGGTACCAAGGTCCCGGAGTCCATCACCGAGCAAACTCCGATCCTAGGTGCCGCCGGCTATCACGCCTTGGCCAACCAGGTCCCGTCCTTGGCTCGTCGCTACAACCTGAGCGAGAAGTTCATTGAGCACCTGCTCGGCCGCTATGGCTCTTTGCTGGGCGAGGTCCTAGCGCCAGCTACTGAGGACGCCTCCCTGCTCGAGCCAGTGCCAGGTGCCGAGTCCTACCTGTGGGCCGAGGTCCGCTACGCCGTCACCCACGAGGGTGCATTGCACTTGGAAGACATCCTGTCCCGCCGCCTGCGCATCGCCATCGAGTTCGGCGACCGCGGTGTGAACGCCGCCCCGGCCGTTGCTGATTTTGTAGCACCGCTGCTGGGCTGGAGCGACGCCGACAAGGAGCGCGAGGTATCCCAATTCAAGGCCCACACACAGGCCGAACTTGAAGCAGAAGCTGCGGTAACTGACCGTGAGGCCAATGACATTTTGGTACGCGCAGGATCCGCCCGACCTACCCAAAACGAGGTATAAGTTATGACCGGATTTGATGCATTCCTGTGGGAGTTTATCGGCACTGCGTTGCTGCTCCTTCTAGGTAACGGCGTATGTGCGCTGGTGAACCTGCGCACCTCTGGCGCACGCGGCTCCGACTGGGTCGTTATCGCCCTGGGTTGGGGTATGGGTGTCTTCGTCGGTGCCAGCGTGGCCGATCCCACAGGCGGGCACCTTAACCCCGCCGTCACCGTAATGTTGGCCGTCAATGGCTCGCTCGAGTGGTCTCTGGTGCCGTATTACCTCCTGGGCCAGATCCTCGGCGCTATCCTCGGTGCCATCCTGGCATGGGCTGCCTTCAAGCAGCTTTTCGACGCCAATAATTACGACGACGCCGGAAACGTCACCGGCGCCAATAAGGACACCAACGGTATCTTCTTTACCAAGCCGGCACATCCTAAGAACGGCTGGAATGCGGTGACGGAGTTCATCGCCACCTGCGTGCTGTTGATGTTCATCGCCTTCGGCCCCACCGGCGGCGAGCTTGGCCCAATGAGCTACTTTGCCGTTGCTTTCGTTGTGGTGTCGGTCGGCCTGTCCCTGGGTACCCCTACGGGTTATGCCATCAATCCGGTCCGTGACCTGGGCCCGCGAATTGCTTATGCATTCATCTTGCCCATTCAGGACAAAGGTAGCGCGAACTGGGGCTATGCTTGGGTTCCTATCGTGGCCCCATTGGTCGCGGCCGTAGCCGTTGGCCTGTTGTCCGTTGCGCTCTAATTCCATCTTCGTATAGGAGACTAGACACATGACTAACAAGAAATACGTCGCCGCTATCGACCAGGGAACCACGTCGACGCGCTGCATCATCTTTGACCACAACGGCGAGCAGGCTGCCGTTGGCCAGCTCGAGCACGAGCAGATCTTCCCGGAAAAAGGTTGGGTAGAACACGATCCGGAAGAAATCTGGAGCAATACCCGTCGCGCCGTCGGTGAGGCTCTTGCCAATGGCGACATCACCGTGGAAGACATTGACTCGGTAGGTATCACCAACCAGCGTGAGACCACCGTGGTGTGGGATAAGCACACCGGTAAGCCGGTCTACAACGCCATTGTCTGGCAAGATACCCGTACCACCGCCATCTGTAAGGAACTCTCGGGTGAGGAAGGACCAGAAAAGTGGCGCCGCCGCACCGGTCTGATCATCAACTCCTACCCGGCGGGACCGAAGGTGAAGTGGATCCTCGATAACGTCGAAGGTGCCCGCGAGCGTGCTGAGGCAGGCGACCTGCTCTTCGGCACCATCGATAGCTGGCTGCTGTGGAACCTCACCGGCGGCGCCGAGGGCGATGCCGGCCGCGAAGCGCTGCACGCCACCGACGTCACCAACGCCTCCCGCACCCTGCTTATGGACATCGAAAAGCTGGAGTGGGATGAGGAATTGTGTAAGGAAATGGGCATCCCGATGTCCATGCTGCCGGAGATTCGCCCGTCCCTGGGTGATTTCCGTACCGTGCGTGAGCGCGGTTCGCTTTCCGGTGTGCCTATCCGCGCCATCCTGGGTGACCAGCAGTCTGCGATGTTTGGCCAAGGCTGCTTCCGCGCAGGTTCCGCAAAGAATACCTACGGAACCGGCCTGTTCCTCCTGCTGAACACGGGCACTACCCCAAAGTTCTCTGAGAACGGCCTGCTGACCACCGTCTGCTTCCAGCGCGAGGGCGAGCGCCCCGTGTATGCCCTCGAGGGTTCTGTATCCATGGGCGGTTCCCTGGTGCAGTGGCTGCGCGATAACCTGCAGATCATCCCCAACTCTGCGTCCATCGAAAACCTCGCGCGCGAAGTGAAGGACAACGGCGGCGTTTATATCGTGCCGGCCTTCTCCGGACTCTTCGCTCCGTACTGGCGCCCGGATGCTCGCGGCGTCATCGTGGGCCTGACCCGCTTTGCTAACCGCAAGCACTTGGCTCGCGCCGTGCTCGAATCCACCGCGTACCAGACGCGCGATGTTGCCGACGCTATGGTGGCGGACTCCGGCGTGGAGATTACCGAGCTGCGCGTGGATGGTGGCATGACCATGAATGAACTGCTGATGCAGTTCCAGTCCGATATCCTCGGCGTGGAAGTACACCGCCCGAAGAATATCGAGACCACCGCCACCGGCGCGGCCTTCGCGGCAGGCTTGGACAATGGCTTCTGGGATGACCTGAGCGTTTTGGGTAGCCAGGAAGGAGACATGAAGGTGTTTAAGCCGAAGCGCGAGAAGGAAGAGGTAGAGGCCCTCTACCGTGACTGGAAGCGCGCTATTAAACGTTCCTTGGACTGGGAGGATAATGAGGACGAGGACCTGAACATCTAAGTCCTGACGTAAACTCGCGGGTATGGAGAATTTCCCTGCCCGCGCTCCTCGCCTCATCGCGAGCGATATTGACGGCACCCTGCTGGACCGCAACCACCGTGTCCCGCGTCGCAACCGTGACGCAGTGGCGCGGGCGGTCCAACAGGGTGCCTATTTTGCGCTTTCTACCGGCCGTCCGTTCCGCTGGATTGCCCCGGTGCTGGAGCAGCTGCCCGCGCGGCCGGTATGCGTGACCTCGAACGGCGCTGTGTTGTATGACTCCGCGGAGGATCGGGTGATGTCCGCCCACGAGCTTTCGCCCGCCGCGTTGGCGGAAGTGGTGGATGTGGCCCAGACCGTACTGGGCACCGTGGGCTTTGGCGCGGAGCGGGCTGGGGGCTCGCTTGCCGACGCCGTCGAGGACCTCTTCGTAGTCGAGCGCCACTACTCCGAAAACGCCCTGTTTGAGGGCTTTGGCGTGGTCAGCATGGGTGAGCTAGTGGGGCAGCCGGCGGTGAAGTTCCTCATCCGCAACACGGACTACTCCGCCCCAGAGCTCTATGAGCTCATTGCGCCGCACATCGATCCGGAGCTCGCGCACCTGACCTATTCCATGCAGGAAGGAATCTTGGAGGTTGCCGCGCCCGATGTGACTAAGCGCCGCGGGGTGGAATGGCTGGCGCAGCACACCGGCGTCGCCCAGCAGGAGACGATCGCATTTGGGGATATGCCCAACGATATTGAGATGCTGCGCTGGGCTGGTTGCGGTGTGGCCATGGAAAACGCCCACCCGGAGGTTAAGGCGGCCGCGGATGCGGTCACCGTGGCTAACCACCAGGCGGGCGTCGCAAAGGTGCTAGAGCGCTGGTTCTAGTCGGTGAAGATGTCTACCTTTTCCGTTTCGGTGTTGTAGACAATCTCGCCACCCTGGAACTTCACGCGGATTTCCTTGCCATTCTTTTCCTCGTTGGAGAGAGGCAGGCCGAGCTTGGAGGCATTATCGCCCTCGGACCACTTCTTGGCGATCTCACCCGTCAACGCCTTGGTGCCGGACTCCTTGGAGGAAAGCACCACGCCATTCTGGAAGAGCTGGTAGAGGATTTTGCCGCCATCGGTGGTATCCGGGCCGCCGACTGCTAGACCCAAGACCGGGCCGAAGGCATTGAGCACGGAGGTCCAGGATTCCTTCAAGCCCTCGTTGTTGGAGACTTGGACAACCTTGTTGACAATCTCCGGGATATCCCCGGTGGTCAAATTGCCCGCCACCTTCTGATCGGTATCAGGCTTCTGCAGGCGGTCATTGGCGATGAGCACGCCGAAGACTGCGGCAGCGATTCCAGCGAGGGCGGAGATGGTCGAGACTGGGACCTCGACGTCGCCCAGCGAGGACATGATTTCTTCGCCCGTCTGCTGCGGGGTCTTGGGGGCATTGGGCTTGGGAGACTTTTGCCAGTTCAGATCCGTGCTGTTCTTGCCGGACTTGATGGCGTCCGCCTTGCGCTTGGTGTTCTTACGGATTTCATCCCAATGGCGCGTGGTGTACTGGCCCGGGCAGGCCGTGTAGTGAAAATCATTATGGCCCGCGAACGCCGGCACGGTGGCCATGGTTCCTGCAGGGAACTTGGAGCCGTTGAATCCGCCGGAGTACAAGCTGGCCTTGCCCATTGGATCGATGCCAGAAATAGCGGCCTTCCAGCCAGCAATCTCGGCCACGGAGTTGAGCATCTCGCGGGAAGGCTCAGCCTGCTCGTAGTTGCCAATCGTGGAAATGCCCCAGTTATTGGAGTTGAAGCCACCCACGTGGGCACCTTGTACGGCTTTGTCCAAGCCGCCGTAGCGGCCTTCATAGATGGTACCGAACTTATCTACCAGTACGTTGTAGCCGATATCGCACCAGCCCAGGGTCTGCGCATGGTAGTCGTAGGCACCGCGTACCTGTGCCGCCGCCTGCGCGCGGGTGTAGTTATTGGTACCCGCGGTGTGGTGCAGGGTCATGGCCTTGATGCCATCGTCGTAGGTTGGCTGCTGGCAGCGCTTAGATTCGTCTGCTCCCCAGCCGGCGCGGGTGACTACCTTGGGCATGCCCGCGGTTTCTGCGGTGGGCTCGATGGCTTCGCCTTCTTGGGCGTTGCCGTCGATAAACACGGCGTCGAGATCCGCAACCTGGGTGCGCTCATCGGCCACGGGGGAGATATCGCCGACGTTGTACGCAAGCGGCGCGGGGCGGTTGGCATCAGCGCCCTTGGCGGCCTTGTCCAGGAGGGAGTCTTCCTTCTTGTCGAGGTTGGAACCGGTCACGAGGTCAACGTTGGCCATAGAAACCTGCACATCGTTGGTATCGCCCACGAAGATGAGTTCGGTGCCGTTCTTGCCCTCGGTGTAATTCATTGCATCCATCTGCAGCCATTCGCTCCAGGAACCGTCCTGCTGCTTGGAGCGGACGAAGGAGTTGATATCTCGTTTGCCCTCCCAGGTGACGGCGAACATGTTGAAGGTTTCGTCGCGGTGGAACTGCTTGACCGCGCGGCGGCTTTCGCCGTCGCCCTGAGCGGCTACGGCTGGGTCATCGACGACGATGGATTCGCCGTCACTGAAGCTAGAGGAGGAATTTTTGACCTCAATAGGACCGCCGTTGCCGGAGTCTTGGGTCTTGAGAACTTGCTGTCCGCCGAATGCGGCCGTCACGGCGAGCGCGATGGAGGTGACCGCCGCGATGACGGGGGTGGACCATTTTGACCTGGTGGGTACTAGTCGACGTCGTTGTTGCACTGTTATCTCCCTAGGGTTGTGCAGCTGTAAAAACCGTTGCCAAAAGTTAAGAGTTGATAGTGATGGTACGTTTGTGACTTCTGTGAGATCTGTTGCGACACGCCGATGCGCCGTGTTAGCTGCCGTAGTGCAATAAAGTGGAGACCATGACTTCTTATGACCTCATCGTTGTTGGCTCTGGATTTTTTGGTCTAACGGTTGCCGAGCGCGCCGCTAGCCAGCTGGATAAGAAGGTGCTCATTGTGGAGCGCCGCAACCACCTCGGCGGCAATGCCTACTCCGAGGCCGAACCCACCACCGGAATCGAGGTGCACAAGTACGGCGCGCACCTCTTCCACACCTCTAATAAGCGCGTGTGGGATTACTGCAATAAGTTCACCGATTTCACCGACTACCAGCACCGCGTGTTTGCCATGCACGATGGCACCGCCTACCAATTCCCGATGGGCCTGGGTCTTATCAACCAGTTCTTCGGCCGCTACTACTCCCCGGATGAGGCCCGCCAGCTCATTAAGGATCAGGCCGGCGAATTCTCTCCGGAAGAGGCGCAAAACCTGGAGGAAAAGGCCATCTCACTCATCGGTCGCCCGCTGTATGAGGCCTTCATCCGCGATTACACTGCAAAGCAGTGGCAGACCGATCCGAAGGAGCTGCCGGCCGCGAATATCACCCGCCTGCCGGTGCGCTATACCTTCAATAACCGCTACTTCAACGACACCTATGAGGGCCTGCCGGTCGACGGCTACGCGGCATGGCTAGAAAACATGGCTGACCACGACAATATTGAGGTCCGCCTGGATACCGATTGGTTCGAGGTGCGCGAAGAGCTGCGTGCCGAGTCCCCAGATGCGCCCGTGGTCTACACGGGCCCACTTGACCGCTACTTTGATTTTGCCGAGGGCGAGCTGGGCTGGCGCACCCTCGACTTCGATCTGGAGGTGCTGGATACCGGCGATTTCCAGGGCACGCCGGTGATGAACTACAACGATGCGGACGTGGACTATACCCGCATCCACGAATTCCGCCACTTCCACCCGGAGCGCAAGGATAAGTACCCGAAGGATAAGACGGTCATCATGAAGGAGTATTCGCGCTTCGCCGACAAAGGCGATGAGCCGTACTATCCAATCAATACCCCAGAGGACCGTACCAAGCTGGAGGCCTACCGTAAGCTCGCCGCCCAGGAGTCGAAGGATAATAAGGTTCTCTTCGGCGGCCGCCTGGGCACCTACCAGTACCTCGACATGCACATGGCCATTGCCTCCGCGCTGAGCATGTTCGACAACAAGCTGGCTCCGTTCTGGAACGAGGGTAAGGCGCTTGAGCAGGAGCGCGGCCACTAAGCCGAACTCCGTCAACAGAACACTTAACACTCAACACACCACCCAACACACCACACTATGGGGTGTTGGGTGGTGTGTTGTATGTAGTGTTGTGTAGTGTCGCGCAGACCGGGAAAATATGATTGACCTGCGAAATCATCCCGTATTGTGAGAATTTCGGACAAGGAACGCGCATGAACACTACACAACACCCCACAGTGTGTGTAGTGTTGTGTGTAGTGTTTGAGGGTGTTCAGGAGCGTTGAGCGCTGATAGGGGGTGAGTGATTGTGGTCTGGGACGATGACCAGGCGGAAATCGCCGAGATCATTGGAAGCCTGCGATCTCAGGACACCGATACGCGCGCCGTTGAGGTCAAGGCAGCTGTGGGAGGTTTTCCCAAGAAGCTCGTTCGCTCTATCTCTGCATTTGCTAACGGGACCGGTGGAATCATCATCTTGGGGCTGGATGAAGACAACGGGTTCGTTACGGTACCAGGCTTTGATGCTACTGCCATGGCGGATGCCCTGGCTGGCGCATGCGCAGACCTCGTAACCCCGTCGGTTCGCGCCCAGATCGACATTGTTGAGTGGGAGGGCGCGAGCATTGTCGTTGGCACCATTCCCGAATGTGCTCCTTTTGAGAAGCCTTGCTGGGTCGTTTCCCAGTCGAAGTATCACGGCAGCTATATCCGGGTCCATGATGGGGACCGCGTACTAAAGCCATACGAGATTGACCGGCTGGAGGAAAACAAGACCCAGCCGGAATGGGATCTGGAGCCGGTTCCGGCTGCTGACATCGACGATCTGGATCCTGACATTGTGGCCGAGATCTTGGCCCGCGAGCGCTCCATCCATGAACGCATTTTTGGACGGTTGAGCGATGAAGAGGCGATGTTAGCGCTCCACCTGATTACCCGGAACGACAACGGAAAACTAGTGCCAACTCTGGGCGGGCTCATGGCAGCGGGCACTTACCCGCAACAGTTTTTCCCGCGGCTCAACGTGACCTTTGCAGCATATCCCGGCACCGATAAAGCGGCCGGGTTGGGCAAGCAGCGCTTCCTCGACAACGAAAGTCTGGTGGGGCCCATTCCGGTGCTGGTCGCGGATGCCGTGCGGGCAGTCCGACGCAATATGCGCGTCGGAGGCGTAATCGCGGGAGTCTTCCGTAAGGACTTGCCGGACTATCCTCCGGAGGCCGTGCGTGAGGCAGTCGCTAATGCGCTTATGCACCGTGACTATTCGCCGCAGGCGCGGGGCACGCAGGTACAAGTGAACCTGTATGTCGACCGGCTGGAGATCCTCAACCCCGGTGGTCTTTATGGAACGGTCACCGTTGATCGATTGGGCACTGCGGGTATGTCTAGCGCGCGCAATCAGCATTTGTCTGCGCTGCTGGAGGTGACTCCTGCCGGTGACGGAGATGGGTACGTTGCGGAAAATCGTGGTACCGGATATATCGAGATTCTCGACCAACTGGAACAGCAGCTGCTGCCGCCGCCGGTACCACGGGATTCATTGACCGAATTTGAACTCACCTTTGCGCGGCGAAATCCGACTACCCCGGAGCGCACCGCGGCGTCGGGCGGCGGAACCCGTGGGCGCGTGCTCGACTATCTTCGCGAACACAGGACAGCGTCCAGCCGCGAATTGGCAGGGGCTGCAGGGCTGTCCCTCAACGGAGTGCGCAGGATCATCAACGAACTTGTTGAGGAAGGCGTCATCGTGCGCACTGAGCCGCTGAAGAGCCCGAAGCAGCGCTATCGGCTGCAGGGCTAACCACGGTGTTCAACGTCACCTTGTTCGCGCGCCGCCGCTGAATACCTTGGCGCGAATTTCTCCATCTGTTCAAGCACGAGCTTGATGGCCTCCGGCGCCTTGTCCGGTGGATATTTGTAGTCGCGTAGCAACCTGCGGACCGAGCGGCGTAGTTTCGCGCGTACGTCATCGCGTACTGTCCAGTCGGTCTTTGCATCGCGACGCAGCATGGAAACGAGCTGGCGTGCGATTTCAGCAAGAACTTCGTCGTCCATGAGCTCGGTTGCGGATTCGTTTGTCGACACTGCGTCGAAGAAGGTGAGCTCGTCATTGCCTAGTGGCGGGGTGAATTGTTCACCGCGCTTGCTTTCCTTGACAATCTCCTTGGACAGGCGGATGAGTTCGGCGATGATTTCAGCGGCCGTGAGCTGCTGATTGGTGTACCGATTCATCAGCTCGGTGATCCGCTCGGAGAACTGCTTGGAGCGCAGCTCGTTGTTTCCTGTGGCGGTGCGGGCTTCCTGCTGGAGCTGGCGGCGCAACGCATCGATGAGCAACGAGACCTCAGAGGGGGATTGTTTGTCCTTGAACAGGTCGACGGTGAGATCCTGCAAGTTCGGAATCTCAATCCCGGCCTGGCGGTAGATGTCGATGACACCGGTGGCCTCAGCCGAATCAACGACCAGCTTGCCTAGGGCGTTGCGGATGGAGTCGCTAATCGGCTCGCCATTGGCCACGCGGTCGCCCGCATCGAGCTTGATGAGCCAGTTCTTGACCTCGGAGTAGAACCGCACGCTGTCGCGGTACTCCTCGGCGTCGGGGCTGCCCGAAGCTAGTGCCCAGGCACGCGCGAGCCTTCCAGCCTGACGTTTGAACTCATCAGCGACGGGACGCGCGTTTGGCTTCTCGGGGTCGTAGTTGCCTTCGGTCTTCGGATTGCGCAGGAAGCCCGTGACATCGAGCAAGGCACGGCGAAGGTTGGCGTCATCGATGAAAGCGGTGTTCTTCCATTCGATTCCCACAATGTCGTCGAGACGAGCCAGGAATCCCTTCGCCAGAGTTACTGCCTCCTCAACGTCCTGGCCTGTGACCTTGGTTCCGTCGTCGGAAGGGTTAAGGGTGAACTCCGCAAGAGCTTTTTCCAGGTTCTCCACCAATGGTGCGTAGGCCACGAGGAGACCGTCTTGCTTATCGCGGAACGTGCGGTTGACGCGGGCGAGGGTCTGCATGAGTAGCGCGCTCTTGAGCGAGCGGTCAATGTAGAGCGTGTGCAGGGGCGGCGCATCGAAACCGGTGAGCATCATGGACTGAACGATGGCGATTTCCAGCTCGTCGTCGACGTCCTTGATGCGGTTCTTCACGGCCTTGAGCGCGCTCGGGCGGCGCATATGGACCTTGAGCTCATCCGGATCGGACGGCGCGGCAGAGTAGATGACCTTGATTTTTCCCTTGTCATCGGCATCCGAGTGCCACTCAGGGCGCAGCGCCACGATCTTGGAGTAGAGGCGTGCCGCAATGGAACGTGTGGCGGTCACGATCATGGCTTTGCCCGGTGCACCGATGAATTCCTGCATGTTCTCGCGGCGGTCTTCCCAATGACGGACGAAGTCCGCAGCCAGTTCATCCAAGCGGTCGTCGGAACCATAGATGATCTCCAACGCGGCGACGGAGCGCTGAATCCGGTCGCGCTCCACCTCGTCGAGACCCGTGAGCACTTCCTCAGCGGTGTCATCAATCTCGTCATCGGTAATCCCAGCAATGCGCTTGAGTGGGATGAGGCGCGGTTCGAAATACACGGGAACGACGGCACCGTCCTCGACGGCGCGGTTCATGTCGTAGATGTCGACGTCATCACCGAAGACCTTGCGCGTATCGCGGTCCCATTCCTTGAGCGGGGTGCCGGTAAACGCCAACATGGTGGCATTCGGCAGCGCATTACGCAGGTGCTGTGCGTAACCATCGGCGGCGGTATCGCCAAAGCCATAGTGGGAGCGGTGTGCCTCATCAACGATGACCACAATGTTGCTGCGGTCAGAGAGCAAAGGGTGCTCCTTTTCGCGGAGCTCGCCCTTTCCATTCAAGCCAAACTTCTGGAGCGTGGAGAAGTAGATGCCGCCGGAGGTCTTCTGTGAGAGCAGCTCACGCAACTCAGCACGCGACTCGATATTGCGCGGTGCCTCCGGCAGGATGGTGGACCGGTTGAAGGTCTCGAAGAGCTGCTCATCGAGCTCCGTGCGGTCATTGAGCACAATGACGGTCGGGCTGTGCATCTCGGGCCGACGCATAACCTTGGCGGTGTAGAGCTCCATCTCCATGGACTTGCCCGCACCCGTCGTGTGCCAGATGACGCCAGCGCGCTTGTCGCCGCGCGCCGCCGTGATCGTGGAACCCACAGCCTTGGTCACCGCGAAGTACTGGTGCGGCTTCGCTATGCGCATGACTAGCCCCTCGGCCGTGTCATCGAACGCCGTGAAGTCGCTGTAGAGCTGTCCAAAACGCTCCACATTAAACAGACCATCAAGCAACAGGTCCAGCTGTGTGACCGGCTCGCCGGCCACAACCATGTTGTTGGGGTCTACCGGGCTGCCGTCCTCATTCACATTCCACGGCGCAAAGTGGTTCCACGGAGTAAACGGCGTACCGTACTTCGCGCTGAGGTCATCCGAAGGAATCACAATATTGGCAAAGCGGAAGGCCATGCCGAATTCCTTGACGTACGTCTGCAGCTGGTTGTATGCGCCCTCGACGGAGGTATTCGCGCCCGTCTTCTTCAGCTCAATGAACGCCAGCGGCATGCCGTTGACGTAACAGACCACATCGAATCGACGCTCTCCATCAAGGTTCGCAACGGTGACCTGGTTGAGTGACAAGTAGTCGTTCTTGTGCGGCTGGGAGGACAGGAAATAGATGGTCGGGTTCTGCACGTTGCCCTCGTGGTCGATGTACTCGATACCGCGGTAGCCCTCCACTAGAATCTGGTGAATGCGCCGGTTCTCCGCAATCGCGGACTGTGACTTCGGCGTGATGACCTCACCAATCGCCTGGTCGAGGTACTCCTCCGGTACGCCCGGGTTGAGGTTGCGCACGGCATTGCGCAGACGCCCGCGCAGCACGATGTCATTCCACGTGTCGCGCTCGCCGGAGCCCGGCGCAAAGTCTGGGCCATGCCCAGACACCCACTCCAGGTCAGCCAGGTTGTCCTGGACGATGAGTTCGAGGGATTCTTCGCTCAGCATGAGCTTCTCCTTAGGGGTTGTAGAGGTAGGGGTGCTTAGCTTTCCCACGCCGCCGTGCCCGCAACGTTCGCAACCTCCTCCGCCTCACCGACCGTAATGCGGCCGCTCATGAGGAGAGGAAGGAGCTCGTCGCGGGTGCGGGCGAGTTGTAAATTCTGGATCTCAAGGCTTGTGGCAAGTCTCCAAAGTGAATTTCCGAGTTGATTCGTTTCTTCCGACATCTGGGCGGGGACTTCGACTTCCTGGTCTAAATCGCCACGCTTAATATGCCCCATCGTTGTGGCCTTACCAGCGGCAATCATTTGGAAATATTCGAGCTGAGCATCGATTGCTTGACGGAGAGCCCATAAATCCAGTTGTCCATTGGGAACCACTTTGAAGATGTGTTGATTGACAATTGCCTGGTCAAAGGGCCAACGCTTGGTCATGAGGGTTCCCGACCAAGAAAATAGAAGTTCGCCGGGATCGACGACGTTGTCTGGTGCCGCATCGATGTCGTTGTAGACGGTTCGACTTCCAATTCCGGAATTCATTTCTGCAATGCGGACGACAACTCGGCCTGTTCCAGAGGCTCCCTTCGTAAAAGCGCGACCATTGATAAATGACGCTAATGAGCTTAAGGAAGCAGAGACGTTGCTAAGAGAAAGTTCTTTTTGCCAAAGGGCTCTTAGGATTTCATCGATTTTTGAAATTGACGTTTGGTTTGCGGCAAGCTTATCGTCAAGAGCTCCAAGCAAATGAGCGATTTTTAGCTGTTCTTGCCGGTTTGGCAAACGGACGGTCTCGCGGTCGAGAAACTGTTCGAATTGAAAGTTTGCAATGCCGGTGGATCGGTTTTGGTAATTCCACGTTTGTCCTTTGGCATACATATTCTGGAGCCAGTAATAAACAAAGTGGGGTACCGCTTTTTCTGTGTCAATTACGAGACGTCGGCAGAAGCTAGCAGGAATTAGGGGACTATCTGCATCGTTAACCATCTTTTGCGTAATAAAGATCGTTCTACCGGTTGGGCGAGCCTTTGTACCGCCTGAAACCTCAAGGACAATATCGCCTGGATTCAGAACTCGGTTTGGGATTCTAGAGGATTTTTCGAATCTGATTGGAGCCGAAGAAATATCTTGGAAAGCCGCAGCCGGGAAATCTGCGCCCCGAATGACCGTAACTTCGTTTGTGTCGTCCTGAAGTTCTTCTGCTCCCCAGCCACCGCCGATTGCGAACTTGGTCAGCTCGCGCATGGTCAAGATATTCATTACTTCAACCTCCCCAGCTGTTCGCGGACGACCTGGTCGAGGCGGGCGGCGTCGTCAAGCGCGGCGGTGAGCTCGCCGGTGAGGCGGGCAATCTTCTCGTCGATGGGTTCGTCGTCTTCTTCGGCCTCGGCGAAGCCGACGTAGCGGCCGGGGGTCATGGCGAAGTCGGCGTCGCGGATGTCATCGAGGGACGCGGACTTGCAGAAGCCAGCAATGTCTTCGTAAGCCTCGTCCTTCGGTGCGGAGGTGCGGCCGCGCCACAGGCGGTAGGTATTCGCAATCTTCTGGATGTCGTCGTCGCTGAAGGTGCGCTCAGTGCGGTCAATCATGTGGCCGAGCTCGCGGGCATCAATGAAGAGCACCTGGTTGGTGCGGTCGATGGTGCCCTTGGAGCCAGCCTTCTTGTCCTTGGCGAAGAACCAGACGCAGACCGGAATCTGCGTGCCGCGGAAGAGCTGCGCAGGAAGTGCGATGACGCAGGAAACGATGTCGTCTTCCACCATGGCCTTGCGGATATCGCCTTCACCGGAGGAGTTCGACGTCATCGTGCCATTGGCCATGACGACGCCGGCCTCGCCCTGAGAAGTGAGCTTGGAGATAATGTGCTGCATCCACGCGAAGTTTGCATTGCGCTTGGGCGGAACGCCGTATTTCCAGCGAGTGTCTTCCTCGTTGCGCGACCAATCCTTGATGTTGAACGGTGGGTTGGCCATGACGTAGTCCATCTGCTTGCCTGGATGGATGTCGCGGGCGAAGGTGTCGGCCCAGCGCTCACCGAGGCCAGCAGAGCTAATGGCGTGGATGGCCAGGTTCATCTTGGCCATGCGCCACGTGCGCTCATTGAGCTCCTGACCGTAGATGGCCAGAGCAGTGCGGTCCTTCTCTGTGGTCTCGAGGAACTTTTCGGCCTGCACGAACATGCCGCCTGAGCCACAGCACGGGTCATAGACGCGACCCTGAGTTGGCTCCAGGATTTCCACGAGAGTGCGGACGACGGGGCGGGGAGTGTAGAACTCGCCGCCACGCTTGCCCTCAGCGCGGGCGAACTTCTCCAGGAAGTATTCATAGACCTCACCCAGCAAATCGCGTGCGCGTTCTGGGCCCTCCGAAGTGAAGCGGGTGGTGCTGAACAAGTCAATGAGTTCGCCCAACCGACGCTGGTCAACGCTTTCCGAGGCGAAGTTCGTGGGCAGGGTACCTAATAGCGACTCATTGTCCAGCATGAGCTGCTTCATCGCGTTATCGATGAGCTTGCCAATGGACTGGTACTCCTGGCCGGCGTCGGCCGTCTTGCCCTTCGAGTTGTCGCGCAGGAAGGTCCAACGAGCGATGCGGTCCACCCAGAAAACGTTCTTCTCACGGTAAGCGTCGATATCCTCCAGGTCTTCCTGGATGTACTCTTCGCTATCGCCGCGCTCCTCGCCTTCAGCACGCAGCTCCGCGCGCCGGGCGTCGAAAGCATCAGTGACGTATTTGAGGAATACCAGTCCTAGGACGATGTCCTTGTACTGGGATGCGTCCATGGAACCGCGCAGCTTGTCTGCTGCCTTCCATAAAGTGTCCTTGAGCTCTTTGAGGGTGGTGGCGGAGGCAGACTCTACGTTCTGCACATCCTTGACTGAGTTAGTCATTTTTCTCCTTACATATAACGGTGTTTGTGCGTTTGAATGTTGAACTCTGTTATTAGCCTGGCGGGGATTGTGCACGAGATTCAGCGATGGTGACAGCACCGGTACCTATCGAAATAGTGAGGTTGTGCCGTAGAACATCGATGCTCCTTAGCTGCTCAACCAACTGGCGACGCCGTGCGCCGAGCTGTTGCTCGACTGTGCTGAGGTCTTCCGCATTCTTGCGAGGCAATACGGGGAAGTACACCGATGCCAACTCGGAGGAGACAGCTTCGTTAATAGCCTTCTCTACGAGGTAGGGAAGGCAGACCTGTTCCAAGGGAGTGTGGCTGCGTCCACGGAAGGTGCGGCATCGTAGTGCTTGAGCCGGTGCAGTGACTAGCTTGCCGCCTTCCTCATCGATGAGCGCGCGTGGTCTTGGGTTCTTGATGAAGACCACGTCCCCTGGTTCTGTGAGGGTGCCGCGCGGTGCAATGTCTTCCAGCCGGAGACGATCGATGCAACGTGCGCCCTGTGGAATGCTCCCCAGAATTTCGGGTTCACCGATGAGTTCCAGTTTTGCTACTGCTTCAGGGGCGAGATCATGTTCGGCAATGCGGGATCCGCTGAGTTTCTGCAGTACCCCAGTGCGAGCGTTGGTCGCGGCCTTCCACGGTAGGTACTCAAGGCGCGTTGCCCCCGATTCAGCGCGCATACCAATCTTTGGCTGCGCGTCCTCCAGCCCTGCTGAACTGATGTCTAATCCTGCTTGATGCGCGGTATGCATGAGATCGGCGGCGGAGGACGTCGACGTAGAAGAAAAGACCGAGTCATCGAGAGAATGAGTACGACTGCGCCAGGCATCAGCGGCGCGAAGAATACGACCGCGGACAAAGGCGTGCTTGCGTGCTTCATCCGGTGTGGTGAGCATGGTTGCCCAGTCTGAGACGAGACCGGGTCTCTTAAGGTCCGGCACGTCAGCGATAACCACAGCAGCATCGGCAGGGTTGCCTATGGCCTCGCGATTAGGGCGCTTGAGAATCCATAGTGCGCCCTGCTGCTGTCCGCGGTCCGGAAAAATACCTCGGGGCAGCCGTGCGCTGTAACGCAGCGGTGCAATTGCGCCGGTTTCGGTCGGTGCGAGGAACCGCCGTCGGACGACCTGCGCTAAAGAGTCCTCGATAAGCATGTCTGCGGTGGAAATGCAGAACATTGCGCCGCGCTCGTCTAAGTTGTCGAGCAAGTCCTGGAGGTGCTCGAAGTATTCGGGCGCAGTCTTTGGAGGGGAAGGAACAGCGTGGACGAGGAGAGAATTCGCTGGGATCTCCTCGCTAGCGTCGATGAATTCCACGTTTCGGCACGCTAGTTCGGCCCAATAGAGAGAGTCTGGTGCGCAGTCTTTTCGATATCCGATGCTGAGCACCAGTGTCTCTTCGAGTTCCCGGGTGAGTCCAGTGACGAAACCTAGGCTGTATTCATCAGTAGGGATGATAGGTGGAGTTGGGTTCTCTAGCGTGAGGGCTTCCGATACTGCTTGCATAGCGCGGGAAGTAAATCGGGAAGAGAGTGTGACCTGGCGCTGAGCACTGAGGTCATCTGCAAGACGGGCGAGCGCGGTCGCGGGCCCGAAAGCTGCCTCGGCTACCTGCTCTGCGGCTTGTGCGATGTCAGCTTCAGGGTCATCAGAAGGAATGTTGCCTGCTGCGCGCTGGTACGCCGCGGTAAGAGAGTCGATTACTGCAGCAGAGGGCGAAAAATCCTGAGGGGAGAGAGCCGTGTTGCAGTTTAAAAGGCCCAAGGCCGCGCGTGCCGGATTGTGGAGCAGCATTCGGTAGAGCGAAGAATAGAAGAGGGCATCTTCAACGGCTGTGTCACGGCGGCCGAGCTTAGTTGCTCGCAGCCAGTCTTGAACTTCGGTGATGGCGTAGTAGGGGTGGCCATCATGTTCTCCGTAAGGGGAGGGGAAGGGCGCGATGGATTCGGAGTTAAAGCGCTGAATCCACTCGTTGACCGCGGGGCGCGTAACGCCGGTCAGCCGGGCGACATCGGCGAGTGTCAGTGTTGCGGTCACTTGAGGCCTCCTTTCATAGGGGAGTGATGGGGAATAAGGGTGAGCGGTCATCGCTGATTGCTCTGCCCAATACGTTAAACGAACTCGAGTGAAGTGCCCAGACTTTAGTCTGTTAATCGTCCTGAAGGTGGCTTAAGGCTGGTTAATTCAAACTAAAAGAGTGTCGCCCAAGAGTGGTTTAGTTTTCGTGGGGCTCGGGCTTCAAAAGCGTATGACTTGCTGACGTGTTCGGTCAGGTCCGGTGCTAAAGCGGGGGATTGATGTGCACTTTGTGGCCGATTTCCTGCTGGTGCACGTGTTGGCTCGGGCTGTCTGTCGCTGTCGACATGTGCATGGTTATCGTCTCCGCGCTGAGTATGTTCGTCAACAAGCTGGCTCCGTTCTGGAACGAGGGCAAGGCCCTTGAGCGGGAGCGAGGCCACTAAGCGCTATGCTTGATCACCTCTGAGGAAAGGAGGTGACGGCATGGCTGACCGCCGCATGTGGAAAATGTCGCCGGAGCGGCTGCAGGAGCACCTGAAATTGCGTAGCCGCGCATCGCGCATTCCCGATAAAAAGAAGGAACAGTCCAAGAAGGCCTGCCGGAACACCCGGCGGGCCTTTCCGCTTTCTTGGTGCAGAAAACTATTGGGTTATTCCCAACCGTTTGACTTAACCCACCGTTAACCGGTAAAGTTAACGTCAGGTTAACACTTAGCAAACGGGACAATAATCCGAGAAAGGGGATAACAATGAACCAGTTTGAAACCCTGCGCCAGGATCTGCACGAAAATTACGGCCATGAGTACACGGCCGCAGAAATCGATGCCAAGCTCGATGAGGTTATTGCCAAGCACACCAACAAGGCGGAGCTCGATGAATTCGTGCCGCTTTTGGTGGAGCGTGAGGTGCGCGACTACTTCGGTGCTCACCGCCTGCACGTACGTTTTGCCGCCGGTACCAATAATGCGCTGGCCCAAGCCGCAGCGGAACTGACCCGCAAGCACGCCGGCGCAGCCCTCTTTGTAGATACCGCCGTTACTCACCCAGAAAACGAAGCGGAAGGTCACCTTGCCCACGTCATGAACGAGCGCGGCATGGGCGAGGCCCCGAATAAGTACCTCGATGAGGTGCGTACGGTAGCGATGCCGGATTACATCGTGTTCTTGGGCCGCGAGATCGAGCGCGATGAGGCAGGCAAGGACATCAAAATTTGGGATATTCCTGCCGCGGATACCGTGGAGGAGGCGCGCGAATTGGCTGATGACCTCGAAGCCCGCGTACTCTACATGCTCAATAAGCTGGGCATTGATCCGGTAGCCGAACCGGTCAACGCTTAGAAGCGATATGGGTTGGGCAGCTGGGAGGAGACGTTATTATTAGCTACCCAGAAGCCCGCAAACCTATAGGGCATGTAATGCGTGCCCATGCCGGGGCGCCATTCCGGCGTGCCCAGAAGCGGGGGAGTTTTACGGTCGCGCTGCGGATATAGCCTTTCGGGCAGCGCGCTCACCATGGGGTGGTAGTCTTCGAGGACGCGAGCGAAGGCGGAGTCGAAGTCTTTCCGCGACAGATCCTGGGACAGGTCTTTAATGCGCTGCGTTATCTGGCGCAAGCTGGCGTTGTCGGGCTGGCGGGAGAGGGCCGCTTGGGCGTCGCCAAGCAGCCATTGCACCTCGCCCGCGCGCACTGCAGTATCGCCGGCGCAGAAATTTTCCAAGGAATCTATCTGCGCTGCGGCCGTATTGATTTGCTTGAGCGCTTTGTATGCCTCCTTAATGGAAGCGGCGTGCAGGGAATAGTCTTGGATGTTCTCCAGCGCCTTGAGCGTCGGTCGCGCATCAGTGTACTGATTGAACAGAGAGCGCCACTGTACCTTCAGGTAGTCGCCCGCCAAGGGGGAATGCAGGGCGTCAATCCGGGCCTCCGTGCGCTTGATGAGTTCCTCAGCTCCGTCGCGAGCGCCCTCAATATAATCGAAGCGCTTGCGCACTCGGGCGCGGCGGATGAACAAGTAGGTAATGAGGCCGACCGCGCCCAGAACCACGAGCACCATAGTGGCTGCGATGAACACGGACCACGTGGGTGCATCCTGCGCATATTGTCGGCGCACGGTGGTATCCGCGGCGGCGCGCGTCGCCAAGATCATGCCGACGGTATAGTCATCGTCCGCCAGCGCCGGCCGCATCTGGTCCAAGATGCCGTCCATGCGGCCCTCGTCATAAATCTTGATGTCCTGGCACACCTCTGTGCCACAGTGCACGGCCATACTATTGGGCTCAAAACCTACCGCGATGACGAGCACATTTTTCTGTAACTCACTTCCGCTGATGAAATGTGGATGCTCGCGGGCCAAGTCATGGAACAAAGTCCGGGAAAATTCCTCGCCCGAATTCGGATACGTAGCGTAGAGGACTTCGTGCACAGAATCCGGCAAATGCATGGACTGTGCTTGCGATTTGATGGCGTCTTCGTCCGAATTGCTGAGGATTTGGGCGTGGTCCAGAAACTCCACCGCGGGCTTTTCCTCTGCGATAGCGGCGGGCGCGCTGGCTACAGCGAGAAGACCTACTGCTGCCGCGCAAGGAACCCATCTCACGATGTTCCATTTTACGGGCTCCGCGTGTAAACCGTAGTACTTATGCAAAAGCAACTACGCTAAATCGCTGACTACTGTTTATACCGTTTGGAGAATCGAAGCTATCGTGACTGCCAACAACACCCAGGCCCATGAGCCCCTGCAGCGCATCCTGCTGCCTAAGCGTGGCGAGCCCTTTGATGTGCGGATGCTCTACCTCATCGAGGCCGAGCAAAACCGCGAACGCCTTAGCTGGTTTAACCGCACCTCCGTCACCATTCCGGCCGGCGAGGAAGCCTCTTTTGAGACCTACTTCAATGCCTTCCCGGCTTCTTATTGGCGCCGCTGGTCGCAGCTGCGTTCCGTTATTCTCAGCCTAGACATTGAGGGCCAGGCAAATATTTCCCTGTACCGCTCCAAGCAGGATGGCCAGCGTATTTCCGTGGCCAACCACCTGGTGGGCACCGGCCACCACGAGTTTGAGCTGCCACTCAAAAACTTCGAGGACGGCGGTTGGCTGTGGTTCGATATCACCGCCGAGCAGGAAACCACGCTTGCCGACGCCGCCTGGTGCTCTCCCCACGCCCCCGGCCCGCAGGTGCTGCCGGATGGGACCGAGCAGCCGGCGCAAGACAAGCGCGTGGCGGTCGGTATTCCTACCTTTAACCGCCCGACCGATGCCGTGGCAGCACTCAAGGCATTGGCCGAGGACCCGGTGGTAGATGAAATTATCGACTTCGTCCTCATGCCGGACCAGGGCAACCAGCACCCCGCTGATGAGCCGGGCTACGACGAGGCAGTGGCCCACTTTGGCGATCGTTTCCGCGAGTTCCGCCAGGGCAATCTGGGCGGCTCTGGCGGCTACTCCCGTATCATGTACGAGGCGCTGGAACATACCGATTCGCCCTTCATCCTCTACATGGATGATGACATCGCTATCGAGCCGGACTCCGTACTGCGTGCGGTTCAGGCGGCCCGCTACGCCGCCAAGCCCATTGTCGTCGGCGGCCAGATGCTCAACCTGCAGGAACGCTCCCAGCTGCGCACTACCGGCGAGCAGGTTAACCGTGCCGATTTCATGTGGGGCGCGGCGCCGCACGCCGTCTACGACCACGACTTTGCTAAGTACCCGCTGCGCGCCATCGGTACCCACGAAACCCACCTGGATCCGAAAAAGTATGATTCCCGTGCGCTGCACCGCCGTGTTGACGTGGAATATAACGGCTGGTGGATGTGCCTCTTCCCGCGCATCGTGGCAGAAACCAACGGCCAGCCATTGCCGCTGTTTATCAAGTGGGACGATACCGAGTACTCCCTGCGAGCAGCGCGCAACGGATTCCCTACGGTGACTTGGCCGGGTGCCGCCATCTGGCACATGGCCTGGGCCGATAAGGACGATGCCATTGACTGGCAGGCCTATTTCCACCTACGCAACCGCCTCATCGTGGCCGCGATGTACCACGAGGGACCGGCCAAGGGCATTACCAAGTCCATCTTTAAGTCCACCCTCAAGCACACCATGTGCATGGAATACTCCACCATGGCCATCCAGATTGAGGCTATGCGAGACTTCCTGGCCGGGCCGGACCATCTCTTCGACATCTTGGAGTCTTCGCTGCCGCGCATCGCGCAGATCCGCAAGAACTACTCCGATGCCGTCATCCTGGAATCCGCCGATGAGCTGCCGGCTCCCACCGGCGCGCCGGGCGTGCCCACCCGCAATATCGGCGGCCGCCTGGCCAAGATTAAGAAGATCCCGTGGGCTATCAAGGGTCTCAAGCACCTCGTCAGCAAGGAAGACGCTGCGCACCACGAGGCGCCGCAGCTCAACCTCACCCCGGACGAGGCCCGCTGGTTCACCTTGTCCCGCGTAGATTCGGCCACTGTGTCCACCGCGGGTGGCACCGGCGTGGCCTTCCGCAAGCGTGATCGCGACCTAGCTAAGGACCTCGTGGCCCAGACCCGCGAATTGCTGAAGGAAATCGAAGAGAACTTCGACGACCTGCGCGCCGAATACCGCGCGGCCCAGCCGGAGCTGACCTCGCGCGAGTCGTGGAAGAAGGTCTTCGATGCCCAATAAGCTTTCCGTAGCAGAATCGCGCGTCCTCGAATGCATCCAGGGTGCGGCCTTCGACGTGCCCGGCGTGCTTCCCACCGCCCGCGGGCTTAGCCACTGGGGCGAGCATGCCTTGGGCTGGATGGGCAGCGCTGCGGTAGGGGCGGGCGTCGACAAGCGCCGCCGCGAAGGCTGGATCCGTGTTGGGGCCGCCGCCTTCCTCGCGCACGCCGCCAGCGTGGTGCTCAAGCGCATCGTGCGCCGCAAGCGCCCGGATTATCCGTACGTGCGCGTGGGGGTAAAGACGCCCTCCACATTGTCTTTCCCTAGCTCGCACGCGACTTCGACCACCGCATTCCTGGTGGCGGTAAGCCGCCTTACCGGCCGCAAGGCGCCCCTTCTCGGCGTGCCAGTAATGATGGCATCGCGTATGGTGCTCGGAGTGCACTATCCAACAGATACGGCCGTGGGTGCGGCCATCGGCGCTGCTACCGCGGAGGTCGTGATGAAAGGAATGAAGCATGAGTGATGATGGAAACCAGCACTTTTTCCATTCAGAACCGCACACCTCCGGCGTAGATACCGGCCGCAAGCGCAAGCCGCCGAAGAATCTTGCCGATGGCATGATTAAGGCCCTGCGCCCCAAGCAGTGGGTCAAAAACGTCCTGGTGCTGGCCGCCCCCGCCGCGGCCGGCGCCGATGCGTTATTCCACGGCCGCGTGCTTCTCGACGTCCTCTTGGCCTTCGTCGTCTTTTGCCTCGGCGCTTCCTCCATCTACCTGATTAACGATGCGAAGGACTGGCGCGAGGACCAAGAGCATCCGACCAAGCGCTTCCGCCCGATTGCCTCGGGCGTGCTGCCGATTAAGCTCGCCTATGTCATGGCCGTGGTGCTCATCGGCCTGTCCATCGGCCTGTCTTTCCTTGCCACCGCTGGGCCGCAGCTGGCTATCGTGATGGCGATTTATATCGCGTTGCAGTTGGGCTATTGCTTTGGCTGGAAGCATATGCCGGTGATCGATATTGCCCTGGTGTCCTCCGGCTTCATGCTGCGCACCATGGCCGGTGGCGTGGCTGCAGGCATCGAGCTTTCGCAGTGGTTCCTGCTGGTGGCGGCCTTTGGCTCGCTATTTATGGCCTCCGGCAAGCGGTACTCGGAGATTCTGTTGGTAGAACAGACCGGCGCGAAAATCCGCAAGTCCCTGGAGGGGTATACGCCCACTTACCTGCGCTTCGTGTGGACCCTAGCCGCCACCGCGGTGGTCATTTGCTACACCTTGTGGGGCTTCGAACTCGCTAACGACGCCCAGACCGGCGGCGTGTGGTACCAGATTTCCATGGTGCCGTTTACCATCGCCATCCTCCGCTATGCGGCCGACGTGGACCGCGGCCAGGGCGGCGCACCGGACGAGATTGCACTGGAGGACCGCACTTTGCAGGTTCTCGCCTTGGCTTGGCTCGCCTGCATTGCCATGGCGGTTTATATCATGCCGTTGCTCTAGACACAGCGGAATCGATATAGAAATTTTCCGTGGGGCTGATAAACTTTCTCCCCGTGTTTAACATCGACCACAAGAGCATCGCCCGCTGGAGCACCCCAGTGGTCGTTCTTGTGATCGGTGTTTTATCTTTCTGGGGCGGCTTCGCACGCCGTTGGATTTCCGATGACGGCCTCATCGTCCTGCGCACCGTGCGCAACCTCGAAGCCGGAAATGGGCCCGTGTTCAATATGGGCGAGCGTGTAGAGGCCAATACCTCCACGCTGTGGCAGTACCTCATCTTCCTCGTGCGCTGGGTTTCCCATGCAAATCTGGAAGGCATCGCCGTTTACTTGGGCCTCTTCTTAGCGGTAGCGGCAATGGTTGTCGGCACGGGGGCGTCGGCAAGCATGCGCTCTGGAGCCGTCCTTCCGGCCGGCGCGCTGGTGTATCTGGCCCTGCCACCGGCCCGGGACTTTTTCACTTCTGGGCTGGAATGGGGCCTGTGCATTTTCTATCTCGCAGTGCTGTGGTGGCTTTTGCTGCGGTGGTCGCGCCCGCGCCGCCACTCCGGGAGCAATAGCGAAGCCTATTGGCTCGCCTTCTGGGCCGGGCTGTCCTGGCTGGTGCGCCCAGAGCTCGCCCTGTACGGCGGGCTGGTGGGAATCGTGCTGCTCGTATCCCACCGCTGGTGGAAGATTCTTGCCGCCGCAGTGCCGTTGCCGTTGACCTATGAGATTTTCCGCATGGGTTACTACGGCCTGCTGACCCCGCACACGGCCGTGGCCAAGTCCGCAGCGGGTTCCGAATGGGGCAAAGGCTTTACCTACCTGGCGGACTTTGCCGGACCGTACTGGCTCTTCCTGCCGCTCATCGTGCTCGCCATTGCAGGTCTGTGGAAGGCGGACCTGCGCCCCACCGCTCTGCGCTCCACCGCCACTGCCACGTATCTTTTTGTGGGTGCGGCACTCATCCATACGCTTTACGTCTTGCGCGTGGGCGGAGACTTTATGCACGGCCGCATGCTGCTGCTGCCACTTTTTGCGTTTCTGCTTCCAATCTTTGTCGTTAGCGTACGCATGTGGATTGTCTCCGTCCTCTGCGCGGTGTGGGCGCTGGTTATCGTTCTGCGCGGCCATCCGGTGGATCGCAGCGTCTATGCGGATGAAATTTCCATCGTGGACGAGCGCGATTTCTGGACCTATGCCACCCAGCGCCAGGATCCTCCCATGCGCGCCGAAGAATTCCTTGGCGCCAAGTTTATGGAGGACTACCAGGAGGGCATCGACGAGCTAGAGGCCGGCGACGCCATGACCTTCCGCTATATCAAGGGCGAAGATAGGTTCTCGTGGACGGCCACGCCGGCAGACCCTTCGCGTACCGATCCGCCGACCGTTTACCTGCTTAATTTGGGCCTGTCGTCCATGAATGCGCCGCTGGATATTCGCGTGCTGGACAATATCGGCCTCAGCAACCCTTTGGCGGCGCGCCAGCCGCGCATCGTGGGCGGGCGCATTGGGCACGACAAGAGCTTGGATATGTCGTGGCAGGTGGCAGATTCCGCGGCCGATATCGACGAGATTCCGGCGTGGATTGATAAACACGAGGCGGCCAAGGCTCGCGCCGCGCTTAGCGACGCCGATTTTCAGAAACTCTTCGCCACATACAGGGAACCCCTAACTTGGGACCGTTTCTGGAAAAATATTAAATTCTCCCTGACTGACGGCCGGACCCTCACTTTTTCTTCTAATCCCTCTGACTACCTGCATTAATCCCTTCAAATGCAGACTTTAGGGGGAACCTAAGTTACACTATTCTGTGACATTGTTATCGATCCGTGACGTTAACGGTATACAGGTTCCGGACGATAGAACTTAGTGACAATCACCGAGTAGTTTGAAGGAGAAAGATGACTGCATCCATCAAGGGTCGCGTCCTTTCAGTCATCATGGCAGTTGCCGTAGCTTTGGGCCTAGCCGTCGTGGCGGGGTCCCAGCCGGCAGAGGCAGCCAACCGCGACTGGCTGCGCCGTGACGCCACTGGTACATGTGAGTGGGACAAGGTCGGCTGGTGGGTCCAGCGTTGCGACGTGTGGTCCCAGGCCATGGGCCGCACCATTCCGGTGCAGATTCAGCCGGCAAAGCGTGGTGGCAATGCTGCCCTCTACCTGCTGGATGGCCTGCGTGCCACCGAGCGCACTAATGCATGGGTAAATGACGTTAATGCTGCCAAGACCTACGAGCCGCATAACATTACCCTGGCCATGCCGGTTGGTGGTACTGCTTCCTTCTACGCTGACTGGCAAGGTCCTGCCACCTATGATCTGGAAAACCCGGTCAACTACAAGTGGGAGACCTTCCTGACCAGCGAGCTCCCTGGCTACTTGGAGCGTAACTTCGGCGTTGCTCGCAACAATAACTCCATTGCTGGCCTGTCCATGGGCGCCGGTGCCGCTCTGACCCTGGCTGCTAAGCACCCGAACCAGTTCCGTCAGGCGCTGTCTTACTCCGGCTTCCTGACCACCACGGTCCCAGGCGCTCAGACCATGATGCGCTTTGCCATGCTGGATGCGGGCGGATTCAACATCAACGCTATGTACGGTTCCCTGTTTAACCCGAAGCGTTTCCAGAACGATCCGCTGCTGCTTATTCCGAAGTTGCGCAATACCAACCTGTATATCTCCGCTGCCTCTGGCGTCCCAGGTGCTGGCGATGCTCACTACCTGCCGGAGCACCAAGCTGCCGGTGCTGCACTTGAGGTCGGCTCCAATATCACCACCCGCGTGTGGGAAGGCGCTGCTCGCCTGCAGGGTCTCAATCCAACCGTGAGCTACCCGGCCCAGGGGCTGCACAACTGGGAGCAGTTTGGCTACCAGCTCAACCGCTCTAAGCCACAGGTGCTTAACGTCATGAACGCTTGGTAATTCTTGCGGCCGAATCCCCTTTCTTAAGGAAAGGGGATTTTCTTTTGCGAAGCGTATCGAACAAATATGCGTCTAGCTATTGCTGGTGTCTCGGCTTTGCGTTAATCTATGGGCGTCAGTTCGATTGGGTGTGCGAGAACATTTAGAGGGGGAGCTTTTGTGACTACTGCTACCGCACCACCAAAACAAGCGTATTTTTCTACCAATGACATGGAAGACACCGTGTGTGTCATGGCCATGGTGCAAAGAATTCAATCATGGCAACTGTTCCAGGCAGTGTTGCCACAGTTGGAAGACGACGTTGATTGCACACTAGCTGTATTGGCTAAGAAGCTCGGTCTTTCGCGATGGCGGGTATCAAGTGCAATCCAAGCCCACTTTCGGATGCGCGAACTGCCGCTTACTACCGCAGTACAAACAGAACACTGGATTTTGGACCTTCCGCGACTCCAAGTTATTGACGTGGAATTGCGCCCCCTCGGCGGGGATGAAGCGCAGATCCAACTGGTTGATGCGGCCTTGGCAGATTTTCTCACGCCCAAAGACCCAGGACAGCACGTACCGACGGAACCGGAAATCCGAAATTTCCTGCGCGGATTCATTGATGGGCTGCTGAAGCCGGATTTGTCGGCGCAAATCGAGCGCGCGGTGTCGGTGTCCTATTCGGGCGGACAAGCCACGATCGTGTTGAAGACAGATAAGGCCACTGCGGCGGCGATTTCCCGGCATGTTGATAAAGCGGCAGCAGAAGACGGAGTTTCAAAGGCGGAGGCGCTGGAAAATCTGATCTTTAACCGCACTAGTACCAAGGTGGTGATTAACACCTATCGCACTGGCGAGGATCCTTCCCGCGTCTTTATTCCTAGCGCAGGATGGTGCGATCTGGGGGAGGGCTTAGCACATGACTCTGCGGTGCGAACTCTTACCGCCGAGGATGTCAAAAAGTATGTTCCCTCAGAAGAAATCCGTGCCTGGGTGCAGGGACGGGACGCGATCTGCCGGTGGCCGGGGTGTTCAATGCCAGCGCACTATTGCCAACTGGATCACCGAGTGGAGTACGGCGACAAAGGGCCTACCAGTGTGGGAAATCTGGTGAGCTTGTGTCAGCATCACCATAACGTGAAGACGGATGGTCGGGTGAGATACATCATGGACCCGTTTACCGGCGATATTGTCTGGATGTTCGAGGATGGCACCTTTGAAGTGGACCGCGCAGCCGGACCTCTAGCGCCACGAAATATTCACTGGAAACTTACTTGGGAGCAATTCCTTAAATTGCAGAGGAGAACATTGCAAGGTTCGTGAGTCGGGACTATACAGGGGCCTATGTTCGCTATTGAGAATCCAAGCACTGGTAAGAGTGAAGACACTTTCGAGCGTATCGATGATTCACAGCGTGATGACATTCTGGACCGTTCTACTGCGGCTTTTAATGCATGGCGTGAGACCCGCATTGAGGAACGCGCGGCAATCCTTTCGCGCGCAGCGGATCTTTATGAAGAGCGCATTGATGAGTTAGCCGATCACATTGGCCGTGAGATGGGCAAGCTAACCCGTTGGGCTAAGGCTGAGATTCAGATCGTGGCCGATATCTACCGCTACTATGCTGAGCACGCTCACGAGCTGCTTGCAGATGAATACCTGCCGGCCCAAAACGCGCATAAGACCGTAGTGCGTAAGGAGCCGCTCGGTCCGTTGCTGGGCATCATGCCGTGGAACTTCCCGTACTACCAGGTGGCCCGCTTCGCGGCGCCTAACCTGCTGCTGGGTAACACCATTGTGCTCAAGCACGCTTCCATCTGCCCGCTGTCTTCCCAAGCATGCCAGGACATCCTGGAAGAGGCTGGTCTGCCGAAGGACGCGTACATCAACATCTACGCTTCCGGTTCCCAGATGGATGCTTTTGTAGCGGATAAGCGTATCAAGGGCGTTTCCCTGACTGGCTCTGAAGCTGCGGGCTCTGCAGTAGCAAAGACCGCGGGCGAAAATTATAAGAAGTCGGTGCTGGAGCTGGGCGGCAACGACCCGTTCTTGGTCATTGATGATGAAAACCTCGAGTGGGTACTGGATCAGTTCAACTTGATTCGCATGTACAACACTGGCCAGGCCTGCAACGCGCCGAAGCGACTTATTGTGCTCGAGGACTTCTACGACCGCACCGTAGAGTACTTGGAAAAGAAGATCGGGGCCATGAAGGTTGGCCCGTACGACGATGAGAATGCAGATATTGGTCCACTGTCTTCCATCGGCGCTCGCGATGAGATCGTGGAGCGCTTGGAAAAGGCCGCGGCCAATGGCGACGCCAAGGTTCGCGTAGGCGGCCAGAAGATTGATCGCGAGGGTGCGTACATGGAGCCTACGCTGCTTACCGACGTCGACCCATCCACCGACGTAGGCTGCAATGAAATCTTCGGTCCGGTCGCCATTGTCTATAAGGCCAAGGACGTCGAAGAAGCCATCGAGATTGCTAATAACTCGGACTATGGCTTGTCTAGCTCCGTATGGGGCACCGATCTGGATGCCGCATTCGAGGTGGCAAACCAGCTCAACGATGGCATGACGTTTGTCAACGAGGCGTCGGTAACCGCAGCAGGCCTGCCTTTCGGTGGCGTGAACCGCTCCGGCTACGGCCGCGAGCTGGCACGCTGGGGCGTCGGCGAGTTTGTCAACGAGCACCTGTACCGCGTGAGCGGACAGGATAACCCGGGCAACTCCCCGGCAATGTAGCGGCGTGTCAGTCTAGCGTAAGTCTCAAGTTCAACTTAAACTTGAGCACACGATAGACAGCTCACGCCGCAGGCATCGGTCCGGGGGAGGGGAACCCTCGGAAAGGTACCGCGGCAAATCTTCAAGGACGTTTACCTATGCGCAAAAGCACTTCCCCGAGCAAAGCTCGCAAGGGCCTTGCAGTGGCCGCAGTACCTACCGCTATTGCCGTGGGTTTGGCTCTGCTGCCAAACGCCACCGCACAATCTTCCGTAGGCGATCTCTCTTCCGCAATCGGCGGCGATTCCAGCCTGTCCGATCACTTCGCCCCGAAGGAGCCGCCCGCTCGCACCCCGCTGAACACCGAATACCCAGATGTTAAGGGCCTGCCAGAGGGCGTGAAGATCAACCGCGTGGAGTACCTGACCAACCGCCACTTGATGGTCTACATCAAGTCCGCAGCTATGCCGGATAAAGAGCAGAAGGTGCAAATCCAGCTGGCTCGTGACTGGTACTCCCACCCGGAAAAGAAGTTCCCAGAGGTATGGGCGCTCGACGGACTGCGTGCGCGTGACGATGAGTCCGGCTGGACCATCGAGACCAATATTTTGAACCAGTACGCTGACCGTAACGTCAACCTAGTTATGCCGGTAGGCGGCGAATCTTCCTTCTACTCGGACTGGGAGCAGGCAGACCGCGGTAAGCGCTACATGTGGGAGACCTTCCTGACCAAGGAATTGATCCCCATTTTGGACCATGAGTACCGCTCGAACCACAAGCGTGCGGTCACCGGCCTGTCCATGGGCGGCACGGCCGCGATGAACTTGGCTGAGCGCAACCCGCACCTGTTCAACTTCGTGGGTTCCTTCTCCGGTTACCTGGACACCACTACGCGCGGCATGCCGGAAGCCATTATGGCTGCGCAGCGCGATGCCGGCGGTTATGATTCCCGCAAGATGTGGGGCGAGCCAGGTTCCCAAAACTGGATCGACCACGATCCGAAGCTGGGCATTGAAAACCTGAAGGACATGAAGGTCTATGTCTCTGCAGGCTCGGGCAAGGATGACTTTGGTAACGCCAACTCCGTAGCCAAGGGTCAGGCCAACCTTGCCGGTATGGGCTTGGAGGTCATTTCCCGCATGTCCACCCAGACCTATGTGGACTACGCAAAGCGCGCCAAGATTGACCCAGTGGTTAAGTTCCGCCCATCCGGCGTGCACAGCTGGGAATACTGGCAGTTTGAGATGCAGCAGGCATGGCCCTACATCGCAGATGCCCTCGAGATGGACAAGGCTGATCGCGGTGCGGACTGTGAGGCTATCGGTGCAATCGCCAAGGAAACCAAGAGCGGCGTCATTGGCTCTTGCTTGAATAACGAGTACGACGTCGCCAAGAAGGGCAAGGCCCAGGACTTCGAGTCTGGTACCGCTTACTGGTCCCCGGATACCGGTGCGCACGCCCTCTTCGGCCGCATTGGTGCCCGCTACGCCGAAATCGGCGGGCCTACCTCCTGGCTGGGTTTCCCTAAGACCGGCGAGTCTAAGACCCCGGACGGCAAGGGTCGCTTCGTGCACTTCGAGCACGGCTCCATCTACTGGTCCCCGGAGACCGGTGCGTGGGAGATTACCGGCGATATGTTCCAGGCCTGGGGCAAGAACGGCTATGAAAAGGGCGACCTGAAGTACCCGACCGGCCCGGTCAAGAAGGTCGGCGAGGGCTACATGCAGGAATTCCAGGATGGCATCCTGACCCGTAACCCGGATGGCTCCAACCAGGTAGTCCACGGTGCTATTGGCGCTAAGTACAAGGACATGGGCGGCGCTGAATCTGCGCTCGGCTTCCCGACGTCCGGTGAGAACGCCGTCAACGGCGGCTTCTTCCAGACCTTTGAGAAGGGCAGCATCTACTGGTCCCCGAAGTCCGGTGCGCACTACATTCTGAAGAGCAAGATCATGGACCGCTGGGGCCAGGCTGGCTGGGAGCAAGGCGAGTTCGGCTGGCCTACTTCTGACTATTCTGAGATTGCCGCTGGTGGCGTGAGCCAGGAATTCCAGCACGGCAAGATCAGCGAGGTCCTCGGCCAGGTTCGGGCCGAGAAGAAGTAGCTATGCGCAAGCTAGTAGTTGTGGGCGCGGCGCTGTGCTTGGGTCTTGCGGGCTGCGATTCCGCCACGGTGGATAGCGAACCGCCGCAAGAGACCGAGATCGCGCCCCTCGAGCGGGAGTCCGATGCCCCTTCCTCTTCGGAGAATTCCGCTTCTAAGTCGCAAGAAGATCGCGGTGCGCGTGAGATCTCTGAAATCCCGTCCGCTGAGGTGCCGGAACCGGACGCCAAGTACTTGGACAAGTTCAAGGACGCCGGCGTTAACGTCGATGGCGTAGAGGATCAGCTCCTTGGGGCCGGCAAAGCGGCCTGTGACGAGAATGAGGTCACCATTTCTGCGGTTGCCGGCCAGCTCATCGAGCAGCAGCGCACCACGATGGGCTTCGAAGAGCTTTCCCAGCTCATCAAGGATTCCGCACGTTCAGGGATTTGCTAGGTTTAGCTGGTACAACTAATCCATGCGAAAAACTATTACCGTTGTCGCGGCCCTCGTCGTTTTAGCTGTCATTGGCGTGGGCGCGTCGCGTTACCTCAACCAAGGCACAGACTCCCCGGCTCCGCACACCACGGAGCAGGCCGCGCCGCCGCAACCGCAGCAGCCTGAGTGGTGCCCCCGTGTGGAGTTCATTTCTGCCCCGGGTACCTGGGAGTCTGCGGCTGACGACGACCCCATTAATCCTTCTGCCAACCCGCGCTCGTTCATGCTGTCTATTACGAAGCCGCTGCAGGAGGCCTACGGGGAGAACGTGAAGGTCTGGACCCTTCCCTATACCGCGCAATTCAAAAATATTAATGCGCAGCACGAGATGAGCTACGACGATTCCCGCAATGAGGGAACCGCCAAGATGAATGACGAGCTACGTAGCGTTCACCAAAGCTGCCCAGCTACCAAATTTATTTTGAGCGGCTTTTCCCAGGGTGCGGTGATTGCCGGCGACGTTGCCGATGAGATTGGCGGCGGCCAGGGTGTGGTGCCGGCGGAATCCATCGCAGGCGTGGCCCTTATCGCGGACGGCCGCCGTCAAAATGGCGTCGGGCAAAACCCAGGCCGCAAGGTGGGTGGTGTTGGTGCTGAAATTGCCCTTCAGCCGGTATCCGGATTGGTTCAGCCCATCGTGCCGGGTGCCTCCATGCGTGGTGCGCGCCAGAATGGGTTCGGTAGCCTCGCGGATCGCACCTTCCAGATTTGCGCGCCCAATGATTCGGTTTGTGATGCCCCGCCAAACGTGACCAATGCACTAGAGCGCGCGCAGGGTTTGATTGCCGCGAATGGCGTGCATGCGCAATACGCCTCCAATAGTGGCGTTATCGATGGAACGACTGCCAACCAATGGGTAGTGGGTTGGGCCCGCCAGCTTATCGACGCCGCGTAACAACCATTCCCCCAACTCCGATAGTTTTATTACCGAAACCATTTACCTAAGGAGAATCGATGGATCTGAAAGCGCAGATGGGGCAGTTTCTAGCGCCCGAGTTCACCTTGGCCCAGTTGGCAGAGAATCTCTTCCAAGCGGAGACCGACCCAGACCGCGTGGTGATGCGCCAGTGGATCTACGGTGAGGAAGAAACCTGCCGAGAGCTTACCCGCGCACAGGTCAATAACCGCATCAAAGTGGTGGCGGCGCGCCTGCAGCAGGTGGCAGAGCCTGGTACCCGTGTGGCCATCTTGGCTGGTAATTCACCGGAATACGTCTTCGGCTTCTTGGGTGCTCTTTATGCGGGCATGGTGCCGATTCCGCTATATGACCCCAACGAACCGGGGCACTCGGACCACCTCAAGGCCGTATTTGGTGACTGCGAACCGTCCATCGTGGTGACTAACCGCGTATCGGCGGCGGCAGTGCGCACGTACTTTTCCGCTCAACGCGAGCGCCCGCGCATCATTTCCCTCGACGCCCTTCCTGATTCTTTGGCTTCCTCCTGGACTCCTGTGGAGGGAACCGCAGAAGACACTGCCTTCCTGCAGTACACTTCCGGTTCCACCCGCACCCCGGCCGGCGTGGAGCTCACCAATCGCGCGATTATTACCAACGTGGCGCAGATCTTCCAGGCACTGCAGCTGCAGATGCCTGCCCGCATCGTTTCTTGGCTGCCGATGCACCACGATATGGGTATCATCCTTGCCGTATTCGTCACCATTTTGGGCCTCGACTTCGAGATGATGACCCCGCGCGATTTCATCCAGCACCCGGATCGCTGGGTCCGGCGCCTCACCGCGGGCAAGCAAGCCACCTATGCCGCCATCCCGAACTTTGCCTTGGAACTCGCCGCTCGCCATGCCAAGGATGCAGATTTCTCGCACGTGGGCGGCATCATTATCGGTTCCGAGCCGGTGACCGAATCGGCCGTGGACTCCTTCCTCGAAGCCTTCAGCGTGGACCGTTCCGTACTGCGCCCGTCCTATGGTCTGGCAGAAGCGGCGCTTATTGTGTCTACCCCGCAAACTGACAAGCGCCCGGTTATCTCGCACTTTAACCGCGCGGAGCTAGCCGCAGGTCGTGCAGTCATCGAGGAGAAATCCGATGACACCGTCGCTTACGCCTCCAATGGACAGTGCGTTCCGCACCAGCACCTCGCCATTGTGGATCCGGAAACTCGCGCCGAGGTAAAGGACGGCGTTATCGGAGAAATCTGGGTCCACGGTCCCAACATGGCCACCGGCTACCTCAACCGCCCAGAGGAAACCGCTGCGACCTTCCGCAATACCCTGGGTGAGCGTCAACAGGATGGCCTGCCGGAAGACGATTACTGGATGGCCACCGGAGATTTGGCGGCCATCGTGGATGGGGAACTGTATATCACCGGCCGACTGAAGGACCTCATCGTCATTGCTGGACGCAACCATTATCCGCAGGATATTGAGGGCACGGTGCAAGCCGCTTCCACGCAGGTTCGCCCGGATTCCGTCGCAGCCTTCTCCGTGGAAGGCAATGACTCTGAGTCCCTCGTCCTGCTGGTGGAGCGAGCCGATGATGCGCAGCCGTCCGGCGATGCCGAGGCAACCGAGGCCATTCGCACCGCGGTCACTGCCCACCATGGCATCACTCCGGATGACATCGTGTGGAAGGCACCCGGCGAAATCAACCGCACGTCCTCCGGCAAGATTGCGCGCCGCGTAGCCAAGAAGAATTATGTGGGATTCTGATATACCGCTAACAAAGTGACGAAATATAGCGATATACCCCTACGCCATTTAGTATTTTTCCGTAACGAAAGACCTTTTTATGACCATCGAGCAACTGCGAGCATGGCTGCGTGACTGGGTCGCCCAGGCCACCGGTGTTTCCGCCGAAGAGATCCTAGATTCCAAGCCTTTGGAAAATTATGGCCTCTCCTCGCGGGATGCTGTAGTGCTATCCGGCGAGCTGGAAAACCTTCTGGGCACCCGCCTCGATGCCACCGTGGCATATGAGTATCCCACCATCGAGCTGCTGGCGGACCGCCTGCTGAACGCACCTGCGGCGCCCCAACCAGAAGAGCACGCCCCGCGGATCGCGCAGGGATCCGACGTTGCGGTCATTGGTCTTTCCGGCCGCTTCCCGGGCGCCAAGAATGCCCAAGAGTTCTGGTCTATGTTGGCGGAATCCCGCGCAGGCACCGGCCCGTTGCCAGTGGGCCGGTGGTCCGAGTACTCCGCCGATCCGGTCATGAGTGAGAAGATCGCTCAGCAGAATACCGATGGCGGTTACCTTGAAGACATCGCCTCCTTTGACGCGGAATTTTTTGGCCTGTCCCCACTTGAGGCGGCCAATATGGATCCGCAGCAACGCATCCTATTGGAGCTGGTGTGGGAAGCGCTAGAAAACGCTGGTGTTCCCGCCAATGAGCTGCGTGGCACGCAGACCGGCGTGTATATGGGATCGACCAATAATGACTACGGCATGCTCATCGGCGCGGATTCCGCCGAGATGCACCCGTATGCGCTAACTGGCATTTCTTCTGCTGTGGTGGCCAACCGTATTTCCTATGCCTTGGATTTCCGCGGCCCTTCCATCAACGTGGATACGGCCTGCTCCTCCTCCCTCGTGGCGGTGAACCAGGCGATGAAGGATCTGCGCACGGGAAGCGCGGACGTGGCGCTGGCCGGCGGCGTGAATATTCTGGCCGCCCCGCATGCGTCCACGGCGTTCTCGGAGTTGGGCGTTACCTCTCCAACGAGCGCCATTCACGCCTTTTCGGATGACGCCGATGGCATCGTGCGTGCCGACGCCGCCGGCGTCCTCGTGCTCAAGCGCTTGGAGGACGCGGAAGCGGACGGCGACGATATCCTCGCCGTCATCAAGGGCTCGGCCGTCAACTCCGATGGCCACTCCAATGGCCTGACCGCCCCGAACCCGGAGGCACAGGAGGATGTGCTGCGCCGCGCCTATGCTGATGCGGGCGTAAATCCACAGGACGTGGACTATATCGAGGCCCACGGCACCGGCACCATTCTGGGCGATCCGATCGAGGCCTCCGCCCTAGGCCGCGTGCTCGGCGCGGGGCGTGGGGTCGATACTCCTATTTTGCTCGGCTCGGCCAAGACCAATATCGGTCACTCCGAATCCGCCGCGGGTGTGGTAGGCCTCATTAAGGTCATCCAGGCCATGCGCAATGACGTGATTCCGGCCAATATCAATTACTCGGCGCCGAACCGCTATATCGATTTCGAGGCCGAGCATCTCGAGGTAGTCGAGGATCCACGCGAGTGGCCCGAGTACTCCGGCCACAAGGTCGCTGGCGTATCCGGCTTTGGTTTCGGCGGCACCAATGCACACGTCGTACTCACCGATTACCGCGGTGCCCCGGCCGAACGCGCGCCGCAGCTTTCCACCGAAACGGTCGCGTTGCCGGTATCCGGCCTTTTGCCTTCGCGCCGGGCACGCGCTGCGGCCCTGTTGGCAGACTTCATTGAGGCGGAAAAGCCCGCGCTTGTCGACGTCGCCCGAACTGTCGCCCGCCGCAACCACTCCCGCTCCCGCGCCGTCGTGACGGCTAGCTCCACCGAGGAAGCGGTCAAGCGCCTGCGCCAGGTAGCTGAAGGCAAGGTCTCCGTCGGCATTGCCGCGGCGGATTCCCCGCACGTTCCGGGGCCAGTATTTGTTTACTCCGGTTTCGGATCCCAGCACCGCAAGATGGCCAAGGACATGATTGCGCTCTCGCCGCAGTTCAAGGCCCGCTTGGAAGAGCTGGATGCCATCGTGGACTTTGAGTCCGGCTGGTCCATCCTGGATATCGTCAACGACGACGCCCAAACCTATGACACCGAGACCGCCCAGGTGGCCATCACCGCCATTCAGATTGCATTGACGGACCTGCTCGCTTCCTTTGGCGTGCGCCCAGCCGGCGTGATGGGCATGTCCATGGGCGAGATCGCAGCGGCCTATGCCGCAGGCGGCATCTCCGCAGAGGACGCCATGGTTATTGCCTGCCACCGCGCGCGGCTGATGGGTGAGGGTGAGGCGTCGCTAAGCGATGCCGAGCAAGGAGCCATGGCCGTCGTAGAGCTCTCGGCCGAGGACATTGCCGCGCTCGACGGCAATATCGAACCCGCCGTGTATACCGGACCCGGTATGACCACCGTGGGCGGCCCCCGCCAAGAGGTGCTGGACCTGGTGGAAAAGCTCGACGGCGAGGGCAAGTTCGCCCGTGCGCTCAATGTGAAGGCCGCCGGGCATACTTCGGCCGTGGACCCCATCCTGGGCGAGCTGCATGCAGCCATCGCCGGCATGGAGGCTAAGCCGCTGCACACCCCGCTGTTTTCCTCCGTGGATAAGGGTGAGGTCTATCGCCCTGGTACCACAGTGCACGATGAGGACTATTGGCTGCGCATGACTCGCCACTCGGTCTACCTGCAGGATGCCACCGAGGCGGCCTTCAACGCTGGCCACACCCAGCTGGTAGAAATCTCACCGAACCCGGTAGCGCTGATGGGCCTCATGTCCACCGCCTTCGCCGTGGGCAAGGCCGATGCACAGCTGCTGTATGCGTTGAAGCGCAAGGTAGATCCCACCGAGTCCTTGCTGGATCTGCTCAGCAAGCTTTATGTTGCCGGCATGCCGGTAGATTTTGGCGCGGTCTTTGGCTCTGGTGCGCGCGTGGAGGCGCCCTATACCCAGTTCAACCGCCAGCGCTTCTGGACCAACGCGCGTCCGTCGGCCGGCGTATCCGGCCTGCCGGGCGCACGCGTCAACCTGCCAGAGGGCAAGGTTGCCTTCTCTACCAATGCGGACCAGGCGCCATCCGCGCTGGCCATCGTGGAGGCCGCGGCCGAGGCTGTCAAGCCTGGGGCGCGCATCATCGCCACCGAGGAACACGCCGACCTGCCACCGCGCGGTGAAGTCACCACGGTGGTAAGCCAGTCCATCGGTGGCATGTCCGTGGCCGTCTACGCTGTCCGGGGTGCGCAGACCGAGCTTTTGGCGGAAGGCTTTGCCTCCGCCTTGGACTTGGGCGCGGCGCCCATCCCGGGCGTGGCCGATGTGCCTGAAAGCGAGCCTGCAGCAACCGCAGACGTTGATGCCGTGCGCTGGGATCCCGCGGAGGAAACCGTGGAAGACCGCCTCGCGCTCATCGTGTCGGAATCCATGGGCTACGACGTCTCTGACCTACCGCGCGAGCTGCCGCTCATTGACTTGGGCCTGGATTCCCTGATGGGCATGCGCATTAAGAACCGCGTGGAAAATGACTTCCAGATTCCGCCGCTGCAGGTGCAGGCGCTTCGCGACGCCTCTTTGGCCGACGTCATTGCTATGGTGGAAGAGGCCGTAGCCGGCGGCAGCGTGGATACCAGCGACATTGCTTCTGCGGATACTCCTGCACCAGAAGAAGACGAACCCGGCCAGGGCGTCGGCGTTGCCCCGCGCGATGCCTCGGAGCGCATGGTCTTTGGTACGTGGGCCACCTTTACCGGTAAGGCAGCGGCGGGCGTTACCTCGGCGCTGCCTGAGGTAAGCGATGAGGTAGCGACCCAGATCGCCGAGCGCCTCACCGAGCGTGCCGGCATCGAGGTCACCGCCCAGCAGGTCCACGAGGCTGAGGCGCTAGAGACTTTGGCCGACCTCGTCCGGGAAGGATTGGAGACCGAGGTAGAAGGCAATATCCGCGTCCTGCGCGAGGCTAATGGTCCTGCCGTATTCATGTTCCACCCAGCTGGCGGCACCACTGTGGTCTACCAGCCGCTGACCCGCCGCCTGCCCGAGGACGTGGCAGTCTACGGCGTGGAGCGCATTGAGGGCTCGCTGGAGGAGCGCGCTGAGGCTTATATCGAGGACATCCTGCACTACGCTCGCGGCCGCAAGGTCGTGCTCGGCGGATGGTCCTTCGGTGGCGCGCTGGCCTACGAGGTGGCCTATCAGCTGCATCAGCGCACCCAGCGCGGCCAAGACTCGGTGGATGTGGCGTTCATCGCGCTGCTGGATACCACCCAGCCGTCGAACCCAGCGCCGGATACCCCGGAAGAAACCCGTGCCCGGTGGGAGCGCTACGCGGCCTTTGCTAAGAAGACCTACGGCCTGGACTTCGAGCCGCCGTACGAGATGCTAGAGACCATGGGCGAGGATGCGCTCATGACCATGCTGGCGGAGTTCCTCGCTACTACCGACGCCTCTGAGCACGGCCTTGCCGCCGGCGTACTGGAGCACCAGCGTGCTTCCTTCGTGGATAACCAGATTCTGGCCAAGATCGACTTCCATCGCTGGGCCGATGTCACCGTGCCGGTTCTGCTTTTCCGTTCCGAGCGTATGCACGACGGTGCGATTGAGCTGGAGCCGCGCTACGCTGAGATTGACCCCGACGGCGGTTGGGGAGTTATCGTTAAGGATCTAGAAATTGTGCAGCTGCAAGGTGATCACCTTGCAGTGCCCGACGAGCCGGCCATCGGCATCGTGGGCAAGCATATGGACGAATGGATCGAGGAGAAGATACGTGGCGGCCAAGCAGACAACCGCTGAGAAACTCGCTGACCTGCGCGAGCGTCTGGACAAGGCGCAGGACCCAGGCAGTGAGCGCTCCCGCAAGCGCCGCGACGAGGCTGGGCGCACCACGCCTCGTCAACGCATCGATGAATTGCTAGATGAGGGTTCCTTCGTCGAAACCGGCTCCTTGGGTAAGACCCCGGGTGACCCTGACGCCATTTATTCCGATGGCGTGGTCACCGGTTATGGCCGCATTTCCGGCCGCCCAGTGTGTATCTACGCCCACGATAAAACCGTTTACGGCGGCTCAGTCGGCGTGACCTTTGGTAAGAAGGTCACCGAGGTCATGGACATGGCCATCAAAATCGGCTGCCCGGTCATCGGTATCCAGGACTCCGGCGGCGCCCGCATCCAAGATGCGGTGACCTCGCTGGCCATGTACTCCGAGATTGCCCGCCGCCAGTTGCCGCTGTCCGGCCGCAGCCCGCAGATTTCCATCATGATGGGCAAGTCGGCCGGTGGAGCCGTCTATGCTCCCGTGACCACGGACTTTGTCATTGCCGTGGACGAGGAAGCGGAAATGTATGTCACCGGCCCGAACGTCATCCGTGAGGTTACCGGTGAGGACATCACCTCCGCCGAGCTGGGCGGTGCTCGCCAGCAGGAGCTCAACGGTAATGTCTCGGCGGTCGTCCCTTCCGAGGACGACGCCTTTGATATGGTCCGCGATCTCCTCGATCACCTGCCGCTGACCTGTTTTGATGAGGCGCCGGAGTTTGCTGCGCCTGCCGACGCCGAAGTGGCCGAAGACGAAGAGCTCAATGCCTTCATGCCGGATGACACCAATGCTGGCTACGACATGATGGACTTGTTGACTCAGTTGGGCGATGACGAGGATCTCATTGAGATTCAGGAGAACTTCGCGCCCAATATGATCACCGCTTTCGGTCGCATCGATGGCAAGACCGTTGGCTTTGTGGCCAATAACCCCATGCACCTTGCGGGCTGCATTGATGCCGACGCCGCCGATAAGGGCGCGCGCTTCATCCGCATCTGCGATGCCTATAATATTCCGCTGGTCTTCGTAGTGGATACCCCGGGCTACCTGCCGGGCGTGGAACAGGAAAAGGTGGGACTTATCCACCGCGGCGCCAAGTTTGCCTTCGCCGTGGTGGAAGCCACCGTGCCGAAGGTCTCGCTCATCGTGCGCAAAGCCTACGGCGGTGCCTATGCGGTGATGGGCTCGAAGAACCTGACCGGTGATATCAACCTGGCGTGGCCGACCGCGCAGATCGCCGTGATGGGTGCGGCCGCTGCCGTGGTGATGATTGCAGGTAAGCAGCTAGAAGCAGCCGAGACCCCGGAACAGCGAGAGATGACCAAGAAGATGTTCATGGACTTCTACGATGAGACCATGACGGCTCCGTATGTTGCGGCCGAGCGCGGCTATCTAGACGCGATGATTCAGCCGAATCAGTCGCGCTTGGCGCTCCGTCAGGCACTGCGCCAACTGGCCACCAAGCAGGAAAGCGATCTGCCGAAGAAGCACACTATTGCGCCGATGTAATGCCTTGTGCTTGGATAGCATATAAAGAGCTAATCCTAGTGAAGGAGTTATTTATGATTTTGTCTAGCGCTGTGGATATCGTCAGCGAACTTATCGGTTTCATCGTTGATATTCTCAATCAGGCAGGCGTACCGGTAATCTCCAAGTAAGTGGAGCAAAAAATAAGGAGGGTTAAACCCTCCTTATTTTTATTTGCGGGCGAAAAGCCGCCAGCCAAAGAAAAATAGTGCGGACATCACCGTCGCTACGATAAGGAAGCTCCAGTGCGGCAGGCGGCCGTTGACGAGCATCCACAGCGCCATACCGCCCACGACGGTGCTCAGCCAGACGATTCCGCCTTCCTTCCACTTGCCTTGCGCTTTGGTAGCCAGGATGATGACCCAGCCGATAAGCGCGCCTACGGCCCAGGGCCAAAAGGCATCTACCCAGGTGGAAAAGCTCAATCCGCCGTGGGCGAGGCGGGCAGCCACGGCGAAGAGCATCAGGGCGATGATATCGATTACGGGGGCGATTCTCATGCGTTTTCCTTTCGGTTCAAGGCGGCGTAGGTAATGCCCTTGCGGGCATAGTGCCAGAAGTAGATTAGCCAGCCAATGATGGTGATCAAGGCAAAGGAGATAAGGCGGTAGATGATGGCCGCGCCGGTAGCGTCCACCGCGGTCATACCCGTGGCCACAAGAGTGGCGATGATCGCGGCTTCCACCGTACCGAGGCCGGCCGGCGTGACCTGAGCGGAACCGGCAAGCTTAGCGGTGAGATAGGCCAGCGCCACGCCGGCCATCGTCGTGGTGTCCTCGCCCGCGTGCAGCGCTGGCAGGTGGCCGGTAACGGCCCACACACAGCCCCATAGCGAGACCATATCGATCAGCCGGTTGGCCAAGGAATAAAAGGATACCCAGGCGAATTGGCGGCGGGTAAGGTGTACCTCTTCCAGATTCTTGACCTGGTCTACGAGGGCCTCGCGCTTGGAGCCTTTAATGAACTTCTGGCGGTTGAGCCAGCGAATGATTTTATCCGGGTGATTGGTCAGCCAGAAGAGGCCGCCAGAAAGCGCCAGCATGAGCACCAAGGTGCCGATGAGGGACCAGAGCGCCATATCCGCGTTCAGAAAGAGCACGCCGCCCAAGCCAATGAGCACGAGCCACATCGTGGAAATTGCAGAGGACAGCACGAAGAACCAGCCACACAGCATGACGGACGCGCCCCATGTGCGCTGCACGTAGAAGGTGAGGATGGCGGAAAAGGCCGGGCCGGCCGGAAGAGTGGTGGACCAGGCATTAGCGGCCAACGTCAGTGCTGCGGTTTCTGCGGCCGGCACCTTGATGCCGCCGGCTCGAATGAGCAAGCGCATGACCTCGCCCATGGCGAGCACCGCCACGATGGAGGCGAGGATCACCAGTGCTATCGCGGCCGGGTTGGAATGAGACAGCCGCGAGAAGCCTTCGCGCAGGAAGTCCAGCTCATCGCGGAAGACATAAACCAAGACCAGCAGGACGATGAACGAGGCGATGAGGCGCAGCCAATTCTTCACTTACTTACCCCCTTCGAGGCGTTTTTTGAGTTCAGTGAAGGGAACAGTCTTGCCGCGGTGCGTCGCACCGCCAGTCAAAGTGGTGGTGGCGTGGCGCAGCCAGCTAGGGGCCCACCAGTTATCCTCGCGCAGCAAGTGCATGACGGCCGGAACGAGGAGCATGCGGACAATGGTGGCGTCGATAAGCAGGGCAAAAATCATGCCGTAGGCAATGTATTTCATCATCACGATATCGGAGAAGCCGAACGCGCCGGAGACCACGATCATGATGAGCGCCGCCGCGGTAATAATGCCGCCGGTATGCGCGGTGCCGGCCGCAATAGACTCGTCGGTGGAAGCGCCGCGTCGGCGGGCCTCCACCATGCGGGAGACCAAAAAGACCTCGTAATCGGTGGACAGGCCGTAGACAATGGCGATGATGAGCACCAAAATCGGGCTCATGAGCGGGCCGGGCGTGAAGTTGAGGATGTCCGAGCCTAGGCCGGCAACGAACATTAACGTCAGGATGCCCAGCGTTGCGCCCAAGGTCAGCAACGTCATCACAATGGCCTTGAGCGGCAGTACAAAGGAGCCGAAGACAAGGGCCATGAGCAGGAATGTAGCCAGCACCACGTAGAGCGCCATCCACGGCAGCGTGTGGAAGAGTGCATCGAGGGACTCCACCTCCATGGCGGGAGTACCGCCCACGTAGAGGTTCACACCCTCAGGGGCCTTGACCTTTTCCAGTTCGTGCACAATCTTCGCGTAATCATCGCGGTCTTCAATGCCGGCGGAAAGGACGGTAGTGCCGTCCTTGGTGGCAGTCGTCGGCGCCATGGGCTCGGTGAGGCCGTCGAGGCCGCGGACCTGCATGACGACGTCGACAAGCTGCTGGTTCGAGGCATTTTCTACCACGAGCTTGACCGGCTCCGTGCGGAAGGCCGGGAATTCTTCGTTGAATTTATCCTGAGCCACGCGGGTGTTCTGGTCGGGCGGCAGGTAGGACTCGTTGATGCCGCCAAAGGTGATGCTCATGACGGGCAGGGTAAGCGCGATGAGCAGGCCGCACACGGCGATGGTCAGCCCGCGGGCATGCCGCATGGCCCAGCGCGGAAGCTTATACCACCAGGTGTCTTGAATAGTGCGAGCCGTCCGCGAGGTACGGCGCACGGACCAGGTATCGATCTTGGGGCCGAGCATGCCAAAAATGGACGGCAGCACGGTGACCGAAAGGAGCGCGGCCAAGCCGACCGCAGAAATGGAACCATAGGCCACGGACTTCAGGAAGGCCTGGGGGAAGAGGAAGAGGCCGGAGAGCGCAACGGCGACCATGGCCGCGGAGAAAACCACAGTTTGACCGGCTGTCGCGGTGGTGGTGGCCACCGCCTCCTCCGTGGAGCGGCCCTTGTCCAGCTCTTCGCGGAAGCGCGAGACCATAAAGAGTCCATAATCGATGGCTAGGCCAAGCCCCAGCAGTGTGACGACGGCCTGGGCAAAGACATTGACCTGTGAGAAGCCGGCCAGGATGGACAGGATGCCCAAAGAGCCCAAGATGGAGAGGCCGCCGACCACCAGCGGCATGCAGGCCGCGACGACGGAGCCAAAGACCACCAGCAGGAGAATACCTACCAGTGGAAGGGCGGCCTTTTCGGCGCGGGAAATATCGTGGGACATTCCCTCATCCAAGGCATCAGCAACCGCCGTGGCACCCGCAATCTCCACCGGTGCGGTGGTATCCGTGAGAGCGCCCTCGATGGCGCGGAAATCCTTCAGCGTCTGCTCATCATCGCCTTTCAGGCCGATAGCGGCGAAAGCCAGCGAGTGATCAGCATTGACCAGGTTCGGGTTCTTCGTGTCGAAGTAGCTGGTCACCGAGTCAATCTGGTCCGGATACTCCGATTTCAACTGCGCCAAGTGCTGCTTGGCAGCATCGAAGTTCTCATCGGGGGAATGGAAGAGCAAGATGACATCGCCGGAGTTATCGCGGCCGAATGCTTCCTGCTCGATCTGGGCCGCGCTTGTCGACGCCGCATTGGGATCCTCCCAGCCCTCCTGGCTCATGCGGTCTTCGAGCTGCAAACCAAAGCCGATAAAGAGCGCAAGGATAGCGGCGACGATGACGGCGGGGATGAGCCGGCGGTGTGCATAGGAAAAACGTCCCCATTTTTCAAACATTGGGGCAGCCTCCTAGCGGTTATTAAGCAGCGCAGCCAGGGGACGGAATGGCTGCAGCCATGCACCACCCTCGGGCAGGTTATCCAGGTTCACGCGCGGTAGCGGCTCGCGGAATACACCCTCGATATCTTCCAGGTCCACAAAATTGATATCTGCGTGGCCTACGGCCCACGCGGCATGCTCATGGAAACCGAGGACCGTCACCGGAAGGCCTTCCGCGATGAGCTCTTCCAAAGGCTCCTGGAAATTCTGGCCATCGGCGGAGGCAACAATCACGCCGGCTAGATCCTCACGGAGGCTTTCGATGTGGTCAAGCATATCCGGATCCACGTCATCATCTTCGTGGATCTTGGGCTTGGCAAAAACGCCGAAGCCCACGTTGCGGATGGCTTCTACCCATGGGCGGATGACATCGGCGCCGCCCGGGGTGACATTAGTAAAGACATCGGCGCGTGGCTCCGCATCAACGTCCTGGGCAAGGTGTACCAGCCAGCGGCCGATGGCGTCGAAGCGCGGGCGGTGTGCGGCGGTGGGGCGGCCACCGAGCAGGGAGCCTAAGCCCATGTCCATATTGGGCGCATCCCAGACAAGTAGGTAGGTGCTCATTTATTTCTTCTCCCAGAGATACTCCGTGATGACGTGTTCTTTATCTAGGCCCTTGCCCTCAAACTTGGTGATGACCTGACGGTCCACCAACTGCGGGCACTCTGGCCACGGCCAGCCCTTGTAATCCAGGCTCGGCTCTACGTCCACAAGCTCATCGATCCACTCGGCGTATCCGGCATGGTCGGTAGCAACGTGCAGCACGCCGCCCTTCTTCAGGCGGGAAGCAAAAAGATTGAGTGTGCCCGACTGGATGATTCGGCGCTTGTGGTGGCGGGCCTTTGGCCAGGGATCCGGGAAGAAGACGCGGATGCCATCAAGGGACTCCGGGGCAAACATGCGCACCATGACCTCGATGCCATCGCCGCGAATCATGCGGATATTGTCGATGCTCTCGCGCTCGATCTGGCCCAGTAGCTTGGCCAAGCCCGGCTTGTAGAGTTCGACGGCGATGATATTGGTATCGGCTTCTTTCGGCGCCATGGCGGCGGTAGAGGTACCCGTGCCGGATCCGATTTCCACGATGGTCTTGGCGCCGCTGCGGCCAAACCAGGCGTCGAGGTCAATGACCTCGTCTTCCAGTGTGCGGCCTAGTTCTGGCCAGCGCTTTTCAAAAAGCTCATGCTGATTTTCGGTCAGCGTGCCGCGGCGGAAGGTGACGTTGCCTAGGCGTGGGTAGTCGAGTTCGTTGTTGAATACGGCATTGAAGTCGGTCTGTGGTGGGCGACCTGGAGGCATTTCTCCAGCGCGGGTGTTTTGAGAGTTATCTGTGTTATTCATTGCGGCCTATTTTTCCCTGCTTAGCCCTGTCAAGCAATACGCCGCGCCGTGGGTCACGTGTGGCGAGGTCAATCCGGGTATAACCAGTGGTCCCGGTTGGGGGTGGAAGATGATCGTTTTGATTGCCGCTGGGGAGGGTAATAGACCCCCAGACAGGGGGATGGGAAAAGGCGATTTTTAACACAGTATCTGTGGTTGCGCTTGGTGAAGTTCTGGTAAACGCGGTGGATATAACCGGTGTGACAAAATCTGCGCAAATTATTCGGACAAGCACGTTAATCTTGAGGTGAAAGGCACAGTTGGGGATTTATTTCCCCAATTTTCATACCCACCCTCAGGAGAATTACTAATGACCGCCACTATCCCAGGGCTCGTCGGAGAGCTACCGACTAAAAACGAAAAGCTTATCGGCTGGATCAGCGAGAATGTTGAGCTCTTCCAGCCTGACCAGGTGGTCTTTGTAGACGGCTCCCAGGACGAGGCTGACCGTTTGGCCGCAGAGCTGGTGGAAAAGGGCACGCTTATCAAGCTGAATGAGGAAAAGCGCCCTAATTCCTACCTGGCTCGCTCCAATCCTTCCGACGTTGCCCGTGTGGAATCCCGCACCTTCATCTGTACAGAGAATGAAGATGGCGCTGGCCCGACCAATAACTGGGCCCCGCCAGCTGCGATGAAGGAAGAAATGACGGAGGCATTCCGTGGTTCCATGAAGGGCCGCACCATGTACGTGGTTCCCTTCTGCATGGGCCCTATTAGCGATCCGGAACCAAAGCTGGGCGTGCAGCTGACTGACTCCGCCTATGTGGTGCTCTCCATGCGCATCATGACCCGTATGGGTGCGGAAGCCTTGGACAAGATTGGTACCGACGGCGATTTCGTCCACGCCCTGCACTCCGTGGGTGCCCCACTAGAGCCGGGCCAGGAAGATGTTGCGTGGCCGTGCAATGACACCAAGTACATCACCCAGTTCCCTGAAACCAAGGAAATCTGGTCCTACGGCTCCGGATACGGCGGCAACGCCATCCTGGCGAAGAAGTGCTACGCGCTGCGCATCGCTTCTGTCATGGCCAAGGAAGAAGGCTGGATGGCTGAGCACATGCTCATCCTGAAGCTCACCAACCCAGAGGGTAAGAAGTACCACGTTGCGGCCGCCTTCCCTTCGGCATGCGGCAAGACCAACCTGGCCATGATTACCCCGACCATTCCGGGTTGGAAGGCTGAGGTCGTCGGTGACGATATTGCCTGGCTGCACCTGCGCGAGGACGGCCTTTATGCCGTAAACCCGGAAAATGGTTTCTTTGGCGTGGCCCCTGGCACCAACTACGACTCCAACCCGATTGCCATGCAGACCATGGAGCCGGGCAACACCATCTTCACCAACGTTGCGCTTACCGACGACGGCGATGTCTGGTGGGAGGAAATGTCCAAGGAGGCACCAGAGCACCTCATCGACTGGACCGGTCAGGATTGGACTCCGTCTTCCTCCACTAAGGCTGCGCACCCGAACTCTCGTTACTGCGTCCCGATTTCCCAGTGCCCGAGCGCCGCTCCGGAGTACGATGACTGGCAGGGCGTGAAGATCGACGCCATCCTCTTCGGCGGCCGCCGCAAGACCACCGTTCCGCTGGTAACCCAGGCCTTTGACTGGAACCACGGTACTATGATCGGTGCCCTGCTGGCCTCTGGCCAGACCGCTGCAGCAGAGGGCAGCGTCGGCACCCTGCGCCACGATCCGATGGCTATGCTTCCGTTCATGGGCTACAACGCCGGTGACTACCTGCAGCACTGGATCGATATGGGTGAAAAGGGCGGCGACCGCATGCCGTCTATCTTCCTGGTTAACTGGTTCCGCCGTGGCGACGACGGCCGCTTCCTGTGGCCGGGCTTCGGCGAGAACTCCCGCGTGCTCAAGTGGATCATTGACCGCATTGAGGGCAATGTTGAGGCCGAGGAAACCGTCGTGGGCCACACCGCTCGCGCCGAGGATATCGACCTCGAGGGAATCGACTTTGATATCGAGGACGTTCGTGCCGCTCTTGCCGTCAACCCAGAGGACTGGGAAGGCGATATGCAGGATAACGCCAGCTACCTCAACTTCCTGGGCTCCCGCGTGCCGTCCGAGGTGTGGGACCAGTTCCACGCCCTGAAGGAGCGCGTAGAGAACGCCTCTTAAAAACTAGGCTCAGCTAGCCCCCAGCGACGTCGGCGTTGCTGGGGGCTACTTTTGTAACACCAACGTCAGGTTAGACACCGCAAATTCCCGCACCCCTGGCACGCGGGTGAGCCACCATGCCCAGCTGGGATGGTAGCGGGGGAAAGCGAGTTTGAGCGCGCCGGTGCGCTGTGCCCAGGCAAGGCCGGCGGAACAGGGGACGTCGAAAAGCGAAGTGCCAAAGACATTCTTGGGCGGATGGCCGTGGCACCGGGTATAGCGATCGCGGGCAAACTCGCCGCCCACATAGTGCTCCCACAGGCCGGTCTCGTGGCCGCCAAAGGGGCCCAGCCACACCGTGTAACTCAGGATGGTGAGACCACCGGGGCGGGTCACACGCAGCATCTCCTCGCCCATATCCCAGGGATTGGGGATGTGCTCGGCCACGTTGGAGGAATAGACCACGTCAAAGGAATTATCGGCAAAGGGCAGGTTGGTGCCATCACCGCGCACGGAATTGCTCAGGTGGATGCCGGCCGCAGACATCTCGCCGGCATCCGGCTCCAATCCCACATAGCGGGCGCCGCGCCGAGAAAAGGCGTCCGCAAAATAGCCTGGACCGCCGCCGACATCGAGCACCCGTGCTCCGAAAAGCTCCACGCCCAAGTCGCGGCCGAGGTTATCAACCAGCGCGGCCGTATCCTCCGCGAGCCCGCCGTAGAAAATCTCCGGGCGCGTCTGCTCAAAGCGGAAGGAACGCAGTAGCTGAATGGAGCGGCGGAGCGTGGCCATCTCACGGGTATGTCTCATAACCCACTAGGCTAATACCTCACGATGAAGATTCTTTTACTATGCTGGCGCGATTCCACCCACCCACAAGGCGGTGGTTCGGAGCGCTACTTGGAGCGCGTGGGCGAGTACTTAGCATCCCAAGGCCACGAGGTGGTCTTTCGCACCTCCAAGCACATGAATGCCGCCCACCGCGAGGTGCGCGACGGCGTGCGCTATAGCCGCGGAGGCGCCAAATTCGGCGTATATCCGCGTGCCTGGGCGGCGATGCTGGCCGGCCGCCTGGGGGTGGGAGACCTGCGCGGGGTGGATGCGGTAATCGATACCCAAAACGGCATCCCCTTCTTCGCTCGCCTGGTGTCCGGGGCGCCGACGGTGCTGCTTACTCACCATTGCCACCGCGAGCAATGGCCGGTAGCGGGCCCTCTCCTCGGGCGGCTCGGTTGGTTCCTCGAGTCCCGAGTGGCCCCGCGCGTCTACCGCGGCGCACCTTATGTGACCGTGTCTGAGGCCTCTCGTGAGGATTTAGAGGCGCTGGGCATTAAGGGCGCGCACATCATCGCCAATGGCCTGGACCCCGTTCCGGACCACGTTCCTTCCCTGGAACGAGAGGCCGAGGTGCACCTAGTCACGCTCTCGCGCCTAGTGCCGCATAAGCAGATCGAGCATGCCATGGATACAGTGGCGCAGACCCCGGGCGCGGTCCTGGACGTCATCGGCTCCGGCTGGTGGGAGGCTAACCTGCGTTCCTATGCCGAGGAGCATGGGGTAAGCGATCGCGTGCGCTTCCGCGGCCAGGTGACCGAGGACTATAAGCACGCTTTGCTGGCCCGTGCCGATGCCTTGCTGATGCCCTCGCGTAAAGAGGGGTGGGGTCTGGCAGTAATGGAGGCGGCCCAACATGGAGTTCCCACTGTAGGTTATACGTTTGGCCTGCGTGACAGCGTTATCAACGGCAAGACCGGCATCCTGGTAGAGCGCGAAGAGGACTTCGTGGCGGCCACTAAGCAGCTGCTTGCCGACGCCCCCCTTCGCCGCACCCTTGGCTCCAACGCGCGGGATTTTGCCGCTAGCTTTTCGTGGGAGAAGACCGGCGAGCAGTTCGCGGAATTGCTGCAAGGGCTAGTAGCGGACACGCCATCCACAGCGCAGTAAGCGCCCACGGAACCTGCGGCCGCGGCGCGCCCGTTTCCACGGCTATGGCACCGTCCACCACGACTACACCGACGCCGAGCTCGGCCAGTCGGTCCACATCGTGCTCTTTCCACGCGCGCAGCGCCGCCCGGTATCGCGGCGAGGCTTGGTCCACCACGGTCCCGTCTACGCTTAATTCCCCCGATTCCACCATGGCCACCGCCTTGGAGTAGGGGTCGACAGCCACGCCGCCGGGAACTTCCACGAGGTTGGCGCGTTCTGGGAAGAAGGCCACGCGGCCGTCAATCGCGCGCACCAACTGCTCGTCTATCCCCGTATCCCGCGGCGCGAGCACCGCGAGTCGTCCCGGAACAGGCAGCAGCTGCACGATTGCAGCCACGGTTGCCAGTGCTGCCGGCAGATTCGGCAGCGCCCCTAGCGAGGCCACATAGAGCGGCAACGCCAGCATGGTCAGTTTTCCGCTATCGCGCAGCAGCGCCGCCCCCGGTACGTGATCGATGAACCACACCAGAGCACCGGGAACCAGCCAGAAGAATATCGCCCCGCCGAGACCAATCGCTGCGAGGATGCTCAACCGCGCGGGAACCCGCCACGCCCCGAGTACGGCGATGACCGCCACGATGACGCCGCACACGGCGAACCCGATGGCCGCCTCCGCATTCCAGATGCCGCCGAGCCGCAGCAGCGCGCCCGCAGTGCCGACGTAGTCTTCTGCCCGCGGGCCAAACGCGGCCACCGCCGCTGCGGTATCGCCGGGCGCGGCGGGATGGAACATGCCCGGAACGGCCCACGGCAAACACAAGACCACGCCGCCGAGCGCTACCCGCTTGCGGCAGGTCACCGCCGCGGTCACCACGGCAAAGAGACCACCCGTAGGGGTAAGCGAAGCTCCCCACATAGCCAGCCACCCCACCCAGCTGTGCCTTCTTCCTGCCCACGCGATGACCGGCAGCAGCCACGCAGCCACCGCAAGCGACCACTGGCCCTGCAGGAGACGCTCGATGACGAAGGGATTGGCCACCGCCACCGCCATCGCGCTCACCGCGGCGACTGTAGAGCGTGCCCAGCGCGCCGCGGTGAGCGCGGAGGACGCGGCGGCAGCAAAAATGAGCACCCGTGCCGCCCACGCGCCGCCCACGAGAGCAAGGAAACCATCTTGCGGTGCATTGCGGGCGGGCAGACTGCCGTCACCAAAGGCAGAAGGGGAAAGCGCCGGATGGTCAAGCAACGCCATATCGCGCCACAAGAACTCGCCGGGCAAGGCAAAGGGCCAGCACACCGCGGCCACAAGGAGGGCGCCCCAGCTAAGAAGTAAAAGACGCTTAGCCTTCACGGTGTCGGCGCATGTACATATAGGCGGCACAGAGCAATAGACCAACGCCGATGGCCTTGCCGGCCCAGCCGACCACCATCAAGGCGCGAATGGTGCGAATGACCGGGCGCACCTCATCAAGGCGCTCCGCGCGGGTCTCATCGGACCAGCGCAGATCGGCGGCAAAGATGGAGCGGTCCTCCGTATCGCCATTCGCCACCATGGTGCCGGCCTGCTTTTCGTCCGCCGCGAAGAAGATCTTGATGTTCTCCCGCAGGTCCACCATGGTGCCGGTGGTAGGTTCGACGGAGATATCGCGGCCGATGGTGTAGAAGGGCTCCACCGTGACCCGGTCAGTGGCATCCAGGCCGAGGAGCTCGCGCGATTCGGCGTCGTAGAACCGCTTCGCTGGCCCGGAGATACGGAAATCCTCGGCCGCTAGTTGCTTATCGCCGGTGCCGGTATCGACCTCGGTGGTAATGCTTTTGCGCATATCAGCCAAGGAAATGGGCTGGATATCGTGGTGGAAAGAATAGGTAGGGATACCATCGAGCTTTTCCGTCGTGGTGAAGTCCACCGCCGTGGAGGATTGCGTCGCTAGATCGAAAAACGGATAGGAGCGCTGCTCGGTACCGGAGGGAAAGAAGTAGTTGATTCCATCGCGCTCGAAGTCGGTGCGGGCCATGCCGGTATCCAGCGCCGGTAGGACAAATCTCCATTTATCCTTTGGCGCGGCAACCGGGTAGGTGGACTCGCGGTTCAACACGGAATGCTCCGTGATTTGGGCAAGGGGAGTATCGCCGGCGAGCAGGCGAGAGAGCGAATCGGAGTTAGCGAGCGCATCGTCTTCTGCTACCTCAGAGGTGGTGGTATTGCGCTCGATAGTAAGCAGGTCGTGGTGCAGGTAGCACCACATGGGCGCCTGCTTTTCTTGGCATTGCGGGTCTTTGCTATCGCCAATGGCTTTGGCCCCGGCGATGAACTCGGGCGCTTCCATCCACACACCGGCCGATGGGGCGGTGACTGTGTTGATGTTTTGGTCGAAGGCCAGCGGCCGGGTCTGGTTGTTATACAGCGGCGGCACCACGGTGCCCAGCACCAAGAAAATGACGGCGGCAATGACAACCCACGCCAGTGGCGAGCGTGGCCAAAGGTAGCGTTTCATTGCAGTAATATGTCCAATCAGTTTCAGGTCGATCCGGGGTTAGGAGCAAGCGTGCAGCCGCAGGCATCTGTGAAAAGCGTACCCCAGCATCTGCCGGAGCTAGACGGTCTACGCGCGGTCGCCTCCCTTGGAATCATTGTCACCCACGTGTCTTTTCAGACCGGAACCGGGTGGGGGTTTGCTGGGCGCTTCGATTTTTTCGTTGCCGTTTTCTTTGCACTCAGCGCCTTCTTGCTGTGGCGCCGCCGTGGCTTGCACACCTTATCCGGCTACGCGCGCTCGCGCGTGGCGCGACTTTTGCCGGCCTATTATGCCTGCGTGGTGGCGGTGATGCTCCTGCTTCCCGACGCCCACTCGCTCACCCTCACCCAGCTGCTGAGCAACCTCACCTCCACCCAGATTTATGTGGTGGACGGGCTAGCGCCGGGGCTTACCCACCTGTGGTCGCTATGCGTGGAGTTCTTCTTCTACCTTGCCCTGCCTTTGTTGGTGTGGCTTCTTGGGGCACTGCCGCGGCGCTGGCGGGTAGTGGCCATTGTGCTGGGCGCCGTGATTAGTTGGGCTTGGGGCTTCGTTCCCTTTGTGGCCGATTACACCAAGGATCAGGTCAATTCCCAGATTTGGCCGCCGGCGTATGCTTCGTGGTTTGCCGTGGGAATGCTAGCTGCCGAATACGAAGAAGCCGGCATCAGCCGGCGCGTCCAGAGGGTGCTGCGGCCGCGCTGGGCGTGGTGGCTCGCGGCGGCAGTGGTGTTGTGGACTGCCAGCCGCGAGTGGTTCGGGCCGCAGGGACTTATCCATCCAGAACCGGGTGAATTTTCCCGCCGAATCATTGCCGGAGCTGCCTTTGCCGCAGTCGTGGTGGTTCCGGTAGCGCTTGCCCCACGGGATAAGTCCTGGCTGACCAGCCCGCTTATGCAGGCACTGGGCGCGTGGTCTTATTCCATCTTCTTGTGGCATGTGGCCATCTTGGGGCTAGCTTTTCCCCTTACCGGGGTGCCGCTGTTTAGCGGGAAACCCCTGGACTTTTGGGTCATTTTAGCCGTGACGGTGGTGGGCACCGTGGTGGTCTCGGCCGCGAGCTATACGCTCATCGAGCGTCCCGGCCGGGATCTTCTCCTCGGTCGGAGGCGAAAAGACAAGCCACGCCCGCGGCACACAAGCAGCTAAGCAGGAGCGAATCGCCCGCATAGGATCCCGATGTCCACGGCGCGCGGGCAAGGATGGCCCCGGCCGCAGCCACGACACCGGACGCGAGGTAGGCGCGCGGGATGGTAGTCCAACGCACCACCAACCAAGCGGCAACGGTCGCCACCGCGGCCGGCCAGCCGGTCAGGGCCAGCGCGCCGAGTGCGACCACGGCCGAGGCAGCGCCGCCACGCGGCGCGCGCCAAGTAGGGTGGGACGGGCGCCGCGTGGCCGCCAGGATGCACAGGCCGAGGGCAAGTAACCCCAGCGCACCGCCGAAGAGGAGGGTGGCGCGGTAAACCGGTTGGGCGCTAAAGGTCATACGGAAGTCACCGGAGCGGCCGGCCGGAATGACAAAAGCTTGGGTGGCTGCATCGATCTCGCGCGGGGTGAGCTCTTCATTGCCCAAATAGCCGCGCAGGCCCTTATTGAAGGCGCGACCGGTGACCAAGAGGCGATCCTCATCAGCGGCTGCAATCGAGTACCCGGTGGGCTCGGAAGAGCCTGCTGGTTGCCAGCCCTCCTCGCGCAGGCTCACCCACGGCCCCGTGGTGCGCACGCGGTGCGTGCCAGGGCTCAGGGTGAGGGAGTCGCCGGGGGAGTAGCGGTGGGCGTCGATAAGCACAGGCTTGGTGGAATCTACCTTTACCCGCATGGGGCGCGGTGCCGTGAAATCGCGGATGAGCACGCCGGTATCCTGCAGCATTTGCTGGAAGAAGAATTGGTGCACGTCAGGGGAGGTATCCGGGACGGTCACCACGCGCTCGACCGGCTGGCCTTCTACCTCTAACTCCGCGATGCCGGTGCGGTGGGAGAGCTCTACGCGGATGGCCTCGGTATCGCCGCCGGGAACGCGGACTTCCTGCGAGCGGAAGGGCTGTAAATCCACTTCTACGGCCGCGCTGCCGGAGCGCACGGTTACCGTGGTGGCGCTGGTGGCCATGAGCTTGAGTCGCGGCTGGGTGAAAGAACCGCGCAGTTCAATCCACCCGGCATCATCGCCCGGCGCGGGCCACCAGGCGGTGGAGTTCTCCCCGTCCACAGCGGCCGTGGCGGACTTTTTCGGCTGGGCGCCGCCAAAGGCCGTGGCATCGGCAGCCGAGGAGGAGACCGCCACGGAACCGCCGTGGGTTTCCACCTGGGTGAGCGGTCCAGCGGAGGGATAGTCGCGCAGACGGTTATTCACGTGGCTGGGATCGTCCGCGGCCAGGGGCGCGGAGATAGGGCCATCGAGGGTGCCGTAGTTGCGGTCCGTGAGCGCTGGGGTATCGGTGACGATATCGGCGTCGCGATCGACGAGCTGGCGGGTGGTGGGGGTGGAGTGGGCATCGAGAAGCGCCAAGGCTTCCCCACCGCCGGCCACGCGCACTGGATCTGTAGGTCCTAAGGACATGCCGGCGTGGTTGAGCAGGATGACATCGACGTCGCCGAAGCGATGGACCTCGCCGCCAAACTTGCTGGCCAGCGCCTCGTCCTCGCCGGTGAAGAGATCGTGGCGCACCATGACCGCGCCGATGCCCAGGCGCTGCAGGGAGCGCACGCCGGTAGCCGGATCTTCCTTGAGTGCGGCCATGACGCCGTCGAGCCCGCGGATGGCCTCTGGCGGCACGAGCGGAATGGCATCGCGCACGGCCCAAGGGACATCGAGCAGCGGCTGGGCCGGCTCGTCGCGCGTCCACCCCCAGGTCTGCCGGGCGAAGGACGCCTCTGGGTAGATAAGGGTGCGGGTATCGGCGGCATGGGTATTGATAAAGTCCGTGGCCTCGTGCCAATAGGAGGGCACCTCTTTATAGGCACCCAGCGGCAGCAAGCGCTGTGACCATGCCGGGGAGACCACCGCGATGCACAACAGCAGCGTCAGTGCACCCACCGTCTGCCTCTTGGTGGGGCGCAAACTCCTCGGTAGTGGAAGATGGGCGCAGGCGCGCGCCACGCCTAACAGCAGCGGGATGCGCACCAGCGGATCGAATTTATGCAGGTTGCGCAGCGCGGCCAGCGGTCCATCGAGCGCATCGAGGTACCACGCCATCTGGCAGCCCAGCACCGCGATGCCCACCACCAGCATGACGGACCACACGCGCGGCAGCTTGCTAAGACCGTAGATGCCCACGGCCGCGATGCCCATGGTGACCAGCACAAAGAAGGACTCGGTGGCTAGCTCATAGCCGGCAACGCGCTCGGTATCGACAAACGGCGTCCAGCTCGTGGTGCCGCGCAGAATCTCTGGCAAGTTGAGCCAGCGCGTGGTCACGCGCGCGGATTCGATGAATTCCGTAAACGGCGGGGCATAGCGGCCTAGCACGACGAGCGGGCCGATCCACCAGGCCGATACCGCCAGGCACCCCAGGAGCCAGGCCGCGCCGGGCTTGAATGCGCGGCGGTAGAGCAGGATTACTGCGGCCGGGATACACGCCGCGATGGTCGCGGTGGCATTGACCGCACCCATCAGCGCTACGGGGATGGTGGCCGCGGCGGCATCGCGCCAGGTGAGCTTGGCGTTGAGGAAGGGCAGGATAACCCAGGGAGCGAGCATGACCGGCCAGGTCTCAGAAGAAATGGCGGTCAGGGTAGAAAGTGCGCGAGGCGAGAGCGCGTAGAGCATCGCCGCAACCCAGACCCACCAGCCACGCAGGCCCACCTTGCAGGCGAGCTTATGGAAGCCGATGAAGCCGACGCTCAAGACCAGCAACCACCACAGGCGCTGGGCCACCCAATCGGGCAGTGGCTGGGTTAAAACGAAGAAAGGTCCCTGGGGAAAGAGATAGCCATAGGCCTGATTCTGCAGCTGCCCCAGGGTAAAGGTATCCGTATAGGCGCTAAGCGCCCCGCGGAGAAAGTGCAGCGGATTGGCTGCCAGATCATGCTTGGTATCGGCGGCCGTTAACCCCCACGGCTGCACGAGAAGGATGAGCGCTAGGGCAAAAATCCCCAGCGGGTAGGGGCGGGCAAGCCGCCCGCGGAGGGTACGCACACCTAGTTGCGGGATCCGTACTCAGGGCCGCCCAAAACCGCATCGGAAGCAGAAACCGCATTGCCTTCTGGCACGGTATCGGTGCCGGAGAATTGTGCGATGCCGATGATGGTGATGACGCCGAGCGCGATGCCCACAACAGCGCTACCGATGGCAGGGCCAAGGGTGCGCTTGTTCAAAGAATCGGTTTCCAGAGCCATGGCTAAAGATATTAGCAGCTATTTAGAAGTATTCGGCCTCATCATCGTCCGCGTCATCTTCGTTTTCCTGTGGCACGATGAAGACGGGAAGGCCGGCATTGCGCACAATCTGGTCGGCGGTGGAGTTGGTCCACCACGCGCGGAACCCGGTCAGGGCGCGGGTGCCGGTGACGATGACGTCCACGTCTAGCTCGTGTGCTGCATCAATGATGGCGGAGGAAATAGTGGTGGCGGATTCCACCAAGTGGGCGCGGCCGGCTAGGCCCAGGCTTTCGGCCAGCTCGATGCCCTGGCGGCAAATCTTTAGTGCCTCTTCATAGGCCGGATCCTCTTCGACGCCGTCCGGGGAGACGGTGGACTGGTGCATTCCGGTGCGGCTGACGGCGCGGGCGGTCTGCCGGGCTACCGGCTCCCAGGCGGTGAGGATTTCTACCGTGGTGGGCCGCAGCAGCTGGGACGCGTACTCGAGGGCGCGGCCGGCTCGTTCGGTGCCATCGTAGGCAATTAGCATTGTCTCGCCGTTACTCATGTCACTAGTCTACCCACCGCTTGCGACAGAACGCGAGGAATATTGCACACTAGAAGGCATGAAAACTCCGCGCATCCTTGCCAGCCTCGCCTTCGTGACGGCCTTGGGAGCCTGCTCTACCTCCATCCAGGAGGACAATGAGAGCCAAAACTCCACCACCCCGGCTGCGTCGAGCTCACCTGCCGCAACGCAGGAAACGCACGAAGAGACCTCGCAGGAGGCCGCCCCGCAGCAGGACATCCGCGCCATGGCTGCGTCCGTGCTGATGCCGCCGGTCATCAACTACGACGACGCTAAGGCCAAGCTGGAGGCCGGTGTGGGCGGAATCTTTATCCCCAGCTGGGCGGATCCAAACCTGCTGCAGGAAGAGGGCCGCGATATTAATGCCCTGCGCCAAGAGGTAGGCCGCGACTTTGAGGTCTCCATCGATTTTGAGGGCGGGCGCGTGCAGCGGTTTTCCGACGTCCTCGGGGAGTACCCTTCCCCGCAACAGATGGCGGCCGAGCGTTCCCCACAAGAGGTGGAGCAGCTTGCGCACGAGATGGGCACGAGCCTGAAGGCGCATGGCATCAACGTGGACTTTGCACCGGTGCTTGACATCGATGGCAATGGCCTAGAGGTGGTGGGAGATCGATCCTTTTCCACCGATCCGGTCCAAGCAGGCGAGTATGGCGCGGCCTTTGCCCGCGGGCTGGATTCCGCTGGGGTCAAGGCAGTATTCAAGCATTTCCCGGGACACGGCCGTGCTTCTGGCGATACCCACCTGGCCGAGGCCGTTACCCCGCCGCTGGAAGAACTAGAAGGCCACGAGTTCATTCCTTTTAAAACCGCTCTTCCCCAAGCGCCCAATGCCGCGCTCATGATGGGCCACCTCGCCGTGCCCGGCCTGGGCGATGGTCAGACTCCCGCTTCCATCCTGCCGGAAGCCTATGGTCTAGCCCGCGAGACCCTGCAGTACGACGGGCCCATCTATACCGATGACATCGGCGGCATGAAGGCGATTGCGGATTCGCTCCCGCTTGCCGACGCCGTCGTGGCCTCCCTCAATGCCGGTGCCGACATGCCCCTGTGGTCCACCGAAAGCGACATTAATGCGGTGATCGACGCCGTTGTTGGCGCCGTCGACCAAGGCCGCCTGCCACTCGAACGACTTGCGGACGCCGCCCGCCATGTCAGCGCTCCCCCGGCCGGCGCTGCACCCGAGCCCGCACAGGACTAGGAAAAATGCCACTAAAACCGTTAACCTTTAAGGCGTGAAAAAGGCAGAAGGAAAAAACGGTGCTAAAGGCTGGCTCATCGCGCTCGGCGCATTGGTCGGCCTTGTCCTGATCGCGGGCATTGCTTATGCCTGGGATGTCGCGGCCAACCAGGACAAGATTCCGCGCGCCGTTTCCGTCAACGGCGTGGATATTTCCGCCATGGATCGCACCGCCGCCGTGGAGAAGCTCGAAGACGAGCTTGCGGGCGTAGAAACCGAGCCCGTGAGCGTCACCTCCGGCGATCTGCACACCGATCTGGTCCCTTCCGAGTCGGGCCTCGCCCTAGATAATCAGCGCGCCGTGGACAATATTGAGGAGCCTTCCCTCAATCCTTTTACCCGCCTGTATAGCTTCTTCCGCTCCACCCGGGATATTCCGGTAGAGACCAACGTGGATGAGGCCCAGCTGCAACCGGCTCTGGACCGCGTGAAGAAGGATCTCTCCACCGATCCAGTTGATGGCATGTTGGAGCTCAACAATGGTGAGCTCAAGGTCACCGACCCCAAGCTCGGCCAAACCGTGGATGCCGGCTCCCTGCACAATGCGGTTACGGATAATTGGCTCGATTCCGAGGGCGTAAACGTGGACCCAGAAGAAGTAGAGCCGGCCATCAATGATGAAGCCATCGAGGCCATGCGCACCGGCGATGCCGCCAAGGCGCTGGATAATCCCATTACCTTGAAGGCCAAGAATAATGTCAGCGCTACCCTGAATAAGCCGGAAATCTCCCAGTTCACCAGCATTGAAAAGAAGGACGGCAAGCTTAAGCTCGCCGTGGATACCAACCGCGCGCAGGAGCTGCTGGCCGAGCGCTCCGAGGGCGCCGATGTCCCCGGCGTAAATGCCAAGATTTCCTTCAACGGCAACGACAAGCAGATCACCCCGTCCGAAGATGGCGAGATCATCGATTGGGAGCCGACCATGAAGGACTTTGACAAGCGCGTGACCGGCGACGACCGCGAGTGGGATGCTACCTACAAGCCGGACCCAGCAGAGTTCACCACTGACGATGCCAAGAAGGCGACCTTCAACGACACCGTGGGCGAGTTCACCACTGAGGGCTACTCCGCTGCCTCCGGCAAGAATATCGAGCTGGTAGCCCAACAGGTCAACGGCGCCGTGGTCAACCCAGGCGAGACCTTCTCCCTCAACGGCCACACGGGCCCTCGCGGCACGGCACAGGGCTACGTTGAGTCCGGCATCATTATCGATGGCCACTCCGGCTCCGCCGTGGGCGGCGGCATCTCCCAGTTCGCCACCACCTTGTACAACGCTGCCTACTTTGCGGGCATGGAAGACACCGCCCACACCCCGCACTCGTACTACATTTCCCGCTACCCAGCCGGCCGCGAGGCCACCGTGTACGAAGGTGCCATCGACCTGCAGTTCACCAATACCTTCAATACCCCGGTCCGCATTGAGACCGACTTCGGCGGCGGCAAGATTACCGTGCGCTTAAAAGGCACCAAGACTGTCGACGTCGAGTCTGTGAACAACGGCCGCTGGGCCAAGACGGAGCCGCAGCGCAAGTCGGTGAGCGAGGATTGCTCGCCGTCGTCTGGCGCGCCGGGCTTCACCACCTCGGATACCCGCGTGATCAAGGACCTCTCCGGCAAGGAGATCTCCCGGGAGACCACCACCACGGTCTACGACCCGCAGCCCATCGTTACCTGCGGTTAAGCCATGACCCGGCCGATGCACACCGCGGTGAAGGACCCGGCGGACATCGATCAGCTGGCCCAGCACCCGGTTGCCTTCCGCCGCGTCGCCGGCCTGTTTCGCCCGCACCGCGGCACGCTGTTGCTGGTGGTGGCACTCATCATCGCCACCTCCGGGCTGACGGTGGTGCAGCCTTTCCTGGTGCGCCGCACCGTGGATGAGGCCATTCCTGAACACGACACCGCGCTGCTGCTGTGGCTCGTCGGCGGCATGCTGGCCATCACCGTGGTCTCCCAGGCCATCGGCGTTATCCAGTCCTTTCTGTCGGCGCGGGTGGGGCACACCATCATGCACGAGCTGCGCACGCAGGTCTTTGCCAACCTGCAGCGCCAGTCGCTGCAGTTCTTTACCAATAACCGCGGCGGTGAGATTCAGTCGCGCCTGACCAATGACATCGCGGCGATGCGCGGCATGGTGACCACAACCGCGACATCCGTGGCCAGCAACCTCACCATGACTGTGGCTACGTTGGTGGCGATGGTGGCGCTTTCGCCTACCCTCTCGCTTTTGTCCCTGGTGGTACTGCCGCCTGCAGTGTGGCTGACCCGCCGCGCCGCCGTTCTGCGCCGCAGCCTCATGGAGAAAAACAGCCGCGCGCAGGCGACGCTTCAGCAGACCATTTCGGAGAACCTGTCCGTGTCCGGCATGCGCCTGGCGGCCACGCTGGGTGCGCAGGAGCGCGTCTATGACGGCTTTGAGAAAACCTCCCGCTCCCTCATCCGTTTGGAGCTGGAATCGCAGTTGGCCGGGCGCTGGCGCATGGCGCTGACGCAAATCATCTTCGGCTTGATGCCGGCCCTGATTTACCTGGCGGCCGGCTTGCGCCCGGGCATTACGATTGGCACGCTCATCGCCTTTTCCACCCTGCAGACCCAGATCTTCCGTCCCATTACCGGCCTGCTCAACGTGGGCGCGCAGTGGGTGGCGTCGATGGCGCTGTTTAGCCGCATCTTCGAGTACCTGGACCTGGAGCCCGAACTCACCGAGGCCACCCAGCCCGCCCAGCTTGCCGACGCCTCCCTCACCCTCCAGCACGTCTCCTACCGCTACCCCGGCACCGACACCGACGCGCTTTCCGACGTCTCCCTTTCCATCCCCGCCCACACCACCACCGCGCTAGTGGGGCATACCGGGTCCGGCAAGTCCACGGTGGCCGCACTTTTTGCGCGCCTTGCCGATCCGACCGAAGGCACCGTGCACCTGGGCGGGGTCGACCTGCGCGATATTCCACCTGAGCAGCGCGCGGAGGTCATTGGCGTGGTCTCCCAGGAGACCTACCTGATTCACGGCACGGTGCGGGAGAACCTCCTCTTCGCGCAGCCGAATGCGAGTGAGGAACAGATGTGGGCGGCGCTTAACGCCGCGCGCGTGGACGAGGTCATCGCCGCGCTGCCGGAAGGTCTGGACACAGTGGTGGGCTCGCGCGGCTACCGCTTCTCCGGCGGTGAGCAGCAGCGCCTTTCGCTTGCCCGCACGTTGCTGCGCCAACCACGGGTGCTCATCTTGGATGAGGCCACCTCCGCCCTCGACAACGAGACGGAGCGCGCCATCCAGGAGGCAGTGCTTGGCGCGGATGCTACCCGCTTGGTCATCGCCCACCGCCTGTCCACTATCCGCGATGCCGACCAGATCATCGTCCCCGACGCTGGCCGCGTGGTCGAGCGCGGCACCCACGCCGAGCTGCTTGCGTGCGGCGGTGCCTATGCGGCGCTTCTTCGTGCTGTCGACGAGGCTCAGAGTACGTAGAGAGCTCTTGTCAGGAATCTTAACGCTATTAACTCTTTGGTACGTGGGCTGTTGAAGGCTGAGAATCTAAATGAGTTCAGGGTACCTTGAGCGCTCTTGGTGACGCTTCCTTTTATGGGTCATCAAAGGGGATGTTCTACCTGGTGGTATTGGCAGCATATATGGTTCGTTTCGTCGTCGTTGGAAGGTGCTCTCTGGGAAGCTACTCTCCTGCGTGAAGCTTGCATTCTATGTAACGGGTGTAAAATCGAGCAGGCTTACCCCCTTAAAGGGGCAATGTGTTCAGTTTCACACAAAACTAGATGACGTCACGAAAGCATTAGTTGAACTGCAGAAGGAGTCTTCACGTTTGGGTGGACCGTGCGGATTCTTGAGAAGTTTAGCCGGTTTTGCGGGGGAGGAGCTTTAGTTGGGGACTTTGCCCAACACGCTGGGGTAGAATCTAGTTATGTAATCCACAGGCTATCGTTAGTTAAGGTTGGGGCCTGCGTAGACGTTTCCACCTGAAAACTACTCTCGGCAGGCGAAAGATTCTTAGCAACGAGTCAGGTCATGGTGCGTGAACCGTGGGGAATGGATTGCACACAGCCAATGAGGTGCGGTGCCTCATTTCAGAACTCGTGTAAAGGACCAGTTTCCGTGAACAAGATCTCTCGTACCGCTCGTTCGGCTACTTTCGCTGCCGTCGTTGGCCTCTCTATGGGTATCTCCGCTCCGGGGGCCCTGGCGCAAGACGGTGTTGTCGATGCACAGCCTGCTGCTGAGCAGGGCGCCGTGAACAAGGCAAACATCAATTTCAACAAAAAGGGCTCTATCACCCTCTTCAAGAAGAAGGGTGCTGAGTCTGGTACTGCAGCTACCGGTCAAAAGATGGAAGGCGTTCCGGGCGAACCGCTCGCTGGCGTCACCTACAAGATCACCAAGCTGAATTACGACCTGCAGAATGGTGACTGGTCCAAGTTCCCGAAGGCTGCTGCAGATGTCAAGGACGGAGATAAGACCGATACCACCTTCGAGAAAACCACCGCCGGCGAGGGTGAGGCGAAGTTCTCTGATCTGCCTTTGGGCATCTACTTGGTAGAGGAAACTAACGCTCCGGACGGCATCGTTGCCGGTGCTCCGTTCATCGTGTCGGTGCCGATGGTTAACGAGGCATCGGATGCCTGGAACTACGACGTCATCGCGTACCCGAAGAACACGGAAACCAAGACCAAGAAGACTGTCAAGGATGCAGATCAGAACATCCAGGACGCGTACACCTACACCATCAACGCGGATGCTCCGACCTGGGGTGCGGGTAAGAGCCTGACCGCCTTCCGCTTCGAGGATCAGCTGGACCAGCGTTTGGACTTCCAGAAGGTCACCGAGGTCAAGGCTGGAGAGACCGCTCTGGGTGCCGGTGACTACGAGGTCAACAATCCGGCTGAGAACGGAAACAAGCTCGTCGTTAAGCTGACCGACCAGGGCCTTGCCAAGGTTAAGTCCGGTGACAAGATGTCTCTGACCTTCGAGGTCAAGCGCAAGGAAGTGGGCGACACCACTGAGCTGAAGAACCAGGCTGACGTCATCTTCAACAACCCGAACACCGGCAACGAGGTCAAGAACAAGACCAATGAGGTCGTGACCTACCACGGCAAGCTGAAGGTTGTGAAGAAGGACGGCAAGGAGGACGGTAAGGTCCTGGAAGGTGCTGAGTTCGAGCTATACCAGTGCACCGCGGCAAATAAGCTGGGCGGTAAGTTGACCGTCAAGGAGCAGGACAAGTGGACCACCGGTGCTGACGGCACCATCACCATCGACGGACTGCACGTCACCGACTTCGCAGATAACGCACAGGTCACCGACATCAAGAAGTTCTGTCTGAAGGAAACCAAGGCTCCAGCGGGCTACGCACTGCCGGAAAACCCTGTTACCGAAATTGAGTTCACCCGCGAGAACATCGCGAAGACTGGTGAGCTCGAGGGTGACGACGCCGTCACCCTTGTTTCTGAAATTGAAAACATCAAGCGCGACACCCCGAACCTGCCGATGACCGGTGGTGCCGGTGTGGGCATCCTGGCTGCTATTGGCGCAGCAATTGTTGCTGCTGGTGCTTGGTTCGCTCGTCGTACCGCGCGCAACTAATAGCCGGGCGTAGTTCCGGTGGCGCAGACTGTCCATGATGGTCTGCGCTGCGGGTCGGGTAATCAAAATATGGTGCTCGACCCAGTGAGGGGACTGGGCTAGGTATAGACTTCAGTCCCCTTCATTCTCTTTCGTTGTAATCCCGGTCGCGCTGCGCTAGCGCGTGGGGCATTGTTTTGGGTGGTGCGGGTCGTTGACTACGGTGGTAGGCCAAAATGCAGGCCGACGGCACAGGCGCCGTGGAGGCCTAGTCCTTCCGGCGGTAATCGTTGTCGTTGGGTTGTTGGTGATGCTGTACCCAGTGGTCTCGACCGCATGGAACAATTGGAACGCCTCAAGAGTGGCGCAGGAATATGCGCGACTGGATAAAGAGACACCGGCGCAGGTGCAGGATTCGGTGTGGGATGCTGCACATGCATACAACGAAGAACATACGTCGGGTCCGATTCTGGATCCGTGGCTGAACCGTATCGGGGTAGACAATCCCGACTATGAGGCTTATCTGAAGCAGTTGGGTGAGAACGAAGCGATGGCCCGCCTCGTGTTCCCGGAGGTAGACGTTGATCTTCCGGTATTTCATGGCACCGCAGATGAGACACTGCAGCGTGGACTGGGACATTTATATGGTTCTGATTTGCCGGTAGGCGGATCAGGAACCCACTCCGTCATTACGGGGCATACGGGTCTGGCAAATTCGACGATGTTTGATCACCTCGACTCTGCCACCGAGGGAGACGTGTTCTACATCCAGGTTGCTGGCCACAAATTGAAGTACGTCGTCGACAGCATTCAAGTGGTTCTGCCGAGTGAGGTTGATGGTCTACGGCCAGTCGCCGATCAGGATTACGTCACGCTGATTACCTGCACCCCGTACGGGATCAACACACATCGCTTGTTGGTACGTGGCCATCAGGTTCCTATGGAGCCGGGGGAGGAGTCGGTATTTGAAGGCTCCCACGGCCCGGGTTGGCAATGGTGGATGTACGCACTGTTGGCTGCGGTGATTGTCATTGGTTGCTGGCTGGTGTGGTGGCTGCGACGGCAGAAGGCGGCCGGAGCGCAAGAAATTATTGGTGAGGAAAGTAGCGTGCGGGAGTAAGGCGATGAAGAGGTTGACAAATACTTGGTCGGCCCGAATGGTTGCCGTCGGAGTAGCGTGTGCAATTGCGTTCGCTGGGCCGGGCATGGTTGCTGCGGGTGCGGTACAGGTTGTCGGGCAACAGACTACTGGTGCGGAACGCACCGTAGATACGGATACGGTGACTGTTCGGCTTACGCAGGGCAATCCCGACGACGATGGGCAGGCACCTTCGGGAAAGATTCAGGGAGTCACGATACATCTGGCCCGGCTCGCCGGCCTAGATCCAAACAACGCTGACGATGTAGCACGCGTGCAAGACGCGGGTCTGGCCGAGGTTCGTGAATGGCGTACCGACGTGCACGTGGACCAGGTCACCGATGCCAATGGAGAAGTGACCTTTGACGGTCTAGCGGATGGCTTCTACGTAGTGACGTCGTCGGCGCCAGATAACTCCTACCGGGAGATCAACACATTTGTGGTAGCGGTTCCATTCCACACTGTGGCGGACAATCCGAAACCAGTGCCAGGAGTAATTGTGGCCAAGACTCACAAACCGGGTGAAACACCAACGCCGCCCACGACGCCGACTACTCCGCCGTCGCATCCGAATACGCCGCAAACAACTCCAAACTATCCACCGACTAAGCCTGGGAATCCGCCACACCAACCCGAGACAACACCGTCGAGTACTCCAGGTGCAGGTAAGACCTCCACTCCGGCAGCTCCGTCGGGGAACAGTGGCTCATTGGCGATGACCGGTGCACAGGTAATCGGTGTAGTAGCCGCAGCGTTGGCATTGATTGCCACTGGTTTCGTGATGATTGCCTTTAGCCGTAGGAAGAATTCAGAAAGCGAGGGACGCTAATGTCCTGGACAGATTCTCATCCGGTCGAGCCGGTTGTGTACCGCTGGCGTGCTCTTGCGGCGTTCATTGCTGCACTGGCTCTCGTTGTTGGTGTTGCTGCACCGGCTGCTCTGCCCGGAATCGTTGGTGCCGTAGCCGAAGCACAAACCACAACCCTGCGCACCAAGCTCGATTCCGCAGACCAACTGAGCCTGACTGTTGGCGACTCCGCAACATTTGAAGGCCACTTTGTTGACGCCGGAACCGTGGAGGAGTTGGAATTCACTGTTGAGACTGCAGGACTGGAGTTCGACGGCTCGGCCTACACACTGACTATCGACGGCGAAGTGATCCCCGTCCGCGAAGGAGACAACCTCGTTGTAAAATCAACCAGTTCTTCAGTGACTTTCCGAATCGCTGGCCTTTCTACTGACGTGCCAGCAGGGGCAGCTTTCTCACTGAAGATCCCAGCGGTCGCAGAGGAATCCGAACTGAGCGGGATGTCCGTCGACGTGCGTGGAGTAGCCGAGGAGACTACCAGCACGTCATCACCTGAATCCAGCGAAGCCTTAGAAGCCCCTTCGGAGGTGACTGAGCCGCTTGATATTGCTGACGTTGACGCGGCCCCAGCCCGTCTGATGGCGGCGCCGAACATTACCCCGTACGCTGCAGGCGACCGCACCATCACGATGGTAAACGATGGATACGTGCTCAAGGGAAGCCGCTATATCCCGAACTTTAAGATTCCGGCCGGTGAGCTTTTTGGCGGCCAGCTGTCCATTCCGCAAGGCACGGTGGTTACCCTCAAATCCAGCGTTAACAGTTATTTATCGACTAACCCTGATGACCTGACGATCTATTACACCGGTGCCAACGGAGGTTGGTATGAGGCGAAGGTGACCTACAAAAGGATTAGCGCCAAGGAATACCAAGTCATCCTGCCGCAGATTACTATTGGTGGCACCGCACAGATTCAGTTTAAGGGTGTTCACCGCGGGCCAGCCGATACAGTGTTTACAGCTTCCTTCACCGTTCCTGCGAAAGAGGAGTGCCAAGATCCGGTTACAAGCAGACAGCCAAAGCGCGATCTCACCCCAGCTGAATTTGCCGACGGTAGCCCTGTCTACGTTGTAACCAGTGAACCTAAGGATCTTCGCCGAGACACTTCCATTCTGAGCCGTCAAGTCAACCAAGGCCGAGACTTTCGCCAGGTGGGAGAGTCCACTCCCTGGGTATACAATGCTCTAGCCTTTGATTCGAGTGATAACTGGCTTTATGCGGTAAGCCAGATTCGCGGTCAAAATGGTGATCCCTGCTACCCTGCAGGAAATCTCCTGCAGATCAATCCGGCAACCGGTGAAGTATATAATCTTGGGCCTATTTTAAAGGCCGGAAGTACCGGTACCCCGTTTGAAACGAGCGGCGACCGGGATCTCCTCAACGCTGGCGTGTACACCAGCGAGGGATTCTTTGTGGGCAACACGTCCACTTCTGGTAGCCGTCACCTTTATAAGGTCGACGTCGACAAAGTCACGGCTCAACGCGTGCTAGGAAGCCAGAAGTCCTACTCGGAGGACTGGGCGGTGCTCCCGCAAGCCCAGAAGTATATGTGGGGTTTCCAGAGTAAGGCTCAGGCAGGCGACAAGCTTATCCTTGAACGCATTGACACACAGACCGGCGACATCAGGACCTGGGATCTCACCGGCATCAAGACCTTGGATGGGCGCACGATCTCGAACCCCTCTGCTTCTTGGGGCAAGGCGTGGACCTACTCCAATGGAAACCTGGGTTTTGGCTCGGGTAGTGCGAATGCGAATCAGCTGGGCTTTGAGCTAAAGATCACCAACCCAGATGATGATAGCCCGAAGTTCGAGCTGGTCAACATAATGAACAACCTGCCTGCTTCATTTAACACGGACGCGGCCTCCGACCTAGTTCCGCCGCCGCCAGCGCTGCAATCAAACATTGCGGTGAAGAAGCAACGCTCCGAGACCAAGGTGGTGGACGGTGAGGTGCGGACTTTTTGGACTATCTCCGTGGAAAACACTACGGACAATGCCAGCTCGGGTGGTACGTTCTGGGAATACCTACCAACGGATACTCACTATGGTGTGAACGCTACCGACCCCACGGCAAAGTTTGAGGGCTTTGGTCCGGGATCTACCGTGGTCAACGGCCGTGGTCCGGGGCCCAATGAGATCAAACCTGAGAGCGGCATTTACGCCGGGATGGACGTGCCGTCAGCCACAAGTGGTGAGGTGGGGTACATGAAGGGTTACGTGGGTACCCTTCCCGGACACGCGAAGGTAGAGTATGTCGTCTCTGCGCCGGTGCGAAAAGATGAGAACGGCAACCTCAAGACGGTGTGTAGTCCCAACAAGGTGGCCTTCCAGGCCACGGACGGGGAGTCGAGCCCGGCTGAAGATGACAACGTTGCTACTGAAGCCTGCTTGAATAAGGTTGCTGTCGACAACACACCGCAACCTGTTCTTGGTGCAGTGAATGAATACACTGCGAAGTACAACGTCGTAGTTGAGGCACCGGACGCACCTGGCTTCGACACCAACGACGTGATCTACGGCAAGCTCACGGACACCCCGAAGTTCGTTGGTGCTGCCACGGTGACTGGAGCCACTGTGGTCTTCAAGGATGAGTTCAACAGGACCAGCCAGCCGCGTGCGTACCAAGGTGCCGGCCCCTTTGAGCTCAACAAGAATGACACTCCGAAGATCATTAAACCCAAGGGTGTTGACGGAAGCACTGGGCAGCACGTCTACGAGGTAACGGTGCGTTTCAAGCTGGACCGTACAAAGCTGGATAGCACCTCCGTACCCGCTGGGTACCCGAGCCAGCCTGCAGGTAACTCCCGCTGCTACACCAAGGGTGGCCTTTATGAGCCTAAATTTGGCCTCATGAATGAGGCAGAAATGGGCGGCTGGAAGGATACTGACTGTATCCCGCTGGAGACCAAGGAAACGATGGACGTCCTGCTCGAAAAGGCGAGCTATAACCCGGACAACCCGGACGAGATCCAAACCGACGGTTTGCTTGGCGGCGCGCAGTTCACCGTCCACCGCAGTGATGCTAACGGCAACCTGAAGCTAAACGCGGATGGCAGCGTCAACGTTGATGCTAACCCCGTGGTGAAGCAGTCCACGACCACCACCACAGGCCGCGTCAAGCTCGAAGGCTTGGACGCCCCTGGCGTGTACTACCTCATCGAGACCAAGGCGCCGAAAGGCTACAACCTGCTGCCCGCGCCGATCAAGTTCTCGACGGAGTGGGATCAGAATGGCAATGCAGTCATCGAGGTGCTCTCAGGAGGGACCGCGATCACCAGTAATAGGTGCGCTGAATCTGACACCTCTGCCAACTGTGTGAAGAAAATCGGCGTCCTTCAGGTCGCTGACATCACCAAGGGTGCACTGCCCAAGACCGGTGGTGAGGGCGTAGGCCTGTGGGCGCTCGCTGGTGGCGCGATTGTCGCGGCAGGGTGCCTCGCTTTGCGACGCCGCTGGGTATAGAACCACCGCTTGCGGCTACTTTTAGAAAAGGCCCGCTCTTCCAGGGAGGGCGGGCCTTATTGCATGTTCATTGGCGGTTAGGAGTCTTGCGGGTCGTCGTCAAGCGCGGTGTCCTTGGCGTTGCTGACATATTTGCGCCACCAGTAGATGAGCAGAAGCACGATGATGGCAGTGGCAGCCAGGATGGCCCACATCCACCACTGCCAGTGAACACCCGAGCTGTTGAACGCGGCCTCGTCTTCCGGATCCATCGGCACTCGGTGGCCTGCGACGAGCAAGCGGTGGGTATTAACACCGTAGGGGGTGCAGGTAATGAGCGTAACGAGGTCCTGGCCTGGCTCACGGTGGAGCAAGCTGGTGTCCGCAGGCTCGACGACCCGAATATCGTGTACCTCGTATTTGAGCTTCTCGCCGCCGGCGGCGATGTAGAAAGCATCGCCCTTCTTGACCTTGGTGAGGTTGTCCCACAGCGTGGCATTTTGTAGGCCTGTGTGGGCGGAAAGTGCTGCGTGCCGACCCTCGCCATCACCTACGCCGCCGACAGGTAGGTCCGTGCCGTAGAGGTGGCCAGCGCCGCGGGAGAGCGCCTTTTCTGAAGTGCCGTGATAAATGGGCAGATCGGAATCGATAGAGGGGATGACGATACGACCCATGGCATCGGTCTCAGACAATACCGACAGGTACTGGCGGTAGCGCTGGTACTCGGGGGAGTCTTCGTTATCGGTGGTGGTCCACGCGTCGCCAATGCTGATTTGGCCCAACCCGGCGTTGTAGGCTTGTGCTTCCTCCCACGCGGTGTGCAGAACCTCAGGCGGGGCTTGTTTTTCGAGCTTTGCGTACTCTTCCGCGGCGCGGGACTGGTTGTAGTTATTCCATTGCGTGGCTACGACGGGGTAGAGCAGGACGCCAAGGCCGACGAGAATCAGGATCAACGCGATGATGGCGTTGTGGTTGGTGCCTTTTTTCTTGGCTGCGTCGGTGTTTTCCGCTGGTTCCTGCTTGCCCATTGTGTCCTTCCTGTGTGGGGTCTGTTGCGGTGCGTCCTGGTATTGGCGTGGGGGTAGTTTTTGAATCTCAGGCTAGGGAAGATGTAGCTCTGAGAGAAAACGTGTCTGTCTAGTCGCCGATAACAAAGCACAGGGCTTCATACCGATTCAGAGTTGCCTCGTCGATGACCAAGATTTGATCAACCGCGCGCTGTTCGTGGAGCTCATCGATTGTGCGGGGCGCAAGATCTTGAAGTACATGCTCACGCTCAGCGCGAAGATCCGCTGTGGTTTTAGGCGTGAAGATAGGGGCTGTCATGGTCCATCCTGTAGGTATGAAATTAGTCCATGAAATGGGAAAACAAGTGGAGCCGACGACGGGAATCGAACCCGCGCCAGCAGCTTGGGAAGCTGCAGTTCTACCATTAAACTACGTCGGCACTGCGCGCTTGCACGCTCCGGCCTACTATACACCGCGGCCTTCGGCATGAGTAGAATTGGGGCCGTGCTTCTTTCAGATCGTGATATCCGTGCCGCCATTGACGCCGAAGAACTGGGCATCGAGCCCTTCGACAGCGAACTTATCCAGCCCTCGTCCGTAGATGTGCGCCTGGATAAGTATTTCCGAGTCTTCAATAACTCGCGGTACACGCATATTGACCCCAAAGAGGAAATGCCGGACCTCACCACCTTGGTGGAGGTAGAAGAAGATCAGTCCTTCATCCTGCACCCAGGCGAGTTCGTGCTCGGCGCCACGCTGGAAAAATTCACCCTGCCGGCAGACTTGGCCGGCCGCTTGGAAGGCAAGTCTTCCCTCGGCCGTTTAGGATTGTTGACCCACTCCACCGCGGGCTTTATTGACCCAGGCTTTTCCGGTCACATCACGCTCGAGCTTTCTAATACCGCCAACCTGCCCATCGCCCTGTGGCCGGGCATGAAGGTGGGGCAGCTGGCTATCTTCAAGATGACTTCACCAGCGGAAAGCCCATATGGCACCGGCTCGCTGGGCTCGAAGTACCAGGGTCAGCGCGGACCGACGCCATCGAAGTCTTACCTGAATTTTCGATAGGCTTAAACCGGCATTCACATAGAGCCTCTAATATGGGGCTTTATGCGTATGACTGTAATCGGCACCGGATACTTGGGTGCAACCCATGCTGCCTGCATGGCCGAGCTTGGCCATGAAGTACTAGGCGTGGACGTAGATGACAATAAAATTTCCGCTCTTAAATCGGGCAAGGTTCCGTTCTATGAACCGGGCCTACCGGAGGTTCTCGAGCGCAATATCGAGGCCGGCCGTCTTGACTTCAGCACGGACTATGAAGAAGCAGCCGCGTTCGGCAACCTGCACTTTTTGGGCGTAGGTACCCCGCAGCGCCGTGGTTCCTATGCAGCGGATATGACCTACGTGAAGGCCGTTATTACGGACCTGGTGCCCAAGCTCAAGGGCGATCACATCATCTTCGGTAAATCTACCGTCCCGGTCGGCACCGCCGCGGAACTTCAGGAACTAGCCAATGAGGTTGCCCCAGAAGGCACCACCGTGGAAATCGCGTGGAACCCGGAGTTCCTGCGTGAGGGCTACGCCGTCAAGGACACCATCACCCCAGACCGCATTGTTCTCGGCGTGCGCGAGGGTGAAAGCCGCGCCGAAGAGGTAGCGCGCGAGGTCTATGCCCAGCCGCTATCGCAAGACACCCCGTTTATCGTGACGGATTGGCAGACTGCAGAGCTGGTCAAGGTCTCCGCTAATGCGTTCCTAGCCACCAAGATTTCCTTTATCAACGCCGTTTCTGAGATCTGCGAGATTGCTGGTGCAGACGTTACCGCTCTTGCCGACGCCATTGGGCTCGACGAGCGCATCGGCCGCAAGTTCCTTGGCGCCGGCCTCGGCTTTGGTGGCGGTTGCCTGCCCAAGGATATTCGCGCCTTCATGGCGCGCGCCGGTGAGCTTGGCGCCGACCAGGCGCTGACCTTCCTGCGCGAGGTGGACGCCATTAATATGCGCCGCCGTGACCGTGTGGTGGACCTAGCCAAGGAAGCCTTCAATGGGTCCCTGCTTGGCCACCGCGTGACCGTGCTGGGGTGCGCGTTCAAGCCGAATTCCGATGACGTGCGCGATTCGCCCGCCCTTGCCGTGGCCGGTTCTTTGTCTTTGGCTGGTGCGGCAGTAACCGTCTATGACCCAGAAGGCATGGACAATGCCAAGAAGGTATTCCCCACCTTGGATTACGCCGCGGACACTGACGATGCCCTGCGCGAGGCAGAGTTGGTGATTCTGGCAACCGAGTGGAAGCAGTTCAAGGAATTGAATCCGCAACAAGCGGGCCAGCTTGTGGATAATAAGCACATTATCGACGGCCGCAATGTGCTGCCTGTCGCAGACTGGCAGCAGGCCGGCTGGAAGGTCGAGGCTTTGGGCCGCACCCTTTAACTAGGGTTATGCCAAAAGGCGATACGGAGGGCTGAGCAGTGAGGAACATTGCTCGGCCCTCTCGCTTGTGCCTAAGCCAGTTCATGTTTAGGCGGCTACACGGCTATGCGGAATCGTAAACGCTGCGATAAGTGTGGTTATCGGCACTGCGAGGATTAGAGCCATCGCACCCACACCGGAGCGAAGCAACTCGGTGGCGACGAGATCGCTGGTGAGCATCTGGCTGGCGGGGCGCTGCGCTGCGGTAATGAGTAAAAGGAGCGGAAGCGTGGCGCCGGTATAGGTGAGGATGAGTGTGTAGATCATCGAGGCAATGTGATCCCGGCCTACCTTCATTGCAGAAAGAAAGAGTTCTCTTGGGCGCGCGTCTGGGTCGGCTTCGTGGAGCTCGGTGACTGTGGAGGCTTGGCCCACGGCGACATCGGCAAGGCTGCCAAGGGAGCCGACAACGAAACCGCACAGTAGCACTCCAAGGATGGAAACGCCCGGCATATAGAGCAAGAGCTTTAGGTTGTCTTCGGAGCTGTAGCCCTGCAACTGCGAGGTATCGATCGTGGCCCAGGCGAGGAATGCCGCGATAATGAGAGCTAGCAGCGACCCACCTACCGCTGAAGCTGCTTTCCAATTTGCCCCGTGCACGAGTGGTACGGCGACCAAGATGATTGCGGCGCAGGAAACGAGGGCGGTCCAGAGGGGACTATGGGCCTCGATAAGCGCAGGCAAAAGGAACGCAAAGACTACGCCAAGGCTAATCGCCAAGCCGATGATGGCGCGTACCCCCTGCCATGCGCCGAAAACAATTACGATGATGGCAACGATTACCGCCCACAAGATTAGGCTGCCGGTGCGCTGATAATCCGCAAAAGCATAGGTAACCGCCCCAGACGGGTCAGTAGCCTTGGATAAGACTATCTTGTCGCCGGTTTCCAACTGCGGATCGCCAGCTTTGCCATAGGTGACCAGCTGGGTCATGTGCCCTGCGTCTTCGCCAGAGGTGATTTTAACTAGTGCGCGATCGCAATATATCTCTTCCGTGCCGGGGATAAGGGGAGGAGTGTCAAAGACCTGTCCCGTTTGTTCTGATTGACAAGCCGAATGGTCAGCCGTATCTACCGTGCCCTCTACCTGTGGGTGATTGAGCGTATAGGTTTGCTGAAATTCCGCGGACGTGTGCTCATTGGCAGGGCTGTTGGGCCAAAGTATTACCAAGCCAGCAACGGTAGCTATGAGCGCTGCGGCGAGCGCGCCAAGAAGGCCTATCCGCCAATGATTTTGAGCTATCGAAGTAAAAAGCCGGCTCCACAGGGCGGAAGCCGGCTGGGACTTGATTGCCGCAGAATGTCTTCCCATGCACCTTATTGTGACGGATTATCACTATCATTAGCAACTGGCGGGAAGAAAATTACTGTTTGTAGCTCACAAGGAAGTTACCTAGGCGCTCAATGGCGTTTTCAATCTGGGATGCCCACGGCAGCGTGACCACGCGGAAGTGATCTGGGTTCGGCCAGTTGAAGCCGGTTCCCTGCACCATGAGGATCTTTTCCGCCTTCAAAATATCCAGCATGAGTTTGGCATCATCATGGATTTCATACACATTCGGATCCAGGCGCGGGAAGAGGTAAAGCGAGCCCATAGGCTTTACCGCGGAAACGCCGGGAATCTCATTGAGCTTCTCGTAGGCGATATTGCGCTGGCGCAAAAGACGCCCGCCGGTACCGGTGAGCTCAAAGATAGACTGCCGGCCACCCAACGCCACCTGGATAGCGTGCTGCGCCGGTACGTTCGGGCACAGGCGTGTTCCGGCCAGAAGCTCAAGGCCTTCGATGAAGCCACGGGCGTGGTGCTTAGGGCCGGTAAGTACCATCCAGCCGGCACGGTAGCCACACACGCGATAGGCCTTGGATAAGCCATTAAACGTGATGGTGAGCAGGTCCGGGGCGAGCGAAGCGATGGAGATGTGCTGCGCGCCGTCATAAAGAATGCGGTCATAGATCTCATCGGCCAAGATGAGCAGGTTATGCTCGCGGGCGATATTGACGATCTTCTGCAGCACTTCGCGCGAGTAGACCGCACCCGTTGGGTTATTCGGGTTAATGACCACGATGGCCTTGGTTTTATCCGTAATCTTGGACTCGATGTCCTCGATGGATGGATTCCAATCATCGTCCTCATCACACAGGTAGTGCACTGGGGTGCCACCTGCCAGGGACGTAGCTGCGGTCCACAATGGATAATCCGGTGCCGGGATGAGAACCTCATCGCCGTTATTGAGCAGCGCTTGGGTGGTCATGCTAATGAGCTCGGAGACGCCATTACCCAAGAAGACATCGTTGATATCGAAGGGCGGGAAGTCCTCCAGCTCGTAGCGGGTAACGATGGATCGGCGGGCAGGAATGATTCCCTTGGAGGTGGAATAACCCTGGGAAGTAGGCAGGGCAGCGATCATATCGCGCATGATGACATCGGGTGCTTCGAAGCCGAAGACGGCTGGGTTACCGGTGTTGAGTTTTAAGATGGTGTGCCCATCGAGCTCCATGCGTTCCGCTTCCGCAGAGACCTCGCCGCGGATGTCATACGCGACGCCCTTGAGTTTGTCGGACTGGTCAAAGATGCGGTGTTTCGGAGAAGTCATGGAAGTATTGTGCCACGATTCACAGCTACACAAAATGCTTCAACACCGGCAATGACTATTTTTTATTCCACTCGTTGAACTTGCGCTTGGCCAGATCCATAGCCTGTCCGGTAATTTCGCCGGCTTGCATGCGACGATCGGCCCACATCTTTTCTTCGATCATTTTTTGCTGTGCGCGCTCATGTGCCGTGAGCGCGCGAATCTCGCGCAATTGTTCTTTCTCAATCTGGCGTACAGATGGGGCGTGCCACGAGGATGGACCCACCTTGGCAACGTAGAGCAGAATCCACAGGATAGGGATGAGCGCGGCTGCTGCCGCGCCTCCTAGCAAAAGCCATGGGTTGCTCAAGGTCGCGCTCATCACGATAAGCGTTGGGCTGGCAACGGCAAGCAGCACCGAGCCGGAAAGGGCGGTCGCAAACTTTGGCTTCTTGCCCGCATTATGGGCGCGCGTTACCTCACCGCGGGAATAGACCTTGACCTCGTGGGAACCACGCGCCGGAATGTCTTGAAAGACGGGCACGAGGTCTTGGTGGGTGTGTGCCCGCATGACGTCGTCCGAGCGGTCCTCGAACTCCTCCATGGTTAACCGGCCTTCACCCACGGCGCGGGCGAGGTCATTGATGGCATCGTTGCGCTCGGAATCGGACAGGCGCAGCGTCCGATTGATAGGGGAAGAACCAAAGTTATTACTCACATCTTCCAGTCTAGGAAAATTCTGCCCTTGTAGGGACGTGCTCTTAGCGAACGCTGCCTATAGATCCTTTGTCTCAGCGGCGGAGATTTCCTCGTCCTTCTTTTCCGGCTTCTTCTTTCCTCCTACCAGGCTGGCCAGGAATGGGAAGACGGCGACGGTAAGTGCGCCGCCGGAGACGAAGATGGAGGCATTTTCGGGTTCCATAATCTTCGAGTTCACCGCCAAGGTGGTCACCGCCACGATGATCGGCAGACCGGTGGCGGAATACAATCCCACTTGGAGGCGCTCGCGGAAGGTTTCAATATTAGATCCGGTATGCGCTACATTTTCGCGCAGAAAGACTGGCAGACCGCGGGTCACCAGAATGAGGGCTGGAATGCCCAGCACCTTCCACGGATTATGAGCGATGGTATCCCAGCTAATGCTCATGCCAGAGACCACAAAGAAGACTGGGATGAGCATGGAATAAAACACCACATCGAGGCGGTGCTCTAGGCGACGGTGGAATTCATCCGGGATGATGCGGTTCAAAATAATGCCAGCGGCAAAGGCGCCGAGCACGATATCGAGTTCAAAGACTGCCGTAACCGCCATGAGGATGGCCAGAATCAGGATGATAAGACGCAAGATCGTCTGGTTGGTTGAACCCGCACCAGAGATAAAGGCGGTCTTCACCCAAGGGATCGTTGATGCGATAGCCGCTGGCATGATGGCGACAGCAACGGCGATGATGATGAAGAACAACAAAATGATCATCGTCGTCAGCGTGGAACGAGTACCTAGCAACAGCGCCATTGCGGTAATGGGGGCGACCTCACCAATGGCACCATGAATCATCACAGAGTTGCCCACCTTGGTGCCCAGAATGCGGTCCTGCTTCAGCATCGGCGTCAGCGTGCCCAGCGCCGTTGACGTCAGTGCCAAGGCGACGACGATGGCACCTGGCACATTATCTACCAGGAAGTAGGCGCCCACCCCACAGGCGAGGGCACAGATTGCCCAAGTGGATAATGCCGTTCCGGCTTCCTTGGTTTTGAGGGTGGAGATTTGAATTTCAAAGCCTGCGAGGAGAAATAACGCTCCCACGCCGAGCTCCTTGAGCATTTCGATGCCTTCATCCTCGGCCGCAAGGTCGAGGACGGAAGGACCAATAATCATGCCGAAAATCAGCAAGAGGGCTACCGATGGAAGACGGTAGCCCAGCATATAAGAGACCAGCGGCGCCAGCAGCGCCGCGGCCATAATCCAGGCGAAAGAGACGAGGGAATTTGTATTTTCGGTTGCGCCTGCCGCCAGCAGCAGGGCATCGGTGGGGAGTCCCGCATTAAAATGCATGGACTACAGCGTACGCACCAATGCCCCTGCGCGCCTACTCAGATTCAGTCGGCTTGGGCACGCTTTCCGACGCCGGTGGTGCCGGAGCCGCCGGAGGTGCTGGCGGGGTTGGTGCGGCTGGCGGCTCAGCCTTTGGCGGGGTGGACGCAGCAGGGGCCTGTGGCGGTTTCGGTGCCGCAGGCGTTGCAGGCGCGCTAGGTGGTGTTGGAGCCGCTGGTGCGACGGGTGCCGCTGGTGCTTGGGGAGTTTGTGGTGCCGCTGGTGCGGTGGGGGCCGCAGGCGTTGCAGGCGCGCTAGGTGGTGTTGGAGCCGCTGGTGCCTTGGGCGCAGGTGCTGCTGGGGCACTTGGAGGAGTAGGGGCGCTTGGCGCCGCGGGAGCGGCTGGTGCCGCGGGTGCACTAGGTGGCGTCGGAGCGGCTGGTGCTGCATGCGGAGTCGGTGCCGAAGGCGCAGTAGGTGCACTTGGCGCGGGCGCAGCCGGTGCTACGGGTGCTGCGGGTGCGCTTGGTGGTGTTGGAGCGGGTGGTGCTTTTGGTGCAGGTGCTGCCGGGGCGCTCGGTGGGGTAGGCGCGCTTGGTGCTGTGGGAGCTGCCGGTGCTTGGGGAGTCTGCGGTGCAGCTGGCGGGGTCGGTGCCGACGGAGCAGAAGGTGCACTTGGCGCGGGGGCGGCCGGTGCGGCCGGTGCTGCAGAAGCTGCCGGGGTGTGGGTGGTGTTTGGGGTGGCGGAAGTGGGGGCGTCGGCAAGCGGGGTTTCTTTGGCGCTGGCCGACTTTTGGTGGCGCACAGGGGTGGAGAGGAAGGCCTTGGGATTGGGCTCCGGCAGGGTGCCGGACTCGTCGAGCGCGATGGAATTGCGCAGCATAACCGCCACGTCATTGACCTTGGTGGTGGGGGTGGAATCCTGCGCCAAGGACTTCACGCCGCCGGTCATCATGACATTGCAGAAGGGGCAGCCGGTGGCGATTTCTTCCGCGCCGGTCTCCAAAGCCTGCTCGGTGCGGAAATCATTGATGCGGGTGCCGAGCTTTTCCTCCATGAACATGCGGGCACCGCCGGCGCCACAGCAGAAGGCTTCATCACGGTTCTTGTCCATCTCGCGCAGCTCCACGCCGGTGGCCTCGAGCAGCTCGCGCGGAGGATCGAAGACCTTATTGTGGCGGCCGAGGAAGCAAGGGTCGTGGTAGGTAATCGGCTTGCGATTCTCCGGCGTGCGCGGCACCGGCTTGAGCAAGCCCTCGCGGACCAGGCGGTTGAGCAGCTGGGTGTGGTGGAAGACGTCGAAATGCCCGTCAAAGTCCGGGTACTCGTTGCGGATGGTGTTAAAGCAGTGTGGGCAGGTGGTGATGATCTTGCGCTGGCCCTTTGGCACACCATCGAAGGCGTTGTTGAGGGTCTCTACGTTTTGCTGCGCCATCATCTGGAAGAGGAACTCGTTGCCGGCGCGGCGGGCAGGATCACCCGTACAGGTCTCACCCGTGGAGAGCACGCCAAACTTCACGCCTGCGGTATGCAGCAGGTCTACAACGGCGCGGGTGGTGCGGCGGCCATCGTCATCATAAGCGCCAGCGCAGCCCACCCAGAGCAGGTATTCCATATCGGAGAAATCGGCCTCGTCTTCACCGATGATGGGGACGTCGATGCCATCGGCGCGGGCCTCATCGATCCAGGCGCGGCGCTCAGAGTTATTCCGGCCCCACGGATTGCCCTTGTTTTCCATATTCTTAAACAGGCCGGTGAGCTCGGAAGGGAAGTCCGATTCCGCAAGCACCTTGAAGCGGCGCAGGTCCGCGATGTGGTCGATGTGCTCAATATCGGTTGGGCACTGATCCACGCAGGCACCGCAGTTGGTACAAGACCACAGCACGTCATCATCGATAACGCCGGCCATGGACAGTACATCTAGGCCCTCATGCGGGTTGTAGTTATCCAGTGCGCCCTGGCGCAGGTCCATCATGACCTTTTTGGGGCTCAGCGGCTTTTCGGTATTCCACGCCGGGCATAGTTCTTGGCAGCGGCCACACTCAGTACAGGAGGTGGAATCCAGCAACATCTTCCAACTACCCGGGGTGATGTCTTCTTCCAAGTCCGGGGTGGGCAGTTCTTGCAATGCCTTTTCACCGGTGGCGTTGCGCTGGAAGAAGATATTGAAAAAGCTGGTGAAGCGGTGCCACATCACGCCCCACTGGAAATTGCGGGAAATGAAGACGATAAACAGCATGCCGGATAGCAGCTTGAACAGGGCGAAAAAGCTCACCAACGCCGGGGATTCGGGGAAGAGCTTGGCCAAGTGGATGCTCAAGAAATCCGCCCAGGCGGAGCCGCCCCCGTAGGTGGCGATCTTGGTGGACTTCACCAGGATCATGCCGAGTCCTTCAGAAAAGACAATGAACTCTACCCAGCGCGCTGAGGCGGTCTGGGAATTGAAGAAGCGGCTGCCGCGCTCGGTATCGCCGAGTTTGAGGCGCACGCCGATGAGAAATCCAATACCGAGGACCGTCGCGATGCCCAAGACTTCCTCGACGAAGTGGTAAACCGGCCAGTGGCTGAGCCACGGCCAGCCCTTATCCGGCGCAAAGGTTTGGATATAGGCTTCAAACCACACCAAAATGCCAAAGAGGAAGCCCACCATTACCAGCCAGTGGGCGGCATTGACCAGCGGTTTACCCTTGAAGTGGGAATGGCCAAAGACCTCCGCAATCACGCGCCATAAACGCTTGCCTAGGCTATCGGTGCGCTTGAGCTGGGTGGGTCCGCCCGAGCGGATGAACTTAATCAGGGTCCATACGCGGGTGAAAAAGTACAGCCACACCGGAATCGATGCGGCTATAGCTATCCAACCGAACACGGTGGTCATGCGTGCTCCTTTATTACTGATGCTCCACGTTGTTCTCTACCTTAAAGCCTAGGGGTGGAAATCCCAGAGTCTGTATTCAGTGCGGTATCGCGGTGGGGTGGGCTGTACACTGTCAAGATGAGAAACTCGGTCGCCATATTCTGCTAAACGTGCTGTACACGGCGGCGGAGTACCACCGGGGTTGGAAGCCGCAGCGTGGCCGAACCCGCCAAGAAGAGGACCTAGACCGCCGCAGAAAGGGCAAACCGCCATGGGCAAAACGAACATCACCAAGGCCGCGGTGGCCTTGACCGCGGGCCTTGCCGCCTTTGGCGTTACTGGATTCGCCGTGGCGCAGGGCGGCTTGACCGCGAACCTGGCCCTTTCCGGTAGCTTTTTCAAGATCACCATGGGGCACTTGGATGGAGAGGGCTTTTCGCTTTTTGTTGATGATGATCAAAAGGCCGAAGAGCACCTTCCTGTCGCGCGCATCAAGCTGGACCATGCCAAGGTCTCTGATCTCTGCCTTTCCGTGACGGTTCCCAAGGTGCCCGGCGTTGGTGGGGAGGCCACCCTAGCACTGAAGGCTGAGGGTGAGGGCAGCGTGGAATCCGATAGCCTGCTGGTCGGTGCGACCGACGTGGATGGTTCTTTGGTCATGCAGGATGTCAACGTGGGCATCGATGCGAATCAGCTCAGCGATACCGCGGATCCTGGTGCGTGGGGCCTGTACTCCAAGCAGGTCTCCCTCAAGGCGGACGATGTGAAGGCCACCTCAGTGGGTGCACAGCGCCTTTCTGCCAAGAACGTCGGAGTAACGGTGCGGAGGGGTTCGGATAATGGCTGCTGAGTCGACCACGGAAGACACGCAGACCCTCCCGGTGGCGGAGGCAACGGGCGAGGAGGAATCTAAGCCCAGCGCGTGGCAGCGCTTCCGCCGCTGGCGCAGCGGCCGGCCCTTCTTTCCGGGACTGTTGCTCATCTTGTCCGGCATCATCATTGCCGCACCGGCCTATATCACCATCCGCGTCTCTGACCTTTTGGTCATGATTTCCACCATCTCTGGCGTATCTACGCTGCTTATCGGCGTCTTGCTAGCCATGTTCGGCCTCGGCGCGTGGTTCCAGCCGGCAACCTCAAATTATGTCGGTGTGCTGGGCATCATCGTGGCCATTATCGCCTTGCCGACGTCCAACTTGGGCGGCTTCATCATCGGCTCCCTGCTCGGCATCATTGGCGGGGCCTTTACCTTTGCGTGGCAGCCGGGGGAGCAAAAGCGCCGCACCAAGGAAGCAGCAGAGCAATGACGAGGGCGATGCCGCGGGCGGCGCGTAGCTGCTTGGCCGTACTCACCTGTGCCCTGGTGGTGGGCGGTGCGAGCGGTTCCGAACGGGTTAATGCGCAAGATGCCCCGGCGGTTCCGTACTTCAGTACCGTCTTCGCGGATACGGTGACGCTGACGAAGAATGTCACCGTGTCCTTGGGCACTTTCCCCACCGCCAGCGGTGATGTGCGGGTTCTAGAGCTGAAGGGCGAGAACCTCGACATCGATAATCTGGGGATTACGCTACCCGGCCGCTACGGCGATGGCATGTTGACTACGGGAGGGGATACCACCGAGGTACGCGGCGGACCGGTGACCATTATGGCTACCGAGCTCACAGCCACCCCGGCGGTGGGTAAGGTTTCTACACCGCGGGCGGAAATCGATTTAAGCCGCGACGATATCAATGCCGTGTTGGACAAACTTGGTATTCCAGAGGCTCACCCCGTCCCCGATGCGGAAGTGCCCGATGTAGTCATGGATCATCTCGAGCTGCGCGATGTCACCCTTGAGCTGGTAAACCTCAAGGGTGCTCACTTCAGTGCGCCGACCGTGACGGTAGGGCTGGAATAGCTCACCGCCGGCGAAGACCTACCCTTGAGCGAACTGGGACTGATGCAGGCGCCAGTATGCGCCTTGGGCCGCAAGGAGATCGTCGTGCGAGCCTTGTTCCACGATGGTGCCGTTCTCCATGACGAGGATGAGGTCAGCATCGCGAATGGTGGACAAGCGGTGGGCAATGACGAAAGAGGTGCGGTCCGCGCGTAGCGCGTTCATCGCCTCTTGGACGAGGACCTCGGTACGGGTATCGACCGAAGAGGTGGCCTCATCAAGGATGAGCAGCGCGGGCTGGGCCAAGAACGCGCGGGCAATGGTGATGAGCTGGCGCTCGCCAGCCGAGATAGCACCGCCGTCTTGGTCGATGATGGTGTCGTAGCCATCGGGCAGCGCGTGAACGAAGCGGTCCACATAGGTCGCCTTTGCCGCCGCAATGACTTCTTCGTCCGTCGCATCCAAGCGGCCGTAGCGGATGTTCTCCATGATCGAGCCCTTAAAGAGCACGGCGTCCTGGAGCACCATGCCCACCTGGGAACGCAGGGTATGGCGAGGCATGCGGGCGATGTCGTGCCCATCAATGAGAATCTGACCACCATCTAGCTCATAGAAGCGCATGAGCAGGTTGACCAGGGTGGTCTTTCCGGCACCGGTGGGGCCGACAATAGCCGCGGTCTGGCCGGGCTCCACGCGCAGGTTGAGGCCGGTGATGAGCTCCTTCTCCTCTGCGTAGGAGAAGTCAACGTCCTGGAACTCCACGAGCCCCTGGGCACGGCCGGGAAGGTCCTCGTCGGTGGTGTCGGGGGCTTGCTCTTCGGCGTCGAGAAGCTCAAAGACGCGCTCGGCCGAGGCCACACCGGATTGCACCTGCTGCATCATGCCGCCGAGCTGGCCTAACGGCTGGTTGAACTCGCGGGAGTATTGGATGAAGGCAGTGGCAGCGCCCAGAGTCATGTGTCCATTGGCCACGCGCAGACCACCCAGGACCGCAATGGCCACATAAGACAGGTAGGACAGGAATTGCATGATGGGCATCATGATGCCGGACAGGAACTGAGCCTTAGCTGCGGAGCGGTAGAGCTCCTCGTTGCGCTTGTCGAATTCCTTCGTCATGGCCTCCGTGCGGCCAAAGACGATGGCTAGGTCGTGGCCGGAGAAGGATTCTTCTACCTGGCCGTTGAGCTGGCCGGTGGAGCGCCACTGCGTTGTGAACTGGCGCTGCGAGCGGCTGCCGATGATGCCGATAACTAGACCGGTAAGCGGCAGGGACAGGAGGGCGATGAGAGCGAGCTGCCACGAAACGCTGAACATCATGATGGTGATGCCAATGACCAGCAGCGCGTCATAAAACAGCTGCGATAGCGCCTCCTGCAGGGCCTGCTGCATGTTGTCGATGTCATTGGTGGTACGTGAGAGGATATCGCCGCGCTGCTGGGAATCAAAGTAGTTGAGAGGCAGCGCATTAATCTTCGCCTCCACGCGCTCGCGCAGGTCAAACACGATATCCATGCTTAACTTGTTGAGGATTGCTCCCTGCCACCACTGGAAGCCAGAGGAGACGATGTACATCGCGATCACGGTGATGATGAGCGTGCCCAGTCGGTTAAAATCGATGCCTTCACCGGGGACGAAGTCCATCGCGGAAGCCATATCCGCAAAGCGGTCCTGGCCCTCAGCACGCATGCCCGCAATGGCTTGCTCGGCGGAGATATTAGAGGGCAGGTTGCGCGAAATGACGCCGGCAAAGATGACGTCCATGGCCTTGCCCATGATCTTCGGGGCTACCACGGCCAAGAAGATGCAGACTATGTTCATTGCCGCGACGGCCCATAGGTGGCGCTTGAAGGGAGCAAGCAGGGAGAAAAGGCGTTTGGTGGAGGGCCAGAAATTCTTGGCCTGACGGGGTGCGGAGCCGCCCATCGGATCAAAACCGGTATCCGTGGACTCGGCGGTAGAGGTGGTGTTTTCAGCCATTAGTTTTCGCCCCCTGCCACACCGGCGGTTTCTTGGGAATCAACGATTTCTTGGTAGACCGCGCAGCGGCCCAGGAGTTCCTCGTGGGTGCCGCGGTCAACGATGCGGCCGGCGTCCAGCACCAGGATCTGGTCCGCATCGCGGATAGACGCTACGCGCTGGGCGACGATAATGCTGGTCACCGGCTTTTCGCGCTCGGCAAACGAGGCGCGCATTGCCGCCCGCACCTTGGCGTCGGTAGCCACGTCCAGCGCGGAGAAGGAATCATCAAAGAGGTAGATCAGAGGCTGGGCGACAAGCATGCGCGCGATGGACAGGCGCTGGCGCTGGCCGCCGGAGACATTCGTGCCGCCTTGAGATATGGGCATATCTAGGTCCTCAACGAAGTCAGCTTGGGCCACGCGCAGCGCCTCCCAGAGCTCTTCATCGGTGGCTTCGGGCCGTCCGAGGCGCAGGTTAGAGGCCACCGTGCCGCTAAATAGGTAGGCCTTTTGTGGAACCAGAGATACGCGCTGGACGATGTCCTGGCGGGCCAGGGAGGTGGTAGGGGTGGCGTCGATAAGCACCTGGCCCTCCGTCGGCACGTACAGGCGTGGGATGAGGGAAACCAGGGTGGTCTTGCCCGAGCCCGTTGAACCGATGATGGCGGTAGTGGTGCCGGGCTGAGCGGTAAAGGAAATGTCTTCTAGCACCGGCGCATCCGCACCGGCATAGGAAAAGCCCACGTTGCGAAATTCCACCGTGCCCACGCAGGCCTCCGGAGAGGTGGTGGAGCTGGGTGGAGTAATGGAGGGCTCGTGCTTGAGCACCTCGGTGATGCGGCGGGCACAGATAATGGCGCGCGGCAGCATCATCGCCATGAAGGTGCCCATCATGACCGCCGCCAGAATCTGGAGCAGGTACTGCAGGAATGCGGTGAGCGAGCCGACGTTGACCAAGCCCTCATCCACGCGGTGGCCGCCGAACCACAGGACCGCGCCCGTGGCCACGTTGAGGATCACCGTAATGAGCGGGAACATCACCACGAAAAGCCGGCCGATGTTCAAGGACAGGCGGGTGATGTTCTTATTTTCCTCGGTAAAGCGCTCGGACTCATAGGCCTCGCGCACGAAGGCACGCACCACGCGGATGCCGGTGATCTGCTCGCGCAAGGTGCCATTGATGGAATCCAGCTTGTCCTGCATGGAACGGAAGAGCGGCATGAGGCGGGAAATGATAACGGAGATGGTGCCGAGCAGTACCGCCACGGACACCCACACCAGCCAGGACAAGCCTGCGTCTTCACGCACGGCCATGATGATGCCGCCGATGGACATGATGGGTGCGGTCACCATGAAGTTCAGCATCATCATGTAGACCATCTGCACCTGCTGGACGTCATTGGTGCCGCGGGTAATGAGCGTAGGCGTGCCAAAGCGGCTCATGTCCTCAGTGGACAGGGAATTAACGTGGCGAAAAACCTCGCCGCGCAGATCCCGGCCGACACCCATGGCGGTGCGGCTGCCGCACCAGACTGCGCCAACAGCGGTGATGACTTGGGCAAACGCGACGGCCAGCATGATGCCGCCGGTGCGCCAGATGAAGTCCACATCGCCCTGAGCCACACCTTCATCGATGATCTTGGCATTAAGCGATGGAAGGTACAGCGTGGCGGCCGTAGATAAGGCCTGCAGGACAAGCACCGCGATGAAATACGGCGTATATGGCGCCGACCGTGTAATGAGAATGCGAACCAGATCCATGGACTCGCGCCCCTTTCCTTGCCGTGGCTGGGTAGCCGTGCAAGTTTATACCGGTGGTGGGTGGGGTGCTAGTCGGTAATTGCTGCTAAATCCCCACGTGAGCCAGCTGCGCGCGGGTGATGACGCTGCGCCAGTCTTCAAAATCCTGCAGTGGGGCGCATAGGCCTTCCCACGTGGTGACGGCCACGCCGCGAGCCTTGAGCTCCAATACGAGTAGCTCGCGGTTGCCAGAGGCGGCTAGGCGGTGGATTTCGTTCTGCGTGATGTCGCCGTCGGGTCCTACGTGCACATTGCCGATGAGGCGCAGGCGGGGAGTGGTGCCGGGGCCGCAGTGGGAGCTCGTGACGGCGTCGCCCAGCACGCCTGCCAAGCCTGCAAAGCGGCGGAGTAGACCGAATGGTGCGGTGCACTGGGTAATGAGGTCCACACACATGCCAGCGCTGATAAGCTTCTCGGCGGTGGATAGGGCCGCCGGGCCCTCCCCGATGATGGCTATACGCTGCATGAAAGTGCCTCCTTGTGCGGGGCGCGGACGCCCGCAATAGACTGTCTTGTCTGTAAATCTAGTCCGCTTGGTACGGATTGGAAACTTTTTATTCGCACCTCCCGCCAAGCTCAGCGGCTTTTCGCGCACAATCTCCTGCACCGCCTTGGGCTTTTGCCTAATGTGTGACGGCATGAACCCAACGACGAACCTGCTGGACGGTGGCAAGAACTACCGCGACCCCAGCATCTCCCCGGAAGGCACGCGCGATACCGCGCCGCTGGACGCCGAGGTAGCCGCGCGCAACCAGCAATTGGTGGACCAGTGGGCGGATAAGCTTTATGACGCCTCAGCGGAAACCATTACCGAATGGGCCGCCGAGCACGCACCCGGCCGCTTGGCCGTGACCATGTCCATGGAAAATACGGCCTTGGCTGAACTCGCCCACCGTGCTGGGCTCGATGCGGACCTGCTTTTCATCGATACCGGCTGGCACTTCCCGGAAACCCTGCAGGTAGCCGACGAGGTAGAAAAGCGCTACCCGGACCTCCCACTTGTTCGCGTGCTGCCTTTGCTCACCCCGGAAGAACAAGACGAGGTGTACGGCCCGCGCCTTTACGCTCGCGATACCGCGGCCTATAACCGCATGCGCAAGGTCGAGCCGCTGAATATGGCGATGGACCCATATGCTGGCTGGGTCACCGGCCTGCGCCGCGCCGATTCCGAACACCGCGCCACCGCCCCGGCGCTGAGCCTCGACCGCACCGGACGGTTGAAGATCTCTCCCATCATCACCTGGGATTTGGACGATACGGACTGCTATATCGAGGACAACGACCTCATCATCCACCCACTCACCCTGCAGGGATACCGCTCCATCGGCTGCGCCCCGCTGACTTTCCCGGTTGGTGAAGGCGACGATGCCCGGTCCGGGCGCGTATTTGCAGACGGCAAGACAGAATGCGGGTTACACGAATAATGAGCACACTTTCTCCACACTTAAAATACCTAGAAAACGAGTCCATCCACATCCTGCGCGAGGTGGCCGGGCAGTTCGACAAGGTCGGCATCCTCTTTTCCGGCGGCAAGGACTCCGTCGTTGTCTTCGAGCTAGCCCGCCGCGCCTTCGCCCCGGCCACGGTGCCGTTTGAGCTGCTCCATGTCGATACCGGCCACAACTTCCCCGAGGTCATCGATTTCCGCGACCGCCTCGTGGCAGAATCCGGCGCTCGCTTGCACGTAGCCCGCGTCCAAGATTGGATTGACCGCGGTGACCTGCAAGAGCGCCCCGACGGCACCCGCAACCCGCTGCAGTCCGTGCCGCTGGTAGAGACCATCGCCGAGCGTGAGTACGACGCCGTCTGCGGTGGCGCCCGCCGCGATGAGGAGCGCGCCCGCGCCAAGGAGCGCATCTTCTCCATCCGCGATTCCTTCGGCGGCTGGGATCCCCGCCGCCAGCGCCCCGAGCTGTGGGACCTCTATAACGGCGGCAAGATGGCCGGCGAAAACGTCCGCGTCTTCCCCATCTCCAACTGGACCGAGTCCGATATTTGGGAATACATCGGCGCCCGCGAACTCGAGCTGCCCTCCATTTACTACTCCCACGAGCGCGAGGTATTCAAGCGCAATGGCATGTGGCTAGCGCCTGGTGAATGGGGTGGACCGGCCGAGGGCGAGGAGCTGGAAACCCGCACCGTGCGCTACCGCACTGTGGGCGATATGTCCTGCACCGGCGCCGTGGAATCTACCGCATCGACCCCGGACGAGGTGCTCGCGGAGATCTCCATTTCCACTCTTTCCGAGCGCGGCGCCACCCGCGCCGATGACAAACTTTCCGAGTCCGCCATGGAGGACCGCAAGAAGGAAGGCTACTTCTGATGACCACGACCCTCACGCCGAATGTCGGCGCCCTCAAGCAGCGCGATACGCTGCGCCTGTGCACCGCCGGCTCCGTTGATGACGGCAAGTCCACCTTCGTCGGCCGCCTGCTCTATGACACCAAGTCCGTGCTTGCAGACCAGGTGGAGTCGATGGAGCGCACCTCCACCGACCGCGGCTTCGACGGCATGGACCTTTCCTTGCTTGTCGATGGCCTGCGTGCCGAGCGCGAGCAGGGCATTACCATCGACGTGGCCTACCGCTACTTCGCCACGGATAAGCGCACCTTCATCCTCGCCGATACCCCCGGCCACGTGCAGTACACCCGCAATACGGTCACGGGCATGTCCACCTCTCAGGTGGTGGTGCTTCTTATCGACGCCCGCCATGGCGTTGTCGAACAAACTCGCCGCCACCTCAACGTCGCCGCCCTCCTTGGCGTGCGCCACGTGGTCCTCGCGGTGAACAAGATTGACCTGGTGGACTACGACGAGCAGGTCTTCCGCGATATCGAGTCCGAGTTCAACCAAATCGCCACCCGCCTGGGTATCACCGATACCACCGTGGTACCGATTTCCGCGCTCAAGGGCGATAACGTGGTCGAGCGCTCCACCACCATGGAGTGGTACACCGGACCGACCGTCCTCGAGGTGCTCGAGACCGTCCCCGTGGCCACCGGCCGCGCCGATGAGCTGGACTTCCGTTTCCCCATCCAGTACGTCATTCGTGAGCACGCCTCCGATTACCGCGGCTACGCCGGTCGCGTGAAGGCGGGGTCCATCTCCGTGGGCGACGAGGTCCGCCTGCCCGAGGGCCGCACCAGCACCATCACCCAGATAGACACTGCTGACGGCCCCGCCGACTCCGCCGCCACCGGCGACTCCGTGACGCTCCTGCTTGCCGACGACGTCGATCTCGCCCGCGGCGATCTCCTCGCCGGACCCCAACGCCCCGCGGCCACCCGCGAATTCGACGCCACCGTTGTGGGCCTGACCGAAAAGGACATTAAGCCCGGCCAGATGCTCAAGCTGCGCTACGGCTCTTCCCTGGTTAAGGCCCGCGTCGCCGCCGTCACCCGCACCCTGGATCTTGATGGCGTTTCCGATGTCGAGGACCCCGAGTCTGTCGCCATGAACGACATCGCTCACATCACCATCCAGACCCAGGCCGAGCTCCCCGTCGAGGACTATGCCGCCCGCGGTGCGGTGGGCAACTTCCTGCTCATCGATCAATCCTCCGGCAACACCCTCGCCGCCGGCTTCGTAGGCCACCGCCTGCGCTAGTCGTCCTGTGCGCCGCTGCTACTGCTCTCACCGCTCATCATTATGATGCCAGTGATACCGAGCAACAGCGGCGTGGAGATACCGAACACCGTAGGCCCTACTACGGTTAAGTTCACGATCAGCAGGACACCGCCGCCACCAGCGCGAAAGCCTAGAACGCGGCCACTTCTTGGCTGCCGCGCCCCCTCTAGGCTTTTGGTACTTATGGGAAGAATACTTCTCCTACAGCGGGGCCGAGCTCTGAGAAAAATTCTGGAGTGTTGCCGGCGACCTTTCCCTGCCATTGGATTTTGTCATCTTCGTTGTAGTCCAATGCGCTGGCCAGCGTATCTCCGGCTAATCGGTCCAACCAGCCTTCTATAGCGGTTTCTTCTTCCGATATGGCAGAACCAGGTCCCGGAAGAACTGTCATTTCCAATCCCACGTACGCAATCCCTTTCGGAGCCGAGACTGTGAAAACGGCGTATGCGAGTCCCGCTGTTCTCCACACCGCCCGAAGTTCTACTGCAGCCGGAGAAAGCCCATTGTCTCCTGCGTAGTATCGCTTTAGCAGGCAATTCATCTTCTCCGCGAATTCTGTTGAATTCCAGCCATCAGTCATCTTCATCATTCTTCTGGGGAAAAGGTCTTGATATTCACGGCGGCGATTAACTGTTGAAAGAGCCCAGCTTCTTTTCTAGTTTTCTGCATCCCAGAGCTTGTTATATTCGTCCGCAATCAAAGGCCACATAAAAGAGCATGCTTCGTCGTAAGAGCGGGCATCGGTAATGGCATGACCGCTGATAACTAGGTCGTGGTAAATCAAGCGGCCTGACTCATCGTGGCGTTCCTCTGGATCTGGAAACCTTAAAGCCAAGTGTCCATTGTAGCGCTCAAACACGCGGCGGGAGTTTTCAAAGCCCGAAAATGCCTCAAGATATGGCGGCAATGGGTCCTTATAGCCGCCATCGAGTAAGAACTTATGGCCCCAGTGTTTGCCTCGAGTAGCCCAGATTATTTCCATCGCGGCGACCTTTCGAGAATGTCGTTGTCTATGCTCTCTCGCAATTTCATGACGAAATCTGTGAGCAACAATTCCTTAAATGCATGTTTTTCAACCGCATCTTTTCGAGCTTCAGCAATTACCGGAATAGCCGCAGACATGAGGGGGTCAACCAGACCAGCGATACCTTGAGCCTTCGCTAGGAAGTTGAATGGCATCTTGTTTACTTTGCCAAGCATCGCAAAAGCGGATTGTGCTATACCAAGTCCCCTCTTCACCATCTTTTCGTCCGCTAGGCCAGCAGGAAGAAGTCGAAGTACATTCCATCGCTGGTAGCGCTGGATAGGCAATATTGTGGACAGTGGAAGCAATGCGTCGACGCCTTTGTGCTTTTCTAAATCAATACTGTCATTTTTGAATTCAGCCGAGGAGATAACGATATAGTCTTCTCCGACCGATAGGGCCTCATCACCATTGACAAAATCGGCCAAGACTTTGCGCAGCGCGTTCAGTTCATCTGCGGCATGAAGAATGACGAGTTCATGAAGCCTGTGCGCATCCAACTCCGGCATGAGGTCGGCTTTAGAAAGCGCGATAACCCAGATGCGGGGAAACTGCTCCAGCCGTTCATTGTCAGCAATGATGTCGGATTTAATGCCTAGCAATGTGTTCCGGAAGGTGCCGAATAGAGACTTGAGGTAGCGCTCTTCGTCGCCTTGGTGGTCGAGCAGCTTTTGTGCGTCAACCAAAACTAGCGCCACATCTGATTGGATCAGCTGGCGGAAAGTACGAGCCCGATCATTTCTTTCGCTTTCGGAGCTGACCTCGGACTCGAACCATTCGCCTGGATAGTCATGCCAAGTAATGCCAATGTGCGAATTCTTCTTCTTCGCGTCCAAAGGCTGGGACTCGGGGACGAATTTAAAACCGAATGGAGAGGAAACAAACTTATCCTGCATCGGAGCTTGGGCTTGCTCCTTCATTCCCAAGTATTTTTGGAGCAGTTTATTTCCGCGCGCAGAATCGTCCGCTAGGAATCTGTACCCGTTCTTATGGATGGTCGATGGCTCGTGGAGGCGGCCAAAGAGTGAGGAAAGAAGGACTGTCTTTCCGCTTCCAGCCTGACCAAAAACTGCGATGTGCTGGTGAATTTGTTGTTTGCTCATAGTGCGAAAATACATCAGCGGAAAAAATCATGCCTGACGCCTGCGAGAAATTCTTCAGAGGCCAAGGGGGCGGGTAAAAGCGGTGGATTGATTACGCCTTTAGCTGCCTACAGACGTTGGCGGGACGTCGCCGGACATGATGACCTTTTGCTGGCCTTCATCCCAGCGGAAGCCAGCGTCAGTCGTACCGGAGCGGTTCGCGTTGCCTTCACCTTCGCGTGGCCAGTGGTAGGTTACCGCGATCTCGGAGTCACTCACGCGCTCAATAGTGGGGGCGAATCCATAGGGCTTTGCCGTTGCGGTGCCTAAGTATTCGCCATGGTTAAACAACATGATGTGGAACGGTGAAGAACTAGTTCCTCCCTCAACCATCAGCGTTTCCCACGATAGAGATGCACAGGGATCGTAGCCTGAGGAATCGAAAAGCTCCCACCCGATGGTGCCCCATGGAGCGACTTGGGATACTCCCTCGGAGAATGCCGTTTGGGCATCAGCTGCACCACACGACGAGGCGGTGTCGGCTTCCGGGCTTGGCTGCTCGTCATCCATCACGACGTTCGGAGGCACCGGCCGAGTAGGTTCTTCTTCCGTCGCAGTAGAGTCAACGGGTGATTCTTCCAGCTTGGCATCGCTGTTTTCTTCTGTAGAGGACATTGTCGTCGACTCAACTGAAAACTCCTGCGCGGTTGTATGCGAAGTTTCGTCATCGCAGGAAGCCAGGGAGAAACTAATGAGCGTCGCACTCGCTGCAATGATTATACGGCCTAGGTGGGCAGATGATTTAGGCATAAGGTATTGCTTTCAAATTGAGGCGGTAGATGAAAAGTCAAAGGGGTGCACGCTGCGTTGTATCGGGTGTAGGGAGACAACGCAGCAGAAGGGGAGTGACAGGGAATCGAACGCGGAATCGGGGTTAGCAGGGGTCAGAGAAATCCGCGTCATTATTGAGGGAACGGGCATTACCGCCATACTTGGCCTTGAGCTCGCAGACCTTGTCCACGCTGTGGCCGGCTTTGTAGATAATGGCATAGACAGAGCCGCTTTCAGTGCGGCTGCGCAGGGAACTACATGCGCTGCCCCGGATGATCTTGGAGCCTGGGTACTTCTTGTGCACTCGGTAGGGCTCAGAAATCGGATCAGTTGCCGGCGGGATGATGACCGATTCCGCGATGAGTACGTAGCTGCCATCGCATTCGCCGTACCAATAATCTTCTGGCGGAAATTCCTCCTCAGCGGTAATGGGCCTGTCGCGAACCTTTGGAGTTTGCGTTTGCTGTGCATCGCAGAGTTGGAGCTGGTTGGTCAGCTCCTTCGGGGCGCCAGCCGTGTCCAACTTGCCCTTGTCGTAGCACTGATTGACGGAGTCTCCAGTGGTATTGTCAGACCGGTACAACTTCCACTCATTATCGGTCCAGTAGAACAGTCCATAATTTGAGGATTGCTTTTGGGCCATGTAAAGCCAGGTGCCATCGCAAAACAGCTGAAGCGTGCCAATTGGAACGTCCATTAGGTTGTTGGCTAACGTTCCACACTTTTCCTCTGTGGAAGGTCCAGTGCTAGCGCCCTTAGCTTGTGTAGTCTTAGCTTTCTCCTCGGGCGTGGATTCTTTTTCAGAAGTCGCCTGTTTAGTGGTTTCCTCGCTGTTGTTCTCTTGAGAATGAAAATTCGGTTCAGCGCTGCTCGAACCATCAGAATTCTTGTTTCCCGTTAGCGCCCAGGCACCTCCGCTGATTAGCGCGATAACGGTTAGGACGGCAACGACAATAATTGCGGTGCGCTTGCCTTTGCCTGAAGAGTTAGTGTTTGTTCCAGTACCGGAGTCCTGTACAGGGGAGGCAGATTCGTACGAATCTGAATATGGGGTTGAATCTGATGAACCCCAAGAATTCTTGTCGTTCAAAGGCAATGCTCCTTTGTGCGCTGTCCAGAGAGAGAAATGCGAAAGAAGAGGGAATGGTTAAGAATCATTCCGTGTCATACTATAGCCATATGAGTTGCAAGAATTCTCTCGAGTCGGACTATGAAAGGGGTATTTGCAACGTAATGAATCTTTCACGATGTAACCCTTAAGGATTAAGGTTGTCATCTGTTGGGAGACGGAGAATCAACGGTGGCGAAGCGGAGAGTTCCAAAATCCCCTAGGAAGGCTTCTTAACAATGCTCTTGCTCCGCGAAAGGGACGCAATGAAAGAAGTCCACAAAGGCCAATGTCCGGCTTAATCCCAAGCATGACCAAAAATTAAATCCCCGATGAGGGGGAGGAAGGAGCCCTCGTGGGTCTGGACCGCAATCTGAATGCTGCGGAATTACATGCAACTCGCAACCGGGTGAGCGTGTCCCCGGATCTCATCCGCCGTTTGGGCGGTGCCTTGGGCTATGACGCAATTGAGGCTTTTGGATCTGAGGCACAGACGGACTTGAGCAAGGTCTTTGACCTGGGGGACATCATCGATCTGATGTTGCTTAGCCAGTTACCGGAGATGGAGGTCGCGCCGGGAGTGGAGCAGCAGGTAGAGGGGGACGTCGCTAAGCAGCTGCTGCGGCGCATCAGTGCGGGTGATTATCTGACGCGTCAGCAGGTGCACGACCGCCTGCCGCGGGCGACGGTGATGTTGTACCGCATGGGGCATCCGCGCTTGTGGGCCTTTGCCGCCCGCCAGCGCCTGCCCCAGGACGCGGAAAGAGCCGTGCCGGATTCCTTCCACCGTGATATCACCGGCCCGTACACCACTCCGGAGGAAGCGTGGCTGGGCATGTACGTGGCCGATGCCACGCGGCTCGGGGAGCTAAACACCCAGGTAGATGGTGCCGGGTTGGACGAGGACAGGCAGCAGCGCCTGCGTCTGGGCATGAGCTTGGCCGATACATACCGCCAAGTGTGGAGCTCCGCGCGCGGCCATTGGCGCGTCAGCCCCCAGACGCGCTATATCGTGCCTTCGCGTTTTGGCTATTGCCCATTTGTCTTCCGCGTGGCCGAGGGTGGGTGGCGCCGCGATTCCTTCGAGGGGAGCCACGATCGCTTCATGGCCACGGAGGGCTATTGGATCGACGTGGAGCGCGAACGGCTCATTCACCTCGGCGCGCCAGACCCGCACGATGCTTGGCTGCCTACGGCGCGGGTCGCGGCCGAAGCACCGACGGAGGAAGACTTGGCCGTCGCCCGGGTGCTCAGCGGGAAAATCATTGCCCTTGGCGCTGGCCAGAAAAACATTACGATTCGCCTGCGCCAGAAGAACCGCACATTGAACTTTGACTAGGGCGGGCAGGTATTCTCGCAGGCATGGAGAATCTCAACGGACGCCCCCTTTTCGTCGCCGCTGTGGACGCGGAAGCCGCCCACATTCCGGAAGGCGAACCCCTGCTCATCACCGGAATCGGTACGGTTCCGGCGGCCATTGCGCTGACGGAAGCTCTTGCCGACGCCCGCGCTAACGGCGCCCTTCCCGATCGCGTGGTCAACATTGGCACGGCCGGCGCGCTTGTCGACGGCATGGCTGGCGTCTTCGAAATAGGCAAGGTCACCAAGCATGACTTCAAGTTAGAAGTGCTTACCGATATCAACCGCTACCTGCTGCCAGAGGCCATCGAGCTCGAGACCTCCGGCCGCCTGCCGGTGCGCGGACTGGCCACGGGCGACATGTTTGTCTCCGATACCGCCCTGCGCACCGAGCTGGCCAAGAAATCGCAGCTGTGCGACATGGAAGGCTATTCCATCGCCGCAGTATGCCAGCGCTTCGAGGTGCCCTGCACCCTGCTCAAGCAGGTCTCCGATTCCGCCAATGAGGAATCCAAGGGCACCTGGGCCAACGTCCTTGACTGCGGTGCGCGCCAGCTCGCCTCGGCAGCTACGGACCTAGGCTTTCTGCGCTAAAAACTAAAAAGCGCGCCGGGGAGGACCGGCGCGCTGCTTGTTGTGGCTGAGTCTTAGCTCAGCGGGCTCATGGACTGGTAGAGCTGCTCTACCTTGTCGCGTGGGGTCTCATCGTGTTCGTAGGTGAAGTCGCTGAAGTCTTCAGGATCGTCCTTGGAGCCGGTGATGATGTCTATATCGGAGGGCTCGACTTCGCCGGAGCGCAGCGCGGCCATCTCGGCGTGGTAGCGCACGACAACGGCGATGGTTGCGGCCACGGGGACGGCGAGGAAGGCGCCCACGATGCCGGCCAGGGTGGAGCCGACGGTCACGGAAAGCAGGACGATGGTGGCGTGCAGGCCCATGGCCTTGGACTGCAGCATCGGCTGGAGGACGTTGCCCTCTACTTGCTGGACGATGATGATAAGCGCCAAAGCAAGAAGTGCGTTAGTAAGACCGTTGGACACCAGCGCAACGATGACGGCGAGCGCACCGGCGGTGACCGCGCCGATGATCGGGATGAAGCTGGCGAAGAACGTCACCACGGCGATGACGAGCGCGAGCGGAACTTGCAGAGCCCACAGGCCAAGGCCGATGAGAACTGCGTCCACCATGGCCACCGCGGCCTGCGCCTGGATAAAGCCGGACAGGGTCTTCCAGATGCGCGCGCCGAGCTCGGTGATGTGCCAGCCGGTGGAGTTGCCGGTGTACTTGCGCAGCCAGGGCAGGAACTTGTCGCCGTCTTTAATGATGAAGAAGGTGACAAAGAGCATGATCAGCGCGGCCACGACGATGGAGCTGGCCATCGAGAAACCAGAGATAACGCCGGTAGCGATGGTAGAGGCTTGGCCCTTGGCAAACTTGACCACGTCTTCGAGCACGGACTGTAGCTGGTCACTTTGGATATCGATGGGGGACTCTTCCACCATTTCCGTGAGTTGACTGATGCCATCTTCAGCTTGGTCAATGAGTGTCTGGCTTTGGTTGGTGACAACCGGGGCCATGGCGGCGAAAACACCGCAGAAGATAATGATGAGACCGAGCAAGGTGCTGACCGCCGCGAGCGAGCGCGGGAATCCCTTACCACGCAGCCAAGCGCTGATCGGATAGAGCACCGTGGAGACGAGGATGGCGAGCAGGACCGGCAGCAGGCCTACCCAAATGAACTTGAGCAGGTAGCCGGCCAGCGCTAGGCCGGCGACGATAAGGATAAAGACCACCGAGACCTTGGCCATGGTGCGGAAGTCCTTGGCCAGGACGGCGGATTTATCGTCGCGCTCGGCAGGGTGCTCGCTGGCAGCCTCTGCACCAAGGTGCGCATCATCATAAGAGACGAGGGTATGCGAATCTTCCTCGCCCGGCTTTTGGATCTGTGTTGCGTTGCCTTTTTCCTGCGCAGACGGGCGCTTGGCCTCGTCGCGGGAAGACGAATTATGTGACGTAGACATTGCCTACCACTATGCCACATAAAACTCGCAGCGCATATACGAAAAGGAGGTAGCAGCCCACGGGCGGGGCGCTACCTCCCTTCAGTACCTTTAACACGTCCGCTGACGCGGCCGGGATTTACTCGTCACGCAGGTTACCTACGTTGCGGATAATGCCGAAGCGGTGCATGGTTACCGAGACTGCCTGCTCAAGGAGGTAAGGAAGGAGCTCGCGGCGGCCGTCGGCAAGCACGGGCTGGTCCAGCACCACGGAGTTGGAGCGTACCGCGGCCTCGTAGATGGAATCCGGCACGGTGCCCAGGGCGCGCACGCGGGAGGAGGCGTCATTGGCCACGGCGGTGGCAAAAGCCTCGTCGGTGATGGCCTTGACGTCGAAGCCGAGGTCCTGCAGCTGGGTGGCAACCTCCGGGGTGGCGGAGATTTCCGTGGCGGTGCCGGTAATTGCGGCGGCCAGCACCTGGCGAGCAACCTCGCGCAGCTCGTAGCCTTCGCCCACGCGCACGCGCAGCTTGGTCAGCAGTGGACGGTAGCGGAAGATATTGGCCTCAGAAACCAGGCCGGTGCGGTCGTGGTTGCGGCCAAACTCTTCCTGCCACGCCACCTGGTCCAGTTCAGCGGCGCGCCACAGCCAGGTGATGTCCTCCTCGGTGAGCTTGTCAGAGAGGTTATCGCGCAGGCGGTGCAGCGCGGCGAGGCTTGCTGGGGCGATATCTACGTTGCGCGGCTTGAGCTCGCCATCGGCCCACTCACCCATCTGTGCCACGTAGTTCGGGCCGCCAGCCTTGGCGCCCGGTCCCATGACGGACTTCTTCCAACCGCCGAAGGACTGGCGCTGGACAATCGCGCCGGTGATGCCGCGGTTGACGTAGGCGTTGCCCACCTCAACGTTGTCGATCCAGTACTCAATCTCGGCGTCGTCAAGCGAGTGGATGCCGCCAGTTAGGCCGTAGCCGGTGTCGTTTTGCCAGGCAATGGCCTCTTCCAAGGTATCGGCGTACATGATGCCAAGGATGGGGCCGAAGCACTCATTCTTGTGGTACCAGGAGCCCGGCTGCACATTATCGCGAATGCCCGGGGACCACAGGGTGCCTTCCTGGTTGAGCTTTTCCGGCTTGAGGAGCCACTTCTCACCCGGCTCGAGCTGGGTGAGGCCACGCAGCAGCTTCTCGCTTGGCTCTTCCGCTAGGCCATTCATGGTGGTGGTGATATCGAAGCCCGGGCCCGGCTTAAGGGTCTTAACGGCATCCAGCAGCTGGGTGCGCAGGCGCTCGGACTTACCCGCCGCGCCGACGAAGATAACCAGGGAGGCCGCCGAGCACTTCTGGCCGGAGTGGCCAAAGGCGGAGTTGTAGAGGTCATCGATGGCCAGGTCTGGGTCGGCCGCAGGGGTGATGATGAGTGCATTCTTGCCGGACGTCTCCGCCATAATGTTCATCTTCGGCTTCCAGGAACGGAAGAGCGCACCGGTATCGGACGCGCCGGTGAGGATGACATTGTCCACGTCATCGTGGGAAAGCAGCGCCTTGCCAGCCTCGGCCTCATCTGTGAGCACAAGCTGCACCAGATCCGGATCCAGCCCCTGCGCCTCGAGGGCGGTGCGGAAGGCTTCCACCACGAGCTTGCCACAGTGAACTACCTGCGGGGCTGGTTTGACGATAACCGCCGAGCCGGCCGCCAAGGATGCCGCAATGCCGCCGGTCGGGATAGCAATGGGGAAGTTCCATGGCGGGGTCACCACGGTAACGGTGTGCGGGGTGAACTCGGAGTAGGACTCCTCCAGCAGGCGCGCGGACTGGCCGTAGTAGGTGCAGAAGTCAATCGCCTCAGAGACCTCAGGGTCGGTCTGGGTAACGGTCTTATTGGCTTCATACGCAGCCACGGAGATGAACTTGCCGCGCTGGGAGGCAATCTGATCTGCCACGGCCTCCAGTGCCGCGGCGCGCTCGGCGGCAGGGCGCTTGCCCCACTCGGTGCCCAGCTCCTTGGCGCGAGCGATGTGACCTTCGACCGCCGTAGGGTCGGTAACCTCCGCGATGCCGTGCTCGCCCGGATTGCGTTTGAGCGCTTCCTGCGCCCACTGGCGGTTCGGCGCGAGCGCCGGGTCAGTGTCTGCCTCGTTGGTAAAGCGGCCGGTGCGCGGTGCCTGGCGGCCGTCCTCCTCGAGGCGGTTCTGGGTACGGCGGGCGCCAGCGAAGGTGTCCCAGCGCTTGGCGACGGCCCGACGGAACGTCTCTTCCTGATCCGCCAGCGGCTCCTCGCCTGGGGCAAAGAGCGCGTAGAGGAAGTTCTGCGGCGCGGAGTTTTCCTCCAAGCGGCGTACCAGGTAGGACACGGCGACATCGAAGTCTTCTGCGTGGACAACCGGGGTATAGAGGATCTGGCGGCCGTCAAAGACCTTGCGCACCGCTGCCTGCTGTGCTGGGGACATGCCCTGCAGCATCTCCGAATCCATCATGTGCAGCACGCCGCGCTTCTTACCCAGCTCATAGGCCATTGCCGCGGTGTAGAGGTTGTGGGTTGCTACACCGATGCGGACGCTATCGGCGTACTCTTCGCGCAGGATGAAATCCAATAGGCGGTAGTAGTTGGCGTCAACGTCGAGCTTGTTGGTGTAGGTAGCCAGCGGCCAATCGTGGACCTCGCCCTGCACGGTTTCCATGGATAGGTTCGCGCCCTTTACAATGCGCACCTTGACCTTGCCGCCGCCCTTAGCCACGCGCTCCTTAGCAAAGTCAGCGATATCCTTGAGCGCATCAAAGGTATCCGGCAGGTAAGCCTGCAGCACGATGCCGGCATCCAGGGTGAGGAATTCCGGCTCGCTGAGTAGCTCTTTGAACAGGCGGATGGTCAGGTGGAGGTCGTGGTACTCCTCCATGTCCATGTTGATAAAGACCTTGTCGGTTCGGTTCGCCGCAGCCTGGTACAGCGGACGCAGGCGCTCCTTGAGGCGCTCTACCGAGCCATCGATATCCCAGTGGTTAAGCTGGGCCACCATGGAGGAAGCCTTGACCGAAACGTAGGTTACGCGGGGGTTTTGGATGAGCTTGAGGGTGCGCTCCGCGCGGGACTTAGCCTCTTCCTCACCGAGCACGGCCTCACCCAGCAGGTTGAGGTTAAGCTGCTCCCCGGATTGGGCGGCCTTGTCCAGGATCTTGTTGAGGGCATCAGACTCGGCGTCCAGAACCAGGTGGCCAACCATCTTGCGCATGTACAGGCGGGCAACCGGCATGACTAGGTTGGGCAGGATTGGGCCGAAGAAGCCACCGGCACCAACGAGCGCACCATTGATGCTGCCGAGGAACGACGGGTCATAGTGAGAAGAAATATCCTTCAGCGCATGTGCGGCAACCTTGTCATCTTCTGGGCGCATGACGCGGTCGACGAAGTCCATGGTGAACTTCACGCCGTCCTCATCGCGCAGCAGGTCTGCGAGTTGTTCGGTGGCTTTATCTTCTTCGTCCGCAGTGGACTTCAACCAGTCGTGGGCGCGGCTGATAGCTGCAGGCAGGACTGCTTCCACATCATCAGAGATGGGCAAGCGGGTATTAGCAGGAGAAGTCATATGGGTTCTACCTCTTTTTCAAACGGGTCACATCCCCTTAACCGCTAGCAGTATTCGTGCCGGACAGTGGGCTGCCGGGCGATACAGGCGGCTGGGACGTAAGCGGTGAGCTATGTGGTGCTGCAGGGCTGCAGTCGGGTGAGGAGCGAACACGCGGGTGCGCGCGACGCAAAGTGAGGGTCGCAGGGATTCGGAGTGAAGTGCGATGTTCAGCGGGCCACTATGCGGGCCGAATGTGGACGGGAGGCCTATCGCTGCTGCGACGAACGCGCGCCAGGTTGGTGTTCAACTCTCACCTGCTTTCTATGACGTGACTGTGTAAGGCTAGAGGAAAACGCGAGCGCCATAACGCTCTGACGTGCGGCAACCCTGCAGGTTCAGGTTCCAAATGTTGCCTGGGAAATACTAAGAACTTTTGTGTTGCCGCAATTATAGGAAAGCGGCAAACGTGATGCTAGTCTCTTTTGAAAAATGGCAAGCGGGGGTGGAAAAACAAAAAATAAACCCCAGCATGTGGGGTTTAGAGGGGGTGTTAACTCATCCGGGGGTAGCCCACCCCCGGATTATCCAACAATTGGGTTCTAAGAACCGTAGCCGGCCTTGAGCGCCTTCACCGCCAGCTCGAGTCGCGATTTGGCGTGGAATTCACTGAGTAGAGTGGACACATACTTCTTCACCGTGCCCGGTGCATAATGCGTGCTCTTGGCAATCTCTTCGTTGGACTTTCCTTGACAGACCAAGTCCAGGACCTGCTCTAGCGCAGGGGAGATATGGTGATTGTCCTTGATCTTGGCGGTTGCGGCAGCCGCATCGGCGCTGGTTCCCTCAGCGTTCCAATCGGGAAGCTGCTCAAACAAGCGGGTAAGCGACTGTGGGGTGACAACCGTGCCGCCGCGCACGGCCTCGCGCACGGTATCCAAAATGTAGACCGGCTTGGAGCTTTTTAAAATATAGGCCGCGGCCCTATTGGACATGACCTCTTTGAGGGTCTCGTCATTGTCCATCGCGGTCATCGCAACAAAGACAGGTGGTTCTTCCAGCTTGTTGACCTCACGCAAGAGGGTCGTGCCATCCATCTCGGGCATATGGATGTCCGCGACAATGACGTCAAAGTCCTGCTCTTGCAAAAGCTCGAGAGCGACCTTGCCATTTTCTGCGGTGGCGCGCACCTCCATGTCCTCAGCCGAGGCGAAGTAGCGCCCCAAGGCCTCAAGGACAAGTGGGTCGTCATCGACGACCAAGAGGGATATTTTTACTTCACGCACCATGGAGCCGGGCAACCAAATGCAATATCGACGGGAGATGCGTATGCCGTAGTCTTTGGCAGCTCACCAGGGGTAAGGCCGGCGCCGAAGATGGAAGAAGACAACATGAGTGGGGCGAGAAGACTTGCGAGTGCGGCCTGCATCAAGGCGCTCCTTTTGTGAAAGTTTGAATAGGCAGAAACAAGCGAAAGCTTAGTGTAAGAATTAAGTCTTTGCTATACAACGTGGTGGAACTAACGCCGCTTATGGGCGCTGGGCGGCAGAAATAGATTCAACTCCCATTTTCCAGACTCCAAATCCGTGTCCAATCGCGCGTTCATTGTGGCCGCAATCCGGTTCATAGAGGACATACCAATGCCGGAGGACATTTCGGTGTTCTTGCTTGTTGGTTTTGCTACGGGATTAGTGATGGTAATGACCGTCCAGCCCATATGCGGTCGAACGGAAATTACAATCTCCGCCCCTGGTGGAGAATACTTCACCGCGTTTAGGCAGGCTTCTGTGGTGATGGCTGCGATGGGTTCTAGAATTTCTTGAGGAAATTCTGGCGCAAACTCCTCGCCCTTGACCTCAACGATGGGTGATCGATTGAGACGGGAAAGGCGTTCCTCTTCCTCTGAAATGAGCTGGGCAAAGCTTGTTGGCTTGGTGGTTGAACCAAAACTCATGCCGTCGTTAATGTCATCGATATTATTTCGCAGGACCTTGGTCAGTGCCCGTACTTCCGACATGGAAGAGCGCATGGAGTCGCTGAGGGCATCGAGCTTTTCCGCTAGCTCTGGCAGCTTGGAATATTCGAGACTTAGAGCCTCTAGCTGCATGGTGTTTACCGTTAGGTTAGAAACAACCGAGTTGTGCAAGGTTTCGGCGAGGTCGGTTTGTCGGCGCTTCACGTCATCGTTCCACTCCACCATGGCAGATCTATATCGGTTTGCAGAGTGGGCGAAGGTCGCTCCAATTACGCCACCGACGCCAATTAGCATTCCCCAAGTGAAAGCTGGGGCAGGGTGGATACTTAGTTCAAGCGTTTCGGGATCAATGAGCCCGCAAATCCATAGGAGTAGGCCGACAGCAATTGTGTGGCTATGTTTGCCGTGGTAAGCAACTACCGCTAGGAAAATCGGAGCTAGGAACACCGAACAAATAAAAGGGGTTCTAGTAAGAAATGTAGCGATTAGCCACACGGCAATAAAGGTACCGGCCATTCCCAAAGGCCAGCGAAAGCCTGAAGTAGTTATCACTGTGAGAACTAATCCAAGAATGGCTGCCGATAACTGATGTTCTGTGGGGGTAAGGAATGCGCCTAGCAGGGTAAGGACAACGCAGAAGAAGGCAGTAATGGCTGCTGTTCGCTGCAGGGTCATGGCCGCGCGGATGCGTTGGTGAAGGGGCGGCTGTGAAGGTTTCGACACGGTGCGGTCCACGCTTCCTGGTTGCTAAAGCTCGATGGGGTTCGTCTACTTAGTGTAAGTACAACGGCCGCGAAGTAGGGCGGATTCTAGTGGTCGTGGAAACACTTCTTATGTTTCGGTTGAGTTTATCAGTGCGGCCATTTTCTCGGCTGGTGTTTGAAAGCCCAGGGTTTTGCGGGGGCGGCGGTTGAGTTGCATGGCGACGAATTCTAGGTCCGCTGCACTATGGACGCTTAGGTCTGTTCCTTTAGGGAAGTACTGCCTTAGTAGTCCATTGGTGTTTTCATTGGTGCCTCGCTGCCACGGCGAACCAGGATCGCAGAAGAACACGGGACACTTTGTAGCTACAGAAAAGGCCTTATGGCAGGCCATTTCACTTCCCTGATCCCAGGTAAGTGATCCTTTGAGATGATCTGGCAAGGTAGCAATCGCTTTAGTAAGTGCTTTATTTACTTCGGTAGCACTATGCCCATTAGGTAAATGCAGCAAGATGACATAGCGCGTGGTTCGCTCTACTAGCGTGCCAATTGCAGACTTATTACCCGCGCCTAAAATGAGGTCGCCTTCCCAATGACCTGGTACTGCTCGGTCGTCTACTTCTGCTGGCCGGTCGGAAATCATCACCATAGGGTCAACAAACCGCCTGCGGGCACTGCGCGTGCCACGAGGTCGACGTTGGGCGTGACCGCGACGCAGTGCAGCAGCGACTTCCTTTTTCAACTCACCTTTAGCCTGGAAATACAAAGACTGATAAATAGTTTCAGGACACACGTACATAGTCTCATCACCGGGGTAGCAGCTGCGCAACCTCCCAGAAATCTGCTCCGGCGAGTACCTATCTTTCACCATCGCCCAGACCACGGTGCGCAAACGTGGATTGGCATCAATCTTGCGCTTTTTCGGTCTAAACCTACGCAACACCGATTTACGGTGCGCATGCGTGGGAAGATACACCCCAAATTCATCCCGGTTGCGTTTAAGCTCCTTGCTGATAGTGCCAGCAGAGCGCTGAAGACGCCGAGCTATCTCACGTACACCTTTGCCTTGCCGGTCAAGGTCAAAGATGAGCTCGCGTTCTTCTACCGATAAGTAGCGCGAAGAAATACGCCTATCGATACGCTGTTGCGGAATAACCTGGACTGGAACTGCTTGGCGACCATCAACGTACTCAATTACCTGCATAAGCCTGTTATACAGCGCCACATCTGGGCCAGCCGGGACAAAAGGCACACGCCCAGTGGAAAGCTTAATGACACCTTTGTCTATATCAGCAGCATTACGCGGATGAATGCCACAGGCTAAAGCGGCATCTTTGCGGCCTAAAGCATTCGCGCGCAATTGCAGATAACTACACCGGTCAGTTGTGGCCGCAGCTTTTCGGCCATGCGGATTGCGCTTCCACAAACCAAGCTCAATACCGATGCGGTACACCGGAGAAGAGCCTATAGAAAGCTGGCGCGCAATATCCATCGGTGCCACACCTTCCAGCCACAGGCGAGCTATTTCCTCACAGTCATCCGAGCTAGTAGTCCTGCGGCGCTTGCGCGGCAAGTCCAACTCACCAGCAAGCCGATAAGCCACCGACCGCGCTAAACCAACCACCCCAGCAGCCGCCCGTATTGAACTACCAGCCCGAACCAACGACGCAAACCGCGCCACAACAGCAGAATCCGGAACCCATTTCGACTCCACACAATCACCTAACCCATGTCAGGTGTTTCCACGACCACTAGAAATCAAGTAGCTATTGAAAACAGCGAAACCCCCGCACCTTCGTGCGCGGTTCCTTGTGGTGGGTTCCGTGCGGAGGTAGAAGGTGAGGGGGTTTAGCTGGTCTTCATGAAGGAGTACAGAAGGCTAATTACTTAGCTTCTGCGGCAGCCTCTGCGTCATCCTTGGAGGACAGGCCCTCGAATACGGAGGACAGGCCCTCGGAGTCGGTGTTGGACTCGGAGGAAGCCTCGATGAGGCCCTTGATGCCCTTGATGAGTGCCTCGAAGTCGATGGCGGAGCTGAGGTCTGCGAGGGTATCGAACATATACATTCCTTTCGGATCGGCGGAGTAAAACTACAATCTCTCTCTGGGGTAGCAGCTCTTAACTGCTGTGATTCCTAGTATGCGGTAGCGGGGGCGGGCTGCCAATCCTCTTTTGGATCCTTTCTGAGGTGACTTTTGGATCCTCTTAGGGCTATTTAAGGACCTCTGTTTGGGTATGGGGTGGTGTTGGGTGAAGGGGGGTGATTGCGTGGAAGGTGGGAGTGGGCGTCGGCAAGAGTGGCGCTGAGCTGCACAAAAGGAATGTTGACAAGAAAAGTTGAGTCGCGGGGAATAACTTTTGTAGGCTTCCGGTTGTAAGGATTGAGTGACACAGGCTCAAGGTTGTGTGACCGGACGTGGAAGTTCTGTTACAGTAGCGCTCGGACGCAACGAGAAGTTGAGTCACTGACAGTCAACTTTATTAATTACCCCAAGATAAAAGGAGAAGAAATCATGGGACGCGCAGTAGGTATTGACCTTGGTACGACGAACTCCGTCGTTTCCGTATTGGAAGGTGGCGAGTCCACCGTTATCGCAAACTCTGAGGGCTCCCGCACCACGCCTTCCGTCGTTGCTTTTGCAAAGAACGGCGAAATCCTGGTCGGCCAGTCCGCTAAGAACCAGGCGGTAACCAATGTTGACCGCACTATTCGCTCCGTCAAGCGTCACATCGGCACCGACTGGAAGATCAACATTGATGACAAGGACTACACCTCCCAGGAGATCTCCGCTCGCACGCTGATGAAGCTGAAGCGCGACGCAGAGGCTTACCTCGGTGAGGATGTTACTGACGCCGTTATTACCGTTCCTGCATACTTCGAGGACGCACAGCGCCAGGCCACCAAGGAAGCTGGCCAGATTGCAGGCCTGAACGTGCTCCGTATCGTTAACGAGCCAACCGCAGCTGCTTTGGCTTATGGCCTGGAAAAGGGCGAGCAGGAGCAGACCATCCTGGTATTCGACCTGGGTGGCGGCACCTTCGACGTCTCCTTGCTGGAAATTGGCGATGGCGTTGTCGAGGTTATGGCCACCGCCGGCGATAACGAGCTGGGTGGCGATGACTGGGATCAGCGCATCGTCGATTGGCTGGTAGACCGCTTCAAGACCTCCCAGGGCGTTGACCTGACCAAGGATAAGCGCGCCGTGCAGCGTCTACGCGAGGCTGCAGAGAAGGCCAAGATTGAGCTGTCCTCCTCCCAGCAGGCCAACATCAACCTGCCGTACATCACCGTTGACTCCGATAAGAACCCACTGTTCTTGGATGAGACCCTGACCCGCACCGAGTTCCAGAAGATCACCCAGGATCTGCTGGACCGCACCAAGGCTCCGTTCAACCAGGTCATCAAGGACGCTGACCTTTCCGTCGGTGATATCGACCACGTTGTTCTCGTTGGTGGCTCCACCCGTATGCCGGCCGTATCTGACCTGGTTAAGGAACTAACCGGCAAGGATGCCAACAAGGGCGTTAACCCGGACGAGGTTGTTGCAGTCGGCGCTGCCCTGCAGGCAGGTGTTCTGCGCGGCGAGGTTAAGGACGTGCTGCTTCTCGACGTCACCCCGCTGTCCCTCGGCATTGAGACCAAGGGTGGCGTGATGACCAAGCTCATCGAGCGCAACACCACCATCCCGACCAAGAAGTCCGAGACCTTCACCACCGCGGAAGACAACCAGCCTTCCGTACAGATTCAGGTTTTCCAGGGCGAGCGCGAGATGGCTACCGCCAATAAGCTGCTCGGCTCCTTCGAGCTCGGCGGTATTGCTCCGGCACCGCGTGGTGTTCCGCAGATTGAGGTTACCTTCGATATCGATGCCAACGGCATCGTCCACGTAACCGCAAAGGACAAGGGCACCGGCAAGGAGAACACCATCAAGATTCAGGATGGTTCCGGCCTGTCCCAGGAAGAAATCGACCGCATGGTCAAGGACGCCGAGCAGCACGCTGAAGAGGACAAGAAGCGCCGCGAGGAGCAGGAGCTGCGCAATAACGCAGAGTCCACCTCCTACCAGACCCGCAAGTTCTTGGACGACAACGCTGACAAGGTATCCGAGGATGTTAAGACCAAGGTCACCGAGGCTGCTGACGCCGTTGATGAGGCTCTGAAGGGCGATGACCTCGAGGCCATCAAGTCCGCAGTAGAGAAGCTGTCCACCGAATCCCAGGAGATGGGCAAGCAGATCTACGAGGCACAGGCTGCTGAGGCTGGTGCTGAAGGCGCGGCTGATGCTGGCGCTGCTCAGGGTGACCCGAACGTCGTCGACGCAGAGGTAGTTGACGAGGACGAGAACAAGGATGGCAATAAGTAATGACTCAGGACAGCGGAATGCCGCACAACCCAGGCGACCCGGAAAACACGGATCCGGAGGCTACCTCGGCTGACCGCGCTGAGGCTGCTGCCGAGCAGGCCGAGGAGGCCCAGGCTGCGCAGGAAGCGCAGGCTGACGCCACCGAAGAAGCCGAGCTGGATCCCACCCTCGATGCTGACCTCGAAGAAGCGCTGGCAGATGTCAACACTGATGAGGTAGAAGCCGAAGCAGCGGGTGAGGAGCCCGCAGGCACCGGCGCCAGCGATGTGGAAGCACAGTTGGCAGAACGCACCGAAGACCTGCAGCGTCTGAATGCGGAATACACCAACTACCGCCGCCGCACCGAGCGCGACCGCCAGGCCGTAATCGAGACCGCCAAGGCCAAGGTCATCGCAGATTTCCTGCCTGTCCTTGATGACTTGGAGTTGGCTCGTGAGCACGGTGACTTGGAAGGCCCACTCAAGGCGTTTGCGGATAAGCTCCACAGCACGCTGGAAAAGCACGACCTCGCTGCTTTTGGTGAGGAAGGCGATGCCTTCGACCCTGAGGTCCACGAAGCCGTGCAGGACTTGTCCACCGGTGATGAGCAGGTGCTTGGCACGGTGCTGCGCAAGGGCTACCGCGTGGACGACAGGCTCGTACGCAATGCCATGGTCATCATCGCGGACCCCAGCGATGAGTCCGGCAGCTCGGAAGAATCCGAGTAAATAACAAAAAGGGCGCCCTGGGAATTGACTAGTGACCTTCCCGCGGCGCCCTTTTACTTAACTTGTATCGATTCTCTTTGAAAGGAGGAGATGCCCAGTGAGCGCTAAACCCGAATGGGCAGACAAAGATTACTATGCGGATCTGGGGGTCTCCTCGTCCGCAGACCAGAACGAGATTAAGCGTGCTTACCGCAAGCTAGCGCGCGAGAATCACCCCGATACCCACCCGGACGACCCCGCGGCAGCGGAAAGGTTCAAAAAGGTTGCGGAAGCCTACGACGTGCTTTCCGACGCCGCTGAGCGCAAGGAATACGACCAGTTCAAGGCCATGCTCCGCAATGGAGGCGGCTTTGGACGGATGGGAGGCGCCGGATTTCCCGGCGGGTTTCGATCCACGCGCATGGGTGGACAAGGTGCGCAAGAATTCGACCTCTCGGACCTCTTCGGAGGATCCGCTGGAGGAGCGTCTCAAGGCGGCGGTGTTGGGGATATCTTCGGTAGCGTTTTCAACCGCGGCGGTAGTGCTGGCCACTCAGCTAAACCGTCGCGGGGGGCCGACGTCGAAACGGAAATAACCCTCGACTTCCGCGAGGCTGCTAAGGGAACCACCATTCCCCTAGCGCTCAGCGGCAATGCGCCGTGCACCACGTGTCACGGCTCGGGCTCCGCTTCCGGCAAGACCTCTACTTGTGGCACCTGCAACGGTACCGGTTTTACCTCGGAAAACCGCGGCGCTTTCGGTTTCTCTGCCCCGTGCAAGGACTGCGATGGCACCGGCCGGCGCATCACGGATCCGTGCAAGGATTGCCACGGCACCGGCACGGTTCACCGCACCCGCAATATCACCGTGCGCATCCCTGCCGGCGTCATCGATGGGCAAAAGGTCCGCCTCGCCGGACAAGGCGAAGCAGGTCCCAACGGCACTCCAGCCGGTGACCTCTTCGTGGCGGTAACCGTAAAACCAGACAAGGTCTTTACTCGTGAGGGCGATGACCTCCATGTCACCGTTCCGGTTTCCTTCACCGAGCTCGCCTTGGGCGATACCATTGCGGTTCCAACTTTGGATAACCCGGTGCGCGTGAAGATCCCTGCCGGCACGCCGGATGGACGCACGCTGCGGGTGCGCGGAAGGGGCATCGCCAAGCGCGGTGGCAACTCCGGTGATCTGCTGGTTACCGTGCAGGTCACCGTGCCCACCAAGCTCGATGCCGCCGCCTCCAGCGCACTGCGCACCTATGCTCAGGCGGAAAAGGACTCCGGTTTCAACCCGCGTGCGGGTTGGGCCGGCGCCGAGAATGCTTAAGGCAGGAGGTGTGTTAAAAAATGAGCACTGGAAAGGCAGAAGATTCCGGCACCGCGGTCTACGTCATCTCCGTAGCTGCGGAACTCTCCGGAATGCATGCCCAAACCCTGCGCACCTATGACCGTATGGGCTTGGTCTCCCCGGCCCGCACTCGTGGCGGTGGCCGCCGCTACTCCGACCGGGACATCGAGCTGCTGCGCAAGATTCAGGCGCTGTCCCAAGACGATGGCGTCAATCTTGCCGGCATCAAGTCCATCATCGAGTTGACCGAGGAACGCGATCGACTCGAGGCCGAACGCGATGCCCTTGCCGAGGAAGTTCGGGCCCTGCGCGAGCAGGCCGCCGGCCGTCGCTCCCAGCGCAGCGGTGAGCTTGTCCATGTCCCACGGTCCACCTCCGTGGTGATGTGGAGCCCGCGCACCGCGCGTGAGCGCAAGCGCTCCCGCGGCCGTGGATACGGCCAAGACTAACTCTCGCTCTGCAGACGAGTACACCCAACCCCGCAGCCAGCTTCCCCGCTGGCTGCGGGGTTTTCTTCAGCCTTGGCCGTGAGAACCACTTGATGATGCTGGGCCACTATCAGGAGACTAAGAATATGTTGGTCTCCTATTCGGACCAGCCGGCTGGTCTGTTCTAAAAGGCCCTACCCCTCGGACTAATCCGCGCGTGCCACTTGGCCTAGGCCGCGCAAGAACCGGGGGTCCTCCCAATAGGAGCCATGATCGCCAGGGAGGCCATCCGCGCCGGGAAGGGGAGTAGCGCCAAAGGTATCAATGGTGGGATCGGGGCCATGGATGCCGGCGTGAGGCCCCGTCGTAATAGCGATGGGGTCGTTGGCGTTTGTGGCTGCCCAGATGCGGCCATGCAGTTCTGAGGCGTGGCCAGCGCCGGTGCCGGGACTGCCGACGAGCACTACGTCCTCAGCAATCCTTTCCTGCTTTGCGGCATGCCCGGTGACGACAGAACCATAGGAGTATCCCACTACGGTGCGCTTGGCCTGCGGATAGCGCCTACCGAGCGAGCGCTGAAACCGGGCGAGTTCTTGACTGGCAGTGCGCGCGGGAGTGGCGTGAACCGCACGGGGCAGGGAGGAGGGCGCCTGGTAGCCCAACCACACGACCGCGGGCCCGCCGCTGGCCTTGGCTAGATTGCGGCCGCGGTCTACCGCACGCTGCCAGGTTTCTGGATCGGAGGAGTGAACTCCTTCTACGAAGCTGGTAAGTGATGCCGGCATAGTCCGAAAGCCGCCGGGGTCCACCATGGCTACGAGCCGTCCGTCGCTAGTTTCTAGCACTCGCATATCTGGGTTCTGTGCGGCGAGCTGAGATACGTGCTCGCTGGCGTGGGCAAGATTAATCTCGTGGACGGTATCCACTGGAAGATCGGAGAAGTCTTCCAAGCGAACGGGTGGGGCCACCCCGTCAGGCGTACATAGGGCATCGATTTCTTGGGAGCATAGCCAGTCGAGGGAATCGCCCAGCGCCCGCACCTGATTCAACAAGAGTCCTGCGGCGCTGGCCGCGGCGCCATTGCGCTCATCCACTTGTCCTAGAAATGCGATGATGCGGTCCTCGAGTTCCTCGCGGCGGGCCTGCAGGCTGGCGTGGAATTCAAGGGTGGTGGCAACCTGCTCCATCTGGTGCAGTGGTTGTGCGAGCCAGTCGGTGTAGCTTGCCAAACTGGTGCGCGCGGCCTCGCCGGCAGGTCCACCCAGTGGTAGGTCGCGCCAATCCTGGTGTGCATCTATAACACGAAAGCGCAGTTCAGCGTGTTCGCTGTGCAACGTACTAGCACCATTTTTTAAAGCCACGGATAGGGTCATCGCGCATCTCCCAAGGCATTGCCCAGGTGAGAATCCACCCCGGCGGCAGCGTGGAGGAAAGCGTCGACGGAACGCAATTGCTCGGCCGTGGCGTCTTCCGTTGCAGTCACGGTGCTGGACCAGGTGGCACGGGCTCGCTCTAGTGCGGCCGCTGTGCGGCAGGCGGTATCGAGCGCGGCCGTCGGCGGTGGCAGCGGAGGGCGCGCCATGAGGGAGCGGACGTAATCGGGCAGGTGCGTGGGAATTTCTACATAACTCATGCCCCTAAGCCTGAAGGACCATACAACGCCGCGCTAGGGGTAAAGACGCAGCCTGTGGATAACTCCGCATTGCTTCATTATTTTGGGAGGCATGAAGGTAGCAGCAGTGCAGTTAACGTCCACCGGTAGTGTCACCGAAAACCAGGAACTGGCCCTCGCCAAGATCCGTGAGGCGGCCGGAAACGGGGCGCGGTTAATCGTGCTGCCGGAGGCCACGGCGCAGAATTTCCGCTCCGGGCGCCTTGATGAGCAGGCGCAGACGCTCGAAGGCCCGTTCGCCACGGCGATCCAAACGCTCGCAGAGGAGCTTGAGGTCACCGTCGTGGCCGGCATGTTCTGCCCAGCCGATACCGTGGAGCGCGACGGCAAGACCATTAATCGCGTGACCAATACGGCGCTCATTGCAGGACCTGGCGTGCTGGGCGGCTACGACAAGATCCACACCTATGATGCCTTTGAGTACCGCGAATCGGATACGGTCTTAGCCGGCGAATCGCTCGTAGCCTTCGACGTGGATGACCTTGTAGTGGGCGTGGCCACCTGCTATGACATTCGCTTCCCAGAGCAGTTTAAGGAGCTGGCCAGCCAGGGCGCGCAGCTCATTGTAGTACCCACGAGCTGGGCGGATGGCCCCGGAAAGCTGGAGCAGTGGCGCCTGCTCACGGCCGCGCGTGCCTTGGACTCCACCAGCTATATCGTTGCGGCCGGCCAATCGCGCCCGGGGGGTGACGCAGAGGCGGGCAATCCTTCCGGACCAACGGGCATTGGCCATTCCACCATCGTTGATCCGAATGGCGTGCGCATGGCCGAGGCCGGCTACGAGGATGACATCCTCTATGCCGACATCGATCCGAATGAGGTAGCGAAAACCCGCCGCGCCCTGCCGGTTGTGGCCACTGTGGACTAGGCCAGAGCCGCGTAGTCTTCCGGCTGCCAGCGCCCGTCGCGGCCCCAGCTAAGGACGTCGATCTGCTGCTTGCCGACGCCTCTTTGAACCAACCTTTCCCCACCTTCCACAACCTCGTCGGCTGGTCCGACGAGTAAGAAGCGTGGGGGAGTGCCTGTGGATAACTCCACCTCGTTGACTACTACATCGGTCGGTTCCCCGGAGACTACGTAGTCGGCGCCGGGCGCCAATTCGCGGGCATTGAGCAGCCACGGGTCTTTTTCTTCCCGCACGATGCGGCGCACCGGCACGCCAAGTGCTGCCAGGTTCTGCTGGAAGTAGGTGTCATAGTGGGCGCCGGGGCTGCCCGCCACGGCGAAGAGGCGTGGTACTCGGCCGCGGTCATCATCGTCCAGCGCGGCGAGTGCCGCGCAGCGGGCCGTGGCCCACCCGGTGCCATAGGCAATAATGACCAGTTCGCCTGCGCCCGCGTTCTGCAGGCTAATGCCTCCGGCGGGCTGGCCCAGGGTCCACCAGTCTCCGGGCTGCGCGTGCGCGAGGGACCGGGAAGCCTCGCCCGCGGTGGAGATGTGAAAGACCACCTGGCCGGTTCCGTCGCTAGGCTGCGCAGGAGTGAGCATCCGCCATTGCCCGGGCAAGTACTGCGTGGTCACCGGAAAGTGCTGCCCCGGTTGATAGGGCACAGCCAGGCCAGCCTCCACGCGGATGATGGACGTCTCGCGGGTGGGGTGATCCACCGCCACCACTTGCGCCGAGTGCGCCGGTGCTTCGCCGGCGGCATCGGACTCCCGTGCGGCGTCGGCCATCGTGGCGCACACCTGGTGGATGACGTCGCAGGCAAAGTTGTATTGATACTGCGTCAGCGCCAAAACCCGCAGGCCCGCTACTAGGGCATCGTCGAAGCGGGAATAGATTTCGGCCGGAAACCCATGCCGGCGGTGATCGCGGGCGAGCTGGGTGAGTTTTGCGGAGACGTCGGCAAGCAGGGGCTCCCTAGGCTCCGTATGCTCAATCACCCACGCCAGCGCAGGCACCATCGAGGTATGGGTATCGCGCATCGACAGGGCAAAAATCTGCCGGGATTCAGGCACCGCGTTAAAGAAATGCTCGTGCACCGCATCGCGATACTCGTCTGCGTAATTTCGAAAATGCTCGCCCAGTTCCCACATGTCACATCATCCTAATAGTCAGCGCCCAACCGGGGGTCGAGCTACCTACTGAAAGCTGTAGTGGGGGTGAAAACGGGAGCCTATGTTGTGGATCACTTAGCGGAAGGTATTGTATTCCCTATCCGCCTGCCCTCTAACGGGGGCAAGCCGCCATAATTGCACAGTTAGAAAGGGTCCCCATGGAAGATTTTTCCGCTTATACGCTCATGCTGGATGTGGGCTGGATTTCTTTGCTCATGGTCATCGGCAACGTCCTGCGTCACCAGGTGAAGTTCATTTTCCAGGACCTGCTGCTACCTGCCCCGATCACTGCCGGCCTCATCGGCCTACTGGTTGGTCCAAACGTGCTGGGCTGGATCAACTTCTCCGATAACTTGGGCGACTACACCTCCATCCTCATCGCGGTGGTCTTTGCGTCTATGGCCTACTCCATGGAAGTGGGCGGCAACATGGGCAAGGGCGCGCGCAATATGTGGGGCTATTCCACCATGATGTTCACCGGCCAGTGGGGCCTGTTCATCGTGCTGGGTCTTTTCCTTTTTGCGCCGCTTTTCGATACCCCGAATTGGTTCGGCATGATGCTGCCCGTCGGTTTCACCGGCGGCTTCGGTACCGCCGCGGCCGTGGGTGGTGCGCTCGAGGGCGTAGGCGCTGATGCCGCGTCTTCGCTCGGCTTTACCTCCGCGACCGTCGGCACGCTGGCCGCAATCATCGGCGGCGTAGTCGCCGGTAACTGGGGCATCCGCAAGGGCAAGGTTTCCCACGTACCCAAGGAGCTGCCGGAAGAGCTGCGCCGCGGCTATATCAAAAACATCGATGAGCGCCCGTCGCTCGGCCGCGCTACCACCAACCCTTCCTCCATCGAACCGCTCGCATTGCACTTCGGCTTCATCATCTTGACCGTGATGACCGCCTATGGGATCAACCAGGGCCTGAGCAGCATCTGGGAGAATGTCTCCGTGCCGCTTTTTGCCATGTCCATGGTGGTGGGCCTAATCTTCCGTGCGCTTATGAACTTCGTCGGCGCAGAGGACTACCTGGATAAGGACTCCATTTCCTCCGTCTCTGGTGCGGCCACGGACTACCTCATTGCCTTCGGTGTGGCCGCCATCGTCCCGGCCGCTATTGCCTCTTATTGGCAGGCACTTCTCCTGCTCTTCGTCCTGGGCACCATCTTCTGCGCGTTCTTCTTGCTGTGGTTCCCGGCCGAGTTCTTTGGCGAGCGCTGGATTGAGCGCGGCATCTTTGGCTGGGGCTGGGCTACCGCCACCGTGGCGACCGGCATCGCCATCCTCAAGATTGTGGACCCCAAGCTTAAGTCCGGCACGCTATCTGAATACGGCATGGCCTACATTGGTTTCGGCCCATTCGAAATCTCGTGGACCATCATCGCGCCTATGGCCGTGATGTACGGATTCACCGGCATTTTCGGTGCCATTTCCCTGGCGATTTCCATCGGCGTCTACATTGCTTTTAAATCCATGCGCCTTATGCCGCCGCGCGGCACCATCTTCCAGGAGGGCATCGGCCATGTAGGACAAAAGCAGGAATAGCCGCGCTTGCCGACGTCCCCTCCCTCACACCGCCACCTTAAAAAACTATGAGATAGGACGCGCAAAAACTAAGAAAATGTTCCATCGGTGCAAGGCGGGTGGACATGGCTGCGGCCGTGACCATGGCCTATCGGCCCCGCCACCACCGTCAACATTGGTGAGGGGCTACATACTTGAAAAGGGTAATCGATTGGGGCCATCCCTAAACCTTAAAATTTGTTAGAATCAGTGGGTATCAATCTCAGGAATGATGAGGAACTAGATGTACCAGTTGGATGCGGCTTCCAGTCGGGCGATTATCCTGGAAGCCGCTGTTTATATAGCGGGCTCCGCAGGCGAGCAGGCTGTTACCGTGGACTCTGTGGCGGACCAGGCTGGCCTCTCGCCGGAGGCGGTTTCCGCGGAATTTACCAGCGGTGCTGACATGCTTGCGGCACTCCCAGATTTTTTGGATTGCCGCATGTCTGAATACATGGTGGAAGCGGCGCGTCACCTGCCGGAGGGTAATTCCGGCGGCGATGTCCTCATGCAGTTGGCCGAGGCCTACTTTGCCTACGCACAGGACGAGCCTAGTATCTACCACTACCTCTTCGAGCGGTACGATGCCATGGATGAGGAGCGGGTCTGCCAATTTGCCAAGGGGGAAAAGTCGGGCACGCCGGGTGCGGACATGGCGCTGGACGTCGTCAAGCGCTTTGCTGAAGAACAGGGTGCCGTCGTAGCGGCAGATGGAGATATCTCGCCTCTGGAAATCGGCCGCATCACTTTGGCGCTCTGGTCGGTTATTCATGGCATGGGGCACTTGAGTGTGGTGGGCATCTTGCGCCTGCAGCACGCCGTTATTCGCGCCGCTAATCTGAAGCGGGTGGAACGCCTCGTGATTGATGCCCTGCAATATTGGTTTAAGAATAAGCAGATCCCGCAACGCCGCCCCATTATGAACGATGCTCGTGGCATCGTAGAAAAAGTCATGGGCAGCGAGCGTGAAAAACCCTTCGTTGTCCCGGATAACCTCGAGCAGATGGATCCTGAGGAAGCCAAGAAGGTCATTATTGAGGCCGCGCTGCGCGTGGCTGGTCGCCGCGGTGTCGACCGCCGCTTCTTTGACCACGTGGCCGAAAAACTTGGTACCTCCAAAGACTTCCTGACCACCATCGTCGACAATGACTTCGCGCTGCGTGAGGTTGCAGAAACCCTCACCGCCGCAGAGATGGCGAAGGACTTCGAGGACTGTCTCGCCGTGCTTCCAGAAGATACCCCCACCGTAGACCGCCTGCAGATTGTTGCTGCCGCCTACTTTAACTACGCGATGATGTACCCAGAGCGCTTCAGCTCCATTATTGCGCTGGCCAGCGGTTCCATTGTTCCGCACAATGGTGATGGTAGCTCGCATGAGGGTATGGCCAAGAACTTTGCCATCATGATGGACCTGCTCCGCAAGTTTGTCATCGAGATGGGAATTACCCCCACCGACCACCTAGTTTATATCAGCACCTTGGCTGTATGGGCCGGCGCCAATGGCATTGCCCATCTGTGCAGTATCGGCGATTTCAAGACCTTTAATGAAGATCTCAAGTGGGCGCTTTTTGTTCAGGTAGTGACCGTATCCTTCTTCGCTACCGCCCACAGCTTGCAGATTCTGGGCCACGAAAACGAGGAGTACAAGCAGGTTTAAAAACCCTGCGTAAAGTTGAGCGGATTACGCTTAAAAATATTTAAGTTGAGTGGAATAGGCTCAACTCTGGGTGCGTTGTGCTAAGTGAAGCCCTACAGTGGGTGAATAAAACTTAGAAGGAGCAACGCACACATGAACTCATTTAACCCCACCACTAAAACACAAGAGGCTTTGCAGGACGCCCTGCAAACCGCCTCGTCCAATGGCAATCCGGATATCCGCCCGGCCCACCTGCTGGCAGCCATTCTTAGCCAAGAAGGCGGAATTGCCGCCCCGGTTCTTAAGGCCACCGGCGTAGACCCGGATACCGTGCTCAAGGAAGCCCGCGAGCTTGTTGATTCTTATCCCAAGGCCGAGGGCGCCAATATGGCCAACCCGCAATTTAACCGCGACGGCCTCAACGTCCTGACCAAGTCGCAGGAGCTGGCCGGGGAGCTAGGCGATGAATTTGTCTCCACCGAGGTTCTCCTCGCCGCCATCGCGGGCTCCAAGACCGACGCTGCTGAGCTGCTTACCGGCCGTGGTGCTACTTATGACGCCATCAAGGGCGCCTTCCCCTCCGTGCGCGGTGCCGCCAAGGTGACCTCTGAGAACCCGGAGGACCAGTTCCAGGCCCTAGAAAAGTACGCCACGGACCTCACCGCACGCGCCCGCGAGGGCAAGATCGACCCGGTCATCGGCCGCGATCAGGAAATCCGCCGCGTGGTCCAGGTGCTCAGTCGCCGTACGAAGAATAACCCAGTGCTCATCGGCGAGCCCGGCGTGGGCAAGACCGCCATCGTGGAAGGCCTAGCCCGCCGTATCGTGGCTGGCGACGTCCCCGAGTCCCTTAAGGGCAAGACCCTCATCAGCCTGGATCTTGGATCCATGGTCGCCGGTGCTAAGTACCGCGGTGAATTCGAGGAGCGCCTTAAGGCCGTGCTCGATGAGATTAAATCCTCCGAGGGCGAGATCATCACCTTCATCGATGAGCTGCACACCATCGTCGGTGCCGGCGCTACTGGCGACGGCTCCATGGACGCCGGCAACATGATTAAGCCCATGCTGGCCCGCGGCGAGCTACGCTTGGTTGGCGCCACCACCCTGGACGAGTACCGCAAGTACATCGAAAAGGACGCCGCCCTCGAGCGCCGCTTCCAACAGGTCTATGCTGCCGAGCCTTCCGTGGAGGACACGATCGGTATCCTGCGTGGCTTGAAGGAGCGCTACGAGGTACATCACGGCGTGCGCATCATGGACTCCGCGCTGGTATCGGCCGCCGAGCTTTCCAACCGCTACATCACCAACCGCTTCCTGCCGGATAAGGCCATCGACCTCGTCGATGAGGCAGGCTCCCGCCTGCGCATGGAGATCGACTCCTCCCCGCAGGAAATCGACGAGCTTGAGCGCATCGTTCGCCGCATGGAGATCGAAGAGCTGGCGCTGAAGAAGGAATCTGACGCCGCCTCCCAGGATCGCCTAGCCGCCCTGCAAGGCGAGCTCGCGGACCAGCGCGAGAAGCTCGGCGAGCTCAAGGCCCGCTGGGCCAACGAGAAGAAGGCCATCGACGATGTCCAAAACATCAAGGAAGAACTCGATGACCTGCGCCGCCAAGCCGAAATCGCCGAGCGCGACGGCGACCTCGCACTGGCCTCTGAGATCAACTACGGCAAGATTCCACCGCTGGAAAAGGATCTCGCGGCCGCGGAGGTCAAGGCCACCGAACAGCGCAATACGATGCTCGATGAGGAGGTAAGCCCGGACACCATCGCGGAGGTCGTTTCCGCCTGGACCGGCATCCCGGCCGGCAAGATGTTGCAGGGCGAGACCGAGAAGCTGCTCAACATGGAATCCGTGCTGGGCAACCGCGTGGTCGGCCAGAAGGAAGCCGTCACTGCCGTATCGGACGCAGTGCGCCGCTCCCGTGCGGGCGTGGCCGACCCCAACCGCCCGACTGGTTCCTTCCTCTTCCTCGGCCCCACCGGTGTGGGCAAGACCGAGCTGGCGAAGGCATTGGCAGACTTCCTCTTCGACGATGAATCTGCCATGGTGCGCATCGATATGTCCGAGTACGGCGAGAAGCACTCTGTTTCCCGCCTCGTCGGTGCCCCTCCGGGATACGTCGGGCACGAGGCTGGCGGCCAGCTCACCGAGGCCGTGCGCCGCCGCCCCTACACGCTCGTGCTTTTCGACGAGGTAGAAAAGGCCCACCCCGACGTCTTCGACGTCCTCCTGCAGGTTCTGGATGAAGGCCGGCTTACCGACGGCCAAGGACGCACCGTCGACTTCCGCAATACCGTCATCATCCTGACCTCCAACCTGGGCGCCGGCGGCACCCGCGAGGAGACCATGGATGCGGTGAAGAAGGCCTTCAAGCCCGAATTCATCAACCGCCTCGATGATGTGGTCATGTTCGAGCCCCTTTCTGAGGAACTCCTGCGTGGCATCGTCGACATCCAACTGCACGGCCTGTCCGAGCGCCTCGACGCCCGCCGTCTGACCCTGCAGGTCTCGGATTCCGCCAAGTCCTGGTTGGCCGAGCGTGGCTACGACCCGGCCTATGGCGCCCGCCCGTTGCGCCGCACCATCCAGCAGGCCATTGGTGACAAGCTCGCCAAGAAGCTGCTGGCCGGCGATATTGTCGACGGCGACACCGTCCACGTGGACGTCGCCGATGGCGGCGCCGAGCTAGACATCGCCGCCCGCTAATCGGCCTTCCACCGCCCGCCGCGCCAAATCCTGCTCATGCCCCTAGACTCGGGGGCATGAGCATTTTGGTCTCCCCGCAAGAACTCCGCGAATCTATTTATCACGGCGAGCGTTTCACCCTCTTGGCCACCCACTGGCAGCCGCAGCTGCGCCAGAGCTACAACGAATTTACCTCCCTGCACATCCCGACAGCACTGTTTAGCGATACCGCCAATTCCTTCGCCGGCCTGCCCGGCTCCCAAGTAGGCCGCAACCCGCTGCCGGATCCGGATAAGTTGCAGGAGCACTTCCGCCAGTGGGGAATCCGTGAGGACCGTCCCGTCGTGGTCTATGACGAGGGCCGTGGCCTTTTCGCCGGCCGCGCGTGGTGGACCCTGCGCTGGGCTGGTCTAGACAACGTCCGCATCCTCGACGGCGGCTTGGCCAATTGGCGCCACCTGGGCTATACCACGCTGACCGGCCCTGGCAACTTCGCCGTCGGTGCCACCGCCGAGGTCAACCCGGGCCAGATGCCCGTGGCCACCATCGATGACGTGCGCAATCACGACGGTCTGCTCATCGATACCCGCACCCGCAACCGCTTCGCCGGCCGCCGCGAGAACCTCGACCTCAAGGCCGGCCACATCCCCGGCGCCGTCAATGTGCCGGAGCGCCTGTTCCACAACGATGGCCTGCGCACTTGGAAGTCCGCGGGCGAAATCCGCGAAGTGCTTTTCGACGCCGGCCTCACCCCCGACAACGTCCAAGGCGCCATCATCTACTCCGGTTCCGGCAACCACTCCGCCCTCGCCCTTGCCGCCATGGAAGACGCCGGGTTCGCTGGCCTGCGCCACTATGTCGGCGGCTGGTCCCAGTGGTCCGCCAACCCCCACAACCCTGTCGAGCGCGGCGACCGCTTCACCGTCAACGGCTAATCGCCCCAACCCGCCCCTCGCCTTCGCCCTCAGCCTCCCGCGTCCGCGCGCCGAGCGCTGAGGGCTTGCTCCTTCCTACTACTATCGTGGGATGATGGCTTTTCTAATCCTTGCTCTCGCGGTTCTTCTCGGCATTGCTGGCGGTGCCCTGCTGCTTTACGACGGCAAACAGCGCACCTCCACCCCTACACCCTCCGCCGACGCGGATCCCAGCTCCGCGGACCCCAGCTCCGCGGACTCCAGCTCCGCGGATCCCGCCCCCGCAGACGCCACTCCGACGGACTCTGCGTCCTCCGACGCCGCACCCGAAAACGCTGCTCCGGCCGAGCCTGCCGATTCGGCCTCGAGCGTCGCCCCCGAGCGCGCCCCTGCCGCTGACCCGGCCACCCCAGCTTCAGTTTCCGCGCCCACACCAGAACCCAAGCCGGAACCCACACCCAAGCCCGCGCCCCAGCAAGAACCTGAGTCAACCGGCGAACCCGACCCGGAACCCGATGGCGAACCAGCCCCCGAACCCAATCCCCAGCCGAGCCACGAGACCACAAGCGAGCACCCAGCGCCTTCCAAGACACACGCACGCCACCGGCCAATCCTGCCAGGAACCATGCGCCGCGAGCGCCGCAATTGGGCGGAAGCCAAGGGATTTGAATTCATGAAGGCCGACCCTTACCTCGTAGACGAATGGACCAGGGGAGTGGCCTCCACGGGCGTGGCACCCAAAGACATTGTCGCCGGCAACGTGTACGGCCACGAGATGCTGTTGATGGATATCGATGGCGTCAACGTCATGGCTATGCGCACCGGTGCGGCCTCCGACATGGTGGTGGACTTTCGCCGCTTCGACCGCGACGACGCGAAGGCTTCCGAGGACCTGCTTTTGGCCATGACCATCGAAGGGTTCGATGTGTATTCCTCGGATAGTGCCGTGACCGAGCGCATGGTGGATGAGCGCGTCCACGTCGCCCTGCAGCGAATGCCCGAAGCCGTTACCGCACTATGGCTGGAAACGGAGTGGGTCCTGGCGCAGACCACGAAGCAGGCGCGCTCCGCGGAATGGGACGCGATGCTTCCACCTCTCGCCCTGCTTGCCGACGCCGCCCGCGTCCTCCCCCCGCGTTCCTCGGCCACCCATGTGGTGCGCCTCGAGGAATTGGACCCAGCCCGCGAGATTCCCGCCCAGCCCATCGTCGAGGCCGTCGGCGGCGCGCCGGCGGCCGGCGCGCCCGAATTCGAGCGACCCGTCATCCAACGGCCGGAAGAGCCGCTGCAGATGCCGTCTCGGGCCTACTCTGAAACCCGCGGCCCGGTCGAGCACAGCGCCCTCGGCGGCGACGAAGTAGACGCCATTGCCGATGGCCGCGAGCGCCCCACACCCGATTCCCACACCGCCCGCCTGCCCCGCCAGCAGTTCCGCGCCGCCTCCATCTTCGACGACCCCTCCGACGATTCCACTAGTGGGCCCGCCCCCAGCGCGGCTGATACCCGCGGGGCCGATAGTCGCGCGGCCGAGGAATCGGACCCGCGCCGGGAAGAGTAGCCTAGAGACCAATACTGGCGGCCTGCCACCGCGCACGAGCCGCCGCGCACGACCCACGACAAGGAGCAGATGACTGTGGATTCTCACACCACCAACGCCCAGAACGCGCACGCCCAAAACCTGGACGCCGAGAAGAAGGCCCGCCTCGCTGAACTGGTCAAGGAACTGGCCGTCGTCCACGGTAAAGTGACGCTGTCCTCGGGCAAGGAAGCTGACTACTACGTGGATCTCCGCCGCGCTACCTTGCATCACGAAGCCTCCCGTCTCATCGGCGCCCTGTTGCGCGAGCTGACCGCAGATTGGGATTTCGCGGCCGTCGGTGGCCTAACCCTCGGCGCCGACCCGGTTGCTACCTCCATCATGCATGCCGACGGCCGCGATATCGACGCCTTCGTCGTACGTAAGGAGGCCAAGAAGCACGGCATGCAGCGCCGCATCGAGGGCGCGGACGTAGAAGGCAAGAAGGTTCTTGTCGTAGAAGACACCACCACTACCGGTAACTCCCCGCTTACCGCCGTGGCTGCGCTGCGCGAGGCCGGCGCCGAGGTCGTTGGCGTGGCGACCGTTGTGGACCGCGAGACCGGTGCCGGCGACGTCATCGCCGCAGAAGGCCTCGAGTACCGCTCCCTGCTGGGCCTGGGCGACCTTGACCTCGCCTAACGTAGACAGCGCGGCCGACCAGGCCAAGGGGCCGACCGAGTGGAACGAGGGCCGCCATGGCGTAGGCCCCTGGGAAGGTCCGCTGCCGCGAGGGCCTGAGGCCGAGAAATACGACCCAGAGCTGCTTGCTGAAGGAGACCGTCGCAACGTCGTCGATGCCTACCGCTACTGGAGCAGGGAGGCGATCAAAGAGGACATCGATAAGCGCCGGCATAGCCTGCACATCGCCATCGAGAACTTTGAAAATGACGCCAATATCGGCACCGTCGTGCGCACCGCCAACGCCTTCGCCGTCGATACCGTGCACATCGTCGGCCGGCGGCGGTGGAATCGCCGCGGGGCAATGGTCACGGATAGGTACCAGCACTTGATGCACCACGAGAGCGTCGAAAAGCTTATTGCTTGGGCGGCCGAGGAAGGCCTTACCGTGGTAGCCATTGATAACACCCCCGGTTGCGTGCCCCTGGAAACGGCCGAGCTGCCGGAGCGCAGCCTGCTGCTTTTCGGTCAAGAGGGCCCCGGTGTGACGCAAGCGGCCCAGGACGCCGCGGTGATGACCTGCTCCATCGCCCAATTTGGCTCCACCCGCTCCATCAACGCGGGTGTCGCGGCCGGCATTGCCATGCACGCCTGGATCCGCCAGCACGCCGATCTGGACAATTCCTGGTAGGAAGATCGTTACACTAGCTATATCTACCCGTGCGACTGGAGTGATTGAGGAACCGTGGAAGAAAAGTGGGCCCACCGCGCCGAACTCGCAGAGGCCGCCATCAATGAGCGCCACGCGCACTCCGTATGGGGCCTGCCGCGCACCAATCTTGCCGTGGTCAGCTGGCCGCCCACCACGAAGGAAAAGCTCTTTGTCCACTGGCACTACTGGTGGCAGGCCCACTACCTGGACTGCCTCGTCGATGCGGCGCTGCGCAATAACACCAAGGTGCGCCGCCACCGCATCTATGACACCTTGCGCGGCATTCGCATCCGCAATCTCGCGCAGCTGACCAAGAATAAGTACTACGACGACAAGGCCTGGCTCGCCCTGGCTTTCGGCCGCGTGGAGGGCCTGAAGAAGGCAAAGACACCCAAGCGCCTCGCGGCCCTGCAGCGCAATATCCACGAAGGCCTCGATGAATCGCTTGGCGTGCTGCCGTGGCGCCTGGGCGAGAATTTCATGAACGTGCCCTCCAACGGCCCGGGTGCCATCATGCTCGCGCGCATGGGGCGCATTGAGGAAGCACGCCACATCGTTGACTGGATCTATGACCACCTGCTGGACGACGACGGCTACATCATGGACGGTGTTCGCATGCGCATGGACGGCCCTGAGGTGGTAAAAAACATCCACCCCTACTGCCAGGGCGTAGTGCTCGGCGCGTGCCTGGAAATCGTGCTGGCGCTGCGGGAAAAGGCCGGCGTGGGCGATTTGGAACAGATCGACAGCGTGCAGGAAGCGGAGATGGCTTCCGAGATGATGGATTACATCATCCGCATCCGGGGCTTGGTGCAGACCGTGGCCTCGGGCATGGCTACGCCTTCGGGCGTAGTGGACTGGGAGACCGGCGATGGTGACGGTGGTCTGTTTAAGGGCATTTTGATGCGCTATCTTGCCGACGTCGCCGTGCGCCTGCCCGGCGATTCCCCCGCCAACCGTGCGACGAAGAAGCTGGCTGCGCGCATGGTGATGGCCTCGGCCGAGTCGGTGTGGGAGCACCGCTTAGAGGTTGATGGTCTGCCGATTTTCGGATCCGACTGGCTTTCCGATGCGCGCCTGCCGCATAACTACGGCTTCGGCCGGCGCACCATGAGCGAGAAGGTAGGCATCATTCGCGTAGACGAGCGCGATTTGTCGGTGCAGCTTTCCGGCTGGATGCTGATGGAGGCCTGCGCCCGCGTGGCGCGATATTTGGCTAAATAGCCCACGCTTGTCGGAGTGGATTGGTCCCGGAAGTGACCGGGTTGAAAATGTCACACGGTTTTTGCGGCAGAATTTCCGGGAAACGGGCATACTTGGGTGCTGGAACGTGTTTGACCACAAACCCACTTTTAAGGATGGAAACTCATGCCAATTGCAACCCCTGAGGTCTATAACGAGATGCTGGATACCGCGAAGAAGAATGGCTTCGCGTTCCCAGCTATCAACTGCACCTCTTCTGAGACCATTAACGCAGCTCTGAAGGGCTTTGCTGAGGCCGAGTCCGACGGTATCATCCAGTTCTCCACCGGTGGTGCCGCTTTCGGTTCCGGTCTGGCACTGAAGGACAAGGTCAAGGGTGCTCAGGCATTGGCCGCATTCGCTCACGAGGCCGCCAAGCACTACGGCGTCAATATCGCGCTGCACACCGACCACTGCCAGAAGGAAGTGCTCGATGAGTACGTCCGTCCGCTGCTGGCTATCTCCCAGGAGCGCGTGGACCGCGGTGAGAACCCGCTGTTCCAATCCCACATGTGGGACGGCTCCGCTATCCCCATCGACGAGAACCTGGTCATCGCCCAGGAGCTGCTGGAAAAGGCTAAGAACGCGCACGTCATCCTCGAGGCCGAAATCGGCGTCGTCGGCGGCGAAGAGGACGGCGTTCAGGCAAAGGCAGGCGCTAATCTCTACACCTCCCCAGAGGACTTTGAGAAGACCATCGATGCCCTAGGCACCGGCGAGAAAGGCCGCTACATGCTGGCCGCTACTTTCGGCAACGTTCACGGCGTCTACAAGCCAGGCAACGTGAAGCTGCGCCCCGAGGTCCTGCTCGAGGGCCAGAAGGTGGCACAGAAGAAGCTCGGCCTGGGTGAGGACGAGTACGCATTCGACTTCGTCTTCCACGGCGGCTCCGGCTCCGAGAAGGAAAAGATTGAAGAGGCACTTCGCTATGGTGTCATCAAGATGAACGTAGACACCGATACCCAGTACGCCTTCACCAACCCGATCGCTCGCCACATGATGGAGAACTACGATGGCGTATTCAAGATCGACGGCGAGGTTGGCAACAAGAAGGTCTACGATCCACGCTCCTACCTGAAGAAGGCAGAGCAGGGCATGTCCGAGCGCGTCATCGAGTCCTGCCAGGACCTGCACTCTGTGGGCAAGTCCCTCTCCAAGTAACTTGGCCACCGTGCTCTAAGTTGAGGCAGCCTCGTACATAGGCATGCCGAATGAGCCGCTTCCCCCGCGTGGGAGGCGGCTTTTTCGTTCTCTCGGCCGGGGCGATTTTAGGCCGGGGCTTGGTGATCTGCCGGCGCAGTTAAAGGTTGTGGTTGGGGCTTGGCGGCCTAGCGGGGCTGGGGACGAAGCGTGGGGTATTGCTCCACGGCGGTACCCAAGCGATGCGGCCATTTACGCGCACCATACGGCCGCGTTCTGTGGACCGCGAGGGATCATCTTGGTTGACGGCGTTGTGGTGCGCGCACAAGGTGACCAGATTTTCTTGGTTGGTGGGCCCGCCGGCGGACCACGCGGTGAGGTGGTGGACTTGGGCGTCGTCGGCAGGCGTATTGCACCCCGGCCAGGCGCACACGGGATGCTCGGCCGAGGCGAGCATGCGCTGTTTCCATGTGGCCATGCGCTCGGTGCGATACAGGTTTACCGGGCCGTGTTCGGGGTGAACAAGACTGACGTAGCCGCGCTGGGCGAGAGCGCGGGCAACCAACTGTGCGCCGGTCATGCGGGCGCCGTTGGTGAGCTGGAGGGTGATATCGGTGGCATTGGAGGGTGCGGCGACGATGCGGTCGAGCTGGTCTAGGGTGAGGATGACGTTGGTGTGCACGGCCGGCAGCGTGCCGGGGTTGCCCTCGAGGAGGACCTTCTTGGCGGCGGCGAGGGGATCGTCTTTATTGACGGAGGAGAGCACGCCCTTGATATCGGCGATATCGGTGGGATCAGCCGTAATGGAGATGGTGTGGGGTCCGTCGGGGCGGCGGGTATAGCGCACGCCGGGCTCAGGGCGGCGGGGCGGATTGAGCTGTTTGAGGAGCTTCTTGGCCACAGAAGGGATGAGGCGGGCCTCGGTGCGGCAGAGCTCTAAGCGCAGGTCCCAGGCGCGGTTGGTATCTCGCACGCGGCGGGTATAGGACTCGATGCTATCGAGCGTGGCGAGGTCATGGGCGCGGCTGCGGGCGGCGTCGCGCGCGAGGCGCTGCTTGCGGCTATTGGACGTGCGGCCGAAGTAGACGTGTTGCAGGCGGGCGAGCTGGGCAGCCAGAAGGGGGCTGGCTCCGGCCTCGAGGAGTGAGTCTTCGGAGCAGCCCTGAAATTCGGCGACGAGGTCGACGCCGCGGCGGCATAGCAAGAGAAATTCGGTGTTCACACGGCCGAAGCTAAAGGGCACGCTGGGGTCGAACAAGCGGTGCGCGGCCGGGAAGGGCGAAATTGTGGATAGGTGGGGGAGAAGGGGGCGTCGGCAAGAGCTATCCACAGGCCAGCCGACGGCCGAGATGCGCGGGGACGACGGCGATGGTAGGGGCGGTCTTCTATGCTGGAAGTCATGTCGGAAGCGAAGGAAAGAGTCTCAACGCGGGAAAAGCTGCGGGTGATTGACCGCTCGGTGCTCTCGCGGGTAAACCGCATCCGCGCGCGGTTTGTCTACATCGTCCAGGCGACCATTGGTGCGGCGCTCGCGTACTGGGTGGCCGGCGATGTGGTGGGGCACCCGCAGCCGTTCTTTGCGCCGATTTCTGCGGTCATCATTCTGGGGATGTCCGGTGGGGACAGGATGAAAAAGGCGCTGGAGATGTCGATTGGCGGCATCATCGGCGTGGCCGTGGGCGACCTGCTCTTCCAGGTTGTGGGGCAGGGGCCGTTCCAGATTTTCTTCATTGTGGGCGCGGGCCTGGTGGTGGGCTCGTTTTTGACTAAGTCGCCGCTCGTGACCAACCAGATTGTCTTTGGCGCGATTTTGATTGCGACGATTTTCCCACCGACGGAGGGTCCGGGTGGCCTGCACCGCGCGATCGACGCGATGATTGGCTCGGCCATTGGCCTGATAACCATCGCGCTGATTCCCAATTCCCCGTTGGTGGAGGCGCGGCGCGAGGTATCGAAGGTGTTAAAGATTGCCTCGAGCATTCTTGCCGACGTCACCTATGGCATCCGCCAGCAAGACCCCGCCGTCATCCGCGACGCACGCGAGGCGGTGCGTGGTACGCAAAATAGCGTCAATACTCTGTTGAGCGCGGCGCAATCGGGTAGGGAGGCCTCGGAGGTCTCGCCGCTGTTGTGGGCCTCGCGGCGCAGCATTCGATCGCTGGAGCGCATCCTCATGCCGGTGGATAACGCGGTCCGCGGTGTGCGCGTGCTCTCCCGCCAGGCATTGGGCCTGACGGAGGACCGCGACAAGGTTTCGGATGAGCAGGTGGAATTGCTCGATGAGCTTTCTGAAATCATGCTCGCCATCAGCGAGCTCTATAGTCAGGGCAAACAGCACGGGCACGACGAAGCGATTGAGATTCCGGACCTCGTGCAGCGCCTGCGCATCGTGGGCGGGCGCGCCGGGCTGGACATCATCGACAAGGACGGCACGTTATCGGCCTATATGATTCTGGGCCAGACGCGCTCCCTCGTGGTGGACATGCTGATGGTGTGCGGGTTGTCGCGTGAGTCGGCCGTGGCGCACCTGGTGCCGACCTCGCAGCACCCGGCCTACCCGCCGGAGGTGTGGGGGCGCGAGGACTAGCGTCCTCGCGCGTAGATAAAGACGTCGTGCGCAATGAGTGACGTCGCGGGGGCTAAGGGCGGACGATCTGGAGGTCGCGCAGGTGGCGGTAGAAGGTCACGCGGGTCACCGGCCGCTTGTGAGGGACCGAATCGACGATGACGCGCAGCTGTGGGCCGCCGGCCTGGACGGCGCGGCCGGTGCGCACGGATTCGGGGTCGAGCTGGCCGGGCTTGCGCAGGAGCGAGCGGAGGCGGCCCTGGGATTCGACGGGGGAGGTAGCGCGGGCGGCGAGGATGCCGGGGGCATCGGTCATCGGGACTAGGCGTGCGCCGAAGGTCTTGGGGGAGGTGGCGGCTAGGGTGTGGTCATCGATGATGATTTCGCCGGTAAAGGAGCCGTTTGCGGCATCCGAGATGGTGGCAGAGCCAGCGACTGCGAGGCCAGAATCGTTGCGGATGAGCGGAGCTGGGCGGACCGGGGCGGTGCGGGCGAAATCGAGGGCTTCGGCCGGGGCGGTGGGAAGGCCCCAGTTCTGCGCGGCCGCGGACGGGGTAGACGGAGTAGCGGCGGCCGGCGCGGTGGTTGAAGGGGTGGAGGCGGATGCTGCGGCCGAGGGGACGGGGATGAAGGCAACCTCGGCCCAGAGGCGGTCGGAGCGCATGAGGCGAGTGAGCACGGCCGAGAGGGCGGCGTCGGAGCCGGCGACGACGATGCGGGCGGGCTCTGCTAGGTGCGAGGCCTGAGGGGCTGGCTCTGGCGCGCCGAGGTGGCGGACGTCGGGCTGAGCAGCGATGTCGTCGAGGGAGGGGGTGGGGTCGGTGGGAAGGAGGGGGGATAAGAAGGCGTCGATAAGCGCGAGCTCTTTGCGGGTAGGAACGGCCGAAAGATCGTGGGCCTCAGCGGGCATGGGGATGTCCGGAGCACCGCAGCGGAGGAACAAAAAACGCATGCGCACCATGCTACGCGCGCTTTTTGGGCCGGGAAAGTGTAAGGTTGGAGAGTATTTTGGCTTCAATAATGAGGAAGTGACTAAACAATGGCAGCGATCGTCATTGTCGGCGCCCAATGGGGCGACGAAGGCAAGGGCAAAGCGACCGACATCCTCGGCGGCAAGGTTGACTACGTGGTCAAGCCGAACGGCGGCAATAATGCCGGCCACACCGTCGTGGTAGGCGGCGATAAATATGAGCTGAAGCTCCTGCCAGCCGGCATCTTGTCTGAGAACGCTACCCCGGTGCTGGGCAATGGCGTAGTGATCAACCTTGAGGCGCTCTTTGATGAAATTGACGGCCTTGAGGCCCGCGGCGCGAACGCCTCGCGCCTGAAGATTTCCGCCAATGCGCACCTAGTGGCGCCGTACCACCAGACCCTGGACCGCGTGCAGGAACGCTTCCTAGGCAAGCGCGCTATCGGCACCACCGGCCGCGGCATTGGCCCGACCTACGCCGACAAGGTTGCGCGCATTGGCATCCGCGTGCAGGACATCTTTGATGAGTCCATCCTGCGCCAGAAAGTGGAATCCGCGCTGGATATCAAGAACCAGATGCTGGTGAAGATGTACAACCGCAAGGCCATCGAGGCAGACCAGATTGTGGAGTACTTCCTGAGCTACCGCGATCGCCTGCGTCCGATGGTTATCGACGCTGAGCTGGAGCTCAACAAAGCCCTCGAAGCTGGCAAGCACGTGCTCATGGAGGGCGGCCAGGCCACCATGTTGGATGTGGACCATGGCACTTACCCGTTCGTGACCTCGTCAAACCCGACCGCCGGTGGTGCTTCCGTGGGCTCCGGCATTGGTCCAACCCGCATCAAGACCTCCCTGGGCATCATCAAGGCCTACACCACCCGCGTGGGTGCTGGCCCGTTCCCCACCGAGCTCTTTGATAAGTGGGGCGAGTACCTGCAGACCACCGGCGGCGAGATTGGCGTGAACACCGGCCGCAAGCGCCGTTGTGGTTGGTACGACTCCGTCATTGCGCGCTACGCCACCCGCGTGAACGGCTTTACCGATTACTTCCTGACTAAGCTGGACGTTCTCACGGGAATCGGCGAGATTCCGATCTGCGTGGCCTACGACGTCGACGGCAAGCGCTACGACGAACTGCCGCTTACCCAGTCCGAGTTCCACCACGCCGAGCCCATTTTCGAGACCATGCCGGCCTGGGATGAGGACATTACCGAGTGCTCCACCTTTGAGGAGCTACCGCAGAAGGCCCAAGACTACGTCCTGCGCCTAGAAGAGCTCTCCGGCTGCCGCATTTCCTACATCGGCGTCGGTCCTGGCCGCGACCAGACCATCGTGCGCCACGATGTGATGGAAGATCAGTAAAGCAAGTCCGCTTTCAATCGTCGAATGAGCCCCGCCTCGTAGTGTTTCCACTGCGTCGCGGGGGCCGATCCCTGTCTGATGGACATAGGTTAGCCTCGGCTCCTAACCGGAGAAAGCTAGCTATTACTTATGTCTTTTAAACTCTCTTCGGAAGAGTTTAAAAGCGACATAGCCGCCATCTGTGAAGACACTGATAATGCGTTTGTACTTTGTCTCAGAAGTGCCCCAGGTTTTGTTCCGTCTGAGTAGATGGGAAATTCTGAAGAATGCCAAAGAAACTTGAACAGGATGCAAAGGATCGAGCGGTCCGCCTTGTGGAAGACTGCATCTTGGCTAAGAACAAGTCCATACAGGAAGCGTGCAAGGTCGTGACACCCAACCTGGGTGTCTCGTGGCATACTGTTCGGCGATGGGCGCAGGCGGCTCGTCGCAAAGGGCGCACTACTGATCCTTTGCCTGCATATCTTGTTGCAGCGGTAGCCAAGCTGCGTCGTGAAAACCAAGAGCTGAGGGAGACCAATGAGTTGTTGAAAGCTGCCGCGGCTTTTTCGCGTCAGAACCTGGCTCAAAACGTCGGAAATGATCCAGATCATCGATGAATATTAGAATCGTTTCACAATCGAGTTCATGTGCACGACGTTGAAGGATAATCGTGGAGGCAACCTGGTTACCCCGCGAGGTTACCGGCAGTCCAAAGCCCGGGGCTAAAGTGCACAGGCTCTTTGCGACGGAAGCCCTCGTGGCACATGTTCGCCGTGTACATGCGGAAAATGTGGCACACTCTTCGACGTGGAGGCATCGCTATCGGCCGAGAGCAGACTGCCCGGTTGATGTGTATGGCCGGCCTGTCTAGAGGAGGTAAAGATGGTGTACCCACCAACGACCCATAGACCCACGGGGCTGGGCCTACGCCCAGATCTAGTTGGTCGAGAGTTCAAAGCCGCTGGGCCTGACCGGCTGAGGTAGCAAAAATTGTCTACGTTTGCACGCGGAAGGGATCCGTGTATACCGCTTTTGCCACCGATGTGTTCTCCCGGAGGATCGTCGGTTGGGCACTGTCTGATTTGATGCATACTTCAAGTGCTGCCGCTACAGGCGCTCAACCAGGCGATTGTGAAATGCCCAAGGAAACTTCCACAGTTGGTTCACCATTCTGACCACGGCTCGCAGTCAGTGAGTATTGTCTATAACGAACGTCTTGCCTAGCGATGGAATCGCAGCGTTCACTGGGTCAAAAGGTGACTGTTATGACAATGCGCTAGCTAAGCGTATCAATGGTTCTTACAAGAACGAGCTCATCTATACCCGCACGGGGAGTGATGTCGTCGACGTGGAGATTGCGAACTTCGACTGGGAGAATTGGTGGAACGAGACAAGGCTTCATCAGAGCCTTGGCTACCGCACACCAATGGAAAATGAATCAGAGTTTTGGAGTCATCAACCGGCCCGAGATGTAAGAGAAGATAAGAAAATGCCTAGGAACAAACCTCGGGGCACTTCAATGAGATTTCTTCGTGATCCACTTTAAGTTTGTTTATGGCCAGCGAACCAGGTGTGCGATTGAACAGGAGCGCCAAACTTTAAAACTCAATCGATCTTCATTTTTCAGACAGGTCGGCACCCGCGAAAACATAGATCGAAGATGTATTCGGTTGCACTTATCGGAATGAAAAACTGCAACCAGCTTCGATGATGAGCACGGTCGTTACGGGCTAAACGCGTCACTGCAACCTCTTAGGGGACACGTCGTGTGCCCCGACGAACCAAAACAAGGTCGAACGAATCATGAAACGCAAGGGGCTGGAAAGCGCAGCCGTTTACTTACCGCCAAAAGCATGCCGATCCACCGGATCTAGTTGGTTTTAGTAAGCCGCAAATTGTCAGCTGACAGGCCGAATTGGGTCTATGTTGGGGTATTTGCTTGCTCAGCAAGGGGGTAAGAAAATGTATTTAGATACGGTCATTTGTACCTACTCGGACAGACTTGCAGATTATGCAAAAGAAGGTCAAATACGCTTCTCATTGGCCATCAATGCTTTATTTCACGCACACACTGTCTGGAGGCCTAAACGGTACGATCTTCCACTCGGATCACGAGAGCGTGTGCACTTCACAAGCTCTTTAGAGAGCATTGTGAGTCGCTGAGTGAGCCCTACCCCATGGAAGCGGTAGAAACCCGGGCTAATAACGCACAGGCCGGAACGTTTAACGTGATCCTCAAGTGAGTAGGAATGGGTGAGAAATCTGACGGTCCGATCGCCTACCGCCAAGAAGTCTATCGATAGCGCACGTGCTCCAACATTCGCCGACGGATCTCCTGGTGTAATCCTTTGGTTCCAGATGTTCTTGTGGTCGAAACTCTAGCTACATGGACTGGAGCGGTGTATCCCCCGACGTGCCTACTTTCCGAGAGTAGGTCCCGCCCCTAATGCGGCACTATTCCAGGTACAGAAAGGATACACCGACTAAAACATAAGTCTACCGTTATATTCAAAAAATGGAATGTTACTGTGATTTTATTTAGCCGGATCGTGAAACAAATAATCATCTAGCATTAAAACATCCTGTGAAAACTTGCATCGTGACCTAAATGTCCTATACTCAACCCTTAAGAAAGTAAAATCCGGACACTGGAATCATGGAAATGAGGATTGGATGATGCTTAAATGAGTATAAGTATGGAAGGTGCGCAGCTCGGTCGAAGTAGACTATTTCGACCGATTTTGGCGCTTTTTGTTGCAATTGCAGTTGCATTTGGAGTGGCTCCAGTAGCTAAAGCTGTCAGTGTGGGGGATGAAGTTACAACACTTCCTGGCCCAGGCTACGGATTGACATGGAAGGATCCAGAGTCTACTGGAACATTCCTGCCCCGTCTGTTTTGGTATGCACCAGACAATGACTCCGCAAAATTTGAAGGATTGGCTGGATATTGTGTTGATCCTGAGCATGTAGCTGAGGGTGAGGGGCCCGGGGTTGTTCACGACTGGGACGGTTACCTAAAAGCTGCAGAACAGCAACAGGGGTCGCGTAAAGAGTCCATGCCGGGCGGTCAAGAAGCATTCCGGAAGATTAACTGGATCGCTCATCATGGTTATCCGTATATTGGAATCAAAGATCTTGAAAGCAAGCTTTCGCTTAATCGGGTAGATCAAGATCAGGCCATTATAGGTACACAGCTTGCTATTTGGCACTTTTCTGACGGGATTGATTTCTCTGGTACGTTTGATAAAAATAGCAAGAGAGTGTGAAGCGTCCTGGGTTTAGTTCCTACCTCAGCTAAGGAAGGATTGAACTATGCCTAGAAAGTATTCCGTCGAGTTCAAGGAGAAGGCGGTCCATCAGATCATCGAAATGGTCCGCCTGGAGTCTTGCTCACTGCAACGCGCCTACACGGAGGTCGGTGAGCTGCTTGGAGTATCTCACCACACGTTGCGGGCCTGGTACCGTGACAGCGCCTCAGTACGCGATAATTCTGACGCTTCAGGCGGCGAAACAATGGAAGAAGAACTCAGGCGTCTGCGCCGCGAAAACCGCGAACTGAAACGAGCAAACGGGATTCTTAAAACTGCTTCGGCTTTTTTCGCAGCGGAACTCGACCGACCCACGACCAAATGATCTCCTACATCGACGCGTACAAAGATCAATTTGGGGTCGAGGCCATCTGCCGAGTCCTTAAACAAGCAGATCGTGGATTCATTACTTCACGCGGCTACCGCAAAGCCACCACACGTGTTCCCAGCGCAAGAGCCTTAAGCGATAGCCTTCTCATCCCAGAGATACAGCGTGTGCATGCGGAGAATTTCTCGGTCTACGGCATCCGCAAAATGTGGCACGCGATGAACCGCGAAGGCTTTCATATTGGTCGCGACAAGACCGCACGTCTGATGAAACTTGCAGGTGTTTCTGGCCGCAGACGTGGGCGAACCCCAATAACAACGGTAAGCCCGAAGACACCGGATCATCGCCCGGACCTAGTGCGCCGAAACTTCCGTGCGCAGGCACCAGGCAGGCTTTGGGTTGCCGACATTACCTACGTTCGCACCCTGTCAGGATTCGCCTACACCGCGTTTGTCGTGGATGTCTTCAGCCGAAAAATTGTTGGTGTTGCTACACGCTCGACAATGCGCACCGATGCGCTGCCCATGGAGGCATTGGAACATGCGTTAACGACTGCAGGACGAATCCATGGAAACCAACTAATTCACCACAGCGATCGGGGCAGCCAGTACGTGTCACTGAAGTATTCCACCGCGCTAGCTGAGTCAGGAATCCGCCCGAGTGTGGGAACAATCGGCGATTCTTACGACAATGCACTAGCCGAAACAGTCAACGGTCTCTACAAGGCGGAACTGATTCATGCCCAGGGCCCGTGGACGTCGGTCGGAGAAGTCGAACTGGCCACCTTGCGGTGGGTGCATTGGTGGAACACTAAGCGACTTCACGAAGCATTGGACTACGCCACCCCACAGGAAGTAGAAACCGAGTACTATCTCACCCAGCCCATCAACACAGGGCCGTAAAAGAAGCGGAACTAAACCCAGGACGCTTCANGTGCATTGGGGGAACACTAAGCGACTTCACGAAGCATTGGACTACGCCACCCCACAGGAAGTAGAAACCGAGTACTATCTCACCCAGCCCATCAACACAGGGCCGTAAAAGAAGCGGAACTAAACCCAGGACGCTTCAAGTGCAAAATATTAAGGCTATCTACACCTATTTGACCGGAGAATCGAACGTCGGGCAGGATGAGGTGAAAGATTCATCAAATCTGACTGGCAAATTCGTTTCACATTCGGGTCAAGATCAGGTAATTATTGATACAAACTCGCCGTCTGACTCTGGCCATAAAAAGACGCCGTCTATTAAGACGGAGGCTAAGTTTGCTGAGGGTTCGGTTCGTGTTGTTAATGGTGCGGTTGTTACTGACACTGTGACCTATGAGGGTCTGGTGCCTGGTAAGAAGTACCACTTGGATGCGACGTTGATGTCCAAGGATGGCGAGACTGAGCTGGGTACTGGTGAGGCTGAGTTCACTGCTGCTGAGAGTGGTAGTGGTTCCACCACGGTTGATATCACTGTTAAGAATGCTGAGAAGCCGGTTGATGCTGCTGTTGCGTTTGAGGAGTTGACCTCTGTTGAGGTTAATGCTGATGGTGATGAGACTCCGGATGCTGAGACTCCGAATAAGATTGCGGAGCACAAGAATCTTGAGGATCAGGCTCAGACTGTTACCTCTAAGAAGGCTTTGACGCCGTCTATTAAGACGGAGGCTAAGTTTGCTGAGGGTTCGGTTCGTGTTGTTAATGGTGCGGTTGTTACTGACACTGTGACCTATGAGGGTCTGGTGCCTGGTAAGAAGTACCACTTGGATGCGACGTTGATGTCCAAGGATGGCGAGACTGAGCTGGGTACTGGTGAGGCTGAGTTCACTGCTGCTGAGAGTGGTAGTGGTTCCACCACGGTTGATATCACTGTTAAGAATGCTGAGAAGCCGGTTGATGCTGCTGTTGCGTTTGAGGAGTTGACCTCTGTTGAGGTTAATGCTGATGGTGATGAGACTCCGGATGCTGAGACTCCGAATAAGATTGCGGAGCACAAGGATCTCAAGGATGAGGATCAGACGGTGCCCAAGAAGGACGAGGGAACCCCTACCACTGAGCTGACTGGTGAGACCACTAAGCCGGGTGAGCCGACTGGTGAGACCACTAAGCCGGGTGAGCCGACTGGTGAGACCACTAAGCCGGGTGAGCCGACTGGTGAGACCACTAAGCCGGGTGAGCCGACTGGTGAGACCACTAAGCCGGGTGAGCCGACGCCTGGCGAGCACAAGCCGGGTGAGCCGTGGATTACCACGAATGCTGACTTCGCGAACGGCTCCCACGTTGTGGTTGCTGGTGCCAAGATTGTTGATGAAGTCACCTACGAGGGTCTGGTTCCGGGTAAGGAATACACCCTGAAGGCTGAGCTCATCAACAAGGAAGACGGCAAGTCTGTTCTGGGTACCGGTGAAGCTACCTTCACTCCGGAGAAGTCCAAGGGCATGGAGCCTGTCACCATCACCGTCAATGATGATGTAACGGAGCCTGTCGAGGCTGCGGTGGCCTTTGAGGAGCTCACCTCCACTGAGGTCAATGACAAGGGCGAGGAGACTCCGGGTACTACTCCGGAGAAGCCAAACCACATTGCTGAGCACAAGGACATCAACGATAAGGATCAGACTGTTCCGAAGGACACCCCAGGCGGTTCCTCTAACGGTTCTTCCAACGGTTCTTCTAAGGACAATAAGTGGTGGCTCATCCTGATTCCGGGCATTGGCTTGGGCAAGATCATCAAGGATCACTTCGACCACAAGGATCATGGCAACCACAACGGTGGCCACGGTGACAACACCAGCAGCCACAATGGCGGCCACGGTGACAACACCGGCAACCACAATGGTGGCAATGGTCACGAGGACAAGGGTCAGGACGCTCCTAAGGGCGGCAACTCTGACAATGGAAACGGCCGCGGTGTCGAGGTCCAGGGTCAGCAACCTGAAGAGACTGGTAACGCACTGCCATCCAACGCTGACCGCGTTGAGATTAAGTCCGTACCGTCCGGCGCAACCGAGCTTGAGCCGGGTATGCAGGATTACATCAAGTAGTCCATAAGCTTTGGTGAGGTGGCCCACGGGCCGCCCCGCCGGGGCTGAGACTTAAACACCAAAAATCCCCTCCAGGGTGTGATTGCACACGCTGGAGGGGATTTGCATATAACCTGCACAGGCTTGATTTCTAGTGGTCGTGGAAACACCTGACATGGGTTAGGTGATTGTGTGGAGTCGAAATGGGTTCCGGATTCTGCTGTTGTGGCGCGGTTTGCGTCGTTGGTTCGGGCTGGTAGTTCAATACGGGCGGCTGCTGGGGTGGTTGGTTTAGCGCGGTCGGTGGCTTATCGGCTTGCTGGTGAGTTGGACTTGCCGCGCAAGCGCCGCAGGACTACTAGCTCGGATGACTGTGAGGAAATAGCTCGCCTGTGGCTGGAAGGTGTGGCACCGATGGATATTGCGCGCCAGCTTTCTATAGGCTCTTCTCCGGTGTACCGCATCGGTATTGAGCTTGGTTTGTGGAAGCGCAATCCGCATGGCCGAAAAGCTGCGGCCACAACTGACCGGTGTAGTTATCTGCAATTGCGCGCGAATGCTTTAGGCCGCAAAGATGCCGCTTTAGCCTGTGGCATTCATCCGCGTAATGCTGCTGATATAGACAAAGGTGTCATTAAGCTTTCCACTGGGCGTGTGCCTTTTGTCCCGGCTGGCCCAGATGTGGCGCTGTATAACAGGCTTATGCAGGTAATTGAGTACGTTGATGGTCGCCAAGCAGTTCCAGTCCAGGTTATTCCGCAACAGCGTATCGATAGGCGTATTTCTTCGCGCTACTTATCGGTAGAAGAACGCGAGCTCATCTTTGACCTTGACCGGCAAGGCAAAGGTGTACGTGAGATAGCTCGGCGTCTTCAGCGCTCTGCTGGCACTATCAGCAAGGAGCTTAAACGCAACCGGGATGAATTTGGGGTGTATCTTCCCACGCATGCGCACCGTAAATCGGTGTTGCGTAGGTTTAGACCGAAAAAGCGCAAGATTGATGCCAATCCACGTTTGCGCACCGTGGTCTGGGCGATGGTGAAAGATAGGTACTCGCCGGAGCAGATTTCTGGGAGGTTGCGCAGCTGCTACCCCGGTGATGAGACTATGTACGTGTGTCCTGAAACTATTTATCAGTCTTTGTATTTCCAGGCTAAAGGTGAGTTGAAAAAGGAAGTCGCTGCTGCACTGCGTCGCGGTCACGCCCAACGTCGACCTCGTGGCACGCGCAGTGCCCGCAGGCGGTTTGTTGACCCTATGGTGATGATTTCCGACCGGCCAGCAGAAGTAGACGACCGAGCAGTACCAGGTCATTGGGAAGGCGACCTCATTTTAGGCGCGGGTAATAAGTCTGCAATTGGCACGCTAGTAGAGCGAACCACGCGCTATGTCATCTTGCTGCATTTACCTAATGGGCATAGTGCTACCGAAGTAAATAAAGCACTTACTAAAGCGATTGCTACCTTGCCAGATCATCTCAAAGGATCACTTACCTGGGATCAGGGAAGTGAAATGGCCTGCCATAAGGCCTTTTCTGTAGCTACAAAGTGTCCCGTGTTCTTCTGCGATCCTGGTTCGCCGTGGCAGCGAGGCACCAATGAAAACACCAATGGACTACTAAGGCAGTACTTCCCTAAAGGAACAGACCTAAGCGTCCATAGTGCAGCGGACCTAGAATTCGTCGCCATGCAACTCAACCGCCGCCCCCGCAAAACCCTGGGCTTTCAAACACCAGCCGAGAAAATGGCCGCACTGATAAACTCAACCGAAACATAAGAAGTGTTTCCACGACCACTAGAATCCGCCAGGGTAGACAAATCGAGGAAATGAAGGAAGCTAGCTATGGGAAAGCACAGGGAGCCAGAGCAGCCGGAGGAAAGCGGCGCTTCGCAGTATCCGGCGAGTGGGGAAGAAGGGGGCGTCGGCAAGCAGGGCATGGGCCGTGGCAAGCTGATCGCTATTATCGCAGCCATCATTGTCGTGGCGTTGGTCTTGTTGCAGGTAGTGCTGTACCTGGCGCGCGATGATGAGGATGAGGCCGGCTCGGCGCCGGAGACGGTGGCCAGTGAGAGCGCACCCGAGGAATCTGGACCGAAGTCCGATGCTTTCGTGGATGATTCGGGCCAGCAGGAACACGAGTATGAGGCCGCGCCTGGTGAGTTCAAGGGCTTTGAGGGCATGTCGGTAGGCATCGATGGCGAGTATGCGGCCGTGGACCCCGTGCAGGTCACGGACCAGGGCGTGCTGCTGCCGCCACACGACGTCACCCGGGTGGGCTGGTACTCCGCTTCCGCTGTGCCGGGTGAGCCGGGCAATGTGGGCTCGAGCGTGATTACGGGCCACATTAACTACCAAGGCCAGGGCACCGGCTATGCGGAGAAGTTCACCAAGCTGAAGAAGGACCAGGAATTTACCGTGGTTATCGACGGACAGGAGCGTACCTTCCGCGTGACCGAAGCGCCGTACCGTCTGCCCAAGGGTTCCGGTTTCCCGGATGTGGTCAATGATAAGGAAGGTGAGAACCGCCTGGTTCTCATTACCTGCGGTGGCCAGTTTGTTGGCGGCGCGCTGGGTTATGAGGACAACATCATTACCGTGGCGGAGCCGGTAGGCGAGCCCGAGCAGCCCGCCGAGCAACCGGCAGGGGAAGCACCGGCTGAGGCTCCTGCAGCCTAGGCGGAAATGTTTCAGGTGCCCTGTGGAATTGCCCACAGGGCACCTTTGCTTATCCGGCTTACCTGGCATGTGGGTAGTGGGGTTGGGGCCTAAATATGAAATAATTTAGGGCAGTAAACGCCGCTGCCTGCGGCTTAGAAGGAGCATTTTCATGGATAATCCAGGCGAGATCGCCGGTCATATTGGCACGCCGCTGACTAGCAATGCCACCAAGGTATTGCTGCTGGGCTCGGGCGAACTGGGCAAGCAGCTGGCCATGTCCTTCCAGAACCTGGGCCTTGAGGTCCATGCGGTGGACTCGTATGCGGGCGCGCCGGCGCACCAGGTGGCGCAGTATAGCTACGTCGCCGATATCAAGGACGCTGGGCGCATCCTGCAGCTGGCGCAGGAGATTCGGCCGCACTTTGTGGTCCCAGAGGTAGAAACCGTTGCGGTAGAAGCTTTGGAAGAGATGGAAGCGCAAAGTGACGCCATCGTGGTCCCTTCCGCTCGTGCCTGCGCCATGACGCAGGACCGCCAGTGCGTGCGCGAGGTGGCGGAGAATATCGGGCTGCCGGTTTCGGCATACCGCTTTGCTAGCTCCGTGGAGGAGTTGGAGGAAGCGGTGGGGGAGCTGGGATTTCCGTGCATTATTAAGCCGGATGTGTCCACTTCCGGCAAGGGCCACATGATCGCGCGCGACGAGGATGATGTGCGGGTGGCCTGGGAGACCGTGCGGCGGGTGTCCTCGGACTCGCAGCGCGTGGTGGCCGAGCGCTTCGTGGACTTTGACCTCGAGGTCACCCTGCTGGCCATCCGTTCCATCGATCCGGCCACGGGCAAGTTGGCCACGTGGTTTAGCGAGCCTATCGGTCACCGCCATGAGCGCGGTGACCTCGTGGAGGAGTGGCAGCCTACTGGCATGAGCGAGATCGCGCTGGAAAACGCACGCTCGGTGGCCGCGCGCATCTCTAATGAGTTGGGCGGGCGCGGCGTGTACTGCGTGGAGCTCTTCGTCGCCGGCGATGACGTGTACTTTTCTTCCGTGTCCCCGCGACCCTCGGATACGGCGATGCTTACCGCCTACACGCAGCGTTTTTCCGCCTTTGACCTGCATGCGCGCGCGATTTTGGGCTACCCCATCGACGCCACCTTGGTCACCCCGGGTGCCAGCGTGGTCATCCACGCGGACGAGGAGCTGAATGAGGTGGCCTATACCGGCGTCGCCGCGGCCCTCAGCTATGCGGAGACGGACGTCAAACTCTTTGGCAAGCCGGGGGCCTACAAGGGCCGCCGCATGGGTTTGGTCTCTTCTACTGCGGAAAATGTGGAAGAAGCGCGCGATCGGGCGGCGCTTGCAGCGCATAAGATCGAGGTGACCTCCACGCCGGGCCTGCTGGCGCAAGGCGGCGCCCGCGGCATCGATCCAGAAACCGAGAACGTTCCCGATATTGAGGTCGTGGAGTACGAGGGCGGCGTAGAGCTCGACCCGAAGCTCGCCTCCGGCGTGGACGACGCCGACTAGTAGCCGGCCAGCTGTCCAAGTGGCTAGCTGGCAGGGCGCAGCATCGGCTGGTGGGGGACTCCCTCGTCATCAAATGGCTCTCCAGTCGGTGTGAAGCCGAAGGAGGCGTAGTAGTCCACTAGGCCGGCCTGCGCCTCCAGATAGAGCGGCTGGCCTGGGCGCATGCGCTCGCCAAGGTCTATGGCCGCCTGGAGTAGTTTGCGGCCGAGTCCCGTGCCGCGCGCGGCCGGCGCGAGCGCGAAGCGGCCGATTTGTGCGCCGGTGGTCGGGGCGTTGGTAGGCGTGGTGTCGGAAAGCGCGGTGTCGTCGGCAGGCGCAGCCGGAAAGACGCGGGCCGTGCCAAGCAGCTCGTGGGTGTCCGCGTCCCAGGCCAGCAGGTGCACGGTCTGGGGGTCGGCGTCGGTGGCGTCAATCTCGGCGTACGGGCAGCGCTGCTCGTGGACAAAGACGTCTACCCGCAGCTTATAGAGCTGGTGGACGTCCAAGGCTGCCAGTTGGCCCAAGGGCGCGGCGGAAATGAAGTGTGGCATGGATTAGGCCTGTGGGCCAGCGTGCTTGACCATCTCGTCCCACTCGACGATCTTGATGCGCTCGCGGCCGTGCGGCTCGCCGGCGGCGCGCTCGGCAGCATCCAGGCGGTGCCAGCCTTCCCAGGTGGTAACGGCGATATCGCGGGAAGCCAGGAAGTCCAGGATGTTCTGTGGATCGCGCTTGGTGGCAAGCTCCAGGTCGCCGGCCTTATAATCGGCGATCAGCATGGTGGTGGTGTCCTTGGCATCGGACTTGGTATTGCCAATCAGGCCCACTGGGCCGCGCTTAATCCAGCCGGTGGTGTAGAGGCCAGGCAGCTTTTCGCCGTCGACATTGGCCAGCACATGGCCGCCGTCGTTTGGCATGGTGGCCTTGGTCTCGTCGAAAGGCACGCCATCGACGGACTGTGGGTGGTAGCCCACCGCGCGGTAGACGGCCTGGACCGGCCACTCGGTGTACTTGCCGGTACCGGTGACGGTGCCATCGCCGTTGAGCTCAGTGCGCTCGGTCTTGATGGCGGTAACGTGGCCGTCCTCGCCCAGCACCTCTACTGGGGACTCAAAGAAGTGGATGTAGAGCTTGTGCGGGGCATCGCCCGGCTCGCGCATGGCGTAGGACTCCAGCGTCTGGCACACCAGGTCGGTGGACTTGGCAGCGCGGCGTGCCTCCTCGGAGGCGGCGTCATACTCGATGTCCTCGGGGTTGACAATGACCTCAATGGTCGGGGACTCGTCTAGCTCCTTGAGCTCCTTCGGCGTGTACTTGGCCTGTGCCGGGCCGCGGCGGCCGAAGACGTGGACCTCCTTGGCGCGGTTTTTCTTCAGCGCTGCGTAGACATTATCTGGGATCTCAGTAACGAGCAGCTCGTCGGCGGTCTTTGCCAGGATGCGGGAGACGTCGAGGGAGACATTGCCCACGCCCACGACGGCGACGGATTCTGCGGAGAGATCCCAATCGCGCTCGAAGTTGGGGTTGCCGTCATAAAAGCCCACGAACTCGCCCGCGCCGTGATTGCCCTTAAGATCCTCACCGGGGATGCCCATGCGCTTATCGGCGGTGGCGCCGGTGGCGAAGATGATGGCGTCGTAATACTCGCGCATCTCCTCGACGGTGATGTCCTTGCCCACCTCGATATTGCCCAGGAAGCGGATCTCTTCTTTTTCCATAACGTTGTGCAGGGACTGCACAATGCCCTTAATGCGCGGATGATCTGGTGCCACGCCGTAGCGGATCAAACCGAACGGCGTTGGCATCTTTTCAAAAAGATCGATCTGCACATCGAGGTCGGATTTCACTAGAAGGTCAGAGGCGTAAATGCCTGCCGGGCCGGAGCCGACCACGGCGACGCGCACTGGGTTAGTCATGTGCTTAGGGTGTCCTTTCTTTCGTTGTGCTGCATATTCTACGCGGTCACTATGCGATAAAAACCACAGCATTACTAACCCCAGTTTAGGGCGGTCACGATAGGGCATAGGAGGGGGTAAATCGCGTACAGTGGAAGAGTCACCGCGTGTTAATAACTGTGATGGATGACATGAAGTTATGACACGCGTTAATTGTGTTCAAGTGACCGTGAATGAAAGGTAATTTGCATGTCTGCATCCCATTCCGCAGTTATCAGCACTATCGGCCGTGGCTTTGATGGCCTCGACGTGTCGGCCCTAGCCCAAGACTTGGGGGCGGAGTTTATCCGCCTCGAAGACTTTGACGCCACCGTCGCCGCTGTACTCGCTGAGGCGCCTGCTGCCGAGAACATCGTGGCGCAGGGTACCGGCGATATCGCTTTTGATGCTGAGGTAGCTGCCGCCCTCGGCCTGCCCCTGGCCATCATTTCCGGCGCCCCGCAGCGCACCGGCGAGCTGGCCCAGCAGAATGCGGAATCCTTGGGTGCCACCGTCGCTGGCATCTTCACCGATCTGGAGGCGGTTCCGGGCGCACTTGCCTCGCTTGGCGACGTCACCCCGGTCATGTCCGCAGACCTCTTCCAGAAGCAGCTCATTGACCAGGCCCGCGCGGCTGGTGCACACATCGTCTTGCCGGAAGGCGACGATGACCGCATCCTCGAAGCTGCTCACGTGCTGCTGCGCGATAAGGTTGCCAAGCTGACCATTCTGGGCAACGAGGCCGATATCAAGGCCCGCGCCGAAGAGCTCAAGCTCGATCTGGCTGGTGCCGAAATCATCAATCACCTTGAGTCCCCGCTGGCGGAAGAATTCGCCGCCGACTTTGCCGAGCTGCGCAAGAAGAAGGGCGTTACCCTCGAGCAGGCTCGCGAGACGATGCAGGATATCTCCTACTTCGCCACCATGATGGTCCACAAGGGCTTGGCCGATGGCATGGTCTCCGGCGCTGCTCACACCACCGCCCACACCATCAAGCCTTCCTTCCAGATCATCAAGACCAAGCCGAATGCTTCCGTCGTCTCCTCCATCTTCCTGATGGTCATGCGCGGCCGCCTGTGGGCCTTTGGTGACTGCGCTGTTAACCCGAACCCCACCGCCGAGCAGCTGGGTGAGATCGCCATTGTCTCCGCACAGACCGCTTCCCAGTTCGGCATCGACCCGCGCGTGGCCATGCTGTCCTACTCCTCCGGTACTTCCGGTTCCGGCCCTGACGTCGAGCGCGCCGTGGCCGCCGTAGAGGCCGCCAAGAAGCTGGATTCCTCCGTCAAGGTGGATGGTCCGCTGCAGTTCGATGCCGCCTGCGATCCAGGCGTTGCTGCGAAGAAGATGCCGAATTCTGAGGTTGCCGGACAGGCAAATGTCTTCGTCTTCCCGGACTTGGAGGCTGGCAATATTGGCTACAAGACGGCACAGCGCACCGGCGGTGCGCTCGCCGTGGGCCCGATCCTGCAGGGCCTGAACAAGCCGGTTAACGATCTGTCGCGTGGCGCGACCGTTCCGGACATCATCAACACCGTTGCAATCACCGCTATTCAGGCTGGAGAGAAATAAATGTCATACGTTCTGGTCCTTAACTCAGGTTCTTCCTCCGTTAAATTCCAGCTGGTCGATCCCGAGTCCAGCGCCACGGATACCCCGCTGGTCTCTGGCCTGGTCGAGCAGGTTGGCGAGCCCCTCGGCGCCGTCACCGTTAAGACCGGTGGCGAGAAGTACAAGGAAGAGCTGGAAATCCCTACTCACTCCTTCGGCCTTGAGCGCGCTTTTGCCATCATGAGCGAGCACAACGTTGGCCCGACCGACGTGGATGTTATCGCCGTTGGTCACCGTGTTGTTCACGGCGGCCGCCTCTTCTCCGAGCCACAGCTCATCGTGGACCAGATTGAGTCCATGATTGAAGACCTCATCCCGCTGGCTCCGCTGCACAACCCGGCCAACCTGGACGGCATCCGCGTGGCCCGCAAGATGCTGCCGGATATCCCGCACGTTGCCGTCTTCGATACCGCGTTCTTCAACACCCTGCCGCCGGCAGCTGCGCTATATGCCATCAACAATGAGGTGGCATCCAAGTACGATATCCGTCGCTACGGCTTCCACGGCACCTCTCACGAGTTCGTCTCCCAGCAGGTACCGGCCCTTTTGGGCCGCGACCCAATGCATACCCACCAGATCACCCTCCACCTGGGCAATGGTGCGTCCGCTGCGGCCATCCGCAATGGCCGCGCCATCGATACCTCGATGGGCCTGACCCCGTTGGCCGGTCTGGCTATGGGTACCCGTTCCGGTGACATTGACCCGGGCATCATCTTCCACCTCGTCCGCCAGGCGGGCATGAGCGTGGATGAGATTGACAACCTGCTCAATAAGCAGTCCGGTGTGAAGGGCATCTCCGGTGTCAATGACTTCCGTACGTTGCGCGAGCGCATCGACAACGAAGACCAGGACGCTTGGCTGGCTTATAACATCTACATTCACCAGCTGCGCCGCTTCATCGGTTCCTACATGATTTCCCTGGGCCGCGTTGACGCCATCACCTTTACCGCTGGTGTGGGTGAAAACGATACCGAGGTGCGCCAGGATTCCCTCTACAACCTGGATATGTACGGCATCCACTTTGATAAGGAGCGCAACCTGGTCCGCTCCGACCAGCCGCGCATGATCTCCACCGAGGATTCCCCGGTCAAGGTCTTCGTTGTGCCGACCAACGAGGAGCTGGCGATCGCCCAGAAGTCTGCCGAAATCGCCGCTATGGCGCGTGAGGCTGGCATGTACAAGTAAAGATTCTCACGTCTAGCTAGCGGCTGGAATATGAATAAGGGGCGTGCGGTCCGCAAGGGATCGCACGCCTCGTTTTTGTCTCTGAACCTAGTACAGCAACTGTTTCGTCTATTTCGGTTATTTTGTAAGGTGAGGGTATGAAGGACTTACAAAATGGCGGGGCAACTCGGGATACCAGCCCAGCGGAAGAGGCTTTATTAAGGCTCAATTCTGTGTTGGAGGCAAAAGATTCACCGGCACCAGTGGATATATTCGTGCAAGGAACCGAGCAAATAATCGCAATTCCGCGAGAAATCGCTGAAACCCTGCAGAAAGTTCTCGTCATTGAAGCGGCAGGGAAATCGGTCCGCGTAGTGCCCGAGGAATCCGAATTCACCACGCAACAGGCAGCAGACTTTCTCAATGTTTCGCGGCCACACGTTGTAAAGCTCATTGATGAAGGGAGCCTTCCCGGCTACAAAGTTGGTTCCCATCGGCGCGTGAGTCTTGCGGATCTGCAGAAATACAAGAATGAAAGAGATGTCCGTCAGCGCCGTGCCGTAGCTGAATTAACAGCCTTATCGGAGGACCTGGAGCTATATTAGTGGGGCGGCTGTACGAGCCTATGTAGCGATTAGAAGGTGGTGACCGGGCGGACCTGGTTGGCAAGGTCAACGAGCGCGTAGCGGTGGCGGCTAAACGGGGCTTGGCGCGCGAGGGCGCGGAGTGTCTCGGAGAGACCAGTGCGCAGGCCACGCTGGGTAAAGGCGTATTCGAAGAGGTCGTTGGGGGAGGCGGCGCGCGATAGATCAGCATTGCGCAGGAAATTCAGGCCGGCGGAGATGACGGCAATCTTGATCTGGAGGAAGCGCGGCTCGTTGGTGGGGACCTCTTCGAGGCGTCGGGCGGCGCGGCGGATTCGGGATTCGGAGAGATCGTGGACGATGAGCTGGAGGATCGTCGTCAAGCGGGCCATGCGGTAGTGGCGCGAGGCATTGGGGACCTTGTCAAGGACCACGACGGCTACCTCCACCTGGCCCTCGGAGCGCAGTTGGCGGGCGAGGCCAAAGGAAGAGGAGACGGTGGTGGGGTTGGTGGACCACACAATGCCGTAGAGGCGCATGGAGTTAAAGCGCAGTGCGGCCGGATCCTGGGTGACGTGGTTCCAGATTTCCGGCTGGCCCTCAAAGGCGGAGTTAGGGAGATCGGCCAGCGTGGAATGCATATTGGAGCAGGCCCGCGCCACGGTGGGGTCAATAAGCGAGGTATCGCTATAGTCCAGCTGCTGCAGGATGAGCTCGTTGATGGCGGCGATGGCGAGCTTGGGGGCCGCCTCGCCCGGCAGAAGATCGAGGACGGTGGAGAAGTATTTCTGGGCGTCGCGGTAGTCGTCGTGAAGCAGCTCGGTAATTCCGGCGTACCACTGGAAGCGCCAGTCTTGGCCAAGGCGGTCTTCGATGGAGCTTAGCCACTGGCGGGCCTGGCCGGTATAGCCCAGGTCAATCATGGAGCGGACCACGCCCAGCGGGATTTCGGCGGAGTGTTCATACTCGGGGGTCTGCATGGCCTGGCGGAGGGTCTCCAGGGCTTCCTGTGGCTCCGCATAGGATGCGCCCTGCAGCAGGCCGGCGCCCACGTCATCGCGGTCCAGCAGTGGCGTAGGCAGGGCGGAGACGACCTCGGGGGCGGTGATTTGGACGGTGCGATCGATGCCGTCGATAAGCTGGTCGGTGCGAAAGACCAGGTGTTTGGTGCCAAAAGTGGTACGTTGCGGCGAAAAGAGCGAGTGCTGGGACGGATATTGGAGGCCGTCGCGGATGGCAATGACCTCGCGCAGAACGCCGTAGAGCTGGGTGCGCAGCTCCTTGATGGAGGTAAAGCGGCGTTTTGGGTCCGGGTCGGTGGCGCGCTGTAACAGGCGGTAGAGCGACAAGAAGCGGCGCAGTTCCGGCTCCTCGGTGGGGGTAGGAATGCCCGGCAGATAGACGCCGTCCTCAGTAGGCAGCTTGAGGCAGAGCGCAGCCAGGGTACGGCCGATGGTGTAGATATCGCTGGCGATGGAGGGCCCTTCGGTGGCTACCTCTGGGGCCTGGTAACCCTTGGTGCCGTAAATATAGCCAAAGGCGCCGATTCCGGAAACCGCTCCCAAATCAATGAGCTTGACCTGGTCCTCGGTGACGATGATGTTATCGGGCTTAAGGTCGTTGTAGACCACCCCGCGCGAATGCAGGTATTCCAGCGCAGGCAGGATTTCTAGGATATAGGCGATGGCGATATCAACCGGCAGGAGCTTATCGGGTTGCTTTTTGCGCCTGTTTCTTAGCGACGGCCCGCCAACGTACTCCATGACAATAAAGCCACCGGGTACTCGCTCGTCATCGATAAAGTTGAAAATCTTGACGATACCGGGGTGGGTAATATCCGCGAGAAACTCGCGTTCGGCCACCGCAGCGGCGGTTTCATCGGCCGATTTTTGGGCCTGCATACCTTTGAGAACCACCACTCTTCCCGAGACAAAGTGGTCATTGGCCAGGTAAATCCATCCCATGCCGCCGTGGGCGATAACGCCCAGGATTTCGTACTGGCCGGCCACCACGTCGCCGGGCTGCAGCTGCGGCGGCGGGATCTTTTTGCCGGATGTTTTCTCGGCCGGATCGATCAGGGCATCGGTGGGTTCGGACGGGGTGATAAAGGGCAGCCGCACCATGCCATCGGCCACGCGGCGCTCGGTGCGGTGGGTGCCGCGGCGCTCACGGAAGGTATCGAGCGCGCGGCGGCGCGAGCGTTGCGAGGAATCCTCTTGGGCCTTCTGAGCGCGCTGCTGTTCGCGTTGGGCGCGGATATTATCCAGATCCGCCAGAAGGCTGGAGATGTGGTCTGGGTCGATGGAACCATCGCCATCTTCATCGTCGTCCGCGAACGGATCGAAAGCCACAGCAGCGGTGCCGGTTTCCTCCCCGGACTCCTCATCGGCGAAGGGGTCAAAGGCCACGGCCGCAGTGCCCTCTTCCTCTTCGTCCGCAAAGGGGTTGAAAGGAACGGCGGCGGTGGCGGGGCCATCGTCCAGCGCATCCGGCTCCTGCGCGGAATTGGCGGCATTGGTGGGCTGGCGGAAGGCGCGCTGGGTATCGAGGTTCTCCGGTTCGATGTACTCGAGCTCGTCGTCGCTAAAATTCGGGTTATGGCTCATGGCTTAGCGTCCTCCTCGATGTACTTGCCGGCCGGCAGGGTGGGCTCTTCCAAGTAGGCGCCGAGCCACTCCTCAAAGATTGTGGACCACGTGCCGTCGCGGCGGATGCGCTCGAGCGTGGAATTTACTTGGCGCAGCAGTGGGCGGGTGTCATGTTGCTTGCTGGGGCGGCGCACGGCCACGCCGTAGTTCTCGGTCTCTAGCGGCTCGCCCACGATGGAGGTATAGGAGTCTTGGGCGGCCATGCCGGAGAGCAGGGCATCATCGACGACGATGCCGTCGGCCTGGTTAAGCTGCAGGGCCATCAGGCAATCGCCCCAGGAACGGGTAACCAAGATATCGGACTTGGGGGCGTGCTCGCGGATGGTATCCAGCGCGGTGGACGCGCCTACGCCGCATAGGGTCTTACCGGCGGCGTCTTTCACGGACCTAATGCCGGAATTGGTGAGCACCAGCATGCGGGTTTGGGTGCTCATATAGGGAATGGAAAAGGCCACGTCGCGCTCGCGTTCAGGGCTAATGGTCATGGTGCGCACAATCATGTCCACCGCGCCGGTATTGAGGGTATCGACGCGGTCGGAGGATTCCACGAAGCGGAAGTCCACCTTGTTGGGATCACCAAAGATATCGCGGGCAATCTCGCGGGCAATCTCCACCTCGAAGCCGCGCACGTCACCAGTGGCGGCATCGCGGTAGCTCAGCAAGTTATTGGAACGGTCCACACCCACGATGAGACGGCCGCGCTTGACGATGTCCGGCACCCGCTCCTTCGCCTTCCTATCATCCGGGCGATAGCTGCCCCTGATTTCCTCATCAGAGGCACGGTGAGCTGCGGTCGATCCGGCCTTTTCAATTTCCGCTCCTTCCGGCAGCGGCGGGCCCGGCTTTGAATCGAGGGCGTGCTCGGCGGGCGCCTCCAGCGGCGGGGTGGAGCGAACATCGCACGAGGCTAGCGGCAGTGCGGCGCAGATGCAGGCAAGGGTAGCGAGGGCAAGGCGTGTGCGGCGCATTAGAGGTACTCCTGCAGTCGAGGACGGATGCCCAGCCACACGGCAATAATGGCGCACAAGGTCAGCAGGAACACGGCCGAGGACACCGCAGTCATGGCGGTCAGGCCGCGCTCCAAGTAGCTGCGCATGGCGATGCGCGCCTGACCGATGAGATCCGAAAGCTCCGTGTCGAGCTCATCAAAGGAACGCGCCGCGGTCATCTCGCCATGCCTGGGCTCGGTGGCCGTGGCCTGGTAGATGGCCTCATCATAGTCGCCATCCTTGAGCGCACCCATGAGTTTGTCGTGGGTACCGCGCCACTGCTCGGCGGCCGCCCGGGCGCTGTGAATGAGTTCTGGGTCGGTGACCTCCACGTCCTCATCATTGAGCGCTTCCTCATAATCCTCGAGGGCCCTTTCGATGGAGTTGATGGAGCTGGAAAAGCGCACCATCGAATCCTCCTCGGAGGAGCGCAGCACCAGCGCCAGGGTCTCAGAGGTACGCGCCTGCTGCGCCTCAATCCGCGAGGCCGTGAGCGAATCCCACGGGCGCGAGGCCGTCTCAAAGCCCTGGTGGCCGGTGGACCAGGTGGCGAGGTTGGATAGTGCCACCCAGGAGATGGCCAAGAAAAGCAGCACGCTGGCAGTTAAGAAGCCGCGGTTAAAACGCCGGCGGGTCTGGCGCCACAGCCACCATTGGGCCACGGCGAGGAAGAAGAGCGCCGCCAAGAGGCCGGAGAGCGGCACCCACTGCGGGGAGGTGAGCTTTTGCTGTTGCTGGTTTACCTTGGCGGTGGTCAGCTGGAACAACTCGGAGGCAGCCGGCAGGATACGCTCGCGCATCAGCGCCGAGGCATTGGACATATAGGAATTGGCCACCGCATTGCCCGCCCGGTGGTTGGCGCGGGCCTTTTCCACCATTGCGGTATAGACGGGGAGCTCGCGTTGGATAAAGGTCACCAGCTCGCGCACACGGCCGTCTTCCTGCGTGGTACCCAGCACGGATTCGGTGGCTGCCACCGAAGCGGCATCAATGGCTTCGTTATATCTATCGCGGTTGTGCTCTGATTCCACACCGGCCTGCACGAAGCCGGTGGTGGCCACGGTATCGGCCACCGAAAGCGAACTATAAAGGTGGTGCGCCGCATTCGACATCGGCTCGGTGGTGCTTAGCAGCTCGTCCAAGTCGGAATGGCGGGCGGCGGAAGATTGGGACATCGATAAGCCGGCAGCGCCTAGGGCTACGGTGAGAATGAGCGTGACCGTAAAAAGCTTGCCTGGGGTAGTGGAGGCGAAGTAGTAAAAGCGGCGCAGCAGGCGCGCCGGGCCCGCGAACCATTCCATGGCGCGGCTACTGAGCCCGCTGAAGGCCGGGCCGGTGGGCGCGGTAACCTCATCGAGCCAGTGATCGCTCGGGTGAGCGTGTTCGTCGTGCACGCTTTCTGCCCGGACTGCCTGCTCGGTCATTCACTTAGAATAGCGCCCGCAGTGTGCTGGGCGCCACCATATACCCGCGTGTGTGGCTAGGATAGGCAGCATGCATAACCCTCACAGTGGAGACGGCTGGGCGGCAGGCCCCGGCGGCATTCGCGTCTGGGGAAAATTTGGTGCCGCCGGCCTGTTCCTCGTCGCCGGGCGCAAGGTGCTCCTCCAGCACCGCGCCGCGTGGACCAATCATGGCGATACCTGGGGGATTCCGGGTGGCGCCCGCGATTTTACGGAGACGCCTACCCAGGCCGCGCTGCGTGAAACCCATGAAGAATGCGCGATTGCGCCCCAAGATGTGGAGGTGCTCGATGCGCGAGTAACGGCCGGGCCCTATCCCGCGGCGGGGGATCTGCCGGGGGAGTGGACCTATACCACCGTCCTAGCACGCACGCGCACTGGCGCACCGCTTCCTACTACAGCTAATGAAGAGTCCTATGAGCTGCGCTGGGTGCCTTTTGAGGAGGTAGAAAGTCTCCCCCTTCTGGCCGCCTTCCGCCACGCCTTTCCCGCCCTGCGGGAGAGTGTGGAGGCATTGAACAGGTAAAGTTGCCGGATTTATGGCACGCTAGTGCCATGATCGAAGTAGAAGGATTGACTAAACAATATAAGTCTGTCCGCGCCGTTGATGATCTCACCTTTCAGGTAAAACCCGGCATGGTCACCGGGTTCCTGGGCCCCAATGGCGCGGGCAAATCCACCACCATGCGCATGATCCTGGGCTTGGACATGCCGACGGTCGGCAGGGCGCGCATCAACGGCAAGCACTACCACGAGCTCAAGCAACCTCTGCGTGAGGTAGGTGCCTTGCTCGATGCCAAGGCGGTGCACCGCAACCGCAGCGCCGCCAACCACCTGAAATGGCTTGCGCAGTCCAATGGCATTTCTACTTCCCGCGTTGATGAGGTCCTAGGGCTGGTAGGGCTTTCCGACGTCGCCGGTAAGAAGGTCGGTGGCTTCTCCCTCGGCATGGGTCAGCGCCTCGGCCTAGCCGGCGCGCTGCTCGGTGACCCGGGCATCCTCATCCTGGATGAGCCGGTCAACGGCCTCGATCCAGAGGGCATTCGCTGGGTCCGCCAGCTCGTGCGCGCCCTAGCCAAAGAGGGCCGCACCATTTTGATTTCTTCCCACCTGCTTTCGGAGATGTCCCAAACCGCCGACCATCTCGTGGTCATTGGTAAGGGCCGTTTGGTAGCGGACCAGCCCACCTATGACTTTGTGAAGGACCACTCGCAGTCCTCCGTGCTGGTGCGCTCCGACCATCTTGATGCCTTTGGCTCTGCTCTGCGCGCCGAGGGAATCTCCTTTACCGAGTCCACCGACGAGGAAGGCCGCCCCCGTTTGGTGATTGCCAACCAGACCACGGATTTCGTAGGTCAGCTGGCCTACTCCACCGGTGTGCCGCTTAATGAGCTCAGCCTCAAGAGCGCCTCCCTCGAGGATGCTTTCATGGAGCTTACTGGCGACGCCGTCCAGTACCACGGCTCCACTGGTGGCCCCACCGCCGGCGGTGCTGCTGCCAGTGCCGATGCTGCCACTCCGTTCGCTCGACCCACCCAGCAGGAGGTTTAATTCGCCATGCTGAATACCTTGAAGTCCGAATGGACCAAGCTGCACACCACCCGCTCCTTCTGGTGGACCACCTTCATCTTCCTCTTCTTTGTGTGGGGCTGGGCTATCTTGAATGCTCGCCTTACCCAACCGGCAGAAACCCCCGAGGATGCAGCGTTGGGCATGGGTGTTATCACCCCGGATGGCGCGGTGTCTGTTCTTTTGGGCCTCGGCCTGCCCGTGCTCATGATCCAGGCCATCATGATCGTGACCACCGAGTACCGCTTTGGTACGCAGACCATCACGTTTATGGCTACCCCGCGCCGCTGGTCGGTGGCCTTGGTCAAGCTGCTCATGTACGCGGTTATCGCGGCCGCGCTGACCTTTATCGCCGTGGCGGGCGCCTACCTACTGACCGAGGTTTTTGCCCACGATGAGGTAGCCGCGGAATTCCACCCTTGGGACGATGAGATGGGCCAAAAGCAGCTGTGGAAGTACCCGCTGGCTGCCGCGCTGCTCGTCCTTTTTTCCCAAGGAATTGGTTTGCTCTTGCGCTCGACGGCTGGCTCCGTGGCCATTGGCCTCATCCTCTTCCTCGGTGTGGATAATCTCGTGGCCAGCATCCCCAAGGTTGGTAGCAAGCTGGTTAACTTCATGCCGTTCAAGTCTTTCCAGTCTTGGCTTTGGGAGATAGATCCGGTGGATGCTCCCTGGAAGGAATCCTGGGGATTTGGGCTGGTATTCCTCGCCTGGGCTCTCCTTTTGTGGGTCCTAGGAGTCATCGTCCTGCAAAAGCGCGACGCCTAAACACCCACCCATATAACGCTTCACCGCTCCGGCCGACAGTTCATTCGCTGCCCGCCGGGGCGGTTTCTTGTTGCCAGACTGTCTTCGCTGCAGTCGTGATGGTTCGTGTTCGCTCTACTGCAGCGCGGAGGTAAGGCGCATGACATTATCCACGTAGCGGCGGATAAAGCCGCGCTCATTCCACTCCTCCAAAGTTAGCTCGTGGCACACCGTGCGGTAATTGGCTACGAGCTGGTTGAATTGGTCAATGAGGTCGCCCTTGGCCACCAACATGGTGGATTCATAGTTCAGGCCGAACGAGCGCGGGTCCATATTGGAGGAGCCGAACATGCACAACGGGTCGCGGCCGGGATCGTCCGGGTCGGTAATGATGAACTTGGAGTGCAGCACAAAGGGGTAGGGGAATTGGTAGATGTGTACGCCTGCCTCTAGCAGGGCTTGGTAGTAGGAGGACTGGGCATGGTTGACCATAAACTGGTCCGCTTTTGCCGATACATAAAGCTCCACATCCACCCCGCGGTAGCACGCGGTGGTCACCGCCTCCAGCAGGGACTCATCCGGGACGAAGTAGGGCGAGCACAGCACCAGCCGGTCCTTGGCGTGGTGCACCAAGGAGTTGAACATGCGCAGGTTTGGCTCAGTGGTATAACCCGGGCCGGAGGGGATTATTTGGAGGTGGTTGGCGTCGGCAGTCTGGGCGTCATCATAAGGCAGTTCATCGAGCGGAAGGTTCTCGCCTGCCTCCAGGTACCAATCCACGGCGAAGACCGCAGACATAGAAGTTACAATTGGCCCGGAGAGCTCCACCATGTAGTCAATCCAGTACCGGTCCTTGGTTTTGTACTGGCGCTTAATCATGTTCAGCGAGCCGATAAATCCCACCTTGCCATCGATGATCACCAACTTGCGGTGGTTGCGCAGGTCCGGGCGGCGGAAGCGGCCCTTGTGTATCTGAATAGGCAGCATGAGATGCCAGTCCACGCCTATCTCTGTTAGCTGCTTGCCCAGCTTGAAATAGCCCTTGTACTTAAAACTGCCGATCTGATCCAGCAGCAGCCGCACCTTTACGCCGCGGGCGGTAGCCCTGCGCAGCGACTCGAAGAATACGTCCGTGACCTCATCCCAGGACTGGATGTAGATCTCGATGGACACGTACTTCTCGGCGCGGTCAATGGCGGCTGCGATGGCGCGAATGGATTCGTCATAATCCGCGTGCAGGCCAAGGTTGTGGCCCACCAACGCCGGGAATCCGGTTAGCTCGCGGTTGAGCCGGATGACCGACTCTATTTCCGCCGAAAGGATGCCCTGCGGATGGTCCGGGGTGCGGGCCGTGACACTTTCAATCTTCTCATTGGCTTCTTGCTGGATGCGGTGGCGACGCCGGTTGATATACGGCGAGCCCATGAGCAAAAACAGCGGCAGGCCGATAAACGGCAGTACCAGAATTGCCAGTAGCCACGCGGTGGAGCTGGAAGGTCGGCGGCCTTCGGGCACGAAGCCAACGGCAACGATCTTGATCCCGTAATCCAGGATCAGGAATACGAGCTGCCAAAAACTGAGATCAAGCGACCAAGACATCTATTTCACGGAATCGAAATCGGGCAGATCGTAATCTGCGAGAAGCGGGCAGTGATCGGAGGTTTTATCGCCGGCGCGCTCGACCATGTCTACCTGCGCGCCGGTCACGTGCTGGGCAAGCGGGGCTGAAGCCAACTGGAAGTCGATGCGCATGCCTTCGTTCTTTTGAAAGCGCATGCCCTTGTAATCGAAGTAGGTATAGCGTTGGTCCTCCGTGAACCGGCGGGTAACTTCTTCGAGCCCGGCTTCTTCCAGCATCTGGAACGCGGCGCGCTCTGGCTCGGTGACATGCGTCTTGCCGCGGAAGGCCTCTATATCCCACACGTCTTCATCGCGCGGGGCAATATTGAAGTCACCGGTCAATAGCAGCTTGGACTGCGCATGATTTTCCGCATAGCGCGCTAGGTGATAGAGAAAGTCCAGCTTGTAGTCATAGTGGCGGTCCGTGATCTCGCGGCCGTTGGGCACGTAGAGGGACCAGATTTCTACGCCACGGATGCGAGCCCCTAGCGCGCGGGCCTCACGGTCCTGCGGCTTTTCCGAATCCTTCGCAAAGCCCGGCTGGCCCGGAAAGCCGACCAAGACCTCCTCGGGTTCTTCCTTGGACACAATGGCCACGCCGTTCCACTGGTTGAGCCCGTGGCACGTGACGTGTAGGCCCGCGTCCTCGAAGGCCTCGCGTGGAAACTTATCGTCTTTCACCTTAGTTTCCTGCAAACACAAAACGTCGATGTCGTGCTTGGAGATAAGGTCCAGCGCCCGCTGTATGCGGGTGCGGACGGAGTTAATATTCCACGTGGCGATGCGCATGCCACATACAGTACCTGCCCGCTGCAGCGAGGTCAGCGGGCAGTCCCATAAGGCTCACCGCTCAGACCGGAAGTCTGCAGCGCGGAGCTTAGTTGCGCAGGCAGGCGTAGATGCGGCGGTGTTGCTCGATGAAGCCGAGCTTCTCAGCCAGCCGCACTCCTGCGGTATTGGAAGCCGGCACGGTGAGGTAGGCGTGCTCGGCGCCGTTATTGCGCCCCCAGTGCAGCAGGTGCTGGAGCATGAGCGTGCCGTATCCGCGACGCCGGAAGTCCTTGGCCACTTCGATGGAAGAAAGCCCCAGCCACGTGGTGCCATCGCCGGATTCGGTAATTGTGGCGCGGGCGATGGCGACGGTCTCGCCATCGAGGACTAGGCGGCCGAAGCCGAGCGTTCCCTCGACGTGAGAGCCAAGGCTCTGCACCGCCTCGGCAGGAAGGGCATCGGTGCGCGATTGATACATCGCCAGCCACTCGTCATCGGGCTGGGCGGCGAGGTGGAAAGTGGGGGAGGTAGAGGGGGCGTCGGCAAGCGTGGGCAGATCCCGCAGGACCATGGCGAGGACCTCCGGCTCGGTCTCCCAGGCGGGGTCGGCGAGCAGGCGTTCGGCCGGCTTGCCAATGCGCTCTGGAACCACCAGGCGCACCGGGAGGTTGTGGCGGGCGTAGAAGGCCTTAATCTCCTCCAGTGGCACCGGGGTAAAGCCGGCTGAAGGACCTAGAGGAACGGCTGCATTGGAGCTGCCGGAAACCCCGTTGCTCGCGCGCAACAGCCAGGAACCGTCGCTGGTCCAGGCGTGGTCTGTGCCGGGGGAAGCCGCGGCCGCGGCAACCTCCACGGCGCGGATATCGGAGTTGCGGACCATGCGCGGGGAGAGCCGTTTGATGATTTTCAGCTGCTCCGGCGGGATCTCCACCGCATCTAGGTCGGAAGGGTAACCGCCGACCTCTTGTGGGCGAATGACCAGCGGATTGAGGCTGAGCACATGCCCGATGACATCGCTATGTACATCGCCGAAATCGCGCCGGGCCACCACGCGCTCGCCCACCTGGACGGCATCGGAGCGGAAAATACGTGACATTAGTCGTCGTGGCCGAAGGGATCGGCGTCCTCGCCCGGTACCCAGGAATACCCCGGCTCGGTCCAACCGTGGCGCTTAATGGCCTTCTTGGCCTGGCGCTTATAGCGGCCAATGAGGGTATCGGTGTAGAGGAAGCCATCGAGGTGGCCGGTCTCGTGCTGCAGGCAGCGGGCGAAGAAACCATAGCCTTCGACGGAGATGTCGTTGCCGTTTTCGTCCTTGCCGGTCACGCGCGCCCAGTCGGCGCGGCCGGTGGGAAAGCCCTCGCCAGGAACGGAGAGGCAGCCTTCGTCATCGGAGCCGTCATCGGCCGGCATGGTCTCTGGAATCTCGGAGGTCTCCAGCACGGGGTTAATAACGCAGCCCTTGCGCATGCCTGCCTTTTCGGACGGCAGCTCGGTGCCATTGGGGCCATCCGTATCGGGGCAGTGGTAGACAAAGAGGCGCTTGCCAATTCCTACCTGGTTAGCGGCCAAGCCTACGCCATTGGCGGCATCCATGGTTTCATACATGTCCGCGATGAGCTGCTGCATTTCCGGGGTGGAAATCTCGGATTCTTCCACCGGTTGGGTGGGTTCGTGAAGCACGGTCTCGCCGTGGATAACGATGGGGCGAATAGTCATGCCTTACAGTTTAGGCATGAACCCCTTGTCTGACCTAGACGCCGCCATTTTGGACTTCGAGGAAACCGCGCCGCGCAGTATCGGCCGCAAAGAAGAGGCTATTCGTGCGCAGCTGGATATCTCCCCGGTGCGCTATCACCAGCGCCTTAATCTGCTTCTCGACGCCCCCGCGGCCGCCCAATCCCATCCCCTCCTGGTTGCACGGCTGCGTCGCCTGCGAGAGGAGCGAGAAGACACGCGGCGCGCCGCGCAGGGAAATACCCCGGATAGTTAATTCTGAGTACTAGTGTTGCGTATGTGACTAATGTGAATCCGGAAAATTCGACCGACAAGGTATCCGACGAAACCCGCGCCGGCTCTGCTGCCGGCGCCTCCGCTTCCAGTGCTGCTAAGCAGCGCCCCGCTGGTGGCGGTGCGCATGCTAAAAAGGGCGGCCTCCCGCTGCGCGGCCTGGCGATGGTCCTCATCGCGGTGGCCGTCATGCTCGGCCTTTGGGCTTTGTACTCCATGACCTCGGGCGACGATGATTCCACCGTGGCGTCTAAGAGCACGCAGGAAAACTCCGCAGGTTCTACCATCGGTGCCGCGCCCGAAGGCTCTGCTGGCCCCGACACCGCCGGCTCCCGCGCTCCGGGTGCCCCAGAGGCATCCGATCGACCCGGCGCTCCTGCCCCCGCCCCAGCAGGGGAGGGCGATAAGCCGCGTGATGCAGCCGCTTCCGGTGACGCTGACGAGCGTGCCGCAGCTGAGAATGAAGCCGCAGGCGAGGGCAACGCCCACTCCGCCGCACGCGACCGCAATGACATTAAGGTCAGCGTCCTCAATAACTCCGGCGAGGTAGACAAGGCCAAGAAGGAAGCCGATTCCCTCAAGGGCGGCGGCTTCAAGGTTGGCTACGTGGGCAACCTGCCTGGCGACGTCCTTACCGTCCCGAAGACCACCGTCTTCTTCCCCGAGGGCGACGCCTCTGCTGAAGCACTGGCCAAGGAGGTCGCCGCCCGCTACCAGGCCGATATCGCCCCGATGAACCGCGATTTGCCTAAGGAAGCCACCGCTGACGGCGCCGTCGTCGTCGCCCTGGCGGTTCCGCAGGCCTAAGCAATCCGTGCACCTGACTTAAAGTCCAAGGCCATCCGGCCGAAGAGCAAGCACCATAGTTCTTCGGCCGAATGCCTTGGACTTTTGTGATCTGAGCTATTCCGCACCTGCAAGGCCGCCGGTAAAAGTAGGTTAAATAAAATTCACGTCTTAATACCTGTCAGCCGTTAAGCTGAATGGGTGAAGATCCCGGCAGAACAATTCGCCCGCTCTCCCGAACCAACGCTCGGCGTGGAATGGGAGGTAGCGCTCGTGGACCGCGACACGCGCGACCTCGTCCCGCGCGGTGCGGAACTTATCGATCTAGCCAATGCGACCCACCCCGATATCCATCTGGAAAAGGAATTTCTCCAAAATACGGTGGAGCTAGTCACAGGCATTTGTCACACCGTGCCGGAAGCAATCGCTGACCTACAAAATTCCCTGAACGCGGTGGAAGAAGCCGCCGATAAGCTGGGCATAGACGTCTGGGCCTCTGGCGGCCACCCGTTTACGGACTTCCGCGAGAACCCACTTTCGGATAAGCCCAGCTATCAGGAAATCATCGCGCGCACCCAGTACTGGGGCAAGCAGATGCTGCTATGGGGCACGCACGTGCACGTGGGCATTAGCCACGAGGACCGCGTCTGGCCCATCATCAATGCATTGATGACTAAGTACCCCCACCTGCTGGCCATTTCTGCGTGCTCGCCTGGGTGGGAGGGCCTAGATACCGGCTATGCCTCCAACCGCACCATGCTGTACCAGCAGCTGCCCACCGCCGGCATGCCGTATCAATTCCGCGATTGGGCCGAGTGGCAGTCCTATATGCGCGACCAAGCGATTTCCGGCGTTATTAACCACACCGGTTCCATGCACTTTGATATTCGACCGGCGTCCAAGTGGGGCACGGTGGAGGTGCGCGTCTCTGATGCAACGTCCAACCTGCGCGAGCTCTCCGCCATCGTGGCGCTGACCCACTGCTTGGTGGTGTACTACGACCGGCTTATCGACGCCGCGGAGCCCCTTCCCACCCTGCAGCCCTGGCACGTGGCAGAAAACAAGTGGCGCGGCGCCCGCTATGGTATGGATGCGCTGGTGATTACCTCCCGCGAGACCGATGAGGCCTGGGTTAAGGACGAGCTAGCGGAGATGGTGGATGAGCTTAGCCCCATTGCGCGCGAGCTGGGATGCGTCAACGAGCTAAAACTCATCCACGAAATTATCGAAGGCGGTGCCGGCTATGAGCGGCAGCGCCGTCTCTTCAAAGAGACCGGCAGCTGGCGCGAGGTGGTCGAGGAGACCTGCCGCGAGTTGCACACCTTCCGCCCGCTCTAAAGCGGCGGGCAGGCGGGCCCGGGGCTAGTCCTCGGAGCGCGAGTGGCGACCGTAGGCCGGGGTATCGGGGATATCGGTGATGTCCTGAGCCGCCGGGAACGCGCGCGTTTCCGGCCCTACCGCGGGCATTTCTGCTGTTTCATCGCTGACGGGTTGCGCTGCCCGTGGATGACCCTGGCCCCTCCGGCTCGTAGCTGCCGTATTAAACGAGCGCGCCGGGAGTGCCCCGGCCTCCGCGGAAGCAGGTTGCGCACCAGCGGGCTTTGCGCCAGCGGGCTGCGCAGGTAAGTGGTGGCGGCCCGGGGCGGGCGCTTCCTCTTCCGGCTGGGTGCCAGGGACAAAACCCCACACCGCGTAGAAGGCGATAAAGAGGACGCCGGCGCCGGTGAAGGCCAACATTCCCCACGGCTGCAGATCCCAGTGGTTGAGCGAGCGGCTAGCAGCAGATAGCCACACGGGGGCGGAGATAAACGGCAGGGTTACCGCACACATCGCCAGCACCGATACGAGGCCAGCGACCTGCGCGCCAAGGATGCCGGGCAGGCGCTTGCCCAGACCCTGGTTGACGGCAACCAGCACGACGACGGCCAGCGGCACCGTCCACACCCAATGGTGATACCAAGAGAAGGGGGAGACCAAGCAGGAGCTGATGCCAGCAAGCGCAAGTGCGGCGGAATTATTGCGGTGCTTCATCGCAGTGCGCAGCGCCAGGCAGGTCAAAATGAAGACCACGACCACGGCGGCGAGCCAGATCCAGCCGCCATCGATGCCCCACGCGCGGACCATCACCGAGCGAATGGACTGCGCACCTGGGTTGGTGTGCTCGCCCACGCGGGAGGACTTAAAGATAGCGTCGGTCCAGAAATCGGCGGCATCCGGAATGGTCACGAAACCAATGGCCACGGTTACCGCGAACGTAAGGATGGCGATGATCGCTTGCCACCAGCGCTTCTGGAAGAGCAAGACCAGACCCATATAGGCCGGGGTGAGCTTCATACCCGCGGCCAAACCAATGCCGATGCCCGGCAAAGCGCGTTTGCGCGGCAGAATATCCAAGGCCACTAGCAGCATAAGGAAGATGTTGATCTGGCCAAAGAATAAGGTGCCGTGCACCGGCTCATTCGCCGGGGTGCAGCACAGCAGCAAAAGGCCCAACAGCCACATTGCCGGGGAGAGCTTGAGGCCGCGCTCGCGCAGAACCAGCATAATAACCGTGAACAAGGCGAGGGCGGTGCCGCCCTGCCAAAGGAGGATCAGGGGGGCGTCGGCAAGCGAGGAAAGCCACGTGAAAAGGGTGCCGGAAAAGGGCGGATAGGTAAAAGGCAGGTTGCCGATATAGGCGTTATCGTAGAGGTCCGCGCCTTGGGCCACCTCGCCGCCGGCGAGCCAATAAATCTTCAGATCCAGGGGAACGCGCCACACAAAGGCGCTATTGCCGTCGAAGATGCTGAAGCGGTAGACGATGATGCCGATAAGAGCGGCGAGCAAAGTCACCATAGTGGGAAGCCCATAAAGCTTTTTCACGGTGAAAAGCGTCTCCTACTTGCGGCGCAGCGACTTCGCGGCGGGTCGGTCGTTGCGGGACATGGATTCCTCGGTGCCGTACAGGCCCTCACGGCGTGCAATACGCGAGGTGCGCTGCGCGGTTACCGGGCTAGTGAACATGGCAAACAGTACCAGCAAAACGAGTATTCCTAAATCCCCGCGCTCGGCAACGCTGAAGGATTCCGCGCCGGTGATGCGAATGATGGCGCCGAGGATGGTGAGGATAAGCCCTGTGGTTTGCGGCTTGCTTACCGCGTGTACACGAGACATCGTGTCCTTGAAGCGGGCGATGCCGATGGCTGCGGCCAAGGTGAGGACGCTGCCGCCGATTATCAGGATGAGCGAGAGCACATCTGCGATGAAAGACCAGCTCATTGGCTATCCCTCTTCCTAAACCTGGTGACGGACACGGTGGAGATGAATCCCAGCAGCGCAATGACCAGCATGGCCGAGACCACCGTGGTATTGAGCGACCAGCACATATAGGTAGCCAACGCGCACTGGAACATCGCGGTAAAGCCGTCCATGCCCACCAAGCGGTCCAACGAATTGGGGCCGGTGACAATGCGCCAGACGGTGATGAGGAAGGAGACCACCAGCAGCGCGGCGGCCACCAGCAAAATCGCGTTATAGATCTGCGGATCCATTAGGGGTGGCTCCTTTCAAAGATGTCGATGAATGAGGCTTCAAGGTGGGCCACGGCACCGATTTCGCGCTGAATCTGGGCCTCATCGCGGGCGTCCAGGATATGGACGGTAATCATGCGGTTTGCAATGTCGATATCGGTCACCGTGCCGCCTGGCTGCAGGTTATACAGCGTTACGGCCAGGGAGAGTACGAACTCATTATCCAAGCGCATGGGCAGCTCCAAGATGGCGGTCTTGGGCACCGGCTGCGGGCGCACGGCCAGCCAGCCCACCTTGAGCGAGGCGTAGAACAGCTCCCAGAACCAGCGGATCATGAACGCAACGAGCTTGCCCCAAGAAACGTCGATGCCGGTAATGGGCATGGCCGGCAGCGGCAGAGCAAAGACGATAACAGTGCCGATGAGGAGTCCGGCCACCACATTGCCCACGGTGATCTCTCCCATGAGCATGCACCACATGACTACCAGCCAAACGATGAACCACGGGCGGAAGCGGTGTCGCAGGCCGGAAAAGCGCGTGTTAGTCATCGCTAATATCCTTCCTCTTGGCGGCATCCGGGGACTTTACATCGGTGGAATGCGCATCGCGTCCACCGGCTTCCGGGTCGGTGCGGGCATCCAAACCCGCTGAATCCGGCGGCTCCGCCTCCGGGGAAGGGTTGCGGCGATTCTTATAGGAATCAGCGCCGCCGGTGTAGCGCTCCTTCTGGTTGAGGTGGCGGGTGGGGTCATCCGCGCGGTCGCCCAAGACCGCGTATTGATAGATGGACGTGTCCTGCGCGGATTCGGCAGCGCGTGAGGTCACGCCGGACATTGGACCGGCCAGAAAGGTAATGGAGGTAGACGCGGCCACCAGCAGAGTAGTAGAGGCGATCATGCCAAAAGGCACCCTGCCCACATCCTGGCGGGAGGAAAACTCGACCTCATCGGTGATATCGGAAAGCGGGGCCGGGCGGGCGAGCGCCACGTTGCCTTCCGGGGCATCGGCGCGGTCGCGTTGAAAGCCCTTGGCCCACACCAACATCATGACGTAGAGGGTCAGCAGCGAGGTGAGCACAGCACCGACGATGAGTACCCACGCCATCCAGGAACCCTCATTCGCACCGGCTTGCAGCAAGATGATCTTGCCTAAGAAACCGGAGAACGGCGGGATGCCGCCCAGATTAATGGCTGGAATGAAGTACAAAATTCCGATAAGCGGGGCCGAGTACATCAGCGAACCCAAGCGGCGCAGCGACGAGGTGCCGGCCTGGCGTTCAACGAGTCCGACCACGAGGAATAGCGCAGTCTGAACCAGAATGTGGTGTACAGCGTAGAAGATGGCGCCGGAAAGCCCCTGGGCGGTACCGAGTGAGACGCCGAAGATCATGTAGCCAATGTGGCTGACCAGGGTAAAGGACAAAAGGCGCTTAATATCGGACTGTGCGATGGCGCCCAAAATTCCCACCAGCATCGTGGCTAGGGCCACCCACATGAGCACGGTATCGAGGCCGCCGGCAGTGAAAATGGAAGTGCGGGCGCGGATGATGGCGTAGACACCCACCTTGGTCAGAAGGCCGGCAAAAACCGCAGTGACTAGTGAAGGCGCCGTGGGATACGAGTCCGGCAGCCAAGCGTCCAGCGGAACGACGGCCGCCTTAATGCCAAAGGCAACGAGCAGCGTGGCAAAGATCGCGGTGCGGGTGCCTTCCGGGAGATCCTGCATGCGCTGGCCGATCTGGGCCATGTTCATCGTGCCCACGGAGGAATACACATACCCCAGCGCGAGCAAGAAGATCATTGACGAAGCCATGGACACCATCACGTAGCCCACGCCGGCGCGAACTCGACCGGCTGAGGCACCTAGGGTCAACAGCACATAGGACGCCACGAGGAAGACCTCGAATCCCACGTAGAGGTTGAAGAGATCGCCGGCCAAAAAGGAGATATTAACGCCCATGGTCAGCAGCATGTAGGTGGGCAGGAATACGGCCACCGGCTCGTCCTTGGTGCCATCGCGCACGCCCTGGGAAATGGCGTACCAAATGACAGAAAACAGCACTACGGAGGAAGTAAAGAGCATGACCGCAGATAGGCGATCCGCCACGAGCGTGATGCCCACCGGGGCGTCCCAACCTCCTATCTGCAGGGTTTGGATGCCTTCAAAATCCGCAATGAGGATGAGGACGGCATTAACCACCGCGGTAATGAGCAGCGAGAAAAACACGATCTGGCGCTGCGCATTGGGAATGCGGCCAAAAATCAATGCGAGGGCCGCGGCCACTGCGGGGATGATAATCGGCAGCGGAATGAGGTATCCGATGTAGGGAAAGAGGGCATCGACAAGCGGCTGGACGGTTTCACTCATCGCGGGCCCCCTTTACTGGTTCCTCGAAAGATGCGGGGCCGAAATTATCACCTTGCTTGGTGGCGCGGCCCGTAGTCGGATCATTGGACGCATCGTGGTCCGGGCTGGCGGCCGCATTGCCGGGGCGTGCGGCCTTGGCTGCAATTGCGGTATCTTCCGCGTCATCTTCAATGACATCGTCTGTACGGTAGCGGTACTGCCGGTATGCCAAGGTGAGGATGAAAGCCGTCAACGCCATGGAAATGACGATGGCGGTCAGAATCATTGCCTGCGCCAGTGGATCCGCAATCTCGGCGCCGTAAGGCTCCGACTCGCGGCCATCGATAGGCGGGGAACCGGCCGAACCGCCGGACTGCAGCAAGAAGAGGTTGGCGCCATTGCCCAAAAGCAACAGTCCAAGCAGCATTTTGGTCATGGCACGGTCCAGGAGTAGGTAGACGCCCGCGGCTACAAGCACACCGGCGGCCAAGAGGAGGAAGAGGTTGGCTTCCATTTATTTCTCCTTCCCTGTGGTGGCGGTTGTGCTTGCTGTAGCGGCTCGTTTCTTTTCCTTGCGCTGGGCCCGTTGCGCCTTTTGCTTGGCGGTGCGTTGGCGTTGCTGCCGGGCCAGCGAGCGGGCGCGATCGCGGGCACGTTGCTTACGCATATCCTCTTCCTCATCCAGCTTGGCGCCCAAGGAATTCAGGATGTAGAGCGTGAGCCCCACGACGATGAGGTAGACACCTGCGTCAAAGACCAACGCTGAAGGCAGTGAAACCTTGCCGATGAGCGGAATCTCCGGCGAGGTGTATCCGCTGGTAAGTGGCGGGTGTCCAAAGAACATCGGGGTCACCGTGGCCAGTGCGGACAGCAAGAGACCGGTGCCCATGGTGCGGCCGGCATCAATAGGCAGGGTTTCTTCCAGCTCTGCGCGCCCACCAGCCAGGTAGCGCAAGATGAGCGCTAGCGCTGCGACGAGGCCGCCGGCAAAGCCGCCGCCAGGGGCATTGTGGCCGGCGAAGAAGAAGTAGAAGGACAGTGCGACCATGGACGGAAAGAGCACGCGCGTGGAGACATCGATCATCAGCGAGCGGTTGAGCGCTTGCTCTGATTCCACCCCGGCGGCCAGCCACCGCCGGCCGGTAACCCGCAGGGTGGGACGGCGGCTTTCGCGGCCGAAGGATTGGGTGCGATAAATCAGAGAAACCACGCCCAGTGCGGCGATGATGATCACCGTGATTTCGCCAAAGGTATCCCAGGCGCGCAAGTCCACTAGCAAGACGTTGACAGCATTGGCGCCGTGTCCAATCTCTTTGGCCAGATCCGGCATGAACTCGGAGATGGGCTTAGACTGACGTGCGTTAATAGCAAACATCGCCACCACGGTGACGGTAAGGCCCGTGCCCACGGAAAGCCACGCGCGCAGGCGCCCCATCTTGGGGTCCTGCTTCCACTCGGTGGAGGCCGGCATGCGGCGCAGAACCAGCATGAAAAGAACCATCACGATGGTCTCAGTCAGCAGCTGCGTCAGCGCCAAGTCCGGCGCACCGTGCAGAGCGAAGATGAAGGCGAGGGTATAGCCAGTCACCCCGACGATGATCACGGCTGATAAACGATTATCGGTGACCGTGGCGGCTACGGCGGCCACCATGATGATGAAGGCGGCGACGATCTGCCAAGGATTTTCCGCCACAATCATGCGGATATCGGTGAGATCGCCCTTGATGATCATAGCCAGTGGCAGCAGCATCAATGTGGCAAAGATGACCGTCAAGTTCAGCTGCAGGGAGCCGCGCTGCGTGGTTGCCGTCGTGCGCAGCGAGAGCTGGCGCAAAAGAGCGATGACCGAATCATAGGCATCATCCGCATTGCCCAGCGCAGGATAGGCGAATTGCCACTTGACCAGGACCTGGCGTTGCCAGTGCATAATAATACCGCCCACGATAATGAGTGCGGAGAGGCCGAGTGCCACGGTAAGTCCATGCCACAGGGCTAGTTCGCTATGCTCCTTCGGGGCGAAGGTGGAGTCGAGATGCTGGTCAAAGGCCGCCGATAGGGGCTTGGGGAACACACCAAGTGCCACGGTTAGGGCAGTGAGCAGGGCAGGAGAGAGCCATAATCCCATAGTTACGGGATGCATCTTGGCGACGGCCTCTGTCGGCTCCGTTCCATTGACCTCCTTCTTGGTAGCAAAGGCACCCCACAAAAAGCGCAGCGTATAGGCCATCGTGAGGATAGAACCGAGGACATAGGCCACAAGCATCATATTGCGTGGCATGCCGACCAAGAGCTCCTCGTGCATGGTTGCTTCCAGCACGGCCTCTTTGGCCACGAAGCCAAATAGAGGTGGGACGCCGGCCATGGAGAACCCGGAAATGATCGCAATGCCGAAGAGGAATGGTTCTTTGCGCCCCAATCCGGATAGCTTGGTGATATCCCTTGTGCCTGAGCAGTGATCGATAGCGCCGACGACCATAAAAAGCGCCGCCTTAAATAGCGAGTGAGCAAAGGTCAGCGCGAGACCGGCCTGCATGGCTTCCCGCGAGCCTACGGCCATGATGGAGGTGATAAACCCTAGCTGGGAGACGGTGCCATAAGCCAAAATCAGCTTCAGGTCGCGCTGCTTGAGCGCCATCCAGCCGCCGAGCAGCATGGTAAATACGCCTAGGGAGATAACCACCACGTGCCAGGTGGCTACCTCATACATTGAGGGCGCCAGGCGCCCGATTAGATAGATGCCGGCCTTAACCATCGCGGCGGAGTGGAGATAAGCGGAGACTGGAGTCGGTGCCGCCATCGCGCCGGGGAGCCAAAAGTGCGCCGGTGCAATTGCAGACTTTGTCAGTGCGCCCGCCAAGATGAGCACGATGGCCACCGTGACATAGGGTGTCTGCGCAAAGTTTTCATAGGCGGAGATATCACTAAAGGTCCACGCCCCAGTTTGCCGTCCGAGCAAGATAATGCCCATGAGCATGGTTAGACCACCCAGAGCAGTGACCATCAGCGCCTGCTGTGCCGCGCGGCGGGAGGAGGCTCGTTCCGCATAGTAGCTAACCAAGAGATAAGACAGCAGGGAGGTAATCTCCCAGAACACGTACATAAGCAGGAAATTGTCCGCGGCCACTAGACCAAACATGGCGGTGGCAAAGCCCACCATTTGCGCCGCGAACATGGCCAAGCGGCGCCGCGTGCCGTCGAAATAGCCCCAGCAGTAGACCAATACCAACGCGCCCATGCCCAAGATGATGAGGCTAAATAGCGCGCCTAGTCCGTCTAAGCGGAGGTCAAAACTTAAGTTCGCGGACGGCATCCATTCCACAGTGTGCTTAACTGCGCCACCGTCTGCGAAGGTGCCGCGCAGAAAGTGCATGAGCGTCCACACAAAGCCTGCGCCGGGGACTAAGGCCAAAATTCCAAATGCCGGGCGACCCATTCGCATGATGAGCAGCGGTGCTACCAGGGTGGCGGCGATGAGAGTACCCAGGAGTATTAGCACGTTGGTTACTGCGCTCCTTTTGGTTGTGTCACGTTCTCTTGCCCCGCTGCCGCGAATACCACGAGCATCACAACTAATGAGGGACGAGAACATTCACGAGCCGCACGCCGCTGAGTACGCCGCGGTGGCATAGTGCAAGCAACATGGCCGAGCGCGGGGCCAACTTTTGCCATTTTACCGGCTTTTCTACGGCTTGGAAAGAATTATTTTTGGCACTGTATTATATGCTGCTGTTTTGCGGCATAAAGAAACCCCGCTCCCCAAGGAGCGGGGTACGCCGCAGTGCCGCGGCGGTAGGTAGGGCCCAGGCTGGGCTAGGGGGCGCAAGCCTTAGGAATAGCGCTGTAAGAAGAGTGCTTCCGCGGCGGCGATGTTTTCGATCTCGGTGGGGTCGACGGACTCATTGGCGGAGTGGATCGTGCACTTTGGCTCCTCCACGCCGTAGAGAGCGATCTCCGCGTTGGGGTGAGCCTCCTGCAGCTCCGTGGTCAGCGGAATGGAGCCGCCCATGCCCTGTGCGGCCGTTTCCTTGCCATAAGCCTCAGACAGGCACTCGCCCAGCAGGGCAGCGGCTGGCTTTTCCGGATCGGTGGCAAAGCCAGCGTTGGATTCCAGCACCTCGGCCTTGACCTGTGCGCCCCAAGGGGTGTGGGAACGCAGGTGATCGCAGACGGCGTCGGCAATCGCGGCGGCATCGGCACCGGCCGGAACGCGCAAGTTGAGCTGGGCGGAAGCAGTGGCGGGCACGGCGTTGACAGCCTCAGACACAGGGGTGGAGGTAAAGCCGGTCACGGTAATGGCCGGGCGGGACCAGACCATATTGGCCACTGGGGTGGCACCGGCCGGGTCGTCTTCGCCCATGATCTTGGTGCCCTCCAGCAGCTGCGCATCGGCGCGGAAGGCTTCGGCCGGGTACTCCTGGCCGGACCACTCGGCGGTGGTATCCACGCCGTCGATAACGGTGCGGCCGTACTCATCGGACAGGGAGTCAATGGCGCGCATCAGCGCCTTGGCGGCATCCGGTGCCGCGCCGCCAAACTGGCCGGAGTGCACGGCGGAGGCCAAGGTATCGACCTGCACGCCAATCTGCGCGCCGCCGCGCAGGGACGTGGTCAAGGTCGGCTGGCCTACAGCGGCGTTGCCCGCATCGGCGATGAGGATGGCGTCGGCAGCAAAAAGCTCCGGGCGGTCCTTGATGAGCTGGGACAAACCCTCGCCGCCGCGCTCCTCGGAGCCCTCGATGAGGTACTTCAGGTTCACCTTGGTGCCGCCGTTATTGTCCACCGCGCGCAGGGCGGCCAGGTGCATGGCCACATTGCCCTTGCAATCGGCGGCGCCGCGGCCATACCAGCGGGTGGAGCCATCGGCGGCCTCGCGCTCGGTAAGGGTGAACGGATCGGATTCCCAAGCCTCGCGGTTGCCGGCCGGCACCACGTCATAGTGGGAGTAGAGCAGCACCGTCTTGGCGCCTTCATCGCCCTTGCGCTCACCCAAGATGGCGGTGGAGCCATCGGCCGTGGTGATGGTTTCCACGCTCACTCCGGCTTCTTCCAGTGCGGACTTAACCCACTGGCTTGCGCCCTTGGTCTGGTCCTCTAGGCCTTCCTCGTCATGGACGGAGTTAAAGGCCACGAGCTCGCTGAGCTGGCGGAAAATGGTCTCGCGATCGTTGCGAATGCTTTCATTAAGTGCAGTCATGTTCTCTACGGTACCCGCCCGCCCCAAGCTATAGAGCAACCGGAATAGGAAAACGCTGGGGTGGTGAACTAAAATTTTTTCATTCCACCCTGTGCGGATTCTGTCCGTTCGGACCCTATTCCGGGAAGGAACCGGCGCCAAACAGACAGAAACGGACGTGGCAGGCCGCGGTTTGCTACGCAGGGTGAAACGAGAAACTTTCATAGCCGAGAATAGAAAGGACCTGGCATGGCGAGCGCATCATCCGCCGCAGGTTCCAAGGCCTCCCTGCCCGAGCTGACTCTGCGCGGCATCATTATCGGTGGCCTGATTACCCTCATCTTCACCGCTGCCAACGTGTACTTAGGCCTGAAGGTGGGCTTGACCTTTGCTACCTCCATCCCGGCCGCCGTGATTTCCATGGCGGTGCTGCGCCGGTTCAAGGGCCACAACATTAAAGAAAACAACATCGTGCAGACCATCGCCTCTGCTGCGGGCACCCTGTCCGCCATCATCTTCGTCCTCCCGGGCCTGGTGATGGTGGGGTACTGGCAGGGCTTTGGCTTCCTGCAGACGGCCGGCGTGTGCATCATCGGCGGCGTGCTGGGCGTGATGTATTCCATCCCGCTGCGCCGCGCTTTGGTCACCGGCTCCGATCTGCCCTACCCGGAGGGTGTGGCTGCGGCCGAGGTCCTCAAGGTGGGCGATGAAAATACTTCCGGCACCAGCCAGGAAGAAAATGCCAAGGGCCTGCGCGTCATCGTCGCCGGTGGCATTACCTCGGCCGTAATGGCGTTGCTGACCGCAATGAAGGCCGCCGCCTCCGAGGTCACCGCCTATTTCAAGCTCGGCGCCGGCGCGACCACCCTGGGTACAAGCCTTTCTACTGCCCTTATCGGCGTCGGCCACTTGGTGGGCCTGCCGGTAGGCATTGCCATGCTGGTCGGCGTGGTGATTTCCTACTTCATTTTGCTGCCCATTTTCACCACCGGCGATATTACGGGGGTCACCGCGCTTGCCGACGTCGTCGATACCACCTTTTCCGATGACATCCGCTTCATCGGCGTGGGCACCATGGCCATCGCCGCCATATGGACCCTGCTGAAGATTGCCGCTCCCATTGCTGTGGGCATCCGCCAGTCCCTGGCCTCCTCGCGTGCGCGCAAGTCCGGTTCCGCCGTGGACGTCACCGAGCGCGATATTCCCTTCCCCTATGTCGCCACCACCATCGTGGCGTTCATGGTGCCTATCGCGTTGCTGTTGTGGGACTTTGTGCGCGGTACTGATATTCACGACCACATGGCCGTGCTCATTACCGTTTCCGTCCTCTTTACCCTGTTGGTAGGCCTGATTATCGCCTCCGTGTGCGGCTACATGGCCGGCCTGATTGGTGCGTCTAACTCGCCAATTTCCTCCATCGGCATCATCGCCGTGCTCGCTGCCTCGCTGCTCATCGCGGCCGTCACCCGCGGCACCACTGCGGATCCTTTGTCTTTGGTGGCCTACACGCTCTTCACCGCGGCCATCGTCTTTGGCATTGCCACCATTTCCAATGACAATCTGCAGGACCTCAAGACCGGTCAGCTCGTCGGAGCTACTCCGTGGAAGCAGCAGGTAGCGCTCATTATCGGAGTGGTCTTCGGCTCTCTCGTTATCCCGCCGATTCTGCAGGTCATGCTCAACGGCTTCGGCTTCCAAGGTATGGAAGGCGCCGGCGAAGACGCCTTGGCCGCCCCGCAGGCCGCCCTGATGTCCTCCGTTGCCTCCGGCATCTTCGATAGCTCGTTGGATTGGAACCTCATCTTCATCGGTATGGCCATTGGCGCTGTCCTTATTATTATTGACGAGCTCCTGCGCAAGTTCACCGATAAGTACTCGCTGTCCCCGCTAGCTGCCGGCATGGGCATGTACCTACCGGCCGCCCTGACCATCGTCATCCCCATCGGTGCCATCCTGGGCACTTTCTATGACAAGTGGGCCGCGAAGCAATCTCACCCGGAGTTTGCCAAGCGTATGGGTACCCTCCTGGCCACCGGCCTCATTGTAGGTGAGTCCCTGTTCGGCGTGATCAACGCCGGCATCATCGCCGCCGCGGGTGGCGAGAGCCCACTGGAAATCTTTGAGGGTGGCGCCTCCGCCACCGTGGTGGGCGTGGTCCTCTTTATTATCGCGCTAACGTTCATCTACCGCTGGACCAAACGCACGGTGAAGAGCTCCTAGTCTCTGAACCATTCCTTATATAATGGCGTCCCTTCGCGGGGGCGCCATTTTTTCTTGCAGTCGCGGTGGGAGAGTGCCAGAATGGTCGTTAGCACTCGCACAGTATGAGTGCTAGATAAATCTACATCGTTGTGGTTGAGGTTGGTTCACACTCACCAGCCATGCCGTCGCGGGCGTCCGCAGCGAGAAAGACGTGAGTGTCGTCCTCAATAAACCAAGGAGCACAAACACAATGGCAAAGATTATCGCTTTTGATGAAGAGGCCCGCCGCGGCCTCGAGCGCGGCCTAAACACGCTTGCCGACGCCGTCAAGGTCACCCTCGGCCCCAAGGGCCGTAACGTCGTCCTGGAAAAGTCCTGGGGCGCCCCGACCATTACCAATGACGGTGTTTCCATCGCTCGCGAAATCGAGCTCGAGGATGCTTACGAGAAGATCGGCGCCGAGCTGGTCAAGGAAGTTGCCAAGAAGACTGACGACGTCGCAGGCGACGGCACCACCACCGCAACCGTGCTGGCACAGGCTCTGGTACGCGAGGGTCTGCGCAACGTAGCCGCAGGTTCCAACCCAATGGGCATCAAGCGCGGCATCGAGACCGCAACCAAGAAGGTTGTGGACTCCCTGCTGTCTTCTGCCAAGGAAGTAGAAACCCAGGAGCAGATTGCTACCACCGCTGGCATCTCCGCTGCTGACCCGGCCATCGGCGAGAAGATCGCTGAGGCTATGTACACCGTGGGCAACGGCTCCGTAAACAAGGACTCCGTTATCACCGTGGAAGAGTCCAATACCTTCGGCGTTGACCTCGAGGTAACTGAGGGTATGCGCTTTGATAAGGGCTACATCTCCGGCTACTTCGCTACCGATATGGAGCGTCAGGAGGCGGTCCTGGAGGATCCGTACATCCTGCTGGTCTCCTCCAAGATCTCCAATATCAAGGACCTGGTTCCGCTGCTGGAGAAGGTTATGCAGTCCGGCAAGCCGCTGCTCATCATCGCTGAGGACGTTGAGGGCGAGGCCTTGTCCACCCTCGTTGTGAACAAGATCCGCGGCACCTTCAAGTCCGTTGCTGTTAAGGCTCCGGGCTTCGGCGACCGCCGCAAGGCCACCCTGCAGGACATGGCCATCCTCACCGGCGGCCAGGTCATCTCCGAGGAGGTCGGCCTCTCCCTCGAGACCGCCGAGCTCGAGTACCTGGGCCAGGCGCGCAAGGTTGTCGTCACCAAGGACGAGACCACCATCGTTCAGGGTGCTGGTTCCCAGGAGCAGATCGACGGCCGCATCAAGCAGATCCGTGCCGAGATCGAAAGCTCCGATTCCGATTACGACCGCGAGAAGCTGCAGGAGCGCCTGGCTAAGCTCTCCGGCGGCGTTGCTGTCCTCAAGGTCGGTGCCGCTACCGAGGTTGAGCTCAAGGAGCGCAAGCACCGCATCGAGGATGCAGTCCGCAACGCAAAAGCTGCCGTGGAGGAGGGCATCGTTGCCGGCGGCGGCGTAGCGCTGCTGCAGGCCGCTTCCGTCCTGGATTCCCTGGATGACCTCAAGGGCGACGAAGCTACCGGCGTCAAGATCGTCCGCGAGGCCCTGTCTGCACCGCTGAAGCAGATTGCACACAATGCTGGCCTGGAGCCAGGCGTTGTTGCTGACAAGGTTGCCTCCCTGCCGGCAGGCGAGGGCCTGAACGCTGCTACCGGTGAGTACGTCAACCTCATGGAGGCTGGCATCAATGACCCGGTTAAGGTCACCCGCTCCGCTCTGCAGAACGCTGCTTCCATTGCAGCTCTGTTCCTGACCACCGAGGCTGTCGTTGCCGATAAGCCTGAGCCGGCTGGTGCCAACAACGGCATGCCGGACGCTGACGCTATGGGCGGCATGGGCTTCTAGGTCCCGGAGAGGTATTAGGGCACATTTTAGGGCCCTCTAGCCCTTCTGAGCGCCCCGTTTCTGTGCTTTTGAGCGCATGAAGTGGGGCGCTTTGGCGTGTCTGCAGCACTTTGCTTCACCAATGCGATATGGCAGCACGGCTTCTTCATGGAAAGATTTTCCGAAATCGCTTCTCATAGGCGGTTTCCATTTGGGCCTTAGTGCAAAGAAAACTCGGGCAATCCACCGCGGAAAGTGGTGCGCCAATCACCGCCACAACTTTTAACACGCGAACCATGCACCCCATTGACCCCGTATAGGGGTAACTGAAGCGGCGGAAATTAAAAAAGTTTTTCGCTCTCAGAGAGCGGGTTTTGCGCCTATCTATCGTTCGTTACACCGGAAAGCGTTACAGTGTTAAGTCTTATTTAGTCCAACTATTTAAAGCGTGACATAAAAGCCCAGTTCAGCAGGCTTTCAATTAAGATAAAAAGTTTCTAATGACTGCTATAAGTCATAAACTTATCCTTATCAAGTTGCCTGCGTGTAGGGACATCTATGTAAATTTGACTTGATTTCGTTCAAACTTGTGCCAAAATATCTCTTGTGACGCCCACTGAGGGTGTCTGCAAACTGCAAACCCCTCCGGGGCAAGATAGCTTCGGATCTATTTTAGGAGTTCAAACATGGATCTCTCCACCATCCAGATGCACCTGGACAACTTCGTTAACACCTGGGAAGGCTGGCACAAGGTTGTCGAGGGTCTGTCCAACTGGGTTGGCATTGCTAATGCTTTCGACTCTTTCAAGACCTCCCTTGAGGTAGTCGACGCAGCCCTTCCGGCACTCAGCTCCAACTAATTCAACCAGCTCTAATTTTCTAAGGAGACACTAAAATGGAGAACCTTTCCTCTACCCTGAACTTTGCTTTCGACATCTTCGGTGGCCTGTTCAATGCTGCTTACACCCTCATTGAGCCGCTGACCGAGGTTGCTAAGGGTGCTTCCCAGCTGATCGGCATGTTCGCATAAGAACATCCTTCAGTTCTGAGCTTTAAAGCTTACTGAAGTAAGAAGGCCTACCGTTTCGGTAGGCCTTCTTTTTGTTTTGTTTGCTGTTTCGAGAGAAGGGGTAACTGCGAAAGTTTAGCGCGCTTGCCGTCTACATTCGGGTTACACTAAATGCATGGCTGATATTAAAGACGACGACCTTCCCGAGATTGACCTGGCAAAAACTGACGGCTACGTCGTCGACGGAACCGACGAGGATGATCCTTCGCTGATCATGCCGGATGGTTCCCCGGTTCAGACTTGGCGTGAAAATTACCCCTACGATGAGCGTATGACTCGCGATGAGTACGAGTCCGTTAAGCGCGCGCTGCAGATTGAGTTGCTGAAGTGGCAGAACTGGACCAAGGAAACTGGCCAGCGCCACATCATTATCTTTGAGGGTCGCGATGCGGCCGGTAAGGGTGGCACCATTAAGCGTTTTAACGAGCACCTGAACCCGCGTGGTGCTCGCACTGTGGCTCTGGAGAAGCCGTCGCCGCGTGAGTCCACCTCGTGGTATTTCCAGCGCTACATTGAGCATTTCCCGGCTGGTGGCGAAATCGTCTTCTTTGACCGCTCTTGGTACAACCGCTCCGGCGTGGAGCGAGTAATGGGCTTTTGTACCGAAAGTCAGCATGCGGAGTTCCTCCGCGAGGTTCCGATGCTGGAGAATATGATTCTGGGCTCGGGTATCTCCCTGACCAAGTTGTGGTTCTCGGTTACCCGTAAGGAGCAGCGCACCCGCTTCGCCATTCGCCAGATCGACCCGGTGCGCCAGTGGAAGCTATCCCCGATGGACTTGGCTTCGCTAGATAAGTGGGATGACTACACCCGTGCGAAGGAAGAGCAGTTCCGCTACACGGATACGGAAGAGTCGCCGTGGATCACCATTAAGTCCAACGACAAAAAGCGTGCCCGTATTAACGCCATGCGCTATGTCCTATCCAAGTTCGAGTACACGAACAAGGACCACGAGCTGGTGGGCGAGGTCGATGAGAACATCGTTAAGCGTGGTCGCGACCAGATTGGTGACTAGGCTTGAGCTGAATTAGCCGCACATTAGGCGGGAAACTCGGTAAGTCCGGGTTTCCCGCTTTTTGTTTTAGGGGTACCAAAAGGGGGTAAATGGGGAGGAATAGTTTCGCGGAAATTTGGGGATTTTAAAGGGCTATTTCCGTGCGGTTATGTTACGGAAACGTAGGTAGCATTGTCGAAAACTATTTGTGGTCTCCGTCTTAGAATATTTAGCATCACTGTTATCTCAATCTCATCTGGGAAATGATTATGAGCTACAACACCAAGAGGAGACGGTGATGATGAAGAAGCATTTAACCGCTTGCCTGACAGCGGCAGCAGTACTGGCGGCACCAGTTGCGGTATCTGGCACGCTCACGGCAGGGGCAATCGCCCAGGAAGTTCCGGCGCCTGCGCCCGCGGCAGACCAGAAACCAGATGTATTGGGGCGCCCAACTGTCTCGGAAAAACAGGTATCCGATGAGGAAGGCTACTTCGACAGCGCTCATGGCGAGGGTGTCAAGATCTACTACCGCAAGCAGAAGGTGGCCAACCCACGCGGTGCGGTGGTTTTGGCGCACGGTGTATCTGAGCACTCGGGGCGTTACGATTACGTCGCTAAGCGCTTGCTCGATGCAGGTTACAACGTCTACCGCGTAGATCACCGCGGGCACGGCAAGTCCGCTGGCGGCAGCGTGCCTCTGGGGCACATAGATAATTTCCAGTACATTCTGGATGACTTTGATCATGTGGTGGACATGGCCAAGGAGGAAAACCAGGGAGTAAAGACCTTCCTGCTGGGCCACTCGATGGGCTCGCTGACCGTGGAGGCTTATGGCATCCGTGAGCCGGGCAAGGTGGATGGCATCATTACCAACGGTGGCGGGGCGCCGCTGAACCTCTCTGGCAAGAACGTGGCCGGAAAGAATATCACCCCGGATGATATTTCGGAGACCCAGAAGAAGCTGGATCCCACCATCTTTGAACGCTTGCCGCTGGCCCAACTCACCAGCTTTAATGCGCACTATGCGCAGAACTTGATTCCGCACCGCACCGAAATTGGCGCACAATCGCCGGAGTGGAGCAAGGACATTCAGCTGTCTAATCCATTTACGGATGGTATCTCCACTAACCAAGCGGTGAAGGACGAGTATGCCTCTAGCCCGCTCATTGCGCAGAAGACCAGCGCTGGAACTGCCCTGCAGTTGGCGGCGATTGCGAACTACGACGCCGTCAATGCGGACCTCTTCACCGCACCGACGCTCATCATGCACGGCACCAAGGACGGCATCGTTCCGCCGTACTTCTCCCAGGATTGGTACAACTCCATCTCTTCTGAAGACGTGGAGTACGTGACCTGGGAGGGGCAGAAGCACGAGGTCTTTAATGAGCCGGCTGCCGATCAGGCTCTCGATACCGTCGTGGACTGGCTCGACCGCCACACCTAAATTCACGCGGACCTCAAAGTGAGGACTCTTGGCGGGCATGTAATGCTTGCCAAGAGTTTACGTATATGTAACCGCGTCGTTGCCCAGGACGGATAGAAATTGAATTATGAAAAATAAACTCTGTGCTTTCTCATCTGTCCTGGCGCTCACCGGAATGGTGGGCGCGCCCGTTGCGGCGGCCCAGTCCTCGCTTCCGGGTTCCTCCTTTGGTTCTTCTTTGGGTTCGTCGTTAGGCTCCTCGCTGAGTTCCTCATCGGGCTCTTCCTGGGGGTCCTCCCAGGGCTCGTCCGAGGGATCCTCGGCGGGAGACGATGTGCAGCCGGGGGAAGGCACTGAATCGCGGGTGCTGTGGCAGGAAAGCTTCGACGGGGTGGATACCCCGGCATGGTTTACCCACCGCGCACCGGAGGGGTGGAGCACTGACGTGCACGGCGTGGACTCGGGCGAGGCCCGCTGGAAGGGCTGGACCTTTGGCGATATGCGCCACTGGACCTGGGCGTCCGGTACCGATATGCGTCACTACTTCACCCAAGCGCATGACACCTTCGCCATCATCGACAACAAGCAGCAGCGCCTAGCCGAAGGCGATTCCATGACCGCGGATCTAAAGAGCCCGGCCATCCCGGTGGCGGGGCAGGAGCGGGTGAATGTGGAATTCGACCACCATTACCGCCAGGGCAAAGACGGGCAAAATGCCACGGTGACTGTCTCCTTCGATGGTGGGGAAGCCCAGGAAATCGCCGTCTTTGATAAAGACGTCTTCTCCAAGCACGAGTCCATTGGCGTGGACGTGCCGGCCGGCGCGAAGAATATGCAGGTTAGCTTCAGCTACAACAACGGCAATGATGACTGGTGGTGGGCGGTGGATAACGTGGGCGTCGTCAAGCCGCTCGGTGAGCTTGAAGGCTCGCCGCAGGCTACCGTGGACGTGCTTTCCGACGTCCAAGGCGACCCCCAAGACTACAAAGACGCGGTCCGCCAGTTGAACGGTATGGAGGACAAGGCCGGGGCGCTGGTGCTCAACGGCGACCTCGTCGATGATGGCTCGCAGCAGCAGTGGGATGATTTCTTGGCCGCGCACAGCGAGGTGCCGCATGATTCGGGCAAGGAATTGTGGACCATCGGCAACCACGAAATGTACGGCAAGGAAGGCTCTAAGACCTACCTTGACCGCTTCCTCAAATACTCCGGCCAGGATAAGCCGTGGAAGGAAGAAGTGGTGGATGGGGTGCCGCTCATTTCGGTAAATACCGAGTTCTATTCCGATGTCCTGCGCCACGGCAAGGAGCCGTTCCAGCGCATCAGCAAGGAGCAGCTCGATTGGCTAGATGAGCGCCTGGCTTATTGGGATGCGAAGGGCACTCCGGCGTTGGTCTTTAGCCATCCACTGCTGCCGCAGACGGTATCGATGTCTCATTCGGCGTGGTACCAGAATGACTTTGAGGACCTCGAGGCGCTCTCCAATGTGGTTAATAAATACAACAACATCGTGTGGTTTAGCAGCCACAGCCACTCCTCGCTGCACCAAAATAACTGGTGGGGAACCCGCCGCTACGACGGCACCGGCGAGGCCGGCCGCACCGGCTTCCCAGTAGTCAACACTGGTGCCATCCTCAATGAGTACCTACCGGATGGCGATAATGACGAGAAAATCGTCAAGGAAAAGGAAGAGGCCTCCACCGGACTGCGGGTCAAGGTCTTTGTTGACCGTGTCCGGGTGGAGGCCTGGGACTTCAAGTCCGGCGAAATGATTAAGTATCAGGACTTCGCGCGGTAGGGCGCAGATTATGGCCGGCGGCCTAGCGCTCCCACGGCTCGATGGGGTTGCCCTGCCACACGGCGTTGGTGGGAACGCGGTCGCCGCGCATAACCAGCGAACCGGGGCCTACGGTGGAGGCCTTGCCAATCAGTGAGGCAGGCAGCGCCACCGAGTGGGAGGCCAGTGTAGATCCGGCCTCGACGGTGACGGTATCCAAGCTCATCACGCGGTCCTGGAAAAGGTGGGTTTGCACCACCGTACCAGGGCCCACGGTGGCGGCCTCACCGATGCGGATGAGGTCCGTTTCCGGGAACCAGTAGGAATCGATCCACGCGCCGCGGCCGATTTCCACGCCGAGGGCGCGCAGCCCCAGGTTGATCTCCCCGGAGCCGTAGGTGTGCTGGAAGAACCACGGCGCGGCGACGACCTCCACGAAGGTATCCTGCAGCTCATTGAGCCAGACAAAAGCGGACCACAGCGGGTGGTCGGCCGCGCGGTGCTTGCCCACGCAGATCCACTTCACGGCAACGGTAACGGCCATGGCTACGGCACCCATGCCCATGAGCACGAGGCCGGAGAGGAGCCAGGTGAGGGGGAAGCCGAGGGCGTCGAGAAGCGAGTAGTACACGCTAAGGGTTGCCGCGAGCAGCATGGCGGAAAACATCGGTGCCAAAAGGCGCATGGTTTCCACCACGCCGCGGGCGGCCTTGACGGCAAAGCCCGGGTTATAGGTCAGCGCCTCACCCGAGTTAGCGGGGGAGTCCACCTCCACGGTCACGCGGCGCATGCGCTCTGGCGGCGCACCCCACCAGTTGGCGCCGGCCTTCGTCTTCTTCGGGGTAGAAGAAAGAACGGCAACCAGCGAGTTCTTGGATAGCTTGCGGCCGGGTGCGGTGATGCCGGAGTTGCCCACGAAGGAGCGCTTGCCCACCTTGGTCTCGCCGGTGCGCATCCAGCCGCCGCCGAGCTCGTAGCCGCCGATCATGGTGTCATCGGCCAGGAAGGCACCCTCTTTGACCTCGGTGAGCTTGGGGATCATGACCGCGGTGGAGATTTCCACGTTGGTGCCAATCTCCGCGCCGAGCGAGCGCAGCCATGCTGGGGTCAGCTGGGAGGCATAGAGCGGAAAGAGCTTGGTGCGAGCCTCGTCCATGAGGCGCTCGATGGCCCACAGGCGCCAGCCCGTGACCGAGCGCACGGGTGCCACGCCCGGCCTAATGCCGAGCGAGAGAATGCGTACGCCCAGCCAGGTCTGCAGCATATAGGTGACAAAGGCCGCCAGTGCGCCGACGGGCGCGAAGAAGACCGCACCGACGAAGCTATCGCCGCCTGTGGAATGCACGAGGGCGAGGACGATGGCCGCGCCTATCGCCAGCGCAACAACCGGCTGGATGGCGAGGAGGACGGAGGTGGCGTCATAGATAGCCACCCACCACGGCCGGCGCTTTGGCGTATGGGACGGGAAGCGGTGCTTGGAGCGGCCCACCTTCTTGGCAGGTGAGCCCGACCAGCGCTGGCCGTCCTTGATCTTCTTGCGGCCGGTAACGGTGGAACCGGCCTCCACGTGGGCATACTTGCCCACCACGGTGCCAGGCAGCAGCGTGGAGCGCGCGCCCACGCGAGCGCCTTCCTTGACGTCGATGGCGCCCACATGCAGGATATCGCCGTCCAGCCAATAACCGGAAAGGTCCACTTCGGGCTCGATGGCGGCGTGCTTGCCCAGCGTGAGCAGGCCGGTCACCGGCGGCAGGGAGTGCAGATCCACGCCGCGCTTGACCTTGACGCCGAGCGCGCGGGCGTAGTTATTCACGCGTGTGGCACCGGCCAGGGAGCTCGCGCCGGAGGCATTAGCCCAGCGCTCGGCCGCCCAGATGCGCAGGTGCGTCGAACCGCCGCGCGGGTAATCGCCCGACTTGATGCCGGCCGTAATAAGACGCGCGCCGTAGCCGCCGATGGGGATGCGGCCGATTGGGGTGACAAAGACAACGAGCATGACGATGACCAACCACCACGGGAAGGCCGCGGCCCACTCGAAGCCCAACGATGCCGCCACGGTGGAACCCAACATGAGCCAGGCCAGCCAGCTGGAGGCGGCCAGCGTCATGACGGGGATCTGAATCAGTGTCTGGGCGAGGCGGGTGCCGAAGCCGACCTTGGTGACCTCGCGCATGGGGACGTCAGCAGCCGCGGGGTGCGGCTCGGCACCGGCGATGAGGTCGGCCAGCGAACCCAAGCGCGGGTGGTCGTAGAGGTCGCGCACCGCCACGTTGGGGTAGCGCTCCCTGATATGACCCACGAGGGTTGCGGCCGCCAATGAGGTGCCGCCGAGAGAGAAGAAATCGGCGTTCTCGTCCTCCACGGATACGCCGAGTGTTTCTACCCACAGTTCCGCGAGCCACTTCTCAGTCTCGGTCAGCGTGGTCGATTCCACGCCCACTCCAGGCAGTGGCCATGGCAGGGCCTTCTTATCCACCTTGCCGGAGGTACGCACCGGCAGCTCTTCCATCACACAGATGCGCGGGACGAGCGCGGCCGGCATGGTATCGGCCAGGCGGGCGTGCGCGGCCTCGTGATCGAAGCCCTTGGCCTCATCCTCGAGGGAAACATAGCCCACCAGAACGGACTCGCCGCCCGGGGTCTTCTGCACGGCCACGGCCGAGTTATAGACGTTATCCAGGGCCGCGACGTTGGCTTCAACCTCGCCGAGCTCGATGCGGCGCCCACCAATTTTCACCTGGTCATCTACGCGGCCGACGAAGTACAGTCCGTCTTCCTCTAGGCGCACGTGGTCACCGGTGCGATACGCACGCTGCCAGCCCATCGACTCCAACGGGGCGTACTTTTCCGCGTCCTTGGCCGGATCCAGGTAGGACGCCAGTCCCACGCCGCCGATCACTAGCTCGCCGACGCCGCCCATTTCCACAGGCATGCCCTGCTTATCGACGACCACCAGGTCCCACCCATTCAACGGCAAGCCAATGGACACCGGCCGTCCGGGCAGCATTTGCTGCGCACAGGCGACGACGGTGGCCTCGGTGGGGCCGTAGGTATTCCACATCTCGCGGTCCTCGGTGGCCAGGCGGTCTACCAGTTCCTGCGAGCAGGCCTCGCCGCCGACGATGAGTAGGCGGATATTGTCGAGAGCCTCGGCCGGCCAGAGGCCCGCCAGGGTAGGCACGGTGGACACGACGGTGATATCGCGGCGGATGAGCCAAGGGCCCAAATCCATGCCGGATCGCACCAGGGAGCGCGGTGCCGGGACCAAGCAGCCACCGTGGCCCCAGGCCAGCCACATTTCCTCGCAAGAGGCATCGAAGGCGACGGACAGCCCGGCGAGCACACGATCCTCCGGGCCGAGTGGCCCGTGGGGGTGATTAACCAAAAAGAGGCTGGCCTCGGCATCTACGAAGGCAGCCGCAGAACGGTGGCTCACGGCCACACCCTTCGGCTTGCCGGTAGAACCGGAGGTGAAGATGATCCACGCGGTGTCTTCTGGGAGCGGGGCATTGGACTCCTCGGCCGGGGCGTCCGGGCGCGCGGAATCGCGCAGGAAGCGGAAGCCTTCATCAGTAAAAACGCCATCGATATCGGCCTCGCCGAAGACCATCTCGGCGCGCTCGTCCGGGTCGTCGGCGTCGACAGGCACGTAGGCCGCGCCTGCCGCCAGGGTCGCCAAAATGGCGAGGTAGAGCTCGCGCTTGCCGGAGGTCATCCGGATGCCGATGCGATCGCCTCGGCGGACGCCATTGGCGTGCAGCTCGGTGGCCCACAGTTCGACCTCGTGGATGAGTTCGGAGTAGGTGATGATCTCGCCGTCGTCAAGCGCGGCGGCGTCTGGATGCATTTCCGCGGTGGCCGTGATGATGTTCCACAGCGTGCGCGGCCGCGGAGCCGCGCTACCTAGAAGGTACTGCTGCGGGACACGTGATTCGGGTCCTGCCATTTATGCCTCTTCTTCGTCCGCGGCGATGATGGACTTGGCCAACTTACGCAGGTGCTTGAGCTGCTTATTGGTGGACTCATCCAAAGCCTCGTCCTCGGCGGCGGAAACAAGCTCCGCCAAGTCCTTGTGGACCTTTGCGCCCTTCTTGGTAGACGCGACGATCTGGCGGCGGCGATCCTTCGGGTCGCGCTCGCGCTTGGCCCAGCCGCGGTCTTCGAGGGCGTCGATAAGACGCACCATGTCAGAAGCATCAATGGCCAGGGTCTCGGAGAGGTAGGACTGCGACGCGGCATCCGCGTCCACCAGGCAGGTAAGAACCCAGTACTCGCGCAGCGTCGTCTGCTTGGTCTGCAGGGCGGCCTCGACGCCATCGCGGGTGCGACGGCGGAGGCGCTCCAGCTGGAACGACGGGGATTCGAGTAAGGCAGTTGGGATTACAGAATTATTCGTGGAAGCCATACCATCATAATAATCCCAAAAGATTGGTTAAGGCCAATTAATCCGTTTCGATGGGAAGCCCGGCAGCCTTCCAGTTATCCGTGCCGCCATCGACGTTGATGGTGTCCCAGCCCAGCGCATGCTCCAGATACTGGCAGACCTGCATGCTGCGGCCGCCCGCGTGGCAGATGACGTAAATGTCCTTGTCTGGGTCGATTTCCTGGATGCGACCCGTAATCTCACTCATCGGGATATGGGTCGCGCCCTTTGCGCGCTCTACCGCCCACTCATCATTCTCGCGGACATCAATGAGCTGAGCGCCTTCTGGTACTTCAGTTGGTTGAACGTTTTTCATGCCTCATACCCTAGTCACGCAGAGGTTCTTATGCTGCTCCGCGTGTCCCAGCGCTAGCGCTGGAACCGCCAGTAGTGGTGCCACTGCCACGGTGGCTGCACAGTGTCGCCTTTATCATGGACTATCGCGAGGACTTGGCCAACAGCCATGTCGAGGTGGTGCTCGATTGTGGCGGCGGTGAAGTGGAGGGGTTTGTAGCCTCTGTGGACGGCGTCGTTAAGCTTGTGGCGGTCAATTTCGAACCGCTGCCGGTTCTCGCCCTGGTGGTAGGCGTAGCCGTCGACCTCGATGGCCAGCTTGTGCTCCTCCAAGAGCAAATCCCAGCGGTAAGGGCCAATGTATCTGTTGTTATACACGGTGACATGGGGCCGAAGCGCGCGGGTGAGGTTGCGTTCGGGGACGCTATCAGCGCCGAGGACGGTGTTTTCCAGGATGCGCCGGGTGTGCTGTGGGAAGCGCTGAAAATCAAGCATGTGGCCCTCCATCTGCGAGGCGCCGTACTGGCCGGCAAAGCAGGCCTCGAGGAAGGCGACGGCGTCTTCCTCCGCCATGATTTCTGTGGCCTGCAGCGGATTGCACACGTTAATGCCATTGAGCTGGCCCAGTGCCTTCGGACGGGCGCGGCGGCTGCGGAAGTACGGGCTGGAGGCCATCGTTCCTGCGCGCAGGAAATGGAGTGGGAAACTTAAAGCGTGGCCGAGGTAGTGGTGGGCGCACGAGTAGCCGTCGAGCGCCGAATCGGGCCAGCGGCGGGAGACGATTTCCGCGAGTTCGCGCGGCGAGGGCTTGCCTTCGGTATAGAGTCCGTGGCAGATTTTCACGGCTTGGTTGTCGATAGCGCGGCGCGCGGCCGTGCGCGTGGTGAAGATTCTCATGCGCCCACCCCTAGGCGTTCATTTCGATCAATTAGGTCCCCCGAGGCCGGTGATTTCGGCCTGCTATGTGATCGAATTGTACTGCGGGGACGGGATTGTGTCGCGGGGAGGGCCTTGCTGGTGTGAAAAAGACAAAAAGGGGGCGTTTCGATCAAATACGGCCTTGAAAACAGCCGCTTTCGCGGTGCTATTTGATCGAAACGCCCGGGAGGGAGCCCGCGGGCTCAGGGCCAAGGGGCCCGCGCTCAGAAGCGCTTACTTGAAGCGAGCCTTAGCCTCGTCGAGGATCTTCTCTGCCTCGGCCTTGTCGCCCCAGTCGGAGCCGGTGACTTCCTTGTTCGGCTCCAGGTCCTTGTAGTGGACGAAAAAGTGCTCGATTTCGTCCTTGATGTGCTGCTCCACATCGTCGATGTCCTGGTAGCGCTCCCAGCGTGGGTCATCGATGACGGCGAGCAGCTTGTCGTCGCCGCCGGCCTCGTCGGTCATCTTGAAGACGCCGACGATGCGGGCCTCAACGACTACGCCTGGGAAGACCGGTTCCGGCAGGATGACCAGGGCGTCCAGCGGGTCGCCGTCCTCACCCAGGGTGTGGTCGATGAAGCCGTAGTCAGCCGGGTAAGCCATCGGGGTGAACAGGTAACGGTCGAGGTAGACCTTGCCGGACTCGTGGTCAACCTCGTACTTGTTGCGGGAGCCCTTCGGGATTTCAATGGTTACTTCAACGCTCACAGCGATGTCCTCCATGGGGGATTGGGTATCAATTACTGCCCATAGTCTAGCGCGTTGCGGATTCGCGCTAGGGTTAAAGGCAATGAAAGCAAAGCATGTTTGGTGGTCAGCGACCGCGCTCGTGGTAGCGGCAGCGGTCGGAGGTACGGCTGCGCTGGGCGTTACCCTCCAGCGCGAATACGGCGATCTCTCGCACGGAGAAGCACAGGCGGTGCAGGCTCCTAAGGAGCCGTTGAGCGCAGCAGAGCCGGGCGAGGCGAACCTGGATGCGCTGAGGGCGAAGCTGGATGAGCTCGCTAAGAATAAGGACCTTGCCACTTTCGGCGGCGAGGTGATCGATACCGAAACCGGCGACGTAGTGTGGCAGCGCGACGCGGATAAGCGGCTTACCCCGGCCTCGTCCACGAAGGTCCTCACCACTGCGGCGGCGACGTTGGCGCTGGATGAGAATGAGAGAATCACCACCAAGGTCTACCGTGGGTCGAACGAAAGGAACGTGGTCATCAAGGCCGCGGGCGATGTGTGGATGACGCACGAACAGCTCGATGATTTGGCCGAGCAGATTTCGAAGAACGTCGAGCAGGTCGATGGTGTCTACATCGATACTTCTGTGTGGTCCGGCGAGGCGCAGGCCCCGGGTTGGGATCCGGAGGACGTGGACGGCGGCTTCGTCGCGCCGATGGAACCGGCCATGCTCTACGGCGGTCGCCTGGGCGCGACGACGGGGGACGTGCCGAGGAGTCATGAGCCTGCTTTGGACGTCGCTAAGCAGCTAGGCGATCGCCTCGGCGCGGGCAAGGTAGGCATGGGCTCTGTGGCGGAGAACGCGCAGGAGGTGGCGAGCGTGGATTCGCCGCCGCTAGCGGACCGCGCCCGAGAAATGGTGCGCCACTCGGACAACGTCATGGCCGAGGCCATTGCGCGTGAGCTGGCGATGGCCCGTGGCAAAGAAGCCAGCTTTGAAGGCGATACGCAGGCCACGCTCGAGGTGCTGCGGGAGCAAGGATTCGACGTCGAGGGCGTCGATATTAAGGATAATTCCGGGCTCTCGGTAGACAATCGACTCACCGCCGGGTTGTTGACGCAGCTCATCAATGGCGCGGTCAAGGATCCGCGTCTGCGCCCGCTGGTGTCCTACCTGCCGGTGGCCGGCGGCGATGGCAAGCTGTACGAACGCTACGGCGATTCCGCGGCCAAGGGCTATGTGCGCGCCAAGACAGGCACGCTGACTGGGGTCTCGGCCTTGGCCGGCACCGCGCAGGGTAATTCCGGGCGCGTGTATGCCTTTGCCTTCCTTGTGAATGACGGTGATATCTTGGCCGCCCGCAAGGCTCAAGACGCATTGGCTTCTGCACTGCATGAGTTCTAATAAGCCCTTTTGGCCGCGGGTTTCGCCGCACTTTCTGGCGTGTCGGCGCGGCGTGCGCACCGCCGATCTTGACCACGCAGTGGCGGTGGGGCTTTCCGGGGGCGCGGATTCGCTGGCTCTCATGGCGGCGCTCGTGGCGGAAGGGCACGACGTGCTCGCGCTGTGCGTGGACCACGGGCTGCAGGACGGATCGCGGGCGCAGGCCGAGCGCGCGGCCGAACAGGCCCGAACGCTGGGCGCGCGGGCGCAGGTGCTTAGCGTTGAGGCGGGTGCGGGCGCTGCGGCGGGGGCGGAGTCGATGGAGGCGGCCGCGCGGGCGGCGCGGTATCGAGCACTGGCCGCCGCGTGCGCAGACGAAGGTTTAGAGGTGGCCGTGGCGCATACGGCCGATGACCAGGCGGAAACGCTGCTGCTCGGCGCGCTGCGCGGGCGGGTGACCGGCATGAACGAGCGCAGCGAGGTGGAAGGCGCCCGCGTGGTGCGGCCGCTGCTGAACGTGCGCCGCGCCGATACCGAAGGCGCTTGCGCGGAGTTGGGCCTTTCGACGTGGCAGGACCCACAGAACGCGGACACCCATTTCCGCCGCGTGGCGCTGCGCCGCGAGGTCATTCCGCAGTTGAGCCGCATCATCGGTGGGGATGCGGTGCCAGCGCTGGCGCAAGCGGCAAGCGACGCCGCGCTTGACGACGCCGCCCTGCGCACCCTACCCACCACGGACTGCGCTGAGCTGGCGGCGATGGCGGAGCCGCGGCGCCGGCGGGCTATCGCGGCGTGGCTGGTCAGCGAGGGGGTAGAGGTAACAAGGAGGGCAGTGGGGGACGTCGGCAAGCTGTGCACCCACTGGCACGGGCAGGGCCCGGTGGCCGTGCGATCGACGGGGCAGGTGGGGCAGAGGTTGGAAGTAGCCCGTATAGGTGGCAAACTGGCACTATTGTCTGGTCATTAAAGGAGCGCACACGTGCACGACAAGAAAGACTTCGCCGTTCCCGCAAACCGCTACGGTGACGATGTAGAAGCAATCCTCATTGGAGAAGAGGAACTGCAAAACCGCGTCCAAGAACTCGCGGATCTGGTCTCGGAAAAGTATGCCGACTCTGAGCACGACCTGCTGTTGGTCTGCGTGCTCAAGGGCGCCGCATTCTTCCTCACGGACTTTGCGCGCAAGCTATCCATCCCCTCCGAGCTGGAGTTTATGGCCGTATCCTCCTACGGCGCCTCCACCTCCTCTTCCGGCGTGGTGCGCATTTTGAAGGATTTGGACCGCGATATTGCGGGGCGCAACGTGCTCATCGTGGAAGACATCATCGATTCCGGCCTCACCCTGTCGTGGCTCATCCGCAACCTGGAAGGCCGCAGCCCTGCTTCGCTGAATGTGGTCACCCTGCTGCGCAAGCCGGAAGTAGTCAAGGCTGATATTGATCTGCTGGATGTGGGCTTTGATATCCCGAATGAATTCGTCATCGGCTATGGCTTGGACTATGCGGAACGCTACCGCGATCTCCCCTACGTGGGCACCCTCCACCCCGATGTCTATACCACCAACTAAAATCGCGCAGTAATGAAAAACAATAAGATTCTTCGCTACGGCGGGATTGCGGCCCTCATCCTTATCGCGCTGTACGCCTTTACCTTCTTTAGCAACGATGCCCGCGGCTACGTGCAAGCGGATACCTCCGTTGCGCTGACCCAGCTCAAAGACAAAAACGTCAATGAGGTGGAAATCGATGACCGCGAGCAGCGCCTGCGCATCAAGCTCAAGGATGAAATCACGGTAGACGAGCGCGACGGCGTGCAGGAAATCGTGGCCAAGTACCCGGCCCGCGCCTCCGAGCAGGTCTTTAACGCCGTCAAGGATTCCGGCGCTGAGAAATACCAGACCAATGTCACGCAGGAATCCTTCTTGGGCTCCATGCTCAGCATGCTGCTGCCGATGATCATCCTCTTTGGCGTGCTCTTCTGGCTCATGTCCCGCATGCAGCAGGGCGCTGGTGGCATGTTTGGCATCGGCGGTTCCAAGGCCAAGGAACTGACCAAGGATATGCCGACCAATACCTTTGAGGACGTGGCCGGCGCGGATGAGGCCGTGGACGAGCTGCAGGAGATCAAGGACTTCCTGGAAGACCCCACCCGCTACCACGACCTAGGCGCCAAGATCCCGCGCGGCGTGCTGCTCTACGGCCCTCCGGGTACCGGTAAGACCTTGCTTGCCCGCGCCGTGGCTGGCGAGGCCGGCGTGCCGTTCTATTCCATCTCCGGTTCTGACTTTGTGGAGATGTTCGTTGGTGTGGGTGCCTCCCGTGTGCGCGACTTGTTCAAGCAGGCGAAGGAAAATAGCCCCTGCATTATCTTCGTCGACGAGATTGACGCCGTGGGCCGCCAGCGCGGTTCCGGTACCGGCGGCGGCCACGATGAGCGCGAGCAGACCCTCAACCAGCTCCTGGTAGAGATGGACGGCTTTGGTGACCGCGAAGGCGTTATCCTCATCGCCGCCACCAACCGCCCGGATATCCTCGATCCGGCGCTGCTGCGCCCGGGCCGCTTCGACCGCCAGATTCCGGTCACCAACCCGGATCTTGCCGGCCGCGAGGAGATCCTGCGCGTGCATGCAAAGAATAAGCCGCTGGCAGAAGAGGTTGACGTAGCGCAGCTGGCCAAGCGCACCGCCGGCATGTCCGGTGCGGATCTGGCCAATGTACTCAACGAGGCCGCTTTGCTTACCGCCCGCATCGGCGGCAACGTCATTACCTATGATGCCTTGGAAGAGGCCACCGACCGCGTCGTGGGCGGCCCGCGCCGCCAGGGCAAGATCATCTCCGAGCACGAGAAGAAGGTGACCGCTTATCACGAGGGCGGACACACGCTTTCTGCGTGGGCACTCAAGGATATTGAGCGCGTGTACAAGGTCACCATCCTGGCCCGCGGCCGTACCGGCGGCCACGCCATGACCTCCCAGGAAGACGACAAGGGCATGTACACCCGCGACGAGCTCTTCTCCCGCTTGGTCTTTGCCATGGGTGGCCGCGCTGCCGAAGAGCTGGTCTTCGGAGCGCCGACCACTGGTGCGTCTTCCGATATTGAAAACGCCACTAAGATCGCTCGTTCCATGCTCACCGAGTATGGCTTCTCCCCGGACCTGGGCACCGTGAAGTACGGCAAGGAGCAGGGCGATCCCTTCAGCCAGATGGGTGGCGGTGGCTCCATCGATTACTCCGATGAGGTTGCCTCCAAGATTGATGAGCAGATGCGCTACCTGCTCGAGCGCGCGCACGAGCAGGCCTATGACATCTTGCGCAATAACCGTCACTACCTGGACAAGCTGGCCGCGGCCCTGCTGGAGAAGGAAACCCTGCGCCGCCCTGACCTGGAGCGCATATTCGACGGCATCGAACCGCGCGAGGCCTTCGATGTCTTCCCAGGTGAGGACGATCGTTTCCCACGCCAGATTGGCTACGCCCCAGTGAAGACCCCGGTTGAGCTGGCGAAGGAGCGCGGCGAGGAGCTGCCTAAGCGCATGACGCTTCTCGATGCCTCCCGGGCCGCCCGCGAGCGCCGCCTCGCCGGCGAAGAGCCGAAGGGTGAGGTGGGCTTCAACTTTGGCCAGCACGCCGGAGATTACGTCGACCCGGACACCGCCCGCGAGCTGGGCAACGGACCCGCAGCCGCAAAGGATTCCGAGGACTCCGCGCCGGACCAGCCTGCCCAGCAGGCTCGCGACGCTCAGTCTGCTCCGGCTTCCGAGCCAACCGCCCGTCCTGCCGCACGCCCCGCTACCGGCGGTGGCAAGCACCACAAGCCGGACGCCGGCGCGGAGGCTGATGCCGAGACCCGTCAGTGGTTTACCCCTGGCTGGGACGAGAAGGATCGCCGCAAGAACCCCTATGCGCGCGAGGACGATAAGCAAGAAGATAACTAATGCCTGATAATCACATTCCCGCTCGCGCCGCCTTCGACCAAGACCGAGCGGAGGCAGCGGTGCGTGAGCTGCTCCTTGCGGTAGGGGAGGACCCTGACCGCGAGGGCTTGCGCGAAACCCCGGCCCGCGTGGCCCGCGCCTACCGCGAGGTCTTCGCCGGCCTGCACGAGGACCCCACCGAGGTCCTGCACAAGACCTTCGCTGAGGACCACCAAGAATTGGTTCTGGTGCGCGATATCCCCATTTATTCCACCTGTGAGCACCACTTGGTGCCGTTCTACGGTGTGGCGCATATTGGCTACATCCCGGGCAAAGACGGCCACGTCACCGGTTTGAGCAAGCTCGCCCGCCTGGCGGATATGTACGCTAAGCGCCCCCAAGTCCAAGAGCGCCTCACCCAGCAGGTAGCAGACGCCCTGGTGGAGGTCCTCGGTGCGCAGTCCGTCATCGTGGTCATTGAGTGCGAGCACTTGTGCATGGCCATGCGCGGCATCCGCAAGCCTGGTGCGACGACGACCACCTCCGCGGTGCGCGGCGGCTTCAAGAACAATGCCGCCTCCCGCGCCGAGGTGCTCAGCCTGATTCGCAGCTAAGTCCCCCGGTTACCACGAAAGCGAGAAGGAGCACGCCATGCAGCAGGCAACCTCGGTATCGGATCTGAGCATCGCCAACCGCACGCTGGTGATGGGCATCGTCAACGTCACGGAGGATTCCTTCTCCGATGGCGGTAAGTGGTTGGACGTCGATGCCGCCATCAACCACGCCCGCGAACTCGTGGCGCAGGGCGCGGACATGATTGACGTCGGCGGTGAGTCCACCCGGCCGGGTGCGGTGCGGGTAGAAGCGGACGTCGAAAAGCGCCGCGTGGTTCCCGTCATTAAGGCGCTGAGCGAGCTGGGCATCCGCACCTCCGTGGATACGATGCGCGCCTCGGTGGCCCGTGCGGCCGCAGCGGCCGGCGTGGACATGATTAATGACGTCTCCGGTGGCCTAGCTGATCCGGAGATGTATCGCGCGATGGCCGAGGCCGGTGTGCCCGTCTGTTTGATGCACTGGCGCACGCTGCAGGAAGGCGCCTTTGGATCCGCAGCCGGTAGCGCCGACCATGGCGGCGATGTGGTGCGCGATGTGCATGAGACCCTCGAGCGCCTGGCAAATAACGCGCTGGAGGCCGGCGTGCGCCGCGATAATATCGTGCTCGATCCGGGCTTAGGCTTCGCCAAAACCCCGCAGGATAATTGGGCGCTGCTCAAGGCCCTGCCGGAGTTCCTCGACGCCGAATTCCCCATGCTGGTGGGCGCTTCCCGCAAGCGCTTCCTCGCCGCCATCCGGGAGGACCGTGGCGTGGAGTCCAGCCCACTGCTGGCCGATCCCGCGACTGCGGCCGTGACCGCCATTTCCGCCCAGATGGGCGCGTGGGGTGTGCGCGTGCACGAGGTCGCCGTCTCGCGCGACGCCGTCGATGTTGCGGCTGCGTGGAATGCCGGCAACGGCTACGCGGGCGGGGCCAATGCTAGCGGCAGCTATAGCAATGGCGCCGATGGCAACGGCACCATGAAATCCACCGCCCTACCGCGCAACCCAAAGGAGTAAAACATGGCAGACCGCATCGAGCTCACCGGCCTAGAATGCTTTGGCTACCACGGCGTTTTCGAAGAAGAAAAGCGCACCGGTCAGCCCTTCATCGTGGACATTACCTGTTGGTCCGAGTTCGCCGAGGCCGCCGCCACCGATGATCTGACCAAGACCATCAATTACGCCGAGCTTGCCGACGTCGCCGCAACAATCATCGAAGGCCCCGCCCGCGACCTTATCGAGACCGTCGCCAGCGAGGTGGCCGATACCATCATGGAGACCTTCGAAGGCCTGCATGCTGTGGAGGTCACCCTGCACAAGCCGCAGGCGCCGATTCCACGCACTTTTGCCGACGTCGCCGTGGTCGCCCGCCGCTCCCGCAAGCACGCGAGGACCCTCTAATGCGCGCGGTGCTCTCCATCGGCTCCAATATGGATGACCGCGTGGAGCTTTTGCGCACGGTATTCGACGAGTTTGCCAGCGAGATCGTTGCCGCTTCGCCCGTCTATGCCACCCCGCCGTGGGGCGTGACGGACCAAGACGAATTCCTCAACGCGGTGCTCATCGTGGACGTCGAGGAGACTCCGAAGGAACTCCTGCGCCGCGGGCAGAAGCTTGAAGAGGCCGCCGAGCGTGTCCGCGTGCGCCACTGGGGCCCGCGCACGCTGGATGTAGACATCATTGATATCGAGGGCTATACCTCCGACGACCCAGAGCTTATCGTCCCGCATCCTTATGCCCACGAGCGTGCCTTCGTGCTGATTCCGTGGTTGGCGGCCGATGGTGGTGCTAGGTTGAGTGGGGAGGGCGTCGCCAAGCGGGTAGCAGCACTCGACCCGAAAGAGCGCGCCGAGATTCGCCGGCTGGGCATGATGGAGGAGCTATGACACGGACCTCGCTGGGTGCCCTCATCGGCACCGGGGTCTTTTTCGCCGCCGCGGCGGCCATCCTCACCACGCGCTTTTATGGCTCCATGCTGCAAATCCCGGTAACGGTCTCGGCCACACTGTGGCTCATGGCGGTCATCTGCGTGGCGCTGACCTGGAAGGTCGATCAAGCAACCGAGGACGAACACGGCATTGGCTTGGATAATTCGCAGCTCAATCCCATGACCATCACGCAGTTCATGCTGGTGGGCAAGGCCTCGGCATGGACGGGTTCCATCGTGGGCGGCATCTATGCCGGCATTGCCGTCTACGTCATACCCAACGCCAGTACGCTCGCGGCGGCTTCCGATGACCTCGTGGGGGTCATTGCCTCCGCGCTCGGCGGCCTCGCGATGGCCGCCGCTGGCCTACGGCTAGAGCGACACTGCGAGACCCCGCCCCCACCAGATGGGGTTCAAACGGTACATTAGTGAGCATGACTGAGCCTCGCTCTTCTTCTAGCAATACTTCCGCCAAGACGACCAAGCCGGACTTGGGCCAGATCGGCCTTATCGTCCTCGTGGTGCTGGCCGTGGTGGCCAGCATCGTCATGCTGATTTCCGGCTCTGCCGCCGCGCTCAAGATTGCCCTCATTGCTGCCCTGTGGGCCGCCGTGCTCGGCTTCTTCTTGGTCATGCGCTATCGCCGCCAGGCTGAGGAGTCCGTAACCAAGCTGGAGCTGCAGGAGCGCGCTCACCGCGCCGAGCTCAAGCAAGCCCGCACAGCCGATGGCCAGCCGCTGCCGGATCAGGAACTGCTGGATGAAATCCGCACCGAGCTGGCTTCCATCCGCAAGCAGATCGAGGATCTTTCCGGCCAGAACTTCACCTATGAACCGGCCGCTCTGCACGCCGAGGCGCGCCGCATCATGCAGCTCGAGGCCCAGACTGCGGCCGCTGCTCGCCCTGGCTCTGAGGAGGGCAATGTGGACTTCACCCAGTCCTCTTCCGGCGCCCCGTCCACCGATGCCATCGCCGGCCGCTTGGGTAACCAGCCGTCCGCGGCGCACGCCGAGTCCAACCCGCTTAATGACATCATTAGCGAAAAGACCCGCGCGCAGCGTACCTCCGGCAAGACTTCTGGTGCCTCCGCCTTCAATACTGGTGGCTTCCAGGCCGTGCGCTGGGATACCGGCGGCGATGATTCCCTGAAGACCACCCACGCTTCCGCCTCCAGCGAGCACCATGGCAGCCACCGCAAGCCGGAGGCTGCCACCAAGGCCAATGATGAGACCCAGGACATTCCGCAGCAGCCGGCACCACAGCGCGATGAACGCGCGGAATATCCAGGCTCGGGTCAACATGTGGCTCCGGAATCGGCCGAACCAGTACGCCAGAAGGCAGCCCGCCCGCATCACCGTGCGGCTGAACCTCAGCCGGAGGAGCAGACACGCGGACGCCGTCGCAGCGACGATAAGCGCGAAGGGGCGGTCTCCGTGGCCGAGCTGCTGGCGCAGGCAAAGAAAAAGAAGGACAAATAAATGCGCCCGCCACGCATGCGGGTAGCTCTTTTTGGCCGGAGCCTGGCCGGCTTTACCTTGGCCAATGCCATGGAACGCGCCGGCCATGAGGTGCAGATGCTTTCGGACCCAGCCGAGCTTTCTTCCTTCGAAACTCTCATTATCGCCGTGGGCGATTCCCGCCTGGAAGCTACCGTGGAGTTGCTTGAGCCACACGTACATCGCGGATTAATCGTTTTCCACACCTGCCTCTCGCGCGGTGTCCAAGTGCTAGATCCGCTAGAAACCCGCGGGTGTGTCGTTGCGGCACTCGCCCCATTTGCACATATGCGCTGGGCCGTGACCACCCTGGACGAGCTGGGCGAGACTGTAGTGGAGCTCAATATCACCGAGTTCCGCGGCGAAACCGTAGCGCTTTCCGACGCCGAACGTGCCCCCTTCGCTGCCCGCGCCTACTATGCCGAAATGCTTCGGCGCTTGCATATCTCTGCTGCAGTTGATGCTCATTTCCTCTCGCCCTCAGAAGAGCCACCCCTGGTGGGTGAGGACATGGACACCGAAGAAATCATCGCCGCCTACCGTGGCGCCACCGACCCTGGCCTGCGCCGCAGTTATGTGGAGGTTGCCCGCCGCCTAGGTGAGGTGGACGGCCGCGAGGAGCTGGAAATGTGGGCCCTACAAGAGGAGAGCCGATGAGCCTAGAGCTGGGAAACGCCACCGTCATCAGTGAGATTGAGCGCATCCGTATGGTTGGCAGCGCCTTTCATAAGACTGGCCGTCCGGTGGCCTTCGTGCCGCTGACCAACGGCGTGCACGCCGGCCATATCGCGCTGGTGCGCGCGGCCAAGCACATCCGCGGCGCGGTTACCGTCGTGGCCCTGCAGTCCCCACACGAGGAGGACCTTGAGCTCCTACGCGCCGAGGGCGTGGACATTGTCTGGAATTACTCAACAGATTCCTTGTGGCCACACGGCCGCCGGATCGCCGTGGCCCCTGTCGACGCCGCGACTGCCCTCGAGCCGGACCTCAGCGAGGGCCTCTCCCTGTACCTTGCGCTCATCCTGACGCTTTCGCCTACCGACGTCCTCCTTGGCGAAAAGGACTATGAGCTCCTCCTCGCCATCCACCACGCGGTCCAAGACTTCCACTTAGGCGTGCGCGTGCAGGGCGTGCCCGCCGTACGCATGCCCGATGGCGTGGTGATGAGCCTGCGCAATACCAACGTCCCGGCCGGATCCCGTGACCAAGCAGCCGCCCTATCCGCCGCGCTGACCGCCGGCGCGCATGCCGCCGAAGCCGGTGCGGAGAAAGTCCGCGAGGTCGCCGCGGAAGTCCTGCGCGCAGCAGGCGTTGAGCCGGACTACCTCGAGGTGCGCGGTCGCGACCTCGGCACCCCTCCCGAGGAGGGTGATGCCCGCTTGCTCGTCGCCGCGACAATCGGCGGCGTCCGCCTCATCGATAATGTGGGCCTGCCGCTGGGAATCGGCTTTAATAATATTGAAGAGCACGAAGCCAAGGCCGAGCTCGAGCGCGAGCAACAACGCGCGCAGGATACCGCTTCCCAGCAGCCATCGGAGGACTAATGACCGATATCCAGATCCGCGACCTTGACCCGCGCGATGAGCCCAAAGCCATTTCTTTTGCCATCGAGGGCATGCACCTGCACTGGTTTGTGAAGAACCCGCGCTTTGAGCGCGCCTATGGCCGCTACTTTTGGGATTTAGAGCGCGCCAAGGCCACCGATATCTTGGCCGCTTATGATGGCGACCGCTTCCTCGGCGTGCTGTTGGCCTCCATGAAGGGCAAGCCCGCGCTGCCATATCCCTGGTGGCGCAAGGCCTATGTCCGCGCGGTGGAAATCTTCAACAACCTGCGCCCAGGCGGACACCGCGATGATTACGATGCCGCCAATCAGGACATGCTGCTCAAGTACTTGGGTAAGCACCCCATTGATGGCGAAATCGGCTTCCTCGTCGCGGCTCCCAATTCCGGCGTGAGCGGCGTGGGCACGGCGCTGCTCGAGGCCTTCGAAGCCCGTCATGAGGGAAAGAATGCCTATTTGTTTACCGATGACGGCTGCACTTATCAGTTCTATGACAGCCGCGGTTTCACCCAGGTGGGCGAGCGCACCATCGCGGTCAACGAGGACCGCGACTTAGTGTGCATGCTCTATGTGCGCCGCCTTGGCACGCCGCAGTCTTAGCGTGCCGCAGGCTTAACGGGCCAACGCTCCCATCGGATCCCAGGCCGGCAGGGTGGTCACGGACTCGGACTGCAACGCCGCTTGGTATTGTTCCGGCAGGCGGGAGGGGTGCACGGCGATTTCGAAGACGAACTCGTCGAACCAGTCATCGGCCATGGTCCAAAAGCCCTTATCGGCCTTTTTCGGGCCCCAGGAATTCTCTACGCGCCAGCGATTGACGGTGCCGTCTTCTTCGATATCGGCGCCGGTAAAGACCATCGCGTGGGTCATCATGGACTCGTGCAGGCGCAAACGCTGCGCCTTGTCCAGATCCATCTTCACGCCGTAGAAGGCCTCATAATCGTGCAGGTGCTTGGCCCACACGCCGTGCTCATCATCAGATTGCTGGTCGGTATCGCAGCCGAACCAGACCGGCTGGCCGTCTTCGATGGAGGCACGCGCGGCATCGCGCAGCACCTCCACAGGCGCGTTCAAATAGGTCACGCGCTTACCTGCCACGTTGCCCAGGTACTCCACGGTGTAGAGCTCGCCATAGGCATTGCGCGGATCGTTGACCACGCACACGTACTCGCCTAGGTCCGCAGGCAGGTATTCCTGGGCAAACTCCTGTGGGGTATAGGTGCCTGCGCGGTGGAACTCATCATCCTTATCGCGATACTGCCATACAAAGTCCTCGGGTGGCAGGCCCAGGTTGGCGGTGAGGATCCGGTAGACGTCGGCAAGCGCCTGCTTATGCGCACCCTCTTCGCCGCTGCGGATCTGGTGGGCGGCACGGCGCAGCACGGTCTGCAGGTTGCGGTTAAGCATCGCCGTGGCCTCGGAAGACGCGGTTTCTGGCATGGCGTACTGCGGCACGACGCCGTATTTTTCCACCAGGGCGACGAACATGGACCATTGGCCGCCGTCATCGATGGGATCATCCATGAGCTTGGTTACGGTGCGGTCCTTAATATCGCGGTCCTTGAGCTCAGCCATGGCGGTAAGGAACCAATTGGCCTTTTCCAGCTTGTCAAAGAAGTAAATATAGGTCTGGGAAAGCTCAAAATCCTTGAGCTTGGCCTTGTCCATCAGGCCGCCGCGCAGGGAATTGAGGCCGGCAAAAATCCAGCAGCGGCCCGAAGCCTTCTGGTCGGCCACGCCCCAGGAATCTAGCTTATGGCTGGTTACCGGGGTAAGGGTGCGCAATTGCTCACGGTCGAGGCTGAGCTTGTCGACGCCCTCCTGGGCCACCCCATTGCGTACCAGGCGCAGAGCGGCATCGCTGGTGAGCTCGGCAGTAGCGGCATGAACCTCGTTCGGGTTAATCTCTGACATTTCTCGATTCTCCTTAGTTCATCCGGTCCCAGAGGGGAAGCTCAATCGGTTCGGTGGCAAGAGCCTGGGCCAGCTCGTCGCTCAGGTGCTCCTTGCGGACGGCGATGTGGAAGACGTTCTGGTCAAACCAGGCATCGGCCATCGTGGCAAAGCCCTTACCGGGCACATCCTCGCCATCGTCCTTGCGTGGCGGCTTAGAGCCCCAGGAGTTCTCTACGCGCCAGACGCGGTCGCCATCGACGCCGGTGAGAACCATCGCGTGGGTGGGCGCGGTCTCGCCGGAGGTAAAACGCTCCTCCTTGCTCATGGAGGAATCGATGCCGTAAAGGCCATCGGTATCTACCAATCCCTCGTCCCATACGCCGTTGAGGAAGGAGAACTGGCGGTTGACATCGCAGCTAAACCACACCGGCTCGCCGGCCGCCAGGCTGCGCTTGGCAGTTTCCTTCAGCTCGGCCGCGCTGACGTTGAGGTACTCCTGCGGAACGCCGCCCAACACATTGGTCTCCTCGGCGCTGCTGAACACGCGATGCTTGGGGTTGGTGGAGCGGGGGTCATCGGCCAGCACCACGTACTCGTCCAAGTTCGGCAGGTATTTATCGGCAAACTCGCGCGGGGTGGAGTGCAGGCGCACGAATTGCTCGTCCTTGGTGCGATACGCCCAAGTAAATTCCTCCGGTGGGGTGCCCAGGTGGATGGCCAGGATGCGGTGGATATCCTTGCGCGCCTGGGCGAGGATGTCTTCGCGCGGGCCGTCCTGTGCGGCGGCGCGGCGCACCACGGTGGCCAGGTCGCGGTTCATCTCCGCGGTATTTCCAGACGAGCGCACCTCCGGCATGGCCTCGGCAGGGACGGCGCCGTACTTGGCTACGAGGTTGCTAAAGAAGCACCACCAGCCGCCATCGGCCCCTGCGTGGTCGAGCACCGCGGCGACGGTGCGCTCGTCCCAGCCGGCGTCTTTTTTATCCAGCAATTGGTTGAGCACCAGATTGGCGCGTTCCAGCTTGTCAAAGTACTGCAGGTAGGTGAAGGAGAATTCGAAGTTATCTACATTGAGTTCCTTGGCCGCGCGGTGACGGAAGACGTTCAGCGCCGCGAACATCCAGCAGCGGCCCGAGCGCTTCTGGTCCGATACGCCCAAGCTATCCAGCTTGATCTCGGTGGTGGGGTAGAGCGCCGTAATACGGTCGCGGTCTAGGGCCGCCTTGGCTGCCCCGACGTTGGTAATGGCGTTGCGCGCGATGCGCAGCCGGGAATCGGCCGCGGCCTCCTCGCGCAAGTGGGATAGGTATTCGTTGGTGAGCAAAGTCATAGTTTCGGTTTTAGCAGACCCGAGCCCACAGCGGCGCGGGCGGGTGGAGCTAGAGATGGGCCGCCAGCTTGCCGACGGCCCCCGGAGTCCCCACTTCCTCCGGCAACCACGGAACCTCGCGCACCGGGGTATCGGGCAGCTGGGCGCGTAGGAGTGCGAGTGCCTCATCCTCGGCGGCGCGCCGGGCGGCTAAGAACTCGCCTTGGTCGGCCGGGGTGCGCCGGTTAACCAGCATGGATCCCACCCGCACACCGTTGCTCGTGAGGTCCGCATGAAACTCGGCAGATTCCAGCACGGGCAGGCGCTCGGCGGTGAGCACGATGTGGAACACGGTGCGTGGGGAGGTAAGAGCGGTGCGCAGCTGGGCAAAGCGCTCGCGGCGCTGGAAAAGCGTGGCGCGAATCTCCTGATTGCGCCGGTCCACCGGGTCATTATCCGCGCCGCTGACGTTAGACATCCCGCGCACCAGCGAGCCGAATTTATCGGATTTCTCGCGCCGGGAGAGCAATCCATCGGTATAGGCGGCCATGATCTCCGGCAAGGCCATCAGCCGCGAGGTATGCCCTGAGGGTGCGGTATCGAAGATGAGGTAGTCGAAGTCCGACTCCTCCACGACCAGCGCCGCTATGCGCTCCAATAGCGCCGCCTCCTGTGTGCCGGGCGATTGCCGGGCTAGGTCGAGGTGCTTTTTCACCTCGCCATGGAGGTGTTCGGGCATAAAGCGGCGCATCGAGTTCCCTACTTGCGCTAGGTGTTGCTCGGTCGCGCGCGCAGGGTCGATCTCGATGGCAGACAGGGTAGGGGTGAGGTCTACGGGGGCGTCGCCAAGCGAGGCGCCAAAAATATGCCCCAGGTTATGCGCCGGGTCCGTGGACACCAGGCAGACGCGGTGATTGCGGGACAGGCGCAGCGCGGTGGCGGTGGCCAGGGTGGTTTTACCCACCCCGCCCTTGCCTCCAAAGAACATGATGGGTGCGGTCTCTAACAACATTGAATATTCTCCAGCGGGGATTTATCCATTCCCATGCGGGTATGCCAGGCGTGGAAATCCTCATAGACCAACGGCAAAAGCTCCAGGGTGTAGTAGCTGGCGGGGTTGGGGATGCCGAGCGCCTCCGAGGCGACCAGCATCAGGAAGAGATCATCTTCTTGCTGCTGGGCCTTGGCAAAGCTGGCACGATACGGGGCCTGGTAGTACTCATTGAGCCCGGCCGCAAGTGCCTTAAGCTTGTCGAGCATGCTCGGGCAGTGGGGCGTCAAGGTCATCATCGGTCCACTCCAGCGGGGTCTCCTTGCGGGCGCGGGAGATGGCGCCGACGGCTTCCACAATGACCCAGATGGCGGCGACCACGATGATGACGTCCATGCAGAATAGCAGCCAGTTCTGGCTGGTAAAGAGGGACTTCAGCTGGAGCAGTGCGGCCCACAGTGACATGGCGGTAACGAAGATGAGCGGTATGACCACCGGCCACGTCGGCCGGCGCAGGTGGGTCAGGATGACCACCACGATGGCCAAGGAAAGGCCCGCCATGAGCTGGTTGGTAGTGCCGAATAGCGGCCAGATGGTCATGCCGCCGGAGCCATCCGCGCCGGCAGAGAAGGTCAGGCCGAAGGCCAAGCCCACCGCGATGACGGTGGCGGCCAAGGCCTTGATGCGCACGCCCATGATCTCGCCAATTTCTTGTACCACTAGGCGCTGCAGACGCACGCCCGAGTCCATGGTGGTAGCGGCAAAGAGCACGGCCATGGTGGCCAAGATGGTGCCGGAGAGGGACGTGGGAATGCCCATGCCCTCATTCATGAGCGCGCCGCCGCCGTGCACGAAGGCCTCCACGCCGCCGGCATTCCACTCGGAGTAGATTTCTTCCCACTGCTGCACGGACTTAAAGCCCGCGGTGGTGGCGATGATGGTGCCCAGCGCGAGCAAGCCCTCGCCCACGGCGCCGAAGTACCCCACAAAGCGCACGTCAGTTTCCTTATCCACCTGCTTGGACGAGGTGCCGGAGGCCACCACGCCGTGGAAGCCGGAAATAGCGCCGCAGGCGATGGTGACAAAGAGCAGCGGGAAGATGCCCGGGGTGCCGTCCGGCACGTTATCGCGCAGCGCCGGTGCGGCCAGCGAAGGGCGGGTAATGAGGAAGGATCCGTACAAGATGGCCAGGCCCACAAAGAGCTGGAGGCCGTTGATGTAGTCGCGCGGCTGCAGCAACACCCACACCGGCAGCAGCGAAGCGATGAAGGCGTAGATGAATAACAAGATGATCCACACGCCGTTGGCGGGGATGCCCAGGACAGTATCTGGTAGGACCACAGGCACACGGTCACCGATGATCATCAACGCGTAGAGCGCGACAACGCCCACGATGGAGACCAGCGGCAGGTTCCAATTCAGGCGGTAGATGGCCTGGCCGATAAGCAGCGCGACGACGATGGCACCCCACGTGGGGATAACGGCCGTAGGGGTGGAGACCAGCAGGTTCGAAATGACCACGGCGAAGGCCGCATTCACCATCAACAGCAGCAGGAAGATGACGATGAGGAAGAGGTTGCGCCCGCGCTTGCCAATGTAGCGCCCGGACAAAGTGCCGATGGACTGGCCCTTGTGGCGCTGCGACGCCCACAGCGCACCTAAATCGTGCATGCCGGCAAAGAAGATGGTGCCGAGGGTGACCCAGAGAAACGCCGGAACCCAGCCCCAGATGACGGCTACGGCCGGACCAATGATGGGCGCGGCGCCCGCCACGGACGTGAAGTGGTGGCCCCACAGGACGTATTTATTGGTGGGCACAAAGTCCACGCCGTCTTCCATGGTGTGGGCCGGGGTGGAGTAGTTCGGGGATAGCCGGAAAATGCTCTTTCCTAGGACCTTGGAATAGAGCAGATAGCCGGCGCCCATCATCGCAATGCCGATGATGGCGAGGACAAGAGAGTTCATGGTGTGCGTCTCCTCATGGGCGGTCAGGTGGCGTGTCTCACACGTGCGGTTAGTATGCCATAACTCACATAGGTATTAGCCCGTGGGGGAGACCGGCGGGTGGATTTATATTTGGAAGGCGCAGGCGGCGCAGTACCTCATGCTGCCGGCAGGAAAACAACAGCGCGGCCCCAGTTCCAGTGGAGGAACGAGGGCCGCGCGGCGGGTGCTTAAACCAGGTGGTGCTTACTTCTTATCGACGCCGATGTTGCCGTCCTTCTTCCACACCACAACCACTGCTGGGCGAGGGGTGGACTTGCCACCCTCTGGCCAGTGGGAGGTCTGCTTTTCAAAGGTAGCGTCATCGGTTTCACCTGGGTGCTGAACGTTAACCATCACACGCTCATCGGTGACGATGGGGCCGCAGGTCTCGGCACCTGCCGGGACCGTCAGGAAGCACTTGAGCTCGCCGCGGGTATCGCCTTCGGTGGTCACCGCGTAGAGACCATCGTTCGACTCAAGGGCGTTGCCGTCGGTGGAGATCCATAGGTTGCCGTGGCTATCAAAGGCCAGGTTATCCGGGCAGGAAATCGGGGATACCTTCTCCTTGTCAAAGCCACCAAAGTAGGTATTGGCCTCCTTCGGGTCACCACAGACCAAGAAGAGGTTCCAGGTGAACTTCTCGCCAGCGTGGTCATCTTCAATCTCCATGACCAGGCCGTTCTTGTTCTCCTTGATAGGAGCCCACTCCATCGGCTCTTCCTTGTTCTTCTTGGCATTCTCGCCGGTAGCGCCGCGGTATTTATTGTTGGTCAGGGACACGTAGACCTTCTCGGAGTCCGGGTGAACCTGCATATCCTCAGGGCGGTCCATCTTGGTGGCGCCCACCTTATCGGCAGCCTCACGGGTGTAGACGGCAACCTCTTCGGCAGACATGCCATCAACGTGAGACTCGAACTTGTTGTTCTCCGTATCGGAGGTCAGCAGCTTGATCCATTCGCCCTTGCCGTCAAAGGCGCCATCCTCTGGCAGCACGCCGGAGCCGTCAATCTCGTCCTCTGGGGAGTTGCCCTCTACCTTGGCCACGTACAGGGTGCCGTGGTCCAAGATGGTGAGGTTGTGCTCGATGTCGCCTTCTTTGTACTTCTTGGTGGAGATGAACTTGTAGATGTACTCGAAGCGGGAGTCATCGCCGGAGTAGCACACGACGGTGCCGTCGGATGCGATGTGGATGTTGCCGGCCTCGTGCTTGAAGCGACCCAGCGCGGTGTGCTTGACCGGAGTGGACTTCGGGTCCAGCGGGTTGATTTCTACGATCCAGCCAAAGCGGTTCGGCTCGTTCGGCTCCTTGGAGACGTCGAAGCGCTTATCAAAGCGCTCCCACTTGCGCTGGGACTCGCCGTCTTCCATGCCGAAGCGCTCCAGGGACTCCTGCGCCTTCTTGTCATCCAGCTTGGCGTGGGCGAAGTACTGGTCAAAGTTCTCTTCGCCAGAAAGCATGGTATTCCACGGAGTGATGCCGCCGGAGCAGTTATTCAGGGTGCCCTTGACCTTCTTGCCGGTCTTATCGGCGGAGGTCTTGACGTAATCGGAGCCGGCAGCAGGGCCCACCAGGGTGAATTCGGTGGTGGCGGTGATGCGGCGGTTGAGCGGGCCGAACTCGCGCTTGAGCTCGCCGGTCTTGCCAACCTTAGATACCTCCACGATGGAGTGGCCGTGGCCAGCCCAGCCGATCTTGGCCTGCTCCTCGGTGGGATTATCCGCATCGTAGTTGGGGAACATCTGCGGCTCGGTGGTGTACTCGTGGGAGCAGACGTAGATAAGGCGGTTGTCATCGTCCGGGTGCTCGATAAGGCCCGCAAAGTCATTGTTGAAGCCGAACTGCTTCTCAGCTGCCTCGGCGGTCTGGTTCTTGTCATCGAATTCCGGCGCGTCCTCAAACAGCGGGTCGCCCCAGGCAATGAGGACGGACTGCTCGTAGCCATCCGGGATGACCACTTCGTCCTTCTCGTTTGGCTGTACTGGGTCGAATTTCATGCCCTCTGCGGAGGTGAGCTCAACGTTCGCCTCAGAGGTTTTGCCGCCCTTGCCCTCGGAGGAAGAAGCCTCATTAGACGCATCATCCGGGTTGGAGCAGGCCGCCAAAGCAGCACCGCCGCCAACGGTTACGACGGACAGGCTGCCCGCACGCAGCGCGGTACGGCGGGAGAACTGGTCAGCAAAGTACGGGTTATTGGACTTGTTCTCGCACTCGCCAAAGCAAGCATTACCGCACTTGTAGGTGCAGGTCAGGCTGGAACGAGAGGAGGCAAAGAGACTAGAGAGAAGGTTGCGGCCTTTAAGCGCCATTATTACTGCTCCAAATGGGTTGAAAATATTGTTTAGACACGGGGACAGCCATATATATAAGGGGATCTCAGTAACTGTGCGTTGGCGCGGAGGTGACGGTGAAGTGAATTATGCGTAAATCTTTTCCGGGGTGAGGGTGGCGTGGGCTAAATCGCGTGCTGCGGTGGGGATCGACTACCCTAGGCTAACGTGAGCGAGCAGAAGAATAATGAAGTAAACGATGTCCCTGAGCAGCTGCGCATCCGCCGCGAGAAGCGCGATCGCCTGCTGGAATCCGGCGTAGAGGCCTACCCGGTAACCGTTGAGCGCACCATCTCTTTGAAGGATTTGCGCCACGATTTCCGCGTTGTACCCGAGGGCGAAGAGCCGGGCGCCGAAGAAGGCGTGACCTACCTGGCCCCAGGCGAGGAAACCGAGGTAACCCACGCCATTGCCGGACGCCTTATCTTTATGCGCAATACCGGCAAGCTGTGCTTTGCCACCCTGCAAGATGGTGACGGCACCCAGGTGCAGGCCATGCTTTCCCTAGCGGAGGTGGGCAAAGAGCGCCTCGACGCTTGGAAGTCCGATGTTGACTTGGGCGATTTCATCTCCGTGCGCGGCCGCGTAATTTCCTCCCGCCGCGGCGAGCTGTCCATCATGGTCTCCGAGTGGACCATGGCCGCTAAGTCCCTGCGCCCGTTGCCGGTGTCCTTTGCCGATATGGCAGAAGATACCCGTGTGCGCCAGCGCTATAACGACCTCATTATCCGCGAAGAGGCCCGCAAGAACGCCATGATCCGCGTGAAGGTCATGCGCGCGCTGCGTAACTACCTGGAAAGCCAGGATTTCGTTGAAATCGAGACCCCGATGCTGCAGACCCTGCACGGTGGCGCGGCCGCTCGCCCGTTTATCACCCACTCCAATGCGTTGGATATTGACCTCTACCTGCGCATTGCGCCGGAGCTGTACTTGAAGCGTGCCGTCGTCGGCGGCATTGACCGCGTCTTCGAAATCAACCGTAACTTCCGCAACGAGGGCGTGGACCGCTCCCACTCGCCGGAGTTCGCCATGCTCGAGACCTACGCTGCATGGGGCGACTACGACGATTGTGCCCGCATGACGCGCGAGTCCATCCAGGCCGTAGCGCGCGACGTCTTTGGATCGACCACCGTCACCTTGGCAGATGGCACCGAGTTCGATTTCGGCGGCGAAGAGTGGCCCGAAATCGAGATGTACCCCTCCCTCAATGAGGCCCTACAGCGCAAGTTCCCAGGCCAGCCGGAGGTCACCATCGATACCGACGTCGAAACGCTCAAGGGCATTGCCGACGTCATCGGCCTTGACGTCCCCAAGGACGGCGGCTGGGGCCACGGCAAGTTGGTGGAGGAAATCTGGGAGGTCCTGTGTGAGGACCAGCTGGAAGGTCCCATCTTTGTCAAGAACTTCCCGGTTGAGACCTCCCCGCTGACCCGTCAGCACCGTTCCAAGCCGGGCGTGACCGAGAAGTGGGATCTCTACGTCCGCGGCTTCGAGCTGGCAACCGGCTACTCCGAGCTGGTGGACCCGGTTATCCAGCGCGAGCGTTTTGAGGATCAGGCTCGCCTGGCCGCCGGTGGCGATGACGAGGCCATGGTGCTGGACGAGGACTTCCTTGCTGCAATGGAGCAGGGCATGCCTCCTACGGCCGGCACCGGCATGGGCATGGACCGCCTGCTGATGGCCCTGACCGGCCTGGGCATCCGTGAAACCGTGCTCTTCCCACTGGTTAAACCAGAGCAGAAGTAGCAGCCCAGCGGCCAATCTCTAGCCGTCAGCCCACGTGGCTGGCGGCTTTTGCCGTGCCTGGGCTAGTGCGAAAGTGGCCCTGCGGATTTATCGCCGCGCAGGCGCTTAATAATGTTTTCGGCCGAAATCAGACACATCGGCACGCCCACGCCCGGCACGGTGGTGGCTCCTGCGTAATAGAGTCCATCGACCTTGCGCGAGGCATTACGCCCGCGCAAAAACGCCGATTGCCGCAGCGTGTGCGCGGGCCCAATAGAACCGGCCGACCAAGCATGGTAGCGCTCGGCAAAATCGGCAGGGCCGAGCGTGCGCTTGACGACGACCCTGTCTACCAAATCCGGCACCCCAGCCGTGGCTGCAATGTGGTTAAGGGCGGCGTCGGCAATCGCGGCAACGCGCTCGGATTCCTCTGCGTGGTAGGCATTGCCGAACCCGGGCGCCTCCGCGGCCGGCACCGGCACCAGAATGAAGAGGTTTTCGTGGCCTGCGGGCGCTACGTTCGGGTCGGTGGCTGAGGTCTTGGACACGTAGATGGACTCCGAGGCACCCAACGGCCGGGAAGGCTCCGGACCGGAATAGACGGCGCGGAAATCCGGATCCCAATCCTGGCTAAAAAGCAGCGTATGGTGTGCTAGTTCTGGCAGCTCGCCCTTCACCCCGGCCAAAACGAGCACGGTGCCCAGGCCCGGATTGCGCCGGCCCCAATAGCGCTCTGGGTAGGTGCGCAGCTGTGGAGGCAATAACTGGGTCTCGGTATGGTGCAAGTCCGCCGCCGAGACCACAATATCGGCGTGGATAGCGCCCTTATTCGTGCGCACACCCGTGACCCGCCGGTTGGCGATCTTGATGGAAGTAACCTCCTCGCCCAAGCGGAAGGTGGCGCCAAACTTCCGTGCCTGCCGGTAGATGGCCTGAACCACGGCGGCGAAGCCACCCTGCGGGTAGCGCACGCCCTCCACCAGGTCGGTGTGGCTCATCAAAGAATACAGTGCCGGTGCGGCGGCCGGCTCGGAGGACAAAAAGACCGCCGGGTAGCTTAAGATTTGGCGCAGGCGGGCATCAGAAAACGTTTGGCCCACGTACTGCTTTAGGTTTACCGTCAGCAGAGCCATGAGGCGCGAAATCCGGGTGCGGATATCGCGGTGCACCAGGTTCAGCGGCGCGGAGAAGGTGGTGTAAAGGAAGTGCCTAAGCGCCATCTCATAGGTATCGCTGGCCTGCGCCAAGTACGCGCGGACTTTCTCCCCCGCGCCGGGTTCTAGCGACTCGAAAAGCGCGGTGACTTCCTCGATCCCGGAGTGCACGTCCACCGGCGCATCGCCATGAAAGACGCGGTAGGCGGGGGAGAGATCCACTAGATCCAGCTCCGCCTCGGTGGAGGTGCCACACAGCGCAAAGAAGTGATCGAAAGCCTCGGGCATGAGGTACCACGACGGGCCGGTATCCCAGCGAAAGCCGGCCTCCGCAAAGCTGCCGGCGCGCCCGCCTACCTCATCCAGCGAGTCCACGACGGTCACCTCGTAGCCCTCGCGGCCGAGCAAAGCGGCGGTGGCGAGGCCGGCGATGCCGGCTCCAATGACGACGGCGTGCATGTTGTTCTCCTTAATCTCCGGCTAGGGGCGGGGTCAGGTTGCTGTGGCCGCGACGGCGCACCGCGCGGGCCGCGAGCCAAGCCTTGGTGTGGTTCGGCACGGATACTCGCGTGGTGGCAAGCGCTGTAGCCGGAGTGGCGGCGAGGCGATTGGTGAGCTCAGCAAAGATATCCGCCGCCGCGCTCACACCGACCCGCGCAGAAGCCGGGAGCACGTCGATGGTGAGCGCGGCGGTGGCGAGCTCCTGGCGGATCTCTGCGATGAGCGCGGACTTGGTGGCCTCATCAATCCGGCCCGATGGGGCCTGCTGAAAATAGGTTCGGCCCAAAGTGGAGCTATCCTCACCCAGGTCACGCAGGAAATTAATCTTCTGAAAGGCTGACCCTAGAGCGCGGGCGCCGCGCTCCATCGCGGCGCGGTCGGCGGGGGAGACGTCCTCTTCGGCCAAGAAAATTTGCAGGCACAATAACCCAATGACTTCCGCTGAGCCGTAGATATAGTCCTGCAATTCCGATGGGGAGTACTCGCGCTGGGTGAGATCCGCACGCATGGAGCTAAAGAAGGCAGCAAGGTACTCGCGGCGGAAGCCGCAGCGGCGAGCAGTGATGGCATAAGCGTGCACTATCGGGTCGGTGTGCAGTCGCCGTTGCGGTGCGGCCAAGATGGTCTGCTCGTAGGCGTCCAGCGCGGCGGCGGGGTCGGTGTGGGCTTGGGCTGCGGCGCCGTCGACAAGCTCGTCTGCAATGCGCACCACCGCATACAGGTGGCGGATATCGGCGCGCACCCGTCCGCGCAGAAGCCGCGTAGCCAGGGAGAAGCTGGTGGAGTACTGCCCCATAACCTGCGCGGCCGCGCGGGAGGCCGCTTGGTCATAGCGAGTCAACATATCTGTCAACGTAGCATGCAGCCTGTTAGCGGTTCGTGGCCCGTGGCTGCCCCTCGGCAAAGCCGGCGGCGGACTGCACGCCCACGGTGGCGCGTTCGCGGAAGGCGGCTAGGGAATCGGCACCGGCGTAAGTACACGAGGAACGCACGCCAGAGACAATCCGGTCCACCAGGTGCTCCACGCCGCCGTGCTCGGGGTCGAGGTAGATGCGAGAGGTAGAAATGCCCTCTTCGAACATCTCGCGGCGGGCGCGCTCAAAGGCCTCGGTATCGGAATTGCGGCCGCGCACCGCCCGGCGCGACGCCATACCGAAGGATTCTTTATAAAAGGCGCCGTCGGCATCCTTGTGCAGGTCACCTGGGGATTCAAAGGTGCCGGCGAACCAGGAGCCGATCATGACATTGGAGGCACCTGCGGCAAGTGCGAGGGCGACATCGCGCGGGTCGCGCACGCCGCCGTCGGCCCAAACGTGGGCGCCTACCTCGCGGGCGGCCGCAGCACACTCTAGGACGGCCGAGAACTGCGGGCGGCCCACGCCAGTCTGCATGCGGGTGGTGCACATCGCGCCTGGGCCCACACCGACCTTGATAATGTCCGCGCCGGCCGCGGCCAGCTCGCGCACGCCCTCGGCCGTGACGATATTGCCGGCAGCAATGGGAAGCCCCAGTTCCAGCGCCTTGACCTTGCGCAGCGCGGTAAGCATGCTTTCCTGGTGGCCGTGTGCGGTATCGATGACCAGCACATCAGCACCGGCCTCCGCCAAGGCGCGGGCGCGGCCTTCCACATCGCCGTTGATGCCCACCGCAGCACCGATGTGTAAGCGGCCTTGCTTGTCGACGCCCGGCCTGTACATCTTCGCCCTCACCGCGCCCTTCCTCGTGAGGATTCCGGCCAAGGTGCCATCCGGGTTGACCACTGGCGCCAGCTTGCGGGAGGTTTTGCGCAGCTTGGTAAAAGCCTCCTGTGGGTCAATGCCCACCGGCAGCGTGACCAAGTCGGTGGTCATCAATTGACCGACAGCGGTGAAGTTATCCTGCCCACGCAGGTCCTTCGGGGTGATGATGCCGATGGGCATGTCTCCCTCGACCACGATGGCGGCACCATGGGCGCGCTTGTGCAAAAGGTTGCTGGTATAGCCCACGGTGTGGTGCGGCTTGACGGTAATTGGGGTGTCATAGACCAAGTCCGCCGCCTTCACAGAGGCGATGGTCTCTGCGGCCGCTTCTAAGGAGAGGTCCTGTGGCAGGATGGTCAGCCCGCCGCGCCGGGCGATGGTCTCGGCCATGCGGCGCCCGGCCACGGCGGTCATATTGGCCACGATGAGCGGGATGGTATTTCCGGTGCCGTCCTCAGTGGTGAGGTCTACCGACTGGCGCGAGCCCACCTCGGAGTGACTCGGGACCATAAATACGTCGGAGTAGGTCAATTCGTACGGCGGATGGGAATCGTTGAGAAAACGCACTGGGGTGTACCTCGCTTTAGGCTCGGGTGGCGCGGTCTCACCGCGCGGATGAAGACACTAAAACTATACTCCTCGACTTTCCCCGCACCCGCGGCCTCAGTATCCTGTCTGGGTGTCTCAGAAACCAGATCCCCGCATTTCCGCAGAGGTAAAAATCAACCTCACCATCCTCGTCCTCGGCGCGATGGTGATGATCCTGAACGAGACCGCCCTGTCGGTGGCGCTGCCCACCATCATGGCGGACTTCGGTATCCCCGCGACCTCTGCCCAGTGGCTGCTTACCGGTTTCCTCCTCACCATGGGCGTGGTCATCCCGACCACCGGCTTTCTCATGGATAAGTTCACCACCCGGCAGATCTTCTTGGCATCGTCGGGCGTATTTCTTGCCGGTACGGTGCTGGCGGCGCTTGCCCCGGCCTTCGGCGTGCTGCTGGTGGGTCGTGTATTCCAGGCGGCCGGCACCGCCTTGATGATCCCTACACTGATGACGGTGGCGATGACCCTCGTTCCGCCGCAGCGCCGCGGCAGCGTGATGGGCATTATCTCCGTGGTGATCTCCGTGGCTCCGGCGCTCGGGCCCACTGTAGGCGGCTTCGTGTTGAGCATGTCTAGCTGGCATGTCATCTTCTGGACCATGGTGCCGCTGCTCGGCCTCATCTGCGCCGCCGGCTATTTCCGCCTAGTCAACGTGGGAGATAAGCGCGATACCCCGCTGGATTTCCCGTCCGTAGTCCTGTCCGTCATCGCCTTTGGCGGGTTGGTCTACGCCGTATCGTCCCTGGAAAACATGCTGGAGGGAGATGGCCTGGTAGACATCGTCGTTCTCATCGTCGGCCTCGTGACTTTGGCGCTTTTCACCCGCCGCCAGCTGCGCCTGGCCAAGGACAATCGCGCTCTTTTGGACATGCGCCCGTTTACGGTTCCCAACTTCACCGTGGCGGTACTGGGCATGCTGCTCATGTTTGGGCTATTGCTCGGCGTGGTCAATATCCTGCCCATCTACCTGCAGACCTCCCTGGCGGTAAGCTCGCTGGTCACCGGGCTCGTCGTCATGCCTGGCGGCTTGCTCCAAGGCGGCATCTCGCCGATGGTTGGCCGCCTCTATGACGTCCACGGGCCCCGCCCGCTCATGATCCCAGGCGCCCTCCTCCTCGCCGCGGGCACGTGGCTGATGACCTTGCTCAACGAGGACAGTGCGGTATGGATGGTCATTGGCATGCACATCCTCTTTGCGCTGGGCATCGCGCTTATGATGACGCCGCTGATGACGACGTCCCTGGCCTCTCTGCCAGACGAGCTCTACTCGCATGGCTCCGCCATCCTCAATACCCTGCAGCAGCTGGCGGGCGCGGCCGGCACTGCCTTCCTGATGACCTTCCTGACCCGTGGCACCAAGTCCGGTGCGGCCCAAGGCATGAACGAGGCAGCCGCGACGGCTCACGGGGCGCACTGGGCTTTCCTCTTTGCCGGCGTGCTTTCGCTGGTGGTCGTCGTACTCGCTCCGTTCCTCAAGCGCGTACCCTCCGGGGAATAGGAACAAGGACAAATTAAGAGGCGCACAGCGGCAGGTTCAGCCGCTCCTCTTCAGCCTTATCGCCCCACACCAGGAATGCGGACTGGGTGCCTTCCACGGCCATCACGTAGGTCGGAACATCCGCGGTGGTCTCAAAGCTTTGGATGGTGCACTGATCATTGGAAAGCTCGACCGGTTCGGCGTCGGGAAGCATGGCATCGCGCTCCTCCACGCTGGGGTAGTAGGTCACGATGTAGTTGAACCCATCGCCCACGCAGGAAATCTTGGCCTCCTGGCCAGGTTCCGGCTCGCGCGAGGAGCACTTAGCCCCATCGAAGCCGACCTGGCCGCTGCGGGAGCCCACCAAGTCCGGATACGCATCCGCGAGGTTTTGCTCCTTATCATTCCAGCTGGGGTAGGACAGGAAGAACCACAGCGCGGCCGCAGCAGCAATCGCGACCACCGCCAGCACCGTGATGAGCGCAATGAGCCCGCCCTTGCCCTTCTTCTTCGGGGCGGGTGCCATCGGTTGCTGCGGCTGCGCCATGGGCTGGGCCATCGGTTGCGGCTGTGGTTGCTGCTGTTGCGGCCGGGCGAACTGCTGCTGAGGGCGTGGCTCCGGCTCCTGCACGCGGGGAATCTGCGCGGTATCGAAGTCGCGCTGCGGGCGCAGCTGAGCGACCACATCCTTGGCGCTCTCTGCCGTGCCAGTGGGCTTATACTCCGGGCATTTGCGGGCAACAAGCTCCTCAAACGTCGCCACCGCATCGCCGTGCTCTTCGCCGGACGGCCCGGCCGCAGCCAGCACCGAAACCTGGCGTTGCTTATCGACGCCCACCCGGGCCTCCCTCAGCCCATGCATCGCAAAGTCTGCCCGGCCGCGGGAAACTAGGAAGTCCACCGCACCCGCCAGCGGGCCGAAGACGTCGGCGGCCTCCTCGCGGCTGAGATTACTGGGAAGCTCAGAAAGCTGGGTTCCGGAAACCCCTTCGCGCACGATGAATTCCTGCCCGTCCGCGGTGGTGCCCGTGCCTACCAGCGGCGCGATGGCTGGGTGATGCAACCCATGCAGTGCCGTGGACTTATCCACCACGCCGGTAATTTCCGGCGCGAAGATTTCCACGCTTAGTTGCTGGTGCGTGGTTCCATCTTCGACCGCAAAGAGGGTAGACGATGGAGCCTCATCCAATACGGCCAATTCGTGCAGGTTGTGCTGGGTGGCAAAGAACTCAGGAAGCTGGGGCACGGTCGCGACGTCCTTTAATAGTAGGGAGGGGCAGGGAACGATAAAACGATTCTAGATTACATGCCCATGCCCCTGTTCGCTACCGGCGTACACCCGTGTGAGCTGCGCATATGGTGGATTCTGGCGGTATTGCGGGCATCTGGGAACAAAACCGGAAATTATCGGCGGACTGCCGCGTTAGAGTGGGTATCACATTAGAAGCGAAAGTATAGGGGAATCATGTTCGAGAGGTTTACCGATCGTGCTCGCCGCGTCATCGTGTTGGCGCAGGAAGAAGCGCGCATGCTTAACCACAATTACATCGGCACCGAGCACATCCTGCTCGGCCTTATCCATGAGGGCGAAGGCGTAGCCGCCAAGGCGCTGGAATCCATGGGTATCTCCCTGGAGGATGTCCGCCGCGAGGTCGAGGAAATCATCGGCCAGGGCAGCCAGCCGCACACCGGCCACATCCCCTTTACCCCACGCGCCAAGAAGGTGCTGGAGCTTTCCCTGCGCGAAGGCCTGCAGATGGGACACAAGTACATCGGTACTGAGTTCTTGCTGTTGGGTCTCATTCGCGAGGGCGACGGCGTCGCCGCCCAGGTGCTGACCAAGCTCGGCGCCGACCTGCCGCGCGTGCGCCAGCAGGTTATCCAGCTGCTGTCCGGTTATGAGGGCGGCCAGCAGGAGGGCGGTTCCTCCAACGGCCAGGGCTCCGGTCCGGTCGGCGCGGGTGCTGGTGCGGGTGCCGGCGCGGGCGGCCGTGGCGGCTCCGGCGGTTCCGGCGAACGTTCCAATTCCCTGGTGCTCGACCAGTTCGGCCGCAATCTCACCCAGGCCGCTAAGGACGGCAAGCTCGATCCAGTCGTTGGCCGTGAGTCCGAGGTAGAGCGCATCATGCAGGTGCTGTCTCGCCGTACGAAGAATAACCCGGTTCTCATCGGTGAGCCGGGCGTTGGTAAGACCGCCGTCGTTGAGGGCTTGGCGCTCGACATCGTCAACGGCAAGGTTCCGGAGACCCTCAAGGACAAGCAGCTTTACTCGCTCGACTTGGGCTCCCTGGTTGCCGGCTCCCGTTACCGCGGTGACTTTGAGGAACGCCTGAAGAAGGTGCTCAAGGAGATTAACCAGCGCGGCGACATTATCTTGTTCATCGATGAGATTCACACCCTGGTTGGTGCTGGTGCTGCTGAAGGCGCCATCGATGCTGCCTCGCTGCTCAAGCCGAAGCTGGCTCGTGGCGAGCTGCAGACTATCGGTGCTACGACCCTTGAGGAATACCGCAAGCACATCGAGAAAGATGCCGCCCTGGAGCGCCGCTTCCAGCCAGTCAAGGTGGAGGAGCCTTCCCTGGATGACACCTTCTTGATCCTGAAGGGCCTGCGCGATAAGTACGAGGCGCACCACCGCGTGTCCTACACCGATGAGGCGCTGCATGCTGCAGCTTCCCTCTCGGATCGCTACATCAATGACCGTTTCTTGCCGGATAAGGCCGTTGACCTCCTCGATGAGGCTGGTGCTCGTATGCGCATCAAGCGCATGACCGCGCCGAAGGGCCTGCGCGAGGTCGATGACCGCATCGCTGAGGTCCGCAAGGAAAAGGAAGCGGCCATCGATGCCCAGGACTTTGAGAAGGCAGCCGGCCTGCGCGATAAGGAGCGCAAGCTGGGCGAGGAGCGCGCAGAGAAGGAAAAGCAGTGGCGCTCTGGCGACCTGGAGGAAATCGCCGAGGTAGGCGAGGACCAGATCGCCGAGGTTCTGGCGCACTGGACCGGCATCCCGGTGCTGAAGCTGACGGAGAAGGAATCCAACCGTCTGCTCAACATGGAAGAGGAGCTGCACAAGCGCATCATCGGCCAGGACGAGGCGGTCAAGTCCGTCTCCCGCGCCATCCGCCGCACCCGTGCAGGCCTCAAGGATCCGCGCCGTCCATCCGGCTCCTTCATCTTCGCCGGCCCGTCCGGTGTGGGTAAGACCGAGCTGTCGAAGTCCCTGGCTAACTTCCTCTTCGGTTCGGATGATGACCTCATCCAGATCGACATGGGTGAGTTCCACGATCGCTTCACCGCTTCCCGCCTCTTCGGTGCCCCTCCGGGATACGTTGGCTACGAAGAGGGTGGCCAGCTGACCGAGAAGGTTCGCCGCAAGCCGTTCTCCGTCGTGCTTTTCGATGAGATCGAGAAGGCCCACAAGGAGATTTACAACACCCTCCTGCAGGTGCTGGAAGATGGCCGCCTTACTGACGGCCAAGGTCGCGTCGTCGACTTCAAGAACACCGTACTTATCTTCACCTCGAACCTGGGCACGCAGGACATCTCGAAGCCGGTGGGCTTGGGCTTTACCGGCTCCTCCGAGAATGATGCGGATGCTCAGTACGATCGGATGAAGCAGAAGGTCAACGACGAGCTGAAGAAGCACTTCCGCCCAGAGTTCTTGAACCGTATTGATGACATCGTCGTCTTCCACCAGCTCACTCAGGAGCAGATTGTGGAGATGGTCGAGCTGCTCATCGGCCGCGTGGCCAAGCAGCTGGATGAGCGCGATATGGGCATCGAGCTCACGCAGAAGGCCAAGGACCTGCTGGCTAAGCGCGGCTTCGACCCAGTATTGGGTGCTCGCCCGCTGCGCCGCACCATTCAGCGCGAGATTGAGGACCAGCTCTCTGAGAAGATCCTCTTCGGCGAAATCGGCGCCGGTGAGATCATCACCGTCGACGTCGAGGGCTGGGACGGCGAGTCCAAGGACAACACGGGCGCGAAGTTCACCTTCAGCCCGCGCCCGAAGCCTCTACCGGAGGACACTGAGGAGCCACAGCTTGACGACGCCGAGGTGCGCGACAACGACGCCGACTCCACCGATGACGGCGAGCCCGACACCATCACCCCGGACGTTCCGGGCGATGGAGGCTCCACCGCCGCCGGAACCGACCTAGAGTCGGGCTCCGGTTCCGACTCCGATGACGACGGCCACAACCCGCCGCCAGCAGGCGCCGGCCAGCCGATGTAACTCGGGGCAACGATTAAGGCCACCCAGTACCTCGCTTTCTGCGAGGCTGGGTGGTCTTGCGTTGTGTGCGGTTTGGAGCTTCTGACGTCGCCTAGCCCGCACAATTCGACGGCGCCGGTTTCCCGTCGAAGCGGTCAAAGAGATACTTCAAGCCCACCGGGATATTAACGTATAGCGGCAACGCGTGATCGGCGCCGGCGCCCGGAATCGTTGCGGTACCAGGCGCGGCCATGAAGTCCACGGTCCCGCCCATCTGACAGTACGCCCCTGCGGTGGACCGAACTTGCTCGTGCGGGATGAGGTCATCGTGCGGCGAGCTGGCGATCATCGCTGGGCCCCTGAGCGGGTGCTTGCCCTGATTCTGCCGCAGCAAGGTTTCCCTGATGACAGGCTTGCGCTCTACGAGCTCGGATAGCGATTCCCCGGTGCGGGTGAGTTGGCGGGTATTGCTAAAGCCCCACATGAGGATGGAGTCACCCGTGCAGCTGGTGGCTGCCGAACGCAGGAAATCAATGCCGCGTGGATTGAGCTCTTCTAGGACCGCATCGCGGAACTTAGGGTCGCGCTCAGCAAAGCCGTTGATGGCGTAGCCCAGCACATGGACGATGGAGGAGCCGTCGATGGCCTTCATCACCTTTGGTAGGTCGGCCGGAGGGGCGCCGGAGTAGGTACCGGCTACGTTCAGCTCGGGTGCATAAGAATCGGCGAATTCCGCGGCGGCCAACGAGGCTCCGCCGCCCTGCGAATAGCCCGCAAAGCCAATAGGGGCGTCCTTTGGAGCGTGGGCCAGCTCTAAGCCGGAGTGGGCGGCATCGAGCATGGCGTGCGCTTCTTCAATGTGATTGACATAGGTGTGGTGCCCCGGCATGCCAAGGCCGATGAGGTCTGCCACGATTACTCGGGCACCATGCTGGAGTGCGCCCATATAGAAGCCGTATTCGTAGTTCGCATTGATGGTAGGGGAGCCGACCTTGCTCAGCCCTACCGACCCCAGGCCCATGCCGGCACGCGATGGTGCACACTGGTCTCCTGCGCCGCGAGTGCCGGGCGCAAAGATGATGGTGGGCCGCTCGCCCTTACCGCGCCACGGCGCATTTGGCTCGTACAAGGTTGCCGAGGCCTGAATCGGCCGACCATCATCCGTGGTGGTGTCATACGTGAATACCTGCCCGCGGCCGACGCCATCGAGCACGTGCGGCGAAGGCCGGGTCGAGGTTACTGCTGCATTCGCGGCCGGCGGTAGGAGGAGCGACCCGAGGATTAGTGAACAAATTGTGAGGAGTCTCATACAAATCTTTTCCATGTCCAAAACCTACTGCGCAGTAGGAACGGTGGAAGTGAAATTGCTAAAATAAATGCTTATGGGACTTCAGTATCGTTCAAGAAAAAAGACCGGCAAGAATAGCTGGATCAACGTCTCCGGATCCGGTGCGTCGATGTCTACCAAGGTAGGGCCGGTTACCTTTAATTCCCGCGGCGGCATGTGGGTGAACCTGCCGGGCGGATTCAATTTCCGCGGCCGCTGGCGTTAAGCAGGACACACGCCCTGGATCGCGACCTGCGATTATAGCCGTCTATTATAAACTCCCTAAATAGGAAGGTGGAACAGGCCGGCGTCGTTTTGCTCGGCGAGGCCGTCGGCAAGCAGCGAAGCCAACGCCCGGGAGCGCTGTGCCGCATCGGGCCAGACTACGTCAATCTCGGACTGGGGCACCGGCCCATCCGCCGCGCGCAGCACATCCAAAATCTTGCCGCGCACCTGCCGGTCCGTGCCCACGAATTTCTGCACGCGCTTTTTCGCCCGTGCCTGCTCCTCTGCACTGGGCTGCGGCCGGCCAGCGAGCTGCCACGCACAGCTCGCGCGCAGCGGGCACTGCTCGCAGGAAGGATTCTTCGCCGTGCACACCAGCGCTCCCAATTCCATGAGCGCGGCCGAAAAACGCGGTCCATTCTCGGCCGGCAACAGCTCCGCCACGGCCGCTAATTCCCGCTTCGACGGTTGCGGCGCCAAGAACCTACCGTCCTCCGCGCGCGCATACACCCGGCGCACATTGGTATCGACCACCGGCACGTTTATCCCAAAATGGAAGCACGCCACGGCGCGCGCGGTGTAGTCACCGATGCCCGGCAGGCGCAGCAGCTTATCGACGTCCGCCGGCACCTCGCCCTCGCCAATGGCCGCCGCGCACTCCCACAGACGCAGCGCACGCCGCGGATAGCCCAGCTTGCCCCAGGCGCGCAGTACCTCCGCCCGGCTGGCCTGGGCAAAGTCCGCCGGGGTGGGCCAGCGCTGCATCCACTCCTCCCACACCGGAGCTACGCGCGCGACCGGGGTTTGCTGGCTCATGACCTCGCTGAGCAGCACACCCCACGCGCTCGTGCCAGGCCGGCGCCACGGCAGGTCGCGTTCATTGGCATCAAACCAGGAAAGAAGAGCTTGCGAATCCATCGTGGGGGATAGTCTAGGGCATTAGAATGTGGCCTATGCCTTTACGTAATGTTGCCCACGAACCGCAGGCCGTATGGGAGGCCCTTAAGGCGGGAAATCAACGCGTGCTGGACGGCGAGACCGTCGACGTGCGCGAGATTTATAACCGCGAGGGCCTAACTCACGGCCAGGATCCCCGCGTGGTGGTCATTTCCTGTTCCGATTCCCGCGCCCCCATCGAGCACGTTTTCAATATCGGCTTCGGCGATGCCTTTGTCATCCGCACCGCGGGCCACATTCTTGACGACGCCGTCGTGGCCTCCCTCGACTACGCCCTCGCCGCCCTCAAACCCAACCTGCTGGTGGTTCTCGGCCATCAATCTTGTGGCGCGGTGGGCGCGGCTACCGGTTTCGTGGCCGGCGGCGAGCTACCCACCGGCCTGCAGCGACCCATTATTGAGAAGGTCGCCGCCTCCGCCTTGGTGGCGGGCCCGAATGCCACGACTGACGACGTCGAGCGGGAACACACCCGCCAGACCGTCGCCCAGCTGGTGGCCAGCGTGCCCAACGTGCGCCGCCTGCTGGACGAGGGCGCCCTGGGCGTTATTGGCGCGCGCTACCTGCTGGAAGACTCCAGCGTCGAAACCCTGCAGACCCTCGGCGTGAAGTAGCACAGCCTGACACGCGGCGCGGGCTTAGCGCACCGGCCCGCACCCACCGCTTAAAATTGACAGCGTGACGCAGAAAAAGCCCCTACCTGAAGAGATCTACAAGCGCCGCCGCGTGGCGGCGCTCATCATCGTGCTCGTGCTGGCCGTGGTGCTGATCTGGGCGGCTGTGGCCGCCTTCGGGGGTAGCAGCGATGAGTCGGCCGATACCGCCGCCCCTGCGCCCACGCCGGAGCAGACCTCGTCTTCTGCCGCTCCGGAGACCTCCGAGGCTGCCTCGGAGACGGCTGCAGAGGCCGCGTCCGAGGGGACATCGGAAAGCAAGGCGGCCGAAAGTGAGCCGTCGAGCGCTGCGCCTGCAAGCTCTGAGGCGGCCAAGAAGACCTGCGATCTCGCGGACCTCCAGGTGCGCACCTCCATGCTGAACTACTCCGTGCCGGAAGGCGAGCTGCCGAAGTTCTTCATGACCGTCACCAACCCCACGGCCGCGGACTGCAAGATCGACCTGGACAAGAACCTGCTGCGCTTCGAGGTCTACAAGATGGCCGATAACCAGCGCGTATGGTCCGATACGGATTGCTACGCCTCCGTGCAGACCGGCTCGCAAACCTTCCCGGCCGGCAAGGACGTGAAATTCGAGGCCGAGTGGTCCCGCCAGGCCTCCAAGCCGGGCGAGTGCACCGACCGCCCCGTGGCCGAACCTGGAGCCTACTTCGCCCACACCGTCATCGGCGATAACTCTTCGCCGCCGCAGGACTTCACGCTGCGCTAGGCGCTATCCCGACACCGCGGCGATGGCCTGCCCCAGCGTCCCGACCTGGTGTACGCGCATGCCCTCTACCGGCTCGATGTCCCCGCGTGGGACAATCGCGTGCTTATAGCCCAACCGCGCGGCCTCCGTTAAACGCCGCTCCACATTGGGCACCGGCCGCAACTCGCCGGCCAGGCCGACCTCGCCAATGACCACCGTCTTGGCCGGCAGCGGCTGCTCGTGCAGCGAGGACCACGTTGCCAGCGCCACCGCCAGATCCGTCGCAGTCTCCGTAATCCGCATGCCGCCCACCGTGGCGACATAAGCATCCTTATCGTTGGTGCGTTGGCCCGCACGCGCCTGCAGCACCGCAAGCACCATCGGCACGCGGTTGGAATCTAGCCCGGTCACCACGCGCCGCGGGTTCTTTGCAACCGGGTCCACCGTCAGCGCCTGCACCTCCGCGAGGATCGGCCGCACGCCGTCCATCGCGACCGTCACGGCCGAGCCATCCGGCGTCGTGCCGCGGTGCGAGAGAAACAGCCCGGAAGGGTCTGCGACTTCCCGAATGCCGCCGGCCGTCTGCTCAAAACACCCCACCTCATCGGTGGCGCCAAAGCGATTCTTGATGCCGCGCAGCATACGCAGGCTGGATTGGCGGTCGCCCTCGAAGTTTAAGACGACGTCGACAAGATGCTCCAGCACGCGCGGGCCGGCCACGTTGCCGTCCTTGGTCACATGGCCCACCAGGAGCACCGGAATGCCGGTGGACTTCGCCAGCGAAGTCAGCGCGGCCGTCACCGCGCGCGATTGCGCCACGCCGCCCGATACGCCCTCCACGCCCACGGCGTGCATGGTCTGCACCGAATCGACGATAATGAGGCTCGGCTTAAGCTTATCCACGTGCCCAAAGACCGCATCCAAGTTGGACTCGGCCGCCAAGTACAGCGATTCCTGCAGCGCCCCGGTGCGTTCGGCGCGGGAGCGGACCTGGCCGGCGGATTCCTCGGCCGTCGCATAGAGCACGGTGCGGCCGAGCTGGGCCCACCGCGAGGCTACTTCCAGCAGCAGCGTGGATTTGCCCACGCCGGGCTCGCCGGCCATAAGCACCACCGAACCCGGCACGATGCCGGTTCCAAGCACGCGGTCGAGCTCACCGATGCCGGTGCGCACCGTCTTTGTCGCCTGCGCCCCAATCTTGGTAATCGGCTGCGCCGGGCTGGACGGCGCTACGCCCTTGCTTGCCGACGCCCCCGCAGTCCCCGGCCCCGCCACCACCGGCGCCCTTTCCTCCAACGTGCCCCAAGACCCGCAGTCGGGGCAGCGCCCCAGCCACTTCGGCGAGACGTAACCGCATTCGGAACAGGTATGGATGGGGCGAGATTTCTTGGCCATAGCTTCTAGCCTAAAACACATAAGCGCCCCCAGCCCGGAAAGGGAGGCTGGGGGCGGAAGCGCTGCGGCTTAGTTCTTCGGGGCCTCGGAGTAGCCCTCTGGAGACTCGACATCACGATCGAATTCGCCGGACTGCATCTGGGTGGCGGCAATGGTGGCGTCCACGTCGATGGAACCATTGGAGAACTCGAAGGTAACTGGGCGGTCGCCGGCATAGCCAAAGTCATCGTTCTTCAGCGAGGTGGCGATGTACTGGACGTTCTCGGAATCCTGCTGGGTGGTGGCGTCCAGGTTCTTCTGGGAATCCGCGATGATGGACTGGTCGCGGTGCAGCGGCTGAGCCTTGTCCATCTCTACGCGCTGGCCGTCGACCTCTACGGACTCCAGGGAGATGACATCGGTGTCATAGCCTTGGTTTACGGCGGTGAACTTCAAGGCAGCGGTGCCGTTCGGCTCTACCAGGATGGTGACATCGCGAACCGCAACCTTGTTGTCTTCCGTGCTTGCAGAAGCGCCATCGACCGCCGCCACCTTATCGGCGGTCTGGGTGATCTGACCTGCCGAGCAAGAAGCCAGCGCCAGAGCGGAGACGGCGGTAACGGAAATAATGGCACCGCGGCGGGCGGCGGACTTCAGGGACTGCACGTTGAGCATCCTCCATCAATTGCGATCACAGGGCTTATCAACGCTTTAGCCTAGTCCCTTTCGCATTAAAGTACACAGTTTGTCCCAAACCGGGCGGGTAGACCGTGGGGGTATACGGGGGTATCCGCAGGCGGGGCGGCCGCTCGTGATAAAATGACGGCCTTAGTCAACCGGGATAAAACGGGAAACAAGGAGTGGCAATGGAGTATAAGGTCGGCGAGGTCGTCGTCTACCCGCACCACGGTGCGGCCGTCATCGAGGATATCGAGACCCGCGAGATGGGTGGCGAGACGCTGGAATACCTGGTGCTGCACATCAACCAGTCCGACCTAGTCGTCCGCGTGCCCATCAAGAACGCCGATAACGTCGGCGTGCGCGACGTCGTGGGCAAGGAGGGCCTGGAAAAGGTCTTTTCCGTGCTGCGTGACGAGGACGTTGAAGAGGCTGGCAACTGGTCCCGCCGTTATAAGGCTAACCAGGAGCGCTTGGCCTCCGGCGATATCAATAAGGTCGCCGAGGTCGTTCGCGACCTGTGGCGTCGCGACCAGGACCGTGGCCTCTCGGCCGGCGAGAAGCGCATGCTGGGCAAGGCCCGCACCATCCTGGTGGGCGAGCTCGCGCTGGCCAAGCCGGTTGATGAGAAGAAGGCCGACACCATGATGGAAGAGATCGATGCCACCATCGAGCGCCACCGCGCAGCCGGATTGGTAGACGATAAGTCCATCACCACCGATATCGACAACGACATCGATCTCGATGACCTCTCCTTCGACGACGAAGACTAAACCGCGCGTCATCGCGCTCATCGCGGCCGCCGGCCAGGGCACCCGCCTCGGTGCTGAGGTGCCCAAGGCTTATGTCGAGCTGCGCGGGCGCACCCTCCTGGAGCGCTCCGTGCGCGCGTTGCTGGCCTCCGGCGTGGTCGATGAGGTCATTGTGTTGGTCAGCCCAGATATGGAGCCCGAGGCCGCCCGCATTATCGGCCGCATCGACACCGCAGGCGCTAAAAGCGCTACAAACGCCGTGCCCATCCGCCTCGTGCACGGCGGCAGCGAGCGCGCCGATTCCGTGTGGGCAGGCCTGCAGGCAATCCCCGACGACGACGCCGTGGTGCTCATCCACGATGCGGCCCGGGCACTGACTCCGCCGGCGATGGTGCGGGACGTCGCCAAGCGTGTGCTCGAAGGCGCCCCCGCGGCCGTGCCGGTGGTTCCCGTGGCCGATACCATCAAGGAAGTCGCGGCCGACGCCGTGGTGAGCACTCCCGACCGCTCCCGCCTGCGCGCCGTGCAAACCCCGCAGGCCTTCCGCCTGTCCGCGCTGCGCCAAGCCAACCTGGATTACTGGGCCCAGCAGCCCGAATTTACCGCCACGGACGACGCCAGCCTCATGGAATGGCATGGCGAGCGCGTGGCAACCGTGCCGGGCGATACCCTGGCGTTCAAAATCACCGCGCCCATCGATCTCACCCTGGCCCACGCTTTGACCGAGGAGACCCATGACTAACCCGATTATCCCGCGCGTTGGCATCGCCACCGACGCCCACCAGATCGAGGCCGGCAAGGAGTGTTGGATCGCCGGCCTGCTCTTCGAGGGCGATGCTGGCTGCGAGGGCCACTCCGATGGGGACGTGGTAGCGCACGCGCTTGTCGACGCCCTTTTATCCGCCTCCCACCTCGGCGACCTCGGCTCTTTCGTGGGCGTCGGCCGGCCCGAATACGACGGCGTATCCGGAGCGAAACTGCTGCGCGAATGCCGGGAATTGCTCGAATCCGAAGGGTTCATCATCGGCAATGCCGCCGCGCAGCTTATCGGCCAAACCCCCAAAATGGGCCCGCGCCGCGCAGAGGCCGAGGCTGTGTTGGGCGAAATCCTCGGTGCCCCCGTGTCCGTCTCTGCCACGACGACGGACCACCTAGGTTTCACCGGCCGTAAGGAAGGGCGTGCGGCGGTTGCCACGGCCGTCGTCTGGCGCGCTTAGCCTCAGCTGAAGTAAGGTCGTGGCAGGAGGATGGCATGACTTTGAAAATGCGTGTTACTGATACGCGGTCTTTGCGGAGGCGGCGCGAGGAACTAATGCATGTTTTTTGTGATGCCGCCGGTGGTCCGTTGACCACTGAGGAACTTAGCGATCTAGCTGCCGCTGGTCGTCTTTCCCCAGAAGAGCGCGGCCTCTATGACGAACTGCGTCGCGTCGAACTGCTTCTTGATAGCTAGAGTGGGCAGCTTCCCATGATGAGTCAGGTTCAACGGGAAACTGAGAAATTCTTTGACCACGTCTACAAATTGCACCTGAACGTATTTCCCCTCAACGGTGAATCTGACATTGACGTTGAGTTGGATCTCAATGCTGATAACAACACCGGGATATTAGAGCTGCACGTCCCATTAGTCTATGGCGCTGGGGCTATGGAGCTTTCACGACCGGTGGAATTTAGCGACCTATTTGAATCTGTCGTCCGGTTTCACACCACACCGTCACGAAACGGACGGGATTTGAGTATCAAGTCCAGCAAATTCGAACTTCGTGTTGGCACCGCGCCTGGAGTGAGGTTTGAATACGAGCGCGACAATAAGGGTGCGCCTACAGCTCACATTCATCATTCTGGCGTCGCAGGGTTATTGAGCCCGGCACTGATGAAGAATTTCTTTGGTATGAAAAATTCCCGAAAGAAAGGTCGGATCGAAGACATCCATTTTCCTGTCGGGGGAAGCCGGTTTAGAGTTTCGGTAGAGGAATATTTTTCATTCCTTTTTAAAGAGTGCGGATTTCATGCTCGTCCTAGTTGGGAGGGAGCGCTACACGCAAGCCGTCAGGAGTGGCTGGAGACACAGCTTGCTGCCGCAGTTGCTGATAACCCCTACGTGGCGGCCGCGACTCTGCGAAGCCTAGGTTTTGTGGTTGCTGATCCCAGCTAGGGCTAGTCAGCAACTCCAGTGCACGCGTCAATTAGACTGGGTGGCGTGAGTACTTTGCGCATTTATGACACAGCCACCCGCAGCCAACGCGATTTCGAGCCGATTCGCCCCGGCTACGCCTCCATCTATCTGTGCGGCGCCACCCCGCAGGCCCAGCCGCACATCGGGCACCTGCGCTCCGGCGTCGCCTTCGACATCCTGCGCCGCTGGCTGCTCGCCCAAGGCTATGACGTAGCCCTGGTGCGCAACGTCACTGATATCGATGACAAGATCCTCACCAAGGCGGCCGAGAATAATCGACCCTGGTGGGAGTGGGTATCCACCTATGAGCGCGAGTTCACTAAGGCCTATAACACCCTGGGCGTCATCCCGCCTTCGGTTGAGCCGCGTGCGACCGGCTTTGTCACCCAGATGGTCGACTATATGCAGCGGCTTATCGACGCCGGCTTTGCCTACCCCGCCGACGGCTCCGTCTACTTCGATGTCGCCGCCTGGACCAAGGCCGAAGGATCTGATTACGGTTCACTGTCCGGCAACAAGGTAGAGGAAATGGAGCAGGGCGAAGGCGAGGATTCCGCCAAACGCGGCGCACAGGACTTTGCCCTGTGGAAGGCCGCGAAGCCGGGCGAGCCCAGCTGGCCTACCCCGTGGGGCGACGGCCGCCCTGGCTGGCACCTAGAGTGCTCGGCCATGTCCACCTATTACTTGGGCTCTAATTTCGATATCCACTGCGGCGGCCTAGACCTGCAGTTCCCGCACCACGAGAACGAAATCGCGCAGTCGCATGCGGCCGGCGATAAGTTCGCCAACTACTGGATGCACAACCACTGGGTGACGATGTCGGGCGAGAAGATGTCGAAGTCGTTGGGCAACGTGCTCTCGATTCCGAATATGTTGGAGCTGGTGCGCCCGGTGGAGCTGCGCTACTACCTGGGCTCGGCACACTACCGCTCCGTGCTGGAGTATTCCGAGGCCGCGCTGACCGAGGCCGCCGCTGGCTACCGCCGCATCGAGGACTTCCTCGCCCACTTCGATGACCTAGAGCTGGGCGAGTGGACGCAGGGCTTTGCAGACGCGATGAATGATGACATCGGTGTGCCCAAGGCTTTGGCGGAAATCCACACCACCGTCCGAGCCGGTAATAAGGCGCTCGCGGCCGGCGATGAGGCCGAGGCGCGCACGCTGGCTGGCCAGGTCCGCGCGATGGCGCACGTACTTGGTTTTGACCCGCTGGAGTGGGAAGATGGAGCGCAAGCTAGCGGGGCGGATGCCGCGCTGGATGCGCTGGTACAAGCTGAGCTGGAGCGGCGCACCCAGGCGCGCGCGGACAAGGACTTCGCTACTGCCGACGCCGTCCGAGACCGCCTCGCGGCCGCCGGCATCACCATCACCGATACCCCAGACGGCCCGACCTGGTCGCTGGCGCAGCGTTAAGCACTCCGAAAGGACATAAATTATGGCACGTACCCACGGCCGCGGTGGCGCAGGAATCCGCAAGACCAATAAGAAGGGCGCAACCAAGGGCTCCGGCGGCCAGCGCCGCAAGGGCTTGGCCGGTAAGGGCCCGACGCCCAAGGCAGAGGACCGCATCTACCACGCCAAGCACAAGGCCAAGTTGGAACGCGAGCGCCGCAATTCCGGCCGCCACCAGAAGGAGACCGCCGAGATGGTCGTGGGCCGCAACCCGGTCATCGAGTGTTTGCACGCAAAGGTGCCGGCTACCACGCTCTACATCGTGGCCGGTACCCGCAACGACAAGCGGCTGTCCGAGGCCGTGGCCATGTGCAATACCCGCAATATCCCCATCATCGAGGTGCAGCGCCACGAGATGGACCGCATGACCGGAAACGGCATGCACCAAGGCATCGGGTTGCAGATTCCGCCGTATAAGTACGCCGACGTCGATGAGCTCATCGCCCGTGCGGCCGAGAACGCGCGCCCAGGCATGTTCGTCATCTTGGATAACATCACCGACCCGCGCAACCTCGGCGCGGTCATCCGCTCCGTGGCGGCTTTCGGTGGCGATGGCGTCATCATTCCTGAGCGCCGCTCCGCCTCCGTAACCGCCGTGGCGTGGCGTACCTCGGCCGGTACAGCGGCGCGCCTGCCGGTTGCCCGCGCGACGAATATCACCCGCACCGTGCAGCAATTCCAAAAGAGTGGCTACCAGGTCGTCGGACTGGATGCCGGCGGCGAGCACACGCTGGATACTTATAACGGCGCGACGGATCCCGTGGTGATCGTCATCGGCTCCGAAGGCAAGGGCATCTCCCGCCTCGTGCGCGAGAATTGTGACGTCATCATGTCCATCCCGATGACGGACTGGGTCGAGTCCCTTAATGCTTCCGTCGCGGCCGGCTCCGTGCTCTCCGAATTCGCACGCCAACGCCGCGCGGCCCAGTAATCTCTAGCCGTTTTCCGCCCAGGGCGGCAGCCACTTAATGGTTCCATTCACCCTGGCCAGGCGGCCGCGTAACGGCGGGGCGTTGGGGTCATCGTCGTTGACGCCGTTGTGATACGGGCAGGCGATGGTGAGATTTTCAGGGTTCGTTTCGCCGCCGTGGCGCCACGCGGTGAGGTGGTGGACCTGGCACTCATCGGCGGGGTAGTTGCACTGCGGCCACGGGCAGGTGGGGTTTTCTGCGACGGCCATCGTGCGCTGCTTCGGCGAGGCGAGCCGCTCGCTGCGGTACAGGTTTACCGGGCCCTTCACGGGGTGGATCAAGGTGACGTAGCCGTGCGCGGTAAATGCGCGGCGCACCAAGTCCGCGCCGGTCATTCGGGCACCATTGGTGAGCTGCAGGGTGATGTCATCGCCCGCGGTGTCGACGACACGGTCGAGTTCGTCTAGACGCAGCACCACATTGGTGGTCACGACCGCCGGGGAAGTTGCGGCGGTGCCTTGGAAAATCTTGCGCACCGAATCGAGCGGGGCGTCCTTATCAAGCGCGGCGTGCATATCCGCGATGTCCGCAGACTTGCCGGTAATTGTCATGGTCCAGGGGCCATCGGCGCGGCGGTAGAGTTTGACACCGGGCTTGCGCTGCGGCGGGCCTTTAATCTCGCGCACGCGTGTGCGCCCCTGCTTATCGACGTCCGATGCATCCCCCTTCATCCCACATAGCTCCCGCCGCAGCGCCCAGGCCTGGCGCTTATTTTTCAGCTTGGAGGCGTGGCGCTCGATGGCTAGCAACGCGGTGAGGCTGTGCCCGTTGGCGCGGGCCGCTGCGATGGATTCGCGTTGGAGCCGGCTAAAGGCAGTGGGGCCGAAGTAGGTATCGGCGAGGGTAAGGAGGCGGGCGGCGGTGGTGTCGGGGCAGCCGGCGTCGATAAGCGCGCGCTTAGTAAGGCCGTGGCAGTCGGCGATAATGTCCATGCCGGCGGCCAGGCCTGTCAAGAATTTCTGTAGCGCGTTCACGGCTCCACACGTTAAGTGCGGGTGCAAGCCGGCGCGCGGTGCGCTGGGTGCGGGTGTGGATAACTAGGCCTGGGCGTCATCGAGGCCGAAGAACTCGCGGACCTTATCCACAGCGCGGAAGGAATCCGTATTTGGGCCTATGCGTGGGTCGGTTTTCATGCTAGAGGGAATCACGTGGCCCAGGCCCTCCATGGTCCACAGTTCGACGGGGAAATCGCCGTCGTATGCGGTGGCGGTGACATCCGCGGTGGGGTGGTAGTCGCGGGGTGGCTGGCAGGCATTGGCCAGTGCGAAGTGCTCGGCGGTGGCCGGCGCGGAAAGCACGCGGCCGCGGGTGCGCTCGGCGTCCACCCCGGCGACCCCGCCTTCGTATGGCGCGTACGGGTCGGCGGTGCCGTGGAAAAACAGCAGCGGCGTGGGCCGGCAGCCGGCCGGGCTGCTGGGCGCGTGGTTATCGCCTTCGCCTAGGGTGGAGGCGAAGATGCAAGCGCGGGTGAGGCTAAAGGGGGCGTCGAAAAGCAAGCGGAGCACCATCTGCCCGCCGTTGGAGTAGCCGCAGGCAAAGGTACGGACGGTGCCGAATTCGCGCCGCATCTCCGCGACGAGGAAGGCGGCGAAGGCAACGTCGTCCACGTTCTCCGCGCGGGCGGTGACGGGCAGGATGCTGCGGCAATCGTTGAAATGGCGGTCGACGCCGTCGGGGTAGACGAGGACGGTATTGGTGGCGTCGGCAAGCTTGTCGAAGGTGCCGTTAGTAAAGCGGCGCATCACGCTACCGGACTGCAGCGAGCCGTGGAAGAAGAGCAAGAGGTCCGGGCGCGGGCCGGGGTTATCCGGCGCGATGACGAGGAAACGGCGGGTGCGGCCATCCACATCCGCGGTGCGGCGGTGTACGTGCATAGCCGTCCAGTCTAGTCGGCGTGGTGCTCCTCGGCGGTGCTGTGGCAGTCGGCGTGGAAGCGCCTAGCGGCGACCTCGTCCCGCACTGCCCTTTTATTGCGCTGCCAGCCAATGAGGCGGCACACCAGGTAAATGACAAAAGAAATCGTGGTGACGAAAACCGAGACCGGCAGGCCGGGCGCGAGCGACAAGACAAAACCGCCGACGGCCGAGACCTCAGCAAAGATGGTGGCCCACATGACCGCGCGCAGGGGCGAGGAGGTAATCTGCACGGCCGCCGCACCCGGGGTAATGAGCAGCGCCATGACGAGCAGCGAGCCGACGATTTGTACCGACTGTGCGGCCGCCAAACCTACGAGTACGGCGAAGGTGACGGAAATGAAGCGGGTGGGTACGCCTGCGGCCTGGGCCATGACCGGGTCGGCCGAGGCGAAGAGCATGGGCCGCCATAGGATGGCGACGGCGGCGAGTATGACCACGGTGGTTGCGGCCAAGAGCCATACCGAGGCCGAAGACACACCGACGATCTGGCCGGTCAGCAACGTCATCGCGGTATTTGCATTGCCGGGGTAGAGGTGTAAAAACAGCACCGAGAGGCCGAGGCCAAAGCTCATGACCACGCCGATGGCGCTATCTTGTTGGCCCTTAAAGCCCAGCACGGCGAGGATGATGGCGGCGACGATGGCGCCGGCCACCGCGCCGAAGCCCAGGTTGAGGCCGAAGAGCAGCGCAGCCGAGGCACCCATGAGCGCAAGCTCGGAGGTGGCGTGGACGGAAAAGGACATCTGGCGCAGCACGATGAGCGAGGTCATCACGCCGGACAGGATGCCCAGCAGCGCGGAGGCGATGAGCGAGGACTGCACAAAGTCCACGCTGAGCAGGTACTGGGTGTCTTCTACAAAGCTAGACAACGATAAGCCTCCCATCGACGTTTAAGACGTTGACCTTGGAACCGTAGAGCTCGGAAAGGACATCGGAGCGCATGACCTCATCCACGGTGCCGAAGGTATGGCCGCCAGGGGCGAGGTAGAGCACCTTATCGGTCACACCGAGTACGGGGTTGATGCCATGGGTGACAAACATGATGGAAGTGCCACGCTCGCGGCGCAGCGCATCTAATTTATCCACGGTGTCTTGCTGGCGCGCCGGGTCGAGCGAGAGCAGCGGCTCATCGGCGAGAATGAGCTCCGGATCATTGGCCAGCGCTTGGGCCTGGCGGATGAGCTGCTGCTGGCCGCCGGATAGCTGTCCTACGCGGCGGTCGCGCAGGCCAGTGGCGCCCACCTCGGCGAGGAGCTCGTCGACGCGGCGGCGGGGCGGGCGGCGGCGTCGGAAAGCGCCGTGTGCCAGGGAGAGCGAGACTAAGTCGCGGGCGCGCAGAGGCAGGTCGGCCGGGAACATGCGCTGCTGTGGGATGAAGCCCACGCGGCAGCTAACGTCGACGCTGCCGCCCGTGAGCTTGCGGGTGCCCAAGATGGTGCCGAGCAGGGTGGATTTGCCCACGCCATTGGGGCCCAAAACGGCGATAAACTCGCCGCGGTCAACGGCGAGGTTAAGGCTGGACCACAGCGGGGCAACCGCTGCGTCATGAAACTGGATGAGCACTAGAGCTTCCCCAGGGAATCGGTGACCTCGTCATAGTAGGTCCAGAATTCTTTGCCATCCGGTGGGGTCTCGCCGATTTCGACGATAGAGACGTCCGCATCCTCCGCGGCGGACTTGATGCGGCCGGCGGTATCGGTTTCGGTCTGTGGGTTAAAGATAAGTAGGTCGACCTTGTCTTCCTTGATGGCCTTGGTGAAGGCGGCGAGGTCGGCCGCGGTGGGCTCGCCCTCAGAAATGGTGGCCTTGCGGTAGCCCTCTGGGGTGACATCCTTGCCGGAGGTGTACTTCATGATGTAGTCCGCAATCGGCTCGGTCTGCGCGTAGGAGAGGTCGCCCGGCAGTTCCTTGAGCTTGTCGCGCAGGCGGTCGACGTGGGAGTCCACGCGCTCGGTGCTGGCATTGGCATCGGTATTGAGTTCGTTGATCTGGTCAGCGATATTTCCTGCGACCTCGTCGAGCGCGGCCGGGTCGTACCAAATGTGCTCGTTGCCCTCGATGTTGGTGACCTTCTCCGGGTCCTTCTTGGCGGTGGCCTTGGCGGCGTCGATGGTCATGACATTGGGGTCATCGGCCAGCTTGCCGTGATCGGTAAGCGGCAGGGCGGAGATGATGTTGTCCTGGTCGGAGACGGCCTGGTAAATCCAGGAATCGTAGCCGCCACCGTTGACCACGAGCAGGTCCGCGTCCTCGGCCTTGGCGATATCGGCCGCGGAAGGCTCGAAGTGGTGCGGGTCGACGCCGTTGCCCTCGACGATGGGCTTGACCTCGATGTCCACGCCGGAGGCGGTATCGGCCACGGCTTGGGCGACGTCGGCCCAGATGGAGGTGGACGCGACGATGGAAATCTTCTTCTGGGCGCCCGGCTCGGCGGCCGAGTCCTCGGTGTCGGAGGAGCAGGCGGTGGCGGTCAGCAGGAGGCCACCGGCCGCGAGGAGGGCTGCGGATGCGCGAAGTGAGGTATGCATAGCTTCCAGTGTGCGTTTGATGGGAACCATTGTCAATTGAATATGTATTGAAAACACGGCCGCGGGGTATGCTTGCGGCCATGGTGAAACGCAGCCCCACCCGCAAGACGCTAGCCTCGCTGGCCGCCGAACTGGGTGTTTCGCGCACGACGGTATCCAATGCTTATAGTCGGCCGGACCAGCTTTCGGCCGCAACGCGCGAGCGCATCCTGGCGGCGGCGAAGGCGCGGGGGTATCCTGGGCCGGACCCTACGGCCCGCAGCCTGCGCACTCGCCGCGCGGGCTCGGTGGGCGTGCTGCTGACCGAGCACCTGTCCTATGCCTTCGAGGACATGGCCTCGGTGGATTTCCTGGCTGGCATGGCAGAAGCCTCGGCCGGCGCGCAGACTACGCTCACCCTCATCCCGGCCGGTCCTGAGGGCGAGGCGGAGGCGGCCAGCCTGGTGGGCTCGGCTGCGGTGGATGGCTTTGTGGTCTACTCCGTGGCGGCCGAGGATGCCTACCTCGAGGCGGCGCGCGGCCGCGGGCTGCCGGTGGTGGTCTGCGATCAGCCGACGGATTCGGGCCTGCCGTTCGTGGGCATCGATGATCGCGCGGCGATTGCCCCGGCCGCCCGCGCGCTGGTGGAGGCCGGCCACCGCAAGATTGGAGTGCTGGCGATTCGTCTCAAACGCGAGCGCCACGATGGCCCCATTTCGTGGGGTGAGCTGCAGGGCGCCGATATGCACGTGCAGCGCGCCCGGGTCATGGGTGCCATGGACGTCTTTGCGCAGGCGGGCATCGCGCCCGAGACCGTGCCCGTGGTTACTCAACACATCAACGATGCGCACACCACGCGGGCGGCCGCGCAGTTGCTTCTCGACGCCCACCCCGACCTCACCGCCGTCCTGTGCACCACCGACTCGATGGCGCTGGGCGTGATGACCTATGCGCGCGAGCGGGGCATCGACGTCCCCGGTGAGTTATCCGTTACCGGCTTCGACGGCATTGATGCGGCGCAGCGCCTTGGCTTGACGACGATCGTCCAACCCAATAAGGCCAAGGGCGCGGCCGCCGGCCACATGCTCGCTAAGCTCATCGCCGGCGCCGAGCGTTCGGACGCGAGCGAAACTGCGGTGCTACGGCGCGTGCTGCAGACCAGCTTCGCGGCCGGGCGGACGGTGGCGACGCCACGCTAGGAAGGCTGTACTCCACAGCGCTGTGCTAGGCTGCGCCGCCGGCGTCGGGGCGGCCGGCATGGGCCGCGCGGGCGGCGGCGAGTTCGGTGAGGAAGTGGGCGACGGCGTCGACGTCGGCAAGCTGCACTACGGCCGCGGTCTCGCCCTCGCCGACCTTGACGCCAACGTCTGGCGGCTGGTGCAGGGCGCGGAAACCGTCCTCATCGGTGACGTCATCGCCCAAGAAGACCACGGCGGTGGCTCCGGTGCGCTCGCGCAAGTTCTCAATCCACGTGCCCTTGGTGGCCTGGGTGGCGGAGAACTCCACCACGGACTTGCCGGCCGTGCGCGGGAAGCCGCCCGGATCGAGCGCGAGGCCGGCCTCATAAGCCTGGGCGGCAGCCTCTGGATCGGAATCCTCGAGCGCGCGCAGGTGCAACACGCGCTGGAAGGGCTTGACCTCGATATCCGCGCCGGGGAAGCGCTCCATGATCTCGCGAATCTCGGCTTCCTTGGTGGCGAGGTGCTCGCGCATCGCGGGGGTCAGATCTGTCTCCTCCCAGGAGGATTCGGCACCGTGGGAGCCGCCAAAGAGAACGGGCTCGCGCAGCGGGCACACGCGCTGGAGACCTTCGAGATGGCGGCCGGAGAGAACGGCCGCGGTGGTATTCGGCAGGTGGGCCAGTTTATCCAGGGCGCTCAGTGATTCCTGGTTCATTTCGACCTCATAGATAGCCGTGGCGAAGGGGGAGAGCGTGCCGTCGAAGTCCGAGACCACCGCGAGGTGCTCGGCGGCGGCAAGGGCCTTGATGGCAGTTGAAAGCGTCATGGCTTATAGCCTACGCAACTAACCGCCGAGGGAAACCAACTTGATAGACGGTGAGTCCACTTCATCGGTGACCAGTTCCAAGACCAGTTGGTTATTGGAATTGACGGTGTAGTGGAAATCGTGGTCCGCGGAAATCAGGTTGCGTAGCAGGTTATCGGCCCACACGGAGGCGCCGTGGCAATCTTCGGCGGTCTCGTCAAACTCCACCTCATCAAAGTGGAGGCGATTGCCCTCGCGGATGTTTTGGCGCTCATCATCGGCGGAATAGATCACCTTGCCCACCATTTGGGCACACCCGGTGGTGCCCACCATCGTGGATTCACCAAAACTCAACGTGGGTGCCTGCGGAATGGACTCCGGGATGGTGGAGGCGGCATCCGGGGTGGTGTTGATGGAGACTACCTGCCACTGTTTGTCCAGGATCTGCTCATCGCCAGGGGCTTTCGGTTCCTCGTCGCTGGAGCCACAGCCGGCCAGTAGTGCGGCGGCACAGGTTGCGGCAATGGGCGCTGCGGCCAAGCGGGGAAAGCGAGACATCATGCGCCCGCCCCCAGTTCTTCGGCTTGGCGCAGGCAGCCCAGGAAGGACTGGGACCATAGCTGCACGTCGTGCTCGGTGACTTGCCGGTGCATGGTGAGCATGCGCTGGGTCATGGTGGAGGGGGCGTCGTCAAGCGCCTTGAGCGCATTGAGCAAGGCGGCCTTGACGGACTCGATATCGAAGGGATTACACAGGTAGGCCTGGCTGAGCTCATCGGCCGCGCCGGCGAACTCGGAGAGCACCAGCGCGCCCGAGCCATCGTCGTGGCAGGCCACGTATTCCTTGGCCACCAGGTTCATACCGTCCTTGAAGGGGGTCACCAGCATGACATCGGCCATGCGGTAGTAGCAGCGCAGGAGACTCTTGGCCACGCCCCGGTGCTGGTAGTGCACCACCGGGTGGCCTACACGGGCAAAGCGCCCGTTGATGCGGCCAACGGCTTCTTCCACCTTGGAGCGGGTGGCCTTGTAATGGTCGAGGCGCTCGCGCGACGGCGTGGCTAGCTGCACCAGCGCTACCTCTTCCGGGTCGAGCACGCCGGTGTCAAGTAACTCCTCAAAGGCGGTCAGACGCTGCAGGATGCCTTTGGTGTAATCGAGGCGATCCACGCCCAAGATGATGCGCTTGGGTGAGCCCAGCTCTTCGCGCAGCTTGGCGACGTCCCCCTTCTCCTCCCCAGTGAACGCGGCAAAGTCCTTTGCGGCGATAGAAATAGGGAAGGCACCCACGCCGATGGTGCGCCCCTGCGGCAGGCAAATATGCGCGGTGACCTCGCGGGTGCTGGCCTCGCCTTCCACGTCGAGGCCCTGGCGGCGGGCAAGCTCCAAGAAGTTGCGGGCATTGGCCTCCAAGTGGAAGCCAATGAGATCCGCGCCAAGTAGCCCGCGCACGAGCTCCTCGCGCCAGGGCAGCTGGCGGAAGAGATCGGCAGAAGGGAAGGGGATGTGCAGGAAGAATCCGATGGTGAGATCCGGGCGCTTCTGGCGCAGGATGCCAGGCAAAAGCTGCAGCTGGTAGTCCTGTACCCACACGGTGGCGCCCTCGGCGGCGACTTCAGCTACTTCATCTGCAAAACGCAGGTTGACCTCGCGATAGGCGTGCCACCAATCGCGGTCATAGGTGGGGGTGACGATGAGATCGTGGTAGAGCGGCCACAGGGTGGCATTAGAAAAGCCCTCATAAAAGCCCTCGAAATCGGACTCGGTGAGCTTGACCGGGTGCAGCAGCACGCCGGCATCGGTGCGGAAGGGCTCTGGTGCGGCATCGGCTACACCGGGCCAGCCCACCCAGCAACCCTGGTGTGATTCGAGGACTGGAGACAATGCGGTGACCAGACCGCCCGGCGAGGGCGTCCAGGTATGGCTGCCATCAGGTCGGGTCTCCAGATCTACCGGCAGGCGGTTGGCCACCACCACGAAGTCATTGCCACGCTCACTCATGGTGCAAAAATAACTTAAGACTTCTTAGTGGACTTTTTCGTTGCCTTCTTGGAGGCCTTCTTCGTTGCCTTTTTGGTGGCCTTCTTTGTAGCCTTCTTGGTCGACTTCTTCGTCGATTTCTTGGTGGACTTCTTAGTCGACTTCTTCGTGGACTTTTTGCTGGATTTCTTGGTCGACTTCTTCGGAGCGGCATCGGCCTGCTCCGCCAGCACCTTCTTGTGCACCAGGCCCTTTGGCTCCACGCCCAGCATGGACATCAGGGTCACGCCGTCGAGGAAGTCCTGCGCATAGGTGGCCACGATGCGGCGGGCTGCGCGGGAGGTCTCCTCCTCAAGGGCGTGATTCTGGTCAGCCTGTGGGTGGGTGTCTTGGACCTTGGGTGGCACGACGTGTCCTCCTGAACGTTGTGGAAACTACTTAAGCGCTTGCAAGAAAAGCTATCAGAGCAAATATTGTACGCTACCGGCGGCGTTTAGGGCCGCTCGGGTCCGGATTCGGTGCCCGGCTGCTCCGGCTTCTGGGCACGAAACGTTTCGGTGCCCGGCACGGTATAGGTGGTCTTCTCGCGCTGCTGCGGCTGTGCCGGCCACTGGGAATCCTCCGGCCACAGGTCCGCGGCCGAGCGGGTATGCGGCGCATGGTTTTGGGCCTCGTGGCGCGGGTGCTGCTGCGGCGGCTTCGGCCCGAGCTTGGGTGGTAACTCCGGGCGATTGACGCGCGGGGCAAACGGGGACATCGGCACGCGCGGGATGCGCGGGGCCTTGCGGGCCAAGTGCGTGGCCTTATGGAAGGAGAAGCGGCCGATGCGCTTGAAGGTGGTGTACGGGCGGAAGTACTGCGGGCGGCGCAGGCGGCGAGCCACGCGCTCGCCCAGTACTACGCCGGCGGCCAGGGCGCCGGAGATGGCTAGCGCCATCGCCATATTGGTAAAGCCGGTAATCATCTGCTCATTGAGCGAGGCGTACATGCCGCGGTAGAGCATGAGGCCGGGCAGCATCGGCGTATAGCCCACGATCATGGTGATAAGCGGCGGAATTCCCCAGCGGCGCGACATCAAACCGCCGGCCAGGCCAACGACCACCGCGGAAAGACCAGAGGCAATCACTGGGCCGACGTCGAAGGGCACCACCACGAAGTAATAGAAAATCATGCCGGCCGCGGCCGTAAGGCCAGACATGGTGACCTCAATCCAGGCCGCGCCGCAGGCCAGTGCAAAGGCAGCAGAACCCGTGCCCCCAAGCAGCACTAGCAGTGGAATTTCGTGGTAGACCGGCGGGGCCAGCGTGGCTAGCGGCGGCAGGTTAAAGCCCAGGGAATCGGCCAGCTGGATGCCCACACCGACGCCGGCGATGATGGCGCCGGTAGATAGCAGCGCCTCAAAGAAGCGGGCGGAGGAGGTGACGGGGGCGCGCGTGATGCCGTCGACAAGCGATTGCACCAACGTCAGCCCCGCCACCAGCACGATGATGCCGGAGGCAATGATCTGCGCGGGCGAGAAATTAATGCCGAAAGAGGCCGCGGCATTGTACAAAATGGCGGCCGGGAAGACGGCGAAAAAGCCGCCGACCACATTCTGATAAAAGGGCGGCAGGCGGTAATTAGCCAACCAGGCGTTCAGGCCCATGATGAACGCGGAGACTACAAACGCCACCACGCCGACGAGCAGGTCGCCACCAAGCATCATGGAAATCAGGCCACCCATCGCGCCCCAGCCGAGCATGACCGTGGACGGCTTATAGGGCGCTGGCATGCGGTCGATCTCGTCGAGGCGCTGCTCCGCCATGGCCGGCGGCATCTGGCCGGAATGGATGGAGCGAATGAGCTTATCGACGGCCGCGAGCTTGGAAAAATCCACGCCAATGCTCGGCACCACGCGGAAGACGTGCAGGTTCTTGCGCTGCTCACCGGTGCCGATGGTGGTGTGGATGGTGATGGTATTCATCAAGATGTCCACGTGGCAGTAGTGCAAACCATACGACGACGCTGCCAGGTGCACCTGGGCGCGCGCATCCGAGTTGGCGGTGCCGGCTCCGATCAGGATTTCACCAATGCGAGCGGCGATCTCCATAACGCCGGTAACTTGAGCAGCGTCGGTCAGATCGACCGGGGCGAGTGGTGATGGCGGCGGTGCGGCTTTAGCCGCGTCGATGATGGCTACCTGGCCCGAGGAAGCGCGCAAGCGCTCCCGCATAGCGGACAAAAATGACACGGAAATAACCCTCAAAAAAGCGCTGGGAATGTGGGAAAGTTTCTGCCTGAACTTTAGTCCCTGCACCCTGTCAATGCATAGATGGGGGACCGCTTTCCCCTCGGCGCTGGTGCTCGGGTACTATGCAACGAGCGGGATTTCTCCCGCGGTGCTGGAGTGGCGCAATTGGTAGCGCAACGCACTTGTAATGCGTAGGTTGCGAGTTCAAGTCTCGTCTCCAGCTCAAAAGGAGGCTGGGCCCCGGTGTGGGCCTAGCCTTCGGTGGTTTTTGAGGGGGCGTCGATAAGCCGAAAAAGCCGGTCGACCATGCGCTGGCGATTGGCGGGGGAGAGCTTGCGCTGGTTGAGGTGATCGTGCACCCACAGGCCGGTACTCAGGAGCATGACCAGCAGATCATCCTCGTCCGTCTCGGCGGCGGAAGGATCGACCATCCAGCGTGCATCCACCTCGGCCCACTGGGCGGAAAAATCCGGATGGGTCTGGGAATGTACGCACATCAAAAGTTGGATGAGCGGGTCGTTCTTGCCCATCGACAATACGAGCGCTCGGGAGCGCTCGGCCCAGCTGAGCTCGCTTGCCGGGTGGCCGCCGGCCAGGCGCTCGAGTTCTGTTTCCCAGCGTGCGGCGCAAAACCGATGGCAGTCTACGAGCAAGTCGTGGCGGGTAGGGAAGTGATAAATGAGACCAGACTTGGACATGCCGGTCGCTTGCGCCAGGGAGTCGTAGGTAAGGCCAGAGACGTCCTCGGCGGCGATGATATCGAGCGCAGCTTCAAGGGCTGTGGTCTTTTTGTTGAGTCGCGGCATAGGGAACTCCTGATTTGGGGTTATCGCGGAAACACCAGGCGGTTATCGCGGCTAGGAGCAAGGCGAAGCAAGCTAGGCCGCCGATGGTGGAAAGATATCCGGCATTGTAGGCGCTAGCGGCGGCCGCGTGGGAAGCAGGGTGGTGCAGCGCGTCGGTACCCTGTTCCGCGAGGTGGGGCGACAATTCGCGGGCCATGAGCAGCGGCACAAGGGTGCCGGTTAGTGCAATGGAGATCAGGGTGCCGAACTCATAGGAGACCGCTTCTACACCCGAGGCCATGCCCGTGCGATGAAGGGGCGCGGCATTGATGATGGCGGTGGAGGACACGGACATGGCCAGGCCCGCGCCTAGGCCGGTGAGCACTAGGGCGGAGACGAGTAGGGGAAGCGTCTCACCCCGGCTCACCACCACCAGGGCCATGCCGGCGGCCATGAGCAAGAATCCGCCGCTAATGAGTGGGAGGAACCCCACGCGATGCAAGATGGCGCCACCCAGGATGGAGGTAGGGATGGCAGAGAGCGCCATGGCGGAGATGATGAGGCCGGCGTGGAGGGGTGAGAGGGTGTCGACAAGCTGCAGCTTTTGAGTACTCAGCAGTTCCAGGCCGGCGAGGCCGAACATGGCGCCGCCGGCAGTTAGGGCCCCGCCGCTAAAGATGCGGGAGCCAAAGATATCGAAGGTCAGCAGGGGATCTGACAAGCGAGCCTGGCGGCGGCCAAAGGCGAGCGCGCCGCAGATGAAGACGATGCCTGCGGCGGCGCTCACCGGCCAGTTGTGTGCCAGAGATTTAATGGACAGCACTAGGCTGGCGAGAGTGATAAGGGAGTACAGGGACGAAGGGAAGTCCCAGTGTTTTAGGGGGTTCGGAGCGTTTGGTGGGGCAAGGAACAAGGTCAGCACAATGGTCACGACCACAACCGGGACATTGAGCAAAAAGACCGAGCCCCACCAGAAATGCTCCAAAAAGAAGCCGCCCACGGTAGGGCCAGCCGCCGCGCCGATGACGGCGACAGAACCCCAGATGCCAATGGCCGTGTTGCGCTCCACCTCATCGGGAAAGGTCAGACGGATGAGCGCCAGGCTCGACGGCATCATGATGGAGGCACCGCAGCCTAAGAAGGCGCGGCCTAAAACCAGCGTCCAAGCGCTGGGGGAATAAGCGGCGAGCAGGGAAGCGCCGCCGAAGACGGCCAAGCCGATGAGGAACATCCGCCGGTGGCCGGTGCGATCGCCCAGTGTGCCGGCGCCAAGAAGGAGGCCGGAGAGCACCAACGCGTAGGCGTTGATAATCCAGAGCTGCTGGGTATCGGTCGTGTGCAATTGCTGTGACAGCTGCGGCAATGCGGTGTAGAGGATGGAATTATCCAGCCCAACCATGAGTAACCCCAGAGAGATGACGGCGCAGAAAGACCACCGCTGGGCGGCCGTGGAGGCCGCAGCGGTGTGGTCTTGTGCGCGGGGCGGGTGGATACTCATAGTGCAGTAAACAGTACCGAACGGTCGTTACAGTTTGCATCCGAAGATAGGTTAGTATTGCCTTCCTCACAGCTGGGCGCAGTGTGTGAGTGTATAGGAGATGAGTGGACTTTCCTGCGGTCTAAGTAGCACAGTGGTATTAACACCAATTAAGAGTTAAGGATGATTTTTAATGGCACGTAATTATGCAGAACAGCTAGTTGACACCCTGGAAAAGCAGGGTGTCGAGCGCATTTATGGCCTCGTCGGTGACTCCCTGAACCCGATCGTGGATGCCGTTCGTCGCTCCTCCATCGAGTGGATTCACGTCCGCAACGAGGAAGCAGCAGCCTTCGCTGCTGAGGCAGATTCCCTGACCACCGGCAAGCTGGCCGTATGTGCCGCATCCTGCGGCCCGGGCAATACCCACCTGATCCAGGGCCTGTACGATGCCCACCGCAACGGCGCCAAGGTGCTGGCACTGGCTTCCCACATCCCATCCCGCCAGATCGGCTCCAAGTTCTTCCAGGAGACCCACCCAGAGGCAATCTTCCAGGAGTGCTCTGGCTACTGCGAGATGGTCAACTCCGCTGAGCAGGGCGGCGTTGTCCTGCACCACGCCATCCAGTCCACCATGGCCGGCAATGGCGTTTCCGTCCTGGTTATCCCGGGTGACGTTTCCATGCAGGACGCTGAGGATGACTCCTTCGTCGAGTCCAAGATCTCTGCTGGCCGCCCAGTCGTCTTCCCGGATCCGGCCGAGGCCGCTGCCCTGACCCAGGCCATCAACGAGGCTAAGTCCGTCACCCTCTTCGTTGGCGTCGGCGTCAAGGACGCCCGCGAGCAGGTGCTCAAGCTGGCGGAGAAGATCAAGGCTCCCATCGGCCACGCCCTGGGTGGCAAGATGTACATCCAGTACGAGAACCCGTTTGACGTGGGCATGAACGGCTTGCTGGGCTACGGTGCGGCACACGAGGCCACCCACGAGGCTGACCTGCTTATCCTGCTGGGTACCGACTTCCCGTACAACGACTTCCTGCCGGATGCCAACGTGGCACAGGTGGACATCAATGGCGCCCATATCGGCCGCCGTACCAAGATTTCCTACCCGGTCACCGGTGACGTAGCCGCCACCATCGAGAACATCTTGCCGCACGTGGATGAGAAGAAGGATCGCTCCTTCCTAGACAAGATGCTCAAGAAGCATTACGACAAGCTGGAGAACGTCGTTGAGGCTTATACCTCCAATGTGGATAAGCACACCCCGATCCACCCGGAGTACATTGCGGATCTCATTGACAAGAACGCCGATGAGGATGCCATCTTCACCGTCGATACCGGCATGTGCAACGTGTGGGGCGCTCGCTACATCACCGCCAACGGCAAGCGCGAGCAGATCGGCTCCTTCCGCCACGGCACCATGGCCAACGCTCTGCCACAGGCACTGGGTGCACAGGCCGCTAACCCGGGCCGCCAGGTCATCACCTTCTCCGGTGACGGCGGACTGTCCATGCTGATGGGTGAGCTGCTCACCGTGAAGCTGCACAACCTGCCTATCAAGATGTTCGTGTTCAACAACTCTTCCCTGGGCATGGTCAAGCTGGAGATGCTGGTGCAGGGTCTGCCGGAGCACGAGACCGACCACGAGTCCGTCAACTTTGCCAAGATTGCAGAGGCTTCCGGCATTAAGCACTTCCGCATCGAGGAACCGAAGGACGCACCGGAGCAGATCAAGAAGGCGCTGGCTTATAACGGCCCGGCTCTTATCGACGTCGTTACTGACCCCAACGCCCTCTCCCTGCCACCGACGCTGACCATCGAGCAGCTCATGGGCTTCTCCAAGGCTGCCACCCGCACCGTTCTGGACGGTGGCGTTGGCCAGATGATCACCATGGCAAAGTCCAACCTGCGCAATATCCCGCGCCCGCAGGACTTCTAAATAGCGCGCTGCGCTAGCTGCCACGCCCTTCCTCACCTGGGGAGGGGCGTGGTTTTCTTTTGCCTCGACCAGGGCGCTAATCCACGTTCACAGGATTCAGGCAGAAACTCTTCAGTAGGCTGGGAAGCAAGCGTGCCATGATGACGTGTTAGAAAATCGCAACCTTTAAGGGAGTCTGAGGAGAACATGGAAGACACTAAACTCGCCAAGGTGCTTGTCGTCGATGACGAACCCAATATTGTGGAGCTGCTTACCGTATCGCTGAAGTTCCAGAACTTCGAGGTGTACAGCGCCAATTCCGGTAACGAGGCGCTGCGCATTGCCCGCGAAGTAAACCCAGATGCCTACATCCTGGACGTCATGATGCCGGGTATGGATGGCTTCGAGCTGCTGGGCAAGCTGCGTCAAGAAGGCCTGGACGGCCCGGTGCTCTACCTCACCGCTAAGGACGGTGTGGACCAGCGCATCCACGGACTGACCATCGGCGCGGATGATTACGTGACCAAGCCATTTAGCCTGGAAGAAGTTATCACCCGTCTGCGCGTCATCATGCGCCGCGGTGGAGCGGCGGAAGAATCCACCAACGATGCCACCATGAGCTACGCGGATCTAACGCTCAATGATGACACCCATGAGGTCACCAAGGCCGGTGAGCTCATCGAGCTTTCTCCCACCGAGTTCAACCTCCTGCGCTACCTGATGCAAAACAAGGAAGTGGTGCTGTCTAAGTCCAAGATTTTGGACAACGTGTGGCACTACGATTTCGGCGGCGATGGCAACGTGGTCGAGTCCTATATCTCTTACCTGCGCCGCAAAATCGATACCGGCGAGACGCAGCTGATCCACACCGTGCGCGGCGTGGGTTATGTACTGCGCACCCCGCGCTCCTAAAGTGCTTAAGTAATGGAAGATTCACAGGAGACCCAGGGCCAGGCACCTGCGACGGCGACGGCGCGCCCGCAGTCCATGTGGCATGAAGGCCTGGGCCAAGGCGAAGGGGAGAAAAAGTCCTCCAAGCGGCGGATGTTTTCCCAGATTCCGCAGGCAATGCCGCTGCGTACGTGGTTGGTCATCCTCCTCGTTGTGGTCTCCGGGCTCGGCATTACAGGCTCGTCCTTTGCGGTGAATTCCATCATGCGCAACGTGCTCTTCAATAACGTCGATGATGAGCTGCGATCCGCGTCGACCACATGGGCGCGCGATATCAGCAATGACTTTTTCATCGGCGATCACACCAAGCGCCCGCCCACCGAATACGTGGTGCTGAACTACCTGCCCAATGGCACCATCCGCTACTCGGGCCCCTCGTCGACTACCCCGAATGCGGAGAATATCCCGCTCGGCGGCTATCCCACCACCGTGGGTTCCATCGAGAACAACACCAAGTGGCGCGCGCTCGCCTTCGCGGATTCCAATGGCGTCATCACGGTCATTGCCAAGGATATGACCCACGAGAAGGAAATCCTGCACGGCCTAGCCATGGTCCAAGTGACCATTGCCGCCATCGCCTTGGCCGCCATTGCGGCCGTGGGTTTCTGGTTTATCCGCAGGGCGTTGCGGCCGCTGCGGGTGGTGGAAAAGACGGCGTCGGAAATCGCGGCAGGTGACCTAGACAAGCGAGTCCCCAAGTGGCCGTTGCACACCGAAGTGGGCCAGTTGGCCGCCGCACTCAATATCATGCTGGGGCAGCTGCAGCGCTCCGTTGTGCGTGCGCAGGAGAAAGAGGAACAGATGCGTCGCTTCGTCGGCGATGCCTCGCATGAGCTGCGCACGCCGCTGACCAGCCTGCGCGGCTATACCGAGCTCTATCGCTCGGGCGCCACCAAGGACGTGGATCTGGTCTTTTCTAAGATCGATGATGAGTCCAAGCGCATGTCCCTGCTGGTGGAGGACCTGTTGGCCCTTACCCGCGCCGAGGGTACGCGCTTAGACATGCACCCCGTAGACCTGCTGGAGCTGGCCTTGTCCGTGGGCTCTTCCGCGCGTGCGGCCTTCCCCGGCCGTGAGATTAAGGTGGCCAATGATGCCAAGTCCATCCCGGTGGTCAATGGCGATGCCAGCCGCCTGCATCAGGTGCTGCTCAACCTGGTGACCAACGGTATCCGCCACGGCGGAGAGGATGCCACGGTGACGCTGCGCCTGCGCCGCGAGGCCAATGATGTGCTGGTCGATGTTATTGACGATGGCAAGGGCATGTCCCAAGACGACGCGGCGCATATCTTCGAGCGCTTTTACCGCGCCGATACCTCGCGCACCCGCGATACCGGCGGCTCCGGCCTGGGCTTGGCCATCGTCCACTCCCTAGTGGAGCAGCACGATGGCAGCATTAGCGTCGACTCCGAGCTCGGCCGCGGCACTACCTTTACGGTGCGCCTGCCCGCGCTTGCCGACGCCCCCTCTGAGCCCTAGCCCTCCCGAACGCCGTCCTCGTTGCAGCCGAGGTGCTGGCGGATGCGGGCGGCCGCCTCATCCATCGCGGCATCGTCTGTGTTATCGGCGTCGAAGGCCTTGGCAAAGTCATACTCTTCCATCTTCTCGGTGGGGAAGAGGTGAATATGGGTATGCGGGACATCGAATCCAGCGATGATGTAGCCGGTGCGCGGGGTATCAAACGCGGTCTTGATAGCGCCGCCGATTTCCAGGGCGACCTCGTTGAGGTGGGCCCAGGTCTGGGGATCCAGGTCGGTCCACTTATCTACTTCCTCGATGGGCACGACCAAGGTGTGGCCGTAGCGCAGCGGCTCGATGGAGAGGAAAGCCACGCAGGTCTCATCGCGGTAGACAAAGCGAGCGGGTAGTTCACCATTAATGATCTTTGTAAATACAGAAGCCATGTGTGCCAGGCTACCCGCTGGTTATGATGGTGGGCATGCGCATTCTCGTAATTGGTTCGGGCGGCCGTGAACACGCCCTTGTCAAGGGCCTGTCCGCCGACCCCAAGAGCACCGAAATCCACGCCGCGCCGGGCAGCGCGGCCATGTCCGCCCTCGCTACCGTCCACCCGGATTACTCCCAGGTAGATGACGCTGATCGCATGGTGGAGCTCGCCCAGAGCATCGCCGCGGACCTCGTTGTCATCGGCCCTGAGGTTCCCCTCGTCGCCGGCGTGGCCGATGCCCTGCGCGCGGCCGGCATCGCTGTCTTCGGCCCCAGCAAAGACGCAGCCCAGATCGAGGGATCCAAGGCCTTTGCCAAGGACGTCATGGAGTCCGCCGGCGTCAAGACCGCCCGCGCGGAGCAGCTGCGCCCTGGTGCAGGCGAGGACGACATTGAGGCCGCGCTCGACCGCTTCGGCCCGCAGTTCGTGGTCAAAGACGACGGCCTGGCCGGCGGCAAGGGCGTGGTGGTCACCCCGGACCGCGCCGCCGCCCGCGCCCACGTCGAAGCCGTCCTCGCGGCCGGCAACCCGGTGCTGCTGGAATCCTTCCTCGACGGCCCCGAAGTCTCGCTCTTTTGCTTAGTCGATGGTGAGACCGTCGTCCCGCTGCTGCCGGCCCAGGATCACAAGCGCGCCTATGACAACGACGAGGGCCCCAATACCGGCGGCATGGGCGCCTACACCCCGCTGCCGTGGCTGCCGGAGGACGGCGTACAGCGCATCGTGGACGAGGTCTGCGCCCCTGTGGCCAAGGAGATGGCGCGCCGCGGCACCCCTTATTCCGGTCTGCTTTACGCCGGCCTGGCCTGGGGCGAAGAAGGCCCGGCCGTAGTCGAGTTCAACTGCCGTTTCGGCGATCCGGAGACCCAGGCCGTGCTCTCCCTGCTCAAGTCCCCGCTGGCTGAGGTCCTCCACGCCACGGCCACCGGCACCCTCTCCGAGCTCCCGCCGCTGGAGTGGGAGGATGGCTTCGCCGTCATCATCGTCATGGCGGCCGAGGGCTACCCGGCTTCCCCGCGCAAGGGCGATGCCATCTCTGGCGCTGCCTTGGACGATCCGCAGCGTGTCCTCCATGCCGGCACCGTGCATACCGATGGCGCCTACCGCACCGCGGGCGGCCGCGTGCTCAGCGTGCTGGGTAAGGGTGCCACGCTTGCCGACGCCCGCGCAAACGCCTACGCCACCGTCGACGGCATCGAGTTTGCGGGTGGCTTTGTGCGCCGGGACATCGGCAAGCGAGCAGAAGACGGTGAGATTTCTCTCTAACCTTTCACCCCGCGGCGGGGCAGGCATGGAATAATAGCCACGTGGCTGAAAAGAAGAAGATTTCCAACGTCCTGTCCTCCCGCTATGCCTCCGCGGAATTGTCCAATATCTGGAGCCCGGAGCATAAAATCATCTTGGAGCGCAAGCTCTGGATCGCGGTCATGCGCGCTCAGAAGGATCTGGGCGTAGACATCCCCGCCAAGGCCATCGAAGCCTACGAGGCCGTGGTAGAGGACGTGAACCTCGAGTCCATCGCGAAGCGCGAGCGCGTCACCCGCCACGATGTGAAGGCCCGCATTGAAGAATTCAATGCGCTGGCCGGCTACGAGCACATTCACAAGGGCATGACCAGCCGCGATCTCACCGAGAACGTGGAGCAGCTGCAGATCCACACCTCGCTGGAGATCATCCGCGATAAGGCCATCGCCGTGGTCTCCCGCATCGGACGGCACGCCGCCGAGTACCAGTCCTTGGTCATGGCGGGCCGCTCCCACAACGTGGCCGCGCAGGCCACCACGCTGGGCAAGCGCTTCGCTACGGCCGGCGATGAGATGCTACTGGCCATCGAGCGCGTTGAAGAACTCTTGGCACGCTACCCACTGCGCGGCATCAAGGGCCCGATGGGCACCTCCCAAGACATGCTCGATCTCATGGGCGGCTCCGAGGACAAGCTCGCCTCCCTAGAGACCGCGATCGCGGATTACCTGGGCTTCCACCGCATCTTCAATTCCGTGGGTCAGGTCTATCCGCGCTCCCTCGACTTCGACGCCATCTCCGCCCTAGTGGAGCTCGGCGCCGCCCCGTCTTCGCTGGCCACCACCATCCGCTTGATGGCCGGCAACGAGACCGTCACCGAGGGCTTCAAGGAGGGCCAGGTCGGCTCCTCTGCCATGCCGCATAAGATGAACGCCCGCTCCTGCGAGCGCGTCGGCGGCCTGCAGGTCATCCTCCGCGGCTACCTCACCATGGCTGCGGACCTCGCTGGACAGCAGTGGAACGAGGGCGATGTCTTCTGCTCCGTCGTCCGCCGCGTCGCGCTTCCCGACGCCTTCTTTGCCCTCGACGGCCAATTCGAAACCTTCCTTACCGTCCTCGACGAGTTCGGCGCCTTCCCCGCCATGATCGACCGCGAACTGGAGCGCTACCTGCCCTTCCTGGCCACCACCCGCATCCTCATGGCGGCCGTGCGCGCCGGCGTGGGCCGCGAGACCGCCCACGAGGTCATCAAGGAAAACGCCGTGGCCGTCGCGCTCAATATGCGCGAAAACGGCGGCGAGCAGGACCTAGTACAACGCCTCGCCGCCGATGATCGCCTGCCCATGGACGAGTCCGACCTCGAGGCCGCCCTGGCCGATAAGCACGCCTTCATCGGCGCCGCCGAGTCCCAGGTCAGCCAGGTGCTCAACCGCATCAACGCCCTGGTAGGTGAGCACCCCAAGGCCGCGGCCTATACCCCGGGCGAGATCCTCTAAAGCGAGCCTCGCTGGGCGCGCTTTCCTTTCGCAGTGCGTCTTCCTTTTTCGCATTTCGATCAAATAAGCCCCGAATCCCACTGAACTGGCCCCCGAAAGTTGGACTGGTTTAATTCTAGGTGGTTAGGGCTTCAAGGGTCTGATTTCGATATTGCATCGGGGTCAGGCCCTTGAGTCGTTGTTGGATGCGTTCGGTGTTGTACCACTGGATGTACTCGTCGATGGCCTGGTTGAACTCTGCGACGGTGTCGAAGACTTCTCCGTGGTACATCTCGGTTTTTAAGTGCCCGAAGAAATTCTCCATGACCGCGTTGTCGTAACAGTTGGCTTTACGCGACATTGACTGAACACCACCGTTGTCATGAATCAGGTTGCGCCAGGACGAATGCTGGTACTGGAAACCTTGATCGGTATGCATCATCCACCCAGGCTCAGGCGCACACGTTTTAATCGTCTTAGTTAAAGAATCGGCGGTAAACGCTGTCGACGGCGATGTAGCCACGGTGTGGGCAACGATTGAACGGTCGAACAGATCCATCACCGGTGACAGGTAGACCTTGCGGCCTGCGACCCTGAACTCGGTGACGTCGCTAACAAAGACGGTATTTGGCTTATCTGGAGTGAACTTGCGGTCAAGTGTGTTGTCGGCAATGTGGCTGATCGTCCCGTTATAAGAAACATATGGCCTGCGCTGGCGGACCTTGGCTCGAAGCCCCATCTCGCGCATGAGTTTGTAGACGAGCTTGTGATTGACCACCCACCCCTGGTTGCGCAGGTCAAGTAGCACTCGTCGGTAGCCGTAGCGATACTTGTTGCGCTCGAAGCTTCCCCGGATCGCGTCTTTGAGCGCAGCGTGCTTATCCGGATCGCTGAGTCGTTTCTGGTGATAGAAGAATGTCGACCGTGCCATGCCGGCCGCATCCAAAAGGTATTGCAGACGATGCCGTGACTTGAGGATGACAATCGCCTGGACCTTCAGGCGTGTCCCTGATTCCTCAAGTCCCGCAATTTTTTTAGATATGCGTTTTCCGCTTCCAACCGCGCGATCTGGCGACGCAGCTTCGCTTCCTCCGAAAGCGGCTTCGGCGTGCCCGAACCCTTGGGCCTGCCCTTCGGCTTCGGTTTTAGTGCCTCATCGCCACCTTTACGCCATTTCCTCGACCATCCGCCGACCAAGTGCTCTGATGACAGGCCAAACTCGCGCGCAAGATCCATCGCTGTCTCACCAGAAAGGTGGCGTTGGACAACTTCCTTCTTGATTTCGAACGAATACTGCTGCTTAGTCGGTTTTTCCACAAGACATAGTCTGCCATGCAGCTTAAACCGACGACAGAGCATACGGGCGGCGTATGTGGAGACACCAAGATGAAGTGCCCCGAGTTTTGTTCCTAGGCATTTGCCTTGATTTTCATTATTACTTGCGGCGGGTTCTGCTTCCAAAAATCGGATTCCACTTCGACTGGGGTTCGGTATCCCAAGCTTTGGTGAAGCCTCGTTTCGTTCCACCATGACACCCATTCGAACGTCGCGATTTCTACCTCGACAACGTCATTCCACCTGCGAGTATGGATCAGCTCGTTCTTGTATGAGCCGTTAACGTTTTCAGCCAGAGCATTGTCATAGGAGTCGCCAACTGTTCCAGTGGAAGCGGCAATCCCGTGCTGGGCAAGACGCTCGTTGTAGACAACGCTGACGTACTGCGAGCCGTGATCCGAATGGTGAATGAGACTTGTTGTTTCCTCAGCACACGCGATCGCCTGGTTGAGAGCTTGCAGCGGCAATGCCTCGGTGCGCATAGAGTCTGATAACGCCCACCCAACGATCCGTCGGGAGTAAACGTCGGTGACAAACGCGGCGTACACAAAGCCTTTCTTCGTGCGCACATACGTAATGTCAGCCACCCACAGTTTGTTCGGGCCGGGGGCTTTGAATTCACGCTCGACCAAGTCTGGGCGCAGATCAGGCACGTTAGGCTTACGGGTTGTGAGAGGTGATCTGCCTTTGCCTTTGCCAGAAACACCGGCCAAGCGCATTAAACGGGCAGTTTGTTCACGACCGATATCAATTCCGTCACGGCGGAGAGCATGCCACATTTTCCGTACACCGTAGACACCGTAATTATCCCAATGAACAGTTCTAATGCGTTCGACCAGCACAGCATCACGAAGGCGACGAGCACTTAACCCACGGGCCTTGGACTGGCGATAGCCACGCGAGGTGATGAACCCACCAGACCGGTTATTCTTCAACGTCTTACAGATGAACTCGACAGAGAAACGATTCCGGTATTCATCGATGAACCGGATCATTTCCGACGTTTTGGGTCGAGTTCCGACGCGAAAAAAGCTGAAGCGGCCTTCAGCAGCTCGTTAGTGTCGCGTAGCTCTTGATTTTCACGGCGTAACCTCGCGTTTTCCGCGGCCAAGTCTTCAGGCACAGGTTCTGGGATGTTTCCCGCACGACGGGCCTGTTGAGTCCATTGACGAGCTGTGTGCCATGAAACCCCCAGCTTTGGAGCTACTGCCTGGCACGCGGCTTGCATCGACATATTTTCCGCCAAGATGCGGTCCTCTACAAGACGGACCACACGGTCCTTTGCATCCTGGTCAAATTTTCTTGGCATATTCCAGATTTTCCCATCTACTCAAACGGAACAAAACCTGGGACACTTCAAGAGCAGTAGCAGCGGCACGATAGCCCACGCCTTGCTCAAATAGTTCAACCAACTGCTCCCGCTGATGCTCACTCACCAAACTTCGAGCTCTCAATGAAAACTACTCCCCACTAATCGGAAACTGATTTCTCAGTCCAACTAATGGGGAGCAGTTCACACGCGGATTTCGGGGCTTATTTGATCGAAACGTGCTCGCTACCCCAGGGCGCTAGAATGAAGGTCATGCGACCTGAGCTTTCTTCTTATACCCATCTTGCCTCCGGCAAGGTCCGCGATATCTACGATGTAGACGAGAACACCCTTCTGATGGTGGTCTCGGACCGCATCTCGGCCTACGACCATGCCCTCGAACCGGCCATCCCGGACAAGGGCCGCGTGCTGACCGCAACCTCGAAGTTCTTCTTCGACTCCATCGATTTCCCCAACCACCTGGCCGGCCCGCTCGATGATGAGCGCATCCCCGCCGAGTGCCTTGGCCGCGCGATGGTGGTCAAGAAGCTGGATATGCTGCCCTTCGAGTGCGTGGCCCGCGGCTTCCTCACTGGTTCCGGCCTGAAGGAGTACAAGGCCAACGGCACCGTGTGCGGCATCGAGCTGCCGGAGGGCCTGGTTGAGGCTTCCCGCCTGCCCGAGCCCATCTTCACCCCGGCCACCAAGGCGGAACAGGGCGAGCACGATGAGAACGTCTCCTTTGACTACGTAGTGGACAAGCTGGGCGCCGAGCGCGCCGAGGAGCTGCGCGCGGCCACCCTCCGCATCTACTCCGAGGCCGCCGCGCTCGCGGAGGAGAAGGGCATTATCCTTGCCGATACCAAGTTCGAGTTCGGCCTCGACAAGGACGGCACCCTCGTGCTGGCCGATGAGGTCCTTACCCCAGATTCCTCCCGCTACTGGCCGGCCGATTCTTATGTGGAGGGCGAGGTCCAGCCGTCCTTCGACAAGCAATACGTGCGCAATTGGCTGACTTCTGACGCCTCCGGATGGGATCAAGCCGCCGACGGTACCCCGCCCCAGCTTCCCGACGACGTCGTTTCCGCCACCCGCCTGCGCTACATCGAGGCCTACGAGCGGCTTTCCGGCGAGCGCTTCGCGGACTTCCTCTCGCCCGAGGCCTAACTCCCCTTAGGCTTCCAGCCCTGGGGCGCCACGCGTACAGTGGGGCGGCATGAGCAACGAGAATCTTTCCGCCCCCGTGGCCGCCGTCCACCCCGTGACCCGTTCCTTCCACGGCCGCGAGTTCGTGGATAACTACGAGTGGCTGCGCGATAAGGAATCCCAGGAAACCCTGGATTACCTCAACGCAGAAAATGATTACACCAAGGCGAAGACCGCGCACTTGGATGAGATGACGGAGAATATCTTCCAGGAGATTAAGTCCCGCATCAAGCAAACCGATATGTCCGTGCCTTCTCGCCGCGGCGATTACTGGTACTACGGCCGTACCGAGGAGGGCAAGAGCTACGGCTACTCTTGCCGGCTCCCGGTAGAGGAGGGGGCTGACCCATGGACTGCCCCGGTTATCCCAGAGGAAGGCACCCCGGAAGGCGAGGAGATTATCCTCGACGCCAACGCGCTGGCGGAGGGCAAGGACTTCTTTGCCCTCGGCGCCGCCTCCATCTCTGATTCCGGCCGCTACCTGGCCTATTCCGTGGACTTCGCCGGCGACGAGCGCTTTGAGCTCTATATTAAGGACTTGGAAAGCGGAGCGCTTCTCGACGACCACCTCAAGGGCATCTTCTACGGCGCCACCTGGGCCGGCGACGGCTATATCTTTTACACGACCGTCGACGAGGCATGGCGCCCTGACGCCATCTGGCGCCACAAGGTAGGCACCGCGCAGTCCGAGGACGTGCAGGTGTTTAAGGGAGAAGATGAGCACTTCAACGTCGGCATCGGCAGCGCTCGCTCTGATAAATACCTCTTCCTTGGCGTGAGCTCCAAGGTGACTTCTGAGGTGTGGGTCCTCGAAGAAGACAACCCCGAGGGTGAATTCCGCCTGCTGTGGGAGCGCGAATCTGGCGTGGACTACGACGTCGATCACGCCGTCGTTAAGGGCGAGGACTACTGGATCGTCACCCACAACGCCACCGGCCCCAACTTCGAGGTGGGCTATACCAAGGCCGAAGGCGACCTGCCCGCTCTTCGGGATCTGCCCGCGCTCCTGCCTCATAAGGAAACCACCCGCATCGAGGGCGTGGATACCTACCGCGACCAAATCGTGGTGGGTTACCGTCGCGGTGGCATCGGCCGCGCCGCCATCATGCGCATTAGCGACGGCTTTGGCGAGTTCGAAGAGCTCAACTTCAATGAGGAGCTCTTCACCGTTTCCGTATCCGGTAACCCGGAGTGGGACGCGCCGGTGCTTCGCGTGAGCTACGTGTCTTTCACCCAGCCCTCCCAGCTCTTTGATTACCGCGTGGACACCGGCGAATTTACCCTGCTCAAGGAGCAGGAGGTTCCCGGCGGTTATAACCCGGATGACTACGTGGCCTACCGCCTGTGGACCACGGCTGCCGACGGCACCGATATCCCCGTATCCATTGTCCACCGCGCCGACCTCGACCGCACTCAGCCGAATCCGACCCTGCTCTATGGTTACGGTTCCTATGAGGTCAGCGTGGATCCGGCATTCTCCGTTACCCGCCTGTCCCTCATGGACCGCGGCATGATCTTCGCCGTGGCCCATGTCCGTGGCGGCGGCGAGATGGGCCGCACCTGGTACGACGACGGCAAGATGCTCAAGAAGAAAAACACCTTCACTGACTTCATCGATGTCGCCGATGACCTCATTGCCCGCGGGGTGACCACCGCTGACCAGATGGTGGCCGAGGGCGGTTCGGCCGGGGGCATGCTCATGGGCGCGATTGCCAATATGGCCCCGGATCGCTTCACCGCCATCCAGGCCGTCGTGCCGTTCGTCGATCCGCTGACCTCCATTCTCATGCCGGAGCTTCCACTCACGGTCCCTGAATGGGAAGAGTGGGGCGACCCGTACCACGACCCAGAGGTTTATGACTACATGAAGTCCTACTCGCCGTACGAAAACATCGAGGCCAAGGACTACCCGGACATCCTGGCCATTACCTCGCTCAACGACACCCGCGTGCTCTATGTTGAGCCGGCCAAGTGGATGGCCCAGCTGCGAACGACGGCCACCGGCGGCGAGTTCTTGCTCAAAACCGAAATGGCCGCAGGCCATGGCGGCGTGTCCGGTCGCTATGAAAAGTGGCGCCAGAATGCCTTCGAGTACGCGTGGACCATCAACAAGGCCACCGGCTTGGAGAAGTAAAACCCGGATAGGGGGCCAACGCGCGAATCCTGAATTCCTGTGCGATAATTTTCCTTATGAATGGCCACCTTCTGGTATCTATCTCCAGCATCTTTGATGACACACGGAAGCAGGCTAGCCGGCTCCTCTCGATCCTTGATCGGGAGGAGATTCCTGTTTCCCTGCTGATTGCCCCGCATATCGACGGCAACTGGCACCTCGCCAAAGACAAAGACACCAAAAAGTGGCTCCAAGACCAAGCCGATGCCGGCCGCGTTCTTATCCTGAATGGTTTCGATCGCTCGGTGCAGGGCCGCCGCGCGGAATTCGCCAACCTCGATTCACACGAGGCGAAGCTGCGCCTCGCCGGAGCTACCCGCCAGATGGCCAAGATCGGCTTCGAGCCCACCATCTTTGCGCCCCCTCGCTGGCGCATGTCGCCCGGTACCTTGCAGGTCTTGCCGCAGTTCAAGTTTGAGGTAGCCGCCTCCACCCGCGGCATCCTCCAGATTAATTCCGGTAAGTTCCACCAGGCCCGCAATCTGTCCTTCGGTGAAGGCTTTGGTTCCGCCAAGTGGTGGCGCAAGAACATTATTCGCGCTGCTGAGCGCTCCGCCCAGCGCGGCAATACGGTCCGCCTTTCGGTTTCCGGACGCAACCTGGATGACCGCAAAGTAATCAATGACTTCGTCAAAGCCGCCGACCGGGCCATCAACGCCGGCGCGACCCCTGCCGATTACGGCGCTTATCTTCCAAAATAGACCGCGCATTCCCTCGCCAGAGGCTCCGCGGAGCAATAAGCACAGCTTCGCGATTTTCGTCCATATAAACGCCCATTTCCGTCGACGGTTGTGGTGGTTTATATGGACGAAACTCGTGAAATGACCAAAGGCCCCGCCGCTAGGGAGTTTTCCTCCGAAGCGTGCGGGGCTAGGGCTAATGGGGGATTAACGCTGCAGGCTAGTGATGAAGTTCTTCACTTCCTTTGGCAGCATGACCCAGATGGGGGCCGGGATGGCCTTGTGGAGGTTGCCGGTCACGGCGAGGAAACCAGGGATGGCGACAAGGCCGACGATGGCCGCGATGGCGGCGGCGATGCCTGCGCCGACGGAGCTGGTGCTGGAGCTAGAGCCGGAGGCAGGCTTATCCGGCTTTTCAGAAGGGTTCTCGGAGGGCTTGTCCTCCGGCTTGCCTGGCTCCTCGGAAGGCTTGTCCGCAGGATCATCCGGCTGGCCGGCGGAGTCGTCCGCGCTGAGGGTGAAGCCGACCTTGACCGGGTCGTGGTCGGAGGCACGGAATGGGGAGTCATCGTAGAAGTCCACGATGTTGTAGTTGCGGCGGGAGTATTCGAAGGCGACGGGTTCATCGGCGTTGATGTTCCACACTTGGGCGTCGTCAAGCGTGCCGGTGGCAACCTTATTGGCCAGCACGTGGTCGAGGGTGCCAAGCAGGCCGGAGAACTGGTAAGAGGGGTCGGCCTCGTACTTTTCGGCGGGGACGGTGAAGCCATCGTTGCGGAAGATATCGAGCGCGGTCTCGTGGGTGTAGGTATTGAAATCACCCAGGGCGAATAGCGGCTTGTCCTTCCAGTCTTCCTGCTTCTTCAGCGCATCGAGGACGGCCTGAGCCTGTGCGTTGCGGACGTTCGGGTTATTGCCCTGGCCGTCGCCGGAGTCGGCGTCGCCCTTGGCTACCGAGCCCTTGGACTTGAAGTGGTTGGCCACGGCAACGAAGGATTCCTCGCCCTCCTTCAGTGGTTGGAATTCTTGGGCGAGCGGTTCGCGGGCGGTGCCGGTGAAGCGATCATCCTGGAAGATGCGGGATTCGCCGACGGGCTTGACCACATCCTTGTGGTAGATGAACGCGGTACGGATGACATCCGGGGAGTCCGGTACGGCGTCCTGGGCAGGAGAGGGGACAAAGGCCCACTTCTCGGAACCGGCGGCCTCGTTGAGCTTTTCCGTCAGGTGCTTGAGCGCCTTATCGCGCTGGGCGAAGTCACCGGTAACGGCGTAGCCATCTTCGATTTCGGAAAGGCCGATGACGTCGGCATCGAGGCCGTTGATGGCGGCGACAATCTTGCGCTCCTGGTCTTCTAGTGCCGATTGGGTATAGGCGCCGCGGGTCTTACCGCGATTGACGGTGACCTTATTGCCCTCGCGGTCGGTGTAGGCGCTGCCGCCGAATTCCTCGCCCAGGGAGGTGAAGTAGTTCAGCACGTTGAAGGCGCCGATGGTGTACTCGCCCTTGACGTCATCGATGGCGTCGAGCTCGGCCGCGCGGGAATCCTCCCAAGAGATGGGCAGGTCTGCGCCCGCGGTGTTGCCGGTGACCGGGGTGGTGGGCTGGAAGCGCCACTGCTCATGAGAGAAGCCCACGATGACTGGGTGCTGGAAAGTCACGGTATCGGTGGTGCGCAGGGACTTGATGGTCTGGGCATCATCCTGGGCGATATAGGGCAGTGGAGTGTTCTGGTCGGTCTTGAGATAGTCGCGGGTGCGGCCATCGTCCAGGGTGACCAGCTTATCGGCGTTGTCCTTGGTTAGCTTCTGAATATCGGAGTTGGGATCCGTGGAGGGGGAGAAGATATCGGAAGGCTGGCGCAGGGCTTCCTTGCCGGGGGCGAGTCCGACCTCGCCGTACTGGTTGAGCGAGTAGTTATTGGTCACGGTGTGCTCGCCGGGCTGGATGAGCATGTGCTCGAAGGGTTCGCGGGCCTCGTTGCCATCGGGAAGCTGGTCCACCTTGAGTGGGGTGACCTTCTCCAGCGGGGTATCGAGCTGCGTGACTGCAGAGGCGGTGATTTGGGTGGAGCCATAGAACTCGGAGACCTTGCCGGTTACCTCGACGGAATCTTCCAGGGCTGGGTACTGGTCGGCCGGCTTATCGCCCATGTAGACAAAGATCGCCTGGGAAGCATCGGTGGCCTCGGTGCCAGTACCACCGGTCTGAATGGTGAAGCCATTGAGTCCACCTTCGGTCCACACGCCGGTGACGACGCCCTCGGTGGCGACGGTCTGGTCCTTGAGCGGGGATTCGGCGCCGGTGCCCTGGATATCCGCGATGGCGGTTATTCCCTCGGGAGCAGGTTGCTCGGGCTCGGCCGGATTCTCCGGCTGCGGGGCGGGGGCCTCGTTACCGGTGTTGGTTGGGGTGGGGTCGCCGATGGTGAAGTCGGCGGCGTTGTCATCGGTATCGGTGCCATCGGCGTCGCGGGAGGCGGACTTGGCATTGGACAGGCTCGCGGCGGCGGTGCCTTCCTTGAGGGAGGCGGCGCCGTAGCCGATGGCGTCGATGGGGGTACCGGTGGCGTCGGCAAGCTGCACGGAGCCCTTAGAACCGGACATGTTGAGGCTGCCCTCGGCATCTGGGGCAGGCAGGGCCCCGCCCGCGCCATTGCCGGCCGCGCCCTGCACCAGGAAGTAGCCGTGCGGGGCGATGGTGCCGGAAAGCTCCACCTTGCCGCCGGTATTGCCGGAGGCGGAGAAGTACTCCACGGTGTATCCGGTCAGGTCAATTGGAGCATCGGTGGGGTTATAGAGTTCGATGAAGTCATGGGTGAAGGCAGCGCCCTTATTGCCGCCTCCCCCGTAGACCTCGGAGATGACGGCAGCGGAGCCATCGGTTGCGGCCGTGGCAGTAGGAACGGCAAGGGCGGCAGAAGACAAGGCGGTGGCAAGTGCCAGCGCGCCGAGGCGGCGAGAAGACATAGATTCAACCTTAAAAGAGAGCGACAGTGTGCGTCGTCTATTAGTAGAGTGCCGCGCCGGGCCAGGCTGGAGGGCACGCCGAAGTTTGCCAGAGCGTCGTTTGGGGTTCACGTAGAGTTTGCTCAACCGGGGTGAAACCCACACTGCGGGGGTGAGTCTAGGTAAAAGGCGGGGGTGCCAACTAAACTAAGCCGCGCAGACCAAAGCCCCATACAGTAAGGCAAATATTTCATGGCTCGTGTAGTTGTCAATGTCATGCCCAAGGCGGAGATTCTGGATCCGCAGGGCCAAGCCGTCGTCCGCGCGCTGGGTCGCATCGGGGTATCCGGTGTCAGCGATGTGCGCCAGGGAAAGCGCTTCGAGCTCGAGGTCGATGACTCCGTCACCGCAGAGGACCTAGATAAGGTGGCCGCCACGCTGCTGGCCAATACCGTCATCGAGGACTACGAGGTTGTTGGGCTGGAGGTCAAGTAAGTGACCGCCACAATCGGAGTAATCACTTTCCCTGGAACCCTGGATGATGTGGATGCCGCTCGCGCTGCCCGCACCGCCGGCGCAGAGGTGAAAAGCCTCTGGCACGCAGATACCGATCTGCACGGCGTGGATGCGGTAGTAGTGCCGGGCGGTTTTTCTTATGGTGACTACCTGCGCTCGGGCGCGATTTCCGCGCTCGCGCCGGTGATGCAGTCCGTCATTGATCGTGCGAAGCAGGGCATGCCGGTGCTCGGCATCTGCAATGGCTTCCAGATCCTTACCGAGGCGGGCCTGCTGCCAGGCGCGCTGACCCGCAATAAGCGACTGCACTTCCACTGCACCGATACCTACCTCGAGGTGGCCAATTCCTCCACCGCATGGACCAGCGAGTTTGAGCAGGGCCAGAAGATCCTGGTGCCGGCCAAGCACGGCGAGGGCCGCTTCCAGGCCGGCGATGATGATATCGCCCGCATCGAGGGTGAGGGCCGCGTGGTCTTCCGCTATACCGATAATTACAACGGTTCCGTCAACGGCATTGCCGGTGTGAGCGATGAGTCCGGCCGCATCGTCGGCCTTATGCCGCACCCCGAGCACGCCATTGACACGCTAACCGGCCCATCCACCGACGGACTGGGACTTTTCGTATCCGCCATCAAGGCCGTCGCCCAGGCGCCGGCGGTTTAAGGAGGCCACTTTTATGACCGTTCATAATGACACCGTAGAAAAGGCGCAGTCCACCCCGGACGAGCAGCAGCCCTACGCGGAGCTTGGCCTGAAGGACGACGAGTACCAGCGCATCCACGATATCCTGGGCCGTCGCCCCACCGATGCGGAGCTGACCATGTACTCCGTCATGTGGTCCGAGCACTGCTCCTATAAGTCTTCCAAGACGCACCTGCGTTACTTTGGTGAGACCATGACTGAGGAGATGGGGGAGAAGATCCTCGCCGGCATTGGTGAGAACGCCGGCGTGGTGGATATCGGAGACGGCAACGCGGTGACCTTCCGCGTGGAGTCCCACAACCACCCCTCCTACGTGGAGCCTTACCAAGGTGCGGCCACCGGCGTGGGCGGCATCGTCCGCGACATTATGGCCATGGGTGCTCGCCCGATTGCCGTGATGGACCAGCTGCGCTTTGGGCCTGCCGACGCCCCCGATACCAAGCGCGTCCTTCCCGGCGTGGTCTCCGGCGTGGGTGGCTACGGCAACTCCCTGGGCCTGCCCAATATTGGCGGCGAGACCGTCTTTGATGAGACCTATGCCGGTAACCCGCTGGTCAATGCCCTGTGCGTGGGTACCCTCAAGGTCGATGACCTGAAGTTGGCCTTTGCATCTGGCAAGGGCAACAAGGTCATGCTCTTTGGCTCCCGCACCGGCTTGGATGGCATCGGCGGCGTGTCCGTGCTGGCCTCCGATACCTTCGAGGACGGCGCCGAGCGCAAGCTGCCGGCCGTGCAGGTGGGCGACCCCTTCGCGGAGAAGGTGCTTATCGAGTGCTGCCTGGACCTCTACCACGCCGGTGTGGTCGTAGGAATCCAGGACTTGGGTGGCGCGGGTCTGGCCTGCGCCACCTCGGAGCTGGCGGCCTCCGGAGATGGCGGCATGGAGGTCAACCTCGATAATGTGCCGCTGCGCGCGCAGAATATGACCGCGGCCGAGATCCTCGCCTCCGAGTCCCAGGAGCGCATGTGCGCCGTTGTGGCTCCGGAGAACGTGGCGAAGTTCCGCGAAATCTGCGAGCACTGGGACGTCACCTGTGCCGAGATCGGCGAGGTCACCGAGGGTAACCACCTGGTCATCCGCCACCAGGGCGAGGTCGTCGTGGATGCCCCGGCCGGCACCATTGCGGATGAGGCTCCGGAGTATGACCGCCCTTATGCCCGCCCGGAGTGGCAGGATGAGCTGCAGAAGTACCAGGGCACCGACAAGCGCGGCCTGGTTGAGGCCTTGCAGAAGCTCGTGTCCTCCCCGGCGCTGTGCTCGCGCGATTTCATCATGAACCAGTATGACCGCTACGTGCGCGGCAATACCGTCCAGTCCCACCATGCGGATGCCGGCGTGCTGCGCATCGATGAGGAGACTGGCCGCGGCGTGGCCGTGTCTGCCGATGCGTCCGGCCGCTACACCAAGCTGGATCCGAACATGGGCGCCCGCCTCGCGCTGGCTGAGGCCTACCGCAACGTCGCCGTCACCGGCGCCAAGCCCGTCGCGATTACCAACTGCCTGAACTACGGCTCCCCGGAAAACCCCGACGTTATGTGGCAGTTCCGCGAGTCGGTGCATGGGCTTGCCGACGCCGCGGTGGAGCTTTCCATCCCCGTTTCCGGCGGCAACGTCTCCTTCTACAACCAGACCGGCGAGGAGCCGATCCTGCCTACCCCGGTGGTGGGTGTGCTGGGCGTTATTGATGACGTACACAAGGCCATCGGCAACGAGCTGGGCACCGTAGACGAAAAGGAAGTTCTCATCGCCCTGGGTGAGACCAAGGACGAGTTCGGCGGCTCCATCTGGCAACAGGTAAGCGCCGATACCTCCGATGCTTCCTCCCTCAATGGTCTGCCTCCACAGGTAGACATGGCCAACGAGAAGCGCCTGGCCGAGTTCTTCCACGGCAATGAGCTGCTCACCGCGGCACACGATATCTCCGAGGGTGGCCTTGCCGTCACCGCCTTTGAAATGGCTAAGCGCGCCGGTGCGACTGCCGACGGCGCCGGCCTCGGCCTCAACCTGGACCTCACCGCGGTCCACGAGGACGAATTCGTCGCCGCCTTCTCCGAGTCCGCTTCCCGCGTGCTCGTGGCCACCACCGCCGACCGCGCTGATCAGGTCCTCGCCCGCGCCGGCGAGCTGGGCATCCCAGCCGCCGTCGTTGGCGAGACCACCGAAACCGGCGCCCTCACCCTCGGCGGCGAGTCCGTCGCCATCTCCCAGCTGGTCGCCGCCTGGTCCGCCACCCTGCCGGACCTCTTCGACCATGCTGTGGGCGCTAACTCCGTAGTGGAGTAAGCCGCCCGCACCCCCGTCGCACAACGACGCGGACACAAGTTAAGCCCAGCTTCGGCTGGGCTTTTCTTGTTTTGTTCCTTTAAGCCGCCGCTGCAACCGCAGCATGCGTCGAGCGTTTCGAAATGAGGTCCTTGAAGGCTTCTGCCTGTGCCCGTACACTTACGGTATCGTAAGTTATCCGTTTCAGGTCAGTGGAAGGGAAGTACCGCCGTGGCACAGATCCATGCGAATGGCGCACCGGGGCCGGGCCTTGTCCAGCGCACTTATTGGATGGCCGACCGCGGGCCCAGGCCGCTAAGCCGTGGCTGGGGGCATGCAATTGCGGCGCTGTTGTCGGTAATTGCCTCTACTGTGCTCATTACCTATGCGTGGATGACACTGCAGTGGTGGCAGGGGCTAGGTGTGACCGTGTACGGAGTGGGGCTGGTGGGTCTCTTTGGTGTTTCGGCGCTCTACCACCGCTACCCATGGGCGAGCGCGCGTGCGGTGCAGTGGTGGCGGCGGGCGGATCACGCGACCATTTCGGTATTTATCGCCGCGACCTACACGCCGCTGTGCCTCATCGTGCTATCGCCGGTGCAGGCGGCATGGATGCTAGGCGTTGCCTGGGCGGGGGCGAGTCTCGGCGCGATTTTGAACCTGGTGTGGATTAGTCATCCGCGCTGGTTAGACGTGGTGGTCTACCTAGCGCTGGGCTGGCTGGTGCTGCCGCTCTTGCCCACGCTGTGGACGCAGGCAGGGGCCGCCGTGGTCTGGCTGCTCTTCGCCGGCGGCGTGGTTTATTCGCTCGGCGCGCTGGTCTATGGCTTTAAGTGGCCGGGGCGCAATGCGCGTTACTACGGCTATCACGAGCACTTCCACACCGCGACCATCGCAGCGGCGGTGGTGCACCTCGTGGCGGTGTGGGGGGTCGTGGTTCAGGGGGCTGCTTAGTCGGTAGCGGGGAAGAGCTCCGCGGGATCGGTATCGGTGGTGATCGCGGCGGCTAGCAGCATGCGGGCTTGGGGAGCGCGCAAGGTGCCGGAGGAGATGACGCCGGCGTCGGCCAGCGTGGCCCCGCCCCCGGCCCCGCCGTAGATGCCTTCCACCGGGCCGTGATCCACGCGGGTGGTGAGCACAACCGGAACCTTCTTGGCCGCGGCCTTAGCGGCTTGGGCTAGCTCGTCGCCGATATTGCCGGCGCCCATTCCCTCAATCACGATGCCTTCGGCGCCGCTGTCCAAGGAGCGCTGGATAAGGTCAGCCGGCGCGCCGGGGTAGGCGGCGATGATATCGACGCGGGTATTTCCCAGCGGCTGATGTTTCAGAGCCTTTGGGCGCTTAGGCTGCTTCTTGCCATTGTTATTGGCAAAGCCATCGGCCTTGGTCGTATCGGACTTAAAAGCGCCGCGGGCGGGGATGACGTGGTCCGCAAAGGCAATGAAGGTACCGCGGCCCTTGTTGGAAGGGTCGGTTACGGTCTTGACCGCGAGCGCCAAGTTGTCCGGACCATCCGGATCCGGGTCATCAAAGGGGCGCATCGCTCCGGTAAGGGCTACCGGCTTATCGCTGTCTTGGAAGGTATCGACGGCGATGGCGGTCTCTTCCATGGAATCGGTGCCGTGGGTGACCACTACGCCATCGACATCATCGCGCTGTAGCTCCTTATTTACGGCCTCGATGATGGTATCGGTATCGTCCAAGGTCATCGCGGAAGAATCCAACTTGGCAATGTCTTTGACCTCTAGCGTGAGCTTGTCCTTGTCAAAGGTGCCGGAGAGGGGCTCCACCAGCTTGGAGCCGGTAACGGTGGGAACCACCGCACCAGTTTTATCGTGCGTGCTGGCAATGGTGCCGCCGGTGGAAAGGACCACCACGTGGCCCTCGGCAGTGGCGTGTGGGCCCTCGTTTTCCGCTGCGGAGGCCTCGGTGGTCTCTGCGGGTGCGGCGCTGGTCGCGCTGTGTGGCGCGGAGGACTCGGGTGCCGCGGCCGAGGTTTGCTCCTCGGGGTGGCTATCCGGATTCTGGCAGGAAGCCAAAAGGCAAGCGGAAGCGACTAGAGCAAGGCCGGCACGGGCCGAGCGGCGCATTGTTGAGGTGTGCATAGTCCCTCGTTTCTGTGTGGGAGGCGAAAGCGGGCGGCGGGAATCGTCGGCCGCATATACGTCCATCTAACGCAGAAAGGCGGGGAGCCCGCTGCCACTATGGACTTGCTAACACCGAAACGAGGGGAGAGCGGCTAGTCGATGTGTTGGTTCGATGGCGCCACCACTAGCGGTTTTGGCGAGTACTTGGCGCGCAGCTCGCGCAGCACGGTGGCATGTTCGGCCAAGCGCTTATCTTCCTCGGTATGTGGATGGAAGGGGCGGGCCACCTGTGGCTGACCATCGTGGTCTAGGGCGATATAGGCCACGGTGGCATGAATGGCGGTCTGCAGGTTATCGCGGCCGCCGCGAGGGTTGCCGGAGCGGACGTGGATGGACATCTGCATGGAGCGGGTATCGGTGCGCATCATGCGAGCGTCGACCTCGATGAGATCACCGATGGAAATAGGCCTGTAGAAGCGGATGCCGCCTGCGTACACCGCAACGGTGCGCTCCGCGGACCACTCCATGGTGCAAGCTGCGCCGGCCTCATCGATCCACTGCATGGCCGTGCCGCCGTGGACCTTGCCGCCCCAGTTGACGTCAGTGGGCTTGGCCAGGAAGCGATTGACCATGCGCGGGGCATCGGAAGACCCGTCATAGGTTTGTTTTTCCATCTCTTCCTCGATGGCCTTGCGCAGCTCGATGCGGGACTTGGCGGCCTCTTCCACGCGGCACTGCTCATCGGTCTCCGGGACGAAGGGCGGCACCGGGGTGGACTTGCCGGTGGCCGGGTCCTTGGCTACGAAGATGACCAGGCAATCGCAGGCGCGGGTAAAAATACCTTCGCGCGGGTCGGCAGAGAGCACCTCGTTGACGATGTGCATGGAGGAACGCCCGGTCATAGCGATGCGCGAGCGGACCTCCACGATGTGCCCGGAAGGGATCGGCCGGGTGAAGTGGATATGGCCCACGTATGCGGTCACGCAGTACTGGCCGGACCACTGCACAGCGCAGGCATAGGCGGCTTTGTCAATCCATTCCAAGACGCGGCCACCGCTGACGCCGGTGGCGCCGGCCATGGTGACGTCGGTTGGCGATGCCATAAAGCGCAGCGTCAGCGCCGGCGATTTCTGGTTTTCCGCAACGGAAGGCGTAGGTGACATAAACAACAAGATAACAGTAGCTATGATGTAGCTATGAAAAAGCCCGTCGATCCCGCAGCCACCCGCGCGGCCGTCATGGCCATCAAAGACTGGATTGCCGCCCCGGCGGAGCACGATAAGCCTGGTAGGGCCCTGCTTGCCGACGCCGTCCGTCGCACCGCCCGCACCCTCGAGGCCGACGCGCCGGGCCATTCCGTGGAGCTGCGCGTACCCCCATTTGTTGCGGTGCAATGCATTGAAGGGCCCCGCCATACTCGCGGCACCCCACCCAATGTGGTGGAGACCGACCCGGAAACCTGGCTGCGCCTCGCCACCGGATTGGCGGACTGGGAAGAGACCGTAAGCACTGGTCGCGTCGATGCTTCCGGCTCCCGTGCGGGCGAAATCGCGCAGTGGTTGCCGCTTATTCCGTTAGTTTCCGGCGGCGCGACAGGCTAATATAAACGCCGTGGTAGAAGTACATACTCCTAGTATCACCAATCTTGACGATCATAATGAGCAGGAGCCCCGCGAAGAGTGCGGCGTCTATGGCGTGTGGGCTCCCGGGGAGGAAGTCTCCAAGCTGACCTACTTTGGTCTCTTCGCCCTGCAGCACCGTGGTCAGGAGGCTGCCGGCATTGCGGTGGGCGATGATGACCGCATCGTCGTCTTCAAGGACATGGGCCTCGTGGCCAATATCTTTGATGAGTCCACCCTGTCTGCCCTCCAAGGAAACGTAGCGGTGGGCCACACGCGCTATTCCACCGCCGGCGGGAAGGAATGGTCCAATGTCCAGCCGATGTTTTCTACCTCCTCCACCGGGGTAGACATCGCCCTTGGGCACAACGGCAACCTGGTCAACTACTTGGAGCTGCGCGAGGAGGCCGTGCAGCGCGGCTTGATTAAGCCCCATGAGGAGTCTGTTTCTGACTCCATGTGTTTGTCTATGCTGCTTGCCGATGGCGTAGATGAAGAAACTTCCGTCTTCGACTCCGCCCGCGACCTGCTCCCGCGCGTGAAGGGCGCATTCTGTCTGACCTTTACCGATGGTCACACCATGTATGCCGCGCGCGACCCGCACGGCGTGCGCCCGCTGGTCCTCGGCCGCTTGGCCAAGGGCTGGGTGGTGGCCTCCGAGACCTGTGCGCTCGATATCTGCGGCGCTCAGTTCATCCGCGAGATTGAACCTGGCGAGCTCGTCGCCATCGATGAGGCTGGCATCCGTTCCGTGAACTTCGCGCCGGCCAAGCGCCACGGCTGTGTCTTCGAATACGTTTACTTGGCCCGCCCGGATAGCGATATCAAGGGCCGCTCCGTCAATGCCTCCCGTGTGGACATTGGCCGCCGCTTGGCCCGCGAATACCCGGCCGAGGGCGCGGACCTGGTCATCCCGGTTCCCGAATCCGGCAACCCGGCCGCCGTGGGCTATGCCCGCGAATCCGGCATCACCTTCGCCCACGGCTTGGTCAAAAACGCTTATGTGGGACGCACCTTCATCCAGCCCACCCAGACCCTGCGTCAGCTCGGCATCCGCTTGAAGCTCAACCCGCTGCGCGAGGTCATCAACGGCAAGAAGCTCGTCGTGGTGGATGATTCCATCGTCCGCGGCAATACCCAGCGCGCACTCATCCGCATGCTGCGCGAGGCCGGCGCCGCCGAGGTGCACGTGCGCATCGCCTCCCCGCCAGTGAAGTGGCCATGTTTCTACGGCATCGACTTCGCCTCCCCGGGGGAGCTGATCGCCAACGCCAGCCCCTCCGATGATCCGGAAACCGTCTGCGCCACTATCTGTGACACCATCGGCGCCGATTCCTTGGGCTTTGTCTCCATTGAGGAGATGGTGGCCGCCACCGAACAGCCGCGTTCCGAGCTGTGTACCGCCTGCTTCTCGGGTGAGTACCCACTTGGCCTGCCCGCCGGAAACTCCAATGCAGAAGCCGTGCGCACCCTGCTCGGCACCGAATAACAAAGGACACCTGAAACCATGAGTGACAATACTTACGCAGCAGCCGGCGTCAGCATCGAAGAAGGCGACCGCGCCGTAGAACTTTTCGCCCCGCACGCTAAGCGCGCCACCCGCCCCGAGGTTCTGGGCGGTCTTGGCGGCTTTGCTGGCCTATTCAAGCTCGGCGATTACAAGGAGCCCATCCTCGCCGCCGGTTCCGACGGCGTCGGCACCAAGCTGGCCGTGGCCCAGGCCATGGACAAGCACGACACCATCGGTATCGACCTCGTTGCGATGTGTGTGGACGATCTCGTTGTCTGCGGCGCGGAGCCACTCTTTTTGCAGGACTACATCGCCGTAGGCAAGGTCGTGCCGGAAAAGGTGGCCGAGGTAGTCAAGGGCATCGCCGAGGGCTGTGTGCAGGCCGGCGCCGCGCTGCTGGGTGGTGAGACCGCCGAGCACCCCGGCATGATGGCAGAAAACGAATACGATGTCTCCGCCACTGCGGTGGGCGTCGTTGAGGCCGATGGCGTACTTGGCCCAGACAAGGTCCGTGAGGGTGACGTGCTCATCGCTATGGGCTCTTCCGGCCTACACTCCAATGGTTACTCCCTGGCCCGCCACGTCCTGCTGGAGCAGGCTGGCATGCCTCTCGACGGCCACGTGGAAGAGCTCGGTCGTCCCCTTGGCGAGGAGCTGCTGGAGCCCACCCGCATTTACGCCAAGGACTGCCTGGCTTTGGCCAGCGAATGCTCCGTATCCACCTTCTGCCACGTCACCGGTGGTGGACTGGCAGGTAACCTCGAGCGCGTCATTCCAGAGGGGCTCGCAGCCGATATCAACCGCGCCACCTGGACCCCAGGCCAGGTCTTCAAGCTCATCTCCTCGGTGGGCAAGGTGGATCTGGCGGAAATGGAGAAGACCTTTAACATGGGCGTCGGCATGATTGCCGTAGTCAATCCTGAAGACCGCGACCGTGCCCTGGCAATGCTAACCGCACGTCACATCGATGCGTGGGAGCTGGGCACCGTCCGCTCCGCTTCCGGCGAGGAACCGCGCGTGGTCATGCACGGCGAGCACCCGAACTTCTAGCAGGGCCCTGCCCCTGCCAGGGCGAGGGTATGAGGAAGGGCCCTAGGAGATTTCCTAGGGCCCTTGAGCTATCCGGCGGCGAGCGGAAGATTAGCGTTCGTCGCGGTCGGCATCATCCCATTCGTCGACGTAGTCGGCGTATGGGTCATCCTCTTCATAATCGCGGGAGTCACCCTCTTGCTGTGCGGCGAGTTCCCGTTGTAGGGACTCGATATCCATCTCGGGTGAGTTGTACTTGAGCTGGCGTGCAACTTTGGTCTGCTTTGCCTTTGCGCGTCCGCGTCCCATGTGCATGACCCCCTTGGGTTAGTAGGGCGCGCCAGGGATTCTTGGGCGCCCCATCGACTTGTCTATTGAGTATCTTCCTGTAAGACACAATAGCCTGTGTGACGAAAAAATTCCGCACCGCCCCCCCAGCTAGTGGGAGATCTAACGCCCGCGCAGCCGGTTTACTGCCTCACGCCCAGCCTTGGGGCCCTCATCCTCGGGGATGGAGGAAGGATCGATAGACGCCGCGGTATCGCCCACTTCTAGGGTGCCGGCGTCCAGCGCAGAGCGCTTCACTAGGCCTAGAGCGATGGGGCCGAAATCGCAGTCATCCACAATCGTGCCGATGCGGCCTACCTTACGTCCATTGAAAGTAATGTTATCGCCCACATTTGGCCGTTGTGGCGCGGAGCCGTCGAGGTGCAGCTGCACCAATAGGCGAGGGGAGCGGCCCAGATTTTCTACGCGCGCCACCGTTTCCTGGCCGCGGTAGCAGCCTTTATTGAGGTGGACGTGGGCCGGATTAGCGGCGCTGCGGCTGATCCACTGCGGCACCTCGTGGGGGATGGACTTATTATCCAGATCCGCTGCCAGCTCCGGCTCGCGGGCACGCACGCGCTCGGCGGTAAACGCCATGAGCCCCGCTAGCCGAGCACCGGATTCCTCTAGGTATTTCGTTGCCTCGACCAAGGATTCGCGGGGAATGCCAAGGTCAACGCGCTTAATTCCTGGCCACTGGACCTGGCGGGAAAACTCCACCATGGGCGGAAGCGAAACATCGGCCTCACCCAGGAGGGTAAGGATGGCGATATCGGCTTCCTCTACGGTGACCTCGGACCAAAAGACCATCATGGTGAGGAACTTAAAGAGGGAGTCGAATTGCGCCCCGGGGACGTCAATAAGAAAGGCATCTTCGGTCCGCACGATATCCATGTGGTGGAGGATGTGGCCTTGGATGTCCAGGTCGAGGGCGCCGGCGGTGAAACCCACGGGGGCGTCGTCAAGCTTCTGTGAAAGCAGATTATTCAGAAACTCGGCGGCGTCTTTGCCGCTCACGCGAATGACGCGGCGTTGGGAGCGGTCAATGACGATGGGGCCGCCATCGGCGGCCCGTTGCTCGCCCAGCGGATTGCCATAGTGCCAGGCCACGCCCTGGGCATCGAGTACGGTCGCGTCCTGGTGCTCCGCGGCACCGGCGCGCTGCAGAAGAGGCGAAGAATAACTCACAACTACCGATGGTAGGGCATAATCAAAAGTATGAAGTTTTCGCCGCGAAAAGAGCCGGTCATCTACGTTGTGGAGCCCTTTGGAGGGTCGGTACGCAGGCACATGCCCGCGCTGCCTCTCGTCTACGCGGACGATGCCGCGGTCACCCGCGGCGATGGCATCTTTGAATCCCTGCTCGTGCGTGGAGGCAAAGCCGCTAACCTGCAGCGTCACGCGCAGCGCTTCTGCGATTCCGCCCGCACGATGAACCTGCCGGAGCCGCCCATGGACAAGTGGGAGGAATCCACCCGGCTCGCCATCGCGGACTTCTGCGGGGACGAGCAAGGCGATGCTAAATGCACGTGGACCTATACCCGCGGGCGCGCCTCCACGGGGCGGCCGAGCGCGTGGGTTGTTGTGCAGCCGATTGAGGACAAGGTGCTAGAGCAGCGCGCCCACGGCGTCGCCGTCATGACAAGCCCCCGCCTGTGGCACGTGGCGGAGGAATTGCCCGCCAAGACGCTCAATTACGCGGCCACCATGGCGATGCTGCGCATGGCGCGGGAGAAGGGCTTTGAGGATCTCATCCTCACCGACCCGGACACCGGAGAGATTCTCGAGGGGGCGACCTCAACCGTGGTGGCCGTCAAGGGCGAGAAACTGCGCACTGCGGCCGGCCGCGGCATCCTGCCCGGCACCACGCAAGCGGCGCTCTTCGCGCACGCGAAAGAGAAAGGCTATCGCTGCAAGGCCAAGCCGCTGACCGTGGAGTACTTAGAAAAGGCGGATTCGGTGTGGCTAGTGTCCTCCGTGCGCGTTGCGGCGCGTGTCACCCGGTTGAATGACAAAAAATTAAAGGCCCCGGATAACGTGGACGTCATCCGAGACCTTATTGATGCTGCGCTAGGGTCTTAGCCAGCGATGCGGGTGAGCTCCGCAGACATGTAGGGGCGCATTTCGCCATCAACCATGCGCTCGTCTACCCAGCCCAGGTTGTTATTGGGCATCAGGCCGTACATGCGCTTGCCTGGGCCTAGGTTCTTCGGGCCGGTCTCCGTGACCATGGTGGAGGCGGATTCCAGCTGCCATGCGCGGTCATTGAAGGGCTCGCCGTAGAAGATCTCCACGATGCCGGTAGAAGAGGTGTAGGTGACCTCGATTTCATCCTTTTCCGAGATACGCCAGAAGCCGGTCTCGCGCACAGACGGGCCTTCCGGCTTGCCTTCGGTATCGATCTTCCAGGTGCGGGAGCTAAACGTCAGGTAGTTTTCGCCATCGTGGGCGATGACTAGTTGCTGGCCAAAGGTGTACTCCTGGCCCTTCGTATCGTGGGCCTGGCCCTCGCCCTGCCAGACGCCAACAAGGGGGAGTAGCCCCAGCAGGCCGTCGTGCAGCGACGGGCCCTGGCGCAGGTTCGCGGTATCGTCCGGTACCGGGGTATCGCCCAGCTCGAGAGCGGGGATATTGCGGCTAGCGGCGTCCTTCCACTGCTCGGCAGCCTGGTTCACGGCATCGTTGCCATTGAGCTTTCCAGGATCGTTTTCCGGGTGAGAAGCCGCGGTAGTTTCGATGGTTTCAGGGGTGGTTTCATTATTATTTTCGCTCATGGCCGTCCAGCCTAGTCGTGCACCCGCCTATTTAACTACTAGACTTGGACCTCGTGCATGCATTGATGATCTCGAATCCAAACTCGACCTCACAAACCAACGCCCTCTTCCGCCAAATCGTTCCCGCCCTCCAAGCGGTAGAGGGGCTACACCTCAAGGTGCAATTTACGCATTACCCTGGCCACGCCGAAGAGATGGTCAAAGGAATGACCAGGGATGACTATGACGTCATCATTGCTGTGGGCGGAGACGGAACCGTCAACGAGGTGGTCAACGGGCTACTCGGCCCGGCCGATGGGCAGTGCCCCGATCCTCAGTCCATCCCGGCGCTGGCTGTCATTCCGACCGGCTCCGCGAATGTCTTTGTGCGTGCCCTAGGCTTTCCCAGCACTCCGGTGGAGGCCACTCATGTGTTGGCTCGCATGCTCGACCGGGATCTGCGCCGCACCATCTACCTAGGAACGTGGAACGAGCGGTGGTTTGCCGTCAACGCTGGCTTCGGTTTGGACGCGGATGTCTTGGCGCGCGTGGATCGCGCTCGCGAGCAGGGATTTTCGGCCACTCCGCTGCGTTACCTCAACGTCGCCATTCGGGCCTGGAGCCGGGCGCGGAAGAACCCACCGCATATTGCGGTGACGGCCGAGTCCAGCAGGGGCGAGCAGCTACGCAAGGACGATGTGCCACTGTTGTTTACCTCGAATACCAACCCGTGGACATTCCTGGGCCCGCTGCCGGTAGTGACTAACCCGCGCAATTCCTTTGATGAGGGCCTTGCTCTCTTTGGGCTGGAGGAGTTTAGCGGGCTCGGCGGCGTCGTTGGCCTGCTGCACCTCTTCGGTGCCGATAAGCGCGGATGGCTCAATAGGCTCACCGAAGAAAAGACGGTGGCCTTCGACGACGCCATGCGGGTTGAGCTAGTCTGCCGCGAACCGCAGCGCTTCCAAGCCGATGGAGAATCGGAGGGGCGCTTTGACGCTGTTACCTTGGCCTCCGTGAAGGATGCCATCGAGGTATTCGCCCCGCAGGATAGGCGGGAGGCCCATCAGCGCACGATGAAGGAAGTTCTCCGGGACTTTATTCGCCTGCGCTAGTCTGCGGCGCGGGGCCGACCCGGTGCTTGGTATCGGCGGCCTTCTTTTCCGCCTCTTCCACGGCCTTTTGCTCCGAGCCTTCAATCTCTAGCGGGGAGAGCTGGGCCAGCTGCACCTTAATATTGCGGCGCTGTACCTCGAAGGAAACGGTGCCGCCCTGCATCTTTACCGCGGTCGCTTGGGCCGGAAGCGGTAGCTGCCGGGTATCGAAGTTGAGGGAAAAGGCCTTTTGCAGGCGCTCATCGTCCGTGTCATAGACCTGCATGCGAAACTCCGGACCAACCAGGCGGAGGGTGACCTTGGCGGTGGACTTGTGGGCGTCGCCAGGCAGGGTGCCCGTTAGCTCTGCTTCAGCAGACGTGCCACCGGAGGGGGAAATATCGTCTGGGTTAGCAATCGAGAGATCGGTAATCCCCAACAGGCGGCCCAGCGCCACACCATCCAAAGAAATGCCGCGCGAGTAGGTGGAAACGGGCGCGCCCTCAATATCTCCATTCATTACCTGTTCTGGGGTGACGGTGATATCGCGCAGCACGGTGGAAGCATTGACCATGCCCAGCTTGGGCACCTCCACGTCCAGCGCCTTGACCTCGAGATAAGGGATTTCCTTCGAGGCCGCCGCCCACACGTAGGGGGTACCGCCGATGAAAACATCCGGCGTATTATCCAGCCGCGAATTGGCTTTCACGGCTTGTGCCACCTTGTGTTCCGTGTGCATTGCCACGCAGGCGTCCGCCACCCAGGCCGCAAGGAGCACGCACACCACGAGGAGGACGTGCACGATGCGCCGGTCAATCTTTAGAACACTCACCCTTTCATTCTTACCCTACGTATTCTGGGCCCTATGACTAGCAATGCCTTTAAGATTACGGAAGAAAACCTGCCGGACGACCCGGAGCTGGCTCGCCGCGTAGAAGCACTGGCTGAGCAGGCTGAACGCCAGGATGGGATGGCGCCGCTGTCGGAGCAATTCCTCAACGGTCTTAGCGATTCCCGCCTGGAGCACCGCCACCTGGTGGCCTGGGTAGGGGAGGAACCGTGCGGCGTAGCCGGTCTGGAGGGCTCTACCGCCGAGCTATTCATTGTCCCCGATTACCGCGGGCAGGGCTATGGTGCCGCGCTTTACGACGCCGCCGCTAAGACCCCCAACCTTCACGCCTGGGCCCATGGGAACCTGCCGGCGGCACAGGCGCTGGCGCACTCCCGTGACCTGCAGGTCACCCGCAAGCTGGTGGTCATGGGGATCGGGGGAGAAGAGCTCGCAGCGGCCGCCCACCCCGAAGGTTTGCCACTGACCGCCTTGAATTACACCGAGGCGGTGGATAAGTGGGGCAAGGACTTTGTGGAAGAGCAGTGGCTCAAGGTCAATAACGAGGCCTTTTCCTGGCATCCCGAGCAAGGTGGCTGGGATCTCGTTCGCCTGCATCGCGGCATGGAGGCGGACTGGTTCGACCCCGCAGACCTGCTTTTCCTGTGGGATACGGCAGATGAGCCGGCACTGGCCGGCTTCCACTGGACCAAGTGGCATGCGGAGGAAACTCCGGCCTTCGGTGAGGTCTACGTGGTGGGCTTGGCGGAAGGTTACCGCGGCAAGAAGTTGGGCGGTCCGCTGCTGCAGGTTGGCCTGCGCCGCATGGTGGAAAAGGGAGCTAAGCGGGTAATTCTTTATGTAGAAGCGGATAATGATCCGGCGCTAAAGGCGTACGAGCGCCTAGGCTTTGAGGTTGATGAAGAGCACGTCGTATGGGGCGTGTGTGACTAACGTCATGGGGCGCAGGACGTTTGTTCACCCAGTGTTTACCTCTTGGCACCCTTTTGGTCAGATCCTGCGGATAGCTTTACACCCTGTGAGTTAACCGCACCTGTGCGCCTGCATCTCGCCCCAGAAGGCGGAGCGGGATGCAGGAAATATCTCTCCAGGAGATGCGGTTTCCTCGGACAATCAATCTCTGATCTGCACCGGAAAGGGTTTTCCCGTGATTCGCAACTTCAAGCGCACTGCCGCAATCTTCGGCATCGTAGCCGCAACCTCCACCGCTCTCGTAGCTTGCTCTGAGGAGTCTGGCTCCTCCTCCGACTCCGCTGGCGGCGAGGACGTCTCCGGCGAGCTCGTCGGCGACGGCGCATCCTCCCAGCAGAACGCAATGTCCTACTTCCAGACTGCGTTCTCCGAGGATTACCCAGACGCTTCCCTCTCCTACAACGCTTCCGGTTCCGGCGCCGGCGTTGAGGCCTTCACCAACGGCCAGGCTGACTTCGCTGGTTCTGACTCCGCTCTGAAGGAAGACGAGGGCGAGGTTGAGGCTGCCGCTGAGCGTTGCGATGGCAACGAGGCATGGCACCTGCCAACCACCATTGGTCCGGTTGCCATCGCCTACAACCTGGGTGACACCGAGATCAACCTCTCCACCGAAACCCTGGGCAAGATCTTCAAGGGCGAAATCAAGAAGTGGAACGACAAGGCCATCGCTGCTGACAACGAGGGCACCGACCTGCCGGACAAGGACATCACCGTCATCTTCCGTTCTGACGAGTCCGGTACCTCCGCAAACTTCCAGAAGTTCCTCAAGGCCGCTACCGGTGACTGGGACTCGGAGGGCAAGCAGTTCCCAGACGCTGTTGGTGAGGGTGCTAACGGCTCCTCCGGCGTTGCTGACCAGGTTGCAAGCATCGATGGTGCTATCACTTACGTCGAGGCTGGCTTCGCAGACCAGAAGGAAGGCGAGGGCGTCAAGAAGGCCAAGATCGACTTCGGCCACGGCCCGGTTGAGCTGTCCACCGAGTCCGTCAACAAGGCTCTGGAGAACCTGGAGTTCAAGAAGACCGACTCCGAGCACAACATGGTTGTTGACTCCGAGGCACTGTTCTCCTCCGACAACGAGGGTGCATACCCGCTCATCCTGACCACCTACAACATCGTTTGCTCCAAGGGCTACGATGAGGAGACCTCCAAGCTGGTCAAGTCCTTCTTCACCACCGTCCTGGATCATCAGGATGACCAGCTGGCTGAGCAGGGCTTCATCCCGGTTGAGGGTGCACACCTGGACAAGCTGAAGGCTGCTGTTGACGCTCTGCAGTAAGCGCTAAAGCTGCAAAAGCTTAATACCTCCCCGCCCCCACTGCCGCACACAATTCGCGCTTTGGGGGCGCAGGTATGTAACGATATTTTCCATTTTTAACGCTGAAAAGGATTAACAGTCTCATGGCAGACAATAATCTCACCACGGCTCCAGAGCAGGTGGACGCGAACGTCACCTCTGCCGAGCGAGTCTCCAACAGCGGACACGGCGAGGTAGTTGCCACCAGCTCCAATAGCGGCGTTAAGCGCCCGGGTGACCGTATCTTCGAGTTCCTGTCCACTGCTTCGGCAACCCTTATCACCGTCATGATTGCCGCCATTGCCGCCTTCCTGCTCTGGCGTGCGGTTCCCGCACTGGGCGTCAACGACGGCGGCATCATGGGCTTCTTCACCTATGGCGGACGATGGGAGACCACCGATACCTCTGCGATGAAGTTCGGTATCCCGACCATGTTCGGTACCACCGTTCTCATCTCCGTTTTCGCCCTCCTGCTGGCTATGCCGGTGGCCCTAGCCATCGCCATCTTCCTGTCCAACTACGCGCCTGCCCGCTTGGTTAAGCCGCTCGGCTTCCTCGTGGACATGCTCGCTGCAGTTCCGTCCATCGTTTACGGCCTGTGGGGCTGGCAGGTTCTTGGCCCGGCACTGTCCGGCTTCTACTCCTGGATGGAATCCTGGGCGGGTGGCTTCTTCCTATTCCACGTCTTCGATAACTCGCCGTCGTTTGCAACCGGCCGCAACCTGTTTACTGGTGGCATCGTGCTTGCCGTGATGATTCTGCCGATCATCGCCGCTACCGCCCGCGAGGTCTTCGTACAGACCCCTCCGGGCCAGGTGGAATCCGCCCTGGCTCTGGGCGCTACCCGCTGGGAAGTTATCCGCATGACCGTTCTTCCATTCGGCATGTCCGGCTACATCGCCGGCTCCATGCTCGGCCTGGGCCGTGCACTGGGTGAGACCATGGCGCTGTACATGGTTGTATCCCCGCTGATTGACTTCCGCTTCTCGCTTTTCGACGGCGGCACGACCTTCGCCACGGCCATCGCCCTGGCATCTGCCGAGTTCGGTAACGAGATGCGCGCTGGTGCCTACATCGCCGCCGGCCTCATGCTGTTCTTGCTGACCTTCGTGGTCAACGCAATTGCCCGCGCCATCGTGAAGAGTAAGTAAGGAGGGGAGGATCAATGACTACGACTACTAATGCCAAGCCTGCCTCCCAAGGCGGCGCGACCTTCCTGGACATCTCCGGCTCCCGCAAGATGACCAATAACACCGCCACCGCGGTGGTCTGGGGCGCAATGATTCTGGCCATGGTTCCGCTGGTATGGGTTCTGTGGGAACTCATTGCCCGCGGCAGTGGCGTCATCCTCAACCCTGAGTGGTGGACCGCTTCCCAGCGCGGCATCATGAATAGCTCTTCTGGTGGCGGTGCCGCTCACGCCATCGTGGGTACCTTTGTCCAGACCATTCTGGCCTCCATTATCTCTATTCCGATCGGCATCTTTACCGCCATCTACTTGGTGGAGTACTCCAAGGGCGGCTGGCTCGGCCGCATCACCACCTTCATGGTGGACATCCTGTCCGGTGTGCCTTCCATCGTTGCGGCCCTGTTCATCTTTGCCATGTGGATCACTCTGTTCGGCTTTGGCCGCTCCGGCTTCGCCGTGGCGTTGTCCCTGGTGCTGCTGATGATTCCAATTGTGGTGCGCAATACCGAAGAGATGCTACGCGTGGTCCCCATGGATCTGCGTGAGGCGTCCTACGCACTCGGCGTTCCGAAGTGGAAGACCATCGCCCGCATCGTTCTGCCTACCGCACTGTCCGGCATCGTCACCGGCATCATGCTGGCGATTGCTCGCGTGATGGGTGAGTCCTCGCCGGTGCTGGTCTTGGTTGGTTCCTCCTCCGTCATCAACTGGGATGCCTTCAAGGGCTCTCAGTCCTCGCTCCCGCTGATGATGCTGGATATGTATAAGGCCGGCGCACAGCCCGCCGTACTGGACAAGCTCTGGGGAGCAGCGTTGACGCTGGTTATCCTCATCGCCGTCCTCAACATTGCGGCCCGCATCGTTTCCGCGAAGTTCTCGGTTAAGAAGTAAACGCCGTACCACTCGATTCCGCCATACACTTGCTAGAGGAGAAACTCCCAAATGTCTAAGCTCGCGCTCAATGACGTGAACATTTTTTACGGCGACTTCCACGCCGTGCAGAACGTGAATATGCAGATTCCGGCTCAGGCCGTGACCGCATTCATCGGCCCTTCCGGCTGTGGTAAGTCCACCGTGCTGCGCACCATCAACCGCATGCACGAGGTCATCCCCGGCGCCTCCGTGAAGGGCGAAATCCTGCTCGATGGCACCAATATTTACGGACCGAAGGTCGACCCGGTATCCGTACGCAACACCATCGGCATGGTCTTCCAGAAGGCTAACCCGTTCCCCACGATGTCCATCGAGGACAACGTCGTGGCAGGCCTGAAGCTGTCCGGTGAAAAGAACAAGAAGAAGCTCAAGGAAGTCGCGGAGAAGTCCCTGCGCGGCGCCAACTTGTGGGACGAGGTTAAGGATCGCTTGGACAAGCCAGGCGGCGGCCTCTCCGGTGGTCAGCAGCAGCGTCTGTGCATCGCCCGCGCTATCGCCGTGGAGCCAGAGGTGCTACTCATGGACGAGCCTTGCTCCGCGCTGGACCCGATTTCCACCCTTGCCGTGGAGGACCTCATCCACGAGCTGAAGGAAAACTTCACCATCGTTATTGTGACCCACAACATGCAGCAGGCAGCCCGCGTGTCCGATAAGACCGGCTTCTTCTCCCTAGAAGCAACCGGTAAGCCAGGCCACCTGGTGGAGTTCGATGACACCACCAAGATCTTCGAGAATCCTTCTCAGAAGGAGACCGAGGATTACATTTCTGGCCGCTTTGGCTAAAGAGTAGAGAGATTGTCCGAGAGGAAGGGGGCCGGTTCGAAAGAACCGGCCCCCTTCTCTGGTGCTTAGATTCGTCTAACGGCGAAACTGACGCTCGAGATCTGCCATCCGTGCTTCAAATTCGGCGTCCTTTTTGTCCTCCTCTAACTTCTTGGCATAGTCATTGGGCAAAAGACCCGTAGTCAGATAGATGATGTGGCCGGCCACGGAGACGCAGTGGTCCGCATAGCGCTCGTAGTAACGCGTAATCTGTGAGGTCTCAACGGCTTCGCGCACGCTGCCTTCCCATTCGCGCTGAGTCAGGATACGCAGAATATGGGAGTTGATATCATCCACTGCATCATCGTCGGCACGGAGGTTGACGGACAAATCCGCATCAGGGGTGACGAGGATATCGTGCAGGACCGACCCCATTTCTTCAGTGAGACGGTACATCTCCTCGAAGTAGCCGATGTAATTCGCTGGTACCACGGCGACAGGGTGGCGGCGGCGCGCGGAGGCCGCGATGTGCTGGGAAAGCCGGCCCATCCGGTAGAGATCCTCCACGATATAAATCGAGGAGACCACCTGACGGAGGTCCTGTGCCATGGGGTTTTCCAGGGCCAAGAGTTTTACGGCACGCTCAGAGCACCTAGCGCGGATCTCATCTAGCTCCTCAGTCATGGTGAGGGCATCTTCCGCGGAGTCCAAGGCGCCTTGCAGCAGCGCCAAGGAGGCCTTATCCATGATGTCGCGTACGGTATCGCACATCACGATGAGGTCGTGGGAGAAATTGTCTAGGTGTTCCCTGTAAGCGGCACGCATGCCAAAGATAATAGCGAAAAATTTCGGCCCTTGCGCAACTTAAATACAGCATGAATGCAAGTTTCCTGTGGGTCCCTAGCTGCTCTTATACCTTTGTTAGGTTATCCGCCGGAGTTCATAATGTCAGCGGCAACCGGAACGCAGTCGTCTTCTGGATCGTCGAGCCAGCCATCCGGCAAAGCCACCTTGGATGGCGAGCCCTGGCGGCCGCGGGCTCCGTCGGCGTCGGCAGCCAGGGCGTCGGAATCCGCCCAAGGTGCAAGGAGCTCACGCAAGGCATCGAGGGAATTGACCTTGGCTAAGCCCGCGCGGACCTGGCCACCAACCGGGAAACCACGCAGGTACCAACCGATGTGCTTGCGGATATCGCGGGAAGCATTGTCCTCGCCATCGTGCTCCGCCAGTAGCTCTGCGTGGCGAAGGATTACCTGGGTTACCTCGCCCAGGGTGGGCTCTGCCGCAATTGACTCGCCGCGCAGTGCGGCGCCGAGCTCGGCAAAAAGCCATGGGCGTCCGAGGCAGCCGCGGCCTACCTGCACGCCGTCGCAGCCGGTTTGTTCCATCATGCGGCGGGCATCATCGGCACGGAAGATATCGCCATTGCCCAGCACTGGCACGCCAGTATCTGCCAGATGTTCTTTGAGGCGCGCGATTTCGTCCCATCGTGCTTCGCCGGAATAGCGCTGAGCGGCGGTGCGGCCGTGCAGGGTAACGGCGGCGGCACCGGACTCGACGGCGATGCGCCCGGCGTCGAGATGCGTATGGTGCTCGTCGTCAATGCCCACGCGCATCTTCACCGTGACCGGGATATTGGTTCCCTCGGTGGCCTTGACCGCGGCGGAGACGATATTGCCAAAGAGACGTCGCTTATAAGGCAGCGCGGAACCGCCGCCGCGGCGGGTCACCTTGGGAACCGGACAACCAAAGTTCATATCGATGTGGTCCGCCAGGTTTTCGTCGACGATCATCTTCGCGGCTTTATAGGTATATTCCGGATCCACCGTATAGATCTGCAGGGAACGGGGATCCTCCTGCGGTGCAAAGGTGGTCATATGCAGCGTCTTTTCATTGCGCTCCACCAAGGCGCGGGCGGTGACCATCTCACAGACGTAGAGGCCTGACACCGTGCCGGTGCGCTCCATCTCCTGCTCGCGGCACAACGTGCGGAAGGCAACGTTGGTTACCCCCGCCATCGGGGCGAGGATGACGGGGGAGGAGAGATCGTAGTGTCCAATGCGCAAATTCACGCCCCAATTGTGCTAGTTAACGGGGGAAAATAGCAACCGGGCCCACAGTGGCGCCGTACCCTACTTTTGCTTTGTGGGGTAGAGGTCACACAAAAGCGGTGGAAATCTTGCAAAGATTCGCTAATGTGGGCTGTGTAACTATTTAGGACGGCCGTTATTTTGGCTGGTCCCTTAATGAAGGAGGATTACCCTTGTCCGAAAGAATCGCGTATGCCCCATTCGAGAAGCTCGTAGTTTCCGCAGAAGAGGCTGCTCAGCACGTCAACCACGGTGATCGCGTGGGAATTTCCGGCTTCACCGGTGCTGGCTACCCCAAGGGTCTGCCCACCGCCATTGCAGAGAAGGCCAAGGCTCTACATGAAAAGGGCGAGGAATTTAAGATCGACGTCTTCTCCGGCGCTTCCACCGCCCCGGACTGCGATGGCGTTCTGGCGGAAGCTGAGGCGATTCGCTTCCGTTCTCCTTATAACTCGGATCCCACTCTGCGTAAGCAGTTCAATGATGGCACCGCGCTTTACCAGGATATCCACCTGTCTCACTCGGGCCAGCAGGTAGAAGAGGGCTTCTACGGTGACTTCCAGGTAGCCATTATAGAGGCCGTGCGCATTACCGAAGAAGGCCACGTGGTGCCGTCCTCCGCAGTGGGCAATAACCTCGAGTTCATCGAGGCTGCCGATAAGATCATCATCGAGATCAATGAGTGGCAGTCCATCAACCTCGAGGGCATGCACGATATCTACCGCATTGAAAAGCTGCCTAACCGCCAGCCAATCCCTATCACCAAGCCGGGGAACCGCATCGGTACCACCTACATGGAAGTGCCGGAGGACAAGGTTGTTGCAGTGGTTAAGACCGATGCCCCAGACCGCAACGCGCCGTTCAAGGAACCGGACGAGATTTCCGAGAAGATCGCCGCCAACTTCATCGAGTTCCTCGAGGGGGAGGTCGCCGCTGGTCGCCTTGAGTATGACAAATTCATCATGCAATCCGGCGTGGGCAACGTCCCCAACGCCGTGATGGCCGGCCTGCTGGATTCCAAGTTTGAGAATATTCAGGCCTATACCGAGGTCATTCAGGACGGCATGCTCGATCTCATCGATGCGGGCAAGATGACTATGGCTTCCGCCACCTCTTTCGCGTTGTCCCCAGACTACGCAAAGAAGATGAATGCGGAGGCAGAGCGTTACCGCAAGCACATCATCCTCCGTCCGCAGCAGGTTTCCAACCACCCGGAGGTCATCCGCCGCGTCGGCTTGATTTCCTCCAATGGCATGATTGAGGCCGATATCTACGGCAACATCAACTCCACCAACGTGTCCGGCTCCCGCATTATGAACGGCACCGGCGGCTCGGGTGACTTCACCCGCAACGCTTATATCTCCACCTTCGTTTCCCCGTCTGTGGCTAAGGATGGCGCAATTTCCGCGCTGGTTCCGTTCGTGTCTCACACGGACCACACCGAGCACGACACCATGGTCATCATTACCGAGTACGGCGTAGCCGACCTGCGCGGCCTGGCGCCGAAGGAGCGCGTGGAGAAGGTTATTTCCGTGGCGCACCCGGATTACCGTCCGTTGCTCGAGGAGTACTTCAACCGTGCCAAGGAAAACAAGTTCCAGCACACTCCGCACGACCTGAAGACCGCCTTTGACTTCCAGGTCCGCTTCATGGAGAAGGGCGATATGCGCGGCTAATGTAGCCACGCCCCGGCAGGCGCTCAGCGGCGAGCTGGGCGCCTTTCGCTTGCCGACGCCCCCCTAATTAGGACTTTGCAAATACCGCACGCTAAAATGTAGCGACGTTGGGCCTTTAGCTCAGTTGGTAGAGCTACGGACTTTTAATCCGCAGGTCGTGGGTTCGATCCCCACAGGGCCCACAACGGGAGCCACCTTTTTGGGTGGCTCCTTTTAGTTTTTGACCATCTTCTTAATGGCGCGCATGGCCTCTTCTAGCTTCTCGGTGGCTATCTCACCGTCCTCGGCGGCGGCACCAGCCACACAGTGCTCAATATGGTCTTCTAGGAGCGCCAGTGAGACATTCTCCAGCGCCGACTTCACCGCCGAAATCTGGGTAATGATGTCGATGCAGTATTGGTCTTCCTCAACCATGCGGTGGATGCCGCGTGCCTGCCCCTCAATGCGCTTGAGTCGGGCAAGGTAGCGATCCTTGCTCTTAGAATCCGCGTTATATCCGTGCACGTGCGGCTCGTGGCAGGAGCACGTTTGATGCTGGTCAGACATGGTTCCTAATCTTTCTTGGGGAGCGATTTTGTAACTAGGTGAGGTCTCCAGTATATTTCTAGAGGTCGCCTTAGCGCGACGGGCCCCCATCGTCTAGCGGCCTAGGACACTGCCCTTTCACGGCAGCGGCACGGGTTCGAATCCCGTTGGGGGTACCAACACGAAAGTGTTGGTTCGAATTGGATATTCGATTGGCCTTGTGGCGCAGTTGGTTAGCGCGCCGCCCTGTCACGGCGGAGGTCGCGGGTTCAAGTCCCGTCAAGGTCGCAGAATGAGCAGCAATCGCTTCGGCGGTTGCTGATTTTTGTTTTGTTAGGCTGGCGCTATGGAGCCATACGTCGGAATCGCTGTCTTTGAACTCGCCTCCGAAAGCTCGGAGCATTCTAACTTCTTCCGAGAGGACTTCTTTCTCGTCTATGCAGGCTCGGATGAGGAGGCGCACCGGAAGGTCGAGGCACGGGCCCATGAGCAAGAATATGAGGGCCTGTGGCTGCGCCACATTGTCGACGTTGCACCCGCTCTCTACGGCCATGTGGACCGAGATTGCGACCTTTACTCGCGGCACTTTGCTGCAATGGAAGACTATGAGCGCTTTGAGATGAACTTGGGCGGAAAAGATCCGCTGCAGGCCTCTAAATAGCTTTCTGACGTGCTGATTTGGTGAGTATTGGGAGTCTTCTGTAAAGTATCTATCCGTGCCCAAGAGCACACACATAATTAAAAATGGCCCTGTGGCGCAGTTGGTTAGCGCGCCGCCCTGTCACGGCGGAGGTCGCGGGTTCAAGTCCCGTCAGGGTCGCGGAAACCTTCGGGTTTCTGGCCAGATAGCTCAGTCGGTAGAGCACACGCCTGAAAAGTGTGGGGTCGCCAGTTCGATCCTGGCTCTGGCCACAACAATGGCTCCTCGTAAGAGGGGCCATTTTTGCTTAGTATGGGCACATGGAACATGCTATTGCACACCAGACAGATAAGTCCCGCTACGTCCTTACCGTGGACGGCGTCGAGGCGGGCGCGTGCCACTACGTAGATGCCGGCACGACTCGCGAGTTCAACCACACGGTCATCAAGGATGCTTTCCGCGGCCAAGGATTGTCAGCGCCGCTGATTAAGGCTGCGCTTGACGACGCCCGGGGCGTCGGCAAGCAAGTCATTGCTTCCTGCTCCGCCGTGGCGCACTTTATCGAAAAGAACCCCGAATACCGCGATCTGCTGCGCCCAGAAGGCATGTAAAAGCGGCCCACAGTAGCCTGTGAGCCGCCGGGAGAGAATTTAGATGTAGTAGTCAGGGTCGACCAGTTTAATGCGCTCATTCGGGTTGCGCGGACGGTTCTTGGCCGGAATGCCCACCGCGATATTTTCGGCGGGAACATCCTTCGTCACCACGGCATTGGCGCCAATGGCCGATCCTTCACCGATCGTAATGGGACCGAGCACCTTGGCACCCGCACCGATGGTCACATTGTCTTCGACGGTGGGGTGGCGTTTGGTTTGGGTAAGGACCTGGCCGCCGAGGGTGACACCGTGGTAGAGCATGACACCATCGCCAATCTCTGCGGTTTCACCAATGACAATGCCCATGCCATGGTCAATAAAGAAGCGGCGGCCGATAGTTGCGCCTGGGTGGATTTCCACGCCGGTAAAGAAGCGGTTAATCTGCGCCAAGATGCGCGCGGGCCCGCGCAGCCCTCGCTTCCACATCCAGTGCGAAATGCGGTGAGACCACACCGCGTGGAGGCCGGAGTACACTACTGCATTTTCGATGTCGCCACGCGCGGCCGGATCGTGATCTCTTGCATTTGCTAAGTCTTCACGGATGTAGCTCATAATGTTCATGCCCACATAGTACTGGCATAAAAAAGGCACCCGCCAAGGTTGGCGGGTGCTTTTATTCAAGCGAAGTAATTTAAGCTTCGCGGATGTCCTCGAAGAGGATGGTGGAGACGTAGCGCTCACCAAAGTCTGGCAGGACAACTACGATGGTCTTGCCCTCGAGCTCTGGGCGCTCCGCCAGCTTCAGAGCTGCGGAAACGTTAGCGCCGGCGGAGATACCAACCAGCAGGCCTTCCTGGGTAGCCAGGTCGCGGGATGTCTTGATGGACTCCTCGGTGGTGGCCGTAAAGACTTCGTCGAGAAGCTCGCGGTTAAGTACCTCAGGAACGAAGTTAGCGCCAAGGCCCTGGATCTTGTGCGGGCCAGCGTGGCCTTCAGACAGGACAGGGGAGTCGGACGGCTCGACGGCTACCAGGTGCAGGTCCGGATTCTTGGACTTCAGGAAGCGGCCTGCACCGGTAACGGTGCCGCCGGTGCCTACGCCAGCAACGAAGGCGTCAACCTTGCCCTCTGCGTCTTCCCAAATCTCCGGGCCGGTGGTTTCCTCGTGAATCTTCGGGTTCGCCTCGTTAGCGAACTGTGCAGCCAGGATGGCGTTATCGGTCTCGGCGACAATTTCATTCGCCTTGTCGACGGCGCCCTTCATGCCCGCCGCACCCGGGGTCAGCACGATTTCTGCGCCGTAAGCACGCAGCAGCACCTTGCGCTCGTTGGACATGGTCTCCGGCATGGTCAGGATGACCTTGTAGCCCAAGGTGGCGCCAGCCAGGGCCAGGGCGATGCCGGTGTTGCCGGAGGTGGCCTCCACGATGGTGCCGCCTGGCTTGAGCTGGCCGGACTTCTCGGCCGCTGCGACGATGGCCTTGCCGATGCGGTCCTTCACGGAGTTGGCCGGGTTAAAGGACTCAACCTTGGCAAGCACGGTGGCGCCCTTGCCCTCGGTGAGACGGTTCAGGCGGACCAGCGGGGTGCCGCCGATGGTTTCCATAATGTTGTTGTAGACAGCCATTCTGTGGACTCCTTTGGGAATCAGATTTGGGTTCAAATCGCGTACAACGCAAGCGTACACTACACAAGTAGACCAGTCAGTATATAAATTCTAGACCGGGCATTCGGGCATTCCATGTGGGATTGCAGCGCCGGATAAGCCGAGGGCGATTTCGAATTACCCCCACATGCTGTCTATACTTCCACTCAGTTGCCCGCTGATCCCCAAATTCCCGGGGGAGGACGGGTACACCTACTTGGTTACCCCCGACGAGGAAAGAGTCTCATGGAGTCGCATCGCCTCAAAGATGATGAAGAATCCGTACGCGCGGCCCTGTCGTCCCTGAAGACCGCTACAGGTATTCCGGTGACGATGTACGCCACGCTGCTGCCCGATAATCGCCTGCAGATCACACAGTGGGTGGGGCTACGCACCCCAGCGCTGCAGAATCTGATCATTGACTCCGGCGTCGGTGTAGGTGGGCGAGTGGTCAGCACTCGCCGTGCGGTAGGTGTATCCGACTACACGCGTGCCACCACCATCTCGCACGAGAACGACCGCGTAATTCAGGACGAGGGCCTGCACTCCATTGTGGCCGTGCCCGTTACTGTGCAGCGCGAAATTCGCGGTGTCCTCTACGTCGGCGTTCACTCCCCAGTTCGTTTGGGCGACAAGGTCATTGAAGAAGTGACGATGACCGCGCGCACCCTCGAGCAAGACTTGGCCGTTAATTCCGCCATGCGACGTGCTGATGGGTCCAAGGGCGGAGCCGCCCGCGGCCACGTCATGAACGGTGCCGAGTGGGAGCAGGTCCGTTCCACTCACTCCAAGCTGCGTATGCTGGCCAACCGCGTAGAAGACGAAGAACTGCGCAAGGAGCTAGAGACGTTGTGTGACCAGATGGTCTCGCCGGTGCGCGTGAAGCAATCCACCAAGCTCTCCGCCCGCGAACTCGACGTTCTCTCTTGTGTGGCCCTAGGCCATACCAACGTAGAAGCAGCTGAGGAAATGGGAATCGGCGCAGAAACCGTGAAGTCTTATTTGCGCTCGGTAATGCGCAAACTCGGTGCGCACACCCGCTACGAGGCGGTTAATGCCGCTCGTCGTATCGGCGCATTGCCTTAAGAACCGGTAGCGTAGGCAGTTGTGAAAGATCAGTTTATTGTTTCCGGCGGTGCCCGCCTAGAGGGCACCGTTAAAGTAGATGGCGCGAAAAATAGCGTCTTGAAGCTCATGGCCGCATCCTTGCTGGCGGAGGGCACTACGACGCTGACGAACTGCCCAGAAATTCTGGACGTCCCCCTCATGAAGAAGGTTCTCGAGGGGCTCGGCTGCGAGGTAGTTATCGAGGGTTCTGAAGTCCGGATTACGACCCCTGCACAGCCGCAATCCAACGCGGATTTTGACGCGGTCCGCCAATTCCGCGCATCCGTCTGCGTGCTCGGGCCTTTGACCTCCCGCTGTGGCCACGCGAAGGTAGCGTTGCCTGGTGGTGACGCGATTGGTTCCCGCCCGCTCGATATGCACCAAACCGGCCTAGAAAAGCTCGGCGCCACCACCCGTATTGAACACGGTGCCGTCGTGGCAGAGGCTACGCACCTGCGAGGTGCGAATATCCGCCTGGACTTCCCGTCCGTAGGCGCAACCGAAAATATTCTTACCGCTGCGGTCCTCGCCGAAGGGGAAACCGTTCTGCATAACGCAGCTCGCGAGCCGGAAATCGTCGACCTGTGCACCATGCTCAAGTCCATGGGCGCCGATATCGAGGGCGAGGGAAGCTCGGTGGTGACTATCCGCGGCGTCGATAAGCTGCAGCCCACCCAGCATGAGGTTATTGGTGACCGAATTGTGGCCGGCACGTGGGCGTACGCCGCGGCCATGACCCAGGGCGATATCACCGTGGGTGGAATTTCCCCGCGCCACCTGCATCTGCCGCTCGAAAAGCTGAAGTCCGCCGGCGCGGAACTAGAGACCTATGAGAATGGTTTTCGCGTGCGCATGGATCAGCGACCACAGGCTGTGGACTACCAGACCCTGCCATTTCCGGGATTTCCCACCGACCTGCAGCCGATGGCTATTGGCATCTCTGCCATTGCGGACGGAACGACCGTCATTACGGAGAATGTCTTTGAATCCCGCTTCCGCTTTGTGGATGAAATGCTGCGCCTGGGTGCCGACGCCCAGGTTGACGGTCACCATGTAGTAGTCCGCGGTAAAGAGCGGCTCTCTTCTACTCACGTATGGAGTTCCGACATCCGTGCGGGTGCGGGTCTTGTGCTTTCTGCACTGTGTGCGGATGAAACCACCACCGTCCACGATGTCTTCCACATCGACCGCGGATATCCCAACTTTGTAGAAAACCTGCAGCGCCTCGGCGCCACAATTGAAAGAACTCAAGAAGAAGAGCTCTTTTAACGACGTCCCCAGCGCACCGTTTTCCCTTGTGTGCTGGGGATTTGTCATTATTGGTGGGGTTGGGCTAGATTAATCCAAGTCGCCGCGAGGTAGCCGGTTGGTTACTTTGAAGCGAATTTTGTACGGACTTGGTTCGATGATTTGACTTGGTTCATTTGGTTGGGTAAGTTTGTACGAGCCGCCAACGAGAGGTTAACGGGAAGTTAATTTTCTTGTGGTGTGTGGATGATGTTTGAGAACTCAATAGTGTGCCAATGTACTTTTTATTTTTTGTGTGCATGGTTGTGTGTTGATTGGTTTGTCTGCCAGCAGGCCTAGTGGTTTGTTGGTTGGTGTGTGCCGGTTGGGTATGTGGAATACGTACCTTTTTGAATGCTGTTTGGTGTTTCGGCTGCATTGAGATGGATTGGTTGGCATGTGATTGTGTTCAACTTTGTGGTTTCCTCTTTTTTGCCCCGTCGGGTTGAGGGAACTGTATTTTTCTTTGTAGTAATTTTTGGACGCCAGCACGGGCTGCATTGTTGTGTGGTTTGTGGTGGTTTGTTCTTTTGTTGGGTTTCGGGCTTTTCACGGCCTGTTTCGGAATTTTGTTCTGAAATTTTTTTGTGGAGAGTTTGATCCTGGCTCAGGACGAACGCTGGCGGCGTGCTTAACACATGCAAGTCGAACGGAAAGGCCCTGCTTGCAGGGTACTCGAGTGGCGAACGGGTGAGTAACACGTGGGTGATCTGCCCTGCACTTCGGGATAAGCCTGGGAAACTGGGTCTAATACCGGATAGGAGCCATTTTTAGTGTGATGGTTGGAAAGTTTTTTCGGTGTAGGATGAGCTCGCGGCCTATCAGCTTGTTGGTGGGGTAATGGCCTACCAAGGCGGCGACGGGTAGCCGGCCTGAGAGGGTGGACGGCCACATTGGGACTGAGATACGGCCCAGACTCCTACGGGAGGCAGCAGTGGGGAATATTGCACAATGGGCGCAAGCCTGATGCAGCGACGCCGCGTGGGGGATGACGGCCTTCGGGTTGTAAACTCCTTTCGCTAGGGACGAAGCTTTTTGTGACGGTACCTAGATAAGAAGCACCGGCTAACTACGTGCCAGCAGCCGCGGTAATCCGTAGGGTTCGAGCGTTGTCCGGAATTACTGGGCGTAAAGGGCTCGTAGGTGGTTTGTCGCGTCGTCTGTGAAATTCCGGGGCTTAACTCCGGGCGTGCAGGCGATACGGGCATAACTTGAGTACTGTAGGGGTAACTGGAATTCCTGGTGTAGCGGTGAAATGCGCAGATATCAGGAGGAACACCGATGGCGAAGGCAGGTTACTGGGCAGTTACTGACGCTGAGGAGCGAAAGCATGGGTAGCGAACAGGATTAGATACCCTGGTAGTCCATGCCGTAAACGGTGGGCGCTAGGTGTGAGGGTCTTTTCACGACTTTCGTGCCGTAGCTAACGCATTAAGCGCCCCGCCTGGGGAGTACGGCCGCAAGGCTAAAACTCAAAGGAATTGACGGGGGCCCGCACAAGCGGCGGAGCATGTGGATTAATTCGATGCAACGCGAAGAACCTTACCTGGGCTTGACATACACTGGATCGCTGCAGAGATGTAGTTTCCCTTTGTGGCTGGTGTACAGGTGGTGCATGGTTGTCGTCAGCTCGTGTCGTGAGATGTTGGGTTAAGTCCCGCAACGAGCGCAACCCTTGTCTTATGTTGCCAGCATTTGGTTGGGGACTCATGAGAGACTGCCGGGGTCAACTCGGAGGAAGGTGGGGATGACGTCAAATCATCATGCCCCTTATGTCCAGGGCTTCACACATGCTACAATGGTCGGTACAACGCGCAGCGACACTGTGAGGTGGAGCGAATCGCTGAAAGCCGGCCTTAGTTCGGATTGGGGTCTGCAACTCGACCCCATGAAGTCGGAGTCGCTAGTAATCGCAGATCAGCAATGCTGCGGTGAATACGTTCCCGGGCCTTGTACACACCGCCCGTCACGTCATGAAAGTTGGTAACACCCGAAGCCGGTGGCCCAAACTTGTTAGGGAGCCGTCGAAGGTGGGATCGGCGATTGGGACGAAGTCGTAACAAGGTACCCGTACCGGAAGGTGCGGGTGGATCACCTCCTTTCTAAGGAGCTTTTATTATTCGGGTGCAGTTGCACCCTTTGGTTGGTTGAGTATGCGAGTGTCATGCTGCCGACCTTATTGTTGTAAAAATTGTCCGGGTGAAACACACACCCTATAAGACATGACCAAGTGTTTGAATGGCGCTTTGTGACACACGTGCCGTGCACAGTTGTAAAAGTAAGTTGTTTGTATGTTGGTGCATTGTTGGGTGTCTGGGGCATTATTCCCCCTTTTTTGTGCCTGACCTTTAGTCTTGCTGACACTGTGTGTGTTGGCTGGGTGTGGTTGGGGTGTTGTGTGAGAACTGTATAGTGGACGCGAGCATTAAACACGCCGGATGGGCTGCATTTGTGTGGTTTGTTTGTGTGTGTTTGTGTGATTTCTTTTTTCTTTAGTCAATTTTTTTGTCAAGTTCACTTGTGTGGCCACCCGCTTGTTTGTGTGGTGGTTTGTGTGTTCGTTATTAAGGGCGCATGGTGGATGCCTTGGCATGCTGAGCCGATGAAGGACGTGAAAGGCTGCGTTAAGCCTCGGGGAGTTGTCAATTGAGCGTTGATCCGAGGATGTCCGAATGGGGAAACCTGGCCCTGGTTATGTGGGGTTACCCTTCAGTGAATTCATAGCTGTTGTGGGGGTTTACGCGGGGAAGTGAAACATCTCAGTACCCGTAGGAGGAGAAAATAATAATGATTCTGCTAGTAGTGGCGAACGAACGTGGATGAGGCTAAACCGTGTGCATGTGATACCTGGTAGGGGTTGTGTGTGCGGTGTTGTGGGCCCCAATTGACGGTGACTGCCATCATCGTGCTTGTGTGTTGTTGTTAGGTGAAGTGGTTTGGAATTACCTGCCGGAGAAGGTGAGAGTCCTGTAGTTGAAGACAATGGCATGCGGGTTGTTGGGTTGCCCGAGTAGCAGCGGGCTCGTGGAATCTGTTGTGAATCTGCCGGGACCACCCGGTAAGCCTAAATACTCAGTGTGACCGATAGTGTATTAAGTACCGTGAGGGAATGGTGAAAAGTACCCCGGGAGGGGAGTGAAATAGTTCCTGAAACCATGTGCTTACAATCCGTCAGAGCATCTTTTGTGTGTGATGGCGTGCCTTTTGAAGAATGAGCCTGCGAGTCAGCGGCATGTCGCGAGGTTAACCCGTGTGGGGTAGCCGTAGGGAAACCGAATCCTAATGGGGTGTCAAGTGGCATGTCCTGGACCCGAAGCGGGGTGATCTACCCATGGCCAGTGTGAAGCAGCTGTAAGAGGTTGTGGAGGCGCGAACCCACGTAGGTTGAAAACTGCGGGGATGAGCTGTGGGTAGGGGTGAAAGGCCAATCAAACTCCGTGATAGCTGGTTCTCCCCGAAATGCATTTAGGTGCAGCGTCGTATTATAGCTTGGTGGAGGTAGAGCGACTGGTTGGTTGAGCGGGACTACAATCTTAGCAATGTCAGCCAAACTCCGAATGCCACTAATTGTGTTGTACGGCAGTGAGACTGTGGGGGATAAGCTTCATAGTCGAGAGGGAAACAGCCCAGATCGCCGGTTAAGGCCCCTAAGGGTGTACTAAGTGGAAAAGGATGTGGGATCGCGAAGACAGCCAGGAGGTTGGCTTAGAAGCAGCCATCCTTGAAAGAGTGCGTAATAGCTCACTGGTCGAGTGGTTCTGCGCCGACAATTTAGTGGGGCTCAAGTACACCGCCGAAGCCGCGGCAAACAATTTTTGTTTGGGTAGGGGAGCGTCGTGCATGGGTGGAAGCGTTACCGTAAGGAGGCGTGGACTGTGTGCGAGTGAGAATGCAGGCATGAGTAACGAATTGATAGGTGAGAATCCTATCCGCCGGATGACTAAGGGTTCCTGGGTCAAGTTCGTCTTCCCAGGGTGAGTCGGGACCTAAGGCGAGGCCGACAGGCGTAGTCGATGGATAACCAGTTGATATTCTGGTACCCGTACATGCGCGCCCATGATGAAGCACTGATACTAACCACCGCGGATGCACTACTGGTACTCTTTGAGTGTTGGTGGTGTTGATGTCGTGGGGCCTGATGTGTGGTTCAAGTGATGGGGTGACGCAGTGAGGTAGCCACGCCACTTAGTGGATTGGTGGTGTAAGCGTGCAGACCGTGTGGTAGGTAAATCCGCCGCACATATGGTTGAGGCGTGATGCGTAGACCCATTGGGGTTGATGGTGGTGATCCTGTACTGTCGAGAAAAGCCTCTAGCGATGTGTGTGTATGGCCCGTACCCTAAACCGACACAGGTGGTCAGGTTGAAAATACTAAGGCGTTCGGGTGAACTGTGGTTAAGGAATTCGGCAAAATGCCCCCGTAACTTCGGGAGAAGGGGGGCCTCACGGCGTGAGCACTCTTTGCGGTGTTAAGCGTTGTGGGGTCGCAGAGAATAGAGGGAAGCGACTGTTTATCAAAAACACAGGTCCATGCGAAGACGTGAAGTTGATGTATATGGACTGACGCCTGCCCGGTGCTGGAAGGTTAAGAGGACCGGTTAGTCAACTTTGTTGGCGAAGCTGAGAATTTAAGCCCCAGTAAACGGCGGTGGTAACTATAACCATCCTAAGGTAGCGAAATTCCTTGTCGGGTAAGTTCCGACCTGCACGAATGGCGTAACGACTTCTCTGCTGTCTCAACCACAGGCCCGGTGAAATTGCACTACGAGTAAAGATGCTCGTTACGCGCGGCAGGACGAAAAGACCCCGGGACCTTCACTATAGCTTGGTATTGGTGTTTGGTTCGGTTTGTGTAGGATAGGTGGGAGACTGTGAAGCCGTCACGCTAGTGGTGGTGGAGTCGTTGTTGAAATACCACTCTGATCGGATTGAGCATCTAACCTTGGCCCATGATCTGGGTTGGGGACAGTGCCTGGTGGGTAGTTTAACTGGGGCGGTTGCCTCCCAAAATGTAACGGAGGCGCCCAAAGGTTCCCTCAGCCTGGTTGGCAATCAGGTGGTGAGTGTAAGTGCACAAGGGAGCTTGACTGTGAGACAGACATGTCGAGCAGGGACGAAAGTCGGGACTAGTGATCCGGCACCTACTTGTGGATGTGGTGTCGCTCAACGGATAAAAGGTACCCCGGGGATAACAGGCTGATCTTCCCCAAGAGTCCATATCGACGGGATGGTTTGGCACCTCGATGTCGGCTCGTCGCATCCTGGGGCTGGAGTAGGTCCCAAGGGTTGGGCTGTTCGCCCATTAAAGCGGCACGCGAGCTGGGTTCAGAACGTCGTGAGACAGTTCGGTCTCTATCCGCCGCGCGCGTTGAAACTTGAAGAAAGCTGTCCCTAGTACGAGAGGACCGGGACGGACGTACCTCTAGTGTGCCAGTTATCCCGCCAGGGGTATGGCTGGTTGGCTACGTACGGAAGGGATAACCGCTGAAAGCATCTAAGCGGGAAGCCTGTTTTAAGATGAGGTTTCGTTAAGGTCCCCTAAAGACGATAGGGTAGATAGGCCAGACCTGGAAGCACTGTAAGGTGTGAAGGCTACTGGTACTAATTGACCACAACAAACACCAACACCAAGAAAATAACTTGGCAAAAGGTAAGAAAGAAGAAGAAACAATGTCACTGTCGTGACCGCGTCCACTATGCAGTATCTGACACAACACCCACCCCTAGGTGGGCACCCAAAAAGAAGGGGTTTGTGCTTCGCATGTTTGTCGGTGGTCAATAGCTGCAGGGAAACGCCCGGTCCCATTCCGAACCCGGAAGCTAAGCCTGCACACGCTGATGGTACTGCAACCGGGAGGTTGTGGGAGAGTAAGTCACCGCCGACACCAAACAACAACAAACAACAAAATAATGAAACAAGAAGGGAAGGAGACGGCCAAGCCACCGTCTCCTTCTCTTTTTACGTTTTGCCGCAACAGGCGCCACACGACGGAACTTCGCCACACACGTCCAGTGGCTTTAGACCCCATGGAACTGCACACCTGCCGGGAAAGTGGCAGGCAAAGAACCCTAAACCTTTGCTTTTACCCCCGCTTTCTTGTGGGGTGCGACTCTGGGGATCCCTGCGGTTTTAGGGTGCCCTATTCGAACACAAACACCCCCACCACAGCCTCACGTCCGGCACTCGGGATACTATAAGGGCACTTGTTAGAAAACACGTACGAACCCTGTTCTTCTCTGCTGGAGTGCCCCATCCATGACTGCCACACTAAGCCCGCCCGAACCAGATACCACCCTCGACTACCCAAACACCCTCCTCATCGGCGACCAGTCCGACGCTTATTACCTAGACGACGGTGATGTGCCGGAAGCGTTCTACACCACCAACGCCCCCGGAAACCACATTGGTAAAGCCGGCACCTATACGCGCAAAACCTCCTGGTTCCTCTACCGCGCCATCCTCCCCCAACTAGACGAAGATGTTGACCTAAGCCTGACCAGTCTTGCCAAAGACCTCGGCATCTCCTACTCCAAGCTCCTCGGATACATCCTGAAGTGCCCCGAGTTTTGTTCCTAGGCATTTGCCTTGATTTCTATTATTTCCTGTGGCGGTTTCTGCTTCCAAAATTCGGTTTCCACTTCGACTGGGGTTCGGTATCCCAAGCTTTGGTGAAGCCTCGTCTCGTTCCACCATGACACCCACTCGAACGTCGCGATTTCTACCTCGACAACATCCTCCCACCTGCGAGTATGGATCAGCTCGTTCTTGTAGGAGCCGTTAACGTTTTCAGCCAGAGCATTGTCATAAGAATCCCCGACAGTTCCGGTGGAAGCGGCAATCCCGTGCTGGGCAAGGCGCTCGTTGTAGACCACGCTGACGTACTGCGAGCCGTGATCCGAATGGTGAATGAGACCTGTTGTTTCCTCAGCACACACGATCGCCTGATTAAGAGCTTGCAGCGGCAACGCTTCGGTGCGCATGGAGTCTGATAACGCCCACCCAACGATCCGTCGGGAGTAAACGTCGGTGACAAACGCGGCATACACAAAGCCTTTCTTCGTGCGCACATACGTAATGTCAGCCACCCACAGTTTGTTCGGGCCGGGGGCTTTGAATTCACGCTCGACCAAGTCTGGGCGCAGATCAGGCACGTTAGGCTTACGGGTTGTAAGAGGTGATCTGCCTTTGCCTTTGCCTGATACACCGGCCAAGCGCATTAAACGGGCAGTTTGTTCACGACCGATATCGATTCCGTCACGGCGGAGAGCATGCCACATTTTCCGTACACCGTAGACACCGTAATTATCCCAATGAACAGTTCTAATGCGTTCGACCAGCACAGCATCACGAAGGCGACGAGCACTTAACCCACGGGCCTTGGACTGGCGATAGCCACGCGAGGTGATGAACCCACCAGACCGGTTTTTCTTCAACGTCTTACAGATGAACTCGACAGAGAAACGATTCCGGTATTCATCGATGAACCGGATCATTTCCGACGTTTTGGGTCGAGTTCCGACGCGAAAAAAGCTGAGGCAGCCTTTAAAAGTTCATTGGTGTCGCGTAGCTCTTGATTTTCACGGCGAAGCCTCGCGTTTTCGGCGGCCAGATCTTCAGGCACGGGTTCTGGGATGTTTCCCGCACGGCGGGCCTGTTGGGTCCATTGACGGGCTGTGTGCCATGACACCCCCAGCTTTGGGGCTACTGCCTGGCACGCGGCTTGCATCGACATATTTTCCGCCAAGATGCGGTCCTCTACAAGACGGACCACACGATCCTTCGCATCCTGGTCAAATTTTCTTGGCATATTCCAGATTTTCCCATCTACTCAAACGGAACAAAACCTGGGACACTTCATCCGTGCCCACTTCCGCGTCCGCCAACTACCCCTAGTCACCGAAGTACAAGGCCACCACTGGATCCTCGACCTTAACAAGCTGCGCATCATCGACCGCGAACTCAACAGGCTTGAAGACAACCCAGAGCATCTTGAAGCCATCGACGCCGCACTCGCAGACTTCCTCACCCCCACCACACCCAACCAAACAGTACCCACCGATGCTGATCTGCGCCGATTTATCCGCACCTTCATCGACTGCCACCTGCGCCCCGAAGACAAAGAACAACAACCCCAACCACGACTGCGCATCAACTACAACCCAGATAACACCACCACATTCACACTCACCTGCGATAGCGCCACCGCCACCATCATCGCCCGCCACATCGACGCCCACACCAACCAGGCCACAACCACCGCCGCACAAGGTCTTATCGACCTCATCCTCGAAGACACCCACACCAGCGTCGCCATCAACACCTTTACCACCAACCCCGACACCAACCTCGTCTTCCACCCCGGTGCCGGATGGATAAACCTCAACCACGCCCCTATAGACAACACCTTCATCCGCCGACTTAAAGCCGACGAGGTAGACTCCTACACCCCCAACACCGACATCCGCGCCTACACCCAAGGCAGAGACGGCACCTGCCGCTGGCCCGGCTGCACCGTCCCCGCCACCAGGTGCCAACTCGACCACCGCATCGAATACCACCACGGCGGGCCCACCAGTCCGGATAATTTAGTAAACCTCTGCCAAGGGAGTGTCAGGGAGTTTGTGTGTGAGGCTCTGATCTAGAAGGAGTTTCACCGATAATGACTACGGTGTCACCGAAGAAAAACCATGACCCGGCGAGGGTCAACGAGATCAGCGAGAAGCTGATGGAAAATTCTGAAATCGCCAGCTTGATTAGCGAGTTGTCGAGCTCCGCTGATGATGCAAGCGAGCTGATCAAAGGCCTGCTACAGGCATCGATCAACGCTGGCCTTAAGGCGGAGATGGATGCGCACTTGGGCTACGGCCATTGCGACCGCAAAGCGAAATCCCAGGTCGAAACCACACAGGAGAATAATCACCGTAACGGGTCGTACACCAAGACCGTCAATTCTGGCTACGGCGCAGTTGAGGTGACCGTGCCTAGGGATCGTGCCGGCACGTTTACTCCCCGGATGGTGCCCAAGGGTGCACGCAGGCTCACAGAGCTCGACGACATGATTATCTCGCTGTATGCCGGTGGGATGACCGTGCGCGATATTCAGCACCATCTCGCAACCACCCTGGGGGTGGATATGAGTCCGGATACGATCAGCACCATTACCGATGCGGTCTTGGACGAGGTCATGATCTGGCAAAACCGCCAGCTCGACGAGTTCTACCCGGTGATCTTCCTCGACGCGCTACGCGTCAAAATCCGTGACGGCCACCGCGTGGTCAACAAGGCTTGCTATATGGCGGTTGGTGTCGATATGGACGGCATCAAGCACATCCTGGGATTGTGGATCGCCGACAATGAAGGCGCCGCATTCTGGGCATCGGTGTGTGCGGATCTAGCCAACCGCGGTGTCCAAGACGTGTTCATCGTGTGCTGCGACGGGCTCAAAGGCCTGCCTGAAGCAGTTGAGGCAACCTGGCCGAATTCCATGGTGCAAACCTGTATCGTGCACCTGATTCGGGCGGCCAACAGGTGGGTGTCCTACCAGGACCGCAAAGGTGTCTCCCGCGCGCTGCGTGAGGTCTACACAGCCGCTAACGAGGACACCGCACGTGCCAGCCTGGATGCTTTCGAGGCCAGTGAACTTGGCCGGAAATACCCCCAGTCGGTCAAAGTCTGGCGCGACGCTTGGGAGCGGTTCGTGCCGTTTCTACAGTTCCCACCGGCGGCACGCCGGGTGCTCTACACCACCAACTCGATCGAGTCGCTGAATGCTGAACTGCGTAAAGCTACCCGTAACAGGGGCCAGTTCCCGAACGATACCGCAGCGCTGAAGACGCTGTGGCTGATGATCTGCAACATCGAAGACAAGCGCGCTGCCCAGCGAGCGAAGAAAGCAAAGCGCGACGTTGAGTGCAACGGCTATATTGAAGGAGCGAAAGCCACCGGGTGGAAACAAGCCATCAACCAACTAGCCGTGGCTTACCCCAACCGATTCGCGGACTACTTGTAAACCAAGCCCCCGCACACAAAAAATCGGACACTCTCTCTGCCAACACCACCACAACATCAAAACCGACCGCAGAATCCACTACATTCTCGACCCCATCACCGGCACCATCGCCTGGCTCCACCACGACGGCACCTACCAACTAGACCACGCCACCGGACCACTAGCGACCTCCCAAGCCCACTGGAACCACACCTGGGCCCAATACCTCGCACTACAACAACAAAGAACAAAAAGAAGGGAGGGCTAGGGAGTAGACCGGAGCCTGCGGTGTTGTGACCAGGAGAACGGTCGTGCCGGCTTCTCGCATGCCGTTTTCCTCCTCAGGGATGATGTCGGCCGGAGACCACGGTCGCTAGACTTAAATTGGTAATTTCCCATTTACAAGGAGAACTTGTCTCATGACTGATGCTGCGGCTCGCGCCGTTGACTTGTTTAAGCAATACGGAAGCGATGACACAGCCGTCGTCGCTCTTGATCATGTATCCATTGATTTCGGTAGGAACGAATTCACTGCGATCATGGGCCCATCGGGTTCCGGTAAGTCGACGCTGATGCACACCATGGCTGGTCTCGATTCAGCGACCTCCGGATCAGCATTTATCGGTGATACCGATATTTCTGCGCTCAATGATAAAGACATTACGTCGCTGCGTCGTGACCGGCTGGGCTTTATTTTCCAGTCCTTTAACCTTGTGCCCACGCTGACTGCGGCGGAAAACATTACGCTGCCTACGGATATTGCGGGTAAGGACGTCGATAAGCAGTGGTTTGAGGAGGTCACTAACCGCCTTGGCCTAGCGGAGCGCCTGGAACACCGCCCAGCTGAATTGTCTGGCGGACAGCAGCAGCGCGTGGCCTGTGCTCGTGCATTGGTTTCTCGGCCGGAAATCATCTTCGGCGATGAGCCAACGGGCAACCTGGATTCGAATTCTTCGGCCGAGGTGCTCGACATTTTGCGAACCGCGGTGGATAAAGACAACCAAACAGTGGTCATCGTGACGCACGATGCCAAGGCCGCCTCGTATGCGGACCGGGTGGTTTTCCTTGCTGACGGCAAGCTTGTGAATGAGTTGCACAATCCGACGATGGAGGCCATTCACCAGGTAATGGCGGAGATTGAGGGCTAAATGGCACGCGGAAACGCAATGCGCAGAGTATCTCTGCGTAATATTGTGGCGCATAAGTTGCGCCTTGGGCTGACGATTCTTGCGGTGGTTTTGGGCACTGCGTTTATTGCCGGCTCGTTTATGTTTACCAATTCGCTGAAGTCTACGTTTGACTCCGCCGTGGATAATCAGTTCCGCGGCGTGGATGCAGTGGTGAGCCAAAAGGACGACAATGGCGCGAAACTGGATGACAAGTTGCGCCAAAAGTTGGCCGACGATAAGGATGTCAAGAACATCAATATCGCGGATTCGGAGACCGTTGTCGCGGCCGATGAGAACTCGGAGGCCTATCAAACCCAGGGCGGCACGGCCAGCGTTGTCCCGTTCTACCCAGAAGACAAGGTCGTTGGTGGCGCCGATGAGCTGAAGGAGGGCGAGGAGCCTAGCGGTAAGAACGAGGTCCTCGTCAACTCTTCCGCGGCCGACAAATACGACATTTCCGTGGGCCAGAAGCTGACTGTGGTTCACCCTGATGAGCAGGATACGGTGACGGTTTCTGGCATCTCGGAGCCCGCGGTCGACCAGGGCGAGAGCATCGTGCTGAGCATGGCTGAAAAGGATTACCTGGAGCGCTACGGTGAGCCGAGCCAGCTCAAGGTTTCTGCAGCCGATGGAGTGGATGCGAATGCCTTGGTGGACCACCTGAATGAGAAGTATGAAGTCGAAGCGGAGTCGGGTGAGCGCCTGGCTGAGGAGACCTCGGAGATGATGTCTTCTGCTTTGAAGTTCATCAATTACTTCCTCATCGCGTTCGGCCTAATTGCGCTGCTGGTGGGCACCTTCATCATTGCAAATACTTTCTCGATGATTGTCGCACAGCGCACCAAGGAGTTTGCTCTCTTGCGTGCGCTGGGTGCTTCCCGTCGCCAGATCACAAACTCGGTGGTGGTGGAGTCCGCCATCGTTGGTGTTCTGGGGTCCATAGTTGGCGTAGTTGCTGGTATGGGGTTGGTCGCAATCATTAAGGCAGTCATGAGCGCGCAGGGAATGCCTCTCGATGGCGGCTTGGGCCTGAGCGTTTCGGCAATCGTAGTTCCAATCATTTTGGGCACTATCGTGACGGTTGTATCTGCGTGGGCGCCGGCACGGCGCGCGGGCCGCGTGCAGCCGGTTGAGGCAATGCGCACTACCGAATCTGCTTCCGGAACTTCCCTGAAGGTACGCACGATTTTCGGTGCCATTATCTTGCTGGTGGGTATTGTTGCGGCGTTGGCAGGCGTGCTTTCCGACGGCGAGACGAACGTCCGCGCCATCCTCGTCGGCGTCGGCGCATTCGGTGTCATCGTGGGATTCTTCCTAGTCGGCCCTGCTTTGTCGCTGCCTTTGGTGCCGACGGTGGGCAAGGCAATCGGTAAGCCGTTCGGCGCCATCGGTTCGTTGGCGGCTACCAACTCTCGTCGCAATCCGCGCCGCACCGCCGCCACTGCCTTCGCGCTGACTTTGGGTGTGGCCCTAGTGACCGCTATTGGCATGCTGGGCGCAACTATGAAGTCCTCCGTGGCCGATACCGTGGAGCAAAACATCACCTCTGATTACCTGCTTTCCGGTCCTAGCTCTGGTGAGTTCCCGACGCCGAAGGACACGGGTAAACGCGCGGCGGAGGCCGAGGGCGTCGATAAGGTGATTACCGTCGGTATGGCTCCGGTGGCCGTCGATGGTCAGGCATCGATGGATTATGGTCCACAATTCCAGCAAACGATGACTGCGGATGGAGATCCGTCGTCGATGATTGCGCTCGATATGGTCGAGGGTGATGCCAACTTGGAGAAGGGCTTCATTGCTACCGAGGACTTTGCCAAGGAACACGGCTGGAAGGTAGGAGAGACCTACAAGGTTACTTCTGCGGAAAAGGACAAGAAGGCCGAGGCGAAGCTGGTCGGTACCTTTAAGCCCACCGATGTAGTGCAGAACATGGTGCTCTCGCAGGATGTGGCTGAGAAGGTTGCGCCGGAGAGGTCCTTTACCGTCCAAATGGTGGGCGTCTTGGGCCAAGAAGGCTATGACAAGGAAGAACTGCGCCATAATCTGGAGGATGCGGTCAAGGATTTGGTCGTGGTTCAGGTTAATTCTGGTGAGGAGTATGCCGGCCAGGCGGCTGGCTTTATCGACCAGATGCTTTCCATCCTGTATGGCCTGCTTGCCCTTGCGGTGATTATTGCCGTGCTGGGAATTGTCAATACCTTGACCCTGGGTGTTATTGAGCGCCGCCAGGAGATCGGCATGTTGCGTGCCGTGGGTACGCAACGCCGCCAGATCCGCACGATGATTACCCTGGAGTCCGTGCAGATCGCGCTCTTTGGCGCGGTGATGGGCATCCTCATTGGTCTCGGCTTGGGCTGGTCCTTCATTGAGATCCTCGGCGATGAGGGGTTGGACTCTGCGCAGATTCCGTGGGCGATGGTGCTCATCATGTTGGTGGGCTCGGCCATCGTGGGTATTATCGCGGCAGTATGGCCGTCGCACCGCGCGGCGAAGACGCCGCCATTAGAAGCAATCGCTGACTAGCTGCATAGTCTAAGGCCTCCCCTCATCACACGACGAGGGAAGGCCTTATTGCTTTTTATGCGGCCATCCACGCTTTGAACGCCGATATTGCATCCTTGGTCTTCATCTCGGGCAGGTAGGCGTGCATGGTGGCCAGCGCGATGGCAGGAAGCTTCAATTCATCGTGATAGCACAGGTACCACGGGTGCTCTTCGGGCTGAAATTTGCGCTTGCTGGCCGCGAGGGTGCGGAAGCCGTAGAGCGGTTCGACTTCTTCTCCAATGCGATTGAGGGCGACGTCGAGCCAGCTAGGATCGTCTGGCTGTCCGGCCAAAGGCGCACCGGACAAGGAGATCCAGGCAAGGCCTTCGGACTGGGCAATGAGCATAGCCTCTGAGATGAGGAGCTCAATTACTCCCTTAAAGCCGTGCTCGTTGCGGCGCATGACGTCGAGAACGTAGCCGGCAATAGCACCATCTTCGTATACCGGCATCCAACTGGTCACACCATGCAAAGTGCCATCGGCGGACTCAGCGAGCAAAACCCGGGTGCCGTTCACCATCATTTCTTCTAAGCCGCCGAGGGTGAAGCCCATCTCGGGCAGGGCCTTGTCGGAGACCCAGTCCTCGCTTAGTGCGCTAATGCGGGCGATAGAGGTAATATCTAGCTCCTCCCAGGTGGTCCACCGAGTGCTAATCCCTTCTTTCTCGGCTTTATTTCGTGCAGTGCGCACATTTTGGAATTTCTTTCCTTTGAATTCCACGGACTCGCAGTTGAGAACTGCTTCTTCTGCAACTTGAAGGCGTTTGAACTGCGGGTGAGCATCGGCGAACTGCGCGTTGACGGAATACCACGCCACGGCCCAGCCTTGTTCGGTAGCAAAGCGCTCGAACTCAGCGCTGATATCGCGGCCGACGGGGGCGCCCAGCGTGAGGGCGATGCCATTGGAGACTCGATACGCCACATAGGAGTCGCCGTGGAAGAAGTACCGGTTGGATTTCCACAGCGTCATAAAGGAAAGATGATCACCGGTACCGGCTTCGAGTAAGCGCCGCGCGGTGCCGCGGTCGGACTCTAGTGCAGGGTTAACAGGGCGAGAAAAGCCGAGGTAGAGCCGGACTGCCAGAAGCATCCAGAAGGCGTTTCCAACCCATAGGTAGATGAACCAGGAAAACATCGTTGCCGGCGCGACGTGGTGGGGGAGGATAAACGCAACGACGGCCGGAACGAAACGCAATGGGGTTTCTGCGAGGATGTCGGCAAGATTCGCTGGGGGAACGGTGTTGTGCAACGAGGCGGTAAGGATCCACAAGCCCGCACCGAGAGCGGCGGCAAGTATAGCGAAGGCAATAGTGCGGGTGAAAAACGTGCGGTTTTCCCGGATCCGGAAGAGCGAACGATTGATAAGCAGCATGAACAGTGCCAAGAGCCAGGGCAGGATGACGAGCACGAGGTTGGGCAGAAGGTAGCTCAGGCGGGAATCGTCCCAAAGCTGGTAGGTCAGCAAGGCGATGGCCAGTATTTGAGTGATAACCGCCATCCACCACGCGAGCACGCGGCCGCGCATGAGACCAAAGCACACCACCAGCTGGATGATGAACGGCATGATATTGGCTACCAAGGCGCCGATGCCTTGGGCACGGGCAAGATCGACTGCTGCGGTGCAGCTGGTAGAAGTTAGCGAATCTGTGCAGACTTGGGTCGCCTCCAGAGCAGAAAGGTGTGGCGCCCACAGGAGCTGTGTGATTTGGGAGAAAGGACCTTCGGCCATGGGGTCGAGTGCCACGAAGGCGGGGCCAATGGCTACGCAGGCGACACCGACGGCGAGGAGCACGCGATGCTCCCTGATGGAAGGTGGTGCGGATTCGGGCTTAAAGAGTAATTGGCCAGCCGTAATAGAAAGAGTGGCGGCGACGATGCCGAGAACGTCTGACATGGTGCCGGAATAGAACACAAAAGTGGTGGTAAGCACGATAAGCGAAACGCGCAGACGGCGGCGCCATAAGCGGGGGAGTAAAGCGGAGGCAAAACCGGCGGCACCGGCGATGAAGCCGATAGGGGTGAGGAAGGTATCGCTCAATAAGTCATTTCCCCATCGATTTAGGCCTACGGTCTCAATGCCGCGGGCAAGGACGATGGACAGTGGGACGCTGATGAGCTGGGAGACAACTCCTACCGCCAATGTACGCAAGGACCCCAAGCGCCATTCTGCGGGTACGAGCCATAGCACGATGAGCGCTGACAAGATAATGGCGCCGCCGGGGTGCGCGGTAGTCAGCGCCAGCCAGTGGGAGGTGGGGAATTCCACTAGGTGGAGCGCCCACATGATGACTAAGATGGACAGGGAAACAGGAAACCTGGTCAGGATGGTTTTAAGAACGGACATCGTTGGCTCCAATTCCGTCGAAGGGATCCTTAATCGCTGTCATGCCACCGCGACGGGCGGCCCAAGCGAAAGATTCGCGCAGAGCTGGGCGCCACACCTGAAAGGAGTGGCCGCCGGGGCGGGTGCCGAAGTATGTTTTCATGCCAGCGTTGCGGGCGGCGTCGGAAAGCGAGCGCAGGGCGTTGACGGAAGCTGTGTCCTTATCGCCAGCGATGAAGATGGCCTGGGCGGAGTAGCGCTTGTGGGCGAGCAAGTGGGAGGGATCCTGGTCATTGAAGGCGGACTCGTCGCCAGCGAAGAATTTCTTCACTGTTGCCGCGTGGTTGCCAATGGTGGGCTCGGCTTCGCCGGAAATGTCGATGATGGAACCATAGGCTTCAGGGCGGTTGGTAGCGATCTGCAGGGAGCAGGTGCCGCCGTAGCTTAATCCGCCCACGGTCCAAGTGCGCTGATCCGGGTTGACTTTGAATTTTTGCTTAATGGCTTGTGGTACGTCCTGGCTGAGGTAGGTCATTACCCTGGCCTGGGAGCTATCGGCGCAAATGGGATTGGCGGTTTCAGAGCCGGTGGCGTCTACGGCAACGACGATGGGGCTGCGGCCTCCATTCGCCGCCTGGAATTGGTCCGCGGTTTCGGCAGCCTCTCCTGAACCGAACCACTGCTCCGGGCCGCCCGGGTTGCCGTGCAGGAGGACGATGACGGGCAGGGTGTGGTCCGTCCAGTATGCAGGCGGGATATATGCCGTAGCTTGGCGGGCGGAGAAATGGGAGGTGGTGCCGGGAAGATCGACATGGACGATGGCTGCACCAGATTTGGTGTGGGAAAACTCTTCGTAGTTCATTTCCTTTGCCACAGGGCGCGGGTCAAGGGACGCAATATCTGGATAGGTTTGGTACTCCATGTTGACGATGCCGACCATAGCCAAAAGGGAAAAGATTCCGGCGGTGACCGTGACAATCTTGGGTTTGCGCACCACTGCCGCTACGGGGATGAAAGCTGCGAGGAAGATGTACCACGGCACTTGCCAGTGCCGGAGAAAGTACCAAGCGATGACGCACAGCAGGGCCGCGATGACCAGCGGCCATACCTTGCGTTGGAGGAGAATGATAATGCCCGCAATCGCGAGGATGGCGTAGAAGATCACTCCATTGATGGGATCCGCCAAAGGCAGATTCAAAAGGAAACTCACGCGGAAAATATTAAGCTTGAGCAAGCCAAAAGTAACTGCCAGTTAGCTGGGAGTTTACCCTTAAAACCCGTGATAAATGCGGGCCGCCCAGATGGTGCCGCGCCAGGCTAAAACGATGCCGAGGCCAATGGTCCAGAAGAGGTACTTGCACAGTCGCCACCACTGCTTACGTTTGACCATTTCGCCCAGTTCTTTCGCCAATGTGGACCAGGTGGAAAGGCCGCCGGCGAGGCCGAGGGCGAGGAAGGGGTGGATAAGGGGGACGTCGGCAAGCTGGGCGAAACCATAGGCCAGGCCAATGGCGAGGGAGCCCAAAATATTCGCCACGAAGGTGCAGTAGGGGGCGGGTATAAGCCGGGCAAAGCCATAGCGCAGGCTACCGCCGATGAAGCCGCCGAGAAGGACGCACAGAAGATTCATCGCAGCTTGTCACCTGCCAGGTAGCCGCCCACGCAGCCGCCAATGGTGGCTAGGGCATAGGCTAAAGCGATGGTCCAATGGGCCTCGGAAGTCAGGAAAGCGAAGGTGGCAAAGCTAGTGAAACCGCCGAGCACGCCGGTGCCCCAAAATGGGCTGGGGCGGAAATATCCCATTAGGGCACTGCCGAGGACATTGATAAGGAGCAGCGGGAGCATGCCGCCGCCGAGCGCTACGGAAAGCAAGTATCTGGCAGCCGCACCGAGCGCAGCGCCAGCACCCACGACGAGGAATTGAGGCATGCGGCCTATGTTACTTCCAGTTCATCCCTTGGGACTCTACGAACGCGCGCACCTCATCCACTGGCTTGTTGAGATTGGGGTCGAAGGCTAGGTAGGCCTTGGTCTCGCGGGCCACAAGGCCGGAGAGGAGGAGCAAGCCAATGAGGTTCGGGATGGCGATGAGACCGTTAGCCAGATCGGACAAGGTCCAAGCGAGCTCGAGTTCCGAGACGGAGCCGACAAAAAGGAGACAGGCAAAGAACATGCGGTAGGGGATGGAAGCTTTGCGCCCGCACAGGGATTCCAGGGAACGCTCGCCGTAATACGCCCAGGCCATGATGGTGGAAAAGGCAAAGAAAATAATGGAGAGCGAAACGATGGTGCCGCCCCAATCTCCCGGTAGTACGCGGGAGAAGGCCTCGGCCGTCATGATTCCGGCCTCGTCGCGGCCCATATCCCAGGTGCCGCCTACAACAATGACCAAGCCGGTGATGGTGACCACGATGATGGTGTCGATGAAGGTCTGGGTCATCGATACTAACCCCTGGCGCGCTGGGTGCGGGGTTTTGGCGGCCGCGGCGGCGATGGCGGCGGAGCCCATGCCGGACTCATTGGAGAAAATGCCGCGGGCCACACCGTATTGAATGGCCATCATGATGGTGGAGCCCACGAACCCGCCACCTGCGGCGGTGCCGGTGAAGGCATCGCTGAAGATCATGGCGAAGGCTGCGGGGATCTCCGTGGCGTGCGAGAAGATCACATAGAGCCCGCCCAGGACGTAGACGATGATCATCAACGGGACGAAGGCGGCGGTAATGCGCCCAATGGCCTGGATTCCGCCGAGGAGCACGGAGCCCACCAGGACGAAGAGGATCGCGCCGGTGGCCGCCGGGGCGATGCCGAACGTCGATTCCATATTGGTGGCCACAGCATTGGCTTGGGCGAGGTTGCCGATGCCAAAGGACGCGCAAATTGCAAAGATGGCAAAGAATACTGCTAGTACCGATCCGAGTGGTCCGGGGATGCCACGCTTCAGGTACTGCTGTGGCCCACCGGACATCTCGCCCTTGGAATCCGTGGTGCGAAAACGCACGCCCAGGTAGGCCTCGGTGTACTTGGAAGCCATGCCTACGAGGCCAGTAATCCAGATCCATACCAGTGCGCCAGGGCCGCCGATGGACAGTGCAGTGGCCACACCTACGATATTTCCCACGCCTACGGTCGCGGCAAGGGCGGTGGTCAGCGCCTGATAATTGGAAATATCACCCTCGGTGGACTCATCGTCAGAGTCTGTGGCAAAGATGTGACGCATCGCGCGGCCCAGCGCTCGGAATTGGAGTCCTCCCAAACGAATGGTCAGCCACAGGCCGGTTCCCAGCAGGAGGGGAATGAGGATGAACGGTCCCCACACCACAGTGCTGATGGCGGAGAGGATGGAATTAAGCGAGTCCATTCTGTAAATCTAGCGAACTATAGAAATAGAGTAAATTTGCCTATACCCCCAGCCGGGGGAATATCCGTCCTGCGCAAACGCGGAAGAGCAGGCAAGCTGGATATATACGTCGTCCCCACTTCTAAGGAGCACGCTATGGCCCACGAGCGCGCCGGCACACTGGCACAACCCACGGATCTTATTGATATTGCAGAATTGGTCACCGCCTATTACACCCGTACCCCGGATGCGGATAACCCGGATCAGCAGGTGTCCTTCGGAACCTCTGGCCACCGCGGCTCCGCGCTCGATTGCGCTTTTAATGAGGCTCATATCCTAGCGATTACCCAGGCCATTGTGGATTACCGTGCGGAACAAGGCGTTGCTGGGGCGATTTTCATCGGCCGCGATACGCATGCGCTCTCCGAGCCTGCCATGGTTTCCGCCCTTGAGGTGCTGCTAGCCAACGGTTTGGAGGTTCGCGTCGACGAGCGCGGTCGCTACACGCCGACGCCGGCGGTCTCCCATGCAATCCTGACTAACCCTGGCACCGATGGCATCGTGATTACCCCGTCCCATAATCCTCCCCGCGATGGCGGTTTCAAATACAACCCGCCTACCGGCGGCCCGGCCGGCGCTCAGGCTACCGATTGGATTGCTGACCGCGCGAACGAGTACTTGCACGCTGAGCTGGAGGGCGTCAAGCGAACGCCTGTCGACGGCGTGCTGGACGAGCGCTGCATCAAGCATGACTACGTACACAACTACGTGGCTGACCTTAAGAATGTGGTGGATATGCAGGCTATTAAAGATTCCGGCCTGCGCATCGGCGCAGATCCCATGGGTGGTGCCTCCGTGGATTATTGGCAGGCCATTGCGGACCATTACGAGCTCAATATGACGGTTGTGAATCCGGAGGTGGATTCCACTTTCCGCTTTATGACCTTGGATACGGACGGCAAGATCCGCATGGATTGTTCTTCGCCGGATGCTATGGCCTCGCTTATCGACGCCCGCTCTAAGTTCGACCTTGCCACCGGCAACGACGCCGATGCGGACCGCCATGGCATTGTCACTCCCGATGCCGGCCTGATGAACCCCAATCACTACCTTGCCGTGGCTATCGAGTACCTCTTTAGTCACCGCCCGCAGTGGGGAAATGCCGGTGTGGGAAAGACCCTGGTGTCCTCCTCCATGATTGACCGCGTGGTGGAAAGCTTGGGTCGCGAATTGGTGGAGGTTCCCGTCGGCTCCAAGTGGTTTGTTCCGGGATTGGTCGAAGGCGCCATTGGTTTCGGTGGTGAGGAATCCGCCGGGGCGTCTTTCCTGCGCTTCGATGGCTCCGTGTGGTCCACCGATAAGGACGGCATCATTATGGACCTGCTCGCCGCGGAGATTACCGCCGTCACCGGCAAGACTCCGTCCCAGCGTTATGCAGAACTGGCGGAGAAATTTGGCGCCCCAGCCTATGCTCGCACCGACGCCCCCGCGAACCGCGAGCAGAAAGCCATCCTCAAGAAGCTGTCTCCTGAAAAAGTTTCCGCCACGGAACTGGCGGGCGAAGACATCGTGGCCAAGCTGACGGAGGCACCCGGCAACGGTGCGGCCATTGGCGGCCTGAAGGTAGCGACGGAAAATGCTTGGTTCGCCGCTCGTCCTTCCGGCACTGAAGATAAATACAAAATCTATGCCGAATCTTTCTTGGGTGAGGAACATCTCAAGCAGGTGCAAGCAGAAGCACAGGCAGTTGTTTCCCATGTATTAGGGGTTTAACGCTACACTCAACCTCATGAGTAGCAAGATTAATGGGAAGCTGGTGCTCGACGTCATCAGCTTCATCGCCCGTTTCTATATGGCCTGGGTGTGGATTGACGCCGGCGTGCATAAGCTCGGCAAAACTTTAGACATGACCCAGGCCATTAAAGGCTATGACATTTTTACGCCTGATTGGGCTCTTTACCTCGCAACGGTCATTGGCCCACTGGAGGTTATTGGTGGCGTGCTCTTGCTGCTCGGGCTGTTTTTGCGAAAGTCCTCCATCGTGGCCACCTGCGTGTTGCTGCTGTTTATGGTGGGTATCGCACAAGCCTGGGCCCGCGGACTAGATATTGACTGTGGCTGCTTTGGCTATGACGCCCAAAATCCCGACCGCGGAATGGATTATGCGAAGACGCTGCTGCGCGACGCAGCATATCTATTCCTGACCCTATGGACCATCAAGCGCCCCTTCACCAAGTTTGCCCTTCACCCCTAAACGGTGGGCAAGGTAGGCTGAATTGGTCCGAAGATTTTTAAAGGCAAGGTTCAAATGAGCAAAGTAACTGACCCTAACGCCAAGGGCGGCAACGGTTTTATTTGGGGAGTCGGCGTACTCCTCGTCATCATTGCCGTTGTCATTGGCTACATCGTGTGGAACGGTAAACAGTCCGATGATGGCATCGAAGACGTCAATATGACGATGGAGTACAGCGACGGCGCTATCACGCTGAAGGGCGAGAATGCTACAGACGATACCCCTGAGGTGGATCTGTACGAAGATTACTCCTGTCCACATTGCGCTGAATTGGCACAGGCCACTGATGGCAAAATGAAGCAGGCTATCGAGGACGGAAAGCTTGTTGTACACGTTCGTACCTTAAACTTCCTAGACGGTAGGGAGATTGAAACCCAAGAAGGGTATTCTACGAAGGCTGCTGCTGCTATGTCGGAGTTGGCAAAGTCCGGCGACGCCAAAACCTACTGGAATTTGCGTGACTTCCTCATGCAAAATCAACAAAGTGTTGCTAATAAGTGGGAGACCGGAGACATCGCTGACAAAGCCAAGGAACTTGGTGCGGAAGATGATGTCGTTGAGTCCATAAAGAACGTGGACATCAAGCAGGGCAATAAGGTGGCGAAGACCAACTACGACAAGCTGGATAAAGAAACCGGCTCTGTCTCTTCGCCGCGCATTGTCCAAAATGGCAAGGATGTTCCATCAGAAAAGGATCAAAAGGCCGGCAAGAACCTGGGTGATTGGGTAGAGATCGTCACCCAGTAGCAGGCGATTTGGAGAGTTAAATACCCTCCATGTATATTTAAGCGAGTTGCAGCCCACAAGGTTGCACCTCGTTTGAGGGGCTATGGCGCAGCTGGTAGCGCACCACACTGGCAGTGTGGGGGTCACGGGTTCGAATCCCGTTAGCTCCACCATATAAAGGAGAGGAACATTAGTTCCTCTCCTTTATCTTATTGCGGTGGGCTAGAGCTTCGCCAGGTCTTCATCGAGCATGCGCTGATCGATGGCGATGCCCACGGCCGCGCCGCTGCCCATCGCTTGCGAGACTTGGTCCGGTGAGCTGACCACATTGCCGGCCGCCCACAGGCGCGATACCGAGGTCTGGCCATGCTCTACGCTGACCCACCCGTTGGCCGATTCGCAACCGGCATCCCGCAGCAGTGCGTCATTGGGCAGAAAATCGGGCCCGGTAAAGCATGCTTCATAGGTGTCTTCTCCAGTAGAGCTTTGCACTACTACGCCGGTTGACGATGTCTCCTCTGGCCGGACCTGTGTCACCTCTGCATCGACTACTTTTACGCCCAATCCGGCGAGTTGAGTGCGATCAAGATCGGTGAGCTCAAGGCCGTTGGGATAGAAGGTCAGCGTGTCCGACCACTTGGACAGCAGCTTGCTGATCCGGATGGTAAAAGGCGGATTCGCGCCGCCGATGAGCGCAACCTTCTTCCCAGTGACTTCGTAGCCATGGCAGTACGGGCAGTGAAAGACCCTGGTGCCCCACAAATCGCTGAGGCCGGGAACTGCAGGGAGCTTGTCCGTGAGCCCCGTCGCGATGAGAACGTGGCGGGACTCGAGAACCTCGCCGCTGGCAAGTTTTGCCTGCCAAGGCTCGCGCTCGGAAACACGGGTGAGTTTCTCCACCGAGCCCTGGGTAATGGTTCCGCCGAATTTCTTGACCTCGGTGTGACCGCGCTGAAGCAGTTCGGTAGGAGCCGCGCCATCGAGGCCAAGGATGCCGTGGGCATGGTCACTAAAGCGATTGCGGGGAGCCCCGGAATCGATTAATTGAGTATTTCGGTTAGCGCGGGCCAAGGTGATGGCGGCTGCGGTGCCGGCAAAGCCACCGCCGATGATGATGACGTCCGAGTACATTGCTCCTTCTTTATGGGAAGTGGGTAGCATGGTGCGCAGCCGAGTATATGCAGTCAACATCAAAGGGGGCTCGCGCGCAGAATGAATCGTGATTCCACAGGGTTCTTTACGCACGAAGCGCTCTATGGGGCGTCGCCTGTACAGGCGGTAGGCAGGTTCTTTGTAAAGTACTTCAACTTTCGTGGCCGGGCGTCCATGAGTGAGTTTTGGTGGGTCTTTGGCTTCCTCGTGCTGAGTTCTGTGGCAATCGGCATTATCGACCGGCACTTTGGCGTGGATATTGAGACTATTGCAGAGGCGGTGCTTGTGATTCCAGTCGTTTCCTTGATGTGTCGGCGCTTGCATGATTCCGGGCGGACGGGGTTGTTATGCCTGATTGGGTTCATTCCCGTGCTCGGTGGGATTGCGTTGCTCTTTATGATGGCGCTGCCCACGCGCGAGCGCGCGGCGCTTTAAAAATTTCCTTGCCTGATTAGGCTGGGTGACATGCAGACTTTTTCAAAGCGAGTACGCGAGACGGATCAAGCAGGTGCCGAGGCGGCCGGATTGCGGTGGCTCGGGGAAGCCACCGACGCGGTGGTCAACGTCGTGAGCGCCGACGGGCTAGAAATCGTTACCGAGCGCGTGGACGAGGTCATGCCCACGCCGGAGGCGGCGAGGAAGTTTGGTGCGGAGTTGGCTCGCATGCACCGTGCGGGAGCCGAAGCGTTTGGCGCGCCTCCTACCGGGTGGGAAGGAAAAAACTTCATCGGCAGTATCGAGCAAGACTGCATCCGGACGGATAATTGGGGCGAGTTCTACGTTAATCAGCGCGTATTGCCCTTCGCGGAACTTGCGGGGATAAGTGCGGCGCAATTGGACTTGGTAAGGCGTGCTTGCGACGCCATCGCCGCGCGCAGTTGGGATGTGGCACCGGCGCGCATCCACGGCGATCTATGGGCGGGCAATCTGCTTTTTGGGTCCGACGGCGGCATCATGATTGACCCCGCCGCCCATGGTGGGCACCCGCATACGGATTTGGGGATGTTGGCGCTTTTCGGGGCACCGTACCTCGAGGAAATCTTCCAGGGGTATGGTGCGCCGAAGGACATAGAGAAGTGGATTCCCATGCACCAACTGCACCCGTTGGCGGTGCATGCGCTTACGCACGGCGCTAGCTATAACCGGCCGCTGGAGCGCGCGGCGGCCGCAACCTTGGAGGCGCTGGGCTAAAGGTTCGGCCCCTGCGGCATGATGCGCTTATGGGCACCGCGGCGCCATAAGGTTTCGATGCGTTCGCGGGCGGCGTCGGGAACCGTCTTGCCCTCTAGGTAGTCATCGATGTGGGCGTAGGTGACGCCGAGGGCCTCTTCGTCAGGAAGCTGAGGCTTATCGTCCTCCAAGTCCGCGGTGGGAACCTTTTCCCAGGTAGAGCGCGGGGCGCCGAGGTGCTTCAGGAGGGCGGCACCTTGGCGCTTATTGAGGCCGGCCAAAGGGAGGAGATCTGCCGCGCCATCGCCCCACTTGGTAAAGAAAGCGGTGACGTTTTCCGCCGCATGGTCGGTGCCAATGACTAGCGCGCCGACCTCGCCTGCGATGGCGTATTGGGCGGTCATGCGCAGGCGCGCTTTGGTATTGCCGCGGTTGAAATCGGTGACGTCGGCAAGCTGCAATGCATCCGCCACCTGCTCGTCGAGGGCCAGGGTGGCCGGCTTGATATCGACGGTGGGGCGGTGATCGGGCTGGATGAAATCTAAGGCAATCTGGGCATCGTCCTCATCGGCCTGCACGCCGTGGGGTAGGCGCACGGCCCAAAACTCCGCGCCGTCGACGCGCTCCACCGCCAGCTGCGCAAGCTTTCCCGCCAAGGTGGAGTCCTGGCCGCCAGAGATACCCAGCACGTAGCCTTTAGCGCCGGTGGTGCGCAGGTAATCAACCAGGAAATCCACGCGGCGCTGCACTTCGGCTTCTGGATCGATAAAGGGGCGCACACCCAGGGCTTTTATGATGGTTTGCTGCAGATTTTTGGCATCGTTCGACATGACGTTCATGGTAGCCGCCTGACACAATATTGTGCTGTGAATAAGGAAGTTTATGTCAAGGTAGTAGCTGGCATAGCGGCCCTGGGCGGGCTGCTATTTGGATACGACACCGGCGTGATGTCCGGTGCCTTGCTTTTTATTAGCCCCGCATTCGATATGAGCGCGCACCAAGAGGGCTGGGTGACCTCGATGCTGCTCGTGGGTGCTGCAGTAGGGGCGCTGACGGCCGGGCGCATCGCCGATAGATTCGGCCGGCGGCTTACGCTGATTGCCGGCGGCATCATTTTCGTGCTGGGCTCCGTCTGGTGCGCCCTGTCCGGCTCGGTGGGAATGCTGGCAACGGCACGCACCTTTTTGGGCTTTGCCGTGGGTGCAGTCTCCATCGTGTCCCCCATGTACATCGCGGAGATCGTGCCGGCCAAGGTGCGCGGGCGCATGGTCTCGCTCAATACCCTAGCGATTGTGGTGGGCCAGTTGATGGCCTACCTGGTCAACTCCGCGCTGGCTTCTACCGGTAGCTGGGAGTGGATGCTGGGCCTAGCCGCCGTGCCGGGCCTAGCGCTGGCGCTCGGAATGGCTTTCCTGCCAGAGACGCCGGTATGGCTGGCTACTAACGGCCACATGGCTAGCGCCCAGGAGATTGCCGGGCGCGCCGGGATGGATATTTCGGAGCTGACCTCGCAGGAGACCGCGCGAAAGTCCAGCGGATCCGAATGGAAGGCGCTGAAGGCCAATCGGTGGATGCAGATTACGGTGCTGCTTGCCATGCTGATGGGGCTGACGCAGCAGATTACCGGCGTCAACGCCATCGTGTACTTCGCGCCGACCATGATGAACCAGGTGGGGATTTCCACGGCCAACTCGGTTTATACCTCCATCGTTATCGGCACGGTATCCGTGCTGGCTTGCTGGGTGGGGCTCAAGGTCGTGGACCGCATTGGGCGAAAGCGACTATTGCTTACCGGTCTGACCGGCAACGTGGTCTCGCTGTTTATCCTCTCCTTTGCCTATTCCCATGCGCAGGACTCCACCGCCATGGCGATGGTCTCGTTGGTCTTTATGGCGCTGTTTATCGCCTTCCAGCAGGCTGCAGTGTCGCCCACTACCTGGCTACTCATCTCCGAGCTGGTGCCGCTGCAGGTGCGCGGCCTAGGCATGGGCATTGCGGGACTCTCGCTATGGGCCACCAACTGGGCCGTGGCGCAGTACTTCCTGCCGCTAGTGGAGTGGCTGACCGGCCCGGTGGCGTTTATCGTCTTCGGAGTCTTTGGTCTCATTGCCATCGGCTACACCAAGGTTTTGGTTCCAGAGACTATGGGACGTAGCCTGGATGAGGTAGGCGAGGAGATGAAGTCGCGCTACGAGCGCGAGTCCGCACCCGTGAAGCCTTAGTGTTTTGGTATTGACGGCCGTGTGAGGTAACATTTTTCCTCGTGTCATGGATGGGGATTCCCAGTCCGTGCTTTACTTATTCAACCGCATGTAGATTGCGCATAACGAAAGGAGCGCCCGATGAAGGTCCGTAAGTCCCTTCGGTCGCTGAAGAAGAAGCCGGGCGCCCAGGTTATTCGCCGCCACGGTAAGGTCTTCGTGATCAACAAGAAGGATCCCCGTTTCAAGGCTCGTCAGGGCTAATTGAGACGCGATTCCATCCGCTCCCTCCGGCTTTCCGGAGTGGGGCGGATTTTTTCATGCGTGAGCTCTGGCACAAAAGGATACATTCTCTTCAGTTCCGGTAAACATAAAGGCAAATATATGAATATAATTATTTTGTCTATTGATGTCGTGAGAAAGAAGAATAATGTCCCAGCGGATCGTCGCCGCGCTCACTGCCGCCGCACTCGGATTGTCTGCCCCAGTGGCTCATGCCGCAGAACCACAGTGGGAATCCTCTGCACCGGAGTCTCTTGGTATCAATGACCCGTCCTGTGTGCCTTCAGGGGACATCACTGAGCCCGTTGTGCTGCTGCATGGAACCTCGAATAATGCTTCCGTGTGGGGAAATTTGGTCCATCTCTTGCAAGATCAGGGGGCGTGCGTGTGGGCCTTTGACTACGGCGCCGATGATGTCACCTTGCAGAATATGATTCCAAGCGTCAAAGCCATCGCGGACCTGGATGATTCGGCCGCGGAAATTGCGGATCAGGTGGACTATGTCCGCGAGGTCACTGGCTCGGACAAGGTGAACTTGGTGGGCCATTCCCAGGGCGGTATGCACATCAAGACGTATACACAGATGCATGATGGGGCGGGTCATGTGTCCCATGCGGTGGCGCTAGGTGGCAACTTCCACGGCACCACGCTTAACGGGCAGGGGGAGACGCTTTCTAAATTCATTGCCTTCGCACCGCACCTCGCCGCCTTCCTGGCTAGTACGGCCGGCATCCAGCAAGTAGTGGGGTCGGAGTTTATGAAACGGCTCAATGCGCTGCCGGATACCGCGCCAGGCGTGCTTTATACCTCCATTTACTCACCGGGGGATACGACGGTGACTCCGAATAGTTCTTCGCAGCTGGCGCTTGGCGACGGCGCCGATGTGGTCAACCTCGACCTGGGCGAGATCTGCGGCGTGGCTCCTCGGCACGACAAGCTGCCGACCAACTGGACGGTGTTGAGTCAGGTCATCTTTGGTCTGAAGCGCGCCCCGGGGGAGGGACCGAACCCGTCGACCTGCGTCTCTGAGGGGGTGCCGATAAGCGGGGCCTAGAGCGGGCCGCCAGCCCCTTAAATGTGAACTTTGACACACAAAATCGTGAACTCCAGGTAAACCTGCAGGAATCCCATTGGTGTAGTTTCATGGCTGTCCTTAGGTGTGGTCAACATGTGGGGTCCGGGGGTGTGCCATCCTGGGAATACCATGGCTGTAACTACTACATATTGTGTTAGTTGCGGGTATTTCCCCCAAAGTATAGTGTCGTTGATGTTGCTCAGAGCGGCGCAGGAAGCGCCCGTTTAGGCGGGAAAACGCTCCCCGCTCTGACGAATTTTTCAATGCAGGAGCTTTAAGGATCTATATGTCTATCACCGTTTACACCAAGCCAGCTTGCGTCCAGTGCAATGCCACCAAGAAGGCCCTCGACCGCGCCGGGCTCGATTACAACCTGGTCGATATTTCTGTTGATGATGAAGCCCGTGATTACGTCATGGCACTGGGCTACGTTCAGGCACCAGTAGTTGAAGCTAATGGCGAGCACTGGTCCGGTTTCCGCCCTGACCGTATCAAGGGCTTGGCTTCCGTAGCGGCATCCGCCTAAGAGGTAGGGAGGCCAGTAGCCATGTTGGTCGTGTATTTTTCCTCCGCGACGGAAAATACGCACCGGTTCGTGCAGAAACTGGGCTTTCCCAGCGCGCGCATTCCGCTGCGCCGCACGGAGGAGCTCCTCAAGGTCAACGAACCTTATGTCTTGGTGTGCCCCACCTATGGCGGGGGCGCTTCCATCAGCCACCAAAACTCCCGGCCCGTGCCAAAGCAGGTTATTAAGTTCCTCAATGATGAGCACAACCGCAGCCTCATTCGCGCGGTAATCGCGGGTGGCAATAGCAATTTCGGTGCCGATTTTGGCAAGGCTGGTGACGTCATCAGTGCCAAATGTAAAGTGCCCTATGTATATCGTTTCGAGTTGCTGGGAAACGATGACGATATAAAAATTTGTCGTGAAGGTTTATTGGCTAACGCCGCCGAGCTCGGGCTCGAGGCCGCGGCCTAGCGCCCACTACGACTTAAATAAAGATCCTGATTTTTAAGAAAGGCCTTGTCAGCTGTGAGTACGCAATTGGGGAAGACCGTCGCCGAGCCAGTAAAGCCAGAAGAGCAGTTGGATTACCACGCTCTGAACGCGATGCTGAATCTCTACGATGATAACGGCAAGATTCAGTTTGAGAAAGACCGCGAGGCCGCTAACCAATTCTTCCTGCAGCACGTTAATCAAAACACGGTCTACTTCCATGATCTGGAAGAAAAGATCGATTACCTGATTAATAACAAGTACTACGACCCGCAGGTCATTGAGCAGTATGATTTCTCCTTTATTAAGGAGCTATTCAAGCGCGCTTATTCCTATAAGTTCCGCTTCAAGTCCTTCCTGGGCGCGTATAAGTACTACACCAGCTACACGCTGAAGACCTTCGACGGACGCCGCTACTTGGAGCGTTTTGAAGACCGCGTCTCCATGACGGCTCTATTTTTGGCGGATGGCGATACTGGCCTAGCGGAGCACCTCGTAGACGAGATCATGACCGGCCGCTTCCAACCGGCTACCCCGACCTTCCTCAACGCCGGCAAGGCCCAGCGCGGCGAGCTCGTCTCCTGTTTCCTGCTGCGCATCGAGGACAACATGGAGTCCATTGGCCGCTCCATCAACTCCGCGCTGCAGCTTTCCAAGCGTGGCGGCGGCGTGGCCCTCCTGCTGTCTAATATCCGCGAGTCCGGTGCACCAATTAAGCACATTGAGAACCAGTCTTCCGGCGTCATCCCCGTGATGAAGCTGCTGGAGGATTCCTTCTCCTACGCCAACCAGCTCGGTGCCCGCCAGGGTGCCGGTGCGGTTTACCTCAACGCGCACCACCCAGACATCATGAACTTCCTGGACACCAAGCGCGAGAATGCGGATGAGAAGATCCGCATTAAGACCCTCTCGCTGGGCATCGTCGTGCCGGATATCACCTTTGAGTTGGCTAAGCGTAATGATGATATGTACCTCTTCTCGCCGTATGACGTCGAGCGCGTCTATGGCAAGGCCTTCGGTGACATCTCCGTGACCGAGCACTATGAGGAGATGGTGGAAGACCCACGCATCCGCAAGAAGAAGATCAACGCCCGCCACTTCTTCCAGACCGTGGCAGAGCTACAGTTCGAGTCCGGTTACCCGTACATCATGTTCGAGGACACCGTAAACCGCGCGAACCCAGTGAAGACCTCGTGGATCAACATGTCCAACCTGTGCTCGGAAATCCTGCAGGTTAACTCCGCATCCGAATTCAACGCGGACCTGACCTATGAGGAGTTGGGCAGCGATATTTCCTGCAACTTGGGTTCCCTGAATATCGCGATGACCATGGATTCGCCGGACTTTGCCAATACGGTGGAAACCGCCATCCGCGGCCTGACCGCCGTGGCGGATAAGACCTCCATTGACTCCGTGCCGTCCGTGCGCCGTGGTAATGATGAGTCCCACGCCATCGGCTTGGGCCAGATGAACCTGCACGGTTACTTGGGCCGCGAACACATCGAGTATGGCTCGGAAGAGGGCTTGGACTTTACCAATGCTTATTTTGCCGCCATTTTGTATGCGGCGCTGCGTGCCTCCAATAAGATTGCCCGCGAGCGCGGCGAGTACTTCACGGAGTTCCCCCAGTCCGAGTATGCCTCGGGCGAATTCTTTGACCGCTACGATCCGGAAGAGTTCAAGCCGAAGACCAAGAAGGTACAGGAGCTTTTCGACGCCTCTTCGATCCACACCCCGTCCGCCCAGGACTGGGAGGACTTGAAGCAGGACGTGGCTAAGTACGGCCTGTATAACCGCAACCTGCAGGCGGTACCGCCGACGGGTTCGATTTCCTATATCAATAACTCCACCTCGTCCATCCACCCGATTGCCTCCAAGATTGAGATCCGCAAGGAGGGCAAGATCGGCCGCGTCTACTACCCGGCGCCGCACATGGATAATGACAACCTGGAGTATTTCAAGGATTCTTATGAGATCGGCTACGAGAAGATCGTCGATACTTATGCCGTAGCCACGAAGTATGTGGACCAGGGCCTATCGCTCACGCTCTTCTTCAAGGACACCGCGACCACTCGTGAGGTCAACCGCGCGCAGATTTATGCGTGGCGCAAGGGCATTAAGACCTTGTACTACATCCGCCTGCGCCAGATGGCGCTGGAGGGCACCGAGGTCGAGGGCTGCGTATCCTGCATGCTCTAAACCGGTGGTAGGGCGCCTCGATGCACGTCGCGGGGAAGGACGTGCATCGAGGCGTTTAGCCGTTTTCGGCCCTAGTGCGGTCGAGAATGGTGCGGGAGGTTTCTTCGGCGGCGTCGGCAAGCCCGGCATCAATGGCGCGGGCCAGTTCCATGTGCAGCTGTGTGGTGCCGCTGATGGGGTCGCGTTTGCGGGAGCCGAAGACGGACTTACCCTTGAGCATCGCCACTAGGGAGGGGGCGAGCGCGGCGAGCATTTCATTGCCGGAGGCCCGCAGGATGAGGGTGTGGAAGCGCAGATCGGTTTCCAATTCTTCACCCACGCGCGGAGACGGGGTGGATTCCAGCTCGGCCAATCGCGCGGCGAGGCGCAGCAATTCTGCCCGCTGCTGGGCGGTGGCGTTGCCGGCAGCCAGACGCGCGGCCACCGGTTCGATGCCAAGCCTTAGCTCGTTGAGCCGGGCCACTTGCTGCCCGCGCGTTTTATCGTTGTCTAAGCGCCAGCCAATGATCGCTGGGTCATATACCGCCCACTTCTCCATCGGTAGCACCGTGAGGCCCACGCGGCGCCCAGAGCTCACCATGCCGAGATGCTCCAAGGCGCGCATGGCCTCTCGGGCTACGGTGCGGGAGATGCCAAAGCGCTTTTCGACGTCCTCCAGCCGGAACCGCTCGCCCTCCGCGAGGTCTCCGCTTACTATATCCGCGCCGAGCTGGTCCACCACGGAGCCGAGTAGGGGAGGGGTAGCGCTCATGCGGAAATCCTTTCTTTGCATGCTCCGAAGTAACTGGGATCAGTATAGGTAAGTGGTATCCAGCACAATGGCTTAGAGGGGCGGCCGAATTGGGTATGCTGGGGAGCTAAAATTGTCCGTATTATGTATTGGAGTGACGCCGCGTGTCGCACGAGTACGATGACTATCTTTCTAGTCATGAAAAGCCAGTTGAAGCCATTAACTGGAATAGCATCCCGGATGAAAAGGACCTTGAAGTGTGGGACCGTCTCACCGGTAACTTCTGGTTGCCGGAAAAGGTTCCAGTCTCCAATGACCTTCCCAGCTGGAAGACGCTGACGGAGAAGGAAAAGGAAACCACCATGCGGGTCTTTACCGGCCTGACGCTGCTGGATACCATCCAGGGCACAGTGGGTGCGATTTCGCTTCTTCCGGATTCCCAGACTCTGCATGAGGAAGCGGTCTACACCAATATCGCCTTCATGGAGTCCGTGCATGCCAAGTCCTATTCCAATATCTTTATGACCCTGGCGTCCACGCCGATGATCAACGATGCCTTCCGCTGGTCCGAAGAAAACGAGAACCTGCAGAAGAAGGCCAAGATCATCTTGTCCTACTACAAGGGCGATAATCCGCTGAAGAAGAAGGTGGCGTCCACGCTGCTGGAGTCCTTCCTGTTCTACTCCGGCTTCTACCTGCCGATGTACTTCTCCTCCCGTGCGAAGCTCACCAACACTGCCGATATCATCCGCCTGATCATCCGCGATGAGGCCGTGCATGGTTACTACATTGGTTATAAGTTCCAGCAGGCGTATAAGCAGCTGGATGAAGAGCGCCAGGCGGAGCTGAAGGAATACACCTTCGACTTGGTCTATGACCTCTATGACAATGAGATCGACTACACCGAGGATCTCTACGATGACCTGGGCTGGACCGAGGACGTTAAGCGCTTCCTGCGGTACAACGCCAATAAGGCGTTGAATAACTTGGGCTTCGAGGGGCTCTTCCCGGCCGATGAGACCCGCGTTTCCCCGGCTATCTTGTCCTCGTTGTCGCCGAACGCCGACGAGAACCATGACTTTTTCTCTGGTTCGGGTTCTTCCTATGTCATCGGCAAGGCTGAGGACACTACGGATGATGACTGGGACTTCTAAGCATTCCTGCTGATCAGCGTGGTCTAGCGGCACACCTTCTGCTCGAACTCAACCGAAAGGTTGATAACGAGCGGGGGTGTGTTTTTACGTTTTGGGGCCGCACAATTCGGCGCGACTGTGACATATAGCACGCTGTATCTTTGGCGAAAACCGTAGGTGGAAATAGTGGCTGCGCCACGTGCAGGGGCAATGTGGCAGATGTGGTCAGTGGTGAGGTGTGTCCTTGCGTCCGAGTATTGGGGGAAGCTGGAAAGAACAGGGGAAAATGGCCTAATATAAGGCGAGTAAACCTAGGTGTAGGTGGAGTCTGTCCACAGACACTTTGTTATTCAGGAGGATTTTATGACCGCTGTGGCGCCACGGGTCGACGACTACGTCGCCCCCACACGTCCAGAGCCAACCGGTAACGCGAAGACCGGTTCAAAGGCTTGGGTATTTCTAACCACCACCGACCACAAGCAGCTGGGCATCATGTACTTGATCATGTCCTTCAGCTTCTTCTTCCTCGGTGGCTTTATGGCACTGTTGATCCGCGCGGAGCTGTTCACCCCGGGTCTCCAGTTCTTGTCCAATGAGCAGTTCAACCAGCTGTTCACCATGCACGGCACCGTGATGCTGCTGCTGTTTGCAACCCCAGTTGTGTGGGGCTTTGGTAACTACATTCTGCCGCTGCAGATTGGTGCGCCGGACGTGGCCTTCCCGCGTCTGAATGCCTTCGGCTTCTGGGTTACCCTGCTGGGCGGCATCGTCATGCTGCTGGGCTTCGTTACCCCAGGTGGTGCGGCTGACTTCGGCTGGACCATGTACATGCCGCTGGCTGATGGTGTCCACACCCCGGGCATCGGCGCGGATATGTGGATTGTCGGCGTGGGCGCTACCGGTGTCGGTACCATTGCCTCCGCTATCAACATGATTACGACCATCCTGACCCTGCGCGCACCGGGCATGACCATGTTCCGTCTGCCGGTCTTCAGCTGGGCTGTGTTTACCGCATCCGCCATCGTGTTGATGATTTTCCCGCTGCTGACCGCTGCGGCACTGGGTGTTCTGTATGACCGCAAGCTGGGCGGCCACATCTACGATTCCGCTAATGGTGGCGCCATCCTGTGGCAGCACCTGTTCTGGTTCTTCGGCCACCCTGAGGTCTACGTCCTCGCGCTGCCGTTCTTCGGCGTTGTGTCTGAGGTCGTTCCGGTCTTCTCCCGCAAGCCGGTCTTCGGCTACATCGGTCTGGTCTTCGCACTGCTGGCCATCGGCTCCCTGTCTATGGCTGTGTGGGCACACCACATGTTCGTCACCGGCGCTATCCTGCTGCCGTTCTTCTCCTTCATGACGTTCCTGATTGCGGTTCCAACCGGCGTTAAGTTCTTCAACTGGGTCGGCACCATGTGGAAGGGCCACATCACCTGGGATACCCCGATGATCTTCGCCATGGGCTTCATGGCAACCTTCCTCTTCGGCGGCATGACCGGCGTTATGCTGGCATCCCCGGCACTGGACTTCCAGCTGGCTGAGTCCTACTTCTTGATTGCACACTTCCACTACACCCTGTTCGGTACGGTTGTGTTCTCCGCCTTCGCCGGCCTGTACTTCTGGTTCCCGAAGATGACCGGCCGCATGCTGGACGAGCGTCTGGGCAAGATTCACTTCTGGTTGACCTTCATCGGCTTCCACGGCACCTTCCTGGTTCAGCACTGGGTCGGCAACATGGGTATGCCGCGTCGTTACGCTGACTACCTGGAGTCCGATGGCTTCACGGTCTTCAACCAGATTTCCACCATCTTCTCCTTCGTCTTGGGCGCTTCCGTTATCCCGCTGATTTGGAACGTGTTCAAGTCCTGGCGCTACGGCGAGATTGTTACCGTGGATGACCCATGGGGCTACGGCAATTCCCTCGAGTGGGCAACCTCCTGCCCGCCGCCGCGCCACAACTTCGTGTCGCTGCCGCGTATCCGCTCCGAGCGTCCGGCCTTCGAGCTGCACTACCCGCACATGGTTCAGCGCATGCGCGAAGAAGCACACGTGGGTAGCCACTAAAGCGATATAACTCGCTAAAGCACTCCTGACTTAAGCCGCCTCCCAGCCCGCCAATGAACTGGCCCCCGAAAGTTGGACTGGTTTAATTCTAGGCGGTTAGGGCTTCAAGGGTCTGATTTCGATATTGCATCGGGGTCAGGCCCTTGAGTCGTTGTTGGATGCGTTCGGTGTTGTACCACCGGATGTACTCGTCGATTGCCTGGTTGAACTCTGCGACGGTGTCGAAGGCTTCTCCGTGGTACATCTCGGTTTTCAGGTGGCCGAAGAAGTTCTCCATGACCGCGTTGTCGTAGCAGTTGCCTTTGCGTGACATCGATTGGACTCCCTGGTGCTGGCTAATCAGGGTGCGCCATGATGAGTGCTTGTATTGGAATCCTTGATCGGTGTGGATCATCCAGCCCGGCTCTGGAGCACACGCTTTGATCGCCTGCGCCAACGAAGCCGAGGTAAACGCCGTAGACGGCGATGTGGCCACTGTGTGGGCGACGATTGAGCGGTCGAACAGGTCCATCACCGGTGAGAGATACACCTTGCGGCCAGCGACTTTGAACTCGGTGACGTCGCTGACGAAGACAGTGTTGAGCCTATCGGGGGTGAAGTTGCGCTCGAGTGTGTTCTCAGCGATGTAGCTGATTGTGCCAGTGTAGGAGATGTAGGGCCTGCGCTGGCGGATCTTGGCTTTCAAGCCCATGGCGCGCATGAGCTTGTAGACAAGTTTGTGGTTGACCACCCAGCCCTGGTTACGCAGGTCGAGCAGTACCCGCCGGTAGCCGTAGCGGTGTTTGTTGCGCTGAAAACTGTCCCGGATCGCTTGTTTGAGCTCGGCATGTTTATCCGGTGCGGTGAGTCGTTTTTGGTGGTAGAAGAATGTCGAGCGTGCCATGCCGGCCGCATCCAGGAGGTAGTCCAAGCGGTGGTGTGACTTGAGGATGACGATTGCCTGGGCTTTCAGGCGTGTCCCTGGTTCCTCAAGTCTCGCAATTTTTTTAAGTAGGCGTTTTCCGCTTCCAGCCGCTCAACCTGGCGGCGAAGCTTTTCCTCTTCCGTGAGGCGTTTCGGCGCAGCCGATCCTTTGGGCCTGCCCTTCGGCTTCGGGCGCAGAGCCTCGTCGCCGCCTCTGCGCCACTTAGCCACCCAGTCCTTGACGAGGTGGTCGGATGAAAGATTGAACTCTCGGGCAAGATCCATCATCGACTCACCCGCAAGATGACGTTCTACAACTTCCTTCTTCGCCTCGAAGGAGTAGTGCTGCTTGTTTGGTTTCTCCACGAGACATAGTCTGCCACGCAGTTGGAAACGGCGATAAAGTCTACGCGTTGCGTCTCTCGAGACACCGACAACACGAGCAGCGGCTCGGCAACCCATTCCCTGCTCGAAAAGCTCCACTAACTGCTCACGCTGAACTTCACTCAGCGAACTACGTGCTCTCAAAGAAAATGCTCCCCACTAGTTGTTGGCAACTGATTTCTCAGTCCAACTAATGGGGAGCAGTTCACAAGGGCCGTGGGAGGCGGCTTTGGCGTATCTTATTTGCCCCACGTGCGATAATGGGCCGCGTGAGTACCCAAGTTGATACCTATGCCGTCATTACCACCACTGGACCGGACAAACCTGGGGTCTCGGCTGCCTTCTTCCGCGTGTTGGCGTCTTATAGCGCCGCGCTTGTCGACGTCGAACAGGCCATCTTTTCCGGCCGTATCACCCTCGCTGCCCATACCCGCATTCCCAGTGCGCGCGCCGAGCAGATTGCACAGGGGTTGCGCAATACCTTGAGCATCTACGGGCAGCAGGTATCCGTGGACGTACGGGAGGAGGAATCTAGCGCGCGAGCTCGCTCTACGCATGCGGTGGTCCTCATGGGAACGGAAGTAACCGCCCACCACGTAGAGGAGGTCGCCCGCGTATTGGCCAACTTCGATGCCAATATCGATCGCATCCGCGGGCTTTCCACCTCTCCACTGACCGGCCTAGAGCTTTTCTTGTCCCTCGATGGTTCCGCGGCACCCGTACGCCAGGCGCTGGCAGAGCTGGCACAGCAGATTGGCATCGACATTGCCATCGAACCGGCGGGTCTGGGCCGGCGTTCCAAGCGCCTCGTCTGCTTCGACTGCGATAGCACCCTCATTCAAGGCGAGGTCATCGAGATGCTGGCCGCGCACGCCGGCAAGGAGGAAGAGGTTGCCGCCATCACGGCCCGGGCTATGCGCGGCGAATTGGACTTTGAGGAGTCCCTGCGCGAGCGCGTGGCCGTTTTGGCCGGCCTGGATGCTTCCATCGTTGATGAAGTAGCCCGCGAGATTCAGCTGACCCCCGGTGCCCGCGAGACTATTGCCACGCTCAACCGCATCGGTTATCGCACCGCTGTGGTCTCGGGCGGGTTCATCCAAGTCCTAGAGGGCCTAGCCGCAGAAATGCAATTAGATTACGTCCGCGCCAATACCTTGGAAATCGCCGATGGCAAGCTCACCGGCCGCGTAACCGGCAGGGTGGTTGACCGCAAGGCCAAGGAGGAATTCCTGTGGGAATTCGCCGCAGATTCCGGGGTAGGCATGCGCCAGACGGTCGCCGTGGGCGATGGTGCCAATGACATCGATATGATTACCGCCGCGGGACTGGGCATTGCCTTTAACGCTAAGCCGGCGCTGCAAGAAGTGGCGGATACCTCGGTAAATCACCGGCGGCTGGATGAGGTACTACAGATTTTGGGAATCCCGGCCGAGGAGGTTGTGCATGGATAAGTTTGGAAACGCCCACCAGCGCTTGGTAGAAGCTTGTGACTCGCGCTCGTGGCGCGATGACCCAGAAAACCCTGACGAGCCCGCCACCATCCAAGCGATGCAGATTGCGCTTAACCTGCCAAAGCAGGAGCCGCCGGCGCGCACGGAGGTGCTGGAGGCGGCCGCCAGCGCCGTTGTGGCCGTGTGCTTGGACGAGCGCGCGGGGGAGGACGGGGCCTTCGCCCACGCCCTGGACCAGTGGTACGGCCACCGCATCCGCAAGATCGCCCGCCGGGCCCGCAATAAGGCCTGGCGCGATGTGCAGAGCCTGCCCGGCGTGACCGTGGCGGACCGTGCCCGGGCCTTCGCGCCTTCGGCTGTGGGGGAGGTGGATCCGCTCATCGGCAAGCTGCAAATCGGTCACACTGACCTTGCTTATGATGAGCCGGGAGCCCCGCTTGGCGATGCCCCCGTTATCTACGTCGACCGCAGCCTCAACATGTCTGCGGGCAAGGCCGCAGCGCAGGTGGGCCACGGTTCGATGATGCTCGCCGCGGCGATGTCGGTGGGGGAGGCCCGTGCCTGGGCCGACACCGGTTTTAAGCTTTCGGTTCGCGAGGTATCCGGAGAATATTTTCGCACCGCCTGTGCGCAGGACGGCGCCGTGGTCATCGTAGACGCCGGCTTTACGGAGATTGCGCCGGACTCGGCTACCGTGTGCGCCCTGCGGCGACCAATCGCTTAAGCGCGCCGCGCACCGTATCCGGGTCGGTGGTTTGCCAAAAGCGCGGCATGGAGGCCTTGAGGAAGCTGCCGTAGCGCTTATACTCCAAGCGGCTATCGAGCACGGCCACCACTCCGCGGTCGGTCACGTGGCGCAGCAGGCGGCCTGCGCCCTGTGCCATGAGCAACGCGGCGTGGTTGGCGGAAACCTCCATGAACCCGGAGCGGCCCGCAGCATCGGCTGCCTGGGCGCGCGCCTGCATCAGGGGATCGTCCGGCCGGGGGAACGGAATGCGGTCGATGATGACCAACGAACAGGCCGGTCCTGGCACGTCCACGCCTTGCCACAGGGTAAGTGTGCCGAAGAGGCAGGAGTTTTCCTTCTGGGAGAATTTTTCTACCAGTGCGCCGATGGAATCCTCGCCTTGCACGAAGAGGTCAAAGGGGATGCGCGGCTTGAGGGTGGTGGCCGCCTCTTCCGCGGCGCGGCGGGAGGAGAACAGACCAAGCGTGCGCCCGCCGGCGGCCATAATGAGCTCGTAGATCTCATCGATGGTTTCTTTGGGCAGGCCATCGCGGCCCGGCGCGGGTAGGTGCTTGGCGGTGTACAGGATGCCGGATTTGGCTGGGTCGAAAGGCGTGCCCGCATCCAGGGTGTCGTAGGTGCCGCTCGGCATGCCCCACTGCGCGGCCATGGCATCGAAGCGGCCGCCGAGGGCGAGGGTGGCCGAGGTCAGCACCACCGTCTGCTCCCCAAAGAGGTTCTCGCGCAGCATGTGGGCGATCGACAAGGGAGCCACGGCGAGTGTTTCGGCGTCGCTGCGCGGATCGCGCTCGAGCCAGACGACGTCGTCTTGCTTGGCCGGGTCATCGGTGGCGAAGACCTCCAGCATGCGCGCTACGGCCTGCGCGAGGTCGGAGAGGTGGTTGCTCAAGTTTTGGCGCTCGGCGTTTTTCTCCGGATCGTCGGTGGCCTCGCCTTCTGGTGCGTGAGAAATGAGGGACTTAACGCGCAGGAATTCGTCGGCAAGCGCGCGCAAGTGGCCCTGTGAGGTTTCATCTAAGTCCGTCCAGCGGCCTGGCTCTTGGATTTTCATCAGGTCATCAAATTCCTCGGCCAAGTCCGAGAGACTGCCAGCATTGCCCAGCGACTTCGCGCGGTTGGCAGCCATCTTGATGGCGCGGGTAGTAATCTCCGCGGTAGATACAGAGGTGATGCGGCCATCGAGCTCGTGGGCCTCATCGATAATGGCGACGTCGTGCTCCGGCAAAATATTTGCCTCAGAAACCGCGTCGATGGCGAGCATGGCGTGGTTGGTGACCACGATATCGACGTCGGCAGCCGCCCTGCGAGCCTCTTCTGCAAAGCAATCTGGCCCGTGCGGGCAGCGCGACGCGCCCAAGCACTCGTTGGACGTTACGGAAACCGCCCGCCACACCAAGTCCGGCACGCCCGGCTCTAGATCATCGCGGTCACCGGTGTCGGTTTCCTGCGCCCACTCGTGGATACGGCGCACGGCCTTGCCGCGGTGGGAGATCTCGGATTCGTCGATAAGAGCTTCCGGGTCATCCGGCGTAGCCGCAATCTTATTCATGCACAGGTAGTTATTGCGGCCCTTCATGATGGCGAAGGTAGGCGTACGCTCCATAACAGGGGCGAGTGCCTTAGCAAGCCGCGGCAGATCGCGCTCCACCAGCTGGCGCTGCAAGGCTAGCGTCGCGGTGGAGACGATGACGGTGGACCCCGAGTTCATCGCATGCCGGATAGCCGGGACCAAGTAGGCCAGGGATTTACCGGTACCGGTACCTGCCTGCACTGCCAGGTGGCGCTCCTTTTCGAGCGCAGCCGTGACGGCCGTGGCCATGCGCACCTGGCCTTCGCGCCGGCTGCCGCCCAGCGCGTCAACGGCCTTGCCCAGCAGCGTTTCCGTGTCGAGGTTTAGGGGCTCATCTGCGTGCTCACTCACCCCACACAGTCTAGCGGCCTACTTTTTAAAGCCCACCATCCGCGTGGGCACGGCCGCCTCATCGCGCGAGAGCGCCAGGCCTTCCCACGGCAGGGTCTTGCGGGCCTGATCCAAATACTCGCGAGAGGCATGCAGATTCGGCAAGCCGTCAACGATGTGCCCATCGCGCATGAGCGGAATGGTCATCTCGCGGGTATCGAGCTGGCCGGTATCTGGCGCCGGTTCCTCAAAGGGGTAGACGATTTCCTCCACCGCCACGCCCGAGGAACGGTAGGTGCGCAGCGCCCGCTTGGCACCGCCGACGGACTGCTTGGAAGTAGAGCGCTTGGCCACTGGGATGCCATCTACCTCCACTACCTTGTAGACCATGCCGGCTGTAGGCGCGCCGGAGCCGGTGACCACGGACGTGCCGACGCCATAGACATCGACCGGATCGCCGCGCAGGCCAGCGATGGCAAACTCATCGAGGTCAGAGGAGACCACGATATTGGTATTGTGGTTGCCCAAATCATCCAGCTGCTTGCGTACGCGGCGGGTGACGGCGCCCAAGTCACCGGAATCTATGCGGACCCCACCTAGCTGCGGGCCACCTACTTTCACTGCGGTTTCTACGCCCTTGGTGATGTCATAGGTATCGACCAGCAGGGTGGTCTCTACACCCAGCGTGTCGATCTGGGAGCGGAAAGCGGCTTCTTCGTTCGGGGTGTCGTCCGGGTTGGTATGCGCCAAGGTCCAGGAATGAGCGGCAGTGCCGGAGACCGGGATGCCGTAGCGGTAGCCTGCCTCCAAATTGGAGGTGGCTTCGAAGCCAGCCAGGTAGGCCGCGCGGGCGGCGGTTACCGCCGCATACTCGTGGGTGCGGCGCGAGCCCATCTCGATAATCGGGCGGCCATCGGCAGCCGTGACCATGCGGGAAGCAGCCGAAGCCACCGCGGAATCGGCGTTCAGGATGGACAGGATGACGGTCTCAAGGATTAAGCATTCACCAAAAGTGCCGCGCACGGTCAGGATGGGGGAGTTGGGGAAATAAAGCTCACCCTCGCGGTAGCCGTCAATCTGCCCGGAAAAGCGATAGTGACGCAGGTATTCCTTGGTTTTGTCATCCAGGAAGTCCATCTCTGCTAACTGATTGGCCGAAAAGCGAAAATCCTCCACCGCACGCAGGACCCGCTCGGTGCCGGCAACCACGCCGTAGCGGCGCTCATTGGGCAGACGGCGGCCGAATACCTCACAGGTGACCTGGCGGTTTGCCGAGCCGTCTCGCAGCGCGGCCTGGAGCATAGTGAGCTCGTATTTATCCGTCAGTAGAGCAGTGGAGCGATCATTAGGAATAGCTTTGTCATTCACGGGAGTGATAATACCCACTGACTAGGTGTTTTTCAGAGGTTTAGATTCTTAGGGCCTAGATTGTCCGCAGTCAGATTGGGCTGGCCCACAATAAATCCCCAAAAGTGGTTAGGCTAGAAAGCATGAAGGCGCAATTTCCCGTAGTCCGCATGAGCTCTCCTATGGCTACGCCCGAATTGGATGAAGAACTCGACGTAGATGTGGCCACGAGTGAGAACCTCCCGTGGATGTGCATCGTGTGGGATGACCCAGTCAACCTAATGACCTACGTGTCCTACGTATTCCAAACCGTTTTGGGATATGACAAGAAGCGAGCCAATGAACTCATGATGCAGGTCCATACTGAGGGCAAGGCCGCCGTCTCCAGCGGCGAGCGCGACAAAATTGAGGCAGACGTGAAAAAGCTCCAGATCGCGGGTCTGTGGGCAACGATGCAGCAGGCAGGTTAAATATATGCAACCGTGGAAGAAAAAGAAGTCCCTCATGCGCGCGCCGAAGATAACGGCCGTTTTTGAGCCAATGGAGCGCGAGGTATTAGGTGATCTCACCGCTACCGTCTCCGAGGCGATCATCGGGCGCGCGCAGTCCGCACCTAAGGATGAGCTAGCAGAGATGCTGGACATGCCTACCGGCCACACCGAAGCCCCGGACGATCCTTCACTGGCCCGTCTCTTTCCAGACTTTGAAATGCCCGGCGATGAGGAATACGAAGGCGATGCTTCTTTGCTGCGCTCGCTGCACGAGAATGACATTGCGCGCGCAAAGCTAGAAAACCTTCAAGTCATCGGTTCGGCCCTTGGCCCCACCGGCGGGGTAGAGGTCACCATTAGTGAGCAGGAGGCCCAAGCCTTTGTTGCCGGCCTTAATGATTTGCGCCTCTATGTTGCGGCAGGCGATGTTTCCGATGAAAACCTGATGTTGGACCGCGACAGCCTCGTGGAATGGTTGGCTTTCTGCCAAGATTCGCTGCTGCAGGTGCTGATGGACTAATGCTAGACGGCATGAGCATCGGGCACTATAGCGGCACCGATACCGGAGTCACAGTGCTCTACTGCGGGCCGGGTGGCGCGCTCGGCAGCGTCGACGTGCGCGGTGGCGGCCCTGGCACCCGCGAAACAGATCTTTTGCAGCCGCATAATACGGTCGAGCGCGTCCACGCCGTGGTGTTGGCGGGCGGTTCCGCCTTTGGCTTGGCGGCTGCCGATGGCGTAATGAATGAGCTGGCACACGAGGGGATTGGCTTCCCTGTCTTTGGCGAGGATAAGCCTGGACCGCGCGTGCCCATCGTCCCCGGAGCCGTCATCTTTGACCTCTTGGTCGGGCCTTCCCGCCCTGGGCCGAAAGAAGGCGCAGCCGCGCTGCGAGCCGCGTTCGCGGGCAGCGACGAATCCATGGGGTCGGTGGGAGCCGGCGTGGGGGCTACCGCTGGCAAGCTGCGCGGTGGGTTTGGCCTCGCTTCGCGCCGAGTGGGTGAGTATGAGGTCTCCGCCGCGATGGTCGCCAATCCCGTAGGCGAGGTCATCGATCCGCAGTCCGGCCGGCTGTACGGCGCGCCGGGTCGCACCCCGGTCAATGCGGCCGCCTACCGCGCCTTGCCGCACCCAGCGGAGTCCAAGCTCAATACCACCATCGGCGCGGTGCTTACCGACGCCCCCGTAACCACCGCCCAAGCCCAACGTCTGGCAATGACTGCCCACGACGGCATCGCTCGTGCGGTGCGGCCTGCCCATTCACCGCTAGACGGCGACACCATCTTTGCCTTGTCGACCGCGCAGCGCCCAGCTGAACTCAGCACGCAGGAGATCACCCAGCTATGCGCCGCAGCCGCCGATGCCGTGGAGGAGGCTATCGCCAACGCGGTTACCGCCGCCGATCCCGGCCTAGGCTTGAGCGCGTACCGCGATCTGCTGGACTAAGATAAAGCGCATTATGACTTCAGGCGGAATATCTAACTACCGGCCGGCGCCCTCGGGGCCGGTCAATCGCGGCGATTCCAAGAATTACACCCGCAGCGGCCGCATCACCACCGGCTTTTCCATAGCCTTTGGCTTCCTTGTCGTGGAGTGGGCAGTCCATATTGTCAACGCCTATCTCTTTGGCGGCCAGCTATCCAATTACGGCATCCGCCCGTTAGATTTCAACGGCATTTGGGGGATTTTTGCCGCTCCACTGCTCCACGCGAACTTTGAGCACTTGATGTCTAACTCGGTGCCCGGCGCCATCTTTTGCTTCCTCATCGGTCTTTCCGGCCGCAAGGCCTGGTGGGAGGTCACGCTGATTACCACGCTGGTTGCGGGCCTCGGAACCTGGTTTATCGGCGGTCCCGGTACCTCGCATATCGGTGCCTCCAGCTTGGTCTATGGCTGGCTGGCATATCTGATTGTGCGCGGAATTTTTAATCGCTCGCTCATCCAGACCATCTTGGGCATCGTGCTCGGCTTCGCTTACTCCGGCTTGGTATGGGGCGTGTTGCCCGTCTACGAGGGCGTGAGCTGGCAGGGCCACCTCTTCGGCGCCATCGGCGGAATCCTCGCCGGCATGACCATTACCTCGGACGACCCGGTTAAGGCAGTGAAGCGTTAATGCCAACTGCAACCTCTCCCATCGGCATCTTTGATTCCGGCGTGGGCGGGCTCACCGTGGCCCGCGCGGTGATGGAACAGCTGCCGCACGAATCCGTCATCTATACCGGTGATACCGCCCACAGCCCTTATGGCCCGCGGCCCATCTCTGAAGTCCGCGCCTTTTCTCAAGACGTGGCCGATCGGCTGGTGGAGCGTGGTTGCAAGATGCTGGTCATTGCCTGCAATACCGCCACCGCCGCCTTCTTGCACGATGCGCGCGAGCGCTACGATATCCCCATCGTGGAAGTCATCCGGCCCGCGGTGCGCCGCGCCATGTCCACCACGCGCAACGGAAAAATCGGCGTCATCGGCACTGAGGGCACCGTCAAATCCGGTGCCTATCAGGATCTCTTCGCGCTCAACCCCAAGGTGCAGGCCTTTGCCACCGCCTGCCCGGATTTTGTTCCCTTTGTCGAGCGCGGCATTACCGCCGGCCGCCAGATCCTCGGCGTCGCCGAGGGCTACCTGGCCCCGCTGCAGGAACAAGGGGTAGACACGCTGGTTCTAGGCTGTACGCATTATCCGCTGTTGACCGGGATCATCCAGCTGGCGATGGGCGATAATGTCTCGCTGGTGACCTCTTCGGAGGAGACCACCAAGGATGTGATGCGGATCCTCACGGAAACGGATATGTTGGCCCCCGCAGAGAATCAGCCGGTCCACACTTTTGAATCCACCGGAGATCCGGAGGCTTTTGCCCGCCTTGCCAGGCGCTTTCTCGGCCCCCAGATTGCATAAGGAAGTGGAATTTCTCCCCCGTTTGCACGTTGAATACGCATGCGGGGTGATTTCATGGAACTATTGAGCCCATGAAGCTGACCATCCTAGGCTGCTCCGGTAGCGTCCCCACCGCCCAGAATCCCGCCTCCGGCTACTTGCTGTCCTTCGATAATGCGCCGTCCATCGTCCTCGACATGGGCCCTGGCACCTTGGCGCAGCTGGAACAGCAGCAGGATCCTTGTGATGCGCACGTGGCCTTTAGCCATCTGCATGCCGATCACTGCCTGGATTTTCCTTCCCTGATGGTGTGGCGCCGCTTCCATCCCACCGCGCCGGCTGCTTCGCGCAATATGTGCTTCGGGCCGAAAGCTACGCCCACGCACCTGGGTCGCCTGTCCTCTGATGAGGTCGATGGCATCGATGACATGTCCGATACCTTCGCCTTTAGTGCCTGGGAGCCGGGCGAGCGCCAGCTCGTGGATGATGTCTATATCACTCCCTTCCCTGTAAACCACCCGGTAGAGGCCTATGCCTTGCGCGTGGAGCACACGAAGACCGGGCACACCATTACCTATTCCGGTGACTCTTCGTATACGCCCGCGCTTGTCGAAGCCGCCTGTGGTGCCGATATCTTCCTCTGCGAGGCGGCCTGGGGTGAGACCTCTGAGGGCAAGGCGCCGGACATGCACATGTCGGGCGCGGAAGCCGGTAGGGCGGCACGCGAGGCGGGTGTGGGCAAGCTGGTGCTCATCCACATTCAGCCGTGGGGCGATGCGCAAGCTACTTTGGAGGCAGCCCGCTCCGAATTCGATGGCGAGATTGTCCTCGGCGCCGCGGGGATGGAGTTCTAAGATACGCTGGACGGCATGACTGAATTTACTCGTGCCGATGGGCGCGCGCTCGACCAGATGCGCAGCGTCCGCATTACCCGCAGTTTCACCACCAACCCGGCCGGCTCGGTGCTGGTGGAGTTTGGCAATACCCGCGTCATGTGCACCGCATCCGTAGATTATGGCGTGCCGCGCTTCAAGCGCGATTCGGGCGAAGGCTGGCTTACCGCCGAGTACGCCATGTTGCCTTCCGCCACCCACGACCGCATGCCGCGCGAATCCATGAAAGGCAAGGTCAAGGGCCGCACCCATGAGATTTCCCGCCTCGTCGGCCGCTCCCTGCGCGCCGCGGTGGACCTGGAGGAGCTGGGCGAGAACACCATCCAGCTCGACTGCGACGTCCTCCAGGCCGATGGCGGCACCCGCACTGCGTCTATCACCGGCGCCTACGTTGCGCTTGCCGACGCCATCGCACACCTCAAGGCCGAGGGCGTTGTCCCCGGCGAGCCGCTGCTCGATCCCATCGCTGCGGTCTCGGTAGGCATCATAGACGGCGAAATCTGCCTCGACCTGCCTTATGAGGAAGACTCCCGCGCCGAGGTCGACCTCAACGTAGTAATGCAGGAATCCGGCGATTTCGTGGAAATCCAGGGCACCGGTGAGCACGGCCTCTTTGGCCGCGAGGAGCTCAACGAGATGCTGGACGTAGCCCAGAAGGGCTGCCGCGAGCTCATCGCCGCACAAAAGGCGGCGCTGGGGTGGTAATTCTCGTCGCGTCCAATAATCCGAAAAAGCTCGCGGAGCTCGAGCGCATCCTGGCCGATGCCGGCATCGAGGGCGTCGAGCTGCGCCCGCTATCCGCTGTGGAGCCTTATCCGGAGCCGGTGGAAGACGGCCGCACTTTTGCCGATAACGCGCTCATCAAGGCCCGCGCCGGCGCGGCTGCTACCGGCTTTGCTACCGTCGCGGATGATTCCGGCCTGGCCATCGAAGAGCTTAACGGCATGCCCGGCGTGCTTTCCGCCCGCTGGTCCGGCCAGCACGGCAATGACCAGGCCAATAATGACCTGGTCTTGGCACAGATGGCCGATGTTCCCGATGAGCGCCGCGCCGCCGCCTTTGTCTCCGTCTGCGCGCTCGTGACTCCCGATGACACCGAGCACGTGGCTGAGGGCCGCTGGGAAGGCCGCTTCCTGCGCGAGCCGCGCGGGGACAACGGCTTTGGCTATGACCCGCTCTTTCAGCCAGAAGGCGAGTCCCGGTCGGCTGCGGAGATGTCCCCAGAAGAAAAGAACGCGGTCTCGCATCGCGGCCGCGCTCTAAGTCAACTAGTCCCCGCCATCGCGGAGCTGGTTCGCAGTTCCTAAAGCTGGAACTCTTCCTCAATTTCCCTGCGGCGCTTGTGCTCCATCCAGAAGGACAGGAAGGGCACCACGCCGGCAAGGGCGGTGGTAAAGAGCTTGCCCACCGGCCACAGCGCGCGCGGGCCGAGGATGAGGATGGACAGCAGGTAAGTCATGTACGCGATGCCGTGAACGATCGCGATGTAGGTGGCCCACTCTGGGATCTCCATGCCGATGAGGTACTGGCAGACCATGCGGATGACCAGGATAATCAGGAAGATACCGGTCACGGTGGCTGCGATGGAGAAAAACTTCAAAGGTCCGCGGATGCGGGCCTGGCGGGCGGGGTGAACTTTATTGGTCATAATCAGCTTTCTTCGTTCTCGCCGCGCCGGCGGCGCGGGGTATTCATGGCGTTAAACGTTTCCACATCTATCTGAGGCCGCTGGGGCAGGAAATCTTCATCGATTTTGGTTTCCGCCTGCGGTTGTGCAGGAGACTCAGCCGGGGCCTCAGTGACGGTGCTATCCATGTCGCGGGCTTCTTCCTCGGCCGCGAGGCGCTCGTTTTCATAGCGCAGCGTGGTGCGATAGGCGTAGACCACGAACACGGCGAACAGTGGCCACTGGAAGGCATAGCCCAAGTTTTGGAAGGTGCCCGAGCCGGAGCGGAAGCGTGTCCATTGCCAATAGGCCAGGAATAGGAAGAGCACGACGAAAAACGCGATGAGGAGGATGTGCCACCACCGCACCTGCACGCGCTTGTTCTTCTTTTCCTCTTGAGTGCTCACGCGATCCACCCTACCCACCAGCGGCCGGAAAACAGAACACCCCTGGTTTCTGGATTGCCGGCATGCCGTGTACACTATGGCAAGTCCCCCGCGCCCGTGGCGGAATTGGCAGACGCGCTAGATTTAGGTTCTAGTGTCTTAGGACGTGTGAGTTCAAGTCTCACCGGGCGCACAATCGGCGCCGTCGGCTCGCAGAGCCGGCGGCGCTTTCGCATATCACCGCCCGCATAGTTGCCCTAAGATAGTCATCATGAAAAAGCTGCTTTCCACCCTTATCGCCGTCATTCTCATTGCCGCCGTGGCTGCCGCCGCGGTGTTCGTTTGGCAGGTACGGGAACCGGTGGAGGTGGAGACCGAATCGAGTAATACCAAGGTCATCAAGGCCGTGGAGCGCGAAGAGCAGGTGGTGCTCGTCTCGCTGGGTGTCGAGGGCCTATCGGAGGAATCCGCCACGAGCACGCTGTGGAATTGGCAGGTCCCGGGCAGCGAGCGCACCCAATACATCAAGTACTCTTACCGCGCCAAGCTCGGCATCGAAGGTTCGCAGGTTCAGGTGGAAGAAGAATCCCCGCGCCACTTCCGCGTGGAGATCCCCGAGTTCATTTTCATCGGGCACTCGGATGAGAATTTCGAAACCGCGGTGGAGGACAATGGCGCGTTGAGCTGGATTACCCCGGATATCGATAAGGCGGAAACCATCACTAAGATCCTCAACGAGGACAAAAAGAAAGAGGACATCGCGGATAATCGCGATGTCCTCCAATCCCAGGCCAAGCAGTTCTACACCGGCATTATTTCCGGTGTGGACCCAGAGGCCGAAGTGGACTTTTCCTTTCGCTAACTAGTCCACCTCGGTGAACTTGCGGTCCCACGAGGAGCGGACAGGGTTGGCGTCGGCCAGCAGAATATCGAAGCGGTCGTTGGCAATTTCTACGATTTCGCCCAGCGCGGTGCGGTACTCCTGCTCCGGGGAGTTGGCCAGGCGGCGCACGCCGGCATCAATGACGCGGTCGACGGTGTCATTGGTATCCAAATAGGCCACAAAAGGCATGTCAAAGCGCTCGCGGTAGGCGGCGGAAAGCTCGGTGATGCGCTCGGTCTGCACATCATCTAGGTCGGTCAGACCGAGGGAGCCGCGGTCGGCGGAGATGGTGGCGGCTTCGTTGGCGTCGGCAAGCAGCAGCTCATCCATGGCCGGGTAATCGTGGATGAGGGCGGCGCGGCGGGAATCATCCGCGGTCAGCACGGCCACCTGAATGGCCGCCCGCAGCTCATTAATATCGCCGAACGGCCGCGACTCCCACGCCAGCTCCAACGGCCAGGTCTCGTTATTAAACAGCGGGCGCAGGGCCGAGACGAATTCCTCGCGGGAGGCGCCATTGAGTTGCTGCAGGCTCACGCTCTTGCCGACGGCCCGAGATACCTGCGTTCCCTGCTTGCCCCCAGTGTGGAAGAACAAAAGGTTGAGCACGATGGCCGTAATCGCGCCGATGGACATGCCAGAAGAGACAAAGGTTTGTGCCCACTCCGGGAAGGCGGAGGCGATATCCGGCTTGAAGGTCACCAGCATGGCCAGCCCCAGCGCGGAGGTAACGATGACGGAGTTGCGACCATCGGAAAGGTCGGCCTTGGCGATGGTCTGCAGGCCCACCCACGCCACGTTGGCGAAAAGTGCCAGGGAGGCGCCGCCGAGAACAGGGGAGGGGATGGAGGCCACGACCGCGCCGGCCTTAGGCAAAATGCCCAGCACCATCATGAACCCCGCGGCAGCAACGGCCACCCAGCGCGATTTCACGCTGGTCAGGCGTACCAGGCCAACGTTTTGGGCAAAGCAGGTATAGGGGAAGGAGTTCATCACGCCGCCCACCAGGGTGGACAGGCCATCGGCGCGAATGGCACGCACGACGTCATCGCGGCGGATGCGCTTTTTTACAATCTCGCCGGTGGCAAAGACGTCACCGGTGGTCTCCACCATGGTGATGATCATGACGATGATGAGCGAGAAAATCGCTACCAGGTCAAACTTCGGCATACCGAAGTAGAACGGGGTAGTAATGCCGAGGGCGGGGGCGGAGGAGACCTCGTCAAAGGAGGCGTCGCCAAGCACGAGGGCCACGCCAGTGCCTAAGACTAGGCCGATGAGCACGGCCAGGGTACCCAGGAAGCCGGAGGAAAAACGCTGCACCAAGATGATGACCGCGAGCGTGCCAAAGCCATAGAGCAAGTCGCGGGTGGCCGGCACGCCCTCGGCGTAATTGACAAAGTCATTGGCCGACACCCCAAGCAGTGACGTACCCATGACCAGCAGGACCGAACCGGTGACCACCGGCGGGAAGAAACGCAGCACCTTGCCAAAGACCGGCGCCGCGAAGAAGGTAAAAAGGCCGGCGACAATAATGGCGCCATAGATGGTTGGCAGCGAGGCCACCCCACCCGCGCCGTCGGTCGCGTCCAGTCCAATGGCAATAATTGGGGAGACGGCCGTTGTAGTCACGCCCTGCACGATGGGCAGGCGCACGCCAATGTGCTTGCCGACGCCCAGGGACTGAATGATCGTCGCTATGCCACAGGTCAATAGGTCCGCATTAATGAGGTGGATGGTGGTTTCCGCATCCAGATTGAGCGAGCCGGCAATGAGCAGCGGGACGATGACTGCGCCGGCATAAAACGCCAGCACATGCTGTATACCCAAGGCAGCTAGTTTGGGAGTGGGTGGGACGATATCTACTGGATGCTTGGGCTGCGAAGCCACGAAGTCCTCCTTTGTGCGGAAGCGAAGCTGAACGGCTTTAACAGTAGAGGTTCGTGCAGGTAGCGGCCAAAATCTTACCGTGATGAGGAACACGTTCGGGGCTATTTCACCCCCGATGGAAGACGTACGTGCGTACTGTATAAAATCACTCACCTGCGAAACAACACGACCGGTTTATTACTTGGTTTTCAAACGTTTGCGAGAGTTGTTAATACCAGGGAATTGGTCAACAATTGGGGCCAGAGGGGCTTGGTGCTGTGGCTCGAAGAAAGCGGCATTTATCCCCTGATAGAAATTCGCCCGAGAGAAGGGAATTATGACTACCGCAACGCAGCCTCAACAGTTTGAAGCTTGGAAGGGATTTGAGTCCGGTCCGTGGACCGAGGGCATCAACGTCCGCGACTTCATCCAGCGCAACTACACGCCGTACGACGGTGACTCCAGCTTCCTGGCGGGTCCGACCGAAAAGACCAAGCGCGTCTGGGAGACCCTGGAAAAGAAGTACCTGTCCGTCGAGCGCGAAAAGCGCGTTTACGACGTTGACACCCACACCCCGACCGATATCGACGCCTTCCCGGCCGGCTACATCTCAGAGGACGACGACGTTATCGTCGGCCTGCAGACTGATACCCCGCTGAAGCGCGCCATGATGCCGTTCGGTGGCTGGCGCATGGTCAAGCAGGCTATTGCTGAAGCGGGCAAGGAAGTAGATCCTGAGGTGGAGAAGATCTTCACCCGTTACCGCAAGACCCACAACGATGCGGTCTTCGATATCTACACCCCGCGCATCCGCGCTGCTCGTTCATCACACATCATCACCGGCCTGCCGGATGCTTACGGCCGTGGCCGCATCATCGGCGACTACCGCCGTGTCGCACTGTATGGTGTGGACTACCTGATTGAGGAAAAGCAGGCTTCCCGCGATTCCGTCGCAGATGCTGGCTTCTCTGAGCACTGGGCACGCTTCCGCGAGGAGCACTCCGAGCAGATCAAGGCCCTGAAGAAGCTCAAGAAGATGGCTGAGTCCTACGGCTTCGACATCTCCCAGCCGGCTAAGACCGCTCACGAGGCAGTGCAGTGGACCTACTTTGGCTACCTGGCTTCCATTAAGTCCCAGGATGGCGCCGCAATGTCCATCGGCCGCCTGTCCGCCTTCTTCGATTGCTACTTCGAGCGCGACCTCGCCGCTGGCATCATCACCGAGGAAGACGCCCAGGAGATCATCGACTCCCTGGTTCTCAAGCTGCGTATCGTTCGCTTCCTGCGCACCATCGATTACGACCAGATCTTCTCCGGCGACCCATACTGGGCAACTTGGTCCGACGCTGGCTTTGGCAACGACGGCCGCCACTTGGTCACTAAGACCTCTTTCCGCCTGCTGCAGACCCTGGTGAACCTTGGCCCATCACCTGAGCCAAACATCACCATCTTCTGGGATCCGAAGCTGCCAGAGGGCTACAAGGAATTCTGTGCCCACATCTCCATTGAGACCTCCTCCATCCAGTACGAGTCTGACCGCCAGATCCGTGAGCAGTGGGGCGATGACGCCGCAATTGCTTGCTGTGTCTCCCCGATGCAAGTTGGCAAGCAGATGCAGTTCTTCGGCGCTCGTGTGAACGCCGCAAAGGCTCTGCTCTACGCCATCAACGGTGGCCGCGATGAGGTAACCGGCAAGCAGGTTGTCGAAGGCTACGAGCCCATCAAGGGCGACGGCCCACTGGACTTCGACGAGGTTTGGCAGAAGTACGAGGAGATGCTGGACTGGGTTGTTGGCACCTACGTAGAAGCCCTCAACATCATCCACTACTCCCACGATAAGTACGCCTACGAGGCAGTCGAGATGGCGCTGCACGATTCCAATATCGTCCGCTCCATGGGCTGCGGCATCGCCGGCCTGTCCATCGTTGCCGACTCCCTGGCTGCTATCAAGTACGCCAAGGTCACCCCGGTACGCGACGAGACTGGCTTGATTACGGACTACGTCACCGAAGGTGACTTCCCGTTCTACGGCAACGATGACGACCGCGCCGATGATATCGCCGCTACCATTGTCCACACCGTGATGGAAAAGATTAAGGCCATCCCGATGTACCGCAACGCCATCCCAACCCAGTCCGTGCTGACCATTACCTCGAACGTGGTCTACGGCAAGGCAACAGGCGCCTTCCCGTCGGGCCACAAGGCTGGCACGCCGTTCTCCCCGGGTGCTAACCCAGAAAACGGTGCTGACAGCCACGGTATGGTCGCGTCCATGCTGTCGGTCGGCAAACTGGACTACAAGGATGCCCTCGACGGTATCTCGCTGACCAACACCATTACTCCTTCCGGATTGGGCCGCACCCCAGAAGAGCGCATCAATAACTTGGTGGGCGTTCTGGACGCCGGCTTCATCATGGAAAAGTAAGAACCACTCATCCCATCAACCATCTCGAAAAGGAGAAAATCATGGCAACCCCAACTTTCGAAGACCGCATGTCAGCAATGAAGGCAAACCGCGATGCACACCAGATGAACTCTGGTCTGTACCACGCCAACATCAACGTGCTGGACAAGTCCACCCTGGAAGATGCCGTTGAGCACCCAGAGAAGTACCCGAACCTCACCGTTCGCGTCTCTGGCTACGCAGTCAACTTCGTTAAGCTGACCAAGGAGCAGCAGCTCGACGTTATCTCCCGTACCTTCCACCAGGGTTCCTAATCATGGCAGATGGCGTTACTGGTGTCGTTACCCTCTCTCCTGAAGAGGGAGAGCGAGTCCGCGGCGCAGCCGCGGGCCTGGGAGATGACGCTCAATTCGATGACATTACCCGCCCCGAACTCATGGAGGCGCGCCGTACCGGCGATATTGGCCTCGTGCACTCTTGGGAGCTCGTGACCGCCGTCGATGGCCCGGGTACCCGCATGACGATGTTCATGTCCGGCTGCCCACTGCGCTGCCAGTACTGCCATAACCCAGACACCTGGGAGATGAAGACCGGCACGCTGGAGCGGGTCGAGGATGTGGTCAAGCGCATTAAGCGTTATAAGCCAATCTTCAACGCTTCCGGTGGCGGTCTCACCATCTCCGGTGGTGAACCCCTCTTCCAACTTTCTTTCACGCGCCGCGTGCTCAAGGAAGTTCACGATGCGGGCATCCACACCACCATCGATACTGCCGGTTATCTCGGTGCGCGGTTGCGTGACGAGGACCTGGACAATATCGACCTCGTGCTTCTCGACGTCAAGTCGGGCGACGAGGAAACCTATCGCAAGGTCACTCAGCGCGAACTCCAGCCCACGCTGGACTTCGGCGACAGGTTGAACAAGATAGGCAAACCGGTGTGGATCCGCTTCGTGGCGGTGCCAGACCTCACGGACTCGCCAGAGAACGTGGAAAATGTGGCCAATATCGTGGCGCGTTGGAAATCCAACGTTGAGCGCGTTGAGGTCCTGCCTTTCCACAATATGGGCAAGGACAAGTGGGATCGCTTGGGCATGAACTACCAGCTAGCTGACACGAAGCCACCAAAGCCGGAAGATGTGGAGAAAATCCGTGACGTCTTCCGCTCGAAGGGCCTGGAAGTCCACTAGCCTGGGAGGACATGACCTCCTATTGCCGCTTCGGCCACACAATTAAAGAGCACCACCTAGAAGTCCCGTGGGATTATTCCAATCCCCACGGGACTTTTGGGCTCTACGCCCGCGAAATCATTCCGCCAGGCGGAGAGGACCTGCCTGCGCTGCTTTATCTCCAGGGCGGGCCTGGTTTCCCAGCACCCCGGCCGCTGGCACCTACGGGATTGATTGGCAAGGCGCTAGAGCGCTATCGCGTTATCCTCATGGATCAGCGAGGCACCGGCCGCTCGCACCGCATTGATGCACTTAGCCCGGCCGCAGAGCGCACCGCCAAGCACTTGGCGTTGCTGCGCCAGGACAATATCGTCCGCGATGCCGAGCGCCTGCGCGAGCACCTCGGCCTCGAGAAGTGGTCGCTGTTCGGGCAGTCTTTCGGCGGCTTTTGCATCACCGCCTACCTGTCCCAGGCGCCCGAGCGCGTCGAGCATGCTTTCTTCACCGGCGGCATCCCCACGCTGAAGGGCGCGGATGAGCTCTACCGCGCTACTTTCCGCAAGCTCAAGGCCCGCCAGCAGCGTTTTTACCGCGAATTCCCGTGGGCACAGGGTCGTATCGAGGAGATCATTTCCCACCTGGACAATTCAGATGAGCGGCTACCTACCGGTGAGCGCCTGTCCGCGCTGCGCTTTCGTACCATCGGCATCGAGCTCGGCCGCGGCACCGGCTTCGATTCGCTTGCCTATCTGCTCGAAGAGCCCTTCCGCACCGTGGCGAGGGAGAAGCGGTTGCGGGGTGATTTCCTGGCGGACGTCGGCCAGCGCGTGAGCTTTGCGGACGGCCCGTTATATGCTGCCATTCATGAATCCATCTACGGCGGCGCCGGTGGCCAGGCCACTACGAACTGGGCGGCGCACCGCGTGCGCGAGGAGTTCCCCGAGTTTGCCGAATCCGGTACGTGGCTAACCGGCGAGCACATCTTTCCCTGGCAGTTCGACGAGGACCCAGCTTTGCACGCGTTTGCCGACGCCGCCCATGGCCTCGCCCGCCATGAATTCTCCCCGCCCTATGCGTTGAACGAGGTGCCGACCACAGCCGCGGCCATCTACGTCGATGATATTTTCGTCCCGCTCGAGGAGTCCTTGGCTACGGCCGCGCACCTGGGAGACCTGCGGCCGTGGATCAACAATGAATTCCAGCACAACGGCATCCGCGAGGATGGTGCGACCATCTTGGGGAAGCTCTTTTCGCTTATCGACGATCACTAGCATTTCGCTATTTCCTATGCGAAAATATTGGTGATCATCACGACATTTAGGGAGACTCAATGATTGCCACCATAGTAATAGTCTTTATCCTGCTGATTATCTTGGGAACGCTCTTCGATGGCTATTTCATCGTTCGCACTCGCGAAGCTGCCATACTGGAGCGTTTGGGCAAATTCCAAAAGGTGGCACACGCTGGCCTGCACTTTAAGATGCCGTGGATAGACCGCGTCCGCGATAAGATTTCGCTGCAGGTGCGTCAGTTGGATGTCATGGTAGAGACCAAGACGAAGGACAATGTCTTCGTCCAGATCCCTGTCGCCGTGCAGTACGAGGTAGTCCAGGGCCGCGAGCGCGAGGCGTACTACATGCTCTCCAATCACGAGCAGCAGATTGTGGCTTACGTCCAGGACAATGTTCGTTCCTCCGTAGCGAATATGAACCTAGATGATTCCTTCTCCTCCAAGGACACCATCGCCCGCAATGTTGCGGCCTCCCTGCGCGACAACATGGCCGAATATGGCTGGAACTTCGTCAATACCTTGGTTACCGATATTCGCCCCGATTCCCGCGTGCGCGAGTCCATGAACTCCATTAACGCAGCGCAGCGCGAGCGCGAGGCGGCCGTCGCCCAGGCGGAGGCTGAAAAGATCCGCGTGGTGAAGGAGGCCGAGGGTGCAGCCGAGGCGAAGAAGCTGCAGGGCCGCGGCGTCGCCGACCAGCGTAAGGAAATTGTCGAGGGCATTGCACAGCAGTACGAGATGCTTCGCGACGCCGGTGTGGAAGAATCCCCCGAAGCCCTCATGCTGGTCTCCCAGTACCTCGACGCTATGGTCGACGTCTCTCACAACGGCCAAGCGTCCGTTCTCTACATGCCCTCCAACCCGCAGGGGATGGGCGATCTATTCAGCGGTATGCGTGACGTGCTCATGGCCAACCGTGCCCTCGACTCCGCCGAGGAGCCGTCCCAACGTCGTCGCCCGCAGCCTAAGAAGCCTTCCCGTGCTGAAGAAATCGAGCGCGAATCTAAGCGTCAGGCCGAACGCGCTAAGCGCGAAGCCATCGCCGCTTCCCAGCGCGCTGAGCAGCAACGCTCCGAGAACCAGCAGGCAGAGCCGCAGGCGCAGCAGGGCCAGCACTCCACCGCGCAGCCCCAAGCTGCCCGCGAGTACTTCCAGCAGCTGCGCGAGCAACTGAAAAGCGAGGACTAGCCCTGAGCATCGATAACCTCTTTGATGCCTATACCGCGCAGCGTGGCATAACCCGCCGCGCGGAGGTGATCCCCGATCACGAGTGCCAGATTTTCTCCGCCGACACCCAAGCTGCCTCAGAAACCGACACCTTAAACGCCGCCCGAAACCTCGTCCACGACGTCCTTTCGGCCAACCAAGAGCATGAGCCCCAGTGCGACGGGGACGAATCCGACAATAAGTAGGTAGTTCCGCTCCGCATCTGCCGAGGAAGGGTCATAGAGCGTCGATAGTGTTCCCGCCAGCGAGGTGCCGATGGCCATGGTGAGAAAGTACAGGGCTGAAAAGCGCGTCGCGTAGGCCCGTGGTGCGTGCGCGGCCGATGCCGCCATGCCCACTGGTCCGATGAATAGCTCGCCGAGCGACATCAAGAAGATGGTCAAGGCTAAAACCGCGAACGGCGTTGAGTTTTCTCCGCCCCCGACGAACGGCAACAGCACAAACATTCCGGAACCAGCCACCATGATGCCTACGGCCATTAATAGACGTCGCGAGCGAGCCCATCGGGCCATGCCTGCCGCCAATGGAAGGGACAACACCAAGATGAACAGTGGGTTGAGCGATTGCGTCCACGCCGCTGGAATCTCAAATCCGCCTACCATGCGGTTTACACGTTGATCCGAGTACACGGCTAGCACGCCGTAAATCTGCGGTTGGAGGGTCCAATAGGCCGTCGAGCAGAAAAACAGCGGAATATATGTCACGACTTTCCGCCGCTCCGGTGCGCTGACCCCCGGCGATCGCAGCATGCTGGCGAAGAGGGCGAGGGCGGCCGTAATCGTGGTAAAGAGCAAAAGCATGGCGAGCTTATCTGGCGAGATAGTCACCGCAACGGCGACGCCGCCCACGACGGCCGCCAACGCTATCGCCGCGGCCCTGCCCGGTGTGGTGGTGGGGTTGGGCGGCTGCGAATCAAATTCGGCGACTACCCGCCGGCGCAGCGTGCCGTAGAGGGCGCACCCGCAACACATGAGGATCGCGGCCGCGAGGAAGCCAGCGTGGTAGCCGTATTCTTGTGCCAGCCAGCCAGTAAGCATCGGCCCGAGTAGGGCGCCGATATTAATCCCTAGATAAAAGATCTGGAAGGCGCCATCTCGTGTGCCGGCCGCGGGAGGAAAAGCCGCACCCAGAATGGTGATTGCTGCTGTCTTGAGCAGGCCTGAGCCCAGCGCAAGCGGCAAAAGCCCGGCTACGAGACCTGCCGCGCCAGGCACCAAGGACAGCGAAAAGTGCCCGCAAATGAGCAGAACCGCGCCGCCAAGCAGTGTGCGTTCGGCGCCCAAGAGCCGGTCGCTGACCCACCCGCCGACGAACGTGCACAGATAGAGCAGGCTACCGTATGCGCCGACAAGCGCGGTGGCCTGTGCTTGGTCCATGCCGAGCCCGCCGGAGGTGGAATAGAGGTAGTAGGCGAGGATGGCCTGCATGCCGTAGAAGCTAAAGCGCTCCCACATTTCAATTCCGGCGACTGCTGGTAAAGCCGCCGGTAGACGCCGGATTGAACGCTGTTTAATAATTGTCATAAAAGCACTATAACGGCCGAAAGTCTGTGATAGACCTAAAATCATGGATATTTCAGCGGAGGATATTGTCACTCTCGATGCGCGACACATTTGGCACCCCTACGCCGAGCCAGGCGAGCCAACGCTTGTGGTGGACTCGGCCGCCGGCGTCCATCTAACGCTTGCGGATGGCACCACGCTTATCGACGCCATGTCTTCCTGGTGGGCCGCCGCCCACGGCCACGGACACCCGCGACTCAAGGCAGCAGCGGCCGCACAAATCGAGCGAATGAGCCACGTCATGTTCGGTGGGCTTACCCACGAACCTGCCGCGAGGCTTACTCGCAACCTCATGGAACTGACCCGGGGTGATTTCAAACAGGTCTTTTATTCGGACTCCGGATCTGTATCGGTAGAAGTAGCCATCAAAATGGCGCTACAGTATGCCCGTGGCTTAGGGCACCCCGAGCGCACCAAGATGCTGACGTGGCGATCGGGGTATCACGGCGATACCTTCGCGGCGATGAGCGTGTGCGATCCCGAAGGCGGTATGCACTCGATGTGGACTGGCACCCTAGCGCGCCAGGTTTTCGCCCCGGCGCCGCCTATTCGCGGAGCTAGCCCGGCCGAGCGCGCAACCTATCTGCACGAGCTGGAATCGTGCATCACCGAGGAGGTCGCGGCCCTAGTCATAGAACCTGTAGTCCAAGGCGCGGGAGGCATGCGCTTTCACGACCACGAGCTGGTACGCGGGGCCCGCGATATCTGTGACCACCACGGTATCGTGCTCATCGCGGACGAGATCGCCACTGGCTTCGGCCGGACTGGCGACCTATTTGCCACCCAAGCGGCCGGTGTCGTGCCGGATATTATGTGCGTTGGCAAAGCGATGACCGGTGGGTTTATGACCATGGCCGCCACGCTCGCTACCGCGAAGGTGGCCGAGGGGATGCGTCCGCGCGCGCTGATGCACGGACCGACGTTTATGGCTAATCCGCTTGCTTGCGCCGTTTCAGCCGCGGCAACTGAGCTCATTGTGGAAGGACACTGGCGCGAGCAGGTAGCGGGCATCGAAAAGCAGCTGCAGCGCGGGCTTGCAGACCTAGCTGAGGAGCCGGGGGTAGCGGATGTGCGCGTGCTCGGTGCCATCGGCGTGGTGGAAATGGAACGCGAAGTAAATATGGCCGCAGCGACGGCCGCGGCCGTGGAACAGGGCGTGTGGTTGCGCCCGTTCGGCCGACTGATTTATATCATGCCGCCGTTTATCAGCACCGCCGACGAAGTAACCCAGATGTGCCGCGGCGTGCGCGCCGCGGTAGCAGGAGGACGACAGTGATTATTTACGTAACGGGGACGAACACGGACGTCGGCAAGACGGTGGCAACGGCCGCGCTCGCCAGTGCCTTCAAGCAGCGCGGCCGTGAGGTTGTCTACGCTAAGCCACTGCAGACGGGGGAGCCGGAGGGGAAGGGGGATGCGGTGACCGTCGGCAAGCTGGCAGGCGTGGAGGTTACCGAGATGGTGCGCTTCCCGGAGCCGCTGGCGCCAAACCTTTCTGCGCGCCGGGCCGGAATGGACCAACCCGGCCTGCAGGAACTCAAGGAGTGGATTGCCGCCCTCGACGCGCCCGGCCGCGTGGTGCTTGTTGAAGGCGCCGGCGGGCTGCTCGTGCGTCTGACGGACACCTATACGCTTGCCGACGTCGCCGATAGGCTCCTCATCGTCACCTCCCTCGGCCTAGGAAGCCTCAACGCGGCCGAGCTGACCGTGCGCGAGGCGCAACGCCACGGAATCGAGGTGCTCGGGCTGATTGGTGGCTCGCTGTCGGCCGCCCCCGACTTAGCTACCCGACTGAACCTCGAGGAGATGCCGGAGGTGACCGGCTGTCCGCTGTGGGGCAGCCTGCCGGAGGGCATGGCCCGCATGACGCCGGCCGAATTCGCACGGGTAGCCGCCGAAGTCTACGCGGACTTTTTAGAGCACGCCGAGTAGCGCTACCTCGCAGAGGCAGCGCTAGCGGACCCAACGTACCTTGCCATTGACTCGGGCAAGGCGCCCACGCAGCGGCGGGGCATTCGGATCATCTTGGTTGACCCCGTTGTGGTAGGGGCAGCACACCGTCAGGTTCTCCATATTGGTCAACCCGCCGTGTTTCCACGCCTTGAGGTGATGGATCTGGGCCTTGTCCGCCGGGTGGTTGCACGGCGGCCACGGGCAGGTGGGATTTTCGGCCGCGGCCATTTGCCGCTGTTTCTCGGTGGCGTAACGCGACGTGCGATACAGGTTGACTGGGCCCTTGACGGGGTGGATTAGGGTGGCTAGACCATGCTCGGTGAAGGTGCGCTCGACCAACTCAGCACCGGTAATCGTGGCGCCATTAGTCAGCCGCAGGGTGACTTCTTCACCGTCGCCGTCCAAGATGCGGTCCAGCGCGTTGAGCGGGATGATGACATTGGTTGTGGTGCGCGCGGAAGGGGCGCCCGAGCCGCGAAGGAGATCGCGCAGGGAATCGAGTGGGCGCGCGGGATCGAGCGCGGCGTCGAACTCCGCGAGGAAGGCCGAGGGAGCGGTAATCCGCATGGTCCAGGGGCCATTCGGGCGGCGAAGGAGCTGCACCCCTTCGCGGGGCGGCGTGCGGCGCGGGCGGAGGTCGCGGAGGCGTTGCTTGGCGCGGCGGGCGATTTCAGAGGCGGGGCCTCGCAGGCGGCACAGCTCTACCCGCAAGTTCCACGCATCGCGCTGTGTGCGCACGCGGGAGACGTATTTTTCAATCAGCTTGAGCGTTATGAGGTCATGGTGGCGAGCGGCTGTAGCCGCGTGGCGTTGCTTGCGGCTAAAGCCGGTCGTACCGAAATAGACTTCGGCCATGGCGCGCAGTTCGCGCGCTTCCACGTCCGGCAAACCAAGCTCGAGAAGGGCGCGTTCAGACATGCCGTGGGCCTCGGCGAGGATGTCCATCGCCGAGGCAATATGGGTGGCATAGGCCTGCAGTGCGCTCATAGCTGCAACTTTAAGCAGAGCCGGCGGGCGAGCCGAGGCGAAGACGTCCGCAACTGTGGATAACTTGTTTAAGCGTCAACTTCCCCAGTGGCCCGCAATGGCAAAAAGGTACGAAACGAGCAGGCGCTTAATCTCTACGACCACGGCATCAAAGTCGTCCGAGTCGCCCGCAGTTGCGCAATTGAGCTGCGCGACGACGCTGTGGATAAGGGAGCTGGCCTGGTCAATGCGCTCGGCATCCGCGGCGGTGTCGCACCGAGTGAGATCGCAGGCGAGGTACAACGCACCGACGGGTGCCCCGGCGCTAGTTAAGACCCTTCATCACGCGGGCGACGTGGCCGGTGGCCTTGACGTTGTAGTGCGTCTGGCCGATGGTGCCATCCGGCTCGACCAAGAAGGTGGAGCGGATAACGCCCTGGACGACCTTGCCGTAGTTCTTCTTCTCACCAAACGCGCCGTAGGAGGTCATGACAGACTTATCCGGATCCGAAAGCAGCGGGAAGTTCAGTTCGTGGTCTGCGCGGAACTTCGCCAGCGCCTCCGGCTTATCGGGCGAGATACCCACGACGGCGATATTGAGATCATTGAGCTGTTCCAGGGAATCGCGGAAATCGCAGGCTTCCTTGGTGCAGCCTGGGGTATTGGCGCGGGGGTAGAAGTAGACCAGTACGCGCTGGCCTGCGTAATCGGCGAGGGAAACGGTGTTTCCGGCGTCGTCGGCAAGCGCAAAGGCAGGGGCGGTATCTCCAGCATTCAAACGGTTTTCAGTCATGGTTTCCACCTTACTTACCGCCCGGGCTGCACGCTTTTAGGCCGGCGGGGTAGAATGACCCCGTTAAGAGCGAACCTAAGTTAAGAGGAGAACTTCGTGGCACGCAATATTGAAGACATTCAGCGCGATATCGAGCGCACCCGCCGCCAGCTGGCCGGCACCCTGGACGAGCTGGCACAGCGCAGCAACCCGCAGAACTTTGCCAACGAGGCTAAGAACGCGGCTACCGATAAGCTGCAGGACCGCAACGTGCAGATGGCCCTGGGCGGCGTCGGCGCCGCTGTGGTTGGGCTGATTGCTTTCTCGGTCTTCCGCTCTCGCCGCCGCAAGAGCGACCTGAAGGAGCTGCAGCGCCTGCTGTCCGAGCGCCACTAAATTATGGAAGTCCCCGCACACTGCGGGGACTTTTTTCGTAGGCTGGGTTGGGATGAAGACACCAATCCCTTTTTATTTGCAGGAAATCCTCACCAAGGTGCGCGATAATCGCGACGGTGCCGTGGCGGATTATATTCCGGAGCTGGCCAAGGCTGAGCCCGAGTATCTCGGCGCCGCGATGTGCACCACCACCGGCCACGTCTACTCAGCGGGCGATGATGAGGTGGAATTTACCCTGCAATCCTTGTCCAAGCCGTTTGTCTACGCACTGGCGCTGCAGGAGCTGGGCCTTTCTGCGGTGCGTGAGATAGTGGGTATGGAGCCTTCAGGGGAGGCTTTTAATGAGCTTTCGCTCAACCGTGATGATCACCGGCCGGTCAACCCCATGATTAACGCGGGCGCGATTGCGGTCACGCAGTTAATTAATGGCGTGGATTCGGAGCCGGCCGAGCGCGTGGAGCGCCTGCGCACCTATTTCTCTCGGTTGGCGGGACGCGATTTGCTTATCGACGCCCCCATGCGCGACTCCGAGCTCGAAGTCAGCGACCGCAACCTCTCCCTGGCGCATATGCTGCGCAATTACGACATCATCCAGGACGAGGCGCACGATGCGGTGTCAACGTATATCGAGCAGTGCTCGATTGTGGTGACGGTACGGGACCTGGCCGTGATGTCGGCAACGCTGGCCAATGGCGGCGTGCAGCCGGTGACGGGCGACAAAATTTTGGACGCGGACGTGTGCCGGTTGACGCTTTCGGTGATGAGCTCGGCCGGCATGTACGACGGCGCCGGACGGTGGATGGCCGAGGTGGGTATCCCGGCGAAGTCGGGCGTCTCGGGTGGCCTGCTAGGCACGTTGCCGGGCCAGTTGGGCGTGGCTACATTCTCGCCGCGGCTGAACAAGGAAGGCAACTCGGTGCGCGGGGTGGATGCGTTCAAGCTGCTGTCGAAGGATATGGGCCTGCACCTGATGTCTACGGATGAGCGTTATGGCGTGAACCCAGTGCGCAAGGTGGAGCAGGATGCGGAGCTGACCGTCATTTATCTGCAGGGCTTGATTAACTTCAACGCGGCCGAGACCATCTTGTACGAGCTGATGGAGTGGGATTTTGGCGAAGGTACGGTAGTGCTCGAGCTATCGCATATCACCGGTACAAACCGTATGGGTCGGCGCATGCTGAAAGAGGGGCTGCGCCGCATCCGCGAGTCCGGCTTTGATATTGCGATCGTGGATCCGGATGGAGAGCTGGAAGATCGCACCATGTCGGACGGTACCCAGGTGCCCAAGGGAGAGCCGGAAGACTACATGATTAACGGTGAACCCGTTTAGGTTTGGGTTGCCTTACTTAATCAGGTTAGGATGTCCTATGTAAGGCCCTTCGCGTTAGCCGCGAGGGCACCCAACGACCAAGGACTAAAAATGGCTCATACCCCCTTCAAGGTGATGGCGGTTGTGGCGGCATCGGCAACCGCACTCGTCGGCTGCGGCGCAGCTGAGGAAGTAACTGGCGGCTCCAGCGGCGATGCTGAGTTCTCCTTCACCGATATCACCGGCCGTGACGTGGAACTGGATAAGGCTCCCGATCGCGTGATTTTGGGCGAGGGCCGGTCGCTTTTTGCTACCGGCGTACTCAATACCGATAATCCGCTGGACAAGGTCGTTGGAATCGGCACGGACCTCAAACAAACCGTGCCGGATTACTACAACGCGCTGGAAAAGGAGCTGCCCTCCGTCAACGAGGTGCCAGAAATCGGCGGCTTTACCAAGGGCGATGTCACCGTGGAGAAGCTTGTGAGCTTGGATCCGGACCTTATCGTGCTGTCGCTGGATCAATATGATGCCTCCCGCGAAGCTGGTCTGACCGACAAGATGGACCAAGCTGGCTTGAAGTATGCGGTCACCGATTTCCGCCGCGACCCGCTGGAGAATACGCCCAAGACTATGGACATCTTCGGCGAGATCTTTGGCCAAGAGGATCGCGCTGAGGAATTTAACTCGGATTGGCAAAAGACCGTGGATTTGGTCGAGGACCGCGCAGAGAAGGTAAAAGATAAACCAAAGACTTTCGTTTGGAGAGCAGCAGGTGTGTCCGATTGCTGCGGTTCCTGGAACGATTCCAATATCTCCCAGCTGGTCAACGCGGCCGGTGGCGAGAATATCGGCGATAAAGTCATTCCGGGCGAGTCTGGCACAATCACCCCGGAAAAGGTCCTGGAATCTGACCCGGATATGATCATCGCCACCGGTGGCGATTGGTCCGAGATGAAGGACGATGAAGGCCACCCTGTCGGATACGCTGCAGTGGGCTACGGCATTGATGAAAAGGAAGCCAAGGGCAGCATTGCGAAGCTTCCGGAGAAGCAGGCCGGCTTCGATAAGCTGCGGGCGGTTAAGGAGCATCACCTGCACAGCATGTGGCACCAGTTCTATAATTCGCCGTTTAACTACCTGGCACTGCTGCAGGTAGCGGAGTGGATCGACCCGGAGGCGTATGCCGATATGGACGTCGCCAAGCAGTGGATGGATGCGCAAGAAAAGTACTCGCCGGTCTCTGGTGAGGGAACCTTCTTTAGCACCAACTAATGGAGGGCGCAGAGGTAGCCGCCCTCGCGCGGCAACATAAGAAGTTAACCTGGCAACGCATAGGCATCGTTGCGGGCCTGACCCTGATTGCGGCCGCCGCATTTGTCATTAGCAACTTCGTCGGTGCAATTGATATCAGTCCTGGCGAGGTAATAAAGGGCATCGTGAATCCCGCGGGTCTGGAGGACCAGACGCGCACGGTGCTGTGGCAACTGCGCCTGCCTATGGCCGTGATGGCCGTGCTTATCGGTATGGCCTTGTCCTTGGCCGGCGCGGAGATGCAGACCATCCTCAATAACCCGCTAGCCGAGCCGTTTACCCTCGGCATTTCTGCGGCCGCCGCGTTTGGCGGCGCCACCTCCATCGTGCTCAAGTGGCAGCTGATTGCGCAGCCGCAGTTCAACCTGGCGCTGATGGCGTGGCTTGCAGCCGCGGTGGCTACGGCCATTATTGTTATCGCGGCCGTTATCCGTGGCGCGAAGGCAGAAACCATGGTGCTGCTGGGCATCGGGTTGGTGTTCTTTTTTCAAGCCATGCTGGCTCTTATCCAGTACCAGTCCTCGGCCGAGGCGCTGCAGCAGATCGTGTTTTGGTCCATGGGCTCTCTTACCCGCGCCAATTGGGCGGCCAATGGCGTATTGGCGGCCGTGCTGATTATCGCCCTGCCCATTCTGTGGGCGCTGGGCTGGCGCCTTACTGCCTTGCGGCTTGGCGATGCCCGCGCCACCGCCATGGGCGTAAATACCTCCCGCCTGCGCATCGTGGTGCTCATCGTGGTGTCGCTCGTCGCGGCGACGACCGTGGCCTTTGCCGGCATCATCGGTTTCATTGGTCTGGTCGGCCCGCATATTGCCCGCATGCTGGTGGGCGAGGACCAGCGCTACTTCTTGCCGGCCTCCATGGCGGCGGGCGCGGCCGTGATGTGTGCCGCGCATGCGGTCAGCCTGATGATTAAGCCGGGCCTGGCTATTCCCATTGGTATCGTTACCTCGCTTTTGGGCGTGCCATTCTTCATTGCCATCGTCATGACCCGAAGGAGGGCACTGTGGACGTAGAACTGACTATTTCCGGGCTGAGAGCGGCCTATGGCAAGCACCGCGTACTGGAGTCCGTGGACGTGGAAAAACTCCACGGCGGGCAGTTGGTGGGCCTGCTGGGGCCGAATGCCTCCGGCAAGACCACGCTTATCAAGTCCCTGGCCGGCGTCCACCGCGGCTGCCAGGGCGAGGTGGATTTTCGCGTCGATGGCACGGCACCGCGCGGCAAGCGCCGCCGGCAGCTCATCGGCTACGTGCCGCAGGATCTCACGAGCACGGCCGCGCTGCGGGCGTTTGAGGCAGTGCTGATCTCTGCGCGCCGTGAGGCCTGCGAGGACCCGATTACGCGCACCGGTGAGGTGCTGCACTCGCTGGGGCTGGACGCGATTGCCTCGCGCTACCTCAACGAGCTTTCCGGCGGCCAGCGTCAGCTGGTGGCGGTGGCGCAGATGTTGGTGGGCAACCCAGGCCTGATGCTTCTCGACGAACCTACCTCCGCCCTCGACCTGCACCACCAGATCTTTGTATTGGACGAGGTGCGTGCCAAGGCGAAGCGCGACGGCAGCTTGGGCTTGGTGGCCATCCACGATATTAACCTGGCTGCGCGCATGTGCGACCAGCTGGTGGTGCTCAAAAAGGGTCATATTCGCGCCCAGGGCAAACCTTCGGACGTTCTTACAGGGGAGCTCGTGGAAGGCGTGTATGGGGTAGAGGCGGACGTCGTCCAGCATGGCGGCGCTCCACTCATTGCCCCGCTGCGGGTGAGATAACAAAAAGGCCGGGTTATCGCCCGGCCTAATTTTTTAACTTAAATTTTTAAGTGGTGCGCCATCAGGGAATCGAACCCCGAACCCACTGATTAAGAGTCAGTTGCTCTGCCAATTGAGCTAATGGCGCATCGTTGACTTCCTGCCGTGTGGCTCTCTGTGCAACGAGTAGATACTCTAGCAGCCATTCTTGAAAAGTGTAAAATCGCCTGGTTATGGCGTGTTTTTAGGGGTCTATAACGAATTGGTTAATGCCTGAAGTGGCTTCTGGTAATTGCTGGAGTGAGACGCTAATCTAAATTGGTCTTTGAAAGCAGCAATTACGTGTCTAAGGGCAACTCAGTGAAACATTCCCTCCCTATTGCGCGCCGCCTCATCGCGGCCGCGGGCGTTGCGTGCATTTCCCTAGCCGCCGCCTCCTGCTCCTCTGATTCTTCTGCCGAGAATCAAACCGCTGACCAAGAATCCACCGCCGCCGCGAGCGCGAGCGGCGCGAAGGATGGAGGCAAAGAGTCCGAAAAGAAAAAGGACGGCCTGAAGGTTTCCGTAAAGGACGGGGCGCAGGACGTAGACCCGTCGAAGCCGGTAACGGTGGAGACCAACGGCAAGCTCAAGAGCGTCACCATGACCAATGAAGTGGGCGTGGAAGTCAAAGAAAAGCTCTCCAAGGACGCTAAGACCTGGTCTACTGCGGAGGACTTGGGCTATAACCACACCTATTCCATCGTCGCCTCCGATGTGGATGGCAACAAGAAGAACCTAAGCTTTTCCACCTCGCAAGCAGCGGGCGTAGCCGAAGTCTCGCTTACTCCGATCCCGGACTCTGAGGTGGGCGTAGGCCAGGTCATTGGTGTGAACTTTGGTGTGCCGATTACGGACCGCAAGGCGGCCGAGAAGACCATTACTGTGACCACCAACCCAGAGGTTAAGGGCGCTTTCTACTGGGTCAACAACCAGGAGGTGCGCTGGCGTCCGAAGGACTACTGGGAGCCGGGCACCAAGGTTGAGGTGAAGGTGGACCAGTACGGCAAGGACCTAGGCGGCGGAATCTATGGCGGCGAGAACGCCAAGACCAATTTCACCATTGGGGACCGCACCGTTGCGATTATTGATAACGCCACCAAGACCATGAAGGTCTTCAAGAATAAGAAGTTCTTGCGCGCCATCCCGGTCTCGCTAGGCCGCGATTATCAGTACGATACGCCGAACGGGCGCTACATCATCGGTGACGAGCATCCGCAGCTAGTCATGGACTCGGAGACCTTTGGCCTAGCCCATGAGGCAGGCGGTTACCGCACGACCGTGGACTGGGCTACCCAGATGTCCTATTCCGGCATCTATGTCCACTCCGCTCCGTGGTCCGTATGGGCGCAGGGCAATACCAATACCTCCCATGGCTGCATCAATGTGACGCCGGAGGCTGCCCAGTGGTTCCAGGAGACGATGAAGCGCGGCGACGTGGTGCGCGTGTTCAATACTTACGGTGAAACGCTTAATGCGATGGATGGCCTGGGTGACTGGAATATGTCCTGGGACGAGTGGTCTAAGGGCAACGCGGACGCCAATCAGTAGCGCCCAACCGCGGTGCAGGCGATGAGCGCATGGCTACAGTGGTGGCCATGCGCTTTTCTGTTTTAGACCGCGGGGCGGCCAGCCCGCTGGACCAAGTGGCTGAGCACGCGCGGCACGTAGAGAGGCTTGGTTTCCGGCGATTTCTGGTGGCCGAGCACCACGGTGTGCCGGGAATTCCGGCAGGCCAGCCGGGTATGTTGGCGGCGCACGTGGCGGCGCACACGCAGCGCATTCGGGTGGGAACGGCCGGCATCATGCTGTTGAATCATCCGCCGTTTTTGGTGGCCGAGCAGATTAACCTCCTCGAGGCTCTGTATCCCGGGCGCATCGATATTGGAATTGGTTCCTCTGTTGGCTTTACCGGCCCGGTGCGGCGGGCGCTGCGCCAGGGCAACCCGGCTGAAGTGAAACAGCGCTTTGAGCCGGAGCTGGAAACGCTGTTGCGCTACCTGCGCGGCGAGGAGGCGGTGACGGTGCGGCCGGAGTATGCGGGCACTCCGATCTACGTCTTGGCGGGCTTTCGATCCGCCATGGTTGCGGCCAAGATGGGGCTCGGCGTCATCTTGGGTGGTCCGGTGGCCACGCAGGAGGCAGCCGCGCGGGTGTATCGGGAGCATGCGCTTGCCGACGCCCCACCTATCATCTCCTCGCTCAATATTGCCGTTGCCGATACGTCCGCGGCCGCCCGTGATCTGTTGTTACCGGAGGCCTATGCCAAGGCACTCGCGCAATCTACCGGCGAGTTCGCGGCCCTGCGGCCTGCAGGAGAGCTGGACATGGATGCGCTGACGGGGCAGCAGCGCCGGCGCATTGAGGGGTCGCTGGCCCATGACACGTGGGGAACGGTGAGGGAAGTGGGGGAGGAGCTTAGGGGCGTCGGCAAGCGGCTGGGTGTTAGCGAGTTTGTGGTGACCGGAGACATGCCAGATGTGGCCGGTCGGGCGCGTTCGGAGGAGCTGCTGGCGAGCATGCAGGCGGAAAACTGAAAAGGCCCGAGCACAAGGCTCGGGCCTTTGGGGTGGCTGACGGGGCTCGAACCCGCGACACCCAGGATCACAACCTGGTGCTCTACCAGCTGAACTACAGCCACCATCGCTGCGTGAAAGCAACGAGATATAGGTTAACTCACGCCGCCTAAATTACAAAAACGCCTGGTAGTCAGCGGTGGTTTCGGCCTTGATCTCCTCCGCCTCGGGGGAGGTGGGGCCCTCGTCGGTGCGGAAGACGCTGCGGCGGTAGAAGTCCAACTCGCGGATCGATTCGATAATGTCCTGCAGTGCGCGGTGGGCCATGCCCTTATCAGGCTGGTTGAAGTAAGCGCGCGGGTGCCACCGGCGGGCAAGCTCCTTGATGGTGGAGACGTCAATCATGCGGTAATGCAGGGCGCTATCGAGCCGCGGCATATAAGCGCGGATGAAGGTGCGGTCCGTGGCGATGGAGTTGCCGGCTAGCGGAGCGGGGTGCTCCGGATCGCAATGCTCATTGATGAGCGCGAGTACGGCATCCTCGGCTTCCCCGATGGAGGTGGTGGACTCGCGGATTTCCTTATCTAGCCCGGACTTAGCGTGCATCTCGGTAACGAAGGAATCCATCTGTGCCAGCTCATCCTCGGTGGCGTGGACGACGAGGTCGATGCCTTCGCCCAGGATATTGAGGTTGCCATCGGTGATGACGGCAGCGACCTCGACGATGACGTGGCGTTCGGGGTCCAAGCCCGTCATCTCCAAATCGATCCAGACGAGGCGGTCGTGTTTTGCGGCTATCTCGGAATGTGGCATGCGGTCCATTCTACGCCCGCGTGCTTTTACCCCTGTATGGGGTACGAACTGGGCTGCCCTGGAGGGGCGATTGCTACTGGACAACGCAACCTTTTAGAAAGTGTGGCACTGTGCTGCATAAAATTAATAGGTGATTTGACTCACTTATAGATGTGAGTTACGGCATACTTTGGTTAATCGCTCTTCATCCCGGAGGTGCGACAGACTTAGGAGAGACCAGATGGCAAACTTCCTCGATGCCCTCAATACCGTAATTTGGTCCCCCGTCTTGGTGTTTTTATGCCTCGGCGCGGGTATTTATTTCACCGTGGTGACACGCGGCCTGCAGGTGCGCTGTTTACCGGACATGCTCAAGCAGATCGTTAACGGAGAAAAGTCCGCGGATGGCGTGTCTTCCTTCCAATCCTTGATGGTCTCGCTCTCTGGCCGCGTGGGTGTGGGCAATATCGCCGGCGTGGCCACGGCTATCGCCTTCGGTGGGCCTGGTGCCGTGTTCTGGATGTGGGCAGTGGCGCTTTTGGGCTCGTCCACCTCGTTCATCGAATGTACGTTGGCTCAGATTTACAAGGAAAAGGATCAGGACACCGGTGAGTACCGCGGTGGGCCCGCCTATTACATCGAAAAGGCCTACAAGCACACTAAGGCCGCGCCGTTCATGGTGGTCTACGGCATCGTATTTGCCGTCGCCATGATCCTGGCGACGAGTTACTTCCTGCCGGCCATCCAAGCCAATGCGGTGGCCGCTGCGGCCGATACCGCCTGGGGTATCAACTCCACCTGGGCAGCCGTCGTCCTCGCGGGCATCCTGGCCATCATCATTATTGGTGGCGTCAAGCGTATCGCGAACTTCGCCACCATTGTCGTGCCCTTTATGGCGCTCATTTATATCGTGATTTCCGTGGTGGTTATGTGCATGAACTTCTCGCAGATTCCGGAGGTCTTCGGGCTCATCTTCAAGTCCGCATTCAATATGGAAGCCGGATTCTCCGGCATGCTGGGTGCGGCCATTATGTGGGGTGTGAAGCGCGGCATCTACTCCAATGAGGCTGGCCAGGGTACCGGCCCGCAGTCCGCGGCGGCTGCCGAGGTCTCCCACCCTGCTAAGCAGGGCTTTGTGCAGTCCTTCGCGGTGTACGTTGATACGCTTTTTGTCTGCTCGGCCACCGCGTTCATGATTATTTCTACGGATATGTACACCGTCTTCCGCGGCAGCTCCGAGGACGGCGAAGTGGTCTACAACGGCTCGCTTCCTGATGGCGTCGAGGTCGGCCCCGGCTACGTGCAGTCCGGCCTCGATAGCGTTTTTGCCGGCTGGGGCCCAACCTTCATTGCCGTCTCCATTGCCTTCTTCGCCTTTACGACGGTCCTGGCGTACTACTACATGTCCGAAGTCAACCTGACCTACTTCAACCGTTGGGTCCGCTCCCGCACGGCCCGCCGTGGCCTGATCTGGGTCCTGCGCGCACTGATTATTGTTTCTGTCATCGTTGGCGCCACCACCACTCCGGGTGCGGCGTGGGCGCTGGGCGATATCGGCGTCGGCACGACGGCATGGCTCAATATCATCGCTATTCTTTTCCTGCAGATCCCCGCCATCAAGGCACTCAAGGACTACGAAAAGCAGAAGAAGGCCGGCAAGGATCCGCAGTTCGACCCAGAAGCTTTGGGCATTAAGAATGCGGACTTCTGGGTAGAGCGCAAACGAGCACGTGGCGAGGGCAGCGTGCTCAAAGACAAGGACTTAGAAGGCGCCGGGGCCTAGCCCATCTTGGCGTAGAAGCTGCCTACCAGCGGTGCAATCACCGGGGTGGGCAGCACCTGGCTGAGGGTATTCATCGCCTTAGACAGCGGGCCGGGCACCACGCGGCGCTGATTGCGGCGCATGGCCTCGATGGTTTCTTGGGAGCACGACTCGTAGGTGGTCCACAAAAAGTCCGGCACCACCTTGTCCACGATCGACTGGTCTTCCTCTGCGATGGTGGCCTCGCGCACGGGGCCGGGGGCAAGCAGGGTGCACGAGACGCCGGAGCCCTTCAGCTCATAGTGCAGGGCCTCCGTAAATGCATTGACGCCCGCCTTGGTGAAAACGTAGGTGGCGTTATTGGGGATGGGGATATTGCCCGCGGCAGATCCGACATTGCAAATGGCGCCGCTGCGGCGAGGCAGCATCTGCTCCAAGGCGGCTCGCGTGAGGTGGTGGACGGCAGTTCCATTGAGCTCGAACTGCGTCGTCTCGTACGACCAGTCCTGGTCCATGAAGGGGCCGAAGCTGGCGATGCCAGCGGAGTTGACCAGGATCGACACCTCGCGGGTGGCGATGGTCTCGGCCACGCGGGCGACGTCGTCAGCCACCGCTAGATCCGCTGGCAGGGCAATGGCCTCGATACTATGGCGCTGTTCGAGCTCGGCGGCGATGGACTCCAGGAGCTCGCGGCGTCGAGCCACAAGGATAACGTTATAGCCCAGGGCTGCGAAATCTTGCGCCATGGCCTTGCCAATGCCTTGGCTGGCGCCCGTAACGAGGGCGTAGGACGTTCGGGAAGGAGCGGGAAGTGACATGGTTAAGCCTTTCCGGAGTGGGGGCATGGTGAGTCCTAGCGTAAACAAAAAGCCCTGAAGCGGCGAGAAACTCGGCGCCTCAAGGCTTTCGCGCGGTGCCCCCAGCAGGATTCGAACCCGCGACACATGGGGTAGAAACCCACTGCTCTAATCCACTGAGCTATGGGGGCTTACAACGCACTTATAGTAGCCCACGAGGGCGGGGAAACCTAAGCCAGGGTGCGCTGCGGCGTGCGCAGGATGTCCACTAAGTCTTGGGTGGCTGCGGTCAGCTCGCGATCCGTGCGGTAGGCCACGATGGCGTAGTAGCGGGGTAGGTCATCAGCAATGGGGCGGGTGATGATGCCGTGTGGCTGCACAGCGGGTGCGCAATTGGGCACGATGCTGACGCCGAGGCCACTGGAGACCATAGGAATCGCGCTATTGAGGCTGGCGACCTCCTGGGTCTTTTCCGGCTTGAGGCCCGGGCGGCTATTCCATAGGTCTTGATAGAACTCGGCTAGTTCAGGAAGTTCGCGGCTGCGCGGTGGGACAAGCCATGTTTCCTTCTTCAGGTCAGCGAGGGAGACGGGGGATTCCAACTCGGCGAGGCGCTGGGGAAGGGCGACGGAGTAGTCGAACGTGGCCACCTGGTGGACGGTTAGCTCGGGGGAGTAGCGGCGAATGAAGGCCTTCGGATCGGACGTCGGCAAGAGCGCTAGGTCCACCTGGCCATCCAGTAGGTGCTTGATAGCGGTAGCCGGCTCGGCGTCATCCAGCGAGATATTGGCGGTGGGGTAAATCCGCTTGAGCTCAGCGAGGGCGGCAGGGGTAAATTCCCAGTTCAAAATGGCGCCGGAGGCGAGGGATACGGTGCTGGCCTTGTCGCCGGTGATTTCGCTGATATGGCGCTGGGTTTCGCTTAGCAGCGCATCAACCTTGACGGCCGTTTCGTAGACATAATCGCCAGCCTCAGTGGTGGAGACACCGGAGCGACCGCGTGAAAGTAGCTGAGCGTTTAGCTCCTTTTCTAGCTTCCGGATGGAAAGGCTCAGAGATGGCTGGGTCATATCGAGGGATTCGGCAGCGTGCGTGAAGGAGCCATGGTCTACAACGGCGCGAAAATAAAGAAGTTGACGGGTGTCCATAAGGTCCATGATGGCACATGTAAAGACAAAATGGGTGTTATGTGAGTAACTAGGTCGCGCTATACAATGCGCACTATGGCGAATGAGCAGGTTAACAGTGTGAACGCGGCGGGTAAGAAGCCCCGCCCTTCCTGGGGAATTTATATCGCAGCGATGCTTATTGCCGGCCTGATTGCCGGTTTTATTTCGCTGTTCCTTTTAGCCGATTCCCTGGCGGCCCTGGGTATCCCGGATCCCGGTCGCATAACTACCTTTGGCCTGCCACTTTTTCGTGGCATGGCGTGGGTGCTTATGGCTTTGTCCGTGGGCTCATTTTTGGCCTCGTCGTTCCTCATTGCACCGCGCGGGGACAATGCCACGCTTATCGATGCCCCCTTGTCCGTCGACGGCCACATCGCCGCGCGCACCGGTACGTGGGCTTCCTTTGGTGTGGCGGCCGTGGGTCTCGTGGAAATTCCACTCATTATGTCCGACCTCACCGGCGCGCCCTTTTCCCAGGTATTCGAGCCTTCCATCATGAAAATGGCGCTGACGGAAATTTCCACCACCATCGTGTGGGCAATCTCCGTACTCATCGCTCTCGTAGTGGGCATTCTCGGTCTCGTGGGCCGCGGCTGGTCCATGCAGCCGGTCCTGCTTTTCTTGTCCATAATGCAGGTCGTACCAATTGGCATGGAAGGCCACTCCGCGGCGGGCGGCGACCATGATTACGGCACCAATTCGCTCCTGTGGCATTTGGTCTTTGTCATGCTTTGGGTAGGCGGGCTTATGGCGCTTATCGCCCATGGTCGGCGCCTTGGCCCCAACCTCGCCTTTGCGGTGAAGCGCTACTCCGGCATCGCCTTTATGGCCATTGTGGTGCTTGCTGTTTCGGGCTTGATTAACACGCTCATCCGCATGAATGTCTCCGATCTGGTGGATTCTGCGTACGGAATCATTCTGATTACCAAGTTCGTGCTGACGATTTTGCTGGGCATTTTCGGCCTTGCTCACCGCGAGCTCACCATCCCGCAGCTGGGCAAGAATCCGCGCCTTTTCCTTCGTATTGCCATCGTGGAAGTAGCGGTCATGGCCGCCACTATTGGCGTAGCCATCACGCTGGGCCGCACTGTGCCCCCGGCGCCGCGGGATCCCAACCTCAACTCGATGCAGATTCTGATGGGATATGAGCTGTTTGAAAAGCCCACGGTGCTCAACGTGTGGACCATGTTCCGCTTTGACATCATGTTTGGCACCATTGGCCTGCTTTTGGCTGCGGCCTATGGTTACTGCGTCTACCGCGTACACAAGCGTGGCCTGACCTGGAGCAAGGGGCGTACTGCGTGGTTTATGTGCGGTGCGCTGGGCCTGACCCTTGTGATGTCCACCGGCCTAGGCCTGTATATGCCGGCGATGTATTCCATGCACATGTTGGTGCACATGATTTTGTCGATGGCAATACCGCTCCTGCTCGTCCTGGGTGCGCCATTGACCCTGCTCATGGAGGCCTTTGAGGCGGGACCGAAGGGAAAGCCCAGCCTGCACGACTATGCGCTGGCGGCCACCCAGTCCAAGATCGTCGCGTTTATTACCAATCCGTTTGTCAACCTCGTGCAGTACCTATTTTTCCTCTACGTGCTGTATTTGTTCCCGGGCCTGTATCAATTCGCTATCTCCGAGCACGCCGGCCACCTCATTATGAACTTCACGTTCATCATCTCCGGCTGCTTCTACTTCTGGGAAATCATCGGGCCGGATCCGCTTCCCAAGCGCCACTCCACCCCGTTCCGATTGGCCGTGTTGTTCCTTTCCATGCCATTCCACCTCTTTGCCGGCGTGTACCTGATGCAGCTGCAAAGTGTGTTGGGTGCAGACTTCTACCAGTATTTGGAGCTGCCCTGGGATCAGGATCTGCTCCAAGATCAACGCGTGGGCGGCGGCATCGCGTGGGGCTTTGGTCAATTCCCGCTGGTTATTGTCTTTGGCAAGCTCTTCCTGGATTGGCTCAGCGATGATCGTGCTACCGCCCGCCGCCACGATATGCAAGCGGATGCGGACGATGATGCCGAACTGGAACGCTATAACGCGATGCTGCAGGATATGGGCCACGGCGATGAATCGAGCTTCCGCGGGCGCTAGCCTGTGGATAACCGGCCCAAAATCGCCCCCAAACCCGAGTTTTGCTGACGGGTACAACAAGTTATTCACAGGGTAGTGGTCGCCGGCATGGTGTGGCTTGCGCGCCGGTATCAGGATGTGGAAGCGAGCGAGGAAAACCGAACTCGCCTATCCAACTATCCAGCAAAGGATTTTCTAGCACCATGTCCCAATACCCAATTACCTTGACCGGTCGCCTTACTCGCGATCCCATCCTGACCAAGACTTCAACTGGGGCCTATAAGGCCAAACTGCGCGTAGCTTCCTCGCGCCGAATTCCGGACCGTCAGGTCGATGCCGGCGCCAATGATCCGGAAGGACACAACTCCAAGGCCCCGCAGTGGCGCGACGTAGACCACCTCTACATCGATGTCGAAATGTGGAATCAATTCGCCATCAATGTGCGCAAATCCCTGGCTAAAGGCATGCCGCTGGTCATCGTGGGCTCCTTAGTGACAGAACAATGGCGCGATGACCAGGGCACCGATCACTTCCGCACATTCATTAAGGCGCAGTATGTGGGCCTGGATCTGAACCGCCACGTTATCGGTACGAAGCGGCTCGCTCCGCAGTACAACCAGGAAAATATTGCGGTCCCAGAACTGGGGGACAATGCCATCGAACCGGACGTGGACCACAGCCTGCCGCCGCAGCAGGCGGGGCAGGGAGATACCGCTGCCGATACCGCAGCGGACCGCTATCTAGCCGAACGATCCGCACCTGGACGCGGTGGGGAAGAAGATACTTTCGACGTCGAAGTGGAAGAGGAGGCTGCCGAGGCAGAATCCGCCCCAGTAAACGCTTAAGCGTTTCCTCCCCGGCTTGATCGCCTCGGGTGTACCTGACCCGAGGCACTTGGGCGGTGGTTCTGATGTAGTGTTTGTGTAGATAAATACGTCTCCCAAATTTTTGCAAAGGGGTAAAAGTGGGCGAATTCATCTACACGATGAAAAACGTGCGCAAGGCAATTGGCGATAAAGTCATCCTTGACGATGTAACAATGGCGTTCTACCCAGGTGCCAAGATTGGTGTGGTCGGCCCTAACGGTGCCGGTAAGTCCTCCATTCTGAAGATTATGGCCGGCCTGGACCAGCCTTCCAATGGCGAGGCTTTCCTGGATCCGGGTGCCACCGTGGGCATCCTGCAGCAGGAGCCGCCACTCAATGACGAGAAGACCGTGCGCGGAAACGTCGAAGAGGGCTTGGGCGATATCTTTGAAAAGAAGCAGCGCTTCGAGCAGATCGCCGAGGAAATGGCCACCAACTACAGCGATGAGCTCATGGAAGAGATGGGCAAGCTGCAAGAAGAGCTGGACGCCGCCGATGCTTGGGAGGTTGATTCCAAGATCGAGCAGGCCATGGAAGCTTTGCGCTGCCCGCCTTCCGACGCCCCAGTGACCAACCTTTCTGGTGGCGAGCGCCGTCGTGTAGCGCTGGCTAAGCTCCTGCTCACCGAGCCGGACCTGCTGCTGCTCGACGAGCCTACGAACCACCTGGACGCCGAGTCCGTGCAGTGGTTGGAAAAGCACTTGGCCGATTACCCGGGTGCTGTCTTGGCCGTGACCCACGACCGTTACTTCTTGGACCACGTCGCGGGCTGGATTTGTGAGGTTGACCGCGGCAAGCTCTACCCGTATGAGGGTAACTACTCCACCTACCTGGATAAGAAGCAGGAGCGCCTGGAAGTTGCTGGCAAGAAGGACGCGAAGCTGCGCAAGCGTCTGAAGGACGAGCTGGAGTGGGTACGCTCCGGTGCGAAGGCTCGCCAAGCCAAAAACAAGGCTCGTCTGGAACGCTACGAGGAAATGGCTGCAGAGGCCGAGAAGTACAAGAAGCTCGACTTCGAAGAGATCCAGATTCCAACCCCGCCGCGCCTGGGCAATAAGGTCGTGGAGGTCAAGGACTTGCAGAAGGGCTTTGATGGCCGCACCTTGATTAAGGGCCTCTCCTTCACCCTGCCGCGCAACGGCATCGTGGGCGTTATCGGCCCGAACGGCGTGGGTAAGACCACCCTGTTTAAGACCATCGTTGGCCTGGAGCAGCCGGATTCCGGTTCCGTCGAGGTGGGCGATACCGTCAAGCTGTCCTACGTGGACCAGAACCGTGAGAATATCGACCCCGAGGCAACCGTGTGGGAGGTCGTCTCCGGCGGTCTAGACTACATCCACGTGGGCCAGAACGAGATGCCTTCGCGTGCCTACCTGTCCGCCTTCGGCTTCAAGGGCCCGGATCAGCAAAAGCCGTCCAAGGTGCTCTCCGGTGGTGAACGCAACCGCTTGAACCTGGCTCTGACCCTGAAGGAAGGCGGCAACCTGATCCTCCTTGACGAGCCGACCAACGACTTGGATGTGGAAACCCTCGGCTCGCTGGAAAACGCGCTGGAGAAGTTCCCGGGTTGTGCCGTGGTCATTTCCCACGACCGTTGGTTCCTGGACCGCACCTGTACCCACATCCTGGCCTGGGAGGGCAATGTGGAAGAAGGCCAGTGGTTCTGGTTTGAGGGTAACTTCGGCGACTATGAGAAGAATAAGGTCGACCGCCTCGGTGAAGAGGCAGCTCGTCCTTCTCGCGTGACCCACCGCAAGCTGACCCGCTAAGTAGCTGAAGCCTTTATTGAGGAGAATGATGGCAACCCCAAGTGTGCACACGTATCGTATTCAAACCCGCTGGTCGGACTTTGATATGTACGGCCACATGATGAACGCAAACTACATCGAGCTCGCCCAGGAAGCGCGCTTGGCCTTTGCGAAGGAGCATATCTATTCCAAGGGCCTTGACTTCATCGCATTCGTGCGCCACCTCGATGTGGACTTCCTTCGCCCGATGGAGTTTAAGGACACCACTACGGTGGAGGTAGAAACTACCATTTCGCAGATTGGCACGACCTCGTTTACCACTACCCAGCAGGTCAAGGATGACCAAGGGGAAGTCGCGGCAACTGTGGAGTGCGTGCAGGTAGTCATCGACCGTCAGCAGCAGACTCCTCGTCCGCTGACGGACCAGGAAAAGGATATTCTGCAAAATACCGCCGCTAACTAGCAGCGGAGCAGAGCACAGATTAGAAAGGCAGGGCCCGAAGGTATGGTCACCGAGACTCTAGAAATTGGAAGCGGTGGACCTGGCCTTCGGGCCCTTGTCACGCGCGCAGTTGGCTTGGACGCGGGTGCTTCGGTGCGGCTGCGCCAGCTGACTGACGACGTCGTCGATGTCTTTGTCACCACCCCTTTCGAGGTGGTTGCCTCCCGTCGCGTGCAGGGCGTCGTTTCCCGCGATGGGGCAGTGGTTTCTGCTGCCACCCTTGCCGAGCATCTCAAAGAGCATGAATCTAGCGGCACGTTAGATTTGGGTCCAGCCCGCGATCCATCCTGGCCGGGAGCCTTGCCGCCGGCGACTGGCTACAGTGTGGTCGATACCTTGCCGGTCACCGTTGTTCGTGAACTTTCCGATAAAGGTCAGCAATTGACCCGGCAATTTTCTGGCCCCATGGGCCCGCCGTCCAGCCTCTTGAATCAAACCGTCGTTACCGTAGAAAGCGATGGCGCCACGGTGGAAATTCCCATGCGCATGATTTTTGCCTGCACCAATCTGGGCCTTATTCCTGGATTTTCCGCCCCGATGGACGTGCCACGCCACTTGCGCGTGGCTCAGCTGGGCCGCTGGGTGCGTCTCGACGCCCCCTTCGGCAGCATTTATCGGTCCACCCGCCTCTCGCTGTTTTAAGCCCATCCATCTACCGCAAGACTCGGCGAGGGCCTCCTCCTCGGAGAACATGGACCCCCAAAAGCGGTCCACCTTTGGGAGGGTGAGGAGTGGTGCTTATCTCGCAAAACACTCGTCTAGCAGGACAATAACGGTAGTCATATAGGTTCGTGCTTTTTCGGCTATGTGAGTTTTAGATTAGACACCCAGCTAAACGTGTGCTGCGTTACTCTAGAAATGTAAAAGTAATTTCCTGCACCTACAAGGAGACGGTGTAATGCGTATTGCGGTACCAAAAGAAATCATGAATAACGAGAACCGCGTGGCTCTCACCCCTATGGGAGCGCAACCCCTCGTTGCTGATGGCCATGAAGTGTTCGTTGAAACCGGTGCCGGTGAAGGCGCATCCTTCCCCGATTCTGCCTACAAGGATGCCGGTGCCACAATTGTGGACTCAGCGGAAGAGACGTGGTCGCAAGCGGAACTGCTGCTCAAAGTCAAGGAGCCACTCGAGTCCGAGTACAAGTACCTACGCTCGGACCTTACCGTCTTTACCTACCTTCACCTCGCTGCGGACCGCCCGCTGGCGGAGGCACTGGTCGAGGCCAATACCACCTCGATTGCCTATGAAACGGTCACCGACCGCCACGGTACTTTGCCGCTGCTGACTCCAATGTCCCAGGTGGCTGGTCGCCTTGCCGTTATCGAAGGCACCCACCACCTGCTGTCCACCCAGGGCGGCCGCGGTTTGCTGGTCTCTGGCGTTCCGGGCACCCAGCCGGCACGCGTCGTCGTGATCGGCGGCGGCCAAGTTGGTGCCTCCGCCGTTGCGATGGCCCACGGCCTGCGCGCCGAAGTCACCGTGCTGGACCTTGATCCACACGTCTTGCAGCGCTTCGATGACCAGTACGCCGGTGGCGTGCGCACTCTGATCTCGGATCCGGCCACCATCGAAAAGGAGCTACAGGAAGCCGACCTCGTCATCGGTGCCGTGCTCATTCCAGGTTCCGCTGCGCCGAAACTGGTGCGCGAGGAGACCGTGAAGAAGATGAAGAAGGGCGCTGTTCTCGTGGACGTGGCCATCGACCAGGGCGGTTGCTTCGAAAACTCGAAGAAGACCTCCCACGATGATCCCACCTTTAAGGTGCACGACACCTTGTTCTACTGCGTGGCTAATATGCCAGGCGCGGTGGCTAATACCTCGACCCGCGCGCTATCGTCTGCGACGCTGCCGTATATCCGCGCGGTAGCCAAGGACAACTTGGATGCCGCCATCAAGCGCTTCCCAGGCCTAGAAGGCGGCGTGATGACCCGAGGCGGTCGTCTGGTGTCCGAGCCTGTGCGCAAGGCCTTTGACTGGGAAGACTAAGCATCGGGTCTTCATAGTGTGGGCTAGATAAACCACAAGCCCGGTTCCTCGCTAAATAGCGGGGGCCGGGCTTGTCTCGTGCGCGGGGAAGACGGTGCGGTTATGGTGCCTTGTTGATCATCATGGCGGCCACGTGCTGCATGTGATCCCAGATCATCTCGCGATAGGCCGGTGGGATGGTTTCCTCGTCGATCTTGGCGAGGGAGTTACCCATAAGCTCTAACCACCGGTCATGCGCGGTGATATCGATGGGGTAAGGGGCGTGGCGCATGCGCAGGCGCGGGTGGCCGCGGTTTTCAGAGAAGAGCTGCGGGCCACCCCAGTATTGCGCCAAGAACCAGGTAAGGCGCTGTTCTGCGCCTTCCCAGTCGTTATCGGGGTACATTGGACCGATGACATCGTCCTCTTTGACTTGGGAATAAAAGCCGTGGACGAGGCGCTCAAAGGTTTCCATGCCGCCAATGGCCTCATAAACAGAATCCATTTACTCTTCTTCTTCCTTGCGGGGATCGGAAATGCCGATGCCGTGAGGATAGGGGGTAGTAATACCTTTAGTGTGCATGACATTGAGCACGCGGGACTGCAGGAAACGCTGAACGTCCCACTGCTTGCCTGGCAAGGTCTTGGTCGAGACGCGGAAGGAAACATAATCCGGCTCAAAGCCAGACATGCCGTCCACACGGGGCGTGCTGAGGATGAGCTTGCGCACCTTATCGTCCTGTGCGGCTTCTTTCACTGCGTCCTCAATGACTTCGCCAGCAACCTCTGGGTCATTAGAAAGGCCTACCGGAATCTGGATGCGGGCAACGGAGTACTCATCGGAGTGGTTGGCCACCTGGAGAATTTCACCGTTGCGCACGTACCACAGGGCACCATCGATATCGCGGACCGTGGTGATGCGCAGGGAGATGGACTCGACATCGCCAAAGACGCCATTGCCCAAATCAACCACGTCACCAATGCCGTACTGGTCCTCAATGAGCATGAAGATGCCAGAAAGGAAGTCCTTCACCAGCGCCTGTGCGCCAAAGCCGAGGGCGACACCGATGACACCGGCGGAGGCGATAAGCGGTGCTACGTTGACCTCTAACTCATCCAGGATGGCAATAACGGCCCACACCCAGACGAAGATGGCGGCGGCGGAACGGGCTACGCCGGCAAGTGTCTTGATGCGGGAGGCGCGCCGGGTCTCGCGGGTTTGGCGCATGGCCTCTTCTTGTTGGCTGAGCTCGGGGCGATTGGCGCGGCCCTTGAATTTCCCGCGCAGGCGCTGCTTATCTAGCCCGGAGGACTTGATGCTATTTTCGGCCACTTTGTTGATAACTCGGTGGAGGAGCCAGTGGGCGATAATGGCCAGGATAAGGATGATAGCGATGCGAATCGGGCGCTCGATAAGCCAGCTTTGTACCTTCTCGTCATTCCAAAAATTGGACACGGACTCGATGGCCGAGTCCGTGGTGGAAGCGGCGGATGCTAAGAATTGCGTATTCATCATTCTTTCTTAGTCGAGGACAAAATGAACTGCGCCCATTGTAAGGGCAGAGGCTGAAAGTGCGATGAGTCGTGGGTGTCCGAGAGTGTGAAAATAAATACCCATCTCTCGGTTGGAAATGAACAGCTTGGTCTAGACTGTGGTGCTATGACTGAACGCAGCACGCAGAACCTCGCTCAAGGCTTTACGTCCCGTTCCATCCATGGCGGCTATCACCCGGATCCGCACATGGGCTCTATCAACGTGCCCATTTATGCCTCAACCACGTTTGCACAAGACGGCTTGGCGCAGCTGCGCGGTGGATTCGAATACGGCCGCGTGGCCAATCCAACCGTGCGCTCGCTGGAGCGCACACTAGCGGCACTGGAGGGTGCGGAGTATGCGCGCGTGTTTTCTTCCGGCATGGCCGCTGCCGATACCTTGATCCGCATCCTGGTGCGCCCAGGGGATCACGTCATTTTGGGCAATGACGCCTACGGTGGTTCCTACCGCCTGCTCAATGATTTCACCGAGTGGGGCGTGGAGATGTCCATCGTGAACACCAGCGATACCGCAGCGGTTGCCGCCGCGGTCCAAGAGAATACCAAGCTCATCTGGCTGGAAACGCCCACTAATCCGGCGCTAAATATCACCGATATTGCCGCGGTGGCCAAGATTAAGGGGAATGCGCAGGTGCTGGTGGACAATACTTTTGCCACGCCCTACCTGCAGAACCCCCTAGAACTCGGCGCCGACCACGTGCTGCACTCGACCACCAAGTACCTGGGCGGGCATTCCGATGTACTAGGTGGCGCGGTAGTTACTAATGACGCCCACGTGGACGAGCGCCTGCTCTACTTCCAGGGCAATGTGGGCGCGGTGAGCTCGCCTTTCGACGCCTACTTAACCGCCCGTGGCATCAAGACGCTGTCGGTGCGTATGGAACGCCATTGCGCGAATGCGCAGCGAGTAGCGGAATTCTTGCAGGCGCGACCCGAGGTCAAGCAGGTGCTCTACCCAGGGCTCAAGGAGCACCCGGGGCATGAGCTGGCAGCACGGCAGATGCGTGGCTTCGGCGGCATGATGTCCGTGCGCTTCCACAGTGCGGAGCATGCCAAGCAGATCTGCCTCAATACGCGGCTTATCTGCCTGGCAGAATCGCTGGGCGGAGTGGAATCGCTCATCGAGCATCCGAAGAATATGACGCACGTATCCGCGGAAGGGTCCGAGCTGGTGCCGCCGGAGGATCTGGTGCGCATCTCCATCGGTATCGAGGACATCGATGACCTGCTCGCGGACTTGGAGCAGGCCCTCGACGCGCTATAGGCCGCGGCACTGGGCCCATAGCGCAAGTGCGGTGGCTAGGAGCGCACCACGGCAAGGAGGGAACCGGCGGCCTTGTCGGTTTCCTGCAGCATGAGCGGGTCCGTGCCCGGCATGGGGGAAATGGTGGTGTCCGGCCACTGGGAATAGGTGGGGATGCCCACGATATGCAGGCGTGCATCCAACTCGCCGTCCGGGTGAATGGTGCGGCGTGTGGCCCCATCCGTTTCCGGCGAACCGGTGGGCTGGCCGTGATCGGGGAAGGGGCGCACGCGGGCGGAGTCCACCAGGCAGCGCGTCATGGCATCGCTGGCGGTGCGGATATCGGGGCGGTGCATAAAGGCGTCGACAAGCGTGGGCGCCGAAGCCGAGCGCGGGCCGGAGGTCAAGGTGAAGTGATCGGCCTCGATGGACACGGTGGGGTGATCGCCTAAGAAGTGGGCCAGGCCGGCGTCGACAAGCGCGAGCAACTGGCGCACGCGGAAGAGTGGTGGGCCGGAGCCGATCATCTGGCCAAAGGACATGACCTGGCCGTAGCGGCCGGTGCGGGACTCGCGGGTGTAGCGGCCCTCTGCGCCGAGGATGGAGGCCGGCTTGCGCGATTGCGAAAGCGACCACAGCGCGGCCTTGATGGGGGAGTCATGGCCGGCGGCGGCCTCCCGGATATCGCCTTCCATGGACTGGGCAATGTGCTCGGTGAGTTCAGCGATGTCCCCGGTAAACCCGGCAATCTGGTACATGAGATCGTTCATGTCCCATGGCTCGGTGACCATGGGCGCAATGGCCGCGCCCAGCTCATCGGGGGCGGTGGCATCGATGGCCTCGAGAATCTCTGCGCGCGGGCGCAGGAGGGAATCCGGGCGCACGCGCTCCAAGGTGGTGATATAGGCCTCGTAGCTATCGCGCGCGATGGCAGGCCAGACCTGGGCGTCAAAGTCGATGTCCTGGGTGCCACTGAGCTCCGCAATGACATTTTTCAGGCGGCGGCGCGGCATGGTAGGCGGCAGCTCGCCGTACTCGGACTTGGGGTGGTAGGGGTAGCCGCGGCCGGAGGAAATAATGAAGTTGGGCTCCTGGCCGCAAGGCTCATAGCGCAGGCCGGAGCGCGCGGAAGGGTCCTCCACGAATGTGCCGCCGCGCTCGATGGTGGTCAGCGCCATGATGTCATAAAAGCCCATGCCCAGACCGCGCACCAGCACGTCCTCGCCGCCCGGAATGGCGGCGTAGTCCTGCTCTACCGGGTTATTAGGGGCGATCCAGTTCAAGCCGGAAGCGGCCAACTGCTTTTCTTGCTCGTTGTATTCCGGAATCATCCAGCCATAGGCCAGCACCGTGGCATCGGCGCGCACCTCGGAGCCATCGGCCAGGTGGAGGACGTCTTGGTGACCGTCCTCGGCAATGGTCTCCAACCGGCTGAAGTGATTAACAGTGGAAATGCTCTTAGGCAGGCGTGCAATGACCACGTCATAGACCCAGCGCAGGTATTCGCCATACAGTGCGCGCGAAGGGTTGGATTCGGGGCGGGTAGCCGCGAGCTCTTCGCGGTAGTCCTGGGCAATATGTGCGGCCGGTGGATGCTGCTCAAAAAGCTCGCGCTTGGCTGCGGAGATATTCTCGCCATCGCCGCGCAACAGCTGAATCCACTCGTATTGAATGGGCCCCTCGAGCACAGGGGCATCAACGGTGGAGCCGGGCTCGGTAAAGAGGGTGACCGCCCCGGCGCGAGTATTCATGCACAGGGTCTTGGTTTGATCCGTTTCCCAGATGCGGCCGGCGCCATGTTGGGCGTCATCGATGAGGTGGACGGTAATGGGGTCGCTGGAATCGTCCATGCGGGCAGAAAGGCGTTCCAAGATGGAAATGCCGCGCGGGCCCATGCCGACGATCGCGATAGCTGGAGTAGACATACCTCCTATCGTGCCACATTCAGGCCCTTTCAGGATCATCGGACCTGGCGGTAAGAATAAAATAGACTAGGTAGTATACCGAGGTCCTGTTGTGTCGCCGTTTTGGCAGGTAATACGGTAGACCGCCCAGTCTTGTATTTTGAGGTATGGGTGTGGTCTAATGGGCGAGTACTACTTAAGACTTAAAGGAACTCGAGCTTTTATGAAGCAACTTTCTCGGCTCCTGCGGCCCGTGGCCGCGGTCCTGGCCAGCGGCGCGCTAGCTCTCTCGCTTACCTCGTGCGCCTCTACTTCCCACGCCGCGGAAGATGGCATGGTCACCTATGTCGAGCCCAATATGTTCAACAACCTCTATCCGCCCTCCGGCGGTTATTACCCCAATGGGGGTGTGCTCAATAACATCACGGACCGCCTGCTCTGGCAGGACCCGGATACCCTCGAGCTGCACCCGTGGATTGCGGAGGAGATGCCCAAGGCAAACAAGGACAACACCGAATTCACCTTCAAGATTCGCAAGGGCGTGACCTACTCTGATGGCTCCCGCCTGGATGCTGCGAACGTGAAGATGAACTATGACCTTTATGCCCTAGGCGACGAAGATCGCATGCTCACTCCATCGGAGCAGCTGCCCAACTATGAAAAGTCCGAGGTTATCGATGACTACACGGTGAAGTTCTACTTCAGCGAGCCTTCCCCAGGCTTCCCGCAGTCCACCTCCGTGATGAACCAGGGCCTGCTTTCTAATGACACCCTGGATTTGGATGACACCGGCTTCGCGCCGGGCAACGCCACCGCGATTTCCGGTTCTGGTCCCTTCGTCATTGAAGAAGAAGAGCTGGGCACCAAGCTGGTGCTCAAGAAGCGCGAGGATTATGACTGGGCGCCCCCGGCCCGCAAGGACCACCAAGGCCCGGCCGATATTGAGGGCATCAATATCGTGCTCGCGGCCGAAGACTCCGTGCGCGTGGGCTCGCTTGTAGCCGGCCAGTCCGATGTCGCGCGCCAGATCGAAGCCCCCGATGAGAAGCACCTGAAGGATCAAAACCTGCAGATTTTCGCCGCGCCCACTCGTGGCGTGAACAATAGCTTCCACTTCCACTTCCGCCATCCACTCTTGGAAGACAAGCGAGTGCGCCAGGCCATCATCCACGCCATTGACCGCGATAATATCCTGGACACCCTCTTTTCTGATTCCTACCCCAAGGGCACATCGATCCTGGCCAAGACGGCTATTGGCTATAAGGATCAGTCCGCGAACTATGCCTTCGATCCGGAAGAATCTAAGCGCCTGCTCGATGAGGCCGGTTGGCGCCCAGGTGAAGATGGTATTCGCGAAAAGGACGGCAAGCGCCTGTCCGTGACCTTCAATGAAGCCGTCCCACAGCCGCGCTCTAAAGAGATGTTCACCAAGGCCCAGGAGATGCTCAAGAACGTCGGCATCGAGGCCAACCTCAACCCGGGTGACCGCTCTGCGCAGCAAAAGGCCATGAAGGACCAAGACACCGTGCAGGTACGCCACACCATGACCGGCCGTGCCAATGTGGACACCTTGGCCACGTGGCTGGATGGCACCGGGCGCAATTCTTTCCTCAACTATGACGAGAAGACCGATAGCTTTGGCGATGAGAAGCTGCAGAAACTGGTGGAGGACTACTTCAACCTCAGCAGTGAAAAGGATCGCCTCGCCATGACCGGCCGCATGCAGGACTATCTGTCCGAACAGGCCTATATCCTGCCCATGTTTGAAGAGCCGCAGGTCTATGGTTTCCAGCCCTATATCGAGGGCTTTAGCACCGAGGCCATTGGCCGCCCGTCGTTCTATGCGGTAGACATCAACCCCACAGAAGGGGAGGACTAAACCATGAGCCTGAAAACTATTGCCCTGCGCATCGGCCAAGCCGTGCTCGTCATCTGGGCAACCTTCACCCTTTCTTTCATCCTCCTAGCAGCACTGCCTGGTGACGCCGTCGCGACCCGCTATGACAACCCCAACTTGGGGCTCAACGCCGAGCAGCTGGCCACCATCCGCGAGGTTTATGGTGCCGATGAGCCGATCTTAAGCCGCTACTTCAGCGCGCTCGGCGGATTCCTCACCGGTGATTTCGGCTTTTCCGTCGCCACCGGTACCGCCGTATCGGAGATGCTGGCGGATGCCCTTCCTTCCACGCTGGCGCTGGCGGTCTTCGCCTTCCTTGTAGGCGTGGTCCTAGCCTTCGTGGTGGCTATTGTCTCCACCTTCGGCCCCTTTTCTTGGCTGCGCAGTTTCTTCCGCAGCCTGCCTTCCGTGATGGTTTCCCTGCCCACCTTCTGGATCGGCATCATCTTGATCCAGATATTCTCCTTTGGCTTGGGCTGGGTGCCGGTCATTGGCGCGAGCGACGCCCAAAGCCTCATCCTGCCGGTAATCACCCTGGCCATCTTCGTGGCCGCACCGCTGGCGCAGGTGCTGCTGCGCTCCATCGATGAGGTCATGGATATGTCCTTCGTGCAGGTTGTACGTGCCAAGGGTGCTAGCGGTGCCTGGTTGTTGTGGCGCAACGTCTTGCGCAACGCGCTGCTGCCGGCACTGACCATGGCCGGCCTTACCTTTGGTGAGCTCGTCGGCGGCTCCGTGGTGACGGAAGCGGTCTTCGCCCGCCACGGCATCGGTGCGCTGACCGTGGATGCGGTGGCCAACCGTGATACCTCAGTGCTGCTGGCCATCGTGGTGCTTGCCGCCGCCGTCTTTGTCCTTATCAATCTGATTGTGGACCTGCTCTACCCAGTGCTTGACGTGCGCCTGCGCGAGCGCGAGCACGAGACTACATCTAGCTCCGCCACCGCTGCCACCACCGCCGATACCACCGCAACGAACGAGAAGAAGGTCCAAGCATGAAGCTTAAATCCACACAGCTGAAGCTCACCCCGGGCACCATCATCTCGCTGATTGTGCTGGGCCTGGCGGTGCTCTGCGCGCTGTTCCCCCAACTGTTTACCTCCCAGGACCCTAATCAGGGCGGGGACACCACGGCGCTGCTGCAACCCAGCTTCCAACACTGGTTCGGCACCGATGCCGTCGGCCGTGATCTCTACACCCGCGTGGTCTACGGCGCGCGCCAATCCCTACTCGGCGCGCTCCTGGCCGTACTCTTCGGCCTCATCGTCGGCACCATCTTGGGCGTCATCGCCGGAGTGCGCCGCGGCTGGGTCGATGCCGTGATCATGCGCATTGTGGATGTGCTGCTGTCCATCCCTGGACTCTTGCTCTCCCTGTCCGTCATCATCGTGCTCGGACACGGCATCTTCAATGCTGCCATCGCGGTAGGTATCACCTCCGTGGCCACCTTTGCACGCCTTGCACGCTCCCAGGTGCTTAGCGTTGCCGGCTCCGATTTCGTCGAGGCCGCCTACGGCTCCGGCGGTTCTTCCTTCCAGGTGCTCGTGCGCCATATTCTTCCCAATTCACTCACCGCGGTCTTCGCTGTAGCAGCGCTGCAATTTGGCCTGGCCATTTTGCAGCTAGCCACCCTAGGCTTCCTGGGCTATGGCGCACCGCCCCCAACCCCGGAATGGGGCTTGCTCATCTCTGAATCGCGCGATTACATCGCCACGGCCGGCTGGTTGACCATCGCCCCGGGCCTTGTCATCGTCGCGGTGGTCCTCGCGGCCAACCACCTCAGCCAGACACTGCGAAAGGCGGCCTAATGTCCCTGCTTAGCATTAGTGATCTATCCATTACCTACCGCACCGCCCATGGTGAGGTAGAAGCGGTAAGTGGCATTGAGTTTGAGGTAAACCCTGGCGAAATGACCGCCATCGTTGGCGAGTCCGGTTCCGGCAAGTCCACCTCCGCCATGGCCGCCATCGGCCTGCTGCCAGATAATGCGTCGATCGTTTCTGGCACCATTACTTTCGACGGCCGCGACGTTACCCAGTATTCCCAAAAGCAATGGCGGGAACTGCGCGGTCGCCGTATTGGACTTATTCCGCAGGATCCCAATAACTCGCTTAACCCGCTCAAGACCATCGGTGCCTCGGTGGAGGAGGGTATGACCATCCACGGACAGGGCGATAAAGCCTCCCGGAAAAAGCGTGCACTGGAGCTTTTGGAACGCGTGGGCATTGATGATCCGCAGCGCCGCTATCACCAGTACCCGCATGAGCTATCCGGCGGCATGAAGCAACGCGTGCTCATTGCCGCGGCCGTGGCATTGGAGCCGGAGCTTATCATCGCCGATGAGCCTACCTCCGCGCTCGATGTCACCGTGCAGAAGATCATCCTGGACCTCCTGGATGAGATGCGCGAAGAGCTCACCATGGGCATCCTTTTCATTACCCATGATCTGGCCGTAGCGGGCGACCGCGCCAATAACATCGTGGTGATGGAAAAGGGCACCGTCCGCGAGTCGGGCGTTGCTGCCCGCGTCCTCACCGACCCCCAGCATGCCTATTCTAAGCGCCTGCTTGCCGACGCCCCCTCGCTCACCGCCCCCACTTCCTCCCAGGCCGCATCTCCTGTGCGGGCCGCCGCGCCCGCGCACCGCGAAACCTTGCTCGAGGTGGAAGGGCTGAGCCAACGCTTCGGGGATTACACCGCGGTGGAGGGCATCAACTTTTCCGTGGCCCGCGGCACTACCCATGCATTGGTGGGGGAGTCTGGCTCCGGTAAGACAACCACCGGCCGCGCCATTTCCTTGTTGAGCACGCCCACCTCCGGCAGCATTCGCTTGGGCGGGGAAGACATTAGCTCCGCCCGTGGCAAGCACCGTCGTGAGCTGCGCCGTTCGATCCAGATGGTCTACCAAAATCCTTTTGGCTCGCTGGATCCGCGCTTGAGCATTGGCGATACCATCGCCGAACCGGTGCGCAATTTCACCGGCGCTTCTAAGCGTGATGCGCGTGCCAAGGCACGCGAATTTCTTGATTTGGTGGCCTTGGATTCTTCCATGGCTTCCCGCCGTCCCCGTGAGCTCTCCGGTGGCCAACGCCAGCGCGTGGCCATCGCCCGCGCCATGATCATTGAGCCCGATCTCGTGGTGCTTGATGAGGCCGTGTCCGCGCTCGACGTCACCGTGCAGGCGCAGATACTGCGCTTGCTCGACGAGCTGCAGCGCGAGCTGGAGCTTACCTATATCTTCATCTCCCACGATCTGGCGGTAGTCAACCAAATTTCCGATACCGTCTCCGTGCTCTCCCACGGCACGCAAGTGGAATCTGGACCTACCGCGCAGGTCTTTGCGCACCCAGAAACCGAGTACACGCGCCAGCTCATTGACGCCATCCCTGGCTCCCGCTATCGTGCCGGAGACTTAAACTTGGGGCTATAACCGCGCCCCAGAAAGGTTGGACTGAGAATATGACCGACATTATTAATGAACTCTCCCATGCCAGCGCCGAGGTGCAACAGCTGCGCCGTGCGCGCCACGATGCGCAGGACAATGCGCAACTGAGCTTTAGCGCTTTGCTCGAGCCTGCAGAACCAGGCGAGTTCTCCTATACGGAGCGCTATGCCGTAGCGGCTTTTACCGCTGCCACCTACCGGGCGAGCGAGGCGACGGATTTCTACTTCGACCTGCTGGGCGATGAGGCCGACGAGGATCTTGTTGCCGCCGTGCGCGCCGCGAGCCAGCGCGGTGTGTCTACCGGCCCGTACCACCAGGGTGATTTCCTTATCTTCGGCGATACCGCCGCGGAAGCCGCGCTCGGCACGCGCCTAGCTGCAGCCTTCGATTGGGCGCACCTTCTGGCTTTCCACCCCAAGGATGCCTCCCCGCAGGCGATCGGACACCTCGATGCCGCAGGATGGTCTGCTACGGATATCGTCAGCCTGTCCCAGCTGGTGGCATTTTTGGCCTTCCAGCTGCGCGTGGTCCACGGCCTGCGCGTGCTTTCTGGTGAGGATCCCGCATCCCACCCCGCAGCCGAGCGCGCCGCCGGCGTGGCCGATCCGGGTTGGGAGGTAACCGCGACTACATTGCAGCCCAATACCGTGCTGCCGGACCACTTTGTCAATCACTCCCTGGGCTGGAAGCCCTGGGTAGAGGCGCTGGCGAAGGAGGATTTCACCGCGGTGCATACCGATGCCCTCATCAAGCCAGAGCGTATCGATTCCGAGTACTTCCGCTTGCTCGCCCGCGACCCTGCGGCCTTGAAGGCGCGCACGCTGACTGACCTGGACATTTTCTATAACACCGAAGGTGGGCTCTCCCGTGCGGACCGCGAGCTCGCCGCTACTGTGGCATCGCGCTACAACGGCTGCGAGTACTGTGCCTCCGTGCACCAGGCGCGGTGCGTCCAGGAAGGCGGCGACCGTGAAATCGTAGACCGCCTCTTGGACGAGGGCATCGACGCCGACCTTGGCTCAAAGGAATGGGACCTTATCCGTCGCGCCGCCGTGGCGCTGACGGAAACCCCCTTCGCCTTTGATGCGGCACTATGCGCTGAACTACGTGGGGCGGGATTCGATGAGCAGTCCATCTTGGACCTCATCTACGCTTCCTCCTTCTTCAACTGGGCTAATCGTTTGATGCTCACCTTGGGCCAGCCGGACGTGCCTAAGCGCTTCCGTTAATCGGCTACCGGCGGCGACTGGTCCGGTGCGGCGCTGAAAGCAAAGGATCCCTATGATGGGGCGGCATGACTGATACAAAGAACGCCACCGCACCAGCACGCTCGGAGAGCGAAGCCCCGCAGAAGGTCGCCGTCGTCACCGGCGCTACCGGCGGCATGGGCCGCGAAATCATCGCTGACCTGGCCGGTGATTACCACGTGTACGCACTGGGACGGGGCGCGGCAGATCTGCCCGAAGCGGACTCCATTACTCCGGTGGCCATCGACCTCGTCGCCGGCCTCGATGAAGGCATGAAGCTGCCGGAGCTAGACCGCGTGGACGTGCTCGTCCACGCTGCAGCACGGGCTACCAAGTACTCCGTGGAGGAGGCCACGCCGGAAAATTGGCGCGCGCACATGGACCTCAACGTGCACGCCCCTGCAGAGCTGACCCGCGCCTTGCTGCCGCAGCTGCGCAAAGCGGAAGGCACCGTGGTCTTTATTAACTCTGGCGCTGGACGCCACAGCTACGGCGATAACGTCATCTACGCGGCGACCAAGCACGCGTTGTATGCACTCGCCGATGGACTGCGCATCTCTGAGCCGGGAATCCGCGTATCCACCGTGGCTCCAGGGCCTACCGATACCCCGATGCTTAAGGGGTTGCAGGATTATGATCCCTCCCAGGTTATTGCCCCGGCTGAGGTGGCTCGTGCCATTCGTACCGTGGTAGAGGCAGGCCCCACCACTCAGCTGACGGAAATCCAGGTCAGGCCGCGAATCGAGTTACATCTGCGCAAGTAGGAACGCAAGTAGTGGTAATGGACATCACACATTAATGGGTTTGGTTTCCAGGGGTGTCCATTACACTCGGGGGCTGTGAATTCCCAAAGCCGAAAGCGGCCCGCCTATCTCCGTATCTCGGATGCCCTACGCGATAAGATCGAACGCAATGAATTAGAACCCGGTCAGCGTTTTCCTACCGAACGCGAATTGGTCCGGGAATTTCATGTTGCGCGCATGACCGTGCGCCATGCTTTAGACATATTGGAGGTAGAAGGCCTCATTGACCGCCGCCGCGGGCGCAGTGGTGGCACCTACGTGCGCACGGTTCCCCCTACACTGAGCCTGACCAACAAGGACAATATCGTCACCCAGCTGCGCGAGCGCGGGCACGACACCGCCGTACGCGTGGTCTCCGTTAACAAAGCCCACGTGCCCAAGCATGTGGCAGCGGTACTGGGTGTTAGCGATTCCACCTTTGCGTGGGATATCAAGCGCCTCTATACCGTCGATGGCAAGCCCGTCATCCTTTCGCGCTACACCATCCCGGTAGATATGGCTCCCGATCTCAATCAGCACGATCTGCGCGAGCCCATCATGGAAATCCTGGCTGGCTACAACCTCAAGCCCGTCTTTAAGCGCGAGAGCATGCGCGCCGCTACCGCTCGCACCGAAGAGCAGAAACTATTGCACGCACCCGCTGCTTCGGTTCGTGCGACTGTTAAAGACTAAATCGGGCGCGGTCTTTGCCTATATTGAAGAGTCGCTGCGCTCTGATATCGCCAACGTCGAGGTGGTCCTGGGTGAGGATCCCGCGCCGCAACCCCTACCGGGCCAGGGCAACGGCGCGGGAAAGCCGGCTTAGCTAGCGTCGACCTGGCGGTTGCGCAGCGCGCGGGCCACGCGGTCACGCTGCTCGGTGACGGTACGGCGCAAACCACCCGGCAGCGCCTTCTTCAAGAAGGCATCGGCGCGCTCTAGGCCCTTGTGCGTGATATCCCAGGAAGGGAAGAGACCCGTCACGGTGGTCAGTGCCACCTCGGAGGATTGGGAAGTCCATACCTTTTCTGCGATATCGAAGAACTCCGCGGTGGGCAGGAATTCATCGCTATGCGGGTAGAGCAGGCCTTCCAGCTTGGAGGTGAGCTCGCGGTTGGTGAGATTTCCCGCCACGATTTCTTCCCATACCGCGCGCTTGTTCTCGGCGGTTGCCACGGCTGCGCGGGCACGCAGGGAAGAGTAGTAGCCGGTGGCGGAGTTATCGCGCTCGAGTTGCGCATCCGCGGCAGCAGGGACGTCCTCTACCGCGCCATCGGCGGCAAGTGCCGCCAGTGCGGACCAGCGCAGCCCCGCATCCGCGGAGGACTCGAGCACGCCGCGCAGATAGTCGCGCGCACTATCGTGCAGGCGAATCTTCGCCAGTGCCTGGGTGCAGATGATGGAGCGCTGGGCATCGGGGCTGTGGGCGCCGTCGAGGAGGGCGTCGGCAAGCAGGGTGCTCTGAGCCGCCCACTGTGGATCGGCATAGTTCTTCAGCGCGCTAGAGGCCTGCAGGACAATGCGTTCGAGGACGGCGAGCTCCGTCTCCGCCTGCATGCCGCGGGCAACCAGTTGGATGAAATCGCGGGCGCGCATAGTACCGGCGCGGGTCATCTCCCACGCGGTAGACCAGCACAGGGTACGGGCCATGGGATCGGCGAACTTATCAATATTGTCCAGCAGGAATTGCAGGGAACCCGCGTCCAGCTCGATGAGGCAATAGGTCAGGTCATCGTCGTTGGGTAGGAGGAAGTCAATGTCTGCCAACTGGCGGCCGATGAGCTCTGGAATCTCGGTGGTAGCGCCATCGATATCCATCTCGATGCGATCGGTGCGCACCACCTTGCCGTCCTGCAGGTTATACAGGCCTACCGCCACGCGGTGGGTGCGCAGGGTATCGCCGGCCTGGGTGAGGTAAGCATGGGTAATCGTGCCAGACTCATCCGCATTGAGCGCCACGCTGAGCGTATTGATGCCGGAGGTCTTGAGCCACTGTTGCGCCCAGAAGGAAAGGTCGCGGCCGGAGGCCTCTTCTAGGTGGCGCAGCAGATCATCAAAGGTGGCATTGCCCCATGCATGGGCGGCGAAGTGGCGGCGCACACCGGCGAGGAAGTTGTCGCGGCCGACATAAGCCTGCAGCTGCTTGAGCACCGAAGCGCCCTTGGCATAGGTGATGCCATCGAAGTTTTGCTCCACCGTTTCGATATCGCTGGCGTCGGTGGAAATCGGGTGGGTGGTCGGCAGCTGATCCTGCTGATAGGCCCAGGATTTTTCCACATTGGCAAAGGTCACCCACGCGGTATCGTATTCGGTTTCCTCCGCCTGGGAGATGGCGGCGGACCAGGTGGCGAAGGACTCATTGAGCCACAAATCGTCCCACCACTGCATGGTGACCAAGTCACCGAACCACATATGGGCCAACTCGTGTAGGACGGTATCGGCGCGGCGCTCGTACTTGTAGTGCGTGGCCTGGGAAGTAAAGACGTACTCATCGCGGATGGTAACGCAGCCGGCATTCTCCATCGCGCCGGCGTTGAACTCCGGCACGAAGATCTGGTCATACTTGCCAAAGGGGTAGGGGAAACCGAAGTTGCGGTGGTAGAAATCAAAGCCCTGCTTGGTCTCGGTAAATAGGCGCTCGGCATCCAGTGCGTGGGCGAGCGAAGCGCGGCAGTAGATGCCGAGTGGCACCTCGAGTTTTTGGGCCGGCTTGCCCTCTGGGTGCGCGGTTAGCTCGCCGTGCCAGGTATCGGTGACCTCGTGGTACGGGCCGGCGCACAGGGCTACCAGGTAGGTGGACAACGGATAGTCAATAGCCGTGCTGGCTACATCGCCTTCCCAGCTCACGGGGCCATTGCTAATGATGGTCCACTCTTCGGGCGCCTTGAAATGCAGCGCGTAGGTGGCCTTCATATCCGGCTGGTCAAAGCAGGCGAAGACTCGCTTGGCATCGGCGGTTTCAAACTGGGTATAAAGGTAGACTTTGTTATCGGCAGGGTCTACAAAGTGGTGCAGGCCCTCACCGGTGCGGGAGTACGGGATCGTGGCGGTGACTTCCAGTGTGTAATCGGCTACCTGGAGGCCAGACAGGGGAATGCCGTAGGTGGGGTTATAGGAATCAGTGGGCAGGGGATTGCCGTTGAGGCGTACCTCCTGGATTTCCTCGGCGCGCAGATCGATAAAGGTCGAGCCGATCTCTCGCGAGGTAAAGCTCACCTTCGTGGTGGACAGGAAGTGGGTGTCTGAATACTTGAGGTCTAAAGTGACATCGTAGTGGTCCACCTCGATCATTCGGGAGCGCTGGGCAGCTTCCTCGCGAGTCAGGTTTATAGAGGTCATAGCCTATATTCTCCTTCTAAGCTGAAAAATAGTTCTGCATCCACAGTAGTCGTGCACCTAGGCTGGTGGGGCAAACTTTTTCAATCAAAGGAGTATTCATGGCTGATGCAGTAAAGTTCTGGTTCGACGTATCCTGCCCCTTCGCTTGGGCTACCTCGCGCTGGATTAAGGAAGTGGAAAAGGTACGCGACATCGAGGTCGAGTTCGAGCCGATGTCCCTCTCCGTGCTCAATGACGGCCGCGATCTTGACTCCACCTACATGGACATGATGAAGGCTAACTGGGGTCCAGCCCGCGTCTTTGCCAAGGTCAAGGCCGAACGCCCTGAGAAGGTAGACGAGCTCTACACTGCGATGGGCACCCTGGTTCACGCCAAGGGCAATGGCGGGCGCACCGGCTTTGGCGCTTATGATGACATCATCGCTCAGGCCCTAGCGGAGGTGGACCTCCCAGCAGAGTTCGCCGAGGTAGCCAATACCGAGGATTATGACGAAAAGCTGCGCGAGTACCACCACAACGGCATTTCTTCTGTGGGTGATGAGGTAGGCACCCCGGTTATCAAGCTGGGTGATACCGCCTTCTTCGGCCCAGTCATTACCCGTATCCCTACCGGTGAAGAAGCAGGCGAGCTTTTCGACGCCTCCCTGCGCCTTGCCCAGTACCCCTACTTCTTCGAGCTCAAGCGCTCCCGCACCGAGATGCCGCAGGTGGAGGAAAACTAAGCGGTCTTTTTACGTCGGCGCAGCTGAATTGCGGCGCCGACACACAGTGCGATGGTCAGTGGGGTCAAGATGAATGCCGGCAGACCTGCGATATTGATAGAGGGAAGTTCCATGCCGGCCCGAAAGTCGTCCCACGCGACTAGCGCCCAGGATGCCCACGAGGCTCCAGCGAGAAGCGCGATAATGCCGGCCGCAATCGCGCCCCCGTTGGCCCGCGGGTTCCCGCGCACCTTTTGTGCAATCCACCACACACCCAGGCCTAGGTGAGCCAAAGTGGCAAGAATGCTCGTGATAAGCGGGAGGAGGAAGCCTCCGGCGCCGGAAACCTGAACACCAAGCAGGATGATGCAGGCGAGAAGGCTCCCGCCGTAGAGCGCGAGGACCGGTTTGGTTATAGGCATGACTTTCCTCCTTTATAGCGATAGTGGTTGCCCGCGAGCTTATCAAGACAATGTAATACGAAACAGGGTGGGCGCTAAGCCTCCTCAAGGCGCGCCGGGCCGGTAGGATGTGGGCCATGCGCGTATATCTAGGAGCAGACCACGCAGGTTTCGAAACCAAGAACCTGATTGCTGAACACCTCACCAAGCAGGGCCACGAAGTCATTGACTGCGGAGCCCATACCTACGATGCCGAGGATGATTACCCGGCATTTTGCATCGAAGCGGCACAACGCACCGTCAATGACCCAGGCTCCCTGGGCATCGTGCTTGGCGGCTCCGGCAACGGCGAGCAGATTGCCGCCAATAAGGTCAAGGGTGCTCGTTGCGCACTGGCGTGGTCCGCAGAGACCGCCCGCCTTGCCCGCGAACACAACAATGCCCAGCTCATCGGCATCGGTGGTCGTATGCACACCGAGGAGCAGGCACTGGAAATCGTCGATGCTTTCCTGGACCAAGAATGGTCCCGCGCGGAGCGCCACCAGCGTCGCATTGACATCTTGGCGGAATACGAGCGCACCGGCATCGCTCCGGAGCTGCCGGAGGCCTAAGCCACGAGGAATAAACGCCGCGGACCAAAGCTGGTTCCGCGGCGTTTATTTGTGTGGTTCGGCCGGCTCGGCCGAGGCGCTAAGGCTTAAGCGTCATTCATGTCATTCGGGTGCGGACCGCCGCGCCCCTCTTCGCCCTCATCCAGGGCGGTAATGGCAGCCATCTCGTCCTCGGTGAGCTCGAAGCCAAAGACGTCGAAATTCTCCGCGATGCGCGATGGCGTGGCGGACTTGGGGAAGAGGATGACGCCATTCTGCAGGTGCCAGCGGATGACGACTTGCGCTGGGCTGACATCGTGCGCCGCAGCGGCGTCGGTGACCTCGGGCGCGTCCAAAATGTCGCTCTTGCCCTGGCCCAAAGGCCCCCATGCCTCGATAGCTACGGTGTGGGCGCGGAAAGCATCCAGCTCGCGCCACCGCTGCAGGTAAGGGTGAAGCTCAACCTGATTGACCGCCGGCTTGACGTCGGTTTTGAGCTCCAGCTCCTCCAAGTGTTCCAGCTCAAAGTTGGAGACGCCGATTGACTTTGCCTTGCCCTGCTTCTGCAGCTCAATGAGCTGCTGCCAGGCCTCGACGTAGGTTCCCTTCGCCGGGGTAGGCCAGTGGATGAGGTAGAGATCCACATACTCTAGGCCGAGCTTGTCCAAAGACTCATCGAGTGCTGCGGCGGCATCGGTCTGGCGGTCATTCCACAGCTTGGTGGTGACAAAAAGTTCCTCGCGAGGGATGCCGGATTTGGCAATAGCCTTACCTACGCCTTCTTCATTGCCATAGATAGCGGCGGTATCGATATGGCGATAGCCCACCCGCAGGGCCTCGGCTACCAGCGCTTCGGTCTTGTCCGGGTCCATCTGGAATACGCCGAAGCCCAGCTGCGGGATGGTATTGCCGTCATTCAGGGTGATGTTAGGTACGCTCATGCGCCCCAGACTACCTATCTACTGCAGCGGGCCGAGCGTGATGAATTTATTCCACGTCTCCCACTCGTCCTGTAGGCGGGCACGCTCATGGGGTGGGGTAGCGGTGCCGTCGATAAGCGCGGCATCTATCATGCGCACGCCATTGTCAAAGAACAACGCGGCGTGCCCCGAGGCACCATGGCGCAGTACCGGAACCAAGTTCAACCCATCGAAGGACAGGCGCGCATTGGGCCGCACATCCAGCCCGGCAATGGCGGCGAGGGTGGGAGCCAAATCAATAGGGGAGACTAGTTCGTTATTCTCTCCGCTTTCCGCCACACCCGGCCACAGCACTGACATTGGGGTATTCCCGCCCAGCAGGGAGCAGACGGCAATGACGCCTTCAACCTGGTCGAGTTCCTCCAGGCTGGGCTGTTCTAGGAGGCGAAAGACGTCTTCACTGGCCGGTTGCGTGTCTTCGCGGACCTCATAGCCCACCCCAGCAAAAACCTCGCTGATGCGCGTGGTGGCCTGGCGCTGCGGGTACTGGCCGGTCAGGGTGCCGCGGCGGGAGTCCGCATACGTTTCCGAAGGCACCCACGTGTTTTTAAACCGAACGCCGCGCAGTGCGGTCTCCGGCGCATGGTCAAAGGTCGCAAGAGTGATATCCATGGGCTCAATTCTAGGCTTGCCGACGCCCCCTTCGGCCAACTTCGCTTAGTGATATTGGTGAGCGGACGCTCGCCGAGACGATTCAACGATTTCGTCCCTATAAATCGCCTATTTCGTCGACGGTCGCGGTGGTTTAGATGGACGAAATCGTTGAAAGTAGCTTCCTAAGGGGAGCTGGTGCTATTCGAGCTCCAAGGCCTCAATCCCGTGCACGGTCACGGTCTCTGAGAGCGGCGCGCGGCCCGGAGCCGTGTTAAAGACTGGGCTAGATTCATCGGCCGTACCAAAGGTGATGGCGGTGACCAGCTTGTAGTCCTCGTCTACACCGAGGAATTCGCGTGCGGTTGGCGCAATCAAGGAAATCATGCCCTGTGGGATGCCGTGATAGCCGTGTGCTTCTAAGGAAAGCAGGAAGTTTTCGGCGTAGGTTCCTTGGTCAAAGGCAGCACGGATGCGGTCGCCCATCGGTGGGATAAAGAGAAGTGCCGCATGCGGCGCGCCAAAGAAGCGCAGGTTTTCGCGGACGAACTCTACGCGGCCTTCTTTATCCTCGCGCTCAATACCCAGTAGACCGTACATCTTGGCGGCCAGCTCTTGGGAACGCTGGGGATGGATGCCCTCACCATAATCGGTGGTGAAGTCTGGGCTGAGGCCGTTGATGTCGAATTCCTTAATCAGCGCGGCGCTGAGCTCCTTGAGCTTTTCTCCGCCTACCACGTGGACGTTCCACGGCTGGGTATTGGAGTTGGACGGTGCGGATTGAGCGTCCTCCAAGACCTGCTTGATGTCTTCTACCGGCATGGGCTCCGGAAGGAATGCGCGGGGAGAGTGGCGATTGCGGGTTAAGCGACAAAATATGTGTCCGGAATCGTTGATTTTCATGCTCTGAACTCCGCGTTTGCGGAAAATATATGCTCCAAAAGCATATATTGGCCCTCTCTTGCGAAAATCCCCGGTGTGGCTGCCATGGTGTGCTACGGAGCGGTGGTTCGGTTGCCCAATGCCAAAGAACCGACCACGCTGCCATTGTGGCGGCGATATGAAACGAAACGGCACCACCAGCAACGGGACGACCCGGTGGCGGTGCAAAATCTGCGGTGCTTCACTGACCAAGCAGCGCAGCGATATCACCAACGCAGCCCTATTTCGTGCGTTCATCCAGCACCTGACCGCCGGGACCAGTCTTGCGGCGATCGCCGGCAACATGAGCTGCTCGACACGTACGCTGCAGCGCAAATTCGATGCCTTTTGGCTGGTTGACGTGCCTGACCCGACCATCGGCCATACAGGCAGGGTCTACGACCAGATCTTCATCGACGGCACCTACACCGCAGGTGGCTGTCTGATCGTGGCGGCAACGCTCGACCACGTCATCGCCTGGCACTGGTGCAAACAAGAAACCACACACGACTACAAGCGCCTGCTCGAGCGCATCGAAGCACCGTTGATCGCTGTGATCGACGGTGGCCGAGGAGCCACAAGCGCAATTAAAACGTGCTGGCCAAACACCAAAATCCAACGCTGCCTCGTGCACGCCCAACGCAGAGTACGCCGCTACACCACCTCACGACCACGCACTGATGCTGGCCGCACCATCTACCGACTCGCGCTGAAACTCACCCGCATCACCACCCTGGACGAGGCTGCACAATGGGGTGCACAACTGCAAGAGTTTCACACGCTCTACAAGGATTGGCTCAACGAAAAGACACAGGTCAAAGACCCGAAAACAGCAAAAGACACACTCGTGTGGACCCATGTCAACGTGCGCAAGGCCTACAACAGTCTCAACCACCTGTGGCGCAATGACCTGCTGTTTGTCTACCTCAAGCCCCCGAAAGGTGTGCTCGAGCCGCACCGGATCAAATCCACCACCAACAGTCTTGAAGGCGGCATCAACGCCCAGCTGAAGCTCCTTGCAAGAACTCATCGCGGCAGACGCGGTGAGCACCAACGCAAAATGCTGGATTGGTGGCTGTATCTGAAAACGGAACTGCCTGGCGATCCAATAGAAATCGCCAGACAGTCCAACTGGGGCCAGAACCAACTCGCCAAAGTTACAACCCTGACCCGAAACGAGAACCAAGCCGACTATGAAACAGGACAACCAGCCCTCTACGACAACGGTATCGATACCGAGTACACACACTCAATCGGCATCCAAAAAGGCCACATCTAACCCCGCGACACGCCGATAGCAGACACACATTTTGTCGCTTAACCCGCGATTGCGGATAAATTCGGAATACTTGTTGGTTGAAGTCATGCGCGCCACTGTACACTTCGCCGCATGCGTCCGCCTTAAACCAAGTGTGGCTAGCGCAGATGAGCAGGGCCGGGGAAGGAAAACGAAAAATCGCCCACCTGAAAGATGGGCGAGACGTGGAGGGAATGACGGGAATCGAACCCGCGTCTTCAGCTTGGAAGGCTGAGGTATTAGCCACTATACGACATTCCCACAGCGCGCTATTGAAACGCTGCGCCATACTTTAGCGCACGTGGGGGCAAAAATGAAAATAGGGAACTAGAGTAGCGCTTGAGCCGTTGGTATAAGAGGAATGGCCCTACCAATAGAAAGCGATGATCGTAGTGGGAATTTTGCTCCTTGTGCTGGCAGTGGGCGGAGGCGCGTGGTTTATGTCCTCGCGCAACTCTCAAAAGCGCCGCGAGGAACGAGAAGCACGGCAATTGGCCGATGCACAAGCCGATGCTCGCCGGTGGATTGAACGCCTGGGCGGCCAAGTAATGCAGATTTCAGGCACCGATGCTGCCTCCCAGCAGGCAATGGCCGATGCGTCCGAGCGCTTTACTGCGGCTAACTCAGCAATATCGCGCGCCACTACTGCAAAGCAGGCGAACCTCGCGCGTGAGTCCGCTTTGGAAGGCATGCATTATGTGAATGCCGCGCGCGAGATTATGGGCATGAACCCGGGCCCAGAGCTGCCGCCGCTCGAGGGGCAGCGCGCCGCGGGCAAGGTAACGGAAAAGCGCACCGTGGAAGCGAATGGTCAGCAGATTACGGCCTCGCCGTATGCCTCCGCGGATACCCCGAACTACTACCCAGGCGGAACCGTCGCAGGGCGCCCAGTTCCGGCAGGGTGGTACTCGCGTCCGTGGTGGGCTGATGCATTGCAGACCGGCGTGTGGATGGTTGGCTACTCCATGATGTTTAATGCCCTGTTCTCCGGTATGTCTGGCATTGGTTATTCCGCGGCCGCTGCCGAAAGCGGCGACTGGGGCGGTGGTGACGGCATGGGCGATGCTGGCGACATGGGCGGTGACGTTGGCGATGCTGGCGACATGGGCGGTGGCGATGACGGTGGCGGCCTGTTTGATGGTCTTGGCGATGGCGATGGCGGTGGATTCTTTGACGGAATGTTTGATTTCGATTTCGATTTCTAGCCGCTAGGCTGTCGAAATCGTCTTCTGTGCTGCGGGGATTCCATTAAGTGGGGGTCCGTTTAGGAGATTTAAAACTGACACGGTACACTGTCTCAGGTATGCAACGCAGCCAAGGTAACTTGGTGGCCTACATACGGGGCGTGGCGCAGTTTGGTAGCGCACCTGCTTTGGGAGCAGGGGGTCGCAGGTTCAAATCCTGTCGCCCCGACGTATGGGGGTCTGGAAATGCCCTAATAAGGATTTCCGGACCCCCTTTAAGTTTATGTACGTAAAACAATGAAGCCAGGGAGATTCACTCGTGAAGACCACCGTAGACAAGCTGAGCGATACCCGCGTTAAGCTCACCGTCAACGTTCCGTTTGCGGAGCTGGACCAGGAAATCGATCAAGCTTACGCGGCAATCGCGCAGCAGGTTTCTATTCCAGGTTTCCGTAAGGGCAAGGCACCGCGCCAGCTTATTGACGCTCGCTTCGGCCGCGGCCCCATCCTGGAGCAGGTTGTCAATGACATGCTGCCTTCCCGTTACGAGCAGGCAGTCAAGGAAAACGATCTGAAGGTCATCGGCCAGCCGGACGTTGATATTTCCAAGATTGAGGACAAGGACTTCGTGGAGTTCACCGCAGAGGTTGATATCCGCCCTGAGTTCGAGATTCCGGACTTCTCCAAGATCTCCGTTACCGTCCCGGCCCTGAAGGCTGACGAAGAGGACGTCGACAAGGCTCTGGAGGAGCTGGCAGAGCGCTTCGGTGAGCTCAAAGACACCAAGCGCAAGATGAAGACCGGCGACTACGCCATCATCGACATCACCGCTGAGATCGACGGCGAGAAGATTGAAGACGCTTCCACCGAGGGCCTTTCCTATCGCATCGGTGACGATGACCTCATCAAGGGTCTAGATACCGCCCTGCGCGGCATGAAGACTGGTGAGGATAACGAGTTCACCTCCACCATCCAGTCCGGTGAGCACAAGGACGAAGAGGCCACCATCAAGGTCCACGTTCAGCAGTCCAAGGAGCGCAAGCTGCCGGCTATGGACGATGAGTTCGCTCAGATGGCTTCTGAGTTCGACACCATGGACGAGCTGCGTGAGTCCACCAAGACCCAGGTGGAGGAGACCAAGAAGGCTGAGCAGGCTGCACAGATCCGCGATGAGGTTCTGAAGTCCGCACTGTCCGAGGTTGAATTCGAGCTGCCGCAGTCCGTAGTGGACGAGCAGGCTCACTCCCAGCTGCACCAGATCTTGGGCCAGCTGGCTCACGATGAGAAGGCACTGGCTCAGCTCCTTGAGGCACAGGGCACCTCTCGCGAGGAGTTTGATAAGCAGACTCGCGAGCAGGCAGAAGAGTCCGTCCGCACCCAGCTGTTCCTTGACGCCGTAGCCGAGAAGGAAGAGCCGGAAGTTTCCCAGCAGGAGCTGACCGACCACATCCTGTTCACCGCTCAGTCCTACGGCATGGACCCGAACCAGTTCATCCAGCAGCTGCAGTCCAACGGCCAGATCGCAAACCTCTTCTCTGACGTGCGCCGTGGCAAGGCACTGGCTGCCGCTATCTGCCGCACCACCGTCAAGGATGAAGAGGGCAACGACGTAGACGTTGACCAGTACTTCGGTGAAATCGAAGAAGAGGACGCTGCAGAAGCTTCCGAGGAGAAGTAATCTCCCGCTTGTAACGCGCTGCTGCCACATGTGTGGTGGCGAGCGCGCATGAAACCCCGGATTCAGGTAACTCAAGGATGAGCCTGAATCCGGGGTTTGTGTCATTGTGAACGCCCTCTAGGAGTCTTTGAGTACTTCGAAGAGGGCGTGATGTGTGTTGGCTGGGGATACCGCTAGCCGTTCTTGGCTCTAAAGGCCTCGTCGGTCAACTGCAGGAAGCGCATAACGTAATCCTTGACAAAGTCTGCGGTACGTTGATTGAGATGTCCGGACTCTTCGAAAAGGGTGGGGGATTGGCCCAGAAATACTTCGGGCTGACCAGGGAGCGGCATGTCGAAGTAGGACAGAGCGAGGCGAAGGTTCTTCTGTGAACTGTAGCCGCCCATGCGGCCTACAGAGTGGCTAATGATACCTGCGGGAAGGTTCTTCCACGCCACATCTGAGTTGGGTTTAGAGCCGATGTCCACTGCGTTTTTGAGGCAGGCAGGGATAGTGCGGTTGTTCTCTGGCGTAATGAAGAGGATCCCGCTCGAGTTCTTGATGGTCTCGCGAAAGGTGGTGTACTCAGCCGGAGTGGGCTTGTCCGTGACGGCGGGGTCATCGTAGTCGAAGTCATAGAGCGGCAAGTCACGGATTTCCACGATGTTTGCCTCGTAGCCTTCAGGGATCATCGTGAGCACCTCGTGTGCAATCTTGCGTGCAAATGACTCTCGGCGCAGGCTGCCGACGATAACGCTGATACGTGGGGTGGTCATGGTAAACCTTCTTTCTTAGTTGGGTGTAGGGAGACGTGGTCAAGGGAGAAAAGGCTTGCAGCCAAAGGCCGGTGGTGGGCCGGCAGCGTGGGCGGCGGTGAGGAAGCCATCTACTTTGTCTCCTTCTTCATGGCGGAAGTACAGATCGATGAGTCCTAGAAGCCCCCCGAGGACGGCCTCTCGTGCGGCGGATGTATTCAACAGCCGCATGGCTGCGGGTTGGTTTCCTTCGCGGATGGCTTCAAACAGCGCGATGGTCTCAAGCCAGCTTCCTTGGTCCGGTCGCGGAAAAGGTTTAGAAATCCCAGTCATCATCACTCGTTTCTTCAGCAGTACCAATGACATAGGAGGAACCAGATCCGGAGAAGAAGTCATGGTTCTCATCTGCTCCGGGGGCTAGGGCCGCGAGGATTTCTGGGTTCACTTCCGTTTCTTCGGGCGGGAAATAATCCGGGTAGCCCAAATTCATGAGTGCCTTATTGGCGTTATAGCGAACGAACACGGCTACATCATCCATGAGTCCCAAAGGCTCATATAGCTCGCCGGAATAGTCCAGCTCTAGTGCATAAAGCTCTTCGAGCAAAGAAATGGTGAAATCATGCATCTCCTTCTGCCGTAGCGGGGTCGTGGATTCCAGACCGCGCTGATATTTGTAACCCGAGTAGTAGCCGTGCACTGCCTTGTCACGCAGAATGAGGCGGATCATGTCTGCCGTATTTGTCAGGGTGGCGTGGACAGAAAAGTGCAAGGGAAGATAGAAACCCGCGTAGAGAAGCAGCGAGGAAAGCAACGTCGATGACACCTTGCGTTTGAGTGGATCCGGCCCAAAATAGTGCGCGAGAACTTTCTTGGCGCGTGCCTGGAGAAGGTCGTTATTCACCGCCCAGCGGTATGCTTCATCAATTTCCTTTGTACTGCTCAGGGTAGAAAACACTGAAGAGTATGAACGGGCATGGACTGACTGCATGAACGCGATGTTGGTATACACGGCCTCCTCGTGTTCGGTGCGGGCATCTTGAATCTGACAGATTTCACCCACGGTGGCCTGGACAGTATCCAGGGTGGTGAGTCCCGTGAACACCCGCATGGTGAGGTTGCGTTCCTCGGGTGTCATCTTCTGCCACGCCGGGAGATCATTAGAAAGCGGGACCTTCTCTGGCAACCAAAAGTTGGTGGTTAGACGGTTCCACACTTCAAGATCCTTGTCATCGCTCACCCGGTTCCAATTGATGGCGCGGATGCGGGCTGAAGGATCATGCCGGTAGCTCGGCGGAGTAACTGAAATGCTGGTTAGTTCAGCACTATTCGATGTTGACGACATAGCTTCTTTCTTTCTGAGTGAATGGTTGTGGACAAGGGGGAGGACCGTGCTCCTACAGAGCACAGGAGACGCAGCCTTCGACCTCGGTTCCTTGGAGCGCGGATTGGCGTAAACGGATGTAGTAGAGGGTCTTGATTCCGGCTTTCCAGGCATAGATTTGTGCCTTGTTGATGTCCCGCGTGGTGGTATCAGCGGTAAAGAACAAGGTCAGGGAAAGCCCTTGGTCCACGTGTTGGGTGGCCATGGCGTAGGTGTCGATGATTTTTTCGTATCCCACGGCGTAGGAGTCATCGAAATACTCCAGGTTGTCGTTGGTCATTTCCGGCGCGGGGTAGTACACGCGCCCCAAGCGGCCTTCCTTGCGTATTTCAATTTTGGAGGCAATTGGGTGGATGGACGCGGTGGAGTCATTGATGTAGGAAATTGATCCAGTGGGTGGAACTGCCTGCAAGTAGGCGTTGTAGATGCCGTCTTGCATCACTTGATTCTTGAGCCGTAGCCAATCCTCGCGTTGAGGGATCTGCACGCCTGCTTCGTGGAAGAGCTGTTTTACGTGTTCAGTGGCTGGCGCCCAGTCTTGGTCGATGTATTTGTCAAAGTAGGCGCCAGTGGCATAGGTGGATTCTTCGAAGCCTGTGAATCGTTGACCTTTTTCAACCGCGAGTGCATGGGATGCGCGGAGCGCATGGTAGGTCACCGTGAGGAAATAGATATTTGTAAAGTCCAGTGCCTCGGCGCAGCCATAAGGAATACGCTGTGAAGCAAGGAAGCCGTGGAGATTCATTTGGCCCAGACCAATGGCATGCATGGAAGCATTTCCGTGAGCGATGGAGGGAACAGCTTCGATATTCGTCAGGTCTGAAACCTTCGTGAGGGCACGCACTGCGGTTTCGACGGTCTCCCCGAAGTCCGGCGATTCAAAAGCCTTCGCAATGTTGAGCGAACCTAGATTGCAGGAAATATCCTGGCCAACAGTGGTGTAGTCACCCGAAGCTCCGTAGGTCGATGGCGTGTTGACCTGGAGGATTTCGCTACACAGGTTGGACATATTGATATGTCCTTTGAGGGGATTAGCGCGGTTGACCGTATCCTCAAAGAGGATGTAGGGGTATCCGGATTCAAACTGAAGCTCAGCCAGCGTGGTGAAAAACTCGCGGGCCTTAATGGTCGTGTGAGAGATTCGCGGATTGGCAACCAGCTCGTCGTAGTACCCGGTGATGGACATGTCAGACATGGCTACGCCGTACTCGCGAGCGATGTCATACGGGCTAAAAAGATGCATATCCTTGTTCTCTTTGGCCAGACGGAAGGTTATATCTGGAATAACAACCCCCAGCGAAAGAGTCTTGATGCGGACTTTCTCATCGGCATTTTCCCGCTTGGTATCCAGGAAGCGAAGAATATCTGGATGGTGCGCATGCAGGTAGACGGCTCCAGCGCCCTGCCGGGAGCCCAATTGGTTGGCATAGCTGAAGCTATCTTCGAGAATCTTCATGACTGGGACTACGCCGGAAGCCTGGTTCTCAATCTTTTTGATCGGGGCTCCGGATTCGCGCAGATTGCTCAGCAACAGGGCCACTCCACCACCGCGCTTTGATAGTTGCAGTGCAGAGTTCACGCAGCGGCCAATGCTCTCCAAATTGTCTTCGATTCGCAGGAGGAAGCAGGAGACCATTTCGCCGCGCTGGGCTTTGCCTGCGTTGAGAAAAGTAGGGGTGGCGGGCTGGAAGCGTCCGGTCATGATGTCATCCACCAGCTTTTCTGCGAGCTCTTCGTCGCCCTGTGCAAGGTATAAAGCTGTGGTGGCGACGCGTTCTTCGTAGCCTTCTAGGAATCGGGAGCCATCAAAGGTTTTCAGTGCATATGAAGTGAAGAACTTAAATGCGCCGAGGAAGGTGCGGAACTGATGCTTAACTCGATGTGCTCTGTCGTACATGGCGCACAGAAAGGCGTCATCATAAAGCTCAAGGAAATCCCGCTCGTAGTACTCGTTATCAACCAACCATTCCAAGCGCTGCTTGGTGGAATCGAACTGATGCATGCGGGGAGCGACATGGTGTGTGACATAGTCTTGTGCTGCCTGAATGTCCTTGTCAAACTGGATTTTTCCAGAAGCGTCGAACAAGTTCAGCTGCGCGTTGAGTGCGTGGTAGCTCTTGCGCTTGCCGACACCGCCGGCATTGTCTGCTGAAGCGGTGCGGGGCGTAGCGCCAATAGTCTGTGTGGGGGTGGCATCAAGAGGCCACATTGTGTTTTCCAATCTGTGTGATGCGGATGTGTTCTTCATCTTGTGGGGGATTAATGGGGTGTCATCGTTAGCTGCTTTTGCTGCTCCCAAAACTTCTGAAGGCCCTGCTTTACGGCGGCGATGTCCTTCTGGGTGCCGAGAAGCTCGAAGTGATACAGCTCCGGTACGTGGCACTTGGCGGAAATGATGCGTCCGGCGACGCAGTAAGCACTTCCGAAGTTGGTATTCCCTGAGGTAATAACGCCCCGGATAAAGGAGCGGTTGATTGGGTCATTGAGGAAGTCGATGACCTGTTTGGGGACTGCGCGTTTGAGCGAGCCGCCGCCGTAGGTGGGAACGATGAGTACGTACGGGTGTGAAACCTGGATCATCCCGGTTTTCTTGGGGCGCAGTGGAATGCGCACCGCGGGTCTATCTAAGTGTTCGACGAATCTTTTCGTGTTCTCTGAAACGCTGGAAAAGTACACCAAATCTGGTGAGTCTGACATGGCAATCCTGCTCATCCTGGCCTTAGCCATAAGTGGGGTAGGTGATATTCGAAAAGACTAACTACGCAATGCCGTAGTTGCAACTACGGTCTAACGTAGTTTTGAAAAGGGCAGGTGAGAGCAGGATTAATGCAAAGGGGAATGTCTAAAGGTTGTGGTGTGCTACAAACACTGCGTCGGTAGCTGGGCGTCCAAGTACTACCCACTGAGTGCCGCCGGCCACCTGTATTTCGAGAGAATCTGAAAAGGGCGCTCCCTCGCGCGTGCTAAGAACAGCCCCAGTGACAATGCCGCGCTCTTCAAGGAACTTCAGCAGTTGTGGGTCGGAATCAGAAATGCGTTCCACGGTCACCTGCGATTGTGCACCGCTGTCGGTGAGGCGATGCGCACTGGGGATGGTGATCTGTCCATCAACCGTAGGGATAGGATCGCCGTGCGGATCCCTAGTGGGGTAATCAAGGAACTTATCCACACGTTCTATGAGCATGTCAGACACCGCGTGTTCGAGATTTTCGGCTTCATTATGGACTTCGTCCCAGGTGTAGCCCAATGCTTGAACCAAAAAAGACTCAAGCAATCGGTGGCGGCGCACCATGACCAATGCGTACTGCCTGCCAAGTTCGGTTAACTCCACAGAGCCATAGGGCGTGTGTGACACGAGCCCTTGCTTCGCCATTTTGCGCACTGCATCGGAAACCGAGGAGAGCTTGAGTCCCAGCTGTTTCGCTATAAGCGTGGCGGTAACGGGCTCGGATGACCATTCCTTTAGCCCCCAGATAGCTTTCAAATAGTTCTGGGTACTGGTGGACAGCTCGGAAACAGACATGAGTAAATGTTAACCCAGCTTCCGTGTGCGCCTTTGGCGCTGTGGCCCAACGCTCATAGCGAACAGAGGCCAAGTTTGAGAGGAATGCCGGTAAGGTGGGGCCAGTTAAAGCATTCTTCACTTGAAGGAGAACCACTAATGTCTGAGAAGATTTCAATGAACTCGTCGTCTACGGGTATGAATCTGAGCGATAGCGTGTACGAGCGCCTGTTGCGCGAGCGCATTATCTTCCTGGGAACCCAGGTCGATGATGAGATTGCGAACAAGCTGTGCGCCCAGATCCTCCTGCTGTCCGCCGAGGACCCCACTCGCGACATTTCGCTCTACATCAACTCCCCGGGTGGCTCTGTCACTGCGGGCATGGCTATTTATGACACCATGAAGTACTCGCCGTGCGATATTGCCACGTACGGCATGGGCCTGGCTGCCTCCATGGGTCAGTTCCTGCTTTCCGGCGGCACCAAGGGCAAGCGCTTCGCGCTGCCGCACGCACGCATCATGATGCACCAGCCTTCTGCCGGTGTTGGCGGTACCGCTGCGGATATCGCCATCCAGGCTGAGCAATTTGCTCAGACCAAGCGCGAGATGGCCGAGCTCATTGCCGAGCACACCGGACAGACCTTTGAGCAGATCACCAAGGACTCCGACCGTGACCGTTGGATGACCGCCCAGCAGGCCAAGGACTACGGCATTGTTGACCACGTCATTGAGTCCGTCAACGGCCCGCTGAGTAACTAGGGAATAAGGAGAAAATCACTATGAATCAGTCCCAGATGCCAAGTTCCCGCTACGTTCTGCCGTCCTTCATCGAGCAGTCCGCACAGGGCACTAAGGAAACCAATCCATATTCCAAGCTTTTTGAAGAGCGCATTATCTTCTTGGGTACCCAGGTGGATGACACTTCCGCAAATGACATTATGGCCCAGCTGCTGGTTCTGGAGAGCCAGGACCCAGACCGCGATATCACCATGTACATCAACTCGCCCGGTGGTTCCTTCACCGCGTTGATGGCTATCTATGACACCATGCGCTACGTGCGTCCCGATGTGCAGACCGTGTGCCTGGGTCAGGCTGCTTCCGCTGCCGCTGTGCTCTTGGCTGCGGGTGCGCCGGGTAAGCGTGCCGCGCTACCTAACTCCCGTGTGCTCATTCACCAGCCGGCAACTCAGGGTACTCAGGGTCAGGTTTCTGATCTGGAGATTCAGGCCGCCGAGATTGAGCGCATGCGTAAGCTGATGGAAACCACCCTGTCTGAGCACACTGGTCGTACCGCTGAGCAGATCCGCATTGATACTGACCGCGATAAAATCCTGACCGCTCAGGAAGCCGTTGAATACGGCATCATCGATACGGTCTTTGATTACCGCAAGCTCAACGCTTAATTTGGAATAACTCATTCCAGGTAGCCCCTGCTGCTCAACCGAATTCCGGTTGTGAGGCAGGGGCTTTCAGCATTGTAGGGCAGGGAAGGGGCAACGCCCGGTAATTCTTGCTGCACCCGAATGGGGTAATTCTCTCTGCGCAATATCTGCAGGTCGTTAGGTTTATTTCTATCGTGCGACACTAAACTTATAATGACCGATTTGTGATTTAGACCTCCAAGTGGTCAGATATTTTTATGGAGAAACACACATCTGACGCGGCGGCCCAGGCTGCTACGCCCACGCCGCAGAGCGGCGAACGTACATTCTTTGGTCACCCTTGGGGTTTGGCAAACCTCTTCGGTGTGGAAATGTGGGAGCGCTTTAGCTTCTATGGCATGCAAGCTCTTGTCTTGCTTTATATGTATTACTCCACTACCGATGGTGGTCTCGGCCTCGACCGAGCGGACGCGACGTCTATTGTGGGAGCCTACGGTGGCTTGGTCTACATGGCCTGCTTATTGGCTTCTCTTGTTGCTGACCGTGTCTTGGGTGCAGAACGCACACTGTTTTACTCGGCCAGCATGGTGATGCTTGGCCACATTGCTTTGGCATTTGTTCCCGAAATAACTGGTTTGGCTATTGGCCTCGTCCTTATTGCCATCGGCTCCGGCGGTGTTAAGACCACCGCGCAGGTCGTGCTTGGTGCTATGTACAGTCGTGATGACCCGCGCCGCGATGGTGGCTTCTCCATCTTCTATATGGGCGTTAATATCGGCGCGCTTGTTGGTCCGCTGCTCACCACTGCCCTGTGGGGCTGGAAGGGCTTCCACTGGGGTTTTGGTATCGCGGCAATTGGTATGGCGCTTGGTCTGATTCAGTATTCCCTGATGCGCAAGACCACCATCAAGGATGCGGGGCATGAGGTTCCAAACCCGGCTAGCCCGAAGCAATTGCTCATGGGTGTGGTGGTAGTTGCAGCCATCATCGTGGTTATGGTGGTGGCAGTGGCTACCGGCGCTATTCAAGTAGATTGGCTGTCCAATATTGTCACCGCGGTTGCTCTGGTTGCAGCAATCTATCTGTGGGCGCAGATGTATACCTCGAAGTTGGTGACCCGGGAGGAAAAGAACCGCCTGTTGGGCTTTATTCCGATGTTTATTTCCGGTGTTTTGTTCTTCGGAATCTTCCAGCAGCAGTTTACGGTGATGACGATTTATTCGGATGTGCGCCTGGACCGCCACATGTTTGGCTGGGAAATCCCTCCATCACTCGTCCAGTCCATTAATCCAATCTTTATTGTTATTTTCTCCGCTGTCTTCGCAACGATGTGGACGAAGCTAGGGGATAGGCAGTGGTCCACCCCAGTAAAGTTCGGCGTAGCCAATATCGTCATCGGCATCTCCTTGTTCTTCTTCCTTCCTTTCTCGGGTGCGGAAGCGAACTCCACCCCGATGTTTGTCATCGTTTTCATCCTCTTCCTTTTCACCATGGCGGAGCTCCTTCTTTCGCCGGTGGGCAATGCGCTTGCCACCAAGGTGGCGCCGGTGGCATTCCCGTCCCGCATGATGGCGGTGTGGATGATGGCGGTGGCTATGGGTACCTCGCTGGCCGGCTCCTTGGCTAGCTTCTATAACCCGGATGATGCAGGCGCGGAGAATACCTTCTTCATCTCCCTTGGTGTTGTATCCATCGTGTTGGGTGCCATCCTGCTTGTTCTAAGCCGCTGGGTGGTAAAGAAGTTCTCTACCTTCCGCTAGGTGCTGTAAAACACCCTTAAAAGGGAGGTATGTCGGCGTGATGTTGGCATACCTCCCTAAGTGGTTTTTATCACCCGGGCTAAGTGGGGGAGTGTTCCTATATAGGTTGTCAACTCCGCGGGTGGGCTTGTTGGGGGTGTGAAGGGTTTCTGCTTCACGTTGTGGATGTTGTTTTCGGGCATCTTGAGGAGCCGATTGGGCTTGCTGCTCAATCGGCTTGAGGTGCGGTTCTGTTGGTTCTAGGCTGCTGCGGCCTCCCGGACTGTAGAGATGTCTCGGTAGAGCTCGCCGCTTCGCATCATGGCGAAGAGAACGTTTAGGCGTCGGCGTGCGAGTGCGACGACTGCGGCGTTGTGTCTTTTGCCTTCTTTGCGTTTTCGTTCATAGAATTGCCGGGAACGCTCGTGGAATCTGATCGATGCAAAAGACGATTGCCATAGGGCGTTCTTTAATTTTTTGTTGCCAGCCCGGTTGGGCGAACTCGACATAATGGACGTTCCCGACTGATTCGTCCGCGGTGATAGGCCTGCATAGGACGCTAGGTGCGCTGCATCGGGGAAGTCGGACATATCGCCAGCAGTCATGAGGATCTGCGCCGCACTACGCGGGCCGATGCCGGGCATGGATAAAAGAATCTCGGTTTGAGGAATATCCTGAATGAGCTTAAGTACCTGCGCTTCGATTTCCTTGCGATTCTCTAATTTGGCCAATGCATCTTTGGCGGACATTGCTACGCCTAGTTCGGCGTATTCTGCGCCAGCAATGGACACGGTCTGTGCGTGGATGGCAGCAAGCATGGCATCGATGACAGGTTCAGGATTGCGCGCTTTGTGGCTGCGTGCAAAGGCTGCCAGGCGTGTTCTGCCGATGCGTCGAATCTTGGTGGGGCCACCGTATTTCGCAAGTAGGTGGAGAATCCACTTTCGGTGAATCATCTGTCCGCGCAGGACATGTTCGAAGGCAGGATAGGTTCCTACGAGCGCGGATCGCATCTGGTTAATCAGGCGTGTGTAGGCCCGAGCGAGGTCTTCGTCGATACCGTTGAGAACTTTCAACTGGATAAAGACTTCCTCAACGCGGTCGACGCTGCGCAGGGCGTCCGGAAGGTTAAGACCGGCATGGGCGATGACGTAGGCGTCGCGCACATCAGTCTTGGAGTTGCCGACGTGGATGCGAGAGAGCTGCCGCATCGCAAGCCCGGGTAGATAGCGAACGTCTGCCCCCATGTCTTGGGCGACTGTGACGGTTAAACGGCCGATGTTGTTGGGCTGATCGACAATGACAAGGACCGAAGCGTTGTCGGCGATGAATTGGCCGAAGAGCTTGCGTAATGAGCTTTCATGCTGGTTGATGCGTTTGGACAGGACTTGCCTGCCTTGAGGGTCGAGGACGCAGGCGTGGTGGAAGTATTTGCCGACGTCCACGCCAATGACGAAGTCATAGGCCATGGGTGTGTGCCTCCTAGCGATGAATTAGAAGTTGGACTATTTAAGCTTCATCGCTGGGGTTGTCGGACATACTTGCGCTGGCATCCACATTACTGTGAGACCTCATACCACCTGGGCTGGGTCAGGTTCCTATTAGCAGTTCGAGTATGTCACTGTCTTCGGCGGCATCACCCCCCGGATCATTTTCAGACAGGGGCGGGAATAAGCCATACCGAAGCCAGCGACTAGTTCCACTGTCTTTTCAGACGGAGGGAACGGAAATAAACATAACCCGCCCAATCGGGTGGACAGACCATGAATCTTCGGCGCCCTGAGGTGGAACTGCTAACAACGTAATGGGGGGCATTTAATTAGCATTAGCTGGGGAAATTTTATCCCTTTGGAATCCTCTTGGGCTCGATTCTGAGTCTCAGCAGGTTAACAAAAGGTTAACCAAAGGAAATATTAAAGAAAAGCAATTGTCTGTGGATAGGCGCAGGAGTAATCTGCATTTCGTCCGCGACGTGTGAAGGCGCCGCAGATGCGTACCGTGTTCATCTTTTCTTTCCAAGGGGCCAACGCTGTGACAGCGACTCTGATTATCCTCGGCATTGTGGTGGTGACCGCCCTTGCCTTTGACTTTACGAACGGATTTCATGACACTGCCAACGCGATGGCTACGTCCATTGCCACCGGCGCTTTGAAGCCTTTTACTGCGGTAGCCATCTCCGCAGTGCTTAACCTTGTGGGTGCCTTCCTTTCGGTCAATGTTGCTGCGACCGTCGCAAAAGGCATTGTTAACCTTGATTCCTACGACCTGTCTGGCGCCGCCGCTGATACCGACGGCCAGGCACTGTTGATGGTCGTCTTCACTGGCCTTATCGGCGGCATCATCTGGAACCTGTTCACCTGGTTGCTGGGTATGCCGTCCAGTTCCTCCCACGCCTTGTTTGGTGGCCTTATTGGTGCCGCCTTCGCTGCGATGGGTTCGGCTGGCGTGGAGTGGTCCTCCATTGCCGGCAAGATCATCATCCCGGCCGTTGCCTCGCCTATCATCGCGGCGCTGGTTTCGGCGTGTGCCACGTTCCTTATCTACTGGGTAACCAACACCATCCCGAATAAGGCTAAGAACGAGCACTTCCGCCACGGTCAGATCGTCACTGCGTGCCTGGTGTCCCTGGCGCACGGCGCTGGCGATGCACAGAAGACCATGGGCGTTATCTTCCTGGCACTGGTTGCCTCTGGGCATGCGGTTGCAGACGCCCGCATTCCAACCTGGGTTATCGTTTCTTGTGCTGTGGCTATCGCGGCCGGCACTCTGTCCGGCGGCTGGCGCGTTATCCGCACCCTGGGCAAGGGTCTGGTGGAGATTGAGTCCCCACAGGGCATGGCCGCTGAAGCTACTTCTGCAGCCATCATCCTCACCTCTGCTACCGGTGGTATGGCACTGTCCACCACCCACGTGTCCACCGGTTCCATTCTGGGTACCGGCCTGGGGCGCCGCGGTGCTGAGGTTCGCTGGGGTGTTGCCATGCGCATGGTGTCCGCATGGCTCATCACCTTGCCGTGCGCTGCGTTCGTGGGCTTTGCTACCTGGTGGTTGGCACACGGCGTCTCCTCCTTCACCAACGTCGCAACCGGTGCCATCGTGGACTTCGTCTTGCTGCTGGCAATGGCCGCGCTCATTGTCATCCGTTCCCGCATGAACCCGGTGGATGCTTCCAACGTCAACAATGACTGGGATCCAAACTCCGAGTCCGTGGATTCTTCCATGGGTGCGGGCTCTGACCGCAAGGAGCCAGTTGCTGCCGGCGCCGCACCAGTGTCCGCTACCAATGCGGAGGATGCCTCCGCGCCGTCTACTGTTCAAGAGGAGCGCTAAACCATGACTGCTGCAGAAATCTTCCAGTCCCTCATTCACGTTGCAGGCTTGGCGTTGGTCTTCGGCGCTGGCATTCCGCTACTTTTCTCCTTGGGCATGCGGTGTATGACCGGTGACCCCATTCGCGACGACAACGGCGTCGTTGTTGGCGATACCCCTGCAAGCCCTCAGATGAAGGTGCTTGGCTGGACTGTCTATGCGGTGCTGGCCGTAGTTATCCTGGTGGCCATCATGTGGATTGCCCGCGATACGCTGGACCACTACTTTGGCTTCACGCCGTTTGGTGACCTCTAAGTCATTGTCCTTCCTTGGGGGCAAACCTCTAATGTGTCGTGCGACACACTTTCTGTAAGTTAACAAAAGGTTAACTTAAAGCAACCAAAGGGTTGCCTAACGAGGGTATGTCGCGTATATTCCTCTGTATCAAACAGAGAGAAAGCCACATGGAGGTGTGAGAAATGAACATGATGCGTTCTTTGATGGACGGCATCGCTGATGCGTTCAAGGGCTCCACCACTGGTACCGGGCTGGACACTGTATCGGGTGCTCCGGTTCGTGCTTTGGTGGCAGAATCCCTGCTTGACGCTGATAAGACCCCTGCTACGACTAAGGACGTTGCAGAGGCGCTAGAAACCGTCACCGGTCATGCACCGGATGAACTTGAGATGCTCGATGCAGAACTTTTCCTGCTCGACTTCGACTGGCTGCAGTAGGCAGCAAATGAATGAAATCCCACGAGGCCCCTCGCCGCACACTGTGTAGTGAGGGGCCTCGTGCTTTGTGCACATGGGGGGTTAAACGACAAGATGTGTTGTTTTCCGGCGTGTCGGGGTAAACGACATTTTGTGTTGGTGGACTGCGTGGTTTAGGGCACGTGGCCTTTGCGTATTCCCATAGAGTGGTTGTAGGCACTGCCGAAAGTTGCTGGTCGGCCGTATTCAAGGCCGCTGGTGGCTTGTGTTTCTTGGCTGGCTAGGGTGTCCACGTGAGCATGTGGGTCTGCCCCCTGATGCGTCCACTTTCCTGGGTCGGCCTTTAGCGCGAGTGTCAGTGGCTTTACAGGCGTTCCGTCGCCTTCGCTGGCGGATTGGTACTTGTAGTCCCGTAATTTTGGTGCACACCCCGCTACAGACGGGGCATCGAGGATGATTCTTACTCATCCATTCATCGTGAACCTCAGCGCTTAGCACATCAGCACGCCCCCGGCGGTATTTCAGGTCCGAGGCTGCGTTTTCCCTCCGGATAAGTGAAATAATCCTAATATCAGCAGGCCAGACGGGCTAAACATATAACTTCACCAACACATCCTGTCGTTTAGGCCCACATGGGGGCGTCGGCAAGCGCGGCTAATCGCGCGGCGGCAGTATGGCCTCGGGAGTCTCGGGCAAGAGCTGGCCGCCATCTATGACGAGGGTTTGGCCGGTGATGTAGCCTGCCTCTTCCGAGGCCAGGAAGGCTGCCGCAGTGCCAATATCGCGCGGGGTGCCCAGGCGGTGCAGCGGTACTGACCGCGTCATTTGATCGAGGTACTCCTGGCCTTGGGCCTCGAGACCCTCGGTGAGGATATTGCCTGGGAGGACGCCGTTAATGGTGATGCCATCGCGGGCCACTTCCAGCGCGGCTGAACGCATAAACCCCTGCTGGGCGGCCTTGGAGGCGCCGTAGTGGGCCCAACCCGGAAAGCCCGTGTGTGAGCCGGTAATAGATGTGGTGATGACGATGCGCCCATAGCGGCGTTGCTTGAGGTAGGGGAGTGCCTCTTGGACCACCTTGAAGGTGCCGTGGGTGTTGATGGCAAACATCGCCTCCCACTTTTCATCGGTCATCTCTGCCAGCGGACAGTTGGGAAAGACCCCGGCATTGGAGCACACAATGTCGAAGCCGCCGTGCTCGGCAGTGACCTGGCGATACAGGTCCTTAACCGAAGCGCGGTCGGTGACGTCCACGCGAATGGCGCTGGCACCCAACTCCTCAGCGGTAGCGGTGGCGTGGTCGAGGTCGATATCGGCGATGACAACGGTGGCGCCGGCCTCCCGCAGCGAGGAGACGATGCCGCGGCCAATGCCGGAGGCGCCGCCGGTGACAATGGCTACTCGTCCTGTGAGATCGAACATTATGCTCCTGTTCCTAAAAGGGGTGGGATGAGGGTGATTTCACCTTCTAGTTTAGGCCGCAGGAGCAGGAAAGGCCTGGGAAATTCGCCACGCGGGAGGGAATGAATGAAGGGCCTGTCGGGTTGATTTACTAAGGTAGAAACAGATGAAGATTAAGCCGCTCGGAAGGGTAGAATCGTCCTTCCAACTGTGGATAGCGGTACGAAAAGCGAGTGTGAAAGAACTTAATGGCACGTATGCAAGAAAGCGCTGACCTGCTCAAGTGTTCCTTTTGTGGCAAGAGTCAGAAGCAGGTGAAAAAGCTCATCGCCGGCGGCGGTGTCTACATCTGCGATGAGTGCATCGAGCTATGCAATGAGATCATCGAAGAGGAACTGGGCCAAGAGCAGGCGCAGGAATCCTCCGATGCGGAGGTGCGCCTGCCTCGGCCCTCGCAGATTTCCGCCTTCCTTGATAAGTACGTCATCGGCCAAGACAAGGCCAAGCGCGTCTTGTCTGTGGCAGTGTATAACCACTACAAGCGCATCAAGGCCGAAGAGTCGGCCGCATTGGAGGCCCGCCGCAAGAAGGCCGAGGGCGATGAGGTGGAGATTTCTAAGTCCAATATCTTGATGTTGGGCCCCACCGGTTCCGGTAAGACCTACCTAGCGCAGACCTTGGCCCGGCTTCTCGATGTCCCCTTTGCCATCGCCGATGCCACCAGCCTCACCGAGGCCGGCTACGTGGGCGAAGATGTGGAAAATATCCTCCTGAAGCTGCTGCAAGCCGCGGACTTTGACGTGGAGCGTGCCCAGCGCGGCATCATCTACGTCGATGAGGTGGACAAGATTTCCCGCAAGTCCGAAAATCCGTCCATTACCCGCGATGTCTCCGGTGAGGGCGTGCAGCAGGCGCTGCTGAAGATTCTAGAAGGTACTGTGGCGGCCATCCCGCCGCAAGGCGGCCGCAAGCACCCGAATCAGGAGTTTATCCAGCTGGATACCTCCAATATCTTGTTCATTGTGGCCGGCGCCTTCGCAGGCCTGGATCAGGTCATTGCGGATCGCGTGGGCAAGAAAGGCGTGGGCTTTGGCGCCAACTTGGATACCAAGGACGAGCGCGAAAAGGTTGACCTTTTCTCCCAGGTGCGCCCCGAGGATCTAGTGAAGTTCGGCCTTATTCCAGAGTTCATCGGCCGCCTACCTGTCGTGGCCACGGTGGATAACCTGGACCGTGAATCCCTGGTGAAGGTGCTCACCGAGCCAAAGAACTCGCTGGTTAAGCAGTACAGCCGCCTCTTCGAGATGGATGACTGCGAATTGGAGATTGAGCCTGCGGCTTTGGATGCCATCGCGGAGCTCGCCTTGGAGCGCAAGACGGGTGCGCGTGGCCTGCGCGCCATCATGGAAGAGCTTTTAGTCCCGGTCATGTACGATCTGCCGGACCGCGAAGACATCGCCACGGTGCATATCACCCCAGAGTGCGTGACCGAAGGCGCGGAGCCGCAGTTTAGCTATAAGGATGAGGCAAAAGAATCTGCCTAAGGGCTCTCCGCTTACATCCTTGCCACTGTCCGCAGGCAGGGTAGGGTGTGGGTCGGAAGGTCCGCGCTATTACTCCTCGCTGTAGATATCCTGCGGGGAGGCCTCGTCGCCTTCCTTGGTATCGAACGAGGACGAGGTGAGGTAGGACTCGTGGCCCGAGGCCGGAATATTGGCGGTCAAAAACGCCAGCACAGCATCAACGGTGAGCCTATGCATGCCGTCGATATTTTCTTGGGTATTGAAATTAACGCCCAGCATGTTTTCCACCATCACCTGGTTGGTTACGCGGTAGACCGTCAACGAGGAAATCAGGGTGAAAATGTCAGTGGCGGAGATGCCGGGGCGGAAGGCGCCGGCATCTTGGCCCAAGAGCAGCAGGCGGTCGAGGTGGAGGGCTACCCCGGCGACGTCGGCAATAGCCTGCTGTGCCGGGTCCAGAATCTGCTGGTTAGTTTCCCACACCAGCATGCGGATGGCCTCCGGGTTGGCTACGCGCTCGCGAAAGAGCCAATCCACCAGCTTGCGTACGCCTTCGACCGGAACCGTGGTATCGATTTCCAGGGCATCCTCAGGCGGATTGAGGCGCTGCGCGGCGGTGCTCAGCGCTCGTAGGTAAAGGCCCTTCTTATCACCAAAGTGGTAATGGATCATGCGCTTGGACATGCCGGATTCTTGGGCGATGGTCTCTAGCTTGGTTTCTGCAAAGCCAAAGCGAGAAAACTGCTTGATCGCAACGTCCACCACGGAGTCAATGCTGACGGACTCCGCGTGGGCCGCGAGAGCAGAATCTGCCTGGTCTGCAGCTTGCAGTGGGTCAGTATTCTCAGTGCTCATTGCGTAAGTCCTTAATCCTTGCGGCGCGGCGGTGGCGCGGTGAACTGATGTCTCATAGTGCGGGAGTAGGAAATCCCTAGGCATTCTGGGTGTGCAGCGTGGGGGAGTGTCCCGCATTTCCTTTTCCTATCATGCCCGATTAATCACCCCGTGCGGGAGTATCTGGCCCATTGGGGGCGCTAATTTGGAGGTAAATGGGGGTAATTTAACGCAAGTGCTCTAGATTTTCCCTCCAAAAGAGGGGGCCAGATTCACAGCGCGGATGCTGGCAGTGGGGCTAAGCTCGGTGGTGGATTACATTCCGTGGCGGTGCGAGCACACTGGCTCGCGTGTGCCGCCCATGTCGCAGCCATTATTGAGGAGGCTTTACACCATGACTCAGCCCGTCAAAATCACTGTCACCGGCGCCGCCGGCAACATCGCGTATTCGCTGCTGTGGCGCATCGCTGCCGGTGATGTGTACGGAAAAGACACCCCGGTAGACCTAGCGTTGCTGGAAATTCCTGCTGCGGTGGAAAAGGCCCACGGCGTAGCCATGGAGCTCAATGACTCCGCCCTGCCGCTGGTTAACTCCATTACGGTTACTGATGATCTCAAGGAAGCCTTTGAAAACACCTCCGCTGCCTTCCTTGTCGGCGCTCGCCCACGCAGCAAGGGAATGGAGCGCGCCGACCTGCTGGAAGCCAATGGCGCCATCTTCACCAAGCAGGGCAAGGCCATCAATGACTACGCCGCGCGCGATGTCCGCGTGCTCGTAGTGGGCAACCCGGCTAATACCAATGCGCTCATCGCGGCGAATAATGCACCGGACTTGGATGATTCCCAGTTCACTGCCCTCATGCGCTTGGACCACAACCGCACCTTGAGCCAGCTAGCGCTAAAGACCGGCAAATCCACTACTGATTTCACCAAGGTCGCGGTCTGGGGCAACCATTCTGCTAGCCAGTTCCCGGATATTACCTATTCCAACGCTGAGGTGGACCAGGAGTGGTACCGAGAGGAAATGATCCCCAAGGTGGCCAAGCGCGGTGCGGAAATTATTGAGGTACGCGGCAGCTCCTCGGCCGCTTCGGCGGCGTCGGCAGCCGTGGACCACATGCATGACTGGATCCATGGCACCGAAGATTGGCGCACCGCGGCGGTAGTATCGGACGGATCCTACGGCGTTGACAAGGGCCTTATTTGCGGATTCCCCACAGTCAGCCGCAATGGCCAGTGGGAGATTGTGCAGGGGCTCGAGCTCACTGAATTCCAAAAGGAGCGCATCGAGGCCTCTGTGGCCGAGCTGCGCGAGGAGCGCAAGGCCGTGGCGGACCTGCTCTAAAACCTGCTCGGTGCGCACCTCATACTCGGTGCGCACCCTGCCTGGCTGAGCCGGTTGACGCGCAAGGTAGAATCGGCCAGGTGACTGAGCAAAATAATGAGCAATTAGTTGGTACCAACCGCGCCGATGCGCTGCCTAAGTCGTGGGAGCCGCAGGCCGTAGAGAAGGACCTCTATGAGGGATGGGTAGAAAAGGGCTACTTCACTCCGGATGCGAATTCGGAGGCCGAGCCCTATTCCATCGTGCTGCCGCCGCCGAATGTGACCGGTCAGCTGCATATGGGCCACGCATTGGACCACACGCTGATTGATTCCATTATTCGCCGCAAGCGCATGCAGGGCTATGCCACCCTGTGGCTGCCCGGTGCCGATCACGCCGGCATTGCCACCCAGACCAAGGTCGAGGCCAAGCTCAAGGAGACCGAGGGCAAGAAGCGCTGGGATTATGAGCGCGAAGAATTCATTGGCAAGGTCTGGGAATGGAAGGAGCAGTACGGCGGCACCATCCAGAACCAGATGCGGGCCATCGGCGACTCCGTAGACTGGTCCCGCGAGCGTTTCACCTTGGATGATGGCCTCTCCCGCGCCGTCCAGACCATCTTTAAGAACCTCTACGACGAGGGCATGATCTACCAGGCCAACCGCCTGGTGAACTGGTCGCCGGTGCTAGAGACCGCCGTCTCCGATATCGAGGTGGTGTACAAGGACGTCGAGGGCGAGCTGGTGTCCATCCGCTATGGCTCGCTCAATGACGATGAACCGCACCTCATCGTGGCCACCACCCGTGTGGAGACCATGCTGGGTGACGTTGCCATTGCCGTCCACCCAGACGATGAGCGCTACGCCGACTTGGTGGGCAAGGAGCTGCCGCACCCGTTCCGCGATGACCTGACGCTCAAGATCATCGCCGATGACTACGTAGACATGGAATTCGGTACCGGTGCGGTGAAGATCACCCCGGCACACGACCCGAATGACTACGCGATGGGCACCCGACACGACTTGGAGATGCCTACCGTTATCGATACCACCGGCCACATTGCCAATACTGGCACCCGCTTCGACGGACTGACCCGCGAGGAAGCCCGCGTGGAGATCCGCGAGGCGCTGCGCGAGCAGGGCCGCATTGTTAAGGAAATCCGCCCGTACGTCCACTCCGTGGGTCACTCGGAGCGCTCCGGCGAGCCCATCGAGCCGCGCCTGTCCCTGCAGTGGTTCGTGGACGTAGCCAAGATGGCCAAGGCCTCTGGCGACGCCGTGCGCGAGGGCGATACCACCCTGCACCCGCAGTCGCTCGAGCCGCGTTACTTCGAGTGGGTGGATGACATGCACGATTGGTGCATCTCCCGCCAGCTGTGGTGGGGCCACCGAATTCCTATCTGGTACGGACCAGAAGGTGAGGACGGCCAGCGAGACATCGTCTGTGTCGGCCCTGATGAGGAGCCGCCGGCAGGATACGAGCAGGATCCGGACGTGCTGGATACCTGGTTCTCCTCCGCGCTGTGGCCATTTTCCACCCTGGGCTGGCCAGAAAAGACCCCGGATCTGGAGAAGTTCTATCCCACCAACGTGCTGGTCACCGCCTATGACATCTTGTTCTTCTGGGTGGCCCGCATGATGATGTTCGGCACCTTTGCCGGCTCCCACACCCCGGAGCTTTTGGGTGAGGGCACCGATGGCCGCCCGCAGGTTCCGTTCAAGGACCTGTACCTGCACGGCTTGGTCCGCGATGAGCAGGGCCGCAAGATGTCTAAGTCCTTGGGAAACGGCATTGACCCGATGGATTGGGTGCGCGATTACGGTGCGGATGCCCTGCGCTTTACCCTTGCCCGCGGCGCCAACCCCGGCGTGGACCTGCCGCTTGGCTCCGATGCCGCCGCGGCCGCCCGCAACTTTGCTACCAAGCTCTTTAACGCCACCAAGTTCGCGCTTATGAACGGCGCTGGAGTGTCCACGCTGCCGAACCGGGCGGAGCTTAGCGACGCCGACCGCTGGATCCTCGACCGCGCCGAAGAGGTTCGCGCCAAGGTGGATGCCTACCTGGATGACTACCAATTTGCCAAGGCCAACGAGCTGCTCTACCACTTCACCTGGGACGAGCTATGTGACTGGTACTTGGAGATTGCCAAGACCCAGATCCCGCGCGATGGCGTAAGCGAGCAGGGCCGCAATACCCAGATCGTGTTGGGACGCGTGCTCGACGTTGTTCTGCGCCTGCTGCACCCGACCATGCCATTCGTCACCGAGGTGCTGTGGAAGGCGCTGACCGGCGGCGAATCCATCGTCGTGGCACCATGGCCAACCGTTGCCGATACCAACGGTGGCGCCACCAAGGATGAGGTGGCCGCCCGCCGCATCGAGGACGCCGATAAGCTCATCACCGAGCTGCGCCGCTTCCGATCCGACCAGGGCGTAAAGCCTTCCCAGAAGGTGCCGGGCCGCCTCGACTTTGCCGCAGCGGATCTCACCGGCCAAGAGGAACTGGTGCGCAATCTGGCCAATACCACCGCCCCGGGCGAGGATTTCGATCCTTCCGCCTCCATCGAGGTACGCCTTTCCCAGGCCACCGTGGAGGTCACCCTGGATACCCACGGCGCCGTGGACGTAGAAGCCGAGCGCAAGCGCCTGGAAAAGGACCTGGCCAAGGCCAATAAGGAACTGGAGCAAACCGGCAAGAAGCTGGGCAACGAGAACTTCTTGTCCAAGGCACCGGAAGAAGTGGTCAATAAGATCAAGGAGCGCCAGCAGATCGCCCGCGAAGAGGTCGAGCGCATCACCAGCCGTCTGGAGGGTCTGAAGTAGTGGCGGACAAGGACAAGGAGACTGAGGACTTCGAAATCGTCGATGCCCTCAAGGAAGGCACCGATGGTGGCCCGGTGGAAATTACCGAGTCCGGCCTGACTCTCAACTTGGGCATGGGCAGCGAGGACGAGTACAACGAGGCCGCACCACAAGAGGTGTCGGCCGAAGAGCTGCGCGCCCTCGCGGAGGTAGAAGACGAGCTCAACGAACGCTGGCCGGAAACCAAGATTGAGCCTTCCCTCGACCGCATCGAGATGCTCATGGATCTGCTTGGCCACCCTGAGCGTTCCTTCGACGTCATCCACATTGCCGGCACCAACGGCAAGTCCTCTACCGCGCGCATGGTGGATTCGCTCCTGCGCGCCTTCCACCGCCGCGTCGGCCTGGTGACCAGCCCGCACCTGCAGCGCGTCACGGAGCGCATCGGCATCGATGGCCAGCCCATCCACCCGCGCGATTATGTGCGCATCTGGCACGAGATTAAGCCTTTTGTGGAGATGGTCGATGCCCAGTCGGACGTCCCCATGTCCAAGTTCGAGGTCCTCGTTGGCTTGTCCTATGCCGCGTTTGCCGACGCCCCCGTGGACGTCGCCGTCGTCGAAGTCGGCCTCGGCGGCCGGTGGGATGCCACCAACGTGGTCAATGCGGACGTCTCCGTCATTACCCCGGTGGGCTTGGACCACACGGATTACTTGGGCGATACACTCGCAGAGATTGCTGGTGAAAAGGCCGGCATTATCAAGCCGCGCGAGGATGCCGATGATCCGCTGACCCCGAATGAAAACATCGTGGTCATTGCCGAGCAGGATCCGGAAGCAATGCGGGTTATCCTGCAGCAGGCCGTGGACGTGGAGGCGGGTGTCGCCCGCTCCGGCTCCGAATTTGCTGCCCTCGAGTCTCGCATCGCCGTCGGTGGTCAGCAGGTCAACATCCAGGGCCTTGGCGGCCTGTACGAGGATATTTTCCTGCCCCTGCACGGCGAGCACCAAGCCAAGAATGCTGCCGTGGCTCTTGCTGCGGTGGAGGCGTTCTTCGGCGCCTCGGCCGGCCACCCGCTGGATGTTGCGACCGTGCGCAATGGTTTTGCCCAAGCGATTTCGCCCGGCCGCCTGGAGCGCGTGCGCACCTCGCCGACGACGTTTATTGACGCCGCCCATAATCCACATGGCGCCAAGGCACTAGGTGCTGCACTGGACCGCGATTTCGACTTCGCCCGCCTCATCGGTGTGCTCTCGATCTTCGCGGATAAGGACGCTACCGGCATCCTTACCGCGCTAGAGCCGTACCTCACCGAGGTAGTCATCACCCAAAACTCCTCGCCGCGCGCCCTCGATGCCTACGACTTGGCAGAGACCGCCCGCGATATCTTTGGCGAGGAGCGCGTACACGTAGCCGATAACCTGCCGGGCGCCTATGCCCAGGCCGTGGAGCTTGCCGAGGACGCCGAGGTCCAGTCCGGCTCCGGCATCATCATCACCGGGTCGGTCGTCACCGCTGGTGATGCCCGCGCGATGTTTGGAAAGGAACCTGCATGAGTCGCGACAATCACCACCCAGGCGGAGAGCGCCAACCCCGCCCGCCCCGCAGCAGCCGTGCCCGCGGCCGCGAGGAACATATCCCTGAAAGCGAGATCGGACCCCTCGGCATGGGCCAAGCCCCAGTCAAGGACCCACTTAAAAGCTTCAACGGGATGGTCATTGCCAGCTCCCTGACCATGGAGGCGCTCGCCCTATCCTTCGCACTGCCGATGCTGTACAAGCTGTATGACGGTACCTTGTGGACCCCCTTCAACTACGGCTTTGTCATCGCCGCAGTGGTATTCCACCTCGTGATGATCGCGTTCATGAATAAGAAGTGGGCGCTGTCTGTCATCGTATGGGCGCAGCTGTTGTGCGTCATTGTGGGCTTTATGGTCCACTGGGCCGTGGCCGCCATCTTCATCATCTTTGGCATGGAGTGGCTGCTGGCCGTCTACCTGCGCAGCAACCTCATCGCCCGCATGAAGCGCGGATACCTCACCACGCAGCACCTCAACGAGAAATAGCACGGTAGCCTTGACGCCTTCGGCGAGTGGGCAAGACGCGATAGACTGGCGGCCATGCGCACTCTCTATCTCGTCCTTGCCGCACTCGCCTGCGTCGCCGCGGTGGTAGCCCGCGCCGCTACGGGAACGCCGTGGCTACCGCTAGTCGCCCTCATTATTGGCGGCGTTTTTCTGGTTTTGGCCCTGCGGAGCAACTTCGAGCCGGCCAAAGAAGCCACCTTCGAGGATTTGGATAAGGAACAGCGCGCGGAGCTGCAACGCCTGCTGGCCAATGGCCAGTTTGGCGCCGCAGTAGGCCAAGTGCGCCTGTGGTTTCGGGGCACCTCGCAGGAGCGTGCCGAAGAGATAGTTAAACAACTCGCATAGCCCTGGACCCCATACTTTTACCCCAAAGGAATACCCCAGCGCGCGACGCATGCGTGCGGTTTCGGTACAGTGTGGGGCATGACTGAACGTACACTGATTCTCATCAAGCCGGACGGCGTAAAGAACGGCCACGTAGGCGAAATCATCTCCCGCATCGAGCGCAAGGGCCTGAAGCTGGCCGAGCTCGACCTGCGCGTTGCTGACCGCGAGACCGCGGAGAAGCACTACGAGGAGCACAAGGATAAGCCATTCTTCGGTGACCTCGTCGAGTTCATCACCTCCGCACCGCTTATCGCTGGTGTTGTCGAGGGCGAGCGCGCCATCGAGGCATGGCGCCAGCTGGCCGGTGGCACCGACCCGGTCTCCAAGGCCGCCCCGGGCACCATCCGCGGCGACTTCGCTCTGACCGTTGGCGAGAACATCGTGCACGGCTCTGACTCCCCTGAGTCTGCAGAGCGCGAGATCGCTATCTGGTTCCCGAACCTCTAAACGTCTGCGCACTTAGCGCATCGTTCAGCCCGAGCCTGTAGGCTCGGGCTTTATTTATTGCTTGATCCATAAGCCCAGACGTAGAGCCGCAAACCGAGTATCCGGCCCTATCCTGAATAAATATTGCAACGGCAAAGCCGCAAATACGTAGAGAGGCAGAACTTAAGCAGGGGTTTGTTCTGGGAGTTGAAGGTGCCTAACGCGGCAGATCATTGCTGAGGATATTGCACGCGAGGTCATTCACTTCGCAGACTAGGACTGGAGTTCTCCTAATCGAAGGAGAGCAACTGGCGCAGTGTGCGGAAGGCTTCCTTTTGCACTCGATGGGTAACGGTACGGCCCGATTGTTGCTTGATTAAAAGACCGGATTTCCTCAACTTGCCGAGGTGATGAGATACCGTCGGTTGGCTAAGGCCGGAAAGCGCGGTCAACTCCGTAACACTCATCGGGCCGCAGCCCTCGTCGCACAATATGGATAGCAGGCGCAGGCGGGCTGGGTCAGCAAGTACTTTAAATTGCTGGGAAAAGCGGAGGGAGTCGCCCTGGCTGAGCGGGCCACTGCTCAGGGAACAGCACTGTGCATCCGGGGTGTTGTCGGCATTGCTAGGGGAGGAGTCCATGCACACAGTATAAGGAGCCTTCCTCCCACTCCGTTATATTGACGAGTATCAATATGGGTGATTAAAGTACTGATCGAAAGTTGAATTCCTCGTCGCACAAGGAGAGCCATGGCCGTTGCGCAACGCCCAAAGTTGTCATTTCTCGATAGATTCCTTCCCGTTTGGATCATCATGGCCATGGCTGTGGGGCTATTGATAGGCCACTTCCTGCCAGGCATTGGAGAAGCACTGTCTGCTCTAGAGGTTGGCGGTATTTCTCTTCCAATCGCGCTGGGCCTGCTAGTTATGATGTATCCGCCCCTGGCTAAAGTCCGCTATGAAAAGACCCGAGATATTGCTGCCGATGGCCGGTTGATGGTGGTATCGATTGTGTTGAACTGGCTGGTGGGGCCTGCAGTGATGTTCACCCTGGCGTGGATTTTTCTTGCCGATCAGCCAGAGCTGCGAACCGGCCTGATTATCGTTGGGCTAGCCCGTTGTATCGCAATGGTCCTTGTGTGGTCCGATCTCTCCTGCGCCGATCGGGAGGCCACCGCCGTTCTTGTCGCCATAAACTCTGTATTCCAGGTAGCCATGTTCGGTGTGCTGGGATGGTTCTATTTGCAGATTTTGCCAGGGTGGTTGGGGCTAGATACCACCTCTGCTGATTTCTCTTTCTGGTCCATCGTCACCGCGGTCCTCGTATTTTTGGGAGTCCCCCTGCTGCTTGGTGTGCTCTCACGGGTCTGGGGTGAGAAAGTCAAAGGCCGCGAATGGTTTGAAAACCGCTTCCTTCCGGCAGTTTCTCCCTTGGCGATGATCGGCTTGCTCTATACCATTGTGTTGCTGTTCTCCCTGCAGGGAGAACAGTTGGTAGCGCAGCCCACGGCGGTGATCAAGGTTGCGATTCCGTTGGTCATCTACTTTGTTGGAATGTTTTTCCTAGCTTTGGGTGTAGCAAAGGTCGTGGGAATGAACTACGCGCAATCCGCTTCCGTAGCATTTACCGCAGCTGGTAATAATTTCGAACTAGCCATCGCGGTTTCCATTGGCACTTTTGGGGCGGCGTCGGCACAGGCTCTCGCCGGTACCATCGGGCCGCTTATTGAAATTCCGGTACTTGTCGGACTCGTGTACGTAATGCTCTGGATAGGGCCGAAGCTTTTCCCCGGAGACAAAAGCTTGCCAAATTAACGCCGGCCCACTTGATACAAACAGCGAACCCCAGTCGGCGTGATGGTGATGGTCCACTTTGCGGGCGCGGTGCGCAGGCCCATTCGGCTTAGCTTCACCAGGTCCGCCTTTGCCAAAGCATCGAGGTGCTCGCATAGAGGGTCGAGGTCTACCCGCATGAACTTCGAGAGGGCAGTGGAATTAATCGTGTTTCCCTGCACCGCGCCGGTGGCGACGAGGGCGGTGAGGATGTCCGAGTGGGCGTCGGCAAGCTGCAAACGAGCCTCCGTAACCCCGTCGAGCGGGTCCTTTTCCAAAATCTTGTTGATGCGGCGCCGGCCGATGCGGAAGGACTGAGAAAACATGCCCCATATGCCCAGCGGCAAGCCAAAGGCCCACCATGCCCCGGACAGAATTCCGGCAACGGGCGGGGCCAGCTCTACCTCTGGAAGCAGGTTGGCCGCGCTCAGTGGTGCCATGATCAATGGCGCAGCTATCGGGATAAACGGGGCGATATAGGCAATCGTGGGATAGTCGCCATCGCGGAATTCCTCTTGCGCAGCGTTGATGCCGCGCGGGTAATTGCGGATGAGGTGCACCAACCCCAGCACCGCAAAAACGGCAAAAACACCGGCTCCCATCAACATATAATCCACGCCTGTGTTGGCGAAGCCAACGGCAAAGCCGGCCGGCACGCCGAAGTAAAGTGCCGAGCGCACTGGGACTTCATTGCGGTGCCGATGCTGCGCCAGTTCGCGGGCGGGGATTCGTGCTAGTTCTGCCACGCTGCCAACATAACACCGCCTGCCAGCCTGGCCGCGTTTCTGTGACACAATGGGGGATAGCGCGTACGAGACGCGGCATAACTTCATATCCCACAAACTTTTATAGCGCACAGAAAACCTCGTGCGGCGGCGGTGCGGTCTCTGACCGTGCCTGCGCCCGAGGCCGCGCCCCATAGAGACGATATACAGGAGTAAGCCCGAACATGGTGGCACAGAACTCTCAAGAAACAACTGAAAGCCTCAAGGCAGCGGCGCTTTTGGCCCAGAACCTAGACCGCAGCCAACTCAAGGACAAGACCCGCGTGTATTCCCTAGCCAAGCAGCTGGGGCTTTCCTCGCGCGAGTTGGTGGCACAGCTTAAAGACATGGGCTTGAAAAAGAGCGCGCAAAGCTCTCTTTCCCGCGAGGAAGCAGGCCAGGTGCTCGATGCTGTGGCGAATGCCGCTGCGGTTGCCGACGCCCCTGCGGGCGACACCACCGCAGCACCGGCTGAAGAGCCCGAGGACAAGCCTGCTGCGCAACCGGAAGAAAACCCGGACGAGGAAACAGAAAAGAAGCCAGCGAAGAAGCGCGCCAAGCGCGCCCGCAAGGCCACCCGTAAGTCCGCCGCACCAGCACCCGAAGAGCTGGCAGATACCGCCGAGTCAGAGGAAGGGGGGCAGTCCACGGAAGACGAAGAGCACCTGCGCCACCGCGTGCGCAAGAACGTGGATAATGAAATCTCCCAGATCGAAGACAAGGTAGAGGCATCGCTTGCTCAGGCTGCGGCCGAAACTCGCGCAGCCACCGAGGACGCCGAGCACGCTGAAGCAGAAGTACCCGAAGCAGCAGAAGCCACGGAGGAGGCGGAAAAAACACCTGCGAGCGGCTTTGATACCGGAACGGTTGATGCGGCAAAGCTGCACGAGGCGCTGGCAGAAGCCGGCGAGGACTTCGAGGATGACTACTACGCGCCGCACATCGTCCCACGCGCCGAATCCGAGGAAGACTCCGGGCACTATGACTTTGCGCCCATCTTCATGGCCCCGCAGCTGGACGAGGCTGCGGCATTTGCACCGACTCTAGATGCAGCGGAGGAGGACTTCTCGGCCGACGACTCCGCAGGCGATGACAACGAGGATGCTGCAGACTCCGCCGCAGAAAGCCGCGAGCACTCCGGCTCCGACCGCGGTTCCGGAAAGCCTGAGGGCCGCCGCCGCGGGCGCCGCGGCGCATCCCGCGGACGCGGCGCCGGTGCGAAGCGTGAAGAGCAGGCAGACGAGCCCGAGCACATTGAAGAGCCGAAAGCCATCCGCGGCTCCACGCGCATCGAGGCTCAGAAGCGCCGCCGCGCGGAATTGCGCGAAAAGGGCCGCACCCGTCAGCACATCGTCTCCCAAGCGGAGTTCCTTGCCCGCCGCGAAGCTGTGGAGCGCACCATGGTGGTGCGCGATAAGGAGCGCGAGGACGGCGCCGGCATCATCACCCAAGTGGGCGTGTTAGAAGATGACCTGTTGGTCGAGCACTTCGTGACCACCGAATCCCAGGCCTCGCTCATTGGCAATATTTACTTGGGCCGCGTTCAAAACGTGCTGCCGTCCATGGAGGCGGCTTTCGTGGATATCGGACAGGGCCGAAACGGCGTGCTCTACGCCGGTGAAATCGACTGGCGCAAGACCAAGCTGCACGGGCGCGCCCGCAAGGTAGAAAACGCCCTGAAGTCTGGTGACCAGGTGCTGGTTCAGGTGGCTAAGGATCCCATCGGTCATAAGGGCGCGCGCCTTACCACCCAGATTTCCCTTGCTGGCCGCTACCTGGTCTACGTACCGGGCGGGCGCAGCGCCGGCATTTCCCGCAAGCTGCCTGCCCCAGAGCGCAAGCGCTTGAAGGATATCCTTGGCCGCGTGGTTCCAGGCGATGGTGGAGCGATCATTCGCACCGCCGCCGAAAACGTACCGGAAAAGGCAATCGCTACCGACGTCAACCGCCTGCACAGCCGGTGGGAGGACATCGTGGCACACGCTAAGAAAGAAAAATCCTCCAAGGGCGCCAAACCGGTGACCATGTATGAAGAGCCGAACATGCTCATCAAGGTGGTGCGCGATCTCTTCAACGAAGACTTCACTGAGCTCCTCGTCGATGGCAAGCGTTCTTTCAACACCGTCCGTGCTTATGTGGATTCCATGGCGCCAGACCTTGCGGACCGCGTGGTGCGCTACCGTGCCAAGGACCACGGCGGGCAGGATGCTTTTGAGGCTTACCGCATTGATGAGCAGCTGCATAAGGCGCTCTCGCGCAAGGTATGGCTGCCCTCCGGCGGCACGTTGGTCATCGACCGCACCGAGGCCATGACCGTCATCGATGTCAATACCGGAAAGTTCACCGGTTCCGGCGGCAACCTGGAGGAAACGGTAACCCGCAATAACCTCGAGGCGGCCGAAGAAATCGTGCGCCAGATGCGCCTGCGCGATCTCGGCGGCATGATCGTCGTGGACTTTATCGATATGGTCCTGCCGGAAAACCAGGATCTGGTGCTGCGCCGCCTGAAGGAAGCCTTGGGCCGCGATCGCACCCGCCACCAGGTCTCGGAGGTGACGTCGCTGGGTCTGGTGCAGATGACCCGCAAGCGCCTCGGCACCGGCTTGGTAGAAACGTTCTCCACCGAGTGCGAGTGTTGTAACGGCCGTGGCATCATCATTCACCAGTATCCGGTGGATGAGGCCGAGGACGAGCAGCGCTCCAAGCATTCTGGCCGCAAGCCCAAGGCGCACAAGAAGCAACACCACGATCCGCAGCAGCACCCGGCTGCGGTGGCGATGCATAAGCACGAGCTTGACGACGCCGCCGAAAGCTCCTCCAAACCTAAGCGATTCAAGAAGACCCAGGCACCGGTCTACGGTACCGAGAGCGAAGAGGCCGCACAGGAATCTGCGAAGACGTCGCTGGAAGATCTCGTAGCGAACGTCGTTGTAGATGAGCGCGGTCCGGCTCAGTCGCACGCTGGATCGGAAGAGCACAGCGGGGACCATGACCGCAACAAGGAGCGCGGACGTGGACGCGGTCGCCGCCGCGCGCGCAAGCACACCCAGACTCAGGTATCCGATATCGAGGCCATCGCGTACGCCGCGGCGGATAATGCTGCCGAGAGTGACGAGGTGCAGGAATTTAATTCCTACGTCCCCGATGCGGATACGGACGCCGACTCGGGTGCTATTGCGCAGGTACACCCAGGTGCCGGGGCGGGCTCCAAGCGTGGCAAGAAGCCGCGCCGGGTGACGCGCCGGTCTAAGGCCACGCGTACGGCTGCAGGCGGCGAGCAGAAGATTACCGAGAAGGCAACGGCTACGGAGACGGCAATTGAAAAGACCTATGACGAGGCAGTAGCTGAGTTTGAGGCTTCCCCGCGCCGCAAGCGCCGCACCCGCGGAAATTCGCGCTCCGATAGGCGCCCGCAGCCGCAGGATTTTGCGGTCTCCGGTGAGCAGGACTCTGTCGACGCCGACGATAATGCCAACGGCGCTGAAGCCCAGCGCGGACAGAAGAGCTCGCGCGAAGAGCGCAAGGCTCGCGGGCGTGGCCGCCGTCGTGCGGTGCGCACCCAGCAGGCCAAGCGTCGGAACACCTCGCGTGTGCCGCACGAGGTCAAGGAAAAGGCGCAGGAGCACGAGCACAAGCAGGCGGGCGGGTCCGCCGAGCAGCGCCATGAAAAGGCCGCTGGCGCCGCGCGTGCGGGGCGCGCCGGTGGCAAGGGCCGTGGGCGTCGCCGTGCCGTGCGACAGGCCGCTCCTAAAAAGGCGGTAGCAGAGAATCCGAAGGCAGCGAAGACCGCCCAAGGCCGTTCGACGCAGCAGGGTGGCTCGCCGGATCGTTCCAATGCTGGCCAGCGGGCGACCACGGGCGATACCAAGGTGCTGCGCCGCGGAAAGAAGAGGGCGGTGCGCAAGAAGGGGACGTCGGAAAGCGCCAAGGCCCCAAAGGCGCAGGATAACGCAGAGCAGAAGCAGTCTTCCGCGAGCGGTGCGCACAAGGAAATGTCGCACGCTAAGGCTGGGCGCGGCCGACGCCGCGTAGCACGGCGAAGCACGTCTTAGGGCTACGCCACGCGGGCACAAAAAGCGTGGTTTGTATTTTGTGCCCGCTACGGGGTAGTCTTTGACAGTCGCTGTTTAGTACTCACGACGCTGGATCAGTCCGACACTCACTTAGTGAGCTGTGCGGGCATGTTCGCGCGGGAACTAAACGCAATGTGTAAGTGTCCATTCGGAACGCGGCCTCCCCGGTTGCTTCCGAGCGAGTTTAGATAAGGGGTAACCCTCTATGTACGCGATCGTCAAGACCGGCGGCAAGCAGTACAAGGTTGCTGAAGGTGACCTCGTCAAGGTCGAGAAGATCGAGGGTGAGCCAGGCTCTGCCGTAGCTCTCACCCCGGTTCTGCTCGTCGATGGCGCCGATGTTAAGTCCAAGGCTTCCGACTTGGAAAAGATTTCTGTCTCCGCAGAAATCGTTGAGCAGGGTAAAGGCCCGAAGGTCGATATCCTGAAGTACAAGAACAAGACTGGTTACAAGAGGCGTCTGGGCCACCGTCAGCCTGTGACCACCTTGAAGATCACCGGTATCAAGTAAGCCTTAACCGGCTGTAATTATCCCTAAAGGAGGGAAAACCACATGGCACACAAGAAGGGTGCTTCCAGCTCCAGCAACGGTCGCGATTCCGAGTCCAAGCGTCTCGGCGTCAAGCGCTTCGGTGGTCAGCAGGTTAATGCCGGCGAGATCATCGTGCGTCAGCGCGGTACCAAGTTCCACCCAGGTGAGAACGTAGGCCGCGGCGGCGACGATACCCTGTTCGCGCTTGCAGCTGGCTCCGTTGAGTTCGGTATCAAGCGCGGCCGTCGTATGGTCAACATCGTTCCGGCTGAAGAGGTTGCTGCAGAGGCAACTGCCTAACTAAGGCCGAAGAGGTTAATCCTCGAGCCTGCCCCAGTGAGGGCGGCTCGAGGATTTTCTTGTTTCATAGGGTCCCTTGTTTCCAAAAAGGAAAGTGGTTATTTTCTAAGAAACTGTCACGATAGGGGAGAGTCATGGCGCTAAGTCGATTCAGCACAAAGGTAAAAGCAAGTAGTACCAAGCGGCCAGAGGGGGTGTCCCGCGGCGAGGGAATGTGGCTGCTCATATTCGCTGCGCTCATTGTGTTGTTTGTGTGGGCCCGACTACTGGCCAAAGATGGGCAGTCGTGAATCTCGGCGACTATATATTTCCTAGCTCCACTGCTGTTCGTTGGGCTTGCTGTAGGGCTAGCGGTACGTATTGTGTCCAATCGCGGTGTACAACCGCGCGGTTGGCGGATCCGTTATGTCGTTGCCACCATTATTTCGATGTTGTGCGCTGCCGGCGCTGAATTTTTCTGGCCGCACTTAAGTGGGGGCGGGGGCCTCGATGTAGTTTGGGCTGCATTGTTGGCTGGGGTAGTCGGACTTCCCTTAGCTCTACTTGCTGCCTGGAAAATTCAGGTGGGAAACTGATGGAATTTGTATCAGCCTTGCAGGGGTTGCAGCCCCTGGTGCATTCACCTAAACGCTTGGCCGTAATGGCCTGCCTCAATTCCGTGGATACAGCTAATTATCAAACTTTGAAGGCTTATATGGGCGTAGGCTATCCGGCTTTATCAAAGGCGGTAGGCGCGCTCGAAGAAGCTGGGCTGGTCAATGTATCAAGGCGGATTCTAGTGGTCGTGGAAACACGTCTTATGTTTCGGTTGAGTTTATCAGTGCGGCCATTTTCTCGGCTGGTGTTTGAAAGCCCAGGGTTTTGCGGGGGCGGCGGTTGAGTTGCATGGCGACGAATTCTAGGTCGGCTGCACTATGGACGCTTAGGTCTGTTCCTTTAGGGAAGTACTGCCTTAGTAGTCCATTGGTGTTTTCATTGGTGCCTCGCTGCCACGGCGAACCAGGATCGCAGAAGAACACGGGACAGTTTGTAGCTACAGAAAAGGCCTTATGGCAGGCCATTTCACTTCCCTGATCCCAGGTAAGTGATCCTTTGAGATGGTCTGGCAAGGTAGCAATCGCTTTAGTAAGTGCTTTATTTACTTCGGTAGCACTATGCCCATGAGGTAGATGCAGCAAGATGACATAGCGCGTGGTTCGCTCTACTAGCGTGCCAATTGCAGACTTATTACCTGCGCCTAAGATGAGGTCGCCTTCCCAATGACCTGGTACTGCTCGGTCGTCTACTTCTGCTGGCCGGTCGGAAATCATCACCATAGGGTCAACAAACCGCTTGCGGGCACTGCGCGTGCCACGAGGTCGACGTTGGGCGTGACCGCGCCGCAGTGCAGCAGCGACTTCCTTTTTCAACTCGCCTTTAGCCTGGAAATACAAAGACTGATAAATAGTTTCAGGACACACGTACATAGTCTCATCACCGGGATAGCGACTGCGCAACCTCCCAGAAATCTGCTCTGGCGAGTACCTATCTTTTACCATTTCCCAGATCACCGTGCGCAAGCGTGGATTGGCATCAATCTTGCGCTTTTTCGGTCTAAACCTACGCAACACCGATTTACGGTGCGCATGCGTGGGAAGATACACCCCAAATTCATCCCGGTTGCGTTTAAGCTCCTTGCTGATAGTGCCAGCAGAGCGCTGAAGACGCCGAGCTATCTCGCGTACACCTTTGCCTTGCCGGTCAAGGTCAAAGATGAGCTCGCGCTCTTCTACCGACAAATAGCGCGAAGAAATACGCCTATCGATACGCTGTTGCGGAATAACCTGGACTGGAACTGCTTGGCGACCATCAACGTACTCAATTACCTGCATAAGCCTGTTATACAGCGCCACATCTGGGCCAGCCGGGACAAAAGGCACACGCCCCGCAGAAAGCTTGATGACACCTTTGTCTATATCAGCAGCATTACGCGGATGAATGCCACAGGCTAAAGCGGCATCTTTGCGGCCTAAAGCATTTACACGCAGTTGCAGATAACTACACCGGCGAGTTGTTGCCGCAGCTTTGCGGCCATGTGGATTGCGCTTCCACAAACCAAGCTCAATACCGATGCGATATACCGGAGAAGAGCCTATAGAAAGCTGGCGCGCAATATCCATCGGTGCCACACCTTCCAGCCACAACCGAGCTATTTCCTGACTGTCAGCCGAGCTAATACGCCTACAGCGCTTGCGCGGCAAGTCCAACTCACCAGCCAGCCGATAAGCTACCGACTCTGGTAAACAAACCACCCCAGCAGCCGCCCGTATTGAACTACCAGCCCGAACCAACGACGCAAACCGCGCCACAACAGCAGAATCCGGAACCCATTTCGACTCCACACAATCACCTAACCCATGTCAGGTGTTTCCACGACCGCTAGAAATCAAGCAAAAGCCTTTGACGGTAAAACCCCAACTACCGACCTTTCTTTATCAAGAAAGGGGCGAAAGGTATATGCCGAATATCTAGAGTGCCTCGATAGGATTGTTGTTGGGTTTAGATCATAGGGTTGGTGCTACGATCCTGGCGGCAGAAAATAATTTCTGTCGCCGCAAATAATTCATCTAAGATGTGATTCAAGATACTTACGCGGCCCGTTGGATCGGATTGAAATTGCGCTTTTTGGCTGGTTCTGAATGTATACGCGCTTCTTTCTGTTGGGAAAGTCTGTTTTGAAGCCCAACGGGGGTAGATCCGGAGGTCGACGGGGTTAATTTAAACCTTCAATTGTGTACTGTATAAAATCCATTCGAGCTGCAAAAACCCTGATTGTGGCCTTGACAACAGAATGTTTTAAGCATTAGGATTACGAGCGTACGAGCGAGTGTTGACGCAAGAAGCGGCGGAATCTTCCAAGTTGAGAGTTCGATAGCGGTTTTAATTTATTGCATGGATGTCGGGAAAATTCCACGCCAAAGCACTCGCGTTCAGGGGGGAGTAGCCCCTATTCCTTTCCAAATCCCACTTTCCTAAGAGGAGTCTCTTACTATGTCCGATTCTCAAAAGCGCACCCGCAAGGGCTGGATCCTGCCCGCCTCCGTTGCCTCCGTCGCACTGGTAGCCTCCCTGGCCGCTGGAACTTTGGGTGCCTATACCGCCCAGATCACCAACAGTGGCAACTCTGCTGGTACCGGTAAGCTGACCATGTCTGAGTCTGAAATCGTTGATGGTCAACCCACCAAGACCGAGGACACCTCCAAAGGTAAAAACAACACCATCTCCGTGTCCAATATCAACAAGTACGGCGGCAACATGAAAATGGTGCCGGGTGATTCCAAGACCACCACCGTGCAGTTTAAGAACACCGGCTCCGTTGATGCGTCTGCCTTTACTTTGAACTTTGGCGACTGCACCGTGACCGGGCAGGATCCCGAAGAGCAGTCCCTGTGTGACACACTACTGGTTACCGTAAAGACCGGCGAAACCACGTTGGTGGATAACCAAACCCCAACTGCCTTGAAGGACCACCAGACCTTCAATATCGATGCCCCTATGGCCGTTAATGCTACGAAGGACTTCGACATCACCGTAACCTTGCCGGAGAAGATCACGGATACCTCCATCATGGGCCAGCAGATCTCCCAGAACCTCGTCTGGACCCTGTCCGCTTAAGTCCTTCCTGTGTCCTTAAGGAACACGCTATAAAGGAGCGTTACTACGCCCTAGAATCACGCCAGCTCAGCAGCCACAACGTCGGGAGATGAGTATATGCAGGCACGTCGCCGTACTCTCGCCACGGTTGTGGCTGCGGTCGTTTTAGTTCTTGCCATTATCTGTGGCGGTTTCTACTTGGCGGGTTTCCGGGCGCATTTTCTAACCACGCCGTCGATGGGCACGCAACTTCCAGTAGGCTCTTTGGCAATAACCAAGCCGGTAGATATTGCTGATGTGCAGGTGGGCGATACCATCACCGTGGATAGCGCCAATGGCACCACCCATACCCACAACGTGGTTGAGCGGGCCGGTGATACTGCCATTACCCAGGGCGTACTCAATGGTGCGCCCGATGCGCTACCGGCTACCGCTGACACGTTGAAGGGCAAGGTTATCTTTTCTTGTCCGGCGCTCGGGTGGGGCGTGCGCATTGCAGGAATCATGGCCGCAGGCTGGTTGCTGATGTTGCTGGCGTCCCTGCGCATCGACGATGAACTGCACCGCCGCCGCTACCGCAACACCGGCGTCTTTTTGGGCCTTGCCATTGGCATCATTATCGTGCGCCCTCTGCTTGGCGCCTACTTGCTAGGTATGAATGTCAATGGCACCGGCGAAGAGGCCTACGCGCAGGCGCACGTGGTTTCCACGGGTCTGCTCCCAGTCAAGGTTGTTCCGCTTGGTGAGGGCGGGGGAGAAGACTCCGCCATTATGAGCCCCACCGGTACCGATTCCATCGCTATCGATGACGCCCCAAATGAGAAGGGGGACTTTGTCTTCCGCCCAGTGCCCGCGTTGACCTGGCCGTGGATCATCGGCCTCATTGGCTTGGTGCTGTCGCCCTTCGCATGGTTCTATGCCCAGTATCGCCGCGCGCTCAAGGAAGAGCAGGAGCTTGCCGACGCCACCTTAGAAGCCCAATCCAATGCCGATACCACCGAGTTTGAGGCGGTGAAACCCAATGCTTAAAAAGGAACGGATTCCCGTCGTGGCCGCCGCCGTCCTAGCCATCATTGTGCTGATTTTGGCCTTTTCCTTACAGCCGACGTTTGGTAGCTGGAGCGCCCGAGTCACCAATTCCCGTAATGCGGCCGGCACCGCTGAGGGCGTAGATGCACTCAACTGCTACGAAGAAATGCAGCAGACCACCAAGAAATATGGGGGCTACCTGTACCATTTTCAGGCCGACAAACCTCAGTCAAAAAACGACTCCCTCGACCAGATGACGTGGACAAGCGTCGCTGGCAGGCCGATTGTTCCGAACAACAACTGGAATTATGACGGCAGCGTTCAGGCTAGGAACGAACCTTGCGTGGGGGTTTCGAAGCATGCGTATTTCAGAGGCGGCAATTCGGTGAACGGCCTCTTTCCAGGAGTGAGCTCTACGCGCACTACGATTACTGCAAACTATGAGCAAATTAAGTTGCCGACCCGGTTTTCTACGGAAACCTGGATTAATACTCAGATGCCGCAGGGAACGGTGGCGGTAAATTCGGCAGTGGGTAACTGGCGAGATCCTGCATGGCGAATCCAAGTCCTCAGCGATGGAACGGTCGCCTTTCAAATTAGGGGAGAGGTGGATATCACCTATAAAAAGTCCGATCAGGTAAAAAGTGAAGCTACCGTAGATGATGGTGAATGGCATCAAATCGTGACCACATGGGATTGGAATACCAATGAGATGGGGCTTTACGTTGACGGCCAGCCGGAAAGCTTCAAAACGTCCACGGAACCCTTGTACCGTTTCGACTCCAATATTCGAGGGTTTATCCGCTATGGCTACAGCGGTAGTAGTTACGAGTGGCCCGAGACTACTTATGATGACAATTTTCTAGGGTTCATATCCTTCGCCGCAGTTTATCCCACAATTCTCTCGAAACAAGAAGTACAACGTCACTGGGAAGCACGCACTGTTGCTGGAAAAGCGTGGCCAAAATCCACCATGGGCTAAACAGTTGGAGTCCAGCCCAAGACACGCATTACACTGGCGGGGACATAGATTTAACAAACGGAGGGTTTGACCATGGCACGTTTTATTGACCGCGTCGTCCTGCACCTGCAAGCGGGCGACGGTGGACACGGCTGTGTGTCTGTCCACCGCGAAAAGTTCAAGCCCTTGGGTGGCCCAGATGGTGGCAATGGTGGCCACGGCGGCGATATTGTCCTCGAGGTCTCCGAGCAGATCCATACCCTGATGGATTTCCACTACCGCCCGCACATTAAGGCCCAGCGCGGCGGCAATGGCGCCGGCGATATGCGCAACGGCGCCCGCGGCGAGGATCTGATCCTTGAGGTTCCCGCCGGCACGGTGGTGCGCAATGAAAAGGGCGATACCCTGGCTGACCTGACGGTGCCGGGTACTCGCTTTGTTGCTGCTGAAGGCGGCTTCGGTGGCCTAGGTAACGCCGCGTTGGCCTCGAAGAACCGTAAGGCACCGGGTTTTGCTCTCCAAGGTGAGCCAGGCCAAGCACATGATCTGATCCTTGAGCTGAAATCTATGGCGGATGTAGGGCTGGTGGGCTTTCCATCGGCAGGCAAGTCCTCGCTCATCTCGGTGTTATCGGCCGCAAAGCCCAAGATCGGTGATTATCCTTTTACCACGCTGCAGCCGAACCTCGGCGTAGTGGATATGGGAGATAGTTCTTTCACCATCGCGGACGTGCCTGGCCTTATCCCCGGTGCAGCCGATGGCAAGGGCCTCGGCCTAGATTTCTTGCGCCATATCGAGCGCACGGCGGTGCTGGCGCACGTAGTTGATACCTCCTCCATCGAGCCGGGCCGCGATCCTGACTCCGATATTGAGGCGATGGAAAATGAGTTGGCGAAGTACCAGGAGGCTTTGCAGGAAGATACTGGTTTAGGGGATCTGCGTGAGCGCCCCCGCGTCATCATCTTGAATAAGGCAGATGTGCCTGAGGCCGAAGAGCTGGCCGAATTTGTCAAGGATGATCTGGAAGAGAAGTTTGGCTGGCCTGTCTTTATTATTTCGGCCGTCGCTCGCAAGGGTCTGGATCCGCTGAAGTTCCGGCTCATGGATATGGTGACTGAGCACCGCAAGGCCCAGCCGTTGCCAAAGAAGGATAAAAACCACACCGTTATCCATCCCAAGGCCCAAGGCCATAAGAAGCATACCGGCGCGTTTGCTGATTTCACCGTCAAGGCCGATCCGGATGTCGAAGGTGGCTTCATTGTTGAGGGCAAGAAGATTGATCGCTGGATTACCCAGACTGACTTTGAAAATGATGAGGCAGTGGGTTTCTTGGCGGACCGCTTGGCCAAGGCCGGTGTGGAGGATGAGCTGCGCGAGCAGGGTGCAGTAGAGGGCTGCCCGGTAACCATCGGTGGCATTACCTTTGAGTGGGAGCCGATGACCGGTGGTGATCCGACAATGGCAAGCCGCGGCGAGGATGCTCGCCTTAAAGGAACCGCCCGTGCTTCTGCAGCGGAGCGCAAGCGCGCCTCCCAGGCGCGTCGCGGCCTTATTGATGAATACGATTACGGCACCGATGAAGAGGTCACTCGCGAGGGCGCAAACCGCGATAGGTGGCAAGGCTAGCTCGGTAGGCCCCCTCTTCTTGGGGTGTATAAGAGGGGGCGCTTTGTAAACTCGGTTGGCATGTCTTCTGATGAACAGAAAGAACCCATCCTTCCGCTTCCGGTAGAGCCTTTTGCTGGACCTACCGCTGATACCCCTTTCCCGGAACCGCTCGATGAAAATCCGGTGGCGTCTGGTTTTGAATCGGATCTCCGCCGCGACATCGCGCAGGCAAAGCGCGTGGTGGTCAAGATTGGTTCCTCTTCTCTAACAGACGAGAATTTCCGCGTTTCTCAAGAAAAGATTGATCACATCGTTGATGCCGTCCATGCGCGCATGGGCCGCTCCGATGTCATCATCGTCTCCTCCGGTGCGGTTGCTGCAGGTATGGGCCCACTCGGCCTGCACCAGCGCCCCACGGATTTGGCTACCAAGCAGGCCTCCGCGTCCGTCGGCCAGGTGCACTTGGCCTCTGTGTGGGGCCAGTCCTTTGCGCGCTATAAGCGCACCATCGGCCAGGTCCTCCTCACCGCCTCCGATACTGGACACCGCGATCGCGCCCGCAACGCGCAGCGCACCATTGATCGTCTGCGCCAGTTGCGCACCATCCCCATCGTGAATGAGAACGATGCGGTGGCGACGTCGGAAATGCACTTTGGTGATAACGATCGCCTTTCCGCCCTGGTGGCCAACCTGGTGGGCGCTGACGCGCTCTTCCTATTTTCTGACGTGCCTGGTTTGTACGATAAGAACCCGGCCGAACCCGATGCCAAGTTCATCGATGAGGTGCGCACCGGCAAGGACCTGAAGGGCGTTGTGGCTGGTGATGGCGGCAAGGTCGGCACCGGCGGCATGGCCACAAAGGTTTCCGCGGCCCGCCTGGCTACCCGCGGCGGCATTCCAGTGCTGTTGACCTCCACGGATAATATTGGCCCCGCGCTTGCCGACGCCTCCGTAGGCACCGTCTTCCACACCCGCGAGGAACGCCAGCTGTCCGCCTGGAAGTTCTGGGCACTCTACTGCGCCGATACCGGCGGAGCCGTCCGCCTCGACGAGGGCGCCAAGGAGGCCGTCACCAAGGGCGGCACCTCGCTGCTCGCTGTCGGCATTACCGACGTGCAGGGCGAGTTCAATAAGGGAGAAATCATCGACATCCTGGGCCCGAATGGTGAGATCATCGGCCGCGGCGAAGTCCGCTTTGACTCCGAGGAGCTCCACGCCATCAAGGGCAAGAAGATGGAAGACCTGCCCGAGGACCAGCGCCGTTCCGTCGTTCACGCGGATTACCTCTCCAACTTCGCCTCCCGCATCTAAACCCAGGGCTGAGATTCCCCGTATGGTTGGGGCATGAAGTATTTCATGGGACCGGAAACCTGGCAGCCGATGGTAGAAGACATCGAGGCTGCCGGGCACCAACGCGTAAGCAGCATTGAAGAGGCCGAGGTCTATATCAATAATGCGCCTAACCCGCGCCGCATCCCCGAGATGCCGGAGAATATTGGCTGGGTGCAGCATTGTTATACCGGCGTCAACCAGCTCATCGATGCAGGCGTCATTATCCCAGACGGCGTGCCGTGGTGCAACGCCGCCGGTGCCTTTGCCCAACCAGTGGCCGAATCCGCACTCGGGTTGGCCCTTTCCCAGGCGCACCACCACAAAGCCTTCGCCCAAGCCGGTACCTGGTCGGTGGCCAAGGAGCTGGATGAATCCCAGGCCTGGCTCTATGACCAGCAAGGGCCGAAGAGGGTAGCGATCTTTGGCGCTGGGGGCATCGGCAAGCAGCTCATTAAGCTCCTGCAGCCCTTTGGCGTGCACATTACTGCCGTCAATCGCTCTGGTCGCGCGGTGGAAGGCGCCGATGAGGTCGTGCCCATGGACCAAGCTGAAAGCGTATGGGGTGAAGCGGATTTCATCTTCTGCATTCTGCCGGCCACCAAGGATACCGAGGGGCTTATCGATGCCGCCACGTTCCGCGCCATGAAACCCTCCGCCATCTTCATCAACGTCGGCCGCGGCAGCACCGTAGTAACCGACGATCTCGTGGCGGCCCTGCGCGATGGTGAAATCGCCGGCGCCGGGCTGGAAGTTATGGATCCTGAGCCGCTGCCTGATGGTCACCCGCTTTATGACCTGCCTAATTGCACCATGACGCCGCACATGGCCGCCTCCGCACACGTGGCGCAGTACCACTTGGGAGCTATCTTCAACGCGAATGCCGCCGCGTGGGAGAGGGGAGAGGCCATGCCCACCCGCGTGGATGCGGAGGCTGGCTACTAATGAAGTACGCGATGTTGCCCACCCCGTGGGAGGAAACCCTGCAGGCACTCGATGCGGCGGGTCACGAGCGCGCGCCATTGGAGGACGCCGAGGTGCTCATCTTCAACGGCGGTCCGGATGATTTCCCCCAGCCCCTGCCGCCGAACGTGGGCTTGGTGCAGGTTCCTTTTGCCGGGGTGGACCATCTGCTCGGCGTCATGCGCGATACCACCGCCCGCTGGTCCAATGCCGCAGGGCTATATGACGCCACCGTGGCTGAATCCACCATTGGACTCCTGCTCGCCCAGTTGCATGCCCATAAGCGCGTGGGGACGAGCTGGGATAATCGCGATGAGGTGGAGGCGCACACCAGCTTCCTTTTTGAGGATAAGACGGTAGCGGTGGTGGGTGCTGGGGGCATCGGAAAGCGGCTTATCCGCATGCTAGAGGGCTTTGGCCCGCGCATTATCGCAGTCAATCGCTCCGGTACCCCAGTGGAAGGCGCCGATGAAACCTTCGCCACCACCGATATTGAGCGCGTGTGGCCGGCTGCCGACTATTTTGTGGCGCTTGCGCCGCTAACGGAGCAGACACACCAGCTTTTCGATGCTGCTGCCTTCCGTGCCATGCCCGACCATGCAGTGGTAATTAACGTCGGCCGCGGTCCGCTTGTGGACACCGAGGCCCTTGTTGACGCTCTTCGCTCCGGCCAGATCGCCGGCGCCGGCCTAGATGTCACCGACCCCGAGCCCTTGCCTGATGGGCACCCGCTGTGGGACATGCCCAACGTGGTCATCACTCCGCACCTGGCCAACCCACCATATTCGGTGCGCCGGCGCATTGGCTCGCATACAGTACAGGCCATGGAGCGCTTTGCCGCAGGTGAGGCAATCCCCACGGAAGTAGATATTGAAGCTGGCTACTGATGGATAGCCCCGGTAACCGCGCTGACGATGGCCAGCTCAACCCGACCGCTGCTGAGGTCGCGGATATGAGGGAGCGCCGGAAGAAAGTGAAGACGGTCGATTATGCAGCCTGGGCAACCACCATTCTTTCCGTTGTGCTCGGCTATTTCTTCCACTGGACCTATTTCTGGGTTATCCCGATCATCTGTTTTGTATGCTCGGCCGGAGCCCGCCACGTTTATAATCTGAGCTATTTTGAGGAGGAATACCTCATGTTCGAGCGGAAGGACGAGAAGCGCCGCCGTGCATCCGACTAGCGCCGCCGCGAGCTCGGCTAATAAGTAGGCCACCGTGCGAGTGCTTGCTGGCCAACCGGCTGAAATGCGCGTGGCCTTTCGTTAAGCTGGTATGGCATGAGCAACACTGAACGCGAAGAAGTTCTGTCCAAAGCCCGTGCTGCCAAGGACGTAGCGCCCGTCGTAGCGCAGCTGTCCACGCCGCGCAAGAACGAAATCTTGCAGCGCGCAGCCGAAAACCTCATTGCCCACACCGAAGATATTCTCGCCGCCAATAAGCAGGATATCGACGCCGGCCGCGAACGCGGCATGTCCGAGTCTCTTATTGACCGCCTGTCCCTCAACGCCGCGCGCGTCGAAGGCATTGCCGGTGGCCTGCGCCAGGTAGCCGGCCTGCAGGACCCAGTAGGAGAGATCCTGCAGGGCCGCACCATGGACAACGGCATTCAGATGAAGCAGGTGCGCGTTCCGCTCGGCGTGATGGGCATGGTCTATGAGGCCCGCCCGAACGTCACCGTGGACGCCTTCGGCCTGGCCATCAAATCCGGCAACGTGCCGCTGCTGCGCGGCTCTAAATCCGCCCGCAACTCCAATGCCAAGCTGGTAGAAATCCTGCAGGATACCCTCACCGAGTTTGACCTTCCGCGCGAGGCCGTGCAGCTCCTGCCGTGCGAGACCCACGATTCCGTCCAGGACCTCATCACCGCTCGCGGCCTGGTGGACCTGGTCATTCCGCGCGGTGGCGCCAAGCTTATTGAGGCCGTCGTCACCGGCGCCACCGTCCCAGCCATTGAGACCGGCACCGGCAACTGCCACTTCTACGTGGACGCCTCTGCGGACTTGGGCAAGGCCATCGACATGGTCATCAACGGCAAGACCCGCCGCACCTCCGTGTGCAACTCCACGGAGTGCGTGCTTATCGACGCCGCCTTGGACGACTCCGCCAAGCTGCGCATCATCGCCGCGCTGCAGGATGCCGGCGTGACCATCCACGGCGACGTCGCCGAGCTCGAGGCTTTCGGCGTCAAGGATGCCGTGCCGGCCACCGATGAGGACTGGCGCGAGGAGTCGCTGTCCATGGATATCTGCGCCAAGGTGGTCGACGGCGTCGACGGTGCCATTGCCCACATCGCCGAGTTCACCACTGGCCACACCGAGGCCATCGCCGCGCAGGATGCCGACGTCCTAGTGAAGTTCGGCAACGAGGTAGATGCCGCCGCGGTCATGCTCAACGCCTCTACCGCTTTCACCGATGGCGAGGTCTACGGCATGGGCGCCGAAATCGGCATTTCCACCCAGAAGCTGCACGCCCGCGGCCCAATGGCGCTGCCGGAGCTCACCTCTTCTAAGTGGATCCTGCAGGGTACCGGACAGACCCGCCCCTAGTGGTGCGGCTATAATCACCACCCATGACTAGCCCACAGCGCATCGGCATCATGGGTGGCACCTTTGATCCCATCCACAATGGCCACTTGGTAGCGGCCAGCGAGGCCGCCCACCGCTTTGCCCTCGATACCGTCGTCTTTGTTCCCACCGGCCAGCCGTGGCAAAAGTCCCACCGCGACGTCACTGCGGCCGAGCACCGCTACTTGATGACGATGGTGGCCACGGCCTCAAACCCGCGCTTTACCGTCTCGCGCGTAGACATTGACCGCGAGGGGCCCACCTATACCATCGATACGTTGCGCGACCTGCGCGAACTCTTCCCAGAAGCGGAGTTCTACTTCATCACTGGAGCCGACTCGCTGGCCTCCATCATGAGCTGGCATAACTGGGAAGAGATGCTGGAGATGGCGCACTTTGTGGGCGTGACCCGCCCCGGCTATGAATTAAGCGCCGATATGCTACCTGCCGATGCGCAGGAGGCTATCGATCTTATCGACATTCCCGCCATGGCCATTTCCTCCACGGCGTGCCGCGAACGCGCCGGGCAGGGGCAGCCCGTGTGGTACCTCGTTCCGGATGGGGTGGTGCAGTACATCACCAAGAACAATCTCTATGGGCCTAACCCAGATAAGCCCCTGTAGAAACTTCCGCGGCCTTCCCCAGATTTTGGGCACGGGCCTGCTAAACGTGCAAGAATAGACTCTCAATAGAGATAGTTCATACCGAATATACTCAGACGCGAAAAGGGAATTTTTACACATTGTCTACTTCTGATCTCGCCCGCCGCATGGCAGAAACCGCGGCCCACGCCGCGCAAGAAAAGCTGGCCACCAATATCGCGGCCATTGATGTCTCCGATGTCCTCGCCATTACCGAGGTCTTCGTGCTCGCTTCTGCCGATAACGAGCGTCAGGTCGGCTCCATCGTGGATGAAGTCGAAGACGAAATGACTAAGCAAGGCTTCGAGCTGCAGCGCCGCGAAGGCAATCGCGAAAACCGTTGGGTGCTGCTGGATTATGGCAATATCGTCGTCCACGTTCAGCGCAATGACCAGCGTGAGTTCTACGGCTTGGACCGCCTGTACTACGATTGCCCAGCACTGGAGATCGAGGGCATCGAGGCCCCAGAGCGCCCGGGCGAATGGACCAATGGCGTCAACCCGCGCGAAGTTGATTCCATCGACGAGCTCCCACTGGCCGATAAGGTCCCTGGTGAGGACGAGGAGCTTTAAACTCGCATGAGCCGCCGCCTGATCCTGATCCGCCACGGGCAAACTACCTATAACGCCACTGGCCGCATGCAGGGCCACTTGGACACCGAGCTGTCCGAGCTGGGCTATGAGCAGGCCCGTGCCGCCGCGCGCCTGCTGCAGGATCAGGGCGTGTCTAAAATCGTTGCCTCTGACCTCATCCGCGCGCGCGAAACCGCGCGCGTGGTCGCCGAGGCCCTCGGCATGGATTTCACCACGGATGCCCGCCTGCGCGAGACGCACCTAGGCCAGTGGCAGGGCAGAACCTCCGCCGAGGTAGATACCGAGTTCCCTGGCGCGCGCGCCATCTGGCGCCACGACCCCACTTGGGCCCCGCCGCAGGGCGAATCCCGCGTGGACGTGGCCGAGCGTGCCCGGCCTGTCGTCGATGAGCTCATGGCAGACTTCGGTGGCTGGGACCAAGGCCCCGTCCTCATCGTGGCCCATGGCGGCGCTATCTCGGCGCTGACCTGCCACCTGCTGGGCCTTGACCATGCGCAGTACGGGATCCTTTCCGGATTGAAAAATACCCACTGGTCGCAGCTGACGGCCCGCCCTGATTTCAACCCGGACACGCCGCTGTCTTCGCTGGAGTTTACCCCAGACAATGTGGGTAGCGCCCAGTGGTATTTCGACGGCTGGAATATGGGCGGCGAGGTTACCGGGGACGGCGGGGCGGATATCTAGTGACGGTTCGCGTCATTACGGATTCCTCCGCGGGCCTGCCGCCAGAGTTGGCGGAGCAGCTATCCATCACGGTCATTGACCTCCACCTCATGGAAAGCCACGGCAAAGATGGTCTGGAGCGCTCCACCTCGGGCTTGAGCGCGCTGGAGCTGGCCGCCGCCTACGGCCGCGAAATGGAGCGCGCCCAAGATGAGGGAGTGGTGGCCATTCACCTGTCCAAAGAGCTATCTTCCACTTATTCCGCCGCGGTATCGGCCTCCGGCGTCTTTCCGCACACGGTGCGGGTGATTGACTCCGGTTCGGCCGGCATGGCCATGGGTGCGGCCGCGATGTCCGCGGCTAAGTTGGCCTCCCGCGGCGCCAGTCTGGACGAGTGCTACGCAGCGGCCATCGATACCCTCAAACGCGCGGCTACCTGGGTTTACCTGCATTCCACGGAGGATCTGCGCCGCTCTGGCCGCCTTTCCCCGGCCACGGCTGTGTTGTCTACGGCGCTGTTGGCTACCAAGCCGATTATGTCGATTACCCGTGGCAAGCTGGAGCTGGTGGGCAAGACCCGCACCCAGACCAAGGCTTTTACCAAGCTGGTGGACCTCATCGCCTCCCGCGCGGACGGTGAGCCGGCCTTTGTCGCCATCCAGCACAACCAGGCCGAGGACGCGGCCGCCAAGTTGGAGGCGCTCCTTGCAGTAGCGCTGCCGCAGGGTTCGTCCTTTATTTGCATTCCGCTTAACGACGTCCTCTCTGTCCACGCCGGCCCCTCCGCCATCGGCGTCTCCGCCGTGTTTAGCTCCGAGCCGCCCGCGGAACCTGTGCATTCTCACACACGTGGTCGACCTCGCGCCTTCCCGCCGCGCCGATCTGTGGATAACTAGACCCATCGCGCCGGGTTAGTTGACGCCCACAACAAGTTATCCACAGCCCACCTTCGCTCGACCTACCACTTGTTTGCGCCCGCGCTTAGTCTCAGCGCCATGGCGGCACCCAAGATCAGCGAACGACTCCGCGAATTTACCCAACCCACCGGCGAGGAAGAGCTCCTCGCTGTCGATTACCCGCGCCCGCGATTGCGCATCAGCCCCTGGCAAGCCTGCGCAGTGGCGGTCATTCTCGTTATCGGCGTGGTGGTCTGGCTCGGCATCAATGCGCGCTCCGAAGAATCCTCCGGCATGCCCGAGCCTGCGGCTATGAGCTCAGGCGCGGCCCCCAGCGGAGAGCCTAGCGAAATCATCGTTTCGGTCATCGGCGAGGTGGCTGAGCCCGGACTGAAAACGCTCGAGCCCGGCGCGCGCGTGGCCGATGCCCTCGACGCCGCCCAGCCGCTACCAGGCGCCGAGACCCTGGCTCTCAACCACGCCCAGCGGCTTTCCGACGGCCAACAGCTCCACATCCTGCCCTCCGGCGCCGCCCACCTCCCGCACCGGCAGGCCCGCCCCGCCGGCGGCAACTCCAGCGGCCCCGGCGGCAGCGCTAGCGGCAGCGGCGTGAGCCTTAATAGCGCCACCGCCGAGGAGCTCACCGAACTCAAGGGCGTCGGCGAGGTGACCGCGCAGGCAATCGTGGCTTACCGGGAGGAGCACGGCGGTTTCAAGGATGTAGAAGAGCTCCTCGAGGTCTCCGGCATCGGGCCGGCGAAGCTGGCACAGCTCAAAGACCAAGTTCAGCTCTAGCCCGTACTCGAGCGTGCGATGCGAGAACTGCGGCTCGTCCCCGGCGCGGCCACCGCCTGGCTGTCCGTCATCGCCGTGCTGCTCGCCGGCCGCGGCTGGGCCATCGCACTCATCGCGGTCGTCGTTGCGCTGTGCCTCATTGCCCGTCAGTGGGGCCAGGCGCTCTTCTGTGGGGCAGTCGCTGGGGGTGCGGTGCTCGTTGCCGCGGTACGCCAGGCCCGCGCCGCCGCCTTCTACCTCGGCACCGAAGTCACCGGGCGACTCGTTACCGCACCGACGCAGACCAGTACGGGCGGCTGGCTGCTGCGGCTGAAGGTGCCGGGGTATCCCACCCAGTTGCCGGTCTTTAGCCCGGATCCGGTCCCGGCTGCCGCGGGTGCCGAGCTTAAGGTCAGGGTGAGGGTAGGGGAGTCGGATAGGGCGGGCGTCGGAAAGCTCAGTGCCAATGCCACTGACGTGCAGGTAACCGGTGAGCCCGAAGGCCTGGCCGGTTGGGCGGCCGGCGTGGCTGAGAACTTCCGCGCGCTGGTCCTCGATACCGTAGGACCCTCCAGCCAGGGCCTGATTCCTGGCATGGTACTCGGCGATACCGCGCTGCAAGATACCGCCGAGCGCGACCTGTATATCGCCACCGGGCTCTCACACTTAAGCGCCGTATCCGGCGCCAATGTGGCCATAGTCTGCTCTGCCGCGGCCGTGGTCTGCGCCGCCTTCGCGCTCGGGCCCCGCGCCCGCGTGGCCGCCTCCCTGTGCGCCCTCGCCACCTATGTTCTGCTCGTGGGCTTCGAGCCCTCCGTCCAGCGCGCGGCCGTTGCCGGGGTAGTGGGGCTGCTCGCCGTGCTCAATTCCACCCGCATGGAGCCCATCCATGCGCTCAGTCTCGGCATCATCGCGCTGCTCTTTGTGGATTCCGACCTCGCCGTGCACTTTGGTTTTGCCCTATCCTGCGCGGCGACGCTCGGCATCGTGGCGCTGAGCCCGCTCATCTACAAGCACTTGGCCGTGACCGGCTGGCCCGCCATTTTCCTGCGCGCGGTCGCTGTGGCCATCGCCGCCGATATCGTCACCCTCCCGTTGGTCGCGCTTATGTCCGGTGAGGTCTCCGTGGTCTCCGTGCTGGCCAATATCCTCGTCGAGCCCGCCACCGTGCCGATTACCATCGTGGGGCTTATCGCCGCCATCTTTGCCCAGCTCGGCCCTCTCGACGTGCTGGGCGCCGGCTTGCTGCGCCTCATTGAGCCCTTCTCGTGGTGGATTAATACCATCGCCCACGGCGTGGCCCATCTGCCCGTGGTCACCATCCCTGCCAACCCGCTTTTTACGCTGCTTGCCTACGCCTGGATCATCGCGGGCCTTCTTTATCACCGTCCGTGGCTCACGTTGGCGCTGACGCTGGCGGGCATCGCCTGGCTCGGCCTGGCCGCAGGCTAGAATGGCGGGTATGCCTCCAGTACACCTCATCCTCGGCGACGATGAATTCCTCACCGAACGCGCCCGCCTGCAGATCCAGCGCGCCGCGGCCGAGGAGAGCGGATCTACCGGTACCCGGCCCGAGCTGACCAAGCTCAAAGCTTCCGAGGTCTCTGAGGGCGAGATCCTCGAGGCCACCAGCCCATCGCTGTTTGGCGATAACCGCGTCATCGTCATCAGCGACTGCGAGCGCGCCGGCAAAGAAGTAGTCGATATCCTTCTGCGCGCCTGCGCCAATCCCGCGCCGGGCATGACCATGGTCATTATCTACTCCGTGACGGCCAAGACGCTGAAGAAAAAGAAGAAGCAACCCGAGCTTGTGGCCAAGCTGCGCAAGATTGCCGAGGTCCACGAGGTCTTTTCGCTTTACCCCAATGAGCTGGGGCAGTGGGCCACCCGCGAATTTTCCAGCCACGGCGTGCGCCCGACCCCGGACGTTATCCATGCCGTGCTCGAGGGCGTGGGCTCTGATCTGCGCGAGCTGGGCTCAGCCATCTCCCAGTTGGTCTCCGATACCGGCGGCAATGTCACCCGCGAGGCGGTGCAAAACTACTACGTCGGCGTGGCCGAGGTCGCCAATTGGGACATTGCCGACGCCGCCGTCGCCGGCCGCGTCGAAGCCGCCGTATCCACCTGCCGCCGCGCTCTCCAGCTGGGCGCGAGCCCCGTGGCGATTGCCGCGGCGCTGGCCAATAAGGTCGGCGCCGTCGCCCGCCTTTACTCCGCGCGCGGGGACCAGTACTCGCTCGCGAGCCAAACCGGCCTAGCGCCCTACGTGGTCAAGATGACCCAGCCGGTGGCCCGCCGCTGGTCCGCCGATAATGTCACCAAGGCGGTTATCCTCGTCTCCGAGCTCGATGCCGCCGTCAAAGGCCAAGGCGGCGAGCCCGAATTCGCCGTAGAGGCGGCCGTCAAACGCGTCGCGGAACTGGCGCGATAAGCTAGAAACTATGTCTGAGACGCAAGTGCAAGAATTCGCCGGTCGACTCTTTGACATGGCGCGCGAGGGCAACCTGGACCTCCTCGCCTATATCGACCACGGCGTGAATATTGACCTCGTCAACCACGAAGGCCAGTCCTTTATTATGCTCGCCGCCTATCACGGCCACGCCGAGCTGGTTTCTGCACTTGCCCGCGCCGGCGCGGACGTCAACCTGCTCAATGACCGCGGCCAGTCCCCGCTGGCCGGTGCCATCTTCAAGAAGGAAGACGCGGTTATCGAGGCCCTCCTTTCCGCCCACGCCGACCCCACCGCCGGCCGTCCCTCCGCGCTGGATTCCGCCCGCCTGTTTGGCCGCGAGGACCTTATCCCGCGCCTCGAAAGCGAGGCGGGGGAGTGACCTGGACGTCCTTTTTCACCCTCTTGCTGATGAACCTGGTGGGCGTCGCCTCGCCGGGACCGGACATCATTTTGGTGACCCGCTACGCCACCCGCTCGCGCCGCCACGCCATTGCCGCGGCCGCCGGCATCCAGATCGGCGTGCTCTTTTGGAGCGCCGCCACCGTCTTTGGCGCCGCCGCGCTGCTGACCGCCTTCCCGGAAATCCTCGGCGCGGTCCAGGCCATCGGAGGCTGCTTTTTGGTGTTTATGGGAACGCGCGCGCTGCGCAGCGGCATCGCCCAGCGCGCCAATCCACCGGTAGACCTTGAAGACGCCGCCGCCCAGCTCGGCCGCCTGCGCACCGCCTTCAAGGTCGGCCTAGCCACCAATATGTCCAACCCAAAAATCGTGCTCTTCCTCGCCGCGATGATCGCCCCGCTGCTCCCGGCCAGCCCACCCGTCTGGCTGGCGATTGCGCTGACCCTCTCGCTTTCGCTGTCGGCCTTCCTCTTCTTCCTCGTCGTCGCCACGGTAATTTCCACCAATGCCGTGCGCCGCAAGCTCATCGCCGCCGGCCCGTGGATTGACATCGGCTCGGGCCTCTTCTTCGTCATCGCCGGCATTGTTCTCATCATCTCCGGCGGGCAAAACCTGCTGGCTTAAAATAGGCGCGGCGCGCCCTCGGCCACCGTGTCCAGCACCCACTGGGTCCAACGGGCGACGGTGGAGGCGCGCCGCCGGGACGTCGCCAAGCTGAGCCCCAGCCCATTCATGGCCGCACAAATCTCCGCGGTGCTAGCCACCGCGCCGCGGGCCAGGCTGAGCTCAAGCACCTCGCGGAAAACCCGCCGCGCCGCCAGCGCCCGTATGAGCGCCGCATTCCGAGCGTCGCGCTGCGGCTGCTCGATCACCCGCCGCCCGTGCTCCGTCGTCTCCCACGTGTCCTCCACCGGCTCCGCCAGGCCCAGGTAGCGCGCGGCGTTGGCATAATAATCCGCCTGCCGCGGGTCGAAATCATAGCGCTGGGTAATCTCCGCCTTGCTTAGCGGCTGCAGGGCGATGAGCTCCAGCAAGTTGACCACCCGCTCAAAGCTATTAGCCTGCGGGAAGGGCACGGCCGGTTCGGGTTCGGGCGCTACCGCCCGCACGATGTCGAGCGCCGCCTGCGCATCCAAGTGCGAGGAGGACAGCGCGTAGCGGGCGCTATCGACCAGCGAAATGCTGCGAAAATCCGCCGGGTCCCGAAACTCATAGCGGTACAGGTGGAAAATACCATTGGAATACACCAGGTAAACCGGCACCACATCCTTGGCCAGGCGCTGCTGGAAACGCCGATACGGAAAATACAGCTGCCGGATATTGAAATCCTCTGACAGGTGGTTCTTCGCCTCCACCAGCACCAGGTGCTCGAGCGATTCAAAGCCGCCGTCGATTTCCATCTGCGCGCGGTCCACCGCCACATCCACGCCCAAGTCCGGCAGCCGCACCTTAAGCCCGTGCGTGGACATGCGCCCCGCCACCGTGGCCTGCAACGGCGCGCACCCGAGGAAGTCCTCCAGCATCCCGCTTGCCGACGCCCCATTTAACGCCACCGCCTCCGAGCTCACCCCCTCCAACGAGAGGGTGTCCAGCCCCGCCGGCAGCTCCAGCGTGCGCACCTCGCCGCGCTGCGTTTCTGGAAATCGTTCGTACAGGTTGAATCGCCCCACCAGATATTCGCTGCGGCTGACCGGTAAGATTCCCAGTTGGAGACGCTGAAAAATCCACGGCCGCGACGTAGAAAAATCATGCTTGGCCATCAGCCGCGGCTGCCGGCCCGAGAGCCGTTCTAGCTCCCGCGCGCCGATATAGAAATACCCGCGCCGCTCCAGCTGCGCGTCGTATCCCGCCGCCAGGATGCGCAGCCAGCCCCAGTCATTGACGCCGAGCTTCACCGACTCCGGCACACCAAAGCGCGCCCGCAGCTCCTGCGCTTCCGGCCCGCTAGTCACCGCGGACCTCGTAGTTGCGCACCAGGACCTCGTCGACTTTGCCGCGTTTCGAACCAACGGAGTTAATCGCCCGCGTTGCTCCCACGATTCCTACTTCATAATCCGCATAAAGCTCGCGGATGAACTCGGTGGCCGAATTAGACAACAGGAACTTCACCCCGCGCCTATCCAAGTCATCGCAGACCTCTTTGAGGCGCTGTTGTTCCGCACGGTCAAAGCCGCCCTTTTGGTAGCCGGTAAAGGAGCTCGTCACGTTCACCGGGTCATAAGGAGGGTCGAAGTACACAAAGTCCCCCTCGCGTGCCTGTGCTACCGCCGCGGCGAAATCGCCCTGCGAGAAGGCCACATCGTTCTCCGCAAAATAGTGGTGCACCGCGCGCAGAGTGTCTTCATCGCAGATAGTGGGATTCTTATAACGCCCAAACGGGGCATTAAATTGGCCGGCCGCGTTCACGCGGTACAGGCCGTTATAGCAGGTGCGATTCAGATACAACGTTCGTGCCGCGCGCTCGACGGGGGAGAGGGCGGCAAACTCGTGGGCATCCCGGTCCACTGCGCGCAGCGCATAGAAAAACTCTGCCTCATTGGGGTAGCCCGCGAGCTCCTCAATGAGCTCATCGACCCCGCCGCGCACCACCTCATACAGGTTAATGAGCTCGCAATTGAGATCGTTGACCCGTGCGCTGGCCGGCTCCAGAGAGAAAAGCACCGCGCCGCCACCGATGAAGGGTTCATAATAACGCCGCGGGGTATCCGCCGGCAGGGCGGCGTGAATATGCGGCAAGAGCTGGCGCTTCCCGCCCGCCCATTTCACCAGTGGCTTAACGTTTTTCATCGTTGACTCATCTTAGCCGCCCCATCGGACATGAGCACCATCGGGCTTTCGAACGTGCGGGCGGATAAATCGAGTGCGCGGCCGGGCGGGGCTTGGCGCCCTGGTTGTCCAACGTCACAGTTTTCCCGAAAAGTGCCATGACGGGCGCAAACGCGCAGCCGTGCCGGCGGGAGATCCTCATGGCGCGTATGGCGGTTTCCCTGACCGAATATAAGGTAATAAAATCGCCCCAAAACCCCTTAGTTTGTAGACAAAATAGAATTTCCTCACATTTTCTTAGGGAGAAAGAAAAGTTACTGAAGCTTGAAGAGCGTCGGGACAGAAAGGGGCATTTATGCCGCGTATATCAAAAATCCGAGTCGCTGCGCTCAACCTCGTCATCGAGAACGGTTATGACGGGTTCACCATGGAGGAGCTCGCTCACGAAGTGGGCGTTTCCCGCCGTACGCTTTTTAATTACATAAAAGACAAAGAATCGGCAGTTTTAGGCCCCGAAATGTCGGAGGAAGTGGAGAACCAATTCCAAAATTTCGCCGCAGGATTGCCCACCGGAAGCCTGCGCGAAGATTCCAAAATCATGGCTATGACCGTATTCAATCGTGCCGTAGGCGATGAGTTCTTCCCCGAAATCTCCCAGCTCACGGCCCAGGCGTTGGCTAAGGATACGAAGCTGCGCGCTCTGTACTGCCAGCGCAATAGCCGCATAATTCAGCGCGTCCGCCAGGCGGTGCAGGCCCGCGAAGGTTGGAAGTCCTCCGACCCGCGTCTCACGCCGACCGTCAATATCATCCACACCCAGTTCCTGACCGCCTTCGAGACCTTCGTGGAAACCCGTGGCGGAACTTCGCTTGCCGACGCCTTCCGTAGCGCCGGCGCCATCTTCGAAGACTACTTCAACGACGACCTGGCCTAAGCGCCCCGCCTAAGTCTCACCGGCCCTGCCTGCCGGTTCCGCCGCCCAAAATGAGCTAAGAAAATCCCCCGGCGCGCTCCGTAGAGCGCGACCGGGGGATGATCTGTGCAATGGCTCTTAGTCCATCTTGTTGAACGCGGAAGCCATGCCGGACTTCTTGTTGGCTGCGGTGTTGCGGTGGAAGACACCCTTGGACACGGACTTGTCCAGGGCGCGGGATGCCACGCGCAGCTGCTTCTCAGCAGCAGCCTTGTCGCCAGCGGCAACGGTCTCGCGGAACTTGCGGATTTCGGTACGGACGGCGGAGCGAACGGACTTGTTGCGCTGACGTGCCTTCTCGTTGGTGATAACGCGCTTCTGCTTGGACTTGATATTTGCCATGAAAAATACCTCTTAGTAATCGAAAGTGATTGACGTAGAAACCGACCTACTCGGACTACTCCCGCGGCCAGCAAACGCTGGCGCGCTCGGCGCTGGTATTCGAAGAGCGAACCCAAGGTCCTGCCCGCCCCGACCAGCGCGCCCGGCAAGTAAGTAACCAACACACAATAGCAGTACCGAACCCGACCTGCCAAAACCCTCCCCGCGGCCGCCGCCTTCACGCCGGCTAGGCCCAGTGGTAGCGCGACCGCAACCTATTCGCGATTCGTTCGAATCTGCGTTCCGGGAAAAGCGTGCCTTGCCGGCGCACCTGCTCCTCGGATACCTCGAGCAGGCGGTCGAGGCGCACCCAGCAATCGCAGCCGGACTCGTCCCACTCGCCGGAGCCGATTTCCAGCCAGGCGTCGTCAAGCGCGTGCTTTGGGTTGGGGGAGATAAGCAAACCCAACACCGTGGTGCGGGTGCGGCCGACGACCAAAATGGCGCGCTCGCGCGGTGGCGCCTGCTTGCCTTCGGCCGGCACCCACACCCAGACCACCTCGCCGGAATCAGCCTGGCCGTCCATATCGGGGGTGAAAAATATGGACCGGGGGTGGGAGGCAGTGGCTTCTACCTGGATATCGGCGGCCTTGCGCGGCTCGTGGAACTCATCCGACCTATCCAGCCCCAAACGGGAATTAATGCGGCTCAGGCCGGTGTCTATTGGCTCGCGCTCGCTGATTCCCAGCGCTTGGCGCAGACGGGTGAGCATGCCACTTTTCATGTCGACTATTGTAGACGTATGTCTGAAAACTTTGCGGCCACGACGTTTACGGATCCCGCCCGAATCCGAAACTTCTGCATTATTGCTCACATCGACCACGGCAAGTCGACGCTGGCGGACCGCATCCTGCAGCTATCCAAGGTGGTTGCGGAGCGCGATATGCGTGACCAGTTCCTCGATAATATGGACATCGAGCGCGAGCGCGGCATCACCATTAAGGCGCAGAACGTGCGCCTGCCCTGGGTGCCCCAGTCCGGCACCGCGCAGGGGGAGCAGATCGTCCTACAGATGATCGACACCCCCGGCCACGTGGACTTTACCTACGAGGTCTCCCGCGCCCTCGAGGCGTGTGAGGGCGCTATCCTGCTTGTCGACGCCGCCCAGGGCATCGAAGCCCAAACCCTCGCCAACCTCTACCTGGCGATGGAAAACGACCTGGAAATCATCCCGGTCCTCAATAAAATCGACCTGCCGGCCGCCGACCCGGAAAAATACGCGCTGGAAATCGCCAATATCATCGGCTGCGAGCCGGAAGAGGTGCTGCGCGTGTCGGGCAAGACCGGCGAGGGCGTCGTCGAGCTGCTGGACAAGGTCTGCGAGCTAGTGCCGCCGCCGTCTTCTGAATTCGACACCGATGCGCCGGCCCGCGCCATGATTTTTGACTCCGTCTACGACACCTACCGCGGCGTTGTCACCTATATCCGCATGGTGGACGGCAAGCTCACCCCGCGCCAGAAGGTCACCATGATGTCAACCAACGCCAACCACGAGCTGTTGGAAATCGGCATCGTCTCGCCCACAATGCAAAAGTGCGAGGGTTTGGGCCCGGGCGAGGTGGGCTACCTCATTACCGGCGTAAAGGACGTCCGCGAGACCAAGGTGGGCGATACCGTCACCTGGTCCAACGGCGGCGCCGAGACCCCACTCAAGGGCTACAAGGATCCGGACCCGATGGTCTACTCCGGCCTTTTCCCCATCTCCCAGGCCGACTTCCCGGACCTGCGCGATGCTCTGGAAAAGCTGCAGCTTAACGACGCCTCCCTCACCTTCGAGCCCGAAACCTCCGTCGCCCTCGGATTTGGTTTCCGCTGCGGCTTCTTGGGACTGTTGCACATGGAAATCACCCGCGACCGCTTGGAGCGCGAGTTCGGCCTCGACCTGATTTCCACCGCGCCTTCGGTGACCTACCGCGTGGTGGCTGAAGACGGCGAGGAAAAGTGGGTCCACAACCCGTCTGACTGGCCGGAAGGAAAGCTCAACGAGGTCTATGAGCCCGTGGTCAAGATGACCGTCATCGTGCCCGAGCAGTTCGTTGGCCCTACCATGGAGCTATGCCAGTCCAAGCGCGGCCAGATGGGTGGCATGGACTACCTTTCCGAGGACCGCGTGGAGCTGCGCTACACCATGCCGCTCGGTGAAATCATCTTTGATTTCTTCGATATGCTCAAGTCCCGCACCAAGGGCTACGCTTCGCTGAACTATGAGGAGGCCGGCGAGCAGCTCGCGGACCTAGTCAAGGTCGACATCCTGCTCAACGGCGACCCGGTCGACGCTTTTTCCGCCATCGTCCACCGCGATTCCGCCCAGTGGTACGGCAATAAGATGACCAAGAAGCTCAAGGAGCTCATCCCGCGTCAGCAGTTCGAGGTGCCCGTCCAGGCAGCCATCGGCTCGAAGATCATCGCCCGCGAAAACATCCGCGCCATGCGCAAGGACGTGCTGGCGAAGTGCTACGGCGGCGATATCTCCCGTAAGCGCAAGCTGCTGGAGAAGCAGAAGGCCGGTAAGAAGCGCATGAAGACGCTGGGCTCCGTCTCGGTGCCGCAGGAGGCCTTCGTGGCCGCGCTGTCTACCGACGCCGACGATTAATCCACCCCACGCATGTCGAACTCACCTCGCAGCCACGCCTTGGTTGCGAGGTCGAGTCCAGCGGTAGTCTTTTGCGGCGGACTTGAGCGCCCACGCCGCGCCCAGCCCGCCCGGTCTGCCCAGCCCGTCCGGTCGGTTTTCTGAGGTTGGTTTACACGGCTGGGATACGCGGTAGGGCTGGGGCTTTAGGCGAGTAGCTAGGTTGAATCGGCCCAGGGCGGAACCCAGACTATTCGGCCCTGCCGGCGCTCCAGCCGGCCACGCACAGGCGGCGCGTGCGGATCGTCGTCGTTGACGCCGTTGTGATACGGGCACGCCACGCTGAGATTCGCCATATTGGTCTCGCCGCCGTGTTTCCACGCCTGTAGGTGATGAATCTGGCACTTATCCGCCGGATAGTTGCACTCGGCCCACGGGCAGGTGGGGTTTTCTGCGCCCGCCATGAGCCGCTGCTTCTCCGAGGCATGCCGCGAGGTGCGATACAGGTTTACCGCTCCCTCATAAGGATGAACGAGGGTGACGAGCCCGCATTCAGCCAAGCGCTTTTCTACCAGCTGGGCGCCGCTGATTTCGGCTCCATTAGTCAGCCGCAGCGTGATTTCCTCGCCTCCACCGCTTAAGATTTCATCCAATTCATCGAGCTGGATGATGATATTCGTCGTGGCAGTAGGCCGCGCCGCAGCCCCGCCGCGGAAGAAGATATTCTCTACGGAATCAAGCGGCTTTTCCTCATTGATGCTGGCGTGCAGGTCAGCAATGAAATCGGAATCGCCGGTAATCGAAAGCGTCGACGGGCCGCCCTTGCGCCGCGTCATCCGCACGCCCTTTTCCGGCTGTCGCGGCGGATACATCTCCTTCAATCGCGTGCGCGCGAGCCGCTCCACGTCCTGGTTGGTCGCGCATAATTCAGCGCGCAGCGCCCACGCATCCCGCTTGGATTTCGTGCGCGAAACGTATTTTTCAATGATCTTCAACGTCGCCAAGCAATGCTTGGTCGCCCGGCACGAACGCTGCCGGCGGGTGAAGGAGGTGGGGCCAAAGTAGACGTCGGCAAGCGCAAGCAGGCTCCGGGCCTCCTGCCGGGGAAGTCCCAGCCGGCGCAGGTCGGCCTCGCGCGCGCCAGAGACCTCGCCGAGAAGCTCCATCGGCGAGGCAAGTTGGCGGGCGTAGTCCTGCAAGCGGGTCATGCCGGTGAGCCTAAGTCACCCCGCAAGACCGTGGTAGCCCACCCACGCCAGCCTGTGGATAACTCGCCCCACCTGTCACACCAACCCCGAACCCGCCGGGCGGCCTGTGGATAACCTGCGGTACCCTCGAATGCGAAAGCGAGAAAAGGAGCCCCCATGACTGACCCGACCAAGCGGATTCGCCCCACCACCCCCGGACGTCTGGCCGCGCCGCGCCAGGCTCAGCAGCTGCCGCCCCTGCCGGTGACTCGGGCGCGCATTGGCGAGCGGATGGCCACCGAGGTCTTCCAGGAAATGGGTGAGGAGATGCTCGAGGAGCTGCAGAACTTCCGCCGCGACCTGCACCGCAATCCGGAAATCGGCTTGGATTTGCCGCGCACGCAGAAGAAGGTCCTGGAAGCGCTCGAGGGCCTACCGCTGGAGATCCACGTGGGCCAGGATCTGAGCTCGGTGGTGGCCGTGCTGCGCGGCGGTCAGCGCGGCGAGCGGCCGGTGTCGGTGCTTTTGCGTGCGGACATGGACGCCTTGGAGGTGCGCGAGCAGACCGGCAGCCCGTTTGCCTCGACGAATGGCTATATGCACGCCTGCGGCCATGACCTGCATACCGCCGGACTGGTGGGCGCGGCGCGGATTCTGTGCGAGCACCGCGAGGAGCTGCACGGCGATGTCACCTTTATGTTCCAGCCCGGCGAGGAAGGCCCGGGTGGCGCACTGCCCATGATTGAGGAGGGCGTCCTCGACGCCGCTGGCCGACGCCCCATTGCCGCCTACGGCCTCCACGTTGGCCCGCAGGACCGCGGCACCTTCCACTACGTGCCAGGCCCGATGATGGCTAGCTCATCCAACCTGACCATTACTGTGCTGGGCAAGGGCGGGCATGGCTCTCGCCCACACGATGCCATCGACCCGGTGGCCACGCTGGCGGAGATTCAGATGTCTTTGCAGACCGCGCTGACTCGCCGCTTCGATGCGCTCGAGCCCATCGTTATTACCGTGACCAACCTGTGGGCGGGAGACGGCGCGTATAACGCCATCCCGGAGCGTGCGGCCTTGGGTGCTACGGTGCGCGTACTGCGCGATGAGAAGATCGACGCCGTGCGGCAGATGATTACGGAGGTCTCCAGCTCCGTCGCTGCTTCGCACCGGTGCACCGCACAGGTGGATTTCGAGGTTTTGTACCCGACCACCAAGACGAATCCACGGGAAAATCAGTTCGCCGCCACCTTGTGGAGCCAGATGTTTGGCACTGAAAACGTCCAGCCGTTCGATGCCCCGATGATGGCCTCCGAGGACTTCGGCTATGTCCTCGCGCAGGTGCCGGGCACGTTTATGTGGATGGGCACGGCCAATCCGGACAAGCCCGAAAATCAGCGCGAGTGGAACCACTCACCGATGATGCGTTTCGATGACTCGGTGTTGGGAATGCAGTCCGCGGCGCTAGCGGCCGTGGCGTTTGAACGCTTGGCCACCGAAAATGAGCATCCGTCCGCGCAGACGAAGGCCATGCGCGATGCGGCCGGGGTGCAAAAATAATTCATCCCTAGGGACTATGGCCGCCGGCTTAAGCTTGAGGCCATGATCAGAACGAAGTGGAGCACGGCGGGCATTGTGGCTGCCTGCGCGGTGGCGAATTGGCTCATCGGCATGGTGCTGATGAACCTCGACATTGAGGAGTATTCGCCGTCGTTTGCGGAGTATGGACCCTATATCTGCACCGGGTTTGCGGTGGGCGTGCTGGGTATTATCGCCCTGCCCTTTGCCCTGGAGCACCAGCCGCGCGAGCTTTCCGACGTCGACTATGCCGGCTCCACCCGCAGCTTCATCGCTGGCTGCATCGTGCTGCTGGGGTCGAGCTCCTATTTTGGCGCGGCAAGTGGACTCGTGGCTTTTATTTCCATGGTCTCGCGCCGCTCGACCTCGCGCTCGGTGGCCGCAGTGGCGTGCTTCGTGGCGGCATTTGCGATTGATACCATCTTCAACCCCTATATGAACTGGCACGAGATCGGGTGGGTTGGTGCCATCTTCGTCGTGGTCGTGATGGTCGCGGGGTTATTGGTGGGCCAAAAGCGCGCCAATCTGCGCGAAAAGCGGTGGCGAGTGGAGCAACAAGCCCGGATGAATCGTGAAGAGATGCGCGTCAGGGTAGAACGCGCGCGGCAAGAGGAGCGCGAGAGTATCGCGCGGGATATGCACGATACACTCTCGCATCGGCTGAGCCTCGTGGCCATTCATGCGGGTGCGCTGAGCTACCCGCGTGAGGGCGTGCCGGCCGAGTTCACAGACGCAGCGCGCACCATCCGCACGGAGGCCCAGAACGCGGTCGAGGATTTGCGCACCGTCCTAAGCGCCTTGCGCGAAGACCTTTCCCAGGATCCACGCAGCGGCTTAGAGGAGCTGGTCGCGGCCGCGCGCGAGGCCGGCACGGAAGTGACGGTGACCTACGCTGACGGTGCCGGCCCGGATATTTTTACTGGGTTGTCCACGATGGCGCAGCACGCCGTGCACCGCGCAGTACAAGAAGGCCTGACGAACGCACGCAAGCACGCGCTCGGTCAGCCGGTAAGCATCACGGTGCGCGAGGCGGCCGGCGCGGTGGACATCGAGATGCGCAACCCAGTCCCGCGCGGGAAGGCAGGAGCCGACACGGACGGTGTCGAGGGAGGCGCAGGTGGCTACGGTCTAGTGGGCCTGCGCGAGCGTGTGGAGCTTTCCGGCGGGCGCATGAGCATCGCGGCTAACCAGGGAAGTCCGGAAGGAAAGGAAGGCGAGGAATTCAGATGGAGTATCCGGCTACCGCTAGCGCACAAGGAGGCTGCGCAATGAGCGAGATGAGTTGGCAACTGCGCCATCCCGAATACGGGCTCATGCGCATCGACCTAGAAGAAACCACAGCCCGCGAAGGATGGACGGGAAAGTACCTAGACTTTAAGCGCAGTCTTTTTACCTCCACCGTTGACGGAACTTCGCGCAAACTCAGCTATACCGATACCGATGACTCGGCCTATAGCCTGGAATTCCTGCGCGGACACTGCGATGATAATGCGCCCGAAGACGCCGACCGCATCGAGCTGGTGGAGCGCCGCGGTTATGTCGTGCCGGAGTTTCGCGGGCAAGGCGCGAGGGCGATGTTTGCGGCGGTGGGGAAGGTGGACGTCGATAAGCGCCTGCATCGGGTGAACTTATGGACGGTGCTCCTGCAGGCTGCGCTGACATTCATTGCGGCCACGCTAGTTATCGAATTTTTCCCCAAATTCTTCGAAAAGCTAAACGATATTCTCGTTCCCTCGTTCCTCAACGGCGTAGTGGTGGGCCACGCCAAGATAGTGCCGGTAGCACTGGCAATGTTCATGGCACTTACAGTGGCGTATACGCCCCTCGCGTCGCAACTGTGGCGCGCGCGGTGGAATCAACCAGTGGGAAAGGGAGCATGATGGCCGATGCCCTGCGCGTAGTGCTCGTTGATGACGAGGCTCTAGTCCGCAGCGGCCTGCGCCTGCTGCTATCCAACGCGCCGGATATCGAGGTCGTGGCCGAGGCGAGCAATGGCCGAGACGCGGTGGCTACCGTGCTCGACGCGCAGCCCGATGTGGTGCTAATGGATATTCGCATGCCGGTCATGGATGGCATCGCGGCTGTGGAGAAGATTCTGTCCGTCCAGACAGTGCCGATCATCATGCTCACGGCCTTCGATACCGATTCCTTCATCCTGCGGGCCCTGCGCGCCGGGGCGGCAGGGTTCTTGCTCAAGTCGACGCCGCCGGAATCGCTCATGGCGGCTGTGCGCGCGGCCGCGGCGGGGCAGCCGTTGTTGAGCCCGCAGGTCGTCGACAAGCTGGTGGGCATGCAAAGCCCCGCGCTTTCCGACGCCCATTCGCACCACGCCCGCACCGCCCGCAACCACCTAGGTAGGCTTAGCTCCCGCGAGCGCGAAATCGCCGAGCTGGTGGCCCAGGGCTTGAATAATCAGGAGATTGCCGACCGGCTCGTGGTGTCCATGGCCACGGTGAAGTCTCATATGCAGCACATTTTGAAAAAGATCGGCGGCACGAGCCGTGTGCATATTGCGATCATGGTCTTGGAAGCGCGCGGCTAGGGCCGAAGTATCCTCCCTGCGGGGGATACCGCGCGGGCGGCGGGTCGGCTTAAACTGGTGCGCGTTATGAAGTTATTCCGAAAGTCCGACGCGATGCTGCAGCGCCCGCTGTGGCAAAAGCTCGTCATCGCCGCGGTGGCAGTGATAGGCGATTTTATGGTCGTCGCCGCCCGGTTTAGCGAGACCGATGGCTCGTCCGGACGGCTGTTTATTCTTTTCGGGGTGATGATCGGCACGTGGATCTTATTGCCCTTTGCTCTCCGGCATGCTGCGCGGGAGCGTGACCCGCGCAGCACGCAGCCCGGCCCGCGCAGTGCGTTGGTAGCCGCAACCATTATTTCGGCGACGGTGACGATTGCTGAGTTCCGGCCTTCGGTATTTATAGCGGCGTTTTCTGCGGCCTCGCGCCGCAGCCGGTTGTGGATGGCGCTGGTATGCACGGCCATGGTGCTCTCGGAGTTGGTCGATTTTGATATATCTCGAAGCGAAGGGCTTAGTGCGCCCGGGAAGTTGGGATTTTTCTCTGGCATCATCCTCCCAGCAGTAGTGGTTTTAGTTGTCGGGCTGGTTCGCTCGAACCAAAAAGAGCGCACGATTGCGCTGCAGGCGCAGGCGGAGCTCACGCATGAGGAAATGACCACCCGGGAGAATTTTGCGCGGCAGGAAGAACGCGACCGGATCGCGCGGGATATGCACGATACACTCTCGCATCGGCTGAGCATGATTGCGGTCTACGCCGGCGGGTTGGCCTACCGCAAGGACCTAGATCCGGAAGAGACGCGGCAATCCGCGCGCACGATTCGCGATGAAGCCGAGGCCGCCGTGGGGGATCTGCGTGAGGCGCTGCACTCGCTGCGCAGTGAGGGACGTATTGATCCGCGCGAGGGCGTGGAATCTCTGGTGGAGCGTTCCCGCCAGGCGGGCATGAAAGTGGAGGTGCGCTACCAGGCGGGCGCGGGGCCGCAATCGCTGGAGGAGCTGAGCACCATGGCCGGCCACGCGCTCAACCGCGCGGTCCAGGAGGGCCTGACCAACGCCCGCAAGCATGCACCGGGCGCGCCGGTGACCATCACCATCGCCGCGCTTGCCGACGCCCTGTCTATCACCATGTCCAACCCCGTCACCCGGGCCGAGAAGAAGAGCAGCATGCACAGTGGTGGGTATGGGATCGTCGGCATGCGCGAGCGCGCTAGTGTGGTGGGCGGATCGCTGCAGGTAAACAATGAGGAAGGACGCTTCTCGTGGACGCTGCGCCTGCCCAGGAAGGAAATACAGTGAGTGAGATTCGGGTGGTGCTCGTCGATGATGAGCCGCTGCTGCGCCACGGCCTGCGCATGATCTTGGAAGGCGCGCCGGGCATCAGCGTCATCGGCGAGGCCGGCAACGGCAAGGAAGGCATCGAACTTATCCTGGGCGAGGAACCGGATGTGGTGCTGATGGATATCCGCATGCCGGTCATGGACGGCATCGAGGCGACGGCGCAACTGCATTCGCTCGCCGGCGCGCGCGATATCCCGGTGGTGATGCTCACCGCCTTTGATACCGACGAATTTATCCTGCACGCCCTGCGCGCTGGGGCGGTGGGCTTCTTGTTGAAGACGACGGCGCCGGAGGCGCTGGTGGCGTCGGTAAGAGCGGCGGCCCAAGGCCAGCAGCAGCTTAGCCCGAAGGTATTAGAAAACCTGGTGGGGCTAGCGGCCACGCCGCCGCAGCCGGAGCAGGAGATGATTCAGCCGAGCAAATTGGCCGAGCTGAGCGAGCGCGAAAATGAAATTGCCCAGCTGGTGGCCCAAGGACTGAGCAACGCCGAGATTGCCGAGCAGCTATTCATCTCCCTGACCACGGTCAAGACGCACATGAAGCACATCCTGGCCAAGATCGATGGCACCAACCGGGTGCACATCGCCATTGCGGTGCTCGGCGGTTAGGCGTGGCTAGGGCCGGCGGAAAATGGCGGAGGCTAGGCCCACCAGCGCGATGACGCCGACGATAAGGGACGCCACCGGCCAGTACTGCGGGAAGTACTTGAGCGTGTAGCCGAATACTTGGCCGTCATCGAACTGCTGCCATAGCGCGAAGGGCATCCACCAGAGCTTGGTTAGCGTGAGGATGGCACCCACCAGGCCGGTGGCAACCCGCGCGCCACCGCGCAAGAAGAAGCTCGCCGCAACCAGCAGTACGCCCGCAATGGTCAGGGCGAAGAGGAGGGGAGTTTCGGTGCCCAGCGGAGAGCCGCGCAGCAGGAACTCGTGGTCGATTGCGTGTTGTTCGATGAGGGTATATCCATCGAGTACTACGTCATCTGGGATTCCCATAGGTTAATTCTCCTTATTTGTGCCCGGAGCGGCTGGGGTGCCTGAGGTGGCAAAGGGAAGGCCGACGGAAACGCGGAAATCTACCACCTTAAAACCGGGTTGTACGTCAATTATAGACAATTCTGTCTTAGAGGGCGTAGTCTGAAGCCCTTGATTCGAAACAAGGAGAAATAGTGATTATTACCGGACTTCTCACTGGCATCGTCTTCGGTGCCGTGCTGCAGCGCGGGCGCTTCTGCGTAACCGGTATGCTGCGCGATATTTTCCTCAATAAGTCGTGGCGCGGCTTTACCGCCCTGCTCATTTTGATTTCGGTGCATGCCTTTGGCCTGACGCTATTGACTGGCACGGGCGTGCTTTCGCCGGAAATTAGCGATTTCAAACCGGTAGCCGTCATCGTCGGCGGCTTCATCTTCGGCTTGGGCATCATCTTGTCCGGTGGTTGCGCTTCCGGCACGTGGTACCGCTCGGCCGAGGGCCTGGTCGGCTCGTGGATTGCCTTGCTGTTTTACGGACTTTCCGCCGCCGCGATGAAATCGGGCCCGCTGGCCGGGGCGAATGATTGGTTCAAGCAGTGGAGCTTGCCGGTAACCACCATCCACGGCGCGCTGCATATCTCGCCGTGGATCCTGGTGGCGGTCTTGTGGGTCGTGACCTTCCTGCTGTGGCGCCACTACCGCGCTAAGGATGCCAGCAGCCCGAAGGTAGACCTGGGCCAAGCGTGGTACGCCAAGCCGCTGAATATGAACATCGCGGCCGTGCTCGTTGGCATCATTGGCACGGTGGGCTTTGTGCTTTCGGCCAACGCTGGCCGCAACGGCGGCCTCGGCATCACCACGCCGACCGCGGACATCGTCCGCTGGACCGCCACCGGTGATTCCGCGCGCATGAACTGGGGCACCCTGTTGGTCATCGGCCTATTGGTGGGCGCGTTTATCGCTGCAAAGACCGCAGGTGAGTTCCGCGTGCGCGTTCCAGATGCGCAGACCGCGACCCGCGCTATTTGGGGCGGCATCATGATGGGCGTGGGTGCGTCGCTGGCCGGCGGCTGCACCGTGGGCAATGGCATGGTGGAGACCTCCCTGTTTAGCTTCCAGGGCTGGGTATCGCTGTTCTTTATGGCCCTGGGCGTAGGCGCGGGCGCGCGCCTGTGGCTGAAACCCAAGAGTGAGCCGCAGCAGCCGCAGACCTACTCCACCGAGGAATCCGTGGATAACTCGGTGGTCTCCGCCGAGGATAAGGTGCTGCCGAGCTTTGCCACTGCCACCGGGGCAGTAGCTCTCAAGACCAAACCGCAGGCGAAGGACAAGGCCCGCGCGCTGGGCGGCGGGCGCTATGCGCTCGATACCCTTGGCGCGGTGTGCCCATTCCCGCTGATTGAGGCCAAGCAGGTCATGGCGGAGCTGGAGCCGGGCGAGGCGCTGGTTATTGACTTTGACTGCACCCAGGCCACCGAATCCATTCCGCAGTGGGCGGCCGATGAGGGCCATGAGATTCGTGATTTCCATCGCTCGGGCGATGCTGGTTGGCAGGTCACGGTGGTCAAGGGCGGATAATTACATCATTGTCAGCTACTATGTGGAGGCAGAAGAATCGAGCGTGATTCTTGTGCCTCCTTTGTGGTTTGAAAGAAGATATCGCATGCCCGAGTTTGATGATAATTCCACCGCTGTTGCGGATATTTTGCATGCCTTCGCCGTCTTTGAGCGCGAGGAAGAACACGTGCTGGACGCGGAACTGCGCCTCAATGTCTATGCCAGCTAGGCCATGATCCGCGTCTTTGCTGCGTTATTGCCCTCGGCCGCCGCGCGTGAGCATTTGGTGCATACGCTGCGGCCCATCCACGCGGCAACTACTAATGAGCTGCGCTGGACAGATCCGGATAATTGGCATGTGACCATGGCGTTTTATGGCGAGCAGCCCAATGATGCCGCGGCGGTGCGCGAGCACCTAGCCCACGCGGTGGCAGGGCGCGCGGCGTTGGATGTGCGTTTAAGCGGGGCGGGGAGTTTTGAGCAGCGCACGCTGTGGGTGGGCGTCGGCGGGCAGGCGCGCGGTGTGCGGGAGTTGATGGCGGAGTGCCAGCTTGCCGACGTCCCCTTTAACCACCACCGCCCCCACCTCACCGTCGCGCGTGCCGGCCGGCGGACACGTGAGCCGTGGGCGCTGGCGGATTATGTGCGCGCGTTATCGGTGTATCGGGGACCGGAATTTTGCGCGGACCGGGTCTGCCTTATGCAATCCCACCTCGGCGAGGGCCGTGGTGGGGGCCCACGCTACGAGGTGATGGAGGAGTATCCCCTGTTTTAGGCGGCACGGGCCGCACGGACTTCGTGCACCAGGGAATCGAGCTCCGCGCGGGTAGCGGTGCGGTCTGGGTGGGTGGTGCAGAAATCTAGCAGGAAGTAGCCGGCGTGTTGTACGGCAATGTGCCGTGCCCAGAATTGGCGCACAGTATCGGGGTTATCCACGGCGAGGGACTGGATGGCGCGGCGCTCCGAGAGCAGCTCGTATTGCAGGTCGCGGCGCGCGGACAGCACGGCATCTGGGGTATTAACAAAGAGCAGGCCGAGCAGGGTGGCCATGGACTCCATCGCGCGGACCTGCAGGCGGGCCTGATTGCGCACGGGGGCGCTGCGCTGCCACAGCCACAGCACCGCGGTGGCGATGAGGATGGACAAGAGGATCTCGCCGCAGCGAGCCTGGATGGTGGGCCACAGGGGCCGGGTGGCGGAGTTGCCCATGAGGAGGGCGAGCGGGGTGGAGAAGATAACGCAGATGGCGTAGTTCTTGGCAACGAAGATTTCGGCACAGAATTGGCACGCGGCCAGCGCGAGCAGGAGCGTCCAGCCGCTGATGCCAAAGTAATGGAGGATAGAAAACAGCAGTACGCCAACGACAGAGCCGAGCATGCGGTGGATGCCGCGGACAGTACCCGGCACATGGTCGGGTCCCCATTGCAGCATGAGGAAAGCAGAGACCACGCCCCAGTCCGGGCGGTCGAAGCCGAGGGAGAGGCCCACCAGCACGATAATGGCCGCCGAGAGGACAATCTTTTGGGTGGTGACCATGGCGTGCGAATCCCGGACCGCGGCGCGATACAAGCGGTAGCGGCCGGTGGGGCGGGTGTGCGGGATGGCGGTGCGATCCGGATCGACGTCGGTGACACTATCGGTGAGCTGATCCGAATCGGAGCCGAGGTCGAGGGCGCGGTTATGCGCCACGATGGTGTGCTGGGCTGCGAGGGCGCGCTCCACTAGGTGGGCGCCTTGGGGGTCGATGATGCGGCCGCCGCGGATAATGTGGGCGTCGGAAAGCGCCTGCCAGGCAGCAAAGAGCGCGGTCTGCGCCTGGTGGTGGCGGGCCAAGGAATCGTCGCGGTCATCCTTGAAGGCGGCCGCGGCCTTTTCGAGCGCGGCAACCGCGCGGCGCTCGGGGCCGTGGGCGTCAATAAGGGCCGGCGCCATGCCGAGCACGAGGCTGGCTACCATGCCGGTCAGCGCCCAAAAGAGCAGCTGGCCCACGGTGACATCGGTGCGCGCAAGCATCACCGAACCGCCGCCGACCATGACCAAGAAGAAGGTGCCCGGCGGCGGCAAGCGCAGGGCATTTTGGGCAAAGCCGCACACGGCAGCCAATGCCGTGGTGTACAGGCCCGCCAGCAGCAGCCACCAATGGCCGTGGCCAGGCGCAAAGATGAGGTGGCCTACCAGCACGCCCACGGCCGCGACGGTAATGAGTGCGGTGCCGGCGGTGAGCATAACGCGCGGGCGGGTGCGATAAGGGTGGCCCTCGCCAAAGATGACGGTGAACGCGCCAGTGGAAATGAGCAGGATGGCGTAGTCGTGGCCGGTCAGCAGCGCGATGGCGCCGGGCAAGAGAATCGCCAAGCCCGCGCGCAGCGCACCGGGCCAGCGCACCGAGGCGCTATTAAACGCGGTGAGCAACTGGGTGGTGCTGGGGCGCTGCGGGATGGGATAGTCAAGCTGGGTGGCCACGGAGCGGCAGGATCCTTTCTCGGCGGAGTTATCTGACCCGACTACCTTACGCCCGAAGCCACCCGCTTTACATCTCGGCGGCCGCGATGAGCCGGCGCGTGTAGTCCGTGCTGGGCGAGGCCCACACGGAGTCGGTCGCGCCGTGCTCGATGAGCCGGCCGCGTTCAAGGACCGCAACGCTCTCGCACAGGTGGCGCACCACCGCGAGATCGTGGGTGACAAAGAGCAGGGTGAGCTTGCGCTTGGCGATGACCCCCGCCAATAACTCCAGCACCTGTGCGCGCACCGACATATCGAGGGCAGAGACGGCTTCATCGGCCAGCAAGATATCCGGCTCGCCGCACAGCGCGCGGGCGATGGAAATGCGTTGGCGCTGGCCACCGGAGAACTCGTGCGGGAAGCGATCGAGGCTCTCGGATGGCAGCCCGACCTCCTCGAGCGCGGCCGCCGCGCGAGCGCGCTTGTCGGCCTTGCCGGGATTGCCAGGGATGGCCTCTGCGATGGATTTCCAGATTTTCAGGCGCGGGTTGAGCGAGCCTTGTGGGTCTTGGAAGACCATCTGCACACGACCGCGGACGTCGATGTCACCGCTCGTGGGCTGGTCGAGCCTGGCGATGAGTTTGAGCAGGCTGGTCTTGCCTGAACCGGATCCGCCCACGATGCCCAGACGCTCGCCGTGGTGCACACGCAGATCGATGGCGTCGAGCGCGGCGTGTTCGCCGTGGACCTTGCTGACCCCGCGTAGCGTCACCAACGCATCTTCCGCCGTGGCCGGAGAAAGGCTAAGTTCCGGCGGCCGGGAGGCGGCGATGAGCGTGCGGGTATAGGGATGCTCGGGTTGGGCAAGCACGCGCTCGGTGGGGCCGGATTCCACCACCGCGCCCTGGTGCATGACTAGGACGTTGGGGCACATACGGCGAATGACGCCCAGGTCATGGGTGATGAAGACTAGCGCGGTGCCGCGAGCCTTGGTTACGCGCTCGATGACGCGCAACACGCCATCTTGCGTGGTGGCATCCAGCGCGGTGGTTGGTTCATCGCAGATGAGCAGATCGGGGTGGCCGGCCATGGCCATGGCAATGAGCACGCGCTGGCGCTGGCCGCCGGAGAGCTGATGTGGGAATCGGGAGGCAATGTCGGCATCAAGCTCCACCTCTTCGAGAGCGGTTGCGGCATCGCGCACCCCGGCTTGAGCCAGCTGCTTGCCCACGCGCATAAGCGGATCCAGCGCGCTCATCGGTTCTTGGAAGACCATGGCCATGGTCTTCCCGCGCAGGGGGCGGATGCGGGCATCGCGTGCGCCGACTACTTCGTAGCCATCCACGGTGACGGAGCCGCTCGCGCGTACCCCATCGGGTAAAAGCCCCATGATGGATAGCGCAGTGAGCGATTTTCCGGAGCCGGATTCACCAATAATGCCGAGTTTTTCACCGGCCGCGAGCTCGAAGTTAAGCGGCCCCACAAGGGCAGTGGTGGACCCGGGGGCGGTGACGGTCAGGTTATCTACGTGGAGCAGGCTCATCGCGCGGATCCTTTCAGGCGGGGATCGAGGAGGTCACGGAGGGCGTCGCCAAGCAGGTTAAAGCCCAGCACCGTCGCCGCAATGGCCAGTCCCGGCCAGAAGGCCTGCAGGGGAGCGGTGCCTAGCAGCGACTGGGAATCTTGCAGCATCCGGCCCCACGAGGCCGCCGGTGGGGCAGTGCCCAGGCCGAGGTAGGACAGGCCGGCTTCAGCCAGGATGGCGAGGGCGAAGTAGACGGAGGCCTGTACGATGAGCAGTCCGGCAATATTAGGCAGGATATGGCGCCACGCTACCTTCCAGCCGGGCACTGCGGAGATGCGCGCGGAGGAAATATAGTCCTGCGTGATAACCTGCAGCGTGCCCGAACGCGCCACGCGGGCAAAGGAGGGAATGCCGGCGATGCCGATGGCAATCATGGCCGTGAGCGTCGATGGGCCCCAGACCGCGCCAGCAATAATCGCCAACAGCAGGGCGGGGAAGGCAAGCAGCAAATCCGCGCCGCGCATCACCAGCGCATCGACCCACCTGCCGCGACGCATGCCGGCGAGGATGCCCAATGGAACGCCCACGAGGGCGGCGATACCCACCGCAATGAGCCCGACAAAGACCGTAATCTGGGCTCCCGCCATGATGCGGGAGGCGGTATCGCGCCCAAAGCGGTCCGTGCCCAGGAGGTGCTCGGCGCTGGGACCGGCAAGGCGCACATCCGGGTGCGCCAGCGTCGGGTCATAGGGCGTCCACACCAGCGAAAGTAGCGCCACCAGCACCGTGGCGGCGACGAGGATGGCTCCCAGCCAGCCAGAAAAACGCAGCTTCATTATTTCTCACCTGCCGTGATGCGCGGATCGATGAATCGGTAGGCCACATCCGTTAAGGCATTGACTACCAAGGCGAAGGCAACGAGCAGCATGACCAGGGTTTGTACCGTGGTCAGATCGCGCACCGATACCGCGTCCAAGAGCATGGAACCAATACCGGGGATGACAAAGACGGACTCAATTACTACAGCGCCTACGACCATCGTGGTCAGCTGCACGCCGGCCACGGTAAGCACCGGCAGCGCCGCATTGCGCAGGCCATGACGCTTTAGCGCTTCCCACGGGGACTGGCCGAGCGCACGGGCGGTGCGGATATAGTCTTGATTCAGCACATCAAGCACCGCCGAGCGCACGTAGCGCGTCAGCATTGCGCCCTGCACCACGGCCAGCGCAATGACCGGCAAAATAAGGTGGCGGATAAACTCACCCGCGCCCTGGTTCGGCGGCACCCACCCATTGGCCGGCAGCCAGCCTAGGTGAACGGCAAAGATGGCCACCAGAATGATGCCGAGGAGGAAGCTTGGCACCGCAATGCCCAGCTGCGTGCCGGCCGAAACTACATCCGCACCGCGGGTACGGTTGCGCAGTGCCAGCCACATGCCCACCGGGATAGCCCCGGCCAGCGCAAGCAGCATCGCCAGGCCAATGAGGATGAGCGTGACCTGGACGCGGTCCAGCACCAGCGGCGTAATATCCTGCTGCGAGGACAAAGACTGTCCAAAACTGCCGGTAAATAGGCCTTTTATCCACTCCCAATATTGCGTGAGCAGCGGGCGGTCCAGTCCCAGCTCAGAGCTGAGCTCGTCGACGGCCTCTTCGGTCGCATTCACTCCCAGCGCAACCCGCGCCGGGTTGCCTGGCACCGCGCGCATGAGCGCGAAGATGATGATGGAGGCGGCAAAGAGTGTTAACGCAAAGCGCAGCAGCGGGCGCACGATGGCGCGCCCAGTATTGCGAAGGGAACTCATCGGGCCTCCTTTTCGGTGTTATCTGCGGCGGCAGCTTTGGCGTCGACGTCCGCGTCGGCAGAAGTCAGGTCGCGCAGGATGAGCGCGTCGGTGACCTGATCCGGATGCAATCCGCGCACGCCGGCGCGGGTGAGCACGATATTGGGCATATTCATCAAAGTCAGCGCGCCGGCATCCGCCATGATCTGATCCACAGCCTGCGCCATGAGCTTGGGGTAGTCCTTCTCGGGTGCGGAATCGGCCTGAGCCAAAAGCTCGCGGGTGCGCGGGGAATCGTAGTTGAGGTAATAATCCGGATCGCCGAACAAGGTGGGTACATCGCGCGGCTCCACGTGGGAGATGAGCGACATCTGATAGTCCTTTGCTCCCATCACCTGGCCTAGCCACACGGCCGGGAATTCGGCGGATTCCAGCGTCACCTTAAAACCAACCTCAGTAAGCTGCGAGTACAGCAGCTCAGCGACGGTCTGGGCGTAGGGCAGCGTCGGCGTGGTCAGTGTAATTTCGGCGCCTTCCGCGCCGGCCTCCGTGAGCAGCTGGCGGGCCTTATCTGGGTCGTAGTTGTAGTAGTGCTTGCCCTCGAACCACGGATCCGTAGGCGGGATCGGTGCGCCGCCGGTGTCCTTGGCCATGCCATTCCACAAAATGTCATTGGCTGCCTTGCGGTCTACGGCATAGGCGACTGCCTGGCGCACGCGCGGATCGTTGAATGGGGCGCGGGCATTATTCATGGACAACAACACCTCACCATTGGTGGTGCCGACCTCGGTAGCGATGCCGTCCTTGACGTCATCGAGAAGCTCCGGGTTTTGCACGCCCCAGACCACGTCCACGCCGCCGGCCTGCAGCGCATTGACCGAGGAGATGGTGTCTGGGAAATAGCGCACCGTCACATCCTGTGCCGCAGGCCTTCCCCAATAACCGTCGCGAACGTGCAGCTCAACGAATTCCGAGGGCGCAAAGCGGGAAACCTCATAGGGGCCGGTACCCACCGGCTGGGCGGCGAGGTTATCCATGCCATTAGGCGTCATCATCGCGCCGGTGGCTGTGCCCATGGACCAGAGCCAGCCATTTGACGGCTGCTTGAGGCGCACCTTGAGTGTGTGATCATCGGTGGCCGTAACCTTGTCTACCGGATCCATGGCGGCGGCGATGCCGTTGGTCCACTTCTCGCGCACATAATTAATGGAAAAGACCGCGGTCTCGGCGGTAAAAGCATCGCCATTGGAAAAGGTGACGCCTTTGCGCAGGTGGAAGGTATAGCTGCGGGCATCGTCGCTGATCTCCCACGAGGTGGCGAGCCCCGGGGTGATAGAACCGTCCTCATCGATGCGCACGAGAGTTTCGTAGACATTGTCCATGAGTACGGCGGGGATGGCGGCACCACCGGTAGTGGTGAAATCCAGCGAGGTGGCCGCCGAGGTGGAGGCTACGGTAAGGGAAGTAGAAGCGGAGTCGCTAGCTGCCTGGGAGGTATCAACCACCGCGGTATGACCTGCCGAGCACGCTGATACGGTTCCGACAGCGGCCGCCATGGCGAGGCTGCCCAGCGCCCTGCCGGCGCAAAATTTTCTCATAGAAAGCAGGGTAGCCGCTGGGAATAGCTGCCGTGAAAATTATGCAAAATTTCCTGGTGTGGGGATAACTTCTAGGGGTGAAACGCCCCCACGTACGCTATTCATAGCCAGCTTCATGCGGTCCGCGCGGTAGAGGTAGACCGCCAATTCCACAGGCTCGCCGGAGTGATTGGAAATCTCCATCTGCAGCCGCCACAGTGGGGTGCCAGTGGCTACTCCAAGCGCCTCAGCATCCTCGGCGCTGGCTTTTTCCAAGGTGAGTTCGCGGCGCACATTATCAAAGTCCACGCCGCAGTCGCGCAGGCGCGCATGAATAGATCCGGCATCCGCGTCGAAGTCTAGGATGTGCTTTCCCACCACCATGGGGAAATACATGCGCTCGATGGCAATGGGGTGGTCTTCGGTATAGCGCACGCGGTGGACGAAGACGACATTTTGTTCTGGGTCTACGCGCAGAAAGCGGGTGATATCCCGCGGCGCGCGGCGGCGAGCCAGCCACAGGGTGTGCTGTTGTGGATCCACGTCATATTCGCTGAGCCAGCTGGAGATGGAATAGATGGATTCAAAAAGCTCTGCCTGGGTAGAGGCTAAAACGGTGGAGCGGCGCCCGCGGCCGGAGGAAACTAGCCCTTTGGCCCGCAAAGCCGCAACTGCTTGGCGCACGGGTCCGCGGGAAGAAGAAAACTTCTCGCATAAATCTGCTTCACTAGGCAGAAAATCGCCTGGTTGCAGCACGCCAGAGCTGATCTGCTCTCGCAGGTAGTCAGCGATCTTTCTATGCTGCTGTTTATCGCGTGGGCTCATTCAACCTTTGTCCTTAGTCTCTCCGGGGCTTTTCGCAGCGGAGCGAAACACAGTAATGCTATTCCATTTTGCAAAGGCACGCTAATGCAATGAAGCTACCGAGCATGCGTGCCTCGCCCGGTCGAGGGGAAGGCAAAGGAAAAGGCCACGCGCCGTCCGACCAGCGCCGAGTTAGTAGGCGAGCACGCTAGGCTAAGTGACCGTGGATGAGAGCACCGAAACGATTGAAGTACGCGCGGCCAGCGGCAGCGTGCGCCTAGGCAAGGCGGTAACGGTGGCGGTCATCATCGCCGTCGCCCTGCTTGTAATCGGTGGGGTGCTTATTTACTCGGCGCTGCAGGAACCGGCTGGTACGCGCCTGCACTTCGTTTATCTCATTGCCGCGCTCATGCCACTAGGCGGGGCGCTATGCGCCATGTTGGCGGTGGTGGTCTCAGGGCGGCGCAGGACGCGTCCGGTGCTGTGCATTGGCGAGGAAGTTTCCTTACCTCGCCAGCGGACCAGTTTCGCCGCCTCCGAGCTAGAGCGCATGCAGTTCTATTCGCTCGAGCCGAGCCAAAATTTCCTTGTCCTGATTCCGCGTGGGGTACGCGTTTCTACCTTGGACGAAGCGCAGCAGTATTCGGCGCGATTGCCGGAGCAGGCGAATCTGGGCCCGCGGGAACTCGAGGAAAAACTCCGGGAACGATTCCCCGAGGTGCCCATCGATCACTTAGGCCAGGTGCGGGCCGAAGACTAGCTCGGGGTGCCGGCTACGCGTGCCGGATCGAGCTGCCAGCCCTGCGCGAGCAGCTGCATATTCTTGATTACTCCCTCGTGCGAGCTGGACTGCAGCGAGACCATGAGCTCATCGGCCTTGGCGTGCTCCTGGAAGGTATCGAGGTAGCTGGCCACCTCATCGGCAGTGCCGACGGCGGAGTACTTCAGCATGTCTAGGATCTGTTGGCCCTGGTACGAGCCGATGATCTGCTCTACTTGCTCATCGGTGAGGTGCTTGCCGCGGCCGGCGAAGGCCTTGACACGGTTGAAGCACACGCGCTCATATTCTTCCTGCGCCTCTTGGGTGGTATCGGCGGCGGTGACGTTGACGCCGGCGATGACATAGGGCTTGCTAAAGCGCTCGGAAGGCTGGAATTGCTCGCGGTAGTAGGAGGTAGCTTGCTCGAGGTGCTGCGGAGCAAAGTGAGAAGCAAAGGCATAAGGCAGGCCGAGCTTGGCGGCTAGCGAGGCGCCGAACATGGATGAGCCCAAAATATAGATCGGCACGTTGGTATTGGCACCTGGAACGGCGCTGACCCCCGGAATATAGGACTTGCCCTCGAGGTAGGAGTTGAGCTCTTTGACGTCTTCGGGGAAGCGTTCGGCAGAGTGGGCGTCGCGGCGCAGGGCGCGGCCGAGGGTATTCATGTCCGTACCGGGGGCGCGGCCCACGCCCAAGTCAATGCGCTCGGGGTACATCTCCTCCAAAGTGCCGAATTGCTCCGCAATGACATAAGGGGAGTGGTTGGGCAGCATCACTCCGCCGGAGCCTAAGCGAATGCGCTCGGTCTTTGCGCCGATATGGGCGATAAGCACGGCCGGGGAAGAAGACATGATGGACTTCATATTGTGGTGCTCGGTGTACCACATGCGAGAATAGCCCAGCTTTTCTGCTTCCTGTGCCAATTCCACAGAGCGGGCGATGGATTGTGCTGGGGTTTCGCCCTCATAGATGGTGCAGAAGTCCAAGACGGAAAGATGCGCGCGTTCGGTCACGGGGGAGCCTTCCTTTTGCTTTCGGAAAATTCTGTCTAAGTTCTCTTCTTCCAACGGTACGCGCCGCCTGACTATTCCGGGCGAGGCGATACCGCATCGCCGCCGGGACCTGTTGACATAAAAATCCCCTCCGCCTCGGCACCGTGGTTATGTGCGGAGGGGAGGGGTAAGGCAGGACTAAGAGACTAAGCCTCAGCGAGGGCATCGGCCTCCGCCGACTCTGCCGCCGGCGGGTTGGCAGCGGCGTGCTTCTCGCCGGCCTTGGTGGCGATATCGACAACGAGGCCTATGACTGCCGCGATGGCGGTAGGAACAATCCAGCCCAAGTCCACGGCCTGGCCAGGAGCCAGGCTCAAGAGGAGATCGAGCGCGTCGGCGCCCCAGCCCTGGGCGGCGATGACGGACAGAGCCGACCACAGCACCGATACCCACAGCGCCAGGCGGTAGGTCCAGTAGAAGACAACGGACTTCTTTACCACCGGCTGGATCAGGGTGAGGACGATAAGGGAGATAGCCGGCGGATACAGGAAAGTAATGAAGGGGACTGCAATGGACAGCACTGTATCCAGGCCTTGGAAGGCAAAGAGGATGGACAGTGCGGTAAATAGGCAGGCCCAGACGTGGTACTTCACCTTGGGCACAAGCATTTCGAAGAAGGCTGAGGTGGAGGTGATAAGGCCCACTGCGGTGGTCATGCAGGCCAAGATGACGATGGCAGAAAAGACGGCTTGGCCGATGGTGCCCATGGTGAGATTTGCGGCGTCGGCAAGCAGGGGCGCTCCTGACTCATAGGACTGGCCATTAGGAATGGTTTGGCCTACCCACGCCAAGCCCAGATAGATAGCGGCCAGCAAAGCGCCAGCAACCAGAGCGGCGGTGATAGTGCCGTTAACCAAGGACTTTTTGGTCTTAAACCCCTTGGAGCGCAAAGAGCCAACAATCACGATGGAAAAGGCCAAGCCCGCAATGGCATCCATGGTGTTATAGCCCTCAAAAAGGCCGGTGACCATGGGGGAAGAAGCATAGTCCGTGGTAGGGGCCTGGGGATCGCGGGGATTGTTGAAAGCTGCCAAGGCGATGAGGATAACCAACAGCGCCACCAAAGCCGGGGTGAGGAATTTACCCAAGGTATCGATAATGGAATTCGGCTTCCAGGACAGCGCTAGGGCGATGAGGAAAAAGACCACATTGAAGATGCCATTGGCCATGGTTCCTTCCCAGCCCAGCAGTGGGGTGATGGCGGTTTCCATAGAAACGGCGCCGGTGCGCGGCAGGGCGTAAAAGGCGCCGATGGCAAGGTAGGCCATCACAGAAAAAACGAGGCCGAAAAGCGCGCCGCCGTTGGAGCTCAGGTCGCGCACGGAGCGGCCAGAAATGGAGACGGCGACAATGGCTAGGACCGGAAGGAGCACGCCGGCGGCGAGGAAGCCGAGGACAGCGGGCCAAAAATTGGTGCCGGCCGAAACACCCACCATGGGTGGGAAGATGAGGTTGCCGGCGCCGAAGAACATCGAAAACAGCATCAACGAGGCAATTACGATGGTGGCGCCGGGCTTAGAGGTGCGTGACGCAACTGGGGTAGCCATGGTGGCTCCTTAATTTTCCATGTACAGCTAGTATGCGATGAGGATCCCGTTCCGCCGAGGGGTGGTGGCGGGGTGGGGATCATCCTCGCGGTCCGAGGTGGCGGGTCGCGCCTGTTCGTGTAATGAGACATTACTGACCACATGGTGAGAAATCAAAGTGTGGGGGTGATGCAGGCTACATGGTTGCCCCAGCCGCGCCAGATTAATCGAGAGCCGCGAAGGCACGCTCCATGCGGTCGAGTGCCTCTTCTAAGATCTCGCGTGAGGTAGAGAAATTCAACCGCGCATGGCCCGGCCCGCCGGTGCCAAAGGTATCGCCCTCATTAAGCGCTACCTTCGCATTCTCCCGCAACCACTTGGCCGGCTGCGGGTTGCCGCCGATAGCGGTATCGGCAAAATCCAACCACAGCAGGTAGGTGGCGTCCGGCTTGCTGGTCTTTAAGCCGGGGATGCGCTGAGGCAGCACCTCCACCAACCAATCGCGGGTCTGCCGCAGGTACTCTATTTCTTCATCGAGGAAGTCGCCGCACTCGCGGTAGGCAGTCTCCGCAGCAAGCACGCCCAAGGTGCCCGTGCCATCCTTGGCCACGCCTGTGAGGCCATTCCACGTGTGTACATCGGCCGTGTTGGAGAAAATGATCTGCGCGCACTTCAGGCCGGCAGTATTAAAAGCCTTGGACGTCGCGGTTACCGTGATGGTGCGCTCCGCGGCCGCCGCGCTAAGCGAGGCCACCGGGATATGCCGGCCCTCATAGACCAACGGGGCATGGATTTCATCGGCCAGGATGCGCGCATCATATTTTTCTGCCAGTTCTACCAGGCCGGTGAGGTAGTCCTCGTCCAACACACGGCCGAGCGGATTATAGGGATTGGCCAGCAAAATAGAGCCCGCGCCCGACTGGAAGGCGCGCTCAATATCGTCCAGTTCCAAGCTGGTCTCGATCTTTTCGCGGCCAGCGGTCTGTGGCAGCTCCAGCAGTGGAGGGTAGGAAGGCACGGGCACGATGACCGGGGAGCCTTCGCGGGTAAAATACTGCACTCCTAGCAAAAGACCCCGCACTACGTCCCCGATCCAGAAAATCTGGTCCGAGTTGGGGCGCCAGCCATAGCGCGTGTCATAGAAATCGGCCACAGCTTCGCGCAGCCCCGAAGCCTTGGGTGCTGGGGTATAGCCAAAGGTTTCCTTATCCACCAAGTCTTCCAGCGCCTTCTTTATGGCGGGCGCGGTGGGGAAGTCGGATTCCGCAATCCAGAGCGGCAGCACGTCTTCTTCGAAGACGGTCCACTTGCGGGTTCCGCGGGCTTGCAACTCTTCTAGGTTAGGAAACTCCATGGCCATAACCATAACGTGAAGCCCGCGGCCACCCCAGCGCTTTTATGCGCTTTTATTCATCTGCGTTGTCGGCCCAGCGGGAGTCCTCCTCCGCGTCTTCGGATTCGGAGGCAGAGCCGGAGACAAAGCCAAATTTCTTCAACCTGCGGCGGTCCGCGGCCGAGGTGGATTGGGTGAGCTTGAGCAGTTCGGCATAAATGCCACCGGATTGCGCCAGCTCGGCCGGCGAGCCCATCTCATCAATGCGGCCGCGATCCAGGGTGATGATGGTATCCACGTCCGCAATGGTGGATAGGCGGTGGGCAATAATCAGCGTGGTGCGGTCCTTCATTAGTTCATCCAGGCCGGCCTGCACGGCGCGCTCGGACTTGGTGTCTAGCGCCGAAGTAGCCTCGTCCAATACCAAGATGGGCGCGTCTTTAAGCATGGCGCGGGCAACGGAGACGCGCTGCTTTTGTCCACCGGAAAGCTTGAGGCCGCGCTCGCCAATAACGGTGTCGTAGCCATCCGGGAAAGCCTGGATAAACTCATGGGCATTGGCCCGCTTGGCGACGTCTATGATTTCCTCCTCCGTGGCACCTGGCTTGCCGTAGGCGATATTTTCGCGAATGGTGCCGGAGAAGAGATAAGACTCCTGGAAGACCACGCCTACCGAGGCGCGCAGGCGCGAGGCAGTGAGATCGTCTACCCGGTGGCCCAGTACATCGAGGTGCCCGGCAGATGGATGGTAAAGGCCTAGCAGGAGGTTGACCAACGTGGACTTGCCGCCGCCGGACTCGCCCACGAGTGCCACCTTGTGGCCCTCAGAGGCGGCAAAGGAAATATCCTCTACTACGGGCTTGCCTTCCTCATAGGCGAAGGAGACGTGGTCAAAGGAGAAGACCGGCGCGCCGGGGGTGGGCTCCAGCGGGCGTACCGGGGTGAGGTCGAGCTGCGGGGTATGCGAACCGGTGGTGGCAGCAACCAATTCGCGCGGGGCCGTGGGCTCGAGCTCTTCTTCCATGACTTTGAAGTAGTCCTTGGAGCCGGCGATGGCGCGCTGGGCGGTATCGACAATCCAGCTCATCATAAAGACCGGCTGCTTCGCACTGGAGACCATCTGCAGCAACATGACCATATCGCCCAAGGAGAAATGTCCCTCGAGCGTGCGCCAGAAAATTACGCCGTAAATGCCGAGGAAGATAACAGCCATGGCCAGGCCGCGGAAGGTATCCATCATGTGCCACCAGCGCGATTGTGGCTTGGTGGTATCGACCACGGTACGGTAGCGCTGAGCAAAGTGGGAGAGCTCGCGAGTTTCGCTCACGAAGGACTTGGCCACCTTGACCTGGCCGATGACCTCGGCGAAGCGGCCGTTGGCGAGGTCGATATTTTCGTTTTTGACTGCCTCAAACTTTTGCCAGCGCTTCGAGGTCAGCGCGGTAAGCCACATGTAGACCGGAAAGAGCAGCGCGAGCAGGACGGCCAGCGGCCAGTAATACCACGCGGTAATGGCCAGCACCGCGAGGGTCTGGATGATCATCGTGAAGAAGTTATTGGCAAAGGACTGCACGAACTGCGTGATATTGGCAATCGAGCGATCCAGCCGGGCGATGATCGTGCCGGTGACCTGGTTATCGTAATAGCCCTGCGGGAGGGCCAGCAGCTTGGCAAAGTAGCGCGTGGACAAAATCTCGCGCAGGCGCGAGACCATGACATCGCCGATGTAGCCGCCGATATTGCGGAAGAGGGCATTGGCGGCGTCGGCAAGAAAAAGCGCCACTGCCAGCAACAGCACCGTGCGCAGCGCATCGCCCAGTGGGGCGTCGTTCTGCAGGGCCTCCACGATGGTATCGGTGGCTTCGCGCGTCAAAAACGGCGAGACCAGTGCAACGACCGCAGTGATCGTGGCGGTCAGCAGCACGCCTAGATAAAAGGGCCACAGGGCAGAGGCACTGCGGGTAATGCGCAAAATGGAATTCATAAGTAGACCACACTCACTTCGAAACGGCGGTTTGTGCGCGGAATTAGGGAAAGTGGGGAGAGATTTAAGCGACTGCCCAGTATGCCATATGCGGCGTTAACGAGCGTAAATACTTAAGTTCAGGGAGGTTTAGGCTAAGGTACTTGTGCAGAAATACAACAATCTTCGCGTGCAAAGGATCCATCCACGGTGAAAATTTCCCACACACTCGGCGCGGGCGTGGTCAGCGTACTCGCCGTGACCCTGACCGGATGCAGCGTTCTCCAGCCGGAAGAAACAGGGCTCGGGGACAATATCACCGTCTCCAGCTCCGAAGAGGCCCCGTACGAGGCCAAGGACACCGATGATAAAGAGGTCACCTCTAATCTTGCCGAGCCAGTAAAGGATAAGGGCTTGGGCGTGAGCTGGGAACTACAGGGAGTGTATTCCGATAACAACTCCGGTGGCTCCGTGGTGACCATCCTGCTGAAGAATGAAAACGACGTGCCCTTGCCGGTCGACGCCTTTGAAGATCCCACCCTTGAGCGCGCCGACGGCAACGGCGGCTGGGCCAAGATCAACTCCTTGCCCTATGACAAGGAATCTGTCCCAGACGTGGAGCCACCGGGGCTCGATCACCCGCTGGGCGCGGGCGCCTCGGTAAACCTGCAGTACCGCTTTGACGTGACGCCCGGCAACCTGTGGAATGCGCGCTTGCACATTGGCAACGTAACCTGGGTGGGAGACCTTAATCTATGACAGAACTTGTAGTCTTGGCCTCTGCCGCAGGTGAACCCATCGGCACCGCTCCCAAGGCCGAAGTTCATACCACCGATACTCCGCTGCACTTTGCCTTCTCCGCCTGGTTGACCTGCGGCGGCAAGGTGTTGGTCACCCGCCGCGCGCTGGGTAAGCTCACCTGGCCCGGGGTGTGGACCAATGCCTTTTGCGGCCACCCCGCCCCCGGCGAGGAAACCGCCGATGCGGTGCTGCGCCGCGCTACCTTTGAGTTGGGTATTGCGCCTGAAGACCTGTCTACCCCGCAGCTTATCCTGCCGGACTTTTCTTATCGCGCGGTGGATTCCTCGGGCACGGTAGAAAATGAAATCTGCCCGGTATATACCGTCGAGCTTGCTGCCGACGCCGCCTGGGAGCCCAACCCCGAAGAAGTAGATTCTTACCAGTGGGTCGAGCCGGATCGGCTCTTCGCCGCCGCCGATGCCATGCCTGGCGTCTTTAGCCCGTGGATGATTGATGAGCTAGCGGACGAAAAGCTACGTGCTGCGCTGTAATTAAAGCTCGTCGTCGTTGTAGAAGGCTGCGGCCACGTAGTCCAAGGTGGCATAGGCTAGGCGGCGCTCGCCTGTATCTAGGTCAAATTCCAGCACCCGGTGGTCATCGCCATAGTTGGGGAATCCGGGCTCACCCGTGGTGGCAAACTGGCGTAGCCACTCGTTGAGCTCTTCGGCGGGGGTTTCCTCGCCGGCCTCGTTCCCGCTTCCGCCAAACAGCGGGCCCAATTCCGCACAATGCACCGCAGGGGAATCGGTGCGCGTAAACTCCATCATCCACGTCGGGCCCGGGGAATGCGCAGCTACCTGGGCGGTCCAACGGCGCACTGCGGCATCACCGATGAGTCGGCCCATCGGCCGCTGCGGGTCCACATAGTGCGCCAATTGCCGCCACTGCTTGAAGCGCCCCTGCGAAATCCCAAACTTGGGTGAAAGGTAGCTGGTAATAAAACCCGCCAGCGCCATCTTGTCGATGCGCTGGGCTTGGGGCATGTCATAGAACTCATCGCGGGTAGACGTCACCACGATAGGGATATCCGCCAATTCTTCGGCGCGCAGTGGCGCAGGGCCCAAGGCGACATCGAAGCGATATTTCTTGCGGAATTTGGCATACCCCTTGGCCAGCGATTCCGGGTCCATTTTTTCCAAAGCCTCGCGCGTTACCGGCACGCCGAGGGCCTTGCGCAGGTCGGTGACGCGGTGCTCAAAGCGGTCGCGCGGGAAGGCCGGCGAGAGCGCCAGCACGCGGCGAAAACCGCCCCGGAAATGATCGCGGCGTGCGAGCCACAGGCTTATCGCCGCCCCGGCGGATTGGCCCACCAAGGTGATATTGGTTTTATCGCCACCAAAGGCCTCGATATTGTCCTGTAGCCACTCCAAGGCCAAGAGGCAATCATCGATGCCGCGGTAGCGGTCCGCCTCGTCGCCGTCGAAGCGCGCAAAGCCGGCCAAGCCCACCCGGTAACCCACGTTGACCTGGATTACCCCGTGGCGGGCATTCTTTTCCCCAGACAGCCGCGGATCCTCGTGCGATCCGTGCTCAAAGCGCCCGCCGTGAATATAGACCACGACGGGGCAGTCGTTGGCATCGGCAGGAGTGGTAATGGACAAAGCGATATCTGCTGGGTGCGGCTCGCGGGCATCCTGATCGACGCTGCGATCAAACGGCTCGGCAGGCGAGTAGGGGCTGGGGATGGTGCTATAGCGCACCGAATGGAAATAGTGCAGGCCATCGCGGCGCACGCCGGTGATCCGGCCGGAAGCGGTGGCGACGGTAACAGGAATCTGGGCGCTTGACATGTCAGCCAGACTACCGCGAGCAAGTAGGATAAGTAGCCATGGAGTGGTTGACGAGCTTGGGCAGCACGCTATCGCAATTGTTGGTGCAAGCGCCCGTGTGGATTCAAATGGTCATCGTGGTGGCCATCGCCGTGCCACTCATGGTGGTTGTAGCGTGGTGCCTGATGTGGGGTGTCGATTACGTAGCCAACCGAGGCAAACGCATGATTTCCCAGCAACGCAGCCGCAGCACTAAAGTAGACCACCATGGCTGAGGAAAATAACGAGCGCGCACGACAAGAGCGCGCTGAGCTGCGCGCTAACCCCCGCGAGGGTCTTTGGGACCCCGAAGCAAAGCGCGCCGGCCAGTCATCCGCCTCGGCGGCTACGCCAGGTGCACAGCCCGTAAAGCGCAAGCGCGCCCTGCCCAAATCCCGCGTCTCTCTCACACTGTGGACGATGATCGCGCTGGTTATCGTCGTCGCCCTCATCGGCCTGTGGACCTAAGCCCGCTCCACCGCCGCACCAGTGCCTAGGCCCAGCGTTAGGCCTTCCGGCTGGTGGCTGCTAAGCGCTGGAAGAATTCCAGACTAGGAAGATCCTCAATGAGCAGGGGAGCGCCGTTGGTATCACATAGCGGCACGCACCAATTGGGATAAAGATCGTTCGTGGTACCTGGCTGATTTTGTGCGCGCACATCACCCACCATGTCCACCAAGCTGGTGCACGCGAGAGCCGAAGGTGTACCTGCGATATAGCGATGCAGCGCTACGCTTATATCCTCCTCCACGCCGCGGGAGGCGCGTTCGTCCGGATCTACGAGGTAATCGCGCTGCGGCAAGAGGCCGCGATCCGCCACGGTGCCGAGTACACGGGCCTGCCACTCGATGTCATCGCGCCGCTCGTCCTCCACCGATCGGGTCAGCACGCCTAAGCGCGCGCGGAGCGAAATATGATCGCCGCGCAGGTAGGCCAAGGTCGGCGGCAGATCGTGCGTATTGACCGAGGACAGCGCCAGCTGGCGGTACTTTTCCTGTGGCAGCGGGGAGTAGTTATCATCGTCGCGTTCAAACCACACGATGGAGGTACCCAGCACCGCCTTCTGCGCGAGCACGTCTTGTACCCACGGCTCGACGGTGCCGAGGTCCTCACCGATGACCACCGCACCGGCGCGCTGCGCCTCTAGCGCCAAGATGCCCACCATGGCCTCAAAATCATAGGAGACATAGGTACCCGTCAGCGGGCTGGCCATGCGCGGGATCCAATACAGGCGGAAAAGACCCAAGATGTGGTCCACGCGCACCCCGCCGGCATGGCGCAGCACGGTGGAGAGCATCTCGCGCCACGGAGCGTAGCCCGCCGCCGCAAGGCGCTGCGGGTGCCAAGGTGGCTGCGACCAATCCTGGCCCTGCTGGTTATAGTCATCCGGCGGGGCGCCTACCGAGCACTGCGGCGCCAAATACTCTGTGAGGTTTACGGCATCGGCGCCGCCCGGGTGCACACCCACGGCAAGGTCAGTCACCAGGCCCAGGCGCATGCCGGCATCGAGTGCGCGCTGCTGCGCGGCGGCCAGCTGCTCATCGCACAGGAACTGCAGCCAGGAATAAAAGCGCGTGAGCTTGTCCATGTCCAGGCCTTCGGCATGGCGCTGGCCCGACTGCGCGGCGGCGTCTTGTTGCGCGCACCAATACGCGAAATCGCGCAGGCCACGGCCCTCCTCACGGGCGTAGCGCACGAAGGCCTCTTCGCGTTCCGGGGAGGGCTGGTAGTTAAAGAGCTCGCGCAGCACCTGCAGTTTGGCCTCAAAAATGGTGTCGCGCTCTATTTCTTCGGCGCTGCGGTTGCGCTGGCGAAACTCCTCCGCCAGTTCGCGTACATCATCCTGTAAGTCCTCCGGTAGGAGCTTGAGCTCCGGGATGGATTCGATGTGCAAGTAGAGCGGGTTGATAAAGCGCCGCGTGGTGGGCAGGTACGGCGAGTCCTCGACCGGTGGTAGCGGCTCGGCGGCATGTAGCGGGTTGACCAGCAAAAAGTCCGCGTGCGGGGCCAGCGTCTCTGCTAGCTGCCCCAAATCCTGAAAATCGCCGATACCCCAAGAGGACTTTGAGCGCACCGAATACAGCTGCGCCATTACGCCGCTAATCGGGTGCTCGATAAACTCATCGGCCGTAGAAAGGCGCGCCGGGGTGATAATTAGCGGGCAGGCATGCTTGCCGATGCCCCCGGACTCCAACACCAGCTCGTGGTATCCCATGGGCAGATCGCCTGGGATGTGGAAGCTCGCCTCGCCCCAAAGCGTGCCATCGACGTTCGCGTCCGGGGCATCATTGAGATCCTGGTAGACCTCGCGGGTGCCTCCTTCCTCCAACTCAATGTGTACGTTGGCGGCATCGCCCGCGTGCACGTGAACCACGAAACCGCGCTCTTGGCCTTGGGGCGCGACAACGCAGTGGGGTAGGGGCTGGGAGGAGCGGTCCAGGTAGTCGTCGTAAAGCAGCTGCGTTAGCGCCGCATCGTCCGGATTGTCATCGATGGCCACGCCCAAGGCACGCAGGGTATAGGCAATAGTGTCATCAGCGACGTGGACGGGGAAACCAGACTGGGAGGTATAGCTGGTGGCCACACCGTGGCGCTGGGCGAGTTCTTCAAGCAAGGCGCGGGTAGTCACAGGCCACATTGTGCCACGGGTGCAACGCGCCCGCTGGGGAACAGATTGGTACAGTAGGCGGAGATTAATAATTAGCTGTTCGAAAGGACACCGCGTGACCCTGCAAGAAGTCCACACCCCAGCCCAATTTACTATCGAGCCGGGCGAAACCTGCCTGACCGCCCTGATGGACACCGCGAAGAAGCGCCCTAATGGCGTCATGTTCACCCGCCCGGCTAACTACGAGTGGGTTAATGTCACGGGCAAAGAATTCATCGATGAGGTCTTTGAAGTAGCCCAGGGACTTATCGCCCTTGGCGTGCAGCAGGGGGACCGCGTCGCTCTCATCTCTGCTACCCGCTATGAGTGGTCCCTGCTGGACTTTGCCATCTGGGCTGCGGGTGCCGCCTCGGTGCCGGTTTATCCATCTTCGTCGGCTTCCCAGGTGCGCTGGATTATTGAAGACTCTGGTGCCGTGCTCGCCATTACCGAAACCCGCGAGCACTCCGAGCTGGTGGAAAACCTGGTCTTGCAAGAAGACGGCGAGCCCAATCTCAAGGGCTCTCCCTCCCAGCTGCGCCGCGTCCTAGAAATCAACTCCTCCGCCATTGACACCCTCAAGCTCGAGGGCCGCGGCGTGGCCGTCGAGGAGGTCTACGCCCGCATCAAGGCCACCTCCACCGATGATCTGGCTTCCTTGGTCTATACCTCGGGTACCACCGGACGCCCCAAGGGTTGCATCCTCACCCACCGCAACTGGCTAGCCCAGACGCGCGGCCTGTGCACCAATCCCATTGGTATCTTTGCCGTCCCGGGCAGCCATACCCTGACCTTCCTGCCGCTGGCGCACGTCTTTGCCCGCGCGGTATCCATTGCGGTAGCCATGCGCGGTGCCTCCCAGAATCACTGGTCAGACTTTTCCACCATTTCCATCGAGTTTGCCCGCTCCCGCCCGAACGTCATTTTGGGTGTGCCACGCGTCTTTGAAAAGGTGCGCAATTCTGCTGCTGCTAAGGCGGCTGATTCTGGCATCAAGACCCTGCTCTTTGAGCAGTCCGAGAAGATCGCCATCGAGTACTCCAAGGCTTTGGATAAGCCGGAGGGCCCGGACCGCCTGCTGAAAGCCAAGCACAAGGTCTTTGACAAGCTGGTGTACTCCACCATCCGCAATGGCGTGGGGGGCAACGTGAGCTACTGCATTACCGGTGGATCGGCCATGGGCCATGACCTGCTGCACTGGTACCGCGGTATCGGCATCCCGGTCTATGAGGGCTATGGCTTGACCGAGGTCGCCGCCGCGGCCGCGGTGGACTTTGTGGACCAGTCCATCGGCACCGTCGGCCCGCCGATGGGTGGCGTGACCTTCCGCATCAACGATGAAGGCGAAATCTGCATCAAGGGAGATATCGTCTTCCACGGTTACTGGAATAATCCGGAAGCCACGGCCGAGGCCCTCGAGGATGGCTGGTACAACACCGGCGACCTGGGCGAGATTGATGAAGACGGCAAGCTTGTTATCACTGGCCGCAAGAAGGACCTCATTGTCACGGCCGGCGGCAAGAATGTCTCGCCTGGCCCGATGGAGGATATCCTGCGCGGGCACCCGCTTATCTCCCAGGCCATGGTGGTAGGCGATGGCAAGCCTTTCGTTGGCGTGCTGCTGACCCTGGATCCGGACATTTTGAAGCGCTGGAAGCTGGACCACAACATTCCGGAGAATCGCTCCATGCGCGAGCTGGCCACCGATCCGACCCTGCGCGCAGAGCTGCAGGACGCCATCAACCAGGTCAATGCCACCGTCTCCCATGCGGAGGGCATCAAGAAGTTCTACATCCTCGAATCTGACCTTACCGAGGAAGAAAACGAGCTGACCCCCACCATGAAGGTCAAGCGCAACGTGGTTTCGCAGCGCTACGCCGCAGCCATCGAGCACCTGTACAAGCGCTAGGCTGCGCGACGGGTACACCCGAGGGAATTCCCTCGGGTGTTTCTTTATGCCCTGCTTGCCGACGCCCCCTTCTGCAGCTCACCCCCACCATCCTCACCCCAGTGCGGGCGAACCTGCCATAAACCTGTGAATGGTTTCGGAGTGTCGCGCGCTCGCGGCGGCGGATCTCGCATAAAGTCATGAGGCGTTACAGCAAACCTCAACCTCTACTAGAGGTTAGAAATGAGACCGTGGAAGGAGTGGCTCGAAGCCAATGCACAAAATCGCCGCCGAGCTGCGCCACCGCGAGCTTACGCAAGAGATTTACAATATCGGCGACGAAGTCGCAGAGTACCTCGAGCACCTCATTGAAGCCATCGAGGATTGGGACGAAGAGTTGTGCATGGATTGCCTGGCTGAGCTAGGCGATATCGTTGAAGACGCCCGCGTTGACTCCGGCCGTTGTGTAGGCGAGCTGATGGGCCTGCGCCAAGCCCTGGTCTCCGGCGTGCGCTCCGGCACCATTTCCGCCGCCTCTTCCGGCGTGAACGACGTGGAAGAGCCGGAACAACTTACCCCGCGCCTATTGGACGAGCGATTCCCCATCTCTAAGCCCATCGTGGTGCACGAGCTGGCCGAGTCCCTGCGCTCTCGCACCCAGGCCGTGGCGGATTACCTCCGCGAGGTAGTCGAGTACGTGCTCGCGCAAACCGACGCCGTGGCCCGCAACCTCGACATGGTCTCGCTGCCGCACTTGTACAAGCGCACGGGCGAGTCCGCCCTCATTGCGGTTCAAGCGTGGAAGCACACGGTGCTTGATACTCACCCGGCCTATGTCCGCACGATGCGCGGGCATAACCCACCGCAGTTCCTAGAAGAGCGCGCCCGGGTTGCCGCGGTGGTGGAAAAGGTCCGCGCTAAGCGCGAGGCAGCCCGCCGGGCTACAACTGCATAACCCACATAGACTTCCTTGTTTCACGCAAGGGGATGTTCACGGCCACCGAGATTCCCTCTCTCGGTGGCCGTTGAAGTTTTCTGCGCTAGGGTGCCCCAATTCGGGGAAGCATTTAGGGAAACTTTAGGTTAACAGCCGTTCCATATAACTTTTGTTATGCCTGTTCAGCGGCTTGGGTGCTATATCCAGCGGTATTGTTGCTGAATCAACCTTAAAATCTAAGTAGAAAATACTCTCAACGCGCTATAGGGTAATCCCCGTCCCAGCGAGCGCCACAGCCTAGCACCATCCACACCCGGCGCGCGTAATTAATTTCTTCAACCACATCTACAGGGAGTCAATCCATGGGCGCACGCCGAACTTCTCGCCTCATTGCCAGCGCAGTGGCCGTAGCCACCTTCTCTTCCATTACCGTTGTTCCTACCGCCGTCGCAGCCGATGACACCACCTTCGTCGAAGAAAAGACCACCGACGATACCGTAAGCCTCAACGGCATCGAATTCGATGAGGACGGCAACCTGCTGGAGGAAAACAACGCCGGCGATAAGGCGATGGAAGAACTCGACGCAGAAGAAGACGCCGCCGAGTCCATCACCCCGTACGCCGTAGACGGCGCGGAGGAGACCGCCGAGGCTCCGGCTTCCAAGGAGTCTGCAAAGCCAACCACCCTCGAGGAACTCGCACAGACTGAGGCCTCCAACGGCGACGTCAACGTCAAGGTGGTCAAGGATGAGCAGAAGGACAAGCTCGTCTGTGAGGTCACTGATGCCCCTGACAAGGAAGGCAACATGCTCGACCTCAAACTTGCCTTGGCTAAGGCCTTCTACGATGGCGGCGAAAAGATCCTCAAGACTGTCTGGGAAATCATCCCGGTCGTCGGTGACCTGGTTCCGTCTGACTTCATTGACAAGATTTCCGGCAAGACCTGGGACGGCATTGCCAAGCTGGTCAAGGAAGGCGAAAAGGACAAGACGGTTACCTGGGACCTCTCCCGCGCCCAGGGCATGGCCATCGGCCGCATCGACAACGCCGATGCCGACGTTGATATGAACAACCCGGATGCCGCTAAGAAGACCGTCTCCGGCCTGCTTAAGTTCGCCGACGGCGTCTTTGGTAAGGGCACCACGGTAGTCCTGAAGCTCTTCAATGCAGCCGTTACCATCGCAGGCCTGGTTCCTGGCGCGGGCGTAGCAGGCGACCTGAAGCTGAGCAAGGACCAGCAGAAGAGCATCGAAGACTCCCTGAACAACATCTCCACCGCAGCTTCCGATCTCGCGGCCGTAAACGCCCCGGCTGGCCAGCTGTGCTCCGATATGCTCAACGGTAAGAAGGCCAAGGACCAGCCGTCTGAGGAGCCTTCCTCCGAGGAGACCACTTCCGAGGAAGCTACTTCTGAAGAGACCACTTCCGAGGCTCCGGCTTCTGAGGATGCTACCTCTGAAGAGACCACCCCATCCGAGTCCGTAGAAGAGACTTCCACCGAGGAGACCTCTACAGAAGAAACTGCCACCGAAGAGCCGACCTCTGAGGAATCCACCGAGCCTTCCACTACCGAAGCCGCAGTTGTTCCAGGCAAAGACGGCCAGGACGGTAAGGACGGCCGCGATGGCCGCGATGGCAAGGATGGCCAAGATGGTAAGGACGGCCGCGACGGCGAAGACGGCCAGGATGGTCGCGATGGTCGCGACGGACGTGACGGCCGCGATGGCATCAACGGTAAGGACGGCAAGGACGCAGATATGTCTTCCGTCGCAGGGTTCTCCTTCCTGGCTGCGCTCGTAGGCGGCGGCACGGTGCTGGGCATCCTGTCCACCATTGACTACCTCTACACCCACGGCATGCTGCCGAAGAACAGCGTCCCATGGCGCATCAACCAGTAAGACCTTCCTGTTGAGGCATGAGCTGGAAACAGAAGAGCCTCCGCGAGCATATGCTCGTGGAGGCTCTTCCTTATTGCGAGCGAAGTTTCGGTGGATTCTCTTGCGAGGCATTCGCCATCGCCCTCCCTTCGCGCTCACCGGCGCAGCGGATTCCGCGGCGAAAGCGCCGCTGGTGAGCGCGAAGGGAGGGGTAGAGGAAGGTGGGAGGCAGGAAGCGTGGATTTAGGCAGAACGCGCGGCCTTTTGTCTGGCGGAGATGGTGGAAACGAGGTCGCTCAGGAAGCGAGTGGGGTGGTCGATGAGCTGCCGAGGGGTATAGCAGAGAACGGTGAAGCCGGCCTCGCGCAGACGTCGGTGACGCTCATGCTGATGGGCAAGCGCCTTCGCGGGGATTATGTCGATGAGGTAGGCGTTGTTGATGCATAGGGCGGTCGTGATGCCGGGCAACGCGGTGAACGGCGCCTCGAAGAACATGGGCCAGGGGAAATCGGCCTCAATGAGGAGGGCGCGGGCGAAAGACTCGTAGGGAGAGCGGGAAAGAGGTGAGGCGTGGTGGATTACGGCGCGGACGATGCGGCTATTGCGCACCCGGCCCATGCGGGCAAACTCTTCCTTGAGGTCTTCCCGGCTGACGCCGGAACGCAAAGCCGAGTCGGCGGCGATGAGGCCGTCGGTGAAGCCGTGGTAGCGGGCGACATCGATAACCGCGCGGGCCTTGGAAACGCAGCGGGTGCCGTCCACGAGGACGGGCTCGGGAAGGGAAGCCTTGCGATAAATGCGCTCGGGATGGCGGCGGTCCTTGTGAGGAAGCGTATTGGTGGGAAGGGCCATTTCAATCTTTTCCTCGGCTGTGGCGATGACCCACAGTCCGTGCACGCGGGCGGCGGACTTGGAGATGAGCACCGCGGTATAGGCGCTGTGGGCGGCGGCGATGGCGCGCAGGCGCAGCTGGGAGGGGAAGTCGAGGCAATGGTAGTGATCGCGCCGGACCGCGATGCGCGGTGCGAGTTTGAGGTAGGTGCCGTTTTTCAGGTCGGTCCAGAAGGTGGGGTGGTTGGCGCGGATGGAGTCGATATTGGTCAGTGATGGTGTCATGCCTCCTAGGAAAGGGCACGTTGCCGGCCGGCGCGCGGAGGTGGCGGCCGGGCCTGTGGATAACAAGGCCGCAGAGAAAGGCGAGTGAGCGAAGTGGCGGCTGGGAAAGTTACGGCCACAGTTATCCACAATCGGGGGCAACAGCCCTTGCGCGCGGGTGCGAAAACGGCAAAGCCCGCGCCGAGCACAATGAAGCGGGCACGGGCGCGGGCGAGGACGCGGCAGGAACTAGACGGCCGGGGGAGGGGTGACCTTGTCTAGCTGCTCGGTAATCTGCGGCCATAGCTGGCCCATGATGTCATCCCAGGTAAGGATCCATACGGCATTGTCCTTATCGGCCTTGCCCACCATGACAAGCTGCTCGTTGCGAGCGCGCATATGGTCCAGAGTCTTCTGGACGGTGGTGGAAGAAGACACGGACAGGGCAGGGCGGGAGAACTCGAGTACCGGAGTCTCCGGCTCGGCCAGCAGGGTATCGCGCACGTGGACCACGCGCGGGACGCGGGAATCCTTAGGAAAGACCAGCACGCGCATGATGTTCTTGCGCACAACGAGGTCTTGGAGGTCTTCCACGGTGGCGTCGGAAGGCAGGGGCACTACCTCAGAGCCATGCTCGCGAGCCATGGCACCAACGGTGGAGTTTTCCAACTCGATGACATCAGAAATCTGGTTAGCAGACTCATCGTCCAACGCACCGGTCTCGCGGGAGTGCTCGACCAAGGTGCGCAGGGTTTCGGCGTCGTAGCCGGCCGCACCGGCGCGGTCGACGGGCTCTTCGCCAGCCAGGGACACCATTTTGTTGGCCATGACGTTGATCCACTTCAGCAGCGGGCGGAAGATCCACACGAAGCCACGTGCGGGGACCGCGATGAACTGCAGGGCGGTCTCCGGGTGGGTAATCGCCCAGGACTTCGGCGCCATCTCACCTAGAACAAGGTGGAGGAAGGTAACTACGAAGAGTGCGAGGAGGAAGCTAACGACGTCGACAATGCCCAGCGGCAGGCCCGCGGCCTCCAGAGGTGCCATGAGCAGGTGGTGCACCCAAGGCTTGGTCACAGCGCCTAGCACAAAGGTGGCGGCGGTAATGCCCAGCTGCGCGCCGGCGAGCATGATGGTCAGCTCATTGAGCGAGCGCAGACCAGCACGCGCGGTGCGGGAGTTTTCCGCATCCTCTTCCAAGCGGTTGCGGCGAGCGCCCATCAAGGAGAACTCGATAATCACAAAGAAGCCGGAAGCGGCGATGATAAGCAGGGTAACGAGGAGGTTAAACCACCAAGACTCGGTCATTATGCATCCTCCTTCTCATCGTCATCATCGGAGTGGTCGGAGTAATCCTCCACCAGCTCGATGGCAAGGACGGACGGCACGTGGCGGTCCACCTCTTGCACCCGCAGGCGGATGGAGCGAACGGGCGCCTCATCGTGGTCCACCCAGTCATCGGGCTCGGCTTCGAGCTGGATGGTGTGTTCCTCGCCTACCTCGGGCAGCGCACCGGAGTGGGCGATGATGAGGCCGGCGACGGTCTCGAAGTCGCCCTCAGGCAGGTCGTGGCCGATGGCGCGCTCGATCTCATCAATCGGCGTATCGCCGTCGACTAACCAGTGGGAATCGTCCTGTTCGGTGATTTCCTCGGTTTCTTCGATATCGTGCTCATCGGTGACATCGCCCAAGATTTCCTCGGCCAAGTCCTCCATGGTCACGATGCCCACGAAGCCACCGTATTCATCGATGACACAGGCCATCTTCTGGTCACTATCGCGCAGCTCGTCCACCACATCCGGAAGCGGCATCAGCTCAGGGACCACCACGGGTTCCTGCATGATACTGGTGGCCTTGGTGGCGGCGGGAAGGTCGCTTCCCAGGACGTCGATAAGATGCACCACGCCCACCGGGTTATGTTCGTCATCGATGACGGGGTAGCGCGTGTGGTCGGTAGACATCATCTCGCGAACCTCACCAAGGGTGGTGTCCGGATCAATGACGTCCACGCGGGAGCGCGGGATCATGGCGTGCTCAACGTCGTGCTCAGGGAAGTCTAGCAGGCGGTCGAGCACCATGTAGGTATTTTCATCCAGATCGCCAGCCTCGTGGGAGGAATCCACGATGGATTCCAAGTCATCGGCGGTGGCGGAGGAATCGACGTCTTCCACCGGCTCGATGCCAAAGATCTTGAGGATGGCATTGGAAGAATACTCAAAGAAGTGGATGAGCCAGCCGAAAATCCGCAGGTAGATTTGCGTGGATGCGGCCAGCCAGCGCGCCGTCTTCATGGGGGCGGCGATGGTGTAGTTCTTGGGGAAAAGCTCCGCGAAGAGCATGGTTGCAATCGTGGAGATGAAAAGCGCCGCGATGGTGCCCACGGTGACAGACACCGCGGACGGAACACCGACTCCGCCGAGTAACGTACCTAGTCCCTGGCCTACGAGCGGCTCCGCGACATAGCCGATGAGCAGGCCGGTAATCGTAATACCAAGCTGCGCGCCGGAGAGCATGAAGGAGGTCTGCTGGGTAATAGCCAGCGCGCGCTGTGCCGTTTTATCCCCCTCAGCAGCCTGGGTCCGCAGCTGTGTGCGGTCCACGGACATGAAAGAAAATTCCTGGGCCACGAAGTATGCATTCGCGACGATGATGAGGCCGATGACTACGAAGCCGGCCAGGATCATCACAATAGCCGATAACATGATTTACTCCCCACCGCCTAGAAGGAGGTAGGGACATCGACTCGGAGGTTCCACTGAGGGTGCCTTTCTACTTGGGAAGATGGAAACATACTACATGCTTAACCCTGCTTTCGGCCATTTTGTTCCCTCCCTATTAGGGTTTTATCCATGACTGAACCCTTCGGGCTTTATATTCACGTTCCCTTCTGCGCCACTCGCTGTGGCTATTGCGATTTCAATACCTATACTCCGGGCGAGTTGGGCAGCCCGCGCGATCTCACCGGACCTTATCTGGATGCCTTGGAGCGCGAGCTGGAGTTGGCGGCCGCGCGCGTAGGCCGCCCGGCCGAGACCGTCTTCATCGGCGGCGGCACGCCTTCCTTGCTGGGCGGGCAGGGGCTGACCCGGATCCTCAATACCGTCCGCTCCACCTTCGGATTGGCGCCAGGGGCGGAGGTCACCACCGAATCCAACCCGGAGTCCACCTCACCGGAGTATTTTGCCCAGCTTGCCGACGCCGGCTATACCCGCATCAGCCTCGGCATGCAGTCCGCATCCCCGGGCGTTCTCCAAGTCCTGGAACGCGCCCACACCCCCGGCCGCGCCTTCGCCGCTGCTCGCGAGGCCCGCGCCGCCGGCTTCGAGCACGTCAACCTGGACATGATCTATGGCACGCCCACCGAAACCGATGACAATGTGCGCGAGACGCTAGACCGCGTATTAGAGACCGGTGTGGACCACGTCAGTGCTTATTCGCTCATCGTGGAAGACGGCACCCGCATGGCTCGCAAGGTTAATAAAGGTATCCTGCCCGCACCGGACGAGGACGTGCTGGCACGGCGCTATGAGATGATTTCCTCCACCCTCGAGTCTGAAGGCTTCGAGTGGTACGAGGTCTCCAACTGGTCCAAGCCCGGCGGCGAGTGCGAGCACAATCGCATCTACTGGGTAGATGGCAACTGGTGGGGCGCAGGCCCCGGTGCCCACTCGCACTTGGGCAACGAGCGTTTCTTTAACGTCAAGCACCCCTCGCGCTATATCGACGCCCTCGGCCGCGGAGAGCTGCCCATTAAGGAAACCGAAACGCTCACTGAGGCCGACCGCCACATGGAGAAAATCATGCTCGGCCTGCGCCTGCGCGAGGGCATCCCGGAGGCCTGGCTCGATGCCCACGCTGCCCCGGCCCTCGAGCGCTTCATCGGCCGCGGTCTGCTCGAGCGCGCCGGCGATCGCGTGCGCATCACCAAGGCCGGCCGCCTGCTGGCCGATGGAATCATTACCGATCTCCTCGTCGCCGAAGAAACCTAATTCTCGTTTCCAGACCTTTAGACTTAGTTCAGTAGAAACCAAACCCGTTAGTTTTGACTCAGTCGATGAGAAACCTGTTATTCCGCCATTTTCTTGTTAGTCTTTTGCCGTGACTGGTGGACTGGTTCCTTCAGGCGCAAGCTTCTTCCAAGCTCGCTGGGATCGAGCTACGCCAGCTGAAAGGGACTAGCTCAGTGCCATGGCAGCCTTAGGCGATGGTTCAGCGGAAACAAAAGAAATCGGTGAACGCCTGGGGAAGGATAATAAGGCTCTTGGTCCGGTTCGGGCTAAGCTCATAAACAAAGGTCTCATTTATTCCCCTGAGCACGGTAAAGTCCGGTACACCGTCCCGAATTTTAAAGAATTTATCATTCGCCGAAGCGAATAGGAGCGCCATAGTGTCTACCTCAACCGATGCCCGCCGCAAGGAAGTCCTGCGCGCCATCGTGGCGGACTATATTGCCTCCCAGGAGCCCGTTGGCTCTAAGTCGCTCTTGGAGCGCTACCAATTGGGCGTCTCCTCGGCCACCATCCGCAATGACATGGCCGTGCTCGAATCCCAGGGCCTTATCTCCCAGCAGCACGCTAGTTCCGGCCGCGTGCCCACCCAGCAGGGCTACCGCCACTTTGTCGACTCGCTGCATGAGGTTAAGCCGCTGTCGGCCCCAGAGCGCCGCGCGATGCTCAACTTCTTGGAAGGCGGCGTCGACTTGGAGGACGTGCTGCGCCGTTCGGTGCAGTTATTGGCGCAGGTGACGAAGCAAGCGGCCGTCGTCCAGCTGCCCAACCTCAAGGTCTCGCGTGTTAAGCACTGCGAGGTCGTGGCGCTGTCCCCAGTGCGCCTGCTGCTGGTGCTTATCACCGATAACGGGCGCGTGGACCAGCGCAATGTGGAGCTCGATGAAATCATCGACCAGGATCAGACCTTCCGCCTGCGCGACATCGTCAATAGCGCGCTGGTAGGCAAGACGCTTAGCGACGCCTCCGTGGAACTTGCCCACCTTGTCGATGACGCCCCCTTGGATATCCGCCACCACGTGCTCAAGGTGGCCACCACGCTCATCGAGACCCTAGTGGAACAACCCTCCGACCGGCTGATTATGGCCGGTGCCTCCAACCTGACGCGCGTGGCCCGCGAGTTCCCGGAAGGCTTGCCCAAGATTATCGAGGCGTTAGAAGAACAGGTCGTCGTCCTCAAGCTGCTCGCCCGCGTGCCGGATCTCGGCAACGTCTCCGTGGTTATCGGCGAGGAAAACGAGGAAGACCAGCTGCGCCAAGCCTCCGTGGTAGCTACGGGCTATGGCCTCGGCACCGGCGATGAGGTGGCCACACTCGGCGGCCTTGGCGTGGTGGGGCCTACCTTTATGGATTACTCGGGAACAATTTCTAAGGTCTCTGCCGTTGCACGGTATGTGAGCGAAATTTTGGCCGGCGAGCAGTGCGAGTAAACTAGCTGGCCGCGCATAATTTTTTCAAGTTAACCCCAACAAGACGAATTAGAAGGAATATCTCTTACAGTGGCTCGTGACTATTACGGCATCCTCGGTGTTGATAAAAACGCAACTGACCAGGAGATTAAGAAGGCCTACCGCAAAATGGCCCGCAAGTATCACCCGGATCTAAACCCGGATGATGACGCTGCCGCGGAGAAGTTCCGCGATGCCGCGCTGGCCCAGGAGGTCCTGCTGGATCCGCAAAAGCGCCAAATCGTGGACATGGGCGGCGACCCCATGGAGCAGGGCGGCGGCGCCGGTGCCGGCGCCGGTGGCTTTAGCGGCTTCGGTGGCGGCGGCCTAGGCGATATCTTCGCCGAGTTCTTTGGCGGCGGGGCCGGCGGCTCCCGCGGCCCTAAGTCCCGCGTCCAGCCGGGCAACGATGCCCTGCTGCGCACCCGCATCACCTTGGAGGAGGCCTACACCGGCCTGAAGAAAAAGGTCACCGTGGATACCGCGGTGCTGTGCGATAGCTGCGGTGGTACCGGTTCCGAGTCCAAGGCCAAGGCGGTTACCTGCGATAACTGCAATGGCATGGGTGAAATCCAGGAGATGCAGCGCAGCTTCCTGGGCAACGTCATGACCACCCGTCCGTGCCCGAAGTGCCAGGGCTTTGGCGAGGTCATCACCGATCCGTGCAATCACTGCGCCGGTGACGGCCGCGTGAAGAAGCGTCGCGATATCACCGTTAATATCCCGGCCGGCATCAATGACGGTATGCGTATCCGCATGGCCTCCCAGGGCGAGGTAGGCCACGGCGGCGGCCCGGCCGGCGACCTGTACGTTGAGGTCCACACAGAGGAGCACCCCGTCTTCCAGCGCAATGCTGATGACTTGAACCTCACCGTGCGCGTGCCGATGATCGATGCCGCACTGGGCACCAACTTCACCATCGACCAGCTAAGTGGCGAAGAGCTCACCATCGATATCGAGCCGGGCACCCAGCCGGGCGAGTCCATCAAGATCGAAGGCGCCGGCATGCCGCGCCTGCGCACCGATGGCTACGGTAACCTCTTTGCCCACGTGGACGTCGTTGTGCCGAAGGACCTCGACCGCAAGACCCGCGAGTCCCTGGAGAAGATCCGCAACTCCCGCGACGAGGGCGCGCGCGTGCGTACCACCGGCGATGGTCAGGAGGAATCCTTCTTCAGCCGCATTCGCGATAAGTTCCGCCGCTAATGTCGCTGCCCGTCTTCATCCACCCGGACCTTTCCGCCGCGCGCACCGGTGAGGCCTTCAGCTTTTCCGGCCCAGAGGCCCGCCACGCCGTGACGGTCAAGCGCATGAGGGAGGGCGAGCGCCTCGAGCTTATCGACGGCACCGGTACCCGCCTTACCCTCACCATCACCGCTACCTCGGGCAAGGACTCCTTGGAAGGCACGGTCGAGTCCATTGTGACCACGCCCGAGCCCACCCCGCGCGTGACCGTGGTGCAGGCCATCCCGAAATCCGAGCGTGCCGAGCTCGCCGTGGATCTCGCCACCCAAGCCGGCGCGGATGAGATTATCGCCTGGCAGGCGGACCGCTGCGTGGCCAAATGGGACGGCAAGAAGGCACCCAAAGCAGTGGCTAAGTGGCAGGCGGCCGCGGATTCCGCGGCTAAGCAATCCCGCCGCGCCCGCATCCCCCAGGTGCGCGGTCCGCTGACCACCCCGCAGCTCGTCCAAAAGCTCACCGGTGGCCGCGACGGCGCTTCCTCCAACGCCCCCACTGTGCTCGTGTTGCACGAGGAAGCAACCGTCTCCATCAAGGACGTGCCACTGACGGACGATGTCGTCCTGCTCGTCGGCCCCGAGGGCGGCATCGGCGACGCCGAGCTCGATCGCCTCAAAGAAGCCGGCGCCATGCCCATCAAGCTTGGCCCGGAAGTGCTGCGTACAGCGAGTGCAGCAATGGTGGCGCTAGCGGCAATCGGCATGCGCACCGAGCGTTGGTAGGCGGCGCTGGTAGCCTAAAGCACGTGCCTATCATCACGAAGAAATGTGAGCTAGATTCCGCCTACGTCAGCAGCGTGCTGGGTAGTGCGGACGATAACCTGCGCGTGCTCAATAACCGCCTGGATGCGGACCTTTTTGCCCGCGGCAATGTCGTCACCGTCACCGGTCCTGATTATGAGGTGGCCCGTGCCGCCAAGATCCTCGATGAGCTCGAGGCCATCGCCCGCCGCGGCCACGCCGTGTCTACCGATACGGTCAAGCACACCATGGACATGGTGGCCGTGGAGGCGCCGCAGTCGGTCTCGGCGGCGCTGGCGGCGGACATCGTCAAGCGCCGCGGCAAGGCCGTCCGCCCAAAGACAGTGGGCCAGTCTGAATACGTGCAGGCCATCGACGATAATACGGTGGTCTTTGGTATCGGCCCGGCCGGTTCCGGCAAGACCTACCTGGCGGTGGCCAAGGCCGTGCAGGCCCTGCAGACCAAGCAGGTCTCGCGCATCATTCTCACCCGCCCGGCCGTGGAAGCAGGGGAGAAGCTGGGCTTTTTGCCGGGCACGCTCAATGACAAGATTGATCCTTACCTGCGCCCGCTATATGACGCTCTGCGAGACATGCTCGACCCAGAGATGATCCCCAAGCTCATGGAGGCCGGCATCATCGAGGTCGCCCCGCTGGCCTATATGCGCGGCCGCACGTTGAACGATGCCTTTGTCATTCTTGACGAGGCCCAAAACACCACACCCGCGCAGATGAAGATGTTCCTCACGCGCCTGGGCTTTGGCACCAAGATTGTGGTTACCGGCGATATCTCGCAGGTAGACCTCCCGCATGGTCAGGTCTCCGGCCTGCGCATCGTGCGCCGCATCCTGCGCAACGTGGAAGATATTCACTTCGCGGACTTGGGTTCCAAAGACGTGGTGCGCCACCAGCTAGTCGGGCGCATCGTCAATGCCTATGAGACCTTTGATAATAAGAAAGCCGCTGAATACGAGGGAATGGAATGAGTATCGAATTTCTCAATGAATCCGGCTTCGAAGGCGTCAACGAGGAGATGCTGATTGACGTCGCCTCTTATGCCTTCGGTGCTATGGACATCAATCCCGATGCCGAGTGCACTATCACTTGTGTGGATTTGAAGACCATCGAGGATCTCCACGTGCGCTGGATGGATCTGGAAGGCCCCACCGATGTCATGAGCTTCCCCATGGACGAGCTCACCCCCGGTGCGATTGCGGGTGGCGGCCGCCCCGATGCCGCCGATCCCGGCCCTGCCATGCTCGGCGATATCGTGCTGTGCCCCGAGTTTGCCCTGCGCCAAGCAGAGGCCGCCGGCCATTCCCTGGGCCACGAGCTTGCCCTGCTTACCGTCCATGGCTGCCTGCACCTGCTGGGCTATGACCACTCCACTCCGGCCGAGGAAAAGGAAATGTTCGGCCGGCAAAACGAGCTGCTCGCGGATTGGTACGACGATGCGGCCGAGCGCGGAGTTTCCTATCAGCCCAAGCCCTCCGGACCGAAGGCTTTTCCCGACGCCGCCGAGCGCGCCAACCTAGACAAGCAGGTTCCTGGTGGGGGCATCCCTGCGGTGGGAGAACCACAAGATCGCCCGGAAGAATAATTTTCCGGTTTCTTTTGTGAGCGCGTGCGCCGCGTAGCACAATGGAAACCTATGACTATCCTTTCCATCCAGTCCCACGTCACCTACGGCCACGTTGGCAACTCCGCGGCCGTCTTTCCCCTGCAGCGCGCCGGCCATGAGGTATGGCCGGTCCACACGGTGAATTTTTCCAACCACACCGGCTACGGCGACTGGGGCGGACCGATGATTCCGGCCAGCGATGTCACCTCCATCATCGATGGCATTGAAAAGCGCGGCGCCTTCCCACAGATCGATGCCATCCTTTCCGGCTACCAGGGCGGCGCCGACATTGCCGACGCCATCGTGGAAACCGTCCGCCGCATCAAGGCCGCCAACCCCAAGGCCCTTTACGCCTGTGATCCGGTGATGGGCAATGCTAAGTCCGGCTGCTTTGTCTCCGATGAGATCCCGCCGCTCTTGCGCGACCGCGTCGTTCCCGTCGCCGATATCATTACCCCCAACCAATTTGAGCTGGGTTACCTCACCGATTCCGAGGTTGGCACCCTCGATCAAACCCTTGCCGCGGTGAAGAAGGCACAGGAAATCGGTCCGAAGACCGTGCTGGTTACCTCCGTTAAGCGCCCCGAGACTGCCGACGACCAGATTGAGATGCTTGCCGTCGACGGCGACCGCGCTTTCTTGGTGTCCACTCCGCTGCTGCCGTTCAAGCGCAACGGCTCCGGCGACGTCACCGCCGCCTTGTTTACCGGCCACTACACCGAGACCAGCGACGTCAAGGAGTCCCTGCGTCGCACCGCCTCTTCCGTGTATGACCTGCTGGAAAACACCTATGAAGCCGAGTCTGCTGAGCTCCGCCTCATTCAGGCGCAGGACGTCTTCGCTCACCCGCGCATGCAGTTCGACGCCGAGGAGCTTTAGGCCTGGGCGGCCCCGTTCGCGCGCGTGGGAACCCGTGAAGTTTGGCCTCCTAAAGTTAGGTCCATTCTGATCGAGCCGATCTGAGGAAAACTTCCCCTCAGATCGGCCTTTTCGCCCTCAATTCGGCCCGATCACCTTGGACTTTTCTCCTCTGCTCCCTTAAGAACCCGCACCTACGCCCACCCCAAGGTCTATCGAGTGTCGGCCGAGCTGAGTAAACTTTCCCTTCAGCTCGGCTCTCTTATTTCATCAAAGGCGGCTTACGACGAGTCTCTCATACGAGACTACTTCTCTGGATGAATAGTGTGGCGTACTACCACAACATCAGTAATATGGCTCCCGTCACATCATCTACTTTGCGATAGGAGCCCACCATGTCCAGCACCGGCAGCATCAGCGCATCCCCCGACGGCCTGTTGATGGCCCTCATGCAGTACCCCGTTCCCGTGGTCAATACCCCGGAAGACGTCCAAGCCAGCGTGGACGAAATTTGCCGCATGGTGGGTTCCACCAAGGCGGGCTACCCGGACCTCGACCTTATTGTCTTCCCGGAATATTCATCCTCCGGTCTCAATACCAAGATTTGGTCCTATGATGAATTCCTCATCGGCCTCGATGACCCAAAGGTGGACCAGTTCAAGCAGGCCTGCAAGGACAATGATGTCTGGGGCGTCTTTTCCATCATGGAGCCAAACCATGAGGAAGGAAAGCCGCCCTTTAATACCGCCATCATCATCAACTCCGACGGTGAAATCGCCCTGCACTACCGTAAGCTGCAGCCATGGACTCCCATCGAGCCTTGGTACCCAGGCGATTTGGGCATGCCGGTTTGCGACGGCCCGAAGGGCTCCAAGCTCGCTGTAAACATTTGCCACGACGGCATGTTCCCTGAGCTCGCACGCGAGGCTGCGTACAAGGGCGCCAACGTCTATATCCGCATCTCTGGCTACTCCACGCAAACCCAGGATCAGTGGATCATGACCAATAAGACGAATGCCTTCCAAAACCTGATGTACACCGCATCCGTAAACCTGGCTGGCTATGACAACACCTTCTACTACTTCGGTGAAGGCAACGTCTGCAATTACGATGGCCACATGATTTCTGAGGGCCACCGCAATCCCGGCGAAATCGTCACCGCCGAAATCTTCTCTGAGCTGGCTGACAAGGCCCGCATCAACTGGGGCCTAGAAAACAACATCTTCAACCTAGGCAACCGCGGGTACGTTGGCTACCCCGGTGGCAAGACTGACAACTATCTCACCTGGGTCGAGGACTTGGCCAAGGGCGAGTACAAACTGCCTTGGGCTGACGACGTCCGCATCAAGGACGGCTGGAAGTACTACCCGGACGGCCCGCAGCTCGGCCCACTGCCGGACGAGTTTAAATAAGCCCTGCTAATCCACCACCAAGGCCCTGCACCCGTTTGACGGGTGCAGGGCCTTGACGTTGCTTAACGCTCTGCCTCTTTTCTGTTAATACTCGTAGCCTTCAACCGCACCCGTATCCGAATCGGCTGGCGCATCCGTAACCGCGCCAGACTCTGGTGCGTAACCTGCATCTATATCGCCGTAGCTATCGGGATAGTCCGAATCGGAAGGTGGAAGACCTCCATTGCACAGTTCGGCCCATTCCTCGGGGTACTTGTATCGTCCTTCTAAACCGCCACAGACTGCTTCAGCGCGTACGGAACGCCGGTGGGACGGCGTATCGCATAGTTCTGTAGGTCTTTCGGTGCCGTCAGAAAATGTGCCGATGATGGTCAAGTTTCCCGGATCGCAATACAGGAGCTCCGGCTCGGCAGCCACGGCTTGGGGTTGGGTCTCCGGCTCGGGAGCGACACTTTCTGCAGGTTCTTCAGTCATGCTCTCTTCACTGCTGGTGGTAGAAGAAGTGGTGGTTGAAGAATTGGAGGTGCTGGAAGAAGAGGTTGCGGAGGAACTCGTGCTCGTCTCTGGGGACGGTTCAGAATCTGGAGAGGAGCATGCGGAGAGGAAGAGAGTAAGTGCAGCGCCCAGAATTAAGGCAGGAGACTTGCGGGACATGAAGGGACCTTTCGGAGAGTAAGCACGGTTTGTGCTGGGGAGAGAGGTTTCTCCATAGATTAGCCCTATGCCGCTTCACCGGTGCGAATTGGCCATGAACTAATCGGAGATCTTGACTCTGTGGGCTATTATTGCGGGTAATGAGTTCTGATTTTGATGCACAGTTTGATGCGGCATTCGAGGGCCTGCCAGAAGACCCCGATGATGCCGTGTCGGAAGGCGCCGAGAATACGGCAGCCCCGCTTGATTATTCGCAATACACCGATACCCCGGAGGGTTTCCGCTCGGGCTTCGTATCCTTTGTCGGGCGCCCGAATACCGGCAAGTCCACGCTGACTAATGCCCTGGTGGGGCAAAAGATTGCGATTACCGCTGACCAGCCGGAGACCACCCGCCATACCATCCGGGGCTTGGTACACCGCGAAGACGCTCAAGTTATCGTCGTGGATACGCCGGGTCTGCACCGTCCGCGCACCTTGTTGGGCGAGCGCCTCAACGAGGTGGTCAAGGATACCTACGCTGATGTGGACGTTATTGGCCTGACCATCCCGGCCGATGAAAAAATTGGCCCGGGTGACCGCTGGATCCTGGAAAACGTGCGCAGCATCGCGCCAAAGACCCCGATCATCGGCATCGTCACCAAGCTGGATAAGGCCAGCAAGGACCAGGTAGGCGCCCAGCTTCTGGCCCTGCACGAACTGCTTACCCAGGAGGATCCGAATGCGGTAGTCATACCGGTGTCCTCCAAGGAGGGCGTGCAGCTTGATGAGCTGGTGCAGGTCATCGTGGACCACCTGCCAGAAGGCCCGAAATTCTACCCGGATGACCACATCACCGATGAGGGCCAGGAAAAGCGCATCGAGGAACTCATTCGTGAAGCCGCCCTGTCCGGCTTGAAGGCGGAGCTGCCACACTCGGTGGCGGTGCAGGTTGATGAGATGCTGCCATCGCGCACCCGGGAGGGCGTGCTGGATATCCACGCCATTTTGTACTTGGAACGCCCCGGCCAAAAGCGCATTATCGAGGGCAAGGATGGCCTGCGCTTCCGTCGCATTGTGGGCAACGCCCGCAAGGAGATTATGAAGCTGCTGGGCCAAAACGTGTACTTGGACCTGCGCATCAAGGTGTTGAAAAATTGGCAGTCTGACCCGAAGTCGCTGGGCAGGCTCGGGTTTTAAACCACTATGCGCGAGAACTATCGTGACCGCGCAGTGGTCATCCGCACCTATGATTTTGGCGAGGCCGATCGCGTCATAGTCCTGCTTACCCGCGATCATGGCCTCGTGCGCGCGGTGGCCAAGGGCGTGCGCCGTGCCAAGTCGCGCTTTGGTTCGCGCCTGCAGCTCTTTGTCAACCTCGATGTCCAGCTGTATGTGGGAAAAAATCTAGCCACCATTTCCCAAGCGGATACGGTGGATTACTTTGGCGCGCGCCTCATTGAGGATTATGAGCGCTACACAGCCGCGTGCGCAGTGCTGGAATCGGCAGAGCACCTTGCGTTTGCCGACGCCGCCCATGACCCCTACCTCTACGAATCCGTCACCGCGACCTTGGAGCAGCTGCAAACCTCAGACCCGACCATGGCGCTGGATGCATTTTTGCTGCAGGCGATGTCGCATGCCGGCTGGGCACCGAGCCTTTTCAACTGCGCCCAGTGCAACCGGCCCGGCCCGCACCACGCCTTTCACCCGGCGGTTGGTGGGGCGGCGTGCCACGAATGCCGGCCGCCGGGTGCGGCCGAGGTAGACCCCGAAACCCTGCACCACCTGTGGCTTTTAGCGCATAACTATCCGACGAATCCAACGAATGCGCAAAAGCAGGAGGGGCACCGCCTAGCGCGGGCGCACCTGCAGTGGCACATGGAGCGCAATGTTTCCGCATTGCAGGTAATGGAGCAGTAGAATATAGCCCGTGATTACGCCAGACCCGAACCGCACTTTGACCCCGCCGAATATCCCGGACGAGTTCATGCCGCGCCATATTGCGCTGGTTATGGATGGCAATGGCCGCTGGGCCCAGGAAAAAGGCATGAAGCGCACCGAGGGACATAGGCGCGGCGAAGCCGTGCTTCTTGACGTCGTCGATGCCTGCCTTGCCGCCGGCGTTCCTTATCTTTCGGCCTATGCCTTCTCCACGGAGAATTGGCGCCGCAGCCCCGAGGAGGTCCGCTTCCTTATGGGCTTTAACCGCGATGTGCTGCGCCGCCAGCGCGAGTGGCTCAATGAGCGCGGTGTGCGCGTAGTGTGGGCCGGCCGCCGCCCGCGCCTATGGCGCTCAGTGATTAAGGAGCTCGAGGCTGCCCAGGAGCTGACCAAGGATAATACCAAGATGACCTTGGCCATGTGTGTGAACTACGGCGGTAGGGCAGAGTTGGTGGATGGCTTTAGGGACATCGCCAAGCAAGTTGCAGCCGGCGAGCTCAACCCACGCGATATTAAGGAAGAAACCATCGCGCAGCATCTCTATGATCCGGACATGCCGGATGTGGATCTCTTCCTGCGCCCGTCCGGGGAGAAGCGCACCTCCAACTTCCTACTGTGGCAGTCCGCGTATGCGGAGATGATTTACCAGGATAAGCTCTTCCCGGATTTCACCCCGGAGGACCTGTTTGCCGCCATCGAGGAGTACGCGCGGCGCGACCGCCGCTTCGGTGGCGTTAAAAAGTAGCGCGCACCACAAATAAAACCTCAGGCTCCGGGGTGGAGACTGAGGTTAGGGGAGGGGGCGGCGGGTGGCCGTTTAGGCGGAAGCGGCGCAGTCGCTGCAGATGCCAAAGACCTCGGCATCGTGGCCGGTGAGCTCGAAGCCATAGTCCTTCGCTACGGAGGTGGCCCACTTTTCAATGGGGCCGCCGTCGATCTCCTCGGTGCGGCCACACTTAGTGCATACCAAGTGGTGGTGATGGGCGTCGGTCTCGCAATGGCGATAGAGGGTTTCGCCATTGGGCATGTGGAGCGCGTCTACCGCATCGATATCGGTTAGGGACTGCAGGGTGCGGTACACGGTGGTCAGGCCCACCTTCTCCTCGCGCTCTTGAAGCTCGTGGTAGATCTCCTTAGCGGAGGAGAATTTCTCCATTTCCCGGAGCACCTCGACGACTGCGGTGCGCTGCTTGGTATTGCGCGCTCCTAGTTTGGGAATACTGTCGTGTAAAGCCATGACCGCAATATTATCAATTCTTTTTCAACAACTGCATGCTCAGGCGGCTTTATATGCACGGAAGAGGGGTGGGCTAGGAGGCGATCCTGGCGGCGTCGGCAAGCAGGTCCAAAACCTGCGGCGCAATGAGCGAGTAGGTTACCTCGCGGCCGCTGCGCTCGGAGTCCACGATACCTGCCTGCTTGAGCACGCGCAGGTGCTGGCTGATAAGGGGCTGGGACTTGCCGGTGGCCTTGACCAGCTCGTGCACGAAGTGATCGCGCTCGGCCAAGCGAGAGATAATTGCGATGCGTAGGGGCGAATCGAGGGCGGCGATAACGCCGGCAGCCGCAGAAGTATTTGGGGCCTTGTAAGTGGTCGTCATAGGGAATGTCACCTTCAATTAAATACCTATTACCTGTCGGTCACCCTTATATTACCCGATACGTGCAATACGTTGTATTTATTTCAGATTAAATTCATGCCCCAATCCCACCGCCGGGAAGTGCTTCGGGTTAGACTGAACGAGATTGTCAAGACTGTCCCCTACCAGAGGAGTCCGAAAACTAATGGCATCCGTCATCGATACCGTTGTAAACCTGTGTAAGCGCCGCGGCTTGGTCTACCAGGCAGGTGAAATTTACGGCGGTTCCCGCTCCGCGTGGGACTACGGCCCTCTTGGTGTAGAGCTCAAGGAAAACATCAAGCGCCAGTGGTGGCGCCACATGGTTCAGTCCCGCGCAGACGTCGTGGGCGTAGATACCTCCGTCATCCAGCCGCGTCAGGTCTGGGTATCCTCCGGTCACGTCGAGGTCTTTTCTGACCCGCTGGTGGAATCCCGCCATACCGGCAAGCGCTACCGTGCCGACGACCTCATTGAAGCTTATGAGGAAAAGCACGGCCACGAGCCAGAAAACGGCCTGGCAGATATCAATGACCCGGAGACTGGCCAGCCGGGTGACTGGACCGAACCAAAGGCCTTCTCTGGTCTGCTCAAGACCTTCCTGGGGCCAGTCGATGATGAGCAGGGCCTGCACTACCTGCGCCCGGAGACCGCACAGGGTATCTTCGTCAACTTCAAGAATGTGATGACCTCTTCGCGCATGAAGCCGCCATTTGGCATCGCGAACATCGGCAAGTCTTTCCGCAACGAGATCACCCCGGGCAACTTCATCTTCCGCACCCGCGAGTTCGAGCAGATGGAGATGGAATTCTTCGTCAAGCCGGGCGAGGACGAAGAGTGGCACCAGTACTGGATTGATGACCGCTACAACTGGTACGTGGACCTGGGCATCAAGGAAGAAAACCTGCGCCTGTACGAGCACCCGAAGGAAAAGCTCTCCCACTACTCCAAGCGCACCGTGGACGTGGAGTACGCCTTTGGCTTCAAGGGCTCCAAGTGGGGCGAGCTGGAGGGCGTGGCCAACCGTACGGACTATGACCTGTCCGTACACGCCAAGGGCTCGGGCGAGGACCTGTCCTACTATGACCAGGCCAATGACGAGCGCTGGATCCCGTACGTTATCGAGCCGGCCGCCGGCCTGGGCCGTTCCATGATGGCCTTCCTGGTGGATGCCTACGATGAGGAAGAGGCTCCGAACGCCAAGGGCGGCACCGATAAGCGCGTGGTCCTGCGCTTGGACCGCCGCCTGGCACCGATCAAGGTGGCCGTACTGCCGCTGTCCAAGAAGGAAGAGCTCTCCGAGCCGGCCCGCAAGCTAGCCGATAAGCTGCGCGCCCACTGGAACGTGGACTTTGACGTCTCCGGTGCTATCGGCCGCCGCTACCGCCGCCAGGATGAGATCGGCACCCCGTTCTGCGTCACCTTCGACTTCGACACCCTCGAAGACGATGCCGTGACCGTGCGTGAGCGCGACACCATGGAGCAGGAGCGCGTGAAGCTCGATGACCTCGAGGCTTACCTCGCCGCCCGCCTGATTGGGTGCTAGGGATGCATTACACCAGCTGGGATCGCTCCGATCGCACAAAGCCCGTGCTCTTGGCCGAGGAAGGCCCGGAGCAGTTGGGCGTATTCTCGGAGCATTCCGCGGAGGTGGACGGCCACTTCTGGCGCACCGAGGTCAGTGACCTTGGCGCCTCTGCCACACTTGCCGACGGCTCCATTTACCGCCTCGCCGGCCGCCCCGGCCGCGACAAGCGCCTAGAGGCATCGCTCAATGGCCGTACCTTCACCTTCATCAACGAAAACAGCGGCGACTGGATCATCGATGACGTCGATGACGAAAAGGTAGGGCAGTTTACCGCGCGCAATTCCGGCGTGCGCAAGGCCATCCTCGAATTCGAGCACGATGCCGAGGGCCTGACCGCCGCGGAAATCGCCGGCTTGAGCTGGTTTACCCGCGTCATCCTGGATGCCAATACCCAGGGCAAGGCCTGGGCCTGGATCATTACCTTGGTCCTGGCATCCATCGTCGCCCTCGTCGCGCTATTCGTCCTCTAATGACTGCACAGTGGACCTGGCGCGCGGGCGCTCTCACCAACGCCGAGGGGCACGAGCTTGCCTCCGTGCGCGACGGCGTGCTTGCCACCGCGGCCGGCGAGCGCCTCACAGTAGAATCCTCGCTGGATTCTTCCTCCCCGCGGTTCTTCCTGCGCGCGCAGACCGCCGCGGGCGAGGATTTCTCGGTCACCCAGGCCGGGATGACTGTCACCCGCTTGCGCGCGATCTGCGCTGACCGCGAGTACCTGCTGGAGCGCCGCAACCCCTTCCGCCGCGAGCGCCGCATCGTGGCCCGCGGCACGGGCAACGAGGTTGCCAGCACCGCGCCGGCCGGCGGCGGCCTGCGCGTGAGCGTGGGCGAGCTGCCGGAGCTCGACGCCATCTTCTTGAGCTACGCCTGCTTGCTTCTCGACGCCACCCCGCGCACCCTGCGCACCTAGCCCTGCGCCGGTGAGATCCGGGAGTCGGGCCACCCGCGCGCGAGCCCAGGGCAGGGCTGCCGGGCCGTGGGGCGGAGTGGGCAGGCTAGGCGGAATGGGCGGGTTAGAAGGAGCCGCCGCGGAAGCCGCCTCCGCCGCCACCGCCGAAGTCCCCGCCGCCAAAGCTTCCCCCGCCGAAGCCGCCGCCTCCGAAACCACCGCCGAAGCCGCGGCCGCCGCCGAGCATTTGGCCAAGGACCATACCGGTCACGACATTGCCGGCGGCGTTGCCCATCTGCTGGCGCTGCTGGCGGCGACGGTGCTCGTCGATGTCATCCTTAGCGCGTTGCAGCGCCGCCTGGGCTGCGGCCACCGCCTCGCGGGAGGACTGGAGAGCGGCGCGGATATCGCTGCGCTCGGTGTGGAGGGCTTGGGCGTGGAGGCGTTTGGCGTCGGCAAGCGCGGTGCGCGCACCCGAGCCGATGATGCGCCCGCGGGAGGAAATGAGGTCCTCTGCAGCCTGAATATTGGATTCCGCTACGGAAATCTGCTGGCGGAAGAGATCCAGCTGGCGCGCGTGCGTGGAGGTCTTCTCGCGCACGCGGTCGAGTGCTTCATCTAGTTGGGTATCGATAGAGGTCAGCGCGGTGTGCTGGCCTAGCGGATCCTGCTGGCCGTGGGTCTTGGTCTCGTTGACGGCGGTGCCGGCGCGGCCGATCAGATCCTCGAGCTTGTCCCAATCCGCGGTGGTTCCCTGGGCCTTGCCTTGGCGCTCGAGTTCGCGAGCCTCGTCGATTTCGCCCTCGACCTCGGCAATGAGGGACTCGAGGTTGCCACGGGCGGTGGCAATATTCTCCTCAGCGTTTTCCACACCGGTCAGCAGGCGATCCGTCATCTCACAGGAGTGCTCGATATCGCGAATAAGTCCCACGAGCGGGCCTTGTTGGCCGGCCGGCTGCTCTTGGACCTTCCGGGCCTTGTCTAGCAACTTTTCGGCCTCATCGAGGGAAGCGGCGGCAAGCTCGGGATTATCGGCAATGGAGGAGAGCACGTGCTCGTCATAGTTGGACTTCAGGCCGGTCAGCGTGGACTCGGCTTCCGGCAGGCGGGCGCGCAGGCCCACGGTGCGCTGGGTGAGCTCATCTAGCTTTTCATCGGAGTGGATGAGCAGATCGCGCATCTTGGCAAACTCCTCGGCCTGTGCATCGAGGGCATCATCGGCCTGGCCGCAGGAGGAGACGATTTCTACCAGCATCTGGCGCCGCTCGGCCGGGGACTCCGGCACGGCATCATCCAAGCGCTGGCGCAGGTGGAAGGCCTTTTGCAGGGTAGAGGTGGAGTGGTTCATCGCCTTGGTAAATGGGCGCACGCGCTCTGGACCGAACTCGGAAAGCGCGATATTAAGCTCCTCCTTACCGCGGCGGATGGACTCATCGGTAGAGACCAACTCCTCCTGGGCCAGCTGGTCCAAAGTCTCCAGCGGCAGGCGGCCCAGCTGATCGGTATCGCCCGGGGCGATTTCGCGGGCCGACTCGAGCGTCTGCGCCTTATTCTTCTTAGTATTGCGGCGGGAGTAGTACATGATTCCGCCACCGGCGGCGACGATGGCGGCCGCACCCCCGCCCAGCCACGCTAGGCCGGAAGAATCGGAGGAGCTGGAGGAACTGGAGTTGCCCAAGGCGGCGTCGGCAAGCGCGAGGGCCGACGCACCGTACTCGTCACTGGCCAGCTTGTCATAGGCGGCGTCATACATCTGATCCAGCCGGCCCTTAGGCCAAGCATCGCCGGTCTGTACGCCCATCTTGCGGTCATTGATGGATAGCGCATAGACCGCGGAGTTCGGCCCCTTGTCCTTGACTGCCTGGGCGGCCAAGCTTTCCGGATCCGTGCCCAACTCATCAGTGATGTAGACAAAGAGCGTTAAGTGCTCCTCTTTTTGCAGCTGGCCGATCTTCTCCCTGAGCTCGGCCTTTTCTTGCGTGCTTAATACCCCGGCCTCATCGGTGACCTTGTCCTGGAGGGTGGCAGTGCCCTGCGCCACGGTGGTGGTCTCGGCGGCAAAGGCAGACCCCGCACCGATAGAGGTGCAGCCCAAAATGAAAGCGGCGATGGCCGCGCGGCCCAAACGTGCACTCAAATTCATGCCCACCACTTTACCGGCCACCCTTCGCCCTCGGGCAGGTAGTGTAGTGGGGCAGTGAAGTACGCAATTGTTTTAGGAACCGCCCAATACGATGGCCGCCCTTCCCGGATCTTGGCCGGCCGCCTGCGCCATGCTGGTGAGCTCGCCACCGCCGAGGGACTGGAGGTCATTACCGTAGGCGGCAAGCTGCCCGGGGATAGGTTTACTGAGGCCGGTGTCGGCCGCACCTTTTTGCGCGAGCACTTCCCACACCTGACCGTGCATGCGGTGGAGGAGGGGATGGATACCCGCAGCTCCCTGTGCGCGGTCAAGGAAGCCTTCGCGCTTTCTAGCGCCACCATCATCACCGATCCCCTCCACCGCCCGCGCACCGCCCTCATCGCCCGCCAAGAGGGCATCAAGGCCACCGTCTCCGGCACGCCGTATTACCCGGCCGCGCGCTTTTCTAAGCCGTGGTGGCGCTACCTTGCCCATGAAACCGGTGGCGTGGCCTACGCGCTGGTGGCCGGCCTTTTGCCGCCGCGCGGCGCCGCGGCACTGCGCAATGGTTTCTACCGCGTGGAACAAGTGCTGCGGCCCAATCAAAAGCTGCGGCATCAGACGATTCAGCAGGAAGACGACCGCGCTTAAGCCACGTTGCTCACCCACAAGGCCTGTTGGCGGAATAAACTTTAGGCCGTGTCCTATTCTTATTCCGCCGCTGACTTTGCCCGCCTGGCCGATGAAAAGCCGAAGGGCTCAGCCTTCCACCCCGTGGAAGAGCACCGCGGGCTCTTCGCCCGCGATCGCGCCCGCGTGCTGCACTCGGCCGCGCTGCGCCGGCTAGCGGATAAAACGCAGGTCGTCGGACCACGCGACGGCGATACCCCGCGCACTCGGCTGACCCACTCCCTGGAGGTCGGCCAAATCGCGCGCAGCATCGGCTCCGGGCTCGGCCTCGATCCCGATCTCTGCGATATGGCCGGTCTGACCCATGACATCGGCCATCCGCCCTATGGCCACAACGGGGAGAATGCCCTCAATGAGGTTGCCCTCAACGGCTTTGAGGGCAACGCCCAAACTCTGCGTATCCTCACCCGCCTGGAGCCGAAAGTCATTGTGGACGATGCCCACGGCCAGCCCCAGAGCTTTGGTCTCAACCTCACCCGCGCGGCCCTTGACGGCGCCTGCAAATACCCCTGGACCAAGACCAACCCGGACGGCACCACCAACCGCAAGTACGGCGCCTACGACGAGGATGCGCACCTTTTGGACTGGCTGCGCGAGGGCCATGCCGATAACCGCAAGTGCATCGAGGCCCAGGTCATGGACTGGTCCGATGACATCGCCTACTCCGTGCATGACGTGGAAGATGGCATCATCTCCCGGCGCATCTCCCTTAACGTCCTTTGGGATCTAGTTGAGCTAGCCCAGCTGGCAGAAAAGGGCGCTAAAGCCTTTGGCGGCACCGCCGATGAGCTCTTGGAGGCGGCCGATAGCCTGCGCAACTTAAGCGTCATCAACGCCATCGGTGACTTTGACTATTCTTTACGCGACTACGCCAACCTCAAAAAGATGACCTCGGAGCTCGTCGGACGCTATGTGGGCGCGACCGTTGGCGCTACCAGCGAGGCCAATGCCGATCTCATCGCCTCCACTACCCTTGGCCGCATGCACGGCGACCTCGTTGTGCCCAAGCAAGCCGAAGCCGAAGTCAAGCTGCTGAAAACCATCGCGGTTCTCTATGTCATGGATGAACCCGCCCATCTTGCACGCCAAGACCGCCAGCGCGAGCGCATCTACCGCGTCTACGACTACCTCGTAGCCGGCGCCCCCGGCTCGCTCGATGCCACCTTCCGGCTGTGGTGGGAGCAGGCCGATTCTGATGCCGCCCGTGACCGCGCCATCATCGACCAGATTGCGTCCATGACCGAGTCCCGCCTGGAGCGCTTGGCCCGCCGGAGTGCGGAGCTGTCGGGGTTTTTGAGTTAGAACAAGCTTGGATTGTCCTAAGCCTGCGAGGCTCACAGTGTTCTATCGCGCTTGAAGGATCGTACTGGAGAGCCACCGTTTCAGCTCGGGCAAATTTCTATGACCTAAACAATGCGTGGCTCGTTAAGCCTGAATGTTCTGCTTTCCCTTTTCTCTGTATTTAGACGCGACCTAACTTGGAAAGAGGAAGGGAAATAATTCCTAGCCAAAACATTTGAATCGCGTTCATTTTGGCGTAACTATTCCGACAACTTCGCGTAAATCGGGCGGCCTACTCTTAGTCCCATTCGCTTCCACTATGACTGGACGCGAACTCTCTCCCATTTACTAAGTATCAAGGAATTCTCGTGTCTCAACGACGTTTTTATAAGGCCGCTCTGATCACCTCCATCAGCCTGGCCGGTTCGAGCCTAATGGCTCCCGCTTTCGCTTCCGCTCAATCCCTTCCTAAAGCAGATATCTTCGATATGGCCCTCGACAATGGGGTTATCACCAACTCTGCCTCCGAAACCGAGCCGCTAACCATCGGTGCGCCCTCGGTGGAGCAAGACAGCGTGCTCGAGCGCCCCGTTGCTCAGTTCGACGGACGCAAAGATGCTGTCGGCTTCGATATCGGAGATAAGTTTGACCAAGTAAAAGACGGCTTCACCGTCGAGTGTGTCTTCCGCTATGACGGCGACTTTGACGGCAACGAAAAGAGCCTGTGTGCCAATAAGGAAGCTGGCGGTTGGGCAATGGTCATCTATGGTGACCAGCTAACCTTTACCGTCAATGCCAACGGTGGATACAAGAAGGCGCAGCAAAAGATGGAGCCGGGCCAGTGGTACCACGCGGTCGGCGTTTTCGATGGCACCAAGAATGAGCTCTACGTCAACGGCGAGAAGGTCGCCGAGAACACCGGTGCCACCGGTGAGATTAAAAAGCCAAAGAGCAACTCGACCGCTGTGATGATCGGTGCGGATTCTGGCCCAAACAATGGAGCCCAGTTCTACTCTGACGTGGCAGTCAGTGAAGCACGCGTCTTCTCCGAGCCGATCAGCGCACAAGACGTGACGGCGCTGTATGAGGATTCGAACCTGAGCACGGACAAGAAGGCGGAAATCACCAGCTCCACCCCAAGCGCAGGTGACCACCTGACCAGTCCGGTGACTTTCGACGTCGAGGTCAATGATGAAGCTCTTATCTCCCGTGAGCTCACCTACACCCTAGACGGTGAGGAGATTGAGCGTGGGCAGGAGATCGGCACTGGTCTGAAGGAAGGCAACCACGTCATCGAGGTTGAAGGCCACGATGTTTTTGGCAACCAAATCTCGCAGTCCATCGATTTCACTTCCGGCAACCTACCGGGTGCTGCCGGAACCGATTCCACTCCTACCGGAAACGGCGCTACCATTTCCGCCCGCGCCGAAAACCCGAGCGGCGGGGACGTGGAAACCACCTTTACTGAAGCAGATGTCAGCGTAGCGGAAAAGGGCTTCCAAGGAACCTTTGATGAAATCCCGGAAGAGCTGGATTTTGAATATCAGGATGGCGAGGACTTTGAGAAGTCTTTGAACCCGTCAAACGAAGAGGCACAGAAGTCCGCTTCTACCGAGAACATGCCATTCCAACGCTTTGACCTGTCCCTCAAGGACGCAGATAAGGAAACCCACGACCTTGCCTGGTCCGGAGCGGTGGATCCCAAGCGCGCCGTTCGCCTCATGGCGTGGAATACCAAGACCTCTGCGTGGGAAAAGCTCGCGGAGTCTCGCGGTGTATCCGAGGATCAGGTAAGCCTGAGCGCGCAGGTCAATAGCGATTTTGTGGATGGCGATACTATCCACACCATGGTGGTGGGCTATGACGTCTTTGCCGATGATCTCAATGAGCCGGTCAACGAGAAATTCGCAGATGCTAACGACTATGACTTCGCCATCGCGCACCACACCGATACGCAGTACCTCTCCGAAGGTGCGGTAGAGAAGGCCACTGCCGAGGAACGCAAGAAGTGGGAGGAAGGCTATACCGCCGCCACTAAGTGGATTGCTGACAACGCTGAAAAGCGCAAGATCGCGTACTCTGCACACACCGGTGACCTCATTGAAAATTGGCGTGTAGCAGGCTCTGACCGTGCCAACGCCAAGAAGGAGTTTGAGGTCGCGTCCAAGGCCCAGAAGAACTTGGAGGATGCAGGTGTGGTCAACGGCGTACTTCCGGGCAACCACGACAACATCAGTGGTGAAGATGTTGGTGCGGGCAACCTGTACAACGAGTACTTCGGCCCAGATCGCTACGAGGCACAGCAGGGCAAGGGCAATTGGGCCAAGGAAGATGCTTCGTATCACCCTTATGCTGAGGGCGATAACGACAACCACTATGACCTCTTTACTACCAACGGAATGGACTTCATCGCCCTGCACTTGGGCTATGACGTCACTGAAGAAGAGGCAGCCTGGGCCGATAAGGTGCTCAAACAGTACCCAGAGCGCAATGCCATCGTGCTCACCCACGCCTACCTTAAGCCATCCAATAGCCCTGACGGTCGCAACTCCGACTTCTCCCACGATGGCGTGATGGTTTATGACAACGTGATTAAGAAGAACCCGAACGTTGCGTTGGTCCTGGCTGGCCACGAGCACGGCGTATCCATTGTCACCCGCAAGGATGTAGGCCATACCAATAACCACGTGACCGAGCTCTTGGCGGACTACCAGTTCTACGAGGTCGGCTCCGATGAACTGGGTCTGACTGAAACGGGCAAGTACGATGGCGATACCGGCCTTCGCTTCGGTTCCAGCTACCTGCGTCTGCTGCAGTTTGACCTGAAAAACAATGAGATGGTGGTGGATACCTACTCGCCGTTGCTGGATGACCACAACGCCACCGAGTACGACGACCGCCAGCGCTATAACGGCCATGAAGATGAATTCCGTGTGCCGATTCAGTTCAAGACTCGCAAGACCGACTTCCAGACCAACTCCATGGTCGCGTTGACCGATACCGGCAAGGAAATTGGTAAGGACACCGCTAAGTCTGGTTGGCCTACGAGCACGATCTACAAGGACCTAAAGGCTGGTCAGACCTACGGCTGGTATGCCACGACTGCCGACGTCTCTTCTAAGGACACCACCAAGCGCGGCATCGTCCGCCAGTTCGGTGTCTTCACCGCGCAGGAAAACGCTGCTGATAACGCGGCTCCTGAGCTTGTCGTCCCCAGTGAGAAGCTCACCATCTCCCAGGGCGCAGAGGCTGATCTGACCAAGGGCGTGAGCGCCAAGGACAAGGAAGATGGTGATCTAACCGAAAAGGTGGAGGTCATCGGCAGCGTTGATACATCCAAGCCAGGCATTTATTCGGTCACCTACACGGTCTCGGACTCCGCTGGAAACCAAGCCATTGCTTCTCGAGTCATTGAAGTTACCGCCACCAATGACAACCACAGCGCGGGAAGCAGCTCCAGCTCTGATTCCTCTTCGAGCAGTTCCAACTCGAATCAAGGCAGCTCAGATCGGGTCCTCCCAGCCATCTTCGGAGCACTCATCGGCGCTGTAGGCGCCACCGGCATCATTGCGGGTCTTCTGAACTACTTTGCACCGGACACCATCCAGAAGCTGAAGAGTGCCTTCGGACTCTAAAGAGCACAGGATCTTTGCGAAGCTTAGGCTCGTAGAACTCCGCGGGAAATAAGACCAAAAGGCCGGATTGAGGATGAAAGTTCCTCGGTTCGGCCTTAAATCTATCCGCTTGCTAATACCACAGTGCTGAGAACAGCTAGCGCACCAACTTCACGCCCTGATCTTCCAACACGGTGGCAATAGCGTCTAAACCTTCGCCATCCATATCCATATCGGACGCGACAATGACGCTGGTGCGCTGCTCGCGTAGAAAGTCCGCGAGGTCATCGAGGTTGCGTGGCCCACAATCTTCGCAGCCGCGGATGCGGCCGAGCGCGTTGAAGAAGTCCGCGCGGGTGCGGATATGTTCAGTAATGAGGATGCGTCGCATGATTACTCCTCTGCGTCCGGGATAGAACAGAAGCTTTCATAGTGGTCATCGGTGTAGTACCACACGTCCGGGTCGGTCTCGCTGCCGCCGCCAGTGATGATGCGGCGGGCGCCGCGGTTGTGGCTGCCTGGGGTTTCTACCGTGTATTCGCGGTAGTAGTTCTTGTCCTGCTGGGGCAGCTGGCCCTCGTAATTGCCAAAACGGGCGTTGTCATTATCTGGATAGTCGTAGGGTCCGCCGGCCAAGATATCGTCTGCGGTGTCCTTGGCCTCGGCAGGGAGGGAAGACATCTCGCAAGTATCGGCGTCGCCAGCCTTAGCGCCGCCTGCGGACTCGGACGGCGAAGAAGCAGAGGAATCGCCATCGCCGCCGAGGTCGAAACCGAAGTAGCCTGCAACGACGGCAAGCGCAAGGCCACCGAGGGCAACGGGGAGCGATTTCTTGGACGCTTTGGACTTGGGCATACCTTTATTGTTGCAGGTGCGGCGCTAAAAGTATAAATCGCCCCGGGTCAATTGCGAGGCCAAAAATTGCCCCGTCACGGGGGTAGGTAACAGCATGTGGAAAGTACCCCAACAGAGGGTGATTTGCGCCCAAACTGTGAACCCTGGCGAAGGGCACCTTCCTGTCCTAGGCAGTTGAGCGTTCCCACCGCGCGCGGGGTAGTCTGTACGCATGGCAAAAGGCAGAATTCCGGACAGCGATATCCAAGCTATCCGTGAACGCGCGCCTTTAGAAGAAATCGTCGGCGAGTATGTGCAGCTCAAGCCGGCCGGGCATGATTCGCTTAAGGGCCTTAGCCCATTCAAGGATGAAAAGACGCCGTCCTTTCACGTGCGCCCGCAGCGCGGCTATTACCACTGCTTTTCCACCGGTAAGGGTGGTGATGTTTTCAGCTTCTTGATGGAGATGGAGCAGGTCTCCTTCCCAGAAGCCGTTGAAGCAGTAGCGCAGAAGATCGGCTATCACATTAACTACCAGGGCGGTTCCACAGGCGCGCGCAATGAGAAGCCCGGCACCCGCCAACGCCTCATCGCCGCGAATAAGGCCGCGCACGAGTTCTACCGTCAGCAATTGGAGACCCCGCAGGCGGCTACCGCGCGCGACTTTCTGCTGGATCGCGGCTTTTCCCGCGAAGTCATCTATGACTTCGAGTGTGGCTATGCGCCGGAGGGATGGGATACGGCCACCAAACACTTGCTGCGCTTAGGCTTTTCCTTTGAAGAGCTGGAGGCGGCCGGTATTTCCAAGATGGGCAAGCGTGGGCCCATCGACCGCTTCCATCGTCGCTTGTTGTGGCCGATTAAGGACCTTTCCGGCAACGTCATTGGTTTTGGCGCGCGCAAGCTTTTCGACGACGACAAGCTCGGCAAGTACATGAACACCCCTGAGACCATGCTTTACCGCAAGTCCAAGGTGCTCTTTGGCCTCGATTTGGCCAAGCGTAATATCGCCGAACAACACCAGGCCGTGGTGGTAGAAGGATACACGGATGTCATGGCTATGTATGCTGCAGGCGTCAAGACCGCCGTTGCTTCCTGTGGTACCGCTTTTGGCGGCGAGCACCTGCAGGTACTGCGCCGGCTCATGCTGGATGATTCCTACTTCAATGGCGAGCTTATCTATACCTTCGACGGCGATGAGGCAGGGCAGAAGGCCGCCATGCGCGCCTTTGACGGCGAGCAAAAGTTCACCGGTCAATCCTTCGTTGCCGTGGCCCCCGATGGTATGGATCCCTGTGATCTGCGTCTGCAAAAAGGCGATGCCGCCGTGCGCGAGCTTATCGCGGACCGCATTCCAATGTTTGAGTTCGTCATTCAATCCGTTATTGCGGAGTACAGCATCGACAGTGCTGAGGGGCGCCTGCAGGCCCTGCGCCGCGCGGTACCCGTGGTAGCACAGATCCGCGATCAACCTTTGCAGCGTGAATACGCCCGCCGCTTAGCTGGCTGGGTGGGCTGGCCTGATCCGGAAGAGGTTCTCCGACAAGTGCGCGCGGAGGCGCGCAAGCCAAAGAAGGCCGAAAAACCTACCATTCGCCGCTTCGAAAATGCGAAACAGCAGCCGGCACAACAAGACGTGCCGATGATCCATCCGCCGAGCCCGAAGGAGACCCACCTGTGGCCCCAGCGCGAGGCCCTCAAGCTGGCCTTGCAGATGCCGCAGGTAGCAGGCTCCTACTTCGACGGCATTACTGCCGACGCCTATACCAACGACGCCTACCGCCTCGTCCGCCAAGCCATTTCTACCGTGGGCGGCGCAGCTCAGGGCGCTACCATGCCGGCCGTGGAATGGATCGCCGCGGTAGCTGGTGAGATGCAGGATCTCACCGGCCGCAACTTTGTCTCCGAGCTTGCTGTAGAGGCCATTTTGCCTACCGACGTCGGCCCCGAAAAATACGCCGACTCCGTTCTTTCCCGCCTGCAAGAAACCGTGGTGGGGGACCAAATCGCCCAGTTGAAGGCTCGTCTTGGCCGCATGCGTCCCTCCGATGATGAGGCTAGCTATAACTCGCTTTTCGCTGACCTCGTCGCTCTTGAGCAGGCCCGTCGCGAGCTTAACGACCGCGCCTTTCGCGGCACGCCTCCCCAGGCATAAAAATCGCCCCTTGGCGCGACCCCAAATAAGGTGCGTGCCGAGGGGAGGGGAGGAGGCCTAAAGGCTAGTCTGCAATCGACCTAGTCCTCATCGGGCTCATAAATGCGGTCCGCATTATCCACCTGCGATCCGCGCAGCCGGCCCTTGCCCTTGCGCTTGGAAGACAAATCGCGAACCTCGCGCATACGCGGTTCCGGGTCCAAGCGGTTGGCCACCGCCTTACGTGCAGAAGTGACGGCGGACTTGGTCACGGGGGAGTTGACGGCCTTTTCGTAGGCGCCCTTGATCTGGTGGTAGCGCTTACGGCCAGCCTTAGTGCCAAAAACGTATCCTGCTGCGGCGCCGAAGACGAATTGGATCATTGCTTAGCGTGTCCCCTTATTCCTGTGCGAGTAAAAGTTCTCCACCAGCCTACCGCGAAGCTTTGGCACGCGCCGCCAACCACGAGTGAGGGGTGGCGATAGCCCCGCATTGGACTAGCACTTTTCATGGCGCGCAATACGCGCTAGTTTAAATGTGTGGAAAATAACAAGCGCAGGGATTCGGCGGCGGCTTCAGCAGTGGCGCTGGCCGCGCTTTTTACCGCGAGCATTTCTGCGGAATCTTCCGGCCATCAACCGGATACCGCCGCGGCGCACCAAGGCCCCAATTGGCCTGAAGAACGCTGAGCGGTGACCGCAAAGGTCTACCCGCCAATCCACGATTGTGCATGCGAGTTTAGCGTCGCGTTCACTTCCCCTTAACTTTAGCTAGATATTATTCGTGGGAATTTGATACTAGCAAAAGGTTTCTACGTTGAACTATCGGAATAATCTTCGCCCCGCAGTCCGTGGGCTCGCCCTGTGCGCGGCTACTGGGCTGACTATAGCCCTCGCACCGTCGGCCACAGCCCTTCCCGTGGCCGTGCCCCAGCTGCGTGAGCCTGTCACCCAGCAGTCCACCGGCCCGGCCCCAGTCCAGCACCCCGGTGCCCCGGTTCCAGAGCCGTTTAGCACAGATTATATCGCGGGCTTTGAATCCGATGTCTCGTCTTATCAATTTGGCAACTACTGGCAGGTAGTCCAGCTTTTTGACCACATTAAGACCCAGCCGGAAATCCGCCAAGAAAATATGGATAAGGCCGTGGCCATCAATAACGCCGCAGCCGGTGATCCCGCTTTGATCCGCCGCGCGCAGGCCGATGCCAAGGCCAGCTCGACGAGCGTGCTCAACGCCGTTTCTGACTCGATGGGCAAGAACCTAGGCGATGCCTTCCGCGCCGCCTTGGCCGAGCACCGCCTGCCCAAAACCGAATACCTTCTAGGGAATGGCTATGCAGCCCGCGCAGGCGGACTGGCCAATTCCACGATGTCTGAGAAGTACTACTTCAACTATCAACGCCCGTACCAGCGCGCGCCGCAGGCGATTAAGCGCTATGACGATGGTTCCAAGAATCTCTATCCCACCTCGCCAGCCTTCCCTTCGGGCCACACTAATCAGGCAACCTGGATTACCACGCTGATGTCCTTCATGCTGCCGGAGGTGGGCCCACAGCTCATGCTGCGAGGCGCAGAGGCCGGCAACCACCGCGTGGTCCTAGGAGTGCATTACCCGCTGGATGTCATCGGCGGCCGCATGACTGGCCAAGCCGCCGCAGCCGACCGCCTCAATGACAAGCGCATGCGCCATGCCCTATGGGAAGCCTCGATGGAAGTGCGCCAAGAAATTAAGTGGCGCACCGGCAAGACGGTAGAAGAATTGGTGGCCCAGGATAGGGCAGAGGGTACCGATTATCGGTCCACCGACGATGCGGTGGAACAGTACTCCACATTCATGGACTATGACTTTGCCCCGCGCTACCTCACCGACGCCCCGATGGTTGTCCCGCAGGCCGCCCCAGTGCTGCTAGCAGCGTCCCACCCAGAACTGACCTGGGATCAGCGTGCCGAGGTCCTCCGCCAGACCGCACGCCCAGCCGGCAATCCATTGGATTGGCAAGGAGAAGGAGGCTCGTGGCAACGCCTCGATCTAGCCCGCGCCATGGCTGCCAAGGTGACCATCACCCCAGACGGCGGCGTGAGTGTCAGCGGTTAGCAGGTTCTAAAACCTAAGCAGCCCTAAAACCTGAGCGGGGGTACAGGTTTCCTGCACATGGTTCAATGAAGAAGTATCTCCATCACTCTAAAGGAAGAGAATAATGACTAAGCCCAAGATCATGACGATTTACGGCACCCGACCGGAAGCTATCAAGGTGGCACCGGTCATCAAGGCGCTCGATAAAGATGAGCGCTTTGAATCCGTCCCAGTCTCTACCGGCCAGCATAAAGAGATGCTGGAGCAGGTCAACACCATGTTTGGCATTCAGCCGAAACACGATCTGGGGCTCATGAAACAGGGACAGGGGCTCAACGAGCTTGTCTCCCGCGCCATTGCTGGATTGGACTCCATCATTGAAGAAGAACAGCCGGACGTCATCATCTCCCAAGGCGATACCTCTACCGCTATGGCTGCAGCGCTTGCCGGTTTCCATCGCGGGGTAAAGATCGTTCACCTTGAAGCCGGTTTGCGCACCGGCGATATCCACTCGCCGTTCCCTGAAGAGGCGAACCGTAAGCTCATTGGTCAGGTAGCCGAGCTGCACCTTGCTCCAACCGCAGGCTCGATGGAGAACCTGCGTCGCGAGAATGTGCGTTCCAAGGACATCGTGGTCACCGGTAATACGGTCATCGATGCCCTGCTGGAGGCAGCATCCTGGGACACCAAGTTTGAGGACCCAGCTCTGCAGGAGGCCGCGGATTCGGATAAGCGGCTTGTCGTTGTTACCACCCACCGCCGCGAGAACCTTGAGGCTATGAAGGAAATTGGTGGTGCTGTTAAGGACCTGGCAGAAGCTTACCCAGAGATTAATTTCGCACTGCCGCTGCACCTCAACCCCAAGGTGCGCCAGGCGGTCCTGCCGGAGGTTGAGCACCTGCCGAATATCATCATCACGGATCCGCTGCCTTATGACCAATTTACGCAGCTGCAAAACCGTGCCACCATAATCCTGACTGACTCTGGCGGAGTCCAGGAGGAGGCACCAGCCTTGGGCAAGCCGGTACTAGTTATGCGCCAAAACACCGAGCGTCCCGAAGCCGTTGTCGCCGGCACCGTAAAGCTGGTGGGAACCAACCGTGAGCTCATCGTGGCCGAGGCTAAGCTTTTGCTTTCCGACAACGCCGCTTTCCAAGCCATGGCCAACGCCGTCAACCCCTATGGCGATGGCAAGGGCGCGCAGCGTGCGGTTGCCGCCATCGCGGAGCTGACCGGAGTAGGCGAGCGCGTAGACGATTTCCTGCCTGAGGTTGATTCCTCTAAAGGCCCCCAAGACAAGGAATAACTCGCGCGACTGCCGGAGAAAGCGGATATATTAAAGGTATGAAACCGCTGGATATCCGCTGTAATCACCAGGAGCGCATGAAGGCTGCAGACATCTTAGGGGATGCGCTTTCGGCAGGGCAGATTGACCTCGATGATTTTGAAAAGCGCTCGGCCGCCTGCGTTGATGCAACGACCCGCGCTGAGCTCATCGAGCCGCTGGCTGACCTAGTAGAGGACCCAGAAATGCTCCTTTTTGGGCAGGAACGAAAAATCGCAAAGCCGTATGCGGGCCAGCAAGAATCCAGAGCCATCGCCAAGGTGGAGCAGGCCATCCGCCAGGTGCAGCCGAGCGTGCAGGAGACGCGCTCCCTTGCGGTGGGGATTTTCGGCGGTTCTACTGTCAGCGGCGGGGCAGTAGCTCGTTCCCTGACTGCCTTGGGCCTTTTCGGCGGCGTGGACATTGATCTCACGGGTGTAGCCCTGCACAGTCGTTCTACCACCATCGAGGCGGTGAGCCTCTTTGGTGGCGTCGACGTCTATATTCCCGAAGGCTTCCGCGTCCACGTCAGCGGCGTAGGCCTTTTTGGCGGACATGACCTCAAGGTAGAGAACGGCGCCATCCATCCGAATGACCTGCCCGTGGATGCGCCAAAAATCAACGTCAATTGCTACAGTCTCTTCGGCGGCGTAGACGTGCATGTGGGACGGCGATACGGCGGTTAAGTAGGCTTAGGAGTTCGAGGGCGTATCTGGATTAGGGCTTGGTCTCAGACACGCTCACAGCACTTTTCCGGACCCTTCGAGCCGGCTTTGGAAGACCCGCGTCAGTCTTCGGCCTACAAGGAGCATTTGATGTGCTCGGGGTGGTGCTGCAAACGTCGGGAAGCTGGTCTAGCGCGGTGGACAGTGGCGTAGAGCAGTTAGTCGCACGGGACCGCTGCCTCCTGCATGGCTTGCCAATGGGTTGCGTCCCCTAACGTGGTGTATCTGTAGCCCGCGGTAAGTCTTGTGCCGGTGTGCATGAAGGCGACCATCGCGGGTACCTTTCGAATCAACTCTTACCTATCCTCGAAAGGAAGTACCCTGCGATGGCCGCTGACCCTCATCATATCGATCCGACCGCGTATCTCGAAGAGCTACTGACTCAAGCGTCCCCAGATTTGATGCGCCAAATGCTCACTGACTTCATCAACCAGATTCTTTCCGCCCAAGCAGACACCGTCTGCGGGGCTGATTACGCCACCGTGTCAGCCGAGCGCACCAACACACGTAATGGCTACCGTCATCGCCAACTTGATACCCGAGTCGGCAGCATTGATGTGGCAATCCCGAAGCTACGCACCGGCGCATTTTTCCCTGACTGGCTGCTAGAGCGCCGCAGCCGCACCGAGCGTGCCCTGACCACAGTCATCGCCACCTGTTACCTGAAAGGAGTCTCCACTCGCAGGATGAACGACCTGGTGGCCACCCTTGGGATCAACAACTTGTCGAAGTCTCAGGTCAGCCAGATGGCCAAAGAACTCGATGACATGGTCGATGACTTCCGCACCCGCCGGCTTGACCAAGGCCCCTACCACTTTGTCTCCTGCGACGCGCTGACAATGAAGGTGCGGGAAGGAGGACGTGTCGTAAAGACCAGCGTGTTGCTGGCCACAGGTGTCAACGCTGACGGCTACCGAGAGCTTTTGGGCATGCAGGTTGCCACCGCGGAATCTACCGCGTCGTGGACCGGGTTCTTTCGGGACCTCATCGCCCGTGGCCTGACCGGGGTATTCCTCGTTACTAGTGATGCCCATCTTGGTATTCAAGCAGCCGTGGGTGACTGCCTGCCGCAGGCTAGTTGGCAGCGGTGTCGAACGCACTTCGCGAAGAACCTCTCGGCCCAGGTTCCCAAAACCCAATGGCCGACTCTGTCAGCGATGTTTCACACAATCTTTCAGCAACCCGATGCCGCTAGTGTGTGGGCCCAAGCTCGTGAGGTTATTGAATTCTGCCAGCAGAAATTCCCTCACGTTGCCACCTACCTCGAGGAGTGTCTCGACGAGCTGTTGGCGTTTACCGCTGCGCCGAGAGCGGTGTGGACCAAAATCTGGTCGAATAACCCCACTGAACGGCTCAATAGGGAGATCCGCCGGCGTACCGATGTCGTAGGAATCTTCCCAAACCGAGACGCTGTTGTGCGCCTTGTTGGGGCGGTTTTGGCCGAACAGCACGATGACTGGATCCAACAGAAGCGTTATATGTCACTGACCAGCCTGGCACAGACCAAAGAGATAATCGCCGCTGGGGTCATCGACGAGGACCGCGACAACAACCAGGAGATCGCCGCGTGAATACCCTCACCCCTTATCCCCGAGATGGCCCCTAAACCACCGCCATGAAACTAACCCCAGATTCGAAAACAGATACACCACTACCCAGGACTTGACCTTGCCAATGCCCAAATATTTCCGACTTCAACTAGAAAAATCGACCTGAAGCCGAGATGCAGAAGGCATCTTTTAAACCTGGCTAACAACTCAGAACTTGGCAGGGCAGTCTAGCCCGACAATATCGCGCGGACCATCAAAGTCACCGGCCAGGTGGAGACACGAAAAATCCACGACAAACTAATCCAGGATTCTCCTCAACACTGCCGTCCGGTGGCTTCAAGGTTCCCAGCCTGGTTCTCTTACTTAGCTGTCTTCGGGCTTAAGGCGCTTGTGTATAAGCAGTACTTGCACCACAGCGTTTAAAAAATGAGGGTTAAGCGACAAAATGTGTGTCCGGAATCGTTGATTTTCATGCTCTGAACTCCGCGTTTGCGGAAAATATATGCTCCAAAAGCATATATTGGCCCTCTCTTGCGAAAATCCCCGGTGTGGCTGCCATGGTGTGCTACGGAGCGGTGGTTCGGTTGCCCAATGCCAAAGAACCGACCACGCTGCCATTGTGGCGGCGATATGAAACGAAACGGCACCACCAGCAACGGGACGACCCGGTGGCGGTGCAAAATCTGCGGTGCTTCACTGACCAAGCAGCGCAGCGATATCACCAACGCAGCCCTATTTCGTGCGTTCATCCAGCACCTGACCGCCGGGACCAGTCTTGCGGCGATCGCCGGCAACATGAGCTGCTCGACACGTACGCTGCAGCGCAAATTCGATGCCTTTTGGCTGGTTGACGTGCCTGACCCGACCATCGGCCATACAGGCAGGGTCTACGACCAGATCTTCATCGACGGCACCTACACCGCAGGTGGCTGTCTGATCGTGGCGGCAACGCTCGACCACGTCATCGCCTGGCACTGGTGCAAACAAGAAACCACACACGACTACAAGCGCCTGCTCGAGCGCATCGAAGCACCGTTGATCGCTGTGATCGACGGTGGCCGAGGAGCCACAAGCGCAATTAAAACGTGCTGGCCAAACACCAAAATCCAACGCTGCCTCGTGCACGCCCAACGCAGAGTACGCCGCTACACCACCTCACGACCACGCACTGATGCTGGCCGCACCATCTACCGACTCGCGCTGAAACTCACCCGCATCACCACCCTGGACGAGGCTGCACAATGGGGTGCACAACTGCAAGAGTTTCACACGCTCTACAAGGATTGGCTCAACGAAAAGACACAGGTCAAAGACCCGAAAACAGCAAAAGACACACTCGTGTGGACCCATGTCAACGTGCGCAAGGCCTACAACAGTCTCAACCACCTGTGGCGCAATGACCTGCTGTTTGTCTACCTCAAGCCCCCGAAAGGTGTGCTCGAGCCGCACCGGATCAAATCCACCACCAACAGTCTTGAAGGCGGCATCAACGCCCAGCTGAAGCTCCTTGCAAGAACTCATCGCGGCAGACGCGGTGAGCACCAACGCAAAATGCTGGATTGGTGGCTGTATCTGAAAACGGAACTGCCTGGCGATCCAATAGAAATCGCCAGACAGTCCAACTGGGGCCAGAACCAACTCGCCAAAGTTACAACCCTGACCCGAAACGAGAACCAAGCCGACTATGAAACAGGACAACCAGCCCTCTACGACAACGGTATCGATACCGAGTACACACACTCAATCGGCATCCAAAAAGGCCACATCTAACCCCGCGACACGCCGATAGCAGACACACATTTTGTCGCTTAACCCAAAAATGAAGCCCTGAAGAAATATAGACAAAACTCAAATAATCCCGCTTAGTGCTACTAAGCGGGAGCTTTGCTCCTCCAACTGGGCTCGAACCAGTGACCCTTCGATTAACAGTCGAATGCTCTGCCAACTGAGCTATGGAGGAATAAGATCGTCGTTTTGAGAGGTGCTATGCGCTAACCGCTCTGTGCGACGCTTAGTAACTATATTAGTGGGGTGCGTTCAAGGCAAATCGCCAGGTGATCGCCTATTAATCTTCGTTTTAAAGCCTTCGAAATGTCGTGCACGGAAAGCAGAGAAATCTAGCTAATCTAGGGTTATGCCTAGTGAAATTTGCTTCGATCCGTTGCGTTGGGATTCAAAAGCCATCGTGCTGCGGACGAACCTGACGTATCGCAAGTCTGTATCAGGGCGTTTGATGCGGGCGGTCCGGTCGCGCCTGCCGGAGCGACGTCTGGATGTGCATTTTGCTTTAGCAGGCCATTAGAAGTCAGTGGGGATGCACTCGCATTGGCAGCCTCCACTTTGTGCGGAGCGGCGTTTGATCGGATTAAGTTTGCATTTCCGGTTGCATCGGGAACTCAACAAGCAATCGAAGCTTGGACTAAATCGGAGGTTGAGGCTCAATCGCACGTGGGGACTAGCGAACCCTCCCTGAGGGATGTTGGCCAGTCAGAGTTGCGTAACAAGGTGATCCTGAATTTTTCAGGTGGTTTCGATTCACTGGCCTCCCGCTATCTTTTGCCCGCAAACCACCAGCTGGTCTCCCTTGATTTCGGGGGACGGTTTGCGCGGGAACGACAGTTCTTCAAGAAGTTTGACCCATTGGTCATCAAAACGAACATTACAGAGACCCCGCTACGTAAAAACTCCTGGTCCTTTTTGGGCTTGGGAAGTATTTTGGCCGCCGACTCTTTGAATGCGGCCTATTGCTCGTTTGGTGCCATTTTGGAATCGACACGACTGCAACGAAACACTCCCTATGAACGCAATTCCACCTTCCCTCCGTTTGCGGCAGCTGGTCTGAGAAATGCGCCAGTGGCGCAGGGGCTATCGGAAGTCGGAACAGTCAGGGTCTTGGAACACTTCGCGCCAGAACTTATCGCGGAATCTTTTAGTTCTTTGGCGGGGCCGAGAGAGGAAAAACAGGTGCGAAAGTGGGCTCTTGTGGAGGCGTTTCGTACTTTCGAAGGTCTGGACAGAGAGCCATTACCGACGCCGGTTCATCCCGAAGTGCCTCAGTACAAGGTAGGCCAAAGGTTTGTTGTTGACTTAAGTGCGCTCACCGTTGCCTGGCTTGGGCGACCAGACCTTGCAACCTGCATGGTGAGCGGCGCTGAAAACAAGCTACTGCCAGCAGCGCGTGAACTGGACTTGGGATTCATGCTTCGCGCCGATAAGCGCCTTTATCGCAACTATCCAGCTCCGCTCATGGCGCGACTTGAGGAACAACTACGTGCGGCGGGCATTGAACGGTATACACCGAAAGACGAAGAAGCCTGCGAAGACGTTCGTCAGTTTGTTCTCGGTCTTGCTCAAAGCGAGTAAGTAGTCGAGAACTCATCGTCGGCGAAGAACTCCTCCCATTCACCGTTTACAGCGATAGCAAAGTCGATTACGCCTTTGAGGACGTACAGTGGTGGAGAAGCGTGTCCATCGCCCCAATCGCCAACAAGGAATCGTCGACGTTCGGCGGAATCTTCCGTGGCTTGAGCCCAGGGGGCTAGGTGGTGGCTGTTATGGAACTCATCCTTCTCGTTGGTGAGATAAGCGACGTAGTTAGGAAACGACTTCGCGTAAAGGGGCACCAGGTCTGTTGTCGCGAGGGCATTAGAAATATCGTCACTCTTCCAGACTCTTTGTGCGTATTGCTTAACAGCGGCTTCGTGATATTCGGCGATGTTTGTTTGCGGGTTCGATACCACTGCCAAAGAATTAGGGAATTGGTGCGAATAATACAAAGCTGCAAAGCCACCGGCCGAGGAGCCGTAAAAGATTAGGTTCGATGCATCGAGATCCTTTTGCACTTTTTGAAGGATTGCCACTAGCTTTGCTTGGAATTTACAGTCATTATCTCCTGTAAACCAGCCAATTCCGCAGCCGCGTTCGAGCGTGGGATCGGAAACAAACACGATGTTTGCCTCCGATCCTTCAGTAAGGCGCTCGCCAGTAAACAGCGGGAGGGATGTCTGTGAGAGGTCTGCTGCCGCATGAAATACGACCAGAGTAGTAGCGGCATTGCGATCCTGAATATGCAGCTCTAATAGCGTCTGTCCACAATCGATCACATTAATTCCGCTACGGACGGGCTCGTCGAGGAATGCGTCGAAATTTCGATGCAATACGACGTTGGCTGAGTAGCGTGAATAATTCCTTACGAAAGCCATGTCACGAATCTTAGTGCACACCTCTTTGCAGAAGGGCTATGGTTAACAGGGCCTATCTTGACGAGAATTGAGGTAACACAGGCACCATGAACGTTAAGCAGCTGCGTACCGCCTTTTGGCACTTTCGGCACGGTGGCTTAGGCCAACTGAATCGATACCTCGAGCTTGAGGAGCGTAAGCGATTGGAGTCCTCAGAGAACGAGGAGGACCGCGTGGCACTTCAGAATGTTGTGCGCAGCGAGCGTCGGGGACTTGATCCGCTCGCTTTTCCCGAATACACGGTAGATACCCGCCGAGAGAAGCCCTTCGAGGCTGTGACCGTGGGAGTTATTCTTGATGATTTCTCTCATTTGGCGTGGGGAAATGAATTCAGCACCGTAGATTTGCAGCCCCAGAAGTGGCGCGAGCAAGTCGAAACTGGAATCGATCTTTTGCTTGTCGAGTCGGCTTGGCAGGGAAATAGTGGTGCTTGGCGGTATCAAGTTGTCGGCAGCCAAGCTCCCTCGGAGGAGCTTCAAGAACTAGTTGCAGAATGCCGTAGGCGCGCAATCCCGACGGTGTTCTGGAATAAGGAAGATCCTGTTCATTTTGATGACTTTATTGCGTCAGCGAGGCTGTTTGATTTCGTCTTCACCACAGATGCAGACAGCGTAGAAAAATATCGAGAAGAAATTCCAGATTCTTATGTCGATGTTATTCCTTTTGCGGTACAGCCTGCTATTCATAGTCCTATCCGCGACGGTGATCGTACTAAATATGGGCGCGGTTCCGTATGCTTTGCTGGCACCTATTTCCGCGAAAAGTTTCCTGAGCGCGGAGAGGCACAACGGCTTATCCTGAGCGCTGGAGCCGAGGCGTGCGAAAACCTCAATAGCTCCCTGACTATCTACTCCCGCAACGAAGACGTCGATGAGAAATATCAGTTTCCGGCGCCCTTGACGGATTGGGTGGTCGGTGCATTGCCTTATTCCAAGATGCTGTCGGCATATCGCGCTTTCAAGGTATTTTTAAACGTCAATACCGTTACTGACAGTACAACGATGTTTTCGCGTCGTGTTTTAGAGATCGCAGCCTGTGGTGGTCAGGTAATTAGTACTCCCGCGCAGGGCATCGATTCTTTTTTCCCGCATCAGGAAATTACCACCGTCAATGATACACAGCGTGCTGCAGCCGTCATCGAAAGCGCGGTGCGTTCTGACCTGGCTCGTGCTAAGCAAGTTCATCGAGCGCAGCGAGTCATTTGGGATGCACACACATATACGCATCGAGCCGCCAAGATTCTCAAGGCAGTGGGAATTATGGCGGATACTCGTGTAGTTGGTTCTGTTTCTGCAAGTGTCATCATCTCGACTAACCGGCCTGAACGCCTTGCCGGAGCATTAGAGCAAGCGCTTGGGCAAAGCGAGGTGGATTACGAAGTATTGGTACTCACGCATGGTTTCCACGCGGAGGACGTAGTGGACGTAGATGGCTATGGCGCCGTACGCTTCTTTTATGCGCCTGCGACTGAGTCTTTGGGGTCATGTCTAAACCAGCTTGTCTCGCATGCGCACGGCGACATTGTCGCGAAGATGGACGACGATGATATTTACGGGCCGTACTACCTGCACGATCAAATTAACGCACTGCGGTTTTCCGGAGCGGATATCGTTGGCAAACAAGCTGCTTATCTCTACCTCGAGTCGACGAACGAACTTGTCTTGCGCAAGGAGTGGAATGAACACTCCTGGGTAGATCTCGTCCTTGGAGCTACGCTGACCGGATGGAAATCGGTATTTGAAGCTCACCCGTTTGCGGAGTTGGGTAAGGGCGAAGATACGCAGTTCTTGCGGGATATCCAGGAGTCTGGTGGTCGGATTTATTCAGCTGATCGCTTCAATTACATCCAATACCGAGGTAAAGGCGCTCATACTTGGGACATTAACGACGACGCGTTGAAGCGCAGCGGGCGTGTCGTTAGCTACGGCTGTCACGCGGACCACGTGTTGGTGGGAAAGGAATAAAACGTGTTTTTTATCGGCCGCACTCGGTTCAGCCAATGTTTGCCAGAAACTAACTCGTGGCATCTTTCGGCAGGTGAAGACAGCGTTAATGCCTATAAGAAGAAGCTCTATGATCCTGAACGTCTGCGTACGCGTGAGAAACTCTTTACTGAGTTAACTTTGGCATCTCTTAATGATGCTCGTGTCCAAGCTGGGATCGATTTGATTCATGTGGTGTCCTATTCGGAATCGCTACCTGAACGTTTTAAGAAGGGACTGCACGAAGCGGCTGAGCGTTTCCCCTTCGTTTATTTGGATGAGCAGCCTGACGGTAATTGGGGCTGCAGTTTAGATGAGATTGCACAGCAGCATGTGGCTGTAGGGGAGACGTACGGACGCTATCGAATTGATGATGACGACGTCGTGGCCCGAGACTATTTCAATAACGTGGCGCCTTATATCGCTGAGCCATTTGCCGGAATGGTAGTCAGCCTTCCACTCGGAATCGAAGCAATTTATGATTCCGAGGAGATCTCATTTTTACGCTTTTCCCACTGGCCGATGTACTCGCTCGGATTGCTCGACGTTTGCCGTCGCAGCGAAGACGGTCGGTTGATTGAGCCTCGAAGCGGGGCACATAACATGGCGGACCGGCGAGGGCCGGTCATTCTGGATTCGCGTGCTCTGAGTTATGTGCGTTTGAATCACGTCGGGCAAGATAGCGGATTGCGTACCGGCGGAGAACAATCCATGTCGGAAATTATGAACTCTTTGGCCCAGTTGCCGGAGGTTAGCGATTTAGACTTTGTGGAGCAGCAATTCCCGCATGTGGCGGCGATAATGCAGCAAGGAGAAAGGCAGGTCATCCAAGGGGAATCTCGGCGCGTTGTTTTGCCATATAGTCTGGAAATTCCCGTTCCTTTACGCAAAGTTCGATTGGTAGTGGAACATGAATTTTCCGCTCGATCGGCCTCACGGGCTGCTGTCGTGTCCTTAGACTTGCGGGATGAAAATGGAAACGCGATTCCACGTGACCTACGCATTAAAGGCATTGGTAATTCTCGCTGGAAAATCATTGGCCACTATTGCTATCTGGAGTCGGTTCCTGGACTTTCGACCACGAATATTGATTTCTTCTTGCCTGAAGGAGTACGGCTTCACGGGCTGAAATTTCTGCCATTTGGTGCGCATAGCATCCCTTTTAAGGTCCACAGTGTCGCCCTCATCAAAGAAAGATAGAAGAGCGCTCCGTGAGTTTAGGAAAGCTAGTAGACCGTCGTAATCGCGTACTGTCAGTAGCGGCTCTGATATACTCGAGCGAGTTTCGAGTGCCGCAAATATAACAATGGAGCGAGGTGGGAATCATTAAGATCCTAGTTCTCTCCCAGTATTGGTTACCTGAAAATGGTGTACCTCAGCGGCGATGGGCGTGGTTGACTCGAATCTTGCAACGCAATGGTCATGAAGTGGTGGTTGTCTGCCCGCCAGCTCATTATGAGCGTTCAGTTTCCATACGCGAATGGTTGCAATCGGCGCGACCGTGGAACCGCTTTAAACTTGAAAAAGGGCCCAACGAGGAGACGGTTGTTCGAACTGGGTACTTCCCAGTAGGGCGTTCTTTGAGCAGTCGTATCCTCAACCAGGCCGCAGTCGCATTGTCGATGATGGTGTTTCCGGTTCGTATTCCTAAAGAACTAAAACACTATTCTCCTGATTTGGTTATCGGCACAGTGCCAGCTTTGCCTACCTCGGTGGTGACTCGCGCAATTGCGAAGAAGTACCGAAAGCCTTATGTCATCGATCTTCGTGATGCGTGGCCTGCGCTCTTAAATGTCAGCGATGATTGGAATTCAGCCACTGGAGCACCTTCACTGCGAGAACGAATCGCCCGCCACGGATTTTTACAGTCGTTGTCTTGGCTTACCGAACAAGCAATGAACCGTGTGCTGAAGAAGGCTGACGGAATCATCACGACCTCGGAAAGGCTCGAAGAATGGCTCCGCATCGAGCACGAGTCTTCGACGCAGTCGATGACAACGATCCGCAACGTGTTTCCACCACGTACGACTTATAGAAAACGAGGCGTACAAGAAAACACCGAACCTCTGCGGGTCCTTTACGCAGGGACGCTCGGCCGCGCCCAAAAACTCGGCAATGCTCTTGAAGCTGCCCGTTTGGCACAAGATACTGGAGTGCCAGTAAAGCTCAGGTTTGTTGGCGATGGAGCTGCATGGAATGAGTTGCACGATCTAGCCGAGAAGCTCGGCGTGGACGTGGAATTTAGACACCGCGCCGCAGCAGAGGATCTTGAAGAACACTATGAATGGGCGGATACGGCACTTGTTCATCTGGCAGGGTGGGAGCCGCTTACTCGTACCATTCCTTCAAAGACCTATGAGCTTATGAGTATAGGATTGCACATCTCTGCTGCAGTGGAGGGCGAGTGCGCGGACCTAATTGAGGACCTGGACGCCGGCCACGTTGTTACTCCTGAAGCGCCGGAGGAGCTTGCTGAACTGTGGGCTCACTTATCGGCCGAGCGCTCCCTGCTAAATACAAACAGGGCAGGGAAGAACTGGGTAAAAAATGAGCGCGATGAAGTCGTTCCACAACGGCTACTTGACTTTATCGCTGGCATCGCAAGCGAGGACTAATGCGCATTTGCTCAATGAGAGAAACCGAGGTTATTCCTACAGAACAACACGTATGGCTCCTCAAATTCGATGATTCACTCGCAGTCCACTTAGGGGCAATCGGAAGCGAGGTGAGTGTACTTTCTTCCCCAAATGATGTTCCACATTCACCCAAACAGGGAGACCGACTTCTCGTCCTAGGCTCTGGCCCTTCGAGCATTGACGGGCATCCCAATGATGAGGCCACGAAGACGGTCGAAAGATGGCTAAGCGCTACCGGCGTGGATGCGTATTGGCTCTTGCCCGCCGCAGGGCCCACAACTGCTGGCATCTTAAATGCCGCCCTCGCACGAGAAGATACCCTTGTCATTTATGGTGCTTCTCGAGCAGGAGACTGCGTATGGCTCAAACTGGAAAAACACACTACATGCTCTGAAGACTTGGCAGATACACGCGAAGAAATTCTCTCTCAGTCGCTACAGTTGTTCCACTCTCCTTTCAGAGAGCAGCAAACTAGTGCCTGCCAGGGCAGGGGCACTGCGAACCAAGCAGATGCGCTCCCGAGCATTAGAAGTCAGCTCATCTTGAAGATTGCCCCTCTGGCCAAGCCACTCAAGCAACGTCTGCCAAAGCAGGTCGTGGTTACGCTGTACAAGATTCTGGAGAAAATTCGATGACCCGTACACCAGGGATCAGTCTGATTCTTCCTTCCTATAATAATTCCGAAACCCTTGCTCGGAGCCTCGAATCCGTTGCGGCGCAGACCTTGTCTGATTCACTCATTGAGCTTATCGTCGTGCTAAATGGCGCAGCCGATCGTTCGCGCACCATCGTGGAGAGCTTTCGGGCAGCGCATCCTGAAATTGAAGTTGTGTGCGTAGTTTCCAAGCGCAATGGGGCGGGTCGGGCCCGCAACCTCGGTCTGACACTCGCGTCCCGTACATATGTAACTTTCCTCGACGATGATGATGCGCTGGAGTCGCAGTATTTAGAGCGAGCTTGGTCTGCGTGTGGACCTGCGGCCATTGCGGTTGTAGGAATTCAAGACGTCGATTCGGACGGTACCGCTCTTGCTTCAAATTCTTTGGATGCTCGAATCATGGGGCTGCGAGGAAAGACTGTCTCTCTACACGCTGCTCCGTGGTTGCTGGGGTTTAATGCTTCGAAAGTGTTTCCCATCGAGGTTGCCACTCGTTTGCGTTTTGCAGAAGATCTTCGGTCAGGGGAAGATGTCGTCTTCTTTTCCCAGTTCCTTGACTTTCCTGCACTCGCATTCCGGATTCCTTCGGACCTTAACGGTGCTCGCTATCTCCGCACGATGACTCCGAATTCGGTGTCTCGTCAAAAAATCGACTTTGACTTTGCGGTGCGGCAAAGGCTCGAATGTATTTCTAGGATTCGTCCGGCGGCCCGTCCTTATGACCAAGCTCCCACGACTATAGCGCGCAATGCGCTTGTCGACGCCCAGTTTTCGTTTGTCCGAGACTATCTGACGCGCTTTCCGGAGCACACTGGCGATGCGATCAAGCTGGCGACTGAGCTTGGAGTATCTGGACTGCCTTGGGCTGGGTTGCGCGCGGAAGCTGCGTCCCGTGTCGTGTTCTCTTATTGTTTCCCCCCGTTTGCAGATACCGCCGGCAACGTTGCTTCAAAACGAATTCGTGAGCAAGGCGAGCTCGTTGATGTCTTCTCTGCCAACATGTCCAAGGTAAGAAGCATTGACTCCAGCTCGTTGTTGATGGTGGAGCAATTCGTTGGGCATCGCGAAGTCCTAGACGTCACGCCGTCGTTTAGCAATTGGTTTTTGATTTGCTCGTTCGCCACTCACGCAGCTCGTCGTGCTTCTAAGCTTTCGCGAAAGCAGGGTGGCTATCAATCAATGTATTCCCGGTCGATGTGGTCGGGCTCCCATGTCGCAGGCGTTTTGTTTAAACTTAGGCATCCGTCCGTTACTTGGGAAGCAGAGTTTTCAGATCCCATGCGCCTTGACGCGCAAGGGCAGCAGCGCAAGGGAAAGATCTCTCCGCATCCCGTAACCATGAGGTTGCGACGACTGGTCTCACGCGCTGGAATTGATATGCAATCGCTAGATTCGCATTTTGCTTTGACTGAAGCTGCAACGTTCATCGCTGCCGATACCTTGGTCTTCACCAATGAAATACAGCGAGAACTGATGTTGGCACCGTATCCACAACACCTGAGAGAGCAATTCCTCTCTAAGTCGACGGTCTTGGCTCAATCGCAGCCCGATTTCGGCTTGTACGAACTTGTGCAGTCGGAATATAAGGTGGAGGAGCACCGCGTACATGTGGGATACTTCGGATCCTTCTATGAAAATCGCGGTGTTGGTGACGTTGTGAAGGCGATCGCGGCTCTACCTGAAGACCTCCGTCAGGTTGTTCGTCTGCATATCTTTTGTCCAAATCCAGAGAAAGCGCAGGCACAGCTCTGGGCATTAGGGGCACCAGAGCAAGTAATAGTCAATGCGGCTTTGCCGTACTTGGAATTCCTAAACCTTGCACAGAAATTCGACGCTCTACTTGTTAACGACACTGATGTATCAGGCACTGATTTTGCGGTAAATCCGTTCTTGCCTTCGAAGTTTGCAGATTATTCGGGCGCGGGAGCTCCAATTTGGGGAATTCTTACTAAGGACTCGCCGCTTTCGAAGCAACGGATGCGTTATCGCTCAGGAGCCGATGACTTTTCTTCGGTCGTTAGTGCGCTGCGAACAATCATCGAAACGGGGATGGATCAATAATGCTTGCGGTTAGGCCTAAGCTAACGCTTCGCGGGTATCATCTTAAGAGTTCTATCAAGTGCGAGCACGGATCGTGCATAGTCGACCCCTACAACGAACGAAAGGATCGGTGACGAATGAAGCACAACCTATCCAATTCGCAGCGTTCGCGTCAGGCCGAAACCCAGCAGCGGATTAAAGAGATCGAAAGTCACGACGGTCCAGTAATTATCGTTGAAAAGGGGCGACTGACACCGCTTCAGACGCGTCCATCGCTGAAAGACTATGTGCTCCAGCTATGGGAGCGCCGACATTTTATCTGGGCAGATGCTCGTTCAAAGGCGCTTCGTACGACGCGTGATTATCGTTTGTGGAAGCTCTGGCTAGTTATCAACCCATTGCTTAACGTTGTCTTTTACGGCTTTTTGTTTGGTGTTCTCTTCAAGACATCACGCGGTGTGCCTAACTTTGTTGGTTACTTGTTCATTGGCACTACTTTTATGCCAATGATGTCGGGCCTGCTGTCTCAAGGCACAAGTTTGCTTCCCTCAAATCGGGCTATGATCCGTGCATTCAACTTTCCAACAGCTTCGTTGGCGTTTTCGCAAACGCTTCGTTCAGCAATCGATAACCTGATTCCTGCTGCTGTTTCGATTGTCGTCGCATTGCTACTCCAATGGCATACGGTGCCTTCTTGGAAAGTGGTTTTCGTTGTTCCGTTGTTCATAATGATCCACATTTTCGGTTGTGGGTTATTAATGATAGCGGCCCGCGTGGGCGCACAAATTCCTGATGTTAAAGCAGTAGTGCCATTGGTTACGCAGGCTTGGTTCTTCTTGTCAGGCGTCATGTTTACGCTTGACCGTTTTGATCATACGCCTACGGTGAAGCAGATCATGAGTCACAATCCGGCGTATGAGTTCCTAAGCGCAGTACGTAACGTCGCTATCTACGACACCATTCCGTCCCTTAGCGAGTGGGGTTCGCTGTGCGCCTGGACCTTTGGACTATTTGCAGTTGGGTTCCTGTTCTTCTGGCAGGCCGAAGACCGATACGTCCGATTGACCTAGGAAGGCACCTCGTGGATATCAGTTACATTGAAGACGCCAACGTAGTTGTTAATCGGGTAAGCAAGCGATACGTGATTTCGCAATCGCGTTCGGATGATGCCTCTGTGGTGCGTACACGCAAACAAGACCAAGTTGTCGATGCTCTGGTCGATGCTTCCTTGGTGGTAAAACCGGGCGAATCTGTTGGCATTATTGGCCTAAACGGTTCGGGTAAATCTACGCTCCTTTCAATCATCGCGGGTGGCCAAGCCCCGACTTCAGGGCAGGTGCTTACTTCGTCTACACCAACGCTGATGGGTGTGGCTCCTGCACTGCAGGGTGGCCTTACCGGTGCACAGAACATTTACGTGGGGTGTTTGGCTCTGGGAATGACACCTGAGGAAGCTAAAGCGCAGATTCCACTTATTGCTGAATGGACGGAGCTCGGGGACGCAATTAATCGTCCAAAGTCAACCTATTCGTCGGGTATGGGTGCGCGCCTTGCTTTTGCAATTTCTACGGCGATTAAGCCTGAGATTCTTCTCATCGACGAAGCACTTTCAACCGGCGATGCCGCCTTCGCAGCAAAAGCTTCGGCTCGTATGAGCGAATTGCTTGATCGCGCTGGCAACCTCTTCTTGGTCTCACACTCGATTTCAGATGTGGAAAAGAACTGCAAGCGATGTATATGGATAAATAAAGGCCACATCATCGCGGATGGTCCGACCGACGTCGTCGCGCCGAAGTATCACGAATGGGCTCGGTTGATGGGCAAACCTGACAAACAACCAGGTTTTGACTATTTAGAAGAAGTTATTGCTGCTTATGATCCACCCCGAGTGCTTCTTGAGCAAACTAGAGCACCGAACCAAACCGCGCGAGCTGTGCAACCTACTAAATTGAATCAAAGGAAACGGTCGCCAAAACATCGCAGGGATAAACGATTTTACAGGGGCGGGAGACACCGCTAACAGTTGCAAGGACAATGTGTAGCGAAGAGACTAAGGCTTATGAAATACGGTTCTTCACGCCGTGTTGCTATTGCAATGGCACAGGAAATTAAGCTACTCGGATTAAGTCTCGCCTTCCGGCTTTTCAAGGATACTAGCCAAACTTTCTTCGATGGATATTGCGTTTACAAATGAGCGAACACAGGTAGCTTGTAGTAAACTTCAAATCATTCGTGCTAAACGTAATGCTCCTTTAACTCGGAATAAACCATCTAAATACTGCCGAGGCCTCTGAGGATTACATCTGAATTGGCAGAAATGCTTCCGGTGAAAACGGTAAACTGGTTTGGATGGTTTCTCTTCTATGAAAAACGTTGCGCTGACTATCTGCGAAAATATAGGCGAAAGGCGACACTATCGTTGGGATAGGGCGTAAAGAGGTCGAAATGAAAACAATGCTCTTAAAGCAACAGTTCCAAATGCTTATTGCGGTGTCCTTGGCACTAGGGAGTGCTACGGCAACAGTAGGGTATTTGCTTACCGGTACACACTGGCTGCTACTACTTTGCGTAATTCTGTATTCAGCAACGGTGCTTGGGATTTTTCTTGTTGCGATCCGCGGAATGAACGCATCTATTAAAGCGGTACACACTGCATCGAGAAGCGAGGCTGTCCTTTTGGAACAAAATAGCCAAATTTCCGATTCTGCTCGTAAAATCAAGCTTCTGAATCCTGTTATCAGAAATACTGCAGGCTCCGTCGGAAAAATGGCGCCTAATGTACGCAAGTTGGTTGAAAGCGGTAAAGTCGTTCAGCTGGCTGCTTCGTCGCAGGCGCGGGAGGTTGAAAATCCTCCGCAAAAGGTGAAGTTTCCACCGATCCCTGAGCCCGCTGACAAGTCAGACAGATTCCCCAAAACCGTAATGGTAATCGCCGACGATTTTACTGCCAATGCTTTTTCTTTTGAGTGGAATCAGATTCAGCCGACCAAAGAAAACTGGTTGAAACAATTAGACGAAAATGACGTTGATCTTCTCTTTGTTGAAAGCGCTTGGGAAGGAAATTCCGGGGAGTGGCGCTACCAGCTCACAGGTTCTCTGGCGCCGCGACCAGAGATTCAAGAGCTAGTAGCAGAATGTAAGAAGCGTGGTATTCCAACAGCTTTTTGGAATAAGGAAGATCCGCCACACTTCGAAGACTTCCTGCGTTCTGCAGCATTATTTGACTACATATTTACTACGGACGTCAACAAAGTCGATGACTACAAGAGAGCTCTCGGGCACAACCGAATTAAAGTGCTTCCGTTTGCAGCACAACCCAAGATCCATAACCCAGCGCACGTGAAAGGCGTGGAGCGTTCGAGGGACGTAGTTTTCGGTGGTATGTACTTTAGGCATAAGTACCCTGAACGTCGCGCCCAAATGGATTTCTTGCTCCCAGCAGCATCCAAATTTGGACTTGATATTTTCTCTCGACAACTGGGGACAGATCCCAACTACCAATTTCCATCGCCTTATGATAGTCACGTGAGGGGATCACTTCCGTATCCTTCAATGCTTACGGCATATCACGCGTACAAAACCGTGCTGAATGTTAATTCGGTAGTCGGGTCACCCAGCATGTGCGCTCGCCGAATTTTGGAAGCCACTGCCTGTGGTGCTGCAGTCGTCACGCCTTATACTCCGGCAATTGAGATGTTCTACCCGAATAAACAAATTACCGTTGTCCGCGATGAACAAGAGGCGTATCAGAAGCTCAGGATTTTGATTCGTTCTAAAGATTTTCGCGAAAGAAAAGTACATCTGGCGCAACGAAATACGTGGAAGAATCATACGTATCGTACACGTGCTGTCGAAATCCTTAATACTTGTGGAATCGAAGTCAGCGAAGTTCCAGAGCGAATTTCTGTGATCAGTCCTACTATCCGCCCTGAGAATGTAGACAATATTTTCCAAAATTTTGCACGGCAGTCTTTCCGCGATAAGGAACTATTGGTTGCTTGCCATGGATTCGCTTTATCAGAGACTGAGCTGCAAAACCTTAAGCAAAAATACGAAATCGAGGGCGTTGTTGTACTGTCGGCCCCTGCAGAGGCTACTCTTGCTGACAATCTAAACGCTATGATCAACGCTGCCACGGGCGATGTCATCGCTCGCATGGATGATGATGATTGGTATGGCGAATATTATCTCGAGGACATGTATAACAGCCTTCAGTTTTCCCAGGCTGATGTGGTCGGAAAAGCAGCGTCATATATCTATTTCCAGGGCAGCGACATGACCGTTTTGACAATGCCAAATATGGAACATAAGTATTCACAATTCGTTCGTGGCGCGACAATTATGGCGCGTAAAGAAACATTTGTCGACACCCCATTCCCGAACGGTAAACGAGGGGAAGATAGTGACTTTTTGACTGCGATTCTCGAGAAGGGCGGAAGAATATATAGCACAGATCGATTCAACTTTTCTGTAACCAGGTTGGCCGAGAAAGAAAGCCATACTTGGGCGGCTTCCGATGATTTGCTCTTTGGTACAGGCGAAATGAAGTATATCGGTCAAGCGCTTGACCAAATTTCTGTGTAGGTTCGTAAAAGGTAAAGAATGAAAACGCTTTTTATTGGTCAGACTAGGTTCTCGCTTTACATTCCAAATTCAATGAGTTGGAATTTGGCTCGTTCAAAGTCCGAGGACGAGTATATGAAGGCTCTTTATGCTGACGAGCGATTAGGGCCGAGAATGGACATTTTTGAGAACTTGTCGGTTCCACAGCTTGCTTTAGCTGCTGAAGACCATCATGTGGTGCATTTTGTTCAGTATTCAAGCTCCCTACCAGAAAAGTATCAGACCCACCTCAGAGCTCTAGCCGAGAAGTATGATTTCTTGGAGCTTTACGTAAACGATTCTCAAGTTCAACATTCTGAACTTATTAATCGAGCGGCTAAAGAGCGCCTAGAAAACGAACGCGGCTTGGTTTCTTTTGCCTGGTATCGTCTCGATGATGATGACATTCTCGGTAAAGACTTCTTCAAAATGGCTGAGCCGTATGTCACCCCTGAACACGCTGGTTATGTATTGTCTTTCGGTCGGGGATATACCACGGTGTATATGGACGGTTCGTTGTGGGACCTGCGTGAACTGTACCGGCCAAAAACCTCAGTCGGTCAAATGTATATTTGTAGTTTCGATTCTGAATCCGGTCGATTTATCGAGCCGCCGCGTCAAGATCATGCCCAAATCGACAAGTGGGCGCCGACGATTTTGGACAGTCGATCGACGAACTTCATTACGATGTTGCACCCGAACCAAGACGGACATCAACGAGGTGGCTATGCCGAGGCAATCGGACGTATTTTTCGTGAGCAGCAACAACTTCCATTAGCTTCAAGCACTGGTGCATTCTCTGACGCGTTTCCCGTAATTGCGCGCTCCCTTCAGAAAGAAGAGGACGTCGTGTTTGATGCTCGAGGAATGAGTGAAACTCAAGCTACGCAACTTGGGACCGAAATTACTGAACTCGAGTTCCGCGGAGGCAGGGAGTTCAAAGAAGTTGAGTTTGCTATCCGGTTGCCAAACGCGGTTCCTGGCGAGCGCGTATTCATGGGCCTGCGCTTTGACGAAGGCATCCCGGGAGATTTCGACGAAAGCAAGTCTCGCTGGAAGAAATATGGCAAAGACATTTTGGTTATCGGATTCCCCGTTGAGGCATTGGTTCAACAGCGCGTGGTGGTTGAACCGGAATTGACTCAAAGAGAACCAAAATTGATTTTCTGGCACTCGAAAGGACTTGCTAACGAAACTGTTTTTCTCGAGTTCGTTAAGACACGAGGAGCTAGTCTAAGTGCTGATTAGTATAAACAACCTAGCTCGTCAGAAGTTTGCTTCGAAACAGACGTATGATTTTACTGTTGCCTTTGAATCTGGGCTTGAAGTCGATCTGCGTTTAGTATGTGGTTTGTTTGATCGTGAGCTTCCTCTGTTTGTCCATTTGAACGGTGCGGTCGATCGCACACGTTCTGCGTTACCCATTTTTCAGCGTTCTTCGTGGGCAGAGGAACTTGGTTATCATTCATTGTTTATTTGCGATCCAACATTGCGCTTCAGCGACGTAGTGGGCCTTGGTTGGGGTATTGGTTGTGTTGAGCAGCACGGAATTCAAGCTATGTTGCAATGTGTTGACGCGATTCGCGCCGGACTTAATGCAGCAGAGGCTTTGATTGGGGATAAGACACTCTATTTCGGAAGCTCGGCTGGAGGTTTCCAGTCAATCCTTCTGGCTACCAAGGATAGGAATTCTGCAGCTTTAGCTATTAATCCTCAGATCCGAATTACTGATTTTTTTGAACGCGCAGTTGAGAATGCATTATGGGCCGGACTAGGCACTGCGAGCGTTGAAGAAGCTCTGGAGAAATATCCGGAGAGGCTCGACGCGTTAGTGATGATGAGTTTAGAGCAACGGACTCCCGAGTGTTACGTGCTTATGAATGCATCATCTCGTCAGGATATGTTCAGGGATTTTAATCATCTGACCGCATGTGTGAAGGGCAGCCTAGAGTTCGAGAATCCGTTCGAGATTTGGCTATATTCAGACTCGAAACTCGGTCATAACCCTCCTACCAGGGAAGAGACGCTGAGATATATCCGTAAGTTCGTAAACGCTGCTTCCGTCTAGACGGGGTTTAACGGCATATGTTTAGGGCTAATTGACAACCAATTAGCCCTAAACATATGCCTACTTTTCTTCAATACAGAAGATACGTTAACTAATCACGGTCAGCTATCGCCACAGGCCTTTTGTATCGACTACCTTCTTGCCTTCGAACTGGTTAATGGTAAGTGCCTTGAACTCCTTGTGATCGACGAGCAGGGCGAAGACGTCGGCCTGCTCGAGAGCGTCGGTGTAACTGACCAATTCGACGTTATCGAAGCCCTTGAGTCGCTTTGGAAGCTCGGAGACGTTCGGCTCAACAGCAAGAATCTGCTTATCCTTAAGCTCCTCTGCGAGATCGACGGCGATGTTAAGAGCCGGGGACTCGCGCAGGTCGTCGATATCTGCCTTGAAGGCCAGGCCGAAGACCGCAATATTGGAAGCGTTGGATTCTTCCACTGCCTTCTTGACCTTGTCGATAACCCATGCAGGCTTGCCGTCATTTACCTTGCGTGCGGTGTGGATCAGCTTCGAGTTCTCGGGGTCTGCCGCGACAATGAACCACGGATCGACGGCGATGCAGTGGCCACCGACACCCGGGCCAGGCTGCAAGATGTTCACGCGTGGGTGGTGGTTGGCGAGGTTGATGAGCTCCCATACGTCGATGCCGAGCTTGTCGCAGATGAGCGAAAGCTCGTTCGCAAAAGCGATATTGACATCGCGGAAGGAGTTCTCGGTGAGCTTTGCCATTTCTGCAGTTACGTCGTTGGTAGCAAGTAGCTCGCCCTTGCAGAAGGTGGCGTAGATTTCGGTTGCACGGCGAGTAGCCTCAGCGGTTTGGCCGCCGATGATTCGGTCATTGGTACGCAGCTCTTCCATTGCATAGCCCGGAAGAATGCGCTCAGGACAGTGCGCGAAATAGATAACCGGCTTGGTGTCTGGGTTCTCAGAACCATCTGCAACGAGGTCAGGTCGGCACTCCAAGATGCGCTGTGCCATCTTTGCAGTGGTTTGCGGAGGAGAGGTGGACTCGAGCACGATAAGTTCATCACCGACCAGCTGAGGGGCGATCGCTTCTGCGGCCGAATAGATGTACTTCATATCGACGTCATAGTTGTCGGTGAAGGGGGTAGGAACCGCAATGATGTAGACGTCAGAGTGAACCTGTTCCGTGGTGGCGCGGAAGCGGCCAGACTCGAGCGCTGCAGTGAGTTCTTCCTGCAAGCCTGGCTCGACGATTGTGACTTCACCGCGATTGATCTTTTCTACATTCACCGCATTGACATCAACGCCGACCACGTTCACCCCAGAGTTGGCCATGACGACTGCGGTGGGCAATCCGATATAGCCAAGGCCGACGAACGCCACATTAAGACTGGACATCAATACTCTCCTAAGGGGGACTGGTTGGGTTGAAACTAAATATGATTGTACGAGGTTTGAGGGATTCGGGATCTAGTTTGCAATGAAAGTAGCGGGAATAAATTATTCTTACCAATTGTTCAGTGGGTCACACCGCTGAGCATGTACTTTCGGGAGGCAGTGCCTGGGGAAGGCAACCTCGAGGCAATGGAATTGGCCACGAATAGCCTGATGTAGCATGTCTTTAAAGCGTCGGCTTGATCGGCGTTTGGGGGCTATAGCTCAGTCGGTTAGAGTCGCGGACTCATAATCCGCTGGTCCCGGGTTCGCGCCCCGGTGGCTCCACAACATCTTTCATTGACCTCGTTTGCCCATTGTTCGAGGTCTAAACGTGTAGGTTTAGCGTATGGAAAAATTGGAGCACACTGACACCGCTGTTCAACCAACGACGAAAACAGCGGGAATTCGAACCGTTGTCGTCCCCGCTGCAGGTATGGGAACGCGATTCCTTCCGGCAACGAAGACTGTTCCAAAGGAGCTTCTTCCTGTGGTTGATACGCCTGGCATCGAGATGATCGCGGAAGAAGCCGCAGCGGCAGGCGCTTCGAGGCTGGCGATTGTGACGTCGCCTAGCAAAGACGAGGTTACGCGTCACTTTGATGAGTTCCCTGAGCTCGTTGAGATTCTCCGTGCACGGGGCAAAGATGAGCAGGCGGCGAAGGTAGAACGTGCGGCGAAAATTATCCATCCAGTTGCAGTGACTCAGGAGAAGCCTCTAGGCCTAGGACATGCTGTAGGTTTGGCCGAGTCTGTTCTAGATGACGATGAAGACTTCTTTGCTGTCATGCTTCCAGATGACGTCATTGAGCCGACTGCAGCTATGGGCGAAATGATTCGGGCACGTCAGGAGAAGGGCGGTTCCGTTCTGTTGGCAGTGGAAGTGGACCCTGCACATGTATCTAATTATGGCGTGTTCGATATTGAGGCTACTGACGACGCCCGCGTAAAGAAGGTCGTAGGCATGGTGGAAAAGCCAGCGGCTGAGGACGCTCCGTCGAATTTGGTCGCTACTGGTCGTTATCTGTTGGATCGCGCGATTTTCGACGCCCTACGCCGCATCGAACCAGGCAAGGGCGGAGAGCTGCAGCTTACGGGTGCGATCGATCTGCTCATTTCCGAGGGACACCCCGTCCACGTCGTTGTCCACGATGGCATTCGCCACGACCTTGGTAACCCAGCAGGCTTCATCCCTGCCAGCGTTGAATTCGGCCTCCGTCACCCGAAGTATGGCGCGGCGTTGTTCCATGACCTGGAAGCGATTATGGAAAAGTACCGGCCGGCGTTGGGCTAACGATTAGTATCGAATCACCGAATCATTTGAGCTGCAGCACACTTAATCGAACTTTTGGACTGGGCAGAAGCGCCCTGGCAATGTCTGCAAGGTCCGACCCAAAAGGTGAATTGGCTCGAGTGAAGGCGCGGAAGTGCGGGCAATCTCGGTTTCAGGATTGGGGTAGAGCGGTGAGCAGAGGGCGTCGCCAAGCGCCCGCCCCTTTTAGCCCAGTCCGAACGAACTCCTGCAGCACTACTGTCTTCGGTGAGACGGTGCCGTAGCGCTCGTGTGGGAAGCGGTGGGGTGGTGTCCGGGGGTTCAGTGGCATGGATGCCTTGCTGAAGTTGTGCATTTCCGATTCATCCACGTTGGTCTGCTCCACGCGGGGGTGGGGTGGTTAGATGGGGCGTCGGCAAGCAAGGCGGTGGCAAGGGACTCGTTGGTGAGCGGGGCGAAGGCGGGGGTGTCTGCGTGGCGCAGAAATTGCCGAAGCCGGTCACGTTAAAGAGAAGGAGCCTAAAGGTCGCAAGGCTTCAAGCATCACAATTGGCCGGTCTTATTCATTGTCCTTGGTTGGGGTGCTTGTCCGTGTCTATAAGTTGGTTTCGTCTCCTGCCTTACCCCAGCAGACGCTGGTAGCGTCTTATTACAAACCGCACCAAGCAGCCACGGGAGGCCTATTCTATGAACGGCGATATTACTGAGCTGCTCGTATACGCCGGGTTGGTGCTTGTCATGGTGCTCTACTGGGCCTACTACATCCGGTGCGTGCGGAGGGAGCCCAGAACGGAAGAGTGGTACGACTCAGCCGATGTGGAAGGTGCAGCAAGTGATGGCGTGCTCTTCTATTATCCTTATAGCACGCTAGTTTTGGGTGTTGGCGGTATCGCAGGGTTGGTCGATGGTGCTAGCCCTCCCGAATTTGTTGGCACGGTGCTGAAGGTTGCGCTCATGGCAGCTTTCGTCATCGGAGTCGTTGGATTTACAGGTGGGTTCGGGGTTCCGCTTCCGTGGCCGTTTGTTCCGCGTTGGGTCGTCGACATTCGCAAAGCAAAACGTGCTCGGAGGCGCGAGCGTAGGCAAGCCAGAACGAGGGAAAAGGAAGAATAGGTCTGGCAATTTAATCAGCGTGTGCAGCCCGTTGTAGATTTCCAGCATCAAGCTGTGGTTCCTTCAGCCCTGTAACAAAGCAACTGAAGATGGTTTGGGATCTATTCGAACTCTGTCTAGCCAGAACGCGAACTGATCTCTGGATATTGGGCAGCTATCTCTGTGCTTACCTTCCAGTGCGCCTTCTAGCATGGCGGCGATGTAAAGGGGTTCAGATAGAGAAGCTAGCGACACGGCAAAGCCTGTCGAAACAAGGCTGATGAGGCTATTCCGCAGACGCAGGTAGAAAGCCCTCGGTGAAGTCTGCGCTGCCAAAACATGAAGTTTGGACTAGCTAGAGCGACGATAGCGAGAGCGGTCGTTGAGCTTAGTCTTTTCAAAGAAGAGGAGATTGTCGAACTTCGAGAGCTTTTCCCATACCCGTCGTGATTCGCCGCGGTCCGTGAGGACGTGAAGCTGCACGCAGCGGAGGAGCACTGCTTCGGTGGTGAAGACTGTTGCTGCCTGTCGTTTCCGTATGAGCTGTTTCGCTTCCTCGTCATCGATGATAATTGCAGTCTTTACAGTGGGATCGTCCTCAAGGAGTGCAAGACAGTGGGCGATAGCGGTGTATTCGCCAAGGTGCTTTGCCATGCCACCCTGGACGGTGTAACCCGGCCCAGAGAAAAGGCGGATGTGTTTCCAGAGGAGAGCATAATCATCCTCGATCACTTTCACGTGACGGTGTGCAACTAGGGAAGTCCAAGTTGGAAAGCCACACCGGAACCTCGGAGTTTCTAGTTTTCTTTCCACTTCGTCTTTTACGGCCTTCGGTACGAGAAGCTGTTCATCTCCCACGAACTTGAGAAGGAGATCTTGCTCGCCAGCGCAGATGAAATTGAGCAGGACACTGGTGTCAGCAAAGATGAATCTCCTGGTCATGGCGAACCTACTAGTCAGCGAAGAACGCTGTCAGGTCAGCGTCGATATCGTTACTACCTGTGGAGTCATCGTTGGATGAGCGCTGCGGATCACCAGTTGAATCGATAACTTCCTCGATACTGACTTGTTCAGCGAAGGCAACCGAAGGAAGCGCAAGGAGTCCTTGGTTGTAGGCCTTGTATGCATCGGCGACGAGCCTTTCAGAGGAACGAGGTAATTCTGAAATCTTGGCAGCGTAATCGTAGTCGGCTTTCCAACCGAATTGAGAGGCGAGTCGCTTAGTGGAGTAGCTTTTGAGTTCTTCTTTAGTCTCCTCCGAAATACGTTCGGCCTGGCAAAGTTGGATTGCTGCCACAGTGGGGGAAACTTGGAAGCGCTGAACGACATCTGACAGGAGTTCTTCCGAGGTCGAGGCCTGGGGGAGGTCGTTGAGTGCTTCCACAGGGCACAGCACGCATCGTGCGAAAGTGTTCGCGCGCGTTTCAGAAGGATGAGTTGTATCGCAGAGCAAGGCGGCCCCGTCTTCTGTGACGTCACCGGCGATGATGTGGCCGATCTCGTGCGCCACAGTGAGCCGTTGGCGATACGGATTACTGCTCGTTCCAATCCCCACTGTTAAAGCGCCTGAGCTGGGATCCCGAAGGGTCAAGGCGTCCAAGTCCTGCGGCAATTTCAGGACAATGAAGTCCGCGTCGACTAGCTTCATGAGGGCATTGATGTCAAAGATCGGTTCTGTACCCAGCATGTGATCTTTTCGAAAGCGGGTAGCTAGTTCAACACCTTGTTGTGATGCGCTTTTCGATTTATGCATTGAGATCGTTCAAGTTCACGCGTAGTTGAAGATATGGCAAGAGCTCCTGCGTTGCAGCATCCACTCCGACGCCGTCCCCACGGGCAGCAACGCGTACGCGTTGGGAGAGCGGCGTGTCATCCACAAGTTCGGTGGCGTCGATGCCCAAGGCCCATGCGAGGGCCATGATGTGGTGGAGAGTCGGCCTAGAATCGCTCTTTTCAAGGCGGGCGAGAGTCGACTGGGAAAGAATGCCGTCGGTCATGGCAGCAAGTTCTTGCTGGTTAAGTCCCCGCAGTTGGCGCTGGGTACGGACGCGCTCGCCAAAGTCAGTAGGTATGTTCATAGTTGCGCTCCTTGTTAGCTTCGATTAAACGCGTGAATCAGAATTTAGTCAATGTGATTCAGGAGCTCGCGGTTTTGGGGAGCAGCTTGCTATGAGGGATTAACTAAAGCTGGGTTTGGCCGTAAAATCTCTCAAATCGCCGCACTTGCAGGGGGCAAACGGAGGTTGAGGAGTGGGAGAGGATGCGGGCGAGAACTTGGAGGATTTTCCCCGCCCCTTTCTGGCGTACATCCCCGGCTAGAGCATCCCTATCACGGATCAAGTGTTTCTACATTACGATTAGACTACTTTTCGTGCAGTTGCAGGCTATCACTAGACTTTAAACCAGCTGTTTCAAGAATTTTCCGCCTGAAATCTGAATTGTTGTGAATTTCATTCAGGAGCGCTCCAAGGTAATTTTGCATCGAGATTTCGAGGGTATCGCAAATTTGTTTAGGTACACCGATATCTCTGACAGGGTAATTCTCAATGATCTGCCACCATGCATGTTTAGCCACAAGACAATTTATTCCCTTTAATGTTTCCCCGTAAGGACTTGGCAGAACAAACTTAACCTCCCCTGAATCGGCGTCAGAAAGCGTTAAGCTCGCTAGATGATCTAAAGCTGAGTGATGAAGCCGCTTTTCGGCAGTAGTCTCAGCTAGTTTCGAAAGCGAGCTGTTAGTTGTGAATATTTGCTTTAATCTATTCTCCACCTTTTGAATGGAGCGAGTAACTGGGGAATTAAAATTGTCTTCTAAAATGCGTGCAATTGTGTAAACAGCATCCTTGCCGTAAACGACGGATTCAATTTCCTCGACGGAAAGTATTTGTATCTTCTCAGATTCGAGTTTTCTGACCTGGGCCTCGCTTCGAGAATCCCGGTCAAGTATAGCCATCGCGAAAAGCCAATGATTCGACTTCGAAACAGCTATTCCTTTCGTAGCCGAAATTACATCTCGGCAGCTTCCAGCAGGAATGACATCGAACCCTGGGTAGAGAGCTTCATACAGTTTTTTATCTAAGCTGTTTGGCTGGCCTTCTACGAAGATAATTTTTTGCCTTCCACCCAAGATTGCCGTGAGAATAGACTCAGGCATTGGCTCATTTTTGTCTCTGCCCACTTTGTTTAAAGCCCAGCGAGCTGGGGTAGCTTTATCCCATTGGACGCAGGTAGAAGACCAGAGTGTATACCCAAGACTTAGGAAATCTTTCGCTAGTCCTTCGTCATGGCTGGAAACAATAAAAGCGCAGTCTGGTCGCGCGTTAATCAATCCTAAAACTAGTTTCGACGTAATACTCCGATGAAGATGGCGCTCTGGCTCGTCAATCAAAAATACAGTACCCGGCGCCTGGGTAATAATTTCGGCACCAAGCAGTAAGGCTGATTTTTCACCGTCTGAAAGTTCGGTGATCGGGATCTTGACATTTTCTCCTTCGGTATCGCGGCTAACGAAGATACCTATGCTGGAGTGCCAATCTAGGTGCAGATCGAGGCCTGCCTTGGAGAAAATTTTCGAAAGTTTTTGAAAGTAAGATTCTGAGATTTTGCCGTCTAATTTCTCACTAGAGCGAGCTTCCGAGGCTGCCTGGTTATTTTTATCGTGAAAATCATTCAACACCTTAGTTAAAGTTTCGGATATTTTCTCGTCTTCGAAATCGGTTGAAATTCGTGTCTTAGGTTCAGTCCGATGTTTTTCATTCAATTGGCGTAGACTAGCCGTGTTTGGATCTACAAGCGGGCTGCTCGTTTTGAGCCAGACCCTCCGGTGTCCGACGACCCTGACGATAGAGGAATTACCTCCGTTTGCATGGAGCCAAAGAAGTAGTGCAGATTTTCCTGAGCCATTAGATCCAAGGATCAATAGGGGGTCTTCTTTTCGGGCCGAAATAGACACAGTCTGGCCATCTATTAATGGGATCTGCCACTGCGAAAGTATTGAATCCTCATTAGTTCTGCGTGAATTGGTGCCTGTGCTCACTATCAAATCTTCTCAAATATCAAAAGGGTTAGGCTTATATATTATAACGTGGATGCTGCGAATTGGCTTGCAAAGCTATCCCGTTTCTTTCTCCGGGTGGTAAGCATAGAACGCTGGAAACTAGGGTGTGATCCGTAAGGGCTTTCAAACTCACGGGTGAAGTCGCTGAGAGCTGCCCTTAAATGAACTGCTTCCCATTAGTTAGACTGAGAAATCAGTTTCTGACTAGTGCGGAGTGCTTTTTATGAGAGCACGAAGTTCTTTGAGTGAATCTCAGCGCGAGCAGCTCGTTGATTTGTTTGAGCAAGAGCTGGGCTATACGGTGGCGGCTCATCGGTTAGGAGTTGGGCCTCTATTCTGTAGAGAAATTTGATCATCGTTTCAAGCTGCAGGGCAGACTATGTCTTGTGAAGAGACCATCTACTCAGCACTGAGGTGTCCACTAAACGAGGGTAACCTCAAGGAACAAACCCCAGGGCACTTCAATTTGTTGATTAACTCCGTCAAGATGCGCCTATAGAGCTGCTATTGACTCTAAAGAGGTTGGTAGGGCATAATCCTTAGCAGGAGCGGCCCTACATCATGTACAGCCGCTCGACCCTCACCGAGGCTACTGGCAGGTGAGGGTCATTTTATCTTCAGCCTCGGTTCGGCTTCGGAGATTGTTGCTTCGGAGTTACCTTTAGAATTTCGCAATGCTCTTCCAAGTATTTTTGGTACAGAGATGTGCCTTGTCCTCCGTGGGTAAAAGTGCGCCTGTATGTGAAAGCGACGAGGTCCGGAATCCAAAGGCAAGTTTCATCGGCAGGGCTAACCCATGCCAAGTTGATTTCGGGGTGCAGTAACTTTTTCTTGCGCATGCGCTTGAGAGTATTTCTGTCTTTGTCGTTATCTGACTGAGAGTGGCGTGCTTCGAAAATTATGCCTTTCAGAGAAGGCTCGTTCTTGGTGAGTGTCGTAATGAGCTGTTCGAGACAATCTTGGCGAGCGTGCTCAATATCCTGATTTCTTCGCAGCGGCCGTAGGCAGGCAATATATTGCAAATCCCCGAAGCTATCGCATAGCTGGTGTCGATTTGGGGTAGTTGGTACCGCGAGTCTGCGTAGTTGGTACCGGTGTTCCACGTACCCGGTACTGCAAGGGGTTTTCTTTCATAGTTGATGTTGGCGACACCACAATCCGCTGGTGTTGCGTCAACTTCTACTTGGAAGGAGCCGGTCCTTGTGGCCAACTTCAAACAGATCATCGCGATGTGCCTCGATGGTGCTAGCTACGCGCAGATCACACATGCATTGGGATGTTCACGACGAGAAGTATCCCGAGCAAAGAAAGTCATCAACGATGAGGAACTAACTCCAGAGCGCTTCCGTCAGCTCCCACCGGGATGGTTCGATGATCGATTCAGTGATGGCCGGAGTAAGCGGACGATGTCCTACGACCAGCCTGATTTTCATGCTCTTGCACGCAAGCTGAAAAGTACGAAGCATGTGACCAGGCATAAGCTGTGGATGGACTACGTGTCGCAGCCTTGTCCGACGGATAAGACCAAGTACCAGTACTCCCAGTTCTGCAGTGGGCTCAATGAATTTCTGCGTGCCAACGATCTCGTCGAAGTTATCACCCATGAGCCAGGCCAAGAGCTTTACGTTGACTGGGCCGGGGACAAAGTGCCAGTGACGGATCAGGCCAGTGGTGACACCGTGTTCAAGGCGTCATTGTTTGTCGCGGTCAGCCCGTACTCAGGGCTGATGTACGTTACTGCTGCTGCGAATGAGAAGATGCCGGCGTGGATTGAGTGCCATGTTAAGGCGTTGAATTATCTTGGCAAAGTACCAGCGGTCATCGTGCCAGATAATGCTTCTACGGCGACTTATCGGCCGAAGAAGACCTCTACATACCGGATAGTCACTGACCGCTACGCAGCGTTTGCAGACTATTACGGCGTCACGATCGTGCCGACTAGGCCCGGCAGGCCACGCGACAAGGCAGCGGTAGAGCGTGCCGTGAAAATCGCCTACACCAAAATCCTGGGTTACTTCAGCAACGAAGTCTTCTATAGCCTTGATGAGCTTAATGAGGCGATCGCGGAGCGTCTTGTCGATATCAACGGCGCAATGACGCGGCCTGATGGCTCAACACGGCAGATGCGCTTTGATAAAGAAGAGGCACCAATGATGCGAGACCTTCCGCCGACGCCGTTTACGGAAGTGTCTTATAAGCGGCTTAAAGTCGATCGCAACTGGCACATCACCTGTGACTACCAGTACTATTCAGTGCCATTTCAGCTGGTAGAAGAATCGGTAACAGTCAGGCTCACCCCGCAACTGGTGAGCGTCTTCAACGGGGAGCAGCTTGTTGCTGAACACACGCGCCTTCACGGATTCAAATACCGGTATTCCACAAACCCTCAGCATGGGCCGCGTGGCGATGATGAAGGCCACAAGGCGCTTACCCGTGATGAGCTTTTGGCCTGGGCATCGTCGTTTGGGGCAGCAACGCACGCAGTCATAGCGATGATCCTCGACCGCAATAGTGCCGCCGTACCCCGCGGACTCATCCAGGCACGCAACGTGCTGGCCAACCTGGGCAAAAAGCACAACAAAGCCACCCTCGAACCGGCATGCCAGCAGGTCGTGGACAAGAAACTGGCCCCAACAATGGCAGTGATCAAACGCATCCAGACTGACATTGCCCACGCCCAACAACATCCCTGGGCACCAGGGCCCAAAACACAGCCTGTGCCCAAGCGCCAACCTCGCCAAAGTACCCCGCTTACCGGCGACGTGGCCGATGCCGTCTTTATCCGGCCTGCTGACCACTACGAAAACTAGAAGGAGTGTGAAAAATCATGAGCAGCATCGACGACGAGATTGTGCGGGCGAAAATGCGCAAGCTTCGCGTATCAACCTTCGCTGACATCTTCTACGAGGTTGTCAACGACGAGGCCTATGCGGATGCGCTACCAGAAGACATCTTCCTCGCCGCAGTCGAAGAAGCCTACACACAACGCCAACAGCGCAATATCGCCAAGGCCATCACCCAGGCACAATTCCGATACCCGGATGCAAGCCTGGCTGAAATCACCCGGGCAGAACAACGCGGTATCAACATGCGCCAGCTGAAACGAATCGCAGCAACCAACTGGCGGGAAAACCCGACCAATATTCACATCCTCGCACCGACCGGAACAGGCAAGACATACATTGCCTGCGCCATCGGCATCGCCGCATGCAAAGCCGGATATTCCGTGGCGTACTACCGGCTGGATCAACTTGTAGACATGCTGGCGGTCTTCTCACCGACTGACCAAAACTACCTCGATAAAATGCGGAAACTGATCAACGTCGATGTCCTTATCATCGACGACTTTATGACCATCAGCATCAACCAGCGCGGGCAAGAAGACCTAACCAAGATCATATTCGACCGCGACGGAAGGCTCCCAACACTGATCTCCTCCCAATCAGCCGCCGCCTACTGGGTTGAAACACTGCCAGACAGAGTCGGAGCCGATTCACTCGTAAGCCGCCTCAACAACGGCCACCGAATCCATATCGGAGACTTCGACATGCGCAAAGCCACCGCACCCACCACCCCAGACAACTAAGACTAACGGTCCGGGCCGACGCACCCCTCGGCCCGGTACCAACTACCCGGAACACGACAGTACCGAGTCCCCAGAACACCGGTACCAAAAACTCGCATCTGACAGCTGGAGCATTTCTTCGACTTTCTGGCGGCCATCACAATTACGCATCGATTCAGTTGTATGCCAATAGCTCGACTGCGCAGTCTCCCTGAGGAGACTCCGAGTGTTACCAAGGTGTTCGAATTTGATGGCTGTGCCGACCAAGATATAGAAAGATTCTGAAAAGTCCTCCTCCGGTGCAACGTAGCTTTCGTCGACGAAGGCAATGGTGTCATCAGGTGTCGAGCGTTGGAAAATACGTAAAAGGGAAGGGTGAATCCGATCTGGCAAAGGCATCTCCAAATGAACGATTGAATTATATGTTCGAATGTTACCTAAGCATATTGATTAGGGCCAGACAATGTTGAGAGCTAATATGTGTAACGGTTCTGAGCTCAATTACGTGGCGTCCCCACCATTCGGTTTCCGAGCCTGACTTTGGACCTTGGATCAATCTAGTGTGTGGTGGACAGCATCGCTCGCGTGTGTGAAAGGAATTCGCTCTTGCTCAATGCGCAGTCTGCCCTCGGTGAAGAGTAGACGGTAGGCTTCCTGCTCTTCGATGGTGAGGTGAGTGAGGGTGGCTGAACCGTCGCCAGGGTCAGGGACAGCGAGGTGCCTAAACGCAGTTACGGTAGCAGTATCCATGAGTAGAGATGTGGTGTGGGGGAAGCGGGCGCGCACAGCGTTGAGGATGCTGAAGCCCGCAGCGTCGAGATCACCCCAGTAGGTGATTTCGGATTGGTGAAGCCAGTCGAGGGCGTGAAGCTGCTGCGCTGCGGTGCCGGAGCCCAAAACGGCAATAGTGGGAGGGGCGGCGTCGGAAAGCGTAGGTAAAGCCAGAAAGGTTTGTTTATTTTCCACGATGAGCACTCGCGGTGGCCTGGTGGGGAAAAGAGATGCGGCGTGGGAGAGTGGAATCTCGAGGTCGGATATTACCGGGGCGTGGTTGAGATAACGCAAGCGAATACGGGCGTCGCTGCGGCGCAGTCCTAGTTCCGTGATGCCGAAAGGAGAAAGCAGGGTTAGCAGCAGGCGCCGGTGGGATCCGATCCACTTGCCATCAACGCCCTCTACGGGGACGGCGCGTTCCCACTCGCCGGAATCGGGATGGGTGAGCAACCAGTTCAAACACGGTTCCAAGCAATGCAGGTCGTAGGCGCTTAAATCCTTCCACTGCTTGTAGGCGCGGTGAACGGTGTGAGCGAAGTCAGGGCGTTCGGGGAAAATCGAGGCGATCTTTTGAGCTCTTTGAACCGCATGCGAGTATGTTGTGGCCATGCCTGCTGCGGAAGCGATGCGTTCTGCACCATTAATTACCACGCGTACTGGCACGGAATTGGTGCCCAGCCCAGTACGCGACCAATTGCGGGACTCGTAGATAACCTCTTCCTGGTGCGGCCAGCGCTGCCAGGCGCGGATGAATTCTTGGGTCATTGGTAAATCGCGTTGGGCGGTGGCTGCCGTCGGTGGATGAAGCGGCCAGTCCAAGCGGAGGGAATCCGGTGAAGATAGCGCCTCCGTAAAGTGGTTGCGCAGGTGCTTTGCCGCATGTGCTTGTAGGTCTTTAGGAATCCGCATTGGGGTCCTCCTGGGGATACGAGGCGGCGTCGATAAGCGAATAGCCTGTGCGTGCCTGTGGACGGCCATGAATGATGGGCTCGTCGTAGTTGACCACGATGGTGCCGTCGACGTAGGGCGATAATGTTTGAATCAACTTGAATGGCGTTGCCAAAATCATGTGGAAACCAAACGATTCAAACACCGACATTGCTGTGCGGGTAAAGGCCGGATCTGCGCGGTCAAAAGCTTCGTCCAAAATGATGGAACCATAGGTGGGAACATCCTGATCCGGCTCCGCTAACCGGAAACGCAGGGCCGCAGCCAGACAGAAGAAAACTAACTTTTGTGCCTGGCCACCAGATAGGGAAGCAGAATCCTGATAAGTATTGGCGGTTGTTCCGTCAGGGTAGCATTCGCGGCCGATAAAGCTTACGTGTTTTCGGGTATCAAGAACCAGGTTGCGCCAACGAATATCTTCCGGTTGGGTTGAACCTAAGCGGCTGAGAATTTTGTCCAAGGCATGGTAGCGCCGTAACGCCGCTTCCGGCTCATCTGCGCTGATCTCGGCCAGGCTATGCGAAGTCGCGGAATCTAGATCTCGCTGGAATTCCTGTACTACCTGGCCGCGAGCGTCTTTCACATCAATTCGCAAGATGCGGTCACCATTAAAAGGCGAGCGCTCCAGTGACTTATTGATAAATTCCATACGTAGTTCGATATCGCTGCGGGCGTGGCGCAACGAAGAAGCAAGATGAGACAGATTTTGCACCGTTGTTCCGTTGAGGAGTTCTAGGAACTGAGCGCGGAAATCGGCAAGGCGATCTGCCCGAAGGAACTTCAACTTTTCAATGCCTTCACCGGCAAAGTTTGCCTGTGGCTGTAAATCCGCAGATTCCGCTGGCCACTGAGACAAGTATTTGTGGAGAACGGAGACAATCTTGGCATTTATCTCCTCGATGTTTCGTGCAGCCGCGCGGGATGTATCGTGCAAGCTGTTTTGTACTGCATCGCGCCGGGCATCGATGTCATCGATGGAAAGCTTGCGTCTTCCGTTGTGGAGGGCTTCTTTGACCTCCTTGGCTATGGTTTCGTCAGCGATGGGAGGTACGGTGCCGATGTTCTGGCGACGCTGTGTGGAGCGCTGGAGCTCGCCCTCTATGCTTCCAAGGTGCTTTTGGGATTGCTTAAGGCGGGCACGGGCTGCAGCTAGACTTTCCTTTGCTCGATTGTGCGCGGCATGTAGGGCTTTCGCCTCGGGTGACGAGGAGAGAGAATCATATTGCCGTTGCAGATCTCGTTTGCGAGTTTCTGCAGATGCGGTATCAATATCCTGAAACTTAGTCTCTAACACCAGTTTCGCTTTATCGCGTTGAGTGCGCAGGATATCCATTTTTCGGTTTAAGTCTTGAACTAGCTTGGCGGTGGCACTGGCATGGGCTTTCGCTTTATCGAGTTGCGTGCGCAGCAGCTCAATCTTGGCGTCATTGGTAGAGCCCACTCGGTACCAGCGGGTGCCGGAAAAACGCCTGCGGTCGTCTTTAATAAAGCGGGTAGACCCGTCTTTATCCTGAGGGCGGCTTTCCAAGCCATCGCGAGTAACAGCTGGGGTCTTAGTTACCTGTTCCAGAGCCGCGACTGAACTGACGCATTCATAGTTGAATCGGCGTGAAATATGATGGCGGACCCACGGCGCCATAGGGTGGTCTTGGAATTCCAGCTTGTGAATGAGTTGTTGTGGGCTACGCGCAGTTGCTGGTGCCGGTGCAAACTCAGGGATGGTGCGGTATTCGAGCCGGGTCCCCACGTTCCGAGAATTGACCCACTGATTAATCGCTTTCCGCGCGCTTTCCGGAACCAGCAGGGTAGCAGCAAACCCGTGAAGAAGCTTTTGGAGGACCGGCTCCCATTCCGTCTGCTGCGGACTAATATCCATGAGCTCACCAGCAAAGGGAAGTTCTGACTCGGCGTACCCCGTATCGTGAGCGAGCTGGGATCGTAGCTCTACCAATGCCCTATCTATGTTGGTGTTTCGCGAACCGAAAGAAGCGAGTTCGCTTTTCAGAGTGGCAAACGTTGACGCGGCGTCGCGAGCAGCTACTCCAGCCTCTTGCTGTTGATTGATGAGCTTGGCAGAGTCAGCCTCGAAGTCCGCGATGCGCAGCTTTGCATTAGCCTGAAGTTCCGCAAAGCCATGCGGATTGAACTCATAATTGTCGGTCCATCGGCCGGCGGCAGCGGCCAAGCGCCGGAATTCTTTGGATCGGTGCTCGATTTCTTTTTCAGCAGTCTCCATTTTTGCGCTCAGGGCATCGAGCTCACCGGCACCAAGTTGAGACACAGCCACTGCTGTTAACCGTTCCGCCTCGTCGAGGTGTTTGACCTCTTCCTCGAGAGACTCTGTATCTGATTGCGCCTCAGTCAATTGCGCGTTTAGCGCTCTGATTTGATAATCCAATTCCTCTGCCACCATGTGAGCTCGGACCGCTGGTAGCGCTTCACTCATGGCCTCGGCCTTGTGCTTGGCAGATTCTGCAACATCTCGCTGCGCATGCAGACGGGGAAGGGGAGCGAGTGTGTCAATCTGTGCTTTGACATCCTCCACCCGTAGGTAAGCTTGGCGGAGGTCCTCGAATTGCTCCACAGCTTCATCGGCTCGCTCGAAAGTAGAGGGCTTGTCCAGCATGTAGCCTCGGAAGAGCTGATCCAGGCTGGACAGGGACTTAGCGGATTGAGTGCGGTGCAGGAGCACCTGGCCTAGTTCGCTTTTGATCCCAAGGCGCTTACGAAAGCGATCTGCGAACGTACTATACGTCTGTGTGAAAGAAGCCCCTGGTCCTTTATACAAAGCTCTAATCTTGCGGGTATCTAGGCTTCGCGTGAGCAGGGAACTCAACTTATCGATGTCCTCGTCTCCCTGCACCACTCCGTACAGCTTTTTAACCTGGCTCACGGAATTTTCACCGCCATTGAGACGGAAAATGGCAATGAGGGTATGTTGCTTTCCAGCTCCGTTATCGTAGGTCAGCGCCACAATTGAATTCGTTGCGCCCGTTCGCAGGTATTCCGGAGCAATCTCGCCCGTCTGTGCATTTTCCTGTTGCCGCCATGCACCACGCACATAGGATACGAGATTGCGACCATCATGCCGCCCAAGGTCTTGTTGCGACGCCGCGTTAAATTTCAGATCTCTCTGCGGTACTAACACCGCTGACATTGCATCCAATAAGGTAGATTTGCCGGAACCGGATCCGCCGGTGATCAGGAAACCCTTTCTAGCTACGGGGATGGAAAAGTATCCGTGAAATGTGCCCCAGTTAATTAGTTGAATGCGGCTTATCCGGTATTGGCCTGGGTAAATATTAGTCATTGGAAGCATCCTCTTGGTCATGCCCTGTCTCCGCTAGGCGGGCGTACTCGTCTCGGATGGCGGTAACCGTGGCGGCATCGAAAAGCTGCCGCAATACGGGCGAAACCTCAAACCGGCCTTCAGTCTCAGTAGCGCTTAACAGTGAATATTCATTGCGGATGCGTTTGATTGCTGCATTGAAGCGATTATTGAATCCGGCTTCGTCGCGGTTATCAACTGCGCGTACGTACCCGATTCCCTCTCGCAGATCCTCCACGTCCACGATTACACGTTCGCCGGGTAGCGCCAACCCCAGTTCTTGGCGCAGGTTTAGCAAAATGGCGGTGTCGATGTGCTTGAGCTTATCCGTGCGCAGCACCTGCGGAATAGCTAACGTTTCTTCTTCCACCATTCGGGTGAAGGCGAATCCTTCTGCTTCATCGATAACGAGCTCGAGAAATAACTCGTGCAGTCTAGCCCGCAGGTTTTCTTCGTCTGAAATGATCGCGGACCACAGGACAGGTTCCTTCTGCGCTCGAATAAGTGGTCCTTTTAGTAGCTGTACCAACGCGCGGCGCGAGTTATACGTCAGCGTTCCTTTATCGTTATTCCATAGTGGCGGTTCATGCTCGGAATCGACGCGGTGATTAAGTGCAGTGGTCACAATAGCTCCTCAATGGTGGTGCGGTCGAAATACATAGTGGGAATAAAAGCGGCGCGTGTTGTGCCGTCTTCTTCGGTCCAGAAGACTTTCTCCGTGGAATTTCTTAAGTCAGGAAGGGGGTGCTGATCCGCAATGTGCACCAAACCCACTACACTAGCTAGGCCTTGCGTGGCAGGGTAAGCCTGCAATACTTGGCCAATGGTGCACGGTCCTGCCTTATCGACGGCCCTTCGAATCATCTCGTACAACTCTTCAAAGTCAATCTCAGATTCGCGAACTAGCTCGAGTAATGCTTCTGCGTTTTCCTCGCCTGGCTGGAACGCCTCAGGTGATTCCTCTACTACCTCCCGGCCTGGGTTGGCTAAGCGAATGCGGGAAACGGAGTGGATGGACATACCGATGCGCTGCAGCGGCGTCTCCATTCGGTGAAAGGCCTTAAGCTCAGAGTTCTGCGCGGCATCAATGGCCATACCGCGCGCCTCTCTTAGTAGCTCAATCATGCGCCTGTCTTCTGCGAATTGCTCTGAGGAAACGTAGTTGCGCAAGCTACGCGCCAAGCCGGTCATCGTCTGGTTGACATCGAAACTCGTGTCTTCCATATCGCGGAAAAGATTTCGCAGGTGTTGCCGCTTTTCTGGCGCCAGCTCCCGCCCGGTATCGCTTTCTAGAACTTCTTTTATCCACTGGTCCAACCATGCACTGCGTTCCCTATCCATAAGGAGGGAATAGAATCCGCGGAAACTGCGTCCAGCCTCAGATTCAGCAATATGGTCCACGCCGGTGAAGATCTCTTCGAGCACATCGCCGCGGTATCCCTCTGGGTCTAATAACTGCCGGCGTAGTTGGTGATTGAGGGCCTCAAGTTCGTGGCGCACCCGGGCGAAATCGCTCGGTACCGCCGTTGCCATATTAAGCACGTCTTGTACACGTTCTTCTGTCTCTGCGGAGGTTAAGGATTCGAACTGTCCTAAACGTGCCTTTTCAATTTCCTGGTCAATGCGGTTCCGCTCTGCCTCAAGACTGGCAACGCGGCTGGCGATATCCTTATTCGTGTCCCTTGCTAACCGCTGCAGGGCCGAGCTTATGGATTCCACCCGTGATGCTGTGACAGCAGATACCGGTGACTCCCACCGTTCGATGGCCTCTAGAGCAGAAAGCGCGTCTTCGCTTGGTTCCAACGTCTCGCCGTGTGAACTTTTACCTGACTTCCTCACCAACCATCCTGCTTTTACCCAGTCAGTGCAGTAACTCTGGGGCGTACGGGGCATGGCAAAACCGTTGGCAATAACCTCAAAATCAGTGACCATCAACTCGTATACCTCCGCCGCTGGCCGTGCTCGGGTACCGCGGGGGAAGTACTCTGCAATCAGCGCCAAAATTACCGGCGCGTTATCAGCCGCAAGCAGTCGTACCGCCGCAGAATTGTGCATTAACCGTCGCAGTGAGAGGGCCCTAGCTTCAACAGACATGATTCGATTTTGGCAGCTGTGGCGGACATGTGCAGTGGTGTCTGGCTCATTTATTCGATTTTTGGGTATCCGAGTAGAGGTATAAAGAGGATCCGTGCGCGACATGTGGCAGTATTCGCCGTGCCTGTGACAGGTCATTTAGCCCGTCCGAATCGTCGGCGATGTGAACGACTCCCATGAAATACTGGGAATTGGATTTTTCACCGACGCCAAAGACGGAGCAGAGATGTGGGCGACCTCTGTATCGGGATCGCTGCTCTCAGCTTCATGGAGAAATCTATAGTTCACAGCTCGAGCTCGTCTGGGACTATTTTAGCGAGGTCCAAATCGATCAATCAGTGCGGTTAAGGGGAGGCCGAGAGGAACCCTAATTGTTAAAAATCGCCGATTGTAAAAAATAAGGTTTTCGCCTTGTTGCGGTGCCGAGTGGTCTTTCGGGGCGCCGAGAAAAGAGGTTGCGCAAAGCATAAAAATACCCACGCTGAGCGCCTGGTGGCGCGGCGTGGGCTGGGGGAGAGGACTAGAAATTAGTCCTGCGCAACACCAACGTTGACTTCGATGTTGCCGCGGGTGGCCTTGGAGTAAGGGCACATCTGGTGGGCGGCGTCGGCAAGCTCCTGTGCCTTGTCGTCCTCAACGCCTGGGATGGTGACCTCAAGGTCAACGCCGAGGTAGAAGCCCTCGTCGTTCTTGCCCAGGTTAACGCGGGCGCCGACGGAGGAATTCTCCACGTCAACACCCTTGTCCTTGGCCACTGCCTTCAGTGCGGAGTGGTAGCAAGCGGCGTAACCGGCAGCGAAGAGCTGCTCTGGGTTAGCACCCTCACCGCTGCCACCCATTTCCTTTGGGGCGGTCATGGTGAAGTCCAGATCGGAATCCTTAACTACGGCGCGGCCGTCACGGCCTGCTCCGGTGGAGAGTGCTTCGGTGGTGTAAACGGCGTCCATAATGACTCCTTTTCTATCGGGTCTTTGTACGTCCGCCGATTGTACGCAAGAACGCTAGTCTTCGACGACGGTCACGGTGACCTCGATATTGCCCCGGGTGGCATTGGAGTAGGGGCAGACCTGGTGGGCGGCGTCGGCAAGCTTTTGGGCGGTGTCCTTGTCCTGGGCGGGGATGGATACCTCCAGCTCTACCGCGAGCTGGAAGCCCTCGCCCTGCTTTCCGATGCCCACTCGTGCCCCCACCGCAGAGTCACCCAACTCGACCTTCTGGTTGCGGGCCACGGCCTGCAGCGCGGAGTGGAAGCAAGCGGCGTAGCCGGCGGCAAAAAGCTGCTCCGGGTTGGCACCTTCGCCGCTGCCGCCCATTTCCTTAGGGATGGCAAGGGTGAAGTCGAGGTCAGAGTCCTTGACGGTGGCGTGGCCGTTGCGGCCTGCTCCGGTGGCCAGTGCCTCGGTGGTGTACATGGCGTCCATGTTGTCTCCTTTCAGTAGGTGCTCGAAACGGTTTTGATTGTACACAATTAAATTGGCTGCAATGTTTTGTTGGCGTCTATACTTTTTGCCATGAATGACGCGCCCACAGATCACCTCGCCCTAGATAGTCAGCTGTGTTTTGCGCTCTACCGCGCCAATAGGGCAGTGGTGCGCTCCTACCGCCCGCTATTGGAGGAGCTTGGCCTGACCTATCCGCAGTACCTGGTCATGCTGGTGCTGTGGGAGGCGGATGAGCCGGTGCCGTTGAAATTCATCGACTCCCGCTTGGGCCTGGATAGCGGCACACTCACGCCGCTGCTCAAGCGCCTGGAAAAGCAAGGCTATGTGGAGCGCTGGCGCGACCCCAACGATGAGCGCCGCACCCTCGCTGCCTTGACTGCCGATGGCGCCTCCCTCCGCACCCGTGCCGAATGTATCCCGGAAGCCATGGCTGAGGCTTATAAGGAGGTGGGCCTTGACCTTGCCGAGTTCAAGAAATCGCTGGACATCCTGGCGGGCGTGCCTGTGGACGTGGAGCTGCCGTGGCCTTCTGAGGATGACTTTGAGGGCTAAAGTGTGATCTTCATATAGCAGATGAGGAAGGCTATACTGGCTTAAGAATTTTGGCTTTATACACGTAAAAATTGTTTCGCACTATGAGAGGAGGGGCCATGGCTACAGCAGTAGACGTCGCGCAGGTTATCTACAACAAACTGGGGTGGGTTGATGCTTGGAAGCTGGAGAAGCTTACGTATTACTGCCAAGCATGGAGCCTGGGCTGGTACGGGCGACCTCTTGTCTCGAATGAGTTTCAGGCGTGGAAAGACGGTCCGGTTGAACCCGACCTCTATCGCGAGAATAAATATCAACGCTCCGAGAAAACCTCTACGGTGTTACCGGGAGCTGATGTAGAGGCTATAGGGGACGAAGACGAAAAGATCATCGATGCCGTGATTGCCTTTTATGGTGATAAGACATCCGATGAATTGATTGAACTTACGCACTCGGAACGTCCATGGATCGTCGCTCGTGGTCAGATGGGCCCCGAGGCGAATGCTAACGAGCCGATTTCGCAGCTGGAAATGAAAAAATACTATGCCTTGCAGGAAGCTCGTGGTGTTGAAGGGCCGACGCGGCCTATGCTTTCTGTGCAGAATCTTTCCGGTGCCGACCTGCAGCAGCGCTTGCAAGCTTCAATAGAACGCTGGAAGGGCGCTCTTGAGATCCTTGCAACCCGATGAATGAGTACTGCCTTCCGGTGGAAGAGGTAGTTCGACTGAACCGTCAACTCATCGGTCGGGATGGCAACCTCCTCGATCGCTCGAAACTTGAGTCAGCATTGGCCACCCCTTTACAGACCTTCGGCGGAGAGTACTTGCACCCATCTGCACTGGATAGGGCTGCAGCGTTGTTGCACTATCTGGCAAAAGCGCATGCATTCGTCGACGGCAATAAGCGAATCGCCTGGGTATGTGCCTCCACCTATTTAGAAATCGAAGGCTTTGGGCTGGGGCCAATCGCCGATGAAGAGATTGTGGAGCTCGTTGAAACCGTGGCCGCTGCGCGCGATAAGAAGGAAGGCTTCATTGCAGAATGGTTTGCTGAACGGTTGATCTAGTTCGGTCTGGTTAGTTCCTAGAGTAGCGGTTAGTTGGTAGTGGCCACGCGCTTGGTCCACACGCTTCGGTCCGCGGTTTCAAAAGAGGCGCGCACCGTAGTATCTCCGGGCTTTTCGCAGGTAAGATTCCGCTGGTCGCTGCCCATGTGGCACTTCAAGTTATAGGACTGCTTGGTCACCGGGCTGCTGGCGGTGATATCTGCCTGGTACACCGCCGTCACCGTGGGATCTTTCGAACGCATGGTGTAGCTAGCCTGCATCGCGGCGTCAAAGACCGCGGCGGCGAATTCGCAGGAGGTGGCATCGCCGGCGTCGATGGAATCGCCTGATGAAGATGTGCCGCAGTAGCCGCCAATCTGGCCTACGGTGATGTTGTGGTTGCCGTCGGCTGGCGGAGCGGGCTGATCCGGTTCGGCCTGTTTAGTGACCGTCTCGGTGCGGCGTTGCTTCGTGTCCTTCTCCGGGCTGGATTCTTCTTCGGCTTCGCCCGCGGCAGAGCTATTGTCCTGTGCGGTGGAGAAGGCCGGCTCGTTTTCCGGCGCGGAGTTGTTATCGGAATCGGAGCCGGTGCCGCAGGCGCTCACGGTGAGGCCAGCGGCGAGAAGGATGGACGCTACGGGGAATAAGGAAGGGCGCTGCATAGGGATACTGTAGCGCCCTTCGGGGCGCGGCGCGCGGCTAGTGATCGATGCGGGCGGGTGGAACTGGCGCACCTTCGGGCGGTAGCACCTTCGGGTACTTCTTGGCTGTTCCAGAAGAAGTAGCCGCGCCGGTTGCACCGCTGGTTGCGGCGGCATCGGCGTTGCTGATGGGGGAAGGACGGTGGGGAGTGGGGTCCCAGTGGGCGTCGACAAGCTTGCGTTGGCACACCCAGCCCAGGGCCAAAATGGCCAGCGCGATAAGGGCAATGAAGACGAGGCCCAAGGCACCATCGGCGTGGATGGACCAGCCCAGCAGCAGGCCGAGCCAGCCAAAGTCAGTGTCACCAAAAGTGGTATTCGCGGAGCCGAAGGAACCAAGGACACCGAGGAGGAATGCCGGCAGGAAGGTAATAATGAGGCCATTAACAAAGGCGCCGAGTGCCGCACCGCGGCGACCACCGGTGGCATTGCCGTAAACGCCTGCTGCGCCGCCAGTGAAGAAGTGCGGCACCAGACCAGGCAGAATCAGTGCAATGCCAAAGGCCGGATTGAGCCAGGTGGAAAGGACGGCAAGGCCGACAAGTCCGCCGAGGAAGGAGGAAATGAACCCAATGAGAACTGCGTTCTGGGCATAGGGAAATACGATCGGCGCATCCAGTGCGGGGATCGCGCCGGGCACGACCTTGGCGGCGATGCCCTGGAATGCGGGTACGAGCTCGCCCAAAATGGTGCGGACGCCAAAAAGGATGACGGCCACAGCCACGCCGAACTGGAGGCCTTGGGTGACGGACTGCATCAAGAAATTGCCCACGTTGCTAGCACCATCCGGGAAAGCAGTAAAGGCTTTTTCAGTGCCGGCGCGGGCAATGAAAAGCACGGCAAGGACCACGTACATCAGCGCCATGGACAGCGCGGTTGCCACCATAGAATCGCGCAGGAAGCGCAGGCCTTCTGGCAGCTTGAGGTCCTCAGCGGAGGGCGACATTTTCTTACCCTTGCCGCCCACTAGCTTGCCGACGCCGCCCGCAGCCAAATACCCCGCAGTGCCGAAGTGCCCGATGGCGACGGAATCATCTCCAGTAATGCGGCGGGTAAATGGGTGGGCGATAGCCGGGAGCGAGACCATAAGGATGCCGAGTAGGGCAGCGCCGAAGGGGATGACGACCCAGGACGAGTACCCGGCAGGTGCGAGCACCATCGTGAGAAGTGTGGCCATAAAAAGGACGTGGTGCCCGGTGAGGAATACGTAGCTCATTGGCGTGAAGCGGGCGAGGAGCAGCGAGACCACAAAGCCAAGGATCATGATCCAGGCGACCTGGCTGCCGAACTGGTCTTGTGCAATGCCTACGATTGCCTCATTGGTTGGCACCACGCCTTGCGCGCCAGTAGCGCCCGTAATCATGGCGCCGAGCGGCTCGAGCGAATCGGTGACAAGGCCGGCGCCGGCACCGATGAGCAAGAAGCCGAGCGTGGCCTTGATGGCGCCGCCGATGGTTTTGCCGGTGCCGCGTCCCATCGCGGCCAAGCCGACCGCGGTGATGATACCGATGAGGAATGCCGGTACGGAGAGAATCTCATTAACCAGGAAATTTGCTATAGCAAGAAGAAAATCCATGAGGATGCTCCTTAAATGTCATAGAGCTCGCGCAGAGCCCCATCGATTTCAGACATAGAGGTGAAGTCTTGGATGACGTACACAGGGACCCCGACATCACCCAGCGTTGCCGCAATTTCGCCGGAGGTGAGCAGGAAATCCGCCTCGCCTGCACGGCCCTTGGCGGAGATGGTGTCTGTGGCTTCTACATTCAGGTACGGTCCCCAGCCCCATTCGTCCAGGACCTGCTCGAGCGTGTTCTTAAGGAATAGCGACGTGCCCAGGCCGTTGCCGCACACCGTGAGGATTTTTCCTTTGGAGGCAACAGAATCGCCGGCTTTTTGCTTCGCTGGGTGGGCCGGCTCCGTCGGTGCTGTGAAAGTTGCGCGCTTCTTATTCGAAGTGGATGCCGTGAGGACTGTGCGGAGCTCTTCTTCGGATTCTGCGCGATCAAGCTCATTGCGCTTGGTGGCTAGCAGTTTTGCGAGCTGCCTCATCGCTTGCAGATGCTCGGAGTCACTCCGTGCTGCAAACGCGACGACGAGGTCTACAGGATCATTGGAATCGTGCCCGAATTCCACCGGCTTATCCAGGCGCACCCACGACAGTGAGGTTTCTTTTACTGCCTCCGAAGGGCGTGCGTGCGCAAAAGCGAAGCCTGGGGCCACCACGATATATGGGCCCGTTTCCTCCACAGAGCGCACCATAGCCTCGGTGTAGTCCGCGGTGATTGTGCCGGCTTCTTTCAGTAGTGATCCCGCCAGCCGGATAGCTTCTCGCCAGTCCTTGGCGGTGCCGTGCAGCTCCACTGCACCGGGCGCTAAGAGGGAATCTAGTGTGGCCATATGCATCTCCCATCACAGAAGTAGTGACATTGGGGTCAATGTCACTGATGATTCTATGCCGCGGAAAATGGGAGGTAAAAGCAGGGGTAACGTTTGCACTGGGGCGGTTGGAGCTGCTGTAGAGACGGCCGAATTGGTTCTATAGGCCTTTAGCGTGGTCGCAATGCAAGGGGGAAGCCGTGTGTTCTCGGCAAGGCCGGAACTAGAAATGGACTCGTGCTAATGGGCGGAAATGAGAAATCCCCGCTGGTGCGGCGAGAAACACAGCTAAAGTGCTGTTTTGAGCACTACAATAGGCCCCTTCCGTTGGATACGGGAGGGAGCTGGATTCGCCTGTCAAGTACTGCCTACCTCAGTAAGAAGTAGGCCCGATTTCACTTCAGACTTTGTATCTTGGCGGGCTTAGGTTTCTGTAGTAGCTAGAACGGGAGATGTACGTGCGTTGTACGCGGGCAGTTAATCGAGCTCGAAAGTCTCGCGGCCGATTTCATCTTGGCTGAAGGACTTAGATGCAACAAGGTCCACAGGTGTAGTTAGATCATCGAGCTCGTAGGCTATTGTTCCGGCGACAGTGCCTCCCTTTTTAATCTGCTCCAGCTGAGTATCGGAAGTTTCAGGATCAATATAGGAACCGAGGTCGAGCTCGTTTACCTTATTCGGATCATTGTCTTGGATGGCGGTGAAGTACACGACAAAGTCGGTGGTAGTTAGGGTTTCATCCGTCTTATTCGTTACGTCGTAGTTAAAGACGAGAAGTGGCTTTTCACCCATTTCGTTGCCAGGCTCACCGGGCTTGACAACATGATGATCGGTGATTTCGAACTTGGCGGCTGGAATATCCAGGACCCCATCTTTAAAGGTTTGGCTAAAATCTGTGCTCTTTAGCTCTTTAACGGTTGTCGGATCATCCTTCACCTTTTTCATGTGTGTGGTGAATTCCTTATCTTCAATCGCGACCTTGAAAGTTAAGGAGTCATCATCGATAGAGAAATCTTTCTTGTCTGACGAAGCGGCCATCCACTCAGAGGCAGTGGCAACGGTATCGCGGTTTGAGGTAACGGTCTCACCGGATGCGGCGGCTTGAGCGTCAAAGGTGCCAATCCAGTAGATCATGCGATTTTCGCCGTTGTCCATTACCCATTCGATGGTGATGACGTCATCGGTGATGCTGGCCTCCATCCAGCCATCTTCAGAAGCGCTGTCCTCTTGCTTCCACGTTCCAATTACGGACTCCGCATCGGCCTGTGCATCGGACGCGGAATTGTTGGAGCCGACTTCCTTTGGATTGTCGCTGCTACTATCTGAGCAGGAAGTAAGCGTGAGTGCAGAGACGAGAATGAGAGAAGAGAGTAGTTTGCGCATAATTAACTTCTACCCTCAGGGGGTAGGAAGCGTACAAATACTCAATAGCGAAGGGGGCAAATTGGTCTTTGGCCACTCTTTGACTAATCTTTTGAGGGCGGATAATCGCCCAAGTGGGCGGGAAATCTGCGTGGGGCTATAGCTCAGTCGGTTAGAGCTACGGACTCATAATCCGTTGGTCGCGGGTTCGAGCCCCGCTGGCCCCACGGTGTAGGGGGAGCAAGGAGGCGTCGGCAAGCAAGGCCGGCGCCTTTTGTGTTTATCTGCGCATACGGGTGTGCTGATTGCGCAAGCGCGGGCGGTGAAGTCTAATAACCATATGGTTGAAGTAGATCCGCTCATTGAATCTCTCTACCGCTGGTCCGATATCAGTGGTGTGCTGCTGATGGGAATTATCGGTGGCACTATGGCGCGCAAGCGCGGCTACGATATCATCGGCTTCTTCTTCATTGCGATGTTTTCTTCCCTGGGCGGCGGTATGGTGCGCGATGTACTCATTAACCGCGGCACCGTTGCGGCAATGAGCCAACCGGAATACCTCTACTTGGCCTTTACCGGTGCGCTGATCGCTCGCTTTGTTTATTTCAAAGGCAAGACCTGGGATTATCTGCAGGCGCATGGCGACGCCGTCGTTTCCGGCCTGTGGGCCGCCACCGGCGCGGTGAAGGCCATTACCTACGGCCTGCCGCTTATTCCATGCATCATGATGGGCGTGTTTACTGCCACGGGCGGATCGATGATTCGTGACATCGTGATGGGGCGCGAGCCGAGCGTATTTGGTGATAACCAGCCGACGGTTATCCCGGCTGTTGCTTGTGCTGTCATCGTCTTGGTGGGCCACCACTTCGACATGATGGCGGTGGGCATGATCATCGGGCCGTTAGTTTCTATCTTCTTGGCGCTGCTGGGCATCTGGGCTGGGTGGCGCGTGCCGGCCTACCAAGACTGGGCGCCTATTAATGACACCGCCGCACAGGTTAAGGTCCTAGCGAAAAAGGCTGAGAATAAAAGCCGTGCGGTAGGACGCCGCCTAGAGCCGCACCGCCTACGTTCTTGGCGCCACCGCCAGATGGAGGCCGCGCTGCAGCGCCGCATTGAAAAGGAAGTGCGCTCCGGAAAGCGCCGCAAGGAGGCTGCTGCGGAGGCTAGCGAGTTTATGGAGTCCTTCGAATCCGATGTGGATCAGCTCAGCGTCCAGGCCACCGAGGCCGAGAACACCGACTTTGGCGTGGACCTAAGCGGTGACTCCTATGAGGCGGAAGAGCAGGCCTCCCACGAGGAATCCCAGCGCCTGCTGGATACCATTTTGGAAGATGACAAGCTTACCGATGAGCTCATTGACCGTCTCATGAAGCGTTATAACTCGCGGGAGTAGGGGCCGGGCAATCCGCGCTCAGGTTATTGGGCGCTTGCTCGGTTGCTGGCAGTCAACTGGCATCTAGTTTTCAGGCACGCGTCCTAATCTGGTGGCATGAATCTGAAGTATTACTTCTACGAGCTGTGGAGCCTCTTTGTTGACCACGGCTTGCCGCTTATCGCGCTATTGCTGATAGGCATTTTGATCCCGCGCATCGGCAGGCTGGCCATCCGCATTATGGAGCACCGCCTCGATGAAGAGGAAGAAGCTACCAAGGCGCGCCTGGCGCTGACCGGTGCGCTGGTCTACATCGTGCAGGCAGCAGCGTACTTCCTCATCATCTGGGCCGCGCTGACCAATCTCGGCGTGCCAGCGGTGGGTGCGGCGGTGCCGGCGACGATAGTCTCGGCCGCCGTGGGCTTTGGCGCCCAGTCCATCATTGCGGACTTTCTCTCCGGCTTCTTCATCCTTTCGGAAAAGCAATTTGGCGTGGGCGATTACGTCAGCTTCGATGGCGTGACCGATGTGGAAGGCACCGTAGTGATGCTGACCCTGCGCACCACCAAGGTGCGCACGCCTACCGGCGAGCTGGTCACCGTGCCCAATAGCTCGGCCGGCGCGGTCACCAACTATTCTCAGGAATGGTCGCGCGCCGTGGTCAACTTTGACGTGCCGGTGCAAGAAGGCGAGACCCTGCCGGAAATCACGCGCCGGGTGCGCACGATTTCCGAGCAAGCCATCCAGGAACCGTCCATCGCCGTGGACGTCAATGGCGAGCTCGAGGTGCTACCGGCCACTCAGTTGGTTGCCCCGCAGGCCGCCGGACAGTCGTGGCACGTGACCTACCGCGTGCTGGTTACCGTAAACCCCGCCCGCCAGTGGGCGGTGGAGCGCGCCATCCGCTCCGCGCTGCTTTCCGAGTTCTGGGATCACTACAACGTGGCCGACTTGGACGAATTCCAGCGCCCGCTTCTTCCGGCAGGCGACAATGCTGCGGCACAAGAGTCCGTCAAGGATGCCTCCGTGGCAGGGGAGGGCTCGCGCCCCGATTCCCAGCCGGAACACCAGTCGCCCGAGGTGGATGGCCCGGATAGCGACGGCCCCGGAAAGCCCGCGCTGCCGGATGAGGAGGACCACGAGCCCGAGCCCACCCAAGGCATCTGGCGCGCGCTGGAGACTAACTCCAAGTTCCAGAAGATCGCCACCATTGGCGGCCGGGTCCGCGCCTCTACCACGGGCCTCATCCTGGCTCTGCTCGTCGTCGGCGCCTTGGCCCTGGCCTCAAGCAATCCCGAAAATGCGGATGCGGGCTGGCTTTCGCCCGAGCATTGGCGCGATAGCGGCGCGGAGGCTTCTTCCTCGCAGCTTTCCGACGCCCCCTCCACCAACCCCACCCCCGAAACCACCGAGACCGGCACACAGTCCGAGCCGACAGAAGACAGCTCTGCTGCCACGGAGACCGCCAACCCGCAAGGCTCTAATGGCACTGGCACGACCGATTCGCCTGCCGGCAGCGGTGGTGGCGGTGGCCAGGAAACTGGCGCTACTGGTAATGCCTCGCCCGCCCCGAGCGCCGCCAACGGGGGAACCGATTCCGGCAACGGGGCCGGCACTGCGCCCACTGCCGGGAGCGACGCTGGCGATGGCACCCAAGCGTCCGGAACCGCCGGCAGCACCGGCCAAGAGATCCCGGCAGAGCCGCGCTAGTACGGCTGGCCTTCTACAGTAAGCCGGTCTGTTCAGCGCTCATTATTGGGCGAGGTAAAGCTGGCATACTCGCTGGTGTCATTATCCTTTTGACAGTGGTGAAATAGTGCGGACCGGCTGCGTGTTGCACTGGGCATGACTTCACTTTTCGAACCACTGGAACTTGGCCGATTCAAGCTAGATAATCGCGTGACCATGGCAGCGCTGACCCGCCAGCGTGCAGGCGAAAGCGGTGTACCTACCGAGCTGCACCAGAAGTACTACTCGCAGCGTGCGACGGCTGGTCTGGTGGTTACGGAGGGAACCTTCCCGGCGTGGACCAACCGCGCATTCCCGGGCCAGGCAGGCATTGCGACCGACGAGCAGGCAGAAGGTTGGCGCGCCGTCGCAGACCGCGTGCACGAGGAAGGCGGCACCCTGTTCATGCAGATGATGCACGGTGGCCGCACGAGCCACCCAGACCTGATTGACGGAGCGAACCCGGAGGCGCCGAGCGCCTTTGACTGGGGCGGAACCGTGCGTGGCTTCGCTGGCAAGATGGACGCGCCGGTGCCGCGCGAGCTGAAGAAGGAAGAGCTGCCGCGCATCGTGGATGAATTCCGCCAGGGCGCGCGCCGGGCTATTGATGCTGGTGTTGACGGCGTGGAGATCCATAACGCGAATGGCTACCTGCTGCATGAGTTCATGGCGCCGTCTGCCAATAAGCGCGAGGATGAATTTGGCGGCAGCCCGGAAAATCGCTGGCGCCTGCCAGAAATGGTCATCCGAGCAGTGGTGGAGGAGATCGGTGCCGACCGCGTGGGCGTGCGTTTCTCCCCGGCACACAACGTGCAGGGCGTTATCGAAGACGACCAGGAAGACATGCTGGCCACCTACGTCGGGCTTCTCGACGCCCTGGCACCGCTGAACCTGGCTTATGTGTCCTTGCTGCATGGCGAGCCGGACAGCGAGCTCATCGCCACGCTGGCACAGAAGGCACGTGCTAACGGTGTGACCAAGGTGCTCATGAATGATGGTTTCCCCACGATTACCTCCAAGGAGGATGCCCAGCGCGAAATCGAGCTGGACTACGTGGACGCCGCAGTGGTGGGCCGCCAGCTTATCGCCAACCCGGATCTGGTGCGCCGCTGGCGCGAGGGCCTCGAGCTTAACGAGCCGGACCAGGATACGTTCTACCTGGGCGGCGAGCGCGGCTACATCGACTATGAGTATGCCGCGGACTAGGGAAGAATCCGCGGCACCAAAGGGGGCCCGACAGGCGGGCGAGTGATAGGTAGTGAAATTCCCCAGAGAGGGTCTTTCACTATCCCTATCGAAGGTGTACTACTCGTTCGTTAACACCGAGTACCTGTCATGTGACAGAACTTACAACTACTTGGTGTAGCCCTCACCCGGGCGCCAGGTCATGGTCACGGCCTCGCGCATCGGGGACTTGGCGGTGAGCAGGTTATCTACGCGCAACCAGTGCATTTCCGCCGAATCCGGGCGCACGGTGACATAGCTGTAGCCGTGGTGGTCCAGATCCACGTGGCGGGTGTGTGGGTTGGCGCTCATCAAGTAGCGTTCAGCCAGCTTGGAAAGCTCATTGCCTTCCGGCAGCTTCAGCTGCTCGTTCACGTTGGGCGCAGACACGGAGGCGCAGACCATCTCGGCGCCGAAGATGCGGCCGTCCTTGCTGATATTATGCGCCCACTCGGAGTGGATATCGCCGGTGACAAAGAGGGTGTGGGAGTCGTGTTTTGAGAGGGCGTCGATAAGCAAGCGGCGCTCCGCCGAGTAGCCATCCCACTGATCGCCGTTGACCGGAATGCCGGTGATATTGGAAGACAGCGAGGAAGAGATCGGCTTGGTCTTGTCATCTTGTTGCAGGGTAGCCAGGTTCATGGGGGAGAACATGACGGAATTGCCCAGCATATTCCACTTGGCAGAAGAGGTCTCAATCTTATTGAGCAGCCAGTTGTACTGCTCAGAGCCGAGCATCGTGCGGCCTTCGGCGGCCATCTTGCGCGGGCCAAAGCGTACCTGCTCATCGCGGTAGGTGCGCAGGTCCATCATGGTCAGCTCCACCAGATCGCCGAAGGTCAGGCTGCGGTAGAGGTGGCCCTGCTCCGACGGGTTGGTCGCGCGCACCGGCATCCATTCGAAGTAGGCCTGCATGGCGGCCTTGCGGCGGTCCAGGAAGGCTCCTTCCTCGCCTTCGGTGTGGTTCTCGGCGCCCTCGCGCCAGTTATCGTTGGCCACCTCATGGTCATCCCACACCACAACCCACGGCAGCGCACCGTGTGCGGCCTGCAGGTTCTCATCGGTGCGGTAGCGGCCGAAGCGGATGCGGTAATCCTCCAGCGAGATAATCTCGTGCGCAGGGTGGTGCAGGCGCACCGGGCCATAGCCGGCGTATTCGCGCTGCGGATACTCGTAGATATAGTCGCCCAAGAAGATCATATAATCCAGCTGGTCAGCGCGGCCGCGCTGGGCAATATCGCCATAGGCGTTGAAGAAGCCGGACTCCCAGTTAGCGCAGCTAGCCACGCCGAAGGTGAGCTCTTCCGGGGAGGCGCTCAGCGCCGGGGCGGTCTTGGTGCGGCCGACGGGCGAGTACTTATCCTGCGCCTTAAAGCGGAAGAAGTACACGGTCTCCGGCTCTAGGCCGTGCGGGGCCACGTGCACGGTGTGGTCCTGGCTGGCGTCGGTGGTCACCTCGCCCTGCTTGACGACGTCCCCAAACTCCTCATCCTTGGCAATTTCCCACTCCACCCGGGTGGCCTCGCCCAGCCCAGATCCCGGCATGGCATCGGCTTCCGGGGTCACGCGGGTCCACAGGATGACCGAATCCGGAATCGGGTCACCCGAGGCGACGCCGTGGAGGAAGGGCCGCTCGCCCAGCTTCGGCTCCACCATGTGCTGCTCCACGCGCGGCGAGAGGCTGCTTTGGGCGTTGGCGGTATTCGCGGCGGCAGTGGACAAAGCGATAGCGGCGCCGGCGGTGCCGGTGGTCTGCAGGAAGCGGCGGCGATTAACTGCGCTGCCCGTGTTCTTAGAATCATTAGACATGGTTGAAAGTTTTCTCATGTCTAATGGGTGTGCAACCGTTTCCTGCCCGATTCCATAAAATGTTCTTGTTGTTTTAACCGGTGGTTTACTTGGGCGGCCGCCTGTGGGCCTGACGCGTCTGGTGGCTGGGCGGTTTCGAGGGGCTTTCGCCGGCTTCTGTGGCTTAGGTCCAGTCTGATCGGGCTGAATTGAGGTCTTTAGGGCTGAATTGAGGGGTCCATTCGCTCAGATCGGCCCGATCACCTTGGACCTAAGGTGTACGGGATCCAGTAGACCTAAGGTATGTGGGATTCGTGAACCCAAGGCGTACGCGGGCCCAGTAGGCCAAAGGAGTGACCGGCTCGAAAAGGCGCGCCCAAAGCGGTCCAGTCCTTCCGAATGTGGCTCAGTAGGCTAGAGGGTATGAGTGAATTTAGCCAAATTAGCCAGTGGCCCGCGGATACGGTGGCCGGAGCCTTGCTGCACCGCGGCGAAGTGCAAGAAACGGTGGGAGATACCGCCCGCAAGTTTCCGGTGGCATCGGTAACCAAGCTGGTCGCAGCCTACGGCGTGATGCTGGCCGTGGAAGAAGGAGCCGTGGAGCTTGAGCAGCCGGCCGGCCCGGAAGGCTCCACGCTCGAGCACCTGCTTGCACACGCCTCTGGGATTTCCTTTGATTCCCGGGAGCCGCAAAAGCCGGTGGGCGAGCGTCGCATCTATTCCTCGGCCGGTTATGAGTGGGCCGCGGATACCGTGGCCGAAGCTACGGGCATGGGCTTTGCCGAGTACTTGCGCGAAGGCATTTTGGCCCCGCTGGGCATGGAGTCCACCCGGCTGGAAGGCTCGGCCGGGCACGGTTTGGTTTCCACAGTGGAGGACCTCGCAGCCTTTGCTGCGGAAGTTCAGCACCCACAACTCCTGCACCCTTTCACCGTGGCCGATATGCGCCGCGTTCACTTCGGCGGCCTGCGCGGCATCGTTCCGGGCTATGGCAGCTTCAAAGACTGCACCTGGGGCCTAGGCTTTGAAATCCGCGGCGATAAGGATCACTGGATGGGCGCCTTGCCTGCCGACGCCGTCGGCCACTTCGGCATGTCCGGCACCTACCTTTGGGTCGCCGGCGACTATGCCATGGTCGCGCTCACAAACCGCGACTTTGGCGAATGGTGCAAGCCGCTCTGGCACGATACAAATACCGACATCTGGAACTCTTTATAATCTGCCCGCTTCGGCGGAACGAGCGCCTTCCACTGGGGGAAGTGGTGCGGTGGAAGGCTCCCCCGCGGGGCGGGGAGAAATTGGGGAATTTCGTGCGAAATGTGGCCATCCTGCGCGGGAAGCCGGCGTGAGCGCACGGGCAGCGGTTGCGTGAGAGCCTAGTTGTGCTTTCCCGGGCGTGAGCAGGGCTTCTGTTGCCCGCCGTCAAGGAAGGCAAGAATTTTCTCAGCAAACTCCAAATTTCACATTTGTAACATTGGTTTCACCTGCACCTTTGGCCCCAGTCTGTACCTAGGGTTGAGGTTTAGCGAATGGGGGTTGAAGTGAAAGTTGAGGGTTGTAGGGAGGGGTGTGACGCAGGAAAATTGTGAGCAGACGCATCAGACAGTTCGTTGGGGAAGACGAAGCTCGTCTTGCATCGCGCCGGGCCGGCAGGCCTCGTGCGGTGGTGATCTATGTCGAGGGAGAATCGGCTATGAATACGTGCGTTAACCCTGCGCCGGTTGAACAGCCGGCCTCCACCTCCACGTGGCCCTCCGTCAACGGCGGTGCCACCGTGGTCACCGGTGTGCTTAAGATTTCCGGGATGCCGCGCACGCTGCGCTCGGAGATTGAACACGCCATGGATCGGTGCATCCGTACCGAGTCGGAATTTATCATTCCGGGCGATGACCCACTGACCGCTCAGTGGTGCACTCGTTGGTTCCGGGATGGGCTTTCCGTAGCGGCGCTTGCCCAAGGCGGCAGCGCCTGCGCCCACGCAGGCAGCGGTATCGGCTGCCACCAGGTGCTTACCGGCACCCGTGAGGAGCTGGACGCGCTTGATTGCGTCGTGCGCTACCTCGCGCAGCGCCACGGCTTTACTGCTGCCGTGCGCCTGCCTTAGAAGGCGCGAAAGGGGTTGGACCAGCTGCTGCTGGCCAACCCCTTTGCTTCTGCCGCCGGATGGTGCGATTAGGGAAGAACTATTCCGCTTCGGCGAAGGGATCCAGGATCTTGTCTGGCAGCTCCGCCACGGATTTCAGCACGGCCGACGGGCGGTACGGGTAGCGGGAAATTTCTCGGTCATCGGAGATGCCGGAGCGCACCAGGACCGTGCGCATGCCGGCCTCAAGGCCCGCCTTGACGTCTGTATCCATGCGGTCACCAATCATGACCGTGTGCTCCGAGTGAGCACCAATATGATTGAGCGCCGAGCGCATCATGACCGGGTTAGGCTTGCCCACGTAATAAGGCTCGCGGTTGGTGGCGGCGGTAATCAGCGCAGCTACGGCGCCGGTAGCCGGAAGTACGCCCGTGGGGGCAGGGCCGGTGACATCCGGATTGGTGGCAATAAAACGCGCACCATCGCGGATGAGGTTAATGGCGGTGGTAATCGCTTCAAAGGAGTAAGTGCGGGTTTCACCAAGCACCACGAAGTCCGGGTCATCGTTGGTGAGGATCCAGCCTGCCTCATGCATGGCGGTGGTCAGGCCGGATTCGCCCACTACGTAGGCCTTGCTGGAGCTTACCTGGCTGGAAAGAAAATTCGCGGTAGCGGTAGCGGAGGTCCAGATGCGCTCTGCAGGGATATCCAGGCCGGTATTGCGCAGGCGTGCAGATAGGTCCCGCGGGGTCGACATGGAGTTATTGGTCAGCACCATGTACTCGATGTCGTTGTCTTTAAGTGCCTGGATAAATTTATCGGCGCCAGGGATCATCTCACCTTCTTTGATGAGCACGCCGTCCATGTCTGATAGATAAGAAATCATTGGTGATCCTCCACATACTCGGCGATATCGCCGATGGTTTCGCTGTTGAGCATCGTCTCCTCAGAAAAACGCACCTGGAAGGCCTCTTCCGCGCGCACGGTGAGCTCCACCAAATCGAGCGACTCCACGCCGATATCCTTCAGGCGGGTCTCGCGGCCCAAGTCTTCCTCGGTCCCGGTGACCTTGTGGATGAGTGCGATGAGCTGGCTAAGAGTATCTCGTTCCGGCTCCTTATCCGGCGCACTCGCATTGAACTTTGCCTGCAATTGGGCACTGAGGTCGTTTGCCATGCCCACCAGTCTAGTATTGATCCCGTTATGGCATTGAGAAAACGTTCTTCCGTTGTGGCGCGTAGTTGGCTCAAGCGCCTGCGCCCCTCGCACCGCGCCGAGCTAGAAAAGCTTTATGGCGGATTGCATGATCCCTCTACCGAGCCGGGGCTTACCCACATCAGCGCGTCCGGCACCGTGGACCACGATGGCCTAGACATCGCCTGGTATGAAGTAGGCCAGCAGGACGCCCCGGTGACGGTGGTGTTCATTCACGGCTATTGCCTGTCTTCAGAAGCCTATTATGACCAGGCCAATTACCTGCGCGGCCGCAATGCCCGCGCACTCTTGGTGGACCTGCGTGGGCATGGGCAGTCCTCCACGGTCGCCCCAGAAGAGTGCACCGTTGACGCGGCTGCCGACGACGTCCTAGCCGTCATCCGCGAACGCGCTCCCCGCGGCAACTTGGTCATCGTGGGCCATTCCCTGGGCGGCATGGTGGCCTTGAACCTCATCCGCCGTGCGCCGGCCGAGGTGTATGAGCGCATCAAGGGCGCGTTGCTGATTTCTACTTCTATGCGTCGCTTTGCGGCCAAGGGGGTGGCCCAGATCTTGCAGTCCAAGTCCTTGCACGCGCTCTACCGCTTGTGCCTGCGCCTGCCCGGGCGCGTCGATAGTGCCCGCTTCGAAGTTGCCCGCTTTATTGCCCCGCTTTTTGCCGTGACCCTAGCCGGCTTTCCCCAGATGGAGAAGCTGCAGTTCCATGTTGCCATGCTTCTCGATACCCCCTTGGCCTCCTACTCCGGTTTCTTCGACGATCTTCTGGAACACGCTGAGTACGGCGCCGCCGAAAGGCTGGCGAAGCTCCACGGTGAGGTAGTGGTGGGCACCGCTGATATCGTGACCCCGCGTTCGCAATCCGAAGTGCTCTGTGAGAATTGGCCCGCCGCGAGTTTGCAGACGGTGGAAGGCTCCGGACACATGGTGATCCTCGAAGACCCTGAGGCTATCTCCGCGGCCCTCGGCCGCGTCCTCGACGCGATATAGGCAGGCCGCTCGATAGAGCCATTCTCGAGGCATGTAAAAAGGCGCCGCGGCGGGAAGCCGGCGGCGCCTTACTTGCAACGCATTGGTGCGGGTTTAGCTCGCACCAATGCGGGGATTAGTCCTCGATGTGGGTGGTAGCGGTCGGATCATCTAGCTTGAGATCCTTGGCTGCCTTCTCCACAACGGAGCGCTCAATCTTGCCCTCGCGAGCCAGGCCATCGAGTACGGCGACGACGATGGACTCGGCATCGATGTTGAAGTAGCGGCGTGCGCCTTCGCGAGTATCGGAGAAGCCGAAGCCATCCGCGCCCAAGGTGATGTAGGTGCCTGGGACGTACGGGCGGATCTGCTCCTGCAGCTCGGTGGTGAAGTCAGAGACGCCAACGAACGGACCTTCGTAGCCCTTGAGCTGGGAGGTAGCAAATGCTTCGGTCGGCTCCTCGCCCTTGCGCAGGGCCTCCTTGTTGCGGCGGGCACCGTCGCGGGCCAGCTCGTTCCAGGAGGTGACGGAGAAGATGGAGGCCTTGACATCGAAGTCGTCGGCAAGCAGCTGCTGCGCGCGCAGCGCCTCGTGCACGCCCACGCCGGAAGCCAAGATATTGGCAGCAATGGAGCCGCCCTCAGCGGTGTTGAAGTGGTAGATGCCCTTGTGCAGGCCCTCCACGTCCAAGTCCTCCGGCTCGGCCGGCTGGTGCACCGGCTCGTTGTAGACGGTGAGGTAGTACATGATGGCCTCATGGTCCTTGCCGTACATGCGCTCAATGCCGCGGGTGACCAGGTGCGCCACCTCGTAGCCGAAGGCCGGGTCATAAGAAACCACGGCCGGGTTGGTAGCGGCCAGGACAGGGGAGTGGCCGTCCATGTGCTGCAGGCCTTCACCGGTCAGGGTGGTGCGGCCGGCGGTAGCGCCGATAATGAAGCCGCGGCCCATCTGGTCACCGGCCGCCCAGAAGGCGTCGCCGGTGCGCTGGAAGCCGAACATCGAGTAGAAGATGTACAGCGGAATCATGGCCTCGCCCTGGGTGGCATAGGACGTAGCTGCCGCGGTGAAGGAGGCGGCGGCGCCGGCCTCAGAAATGCCCTCGTGCATGATCTGGCCGTCGGTAGCCTCGCGGTAGGACAGCATCAAGTCATGGTCAACCGGCACGTAGTTCTGGCCGCGTGGGTTCCAGATCTTCATGGTGGGGAACCAGGAGTCCATACCAAAGGTGCGGGCCTCGTCCGGAATGATCGGCACAACGCGCTTGCCCAGCTCCTTGTTGCGCATGATCTCCTTAAAGGTGCGAACCAAGGCCATGGTGGTAGCAACTTCCTGCTTGCCGGAACCCTTACGCACGGAGCGCAGCTTATCCAGCGCCGGTGCCTCGAGCGGGGTGAAGTCCTCACGGCGCTCCGGCAGGAAGCCGCCGAGCTCTTTACGACGCTCCAGCATGTACTTGATCTCCGGGGAATCCTTGCCCGGGTGGTAGTACGGCGGCAGGTATGGATCCTTTTCCAGCTCCGCATCGGAGAACGGAATCTCCTGCTTATCGCGGAAGCGCTTCAGGTCATCCAGGGTGAGCTTCTTCATCTGGTGGGTGGCGTTGCGGCCCTCGAAGTTGTGGCCCAGGCCGTAGCCCTTAATGGTGTGCGCCAGGATGACGGTTGGCTTGCCGGTGCCCTTGTTCTCCAGCGCGCGAGCATAGGCGGCGTAGACCTTGCGGTAATCGTGGCCGCCGCGGCGCAGTGCCCAAATCTCATCATCGGACATGTCTTCTACCAACTTGGCCGTGCGCTCATCGCGGCCGAAGAAGTGCTCGCGCACATAGGCGCCGTCGTTGGCCTTGAAGGTCTGGTAGTCACCATCGGAGGTGGTGTTCATGACGTTGACCAGGGCACCCTCGGTGTCCTTTTCCAGCAGCTTATCCCAGCCGCGGCCCCAAATAACCTTGATGACCTCCCAGCCGGCGCCGCGGAAGAAGGACTCCAGCTCCTGGATAATCTGGGTATTGCCGCGAACCGGGCCGTCAAGGCGCTGCAGGTTGCAGTTGACCACGAAGGTGAGGTTATCCAGCTCGTAAAGGGAAGCGATCTGCAGCAGACCGCGGGATTCTGGCTCGTCCATCTCGCCATCGCCCAAGAAAGCCCATACGTGCTGCTTGGAGGTGTCCTTGATGCCGCGGGTCTCCAGGTACTTATTAAAGCGTGCCTGGTAGATAGCGTTAATCGGGCCCAAGCCCATGGACACGGTGGGGAATTCCCAGAACCATGGCATCAGACGCGGGTGCGGGTAGGACGGCAGGCCCTCGCCCTCACCGCGGGAGACCTCTTGGCGGAAGCTATCCAGATCCTTTTCGGTCAGGCGGCCTTCCATGTATGCGCGCGCGTACATGCCTGGGGAAGCGTGGCCCTGGAAGAAGACCTGGTCGCCGCCCGAAGGATCGTCCTTGCCCTTGAAGAAGTGGTTCAGGCCGACCTCATACAGTGGGGCAGCGCCTGCGTAGGTGGAGATGTGGCCGCCCACGCCAATGCCTGGGCGCTGTGCGCGGTGCACCATGATGGCTGCGTTCCAGCGGATCCAGCGGCGGTAGCGCTTTTCCAGCTCCTCATCACCTGGGAACTCCGGCTCCATGGTGGTGGGGATGGTGTTGACGAAGTCCGTAGACGTCAGCGATGGCATCTCAACGCGCTTCGCAGTGGCACGCTCGAGCAGGCGCAGCATCAGGTAGCGTGCGCGCTCCGGATCGGAGTGGTCCAGCAGACCATCGAGGGAGTCCATCCACTCGCGGGTCTCTTCTGGATCATTATCGTGAAGATACGATGCAACGCCGTCGCGGATGAGGGGGAAGTTGGAGTCGCCCTGGTGGGCGTCCTTCTCGGCCATTTAAACCTCCTATTTAAGGGTCTGCACAGTTTGCCTACTAGGATACGCGCTCACAGATCCACAGTCGTTGTGAAGTCCGACTTAAGGGGACGTGCGGTACGTTACATCGCCATAACCAGTACCTTTGCAAAGTTTGTTGGGGCAAAAGAGGGTAGTTTGCTAACTCTGTGGAGCCAGCTGCGTTGGTGGCAGGGCCTGCAAAATGGGGGAATTGCGGCCCTTAGGCGGGTAAAAGGGGCCGGTGGACGTTAAAATGCTTCTATTAAGCCGCGATTTACCCGCAGGATGCGGGCGATACGCGGACCAGACATTCACTAAAATAGGAAGGAAATGCATAGTGGCTGACGCTGCAGTCAAGCTCGGAATCAAGGAAGGGCAAATCGCCCTGGAGCTTGGTTGGGACGAGGATTGCGATACCGCAATCTCTGAATCGATCGAGGCCGTGCTCGGCGATGACTTCTTGGAAGAAGAAAATGACGAGCTGTGCGATGTAGTCCTTCTTTGGTGGCGCGAAGAAGACGGCGACCTTGTGGATGGACTGGTGGACGCGAGCCGCCCGCTGGCCGATAACGGTGCAGTCTGGCTGCTTACTCCAGGTGCCGGCAAGCCGGGAACCGTAGAGCCTGGGCTCATCTCTGAGTCCGCTCAGCTGGCAGGCCTAGTGCAGACCAAGGCGGAGCGCCTAGGCGAGTGGCAAGGCTCGTGCTTGGTGCAGCGCGGCTACACCAAGAAGTAGGGCTTTACCTGCCGATTTGTGTTGCTTTAGCAACCTGCGCTACTGTTTCTAACAGCGCAAGAGCGCATGCGGCTTTAGCTCAGCTGGAAGAGCAATTGGTTTACACCCAATAGGTCGGGGGTTCGATCCCCTCAGGCCGCACAAGGTCAGAGCCCCTTTTCGAGAAATCGGAAAGGGGCTCTTTCATATACCCACGACAACGCCACGACAGGGTTAAGGGTCAAAATGTGTGTCTGGTTCGGCGTGTCGGTGGGGGTTAGATTTGCCAGCTTCCAGGCCGGCTGACTGGGCGTAGACGGTGTAAGTGAAGTCCTAGTCGTTGGGATGATCAGTACGGCCGACGGTGCGCTAGGAAACACCGGCTAGGTAGCTTCTACTACGCAACCGTCCCAACGTGCGCGGCACTAGAGCCAATTCTTTGAGCTAGTTCCGTTCAGGTTGTCGGCGCAGCGCAGCAGGCGATGGGCTGGGCAAATACTGCTGCATTGGTGACATCGGGGCGGCTCTCGTTGGCGGAGAATTACCTAGTCTATAGCGCTATCGGTCGAAGTCTCAGCTGGTCGATTCGTTGCATTTTGTTTCTCCACCGCAGCGGGAGTGTGGTCGATTCTTTGGCATTGATCCACCACACCGCCGTCAACTACCACAGGTTGGCAGCCGCACCGTGGATTTGGCGTCCCAAGGCCAGATATATGCTCCCAAAGCGTATATTCCGCGAGAACCTACAGTTCAGACCCTAGAAATCCCCGGTCCCAGACACACTTTCTGACCCTTAACCCCAGCCTAAAAGTACAGATCCGAAAATTTATACCTCTTGCTGGCAGGCCACTACCCGCACGAAAGCGTGATAGAGAGGGCTTAGCCCTCGGTCGCTGTTATGACGGGGCGGGGCTAGCTCTGTAGGAAGGGGCTCTTCAATCGACGCTATCGCTCAAGGTCCAACCTTGCACTCAACCGATCAATCCGAGCTCTTGTGCACTCGATGCCGCCATGTAGACTCCCACAATTGCCGCGATCCACAGCAACGTCACTTTCGCTTCATACTCCAGCCGACGGATGGCGCGCTCCAAACGAGGAAAGATAGCCGGCCCCGCTGCGCCTGCAATGACAGCTATAAGAGTTGCCGGTAGGACCATGATGATGCAGTACCCCGCAATAATCGCGACCTTGCCGCTAAACCCGAAAGACATAGACTGGATAATTCCCATTGCGCCTAGGTAGGGCAACATCGTCGCAGCCTCGACAACGGCAGCACCTAGCGCAAGTCCCACCATGCCGGACGCACTCAGTGACGCGCCCCGAGCAAGGCGAGAAGCCCGACTCTTTGTTACTTCTGGGCCGGCGGTGTGCGTGGCCGCGGGCTTTTTGGGGTTTGGTGAGAACGTACCGAAGATGAAAAGCCCCGCGCCCAGCACAAGCGTCACCCACCGGAACCAATCAGCCTCGCTTACGCCAGAAAGTCTCAATACTGCAGCATCGAACCCTACTAGAAGCGCAATGCCAAGGCCGCAGTAGGCTGTGGCGATCGTAGCGAGATAGGTGCCCAATAGGCCTAAACGTACTCGTCGCCAGATAACAATCAGGGCGATAGGAATGACAAGGGTTCCTGCACTCAGACTATCTACGAGTGCAAGGCCGGCAAGGGGAAGAAAGTCTGACATGGAGTTCTCCGGTAGTCGGGTGTTAGCAAGGAGATTGACCTCAGCTTCGTGAAAGGCCTCAATCCCGCGTCATACGTTCGTATTAATTGCGCGCTTGGTACGATTGTATGAGGCGCAATGCGTGAGCGCAACTACACTCATTAATGGCTCATCACATCTGAGCTACGGAAGATTGGAGCTCCATGTCCGTTGATCGCAACACAACCATCACCGGCACCGCCGCAGTGATCGCTGATGCTGCCATTCGAGTGATGGTCAGCCAGGGCCTCGATGCCCTGAGCGTGCGCAATGTCGCCACTGAGGCCGGCGTCGCACCTGGGACTGTCCAGTACCAGATGGGTAAACGGGACGACATCATCGCGAAAGCTTTTGTCAGGTCGTTGCAGCGCCAGGAATCGCGGGCCCTTACCCAAACCGATGCGACGGATTTTCACGCGGTCTTCCACGGTCGCTTGGCTGAACTTTTGCCAATTGGACCTGTCCAGCGCGAGGATTCCGCTGTGTGGGTCATAGTGGGAGCTGCTGCCTCGACGCGCGAATGGCTGGCTGACTTATACGACGCCGAGGTGACGAAGTTTCGGGCGCGCGTGTCTGAAGGTCTCGAAGCCGCGCAACGTTTCGGAAAGTTGGCCCGAGGACTGTCGCCTGAGCAAGGTGCTTGTCTTGTCACTGCACTGGTCAACGGGCTGACGATCGACTACCTCAATGCTCCTGTGGACTCGTCGAAGCAGTTGCTGGCAGACCTTGCTTCGGGACTCGCGCTGATTGTAGAACCCGGTTCTCCTAATGGCTAGACCGGAATGTAGGGGCTGAAAGCCGTTAAAGACAAGAACGCGCAGGACAGGGGAGGCATGCTTAGGAGCCCGAATTCTTAGGAGTCAGCAGTTAGACGCCATACTGCTTCACGGATGACTTCAGGGCGCTTGCAGAAGGCAAAGCGCACTTTGTGCTGCCATGGCTCAGGGTTGTCCGTGAAGGCGGCCAGCGGGGATGGCGGCAACACCTTTGGTTACGGGCAGCTGCATGCAAAAGTCCACGCCGGTCATGCCGGTGGAGGAGATATCGGCAACCACGTAGTAGGTACCGCCGGTGTCATGTACGTGGAAACCAAGCTGCTTGAGGCCTTCCACGAAGATGCTGCGGCACTCTGCAAGTTCATCCACCATGCCGTCCAGCCATTCCTGTTCATAACGTAGAGCATGGGCCACGGCGGGCTGGAATGGCGTGGTGGAGACGAAGGTGGTGAATTGCTTGGCTTTGATGACGCCGTCGAGAAGCTTAGGAGCCGCAATGGCCCAGCCAGTCTTCCACCCGGTGCAGTTGAAGGACTTAGCGGCGGAGGAGACCGTGATGGTGCGCTTGCTCATACCCGGTAGGGAGGCGATATGGACGTGTTCAGCATCGCCGAAGGTGAGGTTCTCGTAGACCTCGTCGGCCAAGACGAGGAGATCCTTCTCCACGCAGAGCTCGGCAAGCGCGGTGAGCGCGGCGCGAGAGAAGACCGATCCAGTCGGGTTGTGCGGAGTATTGATGATGACCATGGCAGTCTTATCGGTGGGTTAAGGGTCAAAATGTGTGTCTGGTTCGGCGTGTCGGTGGGGGTTAGATTTGCCAGCTTCCAGGCCGGCTGACTGGGCGTAGACGGTGTAAGTGAAGTCCTAGTCGTTGGGATAATCAGTACGGCCGACGGTGCGCTAGGAAACACCGGCTAGGCAGCTTCTACTACGCAACCGTCCCAACGTGCGCGGCACTAGAGCCAATTCTTTGAGCTAGTTCCGTTCAGGTTGTCGGCGCAGCGCAGCAGGCGATGGGCTGGGCAAATACTGCTGCATTGGGGGGTGTCCCTATGTTTTTGTCAAGTGCCAGACCGATGTTGACGAGCACAGTCTTGGGAGTAGTTTCTTAGGCGTGCCTAGGAGCCGGCCAGCGTGTGCTGGTCGGCTTCGTCTTTGGGGCTTTATGCGGCGACGGGGCGTGGCGGGATTTCGCGGAAGAACTCCTTGTTTTTCAGCATCGCGTAGATGACATTGCATCGGCGTCGTGCCAGGCAGATGACTGCTGCGTTGTGGCGTTTTCCTTCAGCGCGTTTGCGTTCGTAATACCGCCGTGACGGTTCGTGGCTGCGGATAACTGCGAATGCGGAGTAGAACAAGGCGTTTTTCAGTCGTTTATTGCCTGACCGTGCCGGGAATTCACCTCTGATCGACGAACCGGATCGTCTAGTCACGGGTGCTATTCCAGCATAAGCAGCTAAGTGGCCAGCACTAGCGAAGTCGGAGCCATCACCGATCGCAAGAAGGATCTGCGCTGCGGTCTTGATGCCGACTCCGGGCATACTCATCAAGACCTCACAAAGAGGGAAATCAGCGAGCATCTCTTCAACCTGCTCAGCAATGGTGTTTCGTTGCTCTTTGAGGGCCTGGATGTTTGCAGCCAGTTGAGGAATTACTAACTCGGCGGCATCGCTTCCAGGCACGGTGACTGTTTGAGCTTTCAGCGCTGTAAAAATGTCGTCTACCAGCGGGGTGGGGTCTTTACGTGTGCGCTTGATCATCCAGTTCAACACTCGTTGGTATCCGGCTCTTTTTAGCCCCTGCGGTCCCTTGTAATGGATCAATAATTCCAGGATCGGCGTGCGAGTCAGGGTGCTACCAGCAAAAACTCGTTCCAGGCTGGGGTAGATCTGGGTGAGGACACTGCGAAGCCGATTGACAGTGCGAGTGCAATCGCGGGCGATGTCATCATCGAAGCCGGACAGCATCTTTAGGGCGGAGAGTACCTCATCATTGCGGTCGACGGCACGTAGCGTGTGGGGCATTGTGCGGGCGGTGTCGGCGATGATGAATGCGTCGCGTTTGTCTGTTTTTGCACGTCCCGGATAGAGATCTGCAGCTTTGCGCATCGCAAGACCTGGCAGGTATCCGACTTCGCAACCGCAGTCCCGGGCTACAGCAATCGGTAGTGCGCCGATGGTGTTGGGTTGGTCGACGATCACGAGCACGGTGCCAAGCTTCTGAAGCTGGTGAAAAACGCCTGCTAGTTCGGATTCGAGTTGAGGCAACGGTTTGTCGAAGACCTTGTTGCCATCACGGTCTAAGGCGCAGGCGTGGTGTTCAGATTTGCCGACGTCTAACCCAAGGAATATGTCGATGGAATGCTCCGGAGACATGATGAGCTCCTAGAAAACGAGATGGGTATGGCGTTGTTCCAGTCGCTGGTGTCATGACCTTCGTTGCAAGCACCCACGTTACAAAGAGACCTAGTTTAAAACTGGCCGTGTCCCTATCAGCTGTCATCGAAAGTCCTGGCACCCGGCGGCAACACCCCCCGGATTATGGAAACTACAGGGCAGGTAAGCCATACCGGGACCAGCGACTATCCCCATTATCGGGGACACTCACAAGGTAACGGGAATGCGACCGGGGAAGCCCAACGCATGTGGGCCTCGAGCATTCGCGTTTTAGCGCTTCAGCCCCGCGATCATGGTCTTCAAGTTGCTGCGCAGGAAATCCTCGTAGGTTCCCGCGACCGTGCCCGGCTTGCCGAGCTCATCGGAGTGCAGTGGCTCGTCGAAGATCGGAATCCCGGCCTCCTTCGAGACGGTCTTCATGGGGCGCGTATCCACGTTCGACTCCACGAACAGGTGCTTCGGGCGCTTGTCCTTCAGCTGGCGCACGAGGTGTCCGATCTGCGCGGGGGAGCCGTTTTCATCCGTGTCGATCTGCCAGATATACAGCTGCTCCATGCCGTAGGTGTCGACCATGTATTGGAAGGCATGTTCACTGGCCACGAGCACACGATCCTCCTTCGGCAGCGCACCGATCTGCTCGCGGTAGTCGGCGTCGATGCTCTCCAGCATGGCCTTGTACTCCGCCCCCTTCTCCTCGATGTGCTCGGCACGCTCGGGCAGGGCCTCGGCCAGCGCCGCGGTCACGTTCTCGGCCATCGCGATGCCGACGGTCGGGTCCAGGAAGGCGTGCGGGTTGATCTCCTGATTGCCCTTTTCGTCCTTGAGGTACTTCGGTTCCACGCCCTTGGTGGCCTCGACCATCTGGGAATCGTCCAGGCCCGCGGTGTTTTTCAGTTTCGCGAGCCAGCCGTGCTCACCGCCCTCGAGGTTCAGCCCGTTGTAGAACAGCAGGTCGGCGTCGCTCGTCGCATCCAGGTCCGCGGGCAGGGGGTCGTAGTCGTGCGGGTCCGTGCCGGTCGGCACGAGGTTATGGACGTCCACCGCCTCGCCGCCGATCTCCTCCACCAGGTCCGCCAGCAGCGTGAAGGTGGTGACGACGTTCAGCTGCTCACCGTCTGCCTTCTCCTCCGTCGAGAAGGTCACGGCCCCGAACACGAGGGCACCGCCCACCAGGAGGGCCAACAGCGCGGCCAGTGGCTTATTGCCCAGCGAGCGAGCAATCAGTCCCTTGCCTGGCGCGAAGAGGAAAGCCAGCAGGAACAGCGCGCTGGCGGTCAGCACGATCGTCACGCCGGAGGACACGTTGTAGCTATAGCTCAGGAACAGCCCCACTACGGAGCTGAGCGCCGAGATCGCCACTGAAAGCCCGATCATCACTCCCAGCCGGTTCGTCAGCAGGTACGCCGCCGACGCCGGAGTAATCAGCAGGGAGACCACCAGGATCACGCCCACCGTCTGCAGGGAAATGACCGTCACCAGCGTGAGCACCACCATCAGCCCGTAGTGGATTGCCCGCACGGGCACGCCAGCCGACTGCGCCATGACGGGGTCGAAGGTGCTGAGCTTGAGCTCCTTGTAAAAGACCAGCGTGAGAATCAGCACGGCAGCGGCAATACCGATCGAGAGGTTGCGGTCGGCGTCCTGAACGGTCAGGACGTTGCCGAAGAGGATCTCCGTCAGATCCGTCGCCGTCTGCGCTTTCGCCATGAGCAGCACGCCGATCGCGAAGAAGGTGGAAAAGACGATGCCGATCGCCGAATCGTTCTTCACAGTGGAGCGTTCGCCGATCAGCCCGATCGCCAGTGTGGCGAGTAGACCCGCGACCACCGCCCCGAGGAAGAGGTTCGTGCCGAGCAGGTAGGAGGCCGCGACCCCCGGTAGTACGGCGTGCGAGATGGCGTCGCCGATCAGGGCCATGCCGCGCAGCACGATGAAGCTGCCGACGATGCCGCAGGCCACGCCCACGATCACCGAGGTGATCAGCGCGTTTTGCAGGTAGCCGTGGCTGAGTAGTGAGTCGAGGAACTCCGCGATCATGCTGTCTCCTCCTGGAGGGCTGCCTGCCGTGGCGTGGGGTGGGCTGGTGCTGACGGCTCGCGGATGACGAGCGCGCCGAAGGCCTTCTGCAGCACGTCGGGGACGAAGACCTCCTCGGTGGGACCCGCCGCGACGAGCTCGCCGTTGAGGACGATGAGGTCGTTGTAGTAGCCGCGCACCGTGTTCATGTCGTGGTGCACGACGACGACGTGCTTGCCCGCGTCCGCCATCTGCCGCAGCAGGGTCACGATCGTCTTCTCGCTGGGGACGTCGATGCCGACGAAGGGCTCGTCCAGGAAGATGTACTCCGCGTCCTGGACGATGGCGCGGGCAAAGAGGACGCGCTGGAACTGTCCGCCCGAGAGTTCGCTGATGTGGCGGTGGCGAAAGTCCCACATGTCGACGTCCTTGAGAGCCTGGGTGGCTGCTTCGCGTTCGGCCTTGCCGGGGCGGTGGAAAAGACCCAGGCGCGGGTAAGTGCCCATCAGGACGGTGTCGAAGACGCTGGTGGGGAAGTTGCGGTCGAGGTCAGAGCGCTGCTCGATATAAGCGATTGCGCGGCGCTGCTCGGCGGGGGCCTTGCCGTCGAGGGTGACGGGGTAGCCGGCAGGGGCGCCGGTGGGGCCTGTGCCGTGGACGTTGTGTTTGTCCAGGATCTGGAGCATCGCCTTCATGAGGGTGGATTTGCCTGAGCCGTTGGGGCCGATGATGCCGTGCATGCCGGGGGAGTCGAGGGTGAAGCTGATGTTCCGAATCGCGGTGTTCGCGCCGTAGCTCACGCTCAAGTTCTGGACGCTAATACTCATGGCAGCCAAGAATAGCGTTCAGTTCAGTGAATCACCAAATTCAATGTATTGAACTTTGGGGTGGGGTGGTGTTGGGGGGTGTCCCTATGTTTTTGTCAAGTGCCAGACCGATGTTGACGAGCACAGTCTTGGGAGTAGTTTCTTAGGCGTGCCTAGGAGCCGGCCAGCGTGTGCTGGTCGGCTTCGTCTTTGGGGCTTTATGCGGCGACGGGGCGTGGCGGGATTTCGCGGAAGAACTCCTTGTTTTTCAGCATCGCGTAGATGACATTGCATCGGCGTCGTGCCAGGCAGATGACTGCTGCGTTGTGGCGTTTTCCTTCAGCGCGTTTGCGTTCGTAATACCGCCGTGACGGTTCGTGGCTGCGGATAACTGCGAATGCGGAGTAGAACAAGGCGTTTTTCAGTCGTTTATTGCCTGACCGTGCCGGGAATTCACCTCTGATCGACGAACCGGATCGTCTAGTCACGGGTGCTATTCCAGCATAAGCAGCTAAGTGGCCAGCACTAGCGAAGTCGGAGCCATCACCGATCGCAAGAAGGATCTGCGCTGCGGTCTTGATGCCGACTCCGGGCATACTCATCAAGACCTCACAAAGAGGGAAATCAGCGAGCATCTCTTCAACCTGCTCAGCAATGGTGTTTCGTTGCTCTTTGAGGGCCTGGATGTTTGCAGCCAGTTGAGGAATTACTAACTCGGCGGCATCGCTTCCAGGCACGGTGACTGTTTGAGCTTTCAGCGCTGTAAAAATGTCGTCTACCAGCGGGGTGGGGTCTTTACGTGTGCGCTTGATCATCCAGTTCAACACTCGTTGGTATCCGGCTCTTTTTAGCCCCTGCGGTCCCTTGTAATGGATCAATAATTCCAGGATCGGCGTGCGAGTCAGGGTGCTACCAGCAAAAACTCGTTCCAGGCTGGGGTAGATCTGGGTGAGGACACTGCGAAGCCGATTGACAGTGCGAGTGCAATCGCGGGCGATGTCATCATCGAAGCCGGACAGCATCTTTAGGGCGGAGAGTACCTCATCATTGCGGTCGACGGCACGTAGCGTGTGGGGCATTGTGCGGGCGGTGTCGGCGATGATGAATGCGTCGCGTTTGTCTGTTTTTGCACGTCCCGGATAGAGATCTGCAGCTTTGCGCATCGCAAGACCTGGCAGGTATCCGACTTCGCAACCGCAGTCCCGGGCTACAGCAATCGGTAGTGCGCCGATGGTGTTGGGTTGGTCGACGATCACGAGCACGGTGCCAAGCTTCTGAAGCTGGTGAAAAACGCCTGCTAGTTCGGATTCGAGTTGAGGCAACGGTTTGTCGAAGACCTTGTTGCCATCACGGTCTAAGGCGCAGGCGTGGTGTTCAGATTTGCCGACGTCTAACCCAAGGAATATGTCGATGGAATGCTCCGGAGACATGATGAGCTCCTAGAAAACGAGATGGGTATGGCGTTGTTCCAGTCGCTGGTGTCATGACCTTCGTTGCAAGCACCCACGTTACAAAGAGACCTAGTTTAAAACTGGCCGTGTCCCTATCAGCTGTCATCGAAAGTCCTGGCACCCGGCGGCAACACCCCCCGGATTATGGAAACTACAGGGCAGGTAAGCCATACCGGGACCAGCGACTATCCCCATTATCGGGGACACTCACAAGGTAACGGGCATCGGGAGTGAATCTTGATGGCGGAGAGCCACCTGGTTAAAACCGCCATCGGTCGAAGCTTCGGCTGTCCGATTTGTTGCATTTTGTATCTTCACCGCAGTAGCAGTGTGGTCGAACGACCGTCTTCTACCACAGATTGGCAGCCACACCGGGGTTTTAGCGTCCCAAGGCCAGATATATGCTCCCAAAGCGTATATTTGACGTTAACTCAAAGGTCAGAGCCTAAAAATCCCCGTTTCCAGACACACTTTCTGACCCTTAACCCCCACGACATCCGAGGCCTAAACGACAGCTTGTGTTGTTTTGCGGCGTGTCGAGTTAAACGACATTTTGTGTTGGTGGGCTTAGGTGGCTGGCAGCGTTAAGGAGTTAAAGCCTCGATAGCCAACTTGTGGCCACGTTATGCCCCAAGAGGGGAGGGCATAACGCATTAACGTGGCTGATTCGGGGCCTGGGCGGATGTTCAAGAAATAGCCTAGGCAGGCAGAGGACCTAGTAGCGCTCGCGGCGGCGCTTGTTCAGCTTGGCGTAGTGATCCGGCTTGGAGTCGCCGTAGCGCGAGCGATTGCGGCGGCTGGCGGCATGCGAGGAGGACGCGGCGGGAACGGCTGGGGCGGTATCGGTGGCGTCGTCAGCGGCCGCGTGGGCGTCGCGCCGGGAGGTCGCGGGGGACGGGGCTTCTACCGGTGCGGAGCTTGCACTGGAGGCGTCCGCGGGCTCGGATGGAGTTGAGGCATCGGCATCGAGGGCGGAGAGGGCTTCTTCCTCCTCGCGCAGGCGGCGACGCTCACGGATTTCGGACCACACGAAGTAGCCCAAGCCCAGCGGGGCCATGATGCCGAAGGCAATCCACTGGTAGCCGTAGGAGAGGTGGTTGCCGCGGTCGAGCTGCGGGATCGGCATGGCGTTGAGCACGCCGGGCTGGTCGGCGGAGAGCTGGATGTAGTCGTGGGCCAAGGGGGCGTCGATAAGCGAGGCAATCTGCTCCGTATGGATGGAGTAGACCTGCTGGTAGCCCTCTTGCTTAATGGGGGCGGACTGGTGCTCGGCCTCATCGGCGCGGATCATGCCGGTGAGAGTGGTCTCGCCCGAGGGAGCATCAGGGATATCTGGCACGGCGTTGGCCTCGCCGGCCTTGACCCAGCCGCGGTTAACCAGGATGGTCAGGCCGGAATCGGTGCGGAAGGGAACCAGAGATTGGTAGGACGGACCGGAATCGACCGGGCGCAGGCGCAGCAGCACCTCATCCTGCGGCAGGTAATGGCCGTGCAGGGTGGCACGGGACCACTCATCGTCCTTGATGGCGCCGTTGCCATCCACGAGGTCTTCCACCGGCTGGGGGTCAGCCTCATAGGCGTGGGTGATGAGCTCGTTGCGTTCCACAATGTCATCGTCTTTGCCCAGCTGCCACGGGGCAAGGACGGTAAAAGCGAGGTAGGAAAAAGCCACGACGAACAGCAGCAGTAGAACCCAACCCGGCTTAAGGAACGTCTTTAGCATGGGGCCTAGTTTAGTCGCGGTTAGCGCGAATCCAATCCAGCAGGCCAGGCACGGCGGCCTCGATATTCTTGCGCGTGGTTTCAAAATCCGTTGCGGAACCGTAATACGGGTCTGCCACGTCCGCGTCCTCCGGGGAGCTGGGGTCGAAGCTGCGCATCAAGCGAATCTTGGCCGGGTCGATGCCGTGCTCAATGAGGGCCGCGCGGTGGCCCTTGTCCATAGCAATGAAGAGATCAGCGTCCATGTGCTCTGCCCCCAGCTTGGCCGCGCGGTGGGAACCGCCATCGTGGCCGCCGCGGCGCAGTTCGGCAACTGCGCGTTCGTCCGCGCCCTGGCCTACATGCCAGCCGCCGAGGCCGCAAGAATCTACGGTGGCGACGAGGTCTAGCATGTCCTTTTCCATTTCATCGCGCACGATGATCTCTGCCATGGGGGAGCGGCAGATATTTCCGGTGCAAACAAAAACGAGGTAAAGGCCGGAGCGGGTATCGGTCTCGGTCATGCGGAAAACCCCTTCGCGCGAATAGTACTGTGGTGCGGAAGATAGGATATAGCAGTAGTAACTATTCCATGAAACGAGCATAAAGGAGCACCTCCATGTCCACTGTGAGCGTGGGCGATGTCCGCCGCGTACTCGATGAGGCCTACCCGCCGCACCTGGCGGAAAAGTGGGATGCCGTGGGGCTTATCTGCGGGGATCCGGCCGTGGAGGTAAAGCGGGTGGCTTTCGCTTTGGACTGCACCCAAGCGGTGGCCGAGCGCGCGGTGGAGCTCGGCGCGGACATGCTCGTGGTTCACCACCCGTTGCTTTTGCGCGGGGTGGAGTCCGTGGCGGCCGATACGCCCAAGGGCAAGGTAGTGCACACGTTGGTCAGCAATGGCGTTGCGCTCTTTGCGGCCCACACCAACGCGGATAAGGCGCGGCCGGGAGTAAACGATAAGCTCGCGGAGCTTGTGGGCATCAACCCCGGCCGGCCCATCGTGCCGGAGCCCCAGGGCGTGGATAAGTGGGGCGTGCACGTGCCGGTTGCCGCGGCCGAGGAGGTAAAGCAGGCGCTTTTCGACGTCGGCGCGGGCCACATCGGCGCCTACTCTCACTGCTCCTTCGATATCGCCGGCACGGGCCAATTCCAGCCGGAGGAGGGTGCTGACCCCACCGAAGGCGAGATCGGCGCGCTGCACCGCGGCGAGGAAATCCGCGTCGAGTTCGTTGCCCCAGCCGCACTTCGCTCCTCTTTGCTGCAGGCTCTGCACACCGCCCACCCATATGAAGTGCCGGCCTATGACATCACGGAAACCGCCGGCCACCAGGACCTCGATACGGCGCTTGGCCTCGGACGCGTGGGAGAACTGCCGCAGGAGATGACCCTGCGTGAGTTTACCCAGCAGGTGGCTAATGCCCTGCCAGAGACCGCCTGGGGCATCCGCGCCGCCGGCGATCCGGATCAGAAGGTGCGCACGGTGGCCGTGTCTTCCGGATCGGGAGATTCTTTCCTCTCCGCGGCCGCGAAGCTAGGCGTGGACGTGTATGTTACCTCGGATCTGCGCCACCACCCGGTGGATGAGCACCTGCGCGCCGGCGGCCCCGCCGTCATCGATACCGCCCACTGGGCCAGCGAATTTCCGTGGACGGCCCAAGCGCGCGATATCGTAGAGAATGCTTTAGAACTGGATACGGAAATTATTAGCCTGCGCACCGACCCGTGGACTATCTCTGCGCACCCAAAGGAGTCATAAGTGAAACTATCGCAAGAACTACAGCCGGTACTGCTGGAGCTGGCCAACCTGGAACGCTCGCAGGGCCATGGCGCAAAGAAGGAAATCCCGGAACAAGCCGAGTATGACAAGGCCAAGGAGGAGCACAAGCGGCTGCTGGATGCCTCCGGTTCTGCGCAGATGGCCGTCGATGACATGGAGACCGAAATCCTGTGCATCCAGGCCGATGAGCGCAAGCTGCGCCAGCGCGAGCGCGATGATAAGCGCCAGCTCGGCGCCGCAGTGGACCCAGAAACCCGCAAGGATCTGGAGCACGACCTCTACGCTGCCAAGTCCCGCATCGCAGATCTCATGAGCGAGCTGCAGGAGGCGCATAATGAGGTGCACGCGCTGCGTTCCAACCTGGATGTCCACGGCGCGCGCGTTTCCGATTCCGAGCGCAAGCTGGAAAAGCTGCGCCGTGCGGCCGAGGCGGCTAAGGAAGCGGCCGCCAATCAAGAAGATCCGGCCGTGCGCATCGGCGAGCTGCGCGATCAACTGCCCGCCGGAGTGCTCAGCGAGTACGATACCCAGCGCGAGGAAAATGGCGTAGGCGCCGCCCAGTTCAAGGCCAACCGCGCCTGCGGCGGTTGCTTCATCGTCCTGCCGCCGGCCGAGCAAAACGCTGTGCGCAATGCCCCGGCCGATGAGCTGCCGCAGTGCGGCGATTGCGGCTCCTACCTGGTGCGCCTGGTCTAATGAAGGTCATCATTTACGCCGATGGCGGCTCCCGCGGCAACCCCGGAGTAGCCGGTTCCGGCACCGTCATTTATGACGGCAGTGGGCAGCACATCCTGCGCGAAATTGTCTATGTGGTAGGTACCAAGTCCACCAATAACGTCGCTGAGTACAACGGCTTGTTGCGCGGGCTTGAAGCCGCCACCGAGCTGGGCGCTACCGAGGTGGAATTCCACATGGATTCCAAGTTGGTGGTGGAACAGATCAACGGCCGCTGGAAGATCAAGCACCCTGATATGCAGAAGCTGGCGCTGCGCGCCCGCGAATACATCAACGGCTTTTCTACTTTCAGCCTGGACTGGGTACCGCGCGCCAAAAACAAGGTGGCAGACGCCCTGTCTAATGACGCCATGGATGCCGCGGCCGCCGGGCACCCCGAAGGCATCGTTGCTAACGAAGAAGACTCCGAGCCAGCCCCAGCCGCGGAGCAGGACACCACCGCGCCGCACCCCACCGATTGGCTGGGGGATCGCGGACCTACCACTCGCTTTATCTTGCTTCGCCACGGGCAGACGGAGATGTCGGCCGCCAAGCAGTACTCCGGCCGCGCCAATCCGGGCCTTACGGAGCTCGGACAAAAGCAGGCGCTTGCTGCTGCCCAAGCGCTTGCCGGCACCGACTTTGATGCCATCGTCTGCTCGCCCCTGCGTCGCTGCCAGGAAACTGCAGCGGCCGTGGCCAATGGCCGCGATATCGCGGTAGAAACCGTCGAAGGCCTCATCGAAGTGGACTTCGGTGCGTGGGAAGGCAAGACCGCAGCCGAGGCCCACCAGCGCGATCCGGAACTCCACGAGGAATGGCTGCATGACGCGAGCGTCGCCTGTCCGGGCGGCGAATCGCTGCAAGCGGTCAACCGCCGCGTGCGCACCACCCGCAAGGAGCTCCAAGAGCGCTTCGCAGGCAAGACCGTGTTGGTGGTTAGCCACGTCAACCCAATTAAGTCCTTCATCCGCCAGGCGCTCGATGCCGGCCCAGCCACCTTTGGACACCTCTTCCTCGACCTGGCTGCTATTTCGCGGGTGGAGTTCTGGGATGGCGGCTCTATGGTGCACGGATTTAACGATGTGGGCCACCTGGCAGGCCTGCGCTAGAATAAGGAACGCGAATGAGCCGGCCGGGTGATCGCGTCGCTTCAAACGGGTAGCCACGTGCTGCCGCGTGGGCGCCGAGGAAAGTCCGGACTCCACAGAGCACGGTGGTTGCTAACGGCAACCCGGGGAAACCCGCGGGCAAGTGCAACAGAAAGTAGACCGCCTTGTGTCTCCGCTTGAGCTTCGGCCCAAGTTGGAGCAGCAAGGTAAGGGTGAAACGGTGCGTTAAGAGCGCACCAGCACCGTCAGTGATGGCGGTGGCTGGGTAAACCCCACCGGGAGCAAGGCATCACGGCCCCGCCACGTTGCGGGGCCCGATCAGGCGTTTTAAGGCTGCTCGCTCGAGCCTGAAGGTAGCTGCTGGAACCAACTGGCAACGGTTGGTCTAGATGGATGTTCACCGCGCGGTGCTTCCCAGGGAGTGCCGCGGTTAGACAGAATCCGGCTTATAGGCCGACTCATTCGCCCTACTACGTTTATGGTGGTGGACATGAAGCTCTATGCCGCCCCGCTTGATTTCCGCGCTATTGCCGCAGAATTTTCGGTAGCCACCGATTTTCCGGCCGAGGTCACCGACCAGGCCGTCCGCGCGCAGGACCGATACGCCGACTCGCGCCGCGACGCCCGCGACATTCCCTTCGTGACCCTGGATCCCGCCGGCTCCATGGACTTGGATCAGGCGGTTTACATCGAAGAACGCGAGGGCGGATACCGCGTCTACTATGCCATCGCGGACGTTGCTGCTTTCATTGAGCCCGGCAGCGAGCTGGAGCGCGAATCCTTCCGCCGCGGCCAGACCATCTATCTTCCCGATGAACCCGCGCGCCTGCACCCGCCCGAGCTTTCGGAGGATCGAGCCTCGCTGTTGCCTGGCACCGATAAACCGGCCGTGTTGTGGACCTTTGACTTGGATGGCAACGGCGAGGTGGAGTCCTTCCACGTCGAGCGCGCGCTGATTTACTCCCAGGCCCGCCTGGATTATGAAGGCGCGCATGCGGACCTCGCGGCCGGCAAGCTCCACCCATCTATTGCTTTGCTGCCGGTGGTCGGCAGGCTGCGCCAGCAATCCTCCCTGCGCCGTGCGGCCATTTCCTTGCGCCTGCCCTCCCAGCGCGTCGTGGAAAATGCTGACGGCACCTTTGAACTCATTATCGAGCCGCGCTATGAGGTCATGGACTTTAACTCGGAGATCTCCCTGCTCGCCGGCATGTGCGCTGGGCGCCTCATGCAGGAAGCCGGCGTGGGCTTCTTGCGCACCCTGCCCGCGGCCGAGCCGGAGCACGAGCGTCAATTTCGCGCCGAGGCCCAAGCCCTAGGCTTTGCGCTTGGCGACGCCCCCATTCCCCAATTCCTCCTCACCGTCGACGCCGATTCCCCGCGGGGTATGGCTGTTATGCGTGAGGCCCAAAGCCTTTTGCGGGGCGCCGACTATGCCTGGCTAGGCGAGCAAGAGGCGCAGGTACACGCCGGTATTGGTGGCTACTATGCCCACGTCACCGCGCCGCTGCGGCGCCTGTCCGATAGGTTCGCTACTGAGGTCTGCCTAGCCCTATGCGGCGACTACGAGGTTCCCGGCTGGGTGGGGGAGCGCGCCAAGGACGTCATTAGCGCAATGCGCTCTACTTCGCAGCTTGCCTCCCAGGTGGATAAGGCCTGCCTTAACCTCACCGAGGCCACCGTGCTGCGCCCTTGGCTGGGCACCAATTTCCCGGCCACCGTTGTCAGTGGCGATCCGAAGCGGGACAAAGCTCGGATTTTTGTTCCGGAGCCACCCGTCTTCGGCCAATCTGTAGGCGCGCCAGAAACCGGCAGCGAAACCACCGTCTCGCTGGTGACAGCGGATACCAATTCGCGCGAGGTGCTCTTTGCGTGGCCTGCTGATTAGCCGGAGAGGCTACTAGCTTTCGCCGCGCGCGGCCTCGCCAGGCTGCAACTCGACTACGAGCAGGCCGTCTTCCGCCAAGTCGGCCGCAAAGTTGTGCGCGCTTTTCGCCGGAACGTAGGCAATGACCGCATTTGAAGTCCCCGCGTGTGCCGAACGGCCCGCTACGGCGCCGCGGACCGTGACCAGCTCGGCGAGCTTTTCCGCCGAATCCAAGCCGTAGATATTGGCTAGGGAGGACTGCGACTGCAAAAGGATAGGGAAGAGCTCCGCGCCGCGGTGCGAGCGCAGGAAGCGAGTGAACTTTTCTACGCGCTCAGTTTCGTCCTCATAAAAGGCCATCCACTCCGTGGCGGCGCTGATACTCGGGCGGCCCTCCTCGCCGTAGACCTTGTGGACGGCTTTGAGCCAATCAAGGACGCGCTGTTGGGCGTCGGGAAGCAAGCGCAGCGAATCGGTGCCAAAGGAGTGGCACGCATCGTCGATAAAGCGCTGGCGCTGGCGGATATCGGCGATAGCCTTTTCCTCCTGCGCGGAAAAATCTTCCGGCACCGCCACTGCGAAGGCAGCTATCTCGCGGCCTACAAGGTGCGGGGCGTGGGTGACAGAACCATCGGCGTAATCCATGATGCATACGCCCTCACCCGTGCTGCGCAGGGCTGCGCTGTGGCGGGCACGCAAAGGCGGCCGTGAACCAAAGGTAGTAACGGCCTGGGTGCATACATCCGCTACCCGGGCCCTTAGCGGCGCATCCAGGTCCGCATCGGCCCCCATGAGGGCCAGCGCTACCGCGACATCCGCGGCGGCATCTGCACCCAAACCCGCACCTTCCGGAATATCGGAGGCGATGGTGATATCCGCGCCGGCTGTCTCACGAGAGAGCAACTGGCGGTTAATCATCGTGTGGACGATGCCACCCACGCGAGCGGCCAGGCCTCCTTCCGGTGCCGGTGGAATGATTGGCTGTCCCTCTGCATCCGTGGTGGGTTGTTGCGCTGTTGCCAGCTCTGCGAGCGCTTGCAGGCTAATCGATTCATGAGCAGTCTCGCCCTGAGATGGGTGGAAATGTACGGCCACCACGCCATCGGTGCGCGGGCTTACTGCAGCAGCGGTGCGTAGCTTGTCCACGCACATGGCAACAATGCCGCCGAAGTGGTCAATGTGTTCACCAATGAGGGGCCACGTTGCCGGCGCGCTGGCGGTATGCGTTGGAGCGCTGCCCGTGAACTCGGTATGTGCTTGGGCGGCGCGCTCGGCTACAGGCTCTGCAGGCGTTGACCACAGTGGCATGGGTGCTAAAGCTCCTTTTCCAGGTTCTGGGACCAGTAGTCTTCGTTGCCCCACACACGCGGTGGTGCGTTTAAAGCAACGAACGCCCGCCACCTATGTGCGCGGTGGCGGGGAATACGGCATGGATTCGTATAAAAGAATTGTGCTGCCCCACATTCTAGCGGGCATCGGTGAGACAGCGTAGGTAGTGTGGGCACAAGCCATATCAGCGGCAGCACTTAGCCGGTGCCGCTGATGCAACGACTGAGAGGATAGTTTCATGAGCGATGCAGACCAGAAGTGGTTCTTTGATCCCACCACTAAGGAAGTCAGCCAAGGCAAAACCTCTGGCTGGGAAAATCGGATGGGCCCGTATGACACCCGCGAAGAGGCAGAAAACGCCATCGAAATCGCCCAAGCCCGCAATGATGCGGCAGATGCCGCAGACGAAGAAGATGACTGGAATTAACTAACTCCCAGCCATCTCTTTTAAGCCGTGCTTCCCGGCACCTGCCCGAGGAGCGCGGCTACTTTAGCTTCTTGCGCAGCGGCTTAAACGCGGCCTTGATGTCTTTGAAAGACTCGGCGTAATCGTCAAGAGCCTTTAGGCCAATGGTTCGCTCGCGCTGGTAAAGCAGGCCGTAGCCAAAGGTATTTTCCCCACGACGGCGAGCGGACTCTGCCAACTCGAGCAGCTTATCTCGCGAGGTCACGGAATCCTGGAAGTCACCGAGCACCGACTGCATCTGCTTGCAGGCCTTGTAGAGGCGCTTGGTCTTGAGATTGGTGGCAGAACCAGCTGCTTCAGCTGCATAGCGCAGCTTCTTTGCTGCCTTGCGCATATCGTGGAAATAATCCTCGCGCTCGTGCAGGGACAGTTCCTGGTCATCCCAGTTCTCCACGGCCTTCTTATGGCGCTTGACCAGCTTGTTATAGGCCTTTTCAAGGTGCTGCGCCATCACGGTATCCATGTCGGCGGACTTGTCCTTGGACTTCTTTTTCTCTGGCTTCTTTTCGGCCTTTTCTGCAGCAGGTGCGCTGTCCTCGCTGGATTCGGTAGGGGTAGCGGCGTCATCTTCTGCAGAGGACTGCTCCTCTGTCTGCTCCGCATCGCTTGCTGCCGGGGCGGACTCCTGTTGCTTATCGGCCGTTGGCGGGTCTGCGAGCAGGCGATCGAGCGACTCCAGCAGCTCGAGGTAACGCTCGGAATCCAGGGCTGCGATAACGCGGCGGTGCGCGCGGCGGTAGGCGTTGCCCATATCGTGCGCAATGTGCTCGCGGGTGGAGTCATCCAAGGTGTCAGAATCCTCGGACTCCAGCAGCTTCTGCCAGCGCTCTTCCACAACTTCCGCATCGCGAGCAACGCCCAAGATGCTGGCAAGCTCCTTGAGCTCGGCTTCGATCTTGTCGATTTCTGGGCCGACAACGATGCCATGGAAGGTCTGCAGGTGGCTGCGCAGCTCGCGGGTGGCGACGCGCATCTGGTGAACCGAGTCCCACTCATCGCGGCGCACGCGAGGGTCATAATCAACTAGCTTGTCGCGGTTGGCTTGGAGCGCGGTGATGACGGCCGCGGCAGGGGAGTCTGGATCCACGTCTGGCGAAACTAGGGCTGGAGGCAGCGGTGCGTTGGCGTAGGAATCGCCCAAAGCAGACTTCAGCTTGGATGGGGAGGAAGAAACGCGCGCACCGGCACCGATGAGCAGGGAAGTGGCACGGCGAATGAATTGCGTGCCTTCCTCAGTGCCAGGAAGCTCACCGGCGAGCTCTACTTCCCACTCGCGCCACGACTGCTGCTGGCCACCTGGAAGGAAGGAAAAGGCGGTGACGTGGTCATCGCAGAATTCCGCTACCGGTTTATTATCGGCATCCGCTAGGACCATCTCGGTGCGCTTGTTGTCTACCTGAGCAATCGGGGTGAGTTCGTGGTGGCGGATAATGGAGCGGACCTGGTGGAGAAGCTCCTCAGGTACTTCGTAGCGGCCATCTACAGGTTCTCCCAGCTCGGCGTGGATTTCAGTGCGGCCAGCCTCGCTAGGAATCTTGATATGCCAGCCATCATCATTGCCACCCGTGCGGCGGCGGAGGGTGATCTTTGCGTGGGTCAGGCGGAGGTCTTCGGTGTCGTAGTAGATGGCAGAAAGCGCGTGGTGGCGCGTGTCTGCAACGTGGTCAACTCCCTCGAGGCGGGTCAGTTCAGGGAGCTGAGTGGACTCGGCTACGGAGAATTTCGCTTCAACTTCGAGAAAAGACTGTGTAGACATTCACGTACCTTTTACTTTCTAGACCAATATCTCACCGGTGATCCTACCCGTTAAGCATTCGTTTCGGTGTCGCTCCTCGCCCCCGTTCGCTAGCAGGGAACGGGAGGGAAGAATGGCCTTGAGCAGGGCAAAATTACTGCGTAATTTCTGGAACCGAACCGATCCCGGAAGCATCGCCGCCAAAGTGAGATTTATCGGCAGCGGCAATGCCATCGTTGATGCCGTGCATGCTGTTCATGGAAAGCGACATTTCCGTCAGGTTGGGGAAGAGGCGATTGCGAGTATCGATGGCGTGATCGGTGCGCGCCTGCAACGCCGGAAGGGTTTGGGTAGCTACAGTCTCTGCGTGGTGTGAGCAGTACTGCGACTCCCGCAGGTTATCTGCGATGCCATCCTCATTTGCTTGAGTGAGCAGTTCACCGATGCGGGCGGCATAAGAGAGCCGGAAGCTACGGCGATAGGCGGCGGTGGAGCCCGTAGCGCGGGCAATTTCTGCGCCGTCACCATTGCGCATGAACCAATCGCATTGACGGTTGAGAGAGGCAAAAAGGTCGGCGCAATGGGCGGCGTCGGCAGGAGCGCCAATCACGCAGGCCAAGCCCTTGTCATGAATCAGGAGAGTGGTGCATCCATTGGCGTCAGAGATGGTGCTTAATAGGGAAACCTGGTGCTTGATATACGGCGGGTGGATGTGCACGCGGTGGGAAATGAGATCAGGTAGCTCGGAAGTAAGCAGGTCTTCGATGCGATACTTCTGCTGCAGGGACTGCGCCTTAGAAATGAGAACCTCGGCCTCATCCTCAAAGCTGGTAGATTCCGCTTTTCGCAAAAGGCCTAGAACTTTTTCGCGGATTTTGCGTTGCTTATCGCTAAGCCCATCCTCCCGCAAGGATTCGCCAGAGGCTAAAAGCTCAGTATCGCGCAGCCTAGGCAGGTGAATGAGCTCTTTCATAATGGCGCGTAACTTATCGCGGGGAATGAAGTTTTCCTGCGGAGGGGCCATCTGTAGCCATGCTTTGCGCAGCGCAGGGGAGGTAATTCGTGCCGGCACATGGGGGCTTGCACGGTAAATAATCGGGTAGGCGTGCGGGCCTAAGACGTGTTCTAAGTCCGCCGGCGCCCAGCCTTGTTGTGCGGCGGTGACGAGGCGTTCGATTACGTGAGCAGAAAGGTCATCGCAGTGGGTGGTCATAAAGATTCGTCCTTTAAGAGGTGTACGTGTGTTCGCTTGCCCACTTAGCAAAGCATGCGCTGGAGCTGGCTCCTGCCGGAAAATCCCCCACTGGCCACCCCCTAGATACTCTTGCGACCTGCACATTTCGCCCCGGAAAAACTGTCGCATGAACTGCACATCCCTCGGGGGAGAGCCGGTAAGGTCTAAAGCATGAATAGCCAACACGAATTTGTCTTGCGCACCGTTGAGGAACGCGATATCCGCTTTATCCGCCTGTGGTTTACGGATATTCTGGGCGCCCTTAAATCCGTGGTCATGAGCCCGTCCGAATTGGAATCGGCCTTTGAAGAAGGTGTTGGCTTTGATGGTTCTTCCGTAGAGGGCTTTTCTCGCATTTCTGAGTCTGACACCATCGCCCTGCCAGATCCCTCCACCTTCCAGATTCTGCCCTTTGATATGGATGAGCCGGACCTGCAATCGGCCCGCATGTTTTGCGATATCGCACAGCCAGACGGCCAGCCCTCCATGGTGGACCCGCGCCATATCCTGCGCCGCCAGGTCACCGAGGCCGCCAACGATGGATTTACCTGCATGGCTTCGCCTGAAATCGAGTTCTATCTTTTCGAGCGCGGCCGCGAACTTACAGACTTGGTGCCCACGGACAACGGCGGTTACTTCGACCAAGCAACGCACGATACCGCCCCGCTTTTCCGCAGGAAGGCAATGTTAGCGCTGGAATCGCTGGGAATTGCCACGGAGTTTAGCCACCACGAAACCGCGCCAGGCCAGCAAGAAATTGATCTGCGCCATGCGGACGTGCTCACCATGGCCGATAACATCATGACCTTCCGGCACGTGATTAAGCAGGTGGCCACCAACTCCAACGTGCGCGCCACCTTTATGCCTAAGCCCTTCGAGCATTTGCCGGGCTCTGGCATGCATACCCACTTGAGCCTTTTTGAAGGCCAATCCAATGCTTTCCACGATCCGGATGATGAATTCTCTTTGTCCCAGACCGGCCGCCAGTTCATCGCCGGCATCTTGGAGCACTCCACGGAGATGTCCGCGATTGTGAATCAATGGACCAATTCTTATAAGCGCCTGATGTTCGGCAACGAGGCGCCGGGCGCAGCCACCTGGGGAGTATCGAATCGCTCCGCGCTGGTCCGCGTTCCCACCTACCGGCTTACCAAGGAAGAATCGCGCCGGGTAGAAATCCGCTCCATTGATGCCTCGATGAACCCCTACCTGGGCTATGCGGTGCTACTAGCAGCAGGCCTGCGAGGCATCCGCGAGGGCTACGAGCTCGATGAACCGGCCGAGGACGATGTCCACCAGCTCACCCGCCGCGAGCGCCGGGCAATGGGCTATAAGGATCTACCCACCAGCCTGGATCAGGCCTTGCGAGAATTTGAAAAATCCGAGTTCATGGCAGAAGTCCTGGGCGAGCACGTCTTTGAGTTCTTCCTGCGCTCCAAGTGGGATGAGTGGCACCACTATCAGAGCCAAATCACCACCTTTGAGCTGCGCAATAACCTGAACTTTTAGGAGAAAAATGCGTCCTGCTGCTGTGCCTTCACCGGCCACACTAGGTCTTACCCGTCCGCATGCTGCGCAGGATATTGAGCAGCTGGGGTGGAAGAATCCAGAATCAGCGGATCTGTTGTGGACCCTCGCTGCCGTGGGTGACCCAGACCTGGCTCTCAATAATCTGATCCGCATCTATGAGCAAGCCCCAGAGCTAGATGATGCCGTGCGGTCCAATGAAACCTTGCGCGTGCGCCTCTTCGCCTTACTGGGGGCGTCGACCGCCTTTGGCGATCATCTCGCGGCACACCCTGAACTGTGGCGAGAATTAGAAAAACCCCTTCCTCAGCCCGAAGAGATGCTGCAAAGCCTGCTTGGTGCCGTCGATGCCCAGCCTGCGGACTTTGCTCACGACGTGGACCGGCCCGATCCGGCGCGCGAGGACTTGAGCGCGGCGGGTACTTACCGTGCCGGCGAGGGTGAGCATAAGAAGGCGCTGCGCACGACCTACCGCACTTTGATGATGCGCATTGCCGCCTGTGATGTGGCGGGCACCTTCCAATCACGCAAGGGCCAGACCAAGCTGCAGCCGGAGGTAGGATTTCGCCAGATTACGGCGCTGACCACCGCGCTTGCCGACGCCGCCCTAACCGCCTCTCTCGCCTGTGCCGTGCGCACCATTTACGGCGATGAACCCTTGGATGCACAGCTGGCAGTCATGGCGATGGGCAAGTGTGGCGCAGGCGAGCTGAACTATATCTCCGATGTGGACGTCATCTTCGTTGGCAGCGAGGCAACCCCTAGAGCCACACGGCTAGCGGCGGAGTTTAATCGCATTGGATCCACCACCTTTTTCGAGGTGGATGCCAACCTGCGCCCGGAGGGAAAGTCGGGCGCGTTGGTGCGCACTTTGGAATCCCACGTGGCCTACTACAAGCGATGGGCGGAGACGTGGGAATTCCAGGCGCTCCTTAAAGCGCGCGCTATGACGGGCTACCTCCCACTAGGCCAGGACTATTTGGACCAGATTCGCCCGATGGTGTGGACGGCGTCGCAACGCGAATCCTTCGTGGAAGACGTACAGGCCATGCGCCGCCGCGTGCTGGCGAATGTTCCCGCAGAGCTCAAACACCGCGAGCTGAAGCTAGGCGTGGGCGGCCTGCGCGATATCGAATTTGCTGTCCAGCTCCTGCAGTTAGTGCATGGTCGCTCTGATGAGACGCTGCGCGCGCTTTCCACGGTGGAGGCGCTGGAGGCGCTGATTTCAGCGGGATACGTCGGCCGCGAGGACGGCACCCAGCTCATTGAAGCCTATGAGTTTTTGCGCCTGCTTGAGCACCGCCTGCAATTGGAGCGCTTCCGCCGCACGCACACGCTGCCGGAAAAGGACGATGAAGAGGGGATGAAGTGGCTGGCGCGCATCGCCGGCTTTTATCCGCAGGGCACTAAGTCGGCGGCCGAGCGCATGCTGACGCACCTGCGCCGGATCCGCCTGCGGATCTCCGAGCTGCACTCGCGTCTGTTTTACCGGCCGCTGCTCAATTCCGTGGTCACCATGTCCGCCGATGAGCTCAAGCTGTCACCGGAGGCCGCCAAGCTGCAGCTGGCCGCGTTGGGCTATAACCACCCCGACCGCGCATTCGAGCACTTGACCTCCTTGGCGGCGGGAACCTCGCGCAAGGCACGCATCCAGGCGATTTTGCTGCCTACCTTGATGGAATGGCTGGCTGATACCGCAGACCCCGATATGGGTCTGTTGAACTACCGCAAGCTCTCGGAGGCCGCGAACGATAGATCGTGGTTCTTGCGCATGCTGCGCGACGAAGGAATTGTGGGCCAGCGGCTCATGCACATCCTGGGTACCTCGCCGTTTACTTCTGATTTGATTATTAGCGCACCGGATTCGGTTAAGCAGCTTTCCGACGGCGCCACTGGCCCCAAACTGCTAGAAACCAAGCCCGAACAGGTTTCCAAGGCGCTGGTCAATTCCAGCAAGCGACACGCCGACCCGGATAAAGCGGTGGCGGTGGCGCGCTCGTTGCGCCGGGTTGAGCTGGCCCGCATCGCCAGTGCGGATTTGCTGGGCTTCATGCCGGTCAAGCAGGTGTGTCATGAGCTATCCACAATTTGGGATGCCGTCCTTGAGGCTGCACTTCGCGCCGAGGTGCGTGCGTGGCGCCTGGCTAACGAGGACGCAGAGCCGCCAGCGCGCATCGCCGTCATTGGCATGGGCCGTTTGGGAGGCATGGAGCTGGGATTTGGCTCAGATGCGGATGTGCTCGTCGTCGCAGAACCTAGCGAACCGGCCGGTGACTCTGGTGCGGAAGGGGAGGCCGTGAAGTGGGCCATCGGGATCGTCGATAAGCTTCGGCGCCGCCTGTCTAAACCTTCGGGCGACCCGCCACTGGACGTCGATTTGGGCCTGCGCCCAGAGGGCCGCTCTGGTGCGGTGGCACGCACCATCTCCTCCTATGAGCGTTATTACCGCGAGTGGGGCGAATCTTGGGAGCTGCAGGCTTTGTTGCGCGCGGCCTTCGTGGCTGGTGACAAGGAAGTAGGCGAGCGATTTATGTCCATGGTCGATAGCTTCCGCTACCCTGAAGGCGGCGCGAGCGCCTCGACCATTCGCGATATCCGGCGCATGAAGGCGCGCGTGGACAATGAGCGCCTGCCGCGCGGCGCGGACCGCAATACTCATACCAAGCTGGGGCGCGGTGCGCTCTCAGATATTGAATGGACCGTACAGCTCCTGACCATGATGCATGCTCACGAGTATGCCCAACTGCACGATCCGTCCACACTGCGCGTGCTCGACGCCTTGGAGGAAAACGCAATCCTCTCTGCCGAGCAGGTCTCGGACCTGCGCGAAGCCTGGCTTATGGCTACCGACGCCCGCAATGCACTGGTGCTCGTGCGCGGCAAGCGCGTCGACCAGTTGCCCGGGCCCGGTCCGCAGCTGGCCCAAGTAGCCGGTGCCGCTGGCTGGCCGCCGGAGGATAACCAAGGGTTTCTAGAAAACTATCTGAAACTTACCCGCCATGCCCGGAAGGTTGTAGATGAGGTCTTCTGGGGCGAGGAGGAATCCTTCGAGCATTCTTAGAGTTAGCCTTGAAAGTCCCCGATGCGCGCATTGTGGCCTTACTTTTTGCACTTTCGGGCTCTAAAGTGGGATGGGAACAAGAAAGGACTGGCTAGTTATGTCTTTTAAGCTGCAACTCGATGTGGACAACGCCACGGTGAGCGAACTATCCGCGCTGCTTTCTGCAGCGCGTGCCGCGGGCGTGCGCGATGGTGACGCCCTCCGCCTTGATGGCACCACCTTGACCATCGAGGTCTCTACGCCGCGGGAGGAAAAGCCAGCGCCGCCGCGCCCAGAATCAGCACCGCACAATTCTCGCCAGGCCCCTCGCTCGTGGGGGCGCGCCGACCGCATAGGGGAGGCCACCATCCGCTCCATCATCGACGCCCTCAATGATCGTGGCGAGAACCCTCGCGGCAATGACTACGGTTCCTTCGGCGATAGCGCTGGGTACCATGGCTAAAATCAGCGGAGTGTATCGATATAAGCTCATCTACCTGTGGGCCTTTGTAGCCGTGGCCGTCATCGTGGCTATCGCTGTCGGGGTGTGGGCCACCAATCGCGATAATCCCCCCAAGGGGACGAAGACGGTGGGCGAGGCCGTGGCTGGTGGCGTGGTTCAGGAAGACATGCCCGCACAGGTCAATGGTGATATCAAGGCCGATGATTCCACCGACGCCAATCGCGTGACCTCCCTGGCGAAGGCGCTGGGCATCCCGCTCAATTCCGTCCCGCGGGGTATTACCCAGACGGAAAACGGCAAATCCGATGTGCGCGTCTACTTGGAGCGCGAGCTCAACAGTGCGGTGGAGTCTGGTGACATCAGCGAATCCGATGAAAAGGCAGTCCTCGTCGCATTTGAGCGAGGCCTTGTGATGCCGGCCAGCGATGGCATCGTGGCCGAGAGCTATCCAGCAAACTAGCCCTTTATTTCCTCGCGAACTGGGCGCGAAAATTCAGGCAACCCGCAGCTAGGCGGCATGGCCTTGGCAGTAACTCTTCCTAAGGTAAAACATCACAAATTGGTAACGGGCAGGGTGCTCGGTGCCGAAGCCTCTGGAGGAGACTATGACTTTCAAGACCACGCTGTCGACCGCGGCGGGAGTACTCGCCGCCATTGCCATCCCCATCACCGGCGGGGTAGGGGTGGCTTATGCCGTCAATACCGTGCCGGCCGATACCATCGCCCAGTCAGTTCCGGCCGGCGACTTGGGTGGCCACCTGAAAAACTTTGGCGCGGCGGCAGCGCAGGAAGATGCGCTGCGCGTACTCGATGAACTGAATTAACCTAGGGCCCATGCTGGTTGATGCCCTAAGCCTGAAGTTTAAGCCCGATGACTACCGCGCCGAGCTGCCCATCTTCGACTATTTAGCTGATTTGGGCAGCTTCAAGCTGCGAAGCCCCGTCACCGTCTTTGTAGGAGAAAACGGCATTGGCAAATCGAGCTTGCTCGCTGGCGTAGCTAGTGATTTGGGCTGTTCACCTGCGGGCGGCCGCATGGATGACCCAGATGAAATCGTTCCTCGCAGCCCCATTCGCTGCGATACGGAGGAAGTGATCCAGCGTGCCTATTTCCTGCGCGCCGAAAAGCACGAGTACTTGATTGGACGTGGGGATTCAGCGGCCGAACGTGGTGGTCGTTCGACTCTTTCTCAGAACGTGGATTTGTCCCGCCGCTCGCACGGGCAATCCGTCTTTGACCTGCTCTATGAGCACATCAATGGCCAAGGTGTGTACATCCTGGATGAGCCAGAATCTGGGCTGTCCGTTATCCGGCAACTGGCCCTCGTAGGGGAAATTGCCCAAGCAGTTGACCGCGGCGCACAGGTCATTATTGCCACGCACTCGCCGATTCTTCTGGCCTGCCCTGGTGCGGACATTGTGGAGCTCAACGATACTGGCTTTGAACGCATCGCCTTCGACGAGGCGGAAGCCGTGGCGGCGACCCGGGAACTTCTGGCGGACCCTGAGGGGACCATTCGCTTTATCCTCAACCCGGAGTGATCAACCGAGGGTTTCTAGGAAACCTCCACGATGGTGACCGAAGGCCCGTCTTCGCCCGCGCGACGGCGAAGGAAGTGGGTGATGATCACACCAATCATGCCTACTACCCAAACGGCTAGCACCGCAGCCGCGGCGGCAGTGAAATCCGGCATGGAGTAATCAGGGGCGTCGGAGGAATGGTCCAACACCATTCCGAAGAGCTGCGCGCCCAACATGCCGGAGGTAAACCCACCCATATTTCCCAAGCCCGTAGCTGTGGCTACCACGGAGCGGTCCATGCGCTCACGCACGATATCGAAGCCATAGTTAGCCGTCGGTGTACACAGTGCGGTAACGAAGGACACCACCAAAATTGCGACCACACCGCTGTCGGTGCCAAAGGTAAAGAAAACTAGCCAGGTCAGTACGTGAATTGCTACGAACCCGAGGCTAAGCCACGGGCGGACATGCTGCGCGCGGGAGGAAATTTTGCCGTGCAGGGGGCCGACGAGGACCAAGAATACCGCCAGCAAGGTGAGAACCAGGCTGGACTTCGCCTTGGACATCTCCATGCCCTGGGTCATCATGGGCATGCCCCAGAGCATGACAAAGACGATGAGCGGAAGCATGCCGATGTAGTGGATGAAATAAGCCTGCCAGGCCACCGGGGAGCGGAATACCGTTTTCAAGCGGGCAGGGATGCTGGTGGCCTGCGAGTTGGGTGGTTCCTTCTCCGTGGGAATAATCCCCAACTTCTCTGGTGAGTCTGCCACCGCCACGATGGCGGCGATGGCTACCAAGATTCCTACCGCGCCAAGGGTAACGAAGGCAGCGGTCCATCCGGCCGCACCCAGCAACCACAGGAAGGGCACCGCGGAAATGAACTGACCCATCTGCCCCAGCGACGACGTCACCTGGGTGAACATGGGGGTGCGGTGCAGTGGGAACCAATAGGGCAGGATACGCATCACGGAGAGAAATGCCGTGGCATCGCCCGCGCCGATGAGAACGCGCGCGGCAATGGCTACGCCATAGCTGGTGGTAAAGCCCAGTACCACTTGGCCAATGCCCATAATGACGGCGCCGACCACGAGGAGTAGGCGCGGGCCAAATTTATCAATCAAGATGCCGGTGGGGATTTGGGCTAGGGCATACACGCCCAACTGCACAGAGGTAAAGACCGCGATACGGCCGGCATCGACATCGAAGCGCTCAATGGCATCCAAACCGGCCACACCAAAAGAGGTACGGCCGGTAATCGCTACGAGGTAGACCGCCATGGCGGCTACCCAAATGCCTAAAGCCTGAGTGGTAATGACTTCTCGGGGATTCGGATGCGACATGGCTGATACCTTACGCCTTAACTACTAAGATTCTTTTGTGTGAAGTACATTTCGACCCGCGATACCGCCCGTCAGCCCGCATCTTTTACAGATATTCTCCTCGGTGGGCTTGCCCCCGATGGCGGTTTATACCTTCCTGAGAGCTACCCACAGCTAGATTCCGCCACTTTAAATTCATGGCGCAGGCTCCTAGCGGACAAAGGCTACGCGGCGCTTGCGGCCGAGGTACTTAAGCTTTTCATTGACGATATTCCAGCGCAAGACATCGAGGCCATCGCCGCCCGCGCCTATACCAGCCCTAAGTTCGCGGACCCGGAAATCGTTCCCGTCACCGAACTAGGCGAGGGCCTGTTTATCGGCCATCTATCTGAAGGACCTACTGCAGCATTTAAGGACATGGCCATGCAGCTTTTGGGTGAGCTCTTTGAATATGAGCTCGCCCGCCGCGGTGAGACCCTCAATATTCTGGGCGCCACTTCCGGCGATACGGGGTCCTCTGCAGAGTATGCGATGCGTGGGCGCCACGGCATTCGCGTCTTTATGCTCACCCCGGCCGGCCGAATGACGGCCTTCCAGCAGGCGCAGATGTTTGGGCTGGATGACCCGAATATCTTCAACATCGCTCTAGATGGCGTTTTCGATGATTGCCAGGATGTGGTCAAGGCGGTATCGGGAGATGCTGACTTTAAGGCCGCCTACCGCATTGGCGCGGTCAATTCCATTAACTGGGCACGGCTGATGGCCCAGGTGGTCTACTACATTTCCTGCTGGCTCAAGGTCACCGAGACCGCCGATCAGAAGGTTTCCTTTAGCGTTCCCACCGGTAACTTTGGCGATATCTGTGCCGGCCACATCGCCCGCCAGATGGGCCTTCCCATTGATCGCCTCATCGTGGCCACCAATGAAAATGATGTGCTGGATGAGTTCTTCCGCACCGGAAACTACCGGCCGCGCCCAGCCGCAGAGACCATGGCAACCTCTTCGCCGTCCATGGATATCTCGCGCGCCTCGAATTTTGAGCGCTTTGCGTTCGACTTGCTCAGCCGCGATGCAGCCGAAACCGCGGAGCTATTCGGCACCAAGGTGAAAGAGGGCGGCTTTAGCCTCGACCACGACAAGATCGCCGCCGCCCGCGAGGACTATGGTTTCCTGTCCGGTTCCTCCAGCCATGCCGATCGCCTAGCCACCATCAAGGACATACACGAGCGCTTTGATTACCTGGCGGATCCGCACACGGCCGACGGCATCAAGGTGGCTCGTGGCGCACAGCGCGAGGGCGTAGAAACGCCAATCGTGTGTCTGGAGACCGCACTGCCGGTGAAGTTTGCCGAGACCATCACGGAAGCCATCGGCTCTGCCCCTGAGCCGCCCGAGCGCTTTGCCGGCATTCTCGATACTGAGCGGCACGTCAAGGACTTGCCTAATGATGCCGCGGCGGTCAAGGATTACATCACCACGTCGATTCAGAAAACGGAGGTTTAGACCATGGCCCTAGAAAATTTTGCCGGCCCGGAACACTACACCGAGTTTGATCCGGAAAAATTCATCCGCGATCTCAAAGCCCAGGCGGAGATGGATGCGGAAGAAGAGAACAAGGACAACGCCGGGAATGCGGACGCGGAGAGCAACTAGCGTCTTTGTAGTGTGCACGGCCGCGTTCCTTGCAGCCTGCAGCCCGGTGCGGGGAGGGGAAGAACCGAGTTTCTCCGCGCTGTCGTACAAAAACCTCATTCCCAATGAGTCCTATTCTCCGGCCACGGCGCCGCTCGCTCCGGGTACCGCCTTGGATCTCTCCGGCGATGAACCGCGGCCGGGCGCCTATTTCAACTACCAGTCTTGTACCGCGGCATGGTCATTTACGCTTGCCGACGCCCGCACGATCGCCGTTACCGCTTCCCATTGCGGCAAACCCGGCGATAAGGTCTGGGCCGGAACCGCCGACGGCGACTTTAGCTACCCCGCCGAACCTATCGGCGAGGTCATCTACTCTGATTTCTATTCCGAAGATAGCCACGACCTCGATGTGGCCTTTATCGAGATCACTGGTAGCGCTGAGTACTATGTCCCCGGGGCGGTGGACAATAGCGTCGCCACCTCCCTGGCTCACCTGCCGCATCAGGTGTGCAAGCTTGGCCGCGTGACCGATGAGACCTGCGGCACGCTTTCCCATGATGCAGAGATGGCGCAGCTGAACTCGGAGGGACTCCAGCGGGATTCGCTCGCGGCTAGGGCGCGCGTATGCAGCACCAATGGTGACTCCGGTGGTCCGGTGTACGGCGAAGTAGAAGGAAAACAAACCATTGTGGGCGTGGTCTCGGGAACGACGCAGCGCCTCGAAGAAGGCCACACCTGCCAAACCACGCCGATGGACATGGAGCTGTCTTTCACGTTGGCCACCGATATTCAGCTTCTAGCTAAAGAGGTTTTGGGACCCGTGGCCTAAGTGCGCCGCACTGGTCTACGCTAGGTGGCATGCCGACTCCAGATTTTATTATTCAGCTGCGCGAAAAGATTGGCCACGAGCAGATCTTTGTGCCGGCCTGCAGCGCCATCATCATCCGTGATGTTTCGGCAGACGCCGCGCTCTGGGAAGTCCCCTCCGTGCTCCTAGTAAAGCGTTCCGATAACGGTACATGGACCCCGGTGGAAGGAATCTGCGAGCCAGGCGAGGAGATCACCACCACCGCGCTGCGAGAAGTCAAAGAGGAAGTGGGGCTCGACGCCAAGGTGGAAGCCCTTTTGGGCGTGGGGCAGTCCGGCCCTGTGACCTACCCCAACGGTGATGAGTGCACCTTTATGGGAACGGCGCTGCGCGTATCAGTAGCGGATGGCGCAGAGCCGGTCATCAGCGATGAAGAAAATACCGAGGCTGGGTGGTTCTCCGTGGCAAAGCTTCCCGATAGCGTGTCGCGCCGCCACCGCCTCATGATTGCCGACGCCGTAGCGCAGATGAAACATCCCCGCGGTTTTGCCCCGCGCATGGGCTGGATGAAGCGCAGCGAGCAACCGGGACTGTAGGGCTAGTCTTCTGCGGCGTCGGCAAGCAGCCCGGACAATTGCTGCGGATCCTGGGCGGCGATGAGTACTTGTGCAATGCCATCGCGCGCATCGGCAATATCGTCTTTGTCGCCGCAGGAAATCACGGTATCGCTGATAGTAATTAAGAGCTTGCCGCGCCGGGCTAGGTCATAAAAGAGCGGGCAGTCTTGTGCGTCCCAGCGCCAGGCAGTGGCGTAGAAGTCCCGCGCGCCTGTGCCAAGCCACGACGTCTCCAAGAGCAGGTGGCCGCGGCGCAGGAATATGCCGTCTCGCTGCAGGCCAGCGAGTACGTCTCTCACCGCAGCCAGGTTGGCGCGCTCCCAGGCGATGAAGGTGATAGGGGAGCTATTATGCATCAGCGGCGCCGGCGACGATTGCCATCTGCGCGGCCACCGGAATAGGTGCGCACGGAATTCTCGCCGCCCTCGGACCCTAAGTCATCGATGCCCCAGGAATCTTCCGCATAGATTGCGTATTCCCTGCTCCAGTGCTCGCGCCGCGGTCGGGCCTCAGGCGTGCGGCGGCGTGTGCGGCGCTTGCCTCGTTCAAAGCTGGCGTCTCGCATAGTGGCTTAGCCTCCTTGCTACCTTTTGGGCCCAGTCTTAATGAGCGGCTCTTCAGGGCCGGTTTCCTTCTTTCCCTCCCACACCCAGCTGAGGAAGCGGGTGGAACACAGCGCCCAGTGGGCGGTGAGGAGAACGGGAATGGTGAGCGCAATGGCGTCGATAAGCTCGGAGCCATTGACCAATGCCAGCTGGTGGCCGCCCATGCTTACGGTTCCTGGCGGGAATGTGCAGGACCACCACGCCGGGGAGTACGGAACCCACCGTGCCACATTGGGATAGAAGGTAAACATCGCGTAGATGGACAGCGGAATGGCGATAATAAGCGCCGTAACGCCGTAATAGATGGAGAACGGTCCGGGGAAGAGAATCTGCATTGCTGTCGTGGACTGGCCCACTACGCCTAGCGGGACCCATGCGGTGGCTGATTTCGCGCCGGTGAAATCCACCTTGCCGTGCCATGCGGCCCAGTACACGCGGGCGAAGGTGGGCACCGCCGTCACCAGGGACATGAAGAAAAATACCGTACCCATCACGTGGTAGAGCGGGCCGTAATCATTAGCTAGCCAACCGGAAACGGAAGCTGAAATCATAGGGCCGACCAGCGGCAGGCCCCAGGTGAACTTCGGTTCGCCATCAAAGCGCGTGAGCTGGATAGCCCACGTGATAACCGTAACTGGGCCACCGATCCAAAAGCCCACTAGGCGGAATGTAGGGATATCCGTCAGGCCGGAAAGCGCGGCACCGAGCGCCAGGATTCCGATGAAAAACATCGACCACTCCGCCATAGTGGTGCGCTCAAAGGCAGGGTGGCGGTAGCGCAAGAAGCCCGCGGTGAGAACGACAAAGATGACGCACGCGATGGCGGCAAAAATGCCGGCCAGGATCATCATGTCTTCTTCCACGAGCAGGCGCGAAACGATGGAGGTGCCCATGAGGCTGCCTCCCCACGCGGGGCCAGGGGCTGGGAGTTGGCGGAATTTATCAGTCACACCCACATGTTAATTTCTTTCGGTTGGGTTATCAGAATTTTGCTGTCGTTTTTGCTGGTGAGAACTCTCAACTAGCGCTGGATTAGGGGTCGGGGTCAAGACCTAAAGAATATGTGTCCGGGGTCGCAAGAAAGGGCTGGAACACCATTGCGTGTTCATACAGCAAGGAGGCTATGAATGATGAGGATTCGCTATACCTTGGTGGAAAGCCGGATTTCGTTCGACCAGCTCCATATACTCATCCAAAAATCCAACCCACGAATTCGTCAGAAAGAGAAAGTTATCAAGGGCTACAATTACTGCCAGTAGAGAGTTCTCGCCATAATTTTGACCCAAAACTCTCTCAGCACGCCGTTTCGTAGCATTGGAAACTGAAGGTTGGTCCAAGACGAAACTGTTCCATAACCGAGCTGAGTGAGCACACTTATTTCTCACGAAAGTAAAAGAGCGCAATTGGCGCGTTAAATATTGTTTCTTTACGCCAAGAATGGAACAAGTCTTTGCGTAAACTTGGTTGTCATCGTTTCGGAAGCTTATTGCTTTCGACAACGTACCAAAGGACAATGCCTCAACTGCCACCCAAATTGGGACATCGTAAATCCACCTCTCAGTGTCGGATCCTGAATCCTTTCGGTATTTGTGGAGGTATGGTTCCTTAGATCGCTTGAGCTCACTGATTATTAGATGGTGCGTGGGCGTCATAGCTGGATTTGGTGGGCGTCGGTAAGCAGTGGGCTGAAGATACTCCTCGTAAGGAGAATGGATTTCACCTTCGCTGAGGGCAAAAGCCGTTCTGGCCGCTAGCTCTGCTTCTTGGAGCCCGCGGAGAAGAAAAGAACGAAGCTCGACGTCCAACCGGTAGATATTAACTATTTCATCCCACTGGGTGTCAGGATAGAATCTGGCTTCGTCCCCAGCTAAGTCTTCTTGGAAGTACCGCATGTAGCCCGAAAAGCGGTAATAATTTTGACGCTCAAGGAAATTTTTAGCAGATTTTTCGGAAGGAAGGATTAACCCACGGCGTTGAATTAAACTAACTTGCTCTTCAATGCTAAGGAACTTCTTCCTGCGGTTCATTGCTTCAGAATAGCAAAGCCCCCCTCTCATATTGAGCTGTTCCTATGGGAAGCTTGGAGGGGGTATCGATTGACTAGATTATAGCTCAAAATGCGCAACCTTAGTAATCATTTGCGCAAGGTTTTACTCACGTGCCATGCATTTGGAAAACGCTGCGATGGTCAATCAACAAGGAGTGGGGCAGCGCTAAGAACCAAGGGCAGTGGGTTCAAAACTTCTGAATCCAAAGTGCACATAGGATCTGCAAAGCCCCCAATCGGCACTCAGCAATATGGGAGCCTAGGAAGGCGGAAAGCCGGTGGCGAGAGGGGGCGTCGGCAAACGCTGCTTTAGCAGTCGTAGTACATCTCAAATTCCTGCGGGGTAGGACGCAGGCGAACCGGGTTGATCTCGTTCTCGTACTTGTAGTTGATGTAGGTCTCGATGAGATCCTCGGTGAAGACATCGCCTTCGGTGAGGAAGTCCATGTCCTCCTGCAGGGCCTTGAGGGAAGCCTCGAGGGAGGTCGGTGCCTGGGGGATGGACTCAGCCTCTGCGGGCGGCAGCTCGTAGAGGTCCTTATCAACTGGAGCGTGCGGCTCAATGCGGTTCTTTACGCCGTCGATGCCGGCCATCATCATGGCGGCAAAGCCCAAGTACGGGTTGCCGGATGGATCCGGTGCGCGGAACTCGATGCGCTTGGCCTTCGGGTTGGAACCGGTAATCGGGATACGGATAGCGGCCGAGCGGTTGCGCTGGGAGTACACCAGGTTAATCGGTGCTTCGAAGCCCGGCACCAGGCGGTGGTAGGAGTTCAGCGTCGGGTTGGTGAACGCGAGAACGGCACCAGCGTGGTGGAGGATGCCGCCGATGTAGTAGCGGGCGATATCGGAAAGGCCTGCGTAGCCAGCTTCGTCGTGGAAGAGAGGCTTGCCGTCCTTCCACAGGGACATGTGGGCGTGCATACCGGAACCATTATCGCCGGCCAGCGGCTTGGGCATGAAAGTTGCGGTCTTGCCCCACTGTGCCGCAGTCTGCTTAATCACGTATTTGAAAGTCTGAATGTCATCGCCCGCGTGCAACATGGAGTTGAAGCGGTAGTTGATCTCATTCTGGCCGGCGCCGACCTCGTGGTGGAAGCGCTCGATTTGGAAGCCAACCTTTTGCAGGTTCTCTACCATGGCGTCGCGTACCTCGCCGTGCTTGTCGTACGGTGCGGTGGGGAAGTAGCCGCCCTTCATGCGCGTCTTGTAGCCGGTGTTCGGGGTGCCGTCGAAATTGGTTTCCTTATCGCGGTTCCACCAACCCTCATCGGTATCGACCTCGTAGAAACCGTGCTGGGCATCGGTGGCGTAGCGCACGGAGTCAAAGAGGTAGAACTCGGCCTCAGCGCCAAAGTTGCAGGTATCGGCAATGCCGGTGGACTGCAGGTACTCTTCTGCCTTGCGCGCGATGTTGCGCGGGTCGCGGGAGAAAGGTTCAAAGGTAAATGGGTCGTGGACGAAGAATTTGATGTTCAGGGTCTTGGCCGTGCGGAACGGATCGATATGCGCGGTGGCTGGATCCGGCAGCAGGGTCATATCGGACTCATCGATGGTGGTGAATCCGCGGATTGAGGAGCCGTCGAAGGCAAGGCCATTTTCGGCATCTTCTACGGTGAACTCATCTGCTGGGATGGAAAAGTGGTGCTCGGTGCCTGGGACGTCCGTAAAGCGGATATCGACGAACTTTACGTCCTCGTCCTTAATGAATTGGACGATGTCCTGCACTGTCTCGAAAGACACGTTTGTCTCCTCGTTGTTGACCGGTGAATTGTCTCTCTATAGCCTACTAGGTTCTCACCGTGGGCATCGCGATTCCCCTCGTTTCACATCTCACTTTGTGCCCGCTAGATTGGTGAGCATGGCAGATAAGCGTACGTGGCTCGACGGGCCGAATATTCCGGGCGAATACGATGACATGGAAGGCCCCGGCCGCTGGCCGGGCGAAAAGCTCGGCCTTCCGGAGTCCGGGCCGGGGTCATTGGCCCCCGTTGGCCGCCGCGCCGGCGCCGTGGCCATTGATTGGATCGTGTGCATGCTCATTGCCAACCTGATCCACATGTTCACCACGGAACTTGGGGGCGTGGCTTTCTTGGGCTACGCCCTGTGGGTCATCATGGGCATTGTGTGTGGCTGGCTCTTTGCCCGCACCCCCGGCATGCTGCTGCTGGGGATGGGTGTGGCGCGACTCGATGTCCCCGGTTCCCGCGTGGGTCTATGGCGCGCGGCGCTGCGCACGGTGCTCACCGGTGTGCTGTTCCCGGCGGCCATGGTTGATGCGGATGGACGCGGCATGCACGACCGCGCCACCGGCACCATCGTCATTCGCTCCTAAGGTGCCCGACTTTTCTGGGCATAAGAAAATCCCTGCTACGCCGTCGACGGTGTAGCAGGGATTAGCTTTAGGCGCTTATTTATTCTTCTTGCGCTGCTGGGCGCGGCGCATGCGGCGGTTCATGCCGGCCATGTTCTGGGCCTGGTGGGGCATAGGGCCCTTGGGCATGCCCGGGGTGGTACCCGGCATGGAATCCATGGCCTCGATGCGACGGATGTTGTCGTAGGTTTCGTTCTTATTGAAGTTGCGCGGCAGCTTCATGACCTTATTGCGCAGCTTGGATACGGGAACCTCGTCCTCGCCGTTGCCCACGAAGATCTCGTAGATGGGAACGCCGCCGGCGATCTTGTCTACACGCTTCTTAAGCTGGTTCAAGGTGGGGCGTACGCGGTTCTTATTGCCCTCGCAAACGAAGATGACGCCGGCGTTGCCGATGACGCGGTGGATAAGATCCTGCTGGCGGGTGGCGGCCACACCGGTCTTTACGGACCACACGATGCCCACGGTGTTGCGCAGCTGCTGTTCCAGCGCCCAGCCGGCAGCGCCCGGCTGGTCTTCTACGCGCTTGTACATATCGCGCTCAAGGCGGCGGGTAAAGAGGAACATGGCGAGCAACGCGCCAATGCCCAAACCGAGGATGAGCATGAACCACTCGCCGCCAAAAAGCAGGCCAATGAGGAAGAAGAGCAAGCCCATGCCCAGGAAGGCACCCAGCATGATGGGGATAAGCGCCTTATCCTGCTTGCGCTGCATATTGAATGCTTGCCACATTTGGGACCAGGTTTGCTTACGCTGCTGGCGCTTGGCCGCGCGTTCTTGCTTCTTTGCAGCCTTTAGTGCTGCCTTGTCATCTTTCGCCATGGCTCCTACTTTAAAGGTCAACGGGCATAAATGTTAAAACGGCCCACGCGAAAAGCGCAGGCCGTTATGAAAACGTTCGGTTTAGCGGATGGTGGCCGCCGCCGAATTCGCATTAGCCGGGGTCTTGGCCATGCGGGTGGTCACTGGAGTCTCTTCCGAGGGGCCGTACTTCTCCAGCAAGGTGGAGGCCTCTTGGGCTGTGGCACCCTGGGAGGTCTCGGCCAGATGCTTGAGGTTTTCTGGAAGCTCGAAGCCGCGCTTTTCCATGGCCTGCACGTAGAGGCGGCCGGCGCGGTAGGACGAGCGCACCAGCGGGCCGGACATGACGCCGCCGAAGCCGAGCTCCTTGGCTAGCTTGGAGTGGGCGACGAATTCCTCTGGCCGCACCCAGCGCTCAATCGGGTGGAAGCGCGGGCCGGGGCGCAGGTACTGGGTGATGGTGATGATATCGCAGCCAGCAGAGCGCAGGTCACGCAATGCTTCCTCGACCTCATCCTCGGTCTCGCCCATGCCCAAAATCAGGTTGGACTTGGTAATCAGGCCATAGTCGTGGGCCTGGCGGATAACGTCCAAGGAGCGCTCGTAGCGGAAGGCCGGGCGGATGCGCTTAAAGATGCGCGGCACGGTTTCCAAGTTGTGGGCGAAGACCTCTGGCTTGGCTTCAAAGACCTCTTCCAAAAGGTCCGGCTTGCCGGAGAAATCCGGGGTGAGGTTTTCCACGCCGGTATGCGGGTTAAGCTCGTGAATCTTGCGCACCACCTCGGCATAGAGCCAAGCGCCCTCATCCGGAAGATCGTCGCGGGTAACGCCGGTAATGGTGGTGTAGTTAAGGTCCATTTCCCGGATATTTTCGGCCACGCGGCGCGGCTCGTCGCGGTCTAATTCTTCCGGCTTGCCGGTGGCAATATCGCAGAAGTCGCAGCGGCGGGTGCACTTATCGCCACCGATAAGGAACGTAGCCTCGCGGGATTCCCAGCACTCGTGGATATTCGGGCAGCCTGCCTCTTGGCATACGGTGTGCAGAGAGGCGCCGGCCACACGGGATTTCATGTCCTCGTAGCCCGGGCCGGTGCGGACCTGGTTGCGGATCCAGCGTGGCTTTTGTTCGATGGGTGACTCCGCATTCTTCTTTTCAATGCGGAGCATCTTGCGTCCTTCAGGCTTTACAGTCACAAAAACTCACTTTATCGGTTGACGGTGGTGATGGCTAATAGCTCTTCTAGGTATAAGTCGCCGGGGTCACATCCTATTCCGCGCCAGCCCCGAACGAGGGCTAGTGCCGCGCTTGCCGACGCCTCTCCCGTGCCCTTTCATTCGCCAGCTTCGTGGGATCCGGGGCTGAGCCGAAGGTGTGGTCGGCAACGATGAGACGACCCGAGAGGGCGTCGTCCAGCGCTTGCAACAGCGGCTGGGTGGCGTCCTCGAGGCTGACTTGGTGGCCCAGTTCTAAGGACAGAGTGGTCACGTCGGCGTCGTCGATGCCACAGGCCACGATGTGGTCGTAGTATTCCAGCGTATTGCAGCAATTGAGCGCCAAGCCGTGCATGGTCACCCCGCGGGTAATGCGGATGCCCAGCGCGGCAATCTTGCGGTCGCGCTTCGGGGCAGCCGGATCCTTGGCCTGGGTGGTGGAGGGTACCCAAACACCCGAGCGGCCGTCGATGCGCCCAGCGGTGGTCACCCCCATCTGGCGAACCGTCTGGATGGTGGCTTCCTCCAAGCGGCGGACATAGTCGACGACGTCGACAGGCTCGGCCAGTTTGATAATGGGGTAGATGACCAGCTGGCCCTCGCCATGCCAGGTGATGCGCCCGCCGCGGTCCACGGTGATAACGGGCAGGCCATTATCCGGCATATCCTCTGGCTGGGTGCGCTTGCCGGCGGTATAGACGTTCGGGTGCTCGACTACCAGCACCACGTCGCCCTGCTCGCCCTTGGCGCGGGCGGCCGCTACCTCGGCCTGGTAATCCCACGCCTCTTGGTAGTCCATCCGGCCCAAGAAACGAACCTCTAGTGGCTTATCGGAGGCGCGGATGGAGCGCTCGGCGGGGAAGAAGGGATCACGTGGTGCAGTCATAGCCTCAAAGTTTCCTCTGGTGCGGTGGGCAAAGCAAAGCGGGAGGATGCGCGTGGCACACCCTCCCGCGTGGGGCCGAATTAGTCCAGGCCGTTAGCGGATGCGTAGGCGGCGGCATCCATGAGCTCGCCGGCCTCATCTACCTCGACCTCGAAGAGCCAGCCCTCACCAAACGGGTCGTTGTTGATGACCGCGTAGTCATCGTGCACGGCCTCGTTAACGGCCTTGACGGTGCCGGTGACAGGGGAGTAGAGGTCAGAGACGGACTTGGTGGACTCGACCTCGCCGCAGGACTCGCCGGCGGTGACGGTATCGCCCACCTCCGGCAGTTCGGCAAAGACAACTTCGCCCAGGCGATCGGCAGCGACGGAGGTAATGCCGATGCGCACGGTAGCGCCTGCGACGGCGTCAGCGGTGGCGTTGACCCACTCGTGGTCTTCGGAGTAGGAGAAATCTTGTGGAAGGGTAGCCATGGTGATGTAGTCCTTTCGGGCTGGTTGAGAAGATGTTTACTTGTCGCGCTTGTAGAACGGCAACGCGGTTACTTCAAAAGGATAGCGCTTGCCGCGGATCTCTACTTCGACTTCGGCGCCGGGCTCGAGCTCGGCGCTGGTTTCCAGCAGCGCGATAGCCACTGGGTGCCCCAGGGTGGGGGAAGGCTGGCCGGAGGTGACGGCGCCGACCTTCTTGTCTCCCACGAATACTTCGGCGCCTGCCCGCGCGGCGCGGCGCTGCGTGGAGGTGAGGCCGGTGATCGCCACCTGTGGGCCTTCGGCGGCGCGCTGGCGGATGATCTCGGCGCCGACGAAATCGGCCTCCTTCTTGGCAAAGGCACGCGCCATGCCCGCCTCTACCGGGGTGATATCGCGAGAGAGCTCGTTGCCATAGAGCGGCATGCCGGCCTCGAGGCGCAGGGAATCGCGGGCGGCAAGGCCGCACGGCTTGAGGTCGTATTCCGCGCCGGCCTTGAGCAGTTCTTCCCACAGCTGCGGGGCATCGGAGTTATACACGATGAGCTCGAAGCCATCCTCACCGGTGTAGCCGGTACGCGCGATAATGGCGAAGGTGCGCGCTACCTTGCCCATGGTGGCAGCGTAGTAGCCGAGGTTATATACCTCGTCCTGCTTATTGTCTTCTACCAGCGGCACGAGGATTTCTGCGGCCTTAGGGCCCTGGACGGCGATCATGGCGACGTCGCGGGACTCGTTCTTCAGGGAAACATCGAATCCCTCAGCGCGCTTATTGAGTTCGTCCCACACGGTATCGGCATTGCCGGCATTCGGCACGACGAGGAATTTGTCCTCTTCAAAGCGGTAGGTGATCAGGTCATCGATGATGCCGCCGTCTTCAGCGGCAATCATGGAGTACTTGGCCTTGCCCACCTTGAGTGGCTCAAAGTTGGAGATGAAGGCATAAGACAAGAACTTGCCGGCGTCGGCGCCGTTGACCCAGATTTCGCCCATGTGGGACAGATCAAAGAGGCCAGCGGTGCTGCGCACCGCGCGGTGCTCGTCCAGCTCGTTCTGGTACTTCAAGGGCATGTTCCACGGGCCGAAGGCCGTGAAGGTGGCGCCGAGCTTGTCGTGCTCGGCATGGAGTGGGGAGGTGAGTAGTTCGGTCATGGTTACTCCTCAGAATCGTCGATGTCGAAAGCTTCTGGTGGTGGGCAGCTGCAGACCAGGTTGCGGTCGCCGTAGGCCTCGTCGATGCGGCGCACCGGCGGGAAGTACTTGTAGCTGTGGTGTAGGGATTTCACGGGCCACGCGGCCTTTTCGCGGCTGAAGGAGAACTCCCACGTATCGGAGCCGATGGACTCCGCGGTAAATGGTGCGTGGTGGATAACGGAGCCTTCGTAGGAAACCTCGCCGTCGATGATCTCTTGGATCTCGGCGCGAATGGTGCGCATGGCCTCAATGAAGCGGTCCAGCTCACCCAAGTCTTCAGACTCGGTGGGCTCGACCATGAGGGTGCCGGCCACCGGGAAGGCGAGGGTCGGTGCGTGGAAACCAAAGTCCACGAGGCGCTTGGCTACGTCGGCTGCGGTGACCCCGGAGGCGTCGGTAAGCGCGCGCAGATCCAGGATGCATTCGTGCGCCACCAAGCCAGCGTTGCCGGTGTAGAGCACAGGGAAAGAATCTTCCAAGGACTTGGCCAAGTAGTTCGCGCCCAAAATGGCGTGGGCGGAGGCCTGCGCCAGTCCCTGTGCACCGGTCATAGCGAGGTACGCCCAGGAAATCGGCAGCACACCGGCCGAGCCGTACTTGGTATTGGTAATTGGCACGCCCTGGCCAACCGGGGTAGCGGTGGTGGCATCCAGCTGCGGATCCGCGGCGTTGGTGGGCAGGAAGGGGATGAGGTGCTCGGCCACGGCGACCGGACCCACGCCCGGGCCGCCACCGCCATGCGGAATGGTAAAGGTCTTGTGCAAGTTGAGGTGGGAAACATCGCCGCCGAACTGGCCTGGGCGGGCCCAGCCGGTCAGCGCGTTCATATTCGCACCGTCGATGTAGACCTGGCCGCCCACCGCGTGGACCTTATCGCATACGTCTCGGACCTCGGGGTCAAAGACACCGTGGGTGGACGGGTAGGTCACCATGATGCCGGCGATGTGGTTGCCGTGCTTGGCAATCTTCTCATCCAAATCCGCCAGGTCAATAGAGCCATCCTCAGCGGTCTTGACCACAACAACGCGCAGGTTGGCCAGCGTTGCCGAAGCCGCATTAGTACCGTGCGCGGAGGCCGGGATGAGCACTACATCGCGCTCGTTATCGCCATTGGCTACGTGGTAGCGGCGGATGGCCAAAAGACCCGCCAGCTCGCCCTGGGAGCCGGCATTGGGCTGGATGGAGACCTTGGCGTAGCCGGTGACCTCGGCCAGCCAGCCCTCAATCTCTTCTACCAAGGCGCGCCAGCCGGTGGTCGTTTCCTCTGGTGCGTAGGGGTGGATGCCGGCAAACTCCGGCCAAGAGATGGGCTCCATGGCTGCAGTGGGGTTGAGCTTCATCGTGCAGGAGCCCAGCGGAATCATGGTGCGGTCGAGCGCCAAGTCCTTATCGGCCAGCTTGCGCAGGTAGCGCAGCATCTGGGTCTCGGAGTGGATGCGGTTGAAGATTTCGTGCTGGAGCGGCTCCTCGCCGCGCTGCAGGTTCTCCGGCAGGGCAAAGTCGGCTTCAGCAGCTTTGGCGCCGAAGGCCTGGGCGAGCTTGGCGACGTCCTCCTTGGTCGCCGACTCACCAAAGGACACCGATACCTTGTCCTCGCCGATGGTACGCACGAGGTAGCCCTCCTTCTGGAGGTCAGCCTTGATGGTGGCGGCGTCCACGCCGGCGACGGTAACGGTATCGAAGAAGTCCTCGGACACGAGTTGCTTTCCAGCATCCTTAACGGACTGCGCAAAGGAGGAAGCGAGCGCGTGGACGCGCTGGGCAATGGCCTTGAGGCCTCGCGGACCGTGGTAGACGGCGTACATGGAGGCGACGTTGGCCAGTAGTGCCTGCGCGGTACAGATATTGGAAGTGGCACGTTCGCGGCGAATATGCTGCTCGCGGGTCTGCAGTGCCAGGCGGTAAGCGGGGCGCCCATCCGCGTCCTTGGACACGCCTACGATGCGGCCAGGCATCTGGCGCTTCAGCTTTTCCGTGACCGCCATGTAGGCAGCGTGCGGGCCGCCGAAGAAGAGTGGAACGCCAAAGCGCTGGGAAGAACCGAGCACAATATCGGCGCCCAGCGAGCCAGGTGCCTCCAGCAGGAGCAGCGAAAGCGGGTCAGTGGCCACGGTAGCCAGTGCGCCGCGAGTGTGCAGCTCCTCGATGATGGTGGAGGGATCGAAGATATCGCCCTCGGTACCGGTGTAGGCGATTACTGCGCCGATGAGATCCTCGCCCACGAGGCCTTCGCGCAGGTCTACGATTTCTACCTCGAGGTCAATCGCGCGGGCGCGCTCCGCGGCGACGGTAAGCACCTGCGGGTGCAGGCGAGAATCCAGCACCACGCGGCGCCCCTTCTTGACCGCGCGGGACATAAGCCCCACGGCTTCCGCGGTGGCGGAGGCCTCATCCAGCAAGGATGCATTCGCGATGGGCAGACCGGTCAGGGACTCAATCATGGTCTGGAAGTTCAACAGCGCTTCAAGACGACCCTGGGAGATCTCTGGCTGATACGGGGTGTAGGCGGTGTACCATCCCGCATCTTCCAATAAACCGCGGCGGATGACCGCGGGAGTGAGGGTGTCAGAAAAGCCTTGTCCGTAGAAGGACTTCAGCACGGTGTTTTGGTTGGCGTACTCCCGCAATGTAGCCTGCGCCTCATCTTCCGAGAGTGCCTCAGGAAGCTGAGGCAGTTCTGCGGCGCGGATCTTTGACGGAATGGCGGCATCGACCAGCGCGTCCACGCTGTCGTAGCCTACCTTCGCAAGCATGGTGGCCTGCTCCGCAGAATCCGGCCCTAGGTGGCGGGAGATGAATTCCATGTCAGTGAGACTCCTTAATAGGGGGACAGTGGCTGTAACCGCCCCAATTATATGTTTAACAATGGGTGAGCCGATCCCGCTTTGGAAACTTTTATGCAGCGCGTCACTGTATAGAACTGCGCCCAGTGCGCTCACCATGGGCTTAGGGGCAAGGCACCCTCAACACCTCGAATAAAAAGGGATGGATTAGTCCGCCGTTTTCGGATCCGTCACCCCCACTTGGCACCCCAGACATAGCTAAAGCCTCTTAGCCCCGCGGTGGGGCTAAGAGGCTTTAAGCGGCGATAGAACCTTTAGACTTCGAGGTCTGCTTGGAAGTCTGCGGTCTGCAGGCGATCCTTGATGGTGGTGATGAAGCGGCCTGCGTCCGCACCGTCAACTACCTGGTGGTCGTAGGTGAATGGCAGGTAGCACATCTGGCGGATGGCGATGGCGTCCTGGCCGTTCTCGTTGACAACAACCGGGCGCTTTTCGATAGCCGCGGTGCCCAGGATGCCGGCCTGTGGCGGAACCAAGATCGGGGTATCGAGCATGGCGCCCTCGGAACCGATGTTGGTCACGGTGAAGGTAGCACCGGTGAGATCGTTCGGCTTCAGCTTGTTATTGCGGGCCTTATCAGCCAGCTCTGCAATCTGCTGAGCGATCTGCGGCAGAGTCATGTCCTGTGCCTTGTGGATGACCGGGGTGAGCAGGCCCTTCGGGGTGTCAACGGCGATAGCGATGTTGACGTCCGAGTGGTAGGTCATCTCCTTGGTCTCTGGGTTATAAGACGCATTGACGTTCGGGTGGGAGACCAGAGCCTCGGCGGTAGCCTTCACGATGAATGGCAGGAAGGACAGGTTGGCACCGTGCTTGTCGATGAACGCCTGCTTGTTCTTCTTGCGCATATCCCAGATGGCAGTCATGTCGACTTCCTGGACGTGGGTCAGCTGCGCGGAAATCTGCAGCGCCTCGACCATCTTGGCGGCGGTGATTTCGCGGATGCGGTTGACCTTCTGGGTGGTGCCGATGAGCTCCTGCTTGGCCGGATCCACGGACTTGGTGGACCAACGTGCGCGTGGGGAGTTATCGGACTGTGCGCCAGACTTGGCAGGTGCATCGCCCTCGCCAGCAGCGGCGAGCACGTCCTGCTTGCGGATGCGACCGCCCACGCCGGTGCCCTCAACGGTGTTGAGGTCTACGCCGTGCTTTTCAGCCAGCTTGCGTACCAGTGGGGTGACATAAGGAACGTTGTCGCCATTGTTGACCTTGGCAGAGGTGTTCAGGGAGGAATCCTGCTTGGACTCCTTCTTCTCCTCAGCCTTCGGTTCTGGCTTCTTCTCTTCCTTTTCTTCGGCCTTTGGCTCTTCCTTCTTTTCTTCCTGTGGCTCTGGCTTGGCCTCGGAGGAGGATGCGGTGGCGTTTTCGTCGCCGATGCGGGCGATGACTTCGCCGACCTCGATGGTGTCGTCCTCGTCTGCGAGGATTTCTACCAGGGTGCCTGCTACTGGGGAAGGAATTTCGGTGTCGACCTTGTCGGTGGAGACCTCGAGCAGTGGCTCGTCTACCTCGACGGTGTCGCCTACGGACTTCAGCCACTGCGTGATGGTGCCCTCGGTGACGGATTCGCCGAGTTCTGGCATTTCCACGTCGGCTGCGTCACCGGAGCCGCCGTTGGAGGAGTCAGCCTTTGGCTCTTCCTTTTCTTCGGCCTTTGGCTCTTCCTTCTTTTCTTCCTGTGGCTCTGGCTTGGCCTCGGAGGAGGATGCGGTGGCGTTTTCGTCGCCGATGCGGGCGATGACTTCGCCGACCTCGATGGTGTCGTCCTCGTCTGCGAGGATTTCTACCAGGGTGCCTGCTACTGGGGAAGGAATTTCGGTGTCGACCTTGTCGGTGGAGACCTCGAGCAGTGGCTCGTCTACCTCGACGGTGTCGCCTACGGACTTCAGCCACTGCGTGATGGTGCCCTCGGTGACGGATTCGCCGAGTTCTGGCATTTCCACGTCGGCTGCGTCGCCGGAGCCGCCGTTGGAGGAGTCAGCCTTCGGCTCTTCCTTCTTTTCTTCTGCTTCTTCCTCGCCCTTGTCAGCGGAGGAGTCGTTGGATGCGGAGCCTGCCTCATCCTCGTCACCGATGATGGCGATGACCTCGCCGACCTCGATGGTGTCATCCTCGTCAGCCTTAATTTCAATAATGGTGCCGGCTACGGGGGAGGGGATTTCGGTATCGACCTTGTCAGTGGAGACCTCGAGCAATGGTTCGTCGACCTCGACGGTGTCGCCTACGGACTTGAGCCACTGCGTGATGGTGCCTTCGGTTACGGATTCGCCCAGCTCGGGCATCTCAACGGAGTTCGCCATGAGTTATAAGACTCCTCGAAAGTTGGAAGTGTTCTATCGCTACCCGACAATCTTACAGCGTGATGCTCACCCTCGTGCAGATGTGGGGTGAGTAACTACCCTCCTTCCGGGTAAGCTAGGGAATTATGTTCAACCCTTTCCGCCGCAACAAGTCCAGATCGTCACTGCGACCACCCCGCGGACCGGGGGAGACCATCCGCCCGGAAGACGCGCAGGATCTGCAACAATGGGCCGCCGGAAAGGTATATGTAGAGGCCTTTGTGGAACCGGAAACTGTAGTCAATGAGATGTCCGTTGTCGTTGTGGATGAACACGGCGATTTTATCCGGCGCCGTATTGGCGGGCCGAAAGGAATTGATGCGGTGGCCAAACTTTTGAGCTGCGATATTTATGACGTGGAAGAAACCGGCTATCCGCAGCGCATGCGCGATCGCATGGAAAGGCAGCGCATCTTGCGCAAAAGGGAAGAACAAAGGCAACGCCGCGCCCGATTTGAGCGCGGCGAAAATCCCGATACAGGGCGAGAGCTAAGCTAGGTCAGCATCCTCGCGTAAATAAATTTGAGACCCGTTGCGGCGGAATTCGGCGGATTTTTCCTGCATACCTTCCTGTGGTGCTGGGCCGTGGGCTGCCGCACGGACCTGGTCGCCCAGCGTCGGCATGCCCAGCTCGGCCATTTGCCCGCCGAACATCTCGCGGATGTCTTGGCTAATGCGCATGGAGCAGAACTTCGGCCCACACATGGAACAAAAGTGTGCGGTCTTTGCTGGCTCAGCAGGCAACGTTTCATCGTGATAGGCCTGCGCGGTCTCTGGGTCGAGGGAGAGCGCAAATTGGTCATTCCAGCGAAATTCAAAGCGGGCCTTGCTCATGGCATCGTCCCAAGCGCGGGCGCCTGGATGTCCCTTGGCCACGTCCGCTGAATGCGCCGCAATCTTATAGGTAATGACGCCAGTTTTTACATCATCGCGGTTGGGCAGTCCCAAGTGCTCCTTCGGCGTGACATAGCACAACATGGCTGTACCACCCATTGCGATATGGGCGGCACCGATGGCGGAAGTGATGTGATCATAGCCAGGGGCGATATCGGTAACTAGAGGGCCGAGGGTATAGAAGGGGGCATCTGAAGCCCAGTCCTGTTCGAGTTCGTTGTTTTCTTGAATCATGTTGAGAGGCACGTGTCCGGGGCCTTCCACCATGACTTGGACGTCATACTCCCAGGCGCGGCGGGTAAGTTCGCCGATAGTCTTTAGCTCTGCAAATTGGGCGGCGTCGTTAGCATCGGCAAGGCTGCCGGGGCGCAGGCCGTCGCCAAGCGAAAATGCAACATCGTATTGAGCGAAAATCTCGCATAGCTCATCGAAGTGCTCGTACAGAAATGACTCTTTGTGGTGAGCAAGGCACCATCCCGCCATGATGGAGCCACCACGGCTGACAATGCCGGTCACGCGATTGCTTGCTAGCGGTACATACGCCAAGAGCACACCGGCGTGAATGGTCATATAGTCCACACCCTGTTCGCATTGCTCGATGACGGTATCGCGGAAGATTTCCCAGGTCAGATCCTCTGCCACGCCATTGACCTTTTCCAATGCTTGGTAAATGGGCACGGTGCCAATGGGAACTGGGGAATTGCGGAGGATCCACTCGCGGGTGGTGTGGATATCGTCACCAGTGGAAAGATCCATCACGGTGTCCGCGCCCCACTGGGTAGCCCAGCGCAGTTTGGACACTTCTTCCTCGATGGAGGAGGTAACCGCGGAGTTACCAATATTGGCGTTGATTTTGGTGAGAAATTTTCGCCCAATGATCATGGGCTCAGACTCGGGGTGGTTGACATTATTAGGGATAATGGCGCGGCCGCGAGCTACCTCAGCGCGAACGAATTCCGGATCGCAGTGCTCACGCAGTGCTACGAATTCCATTTCGCGGGTGATGATTCCTTGGCGAGCGTAGTGCATTTGAGTTACGCGGCGCCCGGGCTGAGCCTTAAGCGGCGGGCGCTTAGAGCCTTTCCACTCTTGGGAAGACGCCCCGCGGCGCTGTGCGGCACGTCCATCGTCAGCCAGCTCGCGGCCGCGACCGGCGTACTCTTTGGTATCTCCGCGCTCGCTAATCCACTCGCTGCGCAGGGCCGGTAGCCCCACTTCAGGTGCGCATTCTGGCCCACGCGTGCGGTAGACGCGGAAGGGCTCATTGGGGCCTTGTGGGGAATCATCCAGTTGGATTTCGGTCTCTGGAACTTCTAGACCGTCGTGGTGAATGGGGGAATAGGAATGCTTAGGGTGGTTTTCTGGGGCAGCCGTCATGGCAAGCGCTCCTCTCTTCCTTCGTAGGTATTAACCAAACAGGTTCGAACGGTCTATGCGCAGCTTTAGCGCACTCTCAGCCCGTGCTCGGGCACCCGTGGGGACGCAGATCACCCTATAACAATCGTCTCGCATAGCGCAGAGCTTTCGCCATTTGGGTGGAGACGTATTTGTCGAGGTGAGGTAGTAGGAGCCTTGGTGGCACAATTCAACAGGAAACTTTCAGGTACCTGACACCCGGATCCAATATCGGCATTCCATACTTAATTCATGCGTTTGAGAGAGCGCATGCGAGAGAGATAGAGAGAACCCCTCCTGTTTCCAGAGGGCGGCTGCATTAGCCGATACATGGAAACACCTTGTAGAGAGACGCCAGCGGCCCTCGGACCAGATTCGGTTCGAGGGCCGTAGGCGTCTTCATGTGTTTAGCAGATGGTGGCGCCGGCAGCGGCTAACTCTTGCAACGCGGCTTCGCCGCGTGCTTCGTCCACTGGGGAGCAATACTCACGCAGCACTCGGACGGTAAAGCCCTCTTTAAGGGCGTCGGCAGCCGTGGCACACACGCAGTGATCGGTGGCAATGCCCACGATATCCACGGCGTCTATGTGGCGCTCGCGCAACCAGTCGGCGAGCAAGGTGCCGTTCGCAGCGCCCTCGAATCCGGAATAGGCGGCGGTGTATTCGCCCTTGCGGAAGTAGGCTTGCGCCGGCCCGATGGCCTCATGCATGGCTGCGCCGTGGGACTCGGCTACGCAGTGCACCGGCCATGAATCGACAAAATCCGGGTCCTTAGAAAAGTGAGAACCCGGATCGATGTGCCAATCCTGCGTGGCTACGACGGTTTCGTAATCCTGTTGCAGGGAAGCGATTTTTACAGCGACCTCATTGCCCCGCTCGGTGCCTAAGGCGCCGCCGGGGCAGAAGTCATGTTGCACGTCAACGATGATTAAAGCAGGCTTCATACTTCTAGGATTCTAAACGCACTAAGCCTGCTGTGGTGCTACTTTAATTCAGCAATCTCGCGCAGGGCGGCAACCACTGTGCGGGTGGGCACGCCGGTGCCCATCTTCGGGGTGTATCCATAAGCGCCCGTGGTGTTGAAGGAAGGGCCAGCCACATCGATATGGGCCCATTCGATTCCCTCGCCCACGAAGTGCTGGAGGTAGGTGCCGGCGTATTCCATGCCACCCTCACGCTTGGCGTTGATATTGCGGATATCGGCGCTGGCAGATTTCACTGATTCTTCGTGTTCTTCCAGGAGCGGCATGGCCCAAGCCTTCTCGCCCACCTCGCGGCCGATCTCGGCCATGCGATCGCGGAATTCTTCCGAGCCCATCACGCCGGCGGTGCGCTCACCCAGGGCGACCATCTGGGCGCCGGTCAAGGTCGCGGTTTCGATGAGGAAATCGGGGTTGTCCTCGCTGGCGCGCGCAATGGCGTCGGCAAGCACGAGGCGTCCCTCCGCGTCAGTGTTGAGTACCTCGGAGGTAATGCCGCCGTAGTGGGTGATGACGTCACCCGGGCGGGTGGCATCGCTGCCCGGCATGTTTTCTGCCAGCGGCAGGGTAGCGGTGATACCTACCTTGAGGTTCAGCTTTGCTGCGGCGATGATGGCTGCGGCCATTGCAGCGGAACCGCCCATGTCAGAAATCATGTCCCACATCTTGGCGCCCGGCTTCAGGGAAATACCGCCGGTATCAAAGGTAATGCCCTTGCCTACTAGGGCGACGTGGCGCTTGGCTTTCTTCGGCTTCCAGCTCAAGCGGACCAAGCGCGGCGGGCGGGCGGATCCGCGGCCGACGGCCATGATGCCACCAAAGCCCTGCTTTTCCAGCGCCTTTTCATCCAAGACCTCTACCTCAAGGCCGGCCTCTGCCGCTTGGGCAGACAGGAACGCCGCGTAGGTTTCTGGATAGAGCAGATTGGAAGGGGTATTGACGAGGTCGCGGGCGATGAGGACGGACTCGGCGGTAATTTTGGCGCTGTCGAACTCCTTTTGAGCGGACTTCTCCGCCACCACGGTGTAGGTGGTGGTCTCCGTTGCCGACTCGGAGCGCAGGCCAGAATACTTATAGCCGCCGAGGATAAGGCCTTCTACCACTGGGGTGATTCCAAAATCGCCCAGGGAGGTGGCTACGGCCCCCACCTTGGTGATAGAGCGGGCGGCTTGGCCGGCAGCGCGGCGCAGCGTCTCATCGTCAACTTCTTCCGCATCGCCCAAGCCAACGGCGATGATGGATGCTACGCCCGCCTTGGATGGGGCCGGCACGCGCGTGACCTCACCGGCCTTGCCAGAGGCCCCTACGGTCACCAGTGCTTCATAAGTGGAGCGCAGCGCCGCGCCCCCAAGCAGATCGGTGCCTGGCAGCTCTAGGCCGCCTTCGCCCTCGAAAGCGGCGATAAGTAGAGCTTCCGCCTTCTTAGGAACCTTCTTTCCCAGCTTTACCTGGGGAAAGTGGCCGCGTGCTGGTAGATCGGACTGTGCCATTTGTCTCCTCCTTTGTGGAAAGGCTTATCAATCTTCCCACCACTGTACCGCGCGGCGATGAACTTATTCCTGCCTCGCTATAGATAAAGGGGTAGATTGTGGGCATGCTTGATTACACGATTACTCGTACCGATAACCCCACGTCCGCGGAAGAATTGAGCGATATCCTCGCCAACCCCGGCTTTGGCAAGCACTTTACAGACCACATGGTCACCATTGACTGGACCGAAGAAAAGGGGTGGCACAATGCTCAGGTGCGTCCGTACGGTCCGATGAGTATGGACCCGGCCAGCAACGTATTCCATTATGGCCAGGCGATCTTTGAGGGCATCAAGGCCTACCGACAGCCGGATGATTCTATCGCTACTTTCCGGCCGGACCACAATGCGCAGCGCTTAATCAACTCCGCTGAGCGCCTGGCTATGCCGGAGCTTCCGCAGGAGGAGTTTATTGAGTCCCTGCGCCAATTGGTTGAGGTGGATCAGGACTGGGTACCAGAAGCCGGCGGGGAAGCAGCGCTGTACCTGCGCCCGTTTATGATCTCCACCGAGGTCTCCTTGGGCGTTCACCCCGCCAATTCCTACCGCTATGTGCTCATTGCCTCCCCAGCGGGTTCCTACTTCAGCGGCGGAATCAAGCCGGTTTCGGTGTGGCTATCCACTGACTACGTGCGCGCAGCCCCTGGCGGCACCGGCGCGGCCAAGTTTGCGGGCAACTATGCAGGCTCGCTCTTGGCGCAGGCCCAGGCAGATGAAAAGGGGTGTGACCAGGTTGTCTGGTTGGATGCCATTGAGCGCCGCTACATCGAGGAGATGGGCGGAATGAACCTGATGTTTGTGTATGGCTCTGGTGATAGCGCGGAGATTGTTACACCAGAACTATCGGGCTCTTTGCTGCCCGGCATTACCCGCGAATCCCTATTGCAGGTAGCACAGGATGTGGGCTACAAGGTCACCGAGCGCCGCATTACTGCCGAAGAGTGGCAGCGCGATGCTGAATCCGGCGCTATGTCAGAGGCCTTTGCTTGTGGCACTGCCGCGGTTATTACGCCGGTGGGTCACGTGTTGGGAGACTCTGCCGACTTCCAGGTCAATGGCAATGAAGCGGGGGAGATCACCATGGCCCTGCGCGAGCGCCTCACCGGTATCCAGCGCGGCGCAGTGGAGGATACCCACGGTTGGCTCCATACCCTAGTGAAGTAGTCCCCGGTTAGGCGTCCGCAGCGATCTCCACTCCGGTCAGCAACATTGGCAGCGCCGCGAGCGCGCCTAGTGCAGGTTGTGGCTCCATTCCCAGTTCAAGCAGGGGGTGGAGCCCTAGCTTTTCCAGTGCCAACTTATGCGCAGGGGCAGCGGACAGGGTTGTGGCGAAGAGCCAGTCTTTCACACCGGGATTATCGCGCTCGGCAAGGAGCGCGGCGGTGGCGGTCAAGGGGGCGTCGATAAGCAGGGGCGTGCGGCGCTCCGCGGCTCGGGCAATGAACCCCACCGTGGCTGCCAGCACCGTGGACTGGCACGATTCAACCAGCTCCATGCCTTCGAGGTTACGGGCGCGAAACATAGCGTCCCGGATAGCGCAGACCTCGCGCTTCCAGTCTTCCACGCTGCGCTGCTTGCCGACGATCACTACCGGCTCCGTCTGCGTCATAGTTGCCATTACCACGGCCGGTACTCGGGCGAGCTCTTCGCCGCCGGGAATCAGTAGGTCAGCCCCGGCATCAATTTCCGCATCCGCTGTTGCGGCTCCAAGGCTGTAGGCTTGGGAATAATCCGTCACGGTGACTACATTCAGCCCGGCCTCGGCGCGACGCGCAGCGGTCTCAGCGGCCGAAAGCGAGGTCTCTTGATCCGCGAAAATCACGGCCCGCACGCGCCGCGGCTCATGGGCAGGTGCCGCGCCTTGGCAAGCAGCCAGCCATTGAGCGGCGTCGGTCAGGCGCCCCCAAGGGGCGAGCTGCGCGTCCTGTGCGGTATGTGCCTGCTTATCGGGCTGCGGAATGGCCATGAGTAGTCCCCCTAAACGTCAGCGCCGAGCTCCACGCGGGGGCGCGGGATGCGCCACTTGCGCGGCTGGCTGGCGCGAGAATACGCATAAAAACCAAGACTAAAGCCGGCTTCGGTGGTGCCAGGGAACTTGGCGCGCACGGCATTATTGCAGCGGCGGGCCAAAATGACGCCCTCGATGGCGAAGATTACGAGGATAACCATCGCTACCGCGTTGATGATTGTTGCAATGCTGGGTACCGCGTAGGTCAAGAACATGACCACGATGAGCACCAAGGCCATCGGCATGACCCAGTTGCTCAGGCTGCGGCGGGCATCCACCCAATCGCGCACATAGGCGCGCACTTCACCCTGGTCGCGGGCGGGGAGGAAGCGCGGATCGCCTTCTGCCATGCGGGCCTGCTGCTCGCGGTTGGCCTGCTGGCGCTCTTGGCGCTCCTTCTTCTTATATTCCTTCCACTCGTCCTTGCTCATGGACTTCTTCATGTCCTTGCGGTGCTGGTAGCGCTGCGCATCGGACATGCCATTGGGATCACGCTTTACGCCGCGCGCAATCTCTTGCTCTGCGCGCTTTGGCGTAGGACGACCCTTCGGTGGGGTGTAGCCCTTGCGCTGGGGCTCTTCCTGAACTTTGGCCTGAGCTTTGTCCTGTACAGGGGCGGGTTCAGTGGAGGTCTTGTCATCTTTTTGCCACGGGAGTTTCACGCTCCTCACACTACAAGGTTTAGGTGTGAATAGGGGAATAGGCCCGGCCCAGATGGTGTTGTAGGTATGGGCTACCTTTTCCCACCTGAACTAACCGGGTAGGGTAGTGGCAACGAATCCAATACTTATTGAGGAGAAGTGATGACCGCTCCAGCTTCCGCAACCGGCGTCATTCTGACTGAAGCAGCAGCCGCAAAGGCAAAGGCGCTGCTTGATCAGGAAGGCCGCGACGATCTCTCTCTGCGCATTGCCGTCCAGCCTGGTGGCTGCGCTGGCCTGCGCTACCAGCTCTACTTTGATGACCGCACCTTGGATGGTGACAAGGTTGACCAGGTAGGCGGCGTAAACCTCGTTGTGGACAAGATGTCCGTTCCCTACCTGACCGGTGCCAAGATTGACTTCGCTGACACCATCGAGTCCCAGGGTTTCACCATTGATAACCCGAATGCCACCGGCTCTTGCGCTTGTGGCGATTCCTTCAACTAAATAGAAGGACAGAAAAGAGGGTGGGTGCCACTGGCACCCACCCTCTTTGTATGTGTGGAAGGCTCTTAGAGCTTGACTGGGTAGTCGCGCTGCTCGATCTGCGGATCGATGCGCTTTTCCACAAAGATGCCGTGCCAGATCATAAAGGACAGCACGGTCCACAAGCGGCGGGAGTGATCGGAAACGCCGTCGCGGTGCTCCTTGAGCATCTCGAGAACTTCCTTCTTATTGAAGATGTCCTCGGTCTGGGATTCATTGATGGTGTCCTGGGCCCAGCCATAAAGCTCATCGCCGGCCAGCCAGTGGCGCATCGGCACTGGGAAACCCAGCTTCTTGCGGTGTAGAACATGCGCCGGCACGATCTGTTCCATGGCCTTGCGCAGGGCGTATTTGGTGGTGCCGTGCGAGATCTTCAGGTCATAAGGGATGGACTCGGCAACCTTGAAGACTTCCTTGTCCAAGAAGGGCACGCGCAGCTCCAGCGAGTTGGCCATATTGATCTTATCGGCCTTGACCAGGATGTCACCGCGCATCCAAGTGAATAGATCCAAGTGCTGCATGCGGGCAACCGGATCAAAGTTCTCGGACTGGGCGTAGATGGGGGCGGTAACCTCACGGTGGTCCCATTCGCGCTTTGCCCACGGGATAACGCGCTGCATCTGCTCAAAGTTGAAGGAACGAGCGTTGCCGTAGTAGCGCTCTTCCATCGTCATCGAGCCGCGATTAAGCAGGGACTTGCCCTTCATGCCCTCGGGCAGAACCTGCGAGAGCTTGCCCAGACCGCGACGCAGTGGGGACGGAATCTTCTCAAATGGGGCGAGGGACAGTGGTTCCTTGTAAATGGTGTAGCCGCCAAAGAGCTCGTCTGCGCCCTCGCCGGAAAGAACTACCTTGACGTGTTTGCGGGCCTCCTGCGCCACAAAGTAGAGCGGTACCAGCGAGGGATCAGCCACCGGATTGTCCAGGTACCACATGATCTTCGGGATGGACTCGGCATATTCTTCAGGGGATACAATCTTGACGATGTGCTCCACACCAATAGCTTCCGCAGACTCTGCCGCGACATCGACCTCAGAATATCCCTCGCGCTCGAAGCCGGTGGTAAAGGTCAGTAGATCTGGGTTGTGGCGCTTGGCCAGTGTGGCAATAGCGGTGGAGTCAATGCCGCCAGATAGGAAGGAACCCACGGTGACGTCGGCACGCATGTGCTTAGCGACGGAATCTTCCAGCGCCTCTGCAATGCGGTTAAATAGCTGCTGCTCCTCGCCTTGCTTTACCTGCTGTACAGGGAAGCGGGGCTTGAAGTAGCGCTCGGCGACAACATCTTCGCCCGGGCGAAGAGTGACAGTGCAGCCGGATTCAACGCGGCGAATATTCGCGTGGAGGGATTCTGGCTCCGGGACGTACTGCAGGTCGACGTAGTGCTCAATGGCGCGTCGGTCAAGGTTGAGCTCTAGACCAATCTCGTCCGCCATTTCAAGGATGCACTTCATCTCCGAAGCGAAAACGGTGCCTGCCTCGGTAGTGGCGTAATACAGCGGCTTGATGCCAAATTGGTCACGAGCAGCAAACATCGTCTTGGTGTGGGTATCCCAGATGACGATGCCAAACATACCGCGCAGGTGGTTGACTACGTCCTTGCCCCAGTGGTGGTAGCCCACCACGATGGGCTCGCCATCGCCTTCGGTGTGGAAGGTGTAGCCGAGGCCCTGGAGCTCCTCGCGCAGCTCCACGTAGTTGTAGATTTCACCATTAAAGGTCATGGCGTAGCGGTCAGGCTGGTCCTCTGGGCCCCAGCGGAGGGGCTGATGGGAATGCTCCAAGTCAATAATGGACAGACGATTGAAGCCGAAGGCGGCATCGCCGTCATGCCACGTGCCGGCCGCGTCTGGACCGCGGTGGCGCATGCAGGGCAGGGATCGTTCCAGTGCATCAACGTACTTATCTACGTTGCCTGTGGCGGCGAGCATGCCAAGAAGTCCGCACATGTAAAGATTGCTCCTTATATATAAGCGTCTATTGCTAGTCACCCACTTTACGGCTAGAGAGCGTGAAACCAGAACACGCCACGGCTTAAGGAAACCTGCCGACTGCCTTGGAATTAGCTTCCCCGATAGGGGTGCGAACTTTCGGATGATGGCTCCATGAGAATCCTGTGAATTGGCGCACACGAAGTCTATGGATACTGGGGGTGCGGTTGGAACATTGTGCAGGTGGGGCGGTAACCTACCAGAAGGAGAATATGAAATGAGCACACTAGGTGCCCTTTTGTGCCTTTAAACAGGCTGGGAATCTGGCAATTATCCTCTATTCTGATTGGGTAAGAGTGCTCTGTGAGTATTCGAGAAGTTTTGTGTGGACAGAAAGGCAGAACACACGTGGGACAGCGTAATAAGCGCACCTTTGCCCGCAAGGCGGGCGTAGCTGGCGCACTTGCCCTGGGTGGACTCGCTCTGGCAGGTTGTGACGTTCAGGCGCCAACTGCTGTAGAGAACCTCCTTGGATTCGGTTGGCCGAAGGGTATTACTCCTGAGGCAGAGGCCATGTACAACTTCTGGATTTGGGTCTGGGTTGCCGCATGGATCGTTGGTTTTATTATGTGGGGCCTGTTCCTCACTGCAATCTTCCGCTGGAGCGCGAAGAAGGCGAAGAAGGATGGCAAGGGCGAGTTCCCGCGCCAGATCCAGTACAACGTTCCGCTGGAGATGGTTCTGACCATCGTCCCGATCCTTATCATTATGGGCCTGTTCTTCTTCACCGTTCAGACTCAGCAGAAGGTCACTGCCTTGGATAAGGATCCGAAGGTTGTCGTCGACGTCACCGCGTTCCAGTGGAACTGGAAGTTTGGTTACGCCGAGAACCATGTCAATGGTGAGAACTACGACGGTGCCGACAAGGAGCGTCAGGCTGAGGCAGAGAAGACTGCTCACGACCCTGAGGGTGTGGACAACCCGAACCCAATCCACGGCAAGTCCATGGGCGACCTTTCCTACCTGAACTACAACAAGATTGAGACCGTCGGTACCACCGAAGAGGTTCCGGTTCTGGTCCTTCCTTCCGATACCGCGATTGAGTTCCGTCTGGCTTCCGGCGACGTTTCCCACGCATTCTGGGTACCGGAGTTCTTGTTCAAGCGCGACGTCTACGCACACCCCGAGGCAAACGCTCAGGAGCGTAGCTTCCAGGTAGAAAAGATTGAGAAGCAGGGCGCATTCGTTGGCCGTTGTGCTGAGATGTGCGGTACCTACCACTCGATGATGAACTTCGAAATCCGCGTTGTCTCTCCGGAGGACTTCAACACCTACCTGAAGTTCCGCGAGGACAACCCAGAAGCCACCAACGCGGAAGCTCTGGAAGAAATCGGTCAGGACCCATACGCGGTAACCACCCAACCGTTCTCCGGCGAGCGTGACACCGCTAAGGGCGATAACTACGTGAACACCGCGGCATAAGAGATAAGGACACAACACAATGCGTGCAACATCGAAAGTCTTTTACTCAATCGCGACGTACCTTCTTGTCTCGCTGATTGTCTACATCTTCGGCGTCACCTTCGTTAAGGACGACGGCTACCTTTACGGTGCCGAGTGGGTTGGCATCGTGGGCATGTTCCTCGCCTTCCTGCTGTGCATGATGCTGGGTGCTTACCTTCACTTCACTGATGACCGCAGTGACGTCCTGCCAGAAGATTGGGAAGAGGCAGAAACTGAAGATGCCGCTGGCATCCTGGGCTTCTTCTCCCCAAGCTCCATCTGGCCGCTGGCTATGACTGGCGCCATTGGCCTCCTTGGCTTGGGTATCATCTTCCTCTACTTCTGGCTGATTGCCCTCGGCGCTGTCTGCCTCATCGCGGCCTGCACCGGCCTGTCCCTGCAGTACGGCCTGCCGAAGGAAAAGCACTAATTCCAAGATGTAAAGGAATCCCTGCCTAAAACTTCTCCGCCCTCCTAGTCATCATGGCTAGGAGGGCTTTGGCGATCCTGCGTCGTCTGTCGCGTCATAAAGTTCCCGAGATTTCTAAAAAGTTTTGCCGGTGGGGGAATGGCACCTGACTGTGTGACGTATTGTCGACTAGTCTTCTTCTGCATTCTGGCACGTAGAAGCCGATTTTAGCGGGGGTCGTTCGAAAGTTGTAAAGCTGGGCGTTTAGGGGGCCCGTGGAATGTGATTTATCTCTCTGGAGGACTGGGATCGGGTGCACTAATTGGCGCATCGACAAGCGTGGGCCGCAGGCGTCTGGGATGCTTAGGAATTTCAGGGTAGGGCCCAGCTGGTGGTGTCACCTGCATCAATGGGGCGTCGGAAAGCGGGGTAAAAAGTTCCCGTTTGGAGGAATATTGTTTTTGGCCCTCACGAGCTGAACGTTCGCTGGATGAAGCATCAAAAACGAATAGAGAAAGCGGGGGGAATCGAGGTGACTTTAGCGCTCAGAACAGCCATAATAGCCACTGTGACGAGCGTAGTTTCTAACCAAGGTATGACAGCACCACGTGCTGCCTCGCTGAACCGACCCAATATGGTCAGCGTGGGCACCATCGTGTTCCTGTCTCAGGAATTGATGTTCTTTGCCGGACTGTTCGCGATGTGGTTTACCTCGCGAGCAAACGGTCAGGAAGGCGATTGGGCGGAGCACACCGCCCATATCAACCTGCCCATGGGTTTCCTCATTACGGCAGTGCTGATTTCTTCTTCTGTGACCTCGCAGTTCGGCGTGTTTGCCGCAGAAAGGGGTGACGTTTACAAGCTTCGACTCTGGTACACCGTGACGCTGGTACTGGGCGTTGTGTTCTTGGGCATCATGGCGTTCGAGTGGGCCGAGTTGATTCACGCAGGTGTGACTGTCCAGGCCAGCGTCTTTGGCTCGGTGTTCTACATCATCACCGGCTTCCACGCCGCGCACGTGACCGCGGGCCTGATTTCTTTTGCAATCATTCTCGCGCGCGTTGCTAAGTCCAAGTTCACGCCGGCACAGGCGACCGCAGCAATGGCAGTGTCCTACTACTGGCACTTCGTTGACGTTGTGTGGATCGGCGTTTTCACCGTTATTTACTTGGTTCAGTAGCACTGGCCAAGATCCCCAAACAGTCCTCCCGTGTTCGAGTTATCTAAAGGAAAATGATGGATAACAATTCGCAGTCCGTGGCAGTGGAGCAGACCACTGCGGCGGCTAAGAAGACCCGCCGTCGCCGCAAGGCGAAGCGCACCCTTGCCGGTGGCTTCGCTTTGGCGATTGGCCTGTCCGGTGCGGGCGTCTTGGCTTCTGCCTTGACCCCGGATGCACAGGTCGCCACGGCGGAAAAAGATGACCAAGCCCTCGTCCAAGAGGGTAAGGACATCTATGACACCGCTTGTATCACCTGCCACGGTGCCAATCTGCAGGGCATCGAAGGTCGCGGTCCGTCCCTCGTTGGTGTCGGTGCTGGTTCCGTGTACTTCCAGGTGCACTCCGGCCGTATGCCGATGATGTCTAACGACGCACAGGCAGAGCGCAAGGCTCCCCGCTACACTGAGCAGCAGACTCTGGCGTTGGCTGCATATGTTGCAGCTAACGGCGGCGGCGCTGACATTGTCTACAACGACGACGGAAGCGTTGCCCAGGAATCGCTGCGTGGTGCTAACTACAACGGCGAAATCCAGGCAGAAGACATAGCGAAGGGCTCCGAGCTCTTCCGCATGAACTGCGCATCCTGCCACAACTTCACCGGCCAGGGCGGCGCACTGTCTTCCGGTAAGTTCGCTCCGGAGCTGGCTCCGGCAAGTGAGCAGGAAATCTACCAGGCAATGCTGACCGGCCCGCAGAACATGCCTAAGTTCTCTGACCGCCAGCTGACCGCAGACGAGAAGAAGGACATCATTGCCTACCTCAAGTCTGCAAAGGAAACTCCTTCCCCAGCAGGTTGGGACCTTGGTGGTCTCGGCCCAGTAGCGGAAGGCCTGGCAATGTGGATCATCGGCATTAGCGCCCTGTGCGCTGCCGCTATGTGGATTGGATCGCGCTCATGAGCAATGTGAAGAAGAATTACACTAACGCTGAGCTCGACAAGATGAGTAACGATGAACTCGCTGCTCTTGGTACCGAGCTCGACGACGTCACCGTTGCGTTCCGTAAGGAGCGCTTCCCAGTCGAAGGTGACCCAGCTGAAAAGCGCGCTGGACGTAACGTTGCTATCTGGTTGTTCCTGTCCGTCATTGGCGGCCTTGGATTCCTCGGCGTTTACCTGTTCTGGCCGTGGCAGTACAAGCAGCTAGGGGAGGAGGGCCACATTTGGCACACTCTTTACACCCCTCTGCTGGGTATTACTGCTGCCCTCGCAATTTGCGGCTTGGGCATTGCCATTGTTCAGTACGTTAAGAAGATTCTCCCAGAGGAGATTTCCGTTCAGCGTCGTCACGACGGTCCGTCCGAAGAGGTTGACCGCCGTACCCTGACCGCTCTACTGAACGACTCTTGGAAGACCTCGACTCTGGGTCGTCGCAAGACCGTTCAGGGTCTGCTGGGCGGCGCCGGCGTTCTGTTTGGTCTAACCGTGATTGCTCCGCTCGGCGGCGCAATCAAAAACCCTTGGAAGGTACGCCACAACATGAATTATGCCGGCGACGGCACCCTGTGGACTTCCGGTTGGACCCTGCACAATGAAGGCGTCAAGCTTTACCTCGCCCGCGACACCGGTACTATTGCCGAGAAGCACTCTGGTGAAACTGGTGAACACTACAGCACCAAGGGTGTAACCCGCTTGGTTCGCGTGCGTCCAGAGGATCTAGCGGCAGGCGGTATGGAAACCGTCTTCCCGCTGGCAGAAGAAGACGTCAACGATGGCGACAAGTACGATGCCGAGCGCGATGTCTACGAGCACCACATGCACTCGATTCACGGCAACCGCAATGCGGTCATGCTGATTCGCCTGCGTCACAACGACGCTCAGAAGGCAATCGAGCGCGAAGGTCAGGAAGACTTCCACCACGGTGATTACTACGCCTACTCCAAGATCTGTACCCACATCGGTTGCCCGACCTCTCTGTATGAGGCTCAGACCAACCGAATCCTGTGCCCGTGCCACCAGTCGCAGTTCGACGCTTTGCAGTACGGTAAGCCGGTCTTCGGCCCGGCTGCCCGCGCACTGCCACAGCTGCCTATCACGGTGGATGACGAGGGCTACCTCGTTGCACAGGGCAACTTCATTGAGCCTGTCGGCCCGGCATTCTGGGAGCGTAAGTCATAATGAGCAATAAACTCGCCCAAATGGGCAACAACATGGATGAGCGCTATAGCGCCGCCGGCGTGTTGAGGACTCAGCTGAACAAGGTCTTTCCGACCCACTGGTCCTTCATGCTTGGTGAGATGGCGCTATACAGCTTCATCATTCTTGTACTGACCGGTATCTACCTGGCGCTGTTCTTCGACCCTTCCATCACCAAGGTCATTTACGACGGCACCTATGCACCGCTTAATGGTGTAGAAATGTCCCGCGCATACGCCACCGCGCTGGATATCTCTTTTGAAGTTCGTGGTGGCTTGTTCGTGCGCCAGATGCACCACTGGGCAGCTCTGCTGTTCATGATGTCCATGGTTGCGCACATGCTGCGTATCTTCTTCACCGGCGCGTTCCGTCGTCCGCGTGAAGCAAACTGGATTATCGGTTGCGCACTTATTCTGCTGGGCATGATCGAGGGCTTCCTTGGTTACTCCCTGCCGGATGACCTGCTTTCCGGTGTTGGTCTGCGAATCATGTCCGCCATCATCCTGGGTCTGCCGATTATCGGCACCTGGCTGCACTGGGCAATCTTTAGCGGTGACTTCCCGTCCGACCTGATGCTGGATCGTTTCTACATCTTGCACGTTCTGGTTATTCCGGGCATCATCCTTGGCCTGATTGCAGCCCACCTGATTATGGTTTGGTTCCAGAAGCACACCCAGTTCCCTGGACCGGGCCGTGCGGAGAACAACGTCGTTGGCGTCCGCATTATGCCGGTCTTCGCCACCAAGGCCATTGGTATGGGCATGATGGTGGCTGGCGTACTGGCGCTGATGTCTGGTCTGCTGACCATTAACGCCATCTGGCTGCTTGGACCTTATAATCCATCCCAAGTTTCTGCTGGTTCCCAGCCAGATATTTACATGCTGTGGACTGACGGTGTTGCCCGTGTCATGCCGGCTTGGGAACTCTACATCGGCAACTACACCATTCCTTCCGCGTTCTGGGTAGCTCTGCTGTGTGGCCTCATGGTCGTCCTGCTAATGGCGTACCCGTTCTTGGAGAAGAAGTTCACCGGTGACGATGCACACCACAACCTGCTGCAGCGTCCGCGCGATGTTCCTACCCGCTCCGCTATCGGCGCTGCTGCCATCGTGTTCTTCCTGCTGGTCACCCTGTCCGGTGGTAACGACCACGTGGCACACTTCTTCCAGATTTCGCTGAACGCTATGACCTGGGTTGGTCGTATCGGCCTCATCGTGCTTCCTCCGATTGCGTACTTCATGACCTACCGCATTTGCGTTGGTTTGCAGCGCTCTGACCGGGAGGTTCTCAAGCACGGTATTGAAACCGGCGTCATTAAGCAGATGCCGAATGGTGCCTTCATCGAGGTTCACCAGCCGCTCGGCCCGGTTGATGCCGAAGGCCACCCGGTTCCGCTCGAGTATGCAGGCGCTCAGGTGCCGAAGCAGCTGAACCACCTCGGACTCGCTGACTCCGAGACCCAGGGCACCTTCAGCCCTGATGATTCGGCCCTCATGCACCGAGTACACGAAATCCACTCGGATAACCACGACGAGGAAGCGGAGATGTTCCGCCGCCTCAACGAGGCTAACCGCCGTGAGGACGAGGAAAACGGCCGCATTTAGCCGCTTTTCCTGAGGATTACTCGAAACGCGCTCACAGAACCGCCCTTGCTCCTGCTGAAGGAGCAAGGGCGGTTTGCGTATGTACAGATAGATTCCGACCCCAGTCCTCATCCTTTTGGCTGCTACAGGAGTTGTTGAAGGGGAGCTGTTGCGTGCCAGTGAGTATTTATGAATCTAGAAGCATCTAAAGAACTGCTGAAGCTTGTTGTGCAGCCGGTTTAGTACATGTTCTGGTGCGCGGATTGTCGATAGTTTGCGGTTTTGTCGCGCTTTACTGTTTCAGGAGCCTAGTGCGTGGGCTCAGGTGGGTGTGAATGCCGAAAGGCTTTATTGTCTAGAGGTACGCTGCGCTCGTCGGTTTAGTGCCTTTGGGGCTTCAAGAAGCGGTTTAGCTAAAACGACCGCAAGGAAAGGTGGCAAAGCGGGGCGCCGTCGTGATGTAAGCGAGACTCTAGAGGTGTGTTAAAGGAGTGACATCGTGGGGGAAGAGGGACTGTCAAAATTGCGTAGTGTTGAAAGTCACAAATTAGAAAAGTGTTAATTGTTAAGCTTCACTCTTAGTGAGGACACTTCTTGGTCGGATGCCCGGCATCCGCTGTCATTTGTGCAGCTTATGGCCTCGAGGCGGTGGATTCTGGCGGGTGCTAGCATCCATATGGAGGTTAAATCTCGGCAAGGTCAACGGAAGGTAACGAAGCGATAACAAACGTTATTTTGGTGTCGCGAATGGACATTGCTTGTGATGATTTCGTAACCTATTCGAGACATTGAGTTACCGCCCGAAAGGTGCTCAATCTAAACAGAAGAATTACAGCGCCGCATCTGGCCCCTCCTACTGAGGGGCCGAGTGGAGGAAATCCTAAAGGAACGGATTCCCAACGAACGCTAGTCCCCCAGGGTCAGAGCTTCCTTTATTAGGGAAGTAGGCGCGCAGGAAGATTTGGAGTTTTACTCATGGCACAGCACCGTCGTCAGGGCATGAAGAACACCCGTCGCATCGCATCTACTGCAGCACTGGCTGCAACCGCAGCCGTCGTCGCTCCGGGCGTCGCACAGGCAGCAGAGGTTGTCGTACCTAATACTGACTACCGCTTTGAGGTAGCAGGTCTGGAAAACGTCCCGAACATTGACCAGGTTCCGAACATTGACCGCTACGTTCCGTCCCTGGGTCAGGTTTCTAACCAGCAGAACACCAACTACGCAGCCGCTGGCCACAAGCAGGCCGCTCCGGCACAACAGACCGTTGGTCAGAAGGCACTGGCAGCAGCCCGCTCCGTCATCGGTTCTCCATACGTATACGGCGCCGCTGGCCCGAACGCTTTCGACTGCTCCGGTCTGACCAGCTGGGCATACGCTCAGGCTGGCAAGCAGATCCCGCGTACCTCTCAGGCACAGGCTGCCGCCGGTACCCCGGTATCCCTGGATCAGCTGCAGCCGGGTGACATCATCGCTTACTACGGTGGCGCTTCCCACGTTGGTATCTACACCGGCCACGGCACCATCATCGACGCCCTTAACTCCGGCGTGCCGGTTCAGGAGCGCGACCTGAACTACATGCCGATTCACTCCGCAGTTCGCTTCTAAGTAGCGGCGGATCTTGCCCTCCCCTTCGCGGGGAGGGCTTTGTCGTGCATCAGGGGGTAAAACCCGCTATAGTTAGTACGATTTTTAAATTTCTTAGTCTAAGGGTCCTTACGTGTCTAAACGAGTACTTCCTGCAGCTGCACTTGCAGCGGCTCTTGCTGTTACGTCGGTTTCTGGGATTTCGCAGGTTGTTGCGCAGGAGGCCGCTCCACAACAGGAGAGTGCCACCGAAAATGTAGACGCCTTGGTGGAGCGCGTAGGAGAAGTTGCGCGCAAAGTTTCTGCCAAGAACGAAGAAGTAAAAGAGCTCGAGGTCAAGCTTGAGGAGAAGCAGGCTGAGGTTGCTGAATCCGAGCAGGCCGCCGCTGAAGCACAAACGCGGGCGGACGATGCGAAGGGGGATGTTTCCACCCAGCAGGACCGTGTCAATGGCATCGCACAGTCGCGCTACCGCGGTGATTCCCGTTCGGCAGTGTCTGGAGCTTTGGCTGCAGAAGATCCCTCCGATGCCGTAGAGCGCATGGGCTACCTCGGCGCGCTTTCCCGCAAGGCCCAACGCACTCTTGATGCAAAGGCTAATGCCGCTTCCATGGCGGAAGAGCAAAAGCATAAGGCTGCCGATGCCGCCGCGAAGGTGCGCGAGGAAAAGAAGGCGCTGGAAGAGCAGCGCGAGGAGCTTCTCAAGGAAAAGGAGGAGTTGGAAAAGCAGCAAAAGGACATCGAGAAGCAGGTGGACGCTCTCGATGAGCAGCAGCGCGAGGCCTGGGAAGGCCAATTCGGCGGATCTGATAAGCCGGATATGGATCTGGGGGAGGTAGCTGATGGTGCTGTCTCGGCTGCCTTGTCGAAGCTGGGCGCCCCATATGGCTGGGGTGCGGCTGGACCCGACCAGTTCGACTGCTCTGGATTGATGTTCTGGGCGTATCAGCAGATTGGTAAGTCCATTCCGCGTACGTCGCAGGCTCAGATTGCAGGTGGCACATCGGTACCGTTGGAAGACCTACAGCCGGGCGATATCGTGGGTTATTACCCTGGCGTAACTCACGTCGGCATGTATATCGGTAATGGTCAGGTAGTCCATGCCTCTACCTATGGCGTGCCCGTTCAGGTGGTGCCGTTGAAATCTATGCCGATTACCGGAACGGCGCGGTACTAAGTGGCCCGCGTTCTGCTGGTAACTAATGACTTTCCGCCCAAGATTGGCGGGATTCAGTCTTACCTGCGCGATTTCGTAGCAACCTTAGATCCGCGCGATGTCGTAGTCTTTGCCTCAACCCAGGAATCACCGGCGGAATTCGATGCCGCGGTGGACTACAAGGTCATCCGCTGGCCTCGCCGGGTGATGTTGCCGACGCTTGCCACGGTTCGTCGGATGCAGGAGATCATCCGCACAGAAAATATTGACATCGTCTGGTTTGGTGCAGCCGCGCCCCTTGCTTTGATGGGCAAGGCTGCAAAAGAGGCGGGGGCGACCCGTGTAGTAGCTACGACGCACGGGCACGAAGTGGGGTGGTCAATGGTGCCCGTTGCTCGGCAGTGCCTGCGCCGCATTGGTGACTATGCTGATGTGATTACCTATATCTCCGACTACACCCTGCGTCGGTTGCGTCGACCATTTGGACCGAACCCGTGCTGGGAGCACCTGCCTTCCGGAGTGAGTGTGGAGGGCCTTTCTCCAGCCACGCCGGAGCAACGTGCAGCGGCAAAGGCAGAGTTCGGAGTCAGCGGGCCGACCATCGTCTGCATTTCGCGGTTCGTTCCACGCAAGGGGCAGGATCAGCTTCTACGCGCTATGCCTCTCGTGCGTGAAGAATTTCCGGATGCACAGCTCCTACTTATTGGGCGCGGACGCTACCGCGCGGCTTTAGAACAATTGGCGGAAATCTACTGTCCAGACTCAGTGATTCAGGAAGCGGAAAGCATTGAGACTGCTTTGCACGCAGCGGATGTTTTTGCCATGCCGGCACGCACCCGTGGCGGAGGGCTAGACGTCGAGGGCTTGGGCATCGTCTATTTGGAGGCGCAGGCGTGCGGCTTGCCAGTTGTTGCCGGAGACTCCGGTGGTGCACCAGAGACGGTGACAGGGGAGACGGGGGTCGTCGTCAAGGGCGGATCTGTGCCGGAACTAGCTGGAGCGTTGAAAGCTCTCTTGGCCGACCCGCAGCGTAGGCTTCACATGGGGCAGGCGGGGCGTCGCCATGTAGAAGAGAATTGGACGTGGCGGATAATGGGGCAGCGATTGCGGCAGCTGATGTCTTGATGTGACCCTAACCCGGTTGTCGGTATATTCTGTTATGCATGCTTAAGAAGAACTCCGCCGATCTGACTATCGGCTTCGACGTCGGTGGCACCAACGTGCGCGGCGGAGTGATCACTCGGGAGGGTGAGATCCTCGCGAGCCGCACGGTTCCCACTTCCATGGACGTCGAGCAGCTGGAAGCGGACATTGTGGGCATCGTCGATGAGCTGCGCGCCGACTATGAGGTGGACGCCGTCGGCCTCGCCTTGGCGGGATTTTTGGATCCTACGTGTGAGGTAGTGCGCTTCGCCCCGCACCTTCCCTGGCGGCACGCCAACGTCCGAGAATCGCTTTCGCAGAAGCTCGGTATGCACGTGCGTTTGGAGCATGATGCCAATTCCGCCGCGTGGGGTGAGTGGTGCTTTGGAGCTGGCCGCGGAGCAGAGGATTGGGTTTTCTTTGCGGTAGGAACAGGAATTGGCGCGACGTTGATGACGCATGACACCATCTACCGCGGTGCGTTTGGTACCGCCCCAGAATTTGGGCATATCGTGGTGGTCCCCAATGGTCGGCAGTGCTCCTGCGGCAAGCGAGGCTGCTTGGAACGTTATGCCTCCGGTACCGCGTTGCCGGATACCTGCGCTGATCTGCGTGGAAGCTATGAGACCTCGCTGCCGGCTGATCCCACAGGCAAGGAAATTACCCAGGCGGCGCGGCGCGGAGATCCACTTGCCGTCGCGGTGATGGAAGACTTCAGCCGGTGGCTGGGCCAGGGCCTATCCATTGTCGCTGATGTATTGGATCCGGAACTTATTGTGCTTGGAGGCGGCGTATCTCAAGATGCGGACCTGTACCTCGAGGGCGCTGCCCAAGCCATGGGACAGGATATTGTCGGGGCAGGGCACCGTCCCCTCGCACGTGTGGCCACCGCAGAATTAGGGTCGGCAGCGGGTATGATTGGCGTAGCCGATTTGGCCCGCAGCGGCCGTTAAAACTAACAAAGGACGACCTGGCGATGAAAAACAAGTGGTACTGGGCTTTTAAGCACATCTTTTTCGGACCTGCCCTGCGAGTATGGAATCGCCCGTGGAGTGAGGGCATCGAGAAAATCCCCGCTGAAGGCCCTGCGATTTTGGTGTCGAATCACCAGGCTGTCATGGATTCCTTCTTCTTTCCTTTGGTATGCCCACGTCAGATCACTTTCCCGGCTAAGTCGGAGTACTTCACCACTCCTGGCCTTGTTGGCAGCCTGCAAAAGTGGTTCTTTACCTCGGTAGGGCAAGTCCCTATCGAGCGCGATAGCGAGGACGCTGGCGACGCCATTGTGGAAACCGCAGAAGGTATTTTGTCCCGCGGCGATCTCTTCGGTATCTATCCGGAAGGAACTCGTTCCCCAGACGGCCGGGTGTACAAGGGTCGCACCGGTATGGGTCGCATCGCGATGGAGACTAATCAGCCAGTATTTCCCATCGCGATGATCAATTCGCGCAAGGCAAATCCCATTGGCTCGTGGATTCCCCGTCCTTTCAAGGTTGGCGTGCGGGTAGGAGACCCCATCTGGCCGCATGAGTGGGCCAAGGAGCGCGGGATGAATCCGGCCGAGCACGAGACTGTCCGCGCCTTCACGGATTTTGTGATGCGCAATTTGGCCGAGCTGAGCGATAAGCCTTATGTTGATGTGTACGCCTCCGATGTGAAGGCTTCGCTCAAGGCCGGCCATGGTTACCCCGCCGGCGCTGAATACAAGGGGAGGTAATCACTATTCCCAAGGCCCGCTTAGCTTGGCCAGATACCGCTAAAGGCGTATCCATTATCGGCGTCGTGCTCTTGCACGTCACGCTGGTGGTTCCGGAAGGTGAGCTAACGTGGTTGGCTGACCTAAACGTGTGGCTGGACCCGCTCCGCCTGCCCTTGTTTTTCCTCGTATCCGGCTATTTCTCTACCAAGATCTTCCGCTATTCATTCAGCGAGCTCTTTACCCGCCGCCTGTGGTTTTTCCTCGTGCCCTATACGGTGTGGATGACCGTTGAGCTGTGGACTAAGCGCATCGAGTACCACTGGGTATTTGGTGATCCGTATCTGCAGCTTTCTGATCTGCTCTATAACCTGCTGTTGGGCCATACCATGGCGTGGTTCATTCACGCGCTTATCTTTTTCAATATATTTTTGTGGGCTGTACGGAAGTTGCCCGCGTGGGCAGGCATTGGCCTGAGCTTTGCGCCACTGCTGTTTATCGCGTGGCAGCATCATTATTACTTTATTGGCAAGGCAATCATGTTCTTGCCCATCTTCGTCGGTGCGGCCTATTTGCGCGGGCCTATTACGCGGTTTGCCGACGCCGCCGAAGCACCCTTCAAGGGCACCTTCCGCAAGGGCTCTCTGTGGGCGTATAGCGCGGCAATCATTAGCTACATCGCGGGGCTAACCATCCGGCACACCTGGAATGCCGTCGAAGGCGAGGTAGCGGTGCAGTGGCCACTTCCAGGCGGGGACATTCTTGGCCGAGGCGATCTAGACCTGTTGATCCGCTTTGCGGAGCAGACGCTTGAAACCCCAGCGGGCATCATTGGTGCTGTCCTTATTAGTCATGTTCCGGCGCTGTCTACTTTTGTAAAGTTCGTGGGCCGGCATACCCTGCCCATTTACTTGGCCCATCCAATCGGCATGACGCTGGGGTACGGCTTCTTCATGGCCCACCGCGATTATGTGGTGAGCCTTGCTGGCCAGTGGCCGATGGAAAATACCTGGTTCTGGATCGGAATGTGTTTCTTCTATTCCGCTGCGGCATCGGTAGCGCTTTGGGCCCTCGGGAAGGTTCCTATCCTTGGTTGGACGCTGGTTCCGCCGCGGATTGATAAGCGCCGGCCCGTCGTAGAGCCAATGGTAGCGAGCAAAGAACCAGCAGAGCGGTAACGATGGCGTAGTCGTTGCCCACGATGTGCTGCCACCAGGCCCAGTCCAGCTCTTGGTCATTGGCGTGGGGGACGAGCCAATGACCGCGGGCTAAAAGCGCCAGCCACGTCAGCGCACCGAGTGCCCAGTGGCGCTGCGCCACTAGCAATACGCCCGCCAATACCAACCAGGTGAAGTGATGCGACCATGACACTGGCGAGCACAGGAGCGATACTGAAGCGGCCAGCAGCATGAGTACCGCCTGGTTCCCGTGAGAGAGGCGCTCCATGGCAAACCACACGATGGCGACGACGAGGACAACGGCCACGAGCCACAGCTTTTCAGCGTGTTCGGGGACTAGGCGGCTAAACAAACCGCGCAGAGATTGGTTGGAGCTATAGGCAAGTCCACCGATGCGGTTGGAATCGCGCAGTGTTTCGCTCCAGTACTGGATGGAGCTATGTGGATTACAGGCGAAGGCGATAAGTCCAGCTGCCAGAAAGGAACCCAGGGCGCTGAAAAATGCGCGCCATTCGCGGCGGACGAAAAATACGGCAAGGAATACCGCAGGGGTGAGCTTGATCGCCATAGCGATACCGGTGAGCACGCCCCTGCCGCGTCCGGGGCGCAGCCAGAGAATATCGACCACGACGAGTGCGGTGAGCAGGATGTTGACCTGCCCGAAGCTAAAGGTCTCCGTAATCGGTTCAGTAAGCATCGCCGCTAGAAGCGCCCAGCCTGCCCAGCCAGGGCAGCCAAGAGAGCGCAGGACCAGGGCAACGCAGACCCACAGGGCAAGTAAGGAGGCGACAGATACGAGGATGCTCGCGGCGGTGAGGGGAATCCAGCTCAGTGGGGCAAAAAGCAGCGCCGCAAAGGGCGGATAGGTGAAGGGAAGAGAGACATCGCGATTGCTGCCGACGAGATAGTCCTTGGCGTAGAGGTCGCTGCCAAAGCCGGCCCCGCCTTCGCGGTAAACGTCCAGGTCAATGTGGTAATACGTGGAAAAATGGCCGGAGAAAAGCGCCGGGATATCGATGAGCCACCAGAGGGCCACGAGGACAGAGAGGCACAAGGGCAAAGCAGTAAACCACAAAGATTTCTTCACGCCAGAAGTGTACAACCGTCTCTTTAAGGGGCCAATTTATCGCTGCAGATTAGGCGGCGCTAGGCTTGGGAGACGTGCGCTACTTCTATGACACCGAATTTATCGAAGATGGACAAACCATTGAATTGGTCTCCATCGGCATCGTCGGTGAGAATGGCAGCGAGTACTACGCCGTGTCTACAGATTTCGATCCGTCCAAGGCCAATTCTTGGGTCAAAGACAATGTATTGGCCAAGCTGCCTAGCCCGCGGGACCCAGTATGGAAACCTCTGGCGACCATTCGCACGGAGGTCTTCGAGTTTCTTACCCAGAGCTCAACCCCGGTAGAGCTGTGGGCGTGGGTGGGCGCTTATGATCATGTGGTTTTGGCGCAGCTCTGGGGCGATATGGCTGGACTGCCTAAACGCATGCCCCGCTATACCCGCGAGCTGAAGCAGTACTGGGAGTTTGCGGGGCGTCCCAGCCTGCCGGCTGTCCCTAAGGGCAATCACGATGCGCTTGTCGACGCCCGCCATAACCTCGCCAAGTTCCGTGCCTGCGCCCAAGTTCTTCCGCTCTCTAAAGGCAATAGAATTAATATCTAGAATTTAACTAACGCGCGATAGGCGCTTGATGGTTAAATAGCAGTGTGAGTTGGACAGTAGATATTCCGCAAGGCGTTCTCCCAGACCTCCCGCCATTGCCCGCCGGCATCGAAGAGGTTTTCCAGGACGTCATCAAGCGTGACGCAAAGCAGCAGCCCAGCTGGGATACTTCCCAGGCCGATAACGTGCGCAAGATTCTCGAGTCCGTGCCGCCCATCGTGGTTGCGCCCGAGATCGAGGCGCTCAAGAAGAAGCTGGCAGACGTTGCCTTGGGTAACGCATTTTTGCTGCAGGGTGGAGATTGCGCGGAAACCTTTGAGTCCAATACTGAGCCGCATATCCGTGGCAATGTGAAAACGCTGCTGCAGATGGCCGTGGTGTTGACCTACGGCGCATCCGTGCCCGTGGTTAAACTCGGACGCATCGCCGGCCAGTACGCCAAGCCACGTTCTTCCGATACGGACTCCAATGGTTTGTTGAATTACCGCGGTGACATTGTCAATGGCGTGGAGCCGACCGATGAGGCTCGTCGCCACGACCCGGCCCGAATGATCCGCGCTTACGCGAACTCTTCGGCGGCAATGAACCTGGTGCGTTCTTTGACCTCTTCCGGCACTGCGGATCTTTACCGCCTGCATGAGTGGAACCGCGAGTTCGTGCGCAAATCCCGCGCTGGTGCCCGCTACCAGGACTTGGCCCGGGAGATCGAAAACGGTTTGAACTTCATGAATGCCTGCGGCGTGCACGATGACACCCTGCGCTCGGCCGATATCTACTGCTCGCACGAGGCATTGCTGAAAGATTACGAGCGCTCCATGCTGCGCTTGGGCCAGGACAATAACGGCGATACCAAGCTCTACGATCTCTCTGCGCACCAGGTATGGATTGGTGAGCGCACTCGTGGCATCGAAGATTTCCACGTGAACTTTGCGGCGATGATCGGTAACCCAGTGGGCATCAAGCTGGGACCGGGCGTCACCCCGGAGCAGGCCGTGGAGTACGCGGAAAGGCTGGACCCGAACCGCGAGCCGGGGCGCCTGACCATGATCTCGCGCATGGGCCACGATAAGGTGCGCACGGTTCTGCCTGCCATTGTCAAGGCAGTGGAAGACTCCGGCCACAAGGTGGTATGGCAGTCCGACCCGATGCACGGCAATACCTTCACCGCCTCCAATGGCTACAAGACTCGCCACTTTGACAAGATTGTGGATGAGGTCCAAGGCTTCTTCGAGGTTCACCGCGAACTGGGCACCCACCCGGGTGGCGTACACCTTGAGTTCACCGGTGAAGACGTCACCGAGTGCTTGGGCGGCGCCGAGGACATTACCGACGTGGATCTGCCGGGCCGCTACGAGTCGGCCGTGGATCCGCGCCTTAATACGCAGCAGTCGCTCGAGCTGTCCTTCCTCATCGCGGAGATGCTACGTAACTAAATCCACAGGTTCGGCGTCATGCCGTAGAGCGAGGAGCCGAACCACCACCCGCCGATAGCCACCGCGCCCACAGCAATCGCGACCACTACTAGGTAGAGCACTAGTGACAGTGGATTGCGGTTGGTCAGCGGACGCTCGGCGGGTTCTTCATGCGCGCTCTGGACCGGTTGCTCGGGGACAGAAGCAGGTCCCGGAGCAGGCGCAGAGGCAGCTGCTGGGGCAAATGGTTCGAGTGGGGGCTCGGGTGCGGAAAACGGCTGTACCTGGGGGCGTGACAATGATTGCGGCTCCGCTTCTGGAGCGGCCCCGGCCTGTGGCAAATCCAGTTTCGTCTCAAAGCTAAGTCGCTGCGGTGGGATGACTTCTGTCGGGCCACCGTCGAGATGCTCCGTTTCACCCTGTGGAATGCTGCGGGTAGGTTCGAAAATCTCTGTGGCTCCAGTGCCCGAAAAATCCGTAGGTGCTTGTGCTGTGCGCGCTGCGGCAGCGTTTCTTGGCACAGGGATGGTCACGTCCGGGAGATCGAGCTCCCGGCAGACATCATCGAGCGCCTCGAGGAATTCTCCGGCGTCGGTGAAGCGCTCGCGGGGATCGCGGGCGGTGGCGGTGGCCACGAGGGCGTCGACAAGCTTGGGCACCCCAGAAATCCGCGAGGACGGCGCGGGGACATCGGAATCCAAACGGGCCGTGGCATGTGCTAGGGGAGTATCCCCCGAGAAAGGAACGGTGCCGGTAAGAAGCTCGAAGAGGACAATGCCGGCTGAATAGACATCAGAGGCCGGCGTAATTTCTTCGCCCGTGACCTGCTCCGGCGCGAGATAGGACACGGTGCCCACGATCATGTCCGAGGTAGCTTCGGCATTGGTGGCACGCACCAGACCAAAATCGCCTACCTTTACCCGGTGGTGGGAGGTAATAAGCACATTATCGGGCTTGATGTCGCGGTGGATGAGCCCGGTCGAGTGCACTTCTTCCAAGCCGCGCAAAACATTGCGCAGGGTAGAGGCGGCCGCCTGCACAGGAAAGGGGCCACCTTCAGCCAATAGCTCGCGTAGCGTACCGCCATCGATGAGCTCCATGATGAGATAGATGGGCTCGCCGTCAGCGGAAAAATCGTGAATAGCCACGAGATTGGGATGCTGCAGACGGGCCATGGCGCGAGCCTCGCGAGAAAAACGCTTGATAAAGACCGGGTCATCGGAATAGCGCTCGTCCATGACCTTGGCCGCGACCGCTCGTCCCAGCCGCATGTCCACGCAGCGATAGACGGTAGACATGCCACCGCGGGCAATGGGGCGATCGATCCGGTAACGATTCTCCAGAACGTCACCAATTTCCAACCTAGTCATGCTTCCCAGTATGGCTGATCATCTAGCCCGCGTTAAAGTAGAGAACGTGACTAACCAAGAAAAATCCCTCGATTCCTTGCTCGCTAACGAAGAACTGCTCAGCATGCAGCAGGTGGCAGAAAAGCTAGACTTGCCCATCACCCGCGCTTATGACCTGCTGCAGGACCGAAAGTTCATTGCCTGGGATTCCCCAGAAGGAAAGCGCGTGCCGCTGGCCTTCTTCAACGATAAGGGCGTCATTGCCAAGCATGTAACTGCGGCAATTACCGTGCTGACAGACGGCGGCTATAAGGACGACGAAATCTTCAAGCATCTCTTTACCGAGGATTACTCCCTGCCGGGCCGCCCGATCGATGCTTTGCACGGTCACCTTGCCCGCGAGGTTATTCGGCGCGCGCAGGCTGCCGCTTTTTAGGCACGTCTTCAAAGACCCACTGGGTGGCAAACCATGCCACCACAATCATGCCGATGACCCAGAACCAGTTGTAGAGCTGGTGATTGCCATCGCCGGAGAACGAGACGCCAATAAACAGGGCCACGCCGGTGGTGAATTTGATTAGCCAGAGCGGCGGCCGGAAGGTGCCCATCAGGGTGAAGATTGAGGCGTAGTACCACGGTAGGGTCACCGCATTGAAAACAAAGGCAACTTGGTATGCGGCCGCGGTGCCCATAATGGCGTCGCGGTTGTCCTTGCGGCAAAGCCACCACACCGTCACCAGCCCAATGAGCATGCAGGCCATGGCGATGCTGCGCAGGACGGCCAGGATGGCGTTATAGGAGGCATCCGGCATAAATATTTGTACCGCTGGGAAGATAACATCGGTGGCCAAGGTGGGGCCGGCCAGCGGGTTAATTACCTTAGAATTGCCGCTTACCTGCGATAGCCAGCCCCACGATGTGCCGGAAACCCACGTGATGAGGGCTACTGCGGCGATAATTTCGGCCACTGCGGCGATGCCAGATAGCACAAAGACAGCAAGTTGTCGCCACTTACTGGAGCCTTTGGGGGCGTAGTGGTGGAGCATCATCCATACGATAAACGGTGCCGCAATAACCGCAGTTGCTTTCATAGCCACGGCCGTGCCCACGAGGATGAGGGCGGCGTGGAAGCGCTTATGCAATGCCGCTAGCAAGCCGATAGACACGAGCCCCACCATGAGTGATTCATTATGCATGCCACCGATGAGGTGCAAGATAATAACTGGATTAGCTACACCAAGCCACAGTGCTACCGCTGGATCCGCACCGAGTTTGCGGGCGATGAGTGGTATTGACCAGGCGATGGTAATAAACCCGAGCAGAGAAAGAACCTTATAGATCACCACGCCTGCAGTGACGTTATCTCCTACTAGGCTGGTGACCAGTTCTCCTATCCATAGGTGAAGGGGACCATAAGGTGTGGTGGTATTGCGCCAATCTTGTGATACCTCAAGGAGGAAGGGGCCGGGGTTAACGGCGGCACCTTCGGTATAAGGATCGAAGCCATCGCGAACCATAGCACCTTGCATGAGGTAGGAATACACATCGCGTGAGGCCAATGGCCCGGCTAATAAAAGGGGAGCTACCCAGGCGATGAGGATGCGCTGGATGTCGCGCAAGCCGCCCTCGGGGTGAGGATTTTTGAGCTGCGGGCGAATGATGGTGCGCCCAGCTAGCACCCACGCTGCGGCTAAGAGGAAAATACCCACCCAGTACAGCGCGAGGCCGAGATTGCGCCCGTGTCCATAGGACAAGAAGCCGATATTTAATGCTTCGAGGAGTCCTCCACGGTTGCGGGTGGCGCCGCCAGAGAAGGACGCGAGCAGCAAAATGCAGGAGGCAGATAGCCCTAGCGGCAGCGCGCGCGGAATGGGAAAAGAGTACGTCTTTGCCACGGCACAACCTACTTGCGGCGAGCAGTGGCCTTGATAGCCAGCTGCTCTAGGGTTTCGGTGACCGCGGGATCTACCTGTGCGGAGTGCAGGTGTTGCAGTCCCGATTGCGTTAGGGAATCGATGCGGCGCTCAATCTCTTCTGGTGCTCCCGAATCAGCGATGATCTGGGCCAGACGCGATAGCTCTTGGGGATCTGAGGTGTGGCCGATGTGCTTGCGCAACGTAGCAGCAGCCTGTGGATCAGATTCATCCGCGCGTTGGAGAGCTAGCGCTAGAAGTTCGGTTCGCTTGCCTTCGCGCAGGTCATCACCGGCAGGTTTGCCGGTCACCGCGGGATCGCCAAAAACACCCAGTTGATCGTCGCGCAACTGGTAGGCAATGCCAATATCGTGCCCATAGCCGCGGAAGGCTGCGATAAGTTCCTCGCTAGCGCCGGCGATGGCGGCGCCCAAGTGCAGCGGGCGTTCAATGGTATAAGCAGCCGTCTTATAGCGGTTGACCGAATTGGCAAGCTCTACCGATTCGGAACCTGCCGCCTCCAAAGAGATATCCAAGAGCTGCCCGCCGATAACCTCAGTGCGCATGCCGCGCCAGGGGCTGCGAGCACGGTGCAAAGCGGCCGCACTCAGGCCGGAATCTTGGAACATGTCCTCTGCATACACCAGCGCTAAATCGCCCACCAAGATTGCTACGGAGGTGCCGAAGAACTCAGGGTCCCCCAAGTATTCCGATTCGCGGTGCAGCTTTTCGACGCCCCGGTGCACCGTAGGATTGCCGCGACGGGTATTTGAAGCATCGATAATGTCATCGTGTATAAGGGCGCAGGCCTGGATAAATTCCAAAGAGGCGGCCGCGCGGAGCATAGCCGCGGGATCTTCTTCTCCTCGACCTGCAGCAAGGTAGCCCGCCCAAGCATAGGTAGGGCGCACTCGTTTGCCGCCGTCAAGCACGAAGGATTCCAAAAAGCTCACGGCCTTGGTTACCGGGGCACCAATTTCCGCCACCTGCTCTCGGCGTTGATCAAGGAAGGTGGCGAGCTCCTCGCGCACCGCACCGGGGATTTCCGCAAGCTCAGGAATATTCTGCATAGTCACACCCCACACGATACCGGCTAGGCTGCGCAAGAAATAACAGAGGTTTACAGCGGCAGGCTCGCGCCCAATATGGCAAAGGGGCGGGCATCGGCGGGGTAGAGATGATCACGGAGTACATCGAAGAAGCCGGCGGCTCTATAGAGACGGAAGGCACCGTTATCCTCGTTCGGCACCTCGGGTGTGGACAACAGTGCGTAGCGCGCCGGCGCATTCCATAGCAATCCCTCTAATAGTTTTCTGCCTAGGCCGTGCCCCTGGTACTGCGGCAAGACGTGGATCTCTGCCAACTCAAAGTAGTTGCGCACAATGTCCCACTGCTCTTCGGTGGGCCCGCCTTGTATTCGGAGCCCCCGGCGAAGCTCAGCGTCCCACCAGCTGTCCGGGGAGCCTAAGAACCCATAGGCCACGCCGACGACGCCATTGTCATGGGTGACAATTTGCGCGCTGAATCCGGGGCGGGTCACGTCATTTCGCCAGCTTGAAATGCGGCTATGCAAAATCGCGGGATTGTAGTGCATTGCCTCGATGTAGATTTCAACCAACTGCGGGGCTAATAGGGAGAATTCCGGCGGGGTTAGGCGGCGAATTTCAAAGCTCACACTTCCTATGACACCAGATGTCTGTAGCGGAAGGAAAGCGAGGCCCACTCTGTCCTTTGGAAGCCGCAAGAGCGAATCGAACAAGAGGGCTGCAGTTAATTTGTGGCCTGCAATTAGCATTGATCGAATCGAACACGTGAACTATTATTAACAGTGAAATGTCTGGCGGCTTGCTTAGGGTCGGGGACAGTTCAACGACGTTATTTATTTAGCTAAGGACAAAACAATGGCACAGATTATTTCGGCAACGCGTACCCGTTCTCTTGGGCGAGAAAGTGGCAAGCGGGCACGATTTCTCTTCCAAGCACGAGAATTATTAGACGCTGCGCGCGGTTATGCGGCTGAGGGGCGATTCGATCAAGCCTTAGAGGTGGCGTACCAATCGGCTCTACGTACTGCTGGCGCACGAGTAGCTGCATCTGTAGTGGCTCGGCGCCGCCGCCTTCCCTCCAGTGCATGGGATCGGTTAGCGCTCGTTGGTGTGGAAGACAAGCGGTGGGCTGAATCCTTTAAAGGATATTCGCGGACTCGTGCACGCGTGTCTTCGGGGCTGGATGAAGCGCCGAGCGAGGAATATGTTTATGGCCTCATGCAGCATGCCGCACAATTTTTGGATGAAAGTGAGGCAGGGACTACTTTCGGCTCTTTTGCTGCGTAGTCACTCCGTGGGGGCGCTCACTACCTTTTGGGGAACATACTGATTATTCTGGGCGTTAGTATAGATAGAACTATTACCGCCCGAAGCTCAATCCCTAGTTGGAGGAACAGTGTCTCTTTCTGAGCAGGAGCAGCGCACGCTCCGTGAAATTGAGGAATCGTTACTTGCTGACGATCCTAAGTTTGGCGCTTCCGTTTCTGAGCCTACGTCGTTCGGCGGATCTGGCGGTGCGGTAACCCTCCGAGGTATAGCGCTCGTCGTCGTTGGGCTGTGCATGCTTATTGGTGGAGTTGCTCTCGCGCAGCAAAGCCTGTGGTTTATTGCGCTTTCTATCGCGGGCTTTTTGGTGATGTTTGCCGCTGGTGTGTGGATGCTGCGCGGAGATGGCTCCAGTCACTCTGTACAGAGCCATTACTCCGGTGCCCGTGCAAAGAAGCCCGCGTCTCGCGGTGGTGGAGTCAGCGGCAAGTTGGAGGAAAACTTCCGTCGCCGCTTTGAGGAGCGTTAACGCTTTATTGATGTGGTTCACCCCGGTTGGCCCAGTGAGGGTCAACCGGGGATTTTTGTGTCGCACCAAAATTCCCCACTTTGCCCCACGGAAGGGGTGCTAGGTGGGGACTGGTGGGGTAACTGCCTCATGGGCTTAGTTAAAAGTCCTCGATAACACAGCATATGGGGTTGGTGTGTGGATTGAGGCTCATTATGTTGGTGTTGCGGGTGGGGTGAGTGGGGTGATTGTAGCGGGCTGTCAAGGCCTTTTGTGGGATTTCTTCCCACTGGGAAAACCATCATCTAGCTGCAAGTAATCAGGATCAATCCGAGGGACACGCCGCTTTAAGTGGGTTAGGTGGGGGAAAGTGGGGTAGAGTGGGGCGCAGCGGAGGAAAGAGGGGCTCAAGGGCCTCGATTCTGAAGTAAGAGAATCCGGAGTTTTCGAGTAAGGAAGGTGGACGCCGGGATGTTTCTCGGAACCTACACTCCGAAGCTCGATGACAAGGGACGTCTTACGCTTCCGGCAAAGTTTCGCGATGAACTCGCAGGTGGCCTCATGGTCACCAAGGGGCAGGACCACTCGCTGGCCGTGTACCCGCGGGAGGAATTTGCGGCACGCGCACGGAAGGCTGCGGCGGTTTCTCGAACCAACCCAGAAGCACGTGCTTTTATCCGTAACTTGGCAGCAAGTGCGGACGAACAACGGCCGGACGGGCATGGGCGCATTACGTTGTCCGCGGGGCATCGGGAATATGCCAACTTGTCTAAGGAGTGCGTTGTGGTTGGCTCTGTGGACTTTCTCGAAATTTGGGACGCAGCCGCGTGGGCTGAGTACCAGTCGCAAACTGAAGATGCTTATTCGGCAGCAGATGCCGATGACGTACTGGCGGGCTTGCTCTAAGCCTGCACAAGAGTGCGTGTAAGGACTCTGTCCGAGGCGGATGATTCTGGTGTACTTCCCCGATATCAGAAACCTGCCTCGGACAGGGCCCTATACGCACTCGCATGCTTTCCACCACTGGAAGTCAGGGAATTTGAGAAAGGGGGTTGCGGGGAGACATGGCTACCAAAGACCTAAATTATGATGTGGCCGAAAACCACGGCCACGTGCCGGTCATGCGCGAGCGCATGGCTGATCTCCTACGCCCCCAGGTAGAAGCGGCGGGGGATAAGGCAGTGCTTGTCGACGCCACCTTGGGTGCCGGTGGCCACACTCGCTACTTCCTGGAATCTTTCCCCAAGGCTCGAGTCATTGGCGTTGACCGCGATAAGCAGGCGCTGCGCAATGCAACCGAACGTCTTGCGCCCTACGGCGATCGCTTCGTTGGCGTTAATGCACGATTCGATGAGCTGGGCAGCGCCATCGCGGAAGGGGAGGGCGATATCTTTGATTCGGCTCGCTCTGTAGGCATTGCCGGCGCCCTTTTTGACCTTGGTGTTTCCTCAATGCAGCTAGACCAGGCTGACCGCGGATTCGCTTATAAGGCGGATGCACCGCTGGATATGCGCATGGACCCTTCGCAGGGGATTACTGCGGCGGATGTGCTTAATACCTATACGCACGGTGACTTGGCTCGCGTCCTCAAAACCTATGGTGATGAGCGTTTCGCGGGAAAAATTGCCTCCGCCGTGTTGAAAGAGCGCGACAAGGAGCCTTTCGAGAACTCCGCGCGGCTCGTTGAGCTGCTGTATGATGTCATTCCCGCTGCGACCCGCCGTACCGGAGGGCACCCCGCCAAGCGCACCTTCCAGGCGCTGCGGGTTGAGGTCAACCGCGAGTTGGAAGCTATCGAAAATGTCCTGCCGGTCATAACCCAGGCGCTTTCAGAAGGCGGCCGTGCCGTATTCATGAGCTACCAATCTTTGGAAGACCGCATCGTTAAAGCAGCCTTCAAAGAACTGACTACGTCCAAGACGCCGGCTGGGTTGCCGATGGATCTTCCGGGCACCGCGCCGAAGTTCAAGATCGTTACGCGCGGGGCGGAAAAGGCCTCTGAAGAGGAGGTCGCGGAAAATTCGCGAGCCGCGTCGGTGCGTGTTCGTGCCATCGAAAGACTCGAGGGAATGCCAGAATTTCTACCGCCGGGAGGCAGGCAATGAGCACCATCCCACGCCGCAACCACCTAAAGACTGACAGCCGCGACAGAGAGGCCACTCGCACCATGGGCGCCAGCCGAGACTTCACCACCGGAATCGATACCGGAGCCCCGACGGCGCTGCGCGAGCGTCCTAGCACCAAGCGTGCTCCGAGCCGCACTCGCGTGCCGCACCGCAGCACGAAGCGCCTGGGTTCGAAGCAGGTAGTGAGCTTCCGTGGCCGTCAGCTGCAGCCGCAGACGAAGAAGAACGGGCTCCTTACCCGGTTGGGCGTCATTTCCCTCACGCTGCTTATCGTCGGCGTGGCTTTGGCCATGTGGCTGTCGGGTCTGTCTACCAAGCAAACCTTTGCCATCCAGCAGCTGACCGTGCAGGATTCCCAACTGGATAACCAGATTGAGACCCTCAACCGCGATGCGGAGAATCTCAGCTCTTCTGCTGATATTGCGCGCCGCGCGGATGAAATGGGAATGGCTATTCCCAAGCAGCCGGGTATTGCGGAAGTTGGCGGCGATGGAAAGATCGTCGACAAGCGCGAAGGCACCCCGGATACCGAAAAGCTCATTGATGTCAACGGTGAACCAATCCGCCCGGGCCAGGCTTCTAGCGACCCAAAGGATACGGAGGGGATGTCGGATTCCCTCAATGCCGTGCCACAGGGACAGCAGCGCACCAGCAATGGTGGCGATGCCGGCGACCGCAACTCGGACCGTGAGACCAGCGATGCCGGTGCCGCCCAGGAGAATGCGCGACCTAACCTTCCGGCCCGTGCGCCGTATGCCAGCCGCGCCGAGTAGCTAGGGAAGAATAATCGGTGAAAAAGATGATGCTCGCGCGTGGTGGCGCGGGCATTCTCACTTTTGTAGGGCACAATCAATACACGCAAGAAATTGTGGCGGAAATAGGGAAGGTGACACTGGACTGTGACTACGCCAAGTAAGGCTAGGCGCCGCCCGCGCCGCTCGACCAGCTCCGCGGTGCCGCAAAAGAAGATGATGCGCAAACGCCTGCGCATCATCGTATCCGTGGTGCTCGTGGCGATGGTTGTCCTCGCTGGCCGCTTGGCCTGGGTACAGCTCGTGTGGGGCCCGGACCTTTCCGCCAAGGCCGTAACGCAGCGCGAGCGCGTTTATATCGAGCCGGCCCGCAGGGGAGAAATCTTAGACCGCGATGGCCAGCGCTTGGCCTACACGATGAAGTCTCGTTCCTTGACCGTCTCACCGACCCGCCTGCGCGATGAGCTAAAGGACAAGGCCGAGATCGAGGCCCAGAAAGATGGCTCGACAGAGGGCATGGATGATAAGAAGCTGGATAGCTTCCTCACCAAGAAGATGGAGGAGACCCTCAAGGACATGTCTGAGGGAATCCCGAAGCTGATTGAGGATTCCGGCGCCTCTACCTCCAAGGTGGATAAGGACGACATCCTCAATAAGCTGAAAGCCGATACCCAGTATGAGGTACTGGTGCGCAACGTCGATCCGGATGTTGCCGTGGAGATCGCCAATAAGTACCACGGAGTGGCAGCGGACCGCCAAGACATTCGCCAGTACCCCAACGGCGCCATTGGTGAAAACGTTGTGGGCAAGGTGTCGATGGACGGCCATGGCCAGTTCGGTTTCGAGGCCGCGCGCGATACGGAGCTTACTGGCATTGACGGCCAGTCCACCGAGGACGTCTCCGCAGATGGCCAGGTGATTCCAGGCACTCTGCGTGACGTCGTGGATACCGTTGATGGTCGCGACGTCACCCTCACTTTGGATCTGGACCTGCAGACCTACGTTCAGCAGAAGCTGGAAAAGGCCAAGGCCAACTCCAAGGCTTCTGGTGCGGAAGCAGTAGTTCTCGATGCTGCCACCGGTCAGGTGCTTGCCATGGCCAATACCGATACCGTGGATCCCAATAAGAATGTTGAGGATCAGCTTGATGAGGGTAAGGACTTTGAAAACCGCAGCGTTTCCCATCCTTATGAGCCGGGTTCTGTAGCCAAGGTGGTTACCGCGGCTGCTGCACTGCAGGAGGGCGTGACCACCCCGGATGAGGTGCACCAGGTCCCCGGTTCCATCGATATGGCGGGCGTGACGGTCAATGATGCCTGGGAACACGGCACCGAGCCGTATACCACCACCGGCATCTTTGGTAAGTCCTCCAACGTCGGTACCTTGATGATCGCCGATAAGTTGGGCCAAGAAAAGTACGCCGAGTACCTCAAGAAGTTTGGGTTGGGCAATACCACCGGTATTGAGCTGCCGAACGAATCGGCCGGCAGCGTCCCAGACTTGGAGCAATGGTCCGGCGGCACCTTCGCTAACCTGCCTATTGGCCAGGGCCAGTCGTGGACCACCTTGCAGATGGCCAGCGTCTACCAAGCGTTGGCCAATGGCGGCGAGCGTATCGAGCCGCGCATCATTGACTCGGTCAAGGGCCCAGACGGCAAGGACGAAAAGCTAGAGGAACCGGAAAAGAACCAGGTGGTAAGCCCGGAGACTGCCAAAACCACGGTGGATATGTTCCGCGCCGTCTCCCAGGACGATGATGCCGGCCTGCAAAATGGTACGGCCGGCAATGCGCAGCTTAAGGGCTATCAGCTTTCCGGCAAGACCGGTACGGCCCAGAAGGTGGACCCAAATACCTGGGCGTATTCGAATTCCGCCTATTGGATCACCTTTGCCGGCATTGCGCCGGCCGATGATCCGCGCTTCGTTGTTGCCGTCATGCTGGATGAGCCTAAGTCCGGCGTGGAGGACAATGGAGGCGGCGGCCAGTCGGCGGCACCTATCTTCCGCGATATCGCCTCGTGGCTACTTAATCGTGACAATATTCCGACTTCGAAACCAGCACCGCGGCTGACCCTGCGGGCACAATAGGAGCTTAGTATGACCGTTTCTTTGGATACTCTCGCCCAGCTTTCTGGCGGGCGCGTCATTGGTGATGCCACCGTGGAGGTTTCCGCGTGCGGGCTGGATTCTTCCCGTTTGCCGGAAGGCGCGCTCTTTGCCGCCCTGCCGGGCACGCGCGTACACGGCGCGCAGTTCGCTCGCGATACCAAGGCGGGAGCTGTGCTTACCGACGCCGCCGGACTCGACCTGCTTACCAAGGCCCAAGAGACCCGCCCCATTGTGGTGGTGGAGGATATTCGAGCCGTGCTCGGTCCAATCTCCGCCGAGATTTATGGCCACCCCACCCGCGACCTGACGGTTATCGGCGTTACCGGCACCTCCGGCAAGACCACCACCAGCTACCTGCTGGAGGCTGGCCTGCTCCACGCCGGGCATTCTGTGGGCCTTATCGGAACCACCGGTACCCGTATCAACCGCACGCCGGTTCCCACCTCGCTCACCACGCCTGAGGCGCCGACCCTACAAGAGCTTTTCGCGCGCATGAAGAACGAGGGCGTTACCCACGTGGTGATGGAAGTGTCCTCGCATGCGCTGGAGCTGGGACGCGTGCGCGGAACTCGGTTTGCGGTAGGCGGGTTTACAAACCTGAGCCAGGACCACCTTGATTTTCACCCCACCATGGAGGACTACTTCCAGGCAAAAGCGAAGCTCTTCGCCGGGGAGCAGGCGGCCGAACGAGCCGTCCTCTGCATCGATGATGAGTGGGGCGAGCGCATGCGCGGCGTCGCCAAGAGCGCCGGCCACCCAGTGACTACGGTGGCCACCCAGGGCGCTGCGGCCACGATTAGCGCGCGCCAAACCGCCACTGAGGCCACCGGTGCCCAGGAGGTGGCCTTGAACTATGACGGTGCCGATTTCACCTTCCGGCTGCCGCTGCCTGGCGAGTTCAATATCGCCAATGCCTGCTTGGCGCTCGGCATGGCCACCGCGGTAGGAGAGGACCCAGCGGAGTTCCTATCGGGAGTGGAGAAGGTCGCAGTCCCCGGCCGCATGGAGCGCATCGACCGCGGCCAAGACTTTGTGGCCGTGGTGGACTACGCGCATAAGCCCGCGGCCATCGCTGCGGTGCTCGACACCCTGCGCGGCCAGCTGGAGGGAACCACGGGCCGCGTCGGCATCGTCGTCGGCGCCGGCGGAGACCGCGATAGCACTAAGCGCCCCATCATGGGCGCAGCCGCAGCCAGCCGCGCAGACCTTACCGTGGTTACCGATGACAACCCGCGCTCCGAGGACCCCGCCACCATTCGCGCGGCGGTGATGGCTGGCGCACGTGACGCCGCCCCAGAAGGCGATATCCGCGAGGTAGGCTCCCGCGCCCGTGCCATCGATGAGGTCGTCGATTGGGCCGAGCCGGGCGATGCCGTCATCGTCGTGGGCAAGGGCCACGAGGTGGGACAGCTCGTGAACGGAAAGACGTTGCACTTTGATGACCGCGAGGAAATGGCCCGCGCTATCGAGGAAAAGCTGGCCGGAACCCCGCACCGCGATACCCTTGGGGATGCGAAGGAGTAGACATGATTCCACTTTCTATTGCCGATATTGCCGAAATCACCGGGGGCAGCCTCGATTGCGTGTCTGACCCAGACCAGCGCGTTACCGGGTTCATCGAATTCGATTCCCGCAAGGTAACCAAGGGCGGGCTCTTCCTTGCCTTGCCCGGCGCCCGTGTGGATGGCCACGACTATGCCGAAAAGGCCATCGAGCAGGGCGCAGTGGCGGTGTTGGCTGCGCGGCCGGTGGGGGTTCCGGCGGTCGTCGTCAAGCCCCAAGGCCGCGTAACCGGTGATGCCGCCAACGCGGATATCTATGCCCACGACGAGGACGGCTCGGCTGCCGCGGTGGTGCAGGCGCTATCCGATATCGCGAGAGAAGTCACGCGCCGCCTGACCGCCGAGCAGGGCCTAGACATCGTCGGCGTAACCGGCTCGGCCGGAAAGACCTCCACCAAGGACCTACTGGCCACGATTTTCCGCGCTGAGGGCGACACCGTGGCTCCTCCCGGCTCCTTTAATAACGAGGTCGGCCTGCCGTATACCGCGTTGCGCTGCGATGAGCATACCCGCTTCCTGGTTGCCGAAATGTCTGCCCGCGGCATCGGTCATATCCGCCACTTGACCACCATCACCGCGCCCACGGTCGGCGTGGTACTCAATGTTGGTACCGCGCACTTGGGTGAGTTTGGCTCCCGCGAGAATATTGCCCAGGCCAAGGGCGAGCTCGTGGAAGCCTTGCCCTCGGCCGCTGAGGGCGGCGTCGCTGTGCTCAATGCCGATGATCCCTTCGTCGCCGGCATGGCGCCGCGCACTTCGGCCAAGGTCGTCTACTACTCGGCCAATAAGCCGCCGGCTTCCGACGCCCAGTACTACGCCAGCGATATCCAGCTCGATGACGTTGCCCGCCCCTCGTTTGTGCTGCATGCGCCGGGAACGGACCCGCTTCCGGTGAAGCTGCAGGTCTTTGGCAAGCATCAGGTCTCTAACGCGTTGGCAGCGGCCGCTGCGGCCATCGAATCGGGCATGGACCCGCAGGTGGTAGCCAACGCGCTATCCGGGCACCAGAATGCCTCGGAACACCGCATGGACGTGCGTACCCGCCGCGATGGAGTAACCACCATCGATGATTCCTATAACGCCAACCCCGATTCCATGCATGCGGCCATTGCCGCGCTGGCCTATACCTCGGCCGCCCGACCGGATGCCCGCGCCATCGCCGTGCTCGGTGAGATGGGCGAGCTCGGCGGAGAAGCAGTGGCCGCCCACCGCGCATTGGGAGAGGTGCTTTCCAAGTACCACGTTGACCACCTCGTGGCCGTGGGAGACAACGATAATATGAGGGCCATGGTTGAGGCCGCACAGGCGCGGGGTATAAATACTACTATCAGCCCGGATGTTGACGCCGCTGCGGCGGCGGTCGAAGACATCATTAGGGTAGCGCCTGCCGGCATCGAAGATTGGACGGGGCGCGAGGCCAAAGATGTAGTCCTCATCAAGTCATCGAATGCCCAGCGCCTGTGGCGCGTGGCAGAACAGCTCAATCGCCATTAGTCCTCAGTACAAGGAGAAAGACCTCTAGCAATGACTCAGATCATTATCGCGGGCATCCTCAGCTTCCTCGTCGCGATCTTTACCACTCCCATGTTGGTCCGCTACTTTTCCGGGGTAGGCAAGGGGCAAGAAATTCGCGAGGACGGGCCGCAACTGCACTTGCGCAAGCGCGGCACGCCCACCATGGGCGGTCTCGCGATTTTGCTGGCTATCACCGTGGCCTACCTCGTGGTGGGAACTTATGCCCGCGTGACCGGTAACGGTGGTTTTAGCCCCTCTGGTCTCTTGGTTTATTTCCTCACGATGGGCCTTGGCGGCTTGGGTTTTGCCGATGACTTCATCAAGCTGTTCAAAAAGCGCAACCTCGGCCTGAACAAGACCGCCAAGCTGGTAGGTCAGCTGGCCGTGGCGCTCATCTTCGGAATCCTGGCGCTGCAGTTCCCAGACGAGCACGGATTGACCCCAGCGTCTACTAACCTTTCCTTCGTTCGCGATTTTGAAACCTTCGACATCGCCGTGGGTGGCGCCATCATCGGCACCATCGTTTTCCTGGTCTTTCTCTATCTACTCATTGCTGCGTGGTCGAACGCCGTGAACCTCACCGACGGACTCGACGGCTTGGCCGCCGGCACCACCGCGATGGTGATGGGCGCCTACGCACTGATTTCCTTCTGGCAATTCCGCAACTCTTGCGCCGTCTCGCCAGCGGCAGGGTGCTATGAAGTTCGCGATCCGCTCGATTTGGCTGTGCTGGCTGCAGCCGGCCTGGGCGGTTGCTTGGGCTTTTTGTGGTGGAATGCCGCACCGGCAAAGATCTTCATGGGCGATACCGGTTCGCTTGCGCTCGGCGGCCTCGTCGCCGGCCTCTCGGTGACGACTCGCACCGAACTGCTCATGATCATCATCGGCGCCATCTTCGTGATTGAGACGGTCTCCGTAGTTATCCAGATCATCGTCTTCCGCAGCACCGGCAAGCGCTTCTTCCGCATGGCGCCCATCCACCACCACTTTGAAAATGGTGGCTGGGCCGAGACCGCCGTGGTCACCCGCTTCTGGCTGCTAAGCGCCATGGCCGCTATCGCCGGCGTATGCATCTTCTACGGCGACTGGCTGTCCGCCGTCGGCTTTGCTTCCTAAGACTCACGCCTTTTTAGCTTTATCGAGGAAAGAGGAATAGAGATGACCGAGTTGCCATCCTCGTTGCGCGGGCGAGTGCTCGTGGCCGGGGCGGGAGTATCGGGGCGCGGTTGCGTCGCTATGCTGGCAAGCCTCGGGGTGGATACCACCGTTGCAGATTCCAACGAGACCGCGCTGGCGGAATTGGCGGAGGAATTCGGGGTAGCAACCGTCTCCGTCGATTCTGCCGCCCAGGGCGATTTTGACCTTGTGGTTACTTCGCCGGGCTGGCGTCCCGATTCGCCTTTGTTGGTTGCTTTCCAGGACGCTGGGGTAGAGGTCATCGGTGACGTGGAGCTGGCCTACCGCCTGGATCGTGCGGGCGTCTTCGGCGCGCCGCGTACCTGGCTGGTAGTTACCGGAACCAACGGCAAAACCACGACTACCGGTATGTTGGCCCAGATTATGCAGGCAGATGCAGAGCGCACCGGCAAGCGCGCACTGGCGGTGGGCAATATCGGCGTTTCGCTTTTCGACGCCCTCACGGCCACCCCCCGCGTCGACGTTCTCTGCGCCGAGCTATCTTCTTTCCAGTTGCATTGGTCCAGCCATGTGCGCCCGGATGTGGGCGTGCTACTGAATTTGGCTGATGACCACCTGGATTGGCACGGATCGTTTGATGCCTATGCCCGCGCGAAGGCCAAGGTGCTCTCCGGTGAAATCGCTGTGGTGGGCAAGGATGACGCCGAGGCGGTCCACTACGCCGCGGATACCGCAGACCTCTTCGGCTTTACTGCTGCTGAACCTATACAGGGAGAGGTGGGCGTAAGTGCCGGCCGTCTTGTCTCGCGGCTTAGCGAGAAGCGCGAGGATCTCGCGTCCGCAGAGGGCATTGAGCCCGCCGGTCTGGCAGGAGTTCTAGACGCTGCGGCCGCAGCCAGCGTCGCGCGTCTGGCAGGCGCCACCCCAGAGTCCATTGCGCAGGGGCTGGCCGCATATACCGTCGCCGGGCACCGCGGCGCTGTGGTCCATGAGCATTCCGGCATCACGTTCATCGATAATTCCAAGGCCACCAACCCGCATGCGGCGGATGCGGCGCTCAAGGGGCTCAATTCCGTGGTCTGGATTGCCGGCGGGCAGTTGAAAGGCGCGGAGGTGGACGGGCTCGTCGCCAAGCACGCCGCCCACATCAAAGCCGCGGTAGTCCTGGGCGTGGATAGGAAAGAGGTCGCCCGGGCCCTCGCCGCCCACGCGCCGCATGCCCCGGTGGACGTCATCGAAACGCAGGAGCCTTTCGCAGCCATGAATGCTGCGGTGGAGGCTGCACTGCAACACGCCGGTGCCGGGGATACCGTTCTTTTGGCGCCGGCTGCGGCATCGTTAGACATGTATACCGGCATGGCTCAACGCGGTGATGTATTCGCCGCGGCCGCGCGGGAGCTTACCCGCAATTAGAGCTATAGATTTAAGGATCAGGAGAACACATGACGGCCACCTCCCAGCAGCGCCCGCGCTCCAAGAGTTTTGGCGACCGCGTTCGCGAGCTGCGCGAGCGAGCCCGCCAGGAAGCAGGCCTTGATTACCAGCTGCTGCGCTTTATCATCTTCTTCCTCGTGGGCATCGGCGTGCTCATGGTCTTTTCTTCCTCCATGGCTACTTCCCTGACCGAGGACGGCGGAGTATGGAACCAAGCATTGCGCCAGTGCGTGATGGTGTTCTTGGGTCTCGTTGCCTTTTGGTTTGGTCTCAAGGTCTCGCCGCATACCCTGCGCAAATGCGTGCCGTGGATTGTGGGTTTGTCCATCATTTTGCTCATCGCGGTGCTGATCCCTGGCATCGGTACCGGCCGTGAAGAGGTAGGTTCCCAGTCCTGGATTTACTTGGGGCCGTTCTCCCTGCAGCCCTCGGAGCTTGCCCGCGTCGCCGTAGGCATGTTTGGTGCGACCGTATTGGCGGATAAGGAGCACAAATCCATGAAGGTGACGGATCCCTTCATGATGTACTCCCTCATTGCCGGCGTTATGTTCTTGCTCATCGTCCTTCAGGGTGACTTCGGTATGGCTTTGTCCTTGGCCCTCGTGGTTGTCTTCACCCTGATTTTCGCGGGTGTCGACTGGCGCGTTCCGGCGACCATCGGCGTCGCAGCCGTGTGTGGTTTGCTGTTTATCTTCCTTTCTGGCGGCTTCCGGTCCAACCGCTTCCACACCTATTTCGACGCCCTCGTGGGCAATATCTCCGATACTCAAGGTACGGGTTTCCAGTCCTATCAGGGCTTTCTCTCGCTTGCCGACGGCGGCTTCTGGGGCGTTGGCATTGGCCAATCCCGTGCCAAGTGGTTCTACCTGCCCGAGGCGAAAAATGACTTTATTTTCGCCATCGTGGGTGAGGAACTCGGCTGGTGGGGCGGTGCGCTCGTCATCGTGCTCTTCGCCGCACTGGGCTATGTGGGCCTGCGCACCGCGATGCGCGCACAGAACCAGTTCCAGTCCCTGCTGGCCGCAACGCTGACCATCGGTGTGGTCACGCAGGCCTTCGTGAATATTGGCTACGTCATTGGCCTGCTGCCGGTAACCGGTATTCAGTTGCCCATGATTTCGGCCGGCGGTACCGCGGCGATCATCACGATCGGCTCGATGGGCATCTTGTGCAACGTGGCGCGTCATGAGCCGATGCAGATTTCCGCCATGCAGAATTTCGGTCGCCCGCTGTTCGACCGTCTCCTTTTCATCGGCGAGCCACAGCCGGTGCCGCAGCCGAAAAAGAAGCAGCAGGGCCGTCACGCTCGACCGCAGGAGCCGCGGTTCCGCGTGCGCGAGGAGCGCTTTGGTCGCCCCGTGACCGGAAGCGGCCGCCGCTATCCGCGCGCCGAGCGCCGCTATCGATAGGTGGCGCTGGTAGCCTTTAGGCTATGAATTCCACGCCTATTTCCGTCGTCATCGCAGGTGGCGGCACCGCCGGACACATTGAACCCGCCCTCGCCGTAGGCGAAGCTTTGCGCGAGCGCCACGGCGCACGCATCACCGCCCTCGGTACCGAAAAGGGCCTCGAGCGCGATATCATTCCCGCCCGCGGCGTGGACCTTAGCCTGATTACCCCCGTGCCAATCCCGCGCAAGGTCAACGCGCAGCTCTTCAAGCTACCGTTTAACCTCTCTCGCGCGGTGGGGGAGGCCAAGCAGGTGCTCAAAGACGTCGCGGCGGATGTCGTCTTTGGTACCGGCGGCTACGTGGCCGGCCCGGCTTATATCGCTGCGCGTTCGCTTGGCATCCCGTTCTATGTTCTTGAAACCAATGCTTTGGCTGGAATGGCCAATAAGCTCGGCGTGAAGATGGGCGGAATTGGACTCAATGCACACCCCGATTCCGGCATGCCGGGCGAGGTCGTCGGCATTCCCGTTCGCCCGAGCCTAGCGGAGGACCCGGATGGCAACCTGGCCGCAGACGCGCGCACCAAGTGGAACTTGGCCGAGCTTCCCACCGTCCTCATCACCGGTGGGTCCCAAGGCGCGGTCAGCATCAACCGCGCTGTTGCTGGAGCGGTGGAGGACCTGGCACAGGACTTCCAGCTACTGCACGCCTATGGCAAGAAGAATGATCCGCCCGCAGAACACCCGAACTACGCCGCACTGCCGTATATCGAGGACATGGGCTCCGCACTTGCGGTAGCCGACCTCGTCGTGTGCCGCTCCGGCGCCATGACCGTTGCCGAAGTATCCGCCGCAGGCCTTCCGGCCATTTACGTTCCGCTGCCGCACGGCAATGGCGAACAGGCGCTCAATTCCCGCGACGTGGTCGAGGCAGGCGCTGCCATCCAGATTCCGGATGCGGAGCTGACCGCAGAGCGACTCATCTCCGAGGTACGCGGCATTCTCGATGACCCGCAACGCCTCGAGTCGATGACGCACGCCGCCGCCCATGCCAGCGCCGGAGACGTGGCAAATTCCATCGCAGACCGCATCGCCGCCCGCGTATCCGAGGCCGAAGACGCCGCTGGAAGGAAGGATAAGTAAATGACTGATCCCGCACACTACGATCTGCGCCGCGTCCACCTCATCGGCATTGGTGGTTCCGGCATGTCAGGGCTCGCACGAATCCTCGCCGCTCGCGGCGGAGTAGTCACAGGCTCCGATGTCAAAGACTCCACCCCGGTTGAGGTGCTGCGCACCATGGGTGCCAAGGTCGCCATCGGCCACGCCGCGGATAACCTGCGACTGTCTGGTGAACTGCCCACCGTCGTCGTTACTTCTTTTGCCGCCATCCCCCAAGACAACCCCGAGCTGGTAGCCGCAAAGGACAACGATATCCCGGTAATTCGCCGCTCCGATCTGCTCGCCGCCTTGATGGAAGGCCACAAGCAGGTGTTGCTGGCTGGCACCCATGGCAAAACCTCCACCACGTCGATGGCCGTGAGCGCGATGCAACATGCGGGTCTTGATCCCTCCTTCGCCATCGGCGGCCAGCTCAACCGCGCGGGCACCAATGCCCACGGTGGCTCCGGGGAAGCTTTCGTCGCCGAGGCCGATGAATCTGATGCCTCCCTGCTGCGCTATAGCCCTGACATCGCGGTGCTCACGACTATCGAGCCCGATCACCTCGACTTTTTCCACAGCGAGGAAGCCTATTTCCAAGTCTTCGATGACTTTGCTGACTTGGTCACCCCGGAGACCGGCTACCTCGTTGTGTGCGCCGAAGACGAGCACGCTGCCCGGGCTGGCGAGCGGGCGCTGGAGCGCGGCATCAACGTCGTGGCCTACGGCTCGCCGGAGAAGTCTTTTACCTCTACTGTGCCACTGGCCGCCGAGTTGGTCCGCGAAGAGACCACCGCGGAAGGCATGGAGACCATCGTCAAGCTCGACCTTCCTGGCGTTTCTGAAACCGTGCGCTACGAGCTGCAGATCCCAGGCCACCACATGGTGCTCAATTCCATGGGTGCCTTGATCGCCGGCGTGCTCTCCGGCGGCACCCCGGCCGCTATCGCCGAGGGATTGGCTGATTTTGGCGGTGTGCGCCGGCGCTTTGAGTACCGGGGGAGCGTCGACAAGCAGGGCAAACCCGTGCGCGTCTTTGATGATTATGCCCACCATCCCACCGAGGTTGCGGCGGTGCTGCGGGCCGCGCGCGCCAAGGTTGAGGCGGAAGGCCACGGCGGGCGCGTCATTGCCTGCTTCCAGCCGCACCTGTACTCGCGCACCATGGAATTCGACGCCGAGTTTGCCCAGGCACTCTCGCTTGCCGACGCCGCCGTGGTACTCGACATCTACGGCGCTCGCGAACAGCCGGTGGAGGGAATTACCTCTCGCATCATTACCGATAAGATGCCCGCTGATATGCAGGTCATCTTCGAGCCGGATTTTTCCGCCGCTGCCCGCGACGTCGTGTCGGTGGTGGAGCCGGGCGATGTGGTGCTGACCATTGGTGCTGGCTCGGTAACCATGGTGGCAGCAGAAATCCTCGATGAATTGCGGGCAAGCTAGTGCGTGTATCCGCAAAGCTCATCGCTGGGGTCATCGCCGCAATTGTCGCTGTGGCCCTCATAGCGGCCGCCGTGATGTGGACAGTTCCCGTCCTGAAGGTACGCAATTTTCAGGTGGAAGGTGTCCACCAGCTTGATCCCGCACAGGTGGAGGAGGCCTCTGGGGTTCCCAAGGGCGAAAATTTGCTACGCGTTAACGCGCGTGAGGCAGCTTCCGGCGTTGCTGGATTGGACTGGGTCGATTCGGCGACAGTCTCCCGCGATTTCCCTTCGACCTTGACCATCAACGTGTCCGAGCACAAGGCCGTGGCGTTTGTAAAGCGCGATAATAAGCCCTACCTGATCGATGATAAGGGCGAGGGATTTACCTCCGCTGAGCCTCCCGCGGGCGCGGTTGAGGTTACGGGCTCCGTCGATAGTGGCTCGCCGCAAACCCAGGATGCCGTGCGAGCGATCGCAGCGCTTTCCGACGACGTCCGCAACCAAGTAGCAAAGCTCGAAGTAGTGGACGAGTACTCGCTGACTTTCACCACTAAAGATGACCGGCGCGTCTTCTGGGGTGCCAGCGATTCTAACGATGAGGACAAGGCGCATGCCTTTGCCACAGTGTTGAAGATGGAAGGCCGCGAGTGGAATATTTCCAACCCTGAGTTGGTCACCACCCGCGGATAGGGCGACGGGTGCCCCCGCAAGTGCCTTTATCGCTCTTGTGGGCCCGTGCAGCACCGCTTAGGCGTGTGCGCTGCACGGGCTCTTTTTAGTGCCTGAACCATGGGGCGGATGATGCGGGTGTGACTTATAAAACCGCAGGTGAGAAACCCTAAAGTGGAACTTGAGGGTCTCGACACGCGGAAAATGTGCGTGAAAATTACACCGCTGTCGTTAAAGATGGAAAGGAACGCGATTCGCCCTCGGCGGACCGCATTACATTCCTCGTTTAATGCACGTGCAGACTTAAAGTAGCGAAAGGTGAGACCAACTCACATGATCTCTTCCAATAACAATCTCGCGGATATCAAGGTCGTCGGCGTCGGCGGTGGCGGCGTCAACGCCGTGAACCGCATGATCGAAGAAGGCCTCAAGGGCGTGCAGTTCGTCGCCATCAACACGGACTCCCAGGCCCTCATCTTCTCTGACGCAGATACCAAGCTCGACATTGGCCGTGAGGCCACCCGCGGCCTCGGTGCCGGCGCTAACCCTGAGGTAGGCAAGACCTCCGCAGAAGACCACAAGTCCGAAATTGAAGACGCCCTCGAGGGCTCCGATATGGTCTTCGTGACTGCCGGCGAGGGTGGCGGCACCGGCACCGGTGCTGCTCCAGTCGTGGCGTCTATCGCGAAGAAAATGGGTGCGCTGACCGTCGGTGTTGTCACCCGCCCGTTTAAGTTCGAAGGCGCTCGCCGTACCCGCCAGGCCATGGCCGGTATTGAGGAGCTGCGCGAGGTCTGCGATACCCTCATCGTCATCCCGAACGATCGCCTGATGCAGCTCGGTGGGGAAGAGCTTTCCATCGTTGAGGCTTTCCGCGCTGCCGATGAGGTGCTGCACAATGGTGTGCAGGGTATTACCAACCTGATCACCATCCCGGGCATGATCAACGTCGACTTTGCGGACGTTCGCTCCGTCATGTCTGACGCTGGCTCCGCGCTCATGGGTATCGGTTCCGCCCGCGGTGATAACCGCGCCATGACCGCTGCTGAGCAAGCCATTAACTCCCCGCTGTTGGAATCCACGATGGAAGGCGCCAAGGGCGTGCTGCTGTCCATCGCCGGCGGCTCCGATCTTGGCCTGCACGAAGTAAACGCCGCTGCCTCCATGGTGGAAGAGCGCGCTGACGAAGACGTCAACCTCATCTTCGGTACCATCATCGATGACACCCTGGGTGATGAAATCCGCATCACCATTATTGCCACCGGTTTCGATGCCGAGGCCAATATGACCCAGGCCGCTGCGCAGCAGCCGCAGCAGGAACAGCGCAAGCCCGGCTCCCTTTTTGACAATCGCCAGCGCGAGACCGCAGAGCCCGTCACCCCGGCACCGGCGCAGCCTGCTGCTTCTCAGCCAGTACAGGATGACTACTCCCCGCGCCACTCCTACGAGCCGCGCGCCGGCCAGGAGCGAGAGCGCTACACCCCGCAGCGTCCTGCCGAGGAGCGTCGCCCAGAATCTAGCGGTCTGTTCACCAACTCTGACCGTTTCTCCCGCGAGGAGCGCCGCGATGACTACCGTTTGTCCCGCCCGTCGCAGCGTCGTGACGATGACGGCGACGACGATCTGGACGTGCCTTCCTTCATGCGCTAAGCGCAAAGCGCTACGCTGGTGTGCATGCCAGTAAACGAGGAACATCGCACCACACGCCCCGTCCGCATGGTTTTTACTAGCCGTGCTGGCGGGGCGTCTGCTATTCCATACGACTCCTTCAACTTGGGGCACCACGTCGGCGATGACCCGGCCGCGGTTGCCGCTAATCGCGAGCGCCTGAAGCGCGTGACCGGTCTGGACGACATCGTGTGGATGGAACAGCTGCACACAAATACCGTCACCGTCGTCGATGGTCCACAGGACGAGCCCGTGCCAGCCACAGACGCAATTGTTACCACCCAGCGACGCCTCGGGCTAGGCGTTCTCGTTGCGGATTGCACGCCGGTGCTGCTTGTCGACGTCGCCGCTGGCGTCATTGCTGCCGCCCACGCCGGCCGCTTGGGCGCCCGCAACGGCATTGTGGTCAATACCGTGCGCGAAATGCAGAAGCTTGGCGCACAGCCCGAGCGCATTCAGGTGGTTATGGGGCCGGCTGCTTCGGGAAAGAACTACGAAGTGCCTGAGGAAATGGCCACTGACGTCGAGCGCCGCTTGCCCGGCTCCAAGACTCGGACGTCGAAGGGCACGTGGGGCATCGATGTGCGCGCAGGGCTGATTCGCCAGCTCATGGGGCTAGGTATCACCGCGATTGAATCCGACCCGCGCTGCACCATCGAAGACGAAGACTTCTTTTCCTATCGGCGCGAAGGAACCACCGGCCGCCAGGCTGGACTAATTTGGTTGGAGGCTAAGTAATGTCAGACCGAAAGGCACAGCTAGAACACAACCTATCGGACACCCGTGCCGAGATTGAAAGGCTAGCAGCGCAGTCAGGGCGGAAACCGCCGCAGCTGTTGCCGGTGACGAAATTTCACCCAGCTGCGGATATTTCCCTGCTGGCAGATCTAGGAGTTACCGACGTCGCCGAAAACCGGGAACAAGAGGCCCGTGCCAAGGCCGCTGAGCTGCCGCAGCTGCGTTTCCACATGATTGGCCAAATCCAGACCAAGAAAGCCAACCATGTAGCCCGATGGGCGGCCAGCGTGCATTCGCTTGATTCCCTCAAACTCGCCCACGCACTGGAGCGAGGCGTTTCCTTAGCCAAGGAACGAGGCGAGCGCGAAGGTAATCTGCCAGTTTTCATCCAAGTCTCCGTCGACGGCGATGGGGCTCGTGGTGGTGTAACTCCAGACGTACTCGATGAGGTCGTGCGTGCCGTAGAAGACGCGCAGCACTTGGAACTTGCCGGACTCATGGTAGTTCCGCCTCTTGATGCCGATGCTGGTGAGGTATTCCGAAACGTCAGCGGAGAGGTAGATCGCTTATCGTCTGAGCTTAATCGACCGCTGAAGTTCTCTGCTGGCATGAGTGCGGACATGGCCGAGGCAATTGCTGCGGGCAGTGATATCGTGCGTGTCGGAACCAGTATCATGGGGCCGCGGCCAGTAGGTTAAAAACATCGCAAAAGCGCATTTCACAGCGTAAATAACATGAGTCACACCAGACACATTTTACGCGTTTAGACTTGTACAAATTTAGGTCAGAGGGAGACCCAAAAATGTCATTCATTGATAAGACGAAGGATTTCTTCGGGCTGGGCCCGGTGGACATCGAAGAGGACGATGCCTACTACAACGAGGAGCCGCGTTACTCCGAAAATAGCTCCTCGGCCTACGCACCTCGCCGCGCCCCGCAGTCCTATGAGCCGGCCCCAGTACAGGAGGAATTCGTTCCGACCATCGTGGCTATTTCGCTGACGTCTTTCAATGATGCCGCCAAGGTAGGCGAGCCTTTCCGCGACGGTGATGCTGTGGTCTTCGAGTTGACTGACGCCGAAAAGGCCACCGCCAAGCGTTTCATCGACTTCGCTGCCGGCCTCTGCTTCGGCCTGGAGGGCCGTATGCTCAACCTCACCAAGGGCATGGACACTGAGCGCAAGGTCTTTTCCATCGTGCCTAAGTCTGCAGACATTGCAAAGCACGAACTCGAGCGTGCCGCAGGCCTGCGCTAAAGCGGCACGGTTCATTTAGCCCCCGCGGGGTGCCGATTGGGCACCCGCGGGGGTTTATTCGATAGGCTCGGTCATTGTGACACAACTCGGAATTATTCTTATCCTGCTCGTGCGGATCTACACGTGGGTGCTCATCGCCCGCATCATTATTGAGATGATCCAGTCCTTCTCGCGGCAGTTCAACCCTCCACGCTGGTTCATGGTTATAGCGGAGCCTTTGTTTGTGATTACGGACCCGCCGGTCAAGGCGTTGCGGCGCCTGATCCCGCCCCTGCAAATGGGTGGCGTAGCGCTTGATGTGTCGGTGCTTGTGCTGTTCGTCTTGCTCTCGATACTCACAATGATCTTGCGGATGATTTTTCTGACTTAGCACCCCCGTCGCCTCGAAACCTGTGGTAAACGTTGAGACTCGACGGGGCGTCGATTATTGTGGGCGTTTGGTTACGATAAATCGCGATAACCCGTATTATGAACCACATGTACCTTTGTGGGGAAGGTTTAGTTAGACCTGAACCGCACTCCTAAGGCCCTGGAAGCTCCGGGGTTGTACCAACCTGAAGGGGAAGAGAAGACATGCCACTGTCACCAGCTGATGTTCACAACGTCGCGTTCAGCAAGCCGCCGATTGGCAAGCGCGGCTACAACGAAGACGAGGTGGATCAGTTCCTCGACCTCGTAGAGGACGCCCTTGCCCAGCTGCAGGATGAGAACGAAGATCTGCAGGCTCAGGTCAGCGATTTGAGCTCCCAGTCTAAGACGGGTGCTGGTGCTGCTGGTACCGCAACTGCGGCTTCCACCCGCACCGATGAGGCTGCGCTGCGCAAGGAGATTGAGGCCAAGCTGCGCGCGGAGTACGAAACCAAGCTGGCGGACTCCAAGTCCGAGGTTTCCCGTGCTAAGGAGGAGACCAAGAAGGCACAGGAGCAGGTTAAGGCAGCTCAGGCTGAGGCTTCCAAGGCACAGGCGTCTGGCTCCGCTGCTGCTTCCTCTTCCGCAGACCTGAAGGCGGCCCGCGATGAGGCGGCTCAGGCCAAGAAGGACGCCGAGGCAGCTCGCGCGGAGGCAGCCCAGGCAAAGAAGGACCTCGAGGCTTCCAAGAAGGAAAACGAAGAGCTGAAGAAGTCCGTTTCCGCAGCTGGTTCCTCGAAGGCTGGTGCAGCGGCTGCGGGTATCGCAGGCGCTGGTGCTGCTCAGACCGCCGATGGCCTGGCTACCCCAGAAACCCACATGCAGGCTGCCCGCGTTCTGGGTCTAGCACAGGAGATGGCAGACCGCCTGACCTCCGAGGCTCGTGCGGAGTCCGAGTCCATGCTGTCCGAGGCACGCACTGCCGCTGAGAAGCAGCTGAGCGATGCAGATTCCCGCTCCAAGGCGCAGCTTGCCGACGCCCAGAAGAAGTACGACGCCCAGCTGCAGGATGCAGATTCCCGCTCCAAGAAGCTGGTATCTGACGCTGAGGCTAAGGCAAAGCAGACCGAGTCTGATGCTTCCTCCCGCGCTGAGGCACAAATCCGCCAGGCAGAGGAGAAGGCCGCTTCGCTGCAGGCCGATGCCGAGCGCAAGCACACCGAGGTTATGAACACCGTCAAGCAGCAGCAGACCGCACTGGAGGCTCGCATCTCCGAGCTGCGCACCTTCGAGCGTGAGTACCGCACTCGCCTGAAGACCCTGCTTGAGTCTCAGCTGGAAGAGCTGGCTACCCGCGGCACCGCCGCACCGAACGGCGAGGCTGGCAACAACTAAGCCACCCCGTTCTTCGTAGCGCCTCCGCCACCGCGGCGGGGGCGCTATTGTTGTTTTAGACCGTCGTGCTTTAGCCCGCTCCTACCGAAAGGAACCACTGTGCTCGTTGCCGCTTTAGTTCTCGCCCTCGTGGCATTCGTGGCCTTGGTCAACTTCGTTATCTCGGGAGCCGACTGGTCGTTGTATATCGTTTTTGCCGCTGCTGGACTCGGACTTGTGTGTTTCATCCTGGACTGGGCGCATAAGCATCGCGCTGACAAAGCCCAGGCAACTGAATCACCTGAGCAGGAGGCTCTGCGCGCAGCCTTTCGCGAGGACTAACGCCGCGAGACCCCAAGCCTCCGGTAGCAGGCATGCCAATAAGGCGCACTAGGCGCCTCATTTCGCGGTCGGGCTCTAGCAATCGGGCGGTTGCCACCGAATCTGTCCATTCGTTCGGGTCAGCCGCCCGCGCAGCGGAGGGGCATTGGGATCGTCATCGTTGGCGCCATTGTGGTACGCGCAAGCTGTGGATAAGTTCGCGATATTGGTCAATCCACCGTGCAACCACGGCTCCAGATGGTGAATTTGGCATTCATCGGCAGGCTTAGCGCACCGCGGCCATGGGCATACCGGATTTTCCGCGCCCGCCATCAACCGCTGCTTGGCATTGGCGAAGCGCTCCGTGCGGTACAGGTTCACCGCGCCTTCATAGGGGCTCATTAGGGTTATGAGCCCATGCTCCTTGAGCGTGCGTTGCAAGTATTGCGCCCCCGTAAGCGTCGCTCCGTTGGTCATCTGCAAAGTGATTTCTTCACCATCACCGTTGACGATGCGCACGTAGTCTTCCAGCCGCACGATGACATTGGTTACCACCGTGCTTCGTTGCGCCGTATCTCCTCCGAAAAACGTATCTTCCACTACATCTAACGGCTTCCTATCCTGGTTTTCCACCGCCGCGTGAAGATCCGCAATAAACGAAGACGAGCCGTCGATCGCTAGCGTCCACGGCGCATCCTTGCGTCTGATGATGCGTATACCAGGCTTCACCTTGCGCTTTTTCTTCGGAACCTTGGATTGCGCCAGCTTTTCTAGTGCCGCTGCTGTGGCCTTGGTGGTGCACAGTTGTTCGCGGAGAACCCAGGCGTCGAAAAGCGTGGGCATCTTGCGCGCATACTTTTCAATGATGGATAGAGCAACAATGGAATGCCCATTGTGCTGAGCACCTTCGATAGCACGACGACGCTTCCTCGTGAACTTGGTCGTGCCGCAGTACGCCTCTTTTAGCAATGCCAACTCGCGGGCCGTCTTTTCAGCGGCACCTCGCGCGCAGAGGTCCTCCTCGGACATGCCTGCGCACCCGAGGACGATGTCCATCCCGGGTGCCATGGCTGCGAGGTAAGTATCTAGCGCGTTCACGACTCACAATTTATTTCCCCGCGCAAGCCCTCACAAGGGAAAATTTTTAGCCTGTGGATAACTTATTGTGCACGAAGATTCAGGGGCGCTATACTGTGGCCTACACGCAGTGATCCGGCCATCACCGGGGAGCAATTCAGAAGAACAGCCAGTGTGGCCCAGTAGAACTGAACGGGTGGGACCGTCAACTCCTTCACCGAAACGAAGCGGAGCCTGCGGGCTCAAGCAGGGTGGTACCGCGAGCCATATTGGCGCGTCCCTGCACCGTGTTAAGAGTGAAGGATAATTATGGCGAAAAAGATTTACCCCAAGGTCGACATGACGGGTGGCTCCAGCCGCTTCCCAGATATGGAAGAGGAAGTCCAGAAGTACTGGAAGCAGGATGATACCTTCCAGGCTTCGCTAGAAAAGACCAAGGACTGCCCAGAGTACATCTTCTATGATGGTCCTCCATTTGCCAATGGTTTGCCGCACTATGGCCACCTGCTGACCGGTTATGTGAAGGATATCGTCCCGCGCTACCGCACGATGGCTGGCAATTTCGTTCCTCGCGTCTTCGGCTGGGATACCCACGGTCTGCCCGCTGAGCTGGAGGCGGAAAAGCAGCTGGGTATCACTGAAAAGGCGCAGATCGAGGACATGGGCTTGGAAAAGTTCAATGAATACTGCGCTAAATCCGTGCTGGAGTACACCGACGAGTGGGAAGAGTACGTCAACCGCCAGGCCCGCTGGGTGGACTTTGAAAACGGCTACAAGACCATGGATATCAACTACATGGAATCGGTCATGTGGGCGTTCAAGGAGCTTTATGACAAGGGCCTCATCTACAAGGGCTTCCGAGTTCTTCCGTACTCCTGGGCGGAGCACACTTCTTTGTCCAACCAGGAGACCCGCCTGGATGATTCTTATAAGATGCGCCAGGATCCGACCCTGACGGTTACCTTCCCCGTGGAGGGCGCGCGCGAGGGAAGCGCGGCAGAAAAGACGTTGGCGGAGCACCCTGCGCTTGCCGACGCCTCCTTCCTCGCCTGGACCACCACCCCCTGGACCTTGCCTTCGAACGAGGCCTTGGCGGTTCATCCAGAGGTTTCTTACGTGCTCTTTAAAGCTACGGAGGGCGATTTCGCTGGCCGTACCTTCATCATGGCGGAAAACCTGCTGTCCACCTTGGAGAAGGAACTGGGTGAGGCCGAGGTACTGGAGTCCTTTACCGGCGCGCAACTCGAGGGCTTTACCTATGAGCCTATCTTCGGCTTCGTCCCGGATCTGCGCAATGCCTACCAGGTCTTGATCGCTGATTACGTCACCACAGAGGACGGCACCGGTGTGGTACACCAGGCTCCTGCGTTTGGTGAAGACGATATGAATACCACCAACCAGTACGACATCGAGCTGGTTATCCCGGTGGATGAGGATGGCAAGTTCACCTCGCAGGTTCCGCCGTATGAAGGCCAGCTGGTCTTTGATGCAAATAAGGACATCATCAAGGACTTGAAAGCCGCTGGGCGAGTGGTGCGACACGTAACCATCGAGCACTCTTATCCGCACTCATGGCGCTCGGGCGAGCCACTTATCTACATGGCACTGCCGGCCTGGTTTGTGAAGGTAACCGAGTTCCGCGATCGCATGGTGGAGCTTAACCACAAGGAGATTGAGTGGCTGCCGGAGCATATCCGGGATGGCCAGTTTGGCAAGTGGCTCGAGGGTGCACGCGATTGGAATATCTCTCGTACCCGCTACTGGGGTGCGCCTATCCCGGTGTGGATGTCTGATGATGACAATTACCCGCGCATGGATGTCTACGGCTCCTTGGATGAGCTGGAGCGCGATTTCGGAGTTCGTCCGGAGTCGCTGCACCGTCCGCACATCGACGAGTTGGTGCGCCCGAACCCGGATGATCCGACTGGTAAGTCGATGATGCGCCGCGTGCCAGACGTGCTGGATTGCTGGTTTGAGTCCGGCTCGATGCCGTTTGCGCAAAAGCACTACCCATTCGAGAATAAGGAATGGTTTGAAACCCATTCGCCGTCCGACTTCATTGTGGAGTACTCCGGTCAGACGCGTGGTTGGTTCTATGTGATGCACGCACTGTCCACCGCGCTTTTTGATCGCCCGGCGTATAAGAAGGTCGTGGCCCATGGCATCGTGCTGGGCAACGATGGCCTTAAGATGTCTAAGTCCAAGGGCAACTATCCAAACGTCAACGAGGTCTTTGATCGCGATGGTTCGGATGCCATGCGCTGGTTCCTGATGTCTTCGCCTATCCTGCGCGGAGGCAACCTCATCGTGACCGAGCAGGGCATTCGCGAGGGCGTGCGCCAGGCTATCCTGCCTATCTGGAATGCCTATACCTTCCTGCAGCTCTACGCAGAGAAGGAAGCAACGTTCGACACCAGCTCCACGCATGTTCTGGACCGCTATATCTTGGCCAAGACCCACGATGTGGTGGCCAATGTCAACGCGGCGCTTGCCGATACCGATATCGCCACGGCAACCGAAGAGGTGCGCCTGTTTGCCGACGTCCTGACCAACTGGTACGTCCGTCGCTCGCGCGATCGTTTCTGGGAGGGCGAGGACGCCCATCCTGAGGCGTTTAATACCTTGTACACCGTGCTGGAGACCGTGACTCGCGTGGTGGCACCGCTGCTGCCGCACGTGGCAGAGGTTATCTACCGCGGGCTTACCGGTGAGCGTTCGGTGCACCTGGCAGACTACCCGCAGGCCGCGGATTACCCGTCTGATGCAGGTCTCGTCTCTGCGATGGATGCGACCCGTGCGGTGGCCTCGGCCGCGTCTTCGGTGCGCAAGTCCAATAAGCTGCGCAACCGCTTGCCGCTGCCGAAGCTGACGGTGGCCCTCGATGGGGCGCAGCGCCTGGCGGACTTTGCCGATATCATCCGCGACGAGGTCAATGTCAAGGAAGTAGAGCTTACTGACGACGTCGATTCGGTAGGTACCTTCCAGGTGGTCTGCAACGCGAAGGTCGCCGGCCCGCGCTTGGGCAAGGACGTGCAGCGCGCCATCAAGAACCTCAAGGCTGGCAACTATGAGCGCCGCGGGGAAGAGGTTGTAGTGGACGGCGATATTGTGCTTGGCCCGGATGAGTACACCGAGCGCCTGCAGGCAGCGAATCCGAAGTCGACCGCGCGTATCGAAGGCCTTGACGGCCTGGTAGTACTCGATACCGAGGTGACCGAAGAGCTTGAAGCCGAAGGCTGGGCGGCGGACGTTATCCGCGGTCTTCAGGATGCCCGCAAGGCTTCTGGGTTCGAGGTCTCGGACCGCATCGCGGCCGTACTTTCTGTCCCTGAGGAGAAGAAGGCCTGGGCGGAGCGTCACGCCGACCACATCGCCGGTGAAGTGCTCGCCACCGATTTCCAGGTGACCACCGAGGCGCTCGATGGTGCGGAAGTGCACGAGGTGGTGAAGGGGGTTAGCGCTACTGTCGTTAAGCAGTAGCGCCTAAGCCGCCACCTAAAAGTAATTGCCCAGCCAGTGCGGCTGGGCAATTTTTTATGAGTGATAGGACTTAACGGACCGGGCCGGGCAGGTGAGCGCGCCAGCCGAGGACGACGTTAACGAGGCAGCACAGTGCGAGCACGGCGCCAATGAGGAATAGGGTGGTAAAGCCGAGCAGCGGGGCAAGTGCGCTGAAGGCCATGGGGATGAAGAAGCCGGTATAGGAGACTGAGTAGTAGACGGCGGTGAGGCCGGCGAGTTCTTCGGCACGGGCGATGCGCTGGACTTCGGAGAGACCGGCGACAAGGGCGAGGCCGTAGCCTGCGCCCATGACCGCTGCGCCGGCGATTCCGAGCGGCAGGGAGCGAGTATGGGAGGCAACCGCGCCGAGGATGGTGCCCACAGTGATAACGCCCATGGCAACTGCGGAAGCGCGGGCGGAGCGGCTGGTATCGATGACCTTGCCGAGCATCTGGATGCCAACGCCGCAGCCCAAGGTGATAACGGTCATGAGGCCCGAGAAAGCGATGGGGGCATCGCCGGCGGACTTGGACAAAAGCTGGGGCAGGAGGGCATAGGCGGCGCCAGCGCAGCCGAAGACCCACGGTGCGACCGGCAGGACAATGCGCACGAAGCGGCGGTGCGCTGCGGAGGGAATGTGCAGCATGCGCAGCATGTCGCGGATGCTCAAGTCAAGGAAGGTGTCTTTTACCGTAGCGCCTCGCGGTGGGCGGGTTTCCGGGGTCTTCATCAGCCAGATAGCGGTGGCGACGGTGAGGAGGATGTGCAGGATATACGCCAAGTGGGTCGGCCACGGACCCCATTGGGCCAGCACCGAAGCGAGGCCGGCACCGATGAGGAAGCCTAAGGTCAGGCACAGGGAAGCGTGGCGCGGGCCGGCAGCAGGATCACCGCCAGCGCGGGTAATGAGCTCTGCCACCCACGTGGAGCCGACCGCCATGACGATGCCCAATGCCAAGCCACACATGATGCGGCCCACGGCGATGACGAGCGGCTCGTTCGGCGCGATGGATAAGAGGAACGAACCCAACAGTGACAGCGGTGCGGCAGGCAGCATAGTGGGGCGGCGGCCAATGTAGTCCGAAAGCGGGCCAGAAATGAGCAACGCCGGCACGATGCCGAGCACATAGGCGGCCAAGAGACCATTGACGGTAACCTGCGAGAAGTGCGACTCCTCGCGGTACATCACTAGGAGAGGGGTGAACTCATTGCCGCCCCACGCGACAGCGACCATGCTGCCAGCGACGGGAAACCATGAGTGTTTGGCAAACTTTTCGGTCATAGTTGATTCCTCGAGTTGGTTAGGTGGGTGTCCAATGCGGAAAGGTAGGCGTCGAGGTCGCCGGTGCGGAGGGCATCGGCAAGCGTGCGGTGCTGATCTACGAAGGTGCGGGCGCGGGCTACGTTGCGGCCAATGGCCGTGGCGGTAAAACGCTGCTGGCGTTCGCGCAGCTGGTGTCCCAGCCCGGCCAGCAGGGTATTGGCACCGCCATCCATGATGATCTGGTGGAAACGCGCATCAAGATGTGTATAGGTATGCAGGTCCGCGCTATCCAACGCAGTATCTTGCTCCGCGATGGTCGCATCTAGCTGATCAGCGATGTCCGCGCGCTCGGTGTCAGGCATGGCGCAGATTTTCTCAGCGCAGTGCCTATCTACGAGCAAGCGTGCTTCATAGACCTCGCGAATTTCCTGCGGGCTGATCGGCACGATGAGCGCACCACGCCTGGGGTAGAGCTGTAGAAAGCCTTCGACCTCTAGGCGCAGGAACGCCTCGTGCATTGGGGTGCGGCTAATTCCCATTTCGGTAGCCAGGGAGGCCTCGGAAAGCATCTGCGAGGGCTCGAAGGAGCCATCAATGATCTTCTCTTTGACGAAGTCATAGGCGCGCTCCGCGGCGGGCTGCATTCGTTCATTGGACATGCATCCATCCTGCATGCAAGCTTGTATGCAAGCAAAAATATGAGTGGGATTTGTGGGGAACGAATCTAGTAATGTAAACGTGTGACGTGGCACGTATCAGGGTCGAAGAGTAAGCCGTGGCTCATGCCGACCCAGCCGATGAAGGGGGTGTCGGCAAGCGTGTGCGGGGTGTGGACGTGCCCAAGGACCCAGGCATCGGCCTCGGAGGCCTGTAGCTCAGCCACGGAAAGCGGCAGGCAGGTGCCTTTAGAAAACTCACCGGTGACGGAAGAATGTAGGAGGCCGAGGACGGGCCGGTTGCTGCGGCGGGGAGGAAGCTGGAGGTGGCGCGGGTCCGGATCGGTGGCCACCGCTGCGGTTAGAACCGTGGTATTTCCTATGTGAAAGGTATGCACCTGCGTGCCGTGGACTGTGACCTCGGGCGGGAAGTTCAGGTTGTGGTGGGTGTCGTGGTTGCCGGAAATGAAGTGGACTTCGCTGAACAGAGTGACAGCATGGGTCATAACGGTGTGGACCTGAGGCACAAACTCGGCCGAGTTAGCGTTGCGGTCAATGATATCGCCCAAGCACACGCACGCCGTGGCCCCTCTATTGGCGGCAACCTCGAGTGCCTGCAGGGCCCAGTCCAGCCCAGGAGCGCCAGGGAGACCTAAGTGGAGATCTGAAAAGACGAAGATGCTAGCGGGCATGTGCGGCCTTTCGGTTGTGCTGCCAAGACGAGGGGAAATACGTGCAATGGCGATTGTTTCCTCAGGGCTGTGGTGTCGATATCTTCGGCTCGGACAGTAAGGAGTGAGGCGAGTTGTGGACTCCGTGTGCAACTATGGAGGCTTCATAGGCTGAGGGTTACTTTCTAGAGAAAGTGTCTTTGAAAACCTAAAAAGATGACTTTGCGAGCGGGTGGCGATGAGATGGAAAGAAATAAAAGCTTTAATTAACGGCGCACAAACACCCAGGAGTGCGCCCGTGAGCGCGCCTATTAAACTGGGCCCCATGCAACGCTGGGTTTTACATATCGACATGGACGCGTTTTTCGCCTCCGTCGAGCAGCTGACCCGGCCTACGCTGCAGGGGCGTCCCGTCCTGGTGGGAGGTACCAGCGGGCGCGGCGTGGTGGCTGGCGCCTCCTATGAGGCGCGCGTGTACGGTGCGCATTCGGCTATGCCGATGTACCGCGCGCAGCAGCTTGTTGGACTTCGCGCGGTGGTGGTGCAGCCGCGCCGGGCGGTGTATGCGGCGGCCTCGCGGCGCGTTTTTAACATCATCGCGCAACACGTGGAGGTCATCGAGCAGCTTTCTATCGATGAAGCCTTTATGGAACCCGCCGCCCTGGAAGGGGCGAGCGCGGAGGAGGTCAAGCGCTGGGCGGATGAGCTGCGCGCGCTCATTCGGGAAGAAACGGGTCTGCCGTGCTCCATTGGGGCGGGCTCGGGCAAACAATTTGCCAAGATTGGCTCCGGCGAGGCGAAGCCCGACGGCACCTTTGTTATTCCGGCGGAGCGCCAGCTAGAAATGCTGCACCCCCTTGCGGTGAACAAGCTGTGGGGAGTCGGCCCGGTGACCGGCGCGAAGCTCAAGTCCATCGGCGTCGAGACCATTGGGCAGCTGGCGGCGATGACGCGCAAGGAAGTAGAGATTTCCATCGGCAGCGTGGTTGGGCTGCAGCTGTGGCAGCTGGCCCGCGGCATTGATGACCGTGAGGTGGCACCGCGCGCTATCTCTAAACAGATTTCTACCGAGCACACCTACCCGAAGGATCTGCAGACCACCCCCGAGGTCGATGCGGCCATCGCCCGGGCTGCGGAGGGTGCGCACCGCCGGCTGCTTAAGGATGGGCGCGGCGCACGGACGGTAACAGTAAAGCTGCGCATGGCAGATTTTCATATCGAATCGCGCTCGACCACCTTGCCCTACGCGACTGACGACGCCGCCGTGCTCACCGCTGCCGCCTTCAAGCTCGCCCGCTATCCCGATGAGCTGGGGCCCATCCGCCTGGTAGGGGTGAGCTATTCCGGGCTGGAGACCGCTCGCCAAGACGTGCTTTTTCCGGAGCTAGATCGCGAAATCGTGCGCCCTGCACCGGCAGACACGGACTATGAAACTGGGGTGAGCGACGACGCAACACCGGCTATTCCAGCGACTACGGTGACGGTGGAGGAAGAAACCGATAACCAGTGGCACGCAACGCAAGACGTCTTCCACCCCGATTACGGCCACGGTTGGATTCAAGGTGCCGGCCACGGGGTAGTCAGCGTGCGCTTTGAAACCCGCGCCACGGGTCCCGGCCGCACCAAATCCTTCGCGGCTAATGATCCCGCGCTCGTGCCAGCAGACCCGCTCGACTCACTGGATTGGCAGGACTGGCTGACCAACGAGGACTAGCCCTCCTGGGCAAAAAGCTCCGCCGGATCGGTGCCGGTGGCCAACGCCGCCGCGAGCAGGATTCGCGCTTGGCTCGGTCGGAACCATCCGGCGTTGATGGCGCCACGTTTCCCCAGGCTTGCGCCACCACCGTCTCCACCGTAAGCCAGCGCCGTCGGGCCATAGGGTGTGCGGGTAGAAATGATGACAGGGAGGCCGGCGTAGAGGGCGTCGGCAAGCGCGCGGCCCATGTCCTCGCCCATATTTCCCGAGCCCATGGCCTCCACAATGAGACCGGAAGTGGGGGAGTTTACGGCGGCGTCGACCAGCAAGCGCCCCGCTCCCGGATAGGCGGGGATGATCTCGATACGCTGCGACGCCAGCGGGGCAGGATGCAAACGTGGGGTGGTGCCAGGAACGGGCAGTGACTCAAACCCGCGCAGGTCACTGGTGTGCCGCTTGCGCGCACCGCGCGCCGGGATGGTCTCGCCGCCGAAGCAGAGGAAAACCCCAGGGCGCCCGCTGGCCGCTAGCTCGCGGGCAGCGCGCAGATTGGTGGGGCCGTCGGCCGCGGGGTGATCGAAGGCGCGCTGCGCTCCAGTGAGCACGATGGGTTTTGCCCCTGCACAGAAAATCTCCAACGCCAGCGCGGTTTCCTCCATGGAGTCGGTGCCATGGGTGATGATCACGCCGCTGATATCCTCCCGCGCCGTGTGCTCATTGACCACCGCAATGAGCTCATCGAGGTCTGCCAAAGTAATAGAGGAGGAGTCCAGCTGGCGAAACTCCACTACCTCGGCGTCGATTTCAGCGGCGAGGTCTGCGCCGGAGATGGTGGGAACCAGGGAACCATCGGCCACGGTGGTGCACGCGATCGTGCCGCCGGTGGCGATCAAAGCAAGTTGGGTCATGCACTCAAGGTTAAAGAAATCTCCGCCCACGCGGCGGGCGCAGCCCGGAAAAAGCTGGTGCAGCTGTAAACTGATGGGAGTTTAGAACCCAGACGTGAGGAGTTAGAAGTGAAATTCCGCAAGTTTAGCGCCGCGTGCCTCGCACTGACCGCGGCCACCGCCCTGGCCGCCTGCTCTTCCGATGACGAGCAGGACGATACCGCCGCCGCCAACACCGAGGCGCAGGAATCTGCCTCTTCTGACGGCGATTCCGCTGCCCCAGCGCTGCCGTCCCCGGCGGATCTCAACGCCATCTTGGCCAAGGCCACGGATCCGAACGCTTCTGAGCAGGAAAAGACCGCCACCGTGCAGGGCGGCGAGACCGCACCGGAAATCTTTGACACCATGGCACAGTCCAAGCAGGAATCCGGCGCCGAGTTCGAGGTCGTCGATCCTGTGCTTCCGGGCTATGACCCGCAGTCCGTGCTGACCACCGTGAACTTCACCACCGCTGATGGCCAGCAGCAGACCGCTGACCAGGTGGAGTTCGTGTACGAAGATGGCACCTGGAAGCTTTCCAAGGCGTGGGCTTGCACGCTCATCCAAAACACCGTGCCGCCGGAGCAGGTTCCAGAAATGTGTGCAGATACCGGCGCCGGTGCCTCCGCACCCGCCCCGGCACCGGCCGAGGGCGACGCTGCCCCGGCTGAAGGCGACGCCCCGGCTGCCGGCGCCGAGCAGGCGCCAGCTGAGGCCCCAGTAGAAGCCCCGGCCGAGTAACTAGGAAAAGTTCAGCTCCGTCAGGCTCGACTGCACCACGCGCAGCTCCGAGCCGGCGGCGCCATAAATGACCTTCGTGTCGAAAGACACGTTACCGCCCACGGGCAGCGGCTTGCTCAGGTCTACCGTGATGTTGCCCTTGGATTGGGTGCTGGAGTCCACAACCTTGAGCTCCTTGTCCTCCAACTCCGTGCCCTGGGCCTGGCCCTCAAAGGACAGTGCGCCTAGCGACGGCCGCTGTTCTACCTCTACGTTGAGCTTGACCTGGTCGCCCTCGATGGAAGCGACCGTATAGCGCGTGGTCTGCAGCAGGGTGGACTCGCCGGTAACGCGCGAATCCACCGTCCAGCTCGCTCCCTTGCCTACCTCCTCGGTGGGGAAAACCACGGGTAGGGCCGTCAGCTTCATAATCGCCTGTTCGACAGAGCCACGGGCTTCATCCGTGGCGTCCTGGGGCGCGGCCAAGCGCAGCGAATTCATCTGGCCATTGTCTTGGCCACGCCAGCCAAATTGGAATCCCTCGGCCGAAGAGACGTCGGTGTCGCCAGAAGTTTCCGGCGCACCGGCAGTGACAAAGGCATTGCGGGTGGCGGGCAGCTGATCTTCGACATCCTCGCTGGCCTTATCTACCTTGGCCGATAGCGGCAGGGTAGTGGTGGTGGATTCGACGTCGGAAGCCTGAAACTTCTCGGCCGCTGACTTTTTGAGCAGGTCCTGCGAAAAGCCCTCGGTAACGCGGTAGTTCACGTCCTGCGTGGAGTCGATATCGCGGTATTTCAGGAGCTTTTTCTCCCCGGTGCCGGGATTGTCCACGGTGACGCGTGGGGCGTCGATAGTCAGGCCAACGGGCTGTTCTACCGCGGGTCCAGGCTTTTCATAGGAACACGCCGTAAGCGCTACGGCGGCTGTGGTCAGGGCTGCAAAAACTTTGACTCGAAACACGCTTACCAAAATACCGGACGCTCCCGTTTAGAATAGAGCGGGTGAGTCAAAAACGAAGGAGCAAGACAGGACTTATCGCCGCGGTCGTCATCGCCGTGGCGCTGGTGGACCAAGCCGTGAAGCAAGTAATGCTCTCCATCCTTACAGAGGGCGAGCCCCTGCCGGTCATGGGGGATTGGTTCCGGTTTACCCTGCTTTTTAACCCTGGCGCCGCCTTTTCCATGGGCGGGGAGGGATCGACGTGGCTTTTTACCACCATCCAGCTGGTCTTTGTGCTCGGCGTGGCCGTTGCCGCCCCGCGCATTACCCACTCCGGCCAGGCGGTGGGCCTAGCGCTTATCGCCGGTGGCGCGTTGGGTAATTTCGCTGACCGCATCTTCCGAGCCCCCGGCTTCTGGTTTGGGCACGTGGTGGACTATATTTCGGTCGGCTCTTTCGCCGTGTTCAATATTGCGGACGCGGCCATTACCTGCGGCGTGGTGCTGTTCATCATCGCCATGGTGCTGGAGGAAAGGAAGGCCGAGCATGAATAGGCAGATGCGTAGCTTTCCCATTCCTGAAGGCCTAGAAGGCATGCGTGCCGACGCCGCCCTAGCCAAGCTCCTTGGCCTTTCCCGGAGCGCCACCGCGCAGCTGTGCGCCGAGGGCAACGTGACCATCGATTCCCAAGAGCTGGGCAAGTCCGAGCGGTTGACCTCCGGCAACGTGGTCTCGGTGCTTTTGCCGGAGCCAGAAAAGCCGTTGCTGCCGCGCGAAGAGCTGGTCGAGGGCATGGACGTGCTCTATAGCGATGCCGATATCATCTGCGTGCATAAGCCGGTGGGCGTGGCCGCACACCCCAGCGTGGGTTGGGACGGGCCGACGGTGATTGGCGGGCTGCGCGCGGCCGGCTATACCGTCGCTTCGTCTGGGCCGACCGAGCGCCAGGGCATCGTGCACCGCCTCGATGTGGGCACGTCTGGCGTGATGGTCGTGGCTTCCTCGGAGCGCGCTTATTCCGCGCTCAAGCATGCTTTTAAGTACCGCAGCGTAAAAAAGACCTACCACGCCGTGGTGCAGGGCCTGCCGGATCCCATCGAGGGCACCGTCGATGCGCCCATCGGCCGCCACCCCAAGTCGGGCTGGAAATTCGCCGTGCTTGACGACGGCAAAGCGGCCGTCACCCATTACAGCCTCATCGAGGCCTTCCGCGAGGCCAGCCTCATCGAGGTGCACCTAGAGACCGGCCGCACCCACCAGATCCGCGTGCACATGTCCGCCACCGGCCACCCGTGCGTGGGCGATCCGATGTACGGCTCGGATCCGAACCTGGCTAAGCGCCTTGGGCTCCAGCGCCAGTGGCTGCACGCGGTAAAACTCGGCTTTACTCACCCCGGCACCAGCAAGTGGTTCGAGATTGCGGCGCCGTACCCGGCAGATCTCGAGCACGCCTTGGAGGTTTTGCGGGGATGAGGAAGGTCTACCGGCGGCGTCGGCTAGCGGCCTTGGCGGTGCTGACGGTGCTTTTCCTTGCCGCCCTTGCGCTCTTCGGTGCCTTGGGGACCCAGGATTCTTCGCAGGTGCAAGGCGATCAGCTCGGCCCGGATGGCGAATCGCGAGCGGAGTATATTGCGCGCGTGGCAGGCAATGACATTCCAGACGCGCCTGCCTACGCCCTTGTCACGTTCGACGAGGACTTACCACCCGTAGCAGCCGCGGCCGCCGTTGCCGCAGCCCCGCGCATGGACGCTATCCTTATCGGCTCCACCGCCCCCATCGACGTCCCCGAACCGACCGCCGGCGAAGACCGCGCCGCCGTTATCCAGCGCGCTTTCGACCGCATCGGTGCCTCCTATGGGCAGCGTCCCACCGCGGTGAGCGCGGCCGTGGTGTGGGGGTCGGGCGCCCAGCTTGCCGACGTCGCCTCCACCCCCTCCGTCGCCGCCGTCGAGCCCGCACCTGCCGACGCCGCCTGGGGCAGCTTCGCCATCCGCCCTCCCAGCTAATATCGCCCTCCTGGACCCTGTGGCGCGCGGTGGCCGCCCAGCGCTTTTAGCATCTAGGGCATGGAACACATTCGGGCCTATATTGCGGCACTCAACTCGGCGATGGATATCCTCGCCGAGGCGGCTCATGCCTCCGCCGCGGACCTTAACGCCGCCGGCATGCCCGATGCCGAAGCAGAATCCATTGCGCAGCTAGCACAGGTCTATTTCGGGCCCACACGCTTTCGCCGCCGCCAACGACGTGCGGTAGATGGGGCCCGCCGCAACCGGCATTCGCTGCCGACGCTGGAGGTCATCGAAAAGCATGCCCGGCGCGCGCCCACCCAAGCCCGCGCCTGGGCCCTGCGCGCCGAACTCACCCACATTGCCTGCGATACGCGGGAGATGGAAAGGCGTGCCCGCAAGAAGCTGCGTGAGATGCGCGCGCCGCGCGAACCCAAGCCGGGGGTGCGGTTGCGGCGCCGCGCTGCCGGAAAGCCGTGGACGCTGTCTGTCACCGGGCCTTCCGCGCTGATTGCAGAACTCCACCAGCGTGCCGGCTCGCTTGCCGACGTCGCCTCTTTATTCCGCACCGGCGCCTCTACCTCTACCGTGCGCACTAATGTTGTGGTGCCACTAGATAAGTTGGTCGGCGTGGCCCATGGCAGCGACGATGTGGTGCTGACCATGACCAACGGCGCGCAGATAACCGGTGCCGAATTGGCCCAGCGCGCGCTCGCCGAGGAGGGATTTGTCACCCTGCTCCACCCCGTAGAGGGCCCAGTGAACCTGTACCGCATGCGCCGTGGGGCCACTTGGAAGCAGTTCATGATGGCTGCGGCGGAAAATCCCACTTGTCCGGTCAAGGGATGTAATAAGCCCGCCGATGAGTGCCAGGTCCACCACATCTTCAGCTGGGCCGGCGGAGGATGGACCAATGCGAAAAACCTCACCACCGCCTGTGCCTATCACAATGGCCGCAACGATGACCACCGCACCGGCCCGCCGCGCAATGGCCGCTTCGAGCGCACCTCCCGCGGGGTGCGCTGGGTCAACCCCTGGGATCCGCCCCCACCCGACCTCGTAGAAACCGGGCCCACCACGTGATTTTCGCGGCGTCACTGAGGCGTCGCGCGTTGTGGCGATCCTAAGCTAGGACCATGGCCTCAAAACAGCCCTTTTCGCAGTGGATGCCCAATTACAAGTTTGCCTATATCGCCGCGTGGGTCGCGGTGGTGGTATCCGGCATCGCGCTTTTTATCGGTCTTTTCACCGGCGGCACGTCGATGACGCTGGTGTTTTCCGGGATCGTGTGTGTCTATGGCATCTTTCTCGTCGTGGTAATGCCGCGCTGGGCGCTGCGGGCAGAAGAGGAACAGGCGGCGCGTCGCCGCGCCCGCGCTGCTCGCGAAGAACTTAAGCGCTCCTAGCCATGCGCACCAAGTCGGCGACGTAACTCGCAACGGCCACGCCGATAATCCCGAAGCCGATCCAGCGGTGCGTCGAAAAGTGCTCGTGGGTGACAAAGAGCGCCCACAGCATCTGCATGATGGGGGTGAGGTATTGGAGCATCCCGATCGTCGATAAGCGCAGCGTCCGGGCCCCCTCCGCAAAGCAGAGAAGCGGCAGCGCGGTAATCAAGCCGGCGCTGACCAAAAGCAGCGCGTGGCCGACGCCCTCGCTGGCGAAAGTGCCCTGGCCACTTGTTTCTAGCCACAGGATGTAGCCCACCGCCAGCGGCGACATCACGAGGGCTTCTGCTGCGACCGAGACGGCCGAGGACACCCGAACCCGCTTTTTGAGCAGCCCATAAAAGCCGAAGCTGAACGCCAATAGCAGCGAAATATACGGCGCCTGGCCGGTAAAGAACGTCAAATACAGCACCGCGATGGCCGCAACGCCCACCGCGCCGGCCTGCCACGGCCGCAATCGTTCCTTCAAAAACACCATGCCAAGGGCGACCGACACCAGGGGATTGATGAAGTACCCCAGCGCCGCATCGGCCACGTGGTTGCTATTAATCGCCACCACGTAGGTACCCCAATTGACCGTGATGAATACACCCGCGGCCGCAAGCCAACCCCACGTGCGCTTGTCCATGCGCGCCATTTCGCGCCACCGGCCGCTGAGGAATAAAAATCCCGTAACCAACACCGCGGTCCACAACACGCGATGAGCCAAGATTTCCAGCGGCGATGCCGGCAGCAACAGAGGGAAGAACGCGGGGAAAAATCCCCACATGATGTAGGCGGCGAGCGTGTAGAGCATCACAAAATAATAGCCCATTTTGACCGCCCCGCTATGATGAGCCGCATGGCCAAAAACTCCTCCTTCGTCCACCTGCACAACCACACCGAGTTTTCCATGCTGGACGGTATGGCCAAGGTCGATATGCTGGCCGACGAGGTGGTCCGCCAAGAAATGCCGGCCGTCGGCATGACCGACCACGGCAATATGTATGGCTCTGATGCCTTCTACCGCCGCATGACCGGCGCCGGCGTCAAACCCATCATCGGCATCGAGGCATATATGGCGCCCGAATCCCGCTTCAACAAAAAGCGCGTGCTGTGGGGCACGCCGGACCAAAAGCGCGACGACGTCTCCGCCTCTGGTGCCTACCTCCACCAAACGATGATCGCGGAGAACGCCACCGGCCTGCGCAACCTTTTTACCTTGTCTTCGCTGGCTTCCTACGAAGGTCAGTTGGGCAAATGGCCGCGCATGGACGCCGAGCTCATCGCCGAGCACGCAGACGGCATCATTGCCACCACCGGTTGTCCCTCTGGCGACGTCCAGACCCGCCTGCGCCTCGGCCAGTTCAACGAGGCGCTGGAGGCCGCGGCCATGTGGCAGGACATCTACGGCAAGGACAACTTCTTTTTGGAGTTGATGGACCATGGGCTGGACATCGAAAAGCGCACGCGCGATGGCCTGCTAGAAATCGGCCGCAAGCTAGACCTGCCCCCGCTGGTGACCAATGACTGCCACTACGTGCTGGAGTCCCAGGCGCCGGCGCACGAGGCGATGCTGTGCGTGCAGACCGGCAAGACTTTCATGGACCCGGACCGCTTCAAGTTCGGCGGCACCGGCTACTACATTAAGTCGGCCGCGCAGATGCGCGAGACCTGGGACGATATGATTCCAGATGGCTGCGATAACACCCTGTGGATTGCTGAGCGCGTGCAAGACTACGGCGAGATTTGGGAAGAACACACCCACGATCGCATGCCTATTGCCGACGTCCCCGAGGGCCACACCCCAACTTCCTGGCTCACCCATGAGGTGATGGAGGGCCTGCAAAAGCGCTTCCCCGGCCAGGATGTTCCGGAGGAGTATATCGAGCGCGCTAAGTATGAGATCTCCGTTATTGAGATGAAGGGCTACCCGTCCTACTTTCTCATCGTGGCCGAGCTCATTAAGCACGCACGCTCCGTGGGCATTCGTGTGGGGCCGGGCCGTGGTTCGGCGGCCGGCGCGCTTGTCGCCTACGCGCTGACCATTACCAATATCGACCCGCTGGAGCACGATCTCCTTTTCGAGCGATTCTTGAACCCTGAGCGCCCGTCCGCACCCGATATCGATATCGACTTCGATGACCGCCGTCGCGGCGAAATGATTACCTATGCGGCCGAGCGCTGGGGTGAAGACAAGGTGGCGCAGGTGATTACCTTCGGCACGGTGAAGACCAAGCAGGCCATTAAGGACTCGGCCAAGGTGCACTTTGGTCAGCCCGGCTTCCAGATGGCCGACCGCATCAACGGCGCGCTGCCGCCGGCGATCATGGCCAAGGACATTCCGCTCAAGGGCATCACGGACCCGGACCACGAGCGCTACTCCGAGGCCGCCGAGGTCCGCCAGATGGTGGAATCCGACCCGGATGTGAAGAAGATTTATGACACGGCGCGGGGTTTGGAGGGCGTCGTCAGGCAGGCGGGCGTACACGCCTGTGCGGTGATTATGGCTTCGGTCCGGCTCATGGACCACATTCCTATGTGGAAGCGCCCGGCCGACGGCGCTTATATCACCGGCTGGGACTACCCGGCGTGCGAGGCCATTGGCCTGCTGAAAATGGACTTTCTGGGCCTGCGCAACCTCACCGTTATCGGCGATGCGATTGAAAACATCAAGCGCAACCGCGGCGAAGAAGTCCACCTAGAGCAGCTGCATGCCGACGACCCCAAGGTCTCCAAAGTATATGACCTGCTCTCACGCGGCGATACGCTGGGCGTCTTCCAGCTCGACTCCGGCGGCATGCAAGAGCTGCTCAAGCGCATGAAGCCGACCGGCTTTAAGGATATTGTGGCCTCCCTTGCGCTCTACCGCCCCGGTCCGATGGGTGTCAACGCCCACTGGGACTACGCGGATCGTAAAAATGGCCGTAAGGAAATCACTCCAATTCACCCGGAGTTGGAAGAGCCGCTCAAGGAAATCCTGGATGAGACCTACGGCCTCATCGTCTACCAGGAGCAGATCATGCGTATCTCGCAGAAGGTCGCCAACTACACGGCCGGCGAGGCAGATGGCTTCCGTAAGGCAATGGGTAAGAAGAAGCCCGAAGTGCTGGCCCAGCAGTACGACAAGTTCTGGGGCGGCATGCAAGAAAATGGCTACTCCAAGTCCGCCATGGATGCGCTCTGGGGCACCATCGAGCCCTTCGCGTCCTACGCGTTTAACAAGTCCCACGCCGCGGGCTACGGCTTGGTGTCCTTCTGGACGGCCTACCTCAAGGCCTACTACGCACCGGAATATATGGCCGCGCTGTTGACCTCGGTGGGCGATAAGAAGGATAAGTCCGCCATTTACCTTTCGGACTGCCGCCACTTGGGCATTAAGGTGCTGCCGCCGTCCGTCAACGAGTCCGAAGAGGATTTCCAAGCGGTGGGAGAGGATATCCGCTTCGGCATGGGCGCTATCCGCAATGTCGGCTCGGAAGTGGTGGAATCCATCATCAAATCGCGCCACGACAAGGGCGCGTTTACCTCGTTTAGTGATTACCTGGACAAGATCGAGCTCGCCGCCTGCACCAAGCGCGTGACAGAGGCGCTCATTAAGGCCGGCGCCTTCGATGACTTGAACCACCCGCGCAAGGGCCTCATGCTCATTCACGAGGACGCGGTGGATGCGGTGCAAACCACCAAGAAGGCCGCGGATAAGGGCCAGTTCGATCTCTTCGCTGGAATCGGCGGGGGAGAGGACGACGCGGCTTCCAACGCCTTTGCCTTGGATATCCCGGAAGACAACTGGGATCGCAAACACGAACTTGCCCTCGAGCGCGAGATGCTGGGCCTATATGTTTCCGGCCACCCTCTCGATGGCTTCGAGGAGGCGCTGGCCGCGCAGACGGATACGCCGCTGACCAAGATCCTCAACGACGAGGTGCATAACGGCCAAGAGCTCATCATCGGCGGCATCATTTCGGGCGTGGACCGTCGCTTTTCCAAGCGCGATGGCTCGCCGTGGGCCATTGTCACGGTGGAAGACCACAACGGCGCGCAGGTGGAAATCCTGGTATTCAACAAGGTGTACTCGCTCGTCGCGCCGCAGATTGTCGAGGACAATATCATCCTCGCGCGAGTGAACGTCAAGGTGCGCGATGAGCGCCGCTCGCTGTTCTGCTCCGATATCCGCGTGCCGGAGCTGGGCCCTGGCGGTGGCGCCGGCCTGCCGCTGCGCCTGACCATGCGCACGGATCAGTGCACCATGGAAAACATTGCCCGCCTCAAGCAGGTCCTGCTCAAAAACCAGGGCGAGTCGGATGTCTATCTCGAGCTTGTCGATGGCTCCGAGTCCACCACCATGATCCTCGGCGACCACCTGCGTGTGGAGCGATCAGGAAACCTCATGGGCGACCTCAAGGCCACCATGGGCGCGGGCATATTAGGCTGAATTTAAACTCGGCGGCGGCAGGCGCCCTCCACTAATCTAGACAGCACAGTCTATATTGATGGAGAAAACCTGATGGTTAACAAGATTCGCACCACCCACGTCGGCTCACTGCCGCGCACCCCGGAGCTGCTGGAAGCCAACCTGCAGCGCGGGGAGCTGCCGGTCGCGGAGTTTCAGGGGATTTTGGAGTCTGCGGTGGCGGACGTCGTCAAGCGGCAGCTCGATCTCGGACTCGATATCATTAACGAGGGCGAGTACGGCCATATCACCTCTGGCGCGGTGGATTATGGCGCGTGGTGGAATTATTCGTTTAGCCGCTTGGGCGGGCTGACGATGACGGATACCGACCGCTGGGAATCGGCCGAGGTGGTGCGCTCCAAGCCGGGTGAGCCGCGGCTGACGTCGTTTATTGATCGCCGCGACCGCGCGTTGTTCTCGGAGGCCTATAATGATCCGGATTCTGGCATCTTCACCGGCCGCGCCAAGGTGGCGAACCCAGAGTTCACCGGACCGGTAACCTACATCGGCCAGGACGAGGTCGCCGCCGATGTGAGCCTGCTTGCCGACGCCCTCCCAACCGGCACCCCTGGCTTCATCGCCGCCCTTTCGCCCGGCTCGGCCGCACGCCTGACCAACCGCTACTACGACGATGAGCATGAGCTGCTTGCCGACGTCGGCCGCGCCATGCGCACCGAATACCAGGCCATCACCGATGCTGGGCTTACTGTGCAATTCGACGCGCCCGACCTGGCCGAGGCTTGGGACCAAATCAATCCGGAGCCGTCGGTCGAGGACTTCCGCGGTTTTATTCGCGAGCGCATCGACGTCCTCAATGATTCCATCTCTGGCCTGCCCAAGGAACAAACGCGCCTGCATATCTGCTGGGGCTCCTGGCACGGCCCGCACGTTACCGACGTGCCCTTTGCGGATATTGTCGAGGAAATCCTGCGTGCCGAGGTCGGCGGATTCTCCTTCGAGGCCGCTTCGCCGCGCCACGCGCATGAGTGGCGCGTGTGGCAGGACCACGCGCTGCCGGAGGGTACCGTGATTTACCCGGGCGTGGTCTCGCACTCCACCAACGCGGTAGAGCATCCGCGCCTCGTGGCCGATCGCATCATCCAATTCGCTGAAGTAGTCGGCCCAGAAAACGTCATCGCGTCGACCGATTGCGGCTTGGGCGGCCGCCTGCACCCCCAGATTGCTTGGGCGAAGCTGCAGTCCTTGGTCGAGGGCGCGGAGATTGCTACCCGAGAACTCTTCTAAAACGCATAAAGCCGCTCCGGAGTTCCGGAGCGGCTAGATTATTCAGTGCTTAGAAGCGCACGCCCAGCTGCTTGAGGGCATTCTTCATCGGCTCCAGCACAGCCGGGTTCACCTTGGCAACCATGGTGAAGGCCTGCAGCAGCGCAGCAACGAGGCTGGCGGCCACGGTAACCCAGCTCATGACCTCGAGGAACTTTTCTGGGGTGGAAGAGCCCCAGATGGGAAGCTTCTCGAGTGCCTCGATCTGGCGCTGTTCCGCCTCCTTGGCTACGCAGTCCGGCTCCTTGGGCATTCCGGAAGAACCGTAGCCATTGGCAATGCCCTGCATGAGCTCCTGCGGGGTGCGGGCGGAAGATCCGAGCTCGCCGTTCTCGATCTTCTTGAGGTGTTCTTTCTTCGCCTTATCGACCTCGGCCTGGCATTCAGCCGAGATGTGCTTCGGCTGCTCTTCAGCGGCAGAAGCGGTTGCTGGTGCAACAAGGCCCGCTGCCACGGCGGTGGCGGCGACGAGCGAAGTGCTGAGACGGTTGCGCATGGTTCTCCTTTAGAGTGAGAGGTATTAGCCTCAAATAATTTAGCAGGTAAATTCCAGAAGATCTATGGCAAAAGCTTGCGCACCTGCGCCGGCAACAGCGCATAGAACTCGTCGACGGTCTTCGGCAGGAAGCCCAGCGCCCCGCCGATCAGGGCACCAAGACCTACCAAACCGGCCACGATGCCCACGCCGGCAGCGACGCTGCTGCCACTGCTGCCGCTGCTGGAACCAGTGGAACCCGCGGACGTGGAGGCGGAATCGGTGTTATCGGAGGCGTCGGCAAGCAGGTCCTTGACGGAGAACACGGTGGTGGTGCCGGAGACCTCGTTGCCGGCGATGAGGAGTGCGTTATCGGTAGGGGAATCTGCGGCGGGAACGAAGGCTAGGCCCTCTGGTCCGAGGTCGCCGGCCTGGGTGGTGGCAGCAACATCGTCCTCGTCGTAGCCAACGGAGAAATCGCGATTGTTGACGTAGGTGACAAACTTTGCCTCGGCAGGGGTGGTTACGTCGTAGACAAAGATGCCGCCCACGCGCTCTGCGCCGATGAAGGCGTAGGTGCGATCGCCAACCTTGCCGATGGTCAAGGCTTCCGGCTCTGGTCCCTTATTATCGGAGCGGTCATCGAAATCCGGATCCTCGTTATCGGCGTTGAAGTTAAGGCCGGGCATATCCTTGGTGACTTTCTCGAAGTCCGCACCGGAGTCGAAGACGACGTTGCCCTCGGCGTCGTAGATACTAAAGGAGCGCGAGCCATAGGAATACAGGCCGTCGAAGCATTCCTTTTCTTCGTTCCAGCCAGAAGCGTTGGTGAGCTTGAGGTTGCCGGCGACCTTCTTGTCCTCGATGCCCTCGGGAAGCTCGAGGTCATCACAGACCTTGCCGTCCTTTACCAGGTCCTTGAGCTCTACTTCGTCGGTATAGCCTCCCCACTCGCGGGCATCGCCCTCGTTGGCGGTGGCGAAATAGGTCTGACCTTCTGCCTCGAAAGCGCCGATGGAGTCCGGCATGGACAGGCCCTTGACCGGGATGGTGCGCAGCTCCGCCACGTCATCCTTATTGGACGGATCCACCGGCACTTGGGAGTGGTCTGCAATATGAGCGGGGATTACCTTTTCCACGGTGGCGGACTCGATATCGATGATCGCGATGGCGTTGTTTTCCTGCAGCGTGGCATAGGCCTTGCCGCCCGCGGAAGAAATATATTCCGGCTCGAAGTCGCGCGAAGGCTGGTTATGGTGCTCGGAGGGGCCAAAGACACGGATCGAGGGGTCGAGGTCGGCGGTGTCAAAGGCGGTGAAGTCGGCAGTGCGGACGTCGCTAAGCGCGGGCGCCGCGACGTCCTCGGGCAGGCTGATGACGGAAATGGAGCCCTCTGGGTCCTTGAGGTAGGCGGTGCCCTCGGCGTTGAGTGCGTCGGAAGGCTCGCCTTCGTTGGCAACCAGTGCGTGGCGGCCGTCGGCAGTGAGGTGCACGTTATCGGGCAGGGCGCCAACGCCTACGCGTCCAAGCTCCTCGCCGGTTTCGGCATTGAAGAACAGCGCCTCGCCGTTGTCGGTTTTGTCCGCCTGCTGTACCGCGGCGACGGCCAAGCCATCGGGGCGCACGGCCACGGAGTTGATTTCCTTGTCCCCGCCGGCGGATATGGCGCCGATCTTGCGCGGCTGGGTGGGATCGGAGGCGTCGAGGATATCGACCTCGCCGGAGCGCGCATTGACGGTGAGGATGCGCTGGGACGCAGCGTGGTAGGCGACGATTTCGGCGGCGGATTTGCCCAGGACGCCGGATTCATGGGAACCGATGGGGGTCAGCTGTAGTGCGGCGTTGGGGGCGGAGTGTTCCAGCACGTTATCCACGATGTGGGCGTGGGCGGCCGGGGCACAGGCGAGGACGAGGGAGGAGGTAACGCAGAGAGAGATGCGCTTGAGCATAGATATTCCTTTCTTGTGGTTATGTCCACTATTGCTGATGGAGGTAACGGTGCAACTAAAGGACAGTGAATTTCCAGTGAATGGGTAGACTGTCAAGACATGACTGATTCGACCATCCATGCATCCGATATCCAGCAGGCGCAGGCGCGGATTAGCTCGGAAATCGCCCCGACTCCGCTGCAGTACTGCGCCCGGCTGTCGGCCGAGACGGGCTGCGAGGTCTATCTCAAGCGCGAGGATCTGCAGGACGTGCGCTCCTATAAGATTCGCGGCGCGTTAAACGGTATGTCGAATGTTCCCCAGGAAGAGCGCGGCCGGGGAATTGTTACGGCGTCGGCCGGCAATCATGCGCAGGGCGTGGCTTATGCCTGCCGCACGATGGGCATAGCCGGCAAGATTTTCGTGCCGGAGCCCACGCCGATGCAAAAGCGCGACCGCATCCTGGTCCATGGCGGCGACCAGGTGGAGCTGGTGGTGGTCGGCGCCAACTTCGATGAAGCAGCCGCGGCCGCGCATGCCGACGCCGCCGAGCGCGACGCCACCTTCATCGAGCCGTTCGACGCCCGCGATACCATCACCGGACAAGGCACGGTCGCGGCGGAGGTTCTGGCGCAGCTTTCGGCCAAGGGCAAGTCTCTCGATACCATCGTCGTTCCTGTGGGAGGCGGTGGCCTGATTTCCGGCATCACCTCTTACGTGGCGGATATGGCACCGCACACCCGGGTGGTGGGCATGGAGCCGGAAGGGGCGGCGTCGCTAAGAGCGGCGTTTGACCACGGCGGCCCGGTCACGCTGGAGGAGGTCGACCCCTTCGTCGATGGCGCGGCCGTAAAGCGCTTGGGCGCGCTGCCCTATGAGATTTTGGACGCCAATCGCGAGCGCCTGAGCTTTGACACCGTGTCCGAGGGTGCGGTGTGTACGGACCTGCTCAATCTGTATCAAAATGAGGGCATCATTGCGGAGCCGGCCGGTGCCCTGTCGGTAGCAGGCCTGCACCAGTTGGACCTGGAGCCCGGTTCGACGGTGGTGTGCGTGATTTCTGGCGGCAATAATGACGTGCTGCGTTACGCCGAGATCATGGAGCGCTCCTTGGTCCACCGCGGCTTGAAGCATTATTTCTTGGTGAATTTCCCGCAGGAGCCGGGCCAGTTGCGCCACTTCTTGCAGGAGATTTTGGGCCCGACCGATGACATCACGCTCTTTGAATACTTAAAGCGCAATAACCGCGAGACGGGCGCCGCGCTGGTGGGCCTGCAGCTTAGCCGCGCCGAGGACCTCGACGGCCTGCTAGAGCGCATGGGAGAATCCAAGATTTCGGTGCAGTACCTCAAGCCCGGCACCCCAGAGTACGAATTCCTCGTGGCCTAATGCAGGATTCTTATCGTCGCCCCGTGGGCCAGGTTGAACACGAAATTGAAATTAAGCGATCCCGGTTCATTACCTTGATCGGCCGCGTGACCAACGAGGAAGAAGCTCGCGCGTTTATCGACGCCGCCCGCAGCCGCTTTCCCGATGCCCGCCACCACTGCTCCGCCTACGTCTTTCACGTCGACGGCGCGAACCCGGTGGAGCGCTCTTCCGATGACGGCGAGCCCTCCGGAACGGCCGGAAAGCCGATGCTGGACGTGGTGAAGGGCTCCGGCATGCTCGATGTGTGCGCGGTAGTCGTGCGCTACTTCGGCGGCATCAAGTTGGGGGCCGGCGGGTTGGTGCATGCCTATGGTGGTGCGGTGAGTGAGGCCATGGAGAAGGTGCGCGCGGTAACCAGGGCGCGCCGGGAGCTTTATGCGGTGGAGTGCCCACACGCGACGGCCGGGCGAGTAGAGGCGGACCTGCGTGGGCGCGGTTATGAGATAACCGATACCGCCTATGCGGCCGCGGTCACCTTTACCGTGGCCGTGCACCCAGGCGGGCTGGACGAGCTGGAAGCAACGCTGGCAGCGATCTCGCAGGGCCAGCTCGAAGCGGCAGAGGCCGGCAGCGCGTGGGTTGAGGTAGGATCCTGACCATGAGTATGCAGCAACGACCGAATAACCCCATTGCGCAGCGCAAGCAGCAGGTGCGCAAGCACTCCCGCAACGCCGTCGTATGCGTGGCCGGCGGCATCGGTGTGGGCGTAGTGCTCGGCGTGCTTTCGGCTAACTTCTGGGCTTGGATGCTACTTGGTGCCATCGTTGCCGTCGCAGGTGGCGGCTATAACTGGCTGAAGATCCAGAAAATCGTCAACGAGAACCACAACCAGTACTAAATGCCGGCACCGCAACCTAGCGGCCGCCCCGTCAGGATTGATGCCTGGGTGTGGGCCGTTCGTATGTTTAAAACCCGGTCCGCGGCCGCGACCGCCGTGCGCGCCGGACACGTGAAGATCAATGGCGAGGCCGTCAAGCCTTCCCAACAGGTGGTGCCGGGCGACCGCGTGCGCGTATGGCGCAACCACCACGAGCATGACCTCGAGGTTTTAGCGACCGTCGCTAAGCGCGTGGGCGCGCCCGTCGCGCGCACCTGCTATACGGACCATGCGCCACCGCCGCCGCCCAAGGAGTTTATGCCGTCGGTTCCGGTGCGCCCGCGCGGTGCCGGTCGGCCGACGAAGAAGGAACGCCGCGACATGGAGAAATTCCGTGGCGGTTTCCGGTAAGTGGCCGAAAATCCTGAGCAGCTAGTGGGCAGCGCGCAGCGCTTTCAGGCGCGCAGTAAGCCGCCGCTTGCGGCCTGGGCGGTCGCCGGATTCGGCGGTGGCCTCGATGTGTTGTTTGCCAAACTTGTTGAGCAGGAGGTCGTCGATAAGCCGCACTTGGCCGGGGCGGAAACGGTAGCGCATGGCGTCGTGGACGTGGGCAATGGCGGTGTCATCCAGCAGCTGCTCAAGCTGGCCCAAGTGGCGCACGCCGTTTTGCTCCAGCAGCTCCGCCAAGAAGCGGTAGTGCTCCGAACGCGAGAGCGGGAAGCGGTTGCCCAAAACGATGGCGAGCACGCCCGGCAAGGTCTCGGCGGTAAGCTCGACGTCCTTGTCGGTTTCTGTATCGGGGGCCTTGAGGGCGGCGATCTCATCGAATTGCTGGTCGGCGAGCTCGATGAGCCCCGCGGCCAAGGTAAAGAGACGGTCCACCTCCGGCGAGGGCGGGTTCGGTCCCTGCTTATAGCGGATATCGTGCTCAAACTCCGCCCACGCGTGCTGCAGGACGGTGCGAATCTGCACCTCAAAGGTCCAGCCGACATAGTTCGCCAGTTCTTCCATCGCGACGGCGCTATCCTCGGTCACGGTGAGCACCAAGTGGTGGGAACCATAGCCGAAACCTCCCGAAATGCGAGTTTCGGCCGCCTTGTCTACGGAGCGTTCCACGTGGAAAGACTCCCCAAAGACGTTGAGCGCTTGGGGGATGGCAGTGGAGTGATACACCGTCACGCGCACGCCCATCACATCGTGGATCTCTTGCCAGGGCTGGGGATAGACGAAATCGCCATTCTCGCGGCGCTTTTTGGCCTTCGCCTTCAGCGAGGGCCAGGTTTTTACGCGGGTAGAGACGCGGTCGAAGATGATGCCGGCGTCATTGAGGAGGTCCTCGATGGCGGTCCGGAAGTCGACCGCGGCGGTGGGGTGGCTGCGCGTCCAGTCGTGGTACTGGTTGCTCAGCCGTGACATCCTACTTTCCGGCATAGTGCTCCTTTCATAACTCCCGCGGGAATCCGTTAGACCATACTAGCGGGCGTGGGTGGAGCACGGTGCGATGGCGGGGCACGCGCGCGACGGCATCGGCGGCCAGCTGGCGGGCATAGGTGTCCGGCAGGTGGGCAAAGGCAAAGAGCGTGGCGGAGTCCGGAACCAGGTATGTCAGGGAGTGCGATCGCAGGAGGCGGCGCATGTGCTTGTCCAGCACGGTAAAGGTCTCTGGGTGGGCAATCCAAGAGGAAATGGGCGCGCCGTGCGAGCGGACCTGCAAGCCACCGAAACGGGCGGCGGAAGGAAGCTCGCAGGCCGCAGGGCGGGTCCAAAAGCGCAGCCCTTGCGAATCGAGGGCGGCGCGCTGCAGGTTATGGGAAGCATGGTTCCATGCTCGGCGCGCGGAGATATCCATGTCTGCGAGGCCGCGGTGGCTGAGCCGGCGAAAGGTCTGCTTGCCGGGAAATACCAGCGCCATGGACAGGCTGGGGGAGAGCTGGATGGTGGCGAGGGAGTCGCAGAAGCCGTCGTCAGAAAGCCGCTGTTCTTTCAGCCAGGAGCGGGCAAAGAGCGCAGGCAGCAGGTTTGCGGTGGTGGGACGAGGCGGGCGCAGGGCGACGGTCACGGCGGGTTCTCCAGTGTGGCGGTAGGGTGTGGTCGCCTTTATTGGACTGGAGAAACCGCCGTTTGGTTCCCCGGTTGGGCCTAGAAGGGCGGCTCGGCGTCGAGTTGCAGCTCGGCAAAGAGCTTATCGGCCGGCCAGATGGCGATTTCTTGGCCCTTGGCCTGCAGCTCCTCCGCGCGCTTTTCCTTGGAGGTTTTCTTGGCCCATTCGCCCACGATGAGCAGGGTGGACTTTTTGGTGACGTTCTTTGCCACTTGGCCGCCGCGCTCGGCGATGCCCTGCCACAGCACACCCTTATCATAGGGCTCGAAATCGCCGGTGAGGGTGACGTGCTGTCCGTAGAGTGCGCCTTCCGGGTCGGCGTCGGGGTTCGGCTCTGGGATTGTGTCCGGGGTGGCTACGGACTGCCACGGGGCGGGCCCGCGAGACTTCTTCTGTGCGGAGCCGGCCGCACGGGTTTGGTCGCGGAAGTCGGTCCCAGCGCCGAGATCCGCGCCGGAGGTGGGGGCGGTGTGGGCACGCAGGACGGGCAGAATGGCCTCGGCATCGAGACGGCCCAAGGTGAATTCGCGTGCGGTGAATAGGTCGCGGATGCTGCCGGTGTGCCCGAAGCGCTCGGCCAAGCGGGCGATGATTTCGCCGGCCGCACGGGCATCCTCGGTGGCGTCGTGGTGGCTGAAGTCCGGCGCGGACAGGTGGGCGGCGACGGTGGGCAGCTTGTGGTTGCGCACCGAAATAACCTTGGCCTTGGAAGCATCGCGGGACAGCGCGAGGGAGCAGGCCAGCGGCACGGTGGGCACCTCGGCGCCGGCGGAAAGCAGGCCGGAGCGCAGGGCGGTGGAATCGAACTGGGCGTTGTGCGCGACAAGCACGTCGCCGCCGAGGAATGCGAAGAGCTCCTTGGCGGCATCGGCAAATGCCGGCGCCCCTTGCACATCGTCCGCGGTAATGCCGTGGATGGAGACGTTAATATCCGCGAAGTGCTCGAGGCCTGGTGGAGGGGTGCACAGCCAGGACCGGGAGGCGGTCTCTTGGCCGTCGCGGAAGCGCACCGCGCCGATTTGGCAGATAGAGCCCCAGTTATCGTTGGCCGTTTCCACGTCCACGGCGGTGAAATCGAGGCCGGGGATGGTGGCGGCGGAGGAGGGTGCTTCGCCGCGCTGTGCGGCGGAAATGGCGCGGGCGACGGCTTGCGGGTCTTGGTGTGGGGCGAAGGCTATCGTGCCGGCGTTGCCCAAGTCGAGGGTGCCGAAGCCGGTGGGGGTCGGTTCACTCACACGCACGGTGTCGATGGACTCGAGCGGGATATCCTGCGTGGCGGGGGCGCCGAGGCTGGTGGCCAGCAGGGTGCGGTGAAGCACGAGTTTATCCGCTGTGACATCGATGAGTGCGCCGTGCGCGGGAAATGACACGAGGGGCCTTTCTTTAGGAATCGAAGATGGGCGGTTCAATCTGACGCAGAATCAGCGTTGAACGCGGCTGCACCGTGATCGTACCCTCTGCCTCAATGAGGGTTTCCTCCGCGGGGTAGCCACCGGAATCGGCGGTATCGACCATCAGCCGCCACGTAGCGCCGAGATCCTTGGTGGGCAGGGTGAACTCGATTTCACCGTCGTGGGAGTTGAAGATCATGATGAAAGAATCATCGGTGATGCGCTCGCCGCGGGCGGTGGTTTCCGTGATGGCATTGCCATTGAGGTAGACCATGAGGGCGCGGCCGAAGTCGTGGTCCCAGTCGTCCTGGGTCATCAGGCGGCCCGAAGGAACCAGCCAGGCGATATCGCGTTCCTGGACATCCGCGCCGAGCGGGCCGCCGGCGAGGAAGCGCTTGCGGCGGAAGACGGGGTGGTGGTTGCGAATGGACAGCACGCGCTTGGTAAAGCCCAGCATCGCGGCGGATTTTTCTTCCTCCAGCATGGACCAGTCCATCCACGACAGCTCGTTATCTTGGCAGTAGACGTTATTATTTCCGTCCTGCGTGCGGCCGAATTCATCGCCATGCGAGAGCATAGGAGTGCCCTGGGAAAGCAGGAGAGTGGTCAGGAAGTTGCGCACTTGGCGGCGGCGTAGCTTGCGGATTTCATCATTATCGGTGGGGCCTTCTTCACCGCAGTTCCAGGAGCGGTTGAAGGATTCGCCGTCGCGGTTATCTTCGCCATTGGCCTCGTTGTGCTTGTCGTTATAGGAAACGAGGTCGCGCAGTGTAAAACCATCGTGGGCGGTGATGAAATTGATGGAGGCAGTAGGGCGGCGATCATTATCGGCATAAAGATCCGAAGAGCCGGTCAGACGGGAGGCGAATTCACCTAGGGTAGCGGGCTCGCCGCGCCAGAAATCGCGCACGGTATCGCGGTACTTGCCGTTCCATTCGCTCCAAATGGGCGGGAAGTTGCCCACCTGGTAACCATCGTGGCCGATGTCCCAAGGCTCGGCAATGAGCTTAACCTGGCTGACAATGGGGTCTTGCTGGACTAGGTCGAAGAAGGTGGCGAGCTTGTCGACGTCGTCAAGCTCCCGCGCCAACGTTGCCGCCAGGTCGAAGCGGAAACCATCGACGCGCATCTCCGTAACCCAGTAACGCAGCGAATCCATAATGAGCTGCAGCGAGTGCGGGTGGCGGACATTGAGGGAATTGCCGGTGCCGGTGTAATCCATGTAATGGGCCTCATCGCCCTCGACGAGGCGATAGTACGCGCCATTGTCGATGCCGCGGAAAGCAATGGTGGGGCCCATGTGATTACCCTCGGCGGTGTGGTTATAAACCACATCGAGGATGACCTCGATTCCAGCCTCGTGGAAGGCGCGGACCATGGCCTTGAACTCGGAGACCACCTCGCCCGGCTTCTTGGCAAAGGCATAGTCATGGTGTGGGGCGAAAAAGCCGAAGGTGTTATAACCCCAGTAATTGCGCAGGCCTAGGTTGCGCAGGCGATCGTCTTGCAGGAATTGGTGGACGGGCATGAGCTCCACGGTGGTAACGCCAAGCTCTTTAAAGTAGTTAATGACGGCAGGGTGGGCCATGCCGGCGTACGTGCCGCGGAGCTCTTCCGGTACGTCCGGATGGGTCATGGTCATGCCCTTGACATGGGTTTCATAGATGACCTTTTGATTATCGGGAATGTGGGGGCGGTGGTCGCTGCGCCAGTCAAAGAAGGGGTTAATCACCACCGACAACATGGTGTGGCCTAGCGAGTCTTCTTCGTTGCGGCCGGTGCCGGGTTCCTCGGCGTGGATGTCATAGGAGTAGAGGGAGGCATCGCCGTCGAATTCGCCGTCGAACGCCCGGGCATAGGGGTCTACAAGGAGCTTGGAAGGGTCGCAGCGCAGACCGTTTTCTGGTTCATAGGGGCCATAGACGCGGTAGCCGTAGCGCTGGCCAGGGGTGACGTTGGGGAGGTAAATATGCCACACATGGGCGGTGACCTCCGACATTTCGATGCGTTCCTCGTTGCCTTCTTTGTCGATGAGGCAGAGCTCGATCTTGTCTGCTACCTCGGAAAACAGAGCAAAGTTGGTGCCGGATCCGTCAAAGGTGGATCCCAGTGGGGTGGGTTTGCCGGGCCAGATTTGGCGGCCGTAGCGCTCGGTGGGTGTGGGGACTGCGTCCATGGCGGGAGTGTTCATGCCCACGAGCATAACCGCTTTTTAGGCGCCGGCGCCGTGCGTAAGTCCAGCGTTAATAATGCGCACGCCGCGTATAAGATCTGCGCGATAATCTGTGACCGGAGACTCACCGGTGGTTTCTGCAAGCTGGCGTTGGGATTGTTCCATTAAGGTGGCGCCGAGCACGAGGTGAATGGCGGAGAGCGCGGCGGCGCGGTGGGCGCTGGTGGTAGCGAGGGTGCTGCGCGTGGCTGCAGCGGTGAAGGCCACCAAGAGGCGGTCCCAGGCAGGGGCCTGCGGGAGGGAGAGGCCGGCAATGACTACCTCGGCGCCGTCGCGGCGGGCGAGCAGCAAATCACGGAGGTTGAGGCTGATGTCTTCGAGAGACTCCCCAGAAACGGGGGAGATAATCTCCTCTGCTAGGGCTGCAATGAGCGCTTGCTTATTGGCAATGTGCCAGTAGAGTGCGCCGGGGGCAACGCCGAGGGAGGAAGCAACGCGGCGCATGGTGACGTCGCCAAGCCCGTAGGCATCAAGCAGGGAAAGAGCGGCGTCGATAATACTCTCGCGGTTTATGTGCACCTTGGCAATTGTACGGACTTGGCCGGGGACGGTAGTTCACAGGTTCTTTTAACGGAGTATCAATGTCATTTCCATCGTCGGGTTGTTAGTATTGCGAAGACAAATAAGAGGCCGCCCTTGGGGTGGCTTCACATTCGCAAGATTGATTCAGGAGCTTTCCCTTGTCCTTTTTGACCCCTGCAAAGAAGACCCTCATCGCAGTTGCGCTGGTCACCCCGCTGGCGCTAGCTGCGTGTGGTTCGGATGACAATGACGACTCCAAGAAGGCTTCCGCCACCACGGCATCCAAGTCTTCTGAGGATAAGTCTGCAGATAAGTCCGAGGACAAAGACGCCGATAAGTCCAAGGACAAGGACAAAGACAAAGAAAAGGATCAGAATAAGGACGGCGAAAAGAAGGCCGCTGCTGCGGGTGCAGAAGGCCAAGAAGGCGAGGACGGCGCTGCCGAGGGGCCCGATCAGCTGGCTAACCCGCTGAACAATGGTGAGGATCCTTTCGCTGGCGCGAAGGATATCAAGCCGATCGAAGGCGGCCAGGCCGCTAATGATGGCGATAAGCAGGCCATCGAGCAGCTGGTTCGCGGCCAGCACGAGATCGATAATGTGAAGGAATACTTCAACTACATGCCGCAGCACGCCTGCCAGGCAGTCCGCGATGAGCAAGCCCAGGAGTTCAGCCAGTACCAACAGTACGTCGATAGCTTGCCGAACCAGTCCTTTGCCGAGTACGCCAACACCATGCGCCAGCAGGGCGGTGGCAACGCCGAGGTAGAGAAGTTCGCTAGCCAGTTGGAGTCCATCCCGCAGTCGACCAAGCTGCAGTCCGTCAACGACGTTGTGGTCAATGGCGATGATGCTTCTGCAACCGTGAGCGTGTCCAACTCTGAGGGCACCGAGACCTCCACGGTCCGCTTCCGCCGCGAGAATGGCAACTGGACCTTCTGTAACTAAGTTGTCTCTGTTAAAGCTCCGGTTACCCCGCACCCTAGGTTTTGGTGCGGGGTTACTCGCGTGTGCGCTTCTGGTTTATGGCGTGGCCGGTGCGCTGTGGGGGCTTTTCCGCCCGACGCTTACCGGCCATGAGGTAGACGATGGTGGCTATGCCATCGATGCGATGGGAAGCGTTCAGTTCATCGCCTTTATTACCTTTGCCCTCATTACCGGCCTGCTTGGTTTGTTCTTGGGGTTGGGCGCGTACCTGCGCCGGCAAGGGCGGGGCTTGTCGATGCTCCTGTGGGTCGGCGTGTGTGCCCTGGCTGGGGCAGCGTCCTTTTATGTCTTTGGCGGGGTTACCGCCACGCATCCGCCAGAAAACCCAGGGGAAGTCGTAGAGTTCGCCCCGAATTTTTCCCCAGCCATCTCGTGGGCGGTGGCGCCCTTTATGGCGATGTTTGCCTATTGGTCCACGGCCTTTGTCAGCGCCGATGAAGATTGGTGATATGCGCGTCTAAGGCCATTCGACGGGCGAGGCGCCGGTTACTTCGTGTGCGATGTCATCGATGCCGTGCAGGATGTGCTTGAGCCCGCGGCCGATGGCGCTAAATAGTTGCGGCCGGGTAAGTCCCGCGGCGGTAATGGTGGCGGCATCCATCCGCACTTGCAGGCCCTCGGCGGTGTGGTGGCAAAATGCTACGGCGCCGTGGTGGGCGCGATTCCAGTCATTGCAAATGAGGAATAGCCGGGTAAATTCCGCCTCGTCCAGGCTGGGGTCCCAATGCCCCTTGATAATGAGGCTGGGCCCGTTGTCCAGTGCGAAGGCGAAAAGAACGTCATTGACCCACGCGTAGATCGCCGTGGCGCCGTCGCTTTGGAAGCGCTGGATGCCAATAAGCGGCAGGATCTCGGACAGGCTATCGAGGGTGAAGGGTTCCAAGGGGGCGTCGGCAAGCGGGGCAAGCTCCGGTGAGGCTTCGCGCACGAGGCCGGGATGGGATTGGGCGAGCAGATCCATGAGGACCTCCGCATTGCGCAGCGCCGGTAGGAGGAATGCCGCGAGCTGTTCGCGGCTGGGGGAGGTATCGGCCGGCAGATAGCTATGACCGGAAACGCTCACGCAGTCAGGCTGGTCATAATCAACCACGACGGCCGGGGAGAGGCAATCGTGGTTCCACTCGTTGGCTAGGTGTGCGAGCTCGGAGATCTCGCTGAGATCGACGCCGCCGCGGGGGCTGGTGTGCAGGTGGAGCACCGGTTCTTCCAGCTGGTCTATAAAGATGAAGGTGGAGCCACCGGCCGCATGAGGAACGAGAAGCTCGCCAGTAGGCAGAGCCCAGCAGGACACGTCATTATCGCGGGCAATGGTGTGGGCATGCGCGAGCAGAAGAGAGGGCTCAATCTCGCTCATCGCTGCCACCACCTTAAAGCTGTGTTGACACCGAGTCTATAGCCCAAACCGGCCCCCTCGCTGGCGTTTGACCATTAGGATATTGGTTTAATAACAGAAATCCGATAGGGAGAAGAGGAGTCGGGAATGCTTCGCACCATCGATCTGCGCGGCCAAGAGCTGCGCCCCGCCCAGCTGCGGCGAGTTTTGCCGCGCGGTGGCACCGACGTCGCCGCCGTGGTGGACAAGGTGGCGCCGCTGGTTCATCGAGTACGTCAAGAAGGCGCTGCGGCCGCCTTGGACTATGGCGAGCAATTCGATGGCGTGCGCCCAACCCACCTGCGGGTGCCCCAAGCGGAGCTGGAGAAGGCCGCCTCCGGACTAGACCCGCAGGTGCGCCAAGCGATTGCGGCCTCCATTGAGCGGGTCCGCAAGGTTCACGCCGAGCAGAAACCGGCCGCGCACGCCACCGAGCTGGCGCCAGGTGCCACGGTGACCGAGGTCTTTCGCCCCGTCGAGCGCGTTGGACTATACGTGCCGGGAGGCAAGGCGGTCTATCCGTCCTCGGTAATCATGAACGCCGTGCCAGCGCAGGCGGCCGGCGCGGAAAGCTTGGTGGTAGCCTCACCGCCACAAAAAGAGTGCGGCGGCCTGCCGCACCCCACGGTGCTAGCCGTGTGCCAGATGCTGGGCGTGGATGAGGTCTGGGCGGTAGGAGGCGGCCAGGCCATCGCGCTGATGGCCTACGGCGATGATGACGCCGAACTAGCCCCTGTGGACATGATTACCGGCCCTGGAAATATCTTCGTCACCGCGACCAAACGGCTGGTGCGCGGCGTGGTGGGCACGGATGCCGAGGCTGGGCCGACCGAAATCGCCATTATCGCTGATGACACCGCGAATCCGGTGTATGTGGCCTATGACCTTATCTCCCAGGCCGAGCATGATCCGATGGCCGCGAGCGTGCTCATTACGGCATCGCCAAGCCTGGCTCAGCGTGTGAAAGCAGAAGTAGAGGCGCGCTACGGCGCCACCGCTAATGCGGAGCGAGCGGCCGAAGCTCTAGGCGGCGAGCAATCCGGAATTGTGTTGGTCGATTCCCTGGATGCGGCGGTGGCGGTGGCCAATGCCTACGCTGCTGAGCACCTGGAGATCCACACCGCAGAGCCCGGCGCGGTGGCCGAGCGGATTAAGCACGCCGGTGCCATCTTTGTAGGGGACTTTGCTCCAGTGCCGCTCGGAGATTATGCGGCTGGTTCCAATCACGTATTGCCCACCTCCGGTACGGCGCGCTTTTCTGCCGGCCTTTCTACCCATACCTTTATGCGGCCGGTCAACCTTATTGATTATGACCGAGCTGCGTTGGAAGAGATTGCCCCGCACGTTATCGCTTTTGCGGAAGCCGAGGGGCTGCCCGCCCACGGTGAGGCTATCCGTGCCCGATTCGAGGAGAATTAAATGACGCACTTGAATGATCTTCCCCTGCGCGAGGAGCTGCGCGGCAAGTCTGCCTATGGGGCGCCGCAGCTCCACGTGGCCTACCAGCTCAATACCAACGAAAATCCTTATCCTCCCTCGCAGGCGCTAGTGGATGACTTGGTGGCGGAGACCCGGCGCCTTGCCACCACACTCAATCGCTATCCGGAGCGCGACGCGGTGGAGTTGCGTCAGGCCTTGGCGGACTACGTTTCTGCACAAACCGGCGTGCGCGTGGGCTATGCGCAGGTGTGGGCGGCCAATGGCTCGAATGAGATTTTGCAGCAGCTGTTGCAGGCATTCGGCGGTCCAGGCCGCAGCGTGCTCGGTTTCACCCCGTCTTATTCCATGCACCCTATCCTCGCGGATGGGACCCATACGCAGTTTGTGGAGTGCCCGCGCGATGAGAATTTCCGCATCGATATGGACCGGGCGCTGGCAGCCGTGGCGCAGCACCAGCCGGATATCATCTTTGTGACTACGCCGAATAACCCCACTGGCGGGGTGACCAGCGTGGACGATATTGCTGCGCTTGCCGACGCCGCCCCGGGCATCCTCATCGTCGATGAAGCTTATGGCGAATTTTCTTCCTCGCCTTCTGCGGTGACGCTGCTGGATAAATACCCCACGAAGCTGGTGGTCTCGCGCACCATGTCTAAGGCCTTCGATTTTGCCGGCGGCCGTCTCGGATACTTTGTGGCGGACCCGGCCTTTGTGGAGGCCGTGATGTTGGTGCGCTTGCCGTACCACCTGTCCGTGCTTTCCCAAGCAGCGGCGACGGTGGCGCTGCGCCATAGTGCGGATACGCTCGCCACCGTGGAAAAGATTGCCACCGAACGCGAGCGGGTGGCCGCTCGCTTGCGCGAATTGGGTTATACCGTCCTGCCGAGTGAATCCAACTTCCTCTTCTTCGGGCGCTTTGCTGATCAACACCGCGTGTGGCAACAGTTCTTGGATAAGGAAGTGCTCATTCGCGATGTTGGCATCGCAGGCCACCTGCGCATGACGGTGGGGCTGCCAGAAGAAAATTCGGCCTTTTTGGCCGTAGCTGAGGACCTTGCGGATACAGTAGTGGCGGATTCCCCGCTCGCAGGAGAAAGGAGCGAAGCATGAGCAACCGCGTAGGACGCGCCCACCGGGCAACGTCGGAATCGCAGATTTCTGTGGACATTGACCTCGATGGCACGGGACGCAGCGATATTTCCACCGGACTGCCTTTCTTTGACCACATGCTCACGGCCTTTGCTACTCATGGCAGCTTTGATCTCACCGTGCAAGCTGAGGGCGATGTGGAGGTAGATGCCCACCACACTGTGGAAGATACCGCCATCGTGCTCGGCACCGCGCTGCGTAAGGCGGTGGGGGATAAGGCCGGCATTCGCCGCTTTGGCTCCCAGCTTTTGCCCATGGATGAGGCCTTGGTGGAAGCGGTGGTGGATTTTTCCGGTCGTGCCTATTTTGTCATGAACGGCGAACCAGAGCACCTGCAGTGGCAGACCATCGGTGGGCATTACGCCACGGTGATCAACCGCCACTTCTTTGAAACGCTTGCCACCCACGCTGCGGTAACGCTCCACCTCAACGTGCGTTATGGTCGCGATCCGCATCACATTACGGAGGCGGAGTATAAAGCGGTAGCGCGTGCGTTGCGCGGTGCGGTGGAATTCGACCCCCGCCAGACTGGAATTCCGTCGACGAAGGGAGCACTCTAGAACGCATGCACTTTATGATCTTGGTTCTCTTCCTCGTAGCCGGCATGTTGGTAGGAGGCGCATGGTCTGCCTACCAACAGGGGTCGAAGGCGATGACAGTCGTAGCCTCACTTTTGGCCGCAATCACTGTGGTAGCAGCTATCTCGTGGATGGTAGGAGCGTTTGGTAAATGAGTACAACCCAAGAAACCAATATCTGGAAGATCCCGGGCTACACCGCCACCATGGTGGCCATTGCCGCGGCCTTCGGTGCTTGGTCCATCCTCCTTCCCGTAGTGCCGCTAGCGGTCATTGACTCCGGCGGTTCAGCTACCTTGGCGGGATCATCCACGGGCATCTTCATGGCCTTTACCGTGCTGACCCAGATCATTTCCCCGTGGCTCTTGCGCCGGTGGGGCTACCGCCGCGTGATGGCGCTTTCTGCCTTTACCTTGGGTGTACCTGCCTTCGGCCACCTCTTGGGCACCGATGCTTGGGTTGTCCTGCTCTTTTCCGCTCTGCGCGGCGTGGGCTTTGGTGCGCTGACCGTTTCTGAGTCTGCGCTCATTGCGGAACTAGCGCCCGTACGCCTGCTGGGTAAGGCTACCGGCATGATTGGTGTCTTTACTGGCCTGGGCCAGATGGTCTTTTTGCCCTTGGGATTGATCATGGCGGAAAAGCTGGGTTATGCCTCGACGTATATCACCGCCGGCATCATTGGTTTCGTGGGTTTTGGCATGTGTTTGCGCATTCCCAAGATCAAGGTCACGCTCGCCTCCGATACCGAAGAGGAGCCGAACCTTATCCGCGTTCCTACGTGGAAGCTGGTGCTCGTCCCTGCGTTGGCGCTGACGACGTTTTCTATGAGCTATGGCGCCGTATCATCCTTCCTGCCGCCGGCGGTGCAAGAACTTGATGCCGAGCGCGGCGCCAGCTTGGCCGGCATCATGTTATCCATCGTGGGCGGCGCCGCCATGATTTTCCGCTACTTTGCCGGCATGGTGGCAGACCGCGTGGGCACTCCTGGCCGGCTCTACATCCCCAGCCAGATCATGGCCATCGTGGGTGTGCTTGCCATTGCCGTTCCTCTCTATCTCGACGGCTCTGTATGGTGGCTCGTGTTGGGCGCCTTCCTCTTCGGCGGTGCCTTTGGTATTGCGCAAAATGAGGCCTTGCTGTCGATGTTTGATCGCCTGCCGCGTGAGCGAGTTTCGGAGGCTTCGGCCATCTGGAATATCTTCTATGACGGCGGCACCGGTTTGGGCTCGACCCTTTTGGGCGCCTTGGTCGCCGGCTACGGCTATGCGGGGGCGTTTGGGGCCGGCGTGGCCATCCTCGTTGCTGGTTTGCTTATGACGGTGGCAGACTTCGTACTCGGGCGCACCCGGGTGAGCGAAACCAACGATATCCGGACGCGTCTGCGCCGTATGCGTAAGGTGTAGCCCATGGCAAAGACGGTCGCATTATTGGATTATGGAGCGGGCAACGTGCGCTCGGCACAGCGCGCACTAGAACGAGTGGGCGCGGACGTCACCGTTACCGCGGACCCCAAGGAAGCGGTGGAAGCGGACGGTCTGCTTGTCCCCGGCGTGGGTGCCTTTGCTGCCTGCATGCGCGGGCTGCGGGCGGTGCAAGGCCCGAGGGTCATCGGTCAGCGCTTGGCGGGGGAGCGTCCGGTGTTGGGCATTTGCGTAGGCATGCAGGTGCTTTTCGACGCCGGAGTAGAACACAACATCAACTCCACCGGTTGCGGCGAGTGGCCCGGTACCGTCGAAAAGCTGCACTCTACGGTGTTGCCGCATATGGGGTGGAATACCGTAGAGGTACCCGTCGGCAGCGATATGTTTGCCGGACTACCGGAAGACGAACGTTTCTACTTCGTACATTCCTACGGCGTTCGCCGTTGGGAATTGGAAACGGAAATTACCCGTCCGCCGCAGGTGAGCTGGGCGGAGCACGCGGGCGATAGGTTCGTCGCGGCGGTAGAAAACGGTGCCCTGTGGGCGACTCAATTCCACCCTGAGAAATCCGGGGACGCCGGTGCTCAGCTTTTGGAAAACTGGATGCGCACGCTCTAGGTAGGATGAAGAATATGACTTTTACGCTTTTGCCAGCAGTCGATGTATCTCAAGGCCAAGCCGTGCGCTTGGATAAAGGCGAAGCAGGCACCGAAACCTCGTATGGTTCCCCGCGCGATGCCGCACAAAAGTGGCAGTCCCAGGGTGCGCACTGGCTGCATTTTGTGGATTTGGATGCGGCCTTCGGCCGGGGCTCCAACCACGAAGAAACGGCGATGATTACTCGCGATCTGGGGGTAAATGTGGAGCTTAGCGGTGGCATTCGGGACGATGCCGCGGTGGAGCGCGCGCTGGCTACCGGTGCGCAGCGCATTAGCATCGGCACGGCTGCTCTAGAGCGGCCGGAATGGATCGAGGATATCCTCGCGCGCTACGGAGATAAGGTCGCCGTGGACCTTGCCGTGCGCGAAGATGGCGGCGAGTGGCGTACCGCTGGCAATGGCTGGGTCTCCGATGGCGGCGATCTGTGGGAGGTACTCGAGCGCCTCGATGCCGCCGGATGCCAGCGCTTTGTGGTGACAGACGTATCTAAAGACGGCACGCTCACCGGACCTAATATTGAGCTCCTGCGCGAGGTAGCGATGGCGACGGAGGCAAAAATCACCGCCTCCGGTGGCATTTCTAGCGTGGAAGACCTGCGCGAGCTCGCGCTTTATGTAAATGAGGGCATCGATTCCGCCATTATTGGCAAGGCCCTGTACGAGGGGAAATTCACCCTCGACGAAGCACTTGCTGCGGTGTCCGAGGTAGAGCCGCTGCCGGCGGAAGAAACCATTGACCCTTTCGACCCTGAGGACAACTAAGTCATGATGGAACCCCGCGAGTTGGTGGCCTTCGCGGAGGCGGCCGTAGACCAAGTAGAACCCATTTTTCGCTCCGGCCTCGGAGCTGCGCCCGCCCGATTTAAGGGGCAGGGAGATTTTGCCACCGAGGTAGATCTCGTCATCGAGCAGCAGCTGCGCGATATCTTGACCCAGATGACCGGCATCCCGGTCTATGGAGAAGAATCAGGCGGCAGCGTGCTCGATACCGTGTGGGTGGTAGATCCGATCGATGGCACCGCAAACTACTCTGCCGGAAACCCCATGGCCGGCATCTTGGTGGCACTCATTCATGAGGGTGCGCCTGTTGCCGCGGTATCTGACTTCCCGCTCCTGGGGCGCCGTTTGGTCACCTGCGATGGCGCCCCACTGCGCTCGGTAGGTGGGCCAACCACTGGCTTCGGCGGAGGGGACGATGCGATGGGTTTTGATGAGGCGCGCGGTCACGTGGGGTGCTCTTCGCACCTGCCCACCGAAATTTTCCACGAGCTGCGCGAGACCGGACTGCGCCCGCGAATGACCGGTTCTGTGGGCCTTGATAATGCCTTCGTCGCGCAGGGAGTGTTCGATGGCGCGATTAACTTCTCTCCGCACCCATGGGATAACGCCGCGGGAGCACTGCAAATTCAGGCCGCTGGAGGCGTTGTTACCGATCCGGAAGGCAATCCGTGGACTGCGCAGTCGCGCGGCATGGTGGCAGGCACCCCGCAGGTTCATGCCACCATCCTTGATATCTTGTCTCGTCATACCGGTTCATTTCACCGTTAAGAATAAATACCCGAAAAGGAGGCGGCCGCCATGGCTGTAGCCGTACGCGTGATCCCCTGCCTAGACGTGGACCAAGGCCGCGTGGTCAAGGGGATCAACTTTGACAACCTGCGTGATGCCGGCGATCCAGTGGAGCTGGCCGCGCGTTATGACGCCCTAGGAGCCGATGAACTTACCTTCTTGGATGTCTCTGCTTCTAAGCAAGGCCGCTCCACCATGCTCGAGGTCGTGCGCCGCACTGCGGACCAGGTATTCATCCCATTGACGGTGGGTGGCGGAGTTCGCAGCGTTGATGACGTCCGAGAATTATTGCGCGCCGGGGCAGATAAGGTCTCTGTAAATACCGCGGCCATTAAGAATCCGGAACTGCTGCGCGAAATGGCTGAGATTTTCGGGGCCCAATGCATCGTGCTGTCCGTTGATGCCCGCCGGTGCCACGAAGAGTATGCGCCATCCGGCTTTGAGGTCACCACGCACGGCGGTACGGAATCGGCCGGGATCGACGCCATTGAATGGGCACGCCGCGGCGAAGAACTCGGCGTAGGGGAGATCCTCCTTAACTCGATGGATGGCGACGGCACAAAGGAAGGGTTTGACCTTGAATTGCTGCGCGCCGTGCGCGCAGCGGTGACCATTCCCGTTATCGCCTCTGGCGGCGCGGGAAACGCCGCAGACTTCCCACCGGCAGTTGCAGCAGGCGCCGATGCCGTCTTGGCAGCAAGCATTTTTCACTTCGGTGAGGTAGAAATCAGCGATGTGAAAGAGGCTCTAGACGCTGCGGGCTACGAGGTGCGCCGATGAGTAGCCCGGGCGACTTTGAACTTAACGGGGACATCGCCAAGCAGCTCAAGCGCAATGACCAAGGCTTGGTGCCGGCCATTGCCCAGGCTGAGTCTGGTGAGGTGCTGATGCTGGCCTGGATGGATGACCACGCTTTGGCCCATACCCTCGCTACCCGCAAGGCAACGTATTTTTCGCGCTCGCGCAATGAATATTGGGTCAAGGGAGAAACTTCTGGAAATACCCAAGAGGTGCTGGGCGTTCGCCTTGACTGCGATGGAGATACTATTCTGCTGACCGTGCGGCAGCGCGGCGGCGCTTGCCATACCGGTGACCGCACGTGCTTTGACGCCACCGATCTCCTAGGAGGGCAATCGTGAAGGCTAGACGCCTTGGACCACTACTTATCGCTGTAGGAGCCATCGTAGTGTGGCTGTCCTCCCGTGCTACGTGGGTGGTAGCCTCCAGCGAGGACGACAAGGCCGGCTCCGCGGCCAATGACATCATCGGCTCGGCCTGGTCGCTGGAAATCATGGCCTTGACCCTAGTTCTGGTAGCCGGTGCCGTCGCGGGGATGGCGCTGCGGCGCGTCGGTAGGCGAGTGGTGGGCATTGTGTGCGCCCTCGCGGCCGCGGCTAGTGCATGGACCCCGGTGAGCCTGTTGACTGCGGGCGCGGACGTCGAGCGCGCCCAGAAGATCCTGCAGGGAGCCTCAGCCAATGAAAACGCCGTAGACTCTGCCCAGATTTCTGACTGGGCCACGGTCGTTTCCACCGAGGTGCATTCCCTGGGACCAATTCTGGACCTAATAGGTGCGGCAGCGGCCCTATTCGGTGCAGTCATGCTTGCGCGCAATCCAGGCGTGGATAAGGCGAAGGCGTCTAGCAAATACGAAACCCCGGCGGCACGACAAGCAAAGCTGGAAGAGGATTTGGAAACCTCCTCCGACTCTGGCCGTGTGATGTGGGACGCGCTTGATAGTGATATCGACCCCACTGATATGGGCAAAAATTAGCCCCGTTTCCTGTGTAATTTCCGGAACGGCACGCTAGCGGGTTAACCTAAGTGTGATTTTAATCGCCCGTGGAGGGAGGTGCTGATGCCTACGCCCATTGCCGTTGACCACCTAGTTGCAGGAGTCTTGGAGGACGTCGCTGCGCGGGAGGCTCGCGTGTCTTTCAAAGAGGTGAAGGCCCGCTCGCGTGACATGGAGCCTCCCCGGGATGCCCGCGCGGCTTTGCTGCGCACAGGCTGCTCGGTTATCACAGAGCTCAAGCGCGCCGTACCCTACGGTGGCGAAATCGCACATGTTGGCTCTGCAGAACAGATGGCGGAATGGGCCCGCACCTTTGAACACTGCGGCGTACATCTCATGGCATGCCAGACCGATTTCCGCCGCTTTCATGGTTCTTTGGAAGACATGGCAGCAGCCCGCGCTGCGATTGATATTCCCATGATGTCGCGCGATCTCATCGTGGATCCTTATCAAATTCACGAAGCCCGGTGCTTTGGGGCCGATGCTATTCCGTTGCAGGTTGAACTCTTAGAGCAAGCTCGCCTGGAGGCACTTTTGGATCGGGTGGAATCGCTCGGGATGGCCGCTATCGTTGAGGTGCGCAACTGCGCCGAGGTCGACCGCGCAATCAAGGCGGGAAGTAGCATCATCGCCATTAATGCATGGTCGTTGGCTTCGGATGCCATTAACCGCGAGGCGTTTAACGATATCGCCCCGGGCTTACCCGAATCCATCCTGCGCATCGCAGTGGGCGGGGTTAATAACGCGCGCAACCTGTTTCACTATGCTTCACGCGGCGCCGATGCAGTTTTGGTGGGCGAATCAGTCATGGCTGCCCAGGATCCTACGGCGCTGGCGCGCTCTTTGGTGGCTGCCGGGCAGCATCCAGCGTGCCCCGCGCGCAAGATAGAATAAGGCCCCAACTAGCTGGTGGGGTGGGGGATAAGGCACACTGGGTACGTGCACACAGAAATTCTTGCAAATATTCCGTCTCCGCCGCAGGGCGTGTGGCAGTTGGGGCCCATTCCCATTCGTGCCTATGCGCTGTGCATCATTGTAGGTATTATCGTCGCCTTGCGAATGACCTTACGCCGCTACACCGCACGCGGCGGTAACCCAGACACAGTATGGGATGCCGCCATCGTGGTCATCCCAGCCGGCATCATTGGCGGGCGGCTCTACCACGTCATTACCGATAACCAGAAGTACTTCTGCGATAGCTGCAATCCCGCTGACGCGCTGAAGGTTACCAATGGCGGCCTGGGCATTTGGGGAGCCGTAGCCTTGGGCGCACTAGCTTTGTGGGTGCTTTTCAAAGTGAAGAAGGTGCCGCTCGGCCCCTTTGCTGACGCGGTGGCGCCAGGCCTCGTCCTCGCGCAGGCGATTGGACGCCTGGGTAACTGGTTTAACCAAGAGCTCTATGGGCGCCCGACCGACGTTCCGTGGGCTTTAGATATCTATTACCGTGTCAATGAAAACGGCGGCTATGCTCCCGTTTCTGGGCATTCCACGGGTGAGGTCATGACCTCGGTGCACCCGACCTTCCTGTACGAGCTCGTGTGGAATGTTCTAGTATGCCTTTTCCTCTTGTGGGCTCACAAGGCCTGGAAGTTGGGGCACGGGCGCGTCTTTGCCCTCTATGTCATGGGCTATACATTGGGGCGCTTCTTTATTGAAGGGATGCGTTCCGATGAGGCGACCCATATCTTTGGGGTCCGCGTGAATCTCATCGTGTCGCTTGTGATTTTTATCATTGCCGCGATTGTCTTCTTTGTGCTTGATAGGCACCGGCAGGGCCCAGAGTCCCCCGAAGAGGTGGATCCTAAGTATTGGGCAGAGCACCGCGCACATGATGCGCACCGCGATGAGCACGCGGTATCTGACGGGCAGCAAACGGGTTCTTTATCGACGTAAACACTGCCCAAGTGTGTCCGGTTGGTTTTGGTTTTGTGGGAAATGGGACGTTTTGGGGTGCCCGTTCAGAAAATGAAACCGAGAAATTGTGGCCTCAATCCTTTCGAAGGAGTAGGTTGGGGAGTGTTCAGTTTCCCCCGACGGAATAGGCCAATAATGCTGGATAGAAGAACGAAGATTGTTTGTACTCTCGGCCCTGCCGTTGCTAGCGAGGATGGCATCTTGCGCCTCGTACAGGATGGCATGGACGTTGCCCGCCTGAATATGTCTCACGGCGAGCATGCAGACCATGAGGCGAATTACAACTGGGTGCGCCAGGCCACCGATAAGACCGGCCGCGCCGTAGGTATCTTGGCGGACCTCCAGGGCCCTAAGATTCGCCTTGGCCGCTTTATCAACGGTGAGGAGCAGTGGGATGACGGCCAGATCGTCCGCATTACCGTGGACGATATCGAAGGCACCCATGACCGCGTCTCCACCACCTACAAGGGCCTGGCCAAGGACGCCAAGCCAGGTGACCGCCTGCTGATCGACGACGGCAAGGTTGCCGTTGTTTGTAAGGAAGTCGACGGTAACGACGTCGTCTGTGAGGTCACCGAAGGGGGACCGGTTTCCAATAACAAGGGCGTTTCCCTCCCCGGTATGGATATCTCCGTGCCGGCTTTGTCGGAAAAGGATATCGCTGACCTGCGCTTCGCTTTGAAGTTGGGCGTTGACCTCGTGGCACTGTCCTTTGTCCGCTCCCCAGCAGATGTGGATAAGGTCCATGAGATTATGGACGAAGAGGGTCGCCGCGTTCCGGTCATTGCCAAGCTGGAAAAGCCTGAGGCAGTAGACGCGCTCGAGTCTATCGTGCTGGCATTCGATGCCATCATGATTGCCCGTGGTGACCTCGGTGTTGAGGTGCCGCTGGAGCGCGTCCCGCTGTTCCAGAAGCGCGCTATCCAGATCGCTCGCGAGAACGCTAAGCCGGTCATCGTGGCTACCCAGATGCTGGATTCCATGATTTCTAACCTGCGCCCGACCCGTGCAGAGGCTTCCGACGTGGCTAACGCCGTTCTCGATGGCGCTGACGCCGTTATGCTCTCTGGTGAGACTTCCGTGGGTATTGACCCGCAGAACGTCGTGCGCACCATGTCCAAGATCGTGGCTAATGCTGAAGATGGCGGCAAGGTTCCACCGCTGACTCACGTTCCGCGCACCAAGCGTGGTGTGGTGTCCTATTCCGCCCGCGATATTGCCGAGCGCCTCAATGCAAAGGCTATCGTAGCCTTTACTACCTCCGGCGATACCGCTAAGCGAGTGGCTCGCCTGCACTCCCAGCTTCCGCTGTTGGCGTTTACGCCGGATCCAGCGGTTCGTTCCCAGCTGGCTCTGACGTGGGGTGCTGAGACCTTCTTAAGCCCGGACGTTAAGTCCACCGATGACATGATGGAAGCCATCGATGATGCATTGCTGGAGATGGACAGGTACGAGGAAGGCGACATGATTGTCGTCATTGCTGGTACCCCTCCAGGAATCGCTGGTAACACCAACATGATTCAGTGCCATCTGTTGGGTGAGACCAAGAAGTAATTTCTTTCGGTACAAGCGCCGCGACCCTCCTTTAACACGTTCCACGGGTCGCGGCGCTTTTCTATATACATTTATACAAATGTAGATTTATATTATATACCTCGAGTACACTCAGCGGTTGCTTTCCTGACATGCGGCTGCAGTACTTTTTGGTTGTGCTTGTTTCAGCTTCTCTACAGATTCGAAGGACAACTGCACAATGACCTAAGTCAGGCCGATTTGGTCTCAGTGGCTGCGCTTACCGCCATCCGTTTTCATTTAATTGTCAATAAGCGTCGACGGGGGTAGGCTGAGTGCATGGCACACGAGCACCACGACCACGATCACTCCAGCATGCCGCTGCGCGCACTCTTGATTGCGCTAGGCATTACCGGCACCGTCTTCTTCGCGGAGTTGATCGGCGGCTGGTTGGCGGGTTCGATGGCGCTGATGGCGGATGCGATGCACATGCTTTCCGACGCTGCGGGGTTGATCATCGCGGTGTTAGCGGTGTTGGTTGGGCGCCGACAAGCATCGGCTCAGGCCACGTACGGCTACCGACGAGTGGAGGTGCTTGCTGCACTGGCGAACGCAGTGATGGTGCTGGCGATCTCGGTGTGGATTGTCGTCGAGGCGGTGCGCCGCCTGCAGAGCCCGGCCGAAGTGCAGGGAAAAACGATGCTGATCATCGCGGTGATCGGCCTGGTGGCGAATGCGCTATCGGCGTGGGTTCTGCACCGGCACCGCAAATCCTCGATCAACGTGGAGGGCGCGTTCTTGCACGTGTTAGTGGATATGCTCGGCTCGGTCGCAGTAATCGTGGCCGGCATCGTGGTACTGACCACGGGGTTTGTGGCGGCGGACGTGATCGCCTCCCTAGCGATCGCGGCGATGGTGCTGCCGCGCGCCTGGCAGCTCATGCGGCTTTCGGCGAGCGTGCTGCTCGAGCAAGTCCCGGCGGACTTCGACGCCAGTGCGATCGAGCCCGCGCTGCGGCAGGTCGAGGGCGTTGCTGACATCCACGACCTGCACCTGTGGAGCCTGGACGGCGTGAACGTGCTCACGACCGTGCATATCGTGCGCGACGGCACCGTCGGCACCGGCCCGCTGTTGGATGCCGCTCAGCAGGCCCTGCGCGAACACGGTATCGAGCACTCCACCATCCAGATTGAGCACCCAGAGCACGAATCCCACGAGACGGTGTGCTGATTCCCTTCTAACCTGACTTAGGCCAATTTTGTGCGGAAGTTCGCGGCCGGTGATTACTTGGATGGTGGCAGTGAGGTCGGGCGGGAATGGTACGGCGGCGTGAATGGTTTCGCCGCCAACGACGAGTTGAAAGCTGCGGTATTTCTTGAGTGTTCTCACGAGGCGTTTGATGAAGTGACCACTGCGGGTCTCCATCAGGTGGGTCACGGCTAGTGCTGCCATCACAATATTGAGATGTGCTGTGATCGAGTTTTGTTTCCTCGCATAGATTGGGCGTGCTTTCAGGTCTGATTTCGACATCCGATACGACATTTTCAATGTGGAATAGCCTGCGGTAATGCCCGATAACCTCCTGGGCGGGAAGAGCGGTCAGGTCGGTTTCATAGCCTTTAATTCCGGCTAGGGCTCGGTGTTTGGCAGCAAGAGCGTAGTTGACCTTCTTGTTCGGGGTGGAAAGATCGAAATAGCGGTTGCGCTTAATGGCGATTTCTCCGTCAACAGCGCGTTTGGCTTTTGCGACTTGCTCTTTGCTTCCGCGCAGGCCGCGTCTGGCCCGATCATAGGAGTACTGGAAGTGGGTCACCGTATTCGGGGTTGTGTGTTTGCGCGCATCGCTTGCCGAGGCTTGTGTCCAGATCTGGCCGTGGGCGTAGGCTTCACCAGGGATTTCCCGCCGCCAGGTTTCAATCACCTCAGGCACGGTGGGGTTTCACCGACAAAATGTAGTGCAGACCTGCATCTATCAATGCTTGCTTGTTCGGAGGGTGATGCTCCTATGTTGTGTCAAGCTGATTTGAGAAGTTCTTCATAAGCCAACCTCAACTCCGGCAAAGGGCGCTTGCCGGTTTCGATATCACTGATTCTCGCCGGGGCACACCCGAGTTTTTCAGCAACCTGGGCTTGCGATAACTGCCTCTCGATCCGTCGAGCTTTGAGTTCATCAACCTCTACCTGGCCCGTTGGAAGAACGGCCTGACCCAAGCACAACACCCGGTAGACCTCCCTGACAATGGCGCGTTTCAGACACCGTAAGATCTCCTTTTTCGACAATCCTTCCTTGGTGCGTTTGGCTACGTAGTCCCTGGTGCGTTGGTCATGATGCATCCGCACCAACGCGATCCGATGCAACGCAGAATTCGCCCGACGATCACCACCCCGGTTGAGACGGTGCCGATGAGTCCGTCCAGAACTAGCCGGAATCGGTGCGGCCCCGCACAGATGAGCTAATGCTGCCTCGGAGTGAATCCGGCCTGGATTATCCCCCACACTGACAATCAGATCAGCAGCCACCACGGAACCACACCCAAATATCGAGGTCACATGCGGATTGATCATCTCAACCAGGATACTGATGTGTTTTTCCAGCTGCGTACCCTGTTTCTGTAAATCACGATAGGTGGTGGCTAATGTCTTCAACGCGAGGAGCACCCCATTTCTGGGGTCGGCCAGGTCAGCTGATGGTCGGCACCGGGACAAGGCCTCCACCATGACCAATGTGGACATCGCACTATAGCGGCGTCGAATCTCATCGGGTGCTGTGACCAGCAACGATTTGATCGTTGTCATCAGTTTCGCTGCTGTCATCACGAGCTGACGGCGGGTGATCTGCAACCCACGGAGGGATTCCACTGGCCCGGAAGTGTCTTTCGGGATGCTTAAGGCTTCCCCGGTGAGCACCTGGCGGGCGGCAGCGACAGCATCAACGGGGTCTGATTTGCCGTCCCGGCGTCGAACGGCCCGGGTAGGGCGTAAGACTTCTACGACTGAGTATTTCTGGGTGCGAAGGTGGCGTGTCAGGCCTGCTCCATAGGAGCTGGTTCCTTCCACACCGACGGTGGTGACACCGTAGGTTGCCATGAACTCTGAAATCGCCACGTAGCCAGGGTTGGTGGCGGGGAAGGTGTCGGTGGCGATGTGCCGGCCGGTGTCCGAAATAACGGCAACAGTGTGGGTATCGGTGTGGGTGTCGATTCCGGCAACGGGGCCGGTGGGGCAGTCGAAAGTGGTAGACATTGGGGATCAGGTCCTGTCTGTGAGCAAACGTGCGGGTGACCCGCGATCCGGGGTTTCCGGGCAGACAAGACGCTGATGGGACGACTACACTAGACACCTGCCGGGGTGGTCACGGTGGAGACGTCACGCTCCTATAAGGTCATGGGCGGATTCACCAGATTGCGGTACAGGGTCGGAACTAACATGGAAGACAGATCACGCTGAAGGCACATGAGGAGATCATGGCCAGTCAAGAAGTGGGTCATTCCACGTGGTTCCGATCCTGTATTCCCATTATCAGCGTCAAGTTGTTTGTGTGTGGGGTTAGGTTTATAGGTATTTGTCGAAGCTGTCGGGAAAGGCCACGGCCATTTGGTTGATGGCTTGTTTCCAGCCGGAAACTCGGGCTCCTTCCATGAGTCTGCCGGCTGTCGCTGAGACTCGTTTGCCTTGCTTTGCTCTCTTGGCGGCTCGTTTGTCTTCGATGTTGCAGATCATCAACCACAGCGTCTTTATCGCTGATTCATCGTTGGTGAACTGCATCCTGTTGCGGGTAGCTTTGCGCAGTTCATTGTTAAACGATTCAATGGAGTTCGTCGTATAGATTACCTTTCTGGCTGCTGGTGGGAACTGCAGAAACGGTACGAAACGCGCCCACGCATCACGCCAGACCTTGACTGAGCGGGGGTATTTTTCTCCCAATTCAGAGGCTTCAAATTCGTCTAAAGCAGCCTGAGCTGTGGACTCGTCCGTGGCGGTGTAAATCTTTTTCAACGCGGCTGATACGCCCCGGCGATCCCCGTAGGCTACCCACCGGTTAGCGGCGCGAATCAGGTGCACGATACAGGTTTGCACCATAGAGTTCGGCCACGTTGCTTCAACTGCTTCTGGCAGGCCTTTCAGCCCGTCACAGCAGACGATAAAGACGTCTTTGACCCCACGGTTAGAAAGATTGGCGCATACCTGCGCCCAAAATGAAGCGCCTTCTTCTTTGGCAATCCACAATCCTAAAATGTGTTTGATACCGTCCAGGTCCACGCCGATTGCCATGTACGCACTCTTGTTGACTACTCGGCCGCCGTCGCGGACTTTAATGCGCAACGCGTCCAGGAAAACCACGGGGTAGAACTCATCTCACTGGCGGTTTTGCCAGACCATGACCTCATCGAGCACGGCGTCAGTAACCGCTGAAATCGTCTCATGGGAAATATCGACACGCATCGCCGTTGCCATATGGTGCTGGATGTCCCTAATTGTCATCCCACCGGCGTACAAGCTGACGATCATGTCATCAACGTCGGTCAAGCGCCTAGAACCTTTAGGGACCATAGTCGGAAAGAATGTTCCAGCCCGATCTCTTGGCACATCAACGGTGACTGGCCCGTAGTAAGAATCCACAGTCTCTGGATACGACCCGTTGCGGTGATTGTCTGTTCTAGCTGCAGCTTTGCCGCTCCTGTCGCCAGACTCGTAGCCCAGGTGGGCATCCATTTCAGCGTTGAGGCCTCTGGTAATCGAGGCCTGTAACATGCCGCGAACCAGGTCATTAGCATCCGTTGTGGACGTGCCTAGGTCGTCAATCAGCTTCGCGATGTCAGGGTTAGCAAGCAGTTTCTTTTCAATCGCATCAATCTTGGCCTTATCAGCCGGATCTCGTCTCGCCACAGTAGTCAATCTGGTCGATCTCCTCATGCAGGTTAGGTACCCACACACAAACCATCAGACACTCTCTATTCCGAGGCCACTCCGGCCGCATGGGCCGCGCACAACAAGGACCGCGATAAGCTGCAGGACATTAGCCGTGAGATGCTCGGCAGCGCCCTCGACTTGGTCATGGCAGCTGGTCATCCGTTCTACGACAATGACCACCAAAAGGTCGATACTCCGGATTACAGCTTCATGTATGAGGAGGACTACGGCAAGCTTTCCGCTGGCGAGACCGACTGGAACTACTTTGAGTCCAACGATGACTTCAAGAAGATGGCGGAAGGCGACGTCAAGCCGGATCAGAAGTACTGGGGTATCGCACAGGTAGGATCCACCTTGCAGAACTCCCGCTCTGGCGAGGCGAAGGAGCCGTACTCTGATCCGCTTAACGACGTCGTGGATCTCCCCACCATGACCACCGGCGCACTCAACGCACTGGGTCAGGATGAGGATGGATTCTCCGTCATGATCGAGGGCGGTGCCATCGACTGGGCCGGACACGGCAATAACCCGGTGCGCGACATCGAAGAGACCCAGGACTTCAACAAATCGGTCGATGCCGCCATCAAGTGGGTCGAGGAGAATTCTTCGTGGGAGGAGACCCTGCTGGTTGTTACTGCAGACCACGAAACCGGCTATCTCTCCGGTGCGAACGAGGCTCCGACTGAGGATAACCCTGAGGCGGATAACCGCTTCAACGCTATGGAAGGTGAGAAGGGCAAGGTTGCTCGCCACGGTTGGTACTCCGGTCAGCACACCAACCAGTTGGTGCCGTTCTTCTTCAAGGGCGCCGGCTCCGAGGACATCATGGCCCGTATCTCTGGGACCGATTTGGTCCGCGGTGACTACATTGACAACACCCTGGTAGCCAACTTGACCTTTGATGAGTGGTGGAACGATGGCACCGGCCAAGCAGGCGATCCAGAGCAGCCAGAAGACGCTGCCAACCCGTCCGATGACGCCGGCAAGGAAGGCAGCAGCAAGGGTTTTGCTGCCGGTCTAGCTACGGGTCTGGGACTTCTGGGCGCAGTTGTCGGCGGCCTCGGCTTCCTAGCTACGCAGATGGGCGTGCTTAACATTGACTTGAAGCCCATTTATGAGCAGCTCAAGCGCGTGGGCCTGCGCTAAACAGAATCAGGCACACCGCCTTACCTAAAGGTCCTGCCCTTCGCTGTGGAAGCGAAGGGCAGGACCTTTTCTTAGCGCTGGGAAATCGGGGTCGGTTGGATCTTCCACACCTCGTTCGCGTAGTCCGCGATGGTTCGGTCCGAGGAGAAACGGCCGGAATAGCAGATATTCAGCCATGCCTTCTTTGCCCACGCAAGCTCATTCTCTTCATACTCCGCGGCCATGCGGTCGCGGGTCTCGCGGTAGTCGGCGAAGTCACCGAGGACGTAGTACTGGTCTTGGGCGTGCTCCCCGAAGCCGTCGAGAAGCGAGGAACGCAAATCGCCGAAGATGCCGGCATTGTCGGCGCCCAGGGTGCCGTCGACAAGCGCATCCAGCACGCGGGCCAAGCCTGGCACGCTCTGGTAAAGCTCGCCCGGGTTGTACTCGGCGCGCAGCTGCGGCAGCTCCTCATTGCGGGCGCCGAAGATATAAGCGTTGTCCTCGCCGACCGCCTCGACGATTTCCACGTTTGCTCCATCCATGGTGCCCAAGGTCAGCGCGCCATTCATCATGAACTTCATATTGGACGTGCCGGAGGCTTCCTTGCCAGCCACAGAAATTTGCTCGGAAATATCAGCGGCCGGGATGATGTGCTCTGCGGGGGAGACGTTGTAATTCTCTACGAAGACGACGCGGATGATGTCCTTGGTGGCCGGATCGTTATTGACTAGGTCTGCGATGGTGTTGATGAGCTTAATAATCGCCTTGGCGCGGTCGTAGCCCGGCGCGGCCTTGGCACCAAAGATGAAAGTACGCTTCGGCACGGTTTCGCCCTCGTCCTTGATGCGGAAGTAGAGGTCAAGGACGTAGAGGGCGTTCAACAGCTGGCGCTTGTACTCGTGCAGGCGCTTAATCTGCACGTCAAAGATGGAATCAGGGTCGATTTCAGCGCCTTGGTGGACGTTTACCCACTGCGCAAAGTCGCGCTTATTGGCCTGCTTGATGGCGATCAGTTCTCGTAGTAGGTCAGCATCGTCGGCCTTATCGGCGAGTCTGGCCAGCTGGGTGAGGTCAGTAACCCACGCATCGGAACCAGCCTGCCGGGTGAGCAGTTCTGCCAAGCGGGGGTTGCACATCTTCAGCCAGCGGCGCGGGGTGACGCCATTGGTCTTATTGTTGAATTTTTCTGGCCAGAGCTCATGCCATTCGGACAGCGTATCGGCCTTGATAATTTCGGTATGCAGGGCGGCGACACCGTTAATGGAGTAAGCGGCGTAGCAGGCGATCCAGGCCATGTGAACCTGTCCGTTGGACACCGGCGCCATGTAGTCAATGCGACCCTGATCCAGGCCGCGACGGGCCATATCTTCGCGGAAGCGGCGATCGATTTCTTCCACCAACTGCCAGATGCGCCAGAACAGCTTTTGGAAGATGGACACTTCCCAGCTCTCCAGTGCCTCCGCGAGCACGGTGTGGTTGGTGTAGGCGAAGGTCTCGGTGACGATCTTCCACGCCGCATCCCAGCTCAGACCATGGTCATCGAGCAATATGCGCAGAAGCTCTGGGATGGCGAGCACTGGGTGAGTGTCATTGAGCTGGATGGAGTTGTACTGCGCAAAACCGGTGAGGTCCTCGCCGTGCTGGGCAATGTAGTTATCCACCATGGTTTGCAGGGAGGCGGAGACAAAGAAGTACTGTTGGCGAACGCGCAGTACCTTGCCCTCGTAGGTGGTGTCGTTGGGGTAGAGCACGCGGCAGATATCCATGACGCGCTCGCGATCGACAATGGCCTCCGTAAAACGCTGGGAGTTGAATGCGTCGTAATCGAATTCATCGATGGGCTCGGACTTCCACAGGCGTAGCGTGCCTACGTTATCGGTTCCATAGCCGGTGATAGGCATGTCATAGGGAATGGCGCGCACATCCATGTCATCGAAGTGGACGCGGCGTTGCTCGGAGGCGCGGCGGATGATGAAGTCATAGCCGTTTTCCATCCATGCATCAGGCTGTTCCTTCTGGAAGCCATTCTCAAAGGACTGGCGGAAAAGGCCGTAACGGTAGAGCAGGCCATAACCGGTGACGGGGTAGTCCTGGGTGACAGCGGAATCGAGGAAGCAGGCGGCAAGGCGGCCGAGGCCACCGTTGCCGAGAGCGGCATCGTGCTCGGCGTCGAGAACATCGCTCAGCTCGTGATCGGCAGCGGTGGCCGCTGCCTTGGCATCGTCGACCAAGCCCAGGTTGGTGAGGTTATTGAGCAGCGCGCGGCCCTGCAGGAACTCCGCGGAGAAGTAGTGCTGCTGGCGGGTGGCAGCGTAAGCCGAACGGGTGCGCTCCCAATTATCGGCAATCTGCTCCATGACGGCGCCGGATAGGCCCGACCAGAACTTGCGGTAGGAAGCGCTGTGCGGGCTCACACCGGAGGCCGCACGAACATGGGAGGGAACGGTGGATTCGAAAACAGAGTGCCGTGGCTGGCTCATGTGAAACCTTAAGTTAGTGGGAAGTCACGAAACGCCTGCCAGCTTAATAGGATTAGCGCAGCCTCGCAGGGGGAATAGGGAAAGGCGCGCCGGGTACCTAGAACTTAGCCAAGTAGGTCAATGCCGCACCATATGCTGCCCGGGTGGAGGCATAGACAGTCGGGGCATAGTCTGGAAGGAAGGTCGCCTGGTGGTTGACAGGTGGATCCTCTAACTCATTTTCCGGGGTGCAGCCGATGTGCCAAAAGACATAAGGTACGCCCCATGCCTGTGGTAGATAGCAAAAGTCCTCAGAGGCGGTAGAAGGCGAGGCGATGACCGAATCGGAGCCGAAGACGGCATCGAAAACCTCGGCCACTGGTGCGTGGGCCGTGGCGTCGTTATCGGTGACCTCGCCGTGAGCGTAGTACTCAAAGGTCGGGTCCTGCTCGCTTCCGGACGCCACACACTCGGCCTTGACCATGCGCTCGAGGGAGGCATAGACCTTTTCCGCGAGTGCGGGATCGTAATAGCGCGTATTGAGTACGAGCTCGGCGGATTCGGGAATGATGTTGTTTTTATCGCCGGAGTGTAGCTCTCCTACAGAGATGACAAAGAACTCGTGTGGGGCAACTTCGCGGCCCACGATAGCTTGGAGGCGGGTGACGATCATGGCCGCGATATAGGTGGGGTCGATGGAGTTATGGGGCATGGAGGCGTGGGCCGATTTTCCAAAGACGCGAATGCGCAGGGAATCGCAGCCGGCCATGATGGGGCCGGCGGTGTGGCGCACAGTACCGGCGCGGCCGGGCATGATGTGTTGTCCTAGGCAAATATTGGGACGAGGCACACGCTCGATGAGGTTATCGGCCAACATGTCCTTAGCCCCCACGGAGGATTCTTCGGCCGGTTGGAAAAGGGCGAGGAAGGTGCCGGACCAGGAGCTCCGAGAGGCGTCGAGAAGCGCGCAGGCACCCAGCAGCGCCGTGGTGTGCATATCGTGCCCGCAGGCGTGCATCTTTCCATTAGTGGCGGAATAGGACACGCCGGTGGCTTCCTCGACAGGTAACCCATCGAAGTCTGCGCGCAGCAAAGCAGTGGGCCCATCGCCGTTGCGGAAGATAGCGACCATACCAAAGCCGCCGATGTGTTCTACTACTTCGCAGTCAAAATCGGCGAGCTTGGCGCGGATGCGAGCGGCGGTGCGCTCCTCTTCATGCGAAAGCTCGGGGTGGCGGTGCAGGTCTTCGTAAAAGCCCTGCTGCCACCCCAGATCGGCTTCTTGGGAAGTGACAAGTTGGGCGATGCGGGCAGAATCAGACATGGTTTCACACCTTAGGGATTGGGTAGGGTTGGCGCTATGCCGGTTATTCAATTTGATGTTTTGGTTCCCAACGCGCAAGCAGAGCGCGTCGCGGAAATCTTTACCACCGCCACGGACAAGCTGGTGGAGAGTGGTTCGCTTTCCTCAGCTGACGTTACCCGCCCAGAGGCACCGCAGTTTCCAGAGGGGTTGGAGGAGCAGCTGCGGCAAAATTATCGCGACGAGCATGAGGACCGCGACCTTGAGGACGCGAGCGTGCACCGCTACGACATTGCGGTGGCGGGCGTGAGTGGCTCGGTCAACCAGCTGGGCATGGTGCTCTCGCGCCTTCTCACCCCGCATGCAGTGCTGCCCAAGGACCACGTATTGCTTGAAGACGAGCTGGCACATGAGCGGCCCGCTATCTTCCCGTGGTCACTGTCCATTCGGCCTTAGAGCTGCTTGACGATGTCCCCGGCGGCCGCCGCTAGCTGCTGGGCCAACGAGCCTTCTTGGCTAAGGGGAGCGCAGTAGGCGTCGGTGTCGTGTTCGAAGGAGCCGGCGATAATGACCACGGGAGTTCCGGCTTGTCGGGCGAGATCCGTGATGGTTCCGACTGCCTTGCCGGTCAGAGACTGTTCATCAAAGCGGCCCTCGCCGGTAATGACGAGATCGGCAGCGGCGATCTTTTCCGGAAGGCCCAGTGCTGCGGCCACGTGCGTGCCGCCGGATAGGACGCGCACGTGTTCGTCTGAGCCCCAGAGGGTGCGCGAGAGCCAGGACAAGCCAATGGGAAGGCCACCCGCGGCGCCATAATATTCGGAGTCTGCATCGGTGTCGGTAACCTCGCATGCTTGGAGCATGGCGCCGGCCAGCAGCGCTACTTCTTCGCCTTTAGCTCCCTTTTGGGGGCCGTACATAGTTGCCGCTTGCACTGGGGTAGCGCGGGTATCTGCCAGCAGTGTGAAGTCGAGCATGCCGGCCTTGATATTGAGCTGCGCGGTATCGATGTGGTCCAGTTGAACGAGGGGAGCGCCGCCTTTGGGTAGGGCATAGCCGCGGGCGTCGTGCGCGGCGGCGCCGAGTGCGGTGAGGATGCCCATCCCGGCGTCAATGCTGGCGGTGCCGCCTAATCCCAGCACGATCGAGGTAGCGCCTCGTGTTTCTGCGTCCGCGATCAGCACGCCGGTGCCATAGGAATCGGCGTGGAGCGGATCAAGGCTGCCCTGCACGGCGGGCAGCCCGGTGGCAGAGGCGACGTCAATGAACGCAGTGGTTCCGGCAAGAACATAGCTTGCCTGAGTCAAGCGGCCAATGGCGTCGGTAGTGGGCAGGGTAATGGTCTCGGCGGATTGTCCGCCGGCCGCTGCTGCCTGCGCAAGGACGGCAGCGGTGCCCTCGCCGCCATCGGCCATGGGCAGGGTGGTCACTGTGGCGTCGGGAAGCACCTGGCGCACCCCCATAGCAATGCTGGCTGCGGCCTCGGGCGCGGAGGCGGTGCCTTTAAACGAGTCTGGGGCGACGACAATATGCATGCCCGCAATTATAAAGCCCGTGTGCAATGGGGCACTGCGCGACTTAAGTTTCGAACGGTCTACAGAAAATATCTATCTTTATTGTGGCTGGTAAAAGGTGTTGTGTATCTCCCTAAACCCTCGAACCTGCTTGCATTATCGGTAGTGTGATAGGAAACTGGTATCTGTTCTTACAAGTCCACAGAATGGAATGCACACCATGTCAGTAGATAGCCAAATCTCTGAGTACTACGACAAATTGCTCAAGCGCAATGCGGGAGAACCAGAATTCCACCAAGCGGTTTCTGAGGTCCTGGATTCGCTGAAAATTGTCCTAGAAAAAGACCCGCAATACGCGGACTACGGACTGGTGGAGCGTCTGTGCGAGCCTGAGCGCCAGCTCATCTTCCGCGTGCCATGGATCGACGATAATGGCGAAATCCAGGTCAATCGCGGCTTCCGCGTTCAGTTCAACTCCGCGCTCGGCCCCTACAAGGGAGGTCTCCGATTCCACCCCTCGGTCAACCTGGGCATCATCAAGTTCCTCGGCTTTGAGCAGATCTTCAAAAACTCCCTTACCGGCCTGCCCATCGGCGGCGGCAAGGGCGGTTCTGACTTTGACCCCAAGGGCAAGTCCGAGGTAGAGGTCATGCGCTTTTGTCAGTCCTTTATGACGGAGCTGCACCGCCACATTGGCGAATACCGCGACGTGCCAGCCGGTGACATCGGCGTCGGCGGCCGCGAAGTCGGGTTCCTCTTTGGCCAGTACCGCCGCCTGACCACGCAGCACGAATCTGGCGTCCTTACCGGCAAGGGATTGACCTGGGGTGGTTCCCTGGTTCGTACCGAGGCCACGGGCTTTGGCACGGTCTACCTCACCAATGAGATGATGAAGACGCACGGCGAGTCTTTCGACGGCGCCAAGGTTATCGTCTCCGGTTCTGGCAATGTGGCCATCTACGCCGCAGCTAAGGCCCAAGAGCTCGGAGCCACCGTAGTTGCGATGTCTGATTCTTCCGGCTACATCACCACCCCTAATGGCGTGGACATTGAACTGCTCAAGGACGTCAAAGAAACCCGCCGTGAACGTATTTCCACCTATGCCGAAGAAGCTGGAAACGGCGTGGAATTCCACCAGGGAGGAAATATCTGGGAAGTACAGGCAGACGTGGCTTTGCCGTGCGCAACGCAAAATGAGCTCGATGGTGAATCCGCAAAGAAGCTCGTCGACGGCGGCGTTCGCTACGTAGCCGAAGGCGCCAATATGCCGTCTACCCCAGAGGCGGTCCATGTCTTCCAGGAATCTAAGATCAACTTCGCGCCGGGCAAGGCTGCCAACGCTGGTGGCGTTGCTACCTCTGCGCTAGAAATGCAGCAAAACGCATCCCGTGACTCCTGGTCCTTTGAATACACCGATGATCGCCTCCATTCGATCATGTCCAATATCTTTAAAAACATCGATAGCACGGCTAAAGAATATGACCGTGAAGGCGATTACGTCGCCGGTGCAAATATTGCTGGCTTCAAGAAGGTAGCGGACGCCATGCTGGCACAGGGCGTCATTTAGTAGCTCGCTTTTACTTTTAAGCTCCCCCTCTGCGCTGCCTTTGTATAGAGGAGAAGGGGAGCTTGTGGCTTTTTAGAAGCGCCATTAATTCCGTGCGCGGGCCGATAGTTGGAGATGATCGGCTCTGGAAGTGAAATCTGCAGTATACACTCGGTGCGTGGCCTCCACGTCTGGCACGTGAGGGCATGTAAAATTCGCAGCATGTACCGTGTCTTTGAGTCCCTAGATGAACTAGTCCAGCACTTGGAAGAGGCCCATAGCCTCCCCATGACCTCTAATTGCATGGTTCCGCGCCATGAAATGCTCGCGCTTCTCGACGATCTCCGAAACGCCCTGCCCGTTGAAATTGATGACGCGCAGGATGTCTTGGATAAGCAGGATGAAATCCTGCACGGCGCCGAAGAGCGTGCGGACCAGACCATCAATGACGCTAATGCGCAGGCCGATGACATCGTGGGCCATGCTCGCGAGGAGGCGGATGCTACGGTCTCCCACGCAGAACAGCATGCCGCCAAGCTAGTGGCTGATGCTGAAGCTCGCGCTCAGTCCATGGTGGAACAGGCCCGCGCGGAGGCTGACCGCACCATTGCTCAGGCCAATGATGAATATGAACGTTCCGTTGCAGAAGGTCGTGCTGAGCAAGAGCGTATGGTTTCGGAATCGGAAGTTGTCCGCCGCGCTGATGAGGAAGCACACCGCATTGTGGAGTCCGCCCACACCGAGTCCAACCGTCTGCGCAGTGAATGTGATGAGTTTGTAGACGGCAAGCTAAGTGAATTTGAAACCACCCTCAATGGGCTGCTGCGCACCGTAAGCTCTGACCGCTCTGCACTGCGCGGCGGTGCCGGCGTCCGTTCCCGCGGCGGCGACTACCAGCCCTCGGGTCGTGCCGGTGGCGTTGCGGGAGGCCCCCGTTACGCAGAAGGCGAGGCATACGAGCGTCGCTATAACGAGCGCTAAACCTTTAAATTCTTTCTGCCCTTTAAGCTTCATTTCCTGGATGGAACTGGGCTCTGGAGCTTGAGGGGTGAGGGATGGTTTGGTCCCTTATATCAGGCACGGCTAAAGGCTCTGGTGGGTGGGCAGACGGTTTGTCGTACACCGTCTGCCCACCCACCAGAGCCTTAATGCTTTCCTACCAGCGCGGGTAGTTCAGGAGGTTGTGCGGGAGCGCGGCAGTGTGGTGGGCACTGCCGTATTTGCTGCATGGGGAGTAGCTGTTAACGGCGTGTGTGTGGACGTGGCGCTGCCTTCTTCCCTCGAGGTGAGATGCGCAGGCGCGGCGGATTGGACGGCCATACATGCTGCAATGATTGTGGTCACTAAGCCGGGGAAAAGGAATGCAACGAGTGCGGTAAAGAAATAGGAAGACAGTGACGTCAAAGAACTATCCCTAAAGTTTTGCGGAAAGCACACGGCGCACATACTCACTAACGCACCTGTGGCAACTAGCATGGTGCCTACAGAAATAAGCGCGGTAGGAATGGTCTCCCGTGAGAACCAAGTAATGGCGCCTGCGCTCAGGGAAAAGATGAGTGCGCCGGTAAGCACCGAAAGGTCCATGCCAGTGGGCAATACCAGGATGGTGCCAGCTACCAAACCGGCAACGATGCTGCAGATGAGTGCAGTAAAAAGGCGAATCCCACTAGCACCATAGATTCCTGAACGGTCCGGCTGTGGAGTGGCGTGCACGAGCGTGCCGGCAATGGTTAATACCGCGGCAGGAAGGCAGCTAAACATGGCGAATCCGAGTGCGATGCTGCGTGGATCCGGGGAGGCTAGCGCCAAGTGGTAAGTCATGTATCCACACTAAAGACGGCTTTGGCTTGGGAAAAGGCTATTCCGGAAAGGCATAGGCCCTTTTACTTTAAACGACAGACTCTTGACAGAAAGTTTGCCTGTGCTGGCCGCTAGGCGGAGTTTGCGGGGCAAGGTAGACTACCTAGTGTTATGACATCACCATTGAAGTTCGATGTGGGCGAATTGTTGAACGCCCAAGGCGCTGACGCACTGCCGGAGCAACGCACCCAGACCGGCCCCGCACCTGAGAGGATCGGCGTCGAAATGATCGCTATTCCGAAGGGCGAGGAGCTCACTGTAGACGCCACCTTGACCCCTCTAGGTGCAGGTGTCTTGGTGGATGCCAACGTATCTGGACGGCTGACAGGGGAATGCTCCCGGTGCTTGAAGGAACTGCACCCAGAGCTGGACTTGCACGTCACGCAGGTTTTTGCTGCCGATGAATCTTTCGTCTCTGGCGATGACCCTGCAGCCGATGATGAAGGCTCCGGAGATGAGATTCCGGAGATCGAGGATGATGAGTTGGACCTTTTGCAGGCCGTGATCGATGAGGCAGGCCTCAACCTTCCCTTCGCGCCGGTGTGTGAGGACGGCTGTGAGATTGACACGCCTGAAGGGGTGACCACCGGTATTTCTGGTGAAGAAGAGGAAGATAAGGTCGATCCCCGCTGGGCTGGTTTGGAGAAGTTCCTATGAGCCGCAAAAAGAAGCTAACCGGGGAAGAGGCACTGGCAGCTGAATTTGCTGCAGTAGACCACAGCCCATTGTTGGAATCGCTCGGCGTGGAATTGCAGCCAGAACACCTGCGTTTGGCGCTTACTCACCGGTCGTTTGCCAATGAGAATGGGCATTTGCCTAATAACGAGCGCTTGGAGTTTTTGGGCGATGCGGTGCTGGGCCTGTCGGTGGCCTCTCAGCTCTACATCACTTATCCCTCTCGTCCTGAATCGGATATTTCCAAGATGCGTGCTTCGATCGTCTCGCGCTACGGACTATCGGATATTGCTCGTGAGATAAACCTCGGCCCGCACATATTGTTGGGTAAGGGCGAGCAATCCACTGGTGGCCGCGATAAGGATTCCATCCTTGCCGATACCACCGAGGCTATCTTTGGCGCTATCTACCGCGAGCATGGATTCGAAACTGCGCGAGATGTCATCCTGCGCTTATTTGCGGAAAAAATCGAAAATGCCACTGTGAGCGGCCGCCACTTGGATTGGAAGACTACTTTGCAGGAGCTGTGCGCCGAGCTTAAGGCACCGATGCCGGTCTACTCGGCTACCTCCACCGGCCCAGAACATGACCAAACCTTTAACGCGGTAGCTACCGTAGCTGGTCTAACCGTGGGCAATGGAGTGGGACACAATAAGAAGCTAGCCGAGCAGCAAGCGGCTCAGGAGGCGTGCCAGACTTTGCGTGAGACTCCTCTCTTGGTGCAGGGCACTGCGCATAAAGAAGGCTAAGCATGCCGGAACTGCCGGAAGTCGAATCCGTCCGCCGGGGTCTTGAGCCCCACGTGGTGGGGCGGACTTTTGAGTCTGTGTACGTCCTTCACCCGCGTGCCAACCGTGGCCAAGATGAGCCACTTTCCGGTCTTCTTGTCGGTAAAGAGATCGCCGCTGTGGCCCGGCGAGGCAAGTTTATGTGGCTGGAATTTGTGGGCGAAGATTTCATGGATCCCCACCGCGACGTCCTTTTTGTCCACTTAGGCATGTCGGGCCAGGTTCGAATCGGCACGACTGATTCGCCGCATCTGCGCATTAGCGCTCAGCTAAGCGGTGGGACAGAGCTTAGCTTTGTAGACCAGCGCACCTTTGGCTATTGGCTCTATGCGCCGTGGGCGAAGATCTCGCACATTGGCATTGACCCGTTGGAACCAGACTTTGACATTGTGGCTACCGCACGGCGCCTGCGGGCAAAGAAAACTGCAGTAAAGACCGCACTGTTGGATCAAACCTTGGCTTCTGGAATCGGCAATATCTATGCCGATGAATCCCTGTGGGCGGCACAGATTCCGCCCCGCAAAAGGGCATCGACGTTGCGGCAAAAGGATGCCGTAGCCCTGCTCGAAGCGGCCCAAGAGGTTATGGCCGCCGCCCTAAAAGTGGGTGGCACGAGCTTCGATTCCTTGTACGTTAATGTGAACGGCGAATCGGGATACTTCTCGCGGTCCTTGGCCGCGTATGGGCGGGCTGGCCAGCCCTGTCAGCGTTGCGGAACGCTCTTGGAGCGCTGCGTAATTTCAGGGCGTTCCACCCATTTCTGCCCCCATTGCCAATAAGTTATGGCGCATGAGGTTCACGTTGTGAACCTCAAGGCAGTAAATTATTCTGCATGGATTTTCTTGAAAATGTCGTAACGACATTTAATGACGGCGTCTGGTCGTGGATTCTGCCCTGGCTGCTCATCGCTGCGGGCCTATTCTTCGGCATCCGTACCGCTTTGGTGCAGGTGCGCATGGTGCCAGATATGTTCCGCGCCGTCGTCGAGCGACCCAAGGGGGAAGGTCGCGATGAGGACGAGGACTACGGCGGCATCTCTGCTTTCAAGGCCTTTACTATTTCGGCCGCCTCCCGCGTCGGCACCGGTAACGTGGCCGGCGTGGCCGTGGCCATTTCCGTGGGCGGCCCAGGTGCTGTCTTTTGGATGTGGCTCATCGCCATCCTTGGTGGTGCAACTGCATTCATCGAATCCACGCTGGCGCAGCTGTGGAAGGTGCGCGATGGTGATGGTTACCGTGGCGGCCCAGCGTACTATATGAAGCGGGGTTTGGGCTGGGGCCCGCTTGGCGTTCTTTTCTCCATCGCTATCGCTTTTACCTTTGGTTTGGTCTACAACGCCTTCCAGACCAACGCCATCGCGGATGCGGTGTCTTTCTCTTTTGACCGCGATGACACCATGTTCCGCGCCATCATCGGTGTTGTTATCGCCATGGTTGCAGGCCTCATCATCTTTGGCGGTGTTAACCGCATTGCCAATATCACCCAGATCATCGTGCCTTTTATGGCGGTGGCCTACCTGCTTGTCGGCGGTTTTGTAGTCATCACGAACTTTGACAAGGTGCCGGGAATGATTGGAGATATTGTCGGTCACGCCCTGGGCATTAAGGAAATCGCAGGCGCCGGTCTCGGTGCGGCCATGATGAAGGGTATTCAGCGCGGACTGTTTTCCAACGAAGCTGGCGAGGGCTCTGCTCCGAATGCAGCGGCTACCGCGGCAGTCTCGCACCCGGTCAAGCAGGGCCTGGTACAAACCCTTGGCGTGTACTTCGACACCTTGGTGGTGTGTACCATCACCGCCTTCGTCATCTTGCTGGGGCCGGAGATTGCCTACGGCGCTGAAGCAGAAGGCGTCTCCTTGACCCAGGCGGCTTTGTCTTCTGAGGTGGGCGAGTGGGGCATCCACTTCGTCAGCTTCATCCTTCTCTTCCTGGCTTTCTCCTCCATCCTGGGCAATTATTACTTGGCGGAATCTAACCTGGAGTACCTCACCCAGAGCAAGCCTGCGCTGGTAATCTTCCGCCTTGTTGTGCTTTTCTTTGTCTGGTTCGGCGCAGTGGGCTCCCTGCCGCTGGTCTTTGCCTTGGCCGATACCGGTGCGGCAACCATGGTGATTCTCAATATCATCGCCATCGTGCCACTATCCGGTGTGGCGATTAAGTTGCTCAAGAATTACAACAAGCAGCGCAGCCAAGGCATTGACCCGGTATTCCACCGCGATATGATGCCGGAGCTGAAGGGCGTAGAGTGCTGGGACGGATCGGATCCTGTCACTCGCCGCAGGGAGGAGGATCGCCGCGTGTTGCGCGATAAGGGACACCACGACCACTATTAGAAATTAGGGAGACCGCATGGCACTGGAAAGAATGACCGCTTTTGTCCATGGGCACGTTCAAGGCGTGGGCTTTCGGTGGTGGACGCGCTCCCGTGCCCTTGAGCTCGGCTTGAACGGGCATGCCACTAATCTGGCCGATGGCCGGGTGCAGGTGGTAGCTGAAGGTCCGCGGGAGAAATGCGAGGAATTGCTGGGACTCCTCAAAGAGCAGCCGAGTACGACCCGCCGCCCGGGAACGGTGGATCTAGTCGTCGAACAATGGGCTGCCCCTAAGGGCGAATCTGGCTTCATCGAACGCTAACTCGCAGCACAAGCCCGCCCAGCCGAATCTCGAGGCTCGGCTGGGCGGCTGCGTTCAAGGCTTGCTAAACTTACCCAAATGCACCTGAAATCGCTGACGCTGAAAGGCTTCAAATCATTCGCGTCGGCGACGTCTCTGAAATTCGAGCCAGGAATTTGCGCCGTCGTCGGACCGAATGGCTCCGGCAAGTCCAATGTGGTCGACGCCCTGGCCTGGGTTATGGGTGAGGGAAGCGCCAAGACGCTGCGCGGTGGAAAGATGCAGGACGTCATCTTTGCCGGCGCTGGTGACCGCAAAGCGCTGGGGCGCGCCGAGGTCACCCTCACCATTGATAATGCGGACGGTGCGCTGCCAATCGAATACTCGGAAGTGTCGGTCACCCGCCGGATGTTCCGCGATGGCGCCAGCGAATACGAAATCAATGGCTCCAAAGCGCGCCTGATGGATATTCAGGAGCTGCTATCTGATTCCGGTATCGGCCGCGAGATGCACATTATCGTCGGCCAAGGCAAGCTTTCTGAGATCCTAGAATCGCGGCCTGAGGATCGGCGCTCGTATATCGAAGAGGCTGCGGGTGTGCTCAAGCACCGCCGCCGCAAGGAAAAAGCGCAGCGCAAGCTCACCGGCATGCAGGCCAATTTGGATCGCCTGCAGGACCTTACTGATGAGTTGGGCAAGCAGCTCAAGCCTTTGGCCCGTCAGGCTGAGGCCGCGCAGCGCGCTGCCACTGTACAGGCTGATTTGCGCGACGCTCGCCTGCGGCTTGCCGGCGATAGGGTAGTGCGCCTGCGCAGCAAGTTTCAGGAGGCCGAGCGCGCGGCCGAGGTCCTAGCCGAGCAAGTAGAAGAAGTTACTGCGCAGCTAGAAGAGGCAACGGGTTCCCAGCTAGAAGTGGAAGCCCAGCTGGAGGAGGTTAACCCCAAGGCGGATTCCGCCCAAAAGCTGTGGTTCGACCTATCCACGCTTTCCGAGCGCATTTCCGCCACCCAGCGCATCGCGGAGGAACGAGCGGCCAATGCCGGCGCCCAGGTGGCCTATTCTGGCCAGGACCCGGATGACCTAGAGGCCCGTGCTGCCCGCGCGGACGAAGAGCATGCGGAGCTTCTCGCCGCGGCAGAGGAAGCTGCGGAGCGCTTGGAGGCCATCCGCGAGGAGGTAGCAGAGCGTCGTGAGGCATTCGAGGCCGCTGAGCGCGAGCACATGGCGCAGCTGCGTGCTATTGCGGATAGGCGTGAGGGCGTCGTCCGCCTCATCGCCGCAGAAGAAAAGGCGGCAGGCCAGGTAACTTCGGCAGAAGAGGAGCTGGCGCGTCAAGAGGAGACCTTGACTTCTACCAAGCAGCGCACCCAAGCTGCCCAGGCGGAAGCCGATGAGGTAGCGGATAAGTTGCAGTCTTTGGCCGGTGAGCGTGAGCCGCTCGAGGAAGCCCATGTGCGAGCGGCCAGTGAATCGGGTGCGGCCGATAAGCGTTTGGAGCAACTACGCGATGAGCAGCGCGAGCGCGAGCGCGCCGTCTACACGTTGCGCTCCCGCATCGATACCTTGGCTCAAACTGCGCCGGAAAAGATTGAGGTCGGCGAGCATTTCCAACCGTTGGCCGAGTTCATTACCACCAAGTACGAGACCGCGGTAGCTGCCGCGTTGGGTGCTTTTGCAGAGGCCCAGGCGGGCGAGATTTCTGCCCAGCTGATTGCGGACTTGGAAAAGGGCACGCGCTCTGCGCTTATCGACGTCTCCGTGGCCGCCCCTTCCTCTTCCTGGCGCGTGGATGCGTCTTTGCCCGCAGGCACCTCGTGGTTGCTCGACCACATTGCGGTGGTTCCAGAGGTATCCGCCGCGCTGCACCGCCTCCTTGCGGATGTCGTGCTCGTCTCCGATGTCGCGGAGGCGAAAAAGCTGGTGGCCGAGGACCCGCGCCTGCGTGCGGTCACCGAATCCGGCGTGGTGCTGGGTGAAGGTTGGGTGGAAGTGGGTACCGGTGCTTCGTCCACCGTTGAGGTTTCCGCCCACATCGCGGAGGCAGAGGAGCAGTTGGAATCTGCCACGCAGGAGCTGGAAGAACTATCGGGCACGCTTGAGGGCGCGAAGATCGCGGCGGAGGATGCCCGAGTGACTGCAGCCTCGGCAAAGGCCGCCTTGCGCGAGCACGATACTGAAGTTGATGCGTGGAAGCGCGATCACCAGCGCCTGCTCAAGCAATACGAGGCCAATAAGAATGAGCACGAGAAGGCCGCGGCGCGCGCGATCGAGATCGAGGTTAAGCTGACCGAGGCCCGCACGCAGCTTGCCGACGCCCGCGATAGGCTCGCCCGCGTCGATGCGGACGAACAACCCGACGAACCCTCTTCGGTGGAGCGCGATGAGGCCTCCGCAGCATTAGAGCAGGTCAAGTCCATGGAAATGGAGGCGCAGGTTGCAGCCCGCTCTGCCCAAGACCACGTGGGGCAGGTAGCGGGGAAGGGAGAGGCGTTGCGTCGCCAAGCGCAGCATGAACGCCAAGCCAAGGCCCGCCATGAGCGAGCCATGGCGCGGCGCAAGGCCCAGGGAGAATTGGCCGGTGCGGTAGCCAAGCATTCCCGCGATTTGGCTGCCCGCGCCACGCAGCTCCTCGAGCGCGCGACCTCTGAGCGCGATGATTACTTTGCACAGCGCACCTCCCTAAACTCGCAGCTGCAGCAGGTTAAGCAACACGTCTCGGCCGCGCGGCAGCAGCTGGACCGGCTGACCAACCGCGCCCATGACTCGGAAATTGCTCGCTCCCAGGCGCAGGTGCGTGTGGACGAAGCCGAAGCCAAGATTGTGGAACAGCTGGGCATTGCGATTTCAGATCTCTTGCAGGACTACACTCCAGGCGAAGATTTCGACCGCGGGGCGGAAAACGCGCGCTTGAAGCAAGCAGAAAAAGACCTCAATTCCCTAGGCAAGGTCAATCCGCTCGCGCTGGAAGAATACAAGGCTTTGGAGGAGCGCTATTCCTTCCTCTCTACTCAGTTGGAGGATGTCATCCAAGCCCGCAAGGATCTGGCGGGCGTTATCGAAGATGTAGACGCGCAGATTTTGCAACTGTTTACCGATGCGTGGCACGACGTCGAAGCAGAATTTCCTAAGGTTTTTCAGACCCTTTTCCCCGGTGGCGAGGGGCGGCTTATCCTCACAGAGCCGGAGGACATGCTCACCACTGGCATCGAGGTGGAAGCGCGCCCACCGGGCAAGAAAGTCAAGCGCCTGTCCTTGCTATCTGGTGGCGAGAAGTCGCTTACTGCGCTAGCGATGCTGGTAGCCATCTTCCGCGCCCGCCCCAGCCCGTTCTATGTCATGGACGAGGTTGAGGCAGCGCTTGATGACGTCAACCTGCGCCGCCTCATTGCCCTCTTTGAGGAGCTGCGGAAAGACTCGCAGCTCATCGTCATTACGCACCAAAAGCCGACGATGGATGTCGCCAACGTCCTTTATGGCGTAACCATGCGCGGCGATGGTGTTACTCGCGTGATTTCGCAGCGCATGAATCCCGCAGGCAGCGCCCCTGGAACGGAGCAAGCCAGCGAGGATGCCACTCGCTTGGGCGTAGATGCTCCCCGTGGTGACGAGGCGGGGAAGTAGCCTGGGCTCGTCGACTTCCCGCAGAATTCCTTCCGCTATAGGAGGGGGTTTGGCGTGCCGCGAGCTGAGAAGACTGGCACTATAGAGGCATGAATTCTTTATGGTTATGGATCGGCATTGCGATCGTCGTCATCGTGCTGATTATTCTTTTCGTAGTAATCGGCAAAAAGCGCGGCGATGCCAAAAAGGTGTCCTTTGATAAGCCTGCTGAGGAAGAACCGAAGCAGCTGACCCAGGAGCAAAAGTCCGGCAACTATCAAGCCAAGTCCGGCTTTAACTTTGCTCCTGCTGGCGGCGCTAAGGAAGCGCAGAAAGCCCCGGTTCAGGCGGACAAGTCAGCTCAAGCGCAGCAGGCAGCGAAGACAGAGCCGAATGCTACAGACATCGCCAACGAGCAGCTCAGCGGCAAGACCTCACAGTCTAAGGAAAAGCCGCAGGCACAGGCTAAGCCACAGTCTGCTCAGCCCACGACTGATGCCGCGGCAAACAAGCCCGTGGCCGACAAGCCTATGGCAGACAAGTCTGTGGCAGAGGAGCCAGAAACCGAACCGGCACCTCAGCAGGGGAAGCCGGCGAAGACCGACAAGCCGGCAGAGCCTACTAAGCAGGCCCAGGCCCAAACGCCAGCGGAGGAGAAGAAGCAAGCGGCAGAATCTTCCGCTGATAAGACAGAAAAACCACAGTCCAAGGGAACTGGCGCTGCGGCCGCGGCGACGACTGCTGGCGCGGCAGGCGTAGCGGGTGCGGCAGCTGGGGCGTCGGAAAGCGAAGAATCGCACGCGGACCGTGCCCCGAAAGCGGCTGGACAGCCAGAAGCTGCACCCAAGCCGGAAGAGCCGGCAGCTGCCGAAAAGGCAAAAGAGCCGGAAGACGTTGTCTCCGTGGAAAATGCCGAGGTAGAAGAGGAGTCCCCAGTCTTCGACGAGGTTGTTGAAGACAATGATGCGGAAGACATCGAGGAGCGGGTGGACGACCGCGAGGAAGCCGAAGAAGCCGCAGCTGCTGCCGAGGCACAAACCGGTGCAGCCGAAGCTGCCAAGGAACAGACCGAAGTTCCAACAGGCGAACCTGCCCCAGCACCAGCTCCGCAGGATGATATCGCCCCCGCCGGTGGGCGTCTTGGCCGTTTGCGCGGGCGCCTTTCGCGCTCGCAAAATGCCATCGGCCAAGGGCTCATGGGAATTTTGTCTGCAGGCGATTTGGATGAAGAAGCCTGGGAGGAAGTCGAAGATACGCTCATCATGGCGGATTTGGGCACCAAGTCCACGATGAAGGTGACTGACTCCCTGCGCGAGAAGATTGCAGAGCGCGGCGTTTCCAGCGAGGATGAAGCCCGTGCCATGCTGCGCGAATGCCTGATTGAAGCAGGCCACCCAGAGATGGATCGCTCCATTAAGGCCATGCCGAATGAGGGCAAGCCAGCAATCGTAATGGTCGTCGGTGTCAATGGCACCGGCAAGACCACAACCACCGGCAAGCTTGCTCGCGTGCTAGTAGCCATGGGCCATAAGGTCCTTTTGGGTGCGGCCGATACTTTCCGAGCTGCGGCCGCTGATCAGCTTGAGACGTGGGGCCGCCGAGTTGGCGCCGATACCGTGCGCGGCAAGGAAGGCGCTGACCCAGCATCGGTAGCCTTCGATGCGGTAGCAACCGGCGTGGAACAGCAAGTAGATGTGGTCTTGGTCGACACCGCAGGCCGCCTCCATACCTCCACGGACTTGATGGACCAGCTAGGCAAGGTCAAGCGCGTGGTAGAAAAGAAGACCGATGTGGACGAGGTCCTGCTGGTATTGGATGCCACGGTGGGGCAGAATGGCCTTACGCAGGCACGAATCTTCCGCGAGGTAGTAGATATCACCGGTGTGGTTCTCACCAAGCTGGATGGCACCGCTAAGGGCGGAATCGTCTTCCAGGTACAAGAAGAATTGGGTGTTCCAGTCAAGCTTGTGGGCTTGGGCGAAGGCGCCGATGATCTCGCGCCATTCGAGGTTGAAGGCTTCGTCGACGCTCTGTTGGGTGAGAAGTAGCCGCCAACCTTGCAACTCCCCCTGCATATCGGGTGTCACGTACGTGCGCCACGGTGTGCTGGGGGAGTCCTTCGTTTTCATGGGTGAGTTATAGCGTGCAACAATCTCGCGAATTCTTTTCGCTCTCATCTCGCTGTCGGTTCGCAGACTATGCAAAAGTCCTATGCAATTGGCGCGGGAATAAGTCCTGCTGAACGCCTGTGAACTCTCTGCCTGCGAGCGTAATTGTGGCGGTTGTGCTTGCCTTTTATGTAGCGCAGAGGAATGCTGCAATGTGGTTTGACCTTGGCGGGAATGGTAGCCTGAAAGGGCTGTATTTAATGCGAAATTCGCATTAAACCTAGACCAAGGTTCGTGAGGCAAGTATTTCGTGACGCTACTTTATGCAGTCCTCCTCGCGGCGCTGGCAGTGATCTTGGCACCGGTAACCGTAAAGGTTATTGACCGAAAGGCAGGCTATCCACTAGCTGGCCTTTTTCTTATTGCAGCGGTCCTCATCGCCAAGGAATTTCCTGCCATTGCAGCCGGGGAGGAATTAAGTTTCCACGCCACTTGGGTGCGTGATTTCATCGCACCAGGCGTCGACGTAAGTTTTGCTCTCCGCGGGGACGCGTTGAGCATCTTCTTCGCTATGTTGGCGCTGGTCATTGGCGCCGTCGTTTTCACGTATTCGGCGGCCTATTTGCCCAAGAATGAGGGCAACACCAGCTTTTATACCTTGATGACAGCGTTCACGCTGTCCATCTTGTTGCTGGTTCTGGCCAACGACGTGGTGGTTTTGTTCCTTGCCTGGGAGCTAGTCTCCTTGGCTTCGTTTATGTTGATTGCTCGCTCCGGTTCAGGCGGCGAGGCTGGTTCGCAGCGCACACTGATCCTAACCTTTATTGGTGGATTGACCCTGCTGACCGGCTTGGGTATTGCCGCGACGGTGACTGGATCGACTACCGTTTCTGATATCTTGGCGTCCCCTGTATGGACGGAACGCCCAGGGATAACGGCAGCCGTAGCCGTGTTGATTGCGGCGTCCGCCTTTACTAAGGCGGCACAGTTCCCATTCCATTTCTGGTTGCCAGAGGCTATGGCCGCCGCCACCCCGGTATCGGCCTTCCTTCACGCAGCAGCGGTGGTCAAGGCCGGTGTGTACCTGCTTATTCGTTTTTCCACCATCTTCCACGATGCGGCGGTGTGGAATTGGTTGCTCATCGTCGTAGGCATGGGCACCGCGGTGATGTCCGCGGTATTTGCAGTGCAGAAGACGGATCTGAAAAAGCTTACGGCCTATTCCACCGTCTCCCATCTGGGCTGGATTGTTGCCACGATTGGCGTGGGTACCCCGTTCGCTATCGCTGCAGCGTTGGTCCACACTCTGGCGCACGCGCTGTTTAAGTCCTCGCTGTTTATGCTCATTGGCGTCATCGACCATGAGGCTGGGTCGCGCGATATTCGCCGCCTAGGACCACTGTGGAATAAGATGCCGTGGACATTTGGCTCCGTAGTAATTGGTGCGGCCTCGATGGCTGCGGTGCCACCGCTTCTGGGCTTTGTGTCCAAAGAGGGAATGCTCACGGCGTTTGAGGACGCCCCGATTGGCAGCGCGGGCCAGGTAATCCTGCTCATCGTTGCTGGCATCGGTGCCTTTTTCACCTTTACTTACTCCGCAAAGATTGTCTTCGGCGCATTCTTTGATGGACCTCGCGACATGGAACATGTCCACGAAGCCCCCGTGTCGCTCTGGCTGCCCGCCGCTTTGCCGGGCTTTATGTCCCTGCCGCTGGTATTTGTGCTCGGGCTCTTTGATGCCCCGATTGATGATGCAGTGGCTGCCGTGGGATTGGAGCATCATTCGCACCTTGCCCTCTGGCACGGGTTCAACGTTCCTTTCCTTATCTCGCTAGTGGTCCTCATCGTCGGTATTGCCGGTATCTTTGCCCGCAAGAAGATGTGGGCAAGCTTTGAAGCTCACGAGTTCATGCCGCGCAGCGGCAATGATTTGCTGTATTCACTGATGAAGGGTTGCTCCCAGTTGGGGCGCGTTCTGGGCAAGATGTCCGATTCGCATAATCCATCCCGTCATATGCTGCCGATTGTCATTTTGATTATCGTGCTGGCAGCTACCACCCTCATTCGCGATGGCGTCGACGGCGTAGCACTGCAGCCACGGGTGGCTGGTCTGGATAACCCATGGGACTTGCTGCCACTGGGCATCATCGCCCTAGCGATGTTTGGTCTGGTGCGCACCCAGAACCGCTTGACCGGTGCCATCATGATTGGCATTGCCGGCTCGGGCGTGACCTTGCAGATGTTCCTGCTTGGCGCACCTGACGTGGCGCTGACGCAGTTTATGGTGGAGGCCCTGTCCGTCATCGTCATGATGATGGTGCTGCGCTACCTGCCAGAAACCTTCCAGCCGGTGAAGAACAAATCCCGCAAGACCGGCTCCATCGTCATTGCGGTCTTGGCCGGTGTGGCTGCGTTCCTAGGCGTGTGGGGACTCATGGGCCGACACGAGCGCTCCGATTTGGCCATGTGGTACCTGGACAATGCTCCGGACATCACCGGCGGCGACAATGTTGTCGCTACTATCATCGTGGAGTTCCGTGCACTCGATACCTTGGGCGAGCTTTCCGTACTGGGCATGGCTGCAGTGGTTATTGCAGCAATCACTACAACGTTGCCGCGGTTCCCGTTCAAGTCGGGTACACGCCCAGCGCCGTTTGGCCAGTCCCAGCTGAACTCCGTGCCATTGCGCAAGGGCGTGCATGTTGTTATCCCGCTGTTGGTCATTATGTCCGTCATCGTTTTCTTCCGCGGGCACAATGCCTCCGGCGGTGGCTTCCCCGCGGCGCTGATCATGGGTGCAGCAATCGGGCTTATCTATCTGTCCCGTGGCTCCGATGAAATTGTTTTCGGCCGCATGACTCCGATTAACCTGACCGGTATCGGCATTATCACCGCCTTGATTGCCGGCTTTGTAGGCTACTTGCACCACGGCATTGGCAATGGTGGCTTCCTGGCTGCAATCCATGCCGAAGCCTTTGGCCAACACTGGACCACCTCGCTCATCTTCGACTTGGGCATCTACCTAGCGGTGCTGGGTATGTTGACTATGGCGATTAACGCATTGGGCGGTTACCTGCGCCCAGGAACGGAGCGTGAATTCTTGCCATGGGTTCATGATGATGATTCCGCACTGCCGACGACTCCACGCATTTCGCTTGAAGACGTCGACGATCCGTACCCAGACCCGATCAACCCTTCGACCGATCCGTTGGCCTTGCTGACGCCTTCGGAAGCAAAGACGAAGAGGAAGAGTAAGCGCTCCGCGGCTATCCGGGGAGGGGAGAAGTAATGATCCTTGCATTGACTATTGCTTTGCTCATCGGTAGTGCTGTCTATCTCATCCAGCAGCGCGGCTTGGTACGCATCGTGCTGGGCATGATGGCTTTTGGCCACGGTGCCAACCTGATGCTGCTGGCTACGGGCGTGTATTCCTACCGCGGAGAGTCCTTCCCATCTCAGGTTCCGCACGATCAGATGGCCGACCCGCTGCCGCAGGCCTTCGTGCTGACCGCCGTTGTTATTTCCATGGCAACCTCGACCATCTTGTTGACGATGGCGGCCATGGGCAAGAACGACGACACCGATGTGGTGGAACCAGTTGATGACAACACCATCGACCATGCCTTTTCGACCTTGGGACGCGACGCCCAAAATCGCCAAATTTTGGAGGATTCCACCAATCAGCTTGACCGAATTGGTCAGGTGGACCACAACACTCCCGTTGCAGAACGCGGCGCAACTGAACAGAAGGAGGATGACAAATAATGGCTGATGCTGTAGCTCAACTCCTTCCGCTATTTCCAGCGGTCCCGCTGATTGCAGCGGCCTTCGCACTGCTGGCACCGTGGCGTGCGGTACGCGATTCCATCATGCTTATCATCCCGGGTGTTGGAATTTTCGCCGGCTTGGGCCTGCTCATCTACACCATGAACAATGGGGTAGTAGCCCATACTGTTGGCCTCTACCAAGGCAATGTGGGTATCCCGTTTGCGGCGGATGCCTTCTCCGCGTTGATGATCATTACTACGATGATCGTCGCGTTTGGTGCCAACTGGTTTGCCATTGTGGGTGGGGAGACTAAGTCTCGCTACTATCCTTCGCTCACCCTGATTTTGATCACCGGTGTGTGCGGTGCATTGCTAACCGCTGACCTCTTTAACTTCTTCGTTTTTATTGAGGTCATGCTTCTGCCGTCCTACGGCCTTATCACCATGTCTGGTACGTGGTCGCGCTTGGCAGCCGGCCGTGCCTTCGTCTTGGTTAACCTTTTCGCCTCCACCTTGTTGGTTGTTGGCGTGGGTTATATCTATTCGGTTACCGGTGCGGTCAACCTAGGCGCACTGAAGGGCGCAGCGGCAGGCAATGGGCCGGTGACCGTGGCAGCAGGCTTGATCCTCATTGCGATTACCGCCAAGGCCGGCGTGTTCCCCGTGCAGTCGTGGCTGCCACGCACCTACCCAGGAACCTCCGCCGCGGTGATGGGCCTATTTTCCGGCTTGCACACCAAAGTGGCCGTCTACATGCTCTACCGCCTCTACGTGCAGCTATTCGATCTGGAACAGCGCTGGAATCTGTTGATCATCGTCATCATGATTATCTCCATGATGATCGGTGCCTTCGGCGGCCTAGCGGAAAATTCCATCCGCCGCGTCCTCGGTTACCAGATGCTCAACGGCATGCCTTTCATCTTGGTCATGCTTGCGTTTACCTCTGATGACCCACGTCGCGCACTGGCAGCTGGCATCATGTACACGATTCACCACATGGTGACCGTTGGTTCGCTGATCTTGGCCTCTGGTGCCATTGAGGAGACCTACGGCACGGGCGTGCTCAGCAAGCTTTCCGGTCTCGCTCGCCGCGACCCCATCATCGCGTGGATTTTCGCTGCCGGTGCATTCTCCGTCGTGGGCTTCCCACCGTTCTCGGGAATGTGGGGCAAGTTGATGATTGTCTTCGAGATCGCCCGCGTGGGCGGTGCTTGGGCCTGGATTGCCATCGCGGCCATCATCATCGCTTCCTTCGCTGCCTTCTTGGCCATGCTGCGCGTGTGGCGCAAGGTCTTCTGGGGCAAGGGCCTGCCGGAGGACAAGGTCCCGGATGAATTGGTCATCCGCAAAAAGCTCATGGCCCCATCCGCGGCTCTCATCCTTGGTTCGCTGTGCATGTTCATCTTCTCCGGCATCGTCCTCGATGTTGTGGATGCCGCAGCGGAGCAGCTGCTGGACACTAACGCATATACTGAAACCGTCTTGGGAGATGAGCCGATTGCCGTTCCCAATATCGATGAAATCCAGGAGGGCCGTTAAATGAACGCAATTGTGTATGCATTGTGGCTCATCAAGGAGATTTTCGTAGCCGGCATTAGCTTGGCACTGGCGGCCTTCAAACCGGATAACGAATACAATCCGGTTATTATTCGCTACCCCCTGCGCGTGACTAGCGCCTGGGAAATCTTCTGGTTTACGTCTTCCATTACCGCAACCCCGGGCACGCTCTCGCTCGGTTTGCGTGAACCGCCCCGCCAAGGGCTGCCGCGAATCGTGCTGGTACAGGCCGTCCAAGGATCCGACCCGGCGGAAATCGTGGCTGACCTGGCTGAGATGGAACGGCGCCTCGCCCCGCGGGTTAAGGACATCGATTATGGAGTGCCGGGCCAAGGGGAGACTACAGAATTGGATGAGGCTTTCTACGAGTATCCGCTCGAGTCTGTGGGACGCTATATGCGCTCGCCTGACTTGGCGCGGGCGGAGGACACTCCGCTTTCAGAAAGCCAGGCGGACGTCGAAAAGCCAAAGCGCCGAGCCCGCAACGTACAACGCAGAAAGGAGACCGAGCGATGATTGACTTTGCCACATTGTCCCCATTCGGCTGGGTCATATTTGTATGCGTATTCATCATTGGCATCGCCACGTGGTGTGGCGTGCTGCTAGCGCTTCGTACGCGCGATGAGCTCACCCGCGCCATTACCTCGGATATAGTTTTCTACGGCATGATCTGCATGTATTTAGCGTGGTCGATGACCAATAACGCCCCGATGGCGTATTACATTGCACTCCTTGGTGCCATTGCCGCCGGTGTGCTACCGACGCTATCGATGGCCCGCATTATTTCGAAGGGCAGGCGATAAACTATGGCCATTTCTGAAATTATCGCCTCCGTCCTGCTTATCATCGCTACCCTCTTGGTGGTCGCTACGGTGGTGTCTCTGTGGCGAGCGCCCGATGCCTTGACCCGTGCTAACTTGCTGGGCCCCACTGTGGGACTTGCGGTACCGCTGATTATCGTGGCCAAGTTAGTCGTGGACTTTGGCCGCGATGGCTTTTCCCTGTGGCTGCTCATCCAGGCACTGATCGCCTGCTTCGGCGTATGGATCATCGGCTCGGTAGGCTCCTTTTATCTGGGCCGTTCCATCTACGGCGTAACCGTCACCGACGTCAAACACGCCAAGCACAACAATAGGGAAATTCAGACCGTGCACGCAGAGGAAGACGATATCTAGTCCTCTCCAGCCCCTTCTGGCGGCGAGCCTTTTCTGTTCCTGCGCGTGGCTGCGGGGAAGACAGGACAGCTCGCCGCTTTTCTGGTCGCACAGGGGGTCTTCTGAACCCACCAGCGCTTTGAATACGCAATGTGGAAAAAGTTGCACAGCAATTGCTGTGCTCGGGCTAGAATGGGTGCACGTTATTCGGTGCCTGTAGACCCGCCCCGAAGAGTTAGCAAGGAGTAACAATGAAACTCATCACGGCCATCGTTAAGCCCTTCACCCTGCCGGAAATCCGCCAGGCTTTGGAGCAGCAGGAAGTACGCGGCCTCACTGTTACTGAAAGCCAGGGCTTTGGGCAGCAGCGTGGACACAGCGAGGTATACCGAGGGGCAGAATACGCCACCGACTTTGTGCCCAAGGTGAAGCTGGAGATTGTTGCGGCCGATGACCACGTCGAAGACATCATTAATGCCATTGTGGATGGTGCCTACACGGGCAAGATCGGCGATGGCAAGCTGTGGGTAACCCCGGTTGAAGATGCCATTCGTGTGCGCACCGGCGAGCGCGGCGAGGCGGCGCTCTAAGCCCGCATGCATACCGCCGCACAGATTCGCGCCGAGGCCCATGCCTCGGCGCTTCGTGTATTGCGCAGTCTCGAGCTTCCACCGGGAACAGCGCTCGCTGCCACCGGATCCTTTGCGCGCAATGAGATGACTACGCACTCCGATATTGATGTCATCCTCATCTATCCGGAAGGTCACGAGCCAGATCCGGCTTTGGTGGAGCAGCTGTGGTACCCCGTGTGGGATGCCAAGTACCGCCTGGATTATGCCCTGCGCACCCCACAAGAGTGCGGGGCGATTGCCGCCGAAGATGCCTCTGCCGGCTTTGCCCAGTTGGATTTGGCCTTTGTAGCAGGGCGCAAGGTTCTGGTGGATGAGGCGCGGGCGCAATTGCTCGCAGCGTGGCGGCGCCAGCTGCAGCGCGGCTTTGATGATTTCTTGGATACCGCGATTACTCGGTGGAAGCGTTCGGGCGCTGTGGCAGCGATGACGAACCCGGACTTGAAAAATGGGCGCGGGGGATTGCGCGATATTCAGCTCTTGCGCGCGATGGCTTTGGGCAACCTGTGCGACTTTCCAGATTTGGACGTTGAGCAGCGGCTGCTTCTCGACGCCCGCACGCTCCTGCATGTCACAGCCCGGCGCCACCGGGATATCTTGGATCCCGAGTTCGCCGCGGATGTAGCTGCGGACCTGGGGTTTGAAAGCCGTTATGCCTTGACAGCGGCTTTGGTCAGCGCTGCGGCCACGGTCAATAAGGCGGTGGAGCGCGGCCTTGCTACCGCCCGTGGGGTGCTAGGCCGTAATGCTTCAGTGACCGGCCGGGGCCGGCGCCGCCCGCTCGATGTGGACGTGGTGTCCGAGGGCGGCAACATTTTCCTTTCCCGCAATCCAAATGTAGAGGACCCGTGGCTGCTCACCCGCGTGGCTGCTGCCGCGGCACGCACGGGATATATTATCGCCGAGATCACGTGGCACCAGCTCCAAGGCCTGCCCGAGCTGCCGCTACGCTGGCCGCGGGCAGCGGTGGATGATTTCTTCGCTATTTTGTCCTCGCCGCGATGCACGCCGCGCGTCATACAGGACTTGGACCGCTATGGCCTATGGGAACGCTTAGTCCCGGAATGGGGGCATGTGCGCGGCTTGTTGCCGCGCGAGCGCAGCCACGTCAATGCGGTGGACCATCATCTCATCGCAACGGTAACGCGGTGCGCGCAGATGCGTACCTCGGTGGCTCGTCCTGATTTATTGCTGCTGGCCGCGCTTTACCATGACATAGGCAAGGGCTACGGACGCCCTCATGCCCAAGTAGGTGCGGAGATGATTACCCGCCAGGCAGCCCGTATGCGGTTGAGCGTCGCCGATAGGTCGCGCGCCCAAACCTTAGTGGCAGAACATACCACCTTGGCGCGGTTAGCGGCGACGATGGACCCGGCTTCCGATGCCGCTCGCGATGCCCTCTTGGCTGCCGCGCATTATGACCAGCTGACTATATCCCTGTTAGCGGTGTTGGCTGAGGCTGATGCCCAATCGACCGGGCCTGGCGTGTGGACACCGCGAGTGGAGCAAGCACAGAAGCTGATCGTCGCGCGGGCACTTGAGGCGCTCAAACCACGTGTTCTCGACCGCCCTGCTGTGCATGTACCGCTATCTAGCGAAGGCGTTGCGCTCAAAGTGGATTGGGAAGACCAAGAAGTCAGCGTGTCGTGGTGCGGTACTTCTCAAGGGGAGCTAAAGCGCATCTTCGCCTTGCTATCGGCGCTTGGGTGGACCATCGTGCGGGCGAATATCGTTCGCGAGGAGGACGGTGCCTATAAGGCGGAGTTTTTCATCCGTACGGTGCAACAGACCCTGAAGGAGGCAGCGCAGGAGATAAGGTTTATTCAGTCCTATAACTCACGAACTTATACGGAGCTGCCGGCCATTGCTGGAGAAGTAACCACCGCGGCATTCGATGTGGGCGGCATTTTGGTCATCCGGACGGTCGAGCGCATCGGCGCTTTAGGGCACTTGGTAGAGGCATTGCCGGACTTTGTATGGCTGCGCCATGAGATTTTGGGCGCGACGATGATCGTCAATGTGTACCTCGCCGGGCAGGTTTCTCGCACTACCGTGGTGGGGAATGTGACCAGGGCCCTGGCTAGGGACTAAGATTGAATAGTTGAACTTTAGATCGATCTAAATTAAGGGAGCGCATCCGTAGTGTTTGACTCACTATCAGACCGCCTACAGTCAGCCCTGGCGGGCCTGCGCGGTAAGGGCAAACTGACCGAGGCTGATATCAATGCCACCGCTCGCGAGATCCGCCTCGCGCTGCTGGAAGCCGACGTGTCTTTGACCGTCGTCCGTGGCTTTATCAAGCGCATCAAGGAACGCGCCCGCGGCGCGGAAGTCTCTGAGGCGCTCAACCCAGCGCAGCAGGTAGTCAAAATCGTCAATGAGGAGCTCATTGAGATCCTTGGCGGCGAAACCCGCCGCCTGAACTTAGCTAAGAACCCGCCGACGGTGATCATGCTCGCCGGCTTGCAGGGTGCTGGTAAAACCACCCTGGCCGGTAAATTGGCCAAGCACCTAGCTAAGCAGGGCCATACCCCGATGCTGGTGGCCTGTGACTTGCAGCGTCCAGGCGCGGTGCAGCAGCTGCAAATTGTCGGCGAGCGCGCTGAGGTGCCGACCTTCGCACCGGATCCGGGAACCTCCCTAGACTCCAACGAGCATGAAATGGGCACCTCGCACGGGGACCCGGTGGACGTCGCTAAGCAGGGCATTGCTGAGGCTAAGCAGAAGCAGCACGATGTGGTCATCATCGATACCGCTGGCCGCTTGGGCATCGATGAGACCCTGATGACGCAGGCGCGCAATATCCGCGATGCCGTCAACCCGGACGAAGTCCTTTTTGTCATTGACTCGATGATCGGCCAGGACGCCGTGCAGACGGCCGAGGCCTTCCGCGATGGCGTGGACTTTACCGGCGTCGTTCTCACCAAGCTGGACGGTGACGCCCGTGGTGGTGCGGCCTTGTCTATCCGTGAGGTCACCGGCAAGCCCATCATGTACGCCTCTACCGGTGAGAAGCTCGATGATTTCGATGTCTTCCACCCGGAGCGTATGTCCAGCCGTATTCTGGGCATGGGTGATTTGCTCTCCCTTATCGAGCAGGCTGAAGCAACCCTGGACCATCAGAAAGCCGAAGAGGCAGCCTCTAAGCTGGGCTCTGGCGAGCTGACGCTAAATGACTTCCTTGAGCAGATGTTGATGATCCGCAAGATGGGTCCCATCGGCAATCTGCTGAAGATGATGCCCGGCGGCAAGCAGATGAATGAAATGGCCGCCATGGTGGATGAAAAGCAGCTGGACCGCATCCAGGCGATTATTCGCGGTATGACGCCGCAGGAACGCGAGGATCCGAAGATTCTCAATGCTTCGCGCCGCAAGCGCATTGCTAATGGTTCTGGTGTTAGCGTTTCCGAGGTCAACCAGCTCATTGAGCGCTTCAACCAGGCTAAGAAGATGATGTCCAAGATGGCCGGCCAATTCGGCATGGGCGGCATGGGTGGTCGCTCCGCTACCAAGAAGAAGCCTAAGGGCCGCAAGGGCAAGAACGGCAAGCGAAAGAAGGGCAAAGGCGGCGGTGGCAACCGCGGCCCGAAGATGCCAGGCGGGATGCCGGGCATGGGCGGAATGCCAGGAATGCCCGGTGGCGGCGGCATGCCGTCCATGGAGGAGCTGCAAAAGCTCCAGCAACAAATGGGCGGCGGCGGTGGCATGCCAGGTATGCCCGGCATGCCAAAGATGCCGAAGGGAATGGAAAATATCGACCTCAACAACCTGGACTTTGGCAAGGGCACAAAATAGTCTTTCTAGCCCGTAGTCAGGGCAAAGGGGCTTCCGCATTCGCGCGGAAGCCCCTCTTTAGTGCTTGCGGTTGTCGACGTCCCCCTTTAAACCGGCTTCGCGAAAGCGCAGCCGGTTGTGGATCTTAAGAGCTAGACTGCTTCATCTTGGCCAGCGTTGGGGTAGGGGACTGGGTTGGCATGTTGCTTGCCGGCATTGGTAGGCGCTGCGGGCGCTTGCTCCACGGCTCCTGCAGCCTGCTCCGGTGGAATATCCGGGGCTTCCTGCTGGACTTTTTCCCCGTTGAGGAAGGGCTTTAGGGCCTCGCGGATCATTGGCATTGCAGATTCCGCAAAAGCATTGGTGATGTGGTGCATGTCGCGGTAGACCATCGTATTGCCGATGATGACCGGGCAGTCACCATTGGCATCGCAGAACCACGGAGCGGTATCAATCGAGAGCATATTCTGGTACTTCGACAGCACGACCGCACCGGGGTCATAAGGCTGGTAGACCTGCTCAACGCGCATGCCGCAGCCGTAGGCATCTTCGGTAGCGACGTAGCACTCATCAAACTCGCGTGGGCGGCCTTCTTCATCGAATCCCCACGGGTTATCGCGGAAGCCCAAGAAGGGAATATCGCGTTCGGCCAATTCATCCCAGAATGCCTGGTAGCCGGCGGGCACCGCATCGGGGCCGGTGCCGTATTCATTTTGCGGACGAGTGGTATTCGAGATGACTAAGACCGGGTTCGCCTCTTCGATGCGATCCATGACCAGCTTGCCCCACTCGGCACACTCTGGGGTCACGGTGACATCGTCGCCCAATTCAATCGGGCAGCCCTGGCGCAACAGCGGTACCAGCTTAAAGCCCATTTCCTTGCCTAAACGGTCCAGCGCGGCAGAATACTGCTCCGCGTGGGAACCGCCCACCAAATAGACTTCCTTCTCTGCATTGGGGTCACCGAAAATGCAGGGGGTCTTTCCATCTTTGCGGGTTTCGAAGAAGAAGTCAGCAGGCTGGCTATCTGGTACGAAGCACCAATTTGTTGCTACTGGTGGCTGGATACCGCCGGCCAGGATCGGATCAGGCTTGACCTCCACATTATCCGGCGGGGTGATGTCGTTGATGAACGTCGTTGCGCCGGGGTAGAGGGCAGGATCCAAAAGCTCCGCATCAGCATCATCAAGGGTGCGCATCCACAGTGGCTGGACAGTTAAGAGGCCGATCACGGCTGCGGCGACTACGACGCCGCCCACACCGCGGGCGGCACCGGCGGGTTTCTGTAAGGTCGAAAGGCCCTTGCGTACCGGCAAATCCTCGGCCGTGGGGCGCTTGCGATGCTGGCGCAGGGGCTTCTCCACAAAGCGGTGCGTGAGGTCCGCCAACACTAGCGAAATGACGATAATGATGACGCCCAACCACCACGACGGAGTTTCTTGACCCAGGTAGGAGGTAGACAAAATGAGCAATGGCCAGTGCCACAGGTAGAGCGGGTAGGCTACATCGCCCAGCCAGCGCGCCTGCTTGGAGGCCATGGCCTTGGAAATCTTGCCACCGCCGCCCAAGATAATGAGCACGGCGCCGCCTAGTGGCAAGAGGGAAAGCGGGCCAGGATACGCAGTGGTGTCCGCGATGATGGCACCAGTAAAGATGAGCATCAGAAGGCCCAGACCAGTAAAGAGGTCATAGAGGCGGGCTGGAATCTTCCAGGAGGAACCATAGATGGCCAGGACCGCGCCCAAGGTTAACTCCCAAGCGCGCGACCAGGTGGAGTAGTAGTTCTCCGGAGTTCCGTAGAGGCCGTGGCGCGAAGCGTAGGCGAAGGAGACGATGGTGACCACGATGAGGATCGGGCCAGCAATCTGGTTGACCGTGGGGAAGCTACGCTTGCCCAAAGACTGCTGCTTCGGCCGGAACTTCATGATGGCAGCCAAGAGGAGCGCGAAGGCAATGCCCATGATGTAGAACTGGCCCTGTACGGCCATGGACCACATATGCTGCAGCGGTGAGGTATCAGCTGCGGCGGCCGTGTAGTCGGCGTTTTGTTCCGCTAGCTCCCAGTTCTGGTAATACAGCATGGTGGCTGTGATCTGTTGGGTGAGCTCGGTGCGCATAAGCTGTGGGGTGAAAATGCGCACTAGAATGTAGGTCACGCCGATGACCAGAACCAAGCTCGGCACTAGGCGCCGCAAGGTGCGCCAGATCGGCCACCATGGGTTCAGCGAGGCGTTGGGCTTGCTTGCGTAGCGCAGCTGGGAGCCCAAGAAGAAGTATCCGGATAGCAGCAGGAATACGTCGACGCCGCCGGATACCCGTCCGACGAATACGTGGTAGATAACTACGAGGCCGATGGCAATACCGCGCAGACCATCAAGGTCATAGCGGTACCGGAAATTTCGCGGTGATTCTTTAGTCATAAACTGTCTTTTCGTGCGCCTATGCCTGGATGGTGGGGCGGAAGGCGCGCCATACATATGAAACGAAATGTCTATATTCGGCCCTTAAGGGTACTCTGCTTCAGTATCGCAGGCATAACGAGGCTGCGTGCGTGGCGTAGTAATTTTTGAAAATGCAGCTACTCGCGCTAAAATACTTCAAGTTATCTTCTCGGTTGTACTGAGCTAGATAAACTACATAACGTAATATTCTGCGTAGCACCGTTCCCGTCTACGGTCGGCCGGTATGTCACGCGCAGATAAAATCCAAGGGTTGAACCGGCGCACTATGCAGTGCGCGTCCGAACTGCCCAGTGACTAGAAAAGGAGCCATCATGGCTGTCAAGATTAAGCTGCAGCGCGTGGGCAAGATCCGTGCTGCTGAGTACCGCGTTGTTATTGCTGATGCCCGCACCCGTCGTAACGGCAAGGTCATCGAGAACATCGGTATCTACCACCCGAAGGAAGAGCCCTCCCTCATCCAGATTGATTCCGAGCGTGCACAGCACTGGCTGTCCGTTGGTGCACAGCCAACCGAGCCGGTTCTCGCTCTGCTGAAGGTAACCGGTGACTGGCAGAAGCACAAGGGCCTGCCGGGCGCAGAGGGCACCCTGAAGGTTGCTGAGGAGAAGAAGTCCAAGCTGGAGATCTTCAACGAGGCACTGGCTGAGGCCAACAACGGCCCGACTATCGAGGCCATCACTGAAAAGAAGAAGAAGGCCAAGGAAGAGGCTGAGAAAAAGGCTGCTGAGGAGGCTGCTGCTGCAGAGGCTGCCGCTGCTGCCGCCGGCGAAGCTGACGCTGAGGCCGAGGAGAAGGCTGAGGAAGCTTCCGAGGAGTCCGCAGAGTAATCTGCCTCCCTTGTTAAGCGCATAGCGCTTTAGCTTCGGGCCCCGCCGCTACGATCACTGATCGTAGTAGCGGGGCCTTTATAGTTTGGGGAAGAACGCCGGCACACGATAGCGACCGCGCACGCTAGTCCTTGACGGGGCTGCGTGCGCGGTCGCTGCTGGCAGTTACGTGCTAGGAAACTTGCGGCATCCATGTCGTGGATATGCAAGTTCGCCTTTAGTTCTGTGGCTTGTAGTTGGAGTAGCGGCTGTAAACGTTAGAGGGGTCCTTAAAGTCCATGCCGCGCAGGGCGCCTGCAACAACCGGTGTGAAAAGCTCAAGGATCTGCTCGCGTGGAAGCTGTGACATAGGGCCGTTGATGGCAAGTACAGTAAATCCATGAATAGTTGACCAGGCCAGCAGAGCATTCTGCATGAAATACGTAGCGTCAGTGGTATTATCCAGCGCTTCCGCGTGGCGGGACAATAGGGCGAAGAAATCGCGAATCTGCTGTAGGTGATCCATCTTCGGATCATCTTCCGTATTGGGGTCTACGCCAAGCATGAAACGCAGCGCCTTCCACTCCAGCATGCAGCGGAAGAAATTGGTCTCATCCAAGGCGAACTCGAGGTAAGCGTAACCAATCTGCATCAGGTGCTCTGGAAAATCTAGGCCCTCTGCAGTCTCGGTAGTCTCGTGTAAACGCCGGACCAACTCATCGGTAGCAAGTTCAGCGACCTTATCGTGCAGTTCTTCTTGGTCCTTGAAGTGGCGGTATGCGGAGGTAGGGGACACTCCTGCTTCGCGGGTTACCGCACGGACGGTAATTGCGTCGGGGCCGCTTCTTTTACCTAGTTGAACAGCGATACGGAGCAGCTCATCGTGGAGGTTTCCATGATGGTAGGGCTTATTGTGCGTTTCTTTAAAATTCATATTATCACCAAAACGTATGCGTGTATAAATTATTTGGTTAGCATGGTGAGTAGCAAAACTGCGGGGGTAGAAGGGTCGCCGCTCTCGCTTGTAGCCTCGACCTTATGTACTTCATATGCGGGAAGGTGCACGATCGAGCCGGGGGTGAGCGTGATGGTTTCACTGCCGTAGCTGAAGTCAAGCTCACCGCGCAGCGCCTGCACGGTGATGGGATGTGCGGCCTTATGGTCGGGCAGGGACTGTCCAGGTGCAAAGCTAAAGAGAATGAGGTTGGCACCATCGGCGCTCAAGACGCGCTGTACGCCCGGGCGCGGGCGGTGCGGATCGGTATCAGGCGCGATGTCCAGCAGGTTTAGCGCGGACATTACGGCTTCCTCGCCTGAATGAGAAGCTGCGCCAAACGTGTCCGGGGAGTTGGTTGGTAGATCGCTCATGAGCCCACTTTAACGACAATGACACTCAAATTCTGGGTTTGTTTTCCAAAGCGCCAAAATTCATGACTGACAAGGGCAAAGAGGTCTGTGTTGTAGACTTTCCGCTATGGAATTGATGATTGGTCGCGTGATTAAATCGCACGGCGTGAAAGGTGAAGTCGTAGTAGAAGCCACTACGGATGAATCGGAGGTGCGCTTTGCGGTAGGGGAAGTTCTTCATGGCACGCAGGGCAAGAAGGAGCACACACTAACTATCAAGGCGGTCCGGAGCCATAAGGGAAGGCTGCTCATTACCTTTGAAGAGATCAAAGACCGAACAGTGGCGGATAGCCTACGTGGTACTAAGTTCTTTGCCGCTCCGCTCGACAGTGATGATGGCTTTTATGACCATGAGCTGGAAGGGCTGCGCGTTCTTTTAGCTGGCAAGGAAGTCGGTAAGGTCACATCAGTCATCCACGGCGGAAGCCAGGATTTGTTGGAGGTAGAACTCGACAACAGCAAGGAGGCGCTCATTCCCTTCGTGCATGCCATTGTTCCTGAGGTGAACCTGGAAGCTGGAACGTGCACCATCGATCCGCCGGAAGGACTGCTTGACCTATGAGGCTTGACGTCATCACCATCTTTCCGGAGTACCTAGACCCGTTGCGGCATGCGCTTTTGGGAAAGGCCATTGAACAAGGTCGCCTTGAAGTAGGTGTGCACGACCTGCGGCAGTGGGCTACGGATGCGCATAAGTCTGTCGATGACTCGCCGTTCGGCGGTGGCCCCGGCATGGTTATGAAGCCAGAAGTTTGGGGGCCGGCGCTCGATAGCGTCGCCGCGCGGGAAAGTGCGCCTAATTTAGAGTCTGCGCTGCCACACCTAAACCGTCCGCGCCACGACGAATTAGAAGGGGTAGAAGCACAAGCCTATGCGGTTGATGCCACGGCCGATGAGGATAGCGACCTCCCACTGCTTATCGTGCCGACGCCAACGGGAAAACCGTTTAGCCAAGCAGATGCGCGGGCGTGGTCCAATGAGGAGCACATTGTTTTTGCCTGCGGGCGTTATGAGGGCATCGATCAGCGCGTGGTGGATGACGCCGCTCGGCGCTACCGCGTGCGCGAGGTTTCCATCGGCGATTATGTGTTGATCGGTGGGGAAGTGGCAACGTTGGTGATTGCTGAGGCAGTAGTGCGACTCATCCCCGGTGTGCTGGGAAATAAGCGCTCTCATGAGGAAGATTCTTTTTCTGATGGTCTCTTGGAAGGCCCGAGCTATACCAAGCCGCGAGAGTGGCGTGGCCTAGCCGTGCCGGACGTGCTCACCTCGGGAAACCACGGTTTGGTAGACACATGGCGGAGGGAACAGGCTTTGCTGCGCACGTGGCAACGCCGTCCCGAACTTTTGGAGGCGGCTGAGCTCGATAAGGACGACAAGGCCTTCATCGCGCAGTTGGAACAAGAAGCCAACACACAGGGTGAAGGCTAATGGAGGTAAGCGCTGATCTCTCCGTACTCCTAGTAACCCAGGAGTGGGAGAATAGCCTCGAAGCATTGCCGGAGACGCTGCAGGCACGAGGCTTTGAGCCGCTAAGCATTTTCGCTCTCCAAGTAGCGGAGGAGTGCACTGAAAGCAGCCCGCTAGCGCAGGAATATCGCTTCAGATTCGGCCAGTGGCCACAAGGAATTCCGGTGTGGCGGCTCATCGTAAACGCAGAGACCACGCAGCCGCTGGCCACAGTGGCTTCCTTAGTAGCAGACTGCTTGCCGCCGGCAGCCTCGTGGGTGGGCAGTGCGGAAATCGGTTTTACAGAGTTGGGGCTTGGTGCCCCGGCGGTGTGGCGGACGGATTCTGGGTTATAAGCGGAATCTGGAAAACTATTTAGCTCTTTTCATGCCTACACTGCAGCGCATATGCCTTATAGGGCTATAGTAAAGGGGACATCCCCTCCAGATTCCTATTCCCAAGGTGATCCCTTCAATATGACGGCTCCCAACGGCAATAATTACGGTGGATATAACCAACAGCCGCCCCAGTACAATCAGCAGTAATATTCCCAGCCGCAGCAAAGCGGTGGCGTAGGTGGCGCCACGATCGCCGCGATTATCGCAGCCATTGTGGCGGTCATCGCGGTGGCAGCCATGGTCATCATGTTCGTGACCAATACCAAGGATGATGCATCGAGTAGCGCGGCCGCCGATAGTCAATTCCAGCAGGCTGATGCCAATAGCGGCTCCGGCTCCGGATCTAGCAAGCACTCCGGTTCCTCGTCCAAGGACGATGCTGAGGATGAGGATGAAGATTCCAGCCCGGTCACGGTGACCAAGACCAAGGACGCCCCAGCACCAGCGCCGGCACAGGCAGCGTCTTCTGGCAGCAGCAATGGGCACTCTTGGAGTGACTTCACTAGCTACTATGCAGCTACCAGCAAGACCTCCAGCGGCTTTGCCAGCAACGTCTATACCGCGTTTATGAATAACTGGGTCGCTGGCGGCGGAACCGGCACTACCTTGAGCGTCTACTCGCCGGCCACCGGTGGTACCTACACCATGTACTGCTCCGGCAGCTCTTCGCGCGTTTCCTGTTCCGGCGGCGATAACGCCCGCGTGGTTATCTACTAAGAACGCACCATAGCAACCTCCTTTCCTTCCTGGGGAAAGGAGGTTTTGTGCGTCTTGGGGGCGTCGGCAAGCGAAGGCGGTGGAGGGGCCGTGCGGTAAATTGGGTGGGTCTAATCCCAAACCTCGAGAAAGAGTGAGGAGACCACGTGAATATTGCGGCCACTATCGCCGCCGAGCTCAACGTCAAGGAATCGCAGGTTTCTACCGCGTTGCAGCTGCTTGCGGAGGGCAATACAGTGCCCTTTATCGCCCGCTACCGCAAGGAGGCCACCGGTGGGCTGGATGACTCCCAGCTGCGCACCATTGAAGAGCGCGCGAACTATCTAAAGGAACTACAGGAGCGCAAGGAGACCATCCTTGCGGCGATTGAAGAGCAGGGCAAGCTTGGCGACGCCCTCAAGGAGCAAATCCTTGCCTGCGAGACCAAAGCACGCCTAGAAGATTTGTATCTGCCGTATAAGAAGCGCCGCAAAACCAAGGCCGATATTGCCCGCGAAGCCGGCCTTGAGGAGCTGACCGATAAGCTCATTGCGGATCCCAACGCCGCTCCAGAAGAGTTGGCACAGGCCTTTACCACCGAGGGCTTTGAGGATACCAAGAAGGCTCTCGACGGCGCCCGGGCCATCTTGGTGGACCGCTTCGCGCTCGACGCGGATCTGGTGGGTGAAGTACGCGAGCGTATGTTCACTGAAGGCTCCATGGGCGCGCACGTTATTGAGGGCAAGGAAGCCGAAGGCGCGAAGTTTAAGGATTACTTCGATTTCAACGAGCCCTTCCACAAGCTGCCTTCGCACCGCATTTTGGCGCTGCTGCGTGGCGAGAATGAGGGAGTGCTGCAGCTGCAACTAGATGCCGGCGATGACGCCGATTACGAGGATGTAATCGCCTCCCGCTTCGAGCTGGATCGCTCCTCCAAATGGCTTGCCGACGCCGTGCATTGGGGCTGGCGCACCAAGCTCTATATTTCCTCCAGCCTGGACGTTCGCATGCGGCTGAAAGAGATTGCGGAGGAAGGCGCGCTGAAGATCTTTGCCACCAATTTGCGCGACGTGCTGCTCGCGGCACCTGCTGGCCAGCGTGCCACCATCGGCTTGGATCCGGGTTATCGCAATGGTGTGAAGTGTGCGGTAGTGGACAAAACCGGCAAGGTGCTCGATACCGCCATTGTCTACCCGCATCAGCCGCAGAACCAGTGGAGTCAAGCAGTTCAGACGCTGTCGACCCTGTGCGCCAAGCATTCTGTAGACCTTATGGCCATCGGCAACGGCACCGCCTCCCGTGAGACCGAGAAGCTTGCCCAGGAAATTGCGGACCTTATCAAGCAAGCTGGGGGTCAGCGACCCACTCCTGTGGTGGTTTCGGAGTCCGGCGCCTCGGTCTACTCAGCTTCGCCGCTTGCAGCGGAGGAATTCCCCGACATGGATGTCTCGCTGCGCGGTGCGGTTTCCATCGCTCGCCGCTTGCAGGATCCTTTGGCTGAGTTGGTCAAGATCGATCCTAAGGCTATTGGTGTGGGGCAGTACCAGCACGACGTTAACCAGACCGCGCTCGCTCGCACCCTTGATGGCGTCGTGGAAAGTGCGGTAAACGGTGTGGGCGTAGATCTCAATACCGCTTCCGTCCCGCTGCTTGAGCGCGTGGCGGGTGTCAATTCCACCATCGCCGCCAATATTGTGGCCTACCGCAATGAACACGGTTCTTTTGCTTCCCGCAAGGAACTGAAGAAGGTACCGCGTCTGGGGCCTAAGGCCTTCGAGCAGTCTGCGGGCTTTCTCCGCATCAGCGGCGGTACCGATCCGCTGGATTCCTCTGCCGTACACCCGGAGGCCTATCCTGTCGTCTCCCGCATCGCGGAGAAGACGGGTCTGGGTATTTCTGAACTTATTGGCAATACCCGCGTACTCAGCACGCTGGCGCCAGCAGACTTTGCAGACGAGACTTTCGGCATTCCTACGGTGACCGATATCATCGCCGAGCTGGATAAACCCGGACGCGACCCGCGCCCTGAGTTCAAGACCGCCACCTTTAAAGAAGGCGTACATAAAGTCTCCGATCTCACCCCGGGCATGATTCTTGAGGGCACGGTGACAAACGTGGCGGCATTTGGCGCCTTCGTGGACGTCGGAGTCCACCAGGATGGCCTCGTCCACGTTTCTGCCATGAGCCACAAATTTGTCTCCGATCCGCACGAGGTCGTGCGCTCTGGCCAGGTGGTCAAGGTGAAGGTCATGGAGGTTGATGTGGAGCGCCAGCGCATCGGTCTCTCCCTCCGTTTGGATGATGAACCGGGGCAGCCGGCCCCTAAACGCCGCGGTGATTCTCCACGCGGTTCCGCCAAGTCCGGTGGCGGGGGAGGCGGAAAGCGCTCTGGCCACAAATCTGGGCGTGGATCCCGGGGCGGCTCGCGCGGCCGCACGGGTGGTGCAGGCAGCGCCGGCGGTGGCGGAGCTATGGCCGATGCTCTGAAGAAGGCAGGCTTCTAGCTGCCTCCCACCGCGGTGAAAAATCGTGGTCGGGCAAGGCAGCGTGCGATATGAGAATTTGGTTCCGGCTGGCGTATGTGGAAAAATAGAGCACCGTTCTATGTAACGGGCACGAACCGGTTAGGCAGTACGCCGCTAGGGTCCTCTGTCCCAAACTGAAAAGGAATATTGGCATGTCCAACATTATTGACAAGGTCGATGCAGCACAGCTGCGCGACGATATCCCGTCCTTCCGCCCAGGCGATACCCTCGACGTTAACGTAAAGGTTATCGAGGGCAACAACGAGCGTGCACAGCTCTTCAAGGGCATCTGCATCCGTCGTCAGGGCTCCGGCATCCGTGAGACCTTCACCGTCCGTAAGGTCTCCTTCGGTATCGGCGTTGAGCGTACCTTCCCGGTTCACTCCCCGAACCTGGAGTCCATCAAGGTCTCCCGCCGTGGCCGCGTCCGCCGTGCGAAGCTCTACTACCTGCGCGATCTGCGCGGCAAGAAGGCTCGCATCAAGGAGCGTCGCTAGTACTAGCGCGCCGCGCGCCAGTTTCCCCTTGCACCCTGCTGTGGGTGGAAGGGGATTTTTCAATGCCCAATTTTGCCTTGAGTTCAGAGGGTCGTTGCAACACTTTCCCTTAGGAGGGTGTTGTTGTGTCTGAGATTATTGGCCCGTTTCATTCGTTGTCTGAATCGGATCGTCGTGGCTTAGTTGCCTTGGTTGGCAGTGGGCGTAGTGTCCGTTCGGCGGCTGGTGAGCTTGGTTGTCATTACGGGCATGCTTTGAATTTTTGTCATGCCTTTGGATTGCCAGTCGTGTTTAAAGCCAAACGAGTTGATCGCCGCGGTAGCCAGGCTTTCCAGCTTGTAGAGCTAGTCCGAAGCGGACTGTCGGTACGCCAAGCTGCTAAAAGATGTGGGATGCATCTTTCTGCGGCTTATGCCGTAGCTACGGAAGCTGGGTGCCATATCCGGTTGAGTCAGTATGCTCGGAAAGTCCGCCAGACGCAGTTAAGAGTGGAATATCTGCGCCTTCGGCTGGCGAGCCTGCCTGGTGGTGATGCTGGCGCGGCAGTAGGAATTGATCGTCGACTGCGTTTAGATTTCGAAAAAGGACTCACCAAATCCCAGGGTCGACGAGAAGAGTTCATACCCGTCGGCGAAGACGCCAGCACGTATAACAGACTTATGAAAGCGCTGCGCCAACGCCATGATGTCATCGAATCCGGAAGGCTTGCCCCTCCCGCCTTACCTAGCGGGGTAGATCCGTATAAACGCATCAGCAATCGCTACATTTGCTTCGAAGAACGCGTCATTATCGCCGATCTTCTCCGCGAAGATGTGCCACTGCGTGAGATTGGGCGCCGTTTAGGGCGAAGTGCATCGTCAATTCAGCGTGAAGTACGCAGAAACCACAGTGCTGAAGGCCCGTATCGTGCGGAAACAGCCCAGTTAAAGGCCTTTGCGCGGAGATTGCGGCCGAAAATACCGAAACTACTAGCCAACAAAAGACTATGGGACTATGTATGCGCACAATTGCGGGCACAATGGTCACCTGAGGAGATTTCTAATCGCCTGCCCATCGACTACCCCACTGATAAGGACATGCGCATTAGTCACGAAACGATTTATGACGCCTTTTACCTGCAGGCCAAAGGAAGACTCAAAGACCTTGGCTTGGACTTGCCGACAGGTAGAAAGAAACGCAAGAAACGTCAAACCCGCTCCAGCACACCTGCCCAGCAACGCTTCGTCGACGACATGATCCTCATAGACGACCGGCCAGATGAGGTAAGTGAACGTATTTTGCCAGGCCACTGGGAAGGCGACCTCATCCTCGGTAAAAACAACCAATCAGCGGTAATCACGCTAGTAGAACGCGTTAGCCGATTTGTTGTCCTTGGCCACCTACCGGGAAGGCATACCAGCAAAGAAGTATTCACAGCCCTGCACAAGGCAGTTGCAGGAATCGATAAAGCTATCTGGTCATCAATTACCTGGGACCAAGGAAGCGAAATGGCTGGCCATAAAGCCTTTACTATGGCCACTGACATTCCCATCTACTTCTGCCATCCAGGATCACCATGGGAACGCGGCAGCAACGAAAACACCAACGGCAGGCTCAGAAGAAACCTTCCTAAAAACAGCGACCTGTCCATCTACAGCGCCGAGGACCTAGAAATGATCGCCAACATTCACAACCACAAACCACGCAAAGCACTCAACTGGCGCACCCCAGCCGAAGTCATGACCAACGCCCTCACACAAACCGGTAGCATCAAACCAAACTAACCATCATCGTTGCAACGACCCCTAGAATCCGCCTGCTCAATTCAGGGTTAAGGGTCAAAATGTGTGTCTGGCTCGGCGTGTCGCTTGGGCTAGATTTGGCCTTTTTGGATGCCGATTGAATGGGTGTAGTTGGTGTCGATAGCGTTGTCGTAGAGGGCTGGTCGTCCTGTTTCGTGGTCGGCTTGGTTCTCGTTGTGGGTCAGGGGTTGTACTTTGGCGAGTTGGTCCTGGCCCCAGTTGGACTGTCTGGCGATTTCTACGGGATCGTCGGGCAGTTCTGTTTTTAGATACAGCCACCACTCCAGCATTCGCCGTTGGTGTTCTCCGCGTCGTCCGCGGTGAGTGCGAGCTAGTAGTTTCAGCTGGGAGTTGATTCCGCCTTCAAGGCTGTTGGTGGTGGCCTTGATCCGGTGCGTGTCAAGGACTCCATCGGGTGGGTTGAGGTAGACAAACAGCAGGTCATTGCGCCAGAGGTGGTTCAAACTGTTGTAGGCCTTGCGCACGCTGGCATGAGTCCAGGTGTGAGTCCAGCGACCGGTCTGAGGGTCTTTGACAAGAGTCTTTTCGTCCAACCAGGTGCGGTAGACCGAGGCGAATTCATGCAGTTGTGCACCCCATTGGCTGGCTTGGTCGATAGTGTTAATGCGTGTGAGTTTGAGTGCTAGCTGGTAGATGGTTCACCCGGCATCAGTGCGTGGGCGTGAGGTGGTGTAGCGCCGTACCACGCGTTGAGCATGCACCAGGCAGCGTTGGACGAGCGTGGTCGGCCAACACTGTTTGATGGCACTGGCAGCTCCTTGGCCCCCGTCGATGACGGCGATTAAAGGTGCTGGGATGCGCTCTAGTAGCTGTTTATAAGCGCGGGTGGTTTCGCGTTTGCACCAGTGCCAGGCGATGACGTGGTCTAGGGTGGCGGCCACGATTAGACATCCACTGGCGGTGTAGGTGCCGTCGATGAAGACTTGGTCGTAGATTCGCCCGGTATGCCCGGTGGGATCAGGAACGTCAACCAGCCAGCACCAGCTAAACCGGCGTTTCATTGTGGAGGCGCTGACACCAATTCGGTCGGCCACTGCTTCCAGTGAGGTTGTGGTGGTGCAGTGTTCAATGAACTGGGTGAATGTGCAAGCTTTAGTGACATCTGGCCGACTTTTATTGACTGAGGCTCCGCAGGCCTTACATCGCCATCGGGTAGTGCCTTTGCTGGTTGTTCCGTTGCGTTTGGTATCACCGCCGCAGTAGCAGCGTGGTCGGTTCTTTGGCATTGAGCCACCACACCACCGCCTACTACCACAGACTGGCAGCCACACCGGGGATTTACCGTGTTGAGGCCAGATATATGCTCCCAAAGCATATATTTCACGCTAACCTACAGGTCAGAACCTAAAAATCCCCGATCCCAGACACACTTTCTGACCCTTAACCCTCAATTCACAGTTGGAAGCCCTGATCTAAACGGAAAGTTGTCTGTGAATCCTCCTGCCGCGAGGGGGATAAGGCCGGAAATCGGACATGGGGTTGCTAGGATCTAGCGCGTGAATAAAGACAGCATCTCGCAGGAACAGTCGCCGGAAGGCGAGGGGGCCCACCCCGTACAGGGCGAGGCCACCCAGCAAGGCAAAGAGGCGACTAAGAAGAAAGAAATGCCGTGGCTGCTGGAAACCCTTCTGGTCGTGGCTACGGTTCTCGTGATCGTCGGACTATTCCAGAACTTTATCGGCCGGCAGTATGTGATCCCATCGGGCTCGATGGAGCCGACTCTGCACGGTTGCGAGGGCTGCACAAATGACCGTATCTTTACGGAAAAGATCTCTTACTACGGTGACGGCGAGCCAGAACCAGGCGATGTCGTCGTGTTTAAAGGTACCGAGGACTGGAATTCCAGCTACGTCTCGCCGCGCTCGTCCAATCCGGTAATTCACGGTGTACAGGATGCGTTGAGCTTCGTATCCTTGGCACCGCCAGACGAAAATACTCTGGTCAAGCGTGTGGTTGCTACTGGCGGACAGACGGTGTCCTGCCAGGAGGGCGATCCTGCTGTCATGGTAGATGGCAAACCCATCGAGCAGGATTACGTGCAAGATCCACCAACGTATCCGGTAGATGAGTCGACCGGCTCGGAGGCCTGTGGTGGTCCGTACTTTGGTCCCGTCGAGGTCCCAGAGGACAACATCTGGGTGATGGGCGATAACCGTACTGCTTCGGCCGATTCGCGCTACCACATGACCGATAAGTTCCACGGCACGGTTCCAGTAGAAAACGTCCGCGGCAAGGTGAAATTCGTATTCTGGCCGTTTACCCGCATTGGTGGGGTCGATGACCCGGACATTCAGGAATAAGCCTTCCTCCCAACGCCTGCGCACCCGGGATTTTCTCATCCCCGTGGTGGCAGGCTTTGTCCTGCTGGTGCTCCTGCAGGCGCTGGTGGGGCGGATGTATGCCATTCCTTCTGCGTCGATGGAACCGACCCTGCACGGGTGTCCGGGCTGCAAGAACGATCGTATCGCCGTGCAAAAGGTCAGCTATTACTTCACGGACCCAAAGCCCGGGGAGGTGGTGGTTTTTGAAGGGCCCGAGTCGTGGAATAACGAGTTTGAGGTCAATCGTTCGCACAATATTTTCGTGCGCGGAGCCCAAAATGCTCTAGCGGCCGTAGGGCTGCTTCCCAATGGGGAAAATATCCTGGTAAAGCGCGTCATTGCTACCGAGGGGCAGACGGTGAGCTGTCAGGCCGGCGATCCTGCGGTCATGGTGAACGGAAAGCCCATTGACCAATCCTTCGTCCTCGATCCGCCGGAGATTCCCGTAGACCCCAGCGTGGGTTCGCGAGAGTGTGGCGGAGAGTATTTTGGCCCGGTCACCGTCCCCGAAGGAAACCTTTGGGTGATGGGTGATAATCGCACCAACTCCCTCGATTCCCGTGCGCACTTGGGTGACCACCTGCAGGGCACCGTGCCGGTCGACAATGTCCGCGGGCGCGTCGAGGCCATCATTTTGCCGCTTTCGCGTTGGGGCGGGGTGGAACACCCGGAAATCTCGCATGCGGCGGCTTAAACAGCGACGCACCTACGAGGTCGCATTGAACAAGGCCGGTTTAGGCCCGGTAGCCGGCGTAGACGAGGCTGGGCGCGGTGCCTGCTGTGGACCAATCACCATCGCAGCTTGTGTGATGCCCGATCGGCCGATCAAGGAGTTGTCGGAACTTACTGACTCCAAGAAGCTCACCCCCAAACAACGCGAGAAGCTTTTTCCACTCATTAAAGACAAGGCTGTGGGCTGGTCTGTGGTGCATATTGGTGCGGGGGACATCGATAAGCGCGGCCTCCAGCACGCCAATATTTCCGGCATGCGCAGGGCAGTTGCGCGCCTGGAGGTACGTCCGGGCTATGTGCTTACCGACGCCCTCTTTATCCCCGGCCTCACCCAACCCCACCTGCCCATTATCGGCGGCGATGCGGCCGCGCGGTGTATCGCCGCGGCGAGTGTGTTGGCCAAAGTCAGCCGCGACCACCTGATGTACGAGCTGGATGCGCGGTACCCCGGCTACGGGTTAGCCAGCCATAAGGGGTACGGAACCAAGGCGCATGAGGCCGCAATCGCGGCGCTTGGAGCGTGCCCGGAGCACCGGATGAGCTATGAGAATGTCCGCCGCGCTCATGCGGATTTTGCCGCGCGTGCCTAGCTAGAAACTAGCGCTTCTCGCGCTAAGCTAAAGCGAGCTAACCCACAACCTGGAGGTCCACCGTGAGTGCAGAGGAACTCGATAACTACGAGGCTGAGGTAGAGCTGTCTCTCTACCGCGAGTACCGGGACGTTGTCAGCCAGTTTTCCTATGTCGTTGAAACTGAGCGGCGCTTTTATCTGGCTAATGCGGTAGAGCTTATTCCGCATACCTCTGGGCCTGATGTCTACTACGAGGTACGCATGTCTGATGCTTGGGTATGGGATATGTACCGCTCCGCGCGCTTTGTGCGCTACGTCCGCGTTATTACATACAAGGATGTCAATATCGAGGAGCTGGATAAGCCGGAATTCATGATGCCGGAATAACTTTGTCAAGCCGGTGCACACAGCGCCGTACCCTAGCTGTGGATAAAAGCGCTGCAGAGCGTAGTTATCCACAGCTAGGGTCTTTTTGCTATTGCGTCCCTTGTATAAGCCTTGCCAACTGCGGTGTTCTGTGCTGGCCAATGAATTTCTCGACGCACAAGGAAACCGCAATGCACTTTAGTTCAGAACACCGCTTGGTCACGAAGAAGCCTCGTCATAAACAAGTCTTAGGTAAAAGGGGAGAGGCCTTTGCAGCGCGCTATCTGCGCGAACGTGGGGCAGAAATCATCGCTGCCAACGTCTCTTATCGGGTGGGAGAGATCGACCTCATCGCCCGGGAACCTAACGGAACCATCGTCTTTGTTGAGGTTAAGACCCGCGCCAATTCCCGCTACGGGGTAGCTGAGGCCGTAACCCCGCAGAAGCTCGGGCGACTGCGTAAAGCCGCGGCGCAGTGGCTCGATGGAAAGCCATTGTCTGAGGTGCGATTCGACGTCATTGCCTTGGTCGCGCGCGGACAGGGGTTTGCGCTGGAACACTTCAAGGGGGTTGAAGATGGCTCTAGGTAATTGTTTGACCATGTCCTTAAACGGAGTCCTAGCTCAGTTAGTTGAGGTAGAAGCAAACGTTGGCCACGGGCTGCCAGGGGTACACGTTGTAGGCCAGACGGATACCGCAATCTCCGAATCTCGGGATAGGATCAGGACCGCAGCCTTTAATTCCCATCTGCCCTGGCCCAAGACCAAAGTGGTGGTCTCCATGTCCCCGGCGTCGCTTCCCAAATCCGGGTCCCACTTTGACCTACCCATAGCGCTTGCGATCCTCGCGGCACAGGCGGAGGCCGACTTCCCGTCTTATGGCAGTACTCCCTCGCCCGTCCAACGTCTCCAGCGCACCTTGGTCTTAGGCGAGCTCGGTCTCGACGGCTCCGTCCGGCCTGTAGCAGGCATTATCCCCGCTCTTCTGGCCGCACGGGAACAAGGAATTACAACTCTCGTTGTGCCACCTGGCAATGCCGCCGAGGCCACATTGGTGCCGGACATGGACGTACTGGTTGCTTCGTCTTTGAAGGAGGCTTTCGGATGGGCCTGCGGTAATCGTGGGCTGCCGCAGGCGGCGAGCTTTACAGGGTCGCTCAGCCCCGCGCCTGCGGCGGGGTCGCGACTCGACTTTAGCGATATCGCTGGCCAAGCTAATGCCAAATGGGCTGCCGAGGTTGCTGCAGCCGGTGGCCATCACCTGATGATGATTGGGCCGCCTGGGTCAGGAAAGTCCATGATCGCCTCGCGCCTGCCCACCATCCTGCCTGCCCTTACCCCAGATCAGCAGGTCGAAACCACCGCAATTCATTCGCTTACCGGAACCCCAGGTGAGATCATCGAGCGCGCCCCGTTCATCGCCCCACATGCCTCAGTTACTCGGGCGGCATTACTTGGCGGCGGTTCCGGACATCCGCGCCCTGGTGCGGTGAGTTTGGCTCACAATGGTGTGCTCTTTCTCGACGAGGCCAGTGAGGTAGCCGCGCCGGTACTCGATGGTCTGCGTGCACCGCTGGAGGAAGGACACGTGCGGTTGGCGCGCTCGCGCCGCGAGGTCACCTATCCTGCCCGCTTCCAATTGGTCATGGCGGCAAATCCGTGCAGGTGTGCGGCCGAAGATCCATCCAAGTGCAGGTGCAATCCCCATGAACGGATGAACTACCTCTCCAACCTCTCCGGACCGTTGCGAGACCGTCTGGATATGGTGGCCACCTTAAGCGGGCAGGCGGCAACAATTAACGCCGACGGTGAAGAGGAATCCGCAGTCATCGCCGAGCGCGTCGCCGCAGCCCGTGAGCGTGCCGCCGCGCGCTGGTGGGCGGATGGCATCACCGCGCGCACCAATGGGGAAGTTCCTTCGTCCTATTTGCGCCGAAAGAGGCCCGCTGCGGAGGCTGCGATGGTCATGTTGTCTGCCTACTTGGCTGAAGGCGATATATCCCAGCGCGGAGTGGACCGCGTATTGAAGCTCTCCTGGACTCTGGCCGATCTAGCAGGAAAGGCGCAGCCGGACCTGGATGAAGTGGGGCGCGCGCTCGATCTACGCGGCTCAATTAACGTCGGGAGGCTCGCAGCATGAGCGAACTTGACCTTTCTACTCCGTATGCGACCTGGGTATATCTCAATCGGGTGGTGGAAGGCCCCTCTGCTGCATTGCAGGCCCTGCTCACGCAATACCCAGCTGAGGAAATCGCCCACGGAATCTACAATCGCGCCGACTGGATAGGCCCGCTTTTGGCGCGCACGGCCTCCCGCTATGACTGGTTGCGGCAAGCCGAAGATATGGCGGCAGCCGAAAAAGTTGGGGCCCGGCTCATTACGGCAGAAAGCCCAGAGTGGCCCACAGAGGAGTTTGACACTGCATTCGGTTTCTATCAGCACAGCGGGGAGGCCCCAGCTACTTTTGATGACCAAGCATTGCCGCCGCATAGCCTGTGGGTGCGCGGTGCGCCATTGCAGGCAGAGGTTGCTCAAGCTGTGGCCATCGTCGGTACTCGTGCCATTTCTCGCTATGGCTGGCAGGCCACCCAAAACGTCGTGTCCGGATTGGTTCAGCATGAATGGACTCCAATATCAGGCGGCGCGCTGGGAGTGGATACCGTCGCGCACGAAACAGCGTTGCACAACAACGGGCGCACGGTAGCCATAGCAGCGTGCGGCATCGATAGGGATTACCCAGCCCGCAATGCCAACTTATTCGCCAAGATTGCGGACAATGGTTGCATCATCTCTGAATTCGCGCCGGAAACCGCGCCGAAGCGCCACCGGTTCTTAACGCGTAATCGCTTAGTGGCAGCATTGAGCCACGGCACCGTCGTGATGGAGGCGGCATTTCGATCTGGCGCGTTGAATACCCTCAACTGGGCAGAAGCGCTTGGGCGAGTTGCGATGGCGGTGCCGGGGCCGATAACTACTAGCGGCTCGTTGGGCTGCCACCAGCGCATTCAAGAAGGCCGCGCACAGCTGGTTACCAGTGCTGATGAAATTCGCGCTCTAGTAAGTCGCGCCGGGGAAGTAGACCCAGGTGCACAGTACGAAATCAATTTTGCGGCAACCATGACCCAACGCCTCTCCCGCAATGAGTTGCGCGTCTTTGACGCCACGCCACCGCTAGGACAGGAAAAAGCAACGGCAGAAGACATTGCCCGAGAAGCGGGATTCCGTTTACCGCTGACAGTTCACTTACTGCTGGCACTGGAAAAGATGTGCGTTGTCGTCCGGCATGGCAATACCTGGGCACGCCGGGAAACGGAATAAATGGCACCTGCGTTTGGCGAGTACACTGCTGTGGCATGAGTGAAGATGGAAAGTCCGCGAAGGCTCTAAAAGTTGAGGGGCAGATGGCTGAGGCCATTGAGGACTTCGCGGATTTCCAACTACATGTCAAGGGCCGTGCAGAAGCGACGGTGCGCGGGTATCGCTCCGACTTGCGCGACCTTGCACGCAGCGTGCCTACCTTCGCGGAGTTTGACCTCAACAGCCTGCGCCAATGGTTGGCCGAGGCTGTTGCGGAAGGAAAATCGCGTTCCACCCTGGCACGGCGCACCGCGGCAGCGAAGGGATTTTCTACTTGGGCAGTGCGCGAAGGGCACCTTAAGCGAGACGTTGCTGCCCGCTTAGTTACGCCCAAAGTGGGGCGTCACCTTCCAACGGTTCTCGCTCCGGAGCAAGCCGGCGAGCTTATGGGCAATGCGGTCTCTGCAGATGAAGTCCACTTCCTTCGCGATAGCGCCATCCTAGAGTTGCTCTATGCCTCCGGTATGCGCGTGGCGGAGTTGGTCCGGCTAGACCTAGGCGATATTGATTTTCAACGCGGTACCTTGCACGTCACCGGTAAGGGCAATAAGCAGCGCGTAGTGCCTTTCGGGCACGCAGCGGAAGACGCTTTAAAGCAGTGGATTGACAAAGGCCGTGGAGAAATCGCCACGGCTGAAACTGAAGCGGTTTTTGTTGGCAGCAGGGGAGGGCGCATCGATCAACGCCAGGTGCGCCGCATTGTAGAAAAGGCCGCCAAAGTCACTGGTACACAGGGACTAACCCCGCACGGGGTGCGCCACTCTGCCGCAACCCACCTTTTGGAAGGTGGGGCAGATTTGCGCGTAGTGCAAGAACTGCTGGGGCACTCCTCGCTTAATACCACGCAGATTTATACCCACGTATCCGCGCAGCGCTTGCAGCGCGTATACGACCAAGCCCATCCCCGAGCTTAAAGCGGTTTGAGGCGAATTACCGGCATATCCAGCAGAGATAAAGGATCGATGTAGGTATCTTTTGCGATTAGTGCACCCCAGTGTAGTCCGGGATAGCCATCGACGGGATTGCCTAAACGGCCTATCACTTGGCCCTCGCGGACTTCTTGGCCCTGCTTTACGGAGCCGTGCACGGGCTGATACGTCGTTCTCACTCCATCCGCGTGGGCAATGGAGACAACTGGTTTGCCGGCCACCGTGCCCACAAAGGCGACTTCGCCGTCTTCGGCGGCTACTACCGGCGAGCCTACTGATAGGGCCATGTCGACGCCGCGGTGGCCAGGGCTCCACTTTTGTTCTGGGGCGTCGAATCCACGCAACACCCGCGCCGGGCTAGGTTTTCCGGAAGCAGGGTCGACATAGGCCGTGGCCGGTGGGCAACACAGAATAAGAAGCGAAAGAAGGGTGAGGAAAGTGGTGGGGAGGAAGGTGGGGCGTCGGCAAGCAGGAAATGCGGAGGGGGAAAGGAACTGATTCATGGGCACAGTGTCAGCCGGAAAGAAGCGTTTCGGGAGTCCGTTCTCTTTTAGCTGTGGACAACTTGGGTTGCGTGATGTGATTGAGCCGGTTGTGACGATTGATGCAATGTGGCTGCGGCAAAGTTGTGGATAAGCTGTCTTCGGTTTGGAAAAACCAGCGTAAGGGGATTATTCTTTGGGGCAGCAGTGTGTCCACCTCGTGGAGGCATTGACTACGCGCGGCGAAGTTGTCGCTTCCTGCTGGAAGGAAGAGACAGCCTGACGGTTGACGTGGTCCTTGGAAACAAGGTGTCAGCGGGGCCTTCGTTGCTAGGGTGCGGAATAAAACACCGCACAACTGGAAAACCGAAAGACAAGATAAAAGAAAGCGAGCGAATCATGGCAGTTGTAACCATGCGCGAGCTCCTCGACGCTGGTGTGCACTTTGGTCACCAGACCCGTCGCTGGAATCCGAAGATGCGTCGTTTCATCTTCACCGACCGTAACGGCATCTACATCATCGACCTGCAGCAGACGCTGACCTACATTGACGAGGCTTATGAGTTCGTCAAGGAAACCGTTGCACACGGCGGCACCATCCTGTTCGTTGGTACCAAGAAGCAGGCTCAGGAAGCAGTTGCTGAGGAAGCTACCCGCGTCGGTATGCCTTACGTCAACCACCGCTGGTTGGGCGGCATGCTCACCAACTTCCAGACCGTTTCCAAGCGTCTGAAGCGCATGAAGGAGCTTCAGGCAATGGATGAGCGTGAGGACGGCTACAAGGGCCGCACCAAGAAGGAAGTTCTCATGCTCAACCGTGAGCGCGCCAAGCTCGAGCGCGTTCTGGGTGGCATCTCCGATATGGCCAAGACCCCATCCGCACTGTGGATTGTTGATACTAACAAGGAGCACATTGCGGTTAAGGAAGCTCGTAAGCTGAATATTCCGGTAGTCGCCATCTTGGACACCAACTGTGATCCGGATGAAGTTGATTTCCCGATCCCAGGCAACGACGACGCCATCCGCTCCACCAAGCTGCTTTCCGGCATCGTTGCTTCCGCTGTAGAGGAAGGCAAGAAGGCGCGCGAGGAGCGCCAGCTGGCTGCAGCTAAGGAAGCTGCCGGCGATTCCGCTGAGAAGGAAAAGCGCGATGCTGAGGCGGCTGCCGCAGCTTCCGACCCGGCTTCCGCGGAAAAGTCTGAGGAAGCATCCGCAGACAAGGCCGAGAAGTAGTCTTAGCTTCTCGCTAGGAATTTTCCTCACCTGCGTTTAACTGAATACCCCACGCACTTTTGGTGTGGGGCAGCAAGGGAGTAATTCCTGCCCAAGGCTGTTTACCAACCCCCGCCACCGTGCTGTAACGGCGGCGGGGGTTGGTTTTATCTATGCTGGGTGCTGCTGAAACCAGCTCCACTTTCATACATAGGTGGGAAGGGGTGGTTTCTGCCACCCTAAAGCGGCGCGATTTCACCGCGTCGACTACGCTGTTTGAACGAACACTGTTTGATTTTCAAGGAGGATCGCCCCAACTATGGCGAACTACACTGCTGCAGACGTCAAGGCACTGCGCGAAGCTACCGGCTCCGGCATGCTCGATTGCAAGAAGGCTCTGGAAGAGTCCAACGGCGACTACGATAAGGCCGTTGAGTACCTGCGCATCAAGGGCGCTAAGAACGTCTCCAAGCGCGCTGACCGTGAGGCTACCGAGGGCCTCATCGCCGTTTCTGGCAACACCATGGTCGAGATCAACTGTGAGACCGACTTCGTTGCTAAGAACGAGGCTTTCAAGATCTTCGCAGCCAAGATTGCTGACGCTGCTGCTGAGGCCAAGGCAAACTCCGCTGACGAGCTCAACAACATTGAGATCGACGGCAAGAAGGTCTCCGAGGTCGTGGACGAGGAGTCCGCAAAGACCGGTGAGAAGCTGCAGGCACGCCGTGCGGTTACCGTAGAGAGCGACAACGTTGCCGTTTACCTGCACCAGCGTTCCGCTGACCTGCCGCCAGCAGTGGGCGTGTTGGTTTCCTACGAGGGCAGCGAGGAAGGCGCTCACGCTGCAGCCCTGCAGATTGCTGCCATGAACGCTGAGTACCTCACCCGCGAGGACGTTCCTGCAGAGATCGTTGAAAAGGAGCGCGAGATCGCTGAGGCCACCACTCGTGAGGAGGGCAAGCCAGAGGCAGCCCTGCCGAAGATCGTGGAAGGCCGCCTGAACGGCTTCTTCAAGTCCATCGTTCTGCTGGAGCAGGCTTCCCTGTCTGATAACAAGAAGACCGTAAAGCAGGTTGCTGAAGAAGCTGGCACCACCATCACCGGCTTCGTTCGCTACGAGGTTGGCGCTTAAGCCCACCCCCGTTTTAACGACTAGCCCACGAAGGACTATCCTTCGTGGGCTTTGTTGTGCGCTTACCGTGCCGACTAGTGCGGATTGTCTATCCGCAGGAGAGGGACCGGCACGTAGCAATTGCCTACTGGCTTGCACCGGCAGGCGGTGTGAGGAAGCGAAAGATATATGGGTAAGATAGGGCGGAGATTGAAACTGCCCCGCGTTAAGGAGACGAAGTAGGCGTGACTGCTGCAGAAATTAAGCGAACCGGATACAAGCGAGTAATGCTGAAGCTGGGCGGTGAGATGTTTGGCGGCGGCAAGGTCGGCATCGACCCAGATGTGGTTGAAAACGTAGCCCGCCAAATCGCCGAGGTTTCCCGCCAGGGAATCGAGATTGCAGTGGTTATCGGTGGCGGAAACTTCTTCCGCGGCGCCGAGCTTTCCCAGCGCGGCATGGATCGTGCTCGCTCGGACTACATGGGCATGCTGGGCACGGTAATGAATTCCCTCGCACTGCAGGACTTCCTCAAGCAGCAAGGCGTGGACTGCCGCGTGCAGACCTCCATCAACATGGCGCAGATTGCCGAGCCGTACCTGCCGCTGCGCGCTGACCGCCACCTGGAAAAGGGCCGTGTGGTTATCTTTGGCGCCGGCATGGGCATGCCGTACTTCTCCACGGATACCACTGCCGCGCAGCGCGCCCTGGAAATTGGTGCCGAGGTTCTTTTCTTGGCCAAGGCAGTCGACGGTGTCTACTCCGATGACCCACGCACCAACCCGGATGCGGAACTGTACTCTGAAATCACTCCGCGTGAGGTTATTGAAAAGGGCCTTAAGGTTGCGGATGCCACGGCCTTTAGCCTGTGCATGGACAATGATATGCCAATTTTGGTCTTTAACCTGCTGGAAGAAGGTAATATCGCCCGCGCCGCCGGCGGTGAAGTTATCGGCACGCTGGTGCAGTCCTAATACTGTAAGGGCTGCGAACCTGCTACCTTTTTATACAGCCACCCCTATTCGTTTAAGGATGATTTAACCTCATGATCGATGAGATTCAGCTCGAAGCAGAAGAGCACATGACCGCTTCCGTCGAGCACACCCGCGAGCAGCTAGTGACCATTCGTACCGGCCGCGCGAATCCCACTATGTTCAACGGCTTGGTAGCCGAATACTACGGTGTACCTACCCCGATTACCCAGATGGCTACCATTTCCGTACCGGAACCGCGCATGCTGCTCATCAAGCCTTATGAGCAGTCCATGATTCATGAGATTGAAAACTCCATCCGCAACTCGGATTTGGGCGTGAATCCCACCAACGATGGTCAGGTTCTGCGCGTGACCGTTCCACAGCTGACGGAGGAGCGTCGTAAGGAAATGGTGAAGCTGGCCAAGAGCAAGGGCGAGGACGGCAAGATTGCTATCCGTAATATTCGCCGCAAGGCCATGGAGCAGTTGAAGAAGCTGCAGAAGGACGGCGACGCCGGCGAGGACGAGGTCATCGCAGCGGAAAAGGAAATGGAAAAGATTACTTCCGGCTACATCGAGCAGGTGGACAAGCTGGTAGAAAATAAGGAAAACGAGCTCATGGAGGTCTAAGACCTCCCGTCATTGCCGCCGTGCCCGTCCCCGGCCGGCGGCGCTTTTTCTGTTCCGCAGCCTACAGCTCTGAAGTTTGGAGTAGGGGAGGTCGAGCAGTGGAAAGTTAGCGAGGGAGCGCGAAAGAAGCAGCGAAAGGAGCCGGTCATCGTGAGTGACGCCATTAACCGCCGATTGCCTCAGCCGAAGAATGGCGCAGGCCGCGATTTGCCGGCCGCTATCGGCGTCGGCGTAGGTCTCGGCGCACTCGTCGTGCTCGCCGTATGGGCCGGCCCACTCGCGTGGTACGCGTTTGTGGCCCTTGCAGTTGGCGTTGCTATGTGGGAGGTGCTCAGCCGCCTGCGGGAGCATTCCTACTATATCCCGCGCACGTTGCTCATTATTTTGGGCCAAGCTATGGTGTGGGTCTCGTGGCCACTGGGCGCGCCCGGCCTTGTTGCGGTCTATGTCACCGCTGTGCTGGCGCTTATGTTTGGTCGCCTCTTCCATAATGGTCGCCATCGCCCACCAATTAACTACCTGCGGGATATGTCCGTCGGCATTTTTGTGCTGACATGGATTCCGCTTTTTGCCACCTTCGCAGCAATGCTGTCCCTGGTGTCGACCCCATTTGCCAGTGGCGCCGCCTCCATCGTGGTCTTCATGTTGTGCGTGGTGGCCTCCGATACTGGTGGCTATATCGCTGGCGTGATGTTTGGCTCGCATCCCATGGCCCCTGCAGTAAGCCCAAAGAAATCGTGGGAGGGCTTTGCCGGGTCCATCCTCTTTGGCGTGGTCACCGGCGCGCTTACCGTTAAGTTCCTGCTCCATCACGATGCCTGGGTGGGCGGCCTGATGGGGCTTGGCCTTGTCATTTGCGCCACCTTGGGCGACTTAGTGGAATCACAGTTTAAGCGTGAGCTGGGAATCAAAGACATGTCGGCCCTGCTGCCAGGCCATGGGGGCCTGATGGACCGCCTAGATGGCATGCTGCCTTCCGCCATGGTCACCTGGGTGGCCATTAGCTTCCTGGCAACGTTCACGCCATAGAAGCAGCGGGTACGCAAAAGCCGCCTCTCCCCAATAGTCCGTCCTAAGAAGGCAGGACAGGGGGAGAGGCGGCTTTTTAAGACCTATACCTGCTGAGCCTGCTTGCGCAGTTGGCGGCGCAACTCAAACATGCGCCAGCCACCCACTAGCGCCATGATGAGTGCTCCGCCAATGGCGAAGATGAGGAAAGCGATTCCAGCAGGGAACTCACCGGACCAGCCTAGGAAATTCATGGGAACCGCGTGCTGGTTTTGCATGATGAAAACAATGAGAACAATCAGTAGCAGGAAACCTACGATGAGCGCGATCCATGTGCTGGCTGCGAAAGATCCCTTCGCCTTGCCGGAAGGCTGGGTGGAGTGAGAAGTAGAGTCAGAGACCGTCGGCTCTAGGCTAGAACCGGTCTCCGGTGCAGAAGCGTTCATCTCCGTCGAGGAGAGGTCTGCGTCGGAAGAAGAAAAGTCATCTGCGGGGTAATTCGGATTTGTCATGTATCCATTATTTCTTTAAACCTGTCGATTATGCCACTTGGCACGGCTTTCAATTGGAAAAACCCACGCAGACCGTGGAAAGATGGGCAACACTATGGCTCAACCAGTGAAACTTAATTTCTCCGCCCCGCGCCGCGGACTTCCCCCTAAGCACTTCGCCGACCTGACCGAAAACGAGCGCATTGATAAGCTCGCCGAAATTGGCCTACCTAAATTCCGTGCAAAGCAGCTGGCTAAGCACTATTACGAGCACTATACCGACAATGTGGAGGATATGACCGATATCCCCGCCGGCAAGCGCGAAGCAGTTAAGGAAGCCTTCTTCCCTGAGCTCATGAAGCCTATCCGGACCACCTCCACGGATGACGGCGAGACCACTAAGTCCCTGTGGCGTTTGCATGATGGCACGCTGCTGGAGTCGGTTCTGATGCGCTACCCTGGACGCGCTACGTTGTGTATTTCTTCCCAGGCCGGCTGCGGTATGGCCTGCCCGTTCTGCGCTACCGGCCAGGGCGGTCTGGACCGTAACTTGTCTACGGGCGAGATCGTTGAGCAGTTCCGCCATGCTGCAGCCGCAATGGCGGCAGAAGGTGGCCGCCTGTCCAACGTGGTCTTCATGGGCATGGGAGAGCCATTGGCCAACTACAAGCGCGTGGTGCAGGCCGTGCGGCAGATTACCGGCCAGGATGGTGTCGGCTTTGGTCTTTCCCAGCGCAACGTGACTGTGTCTACCGTGGGCTTGGCTCCGGCAATCCGTAAGCTGGCGGACGAGGATTTGGCCTGCACGCTCGCCGTTTCCTTGCACACTCCGGATGATGAGCTGCGCGATGGCCTCGTGCCGGTCAATAACCGTTGGTCCGTCGATGAGGTGCTCGATGCTGCGCGTTATTACGCGGATAAGTCTGCCCGCCGCGTGTCTATTGAGTATGCCCTGATTCGCGATAAGAATGATCAAGATTTCCGCGCGGATATGCTGGGCCGCAAGCTGCATCAGAAGCTGGGCTCCAAGGTTCACGTCAATGTCATTCCGCTCAATCCCACGCCGGGCTCGGAGTGGGATGCGGCCCCGCAGGACCGCCAAGACGAGTTCGTGCGCCGCGTACAGGCCCAAGGCGTTCCTTGCACGGTGCGCGATACCAAGGGTGATGAGATTGCGGCAGCTTGTGGTCAGCTCGCAGCGGATGAACGGGAAGATAAGTCCGCCTAACTGATAAGATTGGCGGATATGATTACTCCGAATTATCCGCCGCTTGCAGATGACCCCACCTCGCAGGCCTTGGCCGTGCGCGGTCTGAATAAATCTTTCGCTGGACGCCCCGCGGTGTCGAATTTGAGCCTCGACATCCCGCGGGGCTCTATTTATGGCATCGTTGGCCCTAATGGCGCCGGCAAAACCACCATGTTGACCATGGCATGTGGTCTGCTGCGCCCAGATAGCGGTGAGGCGTTCATCGCTGGGCACAATACGTGGCAGGAACCGATTGCGGCCAAGGCAGCGATGGGCCTGCTCATTGATGGCGCTCCCGTCTTTGACCGCTTGTCCGGCCCAGAGTACCTGTTTTATCTAGGCGCTTTGCGCAGCATGAACCAAACCGAGGTGGAGCGCCGCAGCGCACAGCTGCTAGATGCCTTGCAGCTTGCCGACGCCGCCGATAAACCCATCGCGGACTATTCCGCCGGCATGACTAAGAAGATTCTTTTGGCAGGTGCGCTTTTGCATAATCCGGAAGTCGTGATCCTCGACGAGCCTTTGGAAGCGGTGGACCCAGTCTCGGGCCAGCTCATTCAGGAGCTCTTGCGCGCCTATGTCGCCCGCGGTGGCACCGTAATCCTGTCTTCACACGTTATGCAATTGGTAGAAGGATTGTGTGATCATGTAGCCATTATCGCGGGAGGACAGGTGTTATCTGCTGGCCACGTCGAGGAGGTGCGCCAAGGCGGCAGCCTGACGGATGCTTTCATCCACTTTGCCGGTGGCAGTGACTTTGATGCGCGCTCTTTCGACTGGCTGCGTCGTGAAGGCGGCGATCCGCAGCGTGGGGAAGGGGAGGCGTAGGTTCAATGACTTCGACGCTCCTCAAGCTGCACCGCACACTGTGGGCGCGCAATCTCAAGGCGAATGCCGCGGCGGTCATGATCCCTATCTGCCTATTGCTCTACGGACTCATAGGCCTTGCGTCGCTAGGAGCTCTTGCTGCGGCAGATATCTCCATCGGAACTGGAAAAATGCAAGCGCTGGCCGTGGCCCCCGCTGTAGGCACACTTGCCTTTATCGTTATCACCCTCATCATGCCCAGCGGGGAGAATCAGCTTTCTGCCCGTGAACTTTCCGCGTTGCCGGTGCGCTTAAAAGACATCACACCGGCACTGGCTATTGCCTCAATACTCAATCTGCGCGCTCCGGTATCTGTCTTGCTCTCCATCGCCTATGCGGTGGCGGGAAGTGTGATCTTGGCGGCCAATGGCAAGGCATTGTTCATCGTGTCCTTCTGCCTGGGTATGCTCTTTGCCCTAGTGCTGACGCTGGTTTTAGTGGACCTTGCGGTCTATGTCGGGGCTACTGTCGCGGAGCTAAGCTCGACCTCCCTTAAAGTTTTGGGTGCGCTGGCGGTGTTCTTGCTCATCTTTGGTTCTAATCGGCTTGCTTCCCTCGCTGGCTCTGACTTCCCATTGGGAACTGTCGGCGAGGGGCTGGCATGGACGCCCGTAGGCGCACCAGTGGGCTGGGCGCTCGCGCTCGCCCAAGGCCAACTGGCGGTGGCACTTGCACAGGTCCTCATCGCCGCGGCGTCGTTGGGCACAGCCGTGTGGGCGTGGCATCGGTTGCTGCGCCTGCAATTCGAGCGCCGCACACTCTTCTCTCCGGCGCACCAACGCCGCGAAAAGGCCAAAGGGGTAAGGCGCTTTTCCTTGGGCACCTTTTCCTATCGCGGTCCGGCTGCCATGGAATTTACGCGCTCGTTGCGCTACATCTTCCGTGACTCTCGCCTTATCGGCACCATCATCATGCAGCCGATTTTGGCAATCGTCTTTATCATTCAGGGCTTTACTACTGATTCCGACTTGCCGTCTATAGGAATGCTATTTCTGGGACTCTTCGGCGGAATGGTAGCCACTAATGATTTTGGCTACGACGGTCCAAGCCTGTGGGTAAAGATGGCCGCCCCAGTCCGTCCGCGCACCTTGCTCTACGCGCGGCACTGGGCGCACTTGGCGCCCACAGCCATAATCTTCGTCCTCTCGGCGGCGGTGCTTTTCACGGTGAGCGCCGACAAAGCGCTCACCGGGTGCTTGATGGTGGTAGCACTGGGAATTTTCATTTCTTCTGCGGGATTGTCATTGCTGCTTTCCACCTTTAATCCCTTTGCCACCGCGTGGCCCGGTGGCAGTATGTGGGCAGATAAATCTGGCTACTCGGCCAGCGCCTTCTTAAGCGCAATCTTGAACCTGTTTATTGGCTGGACGCCGATTATTCCCGGCGTCATTCCAATGGCCATCGGCTACGGCTCGAATATGGTTCTGGTTGCGCTGGGGTTTATCCTCGTCATTGCGGTTCCCGTTGCGTGCTATATCGTTGCCCTCCGGGTAAGCGGCAAACGCGTGGACAACTCCTTGCCTGAGATATACGCCAAGGTGGGGCACTGGGTGTCTTAATCCTCTGGTCCCCGAGACAGTGGCCGCATCGCGGCCCTCGCAGGCGCGGTTGGGTTCGTCGGGCTGGGAGTGGGGCCTAAACGACAGAATGTGTTGGTGAGTAGGAGGGGCGTCGCGGGTTAAGCGACAAAATGTGTGTCCGGAATCGTTGATTTTCATGCTCTGAACTCCGCGTTTGCGGAAAATATATGCTCCAAAAGCATATATTGGCCCTCTCTTGCGAAAATCCCCGGTGTGGCTGCCATGGTGTGCTACGGAGCGGTGGTTCGNGTGTGTCCGGAATCGTTGATTTTCATGCTCTGAACTCCGCGTTTGCGGAAAATATATGCTCCAAAAGCATATATTGGCCCTCTCTTGCGAAAATCCCCGGTGTGGCTGCCATGGTGTGCTACGGAGCGGTGGTTCGGTTGCCCAATGCCAAAGAACCGACCACGCTGCCATTGTGGCGGCGATATGAAACGAAACGGCACCACCAGCAACGGGACGACCCGGTGGCGGTGCAAAATCTGCGGTGCTTCACTGACCAAGCAGCGCAGCGATATCACCAACGCAGCCCTATTTCGTGCGTTCATCCAGCACCTGACCGCCGGGACCAGTCTTGCGGCGATCGCCGGCAACATGAGCTGCTCGACACGTACGCTGCAGCGCAAATTCGATGCCTTTTGGCTGGTTGACGTGCCTGACCCGACCATCGGCCATACAGGCAGGGTCTACGACCAGATCTTCATCGACGGCACCTACACCGCAGGTGGCTGTCTGATCGTGGCGGCAACGCTCGACCACGTCATCGCCTGGCACTGGTGCAAACAAGAAACCACACACGACTACAAGCGCCTGCTCGAGCGCATCGAAGCACCGTTGATCGCTGTGATCGACGGTGGCCGAGGAGCCACAAGCGCAATTAAAACGTGCTGGCCAAACACCAAAATCCAACGCTGCCTCGTGCACGCCCAACGCAGAGTACGCCGCTACACCACCTCACGACCACGCACTGATGCTGGCCGCACCATCTACCGACTCGCGCTGAAACTCACCCGCATCACCACCCTGGACGAGGCTGCACAATGGGGTGCACAACTGCAAGAGTTTCACACGCTCTACAAGGATTGGCTCAACGAAAAGACACAGGTCAAAGACCCGAAAACAGCAAAAGACACACTCGTGTGGACCCATGTCAACGTGCGCAAGGCCTACAACAGTCTCAACCACCTGTGGCGCAATGACCTGCTGTTTGTCTACCTCAAGCCCCCGAAAGGTGTGCTCGAGCCGCACCGGATCAAATCCACCACCAACAGTCTTGAAGGCGGCATCAACGCCCAGCTGAAGCTCCTTGCAAGAACTCATCGCGGCAGACGCGGTGAGCACCAACGCAAAATGCTGGATTGGTGGCTGTATCTGAAAACGGAACTGCCTGGCGATCCAATAGAAATCGCCAGACAGTCCAACTGGGGCCAGAACCAACTCGCCAAAGTTACAACCCTGACCCGAAACGAGAACCAAGCCGACTATGAAACAGGACAACCAGCCCTCTACGACAACGGTATCGATACCGAGTACACACACTCAATCGGCATCCAAAAAGGCCACATCTAACCCCGCGACACGCCGATAGCAGACACACATTTTGTCGCTTAACCCGGCGTCGCCAAACGGAGGCATAAAGGAACCGCCGGCCTTCGCGGGGAAGGGCGGCGGTAGCTAAAGCGTACTAAAAGCTTAGAGCGCGTGCTTGCCGGAAGTAACCGGGGTGGCGTTGTTGGTGCCTGGCTCAACGCGCAGGTGAGAAACGCGGGAAGGCTCAATGTTGAGCGCGCGCAGCTGGGAATCGGTCAGCTCGGCGTATACGCCGGTGTTGGTCTTCTGGTCGTAGACCCAGTCCGGCTCCTGGTGGCCCACCGGCTGGTTGCGGGCGGTTACGGTGCGAACCTGGTGCAGCTTAGGCTGGAAAGCGTGGATGAGCAGGCCAACGACGAGCAAGATAGCCAAGGCAATGAGCCAGATGGTCTCAACGTGGCCCTTGTGGTTACCAAAGTTGTAGGCAAGCAGGAACAGGACAGAAATCCAACCGGCAATCTGTACGCCAGAGCGGCTGATGCGGGACCAACCGAATCCTGCGGATGGAACGTCCTCAGTAGAAACACCGTCAAATACCTGCGGTACCGGCTTGTGGGAAGACACTTGCTCTCCTTCGCTTCTGCGTGTGTCCGTCTGTGCGATGGGCATGCGGGCACACCAATGCCATTTGTCTGTTACACATTCTAAAACATCGCACCTTAGATGGCGATTAAACACCCCCGTCGCAGTGTGGCGTACCTGCCGCGACCGCCCAATGGTGGTGGGCGCTAGGGTGGAAGCGTGACTACTCAGCGAATACTCATTCTTGGTTCCACCGGTTCAATCGGCACGCAAGCTCTGGAAGTTATTGCGGATAATCCCGATAAATTCGACGTCGTGGGAATCGCTGCGGGTGGCTCCAACCCGCAGCTGATCATCGAACAAGCCCGTAGCCTCAACCTTTCGTTTGACCACGTTGCCGTGGCCGACGAGGACGCCGCGGCCGAGGTGTCGGCTGCTTTAGGTGGTTCGGTTTTGCGTGGCGCCGACGCTGCAGAGGACCTAGTGCGCTCGACCCCGGCCGATACGGTACTCAATGCCTTGGTGGGGTCTTTGGGGCTCAAGGCCACCTTGGCCACCTTGGAGATGGGCGAGTACCTAGCCTTGGCCAATAAGGAATCCCTCGTCGCGGGCGGCACACTGGTTACGCAGAAGGCGCGCCCTAGCCAGATTATCCCTGTTGACTCGGAACATTCCGCCATGGCGCAGTGCCTGCGTGCCGGCGAGGAGGGGGAGCTGGATAAGCTCGTCCTTACCGCCTCTGGTGGCCCCTTCCGCGGTTGGTCGCGCGAAGAGATGTGGGATGTGACCCCTGAGCAGGCAGCGCAGCACCCTACGTGGTCCATGGGGCAGATGAATACCCTCAACTCTGCCACCCTCATTAACAAGGGCCTGGAGCTTATTGAAGCAACGCTGCTCTTTGACATCGCCCCGGAGCGCATCGACGTCACCGTGCACCCGCAGTCCATCATTCACTCCATGGCCACCTTCAAGGATGGCTGCACGATTGCTCAGGTCTCGCCGCCGTCGATGAAGCTGCCCATTTCGCTAGCGCTGAATTGGCCGCACCGCGTACCAGGTGCCCAGCCGGCTTTGGACTTTGCGCAGGCGCATGATTGGCGTTTTGAGCCGCTTGACGATGCCGCCTTTCCCGCCGTCAACCTCGCCCGCCGGGCCGCGGCTGAGGGAACAGGGGTCATCTACAACGCCGCCAATGAGGAGGCAGCGGCCGCGTTCTTGTCCGGGCGCATCCATTTCCCGGAGATCGTGGACGTCGTGGGCAGGATCCTTGATTCCGCATCCGAGTTTGCTGGTGTAGTCTCTAGCCTCGATGAAATCCTCGCGGTGGAAGGCGAGGCGCGCAGGCGCGCGAATGCGCTGATTGATTCGCTGGCTGACTAGAAAGCTTTCACACCATGGCAAACTTGCTGGGCATTGTGTTTTTCGCCCTTGGCATCGGGCTTACCGTAGCGCTGCACGAAGCAGGCCATATGCTCACTGCGCGTGCCTTTGGCATGCGCGTGCGCCGTTATTTTATTGGCTTTGGGCCGCGCCTATTTTCCTTCCGGAAGGGCCACACCGAATATGGACTTGCGGCCTTCCCAGTAGGTGGGTTTTGCGATATCGCTGGCATGACCGCGCAGGATGAATTCCTCACCGAGGAAGAAGAACCCCATGCGATGTATAAAAAGCCGTGGTGGCAGCGCATAATCGTGATGGCCGGCGGCATCGGTGTCAACCTGATTTTGGGCTTTGTCATCCTCTACTTTGTGGCGATGACGGCTGGTCTACCCAATCCGGATGCTGATGTGCGCCCGCGCGTGGGCGAGGTGACTTGCTCGGCCAATCAGAAGCCGAACCAAGAGCTAGAAACGTGCACGGGTAAAGGCCCCGCTGGAAAGGCCGGAGTGCAGGAGGGCGATATTATTGTGGCCCTCGATGGCCAGAAGCTGGATTCTTTTACCCAGCTGCGCGATGAGGTAATGCAGCGCCCTGGCGAGACCATCACGCTGACGGTCGAGCGCGGTGGGGAAGACAGGGACTTCACAATCCACCTCGATACGGTCAAGCGGTTGAACCAAGACGGCGAGCTAGTGGATGCTGGCTCAATCGGGCTGAGCAATCAGCTTATCGATGTCGTAGAAAAGCACGACGCCGTCGACGCCCTACCGGCAACCTGGCGCTTTAGCACCTATTCGCTGGGCGCAACGGTCGATGGTCTCAAGCAATTCCCCGGCAAAATTCCGGGTGTGGTGGCCTCCATCTTCGGCCACGAACGCGAGGCCGATGGCCCGATGTCCGTCGTCGGCGCTTCTCGCGTGGGCGGCGAATTGGCGGAGCGCTCCCTGTGGTCGATGTTCTTTATGATGCTGGCCACGCTGAACTTCTTCCTTGCACTCTTTAACCTGATTCCGCTGCCGCCTTTCGACGGCGGACATATCGCCGTCATCATCTATGAAAAGCTGCGCGATGGCATCCGCAAGCTGGCAGGCAAGCCCGCTCTGGGCCCGGCCGATTACACCAAGTTGATGCCGGTGACCTACGTGATAGCCGCGCTGCTAATGGGCGTTGGTGTCATAGTCATCGTCGCCGATGTGGTCAACCCCATACGGCTATTTGGCTAGCCGCCGTAGCCCCCGCTGCGTGCACTTCAGGCATAAAGCAAGCAGTGCTAGAGTGGGGGCGTTAATCACCCACCGTATGTACTTACTGTGCTTCAACAAGGAGAATTCATGTCGACCCCCATCGGTCTAGGAATCCCAGACGGCCCACCACCAGTCCTGCACCCACGCCGCAAGACTCGTCAGCTGCAGGTGGGCCCGGTCGGTGTCGGCTCTGACTCGCCCATCTCGGTGCAGTCGATGACCAATACCAAGACGCACGACATCAATGGCACACTGCAGCAGATCGCGCAGCTGACCGCTTCCGGCTGCGATATCGTGCGCGTGGCTTGCCCTAAGCCCATCGATGCGGAGGCACTTCCGGCCATTGCCAAGAAATCTCCCATCCCGGTGATTGCGGATATCCACTTCCAGCCTAAGTACATCTTCCAGGCCATCGATGCTGGTTGCGCCGCCATCCGCGTGAACCCGGGCAATATCCGCGAGTTTGATGGCCGCGTGAAGGAAGTCGCTAAGGCCGCCGGCGATGCCGGCATTCCAATTCGCATCGGCGTGAATGGTGGCTCCTTGGACAAGCGCTTGCTGGAGAAGTATGGCAAGGCCACCCCGGAGGCACTCGTCGAGTCCGCTATTTGGGAGGCTGGCCTCTTTGAGGAGCACGGTTATGGCGATATCGCTATTTCCGTTAAGCACTCCGATCCGGTTCTGATGGTGGAGGCCTACCGCCAGCTGGCGGAAAAGACTGATTACCCGCTGCACCTCGGCGTGACCGAGGCTGGTCCGAAGTTCATGGGCACCATCAAGTCTTCGGTTGCCTTTGGCGCACTGTTGGCAGAAGGCATTGGCGATACCATTCGCGTGTCCCTGTCCGCTCCGCCGGTAGAGGAAATCAAGGTGGGCGACCAGATTCTGCAGTCGCTCAACCTGCGCCCGCGCAAACTGGAAATCGTCTCCTGCCCGTCCTGTGGCCGCGCCCAGGTGGACGTTTACAAGCTGGCGGAGGAAGTTACCGCAGGATTGGAGGGCATGGAGTTCCCGCTGCGCGTTGCCGTGATGGGCTGCGTTGTCAACGGTCCGGGCGAGGCCCGCGATGCTGACCTCGGTGTTGCCTCCGGCAATGGCAAGGGTCAGATCTTTGTTAAGGGCGAGGTCGTTCGCACCGTGCCGGAGGACAAGATTGTGGAAACCCTCATTGAAGAGGCCATGCGCATTGCCGATGAGCAGGGTATGGAAGCCGTGGAAGGTGCCAAGGCTGAGGTTCGCGTAACCCAGTAATTTACCCACTTTGAGCAGACTGCCCCGCACTTCGGTGTGGGGCAGTCTTTTTTGGCGCTTGCGCTGCTAGAGTGCCAAGACATGAAGAAGTTGGTCGCGCTGGTTGCAACTATCACGCTCGCCTCCACCAGCGTGGTTGCCTGTACACCGAAGCCGGTTTCTGCGGAACCGGTCGCGGAAGAATTCCTCCAGGGGATGGAATCCCGCAATAATGACGGCTTAGCCGCGCTTACCGACGCCCCCTCCGACGCCACCTCCGCCCTCGATGCCACCTACTCCGGCCTGCAGGCCGAGGGGCTTGACATTGAGCTTGAAGGCATGGACCAAGATGAGAACCTCGCCACGGCGAACTACAAGGTCACCTGGGATCTGCCCAAGGATCGTACCTTGAGCTATGACACGCAGATGACGCTGACGAAGACTGAGGATGAGTGGACGGTGCGGTGGAAGCCAAGCCTTATCCACCCCGACCTGGGAGCAAACCAGCACTTAGAGCTGCGCGCATTGGAAGCAAAGCGTGCCAGCGTAGTTTCTTCCAATGGGGTGGAATTGATGAGCCCGGGGCTGAACTACCGACTGGTGGTAGATACCAGTTCCTTGGAGGATGTGCGTCCTACCGCCTCAAAGATTAGCGGCGCGTTGGCAGCCGCCCATCGCCAGGATGATTCAATTGCAGAGATTGATGCCAAGGATTTGGCCAAGAAATTGGAGGATGCAGACGGTTCTTACTCCGTAACTATGTTCACGGAGGACCAAGCCAAGGCGGTGCGCCCGAAGGTGGAGGGCATGGACGGCGTGCGCCTCAACGAGGAGCCAGCCTTGGTTACCCGCGACCGCGGGTTAGCCCCCGATCTTATGTCGCGTGTGCGCTCTGCGGTCCAAGACGAGGTCGATGGTCAAACTGGCTGGTCCATCTCCGTGGTCAATGAGAATGGTGCGGCGCTTTCGGACGTCGAGAAGCATGCGCCTAATGCTGCGCCGTCGATTAAGGTGGGCCTTGATTACGACGTGCAGCGCGCCGCACAAGAAGCGGTAAACGAGCGCTCGGATTCGCAAGCTATGCTCGTAGCCATCCGGCCTTCTAATGGCGATATTTTGGCCGTCGCCCAAACCGAGAAGGCCGATGAAGACGGTGACGTAGCCCTCCAAGGCCAGTACCCACCCGGCTCAGTGTTCAAGATTCTTACTGCCGCGGCGGGTGTAGAAAACCAGGGCCTTAATACCGATTCCATCGTGCCGTGCCCGGGCACCATGGACATCTTTGGCCGCGTGGTGACCAACTATAATGCCTTCGCCCTAGGCAGCGTTCCGCTTAGCCAAGCATTCGCGCAGTCCTGCAACACCACCTTTGCGGATATTTCTACTAAGCTCAAGCCCGGTGAATTGAAGGACATGGGAAAGAAGTTCGGCTTCGGCGTGGAATACGATATTCCGGGCCTCACTACCATTACTGGTTCCATCCCGGAGGGAAAAGAACCACTAGAGCGCACGGAAGCCGGCTATGGACAGGGCTATGACTTGGCGAGCCCTTTCGGCATGGCACTTGTTTCTGCAACGGTTGCTAATGGCAAAACGCCGACGCCTTCGCTGATTGAGGGCCATGAGACTAAAGCGTCCGATAAGCCGCAGCGGATTCCCAAGCACGTGCTGGACAATCTCCGCGCCATGATGCGCCAAGTGGTCACCAGCGGTACTGCCCGCAGTATGGCAGCGGGTGGCACGATTTACGGCAAGACCGGTGAGGCCGAGATTAATGAGGGCTCGCACGCCTGGTTTACCGGCTACCGCGAAGAAGACGATATCGCCTTTGCCACCCTCGTGGTCTTGGGCGGCGGCTCCGATGCTTCGGTCAATATCACCAGCAATTTCTTGCAGAAGGTCGATGACTACCGCTCCGGTCCGCACAAGGGTGCGGCTCCGCCGGCCGAGGGATAGACCTAGACCCAGAGCTGAAGCTACGGCCCTAGCTTATGACCCCGGCTGCTGCATTATGGGCGCAGAGGACTACCATGGGAAACCATGAGTAATCGAGGAAAGCTAAAGCCAGGCAAGCCCACTCCGATCCTCACCGTGCCGGAGAGCATTGAGCGACCGGAGTACGTGTGGAAGGACGAGGTACAAGAGGGCATTGGTGAGCCCTACGTCCAGTCCCCAGAGGTTATTGAGAAGATGCGCGAGGCCTGCAAAATCGCGGCCAACGCCCTCAAGGAGGCTGGAAAGGCCGTGCAGCCGGGCGTAACCACTGATTACGTGGACCGCGTAGCGCACGAGTACATGTGCGACCACGGCGCTTACCCGTCTACGCTAGGCTACCGCGGCTTCCCCAAGTCCAGCTGCGTCTCCCTCAATGAGATTGTTTGCCACGGCATCCCGGATACCACCGTGATTGAGGACGGCGACATCGTCAATATCGATATCACCGCTTATAAGAACGGCGTCCACGGTGATAATAACGCCACCTTCCTTGCCGGTAACGTCTCCGAGGAACACCGCCTGCTGGTAGAGCGCACCAAGGAGGCCACCATGCGCGGCATCAAGGCCGCAAAGCCTGGCCGCGAGATCAATGTCATTGGTCGCGTGATTGAGTCTTATGCCAAGCGTTTTGGCTACAACGTCGTGCGCGACTTCACCGGCCATGGCGTCGGCCCAACCTTCCATAACGGCCTTGTTGTCCTGCACCATGACTCGACCGTTTACCGCGACATCCTTGAGCCTGGTATGACCCTGACTGTTGAGCCGATGATTAATCTTGGCTCCCTGGATTACGAGATCTGGGATGATGACTGGACCGTGCAAAACACCGACGGCAAGTTCACCGCCCAGTTTGAGCACACCCTCGTCATTACCGAGGACGGCAACGAAATCCTCACCATTCCCGACGAGGACTAAAGCTTTTTAACAAAGGCCGCCTCCACACGACCCAATGCAGGGAAGTGGGGGCGGCCTTTGTGCATGCTTGCTGACGTCCCGCGCAAGGCATCAGCACTCAGCACGTAGCTGTGCATAGCAAAGGGGCCCCGTTCTTAAAACGGGGCCCGCAAGCCCTAGCTATCTAGAGCCAATCTGCGGCTAATAATTAGCGGCGGAAGATTGGATCCAAGATGTGCTGCGGGACGATGCCGTTGTAAACAGCGTAGTTGTAAGCGCCGATGATTGCGCCGACAATGGAGGTGATGCCCAGTGCGGCAGCACCCTTCTTCCACTTGGAAGCCCAATCCGGGATGTTTTCGGAGGTCTCCTTGCCGAACATGTCCTCGCCGGTGACCTGGTTGTCAGCAGTTACGACAGGCTTGCCGTCCTCGCCCGGAGTCCATGCGCCCCACTCCTTGCCCAGCTGGGTGAGGGAGCTGGAGGACAGGGAGGAACCGGTGTTCTCGTTGGTGGTGGAGGACTCTGCAGAAGCAACGGCGGTGCCGCCGAAAGCTACGGTGACAGCGGTAGCAGCAGCAACGGCTGCGGTGCGGAAGTTACGCATTGTGAAAAATACCTTTCGGAAGTTTTGATTGAGCCGAGTGGCTGTTGCTTAGAAGGAAGGGCCGTGTACGAAGAAGTTGTAAACTGGGCCGATGATGCCGCCGAGCAGGGCACCAACGCCCGCTAGAACGGTAGCACCGTAGAAAACCTTTGCCCATGCTGGCTGGCCGGAGAAGTCCTTGGAAGAACCGAAGATGGCCACGCCGTTAGCTGCCTTGTCGGCCTCGAGCTTGTGGCCAACCTTGGAGGACAGGGAAGGAGTGTAGTCCTCTGGGGTCTGATCGTCGTCGCCGCCCTTTGCAGTCTTGGACGGGTTCTGTGGCAGTACCTGGATCTCGTTGCCGTTCTGGTTGACGGTGTCGGCAGCGGAAGCGACGGTGGTGCCGCCGAAAGCAACGGCGAGAGCGGTTGCGCCAGCGATAGCTGCATTGCGGATACGCATATCAAAATTCCTTAAAAGTCGTACTTGCAAGGCTTCCACACTGGGAAACCAAAGTGTTATTGAATGTACAGGGAACATCCAGAAACACGCGGTAGCCGTGTTCGTATCGGCTCTAGCCGGTGTCCCCAGTGAATCTAGTAAAACTCTCGTCCTTTTGCACGTCAAGGGCCGGAATTTCATCCATTAAATTAATGCGTGCCCCTAAATGGCGGTGAATTCCCTGCAGGTGCGAATGAGGCTTCCTTGGCGTGAAATGGGAATATGCTCGGAAAGCTGGGAAGATACTGGGCGTATGTGAGAAAGATCACGTAACAATTTACTTTTACCACTCCAGTCCCAAAAGGGCATTTTCCACTACTTCTGGCAGCGCAGGGTGGATCCAATATTGGTTGCGAGTGAACTCCCGCATGTCCAACTTGTAGGCCATCGCGGTGATCAATTGCTGGATCAAGGTAGAGGCCTGTGGGCCCATGAGGTGTGCGCCGAGAAGCTGCCCAGTCGCGCGGTCTGCTACCAGCTTGCAGATGCCAGTGCTATCTTCCATAGCCCAGCCGTAGGCAACGTCGCCAAAATTTTGGACCTTGACGGTGACGTCGAAGCCCTTCTGTCGTGCCTGCTTCTCAGTTAAGCCCACTGTGGCGATTTGTGGGTGGGTAAAGATGGCGGCGGGGACATTGTCGTGGGGCAGTGGGCGGAGATCTTCTGGGTGGAGCAGATTGTGCTGCACGGCGCGGGTCTCCGCATTGGCTACGTGCTTGAGCATATATGGAGAAGAGACATCGCCAAGCGCCCAAACGCCCTCGGCGGTGGTGCGGCCGAACTCGTCGGTGTTCACGCGGGCGTCGGCAAGCAGCTCAATGCCTGCCTTATCTACATCCATCTGATCGCCATTTGGGGTGCGTCCAGTGGCAATCAGAATGGCCTCTGCCTCAATAGAGGTGCCATCATCTAGCTCCAACCGCACTCCCTTGTAAGTCTCCTCGAGTTTGGTGCCATTGGCTATGCGCACGTCGAAGCGATCGCGAGCAATCTGGTTGAAGCGGCTGGACAGGTCATCATCCAAGTGGCGCAGCAAGGTATCGGAGCGATTGACCAGGGTCACCTTGGTGCCGAGACTGTCAAAGACATGGGCAAACTCCATGGCGATATAGCCACCGCCTACCACAATGAGGCTTTCTGGCTGGTGGTCCATGCGCATGATGTCTTCATTGGTGTAGTACTTCACGCCCGAGTTGGCATAGACCTCCGGAATCACCGGACGGGAGCCGGCGGCAATGACGATCTGGTCGCCGCTGATGACATGTTCGCCGGTCTGAATGGTCTTCGGGCCAACAAAGCGGGCATGCTCGTCATATACGGTGATATTTGGCGTTTCCTCACCGCGGCGATACTGCTCGCCGCCCTTGGCAATTTGGTCAATGCGGTTGGTAAAGACGCGGTCCACGATGGAATCCCAATCCACGCTATTGACCTGAGCATCTAGGCCTAGACGGCCGGCCTCGCGCGCCGCTAGGGCAATATCGGCGGCATAGACATACATCTTGGTGGGAATGCAGCCTACGTTGAGGCAGGTGCCGCCGAAGGTGCCTTTTTCAATGATGGCGATTTTCTGGTCATCAAAATCCGGGCTAGGGATGGAGTTTCCGGAGCCCGTGCCGATGATAATGAGGTCGAAATGTTCCTCGGCAGCGGTCGTATGGGACTGGTGTGAAGTAGTCACGTTTATTCCTTATATATAGGGGCTAAATTACTGAGTGGATTGTGGAGTATCGAGGACGGTGGGCAGCCACTTGTCACAGGTGTCAAAAGCTTCTTGGAGCGGGTCCGGAAGCGATAGGAACACATCGTGCCTAGCGCCCTTGATGGGATGCAAGGTGTAGTGGGCATTGAGTTCCTTTGCCCAGCGCCGCGTTTGCGCAACGTCGATGATGACATCCGCGTGGTTCACGCTGTCGGAGTACGGCTGACCCAATAGGGTTCGGGTGGACTGCAGCGTCAATATGGGGACGCCGGCATCAACGCGGCCGCTGTGGATAGCATCAAAGCCATGGAACACCGCGGCTATCCAGCCGACATATTTCTTATGGCCGGCCAATGGCTTAAAGCGAAGATCAAAATCCCAGTCGCCGTAGAAATCCTTGTGTACGGACTCGCCATAGGCGGTGAGGTTGCCACCGGGCAGGGGAGTCATGGGGGCCTTGCGGCCCAGCGCATAGAGCAACGGTTTGAGGGGAGTGAGAATCTGGCCAGGCACGCCCATCATGTCGAGCCATGGACTATTAAGGATGAGGCCTGCTAAGCGCTGGTGGCGTTCTCGGTCGGTTCGGTGCAGATGATCCATCCACAGCGGGGCGATCAAGCCACCGGTGGAGTGGGCGATGAAGACGACCTCATCATTGGGGATGGCATCGAGTGCGGCGGTGAGGTCAGCGAAATAGAACGCCAAATCCGATACATAGTGCCACGACTGGCCCGAGCGGCGCGAGCGGCCGCACTTGCGCAGATCGATGGCATAAAAGTCATAACCCTCGGCGGCAAAGTGCTCGGCTACGTGGGTGTGGAAGAAATAATCGGTCATGCCGTGTAGCCACACCAGCGCCGGGCGTGACGCGGCGGCTGACTCACGGGCAGTATCACCCGCGTGCTCCGGCGCGTAGTGCACCAGTGTGGTGACCACGTCGCCCTCGCCATCGGGGTCCGCGCCTAAGTCAATGGTGGCAGCTTCATAGTCAGGGCCAAGTTTGTCTGGGCCCCATACCGGGGAGTGTGTAACCATGCCTCGATTCTAGGTGCAATGAAGAACTTATGGTGCTGCCGGTGGGGTGTAAATACTGGGGGCGGAAATTCCCACATTTTCGCCACTGGTCTGGGGGAGAAATCCCAAATTGGATGAGAAAAAGCGTAGAGTAAGGCCTTAATGCGTGACGCACTACCAGGTTGTCATAGCGCAACGATGGTGGCGCGGGGCGCTAAGCGCTAAAAATCAAGGCGTAGACCGCGCCGATGGATATCTATTTTCAATTCGAAGAGGTAATAACACAGTGTCCTCCGCTAAGAAGACAGCACAGGTTGTAGACGAGGTCGATGTAGCACTTATCGGTGCTGGCATCATGAGCGCCACCCTGGGTGCTATGCTCCGCGAGTTGGAGCCCAGCTGGACTCAGATGGTCTTTGAGCGCCTCGATGGCCCCGCATTGGAGTCCTCCTCCCCATGGAATAACGCCGGTACCGGTCACTCCGCGCTGTGCGAGCTGAACTACACCCCGGAGAAGAATGGCCGAATTGATATCTCCAAGGCTCTGGGCATCAACGAGAAGTTCCAGAAGTCTCGCCAGTTCTGGTCCCACCAGCTCAACAACGGTATTCTCACCGACCCGAGCGAATTCATTAACCCGGTTCCGCACGTGTCCTTCGCACAGGGTGAAATCCAGGTAGATTACCTCAAGCGCCGCTATGATGTGCTGAGCGAGAAGCACATGTTCCCGGGCATGCAGTTCTCCGCAGATGATTCCGACTTTGCTGAGAAGCTGCCGCTGATGGCGAAGGGCCGTGACTTCTCCAATAAGGTGGCCATTTCCTGGACCGACGCTGGTACTGACGTCAACTTTGGCGCGCTGACCAAGCAGTTCCTGACCGCAGCTAAGGCCTCCGGCACCGAGATCCGCTACGGACATGAAGTCATCGACATCAAGCGTGATGGCTCCGCGTGGAAGGTGTATTCAAAGAACAAGCACACCGGTGACATCACTGTAGTTAAGGCAAAGTTCGTCTTCGTTGGCGCCGGCGGTTACGCCCTGGACCTGCTACGCAAGGCAAAGGTGAAGGAAGTTGCCGGTTACGCAGGCTTCCCAGTATCCGGTCTGTGGCTGCGTTCCAAGAACCCTGAACTTATTGAGCAGCACCAGGCAAAGGTCTACGGCAAGGCCGCTGTGGGCGCCCCGCCAATGTCCGTGCCGCACCTGGATACCCGCGTTATCGACGGCGAGAAGGGCCTGCTTTTCGGTCCTTACGGTGGTTGGAGCCCGAAGTTCCTGAAGAAAGGCACCTACCTGGACCTGTTCAAGTCCATCCGCCCAGACAACATCACCTCTTACCTCGGCGTTGCCGTGCAGGAGTTCGGCCTGACCAAGTACCTGGTGGATGAGGTGCGCAAGAGCTTCTCGGACCGTGTGGAAGCCCTGCGCGAGTACGTACCGGAAGCAAAGGAAAGCGACTGGGAGACCGTTATCGCTGGCCAGCGCGTCCAGGTGATTAAGCCTGCTGGTGCTCCGCAGTTCGGCTCCCTCGAGTTTGGCACCGCCTTGGTGAACAACCAGGAGGGCAATATCGCCGGCCTGCTCGGCGCTTCCCCGGGTGCATCCATTGCCCCGGCCGTCATGCTGGAGCTGCTGGAGCGTTGCTTCGGCGAGCGCATGATTGATTGGGCAGACAAGATCCGCGAGATGGTTCCGTCTTATGGCGTCAAGCTGCGCAACGATGAGAAGCTGTACGACGAGATGTGGGAGTACACCCAGAAGACCCTGAAGCTGGACCGCTAAAGCCGGCTTCTGTCTCGTTAGCCCCTGCACCGCTGCCGTTGTGGTGCAGGGGTTTCGTGCGCTTTGGGCAAAGTGGGGATTAGGTGCCGCAGTAGGTGAGGTAGCCCTGGAGACCATTAGGATCCGGCGATTCGAACGTTGGGTTGGGCTCCCACGGGTGGGTGACCGCGTGGAGAAGCTCCTGATACGGGCCCAACTCCCCGCGTTCGGCAGCATCCAGCGCGGATTCTACGGCGAGGTTGCGCGGGATAACCCGCGGCATGGCGCTATCAACACGGGAAGGATCAGGAGAGGACGCAAGGTAGTCGTCCAAGAAGTCTCCCTCGGCAAAGAGCTCGCGGGCGTGGGCGGGGTGGCCCGCGGCGGCGTCGGCAAGAGCGCGGTGAGCCAGCGTGATATCTGGGCCGTTGAGCTGCATGGCAGCCGCATAAGAAGAGGCGACTTCTCGAGAGGTATCCAAAGCCTTTGCTAAATCTGCCCTGTGCTGGTCCTCAAAGCGCTCGGTAAAGCCGTTGATGGATTCTTGGGCGAAGTCCATGGCCTTATTCATGTCTATATCAAAAAGCGGCAGGAGGGATTCCGCCAAGCGGGCCAGGTTCCATCCCAGGATGGAAGGTTGATTGCCAAAGGCATAACGGCCTTGCCTATCGATGCTGGAAAAGACCGTCGCGGGCGAATAGGCCTCCATGAAGGCGCAGGGGCCATAGTCAATGGTTTCGCCAGAGATGGTGGTGTTATCCGTATTCATCACGCCGTGGATAAAGCCCAAGCGCATCCAGTGGGAGACGGTGCGGATCTGCGCATCCATCACCTGGGTGAAAAATTCCTGGTAGTCCGCGCCAGGGTAGTGGCGCGCAATGGCATAGTCGGCCAACTGCCGGGTGTAATCCGTCTGCGCGGCTAGGTGAAAGGTGCCGACGCGGATATGGCTGGCTGCCACGCGTACCACAATGCCGGCCGGTTGCACGTGCCCGCGCTGAATGGGCCGTCCGGTGGAGATAACCGCCAGCGCCCGGGTGGTGGGAACACCCAAGGCATGCATAGCCTCAGAGACTAGGTACTCGCGCAGCATGGAAGACAGCGTTCCGCGGCCGTCGGACCCGAGGCGGGAAAAGGGAGTAAGTCCAATTCCCTTGGCATGGAGATCCCATAGCCGCCCGTCCTTATCCACCTCGCCCAAGAGCATGGCCCGGCCGTCTCCCATCTGCGGGTTAAACGCACCGAATTGGAAGCCGGAATAGGCCATAGCGTGGCCGCCTGCTCGGCCGGTAAGGAAATCTATGCCCTCGGAGGAGCGCAGCCAGTCCAGGTCAAAGCCCAACTGACTAGCCAGTTCCTCGTTCAAAATGACCATCTCTGGGTTCGGCTGCTCCTCACCCTCGGTGGGGCGAACCAAGTGGGGAAGCTTCTGGGCAAAATCGTGGTGTAGCTGCATCTAACCCTCCAGTGTTCCGCGCACGCGAATCTGGGCGCGACCGCCTACCCAAATATCCGTGCCGTCATCGTTGATAAATACTTCGCCCGCCCGGCCAATCTGGCTGCCTTGTGTTGCGGTATAACGCGCCGGCACCAAGTTACGCGAGCGCATAAACTGCGCGGCGCCGCCATTGAAAGAACCGGTGACTGGGTCTTCGAATTGCGTGGTAAAGGCCCGAACCTCATAGGCCGACTCACCCTCTGCGGCGTTGGGATTAAGGCCCACTACGCCGACCTTGGGGCGCTCGGATCGAGGCTCAACCGCGCGCACCGCCGCGGCATCGCGTAATTGCAGCAGGCGCCAGCCCGGGCCATTGTCCACCCAGCCATGGTCAACAATATCCGCGCTATCTAGCCCCAGCCCACCGCAGGCCTCCTTCAGATCCGCCGGGCTTAGCGGTTCATCGCGGCGCAGCGGCGGGGTAGCAAAGGACAAGACTTCGCCCTCTTCGCGGACGGTTACCAAGCCCACGCCGCATTCTTGGACGATAGTTCCCTCTGTCTGCGGGTTATTGCCTAGCGCCCGCCACGCGGCAGCGCTGCCCAAGGTGGGGTGGCCGGCAAAATCAAACTCCTCGTACGGGGTGAAAATGCGCACGCGGTAGTCCGCGCGGGCGTCGTGAGGCTCGAGCAAGAAGGTGGTCTCAGAAAAGTTGGTCCAGTTCGCGATTGCCTGCATTTGCTCGGTACTTAGGCCGTCGGCGCCCGCGATCACCGCCAAGGCATTGCCGTTAAAGGCACCCGTGGCAAAAACATCAACCTCAAAGAACTCGTGGTGCATGCCCGCCAGTCTAGTCAGCCCCAGGGATGAGGACTAAAGCTTAGCGCCTGCGCTAGCCTAGAAAGCCATGAAGAAGCTATGGCCCGATGCACTTCGCGCGTGGGTAGGCCCACCGTGGAGAATTATCATTCCGCTGTTTTTCTGGGGGGCTTCGGTGCCGGCGGCAGAAGGTGTTATTGATAGAACTTCGCTTTTCCAGGAGCTGGTTCTCGTACTTTATACAGTCGTTATTCCACTAGCACTCTGGCTACACCCCAAGCTCAGGGAATATGCCATCGGGGTCACTGCTATCACGCTAACGGTGTGCATCTTTACCCCGCTTGCTGCAATGGGCAACGCTCACTTTTTCCCTTTGGCTTACTGCGTGTTTCTGATAGGAGCACATTCACCCAAACGACTACAGCGAATCTGGATAGGGTGGATTGCCTTTGGCTCCTTGGCGGCCACCGCAGCGGACCTATACGGGCGGAGGATTATCAGCGGCATCGATTTTGGCCTCGAAGACACCACTGTTGGCCCGCTTCCTGCCTTCGCCTCCGTCGTCATCATCGCGTGGCCGGTCATGGGCTTTTTCTTCCTGCTTGGCACCAATGACCGCAAAAAGCGCGAGGACCAGCAGCTTCTGATTGAACGTGCGGAGATGGCCGGCGCGGTAGAGCGCAACCGCATCGCCCGCGAAATGCATGACATTGTGGCGCATAACTTAGCGGGCGTTATCGCTCTTGCCGACGGCGCCCGGTTCGCCGCCGCCAAAAATCCCGCAGCGGCCACAGAAGCCTTAGAAACCATCGCCTCTACCTCCCGCGATTCCCTCAAACAGATGCGCGGATTGCTCTCCGTGCTGCGAGATGGAGATTCCCGCGCCGATACCAAGGCGCCCGGCGCGAGTGATATCGCAGGACTCATCTCGGAAGCCCGCCGCAGCGGTTTCGATATCACCGTGCACGGGCTGGAGGACCTGCCGACCGAAAGCGACGAGCTCTATCAGTTCACCGTCTACCGCGTGGTGCAAGAAATTTTGACCAATATGCTCAAGCATTCCCGCGATAAAAGGGGAGTGCTGCGCTTTCGCTCTACTGGAAGCGGCCTAGTATTGAGCGCCGATAACCCGGCCGCACGCACGCCGGACAATCACGAGCCCGGTTACGGGCTCATCGGGATGAGCGAGCGCGTTAGGGCCTATGGCGGCAGCGTTGCTACCCGCACAGAGGACGGACACTTCTTTATCACCGTGGAGGTACCCAATGACTAACTCTGAGCAGCCAGCAAGATCGCATGCCGCTCCCATCCGCATTGGCCTAGTAGATGACCAGCCCCTCGTGCGCGCCGGGTTCGCCATGCTCCTTGGCTCCCAAGAGGATTTAGACGTTGCCTGGCAGGCATCCGATGGCGATGAAGTCCTCGACCTCGCCCGCGCGCAGCCTGCCGATATTGTGCTCATGGACGTCCAGATGGCCCGCGTCAATGGCATCGCCGCCACCGAAAGGCTGCTGCCGGAATTCCCGGATACCCAAGTCATTATGCTTACCACCTTCGATGACCAGAACTTTGTCCATGGCGCCATTTCCGCCGGGGCTTCTGGATTCCTGCTCAAAGACGTCGAACCGGAGGAACTCCTCGCCGCCATTCGCACCGTACATTCTGGCGAGGCCGTCCTTTCACCGCGCATTACCGCACAGGTGCTGCAGCAATTGCGCAGCGGGCAGTCCGCGTCACAGCCCGATTCACATGCCACCCCCGTTGCGGCAGCAGCTACCGCCCCTCCGGCAGAAGATCTCACGCCACGCGAGCTAGACGTCCTCAAGCTAATGGCACTGGGGTATTCGAATACCGAAATCTCCGAGTGCGAGTTCGTCTCCATGGCCACGGTCAAGACCCACGTACGCCATATCTTGACGAAAACCGGCTCGCGCGACCGCGTGCATGCTGTGCTCTACGCCCTTACCCATGGCGTGGTCTCGGTGGAGGAACTGCTGTCTCATCCCTAGGTATGACCTGCTAAATCACTCCCAAGGATGGTTACTTTGTGCCGGTCAGGCGGCACGATGGGAACCATGCTCAAAGTTTCACACCTTTCCAAGAATTTCCGTTCCTTTAAAGCAGTAGATGACCTCTCCTTCGAGGTTCCTGACGGTCAAGTCACCGGCTTCCTCGGACCGAATGGTTCCGGCAAATCCACCACCATGCGCATGTGCGTGGGGCTGGAGAATCCGACTTCCGGCACCGCGACTTTTGATGGCACGCCTTTCCGTGAACTGTCCAATCCCGCCACCATGGTGGGCACCTTGCTGGATGCGAACTGGTTCCACCCGGGCCGCAGCGCCCGTGCCCACCTGGGCTACATGGCCGCGCTGCAGGGCGTGTCTATGAACCACGTGGATGACACCTTGGACCGCGTCGGCCTAACTCAGGTAGCCACTAAGCGCGTGGGCGGCTATTCGCTAGGCATGAAGCAGCGCCTGGGCCTTGCTTGTGCGCTCATCGGCGAGCCGAAGCACTTGCTTCTCGACGAACCCGTCAACGGCCTCGACCCCGAAGGCGTGCACTGGATGCGTGCCCGCATCCGCGAATTCGCTGAGGCCGGTTGCTCCGTGCTGGTTTCCTCCCACCTACTTTCGGAAATGCAGCTCACCGCCGACCGCCTCGTAGTCATCGGCAAAGGCAAGCTGCTGGGCGAGGGCACGGTGGAAGAGTTCGTCAACGGCACGGGAGGCGCAAGCCTCGAGGTAATTGTGGACCAGCCCGATGAACTCCTGCGCCTACTGCACGGCACCGACGCGGAGACCTCCTTTGACGGTGAAGTCTTGCGCGTGCGCGGCCTCGAAGGCTCCGACATCGGCCGCATCTGCCTGGATAACCGCATTCTTATCTCCAGCTTGGAACGCAAACAGCCCTCCTTGGAAGAGGCCTACCTCGGCGCGACCGCCGACCACGTGGCCTACCGCTCCGCCTAAACGCATAACTCAACCTTTAAGGACAGATTTTCAATGAATACTGTGGTTTCAGAATCCCGCAAACTCTTTTCTCTTCGCTCTACCTGGGTCTACCTCGCCATCGTGGCACTCGGCATGACCGCCGGCGGCGTGCTTACGGCTTGGGGCTATGACTTCAACGGCACCGCGGACGGCAAGTTTCAATCCAGTGATGTCTTGGCAGCTAGTGACCTCGCCATGGTGGTGATGATCTTTGCATCTGCGATGATGGTCGGAGGTGACCTAGGAAAGGGAACCGTTGCATGGTCTTATCTTTCCTCCAACCGCCGCGTTGGCATAGTGCTCAGCCAATTCTTAGTCATCCTGGTATCACTCTTGCTCGCTGCCACGCTGGGTATAGCTGTGGGAACCTTGCTGATTGCGGCACTCGGCGGCGATATTGACTTCACAAGCTTTCACCAGTGGCCGGATTGCAACCGAGTGGTGTTTGCTTACCTGGAATGGGCCGGCTTTAGCCTGCTGGCTATGGGGTTGGCTTATCTCTTGCGTAGCGGCACATTTGCGGCGATGATCCTCGTGGTGGAGTTCTTTGTTCTTGAAACTGCGCTTATGGCATTTGACGCTTCGTGGGCAGAAGCGTTGTTGAGCTGCCTGCCCTTCGCCAATATGCAGACCTTGGTCCTGGGTAGCGATTTGGGCCCCTTGGACCATTCCCGCGGTGTGTCTGCTTTGATTCTGGGCGTCACGCTGGCAGTCTGCGTCGGCGGTGCGTGCGCAGTGTCCCGCCGTCGGTCCGTCGCCAAATAACTCCCAGAACTAACTACGCTGGTGGGCATGAGTGATGCACTTTTTGCCCGCATAGAACCTATCCAGACCATGCGGGATGGCACGGTCAAGCAGGTCAACCCGTTCTCTGGGACCGAGGTGTGGACCGTGCCAGGTCGCGGCAACCGCCCCCTGTCCACACCGGTGGCTAACCCGCAGCCTCTGCACGAAGAAGACTTCACCCACCGCTGCGCCTTTTGCTCAGGGCGCATGACTGATACCCCGCCGGAAAAGGCCCGCATCCTGCCATCCGGCGGGATTGTGCGTGGATTGCCCTTGAGCGAATACGGCCACACCGTTCCGGCCTTTCGCCGCATTCCTAATCTGTTTGAAATCGTCTCCTATGACTACTGGCACGCCAACTACGGCTTCGACATGGATGCTGAGACCCGCCAACGCATGGACAACTACCTTGCCGATCCTGCCGGCCGGGAACATGTGCTCAAGATCGTGCGCACGAAGCGCAAGGCAGCGCACCTGCCCGAGGCAAGCGAAGAGGAACTTATAGAACAGGCGGCGGGCTTTTTCGCAGGAGGCCACGACGTCATCGTGGCGGGCCGCCATTTTGAGCGCGGTGCACAGGATGATTCCCAAGTGGTATCTTCCGGCACCCTCAGCGCCGAAGAGCACCTGCTCTTTATGCAGCTGACTATCGACGCCATGCGGGACCTATACGAGCGCAACCGCTACGCACCCTATGTGGTGGCCTTCCAAAATTGGCTGCAGCCAGCCGGCGCCTCCTTTGAGCACCTGCACAAGCAACTCGTTGCCATCGATGACCGCGGCATGGCCTCCCACCGGGAGGTACAGATGCTGCGCAGCAATATGAACATATACAACGAGTGGGCCGTGGACTATGCCGCTAGCCGCAACCTCATCATTGCGGAAAATGACCATGCCGTCCTCTTCGCCGGCTTTGGGCATCGCTATCCCACCTTGGAGGTCTATTCCAAGTCCGCGACCTGTGAGCCCTGGCGGCAGTCGGAAGAAGAAATCCGCGCCATGAGCGACCTTGTTCACGCCGCCCACGCTGCTGTCGGCCGCGAGGTGCCCTGCAATGAGGAATGGCACCACAAGCCGGCCGACGTCGACGTTGCTCAGCCATGGCGCATCCTCATCAAGCTGCGCATTTCTACCCTTGCCGGATTCGAAGGCGGCACCAAGATTTATCTCAACACGATCTCGCCCTGGGATCTGCGCGATAGGGTAGTAGGCAAGCTTTACCCCTTGCGCGAGTCCGGGCATGTTGCCCGCTCGGTCCGCGTGGCTACCGAATGTTCGGTACAGCGCAATAGCCTGCTGTATAACCCGCAGCTGCGCTAAGCGGGCAGCATTGGGCTCAGCGCTTGACGACGAGCGTAAGCTCACTCGACCCCGGCCCTGGCTCCTCAACGGTCATACCCGCGGCGCGCGCGATGGCGGCAACGTCGGCGGCGCTATAGGCGTCGGCAGGCGAGAGCGCCAACTCGCGGGCTAAAAGACCCTTGTAGTGCTTATTGAAGTGGCTGACCACCTTGCGCGATCCATCGTCCTGCACGCTTTCCACCCGTACCGTTACCGCATCCTTTACCCGGCCGAGCTGCTGGTAAGTGCCCGAGCGCAGATCCACAATAAGCTCGTCTACTCCCTCGAGCGCCTGCGTGATCTGTGTGCCCCAACGTGACTTCATGGTGCGGCCGCCAAGCTTCGAGCCTCCCGAAAGCCGGTAATGCGGAATGGGGTCGCTGGCGCGGAGGACGCCAAAGAGGGCATCGCCAATAGCAAGGCGATCCCACGTGGGCAGGGAAGGGGCATCCAAGGCATCAAAAAGCACGCCGGTATAGCGCAACACGGCTGGCATGGTGGGGGTGGTGAAAAGCCCCTGGTTGGATTCGGCCTCACCGCGCAGCTTTTCCGAAAGCTTCAATACTTCCATGGCCTCGTCTACCGGAAGAGACTGCAGCTCAGCGGCAATTTCGCGCCGGGTATCGTGCAGTTCTGGGAAGGATAGCCGCTCAAAGTCAAGGGGCTGTCCCGTACCGCCATGAGCCTTAGTTTCTGAAGGAGGGAGGATAATGAGCATATATACAGGGTAGCGGGGTATATTTTTGTGCATGATTACCCGCCTTTCTGAACTATTTCTCCGTACCCTTCGTGAGGACCCCGCCGATGCCGAGGTCCCTAGCCATAAGCTGCTCGTACGCGCCGGTTATGTACGCCGCGTCGCGCCGGGCGTGTATACCTGGCTGCCGTTGGGTCTGCGCACCCTGCGCAAGATTGAAGATGTAGTCCGTCAGGAAATGGACGCCATTGGCGGCCAGGAAATGCTATTTCCTGCCCTGCTGCCGCGCGAGCCTTATGAAAAGACCAACCGCTGGGTGGAATATGGCGATAACCTCTTCCGCCTCAAGGACCGCAAGAACGCAGATATGCTGCTTGGCCCTACCCACGAGGAAATGTTTGCCAGCGCGGTCAAGGATATGTACTCCTCCTATAAGGATTTCCCGGTCACGCTGTATCAGATTCAGACCAAGTACCGCGATGAGGAGCGCCCCCGCGCTGGTGTGCTGCGTGGCCGCGAATTCACGATGAAGGATTCCTACTCCTTCGACATGACTGATGAGGAGTTGGACGAGTCCTACGGCCGCCACCGCAAGGCGTATCAGAATATCTTCAACCGCCTAGAGATCGATTACGCCATCTGTAAGGCCACCTCTGGTGCTATGGGTGGCTCCGCGTCCGAGGAATTCCTCGCCGTCTCTGAGGTGGGCGAGGATACCTTCGTGCGCTCCACCGAGGGCGACTACGCAGCCAACGTCGAAGCCGTGGTGACACCAGCACCGGCGGAAAAGGATATCGAGGGCCAGCCAGAGGCACAGGAGCATGACACCCCGGGAGCAGAGACCATTGAGAAGCTGGTCGAATGGGCCCAGGGCGCAGGCATTACTGTCGACGGCCGCGAGGTTACCGCGGCAGACACCCTCAAGTGCATGATGGTCAAGCTCTTCCACCCGGCCGTTGAGAGCGAAGAGCGCGAGTCCGAGTTGGCGGCCGTTCTCATCCCTGGCGACCGCGAGCTGGATGAAAAGCGCCTTGAGGCCGCACTCGAGCCGGTGGAGTTTGAGCTGGCCGGGGACAAGGACTTCGCAGACAATGACTTCTTGGTCAAGGGCTATGTGGGCCCGCGCGCTTTAAACGCCAATGGCATCAAGGTCCTGGCCGATCCGCGCGTGGTCAAGGGCACGGCGTGGATTACCGGTGCCGATGCGAGCGAGCGCCACGTGGTTGGCTGCGTGGCCGGCCGCGATTTCACCGTGGATGAGTTCATTGAGGCCGCAGAGGTTAAAGAAGGCGACCTGGCTCCTGAAAACCACGGCACCTTGACCTTGGAGCGCGGCATTGAGCTCGGTCATATCTTCCAGCTGGGCCGCAAGTACACCGAGGCCTTCGATGTCCAGATTTTGGACGAAAACGGCAAGCGCGCCGTTCCTACCATGGGGTCCTATGGCATTGGCATTACCCGCATGCTGGCCGTCCTGGCTGAGCAGCGCCACGATGACAAGGGCCTCAACTGGCCGGTTGCCGTCGCTCCTTACCAGGTACACGTAGCCGTTGCCAACAAGGATGCAGCAGCCATGGAGGCCGGCGACAAGCTGGTAGAAGAGCTATCTGCCAAGGGGCTCGAGGTGCTCTTCGATGACCGCCCAAAGGTCTCCCCAGGCGTGAAGTTCAAGGATGCAGAGCTCCTTGGCATGCCCTTCGTGGCAATTCTGGGCCGTGCCTTCAAGGAAGGCAAGATTGAGCTGCGCATCCGCGGGGGAGAGACCCTCGAGGTTCCAGCCGAGGACATCGTGGACAAGATCCTCGAGCTCGTGCATGGCTAAATAAGACCCAACTCTGCGCGGCGGGGTACCGTGGAAGGCATGAACTTTCAAAAGAATGGGCTTTCCACGGTGCTTTCAGCAATGGGCGTATTGCATTTTGTGAAGCCGAAGACTTTCGAATCCATTGTCCCGCCGCAACTGCCAGGTCCTGCGCGGTTCTATAACTTTGCTTCGGGCCTGTGGGAGATTGCCACCGGTGCCTTGCTTCGCCGCCGCGCCACCCGCGGCTTCGGCGGTGCCTCCGCACTCGCGCTCTTTGCAGCGGTGTGGCCGGCCAATATGTACCACGCCTGGATCGAGCGCAAGGCAGGGTGGCCAAAGAAGCTCTACCACATCATCCGCCAGCCGCTGCAGGTGTTGTTGATGATGTATGCCTGGAATATCGCCAAGCATGAGGCTTAAAGACACATTGCCTACATGCTAGCCAACTAGGTGGACACAAAAAGCCGGCCTCCTCCCTTACTCCGCGGGATTCCGCGGGATGGGGAGGAGGCCGGCTTCGTGTTAAATGCCGAAGCTAGAAACTAGCCGGCGACGGGGCCGCCGCAGTTAGGCCAAGCAGCAGCACCCTGGGTGGCCAGGACGCTTTCGGCCACGGCAATCTGTTGCTCGCGGGTTGCCTGGTCAGCGGTCGGGGCGTACTGAGTGCCGCCATTGGCAGCCCAGGTCTGCGCGTTGAACTGCAGACCACCCTGGTAACCGTTTCCGGTATTGATGTGCCAGTCACCGCCGGACTCGCAAGCAGCTACCTGATCCCAGGCGCTAGCCGGTGCGGCGGTAGCAGCAGGCGCGGCCAAGCCAGCAAGGCCGAGTGCTGCGGCGGATACGGTCAACATGGTCTTCTTAGAACGCATTGAGAGGAAACTCCTTCTCTTTGTGTCTGTCTAGCTTGCGGAATCTCCTGCAAGCTCATGGTGAACCAACCTACGCATGCTGGAGGAGCCGAGGCAATGCATAGGGCCGTAGAGGTTGCTGTCATTTCGCTGGCCGATTGCCAGCGGGCGGGCAGGTGGGGCTGATTGGGGCCGCAGTGGTCTAGTGCATGCCGTGGGACTCCGCCGCGATGCCAATGAGCCACGTAACCCATTCCTGATCCGGGGATTCTTCTTGCGCTGCACCTGTGGCGGCGGCGGACCACTTGCGGCCGTCGTGTTCGGCAAGGCCATCGATAAAGGCCAGCGCGGAAGCAGAATCGTGGGGCAGTTCTTGCTCTCCGGAAGTATAGGCCGACTCTGGCTGCGGAATGTTGCCGTAGCGGGCTAGTGCATCCTGGAGGGCGTCGATGCGGCGATGATGAACAGCTAGGCGATGATCCACCTTGTCCTCGTGCTCGGGGCCAACGTAGGCGCGGGCGAAATCTAGACCGAATACCTGCTCATACTCCCAGCTCAGGAGATCAGCAGCGCTTTTTTGCTCTGGTTGGGAAAGCTCGGGGATATCCGGGGCATCGCCAGGCAGCCAGGCATTGAGCGCGATGGCCTGCTCGGTAACTAGGACGCGCGATTCAACGGTGACTTCATCGGCCGCCTCTGTCGTCGCAGAAGCGGCATTTTCCATAATTTCGCCAGAGTCTGCGGCGTGATTGGCTTCGGTAGGGCGCTCTACCTCGCAGGAGCGTGGGGGATTGCCAGCATCATCCGTGCCGCATAGCCGTGTAATTTCGGCATACAGGGCGTCCGCCTGGGAGCTGCGCAGCCCTGCGGCATGGTCGTCGACGCCGCTGAGGGACAAGGCGTCGGTGGCGGCGGCGTCGGCAAGCGCCAGCAGCCTGCTTTCTGGCCGCGGGCCAAAGTAGTCGACGACGGAATCAACCGCTTGGCACCCAGCCAAGGTGGGCAGGGTGGCGGTTGTGGCTACGAGGGCTAAAGCTAAACGTCGGCGGTTCACGCAAAAGACTGTACCCCGTAGCACGTAGGCTAGTGCACATGGCTTTCCCAGATGCACAACAATTGACCGATCTCCTGCAACCCAAACTGGCTGAGCGGGGATTGGACGTAGAAGACATTAAAACCACCAAGGCGGGAAAGAAATCCCAGGTCATTATCCGTATTGATGGCGATAAGCGCCCTAGCTCCGATGTGTTGGAGGAAGTTTCCAACGAAATTTCTGCCTTCTTTGATGACAAGGAAGCGCAAGGAGAGCTGAACTTCGGTGCCGGCTATACCTTGGAGGTCTCCACCCCCGGCGTGGACTTGCCGCTCACCGCCCCGCGCCACTGGCGCCGCAATCGGGGGCGCAAGGTCTCCTTCGACCTTGGCGATGGTAAGACTCAATCGGCGCGCATTGGCGCGCTTAACGACGCCGCCGATGCCGTAATCCTCATCACGGCAAGCAAAAAGGACGTGCAGGCGCGCGCCGAACGATTGGAAAATATTGCCCGGGCAGTGGTAGAAATTGAGTTTGCACAGCCGTCCGAACAGGAGCTAGAGGCAGTGCGCAAGACGTTTGAAGAAGCCGAGAATTAACCGGCAACCGAGAGGAATGACAAGTGAATATTGATCTACAGGCACTTCGTACCATCGAGTCCGAGCGCAGCGTCCCCGTAAAGGACTTGCTGGAAGCGATTGCGGGTGCCTTGTTGTATTCCTACCTGGATTACCGCGAGTCTAATGCTGGCGGCAAGGTAGAAGGTGCCAAGTCCCGCGTCGATATCGACGCCACAACCGGTGCAGTCAGCGTCATTGTCTCGGAGCGTGACCCAGAAACTGGGGAAGTAACCACCGAATACGATGACACCCCGGAAAACTTTGGACGCGTGGGCGCACAGGCCGTGCGCGAGGCCATCCTGCGCAAGCTGCGCGAGGCCGAGGCAGAGCGTACCTTTGATTCCTACTCGGAGCTCACCGGCCGCGTTGTCAGCGGCATCGTCCAGCGCGATGCGCGCGCTAATGCCCGCGGCATCGTCGTGGTCCAGCTGGGCTCTGAGCTGGAGTCCCAGGACGGCATCTTGCTGCCTGCCGAGCAGATTCCGGGTGAAAAGCTCGAGCACGGTGACCGCATCAAGGCCTATGTCGTAGGCGTTAACCGCAATGGCGCCCAGGTACAGATCAATCTCTCTCGCACTCACCCGGAGCTGGTGCGTGGCCTCTTCGAGCTTGAAGTTCCAGAAGTTGCCGATGGCAGCGTAGAAATGATTGCCATTGCCCGCGAGGCAGGCCACCGTTCCAAGGTGGCCGTTGTGGGCCATGCCAAGGGCCTGAACGCAAAGGGAGCCTGCATTGGCCCGCGCGGTCAGCGCGTCAACAACATCATGCGCCAGCTCGGCGGTGAAAAGATTGACATCATCGACTTCAGCGAGGATCCCACGGTCTACGTAGGCAATGCCTTGGCCCCCTCGAAGGTGGTCAAGGTCACCGTTGTGGACAACGAGGCGCAGATCGCACGCGTGGTGGTGCCGGATTACCAGCTGTCCCTGGCTATTGGTAAAGAGGGCCAGAATGCCCGTCTTGCTGCCCGTTTGACCGGTTGGAAGATCGATATTCACTCGGACGCTGACGCTAATTAAGGATCTGCGCTGTTGTAGCGTAGGCTAGTAAACGGCCCAGTTGCAGATTGGGGCATATTGGCGACGCGAAAAGTAAGGAGATGAATGTCTGAGAGGAAACGACTCCGGACCTGCATCGCTACTCGCCGCCGCCTGCCAGATACGGACTTGCTACGGGTGGTCATCGACCACGATGATCCGCACGGCCGCCGTCTGGTAGCAGATCCACACCGCCGGCTTCCCGGCCGCGGGGCGTGGATTAGTCCCACACTATCTGCACTCGAGCTAGCGGAGCGCAAACGCGCCTTCAAGCGCGCGCTTCGCACGTCCGCACCCGTGGACACAGGTCAGGTACGGCAGTACTTGGAAGCGCATGGCGGACAAGTACCTAGCGTGGAAGATGCCGCGTTAGATTCGTACGAACCAGAGTTACAAAGGAAGACCGAACACTGATGAGCGCACAACGATGAAGCATCAGCGATGAAAGTCCTACACACCTAACTAGGGGTCAGGCCAGTTTCCGCGGCCTTGACTCCTAGTCGATACCAAGAGGAGACAAGTGCCCGGAAAGCTACGTGTTCACGAGCTCGCAAAGCAGCTCGGAGTAACCAGCAAGGAACTGCTCGCCACCCTGAAGGAACAGGGTGAGTTTGTAAAGACTGCTTCTTCCACCATCGAACCGCCGGTGGTTAAAAAGATGCGAGCACATTATGAAGCACAGTCCGGCGGCGATGACGCCGCCGAGAAGAAGCAAGACAATAAGCCTGCCAAGGGTGCCGCTAAGAGCACCGCAAAGGCGAGCGCCCCGAAGCCGGGTGCGAAGTCTGCTGCCCCTAAACCGGGCGCAGAGGCGCCAAAGCCAGGCGCGAAGGCCGCTGCCCCGAAGCCTGGCCAGGGCGCACCGAAGCCGGGACAGGGTGCTGCTAAGCCCGGCGCAAAGCCAGCTGCCCCGAAGCCGGGTGCTCAGGCCCCGAAGCCGGGTGCAAAGTCCGCCGCACCGAAGCCCGGCCAGGGCGCACCAAAGCCTGGCCAGGCTGGCGGCAAGAAGTCGGGCGAGCGTCCGACTCCAGGCAATTCCATGCCTCGTCCTATGCCGAAGCCAGGCGGCTCCCGTCGCGTAGCCAATAACCCGTTCTCCACGGGTGGCGGCGACAACCGTCCGGGCCCTCGCCCAGGCGGCTCCAAGGGTCAGCGTGGCGGCAATAAGCCCGGCGATAACCGCGGTAAGCGCGGTGGCCAGAACGAGGGCGGCAATAGCCGTCAGGGCGGCAATAACCAGGGTGGCGGCGGTCGTCGTCCATCCCCGGCCATGATGCCGTCCCACCCGAACCCTGCGTCGATGCCGTCTAAGGCACCGAGCGGCGGTGGACGTGGCGGCCGCGGTCGCGGCGGTCACGGCGGACCGGGTCACGGTGGCCCAGGTGGCGGCCGTCCAGGCGGTTTCCGCGGAGGCGGACGCGGCGGACGTCGCGGTGGCACCGCAGGTGCATTCGGCCGTCCAGGTGGCGCTCCACGTAAAGGCAAGAAGTCCAAGCGTCAGAAGCGCCATGAGTACGAGGAGCAGCAAAAGCATGTCGTAGGCGGCGTGCGCTTGCCAGATGGCAAGGGCCAGACCGTCCGCCTGCGTCGTGGCGCATCCCTGTCTGACTTCGCCGAGAAGATCGGCGCGGATCCGGCAGCACTGGTGCAGGCACTGTTCAACCTCGGTGAAATGGTGACGGCAACCGCTTCGGTATCGGAAGATACGCTGCAGCTGCTTGGCTCCGAGATCAACTACAACGTCGAGGTCGTCTCCCCTGAGGACGAGGACCGCGAGCTGCTCGAGTCCTTCGACCTGAAGTTCGGCGAGGACGAAGGCGGCGAGGAAGCACTGGAGAATCGTCCTCCAGTCGTCTCCGTTATGGGTCACGTTGACCACGGTAAGACCCGGCTGTTGGATGCCATCCGTAAGACCAACGAGGGCGCCCGCGAGGAAGGCGGCATCACCCAGGGCATTGGTGCCTACCAAACAACGGTGGACGTGGACGGCGAGCGCACCATCACCTTCCTGGATACCCCGGGCCACGAGGCCTTTACCGCCATGCGTGCCCGTGGTGCTAAGTCCACCGACTTGGCCATCCTCGTGGTTGCCGCCGATGACGGCGTCATGCCACAGACCGTGGAGGCCATCAACCACGCCAAGGCTGCCGATATTCCGGTCGTCGTGGCTGTGAACAAGGTGGATAAGCCGGAAGCTCAGCCGGATAAGATCCGTGGCCAGCTCACCGAGTACGGCCTGGTTCCGGAAGAGTACGGCGGTGACACCATGTTCGTGGATATTTCCGCGAAGCAGGGCAAGAACATTGACCAGTTGCTTGAGTCGGTCATCTTGACCGCGGATGCCGCCTTGGAGCTGACCGCTAACCCAGACATGGACGCACAGGGCGTGGCCATTGAGTCGCACCTGGATCGCGGCCGTGGTCCGGTGGCAACGGTCATCATTCAGCGCGGTACCTTGCACGTGGGTGACTCCATCGTCGTCGGTGATGCGCACGGTCGTGTCCGCCGCATGCTCGATGAGTTTGGCGAAGATGTCGAAGAGGCTGGCCCATCCCGTCCGGTGCAGGTCCAGGGTCTGTCCGGTGTGCCGGGTGCAGGCGATAACCTGCTCGTGGTGGAAGACGACCGCGTTGCCCGCCAGATTGCTAACCAGCGTGATGCTCGCAAGCGCTCTGCCCTGCAGGCCAAGCAGCGCAAGCGCGTCTCCCTGGAGGATCTGGACAAGGTATTGCAAGAGACTTCGACCCTCAACCTCATCCTCAAGGGCGACAACGCCGGTTCCGTCGAGGCGCTGGAAGATGCCCTGCTGGATATCAAGACCGAGGACGAAGTCGAGCTCAACATCATCGACCGTGGTGTTGGTGCTGTGACCGAGACCAACGTATCTCTCGCAGCGGCTTCCGACGCCGTCATTATTGCCTTCAACACTCGTGCGGAAGGCAAGGCAACGGAGATGGCTACCCAAGAGGGCGTGGATATTCGTTACTACACGATCATCTACAAGGCCATCGAAGAGGTCGAGGCTGCGCTCAAGGGCATGCTCAAGCCGATTTACGAGGAACGCGACACCGGTGCGGCCGAAATCCGCGCCCTGTTCAAGTCCTCCGCGGTGGGTACCATCGCCGGCTGCATGGTTACCGAGGGCAAGGTTGTCCGCAACGGCAAGGTTCGCCTGCTGCGCGATAACAACGTCATCACTGCCGATGCCAAGATTGAGTCCCTGCGTCACGAAAAGGACGACGCAACCGAAATCAAGGCCGGCTACGAGTGCGGTATGGTGCTCTCTTACCCGGATATTCAGGTAGGCGACATCATCCAGGCCTACGAAGAGGTCGAGGTTCCGCGTACCTAGTCCGCAAGCGGCGTAAATAAAATCGCCAGGTGTTTCCCCGATTGGGGAAGCCCTGGCGATTTTATTTGCAGCTTCTGCTGAACTTTAGTATTTAAACTATCTAGACAGGTTTACGACAAGTTGGGTTTGCTAATGCGTGCCTTGTTTAGCAGAGAAGTTGAGGAATGCAAGAAATTTTTCGGCCTTGATTTGGGGCTCACCAAGCAGGTCGAATACCCAGTCCTCAAGTGGGAGCATTTCCTTGTTGCCATCGTTGAACCGAAGGCCGATACTATTTTCCGTAGCCTCGCCGTGGGCCAAGTCCGACCACGTTCCAGTGCGTTTCGAAAGTAGCCATTGGCCCAAAACGTAGGTGATTCCTATTCTTCCTTCTTCGGCTTTTGTGCTGGAAGTGAGCAACCTGTGCAGTACCACTTCACTAATCTGTTCTTGATCGTTTAGCCACTCTTGCGTGAGTTTAGCCCTTTCGAGGCAGCTTGCTGCTTTGTTCGGAGCATCGGCGTGAAACTCATTTAAAGGCTGGGGCGTGACGCTCGCTGTTTCTGGCTTAGATTGGTTTTGGTCTTGCAAATCCTAGGTCCTTAGATGCCATACTCCGTTTCCCCAGTTGCTTTCGTAATTGCAAGTTGCTCTTCTCGCCCAATTAGCTGTCGCTGGGTCTTTACGTAACTCCTTCAGCGATCTTTCACACTGATCTTTTGTGTCATAAAGGAAGTTTCCGATGTCGGCGGTGGCAATATTTGAGGAAAGAAGGAGGGAAAATGCTGATACAATCGCGATGATTAGGGTCCTCATTCTGCTGCGTGTATCTAGCATTCTTGAATACCGTCCATTCGCTTTGTCGGAGACCATTCAAAGTTCCTCCGCGAATGTGCTTTTACCAACAGGCATTGTGTGTCGAAATCAAATGCAACGATTACTTTGACGTTCATATCAAAATCGCAATCGTTATAGACTTGAATTGCGCCCTTTTCCTTCTCAGAATGAATGCAAGCAGGAACAGGATCTCCCGGGCTTCTTTCCCCTGTGGAATATGGTTGCAGGCTTGGGGCGCCGTCAGAATCTACATTGAGAATGACGAATTGAGGGGGATCGTTAAGCGTTTCATTTGTGGCAGAGGCTGGAGGGACTGCAAAGCCGCCGAGGATACAAGCGGCGGTAGTGATCGATGCGGCTATTTTATAAGGTTTCACGTTTCTCTATTCAGGCTCGTGGTGGGGTGAAACACTTTTGACCATAGTTTCGGAAACGTTTTAATTCAAGGGGTCCATAAGATATATATATGGTTTTATTGCATGTTCGAGATACTCAGAATTGCCTTCATGTGCAGTTAATTTTCTGCCACAGGACATGCATGCGGAGTAATGTAAGATGGACACAATTTTATAGATCTTGGTAGAGATCGATAGTTCGACGGAGAGGGAGTTGCACCATGGTTGACCACGCGCGTGCTGCACGAATGGCCAAGCGTATTAAGGAAATCGTGGCGAGTGCCATAGAACGCGAGATCAAGGATCGCCGCCTCGAGTTGGTGACCATCACAGATACTCGAGTGACGGGCGACCTGCACGATGCCACCGTTTTTTATACCGTGCGCGGAAAAGACATTGACTCCGAGCCAGACTTCGCACAAGCAGAAGAAGCCCTCAAGCGCGCTAAAGGTCAGCTGCGCAAGATTGTGGGCGATCAACTCTCGGTGCGGTTTACCCCGACGCTAACCTTCGAGGTCGATACCGTTCCGGAGGCCTCTGCTCATTTGGAAGAACTTCTGGCCCGTGCTCGCGCCCGCGATGAAGAACTGGCAAAGCTGAAGGAAAACGCCCAGCCGGCAGGGGATGCGAACCCGTATAAGACCTCCGATGAAGACGAGGCTTAAGTGACCAAGAAGCAATACGAGCCGGCAGTTGCCGCTTTGCACGATGCTCACAGCATCTGTATTGTGACGCATTTGCGGCCGGATGCCGATGCCATCGGCTCTGCTGCGGCGTTGCTGCTCGCGCTGCGTCAACGGGGCAAAGACGTGTGCGCCGTTGTGGGCCAGGAGCGGGAAATTTCCCGTAACCTTTACACCATTCCTGCCGCCGACGACGTCACCACTAGTCTTAAGCTGCCGGAAGGCTATGACCTCTACGTCACCGTTGATTGTGGTTCTTTGGACCGAACGGGGTTCTTTGCGGATCGGATTGAACAGCTAGCCCAGCAGGGCCGGGTTCTGTGCATTGACCATCATTCTTCTAACCCAGGGTTTGGTGCCATCAATGTGGTGGACACTGCATGTGAATCCACCACCGTGGTCTTGCTGAGAATCCTGGATTCACTGGAGATTCAGATTGACCGTCATATTGCGCACTGCTTATATGCCGGTTTGATGACCGATACTGGCAGCTTCCGCTGGGGTAGGCCGGCTATGCACGATATTGCCACCCGCCTCATGCACTACAATCTTGATACCAAGCAGATCGCAGCTGACCTTTTAGATTCCACCACTCCGGACGATCTTCAGATGATCGGTAGGGTATTGGCCGGTTTGCGACTCGAAGAAGCAGGGGAGCACACCCTAGGCATTCTCGTCGCGCGGCTGGAAGATATCCAGGGACACTCCGATTCGGCTGTCGAATCACTAGTGGAGTTCGTTCGCGCGCTTGAAGGAACCACCGTCGGCGTGGTGTTTAAGGAACAAGCTCCGGAGGTGTGGGCGGTTTCTTTGCGTTCTTCTTGCATTGATTGTTCTTCGGTGGCGCTAACCTTCGGCGGCGGCGGGCATGTACCGGCCGCGGGCTATACCGCCCACGGGGCCCCGGAAGAGATTATTAAGGAATTGGTGGCCGCTATCCAATGAGAAATAGGCAGACGGATGGAATGAACGCTCAGGATCGCTCCACCGCCGGCACGGTAACCGCACGCGAGGTCTTTGGCCTCGCGTTTCCCGCGCTTGGCGTACTTGCGGCCATGCCGCTCTATCTTTTGCTAGATACCGCGGTTGTCGGTCGTCTTGGTGCCCAAGAGCTCGCCTCGCTTGCTGCAGCCACCACAATTCACTCCGTGGTGACGACGCAGTTGACTTTCTTGTCCTACGGCACGACCGCTCGCTCTGCTCGGCTCTTTGGCTCCGGCAAGCGCGAAGCTGCGGTTGCTGAAGGCGTGCAAGCCACCTATGTGGCTCTAGGAATTGGCGGGCTGCTCGCGGTAATCATGTGGATTTTCGGCGGAGTATTTGCCCGTGCTCTAACCGGTGATCCCACTACAGCCGCCGGGACGGCCTTGTGGCTGCGTATCGCAGCTCTGGCTATTCCCGTTACTCTGGTGGAGATGGCTGGTAACGGCTGGATGCGCGGTGTCCAAGATACGAAGAAGCCACTGTACTTTACTTTGTCGGGCATGATTCCCGGCGCTATTGCGGTGCCCATCTTCGTTCATTTCTGGGGGCTGGCAGGCTCGGCCATGGCCACGGTATTAGGCATGAGCATTATTGCTGCGCTATTCGTCCGCGAATTGCACAAGGAACATACCGGCTCCTGGCAATTTCAGTGGCATGTGGTACGCGAACAGCTTATCTTAGGGCGCGATCTTATTTTGCGTTCGGCTAGCTTCCAGGTGGCGTTTCTTACCGCCACGGCTGTAGTTTCCCGCGTTGGTACCGCTTCTTTGGCCGGTCACCAGATCATGATGCAGCTATGGAACTTCATGTCCCTCATCTTGGATTCGTTGGCCATTGCCGCGCAATCATTGACCGGTGCTGCACTAGGTGCTGGCTCTGCGCGGCACGCACGAAGTGTGGGCAGCAAGGTGGCGTTGTACTCTACGATTTTCTCTGGCCTCTTGGCTGTCGTATTTGCTGCTGGTGCAGGGATTATTCCGCGCATCTTCACCTCCGCTCCGGAAGTGCTCGATGCCATCTCCCAGCCGTGGTGGATCCTGGTAGCCATGGTTATCGGTGGTGGCGTGGTCTTCGCCTTCGATGGTGTCTTGCTGGGCGCGGGCGATGCTGCGTTCCTGCGCACGCTGACCATTTCTTCGGTCCTGGTGGGATTTTTGCCGGGCGTTATCTTGGCGCACTTCATGGGTACAGGCTTAACCGGCGTGTGGTGTGGCCTCGCCGCTTTCATTGCTTTCCGTATGGTGGGTGTGGTCTACCGGTTCCGTTCGATGAAATGGGCCGTAGTACAGGAGCGCTAGCTGCGCTAAAGTGGGCGTGTTCATACTCTCGCGCGGTGCCCGGCTCCGTGCAGCGCGCAGATTCTAGGAAGGCGGGTGAGAAACCTATGCCAACAGTGTGGGCGGTTTCTGACCTGCATGGAGCGGTCAAAACCAATAGCGAGCGCATTGATCAGCTCACCCCGCCCGATCCCGCAGATTGGCTCATCGTGGCCGGGGACGTTGCAGAACGCACCGATCTCATTATTCGTATTTTGCGCCAGCTCAATGATCGTTATGCCAGGGTCATCTGGGTGCCGGGTAACCATGAGCTATTCTCCCGCTCCCAAGACCGGTATCAAGGCCGAGAAAAGTATGCGCACCTGGTGGAAAGGTGCAGGGAAATTGGAGTTATTACTCCCGAAGACCCGTATCCGGTATTCCACGGGACCACCATCGTTCCGCTATTTACTTTGTATGATTACAGTTTCCGTCCGCATGGCCTTACCGTGGACGAAGCTATTGACGCGGCGCGCGCAAAACAACTGATGATGACCGATGAGTTCGCCATCGCCCCCTTCGTAGACGTGCGGGCGTGGTGTTGGGACAGGTTGGCATATTCCATCAAGCGCCTTTCCCGAGTACATGGTCCTACCGTGTTGGTTAACCATTGGCCGTTGGTCCAAGAGCCGACAATGTTATTGCGCTTTCCTGAAATTTCCTTGTGGTGCGGAACCAGGCATACGCGGTCATGGCCGCGGCGCTATAACGCGCAGTCCGTCATCTATGGGCACCTGCATATGCCGTCTCGCATGAATGTGGACGGCGTTGACCACATCGAAACATCATTGGGGTATCCGCGTGAATGGCAGGGGCGTGAGAGCGCCCAGGCGTGGCCCTATCCGGTACTGCGTTCCTTTGTAGAGGAGGGAACACGATGATGTATCCAGAGCTATTTCCAGAAAGTGCGCGCTATTGCTACGTACGCACGGACTCTAGCTATACGGATTTGGCCAATTTTGAAGAACTCGCGGCCGAAGAAAAGTCTCTGGTTTCCCAGGCAGTTGATGTACGCAAGGCCGAGTTCGGAGATGCTCGGTGGTGTGCGCACCGAGCCTTGCAGGAATTGGGGGCCAGCCCGGCGACGCCGATTCTGCGCGGCGAGCGGGGCATGCCGCTGTGGCCCGAGGGTTTTGTAGGCTCGATGACGCATACCGAGGGGATGCGGGCTGCGGTGGTTGCCCCTACTTCAGCCTTAAAATCCGTAGGCCTGGATGCAGAACCCGCCGAACCGCTGCCGGATCATGTGCTTACCATGATTGCCCGAGCGGGGGAGATGCCGCAGCTTTTGCGGCTTCGTGAGGCGGGGATTACCTGCCCGGACCGATTGCTCTTTTGTGCCAAGGAGGCCACGTATAAGTCGTGGTTTCCCATGACCTTTCGCTGGCTGGACTTTGACCAAGCAGAAATTGACCTGCGCGAGGATGGCACGCTTATTTCCTATATTTTAGCAAGGCCCACACCGGTGCCTTTTATCACTGGGCGCTGGGTAATTCGAGACGGCTACGTTATCGTCTCTACCTCGGTTCCGGCTTTAGACTTTAGCCACTAAAGGGTAGAGGGCCGTGCCACAAATACGGTGGCCAGGCGCTTGCCTTTTTCTTTAATGAGCGCCACGGCTTGGCCATTAGGGGCCACAGCAGCGTGGACGCCCTTGAGCCCGCGGGGCTCAAGCCACTTGCCCATGGCGAGGGCGGCTGCCTCCTCCTCTGTGACGGAAAGGACGGGGAAGCAGCGAGCCAAGGCCTCATCCAAGCTGAGGGAAAGGCGAGGGGATTCGGCAAGGGCGTCGAGCGAGAGGGCGTCGGCAAGCGCAAAAGGGCCCACCTTAGTGCGGCGCAAGGCGGTCAGGTGCCCGCCCACGTGTAGGGCCTCGCCCAGATCGCGGGCCAGGGAGCGAATATAGGTGCCGGAAGAACAATCCACCGTGACGTCTAGATCGATGTAGTCGCCCTCGTGGCGCTCTGCCAGAACGTCAAACTTATCTACCGTTACTGGGCGGGCGGGAATGTCTACCTCCTGGCCCTCGCGTACTAGCTCATGGGCGCGACGGCCGTTAATTTTAATAGCGGAAACGGCCGCGGGCTTTTGCATAATATCGCCGGTGAGCTTGGCAATCTCTGCCTCGATTGCGGTGCGGTCAATGGCCGCAGCGCTAGCGCCCCAGCAGCGTTCTCCCTCGGCGTCATCAGTTGTGGTGGCGGCGCCGAGGCGAATGGTGGCGTCATAGGACTTAGTGGAGGCAACCATGTGGGCCAAGAACTTAGTGCCACGCTCCAAGCCAAGGACAAGCACGCCGGTGGCCATGGGGTCGAGAGTGCCAGCGTGGCCTACCTTCTTGGTGTGAAAGTACCTGCGTAGGCGGCCGACAACATCGTGGGAGGTCATGCCGGCGGGTTTGTCTACGATGACGAGTCCGGAGTTTGCGAGCGCATCAGTCATAGCCTCTAAGTCTATGCTCTACGATGGTCTGCGTGGATATTTGGTACGGAATCGATGACATCCCCGCGGAAATGGGCCCAACGTCAGTAACCATCGGCGTCTTTGACGGCCTGCACCGGGGCCATCAGCAGCTCATCTCCGCCTGCGTGGAGCATGCACGCGCCCATGGTGAGCGCCCTGTCATGGTGACCTTTGACCCGCACCCGGTGTCGGTATTCCTCCCGGAGCGTGCGCCCTTGGCGGTGCTGAGCTTTGAACGCCGACTGGAATTGGCCGAAGAGATGGGCATTGCAGCCGTGCTCGTTATTGACTTCACCCGAGACCTTGCTGGGGTGGAACCACGGCCCTACGTAGAGGATCTATTGGTAGGAAAGCTCGCAGCACAGCACATCGTGGTAGGCGAGAACTTCACCTTTGGCGCCGGCGCCACCGGAACCGCCCAGGCTATGCAGGACTTTGGTGCCGAGTTCGGCTTTAGTGTCGAAATCGTCCCACTGCTGGATGATGAGGGCGTGCGCATTTGCTCCACCCACATCCGTGAGTGCCTTGCGCAGGGGGACATCGAATCCGCAAACTGGGCTCTCGGCCGCCATTTCACCGTGACCGGCCCCGTAGTGCGCGGCGCAGGACGTGGTGGCAAGGAGCTCGGATTCCCCACTGCCAATCAGTATTTCCCAGATACGGTGGCCATCCCGGCCGATGGTGTGTACGCGGGCTGGTTCATCGTGCACTCTGATTCCTCTATCGAAGGGGATATGCGCCCTGGCGTGGCCTATGCGGCCGCTATTTCCGTAGGTACTAACCCCACCTTCGGCGATGAGGAGCGCTCTATCGAGTCCTTTGTGCTCGACCGCGACGCTGACCTGTACGGCTACGAGGCCACGGTGCACTTTGTGGGCCACCTCCGCGATATGGTGAAGTTCAATTCCGTAGACGAGCTGCTAGAAGCGATGGCCAATGACGTAGCCAAGGCCCGCGAGGTGCTCGCTGCCGATGCTAAGGCGCAGGGCTGGACCGCGAAAGACTACTTCCTGCGGGAGAAATAAATGAAGGCGATTCTCGATCTTGATACCGGCATTGATGATGCCCTAGCGCTGGCGTACGCCATCGCCCATCCGGACCTGGACCTAATCGGCGTGACCTGCACGTACGGCAACGTGACCGTGCCCTTAGCCGTGCGCAATACACTGGCCCTTCTAGAGCTATTGGGCCAAGACGATATTCCAGTCTTTGCCGGGCCTAGCCCGGATGGTTTTCGGCCAAGCGAGATTTCTTCTTTTATCCACGGTCACAACGGCGTGGGGGAGGTCCTTCTTCCGCCGGCAACTACCCAGGCGCAGTCCCAACCTGCGGCCGATTTCCTTATCGAGGCTGTGCACGAGCACGGGGATGATTTAGTAATCATTCCGACCGGCCCGTCCACCACGATTGCTGCCGCCATGCAGCAGGATCCTTCCTTTGCCACGGCCGCACACCTGGTGATGATGGGTGGGGCTCTCACCGTTCCTGGCAACGTCACGCCGTGGTCTGAGGCCAATATCTCCCAGGATCCGGAAGCTACCGATTACCTCTTCCGCCACACTATCGATACCACCATGGTTGGTTTGGATGTTACCTTGCGCACGCTTTTGACCACGGCGGAGTCCGCTCGTTGGCGCGCTACCGGTACCCGCGTCGGCCGCGTTTTTGCGGATATGGTGGACTATTATATCCGCGCTTATGCCACCACATCGCCCCACTTGGGCGGGAGCGGCCTGCACGATCCATTGGCCGTTGCGGTGGCGGCAGATGCCTCGCTTGTCGACGTCCTTTCGATAAATCTCAAGACTGACACCGCCGGCCCTACCCGTGGACGGACAATCGCGGATGAAACGCGATTGGATGCGCCGCCCACCGCCCGTGTGGCTGTGGGTGTGGATAGTGAGCGCTTTGTGCGAGAGTTTGTCGAACGCCTTGAGATGCTCTTCAGCGAGCTTTAAAAGCACAGCCTAGAAGCCATGTGGTTTTGATTTTTTCTGCCTGGGCGCTGTAAGGTGTTTGCTTGGCTTAGCGACTGCGGTTCACAGCAGTTGCGGCACGCACAAGTACTGCGCGCAGCGCAGGCTTAAGCGTCACGATAATGTGGACTGAAATAAAGGAGAAATACTCATGGCATTGACCACTGAGAAGAAGGCTGAAATCCTCAAGGAGTACGGCCTGCACGAGACCGATACCGGTTCCCCTGAGGCACAGGTTGCCCTGCTGACCTCCCGCATCAATACTTTGACCGAGCACCTGAAGTTCCACAAGCACGATCACCACTCCCGCCGTGGTCTGCTGCTGATGGTTGGTCGCCGTCGTGGCCTGCTGAAGTACCTGGCTGAGAACAACGTCGATCGCTACCGTGATCTGATCTCTCGCCTGGGTCTGCGCCGTTAAGTTCGGCCCAGCTTCGGCCACCTCGCCCCGCCCTTTGGCGGGGCTTTTGTGGTTTTTCTGTTAGAATTTGACAGCGTTGTCATAGACAAAATCGACCAGGCGGCATCGACGATCGCCTAAACCACTCAAGGAGACATTTTTTAATGAGCGTTCAGAACTCCGTCGAGTTCAATATTGACGAGGACTTTGGCATTACGGAGGCCATTGCCACGCTAGACAATGGTGACTTCGGCACCCGCACCCTGCGCTTTGAAACTGGCCAGCTGGCCCGGCAGGCAGACGGCTCCGTGACCACCTACTTGGACGATGACACCATGTTGTTGGCCACGACTACCGCGTCCAACCAGCCGCGTGAGGGATTTGATTTCTTCCCGCTGACTGTGGACGTAGAAGAGCGCATGTACGCGGCCGGCAAGATTCCGGGCTCCTTTTTCCGCCGCGAGGGCCGTCCTTCTTCTGAAGCCATCCTGGCATGCCGCCTTATCGACCGCCCGCTGCGCCCAACCTTTGTCAAGGGCCTGCGCAACGAGGTCCAGGTCGTTGTCACCGTGATGTCCCAGGATCCGGAAGAGTATTACGACGTCGTTGCTATCAACGGCGCTTCCGCCGCCACCCAGCTGTCCGGCTTGCCCGTTTCCGGCGCTGTTGGCGGTGTCCGCATGGCACTGATCGCTGATGATAAGCACCCCGAGGGCCAGTGGGTGGCCTTCCCGAACCACGAGCAGCACGAGCGTGCTCTCTTTGAGATGGTCGTTGCCGGCCGCATTGTCAAAAAGGGCCGCAAGGACGACGTAGCCATCATGATGGTCGAGGCCGGTGCCGGCACCAACGTTGCTGAGCGCATTGCCGACGGCGCCCCTGCACCGCAGGAAGCAACCGTTGCTGAAGGCTTGGAAGCAGCAAAGCCATTCATTAAGACCTTGTGCGAAGCCCAGAACGGTCTCGCAGAGCGTGCCGCCAAGGAAACCCAGGAGTTCCCACTCTTCCCGGCATACGGCGATGATGTCTTCGCGGCAGTGGAAAAGGCTGCTACCAAGAAGCTAGAGAAGCTGCTGACCATTCCGGGCAAGCAGGAACGTGACGACGCCACTAATGAATACATGGAGCAGGTCGAAGAAAAGCTCTTGGACCAGTTCGAGGACTTGGAAGAGGCCGATGCGTCTAAGCAGATTCGCGGCGCTTATAACGCTTTGATGAAGCAGATCGTACGCCAGAAGATCCTCTCCGAGGGCTTCCGTATCGATGGCCGCGGCGTTACCGATATCCGTGACCTTTCCGTTGAGGTGGACCTGGTTCCGCGTGCTCACGGTTCCTCCCTGTTCGAGCGCGGTGAGACCCAGATTCTGGGTGTTACCACCCTGGACATGCTCAAGATGGAGCAGCAGATTGATTCCCTGACCCCGGTGGAATCCAAGCGCTACATGCACCACTACAACTTCCCGCCATTCTCCACTGGCGAGACTGGCCGCGTGGGCTCCCCGAAGCGCCGCGAGATCGGCCACGGTGCATTGGCCGAGCGCGCTCTGCTTCCGGTCATCCCATCCCGCGATGACTTCCCGTACGCCATCCGCCAGGTCTCTGAGGCCTTGGGCTCCAATGGCTCGACCTCTATGGGCTCTGTGTGTGCCTCCACCTTGTCCCTCTACAATGCCGGTGTTCCGCTGAAGGCTCCGGTAGCTGGCATCGCCATGGGCCTGGTCTCTGGCGAGGTAAATGGCAAGGAAAAGTTCGTCGCCCTGACGGATATCCTCGGTGCCGAGGATGCCTTTGGCGATATGGACTTTAAGGTTGCCGGTACCTCTGAGTACATCACCGCTCTGCAACTGGACACCAAGTTGGATGGCATCCCGTCTAAGGTCCTGACCCAGGCCCTGGAGCAGGCTCGCGATGCCCGCTCTACCATCCTGGAAACCATGGCTGAGGTCATCGATACCCCGGATGAGATGTCCGGCCTCGCTCCGAAGATTACCTCCGTCAAGATCCCGGTTAATAAGATCGGCGAGCTTATCGGACCAAAGGGCAAGACCATCAACCAGATCACTGAGGAAACCGGCGCCGATGTCTCCATCGAGGATGACGGAACCGTCTACGTTTCCGCTGCTACCGGTGAGGCTGCGGATGCTGCCATCGATAAGGTGAACTCCATTGCAAACCCCCAGCTGCCGAAGGTTGGAGAGCGCTTCCTGGGCACCGTGGTAAAGACCGTGCCGTTCGGCGCATTCGTTTCCTTGACCCCGGGTCGCGATGGCTTGATCCACATTTCTAACCTTGGTGGCGACGAGCGCATCGAGAAGGTAGAAGACGTCATCAACGTTGGCGATAAGGTTCAGGTAGAAATCGCGGATATCGATAACCGCGGCAAGATTTCCCTGGTTCCGGTGGAGGACTAATTCCTAAACCCAAAGAAGGCTCTGCCTTCCAGCTCACTCGCTGGTTGGTAGAGCCTTTCTTCGTAGATGTGCACCATTTAGAGGCGCCGCTAAACGTTAGTTCTGGAAGTCGATGACCACGCGCGAGGGGTCCTTCAGATACGTCACGGAGTAGGCAGTCTTCTTCTCTAGCCCAATAATAAGCTGTGTTTGTGCCTCGAAGGTGGTGGTGTAGTGGACTGCGCTGACCACCCCGGCACCAGGGGTAGTGCCTGGCTGCATGTACTTTTCTTTTAGCTCTGGGGTAGAAGGCCACGGCGTTCCCTCAATGCCTAGGTTGAGGAAGGTATTTCCTTGGACCTCAACCGGTTTTCCGGATGCCTGTTGGGCAGGGCTATCAGTATAGGAAGTAAACCACCCCGGTTCACCTTCGCCCTCCATGTCAATGACGACGCGGGTGAACCCATCGTGCGCCCCCACCCGCACACCCGTGGGGACGAAGTTTCCGAGACTCTTTGGCATATGCTGTTGATCCTCGAGAGAGGCCGTGCCCATACCGGCGAACGCCATTGAGGCAGAGTCTTGGGGGAGTTTTTGCTTTTCTGCATCCGCCGTTGAGGTACTGCGCGGTGCAGAAGTGGTGGCAGGGGTAGGGGAGCTGTTCTGAACTTCAGGAGTGTCGGTAGTTGACTGAACCTCACTGAAAGCCGGCGCGCCTGCCTGCGTAGTGTCCTCATCGGAACAAGCGGCAAGTGCTAACGCGCATCCTGCACTGATGGCCACGGCGATAGTGCGAGAGAAAATTGAGGGAGACATATTCATCACTTCCTTGGTGCTTACCGTGTTGCTACACCCATTCTACTGGGGCAGATGGGACAACCATTAGGAAGTGATGCAATTGTTAATCCGTGTGATGAGGGGAGGGTGTGACTACTTCTTCAGTTCCACGAGCTGAATAAGGTTGCCCACGGTGTCATCAAAACAGCGATGATGGACGGCCCGACATCGGTGGGCTCCATGGTGAACTGCACGCCCTTGTCACTGAGCTCCTTATATTCGGTTTCCACATCGGCGGACAGGAACTGCGTGACCGGAATACCGTCCGCCTTGAGTGCTGCGGCATAGTCTTTGGCGGCGGGATGGCCCTTCGGTTCCAGAAGCAGCTCGGTATTTCCCTCACCTTCAGCATTGGTAACAGTAAGCCACCGAAAATCGCCGTGAGTTACGTCATTCTTGACTCGGAAGCCAAGGGTATTGACGTAAAAATCGTGAGCGCGGGCAACGCCGTCTACGGGGACGGAAGCGATATATATATATATATCTGCATGCTCGCCATCCTAGTGAGACTCAGGGCATCGTCGAAGAGCGCAAGTCCATTCCAAGGCAGTCGAGGAATTGTGCAACCCCCATGCGCGTTAGGATGGGGAGAAAAGTACTACCGATGTGGCTGAAGAAGGAGAACACACCATGGCTATCAAGGTTGGCGTACTGGGCGCGCATGGACGCGTAGGCCAGGCAATCGTTGAAGGTGTCAACGCGGAAGATGACCTCGATCTGGTAGCGGAAATTGACCGCGGGGATGATTTGCAGCAGCTTATCGACGCCCACGCTGAGGTCATTGTGGACTTTACCCAGCCAGACTCCGTAATGAGAAACCTTGAATTCTGCATCGCAAATGGAATCCACTGTGTGGTGGGAACCACCGGCTTTGATAAGGAGCGCTTGGCTCAGGTAGAGGAGTGGACCAAGCAGGACGGTGCCGGCAATGTCCTCATTGCGCCGAACTTTGCCATTTCCGCAGTGCTCACGATGGTGCTAGCTAAGCAGGCTGCTAAGTTCTTTGAGACTGCAGAGGTTATCGAATTCCACCACCCAACCAAGTTGGATGCGCCGTCCGGTACTGCGATCCATACTGCCGAAGGAATTGCCGCCGCCCGCAAGGAGGCTGGTCTGGGTGACATGCCGGATGCTACCGAAAAGCAGCTCGATGGTGCCCGCGGCGCCACCGTCGACGGCATCCCGGTTCACGCGGTTCGCACCCGTGGCATGGTGGCACACGAAGAGGTTGTCTTTGGTGCTCAAGGTCAGTCGCTGACCATCCGCCAGGATTCTTATGACCGCGCGTCCTTTACACCAGGCGTACTGGTGGGCGTGCGCCAAATTGCAGACCACCCGGGCCTAGTCGTAGGCCTTGATAAGTACCTGGGGCTTTAAACCATGGCTAAAGCAAGTGAGCTAGACATTCAGCTCATTGCCGCAACGCAGTTCCACGCCCCGCAGGGCGTGGAGTGGCGCGTGGATGACTCGGCCTCTGATGGCGAGGCACTTGTCGAGTTTGCAGGACGGGCTTGCTACGAGTCCTTTGATAAGCCAAATCCTCGCACGGCAACTAATGAAGCCTACCTGCACCACATCATGGAGGTAGGCCATACTGCGTTGCTCGAGCATGCCACGGCCACCATGTACATCACAGGGCTGTCGCGGTCGGCGAGCCATGAGCTCGTGCGCCACCGGCACTTTTCCTTCTCTCAGCTCTCCCAGCGCTTTGTGCACCCGGAGGAGACGGAGGTGGTCCTGCCTAAATTGGTGGCTGAGGACGAGCAACTTAGCCGATTAGTAACGCAAGCGGTAGATGAGACTCGCTTTGTCTACGATGAACTGCTTAGCGCACTAGAAGAGAAGCTGGATGAACCTAACGCGCTCCTGCGCAAGAAGCAGGCTCGTCAGGCGGCGCGTGCCGTGCTGCCAAACGCCACAGAAACGCGCATCGTTGTTACTGGCAACTATCGCGCGTGGCGGCACTTTATTGGTGCACGGGCCGCCGAACAGGCCGATGAGGAACTCCGCCACGTTGCGGTGGAGTGCCTGAAACTGCTGCAAAGCAAGGCGCCAGAGCTCTTTGATGATTTCAATATCACCACTCTGGCTGATGGAACCCAGATGGCAGCGAGCCCCTACGCCTAACACGCGCGGGACCCCGATGCGGCTAATTGCAAGCCAAAAGGGTAATCTTGACGGCTATGAGCACAGGTATGACAGCAAAGACTGGCGTCGACACCTTTGGACGCATCGGCGTCGCCATGGTCACCCCATTTGACCGTGACGGTGCGCTGGACGTTGCAGCAGGTCGTCGCCTAGCAGCTCATCTCGTTGACAATGGCGTTGATTCGCTCATCCTAGGTGGAACCACGGGTGAATCGCCGACCACTTCGGTCGAAGAGAAGCTGGAGCTGCTCAAAGCCGTAAAGGAAGAAGTAGGAGACCGCGCAAAGCTTTGCGCCGGTGCCGGAACGAATGACACCGCAACCTCTATTAAGTTGGCTCAGGCCACCGCGGAAGCGGGGGCAGATAGCCTGCTGGTGGTAACTCCGTACTACTCCAAGCCTTCTCAGAAGGGCGTTTACGAGCACTTTGCCGCAGTCGCGCAAGCCACGGATCTGCCGATCTGTGTCTATGACATCCCTGGCCGCTCGGGCATCCCAGTGGCGCCGGATACCCTCCGCCGCCTTGCGGATTTGCCGACCATCCAAGCCGTAAAGGACGCTAAGGGCGACCTTCCTGCGGCCGCAGAACTCATCCAAGAAACCGGTTTGGCCTGGTATTCCGGTGATGATCCGATTAACCTGCCGTGGCTTTCCCTCGGCGCTTCTGGTTTCATCTCCGTCATCGGCCATGTTGCACCGCGTGCCTTGGTAGAACTTTATGAAGCTTTCGACGCGGGCGATATGGCCCGCGCCCGAGAAATCAATGTCACTACGCTTCTTCCGCTAACCCATGCACAAGCTCGGTTGGGCGGAGCGACGTTTGCAAAGGAAGCCCTGCGCCTGCAGGGCATCGAAGTTGGCGATACCCGTCTTCCTGTCACCGCTGCGAGTGAGGAGGAACGCGAGGTGCTTCGCCGTGATCTGGAACAATCTGGAGTCCTCTAAGAATGAATGAACCCCGTAACCGTTCCCGCAAGGTGACCCGCAAGGCGGGTCCACCGGCGGAAAACGAAACCGCCTCCAACGAGGCGGCTTCGCCAGTTTTCCAAGCCCCAGCAACTGACGCAGGCAATTCCGCGCAGGATAATTCCGCTAAGGGCGACAAAGATAATTCTGGCAAGAAGAATTCCTCTGACAACAACACTGATGGCGGCAGCAACAACCGTCGCTCCCGTTCCCGTGGCAGCCGCGGCCGTGGCCGTGGTGGCAACGGCAATGGCAATAACCACGGTGGAAACAATAACCACGGCGGCAAGAACGGCAACGGCAACGGAAAGAACGGTAAGGGCCGCAGCCGCAATAACCGTGGCCGCCGCAACGTGCCGAAGTCTATGCAGGGTGCGGATCTGACCAAGCGCCTGCCGGAGCCACCGAAGCAGCCGAAGGATGCCCTGCGCATTTACGCTCTGGGCGGTATCTCGGAGATCGGCCGTAATATGACCGTCTTCGAGTACGGCGACGACCTCATCATCATTGACTGCGGTGTGCTCTTCCCATCCTCTGGTGAGCCAGGCGTGGACCTCATCCTGCCTGACTTCGGCCCCATTGAGAAGAAGATCCACAAGGTCAAGGCCCTCGTCGTTACCCACGCGCACGAGGATCACATTGGTGCAATCCCGTGGCTGCTCAAGCTGCGCCCGGATATCCCCATCGTTGCTTCCCGCTTCACCATCGCGCTCATTGCTGCAAAGTGTAAGGAGCACCGCCAGAAGCCGAAGTTCGTCGAGGTTAATGAAAAGTCTGACGTAACCTACGGTCCGTTCCGCGTGCGCTTCTGGGCAGTCAACCACTCCGTGCCGGATGCTTTGGGCATCATGCTGGGAACCCCAGCCGGCAACATCATCCACACCGGTGACATCAAGCTGGACCAGACCCCGCTGGATAACCGTCCAACGGATCTCCCAGCCCTGTCCCGCTATGGTGACGAGGGTGTTGACCTCATGCTGTGTGATTCCACCAACGCCACGGTCCCTGGTGTATCGGCGTCTGAGGGCGATATTCCCGCCAACTTCAAGCGGCTCGTCGCCGGCGCTAAGCAGCGCGTAATCTTGGCGTCCTTCGCCTCCAATGTTTACCGTGTCCAGGCCGCTATCGACGCCGCTGTGGCTAACGGGCGCAAGGTAGCTTTTAACGGCCGATCGATGATGCGCAACATGGAAATTGCGGAGAAGATGGGCTTCTTGAAGGTTCCACGCGGCACTATTATCCCCATCGATGAGGCAGCCAAGATGGCTCCGCATAAGACCATGCTGATTACCACCGGTACTCAGGGTGAGCCCATGGCAGCTCTGTCGCGTATGGCTCGCCGTGAGCACCGCCAGATTACCGTCCGCGATGGCGATACCATCATCTTCTCTTCCTCACTCATCCCGGGCAACGAGGAGGCCGTCTACGGCGTCATCAACATGCTGTCCCAGATCGGTGCCAACGTTATTACCAACCAGGATGTAAAGGTGCATGCTTCCGGTCACGGTTACGCTGGCGAGCTACTCTTCCTGTACAACGCAGCGCGCCCGCGCAACGCGATGCCGGTGCACGGCGAGTGGCGCCACCTGCGCGCCAATAAGGAACTGGCTATTTCCACCGGTGTGGACCGCGACCGTACCGTGCTGGCACAAAACGGCGTCGTCGTGGACCTGCACAAGGGCCGCGCTGAGGTCGTAGGCCAGATGCAGGTAGGCAACCTATACGTCGACGGCGTATCCATGGGCGATGTGGATGCCGATACCTTGGCTGATCGCACCAACCTGGGTGCCGGCGGCGTGGTTTCTATCACCTGCGTGATTGATAACCGCACCTCGCGCCTGCTGGAGCACCCAACGGTATCTACCACAGGCTTCTCCGATGATGACCGCGGCATCGTGCCGGAGGTTGCGGAGATGGTGGAAAACACCATGAACGATCTCGCCGCAGAGGGTGAGAACGATACCTACCGCATGGTGCAGAAGCTTCGTCGCAAGGTATCCAAGCTTATGGATTCCAAGTACAAGCGCGAGCCGGTTATTCTCCCGACCATCGTGCCGACTAATTCCGGTCCTTTGGTTACCGATGAAGAAGATGTTGACGCTTCTCGGGAGTCCCTGTAAATAGAACGGGTTCCTCGCGCTAAGTAAAAGCAAGCCCCAGCATGCCAGTTAGCTCGGTATGCTGGGGCTTATGTCGTTTTCTTCTGCTGAGCGCGCCAAGATGGTAGCGCTATTTCATAAGCTTGGCCCCGATGCCCCCACCTTGTGTGAGGGCTGGACAACCCGCGACTTAGCGGTACATCTGTGGGTGCGGGAAAATCGCCCCGATGCGGCCGCCGGTATCTTCGTTAAAGCACTGTCTGGCCGTCTTGAAAAGGAATCACGCAAGGTGGCCGAGCGCGACTTTGCTGAGTTGGTTGATGACTGGGGGAGGGGGCCTGCTTCCTATAACCCCGTCCGGTTTGTGGATGCACAGCAAAACTTTGTGGAGCACTTTGTTCACCACGAAGACATTCGCCGGGCTAACGGCATGGGCCCACGCGACTTTTCGGCACGCATCAAGCAACAGATGCATAGCTACCTAAAGCCCTTGGCTAAGCTGGCTCTGCGCAAATCTGAACGTCCGGTTATTCTGCAGCCGGAAGGTTTACCGCGAATCGTGGCCGCCGATTCGCATGGCGTGGCGGATAAGGGTGATGCCGTCGTCCGTGTTTCAGGCGAGGTAGGCGAGCTCATCCTCTGGTCCTTCGGGCGTGATGCTGCTGAAGTTAAGGTCGAAGGGGATACCGAGAAGATTGTAAAGTCAAATATCTAAACTTGATTTAAGTGTTTATCCTTAACTGCAGGCTGTGACTGAGGTGTATGCCGATAGATTGAGGTCTAGGAGTTAAAGAAACGCGTGTGGCTAATGTTATTTATGGGGTGGCCCGGTTAAAGTAGAGGCATGTCTGTCAAAAATGCCTCTTCGCGCGGAACGCGCCGAAAGTCGAATCGTTCACGGCCGTCGGGCCGCAGCCGGTCCGGTGCTGGCATGCCGGAAAACCTGGCTATGACGTCTTCGCATCGGCGCGCGGCGGCGACCTCGCAGGAGCGTACGGGCAGTGCGTTCCGGGCCGTCGGCAAGGGCTTAGGCGTTGCCTTTGGTGCCACGGCCCGCAGCATGGGAAATATGGCGCGGGGCGTAAGCCATGGCGTGGCGGGGCTCAAGCCCAGCGAAGACGTATATGACACCGAGGAGTACGAGACGACGAGGGAGCCGGAAGAAATTTCTGCACGCGGGGAGAAAAAGAAGAAGAGCAAGGTTACTCGGGCGCGCGATGTAGCCGCGGAAGAAGAACTTTCTACCATGGAAGTAAGCGAGGAAGAATCACGCGGTATTCAGGTGAAAAATCCTGATGCGGTGGCGCTCGTTTTAATCGGCATCGCCATCGTGCTTGCGGCTACCGTCTGGTTTGGCGTTGCCGGCCAGGTAGGCGCCTGGGTGGGCAATATCGTCCGCTACGTCATTGGTGCAGGTGCCTGGGTGCTGCCGGTGGCATTGGTGGCCTTGGCCATCTCCTTGATGATGGATATCTCCGGCCCAGCGGGGCACTTTAAGCCGCGCATTGTGGGCGGCATCAGCATCATCGTCCTTGCCATGCTCAGCTTGATCCACATCTTTGCTGGCACCCCTGAGCTTGGCTTTACCCCGGACAGCGCCGGTGGTGCTGGCGGTGTAATCGGCTACGCTATCGGCGGCCTTCTGGAGACGGCCTTTACCTCTTTCGTCGCAGTGCCGTTGCTTTTCCTCGTCATTATTTACGGCGCCTTGTTAGTCACCGGCATTACTATCCGCGAGGCCTATGAGTTGGTGGCTGATGCCATTGCTGCGGCCTTCTCCCGCTTTGGTGGTACGGATGAAGACTATTACGACGAAGAGGGCGATGACCTCTACGGCCACGTGACTGGCGATATTGATGACATAGCGGAAGGCCGTGAGCGCAGCGAGCGCCCAGCACGACCTGTGGCCAAGCGTCGTTCCTCTGAGCGTGGTGGAAGCCTGCGCGCTTTCCGACGCCCCACTGAAGACCCCGCCCCGCGTGGTTCTTCTTACCCGGTGGATTCCCCTGCTACAGCAGAGGAGGAACAGGCCACCCGCGCCTTTAGTGCACCAACCCGAGGCGGGTTCCAGTCCGTGTCTAACGCCGCTGAAAAGCCTGTCTCCCGCGATATTGGGGATACCGATGAGATCCCGGTGGTAGACGACGCCGCTGCGTCATCGCCAGCACAACCTGACTCCGGACATCCAGAAACGACCCGAGTGCTGGGCACTACTCGTCAACGTCCCACTTCTGCTTCCACTCGCTCGGCTACGGCGACGGGCTCTGATGCTGGCACCGCCGCCGGTAACGCCATTGGCTCGGCCGCTGGTGCGGCTGCGGGCGCCGCGGGTGCTGCTGGAGCTGCAAGTGGCGAAGCAAAGATTGCTGCTGCGGGTGCTGCCGGTGCCGCTGGCGCTGCAGCAGCCGGTGCAGCTGCAGGCGCTGCTGGATCTGCGGTGGAAGGAGGCGCTGATGTGGTCTCGTCCGCGCACGAGAAGGCCCGCCAACTCTTCCGCGAGCGCTCCGGACGCGACGCTACGACCGGTGCACAGGTGGACTCCACCGAGCCCGCAGCCGAGGCAGCAGGGGAAACGGGAACTTCTGCCGCTCCTGCGCCGTCCGCGCAGTTTGGCAATGAGAATTACGCGGTTCCTACCACGGACCTGCTGACCCCGGGTACTCCAGCAAAGGAGCGCACGGAGATTAATGACCGCATCATTGAGGCCATCACCGATGTCTTCGAAGAGTTCAAGGTCGATGCCCAGGTAACCGGCTTTAGCCGTGGCCCAACAGTTACCCGTTATGAAATCGAGCTGGGACCAGGCGTTAAGGTATCGAAGATTACGAACCTGCAGTCCAATCTGGCCTACGCCGTGGCCACGGATAATCTACGTTTGCTCACGCCCATCCCGGGCAAGTCGGCCGTCGGCATTGAGGTCCCGAACCCGGACCGCGAGATGGTGCACCTGCGCGAGGTGCTTGATGCGCCGAGCATGACCAGCTCCCCGGACCCCATGCTCATCGGTTTGGGCAAGGACATCGAAGGCGAATACACCTCGTTCTCGGTACAAAAGATGCCGCATTTGCTGGTCGCCGGTGCTACCGGTTCCGGTAAGTCCGCTTTCGTCAACTCCATGTTGGTCTCGCTGCTAACCCGAGCCACCCCTGAGCAGGTTCGCCTCATCCTGGTGGACCCGAAGATGGTGGAACTTACCCCGTACGAGGGCATTCCGCACTTGATCACGCCCATCATTACCCAGCCGAAGAAGGCTGCAGCAGCCCTGCAGTGGCTGGTGGAGGAGATGGAGCAGCGCTACATGGATATGAAGGCTGCTCGCGTGCGCAAGATTGAGGACTATAACCGCAAGGTGGTCTCCGGCGAATATCAGGCACCGGCAGGCTCCGAGCGCGAGGTACGCCCGTACCCGTACATCGTCTGTGTCGTCGACGAGCTGGCGGACCTGATGATGACTGCGCCAAAGGAGATTGAGGACTCCATCGTCCGCATCACCCAGAAAGCGCGTGCCGCCGGAATTCACCTGGTGCTGGCAACCCAGCGCCCGTCCGTTGACGTGGTGACCGGTCTGATTAAGACAAACGTGCCTTCACGCTTGGCCTTTGCGACGTCCTCCCTGACGGACTCTCGCGTTATCTTGGACCAGGGTGGCGCGGAAAAGCTCATTGGTATGGGCGATGGCCTCTTCATTCCGCAGGGCAAGCGTCCTGTGCGTATGCAGGGCGCATTCGTCTCGGACGATGAAGTCATGGCGGTTGTCGATGCCGCCAAGTCGCAGGCCGCGCCGAACTACACCGAGGGCGTGACTGAAGAGAAGCAATCCGAGGCCAAGCAGGAAATCGATGAGGAAATTGGCAAGGACATGGACGACCTCCTCGAAGCCGTCGAGCTGGTGGTCACCGCCCAGTTGGGCTCGACCTCAATGCTCCAGCGCAAGCTGCGCATCGGCTTTGCCAAGGCCGGTCGTCTCATGGACCTCATGGAATCTCGTGGCGTCGTCGGTCCATCAGAGGGCTCCAAGGCCCGCGAGGTACTAGTGAAGCCGGAAGAGCTCGATACCATCATCTGGATGATCAAGGGCGCTGATCCTGCCGAGGCGCCGAAGGAAATTCAGGAGGAGATGCAACAGCAAGAGCAGGACGAAGCTGCCGCTACTTCCGACGCCGCCTCTTCCGCTGGCTCCGATTCCTCCCCGCAGGGCGATGCCGAGGACACCCGTACCGTCCAGGCAACGTATAACCCTTCGACAGGTGCCTTCTAAGCTCGTGTAGAGTTGGACGGGTCTTGGAGGGGAGTACCCCATCCTTCGGCATTGATCGTCAGCACGGAAGCGTTACGCTCCCGGTCGTGTCGGCCCGGCTGCAGCTATCTAGCCGGGCGGGGGAGACCTCCGGTTACTTTGTTGTATCTTCGACCGGAGGGATGTACCAATGCATGTGCCATTGTGGATCTGGGCGATTTCCATCGTCGTCATTCTTGGATTCTTTGTTTTTGATTTCTACTCCCACGTGCGCACCCCGCACGAGCCGACGCTGAAGGAATCTGGGTTCTGGACCCTATTCTATGTCGGTATCGCTTTACTTTTTGGTGCCGGCGTGTGGGCCATATGGGACCACGAGCACGGCATCCAATACCTCACGGGTTACGTGACAGAGAAGGCGCTATCCGTAGATAACCTCTTTGTTTTCGCGCTTATCATGGGCGCCTTCAAGATCCCGCGTAAGTACCAGCAAAAGGTATTGCTCATCGGTATCGTTATTGCCTTGGCATGCCGCCTGGTGTTTATCCTTTTGGGTGCTGCGGTCATCGCGGCATGGTCCGATATCTTCTACCTGTTCGCGATATTTCTCATCTACACAGCGATCAAGCTCATCGTCGATGAGATTCGGGATGCCCCCGAAACCGATCCCAATGACATGGCCATCATCAAGCTGATCCGCAAGGTAGTCCACGTCACCCCGCGCTACCACGGCGATAAGCTCACGCACCGCGTGGAAGATTCCTCGGGCAAGCGGAAATTTGCGTTCACCCCGCTATTTATTGCGTTGGTGTCCATTGGCCTTATCGACGTGATGTTTGCCTTCGACTCCATCCCAGCCATTTACGGTATTACCTCAGAAGCGTTCTTGGTCTTTACCACGAATGCTTTCTCCCTCATGGGATTGCGCCAGATGTACTTCCTGCTGGATGGCCTACTGGATCGTTTGGTGTACCTGCCCTATGGTTTGGGTATCATCTTGGGCTTCATCGGTGTAAAGCTCATGTTCCATGCGCTGCATGAGAATAACTTGCCGTTTGTAAACGGCGGCGAGAACGTGGAGTCGATCCCAGAATTTTCCACCATCACCTCACTTATCGTGATCGTGGGTGTACTGGTTATTACGGTTATCGCCTCGATTATTAAGAACAAACGCGATGAGAACCAAGGCGGAGTGCCGGTATCGCACAATCACTTCGACTGGGACGAGGAAGGCAATAAGATCGTCCGGAACAAGAGGGGCGAATTCTTGGGCAAGGCCGAAGACCTGCCCAAGGAAGAGCTACCACACTAGAAGCGGGTGTTTACGGGATTCCATTCGCGGAAGCTGCGGCCGGTGATGCAGCCCGCCTGGTAGAAGGGGTCGTTGTCCATGAGGGCAATGGCGTCGGCGACCACGGCGTCGTCGGCAAGCCCCACGATGATGAGTGCGCCGCCCTTGGAATCCGTCAAGGGGCCGGTGGCAATGATGGTGCCCTCCTCAAAAAGTTGCGCGGTAAACTCGCGGTGCGCGGGGCGAGCCTTAGCAATCCCAGGATTATTGGGGTTGTAGTCGTAGCTAACAGCAAAATACTTCATGCTACGCATTTTAAAATGCAGGGGCATCCAAGCGCAGGTGCTTGGTGCTAACAGGTAGTATGTATAACGTGAATCAACCCGGAACACAGTCAGCGCAATCCTCGGATGTGAATCCACAGGTGTCCAATTGGAACCTGCCAAATCTTCTCACCAGCCTGCGCATTCTTTTCATTCCGGTTTTCGCATGGCTAGTTATTGCCGGCCATGAATGGTGGGCTTTTGGCCTATTCGCCGCCTTAATGCTCACAGATAAGCTCGACGGGGACATCGCACGTGCCCGTGGCCTTATCACCAATTTTGGCAAGATTGCTGATCCCATCGCGGATAAAGCGCTTATGACTACCGCACTGGTATGCCTCAACTTCATCGGGGTGCTGCCAGTGTGGATTACCGTGGTCATTCTCATCCGTGAGTTCGGTATCACCATCTGGCGTATGGTTTTGTTGCGCCGCGGCAAGGTGGTACCTGCTTCGAAGGGCGGCAAGCTGAAGACTGTATTGCAATCCTTGGCAGTCGGGCTGTATTTGTGGCCGTTGCCGGAGTGGATGAACGTACCTACCTTCCTAGTGATGCTCTTGGCCGCAGTGGTGACCGTAGTTACCGGCGTCCAATACCTTATCGACGGCAAGAAGCAGAATAGCTAGGTAGTTCATGAGCACCATGGCGGCCCGCCTCGTATCCGAGCTCACTGAGCGCGGCGAGACTTTGTCCTTTTGTGAGTCACTTACTGCTGGGTTGGCCAGCGCCACGGTGGCTTCTGTCCCTGGAGCCTCGGCTGTTTTGCGCGGAGGGCTTATAACATATGCCACCGAGGTGAAGTCCCACTTTTTGCACCAACCGGTAGCCGATATCGAAGCAGCCGGAGTGGTTTCTGGGGAGACCGCCCTTGCTATGGCCCGCGCGGCAGTGGCAGAAACCGCTGCGGATTGGGGGATAGGCCTTACCGGAGTGGCAGGACCAGACCTACAAGAAGGCAAGCCGGCGGGCACCGTATATATCGGCATCTATTCTCCTGGCAGAGTCGCTTTCTCCCAGTTGCTATCCGGATTGGGCAAGGAGCGCAACGAAATTAGAGAGGCCACGGTCGCAGCCGCCTTGCGTCTACTGTGCGCAACTGTGGAAGAAAATCCGGCACTGCGGGAACAATAGCGAGACAAGGAGCGTTGACCATAGTGATGAACACTTCTACTGCAGTCCTCGAACACCCGGTAAACGGCGCTGTTGCACCAGCGGCGCCCGCCACTGCTCGTACCCCTGAGCCGCTTTTGCGTGAGGCTCTTGGGTTGACGCTGCGCGCCTTCCGCGCGGACAAAGGAGTGACCCTGCGCGAATTGGCCGGAGCGGCCCGCGTATCGCCGGGTTACCTGTCAGAGCTCGAACGCGGCCGCAAGGAGGTCTCCTCTGAGCTTCTTGCGTCCGTGTGCCACGCGCTGGATTGCTCAGTCTCGGACGTATTGATTGAAGCGGCCGGTTACATGGCCCTGCCCTCCATGGATGAGGAGCTAGCCCATACGGCACCTGCCGCATCAGAGCTTTAGCCCATAGCGGTCTATGTCAACAGCCGGCCTATTCTCTTGCGAGGAAGGTCGGCTGTGGTGGTTAAGGGGGCGTCGGCAAGCGCCCGCGACCGCGGGGAGTACAAGCGGTGGAAACAGCGCTTCGCTAGTATAAACAGCAGAACATTACGCACATTTTTAACCTAGAAAGGTTGAAGCACACCATGGCGAACCCATTTGTTAAGGGCTGGAAGTACCTGATGGCTCTCTTCGATAATAAGATCGAGGAAAACGCCGATCCGAAGGTGCAGATCGAGCAGGCTCTTGAGGATGCTCAGCGCCAGCACCAAGAGCTTTCTCAGCAGGCAGCCGCCGTGATTGGTAACCAGCGTCAGTTGGAAATGCAGCTTAACCGCCGTTTGGCAGAGGTAGAAAAGCTGCAGGGCAATGCTCGCCAGGCTCTGGAATTGGCTGATCAGGCCCGTGCCAAGGGCGATGAAAATAAGGCCGTGGAGTATGAGAACGCGGCCGAGGCCTTCGCCGCCCAGCTGGTTACGGCTGAGGAGTCCGTGGAGGATACCAAGAAGCTGCACGACCAGGCACTACAGCAGGCAGAAAAGGCCAAGAATGCGGTTCAGCGTAATAACGCCGCGCTGCGCGAAAAGGTCAATGAGCGTTCCAAGCTGCTTTCCCAGCTGGAGCAGGCAAAGATGCAGGAAAAGGTCTCTGAGTCTTTGAACTCCATGAACGAGCTGACTGCCAATGGCAATACGCCGTCTCTGGATGCTGTGCGCGATAAGATTGAGCGCCGTTACTCCAAGGCACTCGGCCAGGCTGAGCTTGCTGAGAACTCCGTGGAAAACCGCATGGCCGAGGTACAACAAGCTGGTATTCAGATGGCCGGTCATTCCCGCTTGGAGCAGATTCGCAGTGAAATGAACTCTTCTAAGTCCGTGGAAGGCAATAAGGCCCAGGCCATTGAGGGCAATAAAGCTTCTGGCTCTGCTGCCGACAACGCTGCTCAGCCCGGCAGTGCCAACAACGATGCTGTGCAGGCCCGTCTGCGTGAGCTGCGTGGGGAGTAATCCCCGACTGTCTTCTAAATAATTATCGCCTCCCTCGGCCATCATGTGGTGGTGCAAGGGAGGCGATAACTTATGCTGCTAGTCGCCGACGCCGCGGGCCTGCAACGCTTCCCCCATCGCGCGCGCTCGCCGGATGGAGCGAATAATAACGGGGGTGCCAAATGCCAGCGGGGACATCCCGGCGCCGCGCGCTTTGCGGGCATCGAGGACTTCGTAGACGGTTTCAAACATCAGCGGGATGAGCCGAATCGTCAGTGACATAGCCAAGCTGATGTTTTCTACCGGTATTCCTAGTCGCTTTAGGGGCTGCAGCGACTCTTCCAGCGACTCCATGATTTCATCTACCGTGGAGGTCAGCGTGAGCAAGAAGGCAGCCATCATAGCGGCGAAGACATTGAGGAACATCACCGCCGCATAGTCGAAGTCCTTTGCCCACCATTGAAAGCCTGCCAAGGGGACTAGGAAAAAGAGAGGCGGCCAGATTTGACTCCATGCAATGCCCAGTGGGATCCGTGCACAAGCATAGAGGATGACAACGAAGATGACCCCGCCTGCTGCCCACGGAATGGACTTGAAAAAGATGCTGGTGACCAGGATAAAGACTAAAAGGAATGCGATCTTCCAACTAGGTTTGATGCGATGAACAAAACTGGTGCCATCAACATAGACGGAAAGTGGGAGATTCGTGCGTCGTTGCATGACAATTCTCCCTACAGCGGCCGCTGGGCCATGAGGTCTTGGTAAAAATCTATGACCTCCGCCGGCCGGCCATCCGCGGCGATGCGGTGGTCATCGATGCAAATGACCCGATCAAAATCGCGCAGAAAGTCCAGATCGTGCGTCACCACAACTAGTTGCTGTTCCAATCGCGCGAATTCTCTTTTGATTCGATCGCGGTTGCGCAGATCCAGCAGGGTAGTGGGCTCATCAGCGATGATGAGTATCGGGTCGATGACCATGACCGCTGCCAGCGCAAGGAGCTGCTTTTGTCCGCCAGACAGCGTGTGCGGTGAGCGCTCAGCAAAGTCGGCGAGTCCGAAGCGTTCGAGGGCAGCATCCACGCGGGCGAGGCGCTCGTGTTTGGGCAGCTTAAAGCGGCGGAGCGAAAAGGCGACGTCATCGCGCACATTGGGCATGACAATCTGGTTTTCGGCATCCGAAAAGACAAACCCCACCTTTTCGCGCACCTTTTTGCCCTGCTTGGCGACGTCCATCTGGTCCACCGTCACCGTACCTTCACTAGGTTCGCCCAACCCATTAATGAGCCTGGTCAAGGTGGATTTTCCGCCACCGTTTTGGCCGATAATGCCAATTCGCTGTTCGGTGAGGGTGAGGTTGATGTCCTCGAGCACCACGGTGTCATCAAAAGCCACCGAGACCGAGGAAAATTCGATCGTGGGCACTAGGCGGCCTTTCGTCCCATCAGATCGGGGAAGGCCGAGTGAACACCGAGAGCGATGATGACGGCAACGACAAGCTTTCCGGCATCGACAGGGATGAAGGGCAATTGCGCTGCGAAGGCTGGGCCAATTTCCAAGCCAGAGCGGATCATGAGACCAAAGGCGCCGCAGATGTATTGGACGGCAAGGCCGACAATGGCAGCAATGGCAAGTATGACCGCCATGCCACCCTTGTTCTTAGGGGAGCGGTAGGCAATTGCACCTGCAATCGCTGGCGAGAGAACATAGCCGATGATGTAGCCCGCGGTTGGGCCTGCCAAGGCACGCAGCGTAGTACCGCCACCTGCTAAAACTGGGAGGGCAAGGCCCAGGAACAAAAAGAGGAGTCCCACGTAACCGCCGCGCTTGCTACCCAAAATAAGGCCGGCGAGGATCAGCGCTGCGTTTTGCAACACGATGGGCACGCCGGCCGAACCGATGGGGATGGACACGAAGGCAAGGACGATGACGAGAGCGGTAAACACGGCAACATAGGCAATGGTGGTTGCCAGAGAGTTCTTTTTCATGTTCAAGAGGTTAGCACTGCATGAAAACTGCAGACAATTGAGGGTTTTGAACGGTGTTCATCCGAGGCTGATACTTGTGAGGCAGGGCCATTGCGGCGGGCTCCCAATCGACGCTTTCTAGACCTCTGGCGCCTGTGCTTTAGTGCTGAGTAGGATGGCGCGCATGCGATTGACCGAGTATCACCAGCTCATTGTGGATGAATTTGGCGAGTCTAAGGGAAAGTGGATTAGCCACTCCCATGTCCTGCCTGACCTCGGGGCGACACCCGATGAGCTTATCGAACGCGGCGTCGATCCGCGTCGCGTCTGGCTGAGCCTGTGCGATGACTTTGATGTACCGAAGGAGCGCAGGTTGGGGGTCGATTACCCTACTTTATAGCGGCGTCGAATTTGACGGACTGGCGTGTTCACTTTCAAAATTCGAACAGATGTATGTAAGATGGCGGAAGTGTCGATGCAGTCGTCTACAGTGGGATGGCGTTGACGGAGGGAACCGTTTGAGTTCCACGGCAGTCTAATAATGCGTTAGTACATCGTCGTTAAAGATAAGGATGAAAGTTAATGGCAACCAAAAAGAAGTCTTCTTCTGCTGCCTCTAAGGGAGATGACCGCCAAAAGGCCCTCGATGCCGCAATGGCCATGATTGAGAAGGATTACGGCAAAGGCGCTGTGATGCGCCTGGGCGATGACAACCGCCCACCGATTAAGGCCATTTCTTCCGGTAATACCGCAATCGATGTCGCTCTTGGTATTGGCGGTTTCCCGCGCGGGCGCATCGTAGAGATTTATGGCCCGGAGTCTTCTGGTAAGACCACTGTTGCGCTGCACGCTATTGCATCCGCGCAAAAGAACGGCGGCATTGCCGCGTTTATTGACGCCGAGCACGCGCTCGACCCACAGTATGCACGCCTGCTTGGCGTGGATACCGATAACCTCTTGGTTTCCCAGCCAGATACCGGTGAGCAGGCCTTGGAGATTGCCGATATGCTGGTGCGCTCCGGCGCAATTGACATCATCGTCGTTGACTCCGTAGCTGCCCTTACCCCGAAGGCGGAAATTGAAGGTGAGATGGGCGATAGTCACGTCGGCCTCCAGGCTCGCCTGATGTCCCAGGCGCTGCGCAAGATGACCGGTGCCCTGTACAACTCCGGTACCACCGCTATCTTCATTAACCAGCTGCGCGAAAAGATTGGCGTGATGTTCGGCTCGCCAGAGACCACCACCGGTGGTAAGGCGCTCAAGTTCTACTCTTCCGTGCGCTGCGATATCCGCCGCATCCAGACCTTAAAAGATGGTCAAGATGCCATCGGTAACCGCACCAAGCTCAAGGTAGTAAAGAACAAGGTCTCGCCACCATTTAAGATTGCCGAGTTCGACATCATGTATGGCGAAGGCATCTCTCGCGAGTCCTCCATCATTGACCTTGGCGTCGAAAACGGCTTCATCCGCAAGTCCGGCTCTTGGTTTACCTACGAAGGCGACCAGTTGGGCCAGGGCAAGGAGAAGGCGCGTAATTTCCTGAAGGATAACCCGGATCTGGCCAATGAAATCGAGCAGAAGATTTTCCAGAAGCTCGGTATCGGCGAGGCCGCGGCCGAAGGCGAGGAAGGTGCTGCGATGGACGTTCCTGGCGCCGATGACCCATTGACCGATGAGTCCGTGGATCTCGTTCCAAACGTCGATTTTGACGACGACTAGAAACGTCTAACCCGTCCCCACACAGTCCGCGTACTATTTGAATCTGCATCATGAATCAGCCCGCCCCCGAAAAGCTCGCCCAACTCCGTCAGGCCCTCGAGGCCTATGAGAATGGAGCAGCTGGGGGTGGGCTTTTTGATCGAGAGGCAGAGGAAGCCAAGGCCAAGGTCCGCTCTCGGGCACTGGGCCTTTTGGATCAGCGTTCTAGGTCCCGGAAAGAGCTCTATGATCGTCTAGTAAAGGCCGAGTTTGAGCCAGATATCGTTGAGGACGTGCTAGATGATTTAGCCCACGTGGGGCTGGTGAATGACGCAGCCTTTGCACACGAGTGGGTGCGCCAACGGCATAAGCGGCGCGGCAAGTCCAGTACGGTTCTCAACAGGGAATTGCGGGAAAAGGGCGTGAGCGAGGCCGACCGTGCTGAGGCCCTCGAGCAAATTGACCCTGCCGATGAACAAGCCATGGCGCAGGCCCTTGCGGAAAAGAAGGCTCGCTCCATTAAGACCGTCCCGCCGGATCGCAAGGAGCGCGACAAGGCTCTACGCCGCATCGTGGGTGTGCTGGCACGCCGCGGCTTCAATGAAGGAATGTCATTGCAGATCGCAATCGCAGCGCTTGACGCGCGGTGCGCGGAACTGCGCGCAGAGGACTGATACGGCCAAGGCAGGGTAGCGCCGGAATGGCCAAGTCCGGCAGTTATGAGATGCCTAGCTTCATGGCTAAACTATGCCGACGTGGAGCAGACAATCGCAGATAACCGTACTTATGAAGTCCGAACTTTCGGCTGCCAGATGAATGTGCACGATTCCGAGCGCATCTCTGGCCTTTTGGAGGAGGCCGGCTACGCGGCCGCCGGTGAAGGCGTGGAGCCAGATCTCATCGTCTTTAATACCTGCGCCGTGCGCGAAAATGCCGATAAGCGGCTCTACGGCACCTTGGGTGCCTTGAAGAAGACAAAGGAAAATCATCCCGGTATGCAAATTGCCGTGGGTGGTTGCTTGGCGCAGAAAGACAAGGACACCGTCCTAGACAATGCTCCGTGGGTAGATGCTGTCTTTGGCACCCACAATATGGCGGCCCTGCCGACGCTGCTGGAGCGCGCCCGACACAACGATGAGGCACAGGTGGAAATCGTTGATTCCCTCGAGGCTTTTCCGTCGGTCTTGCCAGCCAAGCGTGAGTCTGCCTATGCCGGCTGGGTTTCTGTCTCTGTAGGCTGCAATAACACCTGCACCTTCTGTATTGTTCCTTCCTTGCGCGGCAAGGAAGAGGACCGTCGGCCCGGCGATATCTTGGCCGAGGTTAAAGCCTTGGTAGACCAGGGCGTATCCGAGGTCACCCTGCTGGGACAAAACGTCAATGCTTATGGCGTCAATTTCGCCGATCCCGACATGCCACGCGACCGTTTCGCCTTTTCTAAGCTGCTGCGCGAGGTCGGCAAGATCGAAGGCCTTGAACGCCTGCGCTTTACCTCCCCGCACCCGGCGGAGTTTACTTCCGACGTCATCGATGCCATGGCCGAGACCCCGGCCGTGTGCCCGCAGTTGCATATGCCGCTGCAGTCTGGCTCCGACAAGGTCCTTAAGGACATGCGTCGTTCCTACCGCACCAAGAAGTTCCTGCGGATTTTGGACGAGGTACGGGACAAGATTCCGCACGCCGCAATCACGACCGATATCATCGTGGGCTTCCCGGGCGAGACCGAGGAAGACTTCCAAGACACCATGGAATTGGTGCGCCGCGCTCGCTTTGCCTCGGCCTTTACCTTCCAGTATTCGCCGCGCCCGGGAACCCCGGCTGCGGAAATGGAGGATCAGATTCCCAAGGAGGTCGTCCAGGATCGTTTCGAACGTCTCGTTGCCCTGCAAGATAGCATTCAGGCAGAGGAAAACAAGAAGCTCATCGGCACGGATGTGGAGCTTTTGGTGCAGGCCGAAGGTGGCCGCAAGAACGATGAAACCCACCGCATGACCGGCCGTGCGCGCGATGGCCGCCTGGTGCACTTTACCCCGGTTGATTCGGATGGCACGGATATTTCGGCGGAGATTCGCCCTGGCGATGTGGTGCATACCCAGGTCACCGGTGCGGGCTCCTTCTTCTTGCTTGCCGACGCCGCCGTGACCTCCCACACCCGTACCAAGGCCGGGGACATGTCTGCTGCCGGCGAAACGCCTACCACCGCACCCATCGGCGTCGGTCTGGGATTGCCGTCGATTGGCAAGCCCGCAGCGGCCGAATCTGGCGATTCCTGCGGTTGCTAGCAGGGGAGTAGGCTAGGGAGCCATGACTGAGGAACATTCGACCACCGCAGCCCATAATGCAGCTAACGCTGAGCGTAGAGCAGCACAAACAATGGACCTCGGCGGTCACAAGGTGACGCTGAGTATTGCAGTGGTGGTCTATATCCTCTACCTGATTTTGCCCTACGCCGGTCCGGCCCATGGTTGGGAGGCATTGACCTTCGGCACCACGTCAAGTGGCGTCAGGATTTCCATCATGGAAACCGTCTCCGCGTGGCTCGCGCTCATTGGGTTGGGCGTTCTTACTCCGGTGACGCTGTTTACCCGCCGCGCTACGCCGGGACTCATCGCGTGGATGTTGGTGACGGTGTCCTTCTTCGCTAACCTATGGGGCTTCTGGTTCCGTGGCTCTACTTCCGACGGGGCGTCGTTGGGAATGTGGGTAGGAATGCTGGCTACCTTCCTAGCATTTCTGGCCTATAGCATGGTGGCGCTGCGCCGCAGCCCAGAGCAGAAGGCTGCCGAAGCCCGCGTGCGCGCCACCGCCGGACAGCTCGATGAGGTGGGCGAATTCCAATCCAAAATTGACGCGGCACCGATCCAGGAACCCCTTGTGGACAATCGCCGCAGGCAAGCTGCCGAACGCCACCGCGCCCAACGCGGCGAGCGGTAGGCCTACCGCCACTAGTCCCGCAGCCGCAACTCCCACGCAGAAGAGCGGGAAAGTTCCCGGGCGCCCAGGCTGCGATAGATGGCATTCATGGCCGCGTCCTTGGCGGCAACGGAACAATAGCAGCGCCGTACCCGTGGCCAATAGCCTGCCACCTCATGCAGCGCAGTGAGCTTGGCTAGCTGCGCAAGTCCGCGGCGCCGGTGCGGGCGATCGGTCACAGTCAGAGTCCACTCGCAAACTTCAGGATTCGCGTCCTCGTGCCGAGCCATCTCGGTCAGTGCGAGAATGCTCCCGTCCTCGGCGGTGAGCGCGATAAGAAGCGTGTGCCCGCGACGAGAGCGCAGCCGGCTGTGCGCTTCGCGCAATCGAGCACGCGTCCACACGATGGGCTCCACCGTCAGATTCCCGGTCTCCGCGTCCTTGGACGCTAGGCTAAGCAGCCGCATGACCTCGTCGAGGTAGTCCTCAGGGATGTCGTAATCCGGCCAGACTCGGGCCGTGATTCCCGCTGGGAGCAGTGCTGCGACCGGGCTTTCGGGGATGTCCATCACCAGCTGGTGCTCCGCATGCCTTTGCGTAAATCCCAACTCGCGGTAGATGCTGCCCATAGCGTCGTAGTCTGGATCCGCGCCCGGCGGGTTCAATAATCCCACGTGCGCTACGGTGCGGCCGAGCTGCCGGGCCAGCTCCAGCGCCTTCGTACCCATCCACTCGGCAACCTTGCGCCCTTCCTCATCGAGCTGCTCGCCGGGCAGAGGCAGGTCGCACAGCACGCATTCAATTTCAGCGGCCTCGCGCTCCTCCAAAAGCGGCAGGCTAATGTGGATGAACCCAAGGTAATCCAGCTCCGGGCTCGGCTCCACCGAGGGGATGAGCGGCAGGCCAAGATCAGAAACCTCACCAAGGGTGGAGTCGCCGTCCACTACGGCAAAGAGATAGGTCTGTGATTCGCTAGAACCCTGCAGACGCTGGACCACACGGCCCGGCGACGTCGATGCCGCGGCATCGCCGCTGGCTTCTTGGGCCGCCAAGTTGGCCCAAAAGACGAAGCTGCGAATACAGTCCGCAGGTTCGCTGGGCCGGGCGTGAGCGGTAGGCGAGTGCGCCGGCCGCGGTGGCCGCGCAATGTGGACGAGGTGCACTACTTGTCATTGACGGCGTTAGCGGCGGCGTCGGCAAAAGCCTGCCACTGTTCAGCCTGCGCACGCAGATCAGCGGCCTTTTTCGCATTGCCCTTGGCCTCAGCTGCCTCGGCTTGGGAGTTAAACTCATCGACCTTGGCCTGGAACTGTGCCACGCGTGCTTGCGCCTCTGGGTCGGTGCGGCGCCACTCGGACTTTTCTGCCTCGGTGACGCGCTGCTCCAGCGCCTCAATCTTGGACTCGTACTCGCGCACCTGCTTGCGGGGAACGAAGCCAATTTCTTCCCACTTTTCCTGCAGCTCGCGCAGCTTGGCCTTCGCACCCTCGATGCCCTTGGACGGGTCGATCTGCTCGTCGTATTCCGCGATCAAGGCGTCCTTGGCCTTGGCATTTTCTGCAAACTCGCGGTCGCGCTCGTCATTGACGGCATTGCGGGCATTGAAGAACTTGTCCTGGGCGGCGCGGAAGCGGGCCCAGAGCTTATCGTCCACGTCGCGCGGGGCGCGGCCGGCAGCCTTCCACTCAGTCATCAAATCGCGGTAGGCGCGGGCGGTGGGTCCCCACTCGGTGGAATCCTGGATAGCCTCGGCGCGCTCGACCAGTTTTTCCTTCTTCTTGCGGGCAACCGCACGGGCGCGGTCCAGCTCGGCAAAGTGGGAGCCGCGACGGCGGTTGAAGGAGTCGCGGGCGCGGGAGTAGCGCTTCCACAGGGCATCATCGGTCTTGCGATCAATGCCCTTAATCTGCTTCCACTCTTCTAAGATGGCGCGGATGCGGTCACCGGCGGCCTTCCATTCGGTGGAGTTTTCGGCAATCTCTTCTGCTTCCGCCGCCAGCTTCTCCTTGGCAGCAATAGCTTCCTCGCGGCGGCGTTCCTTATCGGCCTGCGCCTGCTCACCGGCTTCTACCGAGTGCTCAATGACGGCAACAAGGCGGCGGTCAAGTGCTGCGATATCACCGATGACCGCAGCGGTAGGCAGGGTTTCGCGCAATTGCGCTGCGGTCTTCTTGATGCCAGCGGCCTCACTGGGGTTGGCGCGCAGGCGGGCCTCGAGCAATTCAATTTCGGTGGAGAGATCGTCGTAACGCGCGCCATAGTGCTGTAGACCCTCCTCGGGAGTGCCGGCCTGCCATTCGCCAATCTTGCGTTCGCCCTCCGGAGCGGAAACGAAGACGGAACCATCCGCGTCGACGCGGCCCCATTTGGCCGGGTCATTCTTGCTTGGTGCCTGCACGGGAACAGGCTTTGCGGTGGGGCGAGGGCCCTTCTTGGGCATGGAACCTGGGGTAGGGATGGGAGACATGACAAGCCCTCCTATGCATAGATCGCCGCGCGTCACGGCTGCCGAATAAAATCACTCGATACATTACCGCGAATATCCCGCGCGTGCCCAGATTCTATTTAATTACCTCCACTTGGGTAGATAGAATGGAGGAATAATGTTCAATCTCATGGTAATGCCAGCGTCACCGGCGTTGGCCGTGGAGCTTTCCGCTCATGACGCCGCCTCCCGCGCACTACTTGCCGCTGCCCGTACGCTCGCAGTGGAGGCTGCGGCCGCCGGAATAGCGGAAGTAGATATCGTCGGCAGCCAAGATAAGCGCTGGTATACCGCCCATACCGGTAGCTTACGGGCCTGGGGTGCGGCCACGGACCTAGGCGGCGGCACCTTTCTTCCGGAGATCATGGCCCGGTACGTGCTGCACAGCGTGCCACAGCTTAATGCCCGCGCTAGCCGGGAGCACATCGGCCAGCCGGATCCGGCGGCGCTCACTATCGTTGTGGCAGATGGCAGCGCGGGTCTGACCGAGCGCGCCCCCTTGGCGCTCGTTCCCGGTGCCCAGGAAGCGCACGAGTGGTGCGAGGAGGTGCTAATGGGGGCGTCGGCAAGCAAGGCAGGCGAGTGGCTGTCCCAGCGCGGTGTGGTAGAGCCCGCGCTGTGGGAGGAGTTAGCAGGACTACAACCAAAGAAGGCGCAGTTGCTGGCCACCGACGCCACCCTGGGTGTTGGCCGCTACGTTGCAGGGTGGGAGGTCTAATGCGCCCAATTGCAGTCTTTGGACCTACCGCGTCTGGCAAATCCTCACTGGGGCTCGCACTTGCGCATGAACTAGACGGCGAGGTGGTCAACGTCGATTCCATGCAGCTCTACCGCGGTATGGACATTGGCACCGCCAAGCTCACCCCGGCCGAGCGCGAGGGAATCCCGCACCACCAGCTCGATGTGTGGGACGTGACCGAGACCGCTTCTGTGGCCCGCTACCAGCGCGATGCCATCGCGGACGTGGAAGGCATCATGGCCCGCGGCAAGACGCCAATCCTCGTCGGCGGCTCCATGCTTTATGCCCAAGCGCTTGTCGACGACTGGCAGTTCCCACCCACCGACCCCGCCGTCCGCGCCAAGTATGAGGCCCGGCGCGTAGAAATCGGTACCGATGCCCTGCACGAGGAGCTAGCGCAGGTGGATCCGGCCGCAGCCGCCATCATTGAAGATAAGGACCCACGTCGCACAGTGCGCGCCTTGGAGGTCATCGAACTGACCGGTAAACCTTATAAGGCTAGCCAACCGCCGAAGGACGCTCCGCCGCGGTGGGGCACCCGTTTGCTCGGCCTGCGCACTACCGCAGATTGGCTTAATCCGCGCATCGAGCTACGCACGCGCCAGATGTTTGAGCGCGGGCTCATCGAGGAAGTCGAGCGTCTCCAATCCCAAGGCTTGGTGGCCGATTCCACGGCCGGGCGCGCCATAGGCTATGCGCAGGTATTCCAAGCCCAGTGTGGCGAACTTACGTGGAATGAGGCCGTCGAGCGCACAATTACCGGGACACGGCGCTACGTGCGCCGCCAACGTTCCTGGTTCAACCGCGATAAGCGGATCATGTGGCTGGATGCCGCGGGCGATACGACCGCCCAGGCGCTGCGCGCGCTAGGGTAGGGAGCATGAAATTTGCCAAGGGTCATGGAACTGAGAACGACTTTGTCATCGTCGAGGACCACGCGGCCGCCACGCCGCTTGCCCCCGAGCGCGTAGCGGCGCTGTGCGATCGCCGCGCCGGTATCGGCGGCGATGGTGTGCTGCGCGTCGTGCGCGCGGATGCCTTGCTCGCGGCCGGGGAAATCGAGTCGCTGGCCGAGGGCATCGCGTCCAATGACTGGTTCATGGATTACCGCAACGCCGACGGTTCCGTGGCCGAAATGTGCGGCAATGGCACCCGCGTTTTCGCCCACTGGCTGCGCTCGCGCGGCCTGGTGGAAGAAGACGAGTTCACCATCGGTACCCGCGCCGGCGCCAAGCGCGTGACGGTGTACTCGTGCGATGAGCATGCGGCTGAGGTCACCGTGGAGATGGGACCGGCCGAAGTAACGGGTGTATCTACCGCGTCTATGGCCGGGGAGAGCTACGCCGGTCTAGGCGTTGACATGGGCAACCCGCACCTCGCGGCCGTGGTGCCAGGGCTGGACGCCGAGGGCCTTGCAGCCAAGACTTTCGAGCAGCCCATCATTGATGATTCTTTCTTCCCCGCCGGTGTGAATGTTGAGGTCGTGACCCCGCTGCGCGATGGCCACGTGCATATGCGCGTCTTTGAGCGCGGGGTAGGAGAGACCCGCTCTTGCGGCACCGGTACCGTGGCGGCCGCGACCGCCGCGCTTGCCGACGCCGCCGTTGACCACACCACCACCCCTCACGGCACCGTGCACGTACACGTCCCCGGCGGGGAAGTGACGGTGGACGTCTACGAGGGTGGTTCGCGCCTGACCGGCCCGTCCGCCATCGTCGCCACCGGCGAGACCTCCCTTTAGACCGCGTCGGGCCCGACGCGCGCGGTGCGCGGTGCGGGGTGAGTGCTTAGGCGCTGCGCCCTTCGCCTTCCTCTTTCTCGAATGCTTGCTCTTCGAGGGCTTGGCGGCGCAGGGCGCGATTTTTTACTTCGTTCTTTTCATACTTCGGCCCGAGCGCAAAAGCGGCGCGGCGGGCCGATAGCCATGTTTCCTTGAGCTCGCGAGCCCGTCCATCGGTCACCTTCAGCAAGGATTCCAGCTCGTTGGTGCTGACCTCTTCCGCGTTGACGCGCAGGTTCAACCGGCGCAGGAACCGTCGGGCGCCCGAAATTTCATAGTGGAAGGCTTCGATGGTGGGGTCGGAGCAATCCAGATCTAAAAGCGCCGGCCGGTAGAGCGTGCGGTCCGCGATCTTCTCGGCCGCCTCGGAGGACCGGAAGTCTTCGTACTCCGCCAAGACGTCCTCAATATCTTCGGCAGAGAGCCGAATAGAGCTGCGCAGCGCCGCCTGCTCCGAGGCATCCGGCCGTGCGTGGAGCATAAGCAGTGCCGCCGCGATAAGTAGTGCCGCGATGAAAACCCCGGGAAGTTTTAGGGTTGCCACAACCGCCACTGATCCGACCAGGATCAGCGCGAGAACCAGCACCCGCCGGTTTCTCGCATTTTCCGGAAAAGGCATCCACACAGCTATTCCACCAGGCCTTTGCGTCAGTTCTTAGTGGCCGCCGCAGCCGCAGCCACCAGAGCCACAACCGCAGCCAGCGCCGTCGCCGCAGCCACCGCTGGGCATTTCAATAGAAGCCGTCAGCAAGGCGGTGCCGGCCACGATAGAGTCCTTGGCCGGTAGCTCGTCGCCCCCCGCAGGCAGGCAGAGATCAAAGGGGAAAAGGCCATCCATGACGAGGTGGGCGAATTTCTCGCCGGTTAGCTCATTGGTACGCCACTCGGATTCCATGACGCGGGCCGCAAAGGTAGCGGCTGGGGTAGGAACCTCCGCGCCAGAGCCGGAGGAGATAACCTTCGCTCCTGCGGACTCAAAGAGCGCCGGGAATTCGCCCTCGGCCGCCTCATAGGCAGCGGCAGACTCGTAGGTGCGGACATCAAGGCCCATGGCGGTGAGGGAGATTTGCTGCCATTGCTGCAAGGGTTCGTCGGCAAGCAAAGGCCCCTGCGCCAAGTTCGCGGTGGCCTGGGCGATGGTGGTGCCGAAAGGATCGATAATCTCCAGCAGGGCGAGGACATCGTTGACCATCTCCACGTGGGCGAACCCCTGCGTAACGGCATTGAAGCCAATGAAAGTAGCAAAAGGTTCCACCGCGAGGATATTGAGCTGCGCGCCCGATGGATCGGTGAACTGAATCAGCTGACCACCGCGTACCTCGCCGGTAACGGCCAAGCGATCGCTAGCGATAGCGGCCTCGACGGCATCCTGCCAACGTTCGAAATTGAGGCCGATGGCCTGCATCTCGGTATTCTGCTTCACCCCAGTGTCCTTAACGTTCATGCCCGCCATTGTATCGCCTTGCGCAGCCAGCTAAGAATCCGCAATTCCCGCTTTCGGCCGCAACATGCCAAAATGAAAGGTAGTATGACCGAATTTTCCCAGCACAATAACGACGATCTCCTTGCCCGCGCATTCCGCGATAATGACGCCCCGGCCGCACCAGAGGCGACGCCCACCACCGGTGACCTTGACCTGGCAGAGCGCAACGCCTTCCGTCGCGTTACCCGTGAGACCACCATTCGCGCCGAGGACACCACCGATGGCTATGAGGTGGAGTACCGTAAGCTGCGCCTCGAGCGCGTCATCTTGGTTGGCGTGTGGACCGAAGGCACCGTGGCCGAAGTCGAAGCCACCATGGACGAGCTCGCGGCGCTGACCGAGACCGCCGGCGCCGAAGTAGTAGAGATGATCTACCAAAAGCGCGATAAGCCTGATCCCGGCACCTTCATTGGTTCCGGCAAGGTCAAGGAATTGCGCGATATCGTCGAGGCCACCGGCGCCGATACCGTGGTATGTGATGGCGAGCTCAACCCCGGCCAGCTCACCGCTCTCGAACGCGCGCTTAACACCAAGGTCATTGACCGCACGATGCTCATCCTTGACATCTTTGCCCAGCACGCCAAGTCCAAAGAGGGCAAGGCACAGGTCTCCTTGGCGCAGCTGGAATACCTCTATACCCATACCCGTGGTTGGGGCGGCAACCTTTCGCGCCAGGCGGGCGGCCGCGCCGGCTCCAACGGCGGTGTGGGCCTGCGTGGTCCCGGTGAGACCAAGATCGAGACGGATCGCCGTCGCATCCGCACGGAGATGGCTCGGTTGCGCAGGGAGCTGCGCGCTATGAAGACCGCCCGTGAGGTCAAGCGTTCCAAGCGCCAGCGCTCAACCATCGCGCAGATAGCCATTGCCGGTTACACCAATGCTGGAAAGTCCTCGCTCATCAACGCCATGACCGGCGCCGGCGTGCTGGTGGAGGACGCACTTTTTGCCACCTTGGATCCCACCACCCGCCGTGCCACGCTTGCCGACGGCCGCCAAGTCGTCTTCACCGACACCGTCGGGTTTGTCCGCCACCTGCCCACGCAGCTGGTCGAGGCCTTCAAATCCACCCTGGAAGAGGTACTTGCCGCCGATATTATGTTGCACGTGGTCGATGGCTCTGACCCATTCCCGCTCAAGCAGATTGAGGCGGTCAACCAGGTCATCTATGACATTGTGTCCGAAACCGGCGAGCAGGCCCCGCCCGAGATCATCGTGATCAATAAAATCGACCAGGCCGACCCGCTGGTGCTCGCCGAGCTGCGTCACGTACTCGACCACGAGGACGTCGTCTACGTATCCGCGCGCACGGGCGAGGGAATCGACGAGCTTACCGCGCGCGTAGAGCTCTTTCTCAACGCCCGCGATAGCCACGTCAAGCTGCAGGTTCCCTTTACCCGCGGCGATGTGGTGGCCCGCGTCCACGCCGAGGGTACGGTGCGCCACGAGGAGTACACGGCTGATGGCACGCTTGTCGACGTCCGCCTGCCCGCACCCACCGCCCGCGAACTCGCCGAATTCATCGTGGAGGAAGTTTCCTAAAACCAGCCCGGGTGATCCATAATTAAGGCTCGTGAGCTTAAAAGGTTGGACCGTCCACGGAGACGGTAAAAGGATTGCACCGGGCGCGGTCGTAGCGCCGGAAGAACGACTCAGCTGGGGCCGAACCATCGGCATCGGAATGCAGCACGTGGTGGCCATGTTCGGCGCTACGCTTTTGGTTCCCACCTTGACCGGATTCCCCGTCAATACGACGCTGCTCTTTTCCGGCCTTGGCACAATTTTGTTTCTGCTTATCACGCGCAACCGGTTGCCGTCTTACCTCGGCTCCTCGTTCGCGTTCATCGCACCGCTTTCGGCGTCGCAGCAGTACGGCATCGCCGCGCAAGCGGGCTCCATTTTGGTCACCGGCCTCGTCTTGGCCGCGGTGGGTGTGGCAGTCAAAATCGCCGGCCGCCGCGTCCTGGACGCCGTCATGCCGCCGGCCGTGACCGGTGCGATCGTGGCCCTCATCGGGCTCAACCTGGCGCCGAATGCGACCGAGAACTTCGCCTCCCAGCCGCTCGTGGCCGCCGTGACGCTACTCGTCATCCTGCTGGCCACCGTCGCCGGCCGCGGCATGGTCTCGCGCCTGTCCATCCTGCTCGGCGTGGTCGTCGGCTGGGTCTTCGCGGCGTTGACCGGCAACCTCGGCGATGACGCCGTGGCGGCCATCGATGCCGCCCCGTGGGTGGGCCTGCCGGAATTCCACGCGCCTTCTTTCAACGTCTCCGCCATTGCCGTGGCGCTTCCCGTGCTGGTAGTTCTCATCGCGGAAAACGTCGGCCACGTCAAGGCCGTCTCCGAGATGACAAAGCGCGATCTCGATGACCTGGCCGGTGACGCCCTGATTGCCGATGGCCTCGCGTCCACCCTTGCCGGCGGCTTCGGTGGCTCCGGTACCACGACCTACGCCGAAAATATCGGCGTGATGGCCGCAACGCGTGTGTATTCCACCGCCGCCTACTGGGTAGCAGCCTTTACCGCTATCCTTTTGGCCTTCGTGCCGAAGTTTGGTGCGCTGATCTTTACCATCCCTACCGGCGTTCTCGGCGGCGCTTGCATCGTGCTGTATGGACTCATCGGCATGCTGGGTGTGCGCATCTGGATGGATAATAAGGTTAATTTCAATAACCCGGTCAACCTGACTGCGGCCGCGGTGGCGCTTATCGCGGGCATCGGCAACCTGACCCTCACTGTAGGCGGGGTCTCCCTCGAGGGCATTGCGTGGGGCTCGGTTGGCATCATCGTGGCCTATCCGATTATGAAAAAGCTCTACGATTCCGTCGGCGAGGGACACGGCGCCAAGTACTAATTTTCAACCTGTGAATAACTGCCCGTCGCGCGCCCGCGGCGGGCAGTTTTGTTGACGGGCCAACGCGGGTTATCCACAGCGGACCGATATGCGGCTCGCACGGGCCTGCGGGTGCTGTTTAACTCAGCGGCATGACCGCATTAGACGCATACTTAAACGCTGTGGGCGCCGGCATGGACATTATCGCCGCCGTTCAGGGGCTCAGCGATCGTGAGCTGATCGCGCGAGGCGCCTCAGATATAGCCGCGCGCGACCTGCTGCGTTTATGCGATACCTACTTCGGCCGGTGCGGCTTTGCTGCCAAACAGCGAGCGGCGCGGCAGACTCGGCATTCCCTCGATGTGCTACTGCTGATTGAAAAATACGCCTTGCGCTTGCCGACGCAGCGCGATGCCTGGACCCTACGCACCGAACTGTGTGCCTTTCGCGGCAGCGCCACCGCCCTGGAAAAGCGTGCCCGCGCTTTGGTACGCGAACTGCGACCGCGCCGCGCGCCCGAAAAGGGAGTACGAATTACCCGCCGCTCCGGCGGCCCGTGGTCACTGACCATTACCGGGGATTCGGCCGATGTGGCGGATATGCACGCTGCATTGGATGCCAATAAGCCGCTGGAATCTGCCAAAGACCTCTTCTTTGGCAAGGCGGATGCGTCGCGCACAACGGTGACGACGCAGGTGGTTCTCACTCTTGACGAGCTCGACCGCGTAGTAGACGGAGGCGGCGAGGAAATCACCCTCCAACTCACCAATGGCGCTCGAATCACCGGAGCCGAGCTTGTCGCGCGGACACTGAGCGACCACGGCTATGTCACGCTCGTCCATCCCCATGAGGGCCCGGTCAACCTCTACCGGACCTCGCGCGTAGCCAACGACAAGCAGCGGCTCATGGCGGCTGCGGTCAACCCGGTATGCCCGTGGGAGAGCTGTAACTATCCTGCCGACAAGTGCCAGATTCACCACCTCAAAGCCTGGAAGCATGGCGGCGAGACCAACGCTGCGAACCTTGCGACATGCTGTCCCTATCACAACGGCGTCAATGATGATGACCCCAACGCCCCGCCGCGACGAGGCCGGCTAGCCCGGGTGCGTGGGCAGGTGACGTGGGTGCCACCGTGGGGATAGGTGGCGTCGGCAAGCGAAAAGCTCCCCACCCTTGCGGCGGGGAGCCTAAAGTCGAACCGTTTTAGGACTTAGGAAGCGTCTAGGTCCTTCTCGATGAGAGCAGCAATCTTTTCCACTGCTTCTTCGTTTTCGGAGGTGACGGTAACCTCATCGCCCTGTTCTGCACCAAGAGCCATGATCATCAGGGAAGAGGCAGCGTCGGTCTCATCCTCATCATCGTCACCGACCAGGTTAAGGAAGATATCCTCATCGAACTCGCCAGCAGCGTCCGCGATAATGGATGCGGGACGTGCGTGTAGGCCTACGGAGGAGCCAACCTTTACAGTCTTGGAAGCCATGGAAAATATCCTTTCTTACGGGGATTTTTAAAGTCCAGTGTACGAGTGTTTGGTTTATGCTGCCACGTTCTGGGCGGCTTCTTCGACGGCCTTGTTAGGCCAGAACTGCTTCATCGCCAGCACCGCCGCAGTGGAGACAACCACGCCGGCCGCAATGGCCACGAGGTAGCCCCAGAACGGGTCAATGGCGAAGAAGACGAACACGCCGCCGTGCGGGGCACGGGAACCGACCGACAGGGCCATCGAAATTGCGCCCGTCACCGCGCCGCCGGCCATCATCGAAGGGATGACGCGGAACGGATCGGCCGCCGCAAAGGGGATGGCACCCTCTGAGACGAAGGACAGACCCAGCAGCCAGGCGGACTTGCCGTTCTCCTGCTCGGCCGGTGTAAACAGAGATTTGCGGATAAACGTAGCCAGAGACAGCGCAATCGGTGCGACCATGCCGGAAGCCATGACGGCGGCCATGATCTGCATGGAGGATTCGTCACCGGTAGACAGCCCGGCCGTCGCGAAGAGGTAGGCAGCCTTATTGACTGGGCCGCCCAGGTCGAAGCACATCATCAAGCCGAGGATGATGCCAAGGAGCACGGCCGAGGAGCCGGACATGGACGATAGCCAATTTTGCAGGCCGTCCATGATGGCTGCCAACGGTGCACCCAGCAGCAGGTACATTGCAAGGCCGACGATTAGCGAGGTAAGCAGCGGGATAATGACGACCGGCATGAGCGAGCCCAGCCAGCGTGGCACTTTCCAATTGCCAATCCACATGGCGATAAAGCCCGCCAGAAGACCAGTTACCAGGCCACCGATGAACCCAGCGCCCAAGGTGACTGCGATCGCGCCGCCCGCGAAGCCCGGGGCGATGCCCGGACGGCCGGCGAGCGCGTAGGCGATATAGCCCGACAGCGCGGCGACAATAAAGCCCATAGCCGCTTGGCCGACGGCGAAGAGAACAGCGCCGAGATAGAGCAAGAACCCGGAGCGCTCGAAGTGCATGAGTTCGCCGTCAACGGTCACGTCATGGCCGGGGAGGTTGCCGAGCGAAAAGTCCGTCGATAGTGCTTGCCAACCATTTGCCATATCGGCACCACCGAAAAGGAAGCCGAGGGCGAGCAGCAGACCACCGGCCGCGACGAACGGGACCATATAAGACACGCCGGTCATAATGGCTTGCTGGATGCGCTTGCCCCAACCGAGAGACTTGCCTTCTTCTTCCGCATCGGCACGGGTAGCGGTGCCGGAGACTTTGTGCGAGTGGGGGTTGTGCGCGGCAGCGACGGCCTCATCGAGCATGGTGCCGGGTTCATTGATGGCGCGCTTGACGCCGGATTCGATTACCGGCTTGCCAGCGAAGCGCTCGCGATCGCGCACGCCGACGTCCGTGGCGAAGATAACTGCATCGGCCGCGTCGATGGTGGCTTGAGAGACAGACTCATTATTTGACGAGCCTTGGGTCTCTACGGTCAGCGAGACGTCGTCACGCTCGGCTGCGGTCTGGGTCAGCGCGTCGGCGGCCATGTAGGTGTGGGCGATGCCGGTGGGGCAGGCGGTGATGGCCACGATGCGGGTGACATCGGCCGAAGATTCTGCGTTGGTAGGGGTTGCGGCCGAGGGCGCGGCAGCGGAGGAGCCGGCGGCACTGGCACCGGCACCGGTTGCGGCAGTGCCGGCAGTAGCGCCCTGGGCGGCCGGTTCTTCGGCTGGCTTCTTCTTTGGCTTTTCGGCATTTACTACGTCCAGCACAAGCCGAACGATTTCTTCCTTGGTGGGTGCGTTGCGAAGTGCCTCGAGGAAGTCCTTGCGCACAAGGGCGCGGGCCAACTTGGACAAAATCTTCAAGTGGGCTTTGCCGCCGCCGGCCGGAGCGGCGATGAGGAAGACGAGCTGAGCGTCGCCGTCGGGGCCGGAGAAATCCACGCCGCGGCTCAGACGAGCGAATGCGAGGGTAGGTTCGGTCACGGCCTCGGAGCGGCAGTGTGGAATGGCGACTCCGCCAGGGACGCCGGTACCGGCCTTGGCCTCGCGGTCAATGGCGGGCTGTGCCAAACCGGCGATGTCGGTGGCTCGGCCGGTGTCATGGACCAGCGTGGCCAGGTTGGTGATGACGGAGTCAACGCTGTCGCCGAAGTCGGCGTCGAGCGCGACTAGGTCGGTAGTGATGAGGTCGGAAGCCATGTTTAGGCACTCCTTAGGCTAGCGAGTTTACGGGGGTATGTGCGATATCGAGTTCTTCTGGGCGGGGGAATTGGGTGCCTTGTTTGGATGCAGCCGCAGTTCCGTAGGCCACCGACTGCGCGAGGCTATCGGCCGGCGACTTACCTGCGGTGCGGCCGAGGAGGTATCCGGCGAGCGCGGCGTCACCGGCGCCTACGGTGGATTTCACCGGTGCTGGCGGGGGAGTTGCAGCCCAAGCGCCGTCCGCGGTAACCAGCACCGCGCCGGCACCGCCAAGAGTGACGAGTACTTCTGCGATGCCCTGCTTGACGACGTCCCGGGCCGCCCGAACAACCCCCGAATACTCGCCGCGTGCGGCCTGGTCTTCCAGTTCGCGGCCGTCGGTTCCGGTGAGCTGGCCGAGCTCTAATCCATTGGGCTTAATGAGATCCGGCGCAGCAGAATTGAGGCTTTCGCCAATGGCCTGCATTGGGGCATCTGACGTATCGACGGCAATGCGAGCCTGTGGTGCGGCCGCGCGGACCGCGGAGATGAGATCGCAATACCAATCGGTGTTAACGCCACGCGGCAGGGAGCCGGCTAGTACCACCCAGTCGGAGGCAAGGGCGCGGGCGGTGAGCTCGGAGGTAATGGCGTGGGAGTCGGCGTCGGAAAGCACAGGGCCTGGACCGTTGACCTTGGTGGTAGTGCCATCAGGCTCTGTGATGGTGGTATTGACGCGAATTGTGCCATCCATGTGGATTGCAGAGGAAGGCAGCCCGGCCGAGTGGATGAGAGTTAGGAAAGAATCGGAGTCGTGGGCCGGGAAAAGAGCCAAGGATTGCTCGCCGGCCAAGTGCACGGCATGGGTGACGTTTACACCCTTGCCGCCAGCAACCTGTGTGACCTCGCTGGCGCGGTGGACATCACCGGAGGTCAATGGCTCGCTGAGCACAAGGGTGGCGTCGATACTGGGATTGGGGGTCAGCGTGAGAATCAAGTTGTCCCTTTCGCAGGTTGTATATTGGGGCCGAATGCCGTTGGAGAGAACCTCGCGGGCATGGCCCGCCCTTAAATGTTGATTCTTGTCCGATTGTGTCCGAAAGTCAACAGAATTTCTGTGGTATACATTGCTTTTCTATCCGATTTGTGGTGTTCTGGAAGTTAATAAACCGCTATCTTCGAAGGAAGTACGCTCATGGAAAACGCGTCTGAGTCCACAATCAAAGGAACCGGTGTCGTTGCCGGAGTCGCCTACGCCGAAGCCGTGTGGGTCCGCCCTCGCCCGGCTCTGCCTACCGAGGGAAGCATTGACCCAGAGCAAGCGAGCGATTCTGAATACGACCGCTTCCTTGCGGCCGTAGATACTGTCGCTGGCCGCTTGGAGCAGCGAGCTGCTGCCGCGGAAGGTCAGGCTGCGGAAGTTCTGACCGCAACGGCCGGCATGGTCAAGGACCGTGGTTGGCATAAGGCGGTGCGCAAGAATATCCGCACCGGCCGGAATGCGGAATTCGCCACTGTCGGTGCCACCGATAAGTTTGTCACCATGTTCGAGGCCGCTGGCGGCGTGATGGCAGAGCGCACCACTGACTTGAAGGACGTGCGCGACCGCGTAATCGCAGAGCTGCGCGGCGAGGACGAGCCGGGCCTGCCGCTCGTAGACGGCGAGGCCGTGCTGTTCGCGGACGATTTGGCCCCGGCCGATACCGCGACGCTGGATACCAAGCACATCAAGGCCCTTGTCACCGAGCTTGGTGGACCTACCAGCCATACGGCCATCATCGCCCGTCAGTTGGATATTCCATGCATCGTTGCTGTGGGCGCCGCGCTTAGCGATATTGAAAGCGGCACGTTGGTATTCGTCGATGGTGCAGTAGGCGCCGTCACCCTTGGGGCCGATGAAGAGGCTTCCACAAAGGCAGTGGCCGAGTACCGCGAGCGTGCGGCACGCGTTGCCCAATGGCGCGGCCCGGCTGAAACCAAGGACGGTCACCGTGTGCAGCTGCTTGCCAACGTCGCTGATGGCAACGCCGCCCGCATTGCTTCGGATTCGCAGGCAGAAGGCATTGGCCTCTACCGCACGGAGCTGTCGTTCCTCTCGGCCAGTGAAGAGCCCAGCGTTGATGAGCAGGCAAAGATTTACGGCAAGGTCTTTAATGCCTTTCCTGAATCAAAGGTTGTCGTACGTACGCTGGATGCCGGATCCGATAAGCCTATCTCTTATGCCACGCTAAGCTCCGAGGAAAACCCAGCATTGGGTGTTCGTGGCCTGCGTATAGCACGCGATAATGAGGCTCTGCTGACCCGCCAGCTGGATGCGATTGCGCAGGCGGCTGAGGCTCGCGATGACAAAGCATCTACTTGGGTCATGGCTCCTATGGTTGCCACCTCTACCGAGGCCCAGTGGTTTGCTAGCCTGTGCCGCGAGCGCGGCCTGACTGCCGGCGCCATGATCGAGGTTCCGGCCGCAGCGCTTATGGCGGATAAAATCATGCCGCACCTTGATTTCGTGTCCATCGGCACCAATGACCTGACTCAGTACACTATGGCTGCAGATCGCCTGTCGCCACAGCTGGCCTACCTGACCGACCCGTGGCAGCCGGCTGTGCTGCGGCTCATTCAGCACACCTGCATCGTGGGCCAGGCCAATAACGTCGCGGTGGGCGTGTGCGGTGAGGCAGCAGCCGACCCGATGTTGGCCTGCGTGCTTACCGGTTTGGGCGTAAATTCGCTATCCGCAGCGTCGACGGCGGTAGCAGGCGTCGGCGCGCAGCTGGCAGAAGTTACCTTGGAACAGTGCCAACAGCTTGCCGAGGTGGCACTGGATGCGGAAAGCCCTGACGCTGCCCGTACCGCAGTGGTAGAACGCATGGAGTCCTTCGCCTAAAGTAGGCGAAGGATCGGGGGATTATTCGCTGGCGAGCACGACCTCAATTTCGCGCTCGCGCAACGCTTCCACGAAAGAATCGGGGGCAGCGGCGTCCGTAATGACGACGTCAATATCGGCGGCAGACGCGAAACTTACCAAATAGTCATTGCCCAGCTTGCTGGAGTCACACATGACCACTACCTTGTGGGCATTGGTGACAAAGGCGGACTTGATGGCTGCCTCTTGGGAGTCGGCCGTCGACAAGCCATGGTCCAGGGTTAGGGCATTGGTGCCGATAAAGGCGACGTCGGCACGCATTAAAGCTATGGTGCGCAGCGCGGTATCGCCAACGACGGCTTGGGTAATCGCGCGGACCGTACCGCCAAGTAGCTGGACGTCAGGCACGCCATTGCCCGCTAGCGACAGGGCGATGGGCAGGCTATTGGAGACAATATTAAACTGCGCCTGCGGGTATTGCTGTCCAATGAGCTCCGCGAACGCGTTAATGGTGGTGCCTGCGTCCAAGAAAATGCTGCCGCCGCCCTGGGGGAGAAAATCTAGGGCCGCGCGGGCGATAGCCGCTTTTGCGCCGGAGGCGGACCGCTGGCGGGTATCCAGGGTAAGCTCCGCGGTCTGGAAGGATTGGGAGGCTACTGCGCCGCCATGCACGCGATGGACGATACCCTCACGGTCAAGCACTGCAAGGTCGCGGCGAATGGTCTCGGCCGTAACTTCGAAGCGTTCTGAGAGCTCAGTGACGTTAACGCGGCCTTCAACGGCGGTGAGGGAAGCGATTTGGCGACGCCGCTCTTCTGCGTACATGATTCCTCCTTGAATCTAGAGACATCGCGTCATGGCGTGGGGGTAAAAGTTGCCACTTTATGCGGAAATGAAAATCCGGCGATGTTGTTTTGCTTAGTCCATTGTCTCAAAAATCGGGAATAAACGGACTAAAGCAAAAATTTGCACAGCTGCATTGTGGATCTGACGCTCTGAAATGCCTGGTTAGAAGGAAAAGTGGGAAAGTGGGATTTTCGTCTCTTTTGGTGTCCGGGTCCGAATTGGAGCAAAAATGGGGGTAGCAGCAAATGGGCCGCGTCAACGAAGGGGGAACATAGATAGACCCCGCGAGGCCATGCTCGGCCCTTGCGGGGTTATAGAATCTGCGTCGGGTGAGTGGTTAAAGCTTACGGAATACCGATACAACCTTGCCCATGATTTCCGCATCATCGCCGTTGATGGGAGCGTAGGCCTCATTGTGGGGAAGCAGCCACACGCCGGAGGAATCGCGGTGGAACTCCTTGACGGTAGCTTCAGATCCTTCGAGCAGGGCGGCCACGAACTCGCCTTCCTCTGCAACTGACTGGGAACGAATAATTACCCAGTCGCCGTCAAGGATGCCGGCATCCTGCATCGAGTCGCCGACTACTTGCAGCATATAAAGATCGCCGCCACCGACCACCTCGTCAGGCATTGGGAAGTATGTGTCGACGTTTTCCTCTGCGGTAATGGGTGCTCCCGCAGCGATACGGCCGACCACAGGAATATAAGAAACGGCACCTGCATCCTCGGGAATTTGCTGCTCAGGCTTAGCCGGCTTGCGGCCGGGCTTTTTGGCGCCATCATCCGTATTAAGGTGACGAACATCTACGGCACGCGGCTTATTAGGGTCTCGTCGCAAAAACCCTTTCTCTTCCAATTGTTTTAGCTGATAGGCAACCGATGATGTGGACTGTAGACCCGCTGCGTCACCAATTTCGCGAATGCTTGGTGGGTAACCACGCAACATAACGGCGTCACTAATGACATTGAGAATGCGTCGCTGGCGGTCAGATAGGGAGGCGTAATCGGTCTTCTCGGTGGTCTTCTTTGGCTTGCGGCCCATTGCTGGCTCCTCGGAGGGGATCGGGTGGGTTTATAGGTGGTCTGTTAGCTCGCGGCGCTGAAAAGTTGCCACACGTCATTTGTAGCACGAAAAGTACAGATGTTCGAGATTTTCGCGTTGGGGTGGACAAGTATTCGAAGCGATGCTATAAATCGAACGTACCGACTAAATCGAACATTATGGCGACTGGATATCATGGCGTGTCGCATGAGGTGCCTACGGTGGGGTCAGTCGTCGAAAGGAAAGTTATGTCTCTGCTGCTCAATTCTCGCAATAACCTGGTAACTCGCAACGCTAGCGAACCCGTAGTGGTGCCTTCTGCGGCCGTATGGGATGTGGAGCGTGGCTACGGTTCTGCGGTCCGCAGTACCGCAAACTCTTGGTATGTTCGAACTCTTCGTGTGGAAGATTGCACGACCTATCGTTCGAACCGTACGTCGACCGGAAGGTCTGGAAACAGATCGAATAGGGGTCGAAACAGCGTGGGTGAGTCGAACACAGGTAACTACGCATTGGGCGCAGTGTTTGGTGTAGCGGTCTTTGTGGGTACTTTGTTAGGCGGACTAGCTAGCACTGAAGGAAGCAGTGCACCGCAACCGCCGGCCTCTAATGTGCAACAAGTAGAGGCTGCAGTAACACGCTAGGGGGAACGATGGGGCGAAGCCCAGTGGTCGAACGGAATTGAAGGTGAGTAAACTACTGGCGTAACAACGTCAGTGAAAGGACCACTGTGTATTGCCCCTTTTGTCACAATGAGCAATCCCGCGTCATCGACTCGCGTGTGGTCGATGCTGGAGCGTCGATTCGTCGCCGGCGCGAGTGTGCTTCGTGCAAGGGGCGCTTTACCACGGTTGAGAAGGCCGTGTTGCTTGTGGTGAAGAGAAACGGTCTGGCCGAGCCCTTCAGCAGAGATAAATTGATTCGCGGCGTGCGCCGTGCCTGCCAGGGGCGAGATGTAAGCGACGATGCCCTGAAGAAGCTGGCGCAAGAAGTAGAGGAGACCGTGCGCAGTCATGGCTCCTCGCAGGTCAACGCGAACGAGATTGGCCTGGCCATCCTGGAACCACTGCGGGACCTTGATGAGGTGGCCTATCTGCGCTTTGCCTCTGTATATAAATCCTTTGAAAGCGCAGATGACTTTGAATCCGAGATTCGGCTGATGCGAAGGCGCGATCGCGAGGACTTTTAACGCAGTTTGTCCACCGCCTTTTGGATACGGCGGAGTGAAACGGCGTGGGCTGTGCCAAGGCGCTGAGCGAAAAGAGAAACTCGAAGTTCCTCGATCATCCAGTGCACGTCCTTGACCTCGCGGGTCTTTTCACGGCCGGCCGGGAGGCTGCGAAGGCGGTTGGATAGGTAGGCCTTGGCGTTGTCTACCTCGGCTTGGCGGTCCGCATCGCGGTCCGGGTCAAGGTTCATGTCCTCTAGGCGAATTCGCATGGCTTGGATATATCGCGGTAGATGACGCAGATGGGACATTCCGTGGACAGTGATGGCGTTTCGGGGTAGGAGGAAGTCCAGTTGTGCGCGCATGTCATCGATTGCTGGACCGTCCCAATGAGCGAGTTCCGCTCGCAGGTTGGAGTACTCGGCGAGTCCTGGGGCAATAGCTACTACTGCCTGGCGTACGCGGCCTGGGACTTGGGGCTTGACGGTGTCTTTAAGCTTCTGGAACGCTGCGGGGGTGCGGACAGGTCCGCCGGCTTCCATCATCAGGTCGCGGATCGCGGCGACGCGGGCGTCGTTGACAAGACCGTCGGCGCCGCCGTGCGGATAGGAATCGACGGCGACGCGCTGTTGCAATGGCAGGCCCTTGACCATTTGGGAGGCGTTGACGGATATCTCACGCATGAGGAGCGTAAGTGTGGTCGTGACCATGGCGGCGTCTGCGGCGGCCTTGGTGGGATGGACCTTGAGTTCGACGCCCTCCTTGGTAGCGACCAGGGCAGGGTAGGCGGTGACCTCGTGGCCGTCGACGGTGGTCTTGACCGTGTCATCGATGGTGCCGAGGGTGTCGTCGGTCCATTCGCTGACGGCGGTGGACTCGGAGGTGCGCGAGACGCGAGATACGGAGGACTTGATGTGTCCGGCCTGACGTCGGACGAGCGCCGCGAGGTCGCGGTCGGAGTCGACGATTTTGCCGCGCTTATCGATGGCCCCGTAATTCATCCGCAGGTGGGCGGGTAGCTTGCTGACCTGGAAGTCGGTGGCGTTGATTCCTTGACCACCGAGTTCGCGGAGGACGTCGGCAAGCTGCTGGGTGATGGGTCCTTCATAAGGGATGAGGCGGTCGATGGCGCGCTCGGCAAACTCGGGCGCGGGTACGACGGTGCGGCGCAGGGCCTTGGGCAGGCTCCGGATAAGCTCGGTGACGAGCTCGAGGCGCAGACCCGGAACGAGCCAATCGAAGTCTTCGGTATCCAAGCCGGCGAGCATAGGAATGGGAACCATTACGGTGACGCCGTCGAGAGGATCGCCGGGCTCGAACTTGTAGGTCAGTTCGTAATCGATAGAACCCTTGCGCCAGTGGTCGGGGAAGGATTCCTCGGTGACCTCGTGGGAGTCATCGATGAGCTTAGTGGGATCGAAATCCAGCAGATCCGGGGTGCGGCGGCGCTCCTTTTTCCACCACGAGTCAAAGTGGCGGCCGGTGGTTACCTTTGCTGGAATGCGCTGGTCATAGAAATCGAAGAGCGTGCCTTCGTCCACGATGAGGCCGCGGCGGCGGGCCTTTTCTTCGTATGCGGCGGCGTCGTCAAGCGCTTGGGCGTTGGCCTTGAAGAAGGCGTGGTGGGTGTTCCAGTCGCCGGCGATAAGGGCGTTGCGGATGAACATATCGCGGGCAGCGGTGGGATCGACGCGGTGGTAGGGCACGGTTCGGTCGGCCACGATGGGCACGCCGTAGAGCGTGGATTTTTGGTGCGCGATGGCGGCGGCGCGCTTGCGAGACCAGGTGGGCTCGGAGTAGTTGTGCTTGAGCAGGTCTGCACCGAGCTTTTCCACCCAGGCGGGATCGATGGCGGCGACATCGCGCGCCCAGAGGCGGGAAGTTTCTACCAGCTCGGCAGCCATGAGGAATTCGGGAGGCTTTTTAGCCAGGGCGGAGCCAGGGAATACCAGGAAGCGGGTGTTGCGCGCGCCTTGGAATTCTTTGGAGTTGCCATCGCGGGCGCCGATATTGGATAGCAGGCCCGAAAGGAGGGACATGTGTATGTCATCGGAGCGGCGCTCGGTGCCTTCCTGGTAGGTCCAACCTAGCTGCTTGGCGACATCCTTGAGCTGGCGTACCAAGTCAAACCACTCCCGGATGCGCATGTAGTGGAGGAACTCCTGTTTCATGCGCTTGCGGAACTTATTGCCGGATTGTTCGTTGCGGGTTTGCTTGATGTAATCCCATAGTTTGAGCATGGACAAGAAATCCGAGGTCTTGTCCTTGAAGCGGGCGTGGGCTTGGTCGGCCTGGGCTTGGAAGTCGAGGGGGCGTTCGCGCACATCCTGGATGGTCATGGCGGCAACGATGACCATGACATCATCGAGGCATCCGTTGGTATTGGCTTCAATGAGCATGCGTGCCATGCGCGGATCCAGTGGGATGCGGGCGAGATCGCGGCCGATGGTGGTGAGCGAGGGCTTGTCCTGCTTGTCGTGGAGGGCGCCGAGCTCGTGGAGGAGCGTGAGACCATCGCGGATGGCCTTGTGCTCGGGAGGTTGGATGAAGGGGAATTGTTCGATATCACCGAGCTTGAGCGAAACCATTTGGAGGATGACACTCGCGAGATTGGTGCGCAGGATTTCTGGGTCGGTGAACTCGGGACGGCTTTCAAAATCCTGTTCGCTGTAGAGGCGGATGGCGATGCCGTCCGCAACGCGGCCGCAACGGCCGGAGCGCTGGTTGGCGGAGGCCTGCGAGATGGGCTCGATGGGCAACCGCTGGACCTTGGTGCGCGTGGAATACCGCGAGATGCGGGCGGTGCCGGTATCGACGACATAGCGGATACCGGGCACGGTAAGCGAGGTTTCGGCGATATTGGTGGCCAAGACGATGCGGCGGCCACGGTGTTCGCTGAAAACGCGGTGCTGTTCTTGGTTAGATAGGCGGCCAAAGAGGGGAGTGACCTCGACGTTTTTCCATTTTTTGCCTTCGATGGCCTCCATGGCATCGCGGATATCTCGCTCGCTAGGGAAGAAACACAGGATATCGCCGCTGCCTTCGCGCATGAGCTCTTCGATGGCCTCGGTCAAGCCATCGAGCGGGTCTTGGTCCACGACTTTTCCGCCGGCCTCGAATTCGAGTGGCCGGTAGCGGATTTCTACGGGGTAGGTGCGTCCGGAGACCTCGATAATGGGGGCGGGGTTGCCGTCGGCGTCGGCAAAGTGGGCGGCGAAGCTTTCTGGGTCGATGGTTGCGGAGGTGATGATCACCTTGAGGTCGGGACGCTTGGGCAATAGGCGCTTCAAGTAGCCCAAGAGGAAGTCGATATTGAGCGAGCGTTCGTGGGCCTCATCGATGATGATGGTGTCGTACTTATTGAGGAAGCGGTCGCGTTGCATCTCGGCGAGCAGAATGCCGTCGGTCATAAGCTTGACGGCGGTGGTCTCAGAGACGCGGTCATCGAAGCGGATGGCGTAGCCAACGGACTCGCCGATTTTCTGGTCCAATTCCGCGGCGATGCGTTCGGCCACGGTGCGCGCTGCAATACGGCGCGGCTGGGTATGGCCGATGAACCCGCGCCGGCCGCGACCTAGCTCGAGGCAGATTTTCGGGATCTGGGTGGTCTTACCAGAACCGGTCTCACCAGCGATGATGACGACCTGGTTGTCCCGAATGGCCTCGGCGATATCGTCCTTGCGGGCGGTGACGGGGAGGGCGTCGGGGTAGGTGATGGCGGGAACGGCGGCGTCGGTAAGTGCGACGCGCTCGGCCGCGGCATGGATATCAGCGCCGATTTCTTGCAGCGCTTTAGGGGCACGGGCCTTCTTGAGGCGGCGACGGAAGGACCGGGCTTCAGAGAGGGTGACATTGTCGAGTGCAGCGAAAAGTTCATCGCGGGAAGGGGTTTCATTCATAGTCATGACTAGGCACAGAGTTTACCTGCCCGCCAGAAATGAGGAAAAAGTTGTTAAGGTGAAAATACTTATCCATGCACAGATTCGCATTCCTTAAGGAGGAACCCCGGTTATGACGAACCCGTATTCGGGTGGGAATGATGATTTTCCGCGCTACGAACCGACCGATCACCCCGAGGACCGTCCAAACTACGGACAGCTTCCGTCTTATGATGGCAGCCATGAAGAAAATACCCAAGGCTACGTGGGCTATCAAGCAGGCCAGCGGCCGTTTACCGGTAAAGTCTCCGCAATAGATGCGGTTTCTTGGGCTTTTAGGACTGTCTTTGGGAATTGGAAGCTGTGGATTCTAGGAGCACTAGCGCTTTTTGTTCTAAGTATCGTTTTTGTCGCCGTTGCAGGCGGCATCAATGCCGCGAGCTACTCCGGTACGGGTGAGCCAACTGCGGGCTCTTCGGTTTCTCAGCTCATCTCGACTGTCCTAAGCCTTGTATTGTCGCTGGTAATTATGCGTCTGGCGCTTTTCCAGATTGATGATTCTCGCACCGGGTGGGGCTATCTGTTTAAGAACGTACGCTGGTGGCAGCCGCTGGTCATCATGCTCGTCATCGGAGCGGTGGCGAGCCTCATTGCATTCGCTGCAGTAGGTGGAACTGTCTATGGGTTGCTTAACGACGCCGAGAATATGACGGAGGACGAAGCAGTTGCGGCAGTATTAAGCGTCATGGGCATCATGGGCGTGCTTTTGCTCATTAGCTTCTTTATCCAACCATTCTTCTCGCTGATGCAATGGTTCGCGGCCGACGGCGATGGCGTTGGTGACGCCGTGAAGAAGGGCTTTCAGGCAGGTAAGAACAATTACGGTCAGCTGCTACTGCTTTCCATTTTGAACTTTTTCATCATTGTGGCCGGCTTCTTGCTTTTGGGCATTGGCCTCATTGTGGCGTATCCGGTTACGCTCTTAGCACAGGCGCATATGTTCCGCCAGTGTGCTGGGCGCAATACGCTCCCGCAGGCGTAGCGCACCATAGTTAAAGGCCACCGTTCCAGTTAGGGGCGGTGGCCTTTGGTGTGCTTGGCGACGCCCCCGTGGGGCTTGCCGCAAGCGGCTACTGTCGGGAGCGCTCAATCGCCTTGTTATAGGCGGCGGTGATGAGCGTGCCGAATTCGCGGAACTCCTCGGCGCGAGCTGCGGAGGAACGGAACACGAGACCCACCTCGCGTTCGGCGGTGACATCGGAGGCAAAGTGGGCGATGGCGACGTCCTTGCCATGGCATTCGGTGGCGAGGGCGGATTCGGGGACGAGGGTGCAGCCCAGCCCGCCCATGACCAGCTGCATGATGGTGGTCAGGGAGGAAGCGCGGGTGACGGAATTGGTGGCCTCGGCCGGGTTGATATTGGCATGGCGGCAAAGATCGACTACCTGGTCGCGCAAGCAGTGGCCGTCGTCAAGCAGCAGCAAATCCAGGTCCTTGAGTTCCGCAAGCTTGACATCCTCACGGCCAGCGATGGGGTGATCGGGCGGGCAGACAATGGAGAATTGCTCCGTGTAAAGCGGGCTATCGACCATGCCGGTGGCCTCGGATGGAAGGGCCATGATGGCAAGGTCCAAGTTACCGTTGCGCAGGCGGGTAATGAGGTGCTGGGTTTGCTCCTCGACGAAACGCGGCTCGAGATCCGGGTAAGCCTCCGCAAGCATGGAGAGCAGATCGGGGAGGATGTAAGGGGCGATGGTGGGGATAACGCCGATGGTCAGTGGGCCGGCAAGGGTGCCGTTGGCGCCGCGAGCGTTGGCCAGGAAGGTATCGGCTGCTTCAAGCGTTGCCTTGGCGTAGGGGAGGAGGGTCTCACCGGCCGAGGTGACGATGACCTTGCGGGTGGAGCGCTCGATAAGCTGCAAGCCCAATCCCTGTTCGAGGGCAACGAGACCCTGGGAGAGGGAGGGCTGGGAAATTTCGAGTTTGGCAGCTGCGGTACCAAAGTGCTTGTTTTCCGCAACGGTGACGAAGGTGCGCAGCTGAGCAAGTGTAGGGCGATACTCTTTATTATTCATGCCTATTACTCTAACACTTACCTATAGGATTTGCTATTGACGCGAGCGGAAAAGATGGTATAACTGATCGTGTTGGGCCGGATGCGGTCCTGCCCCGCTGCTTGTACGCCAAGCGGCAGGAAACTTAGAGGAAAAGCCTTTGCTAAAGGAGTTGAAGACTATGCCTATTTTGACCGTCGGCGAAAAGTTCCCAGAGTTCAACCTCACCGCCCTGACCGGTGGCGACCTGCACGACGTCAACGCTAACCAGCCGGAGGACTACTTCGAGCAGGTATCCCTGGACAAGTACGAGGGCAAGTGGAAGGTGGTCTTTTTCTACCCGAAGGACTTCACCTTCGTCTGCCCGACCGAGATCGCTGCCTTTGGCAAGCTGGACGAGGAGTTCCAGGACCGCGATACCCAGATCCTTGGCGGCTCCACCGATAACGAGTTCGCTCACTTCAACTGGCGCGCAACTCACCCAGAGCTGAAGGAAGTTCCTTTCCCGATGTTCTCTGACGTGCGCCACGACCTCATCCGTGCACTGGGTGTAGAAAACGCTGATGGCGTTGCTGACCGTGCTACCTTCATCATCGACCCGGATGGCGTTATCCAGTTCGTCTCCGTTACCCCGGATGCTGTTGGCCGTAACGTAGACGAGGTTCTGCGTGTGCTCGACGCCCTGCAGTCCGAAGAGGTTTGCGCTTGCAACTGGGAGAAGAACGACCCAACCAAGAACATCAACAAGATGGACGTCGTTCAGTCCGCGCTCTAAATCTCACTGAGATGCAGGTTTACCCCGCTTTCGTGGCGGGGTTTCCTTTTAAATCCAATGCAGAAAACTCCTATCAAAACCGCAAAGGAAAAAAGTTATGTCTATTGATAATCTGAAGTCTTCCCTGCCGGAGTACGCCAAGGACCAGAAGCTCAACCTGGGCGCCCTGACCCGTTCCAAGGACCTGGACGAGGAGCAGCTCTGGGGCTGCCTGCTGGCATCGGCTGCCGCAACCCGCAATGACACCGTGCTTTCTGAGATTGCGGAGGAAGCAAAGGAGCACCTGTCTGAGGAAGCTATCGAGGCAGCTTACGGCGCAGCCACCGTTATGGCTATGAACAACGTTGCCTACCGCGCCAAGGGTTGGTTGGGCGATGACTACGCACAGGTTAAGTTCGGCCTGCGCATGAACATCATCTCCAAGCCAGGCGTGGACAAGGCCAACTTCGAGCTGTGGAATACCGCAGTCTCCGCCATCAATGGCTGCGAGCACTGCCTGGGTGCTCACGCTCACGAGCTCAACGAGGCTGGTCTGAGCAAGGAGCAGGTCTGGGAGGCCGTCAAGGTTGCGGCCGTTGTCCAGGCTGTGGCACAGGCTGTCCAGATTGAGGCCGCACGCTAAAATAGCCGGCTTTTAGCCGCCCTCGCGCTTGCCGACGTCCCTCTTATTCTGGGGCGTGGCAGCCAGGGCGGCTTTGTCGTTTTCGCAGGCTAGTACTCCACGCGCAGGTCCGACAGCCGGACTTCGCCGGCCTCATCGGAGGCATCGAGATCTACCGTAGCGACGAACTGGTAGGCGTGATCGCCGTCTGGGTCCTTGATGATCTGGCGCACGGACCACGCACGCGAGTCAGTATCGCTTAGGCGGAAATACTCCGGGCCGCGGGCCTCGGGGCCGGAATCGATGTCATCATACTCATCGAAGTAATCATCTAGGATAGCGCCGAAGTCTGGCACCTCGTCCAAGTAATCGAGCAGCTCCGCTAAGCGGTCTTCCTTTTCCAAAGCAAAGAGCTGCACCAAGCGGAACATGTAATTGCGCACCATGATGGTAAAGGCGCGGCGATTGGCCGTGAGCGCGGTGGGGTCCTCCACGCCAAAGGCCAGCTCGCGGTCCACCGTATCTTGGTCGATGGGGGAGTCTTCGCCGGCCATTTGCGCCCATTCGTCGACAAGCGAGGAATCCACCTGGCGAATAAGCTCACCTAGCCAGACAACGATATCTTCAAGCTCTGGAGTGTTGTACTCGTCCGGAATGGATTGCTTAAGAGTGCGCCAGGCGTCGGTCAGGTAGCGCAAAATCACGCCCTCGGAGCGGGCCAAGCCGTAGGTGGCGACCAGATCCGAGAAGGTCATCGCATTCTCGAGCATGTCGCGCACCACGGACTTGGGTCGCAGCTCAAACTCCTTGACCCACGCATTGGTCTCAGCGAAAGTATCGTAGGCCTGCTCCAATAGCTCCTCGAGCGGCTTCGGCCAAGTGATATCCTCCACGATATTCATGCGGTCGGTGTAGTCCACCCCGTCCGCCTTCAGCGCGGCGATCTCTTCGCCGCGGCGCTGCTTCTGCTGGGCAATGAGCACCTGGCGCGGGTCATCTAGGATGGCCTCAAAAACTGAAATAACGTCCAGGCTATAGGTCTCCGCTTCCGGGTCCAGCAGCGAGAGCGCCGCCAAGGCGAATGGGCCCAGCGGCTGATTGAGCGCAAAGTCACGCGGCAGCTCTCGCACCAAATGGTAGGGGCGGCCGTAGATATCCAATCCCTTGGTGGACTTTTGCACCACGCCGGAATCCACTAGCCCGCGGAAGAGATCGAGTGCGGTGAGGATGTCCTTATTCTGCTTGCTGCGGTTATCGTGGTTGTCTCGCAGCAGGTGGCGCATGTGGTCATAGCCATTGCCGTGGCGCGCCAAGACGTTGAGCAGCATGGAATTAGAAACGCGGAACTGAGAGGTCAGCTGTTCCGGTTCCGCCTCAGTAAGGCGCGCGAAAGTCTTCTCGGACCAGGACACCTCGCCCTCTCGGGCGGACTTTTTCTTGAGCTTCTTCAAGCGTTTGGGGTCGTCGCCGATGCGGCGGCGTTCCTTGGCATTTTCGATCTCGTGCTCGGGGGCCTCGACCACCACAGTGCCCTCGGTGTCATAGCCGGCGCGGCCGGCGCGGCCGGCAATCTGGTGGAATTCGCGCGATTTGAGGATGCGTTGGCGCTGGCCGTCGAACTTGGCAAGCCCAGTCATCAGCACGGTGCGGATGGGCACGTTAATGCCCACACCCAGGGTATCGGTGCCGCAAATGACCTTAAGCAGGCCCTTTTGTGCCAGGCGCTCTACCAATCGGCGGTATTTGGGCAGCATGCCCGCGTGGTGGATGCCGATGCCCTTGCGCAGCAGCTTGGATAGATCCTTGCCAAAGGCGGTGGTGAAGCGGAACCCACCGATTTCCTGGGCAATCGCTTCCTTTTCTTCCTTAGTGATAATCCCCGAAAGTGAGGTCAACGCCTGCGCGCGCTCGGCCGCTTCACGCTGCGAGAAGTGCACCACGTAGATGGGTGCCTTCTTATCGGCCAAGAGCTCCTCGATGGTCTCGTGCACCGCGCTAAAGACATAGGAAAAATCAAGTGGCACAGGCCGCGTGGTGCCGGCGACGAGGTTGGTGGCGCGGCCGGTGCGGCGGGTGAGATCCTCATCTAGCCACTGAGTATCGCCCAGAGTGGCCGACATGAGCAGGAACTGCGCCTTCGACAACTCCAGCAGCGGCACCTGCCATGCCCATCCGCGGTCCGGTTCGGAGTAGTAGTGGAACTCGTCCATCACTACCTGGTCGATATTGGCCTCGGCGCCATCGCGCAGCGCAATATTGGCCACAATCTCGGCGGTGGCGGCGATGATGGGGGCATTGCCATTAACGGTGGCGTCGCCAGTCATCATGCCCACATTCTCGGCGCCGAAGATATCGCACAGAGCAAAGAACTTCTCGCTCACAAGGGCCTTGATCGGTGCGGTATAGAAACTGCGCTGGCCACGAGCTAGGGCAATGAAGTGCGCAGCATTAGCCACCATGGACTTTCCCGAGCCCGTAGGGGTAGCGAGGATAACATTATCGCCGGCCAAAATACCGAGCGAGGCTTCTTCCTGAGCTTGGTACAAATTGATACCCCGGCCGGTGGTCCACGAGGTAAAGGTATCCCAAATTGCCTCGTCTACGAGGGACTCGGGTACTTCCGTTAAATCTGGCAGCAGCTGAGATAAGTTCACCCCCACCACCTTAGCGGCGATGGGGGCGGGTTAGTTAGATATCGTCACCTAAGTCGCCCTCGCCCGAAGCAGAATCAGGGCCATCCTTCCCATCATCGGACTGTGGGCCTTCCTCCTCGGCGGAATCTTCGCGGTCATCGATCTCGGTATTGATAATCTGCTGGCTTTCTTCTTCATCCAAGGAAGCCAAGAATGCTTGGAATTCCTCGCTGAGTTCCTCACCGGTAGGCATGGGCTCCTCGCCAGGCATGATCGCCTGCGGATGCTCCTTGCGGTAGCGCTCCATATAAGCGTCATACTGCTGCTCGAGTTGTTGGACTACGCCTTCAATCTCATCCGAGCCACCAACTTGTTCCTCCAGTTGGTTTTCCACGCGAGAAATGTCGGCCTCAATGCTGCCCAAAGGAATATTCAGGCGCGCCGCCCGGGCCACCGCATCCAGCAACTGGTACGTGGCCTGCGGATAAGGCGAAGCGGCCAAGTAATGCGGCACGTGGACGGTATATCCAGCCACGGTGCGGTGCTTATCCGCCAGAGCCTTTTCCAGATACAGCGCGGCGGAGCCTGGCACCATCATGGTGGAATCCATCGAGAGCATGTGCTCGGTCAAGCGGGAGGAGGTGCCATGGGCCGTAACCACCGTAGGGCGGGTATGCGGCACCGGCATCGGCGCGGCATAGAGCATGATGGTGTTTTCAATATTGAACTTTTCCACCAGCTTCACCACGGCCGTAGTGAACGCCTCCCAGCGCATGTCTGGCTCAGGGCCAGACAGCAGTAGGAAAGTCTTGCCGGAATTATCGCGCAGGACCTTAATGCCAAGATCCATAGACTCGATTTCCAGCGCCCGATCCTTATCAATCGTGATGGCTGGGCGGCGCGAGCGGTAATCAATCAGCTCATCAGAGTTAAACGATGCCAGCTGACGGCCTTCCAAAGCGGCCTTCAGGTGGTCAGCACTTGCTTCAATGGCCTGGCCAGCGTCAGCATAGCCGTGCATGGCAACAATCATGGTGGGGCCTTGTCCGTCACCGGAATCATCCCTAATCACCGGAGCCGGATATTCCAGCTCATACATGCGGCGATCTTCTTCGTGCATGTTGTGTTACCTCCTTGCTTTCTCACCTACCCCAACGCCGCGTGCGTGCGTACTATTCCCGCGCGCACCGCGAGGTTAAATAAACAATTGTGCCCCAAACCGCTGCGCATTGCCAGCGCAATCCCGGGCGGGGTGTGGAAAGCCGCTTGCCGACGCTCCCCTTCACCCCACCTATCCACAGATCCCCACCATCTAGCCCTTGGTGGCCTATGCATAGTTGCGCGCGTGGTTGAAGCTGGGGCTATGGACATCACAACACCAACTCAGCCCATCCGTACGCCCGGCGATATCCTCGCCAATATTCCAGGAATCCTCGGATTCTTTCCCACCGAATCAGTTATCCTCATCTCCATCCAACCCAGCCAGCGCGGATACAGCATCGGACCAGTAGCCCGCCTCGATCTGCACGATGTGCCTGGTGCCCTTCACGAAGTGATGGATGCGTTTCACTGCGGAAATCCCGAAATCATTTTCTGTTTCGTGCTCTCCCAGCGCGAGGAAGGCGAGCTCTGGGACATTCTGCAGTCCCTTTATCATTTCCAAGACCGGACAGGTATGGGCATCGATGCCTGCTGGCTGTCCGAAGAACTCTCCACCAATACCGCCTATGACCTCATCTTTGGCCACGCCACAGAAGGCGGCGAGGGCCCGCTGCAGAACTGGATGGAAGGAACCATACCCGCCATCTCGACGAGCCACACGATGCGCGCCTGCGTGAATAATGGCATGCTTCCGGAACTTAGCCGTCATGACATGGTCCAACGCTTTAAGGACCCGAACCCCTACTTTGGGGAAGAAGAGATTAGGGCCATGGAGCGATGCGCCGAAGAGATTGCCCGCCAATTGCGCGCCGGGCACGGGTATGGCACTACAGATCCAGTGCAGGTGGTCAAACACCTTATTGCCGATGCCCGCTATGTGCTCAGCGAGGTCGAATCGCTGGAGGAAACCCTAGAAAATGAAGAATTGTTGTGTGTGGCAGCCATGTGGATGTCTACCACCTGGACCCGCGACCTAGTCATTACGGAGCTCGTCTCCGCGCCGCAGGAAGCAGGTGACCTGTTATTGGCGGTAGCGCGTACATTCCAGGGGCCTATTCGCTACAACGCCCTAGCTTTGTATGCTGCTAGCCAGGTGTCCGACGGATTCGGAATCTATGCCGGTCCTGCGCTTTCCGTAGTAGTAGAAGAGGCGCCCCATCACAATTTGGGGCGCCTCATAGCGCAGGGATATCGCAGCGGCATGGGAAAGCGGTTGGTCTCCAGCCTATGCCATGGTTGCGAGCTAGCCCGCGAGGCAGCGGGGCTTCGCGTCGACAGCCCCGCCTAACACGCGCGGCGTTCTAGGAGCGCTTCGCCGAATGTGCCTTAACGCCGAGCTGTCGGGTGAAGTTCCACGCGTCGGTGACGATGGTTTCCAGGTCCGTACGGGTGGGATTCCACCCGAGTTCGCGCTGAATCTTCTCAGAGGAAGCGATGAGCGTAGCTGGGTCGCCTGCGCGGCGCGGGGCCACCTCAGCCGGAATGTCGTGGCCGGTGACCTTGCGGCACATTTCGATGACCTGCTTGACGGAGTACCCTTCGCCAGAACCCAAGTTGTAAATGCGGTGGGCGCCAGATTCATTCGACTCGAGGGCAAGTACGTGGGCGTCGGCTAGATCGCGGATATGGATGTAGTCACGCACTGGGGTGCCGTCTGTGGTATCCCAGTCATCACCGAACATGAAAATCTTATCCCGGTGGCCCAAAGCAACTTGCAACACGATGGGGATGAGGTGGGTTTCTACCTCGCGGTTCTCGCCAATATTTCCGTAGGCACCAGCCACATTGAAATAGCGCAGCGAGGTAGCGCCCAGGCCGTAGGCGTGGGCAAAGGACGTGATCATGTAGTCGATGGCCAGCTTGGTCGCACCATACGGATTGGTGGGCTGGGTTGGCATGTCTTCCGTAATCGGGACCTGGTCAGGCTCACCGTAGGTTGCAGCGGTGGAGGAAAAGACGAGGTTTTTGACGTCGTTATCCCGCATGGCATTAAGCAGCATCAGGGTAGTAACTACGTTGTGCTGCCAGTACTCATCTGGTTTTTCCACGGATTCGCCCACCAAGGAGCGTGCAGCGAAGTGAATGACGCCTTCGAAGCCACCTTCGCCCAGGACATCGGCAGCCTTGTCCGCGACGTCGCCCTCGATGAGGCGGGCTTCCGGAACGGCCTCACGGTTGCCGGTGGAGAAATTATCGATGATGGTTACGTCATGGCCCTGCTCGACTAATACTGCGGCGCAGACGCTGCCCACGTAGCCGGCGCCACCGGTGATGAGAAGCTTCATGGCTATACCTCCACGCGCACTGCGTGCGCCAAATCGTCGGAAAGCACGACGCTGCCACCTTCCGGTGTCGACAGTGTAATCGTGCCGCTGTTATTGACCACAGACACCTTGGCGCCCACTCGGATCCCAGCATCGGTGAGTTCTTGGAAGGTGCCATCATCAACCTGCAGGATTTCATTGACCTGGATGACGGTCGCGGAGACTTGCTCGCCATTGGGGAGATCGACCGCGCGGGTGCCCTGGTCCGGCTGAGTAACATCGAAGCCAAGTGCAGATAGCGCCGGAATAGGATTGCCAAAAGGCGACCGCGTCGGATCATCGAGAACGGCGACCATGCGCTTTTCCACCTCTTCGCTCATCACATGCTCCCACCGGCAGGCCTCGTCGTGAACCTTGGCAATGTCGAGCCCCAGGACGTCGGTAAGCAAACGCTCTGCCAACCGGTGCTTGCGCATGACTGCGGTAGCTAGGTCGCGGCCCTTGTCCGTGAGATCCAAGCTGCGGTCGGTGCGCACGTGCAAAAGGCCATCGCGCTCCATGCGAGCTACAGTCTGAGAAACCGTAGGCCCAGACTGCTCCAAACGCTCCGCAATGCGGGCGCGTAGGGGAGTAATGCCTTCTTCCTCTAGCTCGTAGATGGTCCGCAGATACATCTCCGTTGTATCAACTAGGTCCCTCACGTGGGCATACCTTTCTGTGTGAATACAGTTACGCGGCTATAGTCCCGCCCAAGAACGGGAAAGTGCTTTCTAGACTCTGCAGTCCAGATTAGCCTACCCAAGGCTTGGCTCGCCGCTAGGAACCAAGCCGATGTCTTATCAACGCCAAACCCCGAGCCCATGGCGGTACGTTGCCAAATGGACCCGGGGAGAGGATGTGCTGCCAAATGCGGTAGGCGTGGATTACAAAGCGTACTCGCGCAGGCGATCGGCGCGGTTTCCATCGCGCAGCTTTGCCATGACTTCGCGCTCAATCTGGCGTACACGCTCGCGTGAAAGGCCGAAGCGGCGGCCTATCTGATCCAAGGTGCGCGGAACACCATCATCGAGGCCATAACGCAGGCGGATGACATCCTGCTCGCGCTTTTCCAAGGTGTCAATCACGCCGCGGATATCAGAGTGGCGCATAGATGCGACGACCGCGGTTTCAGCATCGGTAGCTTCTGCATCTTCAATGAAATCGCCCAAAGGAGCTTCTTCATCGGTACCTACCGGCATATCGAGAGAGACCGGATCGCGTGACTGGCGCAGCAGCATTTCAATCTTGTTCTCGTCAATACCGGATTCTTCCGAAAGCTCCTCGTTAGTAGCTTCGCGGCCCAAGGATTGATACATCTCGCGCTTAATGCGGGAAAGCTTGTTAACCTGCTCAACCAAGTGGACTGGGAGGCGAATGGTGCGGGACTGGTCAGCCATGCCGCGGGTAATCGCCTGACGGATCCACCAAGTGGCATAAGTGGAGAACTTGAAGCCCTTGGCATAATCGAACTTCTCCATTGCGCGGATAAGGCCTAGGTTGCCCTCTTGGATGAGATCCAGCAGTGGCATACCGCGGCCGGTGTAGCGCTTTGCCAGCGAGACAACGAGGCGCAGGTTGGCTTCGAGCAGGTGGGAGCGTGCCTTCTTGCCTTCGCGGGCGAGGATCTTAAGGTCGCGCTTTTCTGCGCGGGTGAGCTTCTCTGCGTTATTGAGCTTGTACTCCGCGTACAGTCCAACCTCGATGGTCTGAGCGAGTTCTACCTCATCTTCCGCGCTGAGCAGTGCGGTCTTGCCAATGCCGTTGAGATAAACGCGGACGAGGTCGGCAGAAGGATTATCGTTGGTTTGGTTGCGGCGAGATCCGCGGTCTACTTCCTGTTCTTCATCAGTAGTGGCACTTGAAGTGCCCTTGGCGGTGGTGGCAGATGTCTTCGTCATAGTGAAGCCTCCTGAATTTGTCGCCGGTTTCACAAAGTACAACGGAGTCTTAAGCGATTTAGTTCCCGGTGCGGAGAGAAATATTAAAAACAGTTGTTCCCCGTGGTACAACTCCACCTTTTCGGGGGAGAGGTACCACGGGGAACGGTTACGAGCTGCGAATAGCTTGGAATGTGGAACTACTATCCACGCACCTGGACGAGGTAGCGGTAGATAGTCGGTTCAGATACGCCTAGGCGCGTCGCTGCCGCGGCGATTCCTCCTTTAAGGAGGAAAAATCCTGCATCCTCAAGGTCAGAAACCACCTCGAGGCGCTCTTCGCGCTGCATGCGAGGAACTGGCGTGCTCTGGTTGGAAATCGCAGAGTCCAGCATGGAATCCAGAAGGTGCTCCACGTTAGAACGCAGAGACTCGCTTACTTCTTCGTTTTCTGGCTTTTGCGCAGTCTCCTCGGTTTTTTCTGTAACCGGGTCTGGTACCGCTACGGGGCGTTGAGGTTGCTCCTCCGTGCCGGGATAGCCGCCGAAAGCCTTGGACTTATCAAATGCGGGATCATCTGCGTTGCCGATAAGTGCGGCGGCAGCATCGCGAATGTGTACCAACTCGGAGACATCAACATTGATGCACAGCATTCCTCGCATATGGCCGGAGTCATCGCGGATGAAGTAGCTTGAAGAGCGGCAAATCTTGCCTTCCGCATTGACGGCGCGGTAGCCGGTCATCATGGGGATTGCTGCGGCATCGCCTTGTTTCATAAACCACAGTGCGAAGTCGGTCACGGGGCCGCCTAGCTGCCGGCCGGAGATGTGGCCGTTGGCGATGGCCATGATGGATTTATCGGGAACGTCGAGATCGTGGAGTACGATTTCGGTGTTTGGGCCCATTGCCTTACCGAGGAATTCGACGAGGGGAATGTACTGCTCGAGGAAGTTTTCTTCGGAGGCATTGCCGCTAGGGAAGTTCATTAGCTGAAGCATGTCCTTTAATTCCTGTCAGGTTATAGAGAAGATATCACACGGAAGCGAATAGGCGGAAGGGGGGGGTAGCGCCAACAAAGCCGGGTGAACACAAGCGGCTTAGCGCTGTGCTCACCCGGCTCATCGCTTCTTTACAGGGTGGTCTCTATCCACACACCGGAACTGGCGGGTGAACTGCTAGGGCCAGGCCACCTTGTGAGGTTTCCCTGTACTTGGCGTTCATATCCTTACCAGTCTTATACATGGTCCAGATGACTTCGTCCAAAGAAACGCATGGCTTGCTCTCGCGCTCCAGCGCCATGCGAGCGCTGGTGATGGAGTCAACGGCAGCGACAGCGTTGCGCTCAATGCAGGGTACCTGAACCTGTCCAAGGACTGGGTCACAGGTCAGGCCCAGCTTGTGCTCCATGCCAATCTCGGCTGCAATGCAAACCTGCTCTGGGGTAGCGCCCATGAGCTGGGCGAGACCGCCAGCAGCCATGGAGCACGCTACACCAACCTCACCCTGGCAGCCGACCTCAGCGCCAGAGATGGAAGCGTTCATCTTGTACAGGGAAGCAATCTGGTTGCAGGCGAAAATGTAATCAGCAAACATCTCGGTGGTAACGGGCTCAACGAACTTGTCGTAGTAAGCCAGTACTGCCGGGACAACGCCGCAGGCGCCGTTCGTAGGTGCGGTGACAACGCGGCCGCAGGATGCATTCTCTTCAGAGATAGCCAGTGCGAACATATTGACCCAGCTGAGGATGTTCAGGCCATCGTGCGGTTCAGACTGCTCCAGGCGGCGCCTGAGGGCAGCGGCGCGGCGGGGGACAAGCAGGGAGCCTGGGAGTGGGCCATCGGTAGCGGAGCCGCGTTTGATGCCGGTGTACATGACATCGCGAACCTTGCGTAGGTGCTCGTTGACCTCATCTTCGGAGCGCAGTGCCAGCTCGTTGGCAAGTCCAAGCTCCGGAAGGGTCATGTTGTTCTTCTCGCACAGCTCGAGCATCTCTGCGGCGCTGGCGTATGGGAAGGGGATATCAACCTTGGCGTCGGTGCGCTTGGCAAAGTCTTCCTGCTTGACGATGAAACCGCCGCCGACTGAGTAGTAGGTCTTGTGCAGGATGTCTTCCTCGCCGGCGAAGGCGATAAGACACATGCCGTTCTCGTGCATCGGGAGGTACTCATCGTGGAAGTAGAAGCCGCCGTCCTTGGGGAATTCTACCTCGTGGGAGCCGCCCAGCATGAGCTTCTCGCTGCTGCGGACGTTCTTCATGAACTCGGAGATGCCGTCGATATCAACCGTCTCTGGCTCTTCACCAGCGAGGCCGAGGAGGATGGCCTTGTCGGTGGAGTGGCCGATGCCCGTGAGGGAGAGGGAGCCGTAGACATTTGCCTGAACTCGAGTGACCTTGTCAAAGAGGTCTTTTTCCTTGAGTTCGTCCACGAAAGCTTTGCCGGCTTTCATTGGGCCAAGGGTGTGTGAGCTTGAGGGGCCGATGCCAATCTTGAACATATCGAAGATGCTGATGAACATTGTTCTTTCCTTGAATCCTCTGCGATTTTCTCGTCTGCGGCGGTGCTTAGAAGGCCTGGACGATGGAGTAGATGATGGTTGCTAGGGCGACGAGGCCCATGAAGAAGACGAAGTAGTTGGAAGCCTTGCCCTTGTAGCGCTTCAGTGCCGGAACCTTGTGGATGGCGACCATTGGGATGATGAAGAGCATGATGGCAATCGTCGGGCCACACAGGGTTTCAATCATGCCCAGGATGGATGGGTCAGCCCAGGCGACGAGCCAAGCGGTGACCAGCATGAAGATGAGGGTGATGGTATCGAGCTTGTGGGCGGACTCTGCGTCGTCCTTGCTTGCGTTCTTGCTGCCCTTGATGACGAGACCCTCGAAGCCTTCGGCTGCGCCGAGGTAGTGGCCGAGGAAGGACTTAGCAACTGCAATCATGGCGATGATTGGGGCAATCCACTGGATAAGTGGGTTATCGAAGTGGTTGGCCAGGTAGGACAGGATGGTGATGTTTTGTGCCTTAGCGTCTGCCATGTCAGCCGGGGAGAGGCTCAGAGCGCAGGAGAAGACGAAGAACATGACCACGACGACCATGAGGATTTCTGCGCGGAGCAAGGTCTTGCGGGACTTGGCCTCGGCGAACTTGCCGTAGGTCTGGCGGCGGTCAACGGCGAAGGAGGAAATCATCGGGGAGTGGTTGAAGGAGAAGACCATAACCGGAACCAGCAGCATCAGGGTAACGCCCATGCTGTGGCCAGAAGCCTCGCGAGCAACGTTGAGGTCGAAGGAATCAAAGAGCGCGGTATTCCACTTCGGGATGAGGTAAAGGGAAAGTAGAACCAGGATGCCGATGAATGGGTAGACCAAGTAGGACATGACGTGAACTACGACGTCCTTGCCCATGCGGACGATTAGGATGAGGCCGCCCACCAGCAGTAGGGAGGTAAGCCAGCGGTCCGGCGGGGTGATTCCGAGCTGGTGCTCCAAGAAGGAGTTGACCGTGTTGGTGATGGTTACCGAGTAAACCAGCAGGATGGGGTAGACCGACAGGAAGTACAGGATGTTCATCAGAACGCCGGCCTTCTTGCCAAAGTGTTCCTCGACGACGTCCGTGAGGTCACCGTCTGGCTTGGAGCTAGAAAGTACCAAGCGGGTCATCCCGCGGTGAGCCCAGTAGGTCATGGGCAGTGCTACCACCGTCATGATGAGCAGCGGGATGATGCCGCCGATACCGGCGTTGATGGGGAGGAAGAGGACGCCGGCGCCGATTGCGGTGCCGAACAGGGAGAGCATCCATACGGTGTCTTCCTTATTCCACTTCGGTGCACCCTTCTGGCCATCAAACGGAGTGTCAATGCCAGGGGCTGGTGCGGATTCTTTGGAGGAGGGAGCTGCCTTGGAGGTCTTGAGGTCCTCAGGCATCTCAGCCTGGTTTTCTGGGTGCTGGGCTTTGTTGCGCCGCTTGATTGAGTGGGACATTTTCTTTCCTACATCTAGTTGGTCGGCCGAAGCGTTTGGGCTTCTGCAACCATGATTGAGAAAATCTTTCTCACTCAATTTTGCGTTTGTAGGACTTTGAGAAACTGTCTCTCATCCTGCATATCCAGCCCTTTTGCTTCGCTGTGCCTTCAGTATAGAACAAAATCTTGCAGAGTGATAATAAATTATTGCACTGCGAGTAGGGCATTTATCACTCTCTGAGGATTTGCATTCCGTAGCGCTTTATGGCTTGCTCGACACAAAATCTAAAAAAGTGGTTTAAGTCACGAAATCGTTTGTAAAAGGGCCTGCTTAACACGATTTTCAGTTCTCGTGGGGCGGAAATAGAGGGTGCGGGCTAGGTCTCTACTAAGACGGTGAAAGGTCCTTCGTTCACAGAGGAAACGCGCATTTTAGCCCCGAATTGGCCTGTTTCAACTGATACGCCGCGTTCCCTGAGGTTCGTAATAATCGCCGCGATGACCGGTTCGGCTTCGGGGCCTGGAGCGGCATCCGCCCACGAAGGGCGCCGCCCTTTGGCAGTGCGGCCGTACAAAGTAAATTGGCTCACCACAAGCACAGGCGCTCCGGCATCAATGACTGACACCTCGCCATCAAGAATGCGCAGTTCTGCAATCTTGCGTGCCATCTTCTCAGCGCGGGGACGCCAATCATCCATATCCTCGCGCGAGACCCCAATTAGAGCGAGAAGGCCACCGGTTTCGGGGCAATCGATGGCACCCACGGTTTCTCCATCGACGGTTACTGTGGCCTCCGATACCCGAGTCAAAACTGCGCGCATGGTTTACTTCTCCTTATATAACGAGTGGGGGGACAGTGTGGATCTAGCTGAGGTCCGGCGAATCGGTATCCAAGAGGAGATCAGCTGGGATAAGCAGGCCATGTCGGACCATATCGATCACGGCGGGTAGAGCAGCAGTAGTAAGTTCTGCTTCGTCGAATCCGTGCGCCGCCGCATACAGGCCAATGGTTTCTTCCAGGTTCAAGCCCTGTGGGTTGAGTCCGGCGACTATGGCTGCGATGTGTTCATCTACTTCGTGGCTCCAGCGCGGACCGTCGGTGCGAGTAAGGCGTAGAGCGGCTCGTGTAAAGCCCTGGCCCAATTGCCCATCTGGGGTGCTGATATCTTCGCGTGCCAGCCCTGGGCGTACGTGGAAGTGCTTTCCCTGTAGCTCGCCGGGTACAAGGTCGCGCAACCACGCCACACGGGCAAAAAATTCTTCTACTTCAGGTCCAAGTGGGTCGCTAAAGGTCTGCGGCATATCTTCGGCCAAGATATCGGCAGGTTCATCGTCGCCGATGCGTTGGATAGCGACAAATCCAAAGCCAATGCCATTGACCTCATGTTGCTGGAAATGTTCCAGCCAGGCGCGTGAGCGTTCTTGTCCTTCAGACGAGCGTACATCCAGGGATTCGTCCTCGAGCCAGGTGGACACATAGAGTGCGGGATCGGCTACGTCGCGCTGAATGATCCAGGCGGCAATTCCTTTGTCCGGCAGCCAGGAAGCAACGCGTTGCTGCCAGGTCTCGCCGCTGGTGTGTACCCAAGCGGCCAGAAGGTGAGCAGTTCCGCCAGGGGTTAGGTGGTCGGCGGCCCGAGAGACAACCAGCTCGCTGGCACCGTCCAGATTTAACCCGGAATCGCGGTAGACGTGGCCAACTTCGGGAAGACCAACGACAAAAGGTGGGTTAGCTACGAGGCGGTCAAAGCGGCGGCCGGCTACGGGGTCGAACCACGAACCTTGCAGCAATTCCACTTTCTTGCTTTCGCCAGTAGCGGCGATGGTAGCCTCGGCCAACTCCAACGCACGCTCATGCACGTCGGTGGCGGTAATCTTTTCAGCGCAATCGAGCTGCCCCAGCAATTGAACGCCCGAGCCAGTGCCTAGGTCTAAGAGGCTGCCCACTGGGCTTACTGGCGTGGATTGCAGCAGCGAAAGGCTTGCCGCACCAACGCCAAGCACATGGTCTGGGCCGGGTACGTGGTCGACCAAGGAGGCGTCGACGTCGGAGAAGATGAGACGGTTGGCGCCAACGATGATGTGGGGGCGGATATCGAGGGCAATGTAGGCCTTGCCATGGGCGTCGGCAAGCGCAACATTGGCATCCAGCAACTGGGTAGCCAGGCGCGCACCTACCGCCTCGCCTAAAAGCGTCGCCGGTAGGTGTTCATGCAGGAGGAAGAAGCGGATCAATAGATCCAATTGAGATTCGCTGTGCGCGGCGAGCGCAACTGGTGCGGGTTCGCCGCGGAAGAGGGCCTCGGTAACTTCCGGACCTAGGTGCCCGGCTATGCCATCGGTAGTAAAACCGGCGGCGGTAAAGACATCGGAAAGCTCTTCGGCCAGCTTGGCTAGCGCGGTGGCATCAAAGTCGGGGCCAAAAGCGGTCGTCATGAAAGCAGGAATCCTTTACTTTTCTTCGTGATCGATGATGTCGTGGTGTGCCTCAATAGGTCGGGCGGTGCCGCCGGATACCTGTGGGGCGTGGGCTTGGTTATAAAGCTGCCGGTTCATGGCTGGCTTGTACACGTTTTTCTCGCGCTTATCCTTCTTTTCACCTCGGCCGTTGCCAATCACCACTGCTATCCAAGGGAGGGGAAACGTCACGCCCACAATGATGGCGGCTAGAAGCCACCAATGCATATAGAGGAAAAAGCCGGCGATGAGCAGGGAAGGAACGCGCAAAAACTGGAAGAGTCCGTACCGAATTTCGCGGCGCTTGCGGTCCTGGCCAGGCGTGAGCTTGGCATCTGTGATGAGATAGCGCTCTTTTTTGCCAAACAACCTAGACTCGGCTCCCCTCGTGCGCGTCGGCGTTCCCTCGATAAGGGGAGAGGGGCGCAGCGGCTGGCGTGCATGACGTGTACATGTTCTCCAAGGGTAGCTGCCTGACTCGCAAAGTTCGATGCCGATGCGGCAAAATGGAGTGCGTGACTACGACTACGAAGACAATTGAACGGCCAGATATTCGTGAAGACACTTCGACGACGGATAATGACACGCCGAAGTTCTTCCACTACGTCAAAAAGGATCACATCCTCGATTCCGCGGTGAACGGCAAGTATGTCGTTGCGCTGTGCGGCGAAACATTCCCGGTGACCAAGCAGGCAAAGCCGGGTTCTCCGGTGTGCCCCGATTGTGAGCGTGTGTATAAGGGTCTGCGCCGCAAGTGAGGACTTTTAAGAAGACTAACCTTCGCGCCTGGCAGCAATCCGCCCTCGATAAATTCCTCGCCACTAAGCCGCAAGACTTCATGGCGGTGGCGACCCCAGGCGCCGGTAAAACTACCTTCGCGCTGCGTATCGCGACGGAACTTATGGAAGACCGTACTGTCGAGCGCGTAATCGTGGTGGTGCCTACCGAACACCTCAAGACCCAGTGGTCTAGCGCTGCCGCACGCGTAGGTCTGGCTCTAGATCCGGCGTTTAGCAATTCCTCCGCCGTCAATCCTTCTATGGACGGCATTGTGGTGACCTATGCGCAGGTGGGCATGCATCCCTTTAAGCACCGCGCGGTTGCCTCTGCTCGGCGCACGTTGGTGATTTTGGATGAGATCCACCATGCCGGCGACGCTAAGAGCTGGGGCGATGGCGTCAAGGAAGCCTATGACGATGTCAATCACCGCCTGGCCTTGACCGGTACGCCTTTCCGCTCCGACGACTCGCCCATTCCATTCGTCCAGTACGTGGACGATGGGGAGGGGCACAAGGTATCCCGCTCGGACCATACCTATGGCTATGGCGATGCGCTTGCCGACGGCGTCGTGCGCCCCGTTGTCTTTCTTTCTTACTCTGGCGAAGCCCGCTGGCGCGATTCGGCCGGTGAGGAACATGCAGCCCGTTTGGGCGACATTATGAATGCGGAGCAAACCGCCCGAGCGTGGCGCACCGCTTTGGACCCCAAGGGCGAGTGGATTCCTGCGGTGCTGCAGGCGGCGCATACCCGCCTGATGCAAATGCGGCGCAATATGCCGGATGCCGGCGGCCTGGTGCTGGCTTCGGATACGACGACTGCACGCGCGTATGCCAAGATCCTCAAACAGCTTTCTAATACGCCAGTGTCGGTGATTTTGTCTGATGATCCGGGCTCCTCGGACCGTATTCAGGAGTTTTCTGAGTCCACCGATGAGTGGATGGTGGCAGTCCGCATGGTGTCCGAGGGCGTCGACGTCCCGCGCCTAGCGGTGGGCGTTTATGCTACCTCGGCATCGACCCCGCTCTTTTTCGCCCAGGCCATCGGCCGCTTCGTGCGCTCGCGCATGCCGGGCGAGACGGCATCGGTTTTCCTTCCTTCGGTTCCTGTCCTGCTGGGCTTGGCCGAAAATATGGAAAAGTCCCGCGACCACGTCTTGGGTGAAGAAAAGCCCGACAAGGAAGGCTGGGATGACGATCTGCTAGAGCAGGCGAATCAGAAAAAGACCGAACCAGACATGCTGGAGAAGTCTTATGAGTCGCTTGGTGCTGAAGCAGAGTTTTCGGGACTGCTCTACAACGGTTCTCAGTTCAATACCGGGGATATGACCACCGATGAGGAAGCAGACTTCCTTGGCATTCCCGGGCTACTTGATGCGGACCAAGTCAAAGATTTGCTGCGCAAGAAGCAATCCGAGGAAATGGACCGGCGCGAAGCGGAGGAAAAGGCGCGACGTGCCGCTGAGGCGGAGGAAGCTCACCGCCGCAAGCTCTACGGCATGGACTATGCGCCGGCCTCACGGAAGAAGTCTATGGAGTCTGAGTCCAGCGACACCGGAGTTGTCGATGAGCTAGGCCAGCTGCGCAAAGAGCTCAATACGGTCGTCTCCATCGCTGCCCAGCGCTCGGGCCGCCCTCATGGTGCTATCCATACCGAGGTGCGCAAGGCCTGTGGCGGCCCGCCCACCGCGCTGTGCAATGCCGAGCAGCTGCGCGAGCGCATCGAATACCTGCGCAAGTGGTAGAACGGCCATGGTGGTTAGGGCGGATTCTAGTGGTCGTGGAAACACGTCTTATGTTTCGGTTGAGTTTATCAGTGCGGCCATTTTCTCGGCTGGTGTTTGAAAGCCCAGGGTTTTGCGGGGGCGGCGGTTGAGTTGCATGGCGACGAATTCTAGGTCGGCTGCACTATGGACGCTTAGGTCTGTTCCTTTAGGGAAGTACTGCCTTAGTAGTCCATTGGTGTTTTCATTGGTGCCTCGCTGCCACGGCGAACCAGGATCGCAGAAGAACACGGGACAGTTTGTAGCTACAGAAAAGGCCTTATGGCAGGCCATTTCACTTCCCTGATCCCAGGTAAGTGATCCTTTGAGATGGTCTGGCAAGGTAGCAATCGCTTTAGTAAGTGCTTCATTTACTTCGGTAGCACTATGCCCATGAGGTAGATGCAGCAAGATGACATAGCGCGTGGTTCGCTCTACTAGCGTGCCAATTGCAGACTTATTACCTGCGCCTAAGATGAGGTCGCCTTCCCAATGACCTGGTACTGCTCGGTCGTCTACTTCTGCTGGCCGGTCGGAAATCATCACCATAGGGTCAACAAACCGCTTGCGGGCACTGCGCGTGCCACGAGGTCGACGTTGGGCGTGACCGCGCCGCAGTGCAGCAGCGACTTCCTTTTTCAACTCGCCTTTAGCCTGGAAATACAAAGACTGATAAATCGTTTCAGGACACACGTACATAGTCTCATCACCGGGATAGCGACTGCGCAACCTCCCAGAAATCTGCTCTGGCGAGTACCTATCTTTTACCATTTCCCAGATCACCGTGCGCAAGCGTGGATTGGCATCAATCTTGCGCTTTTTCGGTCTAAACCTACGCAACACCGATTTACGGTGCGCATGCGTGGGAAGATACACCCCAAATTCATCCCGGTTGCGTTTAAGCTCCTTGCTGATAGTGCCAGCAGAGCGCTGAAGACGCCGAGCTATCTCGCGTACACCTTTGCCTTGCCGGTCAAGATCAAAGATGAGCTCGCGCTCTTCTACCGACAAATAGCGCGAAGAAATACGCCTATCGATACGCTCTTGCGGAATAACCTGGACTGGAACTGCTTGGCGACCATCAACGTACTCAATTACCTGCATAAGCCTGTTATACAGCGCCACATCCGGGCCAGCCGGGACAAAAGGCACACGCCCCGCAGAAAGCTTGATGACACCTTTGTCCATATCAGCAGCATCACGCGGATGAATGCCACAGGCTAAAGCGGCATCTTTGCGCCCTAAAGCATTTACACGCAGTTGCAGATAACTACACCGGCGAGTTGTTGCCGCAGCTTTGCGGCCATGTGGATTGCGCTTCCACAAACCAAGCTCAATACCGATGCGATATACCGGAGAAGAGCCTATAGAAAGCTGGCGCGCAATATCCATCGGTGCCACACCTTCCAGCCACAACCGAGCTATTTCCTGACTGTCAGCCGAGCTAATACGCCTACAGCGCTTGCGCGGCAAGTCCAACTCACCAGCCAGCCGATAAGCTACCGACTCTGGTAAACAAACCACCCCAGCAGCCGCCCGTATTGAACTACCAGCCCGAACCAACGACGCAAACCGCGCCACAACAGCAGAATCCGGAACCCATTTCGACTCCACACAATCACCTAACCCATGTCAGGTGTTTCCACGACCGCTAGAAATCAAGTAGAGAGTAGTTACACAGAAAGCCCGCACCGAAATTGGTGCGGGCTTTCTACGTTTCTGCAGCTGCAGCGATTAGTCGAGGTAGTCGCGCAGAACCTGCGAACGAGATGGGTGGCGCAGCTTCGACATCGTCTTGGACTCGATCTGGCGAATACGCTCGCGGGTCACTCCGTAGACTTGGCCAATCTCGTCTAAAGTGCGCGGCATACCGTCGGTCAAGCCGAAGCGGAGGCGAACCACGCCGGCTTCACGCTCGGACAGGGTAGTCAGCACGTCTTGCAGCTGATCCTGCAGCAAGGTGAAGGAGACGGCGTCGACCGCAATGACGGCCTCGGAGTCCTCGATGAAGTCACCCAACTGGGAGTCGCCTTCGTCACCGATGGTCTGATCCAAGGAAATGGGCTCGCGGGCGTACTGCTGGATTTCGAGCACCTTCTCCTCGGTGATATCCATCTCCTTCGCCAGCTCCTGCGGGGTAGGCTCGCGGCCCAAGTCCTGCAAGAGCTCGCGCTGGATGCGGCCCAGCTTGTTGATGACCTCCACCATGTGCACTGGGATGCGGATGGTACGAGCTTGGTCAGCCATGGCGCGGGTAATGGCCTGGCGGATCCACCAGGTGGCGTAAGTGGAGAACTTATAGCCCTTGGTGTAATCGAACTTCTCCACCGCGCGAATAAGACCCAAGTTGCCTTCCTGAATGAGATCCAAGAAAGCCATGCCACGGCCGGTGTAGCGCTTCGCCAAGGAAACCACCAGACGCAGGTTGGCCTCCAGAAGGTGGTTCTTGGCCTTGCGGCCATCGCGGGCGATGCTGCGCAGGTCGCGCTTTTCCATGGGGGAGAGCTTGGCGGCCTTATCGCCTTCGGCGCGGGCCTTTTCCATCTCATCCATGCGGTGCTGTGCGTACAGGCCAGCCTCGATGCGCTTGGCCAGGGAAACCTCTTGCTCGGCGTTGAGCAGGGCGACCTTACCAATCTGCTTGAGGTAGGCGCGGACGGAGTCGGCAGAGGCGGTTAGCTGCGCATCCTTGCGTGCCTGACGCAGCGCAGCGGACTCTTCCTCGTCCCAGACGGAAGAGGAGTCTTCCTCTTCTTCCTCATCGTCGTCGTCCAAATCCTCTTCGAGGTCATCGTCCTCGAGGTCTTCGCCAGCGTCGAAGTCATCATCGTCTTCGATGTCCGCATTGGTGGGATCGAAGTCGACGTCTTCGTCGTGCTCGTCCTCCTCGAGCTCCTCTTCTGCTTCCGGCTGTGCCTGCTTTTCGGACTCGGCTGGGGATTCCTGCTTCTTTGCCGCGGATTTGCGGACCGTCTTCTTAGTGGCCTTTTTGGCAGACTTCTTAGTGGTCTTCTTGGCCGACTTTTTGGCGGTCTTCTTCGCAGTCTTCTTGGCTGTTTTCTTAGCGGTCTTTTTGGCCGTCTTCTTAGCCGTCTTTTTCGCGGTTTTCTTTGCCGTCTTCTTGGCGGTCTTCTTTGCAGGAGTAGATGCCTCAGCGGCGTTTTCGCCCTCGCCGAGTGCCTGGTCTGAAGATTCAGTGGCTGCCACGTACGCCCTTTCGACTAACTTCTTGATTGAAACAGCTCAGTGCGCCCTAGTGGGGCGCTCGTGCATCAGTGTGATGTTAACGCGTTGTGGCCTTAAGCAGGCCAGACACGCCCTAGAGCTATTTAACTTAGGATCGACCGCCCAGTATAGAGGATCTTTCCAATCTGCCGGTGGATAGGGTCACCTGCAGTGCGTAAATACTACGGTTTCAAACCGTCTACCGCCGCCATCGCAGCTCCGACAATTCCCGCGCGATTGCGCAGTTGTGCAGGCATGACGGGGGTTTCAATATCAAGGTGTGGGCCCCACTTTTCAAACTTGCGGGAAATCCCACCCCCAATGAGGAAGGCCTGCGGGTTAAAGAGCTTTTCATACTCCGCGAGGACCTTGTTGAGTCGCTTAGTCCACTGCTTGTATTTGAGTTCCTCGCGGTCCTTCACGGCCGAGGACGCAATTTTCTCAGCCTCGTCATCGCCCACCGTGAGGTGCCCCAGTTCGGTATTAGGGAACAACTGGCCGTCCAGGAAGAAGGCCGAGCCGATACCGGTGCCGAGGGTTAGGAAGATAACGGAGCCCTGCTTGGCGATGTCCTCTCCGTAGGCAACCTCGGCTAGTCCCGCCGCGTCGGCGTCGTTAAGCACGGCAAAATCCGCATCCAGGTAGTCCGCGAAGAGCTCTGTGGCGTTGACCCCAATCCAGTCCTTGGAAATATTTGCCGCAGTCTCGACTTCCTGGTTGCGAACCACGGAAGGCAGGGTGATGCCAACGGGGCCGTCCCACTGTTTTTCCTGCACGATGTGGGCTACCACCTTGGCAACATCGTGCGGCGTAGATGGCTGTGGGGTGGCGATCTTCATGCGTTCACCCACGAATTCGCCGGTGGCAAGGTCCACCTCAGCGCCTTTAATGCCGGAGCCGCCGATATCGATGCCGAAGGAATGGCCAGAAAGAGTAGTCATGCCCGATAGTCTAGAAGAAGGCACAATAGTTGGCATGACTGAGCAGATCGATTTTCTCCACTTGCGGGATTTTGCCGTTTCTACCGCCACGCGGGCTGCGGAATTAATTACTGCGCGGCGCGCAGAACTCGTAGCAGGCGACGGCATCGCGGCGCATACTCACACCAAGTCCAGCGACGTAGATCCAGTAACGGAGGTCGATACCGCGACAGAGGAGTTCATTGCCACCACCATCCGCACCCAACGCCCCGGGGACGGAATCTTTGGCGAAGAAGGCGCCAATGTGGAATCGACGAGTGGTGTTACCTGGATTGTCGATCCGATTGACGGCACCGTGAATTTCCTCTACGGGGTGCCGGACTACGCCGTATCCATTGGTGCAGAATACCAAGGGCACCTCGTAGCTGGCGCGGTGGTCAACGTAGCACGCGGGCGCACCTATGCTGCCGCAGCCGGCCAAGGCGCCACGGTCACCGGCCCAGACGGAATTGAGCACGCACTGCGGTGTGGCCAGACACAAGATCCTGCGTTGGCCTTGGTAGCCACCGGCTTTGGCTACGAAGCTGACCGGCGAGCAGCCCAAGCCGAGCTCCTTACCAAGCTCCTGCCTAATGTGCGTGATATTCGCCGCATCGGCGCTGCCGCGCTCGACCTATGCAGGGTGGCAGAGGGAACCGTTGATGCCTACTTTGAGCACGGCATCAATGCGTGGGATTTCGCTGCTGGGGCAATCATTGCTCGCGAGGCAGGTGCGGTAGTGCGCCATCCAAGCTTTGATAAAGGCTCCGCTGACGGTGAACTTACCTGGGCCGCGGGGGCAGATTTGGCCCCCGCATTCGAAAAGCTTTTAGCAGCGCACAGGGCCACGGACGTGCTGCGGGGGTAATAGTTTCCCACGCCGGCAAGCGGTGAGATGACATCGAGCCATTTGTGCTTTACTATGCGCGATCGATAAATACCCATTCCTTAAAGCAACTTGACCATTAGGGGCGTGCATTATGGCCACCGATTATGACGCACCGCGCCGGCGCGCGGAAGATGAACTCGAAACTGACTCTCTAGAAGGACTCAAAGCCGCTGAGGGCGATAACAACGGCATGGACGATGACGGAGAAATCGTCGAAGCCTTCCAGCCGCCATCAGTAGACCTCACGGGCGAGGAGCTTAATGTTGAGGTAGTTCCACGTCAGGAAAATGAGTTTACCTGCGGCTCGTGTTTCCTGGTGCAGTCCAATAAGCGTTACTCCCACGAAGAGGACGGCCAGCCAATCTGCAAGGATTGCGCCTAAAGGAATACGCAGCAGAAACGAAACCCCGCACTTGGCAATTTTCTACGTGCCGAGTGCGGGGTTTGCTGTTGCAGCCACCACATTCTCTGTGGTGTGCGAAGTCAATAAAGATTAGTGCTGTTCCGGAACGAAAGCGTGGAGCAAAGCCTCCGGATCCTTCGAGGCGATGAGCCAATAAGGAGTATCGTCCTCTGGATCATTGAGCACCATCATGGCGTGCTCATCCACCCAAGCGTGGGAGACCAAAAACGCCGCGGGATCGAACTGCGGGCCCAGGGCATTGCGCCGCGCAGATTTGGGAACGGTGATAGACCGCGAGACGACGTCGTTAGGCAATTGGGCATCTTTGACCGTGAGCCAACGCGTTCCGTCCGGGTCGCGCTCTACCTTGATGACTGTATTGGACCAGGTAATAAGTACCCACACGGCGATAGCACCAAGGAGGATCGCGGGAATAATGGTCCACCACATGGAGCGATTGAGGCCAGCGGTAGCGGAAGTAAGCCCCACGATGGCGGCTGCAAAAAGCCAAAAATACCAAGGGACCCATTGGCGTTCGCGGTAGAGCACCTGAGGAGCCACCGTGCCCTGTGCCGAAGCGGCGCTTGACGGTGCCGGAGTTGCGGAAGTAGCAGATGTATCAGACACGTCTAGTCAGTCTAGACCACACGCGCCGCAGAATGAACCTTCCAAGGCAGGTAGGATTGGCCAGGTGACTGACTCGATTCCGCATTCTCAACCAGAAAGCCCCTTTGGGGACGTTAAAGTCAAGCGCCTGGATAAGGAGCTTCCGTTGCCGCACCGCGCCCACCGTGGTGACGCCGGTGCGGACCTCTATGCAGCTGAAGCTCTTACCCTGCAACCCGGCGAGCGCGCCCTCGTCGGCACCGGGATTGCTATTGCGCTGCCACTAGGAACGGTCGGTTTAATTCACCCGCGCTCCGGACTAGCCGCCAAGCAAGGGCTTTCCATTGTCAATACCCCGGGCACGGTAGATGCCGATTACCGCGGGGAGATCAAGGTCTGCCTCATCAATCACGACCGGCGCACTCCCATTGAGATCGAACGCGGAATGCGCATCGCTCAGCTCGTGGTCCAGCGCGTAGAGCTGGTGGGGTTTGCTGAGGTTGCAGAATTGGATGACACCGTCCGCGGAGCCGGCGGCTATGGCTCTACCGGTGCGTAGTTCAAGCAGTAGAGACTCAACGAAACTTTTAGAAAGGACGTAGCACCCATGGGAATCTGGCCCTTTGGCAAGAAGAACGACGAAGAAAAGAAGGCTCAGGAAAAGCCTGCAGCACAAAGCGAAAAGTCGGCGGACCCCACGTCCGCGGATGCGGAGGCGCAGGAGACCTATGCTCCAGTAGGCGACACCGCAGCAGATGCCGCGGCGGCTTCTGGCAATGAACCCCGCGAATTCGCCCATGATGCCATCAATGGCCAGACTGGCCCCTTTGATGGCGACTCCGTCGATATCGAGACCTTCGATTTCAGCGACTTTTCCATTGGCGTATTAGATCTGGGGTCCCTGCGTATCCCCCTGCCAAAGGAATCCCAGGTACAAGTGGAAATGGGCGAACAAGGCCCACGAATGCTGCACATCGTGACCAAGGTAGGCCGAATTACTCCCGTAGCCTTTGCCGCCCCACGTAAGCCGGGCCAGTGGGCAGAATCCGTGGAGGAAATCAAGGAGGGCATGAGCCGCGACGGACTTACCGTTACTACCGAGCCAGGCCCTTGGGGTGCTGAGGTCGTGGGCAAGAACGACAACGGTCAGGTCCGCGTTATCGGCGCAGATGGTCCGCGCTGGATGCTGCGCATGACCCTGGCCGCGCCGGCCGGTTTGGAAGCAGACCTAGCAGACATGGCCCGCGAGGTTGCTGCCCGTACCTTCGTCTACCGCGGGGAAGACCCCATCCTGGCGGGAAATGCTTTGCCGGTCATCATGCCCGAGCAGCTCGTAGAGCAGGTCAAGCAGGCAATGGACCAGCGCCAGCAAGAACAGCGGGCAGCCGCTAATGCTCAACACCACCCAGAAAACGGCGGGGGCGGCCCCGACCCTGCGGCAGAAGCAGAGGCGGAGCAACACTTGCGCGATTTGGGCGGTACCCCACAACAGGGTGAGAATGGATCGTCCCCGCAGAATCCCGATGAGGGCTCTGCACCTGATTCCAAGAACTAGGCAAAGCAGTAAACCACGTGACACATTCTTCCTCGCCGCAACCTTCCCCGGACGCTAAGAACCTGGACTCTGAGGAGTCTGCTGCCGAACCCACCCTGCTGGAGCAGATGGGTGGCATATCAGGGCTCGTGTCGGCCACCTTGCCGGTCATTGTGCTGATTCCTGTCAATAATTTCTTTGGGCTGGGGCCAGCCTTGGCGGCGGCGCTCGGCGTGGCCGTTGTTATTGCACTCTGGAGGGTTGTCCGTAAAGAGACCCTGCAGCCGGCCATATCGGGTCTGCTGGGAGTGGCTCTTTGCGCTGCCATCGCCTGGTTTACCGGTGACGCCAAAGGGTATTTCTTGTACGGCATCTGGATGTCGTTGGCACTGTGCATTGCCGCGGTACTATCAATCCTTTTTCGATGGCCCGCTGTGGGTGTCATCTGGAAGGGGATCAATGGCGAGGAAATGCAGTGGCAAAAGGTTCCAGAGGCGCGCCGGGCTTATGCCATCGCTACTGGTGGGTGGGCGGTCATCTTCCTGGCCCGTTTTGTTGTTCAGCGCGCCATTTATGATGCGGATGCAACCACGGCCTTAGGGGTGACCCGAATCCTGATGGGGTGGCCATTGACGCTTCTAGTTACGGCGCTGACCGTGTGGATGGTGCGCCGCGCGGATGCAGCCGTTGACGCAGCGGCGGGCGCAGGTGAGCACACTAACGCAGAACGAGAACAAAAGTCTGAGGCAGAAAATGACTGAATCAACGATGAGCCGTGGCGATAGTCTTGAGGTCACCATTGACCGCATGGCGCACGGCGGGGAAGGAATTGGCCAGGCGCCGGATGGGCGAGTGGTATTCGTCCCTCGCGCTTTTCCTGGCGACGTCGTAAAAGCTACGGCCGGCCGTATAAAGAAGTCGTTCATTAAGGCAGAGCTGGAAAGCGTACTAAGCCCTGGGGCGTTGCGCGTTCCTTCGTCATGTCCTGCGGCCGCGCAAGGAGCAGGCTGCTGTGATTTCGCCGAGCTGGATCCCGCGGCCGAAACCGGAATCAAGGCAGAGATCTTGTCGGAACAGCTGCGCCGCACCGGCGTTGTCACCGGCGAGGAACTGAAAATTGAGCAGCACACCCTAGAGCCGGTTCGGGGATGGCGCACGCGGGTGAGGTGGGGCGTCGACAAGCAAGGGCGCGCCGGAACCCGTCAGCGTCGGTCCAATGAGCTTGTTACGGGCGCTGCGTGTACGCAGCTGGCTCCGGGATTGGCAGAGGGGCTCGTTGGAGAGGACGCGCGCCGGTTTACCCCAGGTGCTGAGATCATCGCTGTTCTTGATGGCGAGGGCAACCGCCACGTGGTAGAAACCCGCAAGGCCCCGCGCGGGCGCCGTGTGGAGACCATCCGTGAGGTAATAGAAGGCAGCGGCAAGGTGCACGAGCATGTCGACGGGCGGACGTTTAGCTTTCCTGCTACCGCCTTCTGGCAGGCCCACAGCCACGCACCAGCCGCGTATACCGATCTGATAGCGGAGTGGCTCGGGGGCCGCGAGTACCAAGAGCACACCGGCTGGGATCTCTACGGTGGCGTTGGCCTCTTCGTTCCAGTATTGGCCCACGCCGTGCAGGGCAAGGTTATCTCCGTGGATTACTCACCGGCGGCTACGGCCGGGGAACAGGCCAGCCTGGCGGACTGCGACGTGGAAGTAAAATCAGCGAAGGTCGAACACGTCGCCGCACAGCTTCCCAAGCCTGGCGCTGTAGTCCTTGATCCGCCGCGCACCGGAGCAGGGGAGGACGTGATTCGTTCTGTGGCGGCAGCTGCACCCCAGGCGGTCGTTCACGTGGGATGTGACCCCGCCACCCTCGCGCGCGACTTGGGATACTGGAACCAGCACGGATACGGAATAGAAAAGATGGCACTCATTAACGCGTTCCCCGGAACGCACCACTTTGAAACGATTGCTCTCATTACCCCTGCCTAATGAGCCTTTAAAGCTCCGAGGCGGGGTGCGGCACGTTGCCGCGCCGTTCTCGGAACATTGACCGATATAATATTCACCGCCCGCCGCGGGTACGGTAGAAAAGAAGAACTAAGCACAGAAGGAGTTGAAGGCCGCTCCATGACTATCTTGGATACCATTAACTCGCCGCAGGACCTCAAAGCACTGTCTGCAGATAAGCTTGAGGAGCTGGCGGCAGAGATTCGGCAGCGCCTCATTGACAAGGTCTCCGTCACGGGCGGACATCTGGGGCCTAACTTGGGCGTGGTGGAACTGACTATTGCGTTGCACCGCGTATTTGATTCTCCGCGCGAGCCGATTATTTTTGACACTTCGCACCAGTCCTATGTGCATAAGATGTTGACTGGGCGCACGGATCAATTCGATACCTTGCGGCAAAAGGACGGCCTGTCGGGGTATACGGACCGCGGCGAATCCGAGCATGACTGGACCGAGTCCTCCCACGCTTCGGCGTCGCTGTCTACGGTCGATGGCTTGTCTAAGGCCTTCAAGATTCGCGGCGACGGTCACCGCAATGTCATCGGTGTCGTCGGCGATGGCGCCCTCACCGGCGGCATGTGCTGGGAGGCGTTAAACAATATCTCTGAGGATAAGAGGCGCAATGCGGTCATCGTGGTCAATGACAACGGCCGTAGCTATTCGCCCACTATCGGTGGCATTTCCGAAAACCTAGGCCGCATCCGCTCCCAGCACGGTTATGACGAGCTCATGGAACAGGGTAAGCGCCGCCTGAAGCAAATGGGATGGGTAGGCGAGCGTGCCTTTGATGCCTTGCACGCCATGAAGGAAGGCGTCAAGTCCACCGTCTTGCCTACCGAGATGTTTCCGGAACTGGGCATGAAGTACATCGGCCCCATCAACGGGCACGATATCGATAGCCTGGTGCATGCCCTGACTTATGCCCGCGATTATGACGGGCCCATCATCGTGCACGTGGTTACCGAAAAGGGCCACGGTTTTGCCCCGGCCGTCAATGAGCCGAAGGACCAGATGCACTCCACCGGTGCTATCGATCCGGTCACCGGTGTGGCTAAGGGCACCAAGCAACCTGGCTGGACGGCCGCCTTCTCAGAGGAGCTGGTAGCCGCTGCCGAAAAGCGCGATGACATCGTGGCCATTACCGCTGCTATGGCCGGTCCTACTGGGCTCGCTCCCTTTCAAGAGCGCTTCCCAGAGCGATTCTTTGATGTGGGAATTGCCGAGCAGCACGCAATGACCTCTGCCTCTGGTCTGGCGCTTGGCGGGATGCACCCCGTCGTGGCGGTGTATTCCACCTTCTTAAACCGCGCCGTGGATCAGGTCATTATGGATATTGCGCTGCTAAAGCTGCCGGTAACCATCGTGCTTGACCGCTCTGGGGTTACCGGTTCCGATGGCGCTTCGCACAATGGCGTGTGGGATATGGCGCTCATGAGCATTGTGCCAGGAATGCATATTGCCGCCCCGCGCGATGGCGCGCGCCTGCGGGAGCTCTTCCGGGAGTCTCTAGAGATTGAATCTGGCCCGTCCGTAGTCCGCTTCCCTAAGGGCAATCTGCTGCCGGATATGGAAGCGGTGGATACGTTGGGCGATGGTGTAGACATCCTGCACTATGGCGAAGCCGATGCCGGCGAGGACACCCCTGAGGTGCTCATCGTTTCCATCGGCGCCATGTCCGCTCGCAGCATCGAGGCTGCAAAGCTGCTCGGCGAGCAGGGCGTGAACGTTACCGTTATTGACCCGCGTTGGGTAGCGCCGGTGGCAAGCTCTGTGGTGGCTCTCGCCGCTGACCACGACTTGGTGGTTACTGCAGAAGACGGCCTTGTACGCGGCGGTATTGGTTCCATGATTTCGGAGGCCCTCAGCGCAGCTGAGGTCGATACTCCTGTGCGCCGACTCGGCGTTCCGGGTTACTTCCCTAAGCACGGCTCCCGCGGCGAGGTTTTGGAAGAATTTGGGCTAACGCCGGAGCTTATGGCGGCGTCGATAAGCGAGTGGCTAGAAAACCTCACTGCTGATGCCAACGCGCGAGGAGAAGAGAACTAAATCTAGCCTGCTAAATATTCCTAGAAAAGACCGTCCACGATAATCGGGGCGGTCATTTCTATTTGCCATTCGCGCGCGCCCTCTGCGCGGAGGAAGGCAGCGACGTCGCCTGGCTGGCGAATGGCGCCGGCGACTGAATCAGGTCCGCGGTGGCGCTTATCGGCGCGCACACCTACCTTCGCCCATACCGCTGCACGCAAAGCGGCAGGGCGGATGAGGAGTTCGGATGGCATACCGAATTCAGTGGCGAGATCGGCGATGTCCGCGCGGATAGTTTGGTATGTCTCCCATAGGTCCGGGTAGTCCTTGGCCCAGATGGTTTTGGAAGGAACCGGTTGTGGGGCGCGATGGACGCGAGGCCGCTGCTGCGGGGGAACGGCGCGCGCCTGGTGAAGCACAGCCAGCCACCGGGCGGTCGCGCCCTTGCGCCGGCGGGGAAATCCCTTGACTCGGGTAAGATCGCTGGCGGTGGTGGGAAGGGCGCGCGCAATTTCTACCAGCGTCTTATTCGCTAATACCCGGCCGGGCGCAGTGTCCGTGCGCCGAGCGATAGCGTCACGCTTAAACCACAGCGCTCGAGCAGCAGCGAGCTGGCTGCCGCTGCGCAAACTGGAGATGCCCTTCAGATCGCGCCACGTGTGCGGCTGGGGAGCGAAGTCTCCGGAATGTTCTTGGACTATGGCGGAAAATTCCTCTAAAGCCCAGTCCATCTTGTCTTGTTCGGCCAGAATGTCGCGCAGGGCTTCGGCTAGCTCGAGGAGCAGTTCCACATCGAGCGCAGCGTATGCCTTGAGTTCCTCGCTCAGCTGCGGGGTGGACCAGTCGGCGTCGCCGTAGCCCTTTTCCAATTCGACGTCAAAAAGCTCTGCGACCATACGTGCTGTCAAGGGGTGAATGCGCCACTTCGACCGGGAGGTAGTTGTGACGCGTTGGACTCCGAAGGATGTTAAGGATGCTGCTGTTGAGCGCGTGGTGGCAGGCGAGGCAGTTAGCCTGGTCGCGCGTGATGTGGNCCGTGCTGTCAAGGGGTGAATGCGCCACTTCGACCGGGAGGTAGTTGTGACGCGTTGGACTCCGAAGGATGTTAAGGATGCTGCTGTTGAGCGCGTGGTGGCAGGCGAGGCAGTTAGCCTGGTCGCGCGTGATGTGGGTGTAGGCCCCGAATCGGTTTACGGTTGGTTGAGGGTAAGAGGTGTCGAACCTCCAGGCAGGCGTGCGAGTCGTTTGCGTGATCCGTTTGTCCGTGAGGCTGTTGGGTTGGTGCGTGCAGGTATGTCGATCAGTCAAGCAGCACAGACTGTTGGAATATCGACTGGCTTGCTTCACAGCAGGTTAAAGAAAGCTGGTGTAATCGAAGTGCGGCCTAGACGCGCCCACTTGTCACCTGATAAACGTGCCCAGGCCGTGGAGCGAGTGCTTGCTGGTGAGAGCTGTCAGACAGTGGCTGATGCTATCGGTGTGCATCCTTCTACCGTGTATGGGTGGATAAGGAAGCAGCGGTATGCGAAGTTACGCCGGCAGCGACATCGTCGAACGCCTGATGAGGCGGTGGTGTCTTTGCCAGATACAGGCAAGAAGCTGGGTAAAGATTCTGTTATGCCAGCACCGATGAAAACTCAAGCCGTTGATGGATTTCCTAGCGGCGTATTCGACAAACACGCCTTAGTAGGGCGTGGTCGCAGGCTTACTGTTGAAGACCGTGTTGCTATTGAAGCGGGATGTCGTGTCGGTGATTCGGCACGAGCCATCGCGCAGAAAATAAATAGGCACCACAGTGTCGTCGCTCGTGAAATCACCCGTAATGGTTGGAAGATCGTCGATGAGGACGGCACAGAGCAGCTGCGGTATAACGCCCACAACGCTGCTGTTTCTACTGCTGGTCGGATGGTGCGGCCAAAACTACGCAAGCTCGATGAAAGCCCAACGCTTCGGGGTGTAGTAGTCGATTGCCTTGCCCGCAGGTGGTCACCTGGGCGCATTAGTGCATGGCTTGAGCATGCTTTCAGCGATGATGAAAGCATGCGTATTTCCCACGAAGCGATCTACAGTGCCTTATACATTCAAGGCAAAGGCAGCCTGCGAGCCGAGCTTGAAGAAGTCATGAAGACTAAAGACGTACTTATCCGCGGCGGCTCAACACGCAAGCGTCGTGCCCGAAACGCTGGCGTGTTAACCGGTCGCCCTTGGATCAAAGGTGCTGAGATCACCCACCGCAGCCCGGAAGCTGATGACAGGGCTATTCCCGGGCACTGGGAGGGCGACCTTGTTATTGGTAAAGGTGGCAAAAGCGCGCTGATTACCCTAGTAGAGCGCACCAGCCGTTACACCCTGCTTGGACACCTTCCCGATGAGCACAGTTCACACACCGTGGTCGCAACCCTGCAGGACATGGTCAAAGACCTCAACACCGAGCAGCTAAAGACCATCACATGGGACCAAGGCGCAGAAATGGCTGTCACAGCACAAGTCCAGATTAAAGACGGCTGCCAGGTGTTTTTCTGTGAACCGCACTCACCGTGGCAGAGACCAACCAACGAGAACACCAACGGCGAGATCAGGCGCAGGTTCTACAAAAAGGGCACCGACTTTGCCACCGTCACACCCGAACATGTCGCGTGGGTGCAAAATGAGCTCAACGAAACACCCCGACAAATCCTCGGCGGCGCAACCCCACGTGAAATACTTAACGAACTATTCAAGCGTGGCGCATCCACCGCTTGATTCCGCCATAGTGCCCAGATTGGGCCGTTCAAATCCCGCGAGCCGCGCCGCCAGTTCCGTGTCAAAGATGGAGCCAGGAAAAAGACCGAGCCACCCGAGACAAGGCAAATCCGAATGGGCGGCGTGAAGAATCCATACCGTGCCGTTGAGCACTGGGGCAAGGGCGGCCGTGAGCTCCTCGCGGTGGCCCTCAGGGGCAAAAAGCATCGTGCCCGCGCCGCGGCGGCGAATTTGCACTACGAAGGCGCGATCATCATAGCGATAGCCGGAGGCGCGCTCGGTATCGATGGCAAAGGGGCCCGTACCCGCGGCTAGGCGGGCTGCGGCAGCGGTGAATTCCTCCGGGCTGGCAAGAACCGGCGGGATGCCCTCGAGTGGCCGGCTGCGCAATTCTGGCATATTAGCGGCCGAGCTCGGTGACGCCCTCAGGGGGAAGTCCGGCAACGTTGGCCAATACCTGGGCAAAAGCCTGGACGTGGGGTGCGAGGTCGAGGCCTTCGGCAGTCCACGAAGCACGCATTTCGATTTGATAGGCGCGCGGTGGGCCGCCAATCTCGCCAAAACGCACGGACGCAGTGGAAGTGACGGTGCCGCCCAAATTGGTGTGGCCGGCACCCTCCTTTTCTAAGCCTTCGTTGAGCCATTGCCACGCCACATCGGGCAAGAGCGGATCGCCGGCTACGGCGTCGTCCATATCGGCCTGAATATACGCCACAAGGCGCATGGCACCCTCCCAAGCTTCCTCAGCGCCCGGATCGTGGAGCAGGATGAGGCGACCAAAGGCGTCGCCCTCTGCATCGGTGGGCACGATGTCTGGGGTGTCTTCGTTTCCCACTTCGAGGCCGATTGCGTGGCTAAACGGCGCAAGGCGTTGCGGTGGGCGAATGGAGCCTAGGGTTATCTCAGGGCGCAGGTCGGCCGCGTGCATGGACTCCACTGCTTGGGTGAAAGCGGCGGGGGTAGCTGGCTCGTGGCTTTCCGCCTGCCCGTGCAAAGGGGTAGGGGCGGAGGCCTCGGCGCTGCGTGGGGTGGTCGATTCGGAATTGCTCACGACGTTCAAGCTATAGTTTCGCGGCCTCTAGCTGGGGGAGGCGCGCCGATGCGTGGGCGTGTCGTCCTCCTCGCGGCCGAGAAGTGACAAGGTTTCATATCCAACTTATGATGGATATGTTCGTAAACCGAGAGGCTTCTGCAAAGGAGAACACAATGGCGAAGCTTGACTACAAAGAACTCAACGCGGTTCAGCAATATTCCCAGCACGCAGTTTTTAAGGTGATTCCGGGCGCGCTCGGCACCGAGCGAGCGGAGATCATCGCCCAAGCGCAGGAGTTCTTTGCCGGCGTGGAAAAAGCCGGAAAGGTAACCGTGCGCGGCATTTACGACCTCACGGCTATGCGCGATTCCGCCGACTTCATGATCTGGTGGCACGCCGAGGAATTCTCTGACCTGCAAAAGGTCTTCGGGGACTTCCGCCGCGAGACCACTCTGGGCCAGGTAAGCGAAGTGACCTGGGTAGGCAATGCCTTGCACCGTCCAGCAGAGTTCAATAAGTCCCACCTACCCTCCTTCATCATGGGCGAGGAGCCCAAGGAGTGGATCTCGGTATACCCCTTCGTGCGCTCTTATGACTGGTACACCATGGACGATGAAAAGCGCCGCCGCATCCTCATGGAGCACGGTATGCAGGCGCGCGACTACCCCGATGTGCGCGCAAATACCGTCCCAGCCTTTGCCCTGGGTGACTATGAGTGGATTTTGGCCTTCGAGGCGGACGAGCTCCACCGCATCGTCGACCTGATGTACCTGATGCGCTACACCGAGGCCCGCCACCACGTGCGCGAGGAGATTCCCTTCCACACCGGCCGCCGCGTCAAGGACGTAGCAGAGCTCATTGCAGTACTGCCCTAAAAGAAACGCCGCCTAGCAGTAACCCTGCTTGGCGACGTCCCTTTGTTGCGCCCTGTCACTAGCCTGCAAGTTAGGCTGCCGACGGGGCGCTCTTTCTTGTGCATGCCACCTTAGGCGGTGCCACCTTCTACCGGCTTTTCCTCCAAGTCCAGGCAGATGGAGTTGATGCAATAGCGCAAGTCGGTGGGGGTATCGTAGCCCTCGCCTTCAAAGACGTGCCCCAGGTGAGACTCGCAGTTGGCGCACAGAACTTCTACGCGGCGCATGCCTAGCGAATTGTCTTCGCGCTCAATGATTTTGTCCCCTGCGAGTGGGGAGAAGAAGGAAGGCCAGCCGCAGTGGGACTCAAACTTTTCCGTAGAGCGGAAAAGCTCGGTTCCACACGCGCGGCAAGAATAGACCCCCTCGGTGGTGGTATTGGTGTACTCGCCTACGTGGGGCGGCTCGGTGCCGGCTTCGCGCAGGACATAGTATTCCTCGGGGCTTAAGCGCTGGCGCCATTCGGTATCGGCAATGAGCTTGAAATCGGTCATGGGCCGAGTCTAAACCGTGCTGCGCGCGGCACGCCACCAGCCGGCGACCGTAGCGAAAATTGCGACGATAAGCAGCGCCCATCCCACCGTGGCCGTGAAAAAATTCATCCACCGACCAGCATCCGGGTGCGCTGTAGACGCCCAGGAAACGGGAGCCAAATAGAGAAAGGCCGCAAACCACGCACCCGCAGAATGGAAAACCGATCGCTTGAGCACAACGGTAAACATCAATGGGAATAACCACATGGAGTAATACTGTTGGCCAAGGGAAGATAGGAAGAAGATACCCACCATGATCGCCCCGCTGGTCGTCAGTGCCCACAAGGTCGGATCGGAGTTGCGCCAGCGCAAAAGCCCGAGAATCGCTGCGGCCGAAAGCGCGGCAAATATCAACCAGATGGTCCAATACAGTCCCGCGCCAAAGTCAACGTAGGCGTGGAAGCCTGCCCAGGAAGAATTGGCATAGTCACGGGTTTCTGAGAGGTAGGGCAGGAGGTTATCCACAAAGCCGCTAGCGTCTGGCACGAGTGGCCACGCTAGTAGGTTGAGTACTACCGGTACGCTGATGCCGGTCGCGAGACTGCGCCATTGTAGCTTGACCAGGGGCAGGAAGAGCAACGGCGCAAATTGCGGCTTAATGACAATGGCCAGACCAATGGCCACGCCTGCCACCCAGCCCATCCATGGGGTGCGCTCGGCGCGCAAGAAAGACCACAAGAACACGGCCATGCATAGCAAGAGAATGCCGTTGATATTGGTAAATGCGAGCGTATTGGTCACCGATTCCGTGACAAAGGCCAAAGCGATAGATACTGGCCACACTGCCGAAGTAAGTGTGCGGCCCACCGTAAGGGTGAGCACCGCTAGCGCTGCCACGATTGCAGCCGCGTTGGCGACGATGAATAGTCCCCGTGCCAACGAAAAATCCATGTGCGCTAGTGGTGCGAGCAGCAACGTGGCTCCCGGGGTATACAGGTACAGCGGGTCAACGTGGTTATAAGCCTGCTCATAGACCGGCTGGCCAGTGGCCATGCGTATCACAGCGTTATACACGGTGGTGAAATCATCCGTCGGCGTGCCATTGCGCGCGATGATGAAAACGCGATGCACAACAAGCAGGATGGCCACGGGCCAGGCGGCGGCATTGATTCGGGAATTCACGGCCCCTTAGTCTACGGCCTAGCGGGCGCGGGAATACCGCAGAAACACCGTGCCATCCTGATCAGCCGCGACATTTTCTAACTGCATGCGGCGATGGGAATGCTCGCCCTTAAAGGTCGCCATGGGAGTTTCCACGCCGGTAGATAGATGTGGGTCCAGGGTCAAATACATCTGGTCGATGGCATCGATGTCTACCAGCTGCCCTATCATTCCTGGCCCGCCCTCGCACAGCACGCGCTTAAACCCGCGGTCCTGCAAGACGGATATGTAGTCCTGCACGGTTCCTTCGCCAGCATCGCAGACTTCCGCGCCTGTGGATTCGACGGTCGCAATGCGCTTTGCGAGCTCTTGATCGTCCCTGCTGCTATGGGGGACCAGGATGATGGGAGGGGTAGTAAAATCCGTGAAGAAGTCCGAGGTGACATCAAACTCAAGGCTGCGGGAAGGCACCGCAATCGGAGCCGGCCGCGAACCATCCCCGTTAGGTTCTACTCCGGAGTAGTCCTCCGCGCGCACCGTTTGCGCACCCACCAGCACGACGTCTGCCCAGTTACGTAGCGCAGCAAAAAGCTGCCCATCAGTGTCATTTCCCATGGCTTCGGAAACGTGGTTCATGGTTGCCGATCCAGTTAGTGTGCTGACCATATTTGTGCGGACGGTGAATACTTCACCGGAATCGGGGCCCAATAGCGAAGAGATATCCATGTCTTCCCAGCCTAGTCAAGGCACCAGATACCCAGCACGGCAAAGTACCGGGCATAGCCACAGGAGTGGGGCTTACACCAGGCGGATGAGTATTACGCCAACCAAGATCACTGCAATGCCGGCTACCTGGCGCATTGCGACTCGCGCACCCCGCAGGCGATCAATGAGCACGGACCCCACCATGGAACCGAGAAGGGTTGCCACCACAGTAAGCCCAGTGCCAATTTGTGGTACTAAGGCCGCGTTGCCAAAGACAAACATGGCTCCCAAGGCGCCGCCTGCCCACATCCACCACGGATTAGCCTTACCCTCGGGACGCTCAATGCGAGGGTGCCAGCGCAAAGCAATATTGAGCACTACCAGCGCGGAAACGCCAATGCTAAAAGAAACCAAAGCCGCACTAACAGGCGACCCGGTGATCTGACCAAGGTGGCCGTTAATGGCGGATTGGCTTGCGGTAAAGCAACCAAAGACAAAGCCGGCGAGGCGCCAAAGCCACAACGCCATAGCGCTGTCTTCTAGCTTCGTCGGCGCGCCGGGGCTGGCGACGATAGAAATCACTCCACCGAGAACAACCAGTGCCCCAAGGGCGCGAACCAGGGACAGTGGGGAAGTGGGGGAGTCAAACAGCCCAAAGTGGTCGATGACAAGGCCCATCATGATTTGGCCCGCGATGGGAAGGACTACGGTCTGAACCGCACCCAGATGAGGAAATAGCAGGATATTTCCAGTAAGCGCAACCACGCCGAGCAGACCACCGAACCAAATCCACAGCGGTTCCCCAAAGGCACGGGAAATGCCAAACTCGCCGCCGGTCACGGCTGTTGCAATGACAAGCAACGTCAACGTGCCCACGGCAAACGAGATGAGCGAAGAGGAAAACGGTGTGCCAGTAGACGCGCGAAGGCGCGTATTAACCAGGGTCTGAACGGGTAGAACGAGTCCGGCGATAATGCCTAAGAGAATCCACAACACGTCGGGACACTTTACAGACATATAAAGAAACCCGCCCAAGCCCCTATGGAGTGGAGCAGTGGGCGGGATATTGTGGTCCTAACTGGGATTGAACCAGTGACCTTTCCGGTGTGAACGGAACGCTCTCCCACTGAGCTATAGGACCTTGCGGTGGCTAAATCTACACCGCACCAAATTCAAACACCTAATTGGCTGGGCAGTGGTGCACATCAGAGGGAGGCGGCCTGTGGTCCACTGCCTTCGGAGAATCACACCAGTGTGTTTTGGGATGGCCCGAATGTGAAAAACGGGTGCCGGAAAGAATGCCGCTGGGCTGGGGATTTGGAAACTGGCGCGGAGCACGATAATGTTTCTTCTCGCACCGCAACGGTACAAAGTTTGCGGGGCAATGCGGATGTAGCGCAGTTGGTAGCGCATCACCTTGCCAAGGTGAGGGTCGCGAGTTCGAGTCTCGTCATCCGCTCCACGCTTTTCTAAGGGTTCGCCTGTGAAGAGTGATTCTAAATGAATAGCGCGCGATTAGCTCAGTGGGAGAGCGCTTCCCTGACACGGAAGAGGTCACTGGTTCAATCCCAGTATCGCGCACAAGGACTTTGTCCTAGAAACCGGGCTTGGTTTCGTATGCGGATGTAGCGCAGTTGGTAGCGCATCACCTTGCCAAGGTGAGGGTCGCGAGTTCGAGTCTCGTCATCCGCTCCAACACTGTATTGTGTGAGGCGGTATCGCCACGGTGGAATGGCCGAGTGGTGAGGCAACGGTCTGCAAAACCGTGCACACGGGTTCGATTCCCGTTTCCACCTCAACTTCTTAATGCCTTCGGGCATTAAGCGCGATTAGCTCAGTGGGAGAGCGCTTCCCTGACACGGAAGAGGTCACTGGTTCAATCCCAGTATCGCGCACGAGAGTCCTCTTTGGGACTCTGCAACAAACTCCGGTTTGTTATGCGGATGTAGCGCAGTTGGTAGCGCATCACCTTGCCAAGGTGAGGGTCGCGAGTTCGAGTCTCGTCATCCGCTCAGGTCAGCCGCCCTAGAAATAGGGTGGCTTTTCGCATGTCTAGCTAGGATCGCAGGGTGACCAGCGGGTTAAGCGACAAAATGTGTGTCTGCTATCGGCGTGTCGCGGGGTTAGATGTGGCCTTTTTGGATGCCGATTGAGTGTGTGTACTCGGTATCGATACCGTTGTCGTAGAGGGCTGGTTGTCCTGTTTCATAGTCGGCTTGGTTCTCGTTTCGGGTCAGGGTTGTAACTTTGGCGAGTTGGTTCTGGCCCCAGTTGGACTGTCTGGCGATTTCTATTGGATCGCCAGGCAGTTCCGTTTTCAGATACAGCCACCAATCCAGCATTTTGCGTTGGTGCTCACCGCGTCTGCCGCGATGAGTTCTTGCAAGGAGCTTCAGCTGGGCGTTGATGCCGCCTTCAAGACTGTTGGTGGTGGATTTGATCCGGTGCGGCTCGAGCACACCTTTCGGGGGCTTGAGGTAGACAAACAGCAGGTCATTGCGCCACAGGTGGTTGAGACTGTTGTAGGCCTTGCGCACGTTGACATGGGTCCACACGAGTGTGTCTTTTGCTGTTTTCGGGTCTTTGACCTGTGTCTTTTCGTTGAGCCAATCCTTGTAGAGCGTGTGAAACTCTTGCAGTTGTGCACCCCATTGTGCAGCCTCGTCCAGGGTGGTGATGCGGGTGAGTTTCAGCGCGAGTCGGTAGATGGTGCGGCCAGCATCAGTGCGTGGTCGTGAGGTGGTGTAGCGGCGTACTCTGCGTTGGGCGTGCACGAGGCAGCGTTGGATTTTGGTGTTTGGCCAGCACGTTTTAATTGCGCTTGTGGCTCCTCGGCCACCGTCGATCACAGCGATCAACGGTGCTTCGATGCGCTCGAGCAGGCGCTTGTAGTCGTGTGTGGTTTCTTGTTTGCACCAGTGCCAGGCGATGACGTGGTCGAGCGTTGCCGCCACGATCAGACAGCCACCTGCGGTGTAGGTGCCGTCGATGAAGATCTGGTCGTAGACCCTGCCTGTATGGCCGATGGTCGGGTCAGGCACGTCAACCAGCCAAAAGGCATCGAATTTGCGCTGCAGCGTACGTGTCGAGCAGCTCATGTTGCCGGCGATCGCCGCAAGACTGGTCCCGGCGGTCAGGTGCTGGATGAACGCACGAAATAGGGCTGCGTTGGTGATATCGCTGCGCTGCTTGGTCAGTGAAGCACCGCAGATTTTGCACCGCCACCGGGTCGTCCCGTTGCTGGTGGTGCCGTTTCGTTTCATATCGCCGCCACAATGGCAGCGTGGTCGGTTCTTTGGCATTGGGCAACCGAACCACCGCTCCGTAGCACACCATGGCAGCCACACCGGGGATTTTCGCAAGAGAGGGCCAATATATGCTTTTGGAGCATATATTTTCCGCAAACGCGGAGTTCAGAGCATGAAAATCAACGATTCCGGACACACATTTTGTCGCTTAACCCTGACCAGCTGTTGGTTGCAGTAGCCACAGTGGAAGGGGTAGCGATGTCACGCAATGTTTTAGTTCCGCTACTGGTGGGTGCCTCAGGCTGCCTGTCACTCTTGGTAGGAAGCGCACTATTTGCTGTGGGGCTATCGGAGGCGGATACCGGTGGCAATTCCGGTAACGCGATTTGGCCCTGCGCTCTCATCGTTGCAGGTACGGTTTCGATAGTCACTGCCTTGATGCTGACTGGTCCTGCATTTGAAAGTAGGCGTGCTGGGGAATGCTGAGGGAGGCAGCTCCAATTATTGAGTTGGCATTCCTTAAATAGTGATAAATGCCTCTTTTTATTCAAGGCGGGGAACTTGTGCGCACTACAGCCCGACATATGACTCGACGCGCTACTTATCGCGATTGCCGCTCCGGCAAACCGCGCGGCTAGTATGTCTGACAATTCAACTTGTGCATTTTCAACACAAAAGGAGCTATATATGGGCTACCGCGTACCTCGGCTGCGCCGCACAGCGGCAGCAGTCGGCACTGCAGCACTGGTTCTGGGCGGGTCGATGCCTGCCGCATTCGCGCACGACTCCGTTATTGGCGGTTCGGTCAAAGACGGCGACCAACTCGACGAGTTTCCGAAGGAAATCACCCTCGAGTTTTCTGGTATCCCCAAAGAAGACTTCAATACCTTTGCCGTGACCAACGTGGATACTGGTGAAAAAGTCTTTAGCCAGGAACCAAAGCTACATGAGCGGGATCTCACCATTGAAACTCCTGCGGATGTCCATCCTGGGCCGGGTAATTACCAGGTGGGCTTCCAGATCACGTCTTCGGACGGACACGCTACCCGCGGGGGAGTGGAATTCTCCGTCAAGGGTGACTCCACCGAGAGCACCGAGGCGGCTGAAGCTGATTCGGCGTCCCAGGATGGGGATGAGGGCCTGCCGACCGCGCTAAAAATCATCCTGGGGGTGGGCGGTGTTTTGGCAATCGCCGCAGTAGTTGCCCTATTTATTGCCAAGTTTCGTCGCATTGATTCGGAAGGTGAAAAATAATGTCCAAGATTTCTAGCATCGCCCTTGTGGGCTTGACTGTGGCCGGCCTCGCCCTGGCGGGTTGCTCACCACAAAACCAAAATGACTCCACCGAGTCGAAGGCAGATGCTTCCACTAGTGTCGGGAAAACATCCTCCGCTGCGGAATCTAAAGAACTGACCTTTGAGGACGCTGTCGTGCGAGCCAATGAGGACAAGGACATGACCGCCATCTTTGGCACCTTGGTCAACCATTCCGATAAGGACATCACCATCACTGGATTTTCCACCAGCCTCAATGCCAAGGTGAACCAAATGCATGAGACTGTCGATGGAAAGATGCAGGAAATGTCGAGTCCGCTGGTAGTCAAAGCTGGCGAGTCCCACGAGCTGGCACCTGGTGGTGACCACTTCATGCTCATGGAGATGGAAAACCACATCGCTCCCGGCGAATCCCTTGACCTCAAAGTGGAACTAGAGGGCGGCGAAGAGCTCGATCTGGGCGAGATTCAAACGCGCAGCATGCCCGCCGGCGATGAGGACTACGGCGATATGAAAGACCACCAGATGGAGGGACACGAACACTAGCTATGTCTGGATTCAGCAGAAGGGGGTTTCTCACCGGCGCTGCGGTATCGACCAGCGCCTTCGCGTTGGCTGGCTGCGCTGATCAGGGCTCTTCCCCGGATGCTCAGGCGCAGGATGGGCCTGCGCTTGCCGACGCCCTCGTGGCATTCGACGGTAAACATCAAGCGGGTATCGCTACCGCAGCGCAGGCCCACCTGAATTTGGTGGGGTTTGACCTTAAAAGGGACGTCGACAAGCGGGGGTTCGCCAGCCTCATGAAGCTGTGGACCGAGGATGCGCGCGCGCTGTGTACGGGGGAGGCGCCGCTGGGCACTTTAGAGCCGGAGATGGTGCAGCAACCCGCCAATCTAACTATCACCTGCGGTCTAGGCGAAGAGGTTTTTAACCTGCTCGGAGTGGACAAGCCCCAGTGGCTGGGAGATGTGCGTTCCTTTCAACGCGATGCGCTGGAGCCCAAGTGGGGACAAAGCGATATCGTCTTGCAGATCTGCTGCGATGATCCACTGATGAATACCTACGCCCTGCGGCACATGGTGCGCGCAGGTGAGCACTATGCCAGCGTGAAGTGGTTGCAGCAGGGCTTTATTAACGCCTACGGCAGCCAGGAAAAGGGCGCCACCGCGCGCAATATGTTCGGACAAAAGGACGGCACTGTTAACCCGCGCAGCGAGGAGGACTTCGCGGCCCAGGTGTGGATCGATAAGGGCCCGCAGTGGGCCAATGGGGGAACGGCGATGGTGGTACGCCGCATCCGCATGAACGTGGATACATGGGAAAAGCTGGATCGCTCTTCCCGCGAGAACGCTGTCGGCCGCAAGCTCGATACCGGTGCCCCACTTACCGGTAAGGATGAATTCGACGCTGCGGACTTCGATGCGGTAGATGACTATGGACTGCCGGTTATCGATAAGAACTCACACATGGCCGTGGCCGCCCCGCCCGCTGACCACCCAGAGCAGCGCATCCTACGCCGCCCGTATAACTATGAGTTAGCTCCCGATGGCAAGGACGGGCAGCTATCCAATATTGGGCAGGTTTTTATCTGCTACCAGCAGGATCCCACCAAACAATTTGAGCCTATCCAGGAACGATTGGATGAATCTGACCTAATGAATGAATGGCTGACCCATATTGGCTCCGCTATGTATTTCTGTCCGCCGGGCACCCTTGCTGCCGATGGGCGTGAATCATGGTGGGCAAAATCGCTCTGCGAGCATGCAGGGTTGTAGAATAGCTATCCGTAAATTTAAATAGCGGACGCGGCCAGGTATGCCGCCGACGCACGAGCGCATAAAGGAGCGCGATTATGGCGGAACTCATCCCCGCAGTACCGGTCAATTACGATTCCTTCACCGTGCCCGCCGGCCAGGCCGTGGGCGCAGCAATGCGAGAGCTCAACCTTCCTAATAAGGGCCCTGAGGCTGTCGTAGTCGTTCGCGGTGAGGACGGCACTCTCTTTGATTTGTCGCACACCCCAGACACGGAGTCCACCTTTACCCCGGTTGCCGCCAGCGAGGAAGACGGCCGTGCCGTCATCCGCCACTCCTGCGGCCACGTTATGGCCCAGGCCGTGCAGGCCGAATTCCCCGGCACCAAGCTGGGCATCGGCCCGGCCATTGAGAATGGCTTCTACTTCGATTTCCAGACCGCCGAGCCTTTCACACCGGAAGATCTCAAGGCGATTGAAAAGCGTATGAAGAAGATCATCAAGGGCGGCCAGCGCTTCGAACGCCACGTCTATGAATCCGCGGAGGAAGCGGAAAAGGCCCTCGCCGAGGAGCCTTTCAAGCTCGAGCTGGTCCAAGACAAGGGCAACGTTGACCCTGACTCCGACGAGGCCGCAGAAGTCGGTTCCGGCGATCTCACTCACTATGACAACATCAACCCGCGCACCGTGGAAGTAGAGTGGTTCGATCTCTGCCGCGGACCGCACGTGCCGACCACCAAGTACATCCCGGCTTTCACGCTGACCCGTTCTTCAGCTGCCTATTGGCGCGGTGACCAGTCCAAGGCTGGCCTGCAGCGCATTTACGGCACCGCTTTTGAGTCCAAGGAGGCGCTGGAGGCCTACCAAACCATGGTGGAAGAGGCTGAAAAGCGCGACCACCGCCGCCTGGGTCAGGAACTAGATCTCTTCTCCTTCCCAGATGAGATTGGCTCCGGCTTCCCGGTATTCCACCCGAATGGTGCGACCGTTCGCATGGAGATGGAAAACCACTCTCGCAACCGCCACGTACAGGCTGGGTACTCCTTTGTTAATACCCCGCATATCACCAAGGGTGACCTATTCAAGAAGTCTGGCCACCTGGACTTCTACGCCGACGGCATGTTCCCGCCGATGCAGCTCGATGGCGAATATGACGAAGAGGGCAATACCGTCAAGGAACCGCAGGACTACTACGCCAAGCCCATGAACTGCCCGATGCACAACCTAATTTTTGCATCCCGTGGCCGTTCCTACCGCGAGCTCCCGCTGCGTCTGTTTGAGTTCGGTACCGTCTACCGTTACGAAAAGTCTGGCGTGGTCCACGGCCTGACCCGTGCCCGCGGCTTTACCCAGGACGATGCTCACATCTACTGCACCGAAGAGCAGCTGGAAGAGGAGCTGACCAAGGTCCTCGACTTCATCATTTCTTTGCTGAAGGACTACGGACTGTCTGACTTCTACCTGGAGCTTTCTACCAAGGACCCGAATAAGTTCGTCGGTTCTGATGAGATCTGGGATCGCTCTACTTCTATCCTGCAGTCGGTCGCAGAAAAGTCCGGCTTGGAGCTGGTTCCGGATCTCGCAGGTGCAGCCTTCTACGGTCCGAAGATTTCTGTGCAGGCTCGCGACGCCATCGGCCGTACCTGGCAGATGTCTACCGTGCAGTTGGACTTCAACCTGCCGGAGCGCTTCGAGCTGGAATACACTGCGTCGGACGGCACGAAGAAGCGCCCAATCATGATTCACCGTGCGCTCTTCGGCTCCATCGAGCGATTCTTTGGCGTCCTGCTGGAGCACTACGCCGGCGCCTTCCCAGCATGGCTGGCACCGCACCAAGTGGTGGGCATTCCGGTGGCTGACGAATTCTCCCCGCACCTCGAAGAGGTTGCCGCCCAGCTGCGTCAGAAGGGTATCCGCGCCGATGTGGATACCTCTGATGACCGCATGCAGAAGAAGATTCGCAACCACACCACCGGTAAGGTTCCGTTCATGTTGGTGGCTGGCGCGCGCGACGTAGAAGCTGATGCCGTGTCCTTCCGCTTCCTCGACGGCACTCAGGTCAATGGTGTGCCGGTAAAGGAAGCTGTGGAGCTCATCGCCGCATGGGTAGCAGAGCGCAACAACGAGCAGCCGACCGAAGAGCTCATCAGTGCCCGACGCTAAAGAGACACACGAAACCGACAGCTCCGCCGTCGCTGAAAACCACGCTGCGGAGGAGACCTTCGTTGACTCAGGCGCTGGCGAGCCGGACCGCCTAGAGCGGTTATGGGCGCCTTATCGCATGGCCTATATTGCCAAGCGTTCTAAGGACCCCTTCGTCGAAGCGCCACAGGGTAGCGACGAAGACGGGCTCATCATTGCTCGAGGCAAGTCCGTCTATGCATTGCTGAACCTGTTTCCGTACAACGCCGGGCACCTCATGGTGGTGCCGTATCGCAAGGAATCGCAGCTGGAGAACCTCACGCAAGAGGAATCTCAGGAGTTGATGGCCTTCGCGCAAAAGGCCGTCCGGGTGCTCAAGCGGGTTTCACACCCAGAAGCCATCAATGTGGGCCTGAACCTGGGTCGCGCTTCGGGCGGCTCGGTGGGAGATCACCTGCACCTGCATGTGGTGCCAAGGTGGCCCGGGGATAGTAACTTTATGACTGTCCTCGATGGGACTAAGGTATTACCGCAGCTTCTGCAGGATACGCGCCGCGTGCTGGCAGAAGGATGGCGCGAGATGGAAGAGGAGGATTCGCGTGCTTAGCGTGCATGGGCGAAAGCCCGCCGCCGTGGTGGTGGAACCTATAGCGAAGGCCTTTTTAAAGCTGGGCTTGACCCCGAATGTGGTCACGGTTGTGGGTACCATAGTCACCATTGCTATTTCGGTGATCCTCATTCCTACCGGCCACCTTTTTTCCGCTGCCGTTTTGTCCGGCCTCTTCGCCGCTTTCGACATGCTCGATGGCACCATGGCGCGCTTGACCGGCAAGGCTACTGCCTTTGGTGCGACCTTGGATGCGTCCTGTGATCGCATCACCGACGGTGCCTTGTTCAGTGCTATTGCCTGGTGGCTGATTTATTCTGCGGATTCTTCCCGCATCACGGTTATTGCGTGCTTTGTCACCTTGGTATGTTCTCAGGTCATTTCCTATATCAAGGCTAGGGGAGAAGCGTCCGGATTCAAGATGGTCGGCGGCCTGATTGAGCGTCCCGAGCGGCTTATTTTGGGCTTGGGCGGCATCGGCCTCGAAGGCTTGGGAGTACCGCATGCCATTGAGGTAGCGCTGTGGATCTTGGCCGTTGGCTCCGTCTTCACCGTGTGCCAGCGTTTGGTTATTGCTGCCCGCCAAGAGCAGCAGTAACTCGTACTGCACCACCTAAAATCAGGAGGTTGTGACACCATGTGGGATAGAGAAGACCTCTCCGCGGCGGGTTACCTCGCGGGGTGGAAGGTGGTGCGCCGTCTGCCCGAGCCCATGGCGCGCACACTTTTTCGCTGGGGTGCGGACTACGCAAGTGGCAACGGTCGGGGAATGGAGGGCTTGCGCCGCAACCTAGCGCGAGTGGTGGGCTCGGAAAACGTTACCCGCGCGTTGGTGCGGGATTCCGTGCGCTCCTATACGCGCTATTGGATGGAGGCGTTCCGCCTGCCAGCTATCCACCGTGATGCCGGGCTGCATGAGCGCTTGCTCAGCGGCTTGGAAGGCCTTGAGCATTTTGATGCTTCGGCTCAATCCGGCCGCGGCACCATTTTGGCATTGCCGCATTCCGGTAATTGGGATATGGCGGGTGTCTTCCTCGTCGGCCATTATGGCCAGTTCACTACCGTTGCAGAGCGCCTTAAGCCCGCAGTGCTTTTCGACGCCTTTGTGGACTACCGCGAAACCCTTGGCTTTGAGGTTCTCCCCCTCACCGGCGGCGAAGCCTCGCCTTTCGCCCGTCTCAAAGAGGTGCTGGAAACCGGTGGCGTGGTCTGCCTGCTGGCTGAGCGCGACCTCACCCGAAGCGGCGTTACCGTGGATTTCATGGGGGAAAAGGCCAATATGGCCGCCGGTCCCGCACAGCTTGCCCTAGAGACTGGCGCCGCCCTGCACGTGGTGCACTCCTGGTTTGCAGGCGAGGGCTGGGGGCTCTCTGTGTCTCCTGAGCTCGAGGTAACGGACTTGCAGGAGACAACGCAGCGCATGGCCGATGGCTTCGCCGCCAATATCCGCCGCCACCCGGAGGATTGGCATATGTTGCAGCCGCAGTGGAATGTGGACATAGAGAGGCGTCGGCAAGCGCGGGCGGCCGAAAATGCCCGCAATGCCCGCCACACTGGGCCATCGCGGGAAGGGGGGAGCTAGTGCGCATAGGAATCGTATGCCCCTACTCTTTCGATGAACCAGGCGGGGTTCAAGCCCATATTCTTGACCTAGCGACTGTCTTCATTGAGCAAGGGCACCATGTACAGGTCATTGGCCCCGCTGCGGAATCCACCCAGCTCCCGGATTTCGTAGTCAAGGGAGGGCCGGCTTTCCCCATCGCGTACAACGGGTCGGTGGCGCGCCTGTCCGTGGGGCCCCATGTAACACGCAAGGTAAAGCAATTCATCAAGGAGGGCGACTTCGATGTCTTGCACATCCATGAGCCGAACTCCCCGAGCTTTTCCATGACCGCGTTGGCCGTGGCCCAAGGCCCACTGGTGGCGACGTATCACGCTTCTGCGTCTAGCTCCCTGGTGCTGACCCTGGCCAAACCTTTCCTCGTTCCCTTCTTGGAAAAGATCCGGGGTGGCATCGCGGTATCCGACATGGCGCGGCGGTGGCAGGTGGAGCAATTGGGCGGAGACCCGGTCCTCATTCCCAACGGCGTGGATACGTCGGTCTACGCCCAGGCTCGGCGCCGCAGCCCGGCCAAAGCCTCTGGCGATCCCCTGGAAGTTGTCTTCTTGGGACGTTTGGATGAACCGCGCAAGGGCCTCGATATCCTGCTGAGCGCGCTCCGCCAAGTACACCACGATATCCGCGTGACCATCATGGGCGGCGGCCGCGCCCGCGAGGTCGAGAGTGTGGATTTTGTAGGCCGGGTCAGCGACGCCGAAAAGGCAGAAATCCTGGGCCGTGCCGATGTCTACGTGGCCCCAAATACCGGTGGCGAAAGCTTCGGCATCGTGCTGGTAGAGGCCATGGCCGCCGGCGCAGCTGTCGTTGCTTCCGATCTTGAAGCCTTCCGTGCGGTGTGCAATGCCGATTCCGACGAGGTGGCCGGCGCACTTTTTCGCAATGAAGACAGCGAGGATTTGGCTCGCGTCCTCAACGAGGTACTTGATGATGCCGAGTATCGGGCCCAGTTGGTGCGCAATGGCGTCCAACGCGCCAGCACCTATGACTGGGACCATGTAGCGGCGGCCGTGATGCAGGTCTATGAGACTGTCCAAGACGGTACCAAGGTGAGAGTAAAGCGTTGATGGCCATTGAAATTGCTCTAGTCCTCTTCCTACTTATCATCGTCGGTTTGTGGGCGCTTTTTACCGCCCAGCGGCTTAACTCACTGCACATCCGCACTGATGCCTCGCTGGCCCAGCTGCAGGCGGCTCTAGACCGCAGGGCAGCGGTGACAGCGGCCGTAGCACCAGAGCTTGCGGCGATAGCTCAGCGAGCGGAATCTACCGAGCTCTATCAGGGTCATTTCGAACCACGCACGATGGCCGAGCGGGAACTATCTGCCGCCATAGTGAGGGAGTTTCCGGCGGACCGTCGCCCTGCCGCGCTTGCCGACGCCGAGGGCCGCATCCAACTTGCCCATCGCTTCTACAACGAGGCGGTCAGTGACACTCGCGCGCTGCGCTTGCGCCCTGCGGTACGGCTCTTTCATCTGGGCGGCACCGCAAAACTGCCGGAATATTTTGACTATATGCTGGCCGAGTAGCCAGCAGATCTACCTCAAGTTTCAGGAGGCAAGTGCGTGCCGGCCGCGTCGGCGACGGAATACCGGCTGTGCCTCGGTGCTAGCAGCCGCGCCATCGGCCGGGGAGGAAGGAGGCTGTCGCTGCTGCACATCTGCCCGCTCGATCTTCGAAGCCAGAGCCACCTCGACTGCAAACCAAACAAGTCCGATGATAGCCATGACAACGATGAGGATATTGCGGGCTACCAATAGGTAGACGGCGAACATGTTCTCGCCCACGTGGTTCCAGATGTAGTCATAGTTGAATGGGTAGACCAAGGTGCCCAGCACGGCGGCGATGATGGTGCAGGACGCTAACAAGGCTTGGAAATTCCGCAGGGAGGCGAATCCTTGCGGCAGGCGCTGGCGGATCACCACGGCAAGCAAGGGGCCCAGCCAGACGATGTATTGCGGGGAGAAAACCTTATTCGTCGCGATAAGAAGCAGGACCATAACGGTAAAAAACGCCATGGTCGTGCGGGTGGTCCATCCGCCGGCGCACAGGCGGTACAGCGCCCAGCCCACTGCGAAGAGGAGCATGGCAATGGTGGCAATAGTGCTCCACGTCATTGCGGTATCTACGCCAGGCCCGGAAATTTCAAAGCTCTTGGACGGCGCGTAGCCCAGGTGCCACCGCCCCGGAGAGCGATGTGCCTGCAGCAACAGGAACGTCGCCGGGATGGACTCCAACTGGAGACCGCGCACGCCCTGATAATTCAGCGGTGAAAGCAGGCGCTCGGTGCCAGAGGCAGTAATCGTGACGGTGCAGACCGCGACGATGGTGCAGAAAAACGCGAGTAGGCGCTGCCAGGTTGCGGAGCTGTTGAAGCGGCTCACCAAGCCGGCAGCGAGGACTCCTGGCCATAGCTTCATCGTGGTGGCAAATCCCAGTACCGCTGAGGCGATGAGCGGACGGGTAGCTAGAAGTGCAGCTGCCCCGGCCACGGCTAAGGCGGGGAATATATCGAGACGCCACACAAAGGTGTGGCCAGCTGCGGTGCCGAAGAGGACCCAGAACCAGGCGGCCTGGAAACTGCGCGGTTGAGTCGGGTGGTGGCGCAGGAGGAGGGCTAAAAAGGCGGCGTCAACAAGCAAGGTCATGATGGTGAAGCCGATATAGAATGCGGTGATATTCTCGCCGGTGAGCCATCCCAAAAGCACCGTGGGCCACGTGCCCGAGTGGGGGTATTCGGTCATCGTTGTCGGGTCATCGCCAAAGAGCCCGGCAAAATAATATGCGACATCGCCCCTGGGATTGTGGTTAATCTTGAGTAGGTAAATAAGGACGAGGCGGGCGATGACCCACCCAATCCATACTGCTGGAACAGAAGCGATGCGTTTCACTCAAAAGACTTTATTCAATGCGCGCCTACTTCGGTAGCGGACATAGTTTCTTCTAGAAAATTCCTCCACTTTTGCTCCCAGAAGTGGGGGACGAATTGAAAAACAAACTGACGGCTCGTCCAGTGAGTAGTGTGGACGGTAATTGCCTAGAAAGTGATGTAGGACATAGGGAGTGTGCAGATGGCATCTATTCGCGAGGTTCTGGCCGTCGAGGAAACGAAAGTGGCAGATGTCTTTAAAGGCCCTGCTGTGGAGTCGCGGATTGAACGTACCTTCGGCGGGCAGATTACTGCTCAAGCAGTGGCCGCAGCCCAGCGCACTGTGTCCGGCAAAGATATCCACTCCCTGCATGGCTACTTTGTCGGCCCTGGCGATGCGAGCCGGCCAATTGAGATCCGGGTCGAACGCATTCGGGAGGGGAGATCCTTTGCTAATCGGCAGGTGCGTGTCTACCAAGGTGACGTGCTCCTTTTTACTCTCATGGCTAGTTTTCACCGCGACGGTGACTATGGTCCGCAGCATCAGGACGCCGCGCCGAAGGTACTAGGGCCCGAGGAGGCAGCTCGGATGGGCGGTGGGGCCCCGTACTCCACCCGGATTATCCTCAAAGAGTGGGAGGAATGGGATATTCGCCTCGTGCCAGAAGAAGGACGCGATCCGGTGGCTGCAGAGCGCACCGGTGCAGGCTATCGGTATATCTGGTTCCGCAACACAGGTCATCTCCCAGCGGATTCTGCCTTTCACTGCGCTGCGCTGACTTATATGTCAGATATGACGCTGATTCGCTCGGCCCTTATTCCGCATCAGGGAGAAAAAGTGCAATTGGCCAGCCTTGACCATGCGATATGGTTCCTGCGCCCATTCCGCGTGGATGAGTGGTTGTTGTATGAGCAGGTATCACCCGCGGCGTCGAACGCAACGGCGGTTGCGCGTGGCAAAATTTTTACAGAGCAGGGTGAATTGGTGGCGTTGGTAAATCAAGAGGGCCTTACACGTTACTTAGATGAAAATTTGGGCAGCGGCTCTGCCCATGGCAATTGGCACAATGTATAAGAATGTCCCGCTTATAAGGGGGTCGCTTTCACGCGTTCGTGCAGCACACGTATAATTGCCACCAGTTTCAGCACCCGATTAGAAAGGGACTACATGTCAGGCCACTCGAAATGGGCAACTACCAAGCATAAGAAGGCTGCCAACGATGCCAAGCGTGGCAAGGAATTTGCCAAGCTGATCAAGAATATCGAAGTGGCGGCTCGGACCGGCGGTGGTGACCCAGCGGCTAACCCAACCCTTGATGACATGATCAAGAAGGCCAAGAAGGCCTCCGTCCCCAATGACAATATTGAGCGTGCTCGCAAGCGCGGTTCCGGTGAAGAAGCCGGCGGCGCCGACTGGGAAACCATCATGTACGAAGGCTATGGCCCGAACGGCGTAGCTATGCTTATTGAGTGTCTGACGGATAACCGCAACCGTGCGGCGACCGACGTGCGTACCGCGATGTCCAAGAACGGCGGCAACCTGGGTGAGTCCGGCTCTGTGGCCTACATGTTCACCCGTACCGGCTACGTCTTGGTAGAAAAAGGCGAGCTGACGGAGGATGACGTCTTGATGGCCGTGCTGGAAGCAGGCGCGGAAGAGGTTAAGGACCAGGGCGAGAAGTTTGAGATTGTTTGCGCACCGACAGATGTGCAGGCAGTCAAGGACGCGCTCAAGGACGCCGATATTGAGGTCGATGACTCCGACAATGACTTCCGTGCTTCTGTCGAGGTGCCGCTGGAGGCCAATGACGCCAAGAAGATTTTCCGCCTCATTGATGCCTTGGAAGACTCCGACGATGTGCAAAACGTCTACACCAATATGGATCTCTCCGATGAGGTTCTAGCCGAGCTGAACGAGGACTAATCCTCTTTAGCAGGAACGAATCTTAGCGCCGGTAGCGCTCCGTGGGGATTGCCCGCAGGAGACGTTGCCGGCGCTTTTCCATGGGTTGACTGGATGCTACGCTTGTAGAACACCTGTGTGTAGTCCATAATGGGGCGGTAGGCAGTGCACGGTAGTGCCGACATGACAATGGGGGAGAGATGAACCTAGAAGGAATGCGCGTGATGGGAATTGACCCAGGCTTGACGCGCTGCGGACTTTCGGTGGTTCAGGCTGGTCGTGGCCGAGCAATCCTTCCCGTTTCTGTCGGCGTGGTGCGCACCCCGAGCGATAAGGACTTGACGGAGCGCCTCCTGCGCCTTTCGGTGGCGGCGAAAGAGTGGATGGATGACTATTCGCCAGATGTGGTTGCGATCGAGCGCGTCTTCGAACGCGGCCAGGTATCCACAGTCATGCAAACGGCCCACGTCGTAGGGGTGCTGGTGCTGGCTGCGGCTGAACGCGATATTCCGGTGTACATGTACACCCCGTCGGAGGTGAAAAAGGCCATCTCAGGGAACGGACGCGCAGATAAGAAGCAGATGACCACCATGATTACCCGTATTCTGGGGTTGACTGAACCGCCCAAGCCTGCCGACGCCGCCGACGCTCTTGCGTTGGCAGTGTGCCACTGCTGGCGTGCCCCGGCCATTGTGCGGATGGACCATACCGGGCTCGGGCTTGGTGCTAAGACCAGCGGCGTGCGCGGCCAGGGCAACAAGCGCTAGGGAATTTTACTGAGAGTGGAAGGATAAGAAGCCAATGATTGCTGCACTGCGTGGAGAGGTAATCCATATTGGACTCGACCATGGGGTTATCGACTGTGCAGGCGTGGGGTACAAGTTTCTGGCTACCCCAAAAACACTGGGCACCTTGCGTCGCGGAGAACAGGCTACGGTTCTTACCAACCTGGTGGTCAAGGAAGATTCTCTGACTCTTTATGGCTTCAGCGCTGATGAGGACCGCGAGATGTTCCAAGTGCTGCAATCCGTGTCTGGCCTAGGGCCTAAGCTGGCCCTGGCGGCGCTGTCGGTCATGGGGGCAGGGGAACTTGCTGCCGCAATTGGCGCGGAAGATGTGAAGGCCCTGCAGTCTATCCCGGGCGTCGGCAAGCGTATGGCCCAACGCTTGGCTCTGGAGCTGAAAGATAAGGTAGCGGCCTTTGCGCCAAGCGAGCCCGCCGCCGCAGGCTCCGTTGATACCGCCATCGCGCCGGCCGGTGGTGCCGTGGTTGAAAGCGTGACTGAGGCGCTTGTTGGCCTTGGGTTTAGCGATAAGGCAGCGCGCCCCGTGGTGGAATCTGCCTACGCGGAAAATCCCGATGCCGATACGTCCTCTCTCTTGCGTGCGGCGCTGGCGCAGCTGGGCAAGAAGAAATAACCGGCAGGAAGGCTGACAATCATGTCCGATATTGAGCGCACCGAGTTCAATCTCTCTGAGAGCGTCGACGCGGCACACGCCACCCAGCGCAATAGCGATGTGGATGCCACCGCGCACTCCGAGGAGCATGATATTGAACGCTCCTTGCGTCCAAAGTCGCTCGAGGAGTTTATCGGCCAACCCAAGGTACGCGAGCAGCTTTCCCTTGTGCTTAAGGGGGCAAAGAACCGTGGGGTGACGCCCGACCACGTTTTGCTTTCGGGGCCGCCCGGTTTGGGCAAGACCACAATGGCGATGATTATTTCCCAGGAGCTGGGCACCTCGCTGCGTATGACTTCCGGGCCCGCTTTGGAGCGCGCCGGTGATTTGGCCGCAATGCTTTCCAACCTTATGGAAGGCGATGTCCTGTTCATCGATGAGATCCACCGCATTGCCCGGCCAGCAGAAGAAATGCTGTACATGGCAATGGAGGACTTCCGCATTGATGTCATCGTGGGCAAGGGGCCCGGTGCTACTTCCATTCCGCTAGAGATCCCGCCTTTTACCTTGGTCGGTGCGACTACGCGCGCCGGCATGCTCACGGGCCCATTGCGCGACCGCTTCGGTTTCACCGCGCAGATGGAGTACTACGACACGGCTGATCTCACCCAGGTGATCAAGCGCGCCGCCCACATCTTGGACGTGGAAATTGACCACGATGCGGCGGTAGAAATTGGCTCTAGGTCGCGCGGAACCCCGCGTATTGCTAACCGTTTGCTGCGCCGCGTTCGTGACTATGCCGAGGTCAATGGCACCGGGCTGATTGATCTCAGCGCGGCCCAGGGAGCGCTCGAAGTCTTTGACGTAGATGACATGGGACTTGACCGCCTCGACCGAGCGGTGCTCAATGCCCTGATTAAGGGGCACGGCGGCGGACCGGTGGGCGTGAGCACACTGGCCATCGCAGTGGGCGAGGAGCCCTCGACGGTAGAGGAAGTGTGTGAGCCTTACTTGGTGCGTGCCGGGATGGTTGCGCGCACGGGACGCGGCCGTGTAGCTACCGCTGCAGCATGGCGACACCTAGGGCTTACTCCGCCGGAGGGCGCGGCCGGGCTGTTTTAATTTAAGGGCTAGCCTGCTTGGCGATGCCCCCTTGGGGTTTCTGTGCGCACCGCCGTCTGGCACACTAGGGAGCTATGGAAATCATCATTCTCATCATTATTGGCATCCTCTTCGTCGTTCCCTCGTTTATGGCCATGCGAAAGCAGCGCCAGCGCCAAAATGAGATGCAGGCCCTCCAGAATTCCCTGCAGCCGGGCGACGCCATCGTTACGGCGGGCGGCGTGCACGGCGTGGTGCGCAGCACTGGCGACAAGGATGTGGATCTAGAAATCGCCCCTGGTGTGGTGGTTACTTTTGACAAGATGGCCGTCATTCGCACGGAGGAGGAAGCCAATAGCCTTGAGCGCCCTGCTGCTGGGGACGCCAAGAATGATGCGGCAGATAACCTGCCAGATGAGGAATATCCTCCGTTTGACGGCCAGGAGAAGAAATAGGCCGCTATTTCCTAAGAGTTGCCTTAACGTTTGCTAGGTGGGTGGGGCCTTCGGGGAGCGTAGACCCCATCACACTTTGAGTCTTTTCCGGACCTCGTTAAGGAAAATTCCGCTTGATGACGTACGATTGTGCGTTGTTAACGTGCCTGCGCCATGTGGCTGGGCCGTATTTAATGTTTAAACACCCTGTTATAAGCAGCACAGGAGATTATCGTTGTCCGCAAAAACCCGTGGCGCTATGAAAAATAGCAAACGCCAATGGCCGAAGCGCGCGATCGCGCTCTTCGTTCTCATTGTGGTTGTTATCTACGCGCTTATCTTTTTAACTGGTAACCGTCAAGGCACCCCGAAGCTCGGCATCGACTTGCAGGGTGGCACCCGCGTAACGCTGGCGCCGCAAGGCGAGGAACCCACCCAAGACCAACTCAAGCAAGCACGCAACATTTTGGAACAGCGTGTCAACGGCATGGGTGTTTCTGGTTCCGAAGTTGTCATCAACGGTAACACCTTGGTCATTACCGTTCCGGGAGAAGATGCCTCCCAAGCGCAGGCCGTCGGCCAAACCTCGCAGCTGTTCTTCCGTCCGGTGGCTAAGCCATCCATGCCGGATATGGAAAAGCTCAATAAGGAGCTGGAAGATATGGCCAACCGCTGGGTGAAGTACGACGTACTCAGCGCAGACGAGGCCAACAAGCAGATGGAGCAGATGACCCAGGCCATCGCCCAGCAAGAAGCGCAGATGACTGGTAAGGAGCCGAAGAAACAGAAAGCTCCCAAGGTCAGCGCCAAGCCGCTTGGGGAGCCAAGCAACTCTATTGAGCAGACTAAGCGTCGCGATGAAGTAACGGAAATGCTGCTGAAGGACCGTCAGTCCGAGGATCCGACCACCCAGGCTGCAGCTTCTGCGCTGATGACCTGCCAAGGCAGTACCGATCCCCTGGCCGGAGCCGACGATCCTGCCAAGCCATTTGTTACCTGTGACTACTCCAACGGCAACCCGTACGTACTGGAGCCAGCACCGCTTCTCAATGGCATCAAGGACGAAAACGGTACCCGCCTCACCGGTAACGAGATCGATACCAATTCTCCGATCGAAGGCGGTCTCAACGGCCAGTCTGGCCAGATGGAGATCAACTTCTCCTTCAAGACCGGTGATGGTCCGAACGGTTCTCAGACTTGGGCAGACCTGACGCAGGAACACCTTAAGGACCAGGTTGCCATCACGCTTGACTCTGCGGTTATTTCCGCACCGGTTATCCAGAGTGCAACCCCGGTAGGCTCTGCCACCTCCATTACTGGTGACTTTAGCCAGGAAGAGGCACAGAGTCTGGCAAATAACCTGAAGTATGGCGCACTGCCGTTGTCCTTCGCAGGTGAAAATGGCGAACCAGGCGGCACCGTCGAGTCCATTCCGCCCACACTGGGCAAGGCCGCACTGCAGGCCGGCCTCATTGCAGGCCTCGTTGGCCTAGTACTAGTGATGGCATACTCGCTGTACTACTTCCGCGCGCTTGCCGGCGTATCCCTCATCTTCCTCATTGCCTCTGGCCTCCTGACCTATGGCTCCCTGGTTCTGCTGGGCCGCTGGATCGGTTACTCGCTGGACCTTTCCGGCATCGCCGGTCTGGTCATCGGTGTGGGCGCAACCGCTGACTCCTTCGTGGTCTACTACGAGCGCATCAAGGATGAGCTCCTCGAGGGACGCACGTTCCGCTCCGCTACGCAAAAGGCGTGGGAGCGCGCTCGTGCCACCATTGTGACCGGTAACGCGGTGACCTTGATTGGCTCTGTTGTGGTCTACTTCCTCGCCATCGGCGAGGTGAAGGGCTTCGCCTTTACCTTGGGCCTTACCACGGTATTTGACCTGGTCGTATCCTTCCTGGTCATGGCGCCGCTGATGCAGCTGGTCGGCCGCCGTCCGGCTGCTGCTAAACCTTCGATGAACGGCCTCGGTGGTATCTACGCACTGGTGGAAGAGCGCCGTGAGCGCGGCTACTTCGGCTCGGGACGTCGTCAAGCACACGCTGCTGAGTCCGCGAGCGCGAAGGAGTCAGCCACCAAAGCAACGGCAGGAGATTCTGCCGCAAGTACCGCACGTCCCGTAGATGCTGCGGAAGATGAGGAGAAATAAGCATGGCTGTTTCGACTAAGCATAAGATTTCCCGGATGGACCGCCTCTACGAGGACGAGCGCGGTTATGACTTCATCGGCCGTACCAAGCTGTGGTACGGCATCACTGCAGCACTTATCGTGGCCGCAGTGGCCGCGATCCTCATTCGTGGTTTCTCGCTCTCTATTGACTTCGAAGGCGGCACCACGTTGTCGATGCCGGCAGGCGACCTCAAGGAAGATGAGGTAAGCCAGGTCTTCGAAGACTCCACCGGTGTAGAGCCCGAGCAGGTTCACATCGTGGGCGCTGGCGATTCCGAAACCTTGGAAATCGTTTCTGAGCGCTTGAGCCAAGAGGATGTGAATGCGGCCCGCGCGGCTATCTATGACAACTTCCAGCCGAAGGATGAAAACGGCAAGGCCACCCCAGACGCCATTGGCTCGTCCACGGTATCCGAATCCTGGGGTTCTTCTATTACCCAGCGCATGCTCATTGCCATGCTGGTCTTCTTGGTGGCTGCGACCGTCTACGTGGCCATTCGCTTGCAGAAGAACATGGCTTTCGCCGCGATCATCGCACTGATTGCAGACGGCGTAATCATCGCCGGCATTTATGCCCTCTTTGGCTTCGAAGTTTCCCCGGCTGTCATCATTGGTCTGCTCACCGTCCTGACCTTCTCCATGTATGACTCGGTCATCGTCTTTGACAAGATCAACGAGAATACGGAAGGCCTCGAGGGCCAACGCAAGAAGACCTATGCTGAGCTGACAAACTTGGCTATTAACCAGACCGTTATGCGCTCGATTTCTACCTCGGTTATTTCTGCGCTGCCTATCATCGCGCTCTTCGTGGTAGCTGTGTGGCTTATGGGTATCGGTACCCTCCGCGATTTGGCGCTCATCCAGCTCATCGGTGTGGTCGAGGGTATTTTCTCCTCCATCTTCTTCGCTACGCCTTTGGTTGTGACCTTCGCCAACATGTCTAAGAGGATCAAGCGTCACAACAAGCGGGTCACGGACTACCGTGCTGGCAAGGACGAGAATGCCGCGGCAGAATCTGGCGCAGCATCCTCCGCCCGCACCGTGGTCTCACCAGTGAGCGCAAAGTCCACCCAGGCTGAGATTGAAGATGATCCGTCCGAGTCCACTGGGCACCCTGGCGCAACCTGGCGCCCGGGCCGGTAACCTCCGGTAGTACAATTTTGGCGGACTTGTAGCTGAAGCGAGGGCAAATTACGGTGCTTAAATCAAAGAGCAGTTCTAGAAATCGACACTGGGGAAGGAAGGCTATTGCCTCGTGCGTTTCAGCTCTAGCTCTAGCTGCTTCTGCCTGTAGCGGGCAGGGCAGCGAGGAGGACTCATCTAGTGCTCCCCAGGAGCCAGAATCTTATGGATACTTTGGCTACCAAGTAAATTCCCGCCTGGCCACCACAAATGCTGGCACGTCTTTTGGTGATGCTACCTCCGCCGGTTTGTTGTCAACGCGGCTCTATCCGGGCCTTTTTGTGCCCGGCCCGTCCGGCGAGCTGATTCCCAATGCGGATCTAGTGGAGACGGAAGAGCTTCCGCCTGTAGCCGGCAGTGACCAGCGCAGCGTCCAGCTCACTTTGGAGGAGGATGCCGTCTTCTCCGATGGTGCCCCCGTTACTTGTGACGACTACTTCCTGGCGTATGTGGCCGGTACCCATCCAGCTGAATTTGCCTCCCATATGCCGTTGATGAATGACATCGCAGATTTTAGCTGTGAGCCCCAAAGCAAAACGTTCACCTTGACCTTTAACAAGGATCAGGGACAGCGCTGGCGCCACATGTTTGGCGCCGGCACGATCATGCCGGCCCATGCCCTAGCCAAAAAGCCCGGGTTGAGCGTTAAGGAACTCAACGCGGCGCTGACAGTAGAAGACATGCAGGCGCTCGCGCCGGTTGCTGAGGAATGGCGCTATGGCTTTTCCGTGGACAAGGATCAACTAGATCCCGAGCTGCAGGTCTCCTTCGGACCCTATGTCATTGACAAGGTAGGCGACGAAGGGGAGATCATTCTTAAAGCAAACGAAAAGTACTTCGGAGACGCCCCCGCCGAGGAACATGTTGTGGTCTGGCCTTCGGATGCTGACGCACAAAAGCTCGCAGATAATGGCGCGTTGCGCGTAGTGGATGCTGCAAGCGAAAATCCTGACTGGCTGGACAGCGCGAAGGATGAGTCAGGGGAGTCCCCCTACGAGGTCACTCCAATGGTTGGCGAGCTTACGGACACTCTCACGCTATCTGAAGCTGGAATATTCGCGGAGCCGTGGGCACGCGAGAGCTTTGCCGCTTGCGTCGATCAGCAGGCCGTTGCGCAAGCAAGCTCAGCGGCCTCAGGCGTGGAGGTGCCACCGGCCTACCTGCGTACCGTTTCCGCGACCAACCCGGTCGCCGGCGGTCTAGACAAGGTAGGTAAGGAACACCAAGGCACCGATTTAGCCAAGGCCGGCGACCTCAACGGTACAACCATCAAGGTCGGCTATTTGGGGCCAGACAAACGCTACGCCGCCATGGTGGAACAACTGCGAGCATCCTGTGAGCCGGCTGGTATCACCATCGAGGACGCGTCTGCGGAGTTCATGTCCCAGCACTACTTGGAAATGGATCCGGAAACCTGGGCGCCTACCGTCGATGCCTTCCTCGGACCGGTCGATCCCCAGACGGAGTATTCCACGGTGGAGTCGAGCATGAAGAACTCTGCGGAGCTGAAGAAAACAGAAGAGGCTCTGTGGAAGGATGTGCCATCCATTCCGCTCTCCGCGCAGCCGCGCGTCTTTCTCGTCCGCCGCGACGTGGAGGGTGTCCTGCCGTACACTGGCGTCTCGGGTATCGGTTGGAATATGGACCGCTGGCACAGCACCGTCCCAACGGACAAGGAATAGGCCCCGAATATCGGGCGTTTATGACCTCTCGCAATTATTTCTCAAGGAAGATTATGAGTTCGCACTACGAATCAGCAGCACAGGCACTCAAGGACAAGGTCCGCCTCGTTCAAGACTTCCCAGAGGAGGGCATCCTCTTTGAGGACCTCACCCCAGTCTTGGCGGACCCAGAGGCATTTCGCACCGTAGTGGACGGCTTGGCGGCCGCCTGCGAGGAATTGGGCGCAGATATGATTGGCGGCCTAGACGCCCGTGGATTCCTCCTCGGCTCGGCCGTCGCCTACAAGATGGGCCTGGGTATCCTGGCCATCCGCAAGAAGGGCAAGCTTCCCCCTCCGGTATATACCGAGGAATATGAGCTGGAGTATGGCTCTGCGGCGCTGGAGATTCCAGCCAGCGGCGTCGACATCAAGGGCAAGCGCGTAGTGCTTGTCGACGACGTCTTGGCCACCGGTGGCACCCTCCACGGTGCCAAGCTTTTGCTTGAGTCCGCAGGTGCCGAAGTCGCTGGCAATGTGGTGGTGTTGGAAGTCAAGGGTCTCAACGGTCGTGAGCGCTTATCCGGCCCGCCGCTCATTGTGTTGAATGCCACAGACTAAGATGGGATGCCTAAGCTAGATTCCACGATCTAGATGGACATGAGGCCACAAGGCCCGTGGCACTGTGAAGGGCGGTAGATTTGGCCATGGACAAACCCGTAAAGCGCCAGTCCGGCGGCGGAATGCGCAGCATGTCGGCTCGCCTCGCTCGTTCGCTTACCGGCGGTCGAGTCAAGGTGAATCCGGTGCTGGACCCGTTGATGTCCATTCACCGCAAGTTTCATCCCAAGGCCGATGCTGATTTGCTCAATCGCGCCTATGACACCGCGGAGCGGCTCCATGAGGGTGTCTTTCGCAAATCCGGAGAGCCGTATATCACCCACCCGCTCGCCGTGGCGACGATCGCGGCGGAGATCGGTATGGACACCACCACCATCGTCGCAGCACTGCTGCACGACACCGTGGAGGATACGGACTATTCGCTAGAGGACCTCACCCGAGACTTCGGTCCGGAGGTGGCTCGCTTGGTCGATGGCGTGACCAAGCTGGACAAGGTGGCACTGGGGTCGGCCGCAGAGGCCGAGACCATTCGTAAGATGATTGTCGCCATGGCCACCGACCCCCGAGTCCTGGTCATTAAGGTCAGCGACCGCCTGCATAATATGCGTACGATGCGGTTCCTTCCGCCCGAAAAACAGGCTAAGAAGGCGCGGCAAACCCTCGAGGTTATCGCGCCGCTAGCTCACCGACTCGGCATGGCCAGCGTGAAGTGGGAGCTGGAAGATCTGTCCTTTGCCATCTTGTATCCAAAGAAGTACGACGAGATCGTGCGCATGGTGGCAGATCGCGCCCCCTCGCGCGATCGCGCGCTCAAGGAGATCATTAGCCAGGTCAGTGGGGCGCTGAAGGAAAACGGCATTGAAGCCGAAGTTATGGGCCGACCAAAGCACTACTGGTCCATCTATCAAAAGATGATCGTACGCGGCCGGGACTTCGCGGAGATTTTTGACTTAGTGGGCATCCGCATCCTAGTAGAGGACGTCAATAGCTGTTATGCCGCAATTGGCGTGGTTCACTCGATCTACCAAGCTCTGCCCGGGCGCTTTAAGGACTATATTTCTTCGCCGCGATTTGGCGTCTATCAGTCGCTGCACACCACCGTGCTGGGCAATGGTGGCGCGACGCTAGAGGTCCAGGTACGCACCCACGAGATGCACTACAACGCTGAGTTCGGTGTGGCCGCTCACTGGCGCTACAAAGAAACCAAGGGCAAGAACTCGGGCCACCAGGAAGAAGTGGACCAGATGGCTTGGATGCGCCAACTTCTGGACTGGCAGAAGGAAGCCGCCGATCCCAACGAGTTCCTCGACTCGCTGCGCTACGACCTGACCGCCAAGCAAATCTTCGCCTTTACTCCGAAAGGCGATGTGGTGAACCTGCCTGCCGGTTCAACTCCGGTGGACTTTGCCTACGCAGTACATACTGAGGTGGGGCACAGGTGTATCGGCGCCAAGGTCAATGGCAAGCTCGTCGCGCTTGAATCGAAGCTAAAGTCCGGCGACAAGGTGGAAATCTTTACCTCCAAGGATCCCAATGCTGGTCCGTCCCGCGATTGGCAGGATTTCCTCGTGTCCGCTCGCGCCAAGACCAAGGTGCGGCAGTGGTTTGCCAAGGAACGCCGCGAAGAACACTTGGAAGCCGGCCGCGATGCCCTGGCTACCGAAGTCCAGCGCGGCGGCCTGCCTATGCACCGCCTGTTTACCGCCAGCTCCATGAAGCAGGTAGCCGAGCAGCTGCACTACGCCGACGTCGATTCGCTGTATACCGCCATCGGCGCGGGCCACGTTTCTGCTCAACACGTGGCCAACCAATTGGTTGCCATGTTCGGCGACCAAGACGATGCCATTGACACCCTGGCCTCGCGCACGCCACTGTCTGAGATTGAGCACTCCCGCGCCCAACACACTGAAGACTCGGCATCGGGCACTGGCATCTTGGTGGAAGGCAGCCCCGATGTGATGGCAAAGCTTGCCAAGTGTTGCCAGCCCGTGCCGGGCGATGCCATTTTCGGTTTCGTTACCCGTGGTGGGGGAGTCTCCGTGCACCGAGCCGACTGCACTAATGCGGAAAAGCTCAAGGCAGAACCAGAGCGCATGTTGGAGGTGGCCTGGTCTTCTGGTACCTCCGCAACGGGCGCTTTCTCGGCGACGCTGCAATTGGAAGCCCTCGACCGTCAGGGCCTCCTTTCGGAGCTCACTCGGGTAATGAGCGATGAGAACATCAACGTTTTGACCATGAACTCTAATCGTGGCGATGACCATATTGCGACGGTAAGGTTCACATTCTCCGTTTCGGATACCAAGCAATTGGGAACCTTGATGACCACACTGCGCAATACCGAAGGCGTCTTTGACGTTTACCGCGTAACCGCCTAAGGCGCTGTGCCCCACCCTCAAGGAGGGGCGGGGCAAGCAACGCAAAGGCATCGGGGAGGTTACTTGTGTGTGAATTCTTGACTGCTGCAAGGTAAAGCTCCAGCAAGCAAGCTTAATTTCTCCTGCCAAGTAGTTAGCGAAGCGATATAAATTATCCTGTCGCTTTCTACTATCTAGGAGTACTTCAATGCAGTTCCGTCGCATCGGCCAGCTTGTGGCCGCCACTACCGTTTCCGCTGTTGCTCTCTCCGGCGCGCAGGCGGTGGCACAGGAAAACAAGACCACCATCTCCGTCACCAATATCACCGATATTCACGGTCACTTGGAAGACAAGATTGGTGACCCAGCCAAGGCCGGTGATGAGATCGGCGTAGCTCGTCTGCAGACCCTCATTAAACAGGTAAATGAGGATCAGGAATTCAACCTGACCTCCTCGGGCGATAACGTGGGTGGCTCCGCCTTCGTATCTGCAATTTCTGATGACAAGTACACCCTTGAGGCTCTCAATAAGATGGGCATGAAGGTGTCAGCGGTGGGCAACCACGAGTTCGATAAGGGCACCAAGGATCTCACCGAGCGCATTCAGCCGAGCTCCACGTACCCCATCCTGGGTGCAAACGTGCTTAAGGATGGCCAACCCTTGCTCAAGCCTTCTCACGTTGAAGAGGTGGACGGCGTCAAGGTGGGCTATGTCGGAACCGTGACGGAAAATACCAAGTACAAGGTATCCGCGGCGAAGATCCCGGGCGTTACCTTCACGGACCCAGTAAAGGCAACGAATGAAGAGGCCACCCGCCTGAAGGAATCTGGCAAGGCGGACGTCGTCGTCGCGCTCTTCCACGAGGATGCCCAAGAATATGCCGAGGGCTTCAATAAAGACGTAGACGTGCTCTTCGGTGGCGATACTCACCAGCGCACCAAGGGCGAAATCCCGCGCGAAGGTGCCCTTCCATTGCAGTGGGCGCAGGGTCATGAGTATGGCAAGTTGCTCAACGACGTCGACATTACCTTTGACAAGTCCGCCAAGAAGGTAACCGAAATCAAGCTCAGCCAGTACGATGCTACGGATGCTGCCGATGTTGGGCCGGATGCCGAGATTGCGGACGTCGTTGAGAAGGCACAAAAGGAAGCCGAGGTAGAAGGCTCTAAGACTGCAGGAACCGTCAAGCAGGACCTGTTCCGTGGCTCTGACGAAGGCGCAGAGGCAGGCTCCAACCGTGGCGTAGAATCCACCCTCAATAACTTCATCGCAGAAGGCCAACGCTATGCCATGAGCAAGCAGGTAGGCAAGGATATCGAGATCGGTGTGATGAACGCCGGTGGTGTGCGGGCCGACTTGAAGGGTGGTGACGTTACCTACAAGGACGTCTTTGAGGTGCAGCCGTTTGGCAACTCCGTGATTACCGCAAAAATTTCCGGCGAGGAGTTCATCAATGCTTTGGACAACCAGTGGCAGGAAGGCAGCCGTCCACGCCTGGCCATGGGCCTTTCTAATAATGTTCAGGTTGTCTACGACCAGAAGGCTGGCAAGGGCGAGCGGGTAAAGTCCGTGACCATCAACGGTGAACAGATTGACCCGAAGAAGGATTATTCCATCGCGCTGTCTTCGTTCCTTGCTTCCAGTGACGAAGAAGCCGGCGGTGACGGCTACTTCAACGCTGGTTCCATCAAGGACAAGAACGATGTGGGCTACATGGACACTCAGGCCATGATTGATTACATCAAGTCGGGTGAATCGGAGATCCGCACGGGCCAGGGCCAGATCGGTGCACACATTGAGGGTGACGTGAAGCCGGGTGAAGAAATCACCGTCAATCTATCTAGCCTTAATTACTCCACCGAGGGCGAACCGATGGCCAAGAAGGCAACCGTGAAGCTGGGTGACGCTGAGCAGACCGTCGACATCGACAACGCTGCGCAAGAAGGCGATGCGCAATTTGGTGAGCGCGGTCGCGCAACGGTAAAGCTCACCGTTCCAGAGAACCTGAGCGGTACCCAGAACCTAGAAATCACCACCGACGCCGGAACTAAGGCAACTTTGCCACTCGAGGTAAGCGGCGAGGGCTCCGAAGAGCCGGGAGCTAAGCCTGCGCCAAAGGGCTCTTCCTTGTCCTCCAACGGCTCTTCCGTGGGCGGCGCAGTATTTGCCATCGTTGCAGCGCTGGTAGCTGGCGTTGCGGTTGTGGGCATGAACCCGCAGATTCTTCCTGCCCCAGCTCGCAAGATGATTGAGGACCTGCGCAAGCAGTTCCACATCTAGGACAGCACAGCACTAGGCGGAGCGGCTCTTCCTGAACGGGGGAGTGACGCTCCGCCTTTTCTGTATACCTCGCGGCTGCCGGGTAACCTAAGCAGTCGTGGATACTCTAGAACTCTTCCTGCGCGAGATTACTTATCAGCTGGGTATTGAATGGCACCGTATTCCCGTTGTCGTGCTGGCGACTTTGGGTATCTACCTATCCTTCATGATTTTGGTGAAGGTATTTGGCTCTCGCGTCCTTACCTCTATGACGGCCTCAGATGCCATCATCATCATTATGTTTGGCGCGGTTGCAGGCCGTGTCATTGTGGGTAATCCACCGACCCTGGCCGCCGGCGTCATCGGCTTGACTACCCTGATGGCTCTAGAGGCCGCGTTTGGTACTATCCGCAAAGTGGTGAAGTGGACTCGCTTTCTTGACCGGCGCCCAGTTCTCCTAGTCTTTCGCGGGAAGATGGTTGAGGAGAACTTAACCCTGGCACATATTACTAAGTCAGATATTTATTCTGCTGCCCGCAAGGCAGGCATTAGCCGCATGCAGGACGTCCAGATTATGATCCTTGAGCCCACGGGTCATATCTCTGTCATCAGGGTCGGTCAAATAATCGACCCAGAGCTTTTCAAGGATCTCGTAGGGGCCGAGTACATTGAGGACGCCAAAGAGTCCTAGATGAGTCTCTAGACCTTGAAAAACAAGCGTCGGGCAATACTTCCGATTGCTCAAAAGCCTATGAAAAAGCCGCTGCACTCCCTATTGGAATGCAGCGGCTTAAGAATCGCTATGAAGCGATGACCTTACTTGGTGCCGAAAGGCAGGTCGAGGTACTTGTTTGCGAATGCGAACAGGGTGCCCAGAGCGCCGATGACGGCGGTGAATACGCCAATCCAAGCCTTGATTTCATTTGGATCCAAGTCCTTGATGGAAGAGCCTTCCTTTGGCTCCTCAGACGGCTTGGTCTTGGTCGGGGTGCTTGCCGGCTTAGCCTCTACGGACTCGGTAGCAGTGGTTGGCTCAGCAGCGGTAGCTACAGTGGTGCCAGCAAAGGTCATGGACAGAGCGGTTGCGCCAGCAACAAGTGCCTTGCGGGAGAAAAGCTTCATTTTTTGATTCCTAACAAGCTTGGTGTGTTCAAAGACGTTTCAAATACTAGACAGGCTGACAGGCTTCCGCAACAGTATCGGCAGGTTTTTGCTCATTGGCTGAACTAGCTGAAAGCCCGCTGTGTGCTGCGTGTTTACTACTGTGATTCTTGTGATCTAGAGGAATTTTAGTGTTCTCCTGTTTCTGCAGCTTAACCCTCATAATCGGGCTCAGCATAATTTAAGGAAAGGATAAGCCCCGGCGCATTCATCTACGGAATGTGTGGTGAATGGCCGGGGCTTTGTGCCCGCCCCCGTTAGAGGGTGTGGTGCGGTGGGGCAAAGGGGGGCGTCGCCAAGCAGGGTTTTCCGCCGCTTAAGCCTTGACGGTTGCCTTCTTAATCTTGACTTCCTTTGCTGGCTTGCCATCTGGCTGGCCGCCTTCGACGCCGTTCTTGGCAATCTTATCCATCGTCTTCATGCCCTTGTCGGTGATGGTGGCGAAGTAGGTGTAGCTCGGGGCCAGCTCAGAATCGTCGTAGTTGAGGAAGAACTGGGAACCATTGGTGTCCGGGCCGCTGTTGGCCATGGCGACGGAGCCGCGCGGGTAGACAACAGGGTTCTGTGCGTCCTTCTCGTCCACCTCGTCGATGGGGTACTCATCGGGGAAGCTGAAACCAGGACCGCCGGAACCGGAACCGGTTGGGTCGCCACACTGCAGTACGTTGAGTCCGCCTGAGGTCATACGGTGGCAGACGGTGTCGTCGTAGTAGCCCGACTTGGCCAGCTCAGAAATAGCGTTGGTGGTACATGGCGCCTTGGCGCGGTCCATTTCCATCTCAATGGTGCCCTGGTTGGTTTCAAAGGAAACGGTGACGGTGCCCTTGGTGGAAATATCCTTGCCGTTCGGCTTCTTTGCGCCGTTGGATTCTTGCCCGTTGTCCTCATACTTACAGGTCACAGTATCCGGCAGGGCCTTAGCGCGCTTGTCAGCGATGGGCTGCGCCTGTGGGGTTTCCTGCGAGGTCTCAGCTGCGGAAGACTCCTCAGCCTGTACGTTTTCATCGTCGCCTTCGCGGGTGGACAAGAAGTAGATTCCGCCGACGAGGGCGAGAATTACTACGAGGGAGGCGGCAACAACGCCGAGCGGGCGTGCCTTTTGCTTGCGTTCGCGGGATTTCAGCTCGCGCTCGAGCTTGCTCAGCGCCTCTTCGCCGCGCTTTTGATTATTTGGCACCGGGAGTCAACCTTTCTAGCGATTATCGGTGGCATGATTCAACCTGACCGATTCTAGCGGTTGGATACTCTCGTGAGGGCGTCGGCATGAAAATAGGGCAAGTTAATAGCTTTTAAGCCCAATCATAAGTACTCTGGTTTCTATGGCTGAACCAGATTTCTCCGATCTGCCAACGCCCACCGTTGGTGAACTTCCCGCAGTGGGAGACCCGCTGCCCGAATTTGAACTTATCGGTACCGACCTGCGTCAGATTACCAATGAGACTTTTGCGGGCACGCGCCTTGTTATTTCCATCTTGCCCTCTATCGAAACCCCTATCTGTCAAGATCAGCTGCGCCGTTTTCATGAGCAGGTTTCGCAGCTAGATAACACTAAGCTTCTTTCCGTTTCTCTCGATTTGCCCTTTACCCTCAAGCGCTTTTGCGCGGCTGACGGTATTGATGATGTCATCGCTGCCTCCGCATTTCGCTCTGACTTTGGTGAGAAGTTCGGCGTGACTGTGCGCGATTCCGTCCTGGAAGGCCTGCTTGCCCGCTCCGTGGTGGTGGCTGATGAAAACCACAAGGTGATCCACACCCAAATGGTTCCAGGCGTTGTAACCCAGCTTGATTACGACAAGGTTTGGGATATTATGCGCTAAGCCTTCAGGCGGTTGCCGGCCTCTACTCATCCAGAAGATGGGGGAGACCGGCTCTTTTTCATGTGGGCAGCTAGGGTAGTGGGTATGGAAATTTACGGTTTTACTGGCGGTCCGTTTCAGACGAATACCTATGTAATTGCGGAAGGCCGCCGCGCCTTCATAGTCGATCCCGGCATGGATGCAGCGGGAAAAGTCCTTGAGCATGACTTGGACTATGAGGCCATCGTGCTCACCCACGGCCACATTGACCACACCCGGGATGCCGGCACCCTGGCGGCAGAGCTCGACATCCCTGTCTATATTCATCCCGCTGACAAGTTTATGCTCGACAGCGGCGAAGGAGTCTCCCCCCAGGCGCAAGAGCTTTTCGACGCCGCCCATATGACCCCCATCTCCGACCTCCGCGAGCTCCCTGACGGCGAAACCGTGGAGCTTATCGGTTATACCTTTGAGCTCAAACACGCGCCTGGGCACTCGCCGGGATGCGTGATGATTGTCTCCGAGGACTTTGCCCTCACCGGTGACGTGCTCTTTGCCGGCGCCATTGGACGCACCGACTTACCTCACTCGGACCCTAATGCCATGCAAAAATCTCTTGCCGGCCCGGTGTGGAGTTTGGCAGACAACCTAGACATTCTGCCCGGCCACGGTCCCACCACCACCATGCGCAAGGAGAGGGCGACCAATCCCTTCTTCGCAACATTGAGGGAGGTACTGTAATACCCGTGAGTAATAAGAAGCAGTTCCAAGCCCTGTCCGCCCCCAAAGGTGTCCCAGACTATTTCCCGCCGCAGTCGTCCGCATTCTATAAGGTGCGTCAGACCATGGTGGAGCAGGCACATCTCTCCGGCTTCCAGCACATCGAGCTGCCGATTTTCGAAGACACCGCGCTCTTTGCCCGTGGCGTGGGCGAGTCCACCGATGTGGTGTCAAAAGAGATGTACACCTTTGCTGATCGCGGCGACCGCTCCGTAACTTTGCGTCCGGAAGGTACCGCCGGCGTAATGCGCTCGGTCATCGAGCACAATCTGGACCGCGGCCAGCTGCCCGTGAAGCTCAACTATTTTGGCCCTTTCTTCCGCTATGAGCGTCCCCAGGCTGGCCGCTACCGCCAGCTACAGCAAGTCGGTGTAGAAGCTATTGGCGTGGACGATCCTGCGCTAGACGCCGAGGTCATCGCTTTGGCGGATCGCTCCTTCCGCGCGCTGGGGCTTAGCGGCTTCCGCCTTGAGCTCACCAGCTTGGGCGATCGCAATTGCCGCCCGGCTTACCGTGAGAAGCTGCAGGAATTCCTCTTTAAGCTCAACTTGGATGAAGAAACCCGCCACCGCGCAGAGATCAATCCTTTGCGCGTACTGGATGACAAGCGCCCGGAAGTCCAGGAGCAGCTTGCCGACGCCCCCTTGATGCTCGACCACCTCAATGACGAATGCCGTGAGCACTTTGAAACCGTTACCGGCATGCTGGACGATATGGGCGTAGCCTACGAGATTAATCCACGCATGGTCCGTGGCTTGGACTACTACACCAAGACCTGTTTCGAGTTCGTCCATGACGGACTTGGTGCTCAGTCCGGCATCGGCGGCGGTGGCCGCTACGACGGGCTGATGGCCCAGCTAGGAGGCCAAGACCTGTCTGGCATCGGCTACGGTCTGGGTGTCGACCGCGCCCTGCTGGCGCTGGAGGCTGAGGGCATTACCCTGGATCGCGTAGAGTCCCGCGTGGACGTCTTTGGCGTTGCACTGGGTGCTGCCGCCAAGCGCACCATGAGCACTCTGATCAATGACCTCCGCAAGGCCGGAATCTCTGCGGATATGTCCTTTGGAGACCGCGGCCTGAAGGGCGCGATGAAGGGCGCCGACCGCGCCGGTGCACGCTTCGCGCTGGTCTTGGGTGAGCAGGAGCTAGAAAATAGCACGGTTGCGCTCAAGGACCTTGCCGCCCATGAGCAGCACGACGTAAAGGTTTCTGACCTAGTATCCGTACTTGCTCGGGAAATGCACGTCGAGGCATAGATTTCTTTGGCCGGTGGGCATCGCGCTTAGGCGCGGTGCCCACTTTTTATGCCCGCCAAAAAGAGGTCAATTATCTTTTCCTGAATATCCGGCTGGTTGGCCTCAATATCAACCTCGCGGGGTCGCGCCAGGCTTAGCAGTCCCACAATGAATTGGAGGTGGGTGACCCCGGGGCCAATCTCGCCTTGCTCTTGGCCTAGCTCAATAAACCGTCGGCCGTTGCGCTCTAGGAGGTCGCGCTGGGCGGTTAATTCAGGGCTAAGAGAGTCCAAATCCTGAGGGACGAACGCAGGAATGAGTGTGTCTAGTCCCATGGTCAGGATATGGGTGGCGTAGGTCCGGACGTAGTCTTCTCCAGAATGCGTGGAGTTTTCAAAGTCCGCGATGAGGCGCTGTTGAAACTTGGCAAAGGCATGACCCATATATTCCGCGCACGCGCGGATAAGGCTCGCGCGGTTGGGGAAATTGCGGTAGACCGTAGCCACACTTACGCCAGCCTGTGTAGCTACTTTTTCCAAAGCGACATTATCGCCGTGGGTACGAAAGAGCTGGCAGGCCGCAGCGATAATGGTGGTGCGGCGGTGAAGAGCATCTGCGCGCATGGAGTCCTTTTTAGCACTCTACCTGCGAAACGCTAAAGCCCATGGTCTTGGCCAATCCGCCGAGGGAGGTCTCCTTGTACTTAGAGAGCATATCGCGGCCGGTTTCAGCCATGGTTTGTACTGCATTATCCAAGGTCACGTGGTGAGTGCCTTCGCCCATTTTGGCCATACGCGCGGCGTTGATGGACTTTACCGCGCCAATGGCATTGCGCTCGATGCACGGAATCTGCACCAATCCGCCGACTGGGTCGCAGGTAAGGCCTAAATTATGTTCCAAAGCAATCTCCGCGGCGTTTTCCACCTGCGCCGGGGCTGCACCCAGCAGTTCCGCCATGCCTGCGGCGGCCATAGCGGAGGCGGAACCCACCTCGCCTTGGCAGCCAACCTCGGCTCCGGAGATGGACGCGTTTTCTTTGATAATCATGCCAATGGCACCGGCGGTCAATAGGTACCGACGGGCAGTGGAACGGGTGAAGTCTGCGCGGAAATCGCGCGCATAATGCAGTACCGCTGGAATGATGCCGCACGCGCCGTTGGTAGGTGCAGTAATGACGCGGCCACCGGCAGCGTTTTGCTCATTAACCGCCAGGGCGTACAGGTTAACCCACTCCATGGCGGAGAAACCGCAGCTGGTATCGTCTTGGTTTTCTAGCAACTGGGCATACATCTTCGGGGCACGGCGTGGCACACGCAGGCCACCTGGAAGAAGGCCCTTGGTGGAAATACCCTCAGTCACACATTCACGCATGATGTCCCAGACCAAATCAAGGTGGCGCAGAACGTATTCCGCTCCGCCTTCATCGCGGTGCAAGGCCTCCTCGTTGGCAAGGACGAGGTCCCAAATTGCTTTGTCATGAGCCTCGCAGAGGTTGAGCAATTCTTCGCCCGTGGTGAACTTATAAGGAACGGAGTCATCTACATGGGCGGCGGCTACGCCGGCAGGAACCTCATTGCTTTCGGCGACTTCCGCATCGAGCTCGGCGCGGGAGAGAATAAAGCCGCCGCCGACAGAGAAGTACTCTTCCTTCTCTGCTAGGAGGTTGCCGCTGTCATCCCAGGCGCTAAAAATCATGCCATTCGGGTGCTGGGGCAGCGGTTCATTATCAAAGACGATTTCATAGTCCACCGTGCCCCGGGGACCAGAAATGGTTCCCTCGCTAGGGATAAAGCCGCCCGCGTGAGGTTCGGCGTCGATAGGCACGCTCAGCGGATCCCAGCCGGCGAGCCCAAGGATGACGGCGCGATCGGAAGCGTGGCCACGGCCGGTGGCGGAAAGCGAGCCGCGCAACTCCGTATAGACCTTAGCTGGGTGCTTCTCTAAGGAATCGAGGAATTGCCTAGCCGCGCGCATGGGGCCGACGGTGTGCGAAGAGGAAGGGCCAATGCCGATGGAGAAGATGTCCGTGACGCTAATTGTCATAATTAAGCTGTGCCGAACCTTTCTGAAGGGATAGCTATCGGGTGCTTGCTGTGCCGCTATTGCGGTCGAAGCTGGATCCAAAGGGTAGAGGCAGATTTTATATGACCAGGGTAGCGAAAGTCACACCTTCTATCAATCGTCGTCTATGCGTAGCACTGCTAGCGTTGTCGCTTATTTGCCGTACCCATTCAGGAGCTTGTCAAGGGGGATGAAGTTCTCCTTTGCTAGCCGGACGGTGGAGCGGCCTCCCAGCCCGGTGAGATCGCCGGCAATTCCGGGCACCCTGTCCTGCGGGGCAACTATCTGGTCAGCCAGCTGGATGGCAGAGCGCTCAATGCGGGCAGCAATGCGCTCTCCTTCCGGAGTTCCTAGATCTTCTGTGGCCTGAAACACTCCCGTCGGCACGACGTTTGCGTGGAGCTGGTTAAATAGCGGGCGCAGTGCGTAGTCCAAAATGAGGACATGGCGTGAAGAACCAGCCGTAGCTGCGATGATGGTGGGTAGGTTGTCGAGGCCATGGGGCTCCAAGGTGTCAAAGAACATCTTGAAAAGGCCCGAATAGCTGCCTTGGAATACAGGGGTGACGGCGATCAGGCCATCGGCATCGGCAACTTGCTGCTTGGCTCTAGCCAAAAGGGGCGTTTGCGCAGTTTGATCGGTTATGGCGGTAGCTAATTCGAAAGCGAGATCGCGAACCTCAATGACATCGATTTGGGCTCCTTCACCGCGCGCAGAGATTTTGGCGCGCGTGGCTTCTGCGAGCCTGTCTGCCAGCCTGCGAGAAGAAGACGGCTGCGATAGGCCAGCTGAGATAACGAGGAGGGAGCGCATAACTAGTTCTCCTTTCCTGGGCTGACTTGAAGGTGTGAAGGTTTAGGCTCAGAGAGCAAGCTTGCGTGCGTCGGCGGATCAGAAGGTACGTGGCTCGGACGGCGCTGCTCAAAGCGGCGTCGCAGCTCGGGGACAACCTGCGTGCCGAGGATTTCTATTTGTTTGAGAACTACTTCTTGTGGAAGTCCCGCGTGATCGATGAGGAATAGCTGACGCTGGTAGTCACCGGCCCAGTCCGCAAAGCTGAGGGTCTTTTCAATTACCTGCTCCACGGTGCCAACGGTCAGTGGAGTCTGCGCCGTGTAGTCCTCGAGGCTTGGCCCGTGGCCATAGACTGGGGCGTTGTCGAAGTAGGGGCGGAAGAAGTCTTTAGCTTCTTGTTCGGTTTCGCCAATGAAGACTTGGCCACCAAGTCCGACGATTGCTTGGTCCGCTTGACCATGGCCATAGTTTGCAAAGCGACGGCGGTAGAGATCCACCAACTGAGCGGTGTGCTCCTTATTCCAGAAGATATTGTTGTGGAAGAAGCCATCGCCGTAGTATGCCGCTTGTTCAGCGATTTGCGGTGAACGAATGGAGCCGTGCCAGACAAACGGCGGAATTCCATCCAGCGGTGCCGGAGTAGCGGTAAACCCCTCTAGTCCCGCGCGGAACTTTCCTTGCCAGTTAACAACGGGCTCGCGCCAGAGCCTGCGCAGCAGGTGATAGTTCTCAATAGCCAAAGGAATGCCCTGCTGGATGTCTTTGCCAAACCAGGGATAGACTGGGCCGGTATTTCCGCGGCCGAGCATGAGGTCTACGCGGCCGTTAGCAAGGTGCTGCAGAAAGGCGTAGTCCTCCGCGATCTTTACCGGGTCATTGGTAGTAATCAGCGTGGTGGCAGTAGATAGATGCAAGCGCTCCGTCTGCGCGGCGATATAAGCCAGGTGCGTTGTAGGAGAGGACGGTACGAAGGGTGGGTTGTGGTGCTCACCGGTGGCAAAGACGTCAAGGCCAACCTCTTCGGCTTTGAGGGCAATTTCCGTTAGATTGCGGATGCGTTCAGCCTCAGTGGGTGTCTTTCCTGAGATGGGGTCAGTAGTGAGATCCCCGATAGTGAAGATGCCGAATTGCATGGTTGCCTTTCTATGCGGTGCACAGGAGTGAAGATAGACGCAGTGCTGGCTGCAAGAGAAGCCGGCTGCGGGAGAATTATTCCCATTCTAGGGCATCAAAAAGAGCTGGTAGATCGGCCGGTGCAACGAGGCGCAGGGGTCTCTCATTGACTTTGCCGTGTTCTGTGATGACCGCTGCGCAAGGGCGGTGCCCTTGGCTATCGGTTTCTGAAAGAGCATCCACCGTCTCTTGCACGCTTACTGCGCGGGCAAGAAAGATAGCGCGATCACTGGGTTCTTTGTATTCCACAATGTCTGCGATGTCCGCGGCATCGAGCATGTGGTTATCGCTGAGGTCTCTTGCTACCCATCGCGCAATAGTGTTGGTGGTTAACAAAGCGGTGAAGCGGCCTTCATCGTAGATAGGGATTTGGGAAAAGTCCTTATCCTTTATGACGTTAAATGCCTCTATGATTGATGTGGCAGACGTCAAGGTGAATACCTTTTGTGGCTGCAAGACGCGGAGGGTGTCGGGCGGGGAAACCACTATGTCTCGGAGAGCGGAAATCTGCTTAACCACGGCCTCGTTCGGTTCTGCAATGGGCTCTGATTTGTAGTAGCGACCGTGGGCAATGGCATTGCGTAGGTTAGAAAAATCTTTGAGCGCTTCGGCTTGCTTACTGGAAAGCACGTGCTTGTCTCGTGCCTTGTCTACGATCCACCAGAAAGAATCTGAGTTCTCAGCGTTGAGAGCCGAGCGCAAGTGTTGTTCTATGTCGTTGAATGCAGCCAGGAATGCGGTAGCTCGGTGCGCGGTCATATGGGCCAGTGTAGAGAAGAGGGCGTCGCCAAGCAGGGTGTTTGTCCAAGCTACCCAATGGAAAACCCGCTAGCCCCGGCGCAATGGTCGGTGAGACTAGCGGATGTGGCGAGCTTGCCGAGGCTGAACCGAGAGGGACTGCCGTTAGAAGACTACGCGCAGTACAGACACGGTAATGGCGGCGATGACTGCGGCGGCTGGGAGCGTAATAACCCACGCCAAGGCGATAGGCTTCATCAGGTTCCAATTAGCTGCCTTGTTGACAATGCCCACGCCCAACACGGCGCCGATGAGGATGTGGGTGGAAGAAACCGGAAGGCCCAAGATCGATGAACCCATCACCACAGCGGCGGCGGCAAGCTCAGCAGCAAAGCCGGAGGAAGGGTGCATTTGGGTAAGGCCTGAGCCCACGGTCTGAATCACGAAGCGGCCGATGAACCACAAGCCAGAAATCAGGGCGACACCCATGGCAATCATGACGGCAACCGGCACGGCAGCCTCATCGTTTACTTGGCCGGTCTTGAGGACGTCAATAACCGCAGCGAAAGGGCCAATGGCATTGGCAATGTCGTTGGAACCGTGGGAGAAGGCGAAGGCCGAAGCGGTAAATACCTGCATCCAAGAAAAGAGAAGGAAGGTGGACTTAGCCAGCGACTTCTTCTTCAGGGAGCGGGCGAAAATGAAGACGGCCATCCACACCACTGCGCCGACCATGCCCATGACCAACAGGTTCTGAAGGACGCTGAAATCGAGTCCGGTGTGCTTGAGACCCTTGAACATCACCATGGCGGAGATGATGATGGCACCAATGGCGGCTAGTACCGGTACCCAGCTCTCCAGGGCGCGGTGAGCCTTGACATCATCCATGTCCTTGTTGAGGTTATACAGATCGCGGTAATACTCAGATTCCAGCTGATCCGGATCAAAGTCTTCTTCTGCCACCAAGGCGGCGTCCCGGGCCATGGCGTTGGTGTAGCTGATCTGCTGGATTTCATTGAGGCGAGCAAAGCGAGACTTGTGCTCTTGGCGCAGCTCCGCGCGGCGGGTCTTGATTTCGCGCAGCTTCTGGTCTGCTTCCTCGTTATAGACCAAGATGGAGGTCTTAATCCATTTGAACAGGATAAACGCGGCGAGACCGCCAAGGACAGGGGAGAGCACCCACGAGATGGCAATGGTGCCTATTCCGCCCCACTGCACCATGTCCAAGCCGCCCTTGCCGGTGACAAAGCCAACGGTGAGCGCGGCGCCGACGATGCCGCCAACGATGGAGTGGGTGGTAGACACCGGCCAGCCCATACGGGTGGCAACGAGGAGCCAGATGGCCGCACCCAAAAGGGACGACATCATGATGTAGACGAACTCCATGGGGTCGAGCCCATCAATGGCGTCAAGGTCGACGATGCCGGAACGCACGGTATCGGTAACCTCGCCGCCGGCGAGGATGGCACCGGAGACCTCGAAGATGGCGGCGACAACGAGGGCCTGCTTCATGGATAGCGTTCCGGCACCCACGGAAGTACCGAAGGAGTTGGCAACGTCATTGCCGCCAATATTGAAGGCCATGAAAAGGGCGAAGAGAATGGCGGTGCCAAGGAGAATGGGCTTAGAGCCATCGACGTAGTCGTGGCCCCAGATCATAAAACCGATGAGGGTAACGGCGGTAAGGCCGCCAAAGATGGCGTGCCAAATCCAGTCGTTGCCCTTGCCATTGACGGCCTCAATGTCCGTCATCTGGGTGGTAGGGGTAGACACAGGAAGAACCTTTCAGGAAAGCGTGCACGAGGGGTATGGCCGCGCTTGTCAGCGTGGTTAAGGGGATTCTCAAAAGAAATTCTTATGTAGAGAACGCACGCTCAGACTAAAGGCCCTAGGTTTCGGGAAAGTGAATTCAAGATGTGGAGTTCGTGAAAGCAATGTGGCTATTCGCGAACATAGTGGCCGCCGCTCTTGGTGACGGCCACGTTGTGAGTATTAGCCGCGGTAGGCGCCGCGCTCAAGGGTGTCGCACTGGGACATCTTGCCAGAGTTATATCCAGCAAGGAATGCCTTCTCACGCTGTTCGGAAGAACCATGCGTCCAGGAATCGGGCTCGACCTGGCCGCCGGAGCGGCGCTGGATATTGTCATCGCCCACCGCCTGGGCGGCCGCGACGGCGTCCGAGACCTGTTCTTTGGTGATTGGCTCAAGCAAGGGGTTATCACCCTTATCGGCATAGGAAGCCCACAGGCCTGCGTAGCAGTCAGCCTGCAACTCGATCTTTACCGCGTTGGAATCGGCGCCTGGGTCGTTATAGTCCGACAGGCCGAGGGTGCCCTCAAGGTTTTGAATGTGGTGGCCGAACTCGTGCGCCACGATGTACATGCGGGCCAAAGGAGCATTATCCGCGCCGAAGTTGCGCAGGGAATCAAAGAACGCGGTGTCGAAATAGGCGGACTCGTCGCGCGGGCAGTAGAAGGGGCCAGTAGATGAAGTCGCGGCGCCACAGCCGGTATTAACGCTGCCGTGGAAGACCACGCGCTCCGGTTCGGTGTATTGGATATCTGCCTGTTCCGGCAAGACCTTGGACCAGACGTTATCCACGCTGCGACCGGTGAACTCTACGAGGCATTCATCCTTGGTGTTGCCATCTTCTGCAGTTTCGCATTCGGGGCTTTCGCCCTGTGCAGCACCGTCAGATTGGGTCTGCTCGCTGCCCAGAATCGCTCCCAAGTCTGAGGGATTGCCGCCCAACAGGAGGAAAAGGCCTACTAGAACAATTGAGCCGACGCCACCGCCAATGGCGATGCCACCGCCACCGCCACCCGAACGCGCTTCTTTGCCGCCGAAATCGGCACCTGATCTAAAAGTCATGCCTAAATAGTGCCACATGGCCCCCTCATACACAGGATGAAGCTTGCTGGAAAGAGACTGAAGCAGGGAAACGGTGGCTCTTGTGCGGTCTTAGAGGTTAGCTAGCGCCTACCTTACTGCGCTCCGCGTACCGGTAGGGATGTAGAATTGTGCGCGTTCCTAGTCTTGTGCTTGGTTTGGCGCGCGCTGTTTACGCGTGGCGGGACCCGCAAGTGACACAATTTTTAGAAGGGATTGAACATCAGTGCTGCGTACCCACTTAGCAGGTGAGCTCCGCAAAGAACTCGCAGGAGAGACCGTCACCCTAACCGGTTGGGTTTCCCGCCGCCGCGATCACGGTGGTGTGATCTTCATTGACCTGCGCGATCGCTCCGGCATCGCTCAGGTTGTCTTCCGTGAATCTGACGTGGCGGAGCGCGCCCACGACCTGCGTTCCGAATACTGCGTTAAGGTCACCGGTACCGTGGAGCCTCGCCCAGAAGGCTCGGAAAACCCCAACCTGCCGTCCGGTGAGATTGAGGTCAACGTCGCGGATCTTGAGGTTCTGAATAAGTCCGCAGCGCTGCCATTCCAGATTGATGATCCTTCCACCTCAGGTGAGGTAGGCGAGGAGACTCGTCTGAAGTACCGCTACCTGGACCTGCGCCGCGAGCGCCAGGCACAGGCGCTGCGGCTTCGTTCTGCTGCCAACCGCGCGGCCCGCAAGGTACTGGATTCGCATGATTTTGCAGAGATCGAGACTCCAACCCTGACTCGTTCCACCCCGGAGGGCGCACGCGACTTCCTGGTTCCAGCGCGTTTGAAGCCAGGCACCTGGTATGCACTGCCGCAGTCCCCGCAGCTTTTCAAGCAGCTGCTCATGGTCTCCGGCATGGAGCGCTATTACCAGATCGCGCGTTGCTACCGCGATGAGGACTTCCGCGCTGACCGCCAGCCGGAGTTTACCCAGCTGGACGTGGAGATGTCCTTCGTAGACCAGGACGATGTCATCGCCTTGGCGGAAGAAATCGTCACCGAGCTGTGGAAGCTCATCGGCTACGAGATCAAGACTCCGATCCCGCGCATGACCTACGCCGATGCGATGAAGTACTACGGTTCCGATAAACCGGACCTGCGCTTTGACATCAAGATTGTGGAGTGCACCGAGTTCTTCAAGGACACCACCTTCCGCGTCTTCCAGAACGAATACGTCGGCGCCGTGGTTATGGAAGGCGGCGCCTCCCAGCCGCGCCGTCAGTTCGATGCTTGGCAGGATTGGGCTAAGCAGCGTGGCGCCAAGGGGCTGGCCTACATCACCGTGGGCGAGGACGGCACCTTGGGCGGTCCGGTGGCTAAGAACATTACCGACGCCGAGCGCGAGGGCATTGCAGAGCACGTCGGCGCTAAGCCGGGCGACGCCATCTTCTTTGCCGCCGGTGACACCAAGTCTTCCCGCGCCCTCTTGGGCGCTGCACGTGGCGAGATTGCAAAGAAGCTGGACCTTATCAAGGAAGGCGACTGGGCCTTTACCTGGGTTGTAGACGCTCCGCTTTTTGAACCTTCCGCTGATGCGACCGCTTCTGGTGACGTCGCACTGGGCCACTCCAAGTGGACCGCGGTTCACCACGCCTTTACCTCCCCGAAGCCGGAGTACCTGGACAACTTTGACCAGAACCCGGGCGAGGCGCTGGCGTACGCCTATGACATTGTCTGCAACGGCAACGAGATTGGCGGCGGCTCCATCCGTATCCACCAGGAGGACGTGCAGAAGCGCGTCTTCGACGTCATGGGAATCGGTGACGAGGAAGCTCAGGAGAAGTTCGGCTTCCTGCTCGATGCCTTCCAGTACGGCGCCCCACCACACGGCGGCATCGCCTTCGGCTGGGACCGCATCGTCTCCCTGTTGGGCGGTTTCGACTCCATCCGCGACGTTATTGCGTTCCCGAAGTCCGGAGGTGGCGTGGATCCGCTTACCGACGCCCCAGCGGCAATCCCAGCCGCACAGCGTAAGGAGACCGGCGTAGACTACAAACCAGAAAAGAAGAAGGAACAGGACAAGGCCGGTTCCACCGCGGCAGAGACCGCTGAGGAGAAGTAAGCGGGTAGCTTAATCCTCAGCCTTTAAGACACACCGTGCGGGGCACATCGTTGGTCGCGGCAATTTCGCTGCGGGCGAACTTGTGACCCCGCTTTGGTGTGAGGGGGCATACTGGATAGAACTATGGTTGATAACGAAGCTGTGCTATCACCCGAGGATGTCATCAAGGCCGCCTCGGAGATGTTGTCGCGCCGTTTTGGTGGCACCCCGGAGATGTCGAGCGTGGAGCGCTTGGACGGTTCCGGCAATGCAATGGTTCTGCGCGCCAGGATTGCCCCTGGAGCCTTCCTGCCGCACCGCTCGGTAGTTATTAAGTACAACCCGGTTACCGGCTATGCTGTCGATGATGCTGCGATGCTGCGCGAGGTTGTGGCATATCAATTCACCACCGCGTTATCTGAGGACGTGCGGCCCGGCCCCGTGCTTCTTGCCCACGATCTGGAGCAGCGGATTATTGTGTTGACGGACTTGGGTGAGGGCGAAACGCTTGCCGACGTCCTTGTACAGTCCACCGATGACGACCGCGTGCGGGTATTGCGCTCGCTAGGCAGTGCGTTGGGGCACATGCACGCTGGAACCGCGGGCCATGAGCAAGATTATGAAACCCTGCTCAATAGGATGCTGCGCAAGAATCCGGACTTGGCCCCGCACCAGTCCGTGCGCGATGAGGCGCTGGAGCGCTCCATTGGCATCGGCCTCGACTTGCTGGATAAAGCCGGGCTTGAGGCACCGGCCAGCTTCCGGGAGCTAGCGGGTCAAGCCGCTCGATCTCTGGCATCCGGCAAGGACCGGGCATTTACTCCCTTCGACCTTTCGCCGGATAACATCATTGTGTCTCATCGCCTGCACTTCTTGGACTATGAATGGGCAGGATTCCGCAATGTTGGCTTCGACGTAGCCTGCGTTATCGCCGGATTCCCACAGTTCCTGTTCTCCAAGCCGATCACGGACGAAGAGGCAGATATCTTCATCTCTGCTTGGTCTCGTGCCGTATCTGAGGTGTGGCCGCTATTTTCTAATGCGGAAGAAATCCACGGCCTTATCGTGGCGTCGCTCATTGGCTGGGCGCTATCGAGCGTGACCACGATGCACGCCGGCGGCATCGAAGGGCTGGTTGCCCTAGCCAGGGGAGAAGCCGAGGTCGTCCATGATCCGCAGCGCTCCATTTTGCGTCCGGCCGACCACGGCCCGTTTACGGAAGATGAATTGCTTGTGCGCCGCGACCTCTATGAAACCTTTGAGGCGCTATCCCGATATGCCGCGCGCTGCGATGGACCCGCCTGCGCGCCCATCGCAGAATTTGGCAGCGCCATTGCGCGCCGCTTGGACGACGAATAGACAATCACGGTGTGCCCGCACCCTTATAGGAGGTAGCTTTCCAGTGTCTCAAGACTCATTATTTGGCGGGCCCACTTCGGAGCGCAGCGCGTCGCCGCTGCCCGGGAAGAACCTTTTCGCCACCCACGCCGGGTCCCCACTGGCGGCGCGCATGCGTCCCCAAAACCTAGATGAAGTGGTCGGGCAAGACCATCTCTTGGCCCCCGGAAAGCCATTGCGTCGCCTCGTGGAAGGCTCAGGCGAGGCCTCCGTCATCTTGTACGGGCCGCCGGGCACCGGCAAGACCACCATTGCCTCGCTCATCGCCAGCCAAATGGGGCAGAACTTCGTGGGCCTCTCCGCCCTCGATTCGGGCGTCAAGCAGGTCCGCGAGGTCATCACCCACGCCCGGCAAGAGCTCATTCAAGGCCGACGGACCGTGCTCTTTATTGATGAGGTGCACCGCTTTTCCAAAACCCAGCAGGACGCACTCCTCGCAGCCGTGGAAAATCGCACGGTATTGCTCGTAGCGGCAACTACGGAAAACCCTTCCTTCTCCGTCGTCGCGCCGCTTTTGTCGCGTTCGCTGCTGTTGCAATTGCATTCGCTAAGCGATGATGACCTGAGGGGCGTCGCTAAGCGTGCGCTCGAAAGCGACCGTGGCCTAGGTGAGCGCAACATTCGAATCACCGATGAAGCCTTGGACCAGTTGGTACTCCTCGCCGGCGGCGATGCGCGGCGTACGCTGACCTATCTTGAGGCCGCGGCCGAAGCGGTTGACGCTGGCGGGGAAATTACCCCACAAACGGTCACGGACAACGTCAATAAGGCAGTGGTGCGCTATGACCGCGACGGCGACCAACACTATGACGTGGTTTCTGCCTTTATTAAGTCCATCCGCGGCTCCGACGTGGATGCTGCGCTGCATTATCTCGCCCGTATGGTAGAGGCTGGAGAGGATCCGCGCTTTATTGCCCGGCGGCTCATTGTGCACGCCTCCGAGGACATCGGCATGGCTGATCCAACCGCGCTCCAGGTGGCCGTGGCGGCGGCCGAGGCCGCTCAGCTCATTGGCATGCCAGAAGCCCGAATCCCGCTCGCGCAAGCCACCATCCACCTGGCCACCGCGCCAAAATCGCCCTCGGTCATTTCTGCCATCACGCAAGCGCAAACCGATGTAGCCGCTGGCAAGGTCGGCCACGTCCCACCGCATCTGCGCGATGGGCACTATGAGGGCGCCAAGCGGATGGGAAATGCCGTGGGCTATGTCTATCCCCACGATGATCCCCGCGGCGTAGTGGAGCAGCAGTACCTGCCCGATGAGCTGGAGGGTTCGGTTTACTATGAACCCACCGATCACGGGGCTGAGAAGCGAGTTTATGACTATATTGGCCGCTTGCGCAGCATTATTCGTGGCAAGCGCGGCCCAGGCAAAAACGCTCGCCGGCCTCGCTGATCCCCACTGATGGGAAATCGCTGTGCAGCGAAGGGTAGAGTTGGGCGGGTTAGAAACTTCTTGATAGAAGATGAAAGCTCAGACAGTTAGGATTGTTGCTCGTGAAGACTCATGAGATCCGGGAACGGTTTACCCAGCACTTCGTCAATTCTGGTCACGAGGCAGTACCAAGCGCCTCGCTGATCCTGGATGACCCTAACCTGCTTTTCGTTAATGCCGGCATGGTTCCGTTTAAGCCCTATTTCTTGGGCCAGCAGAACCCGCCCTTTGCCAAGGGCCTTGCCACTTCCATCCAAAAGTGCGTACGTACCTTAGACATTGATGAGGTGGGTATTACCACCCGCCACAACACCTTCTTCCAGATGGCCGGCAACTTCTCCTTTGGCCAGTACTTCAAGGAAGGCGCCATCACCAATGCGTGGACCTTGCTTACCGGCTCCGTTGATGAGGGCGGCTTTGGCCTAGACCCAGAGCGCTTGTGGGTCACGGTTTACCTGGATGATGATGAGGCCGCCGAAATTTGGCGCGACAAGATCGGTGTTCCAGAAGAGCGCATTCAGCGCCTCGGCATGGAGGACAACTACTGGTCCATGGGTATCCCTGGGCCCTGTGGCCCGTGCTCCGAGATTTATTATGACCGCGGTCCGGAGTACGGCAAGGACGGCGGCCCGATTGCCGATGACAACCGTTACATGGAGATCTGGAACCTGGTCTTCATGCAAAATGAGCGCGGCGAGGGCATTGGCAAGGGCAACTTTGAGATCGTCGGCGAGCTGCCGAAGAAGAATATCGATACGGGCCTGGGCATCGAGCGCGTGGCCTGCATTTTGCAGGACGTAGACAATGTCTATGAAACGGACCTGCTGCGCCCAGTTATTGACGTAGCCGAGGAGCTTACCGGTGCCACTTATGGCGATAACGCCTCCCACGAAGACAACATCCGCTTCCGCGTGGTAGCTGACCATTCCCGTACCGGCATGATGCTCATCCTGGATGGCGTGACCCCTGGCAATGAGGGCCGCGGGTATATCCTGCGCCGCCTGCTGCGTCGCATTATCCGTTCCGCCAAGCTGCTGGGCGCTAAGGGCGCGACTATGGAGCGCTTCATGAATACGGTCATGGACACCATGACCCCGTCTTACCCGGAGATTGCGGACAACCGCGAGCGCATCCTGCGCGTTGCCGTGAATGAGGAAAAGGCCTTCCTGAAGACTCTCGAGTCCGGCACCCGCCTCTTCGATGATGCCGTCCAGGAACTCAAGTCCACTTCCCGCGCGAAGACCGCAAAGGTGCTACCGGGTGAGAAGGCCTTTGAGCTGCACGATACCTACGGTTTCCCCATCGACTTGACCTTGGAGATGGCCCAGGAAGCCGGCCTTGAGGTCGACATGGATGGCTTTAACGACGCCATGGGCGAGCAGCGCCGCCGCGCCAAGGCCGATAACCAGGCCAAGAAGCACGGCCACACCGACCTTTCTCTCTACCGCGACTGGGTAGACAATAACCCCACCGTCTTCACCGGCTTTGAGGAGCTTACTTCCGACGCCCGCGTGATCGGCCTCGTCCGCGGCGGCGAAAAGGTCGACCAGGTGCACGAGGGCGAGCAGGTTGAGGTCATCTTGGACCACACCCCGCTGTACGCCGAAGCGGGCGGCCAGATGGCAGACCGCGGCCGCATTATGGCCGGTGAGTCTTTGCTGGAGGTCAACGACGTTCAAAAGATTGGCAAGAAGCTGTGGGTACACAAGGCCACGGTTACCGCTGGCGGCCTTGACTTGGGTATGTCCGTTGAAGCGGCCGTCGACGAGCAGTGGCGCCACGGTGCTACCCAGGCACACTCTGCTACGCACCTCATTCACGCCGCACTGCGCCAGGTGCTTGGCCCCACCGCCGTCCAGGCCGGCTCCATGAACCGCCCAGGCTACCTGCGCTTTGACTTCAACTACACCGAGCAGCTCAGTCAGGCACAGCTGGAGGAGATCGCTTTGATTACCAACCAGGCAATCGATTCCAATTTTGCGGTCAACACCATTGAGACCTCCCTGGAGGAGGCCAAGGCCATGGGAGCTATGGCACTATTCGGTGAGAACTACGGCAAGGAAGTCCGCGTAGTAGAAATCGGCGGACCGTTCTCCATCGAGCTCTGCGGCGGTACCCACGTTGGTTCCTCCGCTGAAATCGGACCGGTATCCGTGCTGGGTGAGTCCTCCGTTGGCTCTGGTGCTCGCCGCATCGAGGCCTACTCCGGTTTGGATGCCTTCCGTTACTACTCCAAGGAAACTGCCTTGGTAGAAGGCGTGTCCCGCGAGCTCAAGGTGCAGACCGAGGATTTGCCGGATCGCATCGCGCAGCTGTCTGAAAAGCTCAAGGCAGCGGAGAAGGAAATTGAAACCCTGCGCAAGCAACAGCTGGCTGCGCGTGCCACCGAGTTCGTCAGCGCAGCCAAGGACATCAATGGATTCAAGGTCATTGCTCTGACCTTGCCGGAAGGCACCACCGGCGGGGACCTGCGCACCGTTGCTACGGACCTGCGCAACCGCCTGCGCGAGGAAGAAGCCGTTATCGTCTTGGGCGCCGAGGATAAGGGCAAGTTCCCGTTCATCGCGGCGGCTACGGACAAGGCCGTTGGACGCGGCGTGAAGTCCGGGGACATTGTGAAGCAGTTTGGCCAGTACGTCGACGGTCGTGGCGGCGGTAAGCCGGATATGGCTCAGGGCTCTGGTTCTACTGCAGCCGGTGCTGAGCGCGGCTTTGCAGCCGTCAAGGACATGCTCGAGTCCCTATAGGAGTTCGACCGTGGCAAAAGTGGAACCAGATACCCCGGGAGTTGATGACCCGGGGCAGGGCCGCCGGATCGCACTCGATGTCGGTACGGTACGTATTGGCGTGGCAGTGTCCAATAGGGAAGCCACGCTTGCCACTCCAGTGGAGACCGTGCACCGGGAAACCGGGTTCAAGGATCGCGATAAGGGCGATATTGACCGCATCTTGGAACTCATTGATTCCTACGATGCAGTTGAGGTCATCGTAGGGTTGCCGCGGGACTTGCAGGGAAATGGGTCCAAAAGCGTAAAACATGCTAAAGAAATTGCGTTTCGCATCCGCCGTCGGTTGAATCGAGATGCAAATATAGATAAAGTTCCACCACCAATACGTTTGGCTGATGAGCGTCTGACTACCGTGGCAGCAACCACCGCGCTGCGCGCGTCCGGCGTGTCCGAGAAGAAGGGCCGTAAAGTCATCGACCAAGCAGCAGCGGTGGAGATATTGCAGACTTGGTTAGATGGGCGCGCGAGCGCGCTACGCTCCTATGCTGCAATAGACCAGCCTTCAGACTCAGGAGACTAAAACACGTGAGCCGTAACCAAGAACGCCTTGGCCGATCGATGGAGCCGAAATACGTCAAGCGCCGCCAGCGCGGCATTGCCGTTGTCATTGCGTCCATCATCGTTATCCTTGGCGCCCTTATCTACATCGGATTCCGCCTCGGCAATACCTCCGCCGATTATGAAGGAACCGGCAACGGTACCACCCAGCTGGTGGAGGTGCCGGAAGGCTCGTCCATGTCCGAGCTCGGACCTGCATTGGTAGAAAAGAATGTGGTGAAGACGAAAGACGCTTTCGATTCTGCTGCGTCGATGAACCACAGTGCGAGCCAAATCCAGCCGGGTTTCTACCGTCTGCAGGAAGAAATGAGCGCAGACGCAGCGGTCGAGGCATTGCTGGATGAGAATAACCGCGTGGACATGCTCGAGGTGCAAGGTGGTGCCACCTTGGAGGACGTCAAGGTTGTGGGCGGAGACGTCCGCTACGGCATTTACTCCCTGATTTCTGAGGTCAGCTGCAACGATGGCAACTGCCTGAAGAAGGAGGACCTGGAAAAGGTTGCCGCCGAAACCGACCCAGCCGAGCTGGGCGCACCGCAGTGGGCCTTGGACGCTATTAATAAGCGCGGCAATGACCCCAAGCGCATTGAGGGCCTTATCGCGCCAGGCCAGTACGTCTTGGACCCCAATATGGAGGCCAAGGATATCCTCAAGGATCTCATCACCCGCTCCACCAAGCGTTACAACGAAACCAATATTGAAGAACGCGCAAAGGCCATTGGTCTGAGCCCATACGAGCTGCTCACCTCCGCTTCCTTGGTGGAGCGCGAGGCGCCAGCGGGCGAGTTAGACAAGGTTGCCCGCGTTATCCTCAACCGCTTGGACGAGCCAATGCGCCTGGAGTTTGACTCCACCGTGAACTACGGCTTGGAAGACGTTGAACTGGCCACCACCGATGAGGCCCGTGGGGAGAAGACCCCGTGGAATACCTACGCGAAGGAGGGCCTGCCGGATACCCCGATTGCTTCTCCTTCGGACGATGCAATCAAGGCCATGGAAGAGCCGGCTGAGGGCAACTGGAAGTTCTTCGTCACCGTGGACCAGGAGGGCACCACCGTATTCTCCGATACTTACGATGAGCACTTGGGCCGCGTCGATGACGCCATCCGCTCCGGCGTGCTTGACTCCAAGCGCGAAGGCGAGGGCGCTGGTTCCGGCAACGGTGACGCCGCTGCCGAGCAGCCCGCCCAGTAGAGCCACGACGACCACAAAGAGGTAGAACACCATGCCACGTGCGGCCGTCCTTGGTAGCCCCATCGAGCACTCCTTGTCTCCGGTGCTTCACAATGCTGGCTACGAGGCCGCCGGGCTGGCCGGTTGGGACTACACCCGCTGTGAAACATCGGCGGAAGGGCTTCCGGAACTGGTGGCGGCAAGCGACTCAGAGTTTGTTGGTTTCTCCGTGACCATGCCCGGAAAGTTTGCCGCCCTCCGCTTCGCGGACAGTGTAAGTGACCGGGCCCAACTGATTGGCTCGGCAAATACCTTGGTGCGCAGGGCCGACGGTTGGTTTGCAGATAATACCGATACCGAAGGCGTACGCGGTGCGCTCGGCGAACTTCTGGGGGATAATCCAGCAGCTCATGCGCTGCTTATTGGCGCTGGGGGCACCGCTCGTCCCGCGTTGTGGGCGCTAGCTGAGCGCGGGGTGAAAAAGGTTACGGTCCTCAACCGTTCCGACCGCAGCGCCGAACTTTTGCCGCTCGCCCAGAACTTAGGGCTGGAACTTTCCTTTGTCAGTTTCGACGGGGACTTATCCGCGCTGGCTCGCACTGTCGATGTCATTGTGTCCACCGTTCCAGCCGCGGCGGTGGAAGACTATGTCTTTGCCATTGCCCACGCACCGGTGCTGGACGTCATTTATGATCCTTGGCCCACGCCGCTGACCATGTGCGCGGCGGCCAATGGGTACAAGACCGTCGGCGGGCATGTCATGCTCGCGCACCAAGCATTTAGCCAGTTCGAGCAATTTACCGGGGTGGCGGCCCCGCGGGAAGAGATGCTGAAGGCATTGAACCAGGAGCTGCAGAAGCGGTCGCAGACAACTAAGTAGGAGGGGCGTCGGCAAGCGCGGCCTGCAACTCCTGTGCAGTAGAAGCTGCAGAATTCGCCATGTAGACAAAGGCGCCCAGCGTTTGCTCACAGCGTGCCTTAGTGTGATCCCTGTGCTAATAGTCGGGGGAATTATCTATTGTTTGTGGGCAGCAGCCCTGTGCTGGTGGGATGTTCGGCAGCGCCGATTGCCAGATTGGCTGACGCTTCCAGCTGCGGTGCTGTCGCTTGTCGTGGCCAATTGGAGTGGGCTGTGGTGGCCGGGGATCTACCTCGTGCTGGGGCTGGCCCATGCAGGCGTGGGTGGAGGCGACATCAAACTCGCCTGGCCCCTGGGAATGCTGGTGGGGCATGTGGCTGGGTTTATGGGTGTGGTAGCAGCAAGCGGCAGCGCGTCCCTTCTGACGCTTTTGTGGTCGGCGTGCAGTGGGCAGAAGGAGAGCCCGCATGGTCCTGCAATGCTGCTAGCGGCAACGGTCGTTATCGCATGTGCGCACCCTCTTTGAGGGGGTAAAAGAATTTATTGCGGGGCCAAGTTGGTACTGGATTGGCCAGGCCGTGCGATAATACCCGCATGCTTCGTTGGACTACTGCAGGTGAATCCCACGGCCAAGCTCTTATTTCGATGTTGGAGCACATGCCCGCTGGGGTCCCCATTACCCGCGCCGATATTTCCCATCAGCTTTCCCGGCGCCGCCTAGGTTATGGCCGCGGTGCCCGTATGAAGTTTGAGGCTGATGAGGTCACCGTGCTGGGTGGAGTCCGCCATGGACTCACCTTGGGTAGTCCCATCGCCATCATGATTGGCAATACGGAGTGGCCCAAGTGGACCACCATCATGTCGGCCGATCCTCTGGATATGGACGATGAGGACACTATTAAAGCGATGAACTCCGGCCGCGGTGCCGCCTTGACTAGGCCGCGCCCCGGGCACGCTGACTTTGCCGGAATGGTGAAGTATCGCCACAGGGAAGCGCGCCCCATCCTGGAGCGCTCCTCTGCGCGTGAGACGGCAGCGCGAGTGGCCGCAGCTACCGTTGCGCGCAATTTCCTGCGCGAAACCTTGGGCGTTGAGGTTCTCTCCCACGTGATATCTATTGGTGCTTCCGAGCCTTATCAGGGGCCTGCACCAGCGTTCGCGGACATCGAGGCTATCGATGATTCGCCGGTCCGCGCCTGCGATAAGGCAGCTGAAGCCTCCATGATTGCGGAAATTGAAGCCGCAAAGAAGCAGGGTGATACCTTGGGCGGCATCGTTGAAGTTGTGGTCGATGGCCTGCCTATCGGGCTAGGCTCGCACATTTCCGGCGATGACCGCTTGGACGCACAATTGGCCAACGCCTTGATGGGCATTCAGGCCATCAAGGGAGTGGAAATTGGCGATGGTTTTGCCGAGGCCCGTCGTCGCGGTTCCGCTGCCCACGATGAGATGGTGCGAACCGAAGAAGGCGTATCCCGCCTCAGCAACCGTGCAGGGGGACTCGAAGGCGGCATGACGAACGGACAGCAGCTGCGCGTGCGGGCGGCAATGAAGCCGATTTCTACGGTTCCGCGTGCCTTGCGCACTATTGATATGGAGTCCGGCGCTGAAGCTACTGCCATCCACCAGCGCTCAGATGTGTGCGCGGTTCCGGCGGCGGGCGTCGTTGCAGAAGCAATGGTTGCCCTCGTTCTTGCGCGGGCCGTGCTAGAAAAATTCGGTGGCGATAGCCTCGAAGAAACCTCTGCGGCCATCGCCGCGTATGATAAATACGTTTCGGACCGCCTTGCTTTTGACCAGGAGTAAGTTATGACCACCCCAACCGCCGTTACGGGACTGCCCCGTCCACGCGTTGTTTTGGTTGGCCCGCCAGGTGCGGGTAAATCCACCATTGGCCGTCGCCTTTCCCACGCCTTGAGCTGCGAACTGGTGGATTCGGATCACCTTATTGAACAGACTAAGAATAAGCCGTGCGGGGAAATTTTTAGCGAGCTAGGTGAACCTGACTTTCGCGCGCTCGAAGCCGAACACGTTGCTGCGGCACTGCGCACTGGTGGAGTAGTCAGCCTCGGCGGCGGGGCAGTGTTGACAGATTCCACCCGTGAGCTGCTGGAGCGCCATACCGTCATCTTTTTGGATATCTCCCCCGAAGAAGGCGCACGGCGTACATCCGGGGATAGCAATCGGCCGGTGCTTGCGTCCGACAATCCACTCGAGCACTACCGCAACCTCGTGGAGGTGCGGCGCCCGTATTACCAGGAGGTGGCAGATTACCGGGTACGCACTGATGCTCGGACCCCACAGCAGGTGGTGGGCGATATCCTGGGCTTCCTCGATACCTTGTAGATTCCCCGCCGCGCTAACACTAGTTCCTCGCCCCATTGGCTCGGCGGTGAACGGAAAGGACCACCATGCCCAGCATTGCCGTTAATGGACCACAGCCCTATGAAGTTCGCATTGGCACCGATCTCAACTGGGACATCGCGCAGCGCTGTGCACAGATTGGTGCAGTCCAGGCGGGCATTATCTGCCAGCCGCCGCTGCGTGCCGCGGCCGAGCGCTTAGCAGAACTCGTTGCCGCTGAAGGGGTGGAGCCTACGCTTATCGACGTCCCCGATGCCGAGGCCGCCAAGCAGCTCAACGTCATCGGCGGCGTGTGGGATCAGCTGGGGGAGAAGGGCTTTAATCGCCGTGACGTCATCATCGGCCTCGGCGGTGGCGCCACCACCGATTTGGCTGGGTTCGCCGCGGCCGGGTGGATGCGCGGCATCAAGGTCATTCAGGTGCCCACCACGCTATTGGCCATGGTTGACGCGGCCGTCGGCGGCAAAACCGGCATCAATACCGCAGCCGGCAAGAACCTCGTTGGCGCCTTTCATGAGCCAGATTCTGTGTTTGTGGATCTCGAGCGCCTCGAAACCCTGCCCGCGGCGGAAATTGTCGCTGGTTCGGCAGAAATCATTAAAACCGGATTCATCCATGACCCGGTGATCCTTGAGCGCTATGACAGTGACCCCGGCGCATGCGTGGACCCGCAGGGCCATCTTCCAGAATTGATTGAGCGCTCCATTGCGGTGAAGGCTGCGGTGGTGGGCGAGGATCTCAAAGAATCGGGCCTGCGTGAAACGCTGAACTACGGCCATACCTTTGGCCATGCTGTGGAGCGCCATGAACATTATGAATGGCGCCATGGCCACGCGGTGGCGGTGGGCATGATGTTTATCGCCCACCTAGCGCATGCGCGCGGCCTCATTGACGCGGAACTGGTGGAAAAGCACCGCCGGATCCTGCACAGCATTGGGCTGCCGACTACGTATAGGCCAGGGCAGTTCGCGGACCTGTATGAGGCAATGACCCACGATAAGAAGAACCGCGATGGACAGATCCGGTTTGTAGCCTTGACCGGGGTGGGCGAGACCACCCGTCTCGAAGGCCCCAGTACGGAAGAGCTAGAAGCGGCCTACGCCGCGATTTCGGAGTAGAAATGAAGATTATTGTCCTCAACGGCCCGAACTTGAACCGCTTGGGAAAACGGCAACCGGATGTCTACGGCTCCACCACCCTGGCGGATGTAGAGAAGATAGTCTCCTCTCGCGCCGCCGAGCGCGGGGCAGAAGTAGAGTGCTTCCAGTCCAACCATGAGGGTGAGCTCATTGAGAAGGTGCATGCCGCCGCGGATGCGGGACACCCCGTAATAATTAATCCCGGCGGATTTACCCATACCTCAGTGGCCCTGCGGGATGCCCTGGCAGAGGTAGCCGATGGCGCCGGATTCGTAGAAGTGCATATTTCTAATGTGCATGCGCGCGAGCCCTTCCGCCATCACTCCTATCTCAGCCCTATTGCCAGCGGCGTCATCGCGGGGTTGGGTGTCTTCGGCTACGTGGCGGCAGTGGACTACCTCTGCCAATAAGCCCCCACGAACGGGCTGGGCGGCAGCCGGCTAGAAAGAAATCCGCCCATCTGCGGTGGCAGGGTCGATATACTGGGTGGATACTTTCTACACCGCAGTCGACCCAGAAGGATGAAATCATGGCTTTGGCAGATACCCGTTTTAGTGACCGGCGCCGCAAGCTTGCCGCGGAACTAGCCGGCCAGCGCATCGATGCCGTTCTGGTGATCCACCTCACGCACGTGCGCTACCTTTCGGGATTCTCCGGCTCGAATGGCGGGCTACTTTTGCGCAAAGACCTTACCGCGCAGGTTGCTACCGACGGCCGGTATACCACGCAGATTGCCCGCGAAGTTCCTGATCTAGAGGCTGTCCAAGGCCGCGCGGTAGGAAAGGTACTCCTGCAGCAGTTTGCAGATGTCGAGGGGCCGGTTCGAGTCGGTTTTGAAGCCGACTACCTCTCGGTCTCTGAGCTGAAGGACCTGGAAGAGTCCGCCCCAGAGTCAGTTACCTTGGTTCCCATCGCCGGTGTCATTGAAAAAATTCGCTTGGTGAAGGATTCGCTCGAGCTAGAAAAGCTGGAAGAGATTGCCGCGCTGGCTAATCAGGCGCTGGAGGATCTACTCGCCGCTGGTGAGTTGCGTGCCGGCCGCACCGAGCGCCAGGTGGCCGCCGATTTGGAGTACCGGATGCGCATGCTCGGCTCGGAGCGGGTGAGCTTCGATACCATTGTCGCTTCTGGCCCGAATTCGGCGATGCCGCACCATGGTGCCGATGACCGGGTCATCGAGAACGGCGACCTTGTGACCATCGATTTCGGTGCGCACCTGCGCGGGTTCAACTCCGATTGCACCCGCACCTACGTCGTTGGCACGGCGAATGATTTTGCCAAGGAAATCTATGATGTGGTGCTCCGCGCCCAAAAGGCGGGCGTGGCAGCCTCGGTACCGGGCGCTAAGCTTGCCGACGTCGACGCCGCCTGCCGCGATGTCATCTCCGCCGCGGGCTACGGCGACTACTTTGTGCACTCGACAGGCCACGGCGTGGGCCTCGACGTCCACGAGGCTCCGTTCGCGGCACAGACCGGTAAGGGCGAACTCGCCGCCGGCATGACCCTGACCATCGAGCCAGGTATCTATGTGCCAGGCAAGGGCGGCGTGCGCATCGAAGATACGCTCATCATTACCGATGGCGCACCGAAGATCATTACCGCCGCGACGAAGGAATTTACTGAACTGCCCGCCTAGTGAGCCAGCACCTTGGAGTTAAGCAGCTGGGCGACGTTGCGGTTGCCCAGGTGCGTGAGGTGATTAAAGAGGTTGTGCGGTACGGAGTACTCCCACTTGCCGGAAATCCAGCGAGTGCTGTCCGGCGCGCACATGCCGTGATCAATGGAGTCGGCACGTAGGTTGTAGTACTGCACGCCGTTTGCGCGTGCTGCCTTGTACATGGCGCTATTGACGTGGTCCTCACCGGTGCGAACCAGGCCCGCGTAGTCCATGTTGAACCCGGCTTCAGAGGAACCCGGTGCGGAGGTACGCAGCGGGCATACCGCGCCATTGCGGGCGGAGATAGCGGGATAACCTACAACGGTGATGCGGGCATTCGGGGCGGCGTGGCGAATCCGCTGGATCGAATGCTTCATTCCGTCGTAGTAGGGGTTGGAAGAAGAAAGAGATGGGCGCACGATTTCCTGGAAATCATTGGCGCCGAACTGAATTAAAACATTTTTGGTGGCACCATTGAGATCATTATTGGCAATGGCTCCGTTGATCTGTTCCTGGAAGTCCTTGCGGTGCGAGTGGCCGGCGGCCTTCGCCGCAGAGCATGCATAGTTGGCTACGTGCTGACCTGAAACGCGCCCCAATTCGCGGCCAACATTACTCTGACCCTGCGGGCAACCCTGTGGGGACGGCGCGCCAGGAGCGTCTTCGATGCCGTGGGTGGCAGAAGAGAGCGTAGTGCTTGCCGAAGGGGACAGGCTCGAGGTAGTACCAATTTGGCCATAGGTTGGGTTGGCAAAGACAGAATCGCCGAACATCACAGTCTGGGCGTCTGCCGCCATGGCCTGCGGGGCGGAGAGTGCTGCTACGGCTGCGCCAGTAGCGGTAGCCGCGGCGTAAAGCTTCTTGAGAGGCATCGCAAAAATCCTTGGTAGATATGTGAAAAATTAATAAAGCAAAGTCTTATCGTACAGCGAGTTATTGCTGGATAAAAACCTTTGATTGCTCCCGCGTGTATCCGCTTTGGGCAGGCGAAAGGCCCCGAAAGCCACTCCGCAGAATACTGTGGGGCAGAAACGGGGGACCGGTAATACCCCAAGGGGCAGTTGTCCGGTAGGCTTAAACATTGTTTTCAACCTTTAGTCCACAATTTTCGGGAGTTTAACCGCAATGGCTGATACTACTGATTTCAAGAACGGCCTCGTTCTGAAGATCGACAACAAACTGATGCAGATCGTTGAGTTCCAGCACGTGAAGCCGGGCAAGGGCCCAGCCTTCGTGCGTACCAAGCTCAAGGATGTTGTCTCCGGTAAGACCGTGGACAAGACGTGGAATGCTGGCGTAAAGGTAGAGACCGCTACCGTGGACCGCCGCGATATGACCTACCTGTACAACGATGGCACCAGCTACGTTGTTATGGATGAAAAGACCTTCGAGCAGTTCGAGCTCCCGCCGGAGAAGTTCGGCGATGCCGCTCGCTTCCTGCTGGAGAACATGCGCGTTCAGGTTTCCTTCTACGAGGATGAGGCACTCTTTGCAGAACTGCCTATCTCCGTAGACCTCAAGGTAGAGCACACCGAACCTGGCCTGCAGGGTGACCGTTCTTCCGGCGGTACCAAGCCCGCCACCCTGGAAACCGGTGCTGAAATCCAGGTTCCGCTGTTTATTGAGATCGGCAATGTTCTCAAGATTGATACCCGTACCGGCGAGTACCTCTCCCGTGTTAACAACTAGGGCATTTAACTGTGTCTGATAACACCCCTAAGCGCGATATCAACTACAAGCGGCACACCGCGCGGTACCGTGCACGTCGTCGTGCCGCGGACATCCTGTACGAGGCTGAGAATCGAGACATCGATCCCGTAGCCATCGTGGAGGATCGCATCGCCTTGGCACGTGAGGATCGCAATGCGGTAGCGCCTGTGGCCGAATACACGCAGGTGATTGTCAAGGGCGTCGCTGAAGAGCTGGATGCCATCGATGACACCATCTCTCGCTTCCTTGCGGAGGACTGGGAGCTGCACCGTATTCCCGCAGTAGACCGCGCTATCCTGCGCGTTTCGGTTTGGGAGCTACTCTTCAATCCCGATATTCCTACCGCTACTGCGGTCGTGGAAGGTGTGGAAATCGCCTCTCAGTACTCCAATGAGCAGGCAGCACCGTATATCCACGCGGTATTGGACGATGTGGCGCAGTCCCGCTCCGCCGAAAGCCCGATGTCTGCAGAACACCAGGGCCTAGAGGAAGAGGAACACGATGCTGCTGCGGCTAAGGACACGACGGATGCCGTTCCACCAGCCGAATCGGCAGAGACTGCGAGCAACGCAACCGCGACTGATGAGGATTCTGAATCTGCGGAAGACTCGGCCGAGTAGCACCGTCGAGTAGTACTCGCGCCCTTTTATCGTGAGCCAATTTTCCGCCTGCGGTCGGCTTGGTAGAAACACCAGGCTGGCGGCGGGCGGTATTTTGTACCATGGCAGGCATGGGCAAATTCAAGATTCATGATGCGCTGGGTCTGAGAGCAGGGAAGAACTTCCGCCTCGCTGATGTAGACCCTGCCGCTACGCCAGGTTTTAGTGGCTCTAAGGCCGATCTTGCTGCTCGCTTTGCACGTTACGACGAAGAGCTTTATGAGCTCCAAGAGCGTCTTTTTGCTAATGGCCGCGCGCATGAAGGTAGCGCGCCGTCTTTACTGGTGGTTTTGCAAGGGATGGATACCTCCGGCAAGGGCGGCGCCATCCGTAATGTCTTTTCGGTCTTTGACCCGCAAGGCACCAAAACTGTGGGCTTTGGCAAACCGACGGACGAGGAATTGGCGCACGACTTTTTGTGGCGCATTCGCAAACATGACCCCTTGCCGGGCCAGATTGTGGCGTTCGACCGCTCCCATTATGAAGATGTGCTCATCCAGCGGGTACATAAATGGGTAGACGAAGACGAAGTGGACCGCCGTTTTACAGCCATACGGGACTATGAGCAGGAACTTGCCGGCCGCAACGTTAAGATTTTAAAGATATTTCTGCATATCTCTCCGCAGTTCCAAAAAGAAAACCTCCTGGAGCGCACCGAACGCGAGGACAAATATTGGAAATACGATCCATCCGATATTGAGGAGCGCGGATTTTGGGACGAGTACATGGCTGCTTATGAAGATGCCATTCGCCGAACAGATGAAATCTGGGCACCGTGGTATGTCCTCCCCACGGACAATAAGAAATACGCCCGCATGGCGTTGAAATTCCTCATCGTGGACGCGTTGCGCCACCTAGAGCTTTCTTGGCCTGCACCGGATTTTGATCCTGAGCAAGAACGCCAACGCATTCTCGACGCCGAGTGAATGTCCACAAGAAAAGCTCCCTTTCTGCCGCCCAATCCCGCATGAGGAATGGAAGGCTAAGGGAGCTTGTTTCTTAGGCGGCGTTAGTTAACTCGTGGCATCTCCAGCACCGGAGTTATTGCCTTCCGTGCCGGCTTTGCCAGCAGTTTCGGAGCCAAGCTTGGCCATTTCTTCCGCAGCAGAGACCATGGCGTCCTGTCCACGGATTACGCCGTCTACTGCAGATTTCAAGGCTGCCTGCAGCTGCTCATCGGTCATGCCGGCAGCGGCAGGGATATCGCGCTCGGTGCGCACCACGAGCATGTCATCGTGCTCCGAGATAACTGCACGCGCACCGAAGGCGACGGAGTTGATCTGGTTAGCCGCGAGAAAGAGGCCGGCGTCGGCCTTGGAATAGGCGGCGTCGGTAGGCACATCGCAACGGACAATAACCACAGAATCAAGGACCGCGAACATAGTGGGCAGGCCATTGAGGTTGGCGGTAGCTGCCTCAATATCGCTGTCCATCTTGGTCAATTCGATATCGAAGCTGCGCATGGCCTCGACAACGCGGTCAAGGGTAATCTCCGGCAGGTTGTTTTCGGTAGAGGCATTAGTCATGGTTGTGCTCCTCCCAAGTCACGAGCTGTGGGTAGTGTTCTTCCACGAAGGCGAACGACTGCAGCATAGAATCCAGCGTGGACATCACGAAGGCGCCGATCTGATTGCGGGACAAACCGTGGGCAATGTTGATCTCGCGCACGCCGGAAACGGCGAGGTTATTCTCGGCAGCTTCAAAGAAGCGCAGGGTCGGCGCGAAGTGCTGCTGGTTCCACTGGTTGAGCATCGTCAACAGGGTTGGTCCCTCAGAAGAAGGCACATTGCCGCGCCAAACGGAATCCGCCACGAGCACATCATCGCGCACCTGCATGGCGATGGCGACGTTGGAGAATCCCGTGCGCAGAATCTGCACGGTCTCTTCCTCGCTCACTGGCTGCTCTTCGAGGCGGTATTCCAGGTTCTCGGATTCAAAGATCTCGCCGATGCGCTCGAGAGTTACGGGCTCTACCGGCGTATCGGGATACAGGGTTGGTTCTTCAGACACTTAAGTAGTCTCAATCCATGTACTAATCGGGGATAAAGGTCAACCTTTACTAGTTTACCTAACTGAACTGATGCTTTCCGCCCGTCCAGGAATGCCGCGGGTCTTGTCCGTCACTCGGCTCACAACTCGACGTGGCCGACGGCCGATTGAGCCGGGCCGCAGTTTCCCATTCCGCAAGTCCAGTGGTGCACATACGTGTTAGTGGACTGCCCAGCTGAGGACGGACAGCGGTCAAACGCATGGCAATCACTAGGCTCGAGCATCTGAGCGAGACAAACCACAGTGGAGCCCACCCTCGCTGCTACCTCGGAGTCCATGAGTCTCTCCGATTTCTCTCAGCTCGTCCCCCGGCGTGATCATTTCCTGCCGTGACGAGCACTGGCTGGTCAGCAACGTCGCGCTTACCGCTGATGGTTTCCGAATTCGTGCGCGTGGTGTGAGTGATTACGTGCGTGATACAACGGCCACTTTCTTCACCGCACTTGATGATATTGCGGTTTTCGACCCGGCCAATGTCGCGGTGACCCCGGGTGAGTCTTCGCTTTTTCGGCATATTCGCTTGTGGTTGGAGTCGACGCTGCGCCGCACGCCGGTGCCGCTGTACCAAAAGCAGCTGGAGGTGGCCACGCAGATGCTGGCGGACCCGCTGGATTATCAGCTGTCTGCGGTGAAGTTGGCGCTTTCAGATGAGCGCCTGTAGAGGCAGGAGGAGGATGCCGGCGCCCATGGCTGTCCCAAACAGCGCGAGCACCCAACTCCAGGCGGGGCCTTCGGACTTGGTGGCTGCACTGCTTATCCGCGCCGACCCTGCCCACTATCGCCGGTGCCATTTGCGTGGGGCTTGGAACTAGTCATCGATTCTACTTTCTAAAACTCCACCTCGTTGCGGAAATCGAGCGGGTCATACAGTGGCTGCAGTCCCGGCCGCGACCGAGCTCGTCCGAGCCAATCGCTAATATTTCTATGACTGCGGCTCTCAATTTCTTAGTGATGCTTAGTGGTGCAGTTTGGCGACAAGCTCCTCATGGTGCCTCTTAGCTTCATCTCCTCACAGGATATCGTCGAAAAGCAGCTCTCTACGGTTGCTCGGTGTAAGCCGCTCATGCGCGCGCTCGGTACACGCCCCATCGCCCGGCGGAGCTTGCCAACGCCCCGTCCCTCCACCACTGCGACGACTCTAACGGTGGCGGGCATCGCGGCCCGCTAGCGAGTCGGGGGTATAACTTGGGGTGGGATGGTGCCTCTGCGCGAATTTTAGGGTTCGGGGCGTGAGGGTGTAGGTACGGCGTGCAGCGCACGGGGGGGAGTAAGGCGTTTCTGCTACTGAGAATCGAAGTCCTCAACGATGAGGCTTGCAGCATGCTCGCGGAGGTAGTCGCGCATGTATGGCAAAGCGAAGTCGACTTCGCCGTGGCCGGTGGTGGTGATCATTTCGGCGTCGAGAAGCCGGCGGCGGTAGTTGCCCACATAAGAATCTGTTTTATTGAAGCGAGCCTTGATATCCGATATTTTGGTGGGGCCATCATTTTGGGCCATGTAAACCAAGAAGCTTCGGTCGACGTTCGAGAGGTCCGATAGTGCCGGCTCGTGGACAAGCTGGCCGAGCTTGCGCTGCGCAGTTGCGACTGCTCGCTGAGCAGAGTCAATGGAGATTTCGGAGCCGTCATCCGAAATGCGTTCTTTTTCCCTAAATGAGCATTGGCCAACGAGTTGAATCATGAATGGGTAACCATGACATGCCTCGACTGCGGTTTTAAGAGCGTCCTGTGACCATGAGGTTGCGGCGCTGTGGAGGGGCTCTTCCAATGCTTCACGAACATCCGAATCGGAGACTCTACCTAGCTCAATGCGGTTTGCGCGGCGAAGGAAAGTGACTGGATTGGCATCGCCGTGGCTGTTTATCTTCCCGGAAAGCAGCGGCCTGATTGAAGATGGGATGCCCGCCATGACTACGGAAATGTCTTCACCCTCACGGATGAGGTGCTGTATTGTGGCCCCGAACTCTATGAGCTCTTGGCTGCGTTGGTGGTGCATCTCATCCAGAGTTACGAGCACTCCGCCGGGCTCCTGGCGGGCTTTCCGGTCCAGTTCGCGTTTATAAGCCAGCAGATCCTTAAGCGCATTGCGTAGCGAGTATGTTGATTCCGCGATAGCGCGGGTATCCCAATTAAGTCCGCCGCCAATGCCGAGGATGGAGACGTTGAGCCCCTTGAGTTGCTTCCTGTCCTGGGACAGGCGTTGGATAATGCTGCTGCGGAAGCGCTCAACAAAACCGGTTGTTGCAGTATCGCTGAGCGTGAGCCAGCCGCGCGCGAGTGCTTCATCTTCGAAAGCGTTGAGCAGGACGGTTTTCCCGATGCCGCGGGGGCCAATGATGAGAGAGATTCTCTCATGGGCGCCGGGTCCCTCATCGAGTGCAAAACCGAAATCATCAATGGCATCGCTGCGACCAACCAGCAACGGGGGAGTCGCGCCAAGGGTGGCTGTAAAGGGATTGGTGTGCTTTGGCTTCATGCTCTCACTATAAGCCACAAGGTTTTTGAAGTCTTGTGAAGTTTATGAAGTTTTTGAAGTTTGTGAAGTTTATGAAGAGCTTTGAAATTTGAAAGAGGGGCCGCGCCGCTAAGCAACGAGAAGTGGTGGCGCAACTCCAGAGCGATAGGGAAGCAAGGAGGATTCCCAGCCTTCTGCGTAGGGGCTTCCTTAAAGGTCGTAGGGGCGTCCTTAAAGGTTGGGGACGACCGGACGTTAGTGTGAATTGTTGGCGCAGCCGGAATAACTGTGTGGCTTCGACGACCTTTCCATCGACGATACGGAGGACAGCGGTGCCGCTGAATCGGATAGTTCGTCCTGTCGCGGAAGGTCATGCGTTATCCAGAAGCTCAAGTTGCAGACCAGTTCAGTCAGGTAAAACCTGAGGTCCAACTTTCTAGAACAGTCGCCAACCTCGTAATCCCGGCCGGCTCCTCAAGCTCTAATAGGAATCGCTTACAGTCGAGTCCACCCCCATATCCGGTCAACGATCCGCCCGCACCGACCACGCGGTGGCAAGGGGCCACGATGCTCACCGGGTTACGCCCAACTGCCTGGCCGACGCATTGAGCGAGCCTGCGGTTGCCCAGACGCTCCGCGAGTACACCGTAGGTCGTGGTCTCGCCGTAGGGGATCGCGCACAGCATGGCCCACACTCGCTCCGAAAACTCGTCCCCCTGCGTCCGCACCGAAAGATCGAATGTCTTGCGTTCACCGGCGAGATATTCGTCCAGTTCTGCCTTCGCAAGCACAAACACGTCATCCGTGTCCGCGTCGACACGCTCTCCGGACAATGAAGCCTCTGGAAGATGCCAATGCTTCGGAAAATACAACCCAGTCAACTGTTCGCCATCCGCGACCAATGTCAGGTCACCCAGCGTCGTCTCAATCTGTGTGTGGCGTAGGTGCGTCATGGTTATTACCTTTCCTCATTCACCGTGAAGACGCTCTAGGAACAGAAAACGTGAGATGACATCTACTATTACTCACTTGATCATGCTTTGCCGTCCTCAACGGAAGGAGCAATTCGGCACTGGCAAACGCAGCCGCAGTGTAGAGGCTAAGGACCCGCACAGGCGCTTTCGGATGCTGAGCGTGTGCCCATGCTGGAGAAAGTAAATGTCAAGTTGCGTGGGGCTGCGAAATATTTTGTGGAAGAGACAGGCTGGTGAACCGCTTCGCGGACTACTTGTAGACCAAGCCCCCGCACACAAAGAATCGGACACTCTCCCCTCTGGACTATGCTACTGCGATTCTGGAAGGCACTGAAAGGGTGGACTCCGAAGAAGACGTGGATGAGCTCACCGGATACCATTCAGTGCGCCAGGGACCGGCACCCATTGTGCTGCATTCGACCTCCAAGGCGGAGGAAGCTGCAGTACTTGCCGCGCATATCAAGGAGTGGACCCAAGGCGAGGAAAACGTCTCAATCGGTGTGCTCACCCGCACTAATCAGCGTGGTGAAGAAATTGCCCGCCAGTTGGGCGAGCACGATGTCGCTGTCAGCGCTGGCCGCCGTACCTCCACGGAGCGCCCGGTGGCGGTCATGACGATGCACAACGCCAAGGGCTTGGAGTTTACCCACGTCATCCTCCTCGATGTTAATGCCGAGGCTCTCCCGCAGCGCTACCTGTTTAAAGGGCTGGCCCCCGCCGAGGCTGATGAGGCGCTCCAGCGCGAGCGCGCACTGCTCTACGTTGCGGCCTCGCGTGCGCGCGATATGCTGCTGGTCAGCGTGGTGGGGGAGGCATCGGAATTGTTGCCTGCGTAGCGCATCTCCTCTATCCCCCTTGGGATGTGGGCTGCGCGGCGGGTCAGCTGGAGTACTCGAATTGCCCGTACCTACAGCAAGCTTTCACCACCCAATTCATGCGCCAAGGCGGCGTCGATGGTGGGGTAGCGGAACGCATGCCCGATGTTTTGTAGAACCGTGGGGCTGACGCGTTGTTGCGCCAAGGCCAACTCTTGGGCGCCCTCCTCGCCCAGCAAGATTGCAGGGCCGAAGGGCGGAACGGGGAGCAATGCCGGACGGTGTAGCTCTGCACCAAGGGCTTTGACGAAGTCCTTGTTGAGCACCGGGTTAGGCGAGGCTGCATTGACCGGGCCTTCCAACGAGTCGTCCACGATGGCGCGGAAGTAGGCATGCGTCAGGTCATCGAGGGCGACCCAGCTGAACCAGAACTCACCGTCGCCGAAAGGTCCGCCCAGGCCGGTGGAAAAGAGGGCGCGCAGCAGTGGCAGGAGGCCGGAGCCGCCCGACATAGCGATGCCGGTACGAATATTGACCACGCGGGTGCCCGCGGCGCGGGCGGGCTCGCAGGCGCGCTCCCAGTCGACTACCACGTCTGCTAGGAAGCCCTCGCCAGGTGCGGATTCCTCGTAGAGGACCTCATTGCCGCGGTCCGCACCGTAGTAGCCCACTGCAGAGGCGCAGACCATGGTGTGGACGGAATCCGTAGTGCCCGCTAGTCGCGCTAGGTGCTCGGTCGGGCCAACGCGGGAGTCGCGGATGGCGGCCTTGTGCTCGTCGTTGAATCGGCCGAAGATGGGCTCGCCTGCCAGGTGGACGAGGACGTCGACGCCGTGCAGGAGATCGGGATCGGGGTGCTCCGGTCGCCAGGTGCGCTGACCTTTGCTTGCCGTGCCGCGCACAAGTTGGATCACCGTGTGCCCGGCGGTGTGCAATTGTGCGGTAAGCGCTGCACCCACGCTGCCGCGCGAGCCAGTCATGGCGATGGTTAGTGGTTGGGTGTTTAAGGAGGCGTCGGCAAGCCGCTGGAGAAAGGAAAAATCCTCAATAAGCTGGTGCTGCCGATAAGCAAAGACCGATTCCAGCGCCGCCGAAGGGATGCGGGTAGAGACTTCATCGCGAACGAGCGTGCCGTCCGGGTGATCCGCAAAGGTGTGATGGTGCTGCGATTTAGCGAATCTGCGAATGGGGGAGTTTACGCAGACATCGGTGAACTCATAGCCCTCGCGGAACTGGGCGAGCTTATGCTGAGCGGTCCAGCGCAGACCGCCCGGTAGGCCCAGGGTGGAGGTGCCATCGCCGAGGCTCTGGGCCTGCTGGATGGGTTTCATGAAGGCAAAGGGCGCGTTCAGACGAGTTAAAGCGCCTTGGCGGGTATGCCATTGTCAGACCTGCTCGCGCGGGGCGGGCACTAGGTGTTCGGCGGAAAAACTCACTGTGTGAAGTGCCTCCTTTTTTAGCCCTCACCCAAATGGTGGGGAAGGTGCTAGAGTATTTTGTGTCTAACAGCATAGACATTTTTGAGACCATCAACCGGCATCCTTTAAAGACCGCACCGTGAGGCGGGGAAGGAGGTCACGATGAGTGGAACTGACGCTACCGCGAACAAGCTAGAGCTTTTAAGCTCCGATGATGTTTCGCGTACCGTTGCACGCATCGCGCACCAGATTATTGAAAAAACGGCGCTCGATTCCGCGGACGCACCGCGGGTCATTCTCCTTGGCATTCCCTCTGGTGGCGTGCCACTTGCACAGCGCCTAGCGCACAAAATTGAAGAATTTTCTGGGGTTGCAGTCCCATGGGGCTCCCTCGATATCACTCTTTACCGCGATGACCTTTTGAATAAGCCGCATCGCGCACTCCAACCGACGACGATTCCCACCGGCGGCATCGATAACTCCACCGTCATTTTGGTGGACGATGTGCTGTACTCAGGCCGCACTATCCGCGCCGCCTTGGACGCGTTGAGTGACGTGGGCCGTCCGGACATCATTCAGCTGGCCGTCCTCGTAGATCGCGGCCACCGCGAGGTTCCTATCCGCGCCGACTATGTGGGTAAGAATTTGCCCACAGCGCGAGAAGAAGATGTCACCGTATACAACAGCGAGATTGACGGCCGCGACGCGGTCGTATTGACCCGAGCCGCCGCTACTACTAGTGGAGCTGGCTCTGAAACGGGGGAGGCATAACCATGAAGCACCTCATCGATATGGCAGAGCTAGACCGAAGCGAAATTATTGGTCTAATGGATGAAGCGGATCGCTTCCGCGAGGCCCTGGAAGGCCGCGAGGTAAAGAAGCTGCCGACCCTGCGGGGCCGGACCATCTATACCCTCTTTTATGAAAACTCCACCCGCACCCGCTCCTCCTTTGAAACGGCCGGCAAGTGGATGTCCGCGGACGTCATCAACCTATCCGCCTCCAGCTCCTCGGTAAAGAAGGGCGAGTCCCTGAAGGATACGGGCCTTACCTTGGCCGCCATTGGCGCCGATGCGATCATCATGCGCCACCCTTCCTCTGGTGCGCCGCAGCAGCTGGCCCAGTGGGTAGCGCCTAACGGCAAGGGACCTTCGGTGATCAACGCGGGCGACGGCGCGCACCAGCACCCAACCCAGGCGCTGCTCGACGCCGTCACGATGCGCCAACGCCTAGGACTGCACAGTGAGGAAGGCTTTGCCGGCCTGAAGGTAAAGATTGTGGGCGATTGCCTGCACTCGCGCGTCGTGCGCTCCAACGTAGATTTGCTCACCACTCTCGGCGCTGACGTAACCCTCGTAGGCCCAGCCACCCTCATGCCCTTTGGAGTAGAGAATTGGCCGGTGCGCGTGTCGTATGACTTTGATGCGGAAGTCGCAGACGCCGACGTCATCATGATGCTACGCGTACAGCAAGAGCGCATGAACGGCGGCTTCTTCCCCTCCCACCGCGAATACGCCAACCTCTTTGGCCTGTCCAAGGAGCGCGCGGCAGCCATGCACAAGGACGCCATCGTCATGCACCCAGGCCCGATGCTGCGCGGCATGGAGATTAACTACGGCGTCGCAGATTTGGACAAAACTGCGGTCCTACAGCAGGTACACAACGGTGTGCACGCCCGCATGGCGGTGCTGTTTACCCTGCTGACCAATGGCGAAAACGCCGGCATCTAAAACCGCGACCCACACTCAACTTTAGGGAGAGACAATGACTACTTACCCGGAAACCGGTCGCCTTTCCGCGCCGGCGGAATCCCCACTGGTGATTAAGAATGTGCGCCTGTACGGCGAAGGCGAGCCCACCGATGTCGTGGTCAAGGACGGCATCATCGCTACCATCGGCACCACGGCAGAAGCCGAGGATGCACAGGTCATCGACGGCCAGGGCAACGTGCTCTTGCCAGGTCTGGTGGATATGCACGTGCACCTGCGCGAGCCCGGTCGCGAGGATACCGAGACTATCGAGACCGGCTCCAAGGCTGCCGCCAAAGGCGGTTTCACCGCAGTGTTTACCATGGCTAATACCAACCCGGTGACCGACCAGCCGATCATCGCTGAGTCCGTATGGGCCAAGTCGCAAGCACTGGCGCTGTGCGACGTCCACCCGGTGGGCTCCATTACCAAGGGCCTGGAAGGCAAGACCCTTACAGAGTTCGGCATGATGGCTCGTTCGGACGCCAAGGTGCGCATGTTCTCCGATGACGGCAAGTGCGTCCAGGATCCGCAGCTAATGCGTCGTGCTTTGGAGTACGCCAAGGGCATGGACGTGCTGTTGGCTCAGCACGCCGAGGATGACCGCATGACCGGTGGTGCTTCCGCCCATGAAGGCGAGACCGCAGCCAAGTTAGGCCTGCGCGGGTGGCCGCGCGTGGCGGAGGAGTCCATCGTGGCCCGCGACGCCCTATTGGCGCGCGACTACGGCAACCGCGTACACATCTGCCACGCCTCGACCCAGGGCACCGTGGAGCTACTGAAGTGGGCAAAGGAGCAGGATATTCCTCTCACTGCCGAGGTAACCCCGCACCACCTGTTGATGACCGATGACAAGCTGCGCACCTACGATGGCCTTTTCCGCGTCAACCCGCCGCTGCGCGAACAGCGCGATACCGAGGCCCTGCGCGAGGCGCTGCTCAATGGCACCATCGACTGCGTCGCCACCGACCACGCCCCGCACGGCTCCGAAGACAAGTGCGTGGAGTTTGAAAATGCCCGCCCTGGCATGTTGGGCCTGGAATCTTCTTTGGCCGTTATCGCCAAGATCTTCGTCGAGACTGGCTTGGCCGATTGGCGCTTTGTTGCCCGCGTCATGTCCGAGCGCCCTGCAGAAATCACCCGCCTGCCGGGCCACGGCCGTCCCATCGCAGAAGGCGAGCCAGCTAACTTGACCATTGTGGACCCAGACCACCACTGGGTTTCTGATTCCTCCACGCTGGCCTCCAAGTCCGAAAACAACCCGTACGCTGGCGAAGAATTTGGTGCCCGCGTTACCCACACCATTTTGCGAGGCGCCGTCACTTTTGACTTGGCAGCCTCCGAAGAAGACTAACCTTGCACACTGAAACCACCTATATGGCAGAGAAAGGCCACGACGTGACTGATAGAACCCCAGCAATCCTCGTTCTCGCGGACGGGCGCACCTTCCGCGGTTATGGCTTTGGCGCCACCGGCACCACCTTGGGCGAGGCCGTATTCACCACGGCGATGACCGGTTACCAGGAAACCATGACGGACCCGTCCTACCACCGCCAGATCGTGGTATCCGCCGCGCCGCACATTGGCAATACCGGTTGGAATGATGAGGACAACGAGTCCCACGGAAACCGCATCTGGGTTGCTGGCCTCGTTATCCGCGACCTTGCACAGCGCGTATCCAACTGGCGCGCAGAGCGCAGCTTGAGCGAGGAAATGGAAAAGCAGGGGGTCATTGGAATTCGCGGCATCGATACCCGTACCTTGGTACGCCACCTGCGCAACTACGGCTCCATCGCTGCCGGCCTGTTCTCCGGCGAAGACGCTCAGCGCCCAGTAGAGGAGCTGCTTAAGGAAGTTAAGTCCCAGGACTCTATGGAAGGCGCCGATCTCGCCGCGGAGGTATCTACCGACAAGCCGTACACGGTTGAAGCCGTAGGGGAGAAGAAGTACACCGTCGTTGCCTTCGACATGGGTGTTAAGACCGCAACCCCGCGCCACTTCTCCCAGCGCGGCATCGAAACCATCGTCGTGCCCGCAAATACCTCCTTTGACAAGGTGAAGTCCTATAACCCGGATGGCGTCTTCGTCTCCAACGGCCCGGGCGACCCGGCTACCGCCGACGAAATGGTGGGCATCATCAAGCGGGTGCTCGAAGCCAAGATCCCGTTCTTCGGTATCTGCTTTGGCAACCAGCTCCTGGGCCGCGCGCTTGGCCTGGACACCTACAAGATGAAGTTCGGCCACCGTGGCATCAACGTGCCGGTGCGCAATAACGTGACCGGCAAGATCGACATCACCTCCCAGAACCACGGCTTCGCGCTGAAGGCGCCGGAAGGCTATGACCTAAACAGCAACGACGCCGAGTTCGCCACCGATTTCGGCCCCGCGCAGGTCACTCATATCTGCCTCAACGACGACACCGTGGAGGGCGTGGCATTGCGCAACGGCATGGCTTACTCCGTGCAGTATCACCCAGAGTCCGCGGCGGGCCCGCACGATGCCAACCCACTATTCGATCAGTTTGAAGAACTGATGGCTAACCACACCCCAAATAAGTAGACAACCAGGAAAAGGAAGAATAACTATGCCAAAGCGCAACGACATCAACCACGTCCTGGTCATCGGCTCCGGCCCAATCGTCATCGGCCAGGCTTGCGAGTTCGACTACTCCGGCACCCAGGCCTGCCGCGTGCTCAAGGAAGAGGGCCTGCGCGTAACGCTGGTCAACTCCAATCCGGCCACCATCATGACCGACCCTGAGTTTGCGGATCACACCTATGTCGAACCCATCGAGCCGGACTACATTGAAAAGATCCTGGTCAAGGAGCGCGAAGAGGGGCACCCCATTGACGCTGTGTTGGCTACCTTGGGCGGCCAGACTGCGCTGAACGCCGCAGTTCAACTTGACCGCCAAGGAATTTTGGACAAGTACGGCATTGAGCTCATCGGCGCCGATATTGACGCCATCGAGCGCGGCGAGGACCGCCAGAAGTTCAAGGACATCGTCGCCTCCATCGGCGGTGAGTCCGCCCGCTCCGCCGTGTGTCACAACATGGAAGAGGTCCACGAGACCGTCGACAAGCTTGGCCTGCCTGTCGTAGTCCGCCCGTCCTTCACCATGGGTGGTTTGGGCTCCGGTCTGGCCTTCAATAATGAGGACTTGGACCGCATTGCCGGCGGCGGCTTGGCCGCATCCCCCGAGGCCAACGTGCTCATTGAGGAATCCATCCTGGGCTGGAAGGAATACGAGCTCGAGCTCATGCGCGATGGCGACGACAACGTCGTAGTTGTTGCCTCCATCGAAAACGTCGACGCCCTCGGCGTGCACACCGGCGATTCCGTCACCGTCGCCCCGGCGCTGACCCTCACTGACCGTGAGTTCCAGAAGATGCGTGACTTGGGCATTGCCATCATCCGCGAGGTCGGCGTCGATACTGGCGGCTGCAATATCCAGTTCGCGGTCAACCCGGATGACGGCCGCATCATCGTCATCGAGATGAACCCGCGCGTGTCCCGTTCCTCCGCGCTGGCATCCAAGGCCACCGGTTTCCCGATTGCTAAGCTGGCGGCCAAGCTCGCCATTGGCTACACCTTGGACGAGGTGCAAAACGACATCACCGGCGAGACCAAGGCTGCCTTCGAGCCGACCCTGGACTACGTCATTGTCAAGGCCCCGCGCTTTGCTTTTGAGAAGTTCCCGGGTGCCGATGACACCTTGACTACCACCATGAAATCCGTGGGCGAGGCCATGGGCATCGGCCGTAACTACATCGCGGGCCTGAACAAGGTCATGCGTTCTTTGGAAAACAAGCCGAACGGCTTTTGGACCAAGCCGGATGAGTACTTCGCCGGCGAGCGTGCCACCGACCTGCAGGCGGTGCTCAAGGACCTGGAGCGCCCAACCGAGGGCCGCATGTATGACATCGAGCTGGCCCTTCGCCTCGGCGCTTCTGTAGATGAGGTACATGAGGCCTCCGGTGTTGATCCCTGGTTCATCGCTGAGCTGGCTACGTTGGTGGACTTCCGCCAGGAGCTTATCGACGCCCCAGTGCTCACCGAGGAGCTTTTGCGCGAGGCCAAGGTCTTTGGGCTTTCCGACGCCCAGATTGCCGCCCTTCGCCCCGAATTCAACGGCGAGGATGGCGTACGTAGCCTGCGCTGGCGCATGGGTATCCGCCCCGTGTACAAAACCGTAGATACCTGTGCCGGCGAATTCGAAGCACAGACCCCGTACCACTACAGCTCCTATGAGCTTGACCCGGGTGCCGAGACCGAGGTTCGCCCGGCACCGGAAGGCTCCAAGGGTAAGGTCATCATTTTGGGCTCCGGCCCGAACCGCATTGGTCAGGGTATCGAGTTTGACTACTCCTGCGTTCACGCGGCCCTTGAGCTCTCGGAGCAGGGCTACGAGACCGTCATGGTCAACTGCAACCCGGAGACCGTCTCCACCGACTATGACACCGCAGACCGTCTCTACTTCGAGCCGCTGACCTTCGAGGACGTCATGGAGGTTTACCACGCGGAGGCCGCTTCTGGTGACGTTGCTGGCGTGATTGTCCAGCTGGGCGGCCAGACTCCGCTGGGCCTTGCTGCCCGCTTGGAAGAGGCAGGCGTTCCGGTCGTGGGCACCAGCCCGGCAGCTATCGACTCCGCCGAGGACCGCGGCGAATTTGGCAAGGTCCTCGATGAGGCAGAATTGGCAGCACCGGAATACGGCACCGCCACTTCCTTCGCGGAGGCCCGCGAGGTTGCTTCCTCCATCGGCTATCCAGTACTGGTTCGTCCGTCCTACGTGCTGGGCGGCCGCGGTATGGAAATCGTTTACGACGAAAAGGCGCTGGAAGACTACATCGAGCGTGCCACCGAGCTGTCTACGGACCACCCGGTTCTGGTGGACCGCTTCTTAGACTCCGCCATCGAGATTGACGTTGATGCCCTGTGCGACGGCAACGAAGTCTACCTGGGCGGCGTCATGGAGCACATCGAGGAAGCCGGCATCCACTCGGGTGACTCTTCCTGTGCTCTGCCGCCGATGACCCTTGGACCAGAGGACATTGAAAAGGTTCGCACCTCCACCCGCTTGCTCGCTGAGGGCATTGGCGTCAAGGGCCTGATGAATGTCCAGTTCGCCTTGAAGGATGACATCCTCTACGTCATTGAGGCCAACCCACGTGCTTCCCGCACCGTGCCGTTTGTCTCCAAGGCCACCGGCGTACCACTGGCTAAGGCAGCCTCTCGCGTCATGATGGGCTCGAGCATCGCGGATCTGCGCGCCGAAGGCATGATTCCTTCCGAATATGACGGTGGTTCTCTGCCACTCGAGCACCCGATTGCCGTCAAGGAAGCAGTCTTGCCATTCAACCGCTTCCGCCGCCCCGATGGCAGCCTGCTCGATACGCTGCTCTCGCCAGAGATGAAGTCCACCGGTGAGGTTATGGGCTTGGCTACCAACTTTGGCGCAGCCTATGCCAAGGGCGAAATCGCGGCCTTTGCCGTACCACCCACGGAGGGTACCGTCTTCGTTTCCGTTGCGAACCGCGACAAGCGCACCCTGATCTTCCCGATCCAGCGCTTGGCTCACATGGGCTACAATATCGTCGCCACCGCCGGTACGGCGCAGATGCTGCGCCGCAACGGTATCGAGTGCGAGGTTGCTGCCAAGGTCTCTGAGGCCAAGGACGGCGAAGAGTCCATCGTGGATAAGATCTTCAATGGCGAGATCGACTGGATTCTCAACACGCCTGCTGGCTCTGCCGGTGCACGCCACGATGGCTACGATATCCGCGCCGCCGCCGTGCACATGGAAATCCCACTGGTGACCACCGTGCAAGGCGTAACCGCAGCTGTCCAGGGCATCGAAGCGATGCGCATTGGAAACCTGCAGGTACGCGCACTCCAGGAGCTTGAGCATGGCCCACAGCACTAAAGGATTTGGCGAGCGGCTAGAAGAAGCCGGTCAGGAACGCGGGCGCCTGTGCGTTGGCATCGACCCACACCCATATCTCTTAGAAAAGTGGGGGTTGGGGCCTACCGCTGATGGTCTGCGGACCTTTAGCATGCGCTGCGTTGAAGCCTTTAGCGATTCCGCCGCCTTGGTAAAGCCACAGGTTGCCTTCTTTGAACGCTTTGGCTCCCAGGGTTTTGCGGTTCTCGAAGAAGTCCTGGCTTCCCTGCGGGACGCGGGGTGCCTTACTGTTGCCGATGCCAAGCGCGGCGATATTGGCTCCACCATGGCCGGCTATGCAGATGCGTGGCTCGGCGATAGTTCGCCGCTGCGCGCAGATTCCGTGACCGTGTCGCCCTATCTAGGCGTTGGCGCACTGGGGCCGGTTTTCACCAAGTCCGAAGAAACCGGCCGCGGTGTATTCATCCTGGCGGCTACTTCCAACCCGGAGGCGCGTGCCATCCAGTCGGTCCCGGTGGGCAAGGAGAGTACCATCGCTCAGGGCGTCGTCGATGAATGCGCCGCGTTCAATGTCGAGGCGCACAAGGCTGGCAAGCCTGGCGATGTCGGCGTAGTCGTCGGCGCTACGTTGAACAATCCGCCGCGCCTCGATGCGCTCAATGGTCCGGTTCTTCTGCCCGGCGTTGGCGCCCAGGGCGCTGGTCCAGAGCAGGTGCACGGCATTGTTTCTGCTCATCCATCGCTGGGATTCGCCAATATGTCCCGAGCAGTGCTGGAGCAGGGGCCTGACGTCGCTGACCTGCGCAAAGTGGTTGCTCAGGTGGCGGCAGAGTTCCGGGACTAATAGGGGCGGCGTGGCTGATTATCGGCCGCGCCGTTTACCTGGTACTTTGTTTAAGGTATGTGCGGTGACGTGCTAAAATAGGCGTGCTTTTGGACCCGCTAATCGTCGCCGTTCAATGAGTAGTGCTAGGATTGCCAGAAGTCGGTTTGCTCGAAGGTTATTAATAACTTTCCGCGGTGTATTAACTGTGTTAGGCAACCGTAATCTGGTACCAAGTACTAGACGTAACAGAATCAATCTAATGAATCGGAGGAAACCCGTGGCCCTTCCAAAGTTGACTGATGAGCAGCGCAAGGAAGCTCTCGCAAAGGCCGCTGAGGCCCGCAAGGCTCGCGCCGAGCTCAAGGCTGCGCTTAAGCGCGGCGAGACCGACCTGAAGGACGTGCTCGAAAAGGCCGAGACCGATGAGATCATCGGCAAGACCAAGGTTTCTGCACTCCTCGAGGCTCTGCCGAAGGTCGGCAAGGTCAAGGCTAAGGAAATCATGGAGGACCTGGAGATTGCTCAGACCCGTCGTCTGCGCGGCCTAGGTGAGCGTCAGCGTCGTGCTCTCCTCGAGCGTTTCGGTTACGGCGAATAGTCACAACCATGGCTGACGCAACTGCACGCGGGCGCCTCGTCGTTCTGGCGGGGCCTTCCGCAGTGGGAAAATCCACCGTAGTTTCGCGTCTGCGCAGTGACGTCGAGGGGCTGTACTTCAGCGTGTCTATGACCACGCGCCAGCCCCGCCCCGGGGAGCAGGACGGTGTCGACTACTTCTTCGTCACCCCAGAAACCTTCCAGCAGCGAATCGATGCCGGGGAGATGCTCGAATGGGCTGATATCCACGGAGGATTGCAGCGCTCTGGAACACCCGCCCAGCCGGTAGAGGAAGCTTTGGCTGCTGGCCGGCCGGTACTCGTTGAGGTTGACCTCGCGGGTGCTCGGAGTGTTAAGAAAGCGCTGCCGGAGGCAGACCTGGTCTTTTTGGCACCCCCGTCATGGGAGGTACTTGTGGAGCGGCTCACCGGCCGTGGTACCGAGCCGCAAGACGTCATTGACCGTAGGTTGCAAACTGCGCATGAGGAACTAGCCGCACAGGACGAGTTCGATCACGTCGTTGTGAACGAGGATCTGGACGAGGCAGTATCTGCCATTAGTGATATCCTGCGGGCATAGACCTCCTTTTTGACCATCTTCAATCAAAGTAAAGGTGCATGTGACTAACGTGACCACCCCTTCTAACACTGAAGCCGCAAAGGCGGAACCAGTATTTGATGATCCGATCGGTATTACTGATCCCCCGATCGATGAGCTTTTGGACAAGGTTTCCTCTAAGTACGCTTTGGTCATCTTTGCCGCTAAGCGCGCACGCCAGATCAATAGCTACTACCAAGAGCAGGATGAAGGTGTCTTTGAGTTCGTAGGCCCGCTGGTTACCCCAGAGCCAGGCGAAAAGCCTTTGTCCATCGCATTGCGCGAGATTGATGCTGGCCTGCTTGACCACGAGGAAGGCAAGTAGCTAGCACTAAGCGTGTAATAGCTTTAAGGCTCCACGCGCCGCCACGGAAGTGCATTCCCGAATTGGGGTGTACCTCTTGGTCGCGGCGGGTGGAGCCTTTCTCTATGTCGGCAGGTACCATCGTGCGGTGTGACTGATAAAGATTCCTCTCGCAATATTGTTCTGGGCGTCGCCGGCGGCATCGCGGCCTACAAGGCGTGCCACCTCGTGCGCAATCTCAAGGAAGCGGGCGATGACGTCCGCGTTGTCCCCACGGAAAGTGCACTGAACTTCGTGGGTGCGGCTACGTTTGAGGCTCTATCCGGCCACCCCGTCGCCACGAGCGTGTTTGAGGCCGTGGATGAGGTGCAGCACGTCAACGTAGGACAGCGTGCGGATGCAGTGGTCATTGCGCCCGCCACCGCAGACCTTATCGCGCGCTTGGCTGCAGGCCGGGCAGACGATTTGCTCACCGCCACCGTGTTGGTCGCGACGTGCCCGGTTATTGTGGCCCCGGCCATGCACACTGAGATGTGGCATAATCCCGCTACGCAGGACAACGTGGCTACTTTGCGACGCCGCGGTATCACCGTCATCGAGCCCGCCCACGGCCGCCTTACCGGCAAGGATTCTGGTCCAGGTCGTTTGCCGGAGCCGGAACAGATTGCGGAGATTATCCGTACTGAACTGGCAGGCTACCGAGTACAGCACACCTGGCAGGGCAAGAAGGTCGTCATTTCAGCCGGCGGTACCCAGGAAGAACTGGATCCGGTCCGATACCTGGGCAATCGCTCTTCCGGCAGGCAGGGATTCGCGCTCGCGGAATGGTCCGCCCAGATGGGGGCCAAGGTCACCCTCGTTGCGGGTAATACCGCCCAGCTTCCTGTGCCGAGCGGCGCGAAACTGCGGCACATTGTCTCCACCCGCGAGTTGGAGAACGCCATGCGTGAGGAGTCCCGCGATGCGGATGTGGTTATCATGGCCGCTGCAGTCTCTGACTTCCGTCCGGCGGAGGTCGCCGAAACAAAGATGAAGAAGGGGCAGGCAGACGATGCACTCTCGACGCTCCATCTAGTGGAAAACCCGGATGTGCTCAAAGGGCTCGTTGCTGCGCGCGAGCGCTCGGAAATCCCTGCCGAATGCGTAATTGTGGGCTTCGCCGCCGAAACTGGTGATGCTCAGAAGTCCGCCTTGGACTATGCCCAGGAAAAGTTTGCGCGTAAGGGCTGCGACGTGCTCATGGCCAATGAGGTCGGGCGCGGAAAGACTTTTGGCCAAAAGTCCAATGAGGGGTGGATCTTGCGTCCGGATTCCGCGCCGCAACGCGTGGAGCATGGCTCGAAGCAGGTTGTCGCCGCTCAGATCCTTTCGGCCGTGAATGAAATGTTTCAGGGGTAGACAACTAAAATTGCGTTTATAGACCGCTTGGTCTAGGCTTGCGAGGTATTAGGCTTGGGCGTAGAAAACCCACAGCATCGAATCAACAGTGAGAACAAAGGAAGTTTTTGTGACTGATAACGCTGCAGTGGCAACTCGTCTTTTTACCAGCGAGTCCGTTACGGAAGGCCATCCCGATAAGATTTGTGACGCCATTTCTGACGCCATCCTTGATGCCCTGCTGGAAAAGGATCCGGAATCCCGCGTGGCCGTTGAGACGTTGGTAACCACCGGCCAGGTCCACGTGGTGGGCGAGGTTCGCACCGAGGCATACGTAGAAATCCCGGCGCTGGTGCGTGACACCCTTAAGTCCATCGGCTTCACTTCTTCCGAAGTCGGCTTTGATGGCAACACTTGCGGTGTGAATATCGCTATCGGCGAGCAGTCCCAGGAAATTGGCGCCGGAGTAGACAACTCCACTGAAGCCCGCGCCCATGACGAGGACTACGACGCCGAAAACGATACCGCTGGCGCAGGCGACCAAGGTCTGATGTTCGGGTATGCCTCCAATGAGACCGCTGAGTACATGCCGCTGCCCATCGCCTTGGCGCACCGCCTGTCCCGCCGCCTGACGCAGGTACGTAAGGAAGGAATCGTCGATCACCTCCGCCCGGATGGCAAGACCCAGGTGACCTTTGCCTACACCGACGACAATGAGCCGTCCCATCTGGATACCGTGGTCATTTCCACGCAGCACGATGCCGATGTCGATAGTGCTTGGTTGGAAGGTCCCTTACGTAGTGAGGTCCTTGAATGGGTTATCAAGGACGCCGGCTTGGAGAAGTACTACACCGAAGACACGACCTTGTTGGTCAACCCTTCCGGTTCCTTCATCCTCGGCGGACCAATGGGCGACGCGGGCCTTACCGGCCGCAAGATCATCGTCGATACTTACGGCGGCATGGCTCGCCACGGCGGCGGCGCTTTCTCTGGCAAGGACCCGAGCAAGGTGGACCGTTCCGCTGCTTATGCCATGCGCTGGGTGGCTAAGAATATCGTCGCCGCGGGCTTGGCAGATCGCGCTGAAGTCCAGGTGGCTTACGCAATCGGCCGTGCCAAGCCGGTCGGCTTGTACGTGGAGACCTTTGGTACCGCAAAGGAGGGCCTGAGCGATGCAAATATCCAGGCTGCGGTGAATCAGGTATTTGACCTACGCCCGGCCGCTATCATTCGCGAGCTCGACCTGTTGCGCCCCATCTATGCGCAAACTGCGGCCTACGGACACTTTGGCCGCACCGACATTGAGCTGCCGTGGGAGCAGTTGAACCGAGTAGAAGCATTGCGTGCTGCCGCTGGTCTGTAGAATCGAGGCCTATGCCTAAGAAAACACCCGCCACCCGGAAGCCGGTTGCGCGGGTGTTGCCTCTTTTAGGGGTTGCGCACTTAGACCGAGGATTTGATTACCTCGTAGAAGAGGCAGACACGGAAGAAGTCCAACCGGGGATTAAGGTGCGCATCCGCTTCAACGGGCGTTTGGTGGACGCGATTGTTTTAGAACGCCGGCATGATTCTGAATTTGGCGGCAACCTGCGCTTTATCGAGCGCATCATCTCACCCTTCCAGGTTTATCCGCCGCAGTTGGCCCGGCTGGTCGACGCCCTGGCAGACCGCTACGGCGGCGTGCGCTCAGACATTATCCGCTCCGCCATCCCGCCGCGGCACGCCAAGGCGGAAGAATCCGATTTAGAGACCCCGTGGGAGGAGCTCGGCACCACGAGCGAGCCCGACCTATCAGGATGGTCGGCCTATCAACATGGCGAGGCTTTCGTTGATTCGATTCTGGCCGGCAAGCTCGCCCGTGCCGCCTGGCAAATCGCCCCGGGCGATGATTGGGCACATGCGCTGGCTGCACTCGCTGCCAAAGTGGCGCTTGGCGGAGGAGGGGTTCTCCTCGTTGCCCCAGACCAGAAGAGCGTTGATGCTTTAGACGCCGCGCTTCGCCAGGTACTTGGGGCAAAGCAGATAACAGTGCTGACTAATAGCATGGGCCCGCAGGCGCGCTACCGCCGCTATCTTTCTGCACTAGTAGGCCAAGCGCGCGTGGTCGTTGGCACCAGGTCCGCCGCCTTTGCCCCGGTCAAAGACCTGCAACTGGCGGTGATCCTCGATGATGGCAATGATAATTTGGTCGACAACCTCAAGCCCTATGTTCATGCGAGGGAAGTACTTACCACCCGCTCCGCTTTCGAAGGCTGCAGCATGGTTTTGGCCAACCATTCGCGGACAGCAGAGACACAACTGCTCGTGGAATCAGGATGGGCGCACGACGTGGTGGCCAAAGACCAAACCATAACGGCGCGTTGCCCGGCTATCGAGGCGGTCGGGTCCTTTGGGCTATCGATCGCCCGCGACCTCCAGGGCGGCACCACAAAAGTACAAGCACAGGCCTTCCAAGCTGCTCACCAAGCGCTGGATAGGGGAGAGCCGGTGCTCGTACAGGTACCGCGCAAGGGTTATGCGCCCATTTTGGCCTGTGGCCAGTGCCGAGCGCCGGCTCGCTGCCGGCATTGCAATGGGCCATTGGGGCTGCCGCCCAAGGGGGCGTCGGCAAGCGCGGGCTCCGACGAAGCGGGAATGCCTACCTGCCGCTGGTGTGGCCGAATCGAGGCACGGCATCGGTGCACCGAATGCGGGTCTCCGCGCCTGCGGGCCATCGTGTTGGGCTCGGAGCGCACTGCGGAAGAAATGGGCCGGGCCTTTCCCAATACGCGGGTGGTGGTCTCGGGCGGAAATAAGGTGCTCGATGCGGTGGACAATGCGCCGGCGTTGGTCATTGCCACCCCTGGTGCGGAACCAAGAGTAAACGATGGTGCCTATGGCGCGGCGTTGCTCTTGGATGCCGGTGCATTGCTCAACCGGCAAGACCTACGCGCCACGGAGGACACCCTAGCGAAGTGGGCACAGGCGGCTACCTTGGTGCAGCCACATTTCAAGGGGGGTCGAGTAATCCTAGCCGCCGATGAGTCGCTTACCGTAGTCCAGCATTTCCTGCGTTGGGATATGGTGGGCGCGGCCGCGGCAGAGCTTGCTGCCCGGCGCGAGGTGCGCTTCCCACCCGCGGTGCATTTTGCTGCCATCGACGGTGCGGACGCATCCCTGGATGGCTTTGCCGAGCTTGCGGATCTTCCAGACCACGCGGAGGTATTAGGACCAGTTCCCCTTCCGCCGGGGCAAAGCCTGCCTGGTGACTACGATAGCCAGCGCTTTGGCCCACCGCAGCGGTTGGTCGTGCGCACCCCGCTGGGGCCGCGTTCCCAATTGGGGCGGGCTTTGCGCAGCGCCAACGCCGCACGCAGCGCCCGCAAGGATGACCTTCCTTTGCGCATTGTGGTTGACCCTATCCACGTGGGTTAGCCATATCGGGGCCATAGGCGCTCATGCGCTAACCTCGACGAAGGAAGCCGCCACCGCCGGCCGGATTGGGCTCGGTGCCATGAGAAAGGTGTGATTGCCATGTCCCTTCGAGAGCTGCGTATCTACGGTGACCCAGTCTTGGGCAGCCGCGCGGAAGAAATTAGTAGATTTGATGCTGGTCTGCGCGCTCTGGCGAGCGATATGCTCGAGACCATGGATAAAGCCGGGGGAGTAGGGCTAGCGGCTAATCAGGTGGGGATTTTGAAACGAATCTTCGTCTACGACTGCTCGCATACTCAATCCGGGCTGCGCGGGGCACTTGTCAACCCGGTCTGGACTCCGGTGGGAGAGCAGCAGCAAACAGGCCCGGAAGGATGCTTATCCATTCCGGGAATTAGCGCGGAAACCACGAGGTTCAACCAGGTCTTTGTGTCTGGCCAGGATATAGAGGGGCGCCCTGTGTCCATGGTGGCCTCAGGACTGATGGCTCGGTGCATTCAGCATGAGACGGACCACCTCGATGGGGTGCTCTTCCTACAACGCCTGGAGGCGCCAGTGCGCAAGGAGGCCATGCGCGCCATCCGTGAATCCGAGTGGTTTAACGCCTCGTAGCCCACTCGCTGTGGCGGCAACGTTGCGGCGTTGTAGCCTAGTATTTTGAACGATATTAAGAGGAGAGTTTCCCGCATGCGGATTATTTTTGCCGGTACCCCTGAGCCAGCCGTTGTGGCCCTGGAAAAGCTGCTTGCCTCGTCGCACGAGGTGGTGGCGGTAATCACTCGCCCAGACGCGAAGAAGGGCCGCGGCCGCACTCTTCATCCGAGCCCAGTGAAGGCGCTCGCCCAAGAACATGGCATTGAAGTATTGACCCCAACCACCCTGCGCCCTGACTCGGAGGACGGTCAGGCGCTGCGTGCACGCTTAAAGGAATTGCAGCCGGAGGCGATTCCGGTGGTGGCTTACGGCAATCTGGTGACAAAGGACCTGCTGGAATTACCACAGCATGGTTGGGTAAACCTGCACTTTTCTTTGCTTCCGGCATGGCGCGGTGCGGCGCCGGTGCAGGCTGCCATTGCGGCAGGCGATGATGTTACCGGCGCATCAACCTTCCGCATTGAGGAGGGCCTTGATACCGGCCCGGTGCTTGGCACCGTGACGGAGGAGATTAAAGGCACCGATACTGCTGATGACCTGTTGACGCGCCTTGCCTATTCCGGTGGCGACCTGCTCGTGGCCACCATGGATGGCTTAGCGGCGGGGCAGCTGGAGGCGCAACCGCAGCAGGGGGAGGCTACCTATGCGCCGAAAATCTCTACCGCGCAGGCCCGCGTGGAGTGGTCACAGCCTGGCTTCGCTATCGATCGGCACATTCGCGCATACACGCCTGGGCCGGGTGCATGGACCATGTGGGACGAGGCCCGCGTGAAGATTGGACCAGTCAGCCTCATAGAAGAGGTGGCGGTTCCACAGGAACTAGAACCAGGGCAGCTGCACATTGCCAAGAACGCCGTATGCATTGGTACCGGTACGCAGCCAGTCCAACTGGGTAAAATCCAGCCTCCGGGAAAGAAGATGATGAATGCGGCCGATTGGGCCCGCGGACTAGGCAAGGATGCCGAGGTGAAGTTTCAATGAGTGGTGGTTTCCGTTCCCGCAGCAAGTCCGGGGATAAGTCGCCGGCGGGTAAGCCGCAGGACTCCCACAAATCCACTGGTGCGAAGGGCCGAGATGACCGCCCGCAACGGCAGCAGCGTGGCGGCCGCGGTGGGCAGCATAGGGGCCGGCAGTCTGCTAAGGGCCAGCGTCCCGGCAAGCGCCAGGAAGGCGGTCTGATTCAGGCCGCGCTGGCCGCGGGCGTGGATGCGCCGCGTGCGGTCGCCTTCGACGTGGTGCGCAGGGTAAGCGATGACGATGCCTTCGCTAACCTCATTTTGCCCAAGGCACTGCGCAAGCAAAAGCTCAAGGGGCGCGACGCCGCCTTCGCCACCGAAATCACCTACGGCACGCTGCGCACCCTTGGCGTAGTTGATGCCGTCATCGCAGAGTGCTCCTCTCGCGGCCTCGAGGCCATTTCCCCAGCCGTAGTTGATGCCTTGCGCCTGGGCACTTATCAGGTTCTCTATACCCGCGTGGAGCCACACGCGGCGGTTGATACCACCGTTCGTTTGGTAGAAGCCGCCGGTGAAGTCAAGGCCAAGGGCTTTGCCAATGGCATCATGCGCACCATTACGCGGACGCCGGCCAAGGCTTGGCTGGACAAGCTCGCTCCACAGGGGGAGATCGCCGGCATCGCCTTTAAGCATGCCCACCCCACCTGGATTGCGGAATCGTTTAGCCGCGTGTTGGGCCTAGGGGAGTTGGAGGCTGCCCTGGCGGCGGATTCGGATCGACCTTCGGTTCATCTGGTGGCGCGTCCCGGGGAAATCTCGGCCGAGGAATTGGCCCTGATGACCGGCAATGAGGAGGGGCGTTATTCCCCTTATGCGGTGTACATGGAATCCGGTGACCCCGGCCAATTGGAACCCGTGCGCCAAGGATTGGCGGCCGTCCAGGACGAGGGCTCGCAGCTGATTGCCCGCGCGGTATGCGAGGCGCCCCTCGAAGGCGAGGACACCGGCCGGTGGCTGGATCTCTGCGCCGGTCCCGGCGGTAAGGCGGCCTTGATGGGCGCGCTTGCCCGCATCGACTCCGCGCATGTTGATGCAGTGGAGGTATCTCCGCACCGAGCGGCGCTGATTGAAAAGACGGTGAGCGACTTGCCCGTAGACGTTCATGTGGCAGATGGCCGCAATCCCGGCGTGGGAGAGGGCTTTGACCGCGTGCTTGTCGATGCCCCCTGTTCCGGCCTCGGCGCTCTCCGTCGCCGCCCAGAGGCGCGGTGGCGCAAGTCGGAGGCCGATATTGCCGAGCTTAACCAGCTGCAATTCGAGCTCTTGTCCTCCGCATTACACCTAGTGCGTCCGGGTGGCGTGGTCATCTACTCCACGTGTTCGCCAGATCTGCGCGAAACCCGGGGCATTGTCGACCGCGCCGTGCGCGAACTCGGCGCCGCAGAACTCGACGCACATGCTCTCATTCCTGATATGAGCGATGTAGGCCACGAGAAATCCGTGCAGATGTGGCCGCATCGCCACGGTACCGACGCCATGTTCTTTGCGGCCCTTCGCCGCGCAGCCGATTAATCGCGATAGACTGGTGGGCATGTCCGCACCGATTATTTCCCCTTCCATCTTGGCCGCTGATTTTTCTCGCTTGGGCGAGGAGCTAGCGGCGATTGATACCGCAGACTGGGTCCATGTGGACATTATGGATGGGCACTTTGTGCCCAACCTGTCTTTCGGCCCAGATATCACGGCCACGGTCCATAGCAACACCGATAAGCCACTAGATGTCCACCTCATGATTGAGGAACCCGAAAAGTGGGTTGAGACCTATGCCAAGGCGGGCGCGCATACGATTATCTTCCACGTGGAGGCCGTGGCCGATGACCAGGCGGCAGTGGACTTGGCCCAGCGCATCCGCGAGTTGGGCGTGCGTGCGGCCTTTTCCATCAAGCCAGGCACCGCCATCGAGCCGTGGTTGGATAAGCTGCACCATTTCGATGAGGTGCTCGTGATGTCTGTGGAGCCTGGCTTCGGCGGGCAAAAGTTCATGCCAGAAATGCTAGACAAGGTCCATAAGCTGCGCCGCAGCATTGATGAGCAGGGCCTTGACACCATCATCGAGATTGATGGCGGCATTTCACCAGAGACCATCGAGGCAGCCGCCGAGGCGGGCTGCGACGCTTTCGTGGCAGGCTCAGCCGTATTCAAATCGGACGACCCAGCCGGCATCGTGCAGCAGCTGCGTGATCTGGCGGCTGGTGCCTGATGAGCGCGGAGCTACAAGACAGCACCATCTCCGCAGCGCTGTTGCGCGCGATGGCCGCGGGTGCTGAAGTCCGTGGAACCACGAGCCCTAACCCACCGGTAGGCGCGGTCATTGTGTCCCCAGCTGGGGAAATCGTGGGTGTTGGCGCCACCCAGCCCGTGGGAGGCGCGCATGCCGAGGTCATGGCGTTGCGCGAGGCCGGAGATAAGGCACGCGGCGCTACGGCCGTGGTCACCTTGGAACCCTGCGCGCATACCGGCCGCACGGGTCCCTGCGCGCAGGCGCTTATCAATGCCGGCGTGGCTCGCGTGTACTACCTCCACGCCGATCCCACCCCGCAGGCTGCGGGTGGCGCAGAAGTGTTGGCGGAGGCTGGAGTGGACGTCGCCAAGCTAGAAAAGCCCCCGCACGTCGAGGATGCTTTGGTGCCATGGCTATTCGCCGTGCGCACCCAACGGCCCCACGTCACCTTGAAGTTCGCGCAAACGCTGGACGGTTTCACGGCCGCGGCCGATGGAACCAGCCAATGGATTACGGGCGAGGCAGCGCGCGACTGGGTGCATGCCGATAGGGCGCACCGCGATGCCATCGTGGTAGGTACCGGCACGGCGCTGGCTGATAATCCCTCGCTCACCGCGCGCTTGAGCGACGGCAGCTTGCGCGCGCACCAGCCACGCCGGGTGGTCATTGGCAAGCGTGATTTGGCATCGGCGAGCGATGCAGCAAGCCACCTGCGCGAGTTGGGGTACGAGCAGTACGACAGCATCGAAGAAGCTCTCTACGAGCTCTACGCCACCGGTGCCCGCGACATCCTCGTGGAAGGAGGCGCAGGCCTGGCCAGCAGCTTCCTCAAGGCTGACTTGGTGGATGCCATCTCCGCCTATATTGCGCCACTTTTGCTGGGCGAGGGCCGTGGCGTGCTCGCGCACCCCGTGACCCAGACACTGGCAAAGGCCACCCGTTTCCACAGGGTGGGGATGAAGGCGCTGGGTGAGGACGTTCTTATTGAGTACGTGCGCTAGACGCTGGACACAATAGTGAGCGAGAAAGGTTGGAAGTGTTTACTGGGCTAGTACAAGAGTTGGGCACCGTGGATGCAATGGAGCCGCACGCAGACGCTCTGCGCCTGAGCATTCGTGCCCCGCGTACCGTTGCGGGGGCCGCACTGGGTGATTCCATTGCCATTAACGGCGTATGCCTTACCGTGGCGGATCTGTCGGCGGATACTTTTTGTGCGGATGTGATGCAGGAGTCCCTCGACCGCACCGCACTGGGGCGCCTTGCCGAGGGCGATCCGGTCAATGTCGAACCGGCACTGCTTCCCACCACCCGGCTGGGCGGGCACATTATGCAAGGCCACGTGGACGGCACCGCTACGCTGCAGAGCCGAACTAACTCCGAGAACTGGGATGTGCTGCGGTTTAGCTTGCCGTCGGAGCTTTCCCGATACGTCGTGGAAAAGGGCTCCATTGCCGTGAGCGGCACCTCGCTGACCGTGAGCGCCGTGGGCCCAGACTGGTTCGAGGTATCTCTTATCCCCACCACTTTGCGCGATACCATTCATGGCGCCTTGCCGGTGGGAGGAGAGGTAAATCTCGAGGTGGATGTGCTGGCCAAGTATGTAGAAAAGATGCTTCACCCCGAAGCTCAACCCCCTGAGGCTAAGGACTAGACTGCTACCTTATGAGCGCGAGTGATAATTCCATCCGTCTAGATTCCATCGAACAGGCCATCGCGGATATCGCCGCTGGTAAGCCGGTTGTTGTCATCGATGATGAGGATCGCGAAAACGAAGGCGATCTGATTTTCGCCGCGGAGCTAGCCACCCCAGAACTCGTGGCCTTCATGGTGCGCTATTCCTCTGGATATATCTGCGCACCCTTATTGCCAGACGATTGTAATCGGTTGAACCTACCGCCGATGCTGGCGGTCAACCAAGATGTACGCGGCACCGCCTACACGGTGACCGTGGATGCAGCAACAGGTAGTACCGGTATTTCTGCCACCTCGCGCGCAGAAACCATCCGCCGCCTGGCAGACCCCAGCACCACTCCAGGAGAGTTCACCCGTCCAGGCCACGTGGTGCCGCTGTGTGCTCGCCCGGGCGGCGTACTGGAGCGTGACGGCCATACGGAGGCATCCATTGATCTCGCCCGATTGGCGGGCCTGCGCCCAGCCGGTGTGCTGTGCGAGATCGTCTCTGAGGATGACCCCACGGATATGGCGCGCTCGCCAGAGTTGCGTCGCTTTGCCGATACGCATGGGCTGTCCATGATCTCTATCGCGCAGCTCATCGAGTGGCGCCGCCATAATGAAACGCAGGTCACCCGCCAGGTTGCCACTGAACTACCCACCGAATATGGTCACTTCACCGCCATCGGTTACCGCCATGAGGTAGACGGGCAGGAACACGTTGCATTGGTCGCAGGGGAACCATCCGAACTGCGCGGCGCACGCGACGTTATGGTGCGTGTCCATTCCGAATGCCTAACCGGTGATGCCTTTGGCTCACGGCGCTGCGATTGCGGGCCCCAACTGCATGAATCCATGCGCCTTATCAGCCAGGAGGGCCGCGGTGTGGTCATTTACCTGCGCGGTCAGGAAGGCCGTGGCATCGGCCTTTTGCATAAGTTGGAGGCCTACCGCCTGCAGGATTCGGGCATGGATACCGTCGATGCCAACCTGGAGCAGGGACTGCCCGAGGACGCCCGCGAGTATTCCGTGGCCGGGCAGATCCTTCGCGATCTCGGCATAGAATCCGCAAACCTCTTAACCAATAATCCGCATAAGGGCGAGGGGCTAAGTGGCTTTGGGGTGGACGCCAGCCACCACACGCCGCTGGCAACCCCTGCCCACGCGGATAATATTGACTACTTGCGTACTAAGCGCGACCGCATGGGCCACGACCTTCCGCAGGTTGCCCAGTGGGACGCCGAACATAAGTAGAACTTTAACGTGCGATTGAAAGGATAGCGATGAGTAAAGAAGGCCTGCCTGATATTGCCCAGGTTGATGGCAGTGGACTGCGCGTTGCTGTGGTTACTGCTACGTGGAACGCAGAAATCTGCGACCAGCTCCATGCCCAGGCGGTGCAGACTGCTACCGATAATGGTGCTGAGGTTGCCGAATACCGAGTGGTAGGTGCCCTGGAACTTGGCGTTATGGTCCAAGCAGCAGCCCGCTCCTACGATGCCGTGGTGGCACTAGGCTGCGTTATCCGTGGCGGCACCCCCCACTTTGACTACGTATGCGACTCCGTCACCCAAGCGCTGACCCGTATCTCACTCGATGAATCCACCCCGGTAGCTAATGGCGTTTTGACCGTTAACGACCAACAGCAGGCTATCGACCGCGCCGGTTTTGCAGATTCGGTAGAAAACAAGGGCGCCGAAGCTATGATCGCGGCTTTAGACACCGCGCTGCAGTTGCGTACACTAAACGCAGCACAAAAATAACCTCTAGCAATGCGTCAGCGCCCAACGCTTGACCACCAAGGTGGCCGGCGGGGCGCGCCCCAAAGGAGTATGCACATGAACGAGGCGCAGGCCCCAAAGAATCCGCAGCACAGCCGCCAGCTTAGCGACGCCGAAGTATTGGCCTATACCAGCGCCGATCCCTTCGCACAGACCACGTCTAAACCATGGGAGTTCACGGCGACCTCGCCCTTCCTGCGCAAGGTGGCTATCGCCTGGGTGATTCTCGTTCTGGCCATCCATATTTTCATGGGAGTCACCTTGGATGTGTCTTTTACCGGTGCGCACGTGACCACCATCGACAAATTCGCCTTCCCTGGCGTTGGTGTTCTCATTTCCGTTCTGTCCTGGATCGCTCTTAACCGTCCCCGCTTGCGCGCCAATGAGGATGGGGTAGAGGTCCGCAATATCGTGGGCACCCGCTTTTATCCGTGGCAGGTGGTCTACGGACTTTCCTTCCCCGTGGGCCAACGTATGGCACGCCTTGAGCTGCCCGAGTTCGAGTTCGTTCCCGTCTGGGCATTGCAGTCCGGCGATAAGGACACCGTCATTGACAACGTCCGCCGCTTCCGCGACGTGGAAGCCAAGTACATGCCCCAGGATTAACAATTGGCTGACCCCACCACCTACCGCCCGGCTCCGGGAACCATTCCCACCGACCCAGGCGTCTATAAGTTCCGCGATGAAAACCGCCGCGTTATCTACGTGGGCAAAGCCAAGAACCTGCGCGCTCGGCTGTCTAACTATTTCCAGGACATCACGCAACTGCACCCCCGTACTCGCCAAATGGTCCTCACCGCCAACTCGGTGGAGTGGACGGTAGTTGCCAGCGAGGTGGAAGCCTTGCAGTTGGAGTACACGTGGATCAAGCGCTTTGATCCACACTTCAACGTCATGTACCGCGACGATAAGACCTATCCTATGCTCGCGGTTTCGGTCGGAGAGACGGTCCCTCGCGCCTTCTTCTACCGTGGACCGCGGCGCAAGGGCGTACGCTATTTCGGCCCCTATTCTCATGCTTGGGCCGTGCGCGAAAGCTTGGACTTGCTTACCCGTGTCTTTCCCATGCGTACCTGCTCCAAGGGAGTATATAACCGGCATGAGCGGCTAGGGCGTCCGTGCCTTTTGGGATACATCGGCAAATGCGATGCACCCTGCATTGGCCGAGTAAGCAAGGAAGACCACCGCGAGACGGTCAACGATCTCGTGTCCTTCATGAATGGCAACACCGGTTCAGTACGCCGCAAACTTACCCAGGACATGGAGCAGGCCGCCGAGAACCTAGAGTTCGAGCGCGCGGCGCGCCTGCGCGATGATTTGGGCGCTATTGACAAGATTATGGAACAGCAGGCCGTGGTCTTCACAGACGGCACGGATGCTGATCTCATTGCTTTTAACTCCGATGAACTTGAGGCAGCGGTACAGATTTTCCACGTTCGCGATGGGCGCATTCGCGGTCAGCGCGGTTGGGTAGTCGAACGCGCCGGCGATCAGGCGAGTTCAGAGCCCTTGGAAGAAGGAAAACCTGATCCCGCGCTGCCCGCGTTGGTACAAAACTTCCTCATCCAGTTCTATTCCGATGCAGTAGAGCGCGAGAAACAAGAGGCGCGCGAAGATGCTGCGCTCGCCGCGGACGTGAAGCGGCGCGGGGTGGACCAAGAATCGCACATGAAATCCCGCCGCGTGCAGGTTATTCCACGCCAGATTTTGGTTCAGGCCCTGCCGGATGAACCGGAGCAGGTCATCGAGTTGTTGGAGGAGCTGCGCGGTGCCCAGGTGGACCTGCGTGTTCCCCAGCGCGGCGATAAAAAGCAGCTTATGGCCACGGTGGAGAAAAACGCTAAGGAGCAGTTGCGTCAGCATAAGCTCAAGCGGGTAGGAGACCTCACCGCACGTTCGGCGGCATTGCAGGATATTCAAGAAGCCCTAGGCATGGAGCAAGCCCCATTGCGCATCGAATGTACCGATATCTCGCATATTCAAGGCACAGATGTGGTTGCTTCCCTGGTGGTCTTTGAAGATGGTTTGCCCAAGAAGTCTGACTATAGGCGCTACCGCATCAAGGAGGCGGCAGGTGATGGCCGCTCGGATGACGTTGGTTCTATCGCAGAGATCACGCGGCGTCGCTTTAAGCGCCATAAGCAAGATAAGCTGGCCCATCCGGATGAGGAAGTAGAAGAGTCTTCCTTTGCAGAGGAGAAGGTGGCGGAAGAATCTGCCGAAGCGGGACGCCGCTTTGCGTATCCACCGCAGCTTTTTATCGTGGATGGCGGTGCGCCCCAGGTAGCCGCGGCTCAAGAGGTATTTGATGAGTTAGGCATCGTGGATGTAACCCTAGTGGGCTTGGCCAAGCGCCTCGAGGAAATCTGGGTTCCCGGCGATGATGAGCCGGTGATTTTGCCGCGAAACTCGCAAGCACTCTTCCTCCTGCAGCAAGTTCGCGATGAAGCCCACCGCTTCGCCATTACTTACCACCGGCAGCAGCGTTCAAAGCGGATGCGTTCCTCGGTACTCGATTCCGTTCCGGGATTGGGGCCGCAACGGCGCACCGATCTGGTCAAGCATTTCGGTTCGGTGAAAAAGCTCAAGGCCGCCACTGTGGAAGAGATCTGTGAGGTAAACGGATTTGGTCCCAAACTGGCCCAGACCGTGTACGAGAGTTTGCATGATTCTGCGGGCAATTAAGTGGCGTTCTCCTAGAGGCAGCGAATCTTGAAGCGCTAGACTGAAGAGCATGACGCATTTCGAAACTCCACCCATCTTGATAACCGGTATGTCCGGCGGCGGGTTGAGTTCCGCTGCCAAAGTATTTGAGGACAAGGGCTACTACGTGGCCCACAATATTCCGCCTCGCGCCATTGTTGACCTGCTCAAGCTGTGCAACCAAGAGGAAACTCCAGTGGGCAAGGTAGCAGCCGTAACGGATGTGCGCTCGCGCATGTTCCCAGGGTCTCTGTTGGAGATTATGAATGAGCTTACGGAACTAAATATGAAGCCCACCGTGCTCTTTTTGGATGCTCGCGATGATGTGCTTATCCGCCGGTTCGATTCGGTGCGGCGCACCCACCCGCTGCAGGAGGGGGACACGCTCAAAGTCGGAATCCAACGCGAGCGCCGGGCAGTGGCAGATGTGCGTTCCCATGCGGATATCATTATCGATACGACGAACCTATCCATTCATGATCTCCGCCGTGCCATTGAGGCCGCCTTTGGTGAGATGCAAAATGAAAAGCAGCATGTCACCGTTGAATCCTTTGGATTTAAAAATGGCTCGCCCCGCGATGCCGACTTAGTGGTAGACGTGCGGTTCCTGCCCAACCCCTATTGGGTTCCAGAACTGCGAGGATATCGCGGCACGGATGAACCGGTTGCCCACTATGTGCTCTCGCAGCCAGCGGCGCAGGAATTCGTGGACAATTTCTTGCAGATGTTTTCTACCATGCTGGATGGCTACCGCCATGAGGGCAAGAACTTCATCACGGTTGGCGTCGGTTGCACGGGCGGTCACCACCGGTCCGTTGCCGTCGCAGAGGCTATTGCGGCGCGCCTGCGGGACAATGACACATTAGACGTCAGCACCCTGCATAGGGATATCGCTCGAGGCTAGAGCACAGGAGTTTAAACGCTTTTATGACCAATCCTTCACACATGGTTTGCCTTGGCGGCGGCCATGGACTTTATCAAACCCTTCTGTCCGCACGCTTTAGCGAGGCGGCCGATATTTCTGCCATTGTTACGGTCGCGGATGATGGCGGCTCCTCAGGCCGTTTGCGCCGCGAGCTGGAAATCATTCCACCGGGTGACTTGCGCATGGCGCTGGCCGCCTTGGCCAATAGCGACCCAGTGGGGGACTTGTGGGCACGAACCTTGCAACACCGTTTCGGTGGCAATGGCGCGATGGCAGGGCATGCGGTGGGCAATCTGATGATTGCGGGATTGACGGATGTGCTCGGCGATTATCAAGCCGCCCTGGATACCATCGCAGAACTTACTAATTCCCAGGGGCGAGTCTTCCCAGTAGTCAACCAGGCCTTAGAGATTGAAGCTGACGTAGCCGGGCTTGACGACGACCCCCGTGTCATGCGCCAGGTCCGCGGCCAGGTTGCCGTCGCTTCCACGCCGGGCCAGGTGCGTCGCGTGCGCATCGTGCCCGAACGACCCAAAGCGAATCCGGATGCCCTCGATGCCATCCAGCGCGCGGATCTCATTACTATCGGACCAGGCTCATGGTTTAGTTCGGTTTTGCCGCATACTCTCGTGCCGCAGGTAGTGGATGCGATTTCTGCTTCCGATGCGCTGCGCGTCGTCGTATTGAACCTTTCGCCCGAGCCGGGCGAAACTCATGGCTTCTCCGCAGAGCGTCACTTGCATGTGCTCGCTCAACACGCCCCTGATCTGCGAATTGACCGCATTTTGGTGGACGAGACGGCTTTGCCTACCGATAGTGAGCGCGTCTATATTCAGCGTGCCGCGCAGTCCCTAGGCGCTCGCGCTACCTTCGCGGACGTGAGCCAAGTTGATGCCAATGGTCGCAGCATCAATAAGCACGACCCTGAAAAGCTGTCTACAGCACTTCTGGACCTTTATTCGGACTATCGCAGCACTAGCGATTAGAACTGGCACCTACTCTTCAGGCTATCGTGCGGCCGCTCGCGCTCGACCGACTGCGCGGCGACCAAGCGTGCGCGGTATGATGTCAGAAATCCTTTCACCGCACTGGGCTGGGAGCAATGGCTCTAGCCGCTATGCGTATTTTGTGACTGTGAGAATAGAAATGGGGCGAACTAGGTGACCACACCATTGACCGACCAGGTCAAAGAAGAATTGACGGCTGTCGTTGTGCCACGCCAGTCCGCTCGTGCTGCCGAACTCGCGGCGATGTTGCGATTCGCCGGCGAGCTAGATATTTCCGGTGACAGCATGTCCTATGAGTTAGAGCTAGAAAGCCACGCCATTGCGCGGCGTTTCATGAACGCTCTTGATGACCTCTATGGGATCACTGCCGATAGCCATGTCGTCGGCCCGGCAGGAACCACCAAGAAGACTCGCGTAACGGTTCGCATCTCCATCGGCGCGAAAGAGCTGACCCGTCGGCTGGGCCTTATCACCCGCTCCGGCCATGCAGTAGTGGGGCTGCCGCCGCAGGTCATCTCCGGCACCGTGGCCGATAGCGAAGCAGCATGGCGCGGAGCCTTCCTTGCCCATGGCAGCCTCACGGAGCCAGGCCGCTCTTCCGCGCTGGAAGTTACCTGCCCGTGCCAAGAGGCTGCGTTGGCACTGGTGGGCTGTGCCCGCCGCCTTGGTATCTCTGCGAAGACCAAGGAAACTCGCGGTGAAGATCGCGTCGTTGTACGCGATGGTGATGCTATCGGGGCGCTTCTTACGCGTATGGGCGCTCAGGAGACTCGATTGAGCTGGGAAAAGAAGCGAGTTAAGCGGGAGGCGCACGATACGTCTCGGCGCTTGGACAATTTTGATGACGCCAATCTTCGGCGTTCTGCCCGCGCCGCGGTTACCGCGGCAGCGCGCGTTGACCGCGCCATGGAGATATTAGGTGACGATGTTCCTGAGCACTTGGCAGACGCGGGCCGCTTGCGAGTTCAGCACCGCGAGGCTTCGCTCGAAGAGTTGGGCCGCTTGGCCGATCCTCCTATGACCAAGGACGCAGTAGCCGGGCGTATTCGCCGCTTGCTGTCGATGGCCGATAAACGAGCCGAGGAGCTCGATATCCCCGATACCAACCAAGCGATTACGGATGACCTCTTCAACGAATCCTGACGCTCGGAATCACCTACATTAAAAGAACTCCCCGCAGTGCGGATACCAAAGAGGTAGGCGCAGCTGCGGGGAGATTTTTAGTGCCTTCCTGGCGGCTAGCAGGTACGCAACCGGCTAGCCAGAAGCGTTAAAGAACTAGGGAACTAGGAACCCTAGGACGTTGGTCATCAAGAACACGATGACACAGACAAAAGCCAGGAAGGCCACGGAGTAGCCCACTACGTTCTTCAGGATGACAGATTCCTTGCCCTCCATATTGACGGCGGTAGCCGCAATTGCAAGGGACTGCGGGGAGATCATCTTGCCCACGACGCCGCCTGCGGTATTGGCCGCGAGCATGAGGTCAGGGTTTACGCCAATTCGTTCTGCCGCTGCTACCTGCAGGTTGGCAAAGAGGGCATTAGCAGATGTATCGGAGCCAGTAACCGCGGTACCAATCCAGCCCAGGACTGGGGCGAAGAGCGCAAAGATGCTGCCGGCAGAAGAGACGAACTCACCAATAGTAATAGTCTGGCCGGAGTAGTTCATCGTATAGGCCAAGGCCAGCACCAGGATGATGGTAAGAGCCGAGAACTTCATGCGGCTGACGACGTCCCCAAAAGCGCTCACTGGTTGCCCAAAGCTTAGGCTGTAGCGGCCATTTTCATTGAAGAAGTGGTAGACAACCGCAACGATAATGCCCGAGAGCAGCAGGAGCGTACCTGGGTTGCCAAAGACATTGAAGCTGAAGCTAGTATCCATGAGGTTGCCGTCGGCGTCGACAATTGCGTCATCAAGCAGAGGCCAGGCAAAGTGAAGCTTGAGGAATCCGAAGACAGCGGGGGCGGCGGTTGCCACGGCAAAGACAACGGTCACTACGGCGTAGGGAAGCAGCGCCATCCAGATACGGCGTCCGTTGAGGTCGGTGGTGGACTCGGCGGCAGGCAGCTCGAGACGCTCGCGCAACTCCTTGACGCCCTTCGGCTTCCATACCCGGAGGAAGGCGAAAGCACAGCCCAAGGAGACGATGCAGGCGATGACGTTGGTGAGCTGGTACGCAAAGAAAGTCGCGGTCAACCACTGAGCGAACGCGAAGGAAATGCCCATCACGGCAGCGGCTGGGGCAGTTTCCTTGACACCGCGGAAGCCGTCCAAGATGAAGGCGATAAGGAATGGCACGATGGCGGCGATGAGCAGCACCTGCAAGGAAATAAGCGCTGCGATGTCGTGGGTTTGCTCGGCGCTGCGACCGGCTACCTCGCCAGCAGTGGTTACCGGGATGCCAACCGCGCCAAAAGCAACCGGAGCGGTATTAGCAATCAGAACTACTGTTGCCGCGCGCAGTGGCTTCACACCAAGGGCCATGATCATGGTCGCGGTAATGGCCACAGGGGCGCCGAAGCCAGCGAGGGCCTCCAACAGACCGCCAAAACAGAAGGCAATGAGGATAGCCTGAATGCGAATATCGCCATCACCCAAAAGGTCAAAGGTCTTGCGCAGATCCTCGAAGCGCCCGGAAGCTACGGTGATTTCATAGAACCAAATTGCCGTAATGATGACCCAGACGATGGGCAGGAGTCCGAATAGACCGCCACGTACGGCGGAGGACAAGGCCATATCTACCGGCATGGAGAAGCCGACGATGGCAATAATGAGGGATACTGCCAGGGCAACGGCGCCAGAAGTATGCGCGCGTGCCTTAACGCCTAGCAGCATGATAAAGAATGCAATGAGCGGGAGAATCGCCACCAGGGCGGTAAGCCCGAGGCTGTCACCCACAGCAGAGGTATTTATTTCGAACAAGAGAAGTCCTTGATTTCTACGGTGGTTTTGCCCGTAGGAAATTACGGGCACATGAAGCATTCTCACGGTGACCAACGGTGGCGCTAGAGCAGGCAGGGTTGCCTTAAACGCTTTGTGAGCCAGTGAGTAAGGAAAGCATATCGTGCGGTGGGCGTCACGGAAACAATACGGTCGTCTTGATAGGGGTTAGCGGCAGCATTTCTCAATGTCCGATCGGACAGAGGCGGACGCAACCCCTGAAGCTCAACAGTGATATATCTCACGTTAACGGGGTAAACCCAACACAAACCCACGTGTTCGGGCCTATCCAGCGGGTTTGTATGTGGGAAATAAAAAGGATCGGAAAGAGTGTACGCGCTTTTGGAAAATCTGTCATCCACTAGTTCTCAAGGCCGCTGGGAGCCTGCGCTGACAAAAAACGCTCGGTAGTATCGGCAATGTAAGGGAAAACGCTCGGGCGCTTCTCAAACACAGACTTCATTGAAGGACCCGCGCACATACCCGTACACACATTTACTCGACTCTTTGAGGAGAAATACAGTGACTATCCGCGTAGGTATCAATGGCTTTGGCCGCATCGGCCGTAACTTTTTCCGTGCAGTCGCTCAGGGTGACAACAACCTCGAAGTTGTTGCAGTAAACGACCTGACCGACAACGCCTCGCTGGCTAACCTGCTGAAGTACGACTCCGTACTGGGCCGCTTCGATGGCGAAATTACTCACGACGATGAGTCCATTACCGTTAACGGCCACCGCATCGTGGTAACCGCAGAGAAGGACCCGAAGCAGCTCAAGTGGGGCGAGTACAACGTAGACCTCGTCATCGAGTCCACCGGCCGCTTCACCAACGGCAACGACGCTAAGGCTCACCTCGAGGCTGGCGCCAAGAAGGTCATTATTTCCGCTCCGGGCAAGGAAGTAGACGCAACCTTCGTCTATGGCGTCAACTCTGACACCTATGATCCGGCAAACCACAACGTCATCTCCGCAGCATCCTGCACCACTAACTGCCTGGCACCGATGGCAAAGGTTCTCAATGACAAGTTCGGCATTGAAAAGGGCCTGATGACCACCGTTCACGCTTACACCGGCGACCAGCGCATCCAGGACGCTCCGCACAAGGATCCGCGCCGCGCCCGTGCCGCTGCAGTAAACATGGTGCCTACCTCCACTGGCGCTGCTAAGGCCGTATCCCTGGTTCTGCCTGAGCTCGACGGCAAGCTGGATGGTTACGCAATGCGCGTCCCGGTTATCACCGGCTCCGCTACCGATCTGACCTTCACCGCTTCCCGCGATGTCACCGCCGAGGAAATCAACGCCGCCCTGAAGGAAGCTGCTGAGGGCGAGCTCAAGGACACCCTCGCATACACCGAGGATCCGCTGGTTTCCACTGACATTGTTACCTCCCCGCACGGCTGCATCTTCGACTCCGGCATGACCAAGGTTTCCAACGGCAACCTGGTCAAGGTTCTGGGTTGGTACGACAACGAGTGGGGCTACACCTCCCAGCTCGTTCGCCTCACCAACCTGGTGGCAGACAAGCTCTAAACTAGAGCTCTAGCAATGAGGAACCGGCCTGATGCAAGCCTTCACGGCGCTGCGTCGCGGCCGGTATTCTTATATCTATAGCCTTTTAACCCGTCCGAATTATTTAAGGAGTAATTAATGGCTTTCCAGACACTTGACGATCTTCTCAAGGAGGGCGTCGAATCCCGCCACGTCCTCGTCCGCTCTGACTTCAATGTTCCACTTGATGAAGAGGGAAACATTACCGATCCCGGACGTATTAACGCTTCTCTTCCGACCATCAAGGCACTGGTAGAAGGGGGTGCAAAGGTCATTCTTTCCGCACACCTGGGTCGTCCAAAGGGTGAGGTAAACTCTAAGTTCTCTTTGGCTCCAGTAGCTGAAGCGCTGTCTGAGGCGCTTGACCAGTACGTTGCCTTAGCCGGCGACGTCACCGGAGAAGACGCTCATGAGCGCGCCAACGGCCTCAACGACGGTGACGTGATGTTGGTTGAAAACGTCCGCTTCGACCCCCGTGAGACCTCCAAGGACGAGGCCGAGCGCGGCCAGTTCGCTGACGAGCTCGTTGCTCTAGCAGCCGATAACGGCGCTTTTGTTTCTGATGGCTTTGGCGTTGTCCACCGTGCGCAGGCATCTGTGTATGACGTCGCTAAGCGCCTACCGGCTTACGCAGGCAAGCTCGTAGAAAAGGAACTGTCGGTGCTTTCCACTGTAGCTAAGGAGCCGGAGCACCCGTACGTGGTTGTCCTCGGCGGCGCCAAGGTTTCGGATAAGCTCGGCGTGATTGAAGCACTGGCCGGCAAGGCAGACAAGGTCATCATTGGTGGCGGCATGTGCTACACCCTGCTGGCTGCCAAGGGCTATAACGTCCAAGAGTCCCTGCTGCAAGAAGACCAGATCGAAAACTGCAAGGACCTGCTCGAACGCTTTGGCGACAAGCTGGTGCTTCCGGTTGATCTCACTGCTGCAAGCAAGTTCGCGGCGGATGCAGAGACCCAGGTAGTCGAGCTCGATAGCATCCCTGAGGGCTGGATGTCCCTGGATATTGGACCAAAGTCCGTGGAAAAGTTTGCAGAGGTTCTTGCTTCCTCCAAGACCGTCTTCTGGAACGGCCCGATGGGCGTATTCGAAATGGAAGCTTTCTCCAAGGGCACTGCTGGTGTAGCGCAGGCTATTATCGACGCCACCGCAAAGAACGGTTCCTTCTCCGTCGTTGGTGGCGGCGACTCCGCTGCCTCCGTGCGCATGCTTGGCTTGGATGAGGATGGCTTCAGCCATATCTCCACCGGCGGCGGTGCCTCCCTCGAGTACCTCGAGGGCAAGGAGCTTCCGGGCGTATCTGTCCTGGAAGCCTAAAACTGCCTTCTTAATTTGCCAGAAAGAGAGGAAAAATTCATGGCACGCACCCCACTTATCGCAGGTAACTGGAAGATGAACCTCGACCACGTCGAGGCCATCGGCTCCGTTCAGAAGTTCGCCTTTTCCCTGCCAAAAGACTACTACGAGAAGGTTGACGTGGCCTACATGGTCCCGTTTACTGATATCCGCACTATCCAAACGCTGGTAGAGGGCGACAAGCTGCAGGTCACCTACGGTGCGCAGGACATTTCTAAGCACGAGTCCGGCGCATTCACTGGTGAAGTATCTGGCAAGATGTTGGCCAAGCTCGGCTGCAGCTGGGTGGTTGTGGGCCACTCGGAGCGCCGTCAGTACCACGGCGAGACCGATAAGCTCGTTGCAGAGAAGGCAGCTGCAGCATTGGACAATGGCATCAGCCCCATCGTGTGCGTAGGCGAGCCGTTGGCTGTACGCGAGGCCGGTACCCATGTGGACTACGTGGTTAACCAGACCCGCAATTCTTTGGCCGGCCTGAGCGCAGACCAGCTTGCCAAGACTGTCATCGCCTACGAGCCAGTTTGGGCGATTGGCACCGGCAAGGTTGCCTCCGCAGACGATGCCCAAGAAGTCTGCGCCGCCATCCGTGAGCTCGTAACGGAGCTCGCAGGCGAGGAGGTTGCTGCAGGTATCCGCATTCTCTACGGTGGTTCCGTCAAGGTTGATTCCGTTGCAGAGATCGTCAGCAAGCCTGACGTCGACGGCGGCCTTATCGGTGGCGCTTCCTTGGTCGGCGAGGAGTTTGCCAAGTTGGCTGCCAACGCAGCTAATGCCCTGAGCTAACAGCAGTTATCACCCGTCACAGGTTCGCGCTAAGGCGCGGGTTGGAATGGTTCCAGCCCGCGCCATCGTGTACAGTGGGCCGGTGTGATTGCTTCGCTGTACGCGAAGCCTAAAAGTACGATTCCGCGCTAGCGGGTGGCGAGAGTCAACCGCAGGGCGCACGTTAGAAATAAGGATTATCCTCATGGTCTTGGCACTGGAAATCATCTTGGTCATCGCAGCTATTTTGATGTCCATCTTCGTGCTGCTGCACAAGGGCAAAGGTGGTGGCCTGTCCAGCCTCTTTGGCGGTGGCGTGCAGTCGAACCTGTCCGGCTCGACCGTCGTGGAAAAGAACCTGGACCGTTACACCGTGGTCATGGTAATTATCTGGCTTGCGTGCATCGTAGGCCTCAACCTCATCCAAGCATTCGCTTAAGCCACCAGCTGGAATAGCGAAAGCGCCGGTATCGGCTTCCAACCTCCTGGTTTCCTGTAGGAACTGTAGGTGGGGAAGCGGTACCGGCGCTTTTTGCGTGGCTCCGAGCCCAAAAGTTCAGCTCGGCTACGCTCTAGGCTGACGTGCCTAGAGCTCGGATGCGGCGTCATCGGCAAGGAAGAGGATGGTTTCTTCCTTACCGTGCACGCCTGCAGCTGGCCATTCTTCAGGCTCAGCGCCTTCAACGACGTGCTTGGCAGCTTCCGCCTTGGCCTCGCCTGCTACAAGAAGCCAGATCCGATCAGACTTGTTGACTGCGGGAAGAGTAAGGGTGATGCGCTCGCTCGGCGGCTTGGGAGAGTCATGAACGGGAACAGCTAGCTCTTCTTGCTCCCGAACCGCCTCAGAATGGGGGAACAAGGAATTGATATGGCCCTCTTCGCCCATGCCCAGCAGATGGAGATCGAAGCCGTTCGGGGCAAATTCCTTCAGCTCTGGCTCATATGCACTGGCCGCGGCTTCCATGGACACCGCGCCCAGATCAAAACCGTGAATATTCTGGTCCGGAATATCTACGTGATTGAGCAGGGCACTGCGTGCTTGACCCTCATTAGAATCTGCGTCAGAGACGGGCACATTACGCTCGTCGCCGAAAAAGACGTGAACGCGCGACCAATCGATGCGCTGGGCTGGAAAATTCTCGCCTTGCTGCTGTGCCGCGAAATCCAAACGAGCTAGCTCGTGGAGAACGCCAATTCCAGCGCCACCGCCGGTTAGGACAACTCGCGCGACCCCATCGTGGTGGAGCCCGCCACCGGCGGCTTGGATACGGGCTACGGTATCCACGAATTTCAGCGCGGCCTGGGAGATAAGTTCATCCACATCGCTTACGCGGTGAAGAGTTACCATGAGGTATCGCTATCCTTTGCAAAGAATCGGAGTTAAGCCGTTTTAGTGCTTACTGTAGTCTACTTGGGCGAGCGCACGGAGCGCTTGCGCATAAGTCTTATCGGCATCCAGATGGCGCAATTCTTCAGAGAGAACCTCAGCTTGGGAGCGCTTGCTAAGGCTCACCAAGGAATCCGGGGAACCTGGAACGCACACACGCACCGTGCGCTCGTCGACGACATCAACGTCGACGTGGCTCGTTTCCCGATTAAACCGCAAGTGGGTCACTGGGAAGTGCGGCTCCTGAGAGTCGGTCACAGCGCGGTGGACGGGGACTGCCAAACGATCGAGGATCCATCCAGCCGCGAAGTCTGGAGCTGGGTGGCCCGCAGGGCCCGCCACCTCGACGGATTGCACGGGCTCGTGAGGATGGCGGTCCAATGCGGAGGCCACGACGCCGCGCCACAAAGTGATGGCGGCCCAGGACATATCGGAATCGCCCGGCGTGTAACCGGCGGATAAGGTGCGCAGATCTTCGCCAGTGACGCGTCCGTCATAGGCAACGTTGGTGATGCGGCGTTGAGCCAGTTTACCCACCGAGCTGGAAGCTGGGTCAGGCGGGCACAAGGTAGGCCACCAGGCGACCAAAGGGGTGTCGGGAAGCAGCAGTGGAGTAACGACTGCCTCGTCCTGGTTTGCTAAAGCGCCGTGCAACTTCATGATGACCATCTCAGAAGCACCCGCTTCACCGCCCACGCGCAGCTGCGCATCTAAGTGGGTATCTGCCTGCGGGTCGCCCGTCACAACGACCAGAACGCGCGACGGGTGCTCGTGGGAGGCATCGCGCACGGAGGCCAAGATGTTTTCCAAATCATCGTCCTCGCGGGCAGCCACGATGAGGGTGAGTACTCGGCCGGTAGTAAGGGTGTAATGCTCTTGGGCCTCTACTAGCTTTTTGGAGATTTCACGAGTAGTGGTGTTGGGCAATGGAATAATCATTGTCTGCGTCCCTCCTATGGGCGGCGCCAGGAATGCCCCCGGCGGCGCAACATTCTATCGGCGGATTCTGGGCCCCACGTGCCAGCGCGGTATTCCTCCGGTTGGCCTGCTTCGGACCAGTAATCGATAATGGGATCCAAAATCGCCCAGGAAAGTTCCACCTCTTCGTTGGTGGGGAAGAGCGAGGACTCATCGAGGAGGGCATCCAAAATCAGGCGCTCGTATGCTTCCGGAGATTCCTCGGTAAAGGCCTCAGCATAAGCAAAGTCCATATTGACGTCGCGGACCTCCATGGTGGAGCCGGGCACCTTGGAACCAAAGCGCATGGTGACACCTTCATCCGGCTGCACGCGGATGACTACGGCGTTTCGTCCCAGCGCTTCGGTCTGGCCATCAACGAATGGTTGATTTGGCGCTGCCTTGAATACCAGCGCAATCTCGGTCACGCGGCGGCCCAAGCGCTTGCCCGTGCGCAGGTAGAAGGGCACTCCTCCCCAGCGGCGGGAGTTTACTTCCAAGGTGCAAGCTGCATAGGTCTCCGTCGTGGACTCCGGGCCGAAGCCTTCTTCTTCGCGCAAGCCCTTGACAAACTCGGAGCCTTGCCAGCCGGCGGAGTACTGGCCGCGAGCAGTCGTTTTATTGAGTGGATGCACGGCGTGGGTAGCGCGCAGCACCTTGACCTTTTCTGCCTGCAGGGCCTCAGGCTCGAAGGAAGACGGTTCTTCCATCGCAACTAGAGCCAAAAGCTGCAGCAGGTGGTTTTGGATGACGTCTCGAGCCGCACCGATGCCGTCATAATAGCCAGCGCGGCCGCCTAGGCCAATATCTTCGGCCATGGTGATTTGGACGTGATCGATGTAGTGGGCGTTCCACATGGGCTCAAAAATTTGATTCGCAAAGCGCAAAGCCATGATGTTTTGCACCGTTTCTTTGCCCAAATAATGGTCAATGCGGAAGACCGCGGACTCGGGGAAGACGGCGTTGACAATCTCATTGAGCTTGCGGGCAGACTCTTGATCGTGGCCGAAGGGCTTCTCAATGATTACTCGGCGCCACGAGTCTTCCACGGAGTTGGCCATGCCCACCCGCTCCAGCTGGTGGCAGATATTGGAGAAGAATTCCGGGGGAACCGAAAGGTAGTATGCCCAGTTGCTGCCGGTGCCGCGCTCGCGATCTAGCTCGCCCAAACGCGCCGAGAGGCGATCGAATCCAGCATCGTCGAAAGAGCCTTGCACAAATTCGATTCCCTGGGATAAATGCTGCCAGACATCTTCATTGAACTCGGTACGTGAGCTAGCGATGACGGCTGAGCGAACGTAGTCACAGAATGCGACCTTGTCCCAGTCACGGCGACCATAACCCACAAGGGTAAAGCCAGCGGGTAGGAGGCCACGGCTCGCTAGGTCGTAGATTGCGGGCAGTAGCTTTTTATATGCTAGGTCACCGGTAACGCCGAAGATGACCATGCCCGCGGGTCCTGCGATTCGCGGCAATCGCTTGTCGCTGGCATTGCGCAAGGGGTTGACCCAAGCGGCTGAGTCGGTCACGAAGAATCCTTCCTGAGTTTATGGGCTTTAAGCTCGCTAATATTCTAGCGGCAGAATGCCCCGCCGAATTCTCGGCGGGGCACAAGTCACACGGCTAGTTTACGCGAGTCGCTCCTTAATGGAAGCAAGCAGTTCCTCCCACGCAGCGACAAACTTATCAACGCCCTCGCGCTCCAGCACTGCAAAGACATCATCGAAATCAATGCCGACCTCTTCTAGCTGGGCAAAGACGCCTTCTGCAGCCTCGCGGCTATCAGACAGGGCGTCGCCGTGGAGGTTGCCCTCGGAGAGAACCGCATCGATGGTCTTTTCCGGCATGGTGTTGACCGTGTGCGGGCCAGCCAGCTCCGATACGTACAAGGTGGCTGGGTACTCCGGATTCTTTACACCGGTAGAAGCCCACAGTGGACGCTGGAGGTGGGCGCCTTCGGGCAAGTCGGCGTCGTTAAGCAGGGCATCCTGGAAGAGAGCATAGGCGCGCTGTGCATTGGCGACGCCCGCCTTACCGCGCAGCGCCAGAGCACTCTCGCTGCCAATAGCTTCCAAGCGCTTATCCACTTCGGTATCCAACCGGGAAACAAAGAAGGAAGCCACGGAGTGAATGGTGGAGACGTCCTTGCCTGCCTCGGCGGCACGCTTGAGACCAGTACGGAAAGCCTCAATGACATCGCGGTAGCGATCCACGGAGAAAATAAGAGTGACGTTGACGCTGATTCCCTCCGCCAAGGCATCTTCGATGGCAGGAAGGGAACCGGTGGTGGCCGGAATCTTGATCATCACGTTGGGACGATCAACCTTGGACCACAACTCACGCGCTTGTTTAAGGGTGGCAGTAGCATCATCAGAAATGCGTGGGTCGACCTCGATGGACACGCGGCCATCTGCACCGTTAGTAGAGGAGTAGATATCCGCAAAGAGGTCGCAGGCATTCTTGACGTCCTCGATGGCCAATGCGTACACCGCTTCATCGGCAGCGGCCTTGGTCTCCTTCAACGTGGAAAGCTCGGCATCGTAGGCGGTGCCGTTGGTCATCGCCGCGGCGAAAATTGCCGGGTTGGTGGTAACTCCCACGATGGACTTAGCGGAAATTATCTCCTTGAGATTGCCCGAAACTAGGCGCTCGCGAGAAAGGTCATCGAGCCAGGTTGAGGTTCCCAGCTGGCGTAGTTCGGAAATGTGGTTCATGATTACTCCTTATCCAGTCCTGGAGGTTTACTTCTTCGCAGCAGCCAGCGATTCTTGGGCCGCTTCAACAACCGCTGTAGTGGTGAAGCCAAATTTCTCAAAGAGTTCGCCCGCAGGAGCAGAGGCGCCGTAGTGCTCGATGGAAATGTTCCGGCCGAAAGAACCGGTGTACTTGTGCCACGGCATAGCGATGCCGGCTTCGATGGAGACACGGGCCTGCACCTCGCTAGGCAGCACGGACTCGCGGTATGCGTCATCCTGCTCATCAAACCACTCAAGGCACGGTGCGGAGACAACGCGGGTGGCTGTTCCGGCGGCCTCAAGTTCCTTAGCGGCGGCGACGGCAAGCTGCACCTCAGAACCGGTAGCGAGGAGGATCACGTCCGGCGTTTCCTTGGACTCTTCCACCAGAACATAAGCTCCGCGGCGCACGCCATCATGAGCCTTTTCCTTGGTGCCTTCCAGTACCGGTAGTCCCTGGCGGCTCAGCGCCAGGCCCTTTGGTGCGGCCTTGTACTCGAGAGCTGCGGCCCAAGCCTGTGCGGTTTCGTTGGCATCGGCCGGGCGAATAACGGACAGGTTCGGGATAGCGCGAAGGGCAGAAAGGGTCTCTACCGGCTGGTGGGTTGGGCCATCCTCGCCTAGGCCGATGGAGTCGTGGGTCCAGACATAGTAGGTATCGGTAGACATTAAAGAGCCCAGGCGGACAGCCGGGTACTGGTACTCGGAGAAAATAAGGAAGGTACCACCGTAAACGCGGGTATTGCCGTGCAGAGCAATACCGTTCATGATCGCAGACATCGCGTGCTCGCGAATGCCAAAGTGGAGGTTGCGGCCATACGGCTGAGCCGACCACATATCGGTGGTAATGGTTGCGGGGCCGAAGGAGTCCGCGCCCTTAATCACGGTGTTATTGGAGCCGGCAAGGTCAGCAGAGCCACCCCACATCTCAGGAAGGGAAGCGGCCAAGGCCTGGATGGTGGCCTCAGAAGCCTTGCGGGTGGCCAAGGATTCACCCGGTTCCCACACCGGCAATTCAGCGTCAAAATCTTGCGGCAATTCGCGCGCCTGCATGCGGTCAAAGAGTGCCTTATTCTCCGGATTAGCTGCAGCCCATTCGTCGAACTTCTTCTGCCACGCGGCGTGCTTCTCGGCGCCGCGCTCGCGCAGCTTGCGGGTGTGCGCGATGACCTCGTCGTCGATGTGGAAGCTGCGTTCCGGATCGAAGCCTAAGACCTCCTTAGTGGCAGCTACCTCGTCATCACCCAGTGCAGCGCCATGAACGCCGCCGGTATTCATCTTATTCGGGGCCGGGTAGCCAATGACGGTCTTCACGCGGATGAAGGAAGGGCGCTCGGTTTCTGCCTGAGCTGCCTTGACGGCCTCCTCAATGGCTACGACGTCTTCGCCGGATTCGACCGTTTGGACGTGCCAGCCGTAGGCCTCGTAGCGGGCGACCACGTCTTCGTTGAAAGCAATACTCGTATCGTCCTCAATAGAGATGCGGTTATCGTCCCAGAAGACAATCAAGTTGCCCAGCTTTTGCGTACCCGCCAGGGAAGAAGCCTCAGCGGTAACGCCCTCCTGCAGGTCACCATCGGACGCAATGGTGTAGACGTAGTGGTCGAAGGGAGACTCGTCGGCCGGTGCCTCTGGATCGAAAAGGCCGCGCTCTTTCCGTGCCGCCATGGCCATGCCAACGGAGGAAGCAAGGCCTTGACCAAGGGGGCCAGTGGTGATTTCCACGCCATCGGTGTGGTGCACCTCAGGGTGGCCAGGCGTGCGCGATCCCCAGGTGCGCAGCTGCTGGAGATCGTCCATCTCCAAGCCAAAGCCGCCCAGGTAGAGCTGGATGTACTGGGTGAGGGAAGAGTGACCAACCGATAGAACGAAACGGTCGCGGCCGGCCCAGTGCACATCGGCGGGATCATGGTTAATGACGCGCTGATACAAGGTGTAAGCGAGGGGGGCGAGGGACATTGCGGTGCCTGGGTGGCCGGAACCGCATTTTTGTACAGCATCTGCGGCTAGTACTCGCACGGTGTCGACGGCGCGGGTGTCAAACTCCGACCAATCCTCCGGGTAACGGCGTTCGACCATAGTTTGGAGTTCTGGGGACAACTTATCTTTCGACACTGGAAAGCCTCGCTTATGTCTAGGCAAAAAGTACTTAACTTTATTCAGTCTAGTAATTTTTTAACCGGTGGTGCGCAATTATAGAAAGCTAGGCATAAACGGTATGCTGGCATGGCTAAGTGGAGTGCGCGTAGGCGCTAAGCGCGCACTGAATCTAGCGGCCATAGGCCTGTTGTCTTTCACCCCGGCGCCGAAAACTGTGAGTGAGAGAACTGGAACTTTTTCACGGGCATGTGCGACCGCTAGGGGTGACCGCGCGCAGGAAGTGCGCGGGACACAGTTCACCAACGTTCAGATAGTGGAGGAATCCCTTGGAGACCATCAAGGCCTATTTTGCGCTAACGAAACCGAGGATCATTGAACTCCTCCTCGTGGCCGCAATCCCGGCGATGCTCCAAGCGCAACGCGGCGTGGAGGCCGTTTCAGACAATATCTGGCTTATCGTGTCGACCATTTTCGGCGGTTGGATGGGCGCTGCTGCCGCCCACACGTTTAATAACGTCGTGGACTACGAGCTGGATCAAAAGATGCAGCGCACGAGAGCCCGCCCGTTGGTAAGGGCCAAGATTTCTAAGCGAAACGCAGCAATTTTCGCCTGGGTAATGCTCATCCTTTCCGTGCTGTGGTTGGGCGTCCTCGCTCATTCCTGGCTGGCGGCCTTCTTCGTGATTTTGACGAACTTTTTCTATGTCTTCGTCTACACCAAGTTTTTGAAGATGCGCAATGCTCAAAATATCGTCTGGGGCGGCTTGGCCGGCTGCATGCCGGCGATGGTCGGCTGGGCGGTTATCCGGGATAACGCTCCTGTTGGAGAGCCTGACCGCTGGTGGCAGGCAATCGTGCTCTTCCTCATTATCTTCTTCTGGACTCCGCCACACACGTGGGCGCTGGCCATGAAGTACAAGGAAGACTACCGCAAGGCCGGCGTGCCGATGCTGCCCGTAGTGGCTGATGAGAAGGAAGTCACTCGACAGATCGTGTGGTATACCGTGGGCACGGTTATCGTGACCCTACTTATCGTCCCCGCTGCATCGTGGATTTACTTGGTCGCAGCTCTTGCCTCCGACGCGGTATTCCTATGGATGGCTATACGCCTGCACAAAGGAGTCAAGAACGGTGCCAAGGTTAAGCCGATGCGCCTGTTCATTTACTCCAATAACTACCTGTCGGTGCTCTTTATCGGGTTGTCCATCGACGCAGTATTGGGTTGGGAGCCACTAGGCAGGATGCTCGGCTGGTCGGCCACGTTATTCTGACTGCGCCCAGATACCCAAGGATAAGAAGGCGAAAGCGCGGGAAGGCAAATGCGTTCCCGCGCTTTCGGCGTGTGTGGGTGGGTTTAGGTTTTATCGCCAGCTTGGACGCGCAGCACGATGGAACCGGTAGTCTTGCGCTCCTGGAGGTCGCGGTGCGCCGCAGCGGCATCTTCCAGTGGATAAGATGCCGTGACGTTGAAGCTCAGATCGCCGTCGATAACAGCTTGGACGACCGCCTGGGCACGCATCTGGAACTCGCCTTCTTGGGCTGTCCATGCGCCGATGGAAGGCCGAGTGAGGAAGATAGACCCATGCTTGTTTAGCAGCTGCGGGTCGATAGGCTCAACTGGGCCAGAAGCGGCGCCGAATAGCGCGACGGTGCCACGGGGGCGTACTGCTTCGAGGGACTCGTGGAAGGTAGCCTTGCCGACGCCGTCGTAAACCACGTCAACGCCCCTATCACCGTTGTAGCGACGGACCTGCTCGGCGAGTGCGTCGCCATAGCGAAATACCTTATCCGCACCGGCTGCGTAGGAGAGCTCCTCCTTTTCGTCCGTGGAGACCACCGTATAAACGGTAGCGCCGAGCGACGATGCCATTTGGGTGAGGATCTGGCCTACACCGCCGGCGCCGGCAGTAATCAGACAGGAAGCGCCTTCACCCAGTTGATAAACGCCATGCGCCAAATAGTGTGCGGTAATGCCCTGCAGCAACATAGAGGCAGCGACTTCTGGCTGGAAATCATCAGGGACCGCCACTAGTCCCTCGCGTGGGACGCAGACCTGTTCGGCGTAGGAGCCAAAAGCCTGGTTCCATGCCACCATCGTGCCCTCGGCAATTTCCCCCTTGGGGTCGTGGACAACGCGTCCGGTACCTTCGAATCCGGGGATGAACGGGGTGGCCGCGTTATAGATACCCTCACGATAATAGGTATCGATGTAGTTGACGCCAGCCATGATGACGTCGACTAAAACCTCGTCGTCATTAGGGGCGGGGGCGGGAACTTCGGTATAGCGAAGTACTTCTGGTCCGCCGGTTTCTGTGACCTGAATTGCGTGCATATAGCCAGGCTAGCGCAAAAAGCCGGCCGAGTGCAGTTCCTCGGCCGGCCGTAAGAATTATGTGCTAAGCAGTCGCTCGCTCTTGTTCAAGAGAGGTTTGGCGCGCCGCGTACTTCTCATCGCCGCTGGGAGAGCCGGTGATGAGATCCGCGGTGCCGTCGGTGCGGCGTACACCGTGTGCCCATAGCAGGGCGGTATACGCGGTGACGAAGGAGGAGAGGCCAATATGGAAGGGGACAGTCCAGCGCGGAATGCTCATGTAGAACTGGTAAACGCCTACCGCCCACTGAATGAGGATGCATACAACGAGGACCCAGCCAGCCTTCTTAGCGTCTTGAGGTGCGCGGTTCTTGTAAAGCAGGAAGACGGTAATAACCGTAAGCGTCAGGTAGACGTACATGCACATGGCGTGGGTGACGGCCATGGCTTCGGTATCTACCTGCAGGCGGCCTTCCATTCCCACCCCGGAATCGCCAGAGTGGACGCCCGAACCGGTAACCATCGTGCCGGTGATGAGCACAATGCTCAAGGCAACGGTAGCGACCGCTGCAAGGAGGCGAATCGCTTGAGGGAAGCGAGCGCGTGGCGTTCCGTCATCGGGTTCCACAATGCGGGAATAAAGCATTGCCGCCAGCCATACCAAGAGCATCGAAGGTAGGAAGTGCAACGCCACGGACCACCAGCGGAGGTCTAGGTGGACAGAGATACCGCCGATGACCGCTTGCAGTACGATGCCAGCGACGTTGAGCCATGCGTACACCTTGAGCTCTGCGCGGCGTCGCGCCATACGCATGGCAATGACGGCGGCGATAGCCGCTGCGGTTACGACGAAAGTAAGCAGGCGGTTACCAAACTCGATGGCCTGGTGGAGAGCAGGCGCAGCGCCTTCCATAGGGACAAGGGAGCCTGGTTGGCATTCCGGCCAGGTGGGACAACCCAATCCCGAGCCGGTCACGCGGACAATGGAACCAGACACGGTGATGCCACCCTGGCACAAGAGGAGGATGAGCGCGATGAGGCGCTGCTGTTGCAGTGTAGGGGCGGCTTCCTTAAAGAAGCGCTTGATCTTCGTCCAGTAATTCACGCATAGCATCCTACTAGTCGGAAGATTTCGGGCATAAAAATTCCTCTCGTTTCGAAAGGAACCGGATAAAAGTCACATTTAGCCATCGAAGCGGAACCAACGGACCGCAGCGAACGACGCCACCGCAAGCCACGCCAACAAGGATAGGAGCTCGAGGCCGGGGAAGATGGAATTAGAGGCGTCGGTAAGCGCGCCTGCTAGGGCGACGGTCGGCACCGCGTTGAGGATGCCATTATCGCCCAGGCCCTGGGAGTAGAGGGTCCATCCGACTACGCCGAGGAGCAGGAACCAGATGAGATTGGCCAGTGCGAGTACCACCTCAGAGCTGAGGGTGCCGCCGAGCAGCAGCCCCATGGCGGTAAAAGCAGCAACGCCAAAAGATAGCGAAAGAATCATGAGCAGCACCCCGCCCAGGCTGATACGGAGACCCAGGATATAGGCAGCTATGCCCAAAACGAGGATTTGGAATACCACCATGGTGAGCACGCCGAGGATCTTGCCGCCAATAATGGCCCATGCGGGCACACCGGACGCGCCGGTGCGTTTAAGGGCCCCGTAGCGCCGGTCAAAGGCAAGTGAAATGGCCTGACCGGTAAAGCCTGCGGAGGTGGCCGCTACTGCAAGCACCATGGGAAAAACCTCGTGCAAGCCATGTCCGGTGAGCGACTCTAGGTGGGCCGCGCCAATGAGCAGGGCCAGCGGTATGATGACGCTCAGCAATTGCTGTTCGCCGTGGCGCAGCATGAGTTTTGCTTCCATCTTTCCTTGCGCGAGCAACATGGCGCCGGCGCTAGCCCGTTTGGGGGCGGGGGTAAAGGTTCCAGGGTTAAAGGTAGTGCTCATGTGGTGGCTTCTTTCCGCAACGCAGTTTATTGAACTCGATCCTGGTGGAGGGCGCAGCTAGCTGCGCAAATGGCGCCCGGTAAGGTCAAGGAAGACCTCCTCTAAGTTGCGGTGGGCTGCGTCTAAGCGCCGCAGCAGGACTCCTTGGCGGGCAAGTTCGGCGCTCAGCGCGGCAATCGTCTCGGGTGTGCCGGCCTGGGTCAAGCGGTAATGCAGCGGCCGGGATTTGATCGCTCGAATTCCGGCCTCAGCCAAAGCCTCCATATCAACATCGATATCGGTGCTGAAACTAAGCCCTGCCGAGTCCGACTGGGCGGTAAGTTCCGCGGGGGAGCCGTGGGCTACCAGCTCGCCATGATCCATGATTGCCACTCGGTCCGCTAGTGACTCCGCTTCATCCATGAGGTGGGTGGTAAGAACAATGGTGACTCCATCGCGCCTCAGGGCTCGAACAAGGTCCCAGACCGCCAAACGGGATTGTGCATCCATGCCAGCGGTGGGCTCATCGAGAAAAACTAGTTCAGGCCGACCGATGATTGCTAGAGCGAGGGAAAGGCGTTGTTGCTGCCCGCCGGAGAGTCTGCGATAGGGAGTCCGGGCTACTCCTTCCAGCCCGAGCGTTTCCAGTAGCCAGTGCGGGGGGAGGGGATGGGCGCTGTAGCTAGCGGAAAGTTCTAGCATTTCCAGAACGCGGATGCCGGAGTAGGAACCACCACCCTGCAACATGATGCCGACCTTTTCGCGCACCTTGTCCGGTGCGGAACTCGGGTCTAGCCCGAGGACGTCGATTGTGCCGCTGGTGGGGTGGATAAAACCCTCTGACATCTCAATCGTCGTGGACTTCCCGGCGCCATTGGGGCCAAGGAGGCAAAAGACCTCACCTGTGGCAACGCTAAGGCTTAGACCGTTAACGGCGGTGGTGGAGCCATATTTTTTCACCACGTTGTCCACGGTGAGGGCTGGGCTATCGGCTGAAATGGAATTCACGTGGGATTAGTTTAGGACACGGATTCCGCTGCGCCGCACTGCAACCCACCACAGGGTGGCGATGACGGCGAAAGTGCAGGCTGCCGACACGTAGATGATGATGATAGTGCTGGGCGGCAACCCGAGGCCGCGCGGCAGTACAAAGAAGCTCATAGCTGCCGAATAGGCCACGACGCAAAAACGGAATATAAGCCGGTTGGCCCATGCGGCCAAAGGCAGTACCGCCCACAGGATGTACCACGGATGGACGACGGGAAAGAAGATAACCAGCACTAAGGAGGCGGTGCCGAGTCCTCCCACAGGGTGAATGCGGCCGCGCAACGTTGCAAAGAGCATGCGGGCCATGAAAGCTACTGCCACCAGCACGCCAAAGGTACGGGTTACGGTGAGAATAGCTTCGGTGTGGTCACCTAGACCCAGCAGCATTCCGATGAAGCCGGTGCCCACGCCTACGGCGGTGGAGGTAGAAAGCCACGAGCGGATGGAGGCCGCGCCGCCTTGTCCCGTGATCCACCCCAGGCCAATGCCGGTCAAGGCGCTAATGAGGGCAATGGTTGCAATTAAAATAACTAGCTGCAGGGCAATGGCGTAGGCCAAGGCCTTCCAGCGTGGTGCACCGTCCTTGTCTATCAGGTGGCGGGCATAGGCCATCCCTACAAAACCTAGTCCAATAAAGCCGGTTACCTTGACCATTCCGGCGCAGGACAGACAAAATCCAGAAGCAATTAGTGCTAGGTAGGCACTGCGCGTGGATTTTTCCAGCTTGTCGACGCCCCGCAGGCCCAGCTCCATACCCACTAGGAGCAGGCCCAACATGATGGACTCATTATGGATTCCGCCCACCAGGTGCAAGATAGTGAGTGGGTTGAGAATGCCGAGCCATAGGGCGGATTCTGGAGATACCCGGCAGCGCCGCGCGAGACAGCTAATTGCCCACCCAGCAACCATTATGCCGGCGATGGATAAGAGCCGGTGGGCGATTACTCCCAAGAGGATGGAATTTGAGGTAACTGCGCTCACCACTCCAGCGAGCCCGAGCGCTACGGGGCCATAAGGGGAGGGGGAGTTAGCCCAGATAAACGGTACGGATCGGGCGAGCTCATCACCCGCGCCAAGCAATTGCACTGGTCCTGCAGAATACGGATCCATGCCCTGCATCACGATGGAACCGTTGGCCAAGTAGGAGTAGATGTCCTGGGTAAAGAGCGGGGCGGTAAATATCAGCGGGATGACCCAGCCGGCCCACGTGCGCCACAGCTGGTGTGTGGTGACGAGCCGGCGGGCGCGCGTTGGGGTGAGGGCACCTTCCTGGGGTTGGCGCAGCGGAGTGCCTACAAAAGGGGCCAGGAAAACCCAGGCGGCCACCAACAGGCCCACTCCCACCATGACTAGGGCAGAAGAGGTCTGCAGCATGCGGGACATGAGGGAGCCAAAAGGCACGTTGTCATAAGGGTTTCCCACTACTGGGAGAGCGCCGGCTCCCAACGCGCCGAAGGCGATAAGCAGAGAACCCACTGTGCCCACCCAGCGCAGGATAAAAAACGTCCGCCATTGGGCGGTGGTGGTGCGCTTTAGGCCATCCGCATTGGCAGGGACAAAATCAAAACGCGAATCAGGTTCCGCGGCTCCGGTGTCCTCGGCGTGTAGTTGCGCAGACCGAGAACCAGCGGTGCCCAACTGCGGCAGCTCGGCCTTGACGCCGGAAAGAAAGCCGCGGAATTTGCCTGTCATGGGATAAGACCTTACGCGAATCCTCCGTCCCAACCCCAGCAGGCCCGCCCTTTTAGCGCGCGCAGCACCGCCGGTTGTGGCGATGAGGGGATCTAGCCACCCCCGTGCCACGCCGAAGAATGGCCAATGGTGGCATTCCGGAATGAATTAAGGAACACTAGTGTTGTCTAATAAAGGAGGCACAGCTGGACTGCGGTGCGGCTCACGGAATTACGGGAGTCGGTTGCAGGGCGGCTGTAAGTGAGCGAAGCACGAAGGGAGGTCCCAGCATGAGCACACCTCAGCGCGTAGAAACTACGCACAAGGCGGCTAAGGAATCCCGCACTACGGACGGCGATACCCGCCGGCAGGTGATGCTGTTGCTGCTGAAGGACGGGCCCGTTACCGCTTCCCACTTGGGTGAACGCCTTGGCCTTTCTGCTGCCGGAATCCGCCGGCACTTAGACAATTTGGTGGAAGAGGAACTGACGGAGGTTGTGCGCCGCCGCCCAGTTACCCGCAATTCAGCGGGTAGCGGCTCTGGTCGCGGGCGACCAGCCAAACACTTCCGCCTCACTGATCGTGGCCGGGCGCAATTCGGCCACGCCTACGATGATTTGGCCTCTGATGCCTTGACGGCGCTACGCGCCGTCGGCGGGTCTGAGGCTGTTAAGCACTTTGCCAAGGTCCGCTTCGAGCGACTCGTTGCAGACGTGCGTCCCTTGATAGAAGAGGGCGAATCTGTAGAGGACGTGGCCCGTAAGCTGGCTGAGGTCTTGGACGGGCACGGGTATGCCGCCACGGTGGACCGCGCTGGTCAGGGAGTGCAAATCTGTCAGCATCATTGTCCGGTCTCCCATGTGGCGGCCGAGCATCCGGAGCTGTGTGAGGCGGAACAAGAAGTCTTTTCTGCTCTATTAGGCAAACACGTACAGCCTTTGGCCTCCATTGCTGGCGGTCACGGGATCTGTACCACGAACATCCCCTTGACACCCGTTAATACAAATACTGAAAGGAGCGAGTCATGACCCAGGCACAATCGGCACCCGAGAACAAGATGACCGATGATGAAATTATTGATTCCATTGGTGCATACGAGTACGGCTGGCACGACTCGGACGCGGCTGGTGCTTCTGCTCGCCGCGGCTTGAACGAAGATGTAGTACGCGATATTTCCGCCAAGAAGGGCGAGCCGGAATGGATGCTTAACCAGCGCCTGAAGGCACTCAACATCTTTGATAAGAAGCCCGTTCCCACCTGGGGTGCGGATTTGTCTGGCATCGACTTCGACCAGATTAAGTACTACGTGAAGTCCACTGAGGAGCAGGCCCAGACCTGGGAAGACCTCCCAGACGACATCAAGGCCACCTACGATAAGTTGGGCATTCCAGAGGCTGAGAAGCAGCGCCTCGTTGCCGGTGTGGCAGCCCAGTACGAGTCCGAGGTTGTCTACCACCAGATTCGTGAGGACCTGGAAAGCCAGGGCGTTATCTTCGTCGATACTGATACCGCACTGCGTGACTACCCTGAGCTTTTCAAGGAGTACTTCGGCACCGTTATCCCGGCCGGTGACAATAAGTTTTCCGCGCTGAACTCCGCTGTGTGGTCCGGTGGCTCCTTTATCTACGTGCCCAAGGGCGTGCACGTAGACATTCCACTGCAGGCTTATTTCCGCATCAACACGGAAAATATGGGCCAGTTCGAGCGCACCCTCATCATCGTCGACGAGGACGCTTATGTTCACTACGTCGAGGGCTGTACCGCTCCTATCTACAAGTCGGATTCCCTGCACTCCGCAGTAGTGGAGATCATCGTGAAGAAGGGCGGCCGCTGCCGCTACACCACCATTCAGAACTGGTCCAGCAACGTCTACAACTTGGTGACCAAGCGCACCAAGGTAGAAGAAGGCGGCACCATGGAATGGGTCGACGGCAACATTGGCTCCAAGGTCACCATGAAGTACCCGGCCGTATGGATGACCGGTCCTTACGCCAAGGGTGAGGTTCTCTCCGTTGCCTTTGCTGGTGAGAACCAGTTCCAGGACACGGGCGCCAAGATGACTCACATGGCTCCGCACACCTCTTCCAATATCGTGTCTAAGTCGGTTGCCCGTGCCGGCGGTCGCGCCGCTTACCGCGGCTTGGTGCAGGTTAATCAGAACGCGCACCATTCCACCTCTAACGTCGAGTGCGACGCGTTGCTGGTGGACAATATCTCGCGTTCGGATACATACCCGTATAACGACATCCGCAATGATCACGTCACGCTGGGTCATGAGGCAACCGTTTCCCAGGTTTCTGAGGAGCAGCTGTTCTACCTGATGTCCCGCGGTATCGCGGAAGAAGAAGCAATGGCGATGATCGTGCGTGGCTTCGTTGAGCCGATTGCTAAGGAGCTGCCGATGGAGTACGCCCTCGAGCTCAACCGCCTCATCGAACTGCAAATGGAAGGATCGGTCGGCTAAAGAAAATGGTCGCTTCGAACGAATTCAATCCGGATAAGATTACCAAGGGTGATGTCTTTACCTCCACCAACGTGGAGGACTTCCCGGTGCCGCACGGCCGCGATGAGGTGTGGCGCTTTGTCTCCCTGCGCAAGCTCCGTGGACTGCACAATGGCGAGTTCGCTGAGGCAGTGGCACAGGACGTCACCGTGAGCGAACATCCCGGCGTAAGCTCCGAGACCGTCGCACGCGATGACGAGCGCTTGGGCCGCGTTGGTACCCCGTCTGACCGCGTTGCGGCACAGGCATGGACTTCTATGCCTGAAGGCCAGGTTGTCACCATTGACGCCGAGGCTCAGGTGGAAGAGCCCGTGGTCATTACCTACACCGGCAAGGGCGAGGGCGTAACTTCCTTTGGTGCCACCTCCATCGAGGTAGGCCACCATGCGGAAGCCACCGTTATCTTGAAGTACGTCGGTTCTGGCACCCACGCGGATAACGTCGAGTTTATCGTGGGCGATGGCGCTCACCTGACCGTCGTTGTTGACGTTGATTGGGAAGACGATGCCGTGCACCTGTCTAACCACGTGGCACAGCTCGGCCGCGATTCTGTGCTGCGCCACAACTCCGCCATCTTTGGCGGCGAGGTGGTACGCATCGTGCCTCGCGTGAACTTCACCGAGCAAGGCGGCGACGCAGAGCTGCTGGGCGTCTACTTCGCTGACGAAGGCCAGTACTTTGAAAACCGCATGTTGGTGGATCACTCCGTCCCTAATTGCCGCTCCCACGTCCTTTACAAGGGCGCACTGCAGGGCACCAAGGACAATGAGGCCCGCACCTGCTGGGTGGGCGATGTCCTTATCCGCTCCAATGCTCAGGGCACCGATACCTACGAGACCAACAACAACCTGATTCTGACCGAGGGCGCTCGCGCGGACGCAATCCCTAATTTGGAGATTGAGACCGGTGAAATTACCGGTGCAGGCCACGCGGCCACCGTTGGTCGCTTCGATGACATCGAGTTGTTCTACCTGATGTCTCGCGGTATTCCAGAGGCTGAAGCCCGCCGCCTCATCATCCGTGGCTTCTTCAATGAGGTCATCCACCGTATTCCGGTGCAGTCCCTGTCCGAGGAATTGGAAAACCGCATTTCCGAAGAACTGGAAAAGATCTCCGCCTAAATCTTTCATAGAAGGAAAACCACACACATTATGTCTACTCTGGAAATTAAGAACCTCCACGCCCAGGTGCTGCCGACGGAAGAAGGCGGCGAGCCGAAGGAAATCCTCAAGGGCGTTAACCTGACTATCAACTCCGGCGAGATCCATGCGATCATGGGTCCGAACGGTTCCGGCAAGTCCACCTTGTCTTACACCATCGCCGGCCACCCAAAGTATGAGGTTACCGAGGGCGAGGTGCTTCTCGACGGCGAAAATCTGCTGGAGATGCCCGTCGACGAGCGCGCTCGCGCCGGCCTCTTCTTGGCGATGCAGTACCCAACTGAGGTACCAGGCGTAAAGGTCTCTCAGTTCATGCGCTCTGCAGTCACCTCCATTCGCGGTGAAGCACCGAAGCTGCGTGAATGGAACAAGGAGCTTACCCAGGCCCGCGAGAATTTGAAGATTGATAAGTCCTTCATCTCCCGCTCCGTCAACGAAGGCTTCTCCGGCGGTGAGAAGAAGCGCCACGAAGTCATGCAGCTGGATATCCTGAAGCCGAAGTTCGCAGTTATGGACGAAACCGACTCCGGCCTGGACGTTGACGCTCTGCGCATCGTGTCTGAGGGCATCAATAGCTACCAGAAGGAAACCAATGGTGGCATCTTGATGATTACCCACTACAAGCGCATCCTGAACTACGTTAAGCCGGACTTTGTGCACGTCTTTGCAGACGGTCAAGTCATCAAGACCGGTGGCGCTGAATTGGCAGATCAGCTCGAGTCTGACGGCTACGACCAGTTCCTGAAGTAAGGACCGACCACGGGCCGGTCAACCGCGACTATCTAAAGAAGATTCATGACTGGATTTGATGTAAACGCAATTAGGGAACAGTTCCCGATCCTCCAGCGCACTGTGCGCGGCGATAAGCCACTGGTGTACCTGGATTCGGGTGCTACCTCCCAGCGCCCGCTGCCGGTATGGAAGGCGGAAGAGGAGTTTGTGCTGCACACGAACGCCCCTGTTCACCGCGGTTCCTATCAACTGGCAGAAGAGGCCGATGATGCCTACGAATCGGCGCGGCAAGCTATCGCCGCATTCGTGGGTGCGGACCGCGACGAAATCGCCTTTACCAAGAACGCCACCGAGGCCCTGAACGAAGTTGCCTATGTGCTGAGCGACGAGCGTGCGGGAGACCTCTACGTGGGCGAGGGCGACACCGTCGTGATCACCGAATTGGAGCACCACGCCAACTTGGTGCCGTGGCAGGAGCTCTGCGCTCGCACTGGCGCTACGTTGAAGTGGTATTCCATGACCGAAGACGGCCGTATCGATCTTGACTCGCTCGAGCTCGATGATTCCGTCAAGGTAGTTGCGTTTACTCACCAATCCAATGTCACGGGTGCCGTGGCGGACGTGGATGAACTGGTGCGCCGCGCCCGCGCGGTGGACGCCATGGTCGTCCTCGACGCCTGCCAGTCGGTGCCACATATGGCGGTGGATTTCCACGCCTTGGATGTGGATTTCGCGGCCTTTTCCGGCCATAAGATGTGCGGGCCCAGCGGCGTGGGTGTGCTGTACGGCAAGGATGAGCTGCTCAAGAAGCTGCCGCCCTTCCTGACCGGTGGCTCCATGATTGAGATCGTCAAGATGGAAGAGACCACCTTTGCCGAGCCCCCGACGCGCTTTGAAGCGGGCACGCAGATGACCAGCCAAGTGGTTGGCCTTGGCGCAGCGGTGAAGTTCTTGGAAGAAGTGGGCATGGACAATATCCACGCCCACGAAAAGAAGCTCACCGAGCGCGCATTGCGCCAGCTCAAGGAAATCCCTGGTCTGCGCATCATTGGTCCAGAGACCACCGAAAATCGCGGTGACGCCATTTCCTTCACTGTGGAAGGCGTTCACCCGCACGACTTGGGCCAGATCCTCGATGACCACGGTGTGTCCATTCGCGTTGGCCACCACTGTGCGTGGCCACTGCACCGCGCCTGCGGCGCACAGTCCACCGCCCGCGCTAGCTTCTACCTTTATAACACCGAGGAAGAAGTAGATAAGCTGGTGGACGCAATCAAGGCTGCCCGCGAATTCTTTGGAGTTGCCTCATGAACCTAGATTCCATGTACCAGGACGTCATCCTGGATCACTATAAGAACCCCCAACACGCCGGCCTGAGGGAGCCGTATCAGGCCGAGGTCCACCACGTGAACCCGTCCTGCGGCGATGAGCTCACCCTGCGCGTGCGCCTTTCGGACGACGGCAAGACCGTAGAGGACGTCTCCTATGACGCGGAAGGCTGCTCCATTTCGCAGGCTTCCACCTCGGTTATGGCTGAAGAGATCGTGGGGCTGCCGCTTGCGGAAGCCAATGAGAAGCTGGCCGAGTTCGAAAAGATGATTACCTCTCGTGGCCAAGAAGAAGGCGATGAAGACCTCATCGGTGACGGCGTCGCCTTCGCCGGTGTGTCCCAGTACCCAGCGCGCGTAAAGTGTGCGCTCCTCGGATGGAAGGCCTTCCAGGCTGCATCCGCCGATGCACTAACTGAAGTGGAGAACTAGATGACCGAACCCGTAGATCCTTATCAGAACGAGAACTCTTCATTCTCCGGCAGCGGCGAGCGCCCGGAGCAGACCGAAGAGCAGATTTCTAAGGCCTTTGATGTCACCGAATTCATGCGTGACGTCATTGATCCCGAGCTCGGCATTAACGTCGTTGACCTGGGCCTCGTCTATGACCTTTGGTTCGAAGAGGACAATGGCAAGGAAATCGTCATGATTAATATGACGCTGACTTCGCCAGCGTGCCCGCTGACCGATGTCATTGCAGAGCAGGTCGAGGACATCGTCAAGGCCAATAAGCTGGCCGATGCCGTCCGCATCAACTGGGTATGGATGCCGCCATGGGGCCCGCAGATGATCACTGAGGAAGGCCGCGAGCAGCTTCAGGCCCTCGGCTTCGCGGTCTAAAGTCGCGTATTAAACACACGCCCCCAGCAGCGCATTTCTCGGATTAGGAAAGTGGCTGTTGGGGGCGTTAGTGCGTCTTAGCGTTGGCCGCGTCAATTGCTAGACTATTTCTTCGTGATTGTAACCAATGATTTCGAAGTCAGGGTAGGAGCGCGCACGCTTCTCGACGCCCCCGGGCAGCACCTCCGCGTGCAGCCCGGCGACCGCATCGGCCTCATCGGCCGCAACGGCGCGGGCAAGACGACGACCATGCGCATTTTGGCAGGGGAGACGGAGCCTTATGGCGGCTCTGTGACCCGCTCGGGCCCCGTTGGTTATTTGCCCCAGGATTCCCGCGAGGGAAATATCGAGCAAACGGCGCGCGAGCGTGTTCTTTCCGCACGCGGTCTAGATGACCTCAAGCGCCGAATGGCGAAGCAACAAGAGCTCATGGAATCGGCCACGGACGATAAATTCCGGGATAAGGCTATCCGTAAGTATTCCCGCTTAGAGGAGCAGTTCGAGTCGCTCGGCGGCTATGAGGCTGATTCCGAGTGTGCGCAGATCTGCGATAATCTGGGCCTGCCACAGCGTGTTTTAGATCAGAAGCTTAAGACTCTTTCGGGCGGCCAACGCCGCCGCGTGGAGCTGGCACAGATCCTCTTTGCCGCTACCGAAGGCTCCGGCAAGTCCCAGACCACTCTGCTCTTGGATGAGCCAACTAACCATTTGGATGCGGACTCCATTACGTGGTTGCGCCAATTCCTGTCCAAGCACGAGGGCGGGCTCATTATGATTTCCCACGACGTCGAACTGCTTGAGGCCGTGTGCAATAAAGTATGGTTCCTCGATGCGGTCCGCGGCGAGGCCGATGTGTACAACATGGGCTATAAGAAGTACCTCGATGCGCGTGCTACCGATGAAGCGCGGCGTCGCCGAGAGCGCGCCAATGCGGAGAAGAAGGCGTCTGCACTGCAAAAGCAGGCGGCCAAACTCGGTGCCAAGGCAACTAAGGCCGCCGCGGCAAAGCAGATGCTCCACCGTGCTGAACGCATGATGAGCGAGCTCGATGAGGTCCGCGTGGCCGATAAGGTGGCTAATATCAAGTTCCCCGAGCCGGCGCCGTGCGGCAAGACGCCAATGAATGCCAAGGGCCTGACCAAGATGTATGGCTCGCTGGAGGTCTTCGTGGGCGTAGACCTCGCTATTGACAAAGGCTCTAGGGTGGTCGTTCTCGGCTACAACGGTGCAGGTAAGACCACCCTGTTGAAATTGCTGGCCGGTGTAGAACGCACCGATGGTGAAGGTGGCATCGTCAGCGGCCACGGCCTGCGTATCGGCTACTTCGCGCAGGAACATGACACCATCGACCCGGATAAGTCCGTGTGGCAAAACACCATCGATGCCTGTCCTGACGCGGATCAGCAGGAGTTGCGCGGCCTGCTTGGCGCCTTTATGTTTTCCGGCGAGAAGTTGGAGCAACCTGCGGGCACCCTCTCCGGCGGCGAGAAGACGCGCCTTGCACTGGCCGCCTTGGTCTCCAGCCGCGCGAATGTCCTGTTGCTAGACGAGCCGACCAATAATTTGGACCCAATTTCGCGCGAGCAGGTGCTTGATGCACTGAAAACGTATACGGGCGCTGTGGTGCTGGTGACGCACGATCCGGGTGCGGTTAAGGCACTGGATCCGGAACGCGTGATCATCATGCCCGACGGTGATGAGGACCTGTGGTCCGATGACTATATGGAGATCGTGGAGCTAGCTTAGGGATTTATGAAGACACTGCTGGAGAGGATGCCCGCCTGGCGGGAGAAGTTTTGGCTCATCCCCGCCGTGGCGGTGGCCATGGCCGCGATAGGCGCGGAATTGCTCATTGCGGTTGGTAGCAATTTTGATGTGTCGGCCACGCCCTTTTATAACGGCAGCGCCGATAGCGCGCAAGGGATTTTAAGCGCGGTAGCAACCTCGTCACTCTCCTTGGCCGGCACCGTCTTTTTCATCACACTGACCGCGCTATCCGGTGTCGTCACGGTGATGGGCCCGCGCCTACTACACGAGTTTTTAAAGGATCGCTCCATTCAATCCACGTTGGCGATCTACCTGGCAACCTTTATTTTTGCGCTCCTATCCTTGCGCGCGGTCCGTACCGGCGGCGGTGGGGAAGAAGAATATGTTCCTTCCCTCAATGTAGCCGTCACGGTGCTGCTGGCCATCGGCTGCGTTGTCTTCCTTATCTACTTCATCGTGCACATTGCGCAATCGATTAGCATGTCCCACGTGGTACACGTCGTTGCCCAAGATGTAGAAAGCCACATGCGCCGGCTCATCCGCCGCGGTGAGGAGGAAGAGAAAGTACATGCGCCGGGGCCAGAGTTCTACACGAACGCGCAAGAGCGCCGCAGTAGTGGGACTGGCTATCTCAAATTCGTGGACTATGACGCCATTGCTCAGGCTGCGGCGCGGGAGAATTGCGCGGTGCATCTGAGCGTGGCACCGGGAGATCTAGTGCTGGAAGGCGAGGTCATTGCCCACGGCGTGCCGCGTTTGCCGGAAGATATGGAGCGTCACATCGTACTCACCCAGCACCGCGAAAACGCGTCTGCCCACGACCCTCGGTTTACCGCCCGGCACCTTGCAGAAATTGCTGCCCGCGCTTTGAGCACCGGCGTTAATGATCCATTTACTGTGATTGATATCATTGACCGCTTTACCCAGATCCTCACCGTGATTGGGGATAAGCGGCTTCCGCAGGGCATTGTGCATGTGGGCGGCGAGTTTCGGCTGGATTATCAGACCTTTAGCTATGCCGAAATCGTCGAGGCGATGTTTACACAGATTCGGCGCGACGCGGCCGATAATGCGGAGATTTACCTTAGCATGCTGGATAACCTCGCTAAGGTCGTTGCCCTTCTTCGCACAGCGGAACGCCGGCGCGTGCTTGATGACGCCGCCCAGGCCATCTACTCCGATGCCCGCCGCCAGGTAGGCGGCGAGGTGGAGCTGCAACAGTTAGAGGATTCCTACCAGCACTTCCAGGCCAACCTAGCTGCGTGGGCGGAATCCGATAAGCCGGGCGAAGAGCACGCCGCGGAGTAGCCCACGGCGCGGTTGTCGCTGGCGCTAGTTGCGGAATCCATGCACCGGCGCGGGGATGAAACCGCCGCGGTTAATGAACTGCGTATTTCCCACTTGATTGACCGGGATGACAGGGGCGTAGCCAAGAAGCCCACCGAAGCTGACCTCGTCGCCTACCTGGGCGCCAGGTACCGGAATGACGCGTACGGCGGTGGTTTTATGGTTCATCACGCCAATGGCGGCCTCATCAGCGATCATGCCCGAGATCGTCGCAGCAGAGGTATCGCCCGGCAGGGCAATCATGTCGAAGCCAACCGAGCAAATAGCGGTCATGGCCTCCAGCTTGTCCATGGAAATGGAGCCGGACTTGACCGCATCGATCATGCCTTTGTCCTCGGAGACGGGGATGAAGGAACCAGACAATCCGCCCACGCGGGAACAAGCCATCATGCCGCCCTTCTTAACGGCGTCGTTAAGCAGAGCCAAGGCTGCTGTGGTGCCGTGGGTGCCCACCTGGTCTAGGCCCATGTGCTCCAAGATGTGCGCAACCGAATCGTCTAATTCGGCGGTGGGGGCAAGCGAAAGGTCGATGATGCCGAAAGGAACGCCCAGGCGCTCCGAGGCCATGGTGCCCACCAACTGCCCGGCGCGAGTGATCTTGAAAGCAGCTTTCTTCACCTCTTCTGCAACCTGGTCTAAGCTGGCCCCCTCGAGCGAACCCAGGGCGCGGTCGACCACACCCGGGCCAGAAACGCCCACGGAGACCACACAATCGGGCTCCTCAATGCCGTGGAAGGCGCCGGCCATAAAAGGATTATCTCCCACGGAGTTGGCAAAGACCACGAGCTTGGCGCACGCAATGGCGGAATCATCCTTAGTTAGCTCGGCCGCTTCCTTGATGACCTCGCCCATCTTCTTGGCTGCATCCATGTTGATGCCGGCGCGAGAGCTGGCGATGTTTACGGAGGAACACACGACGTCCGTAGTAGCCAGCGCCTCGGGAATGGAGCTGATGAGTTTCTGTTCCGCGGTAGTAGCACCCTTTTCTACCAAGGCGGAGTAGCCGCCCACGAAGTTGACGCCAACCTCTTTTGCTGCCTGGTCCAGCGCCTTTGCCGCATCAACGGGGTTTCCCTCTACGCCGGCCACCACCAACGAGATGGGGGTTACGGAGATGCGCTTATTGACGATGGGGATACCGAGCTCGCCCTCGATGCCTTCGCAAACCTCGACGAGGCGCCCTGCCTGCTGGGTGACGCGGTCATAGATGGCCTGGCAGGTAGCCTCCATGGTGGAGCGGGTGCATCCGAGAAGCGAGATGCCCATGGTCACGGTGCGGATATCGAGACGATAGTTCTCAATCATCTCGATGGTGTCCAAGATATTGGTGGTATTAAATCGCGTACTCATATTAAATTTCGTTCATGGCGGTGAAAAGGTCTTCGGACTGAATGCGGATGGACTGATGCTTTTCCTCCGCCACGGGGCGCATGCGCTCCTTGATGGTCTGGATCGTGACTTTGTCCGCATCGAATTCGACGCGCAGGATCATGGTGAAGTATCCGCCCATGAGCGTCTGGGAGACGTCGATGACGTTGATATCGAGTTCTGCAAGGGTAGTGGTCACCGCGGCGATGATGCCGGTGCTATCGGCACCGGTGACGGTCATAATGGCATACATGCATGCAATTCTATCTTCTTGCCGGGCCCGCCGCGATGGTTTGTGCGTGTCAGATAGGTGAGGGCGTCTGCACCCCGGCCGCGCCGTTGTTACGGTGGGGAGGTATGACTGATAAGAAGAAGATTCTGTACATCGGTGGACACGGCAAGGTCGGACAGCTCACCACCCCTAAGCTTGTTGATGCCGGCCACGACGTCCACTCCCTCATCCGCAACCCAGAGCAGAAGGCCGAGATTGAAAAGCTCGGCGCGACCCCGGTTATGGCGGATATTACTGAACAAACCGTGGGTCAGTGGGCAGAGCTTTTCGCCGCTTATGACGCTGTAGTCTGGGGCGCCGGCAATGGCGGCCGAGGTGGGGCAGACCTCACCTGGGCCGTCGACCGCGATGGCGCCCTCGCTACCCTCGACGCGATGGACAAGTTGCAGCAGGAGGGCAAGAAAGTGCCTGCCTATGTGATGATCTCTTACGTCGGCTCCCAGGTAGCAACCACGGATCCTGCCGATGAGAAGTGGTATGCCTATGTGGAGTCTAAGAAGGAAGTAGACAACCGCCTTGTACAGGCCAGCTACCCGCACCTCATCCTCAAACCAGCGATGCTGACCGAGGAGCCAGCCAAGGGCATTGAGCAGATTGAGGATAAGATGCTGAAGGAGTCTTTGACTTCTTCCCGCGAGCTGGTTGCGGACGTCATCGTCGAGGCCCTTGGCCGCGAAAACCTGCCGGAATCCCCGCTTGCCTTCGTTGATGGCGACAATCCCGTAAGCTCCATCAAATAAGGCGCTAGACTGGCTGGCATTATGACTGTTAAGCCACCAGCTGTGCTTATTGATTGCGATCCCGGCATCGATGATTGCCTTGCCCTCATGTACTTGGCGGGCCTGCATCATGCCGGTGAGATCGAGCTGGTGGGCGTTACCACCACGGCCGGCAACGTCGAGGTCCACCAGACCGCGGCTAATGCCCGCTGGATTATGGACCTTTGCTCGCTTGCCGACGTCCCCGTGGCCCCCGGCGTACCCCAACCCCTCAAGGTGGATCTCACCACCACCCCTGAGACTCATGGCCCGACAGGGCTGGGCTACGCACATGCCCCCGCTGCCGCCGCCAGGCTGCAACAGCGCGATTGGCAGCAGGTATGGGAAGAGGCATTAGCCACCCACGACGATCTGCAGCTGATCGTTACTGGACCGGTCACCAACCTTGCTGCTTTCGAGGCAACCCATCGCGAGGCTGCCGCGCGCTTCGGTGCCATCACAATCATGGGCGGCGCGGTCAATTACCGCGGAAACACCACGCCAACTGCCGAGTGGAACTTTTGGGTGGATCCACACGCTGCATCCCAACATTTTCATTCAACTGCCCCACGCGTTCTCACCACGCTGTGTTCCCTCGAAGTAACGGAACAGTTTCTCATCACCCCGCAGCGCCTAGACGCGGCCTTGGAATTGTTGGGGGAGCACCCCACGGCACAAATCCTGCCGGACGTGCTGCGATTTTATTTTGAATTCCACCAGGCACAGGGGGAGGGATATCAAGCTCAAATCCACGATCTCTTGACCTGCATGATTGCTCTCGGTCGCATCAATGTCGACGCGATAGAAACCACCGTGGACGTCGAGGCGGAGTCGCCACTGCTGCGTGGCACGAGCGTTGCAGATTTGCGCAATCACTGGGACCGCGCCCACAACGCGCGGCTGGTAACAAGCGCAGACATGGAAGCCGCACACCACGAATGCGCGCGGGGATTGACGTTATTGGCTTCGCATTAGTGGCTTTTAGCACGCAGAGCCTCTACTATTATCCGCGGCGCACGTGCCGTGCGAGATCGCTTTCCGAGGTGACATAGGAAAGCAGCACCATCCGCGGTCGGCGTTTACTTTGCCCATTTTTTCGGTATGTGGATTTGGACTTTTACTGTGTCACAGCTTTCTCTCACCCCCGCCCGCAAGGTTATGGTCATCGCGGGTGCACTCATCGTCGCCGCAACTTGGATTTATCTGGTTCTTCTGCGTCCTACTGATTGGGAATCCGTTGCCGGCTCTACAGAGGCGCTCATTACCCTCGCCGGCTACCTCGTTGGCGCCGCGCTTCTTCTAGCCGGCACCGTTCCGGCACTACCGGCGCGAACCATCGCCATCATCCCGGTAGCGCTAGTGCTCAATATTGTTGTCGGCGAAATTATCGGTTCTATCGGCGTTCCGCTGTATATCGACTCCGTGGGAACAATCCTGGTGGCCGCGCTCGCGGGCCCCATCGCCGGATTGGCTACCGGTACATTGTCCTCCGTCGTATGGGGGCTGTTGAACCCTGCCGCTCTGCCCTTCGCCGCCGTGTCCGCCGCTACGGGGTTCCTCTCCGGACTGGTAATCAAGAAGGGCGCTTTCACTAAGGTGTGGTGGGTCATTCTCAGCGGCGCCATCATCGGAATCATTTCTGGCATGCTCGCCGCACCAGTGGCTGCCTTTGTTTATGGCGGTACCGCAGGTCTTGGTACGGGCGCGGTTGTTTCGCTCTTCCGCGAATTGGGCAATTCCCTCATCGCCTCGGTTACGCTCCAGTCCTTTATTTCGGATCCCCTGGATAAGGCACTGGTCTTCCTCATTGTCTGGGCAGCGTTCAAGGCACTGCCGCAGCGCACCCGAGAATCCCTCCAGCCACGTTAATGCTAGGCCTTCATCCCGCCACCGTTATCACGATCGCGGCCTGCGGCTGGATCCTTACTTTGGCCCTGAATACCCCGGTGGCGTCGGCAAGCGTAGCCCTCATCGCCCTAGCCTGCGGTACTGCCGCTACCCGCAACGCCTCCGTAATTTTGACAACTGTGGCGCTAAGCGCCCCAGCGGCCCTTTCCATGCTGGTCATTCACGCCCCCTACGGTGATGACCCAGTGCTGCCCCTGGTAACAAGCGACGGTCTGGTGCTCGCCGCCACCCTCACCCTGCGGTTCTGCGCCCTCATGGCCTGCTTCATCGCGGCCATGGCAGCGCTGCGCATTGCTGATATCGCCAAGTGGCTGCAAGTTTCGCGTGCTGGCCACAAGGTCGCGTATATCGTCGGAGCCTCCCTACAAACCCTGCCCCAAGGTGCGCATGCTTGGCGTTGCGTCCGTGAAGCCAACCAGCTCGCCGGCATCACCGTGACCTGGCGCAATACTATCTCGCGTGTCATTATTCCCGTTATCGCTCGACTCCTTACCCAAGGAACCCAACGTGGCCAGGCCCTAGCCGCCGTCGGATTCGACCAAGAAGGGCAACGCACCCTCCTGCGTCCTGTTGCCGATTCCATGGTCTCTCGCGTCATACGCCTGGTCATTCCACTAGTTAGCTTTGCGGTGGTGATTACTACATGGATCTAGCCCGCATTAAGCCCACCCCTGGGGCCATTTATCAAGTACTCGTCGAACCTGATACAGCCGTCGAAGACGTTGCCGTGCAACTAGCGGAACGCCTATCTACCGAAGCCATTATCGGCACAGATGCTTCCGCACAAATTAGCTTCCTGCGGGAAACGTGCATCGAAGAAGTAGTTTTAGGCCTTGAAAATGCCGGCGTGCCTGCCCCTGAAATGCAGCGGCGCGGGGAGCGAATGCTTCGCGCTGTAGGACTGTCTGACTATTGCGAACATGACCCAACACAGCTATCCGGTGGCCAAACACGCAGGCTTGCGGCTGCCTGTGTCGCCATTCGCGAGCCAAAAGTCATGATTGTGTGCGAACCTGCAGCCGGGCTAGACGCAAACTCGCGCACGCAAGTGGTTCGCCTCTTGCAGGAGTTGCCCGAAACCTGCGTCATTTCTATATCCAGTGCTTCCTGGCCAGAACTGGGTGGGCACATCATTGGAACAGACCCGCTCGTAGCGGCCGTCGACTTACCACGGGTTTCTGCAAGCCCCCGGACAGGGAGTATCGGTCCGCTAACGGCATGCAGGAGTGCAGCAAAGAAGAAATGGTGGCACTTTTCTCAACCCCGTGGCACTTCCTTCAGCGTCGGACCAGTAGAAATCCCTATCGCGAAATCTGCGGTTACGTGGCTTCGAGGCGATAATGGCAGTGGCAAAACCACGCTCCTGCGGGCTGCTGCTGGGCTCGATGGCGCCGGAGCTGTCCCGAATCCACCCGCTCTTGCCTTGCAATCGCCGTTTGATCAGGCGATATTTCCAATGGTGGAAGAACTCGTCCCCAATGACACCTTGCGCAACTTGCTGGGACTAAATCCGGCAGATCATCCTCTCGATCTACCATCGTCTCGCCTGCGGCTTGCGCAGATTGCCCACGTGATCGGGCAGCAGCGATCGGTGGTCCTGCTCGACGAACCAGACACCTTGCTTTCAGCTGCCGACCGCTGGCTCATGCACCAAATGATCCACCACGCACTGCAGTCCGGCAGCGCCCTGGTGGTTACCTGTCACGATCCTAAGTTTGTGGCTGAAATAGAAACCTATGCCGAAGTAACGGAAAAGACACTGCCGGCGCAGCAGCTATAAGCGCATACAAAATTGCTCCCGGCTATTTCCAACATCAGTTAAGACGCTGCCGGGAGCAAAAGTAGTTGTATGGGGGTTACTGTGGGCTCGCCTGAACACCGCGAATGGATTGCTCTACTAAGTCAAGAACATTTTCCAGCTCCGCGGTATCGCCCAAGGCAAGCCGATTAATGAATCCGTCCATAAATACCTCAAGATAGATGGCTAAGGTATCGATTCCTACATCATCTCGTAGGCGACCCTTATCCGCATTAGATGCCAATCGTGCGCGAACCGCTTCATCACGAACCGATTGATTTTCTTTCCACCGAGCGGCGAACGATGGGTCAGTGCGTAGCAGGGAGGTGATTTCCAAGCGAGTGGCTAGCCAATCGTGGCGCTCAGGATGGTCGAGCATCTCTCGCATGACTTCTACCAAGCCATTTTGAGCCACGACTTCGGCTTGACGAGCGGCATCTTCTTGCGCCAAGGCAAGGAATAGTGACTCTTTGTCACCGAAGTGGTGAAAAATTGCGCCACGCGACTTACCCGTCGCTTGTTCGAGTAGCCGAACAGTCGCTCCCTCGTACCCGTGCTCTGCAAAGCAGCGGCGGGCACCTACGAGAATGTCGTGCCGGCGGCGGCTAAGCTCAGATTCGCTCACGATGGGCATAGCAGGGAACTCTCCTTAATGGGGATGTCTAAAGATTGCTTAATCAGTAATTTTAAATAAGAAATAAAATCGACGTGACGAAACGCGGGGCCGCATTGCCCTTCCTGGGGAGGGCGGTGCAACCCCGCGTTGTCGACTGAACTTAGTCCTTTAGCCCCCTCGGGTAGGCTGAAGGACTGCGCGAAAACGCTTAGTTCTTGACCATCTGACGCAGAACGTACTGCAAGATGCCGCCGTGGCGGAAGTAGTCAGCCTCACCCGGGGTGTCGATGCGGACGTCAGCATCAAACTCCACGGTCTCGCCGGATTCCTTGGTAGCGGTTACGTGGACGGTCTTCGGGATGGAGCCATCGTTGAAGGCGGAGATGCCCTCGATGTCGAAGGTCTCCGTACCATCCAAGCCCAAGGACTCGTGGGACTCGCCTTGCGGGAACTGCAGCGGGATAACGCCCATGCCAATCAGGTTGGAACGGTGGATACGCTCGAAGGACTCAGTGATAACAGCCTTCACACCAAGCAGGTTGGTGCCCTTGGCTGCCCAGTCGCGGGAAGAGCCAGTGCCGTACTCCTTACCAGCAATGACAACGAGCGGAATGCCGGCTTCCTTATAGTTCTGGCAAGCATCGAAGATGAAGGCCTGCGGGCCGCCTTCCTGGGTGAAGTCACGGGTGTAGCCACCGGTGACGTCGACCAGCTGGTTGGCCAGGCGAATATTCGCGAAGGTACCGCGCATCATAACCTCGTGGTTACCGCGACGGGAGCCCAGGGAATTATAGTCCTGGCGGGCAACGCCGTTTTCATCGAGGTACTGCGCAGCCGGGGTACCCGGCTTAATAGCGGAAGCAGGGGAGATGTGGTCAGTGGTGACGGAGTCGCCCAGCTTTGCCAGAACGCGCGCACCCTTGATGTCTTCAACCGGGTTCGGCTCGGTTGGCATGCCATCGAAATAAGGAGCCTTGCGGATGTAGGTGGAATCCTCATCCCACTTGAAGGTCTCGCCCTCCGGCACGTCCAGGTTGCGCCAAGCATCGTCGCCCTTGAAGACGTCGGCGTAGTCAGCCTCGTACATCTCGCGAGAGATAGCGGACTGGATGGTGTCCTCAATCTCCTGCGGGGATGGCCAAATGTCCTTCAAGAAGACATCGTTGCCTTCCTGGTCCTGGCCCAGTGGCTGTGCATCAAAGTCAAAGTCCATGGTGCCGGCAATGGCGTAGGCGATGACCATGATTGGAGAAGCCAAGTAGTTCATCTTGACGTCCGGGGAGATACGGCCCTCGAAGTTGCGGTTACCGGAAAGGACCGCGGTGGCAGCGAGGTCATTTTCGTTGATGGCTGCAGAAACCTCATCCGGCAATGGGCCGGAGTTACCAATACAGGTGGTGCAGCCGAAGCCGGAGAGGTAGAAGCCCATGGCTTCGAGGTCCTTCCACAGGTCTGCACGCTGGAAGTAGCCATCAACAACCTGGGAGCCAGGAGCACAGATGGTCTTAACCCATGGCTTGGACTGCAGGCCCTTTTCTGCTGCCTTACGGGCGATAAGGCCTGCGCCCACCATGACGGATGGGTTAGAGGTGTTGGTACAGGAAGTAATGGAGGCAATGGCAACCATGCCGTGGTCCAAGGTGAACTCGCCACCGTTTTGGGACTCAACGGTAATTGGGTTGGAGTGACGGCCCTTCGCGCCAGTAGCCGAGGACTCGCCGTGACCCTCACGAGCCTTGTTCAAGCCGCCGGTGACGTCCTCCATAGCCGGAGCGCCGCCTTCTGCGGACATGCGCTTTGCCTCGGCAGTGGATTCGTCAACGCAAACCTCGTCGGTAGTGTAGTTAGCCAGATCCTTGCGGAACTGCTCCTTGGCCTCGGTCAGCAGGATGCGGTCTTGGGGGCGCTTCGGGCCGGCAATGGAAGGAACAACGGTGGACAGGTCCAGCTCGAGGTACTCGGAGTACTTTGCCTCTGGAGCGTCCTCCTCCAGCCACATTCCCTGTGCCTTGGCGTACGCCTCGACGCGGTCGATCTGCTCCTGCGGGCGGCCGGTGAGCTCGAGGTACTTGGTGGTCTCCTCGTCAATCGGGAAGATCGCAGCGGTGGAACCGAACTCAGGAGACATGTTGCCGATGGTGGCGCGGTTTGCCAGCGGGACAGACTTAACACCGTTGCCATAGAACTCAACAAACTTCTGCACAACGCCGTGTTCGCGCAGCATCTCGGTGATGGTAAGAACGACGTCGGTTGCAGTAACGCCGGTAGGAATCTCACCGGTCAGCTTGAAGCCTACGACCTTCGGGATAAGCATGGATACCGGCTGGCCGAGCATGGCAGCCTCTGCTTCGATGCCGCCGACGCCCCAGCCAAGAATGCCCAGGCCGTTTTCCATGGTGGTGTGGGAGTCAGTACCGATACAGGTATCCGGGTAAGCGAGGCCCTCGTTGTCGAATACAACGCGGGACAGGTACTCGATGTTTACCTGGTGGACGATGCCGGTTCCCGGAGGAACAACGCGGAAGTTGGAGAAGTTCTCAGCACCCCAGCGGAGGAACTGGTAGCGCTCTTCGTTGCGCTGGTACTCAATTTCAACGTTCTTTTCCAACGCATCGGTAGAGCCGAAAGCCTCAACGATGACGGAGTGGTCAATGACCATTTCGGCCGGGTTGAGAGGGTTAACCTGATCCGGGGTGCCACCCAGTGCGGAGACGGCCTCACGCATGGTAGCGAGGTCAACAACGCAAGGAACACCGGTAAAGTCCTGCATGAGGACGCGTGCTGGGGTGAACTGGATTTCGGTGTCCGGCTCTGCCTCCGGATCCCAGTTTGCCAAGGCGTTGATGTGGTCCTTGGTTACGTTCTTGCCATCCTCGTTACGCAGCAGGTTTTCTGCCAGCACCTTGAGGGAATAAGGCAACTTCTCCAGACCGGAGACGGTGTTGATGTCAAAGTAGTCATAAGACTTACCGTTGACATCAAGGGTCTTCTTGGCCTCGAAGGAGTTCAAGCTTTCAGTCACAGGGAGCTCCATTCCTTGTTAATAAACAGTGTGTTCTGTTTGGTACTCGTCGCCAGTCGTCACCGCGGGGCAGTGCTCGGCGTCACTGGTCACTAGTGTGACGCGACGCGACCATGGGGCCCGCTGTGTTGAAGGCGACAAAGAACGCGATGGTTCACCTAGATATTGTAGAGGCTAAAACCTTCGGTCGCTGCCATTGTAACAGTACAAGCGTTCTGTTTTCACCTTTTCTGAAAAATCGGCGAGTTGAGGAAATGGGTTCCCGTGATCTGACCGTATCTTGGGGAGAAGAAGTTAGTTTAGGAGCCCTATATAAGGAAGAGATACACATGGTTCCCGCGGGCGTAGATGTAGCTGATTTGGCAGGTCAGCTCAAAGTGGACGGCGTGGCCTACACGTCCCCAGCACTCAGCCAAGATGCACTGCTCAACGCGGAGGTAGCTCAAGGCTTGCGAGACGGTGACGGTGTGGCCGTGGTTGATGTGATAGCTGATCGTGCGTCTGATGTCCGTGACATTGCCCAAGAGCTCCAGGACGCGACAGGCTTGAATACTGTCATCGTACAAACTCCTCGCCATGTTTCTTCCGTTAGTGACACTTATAGCCGCGCTGACATTGAGTCGGTACAGGCGCAGATCCCGCCTGGAGTTGAACAAGTAGACCTTCTGTCTGAGTACTACAGGGGACTAGACCAAATCAGCTTCCCGGTGGGCACGGTGGTGGGAGCGGTTGCCGTAATCGCCGTGATTGTATTCGTTAGCTCTTTCCTAGCGGCCGGCCGTCACACGCCCTAATAGTTGAAAGGGATCTACGGAAATTGGGGGTGTGAGTCGGGCGAGTGAAGAAAGCCGGGCGGGAAACGAGGAACTTGGCTTTCCAAAATTGAACAAATGCTCCTCGAAAAATCAGTTTGTTCGAAAAAGTATCGCGTTAAAGGGCGAAACTTTTGCGGGCCATTAATGTACGAAAATTTCGGGCAACTGGCCCGAAGGCGTGTACTGAAGGGCTCGGGGTGAATGTGGATGGCGCAGTTTCGTTCACTCACGGTTTGTTGAGAGAGTCGGTTGTGGATCGGGGGGAGAAGTTCGGTCGGGACTTAGCGTGAATCGGGTACCTAATTAGGGATCGTGAATGGGGCAGGGGAGTGGTCAAAGTAAACCCTTAGGGGTTGACATCCGGTGGGGGAGTGGTTCAGTTGTTCCAGTCGTGGCCTGGCTGGGGGTTGGAGGGGCGTATAGAACCCCAGTTAGTTCGTGATTAAAGTCACAATAACGGGATGGTAACAAAATCATTGCAGGTTAGGTGCACATGTTGAGTCATGTGAATTAACTTGACTCACGTGAATTGCGGGAAAATTGTGCGAAACGGGCGTGTCGTGACGTAAGGTTCGATTGTCGACTCAGGAGACATTTCTTGCTTCCTGGGTTCATGGGCTTAGCCTTGACTGTCACGAGAGAACTCGCACGGGTATGTGGGGAAGCACGCCTCGAGCGAAAGTTAGAACGTCGAGTGGCCGTTCTTGGGAGTCAATGAACCGGGACCCATCGAAAATGATTTGGGACGCAGGCAAAGAACTTGAGCGATTGCAATGTTCGAAAAATTACACATCAACCCACCTTCCGTTTATGAGGTGAGACGGGTTCATTAGAACTCCACCGTGTGGAAATTTTGGTGCGAACCTTTTATATGGTTAAGGCTGAAAGCCTGTCGTCACAGAAGGTGCGTACGGAGAGGTCCATAGGGATAGGGTCCGAGAACACCGAATCACTCCACAAGGGTCAGCCTCGTGTGGCCTGTTCATGGTTTGTGGCTGCTTGCCCTCGACGGCTCGGTAGTGCTCAAAAGGTTAGACCTTTTGGACTCCAGTTGGCGCCGCGGCGAGGTCCGCCAGAACCCGTAGAGCAGTTCTCACAGTGCTCAGTGCAACGAAGACGTGATCGGGGCATACGGAACCGCGGGTTGTAAAACGCACCCTGGAGCGTATGTCGCGCGCAGCGCAAGAGTAGAAGTGGATTTCACAGTCCGTGGGACTTTGTTTGAACAGAGGATAGTTGTAGACCATCTGTGTCCGACTTGTCGGGCTCGTGCAAGTAGACCTTTAGGCTTTCTTGCCGGGGTCCGAATTGTCTGGATGTCGCTGTTGTGGGGAAACAGTAGCGATTTGAGGCGGCCAAAATTTGGCGCGGCAAGTCCACAACTTTCTCTAGTTCCTACATGGAAGCCCTAAGGCTGCTGAGGGTCCACCGAAAGTGCACACCCGGAGTGAAGTCTCAGCCGAAGTAGGCAGTCCATCAATAATTACCGCTCTAGTGTCTGAGGGCACCAGGGGGTTAGCTTCGTGTATCTATTGATACCGACTCGAAGCGAACCTCTGGGCCACCCAATAAGGCATGCGATAACGCCTGTGTTTGTGCGAAATTTGCAGGCGGGGAGCCCGGGCATACCTATGTCCGGAGGTCTTCATGGACCCTCACTAAAGGAGCAGCGTGGGCCCAAACTAGGAGTATTTCAGTGGCCACCATTCGCCTTCCGCGCATTCGACATGTTCGCGCTTTCATTGCTGCAGTAGCAGGTACCGCAGCTATTTCAACGCTTTCCACCGTAGCCCCAGCGGGCGCCGATGAAGTATCAGCGCCAACCCCAGGTTCGGTCCAGGACCAAAACTCAGACCACGTAGCAATTGACCGTGCAATTGACCGTGCGGTTGCCAACGCAGATTCACTGCAGGGCGCTGTAGAGGAATCCCGGGCAGAGCTAGGTCGCGCGGAAGCAGATGTTTCCGCAGCGGAAGACCGTATTGCTCAGATTCGAACCCAATTGGAACAAGTGAACGGCGAGCCGGGCACTAATGAAGACTATGTTGCCAGCTTGGAAGATGAGCTGCGCCAGGCGGGTGAGGAAAAGCGAGAAGCCGAGAATCGTGTTGCGCAGGAGCGCCGAGAGCTGGCCCAAAATGAAGCGCGACTAAACGCTACCCAAAGATTTGCGGAAGCCACTTTTGCCCGCCAGCAGCAGGCTGCGCCCCAAGGGGAGGTGGCAAGCGGGGTGCAGCTCTCGCAGCAGGATTCTCTTCCAGTTGCGCCAAATCAAGGCGATAATCTTGATTCGGAGGTGTCAACAAATGCTTTCTCGGTCAGCCCTCATGACTTGACAAGAAAGGTCAAGCCGCAAGACTTTACGGATGAGGTAGTGGATCAGGGATCGTCCGAGGTTCCGGGCAGTGCGGACGTTGCCGATAATCCGGAGGATCCATCCGTTGCTGAGCAGGCGAAGACTACTCCAGAAGCGGACTTTGGAAACGCCCTCAATAAGGGTGCAACGCCTACGTTCCAGAACGTCGATTTCGGCACTGGGTCCTCTGTGAACGATGCGCTCGCACTTGCGAATGATATCGCTGCAGCCGTTGATGAGGACGATGTGCGCACCCTCATGCAGGGCTCGTCTGACCTACTAGGTTTGGACAGCCCGAATACTGCACCTGCCGCCAGTGTTGACGCTCCCGAGGTGGATGAGGTGGCTGAAGTAGAGGAAAGCACCACCGGTGCAGACGCGGGCCGAGACGCTCAGATTGAGGCCGTCATTTCTCGCGCTGAGTCTCAGGTCGGCGTCCCTTATGTGTGGGGTGGCGGCGATAATAACGGTCCTACTGGTGGGCTTCGCGATGGTGGGGTGGCTGATTCCTTCGGGGACTATGGACAGGCTGGCTTCGATTGCTCGGGGCTAGTAAAGTACGCCTACGCGGCAGCCGGCCTGGACCTTCCTCACTACACTGGTGCGCAGTACCAGCAGGGTAAGAAGGTTCCCCGCGAGAACGCACAGCGCGGTGACCTTATCTTCTACGGACCTGGTGGAAGCCAGCACGTAGCTATCTACCTAGGCGATGGCCAAATGATTGAAGCGCCACAGTCGGGTCAGACTGTTTCAGTAGTTCCGGTTCGCTGGGGTGGCGCTACTCCCGATGTCGTGCGCCTTCTCTAATCTCCAACTTTTGGTTGGTATGGTTTAGGGCATGACTGACGCACAACAGAATGCCCAAAACTTCGACGCCCTCCTCGTTCTTTCTTTCGGTGGCCCGGAAGGAAACGAGGAGGTCGTTCCTTTTTTGGAGAACGTTACCCGAGGTCGAGGTATCCCTCGCGAGCGGCTAGAAGTGGTGGGCGAGCATTATTACCACTTCGGAGGGGTAAGTCCGCTCAATGCACTTAACCGCGAAATCATCGATCATCTCGAAGGAGAGCTGAAAAAACGCGGACATAATCTACCGGTCTACTTTGGCAATCGAAATTGGTATCCCTTTGCCAGTGAGACTGCGGAGAAGATGTCTCAGGACGGGGTGCGCAAGGTAGCTGTCTTCGCTACCTCTGCATGGGGTGGGTACTCCGCATGCCGGCAATATGATGAGGACATTCAGCAGATGCGTGAGCATCTGGCGGAGCAGGGTTTGCCGGACATTGAATTTACTAAGATTCGCCAATTCTTCGATCATCCGAAGTTTGTGGCCGAAATGTCAGCCGCTGTCACGGAGGTCTGGGGAGAGATTCCGGAAGAAAAGAAGGAATCCACTCGCTTGCTATTTACCGCCCATTCGGTTCCCGTTGCACACGATAACGCGGGCGGCGTGGAAGGCGACAAAAACCTTTACTCCCGCCAGGTGGTTGAGGCGTCGCGGTTGGTGGCCGCACGGGCCGGTATTTCTGATTATGACCTTGTATGGCAGTCACGTTCGGGTAATCCACGCACTCCGTGGCTCGAGCCTGACATTGTTGATCACACCACAAACATCCATAACAACGAAGACGTCGACACGGTCGTGGTATGCCCGATTGGCTTCATCTCCGATCATATGGAGGTTGTCTGGGATCTTGATTCCGAGCTGCAGAAGGCAGCCGAAGAGATGGGTGTCAAGGTCCTGCGCACCCGTACAGCGGGTCCGACTCCACGTTTTGCGGAGATGGTTGTTGATCTTATCGATGAACTAGAGCAGAGCCGCGAGTGGGAGACCAGCGGGAGTGTCACGGTGCAAGGGTGCACAGTCAATGGTGAGCCGTGTGCAGCGGGGTGCTGCGATATTTGGTCCCGTTAACGGGAAAATTCTCCAAGCGCATAAGACACGCCCGTCATGCGGGCCTGGCGGATGTGACGCCACAAGCGAAGTAATTGTGGATCAAGGCTGTGGTCATTGATGCGGTCAGTGACGGTTTCGATGATCGCGGCTACCCGGTCAGCCCGGGCAAAGAGCTTGGCTGACCGGGCTGGCGTTGAACGGGGGAGTCCGGGGGTGTCATAGAAGTCGTTCAGAGTTCCCACGGTGAGGCGTGGGTTGGGCAAGGCCTCGGTGCTATACCCGGTTGCCGCGATGAGCTCGGCGGACTCATTGGTTGCTTGAGAAAGGAGTGCGTCGGCTTCACCGGGGCTTAGCCAGGCGGGCGCGGGGAGCTGCTGCTTTTCGACGACCACTTGCCACGCCGTATGGCTGTGGCGAATGTGGGGGATGAGGACTAAGTTACGCAGGGGATCATTGGTGCGAACTATGATTGCTCCGGTAGAACTTTGTGTAGCCGCGCGATAGGAGTCCGATCCCGCCGGCAATGCAGGCGGCTCGCCTGGCCCGGACAGTGCGAGGCGCACGATAGGTTCTGCACGTACACCGCGATGAGCGGTAAGCTCGGAGGTCTCCGCGCGCAGCATGGCTAACACATCGACGAAGGGGGATTCGTCCAAGTATTCTGGACGTCCGCCTAGTTCCGTAAGCGCGTCCAGCAAGTCATCGGTGGTTTCATGTCCCCACAGCCACGAGCCAAGCCAGACGGCGGTGTTTTGTAAAGGTGACCATACTTCGGCGCGCATATCCATGGCGAGCCAGTCTAGTAGATAGACTAACGGGCCATGAGTTTTGATCCTTATGGCGGAGATATTTTTGCTGGCCACTCGCGGTCGAAGCCGCGCCAGTACCCAGAAGTGCCAGCCGAGCCCGGAATGGTAGTGGAAGTGCGCGGCGATGACTTTGTGGGTGCTGTTATGGGCGTGGATAAAACCGTTTTCGGTGAGGTGGTACGCCTTGAGGATCGCCATGGCGTAGAACGGGTCTTTAACCTGGTTAAAGGCGGGTTCCTAGTGGAAGGCAAGCCAGTAACGCTTACCCGGTACGTCGAAAAGCAGGCTCCCCGTAAGTCCAACTCCGGCTCCCGCCGCGTAGAGAACGTGGAGGCCAAGGTTGCCGCGCCATCGCGCATTTGGGTGGAAGGCGTGCATGATGCCGCCATTGTGGAAAAAGTGTGGGGTCACGACCTGCGTGTGGAAGGCGTGGTAGTCGAATACCTCGAGGGTTTGGACAACTTGGAGGCGCGCCTCGCAGAGTTTCAGCCAGGGCCGGGCCGCAGGGTCGGCGTATTGGCGGATCACTTGGTTCAAGGCTCTAAGGAAACCCGATTAACGGAAACCGTGGGAGAGCATGTCCTGGTAACTGGGCACCCCTTCATCGATATCTGGGCGGCGGTAAAGCCGCAGCGCGTTGGCCTGCGTGAATGGCCAGATGTACCCTACGGCGAGGATTGGAAGACCGGTATTTGCCGCCGCGTAGGGTGGAGCGACCCGGAGGATGGGTGGCGTCATGTCTATAACGCCGTACATTCCTTCCGCGACCTAGACTCCAGCCTGATCGGCGCTGTGGAGCGCCTCGTGGACTTCGTTACTACACCTGAGTTGAGCAAGTCCGACTTGCTCTAGGGGTGGGCAAGGTTGGCGCGTTCAATTAGGTTGACGGCCAACTGCCACCCCGCCATCTCCGCGCTCCAGCCGGCCGCCTGGAGGCGTTGCGACATGGCTTGCTTGGAAATTCCTAGCTGTTCGGCGGCCTCATTCTGGTTGAGTCCTGCGCGGACAAGCGAGGTTGCTTCGCGCCCTTCGATGGTGCGCTTGTGCAAAACGTAGCCAAGCAGGGCAAAGGTGGCCGCGATGTCGCTCGCCTCCGAGGCGCGGCCGCGCTTATTGAGTTTGGCGTAGACTTGGCCCATGCGGGCGGACTTCCGCAATGCAGCGGTTGCTACCTGGCGCGCGCCTTCCTCATCTTCCTGGTTGCCGGGGCTAATGCCGATGCCGATGGCCCAATCGCCGTCGGCAAGCAAGGCCATGACCACGTCGCACACTGCTGTTGCTGAATCAACTACGGCGCAAATATCTTCCACGCCGAGCACGTGGAACTCGCCCACACCATTGAGGGTGGATAGAGCCGTTGCAGAGCGTTGGACCAACTCTGCGCGACGCACGGAGCGGCCCCGGTAGCGAGCGTGGACAGCAAGCACAGAAAATCCTCCTTAAGGAACCAATTGCGAAATAGTCTACCGCCCGTACTTGACTTATGGGCGAGTGGGTAGACGTGAATCCATATACAGCCCGCCCATACCGATGGCGGCAAAAGCTACCATGGCGACAACGATGCTGGGCGAGGTGTGGCCTGTGAGGGCATCGCCGAAGAAGACGCCGAGGGCAGTAGTCGGGATGGAACCGAGGAGGGTGGCCACGGTGAAATGGCTAAGCTTCACGGGCGTTAGTGCGGCAACATAATTCAGGAGACTGAAGGGGACGCCGGCCACCATTCGCAGCGAAGCGATGGCCAGCCAGCCGCGCCGCTCCAAGTGGGCATTGATTTTAAACACTGCGGGGTGAGTTAGGTGCGGCCGGATCCAGTCTCCGAGGAGCGTGCGGACGATGAGGAGCGACAGGGCCGCAGACGCCGTCAAGGCGCATAAGGAGAGGGTGAGGCCCTTCCATGGGCCAAAAAGTATTCCTGCGGCTACCGTCCAAAACGTCCGGGGGAATGGAAGCTGCGTAAATATGACATAACCTAGGGTGAAAAGGAGAGGGAACCACGCGCCATAGCGGGTAGAGGCGTCGCGAAGCTGGGACACGTCCGGCAGATCGAAGAAGTAAAGGAGGGTGACGCCGGTGACGATGGCGGCGAGGACGGCTACCCAACGACGCATCGACCACTGGGAAATTGACCGCCAAGCGGACCGAGCGAGCGATTTGAGGAAATGGCCGAAGCTGCGCGCCCAACTCAAAAGTGTGGTCATGGGGGAGATCGTAGTCCTTGTAGGAGTACTGAATAGAAAATCCGGCGGTTACCTTAGTGGTAACCGCCGGTCCGTTGTGCCCGAGGGGGTGTCTGGTTCGGAGACATCGTTCCGCATGTCTCATAAGATCGTTCCGGTCTAACCAGCACCAATGTCTCACCACATCGTTCCGGTAGAAGTGCCTGAAGCTAAAACTGCCCAGAAACGGTAAAAAGCGATGTCTCGAGACATCGATCCTCCATGCTTTAAAAATGGAGCAGAAATCAAAACCAAGCCCAAAAATCATCATCGAAACCATGCTTGCTACCGGCATGACTCAAGCCGAAGCCTCTGACCATTTCGGCGTCAGCACACGATGGATCCGAACACTTCAAGCCCGCTACCGAGAAGGCGGAATCAAGGCACTAGAACCACGCTCTAAACGCCCCCGCACTAACCCCCGAGCACTCAACCCCAGCACTGTCGACCGCATCCTTCAACTGCGCCAAGACCTAACAAAACGCGGTACCGATGCCGGTGCCCACACCATTCGATGGCACCTACAACAAGAGGGAATCGACCCACCACCAGCACCATCTACAATCCACCGAGTGCTAGCAAATAATGGCCACGTCATCGCCCAACCACAAAAGCGTCCCCGCAGCTCATGGATACGATTTCAAGCAGATCAGCCCAACGAAACATGGCAAATGGACTACAGTGACTGGACCATCGCAGGCCACAAGCGAGTAGCTATCCTCACCATCTTGGACGACCATTCCCGGTTCATCATCTCCTGCTGCGCCTACAACAACGCTACCGTGGCAAACGTCATGGAAAGCTTCATTAATGCAGGCCAGACACACGGCTACCCCCAGTCCACCCTCACCGACAACGGCCGAGCATTCACAACCAGCACAGACCGGACAAACCCCGCCCGAAACGGATTCGAGCAACTGCTCATAGACCTAGGAATCAAGCAGAAAAACGGCAAACCCTACCACCCCCAGACACAAGGAAAAGTTGAACGCTTCCACTACACCCTCAAACTTGCCCTAGCAAACAAAACACCAGCTCAAAGCCTCGATGAACTCAACGCGCAGCTAAAAGAAATTATCGAATACTACAACCACAAACGTCCCCATAGAGCCCTAAACAGAACCACCCCCGCAGAAGCCTACACAGCACTGCCCAAAGCTCTCCCAGCAGACATCAAACCAGACCACGACTACCGCCTACGCACCGACAAAGTAGGCACCAACGGCAAGACAACCCTGCGATGGGGTGGCAAACTACGCCGCCTCTACATCGGACGCAGATGGGGCGGCGAACCAATCACCATGATCTGCATCGACAACCACGTCGATATCAAAACAACTGCCACCGGGGCACAAATCGCTGCCTACACACTCACCGAAGAAAAGATCTACTACAACAAGAAAGACAACGAACTCAGCCCCCAACGGGGCAACTAAAAACGAAAAATCTCGAGACACCGACCGGAACGATGTCTCGAGACTTCACATTGTGCCCGAGGGGGGACTTGAACCCCCACGTCCGTTAATAGGACACTAGCACCTCAAGCTAGCGCGTCTGCCATTCCGCCACCCGGGCAGGGTGTTTATCAGCCTCTCGGCTGGGCACTCCGATACTGTATCCTGCTCGAGGCTTGCTTTACAAATCGCCTGCGTGTGGCGTGAAAAAGCTACCGTTAGCGGCGTGTGGAAATACATGGTTGTAAGTCTGGTTGGGGGCTTTCCACATGTGCGGCAAAACTTATGCAGGCTGCGGAGGTTACACCACATCGACATCGGCTTGTGAGGTGGGGTACAAATGGGTCTATGACTTCTTACGCAGATGATTCCCGCTTTCCTGGTCCAGATCCTTACGCACCGCTGCGCGATGTCCCGTCCTTCGTTCTCTCGTCCACTGATGTGGTGGAAGGAGACGAGCTCCAGGAAAAGCTCCGCGCCCCAGAGAGCGTATCTCCTCAGCTTGCGTGGTCCGGACTGCCGGAAGGCACTAAGTCCCTGGCCGTGACTTGTTTCGACCCAGATGCGCCAACGACTTCTGGTTTCTGGCACTGGGCAGCGTTCAATATCCCCGTCGAGGTAAGCGAGCTGCCTACCAATGCCGGTGCCGCCGAGGACTTGGGTATTGACGGCGTCATCAGCTTGCGCAACGATTCGGGCGAGCGCACCTACTTCGGTGCAAACCCGCCTGCCGGACACACCCCGCACCGCTACCTCTATGCCGTCCATGCAGTCGACGTAGAAAAGCTCGACATCGACCCAGATGCTTCGCCGACCGTGCTTGGGTTCAACCTGCATTTCCACGCTCTTGGACGCGCCATTTTGTGGGGCTGGTACGAGGCGAAGTAATGGCGAGTAGCTCTACTTCATCGCAGCCTTGTCCGCCGGCGGCGCTGCGGGTCGGCGGCGCCTTCATGGTGGTCGCATTCGTGTTGGTGCTCTTTGCGTTAATCTCCGTCTTCACGGATGGTTGGGGTGCCGATTTCGAATGGACGTATTTCAAAGCGGCGATTATTGTCGCCGCGGTCATCGTCGGGGCCTTTAGCACCATGAGCAAGAGTCAGGCGGGAAGCCGCGCGCAGGTTGCAGCATTGGTCATCGCCATTGTGATCATTGCAGCAAGCCGCTTTCTGCCCAGCGATATCCTATTCACTCAACCACAGTTTTGGGTCGTGTTCTACGCCGGCTTCGCGGTGTTGTGCGCACTGGTCCTGAAGCGCAGCGCCATGTCGCAGGCCTAGCCAGCACCGCAAAGATAAAGGGTCCGCCTACTTCCACTGTGTGCAGCAGGAGAAGTAGGCGGACCTTGAGTTGAGCAACCTTGGGCTGGACTAATCTAAGGGCTTCCAAGGAAGACCGGAGCCAACCGCCTGGGAAATATTGCTCATACCGTGGGCACGGATTTGAGCGGCAATGCCGCGGTGAATATCGCGGATCCAGTCCGGACCGCCGTAGATGAGACCGGTGTAGCCTTGCAGCAGGGAAGCGCCGGAAGTGATGCGTTCCCATGCTTGCTCCGGCGTGGAGATGCCGCCCACGGAGATGAGGGTGAGCTGGCCGCCGACTCGCTCATTGAGGCGGCGCAGTACTTCTAGGGAGCGCTCGGCTACCGGAGGGCCGGATACGCCACCGGCACCCATCTCCTTTACCTCGGCGGCTGGGGTCTTGAGTCCCTCGCGGGAAATGGTGGTATTTGTCGCTACTATTCCGTCGAGGCCGAGTTCGAGGGCTAGGTCTGCCACGGCGTCAACGTCGGCATCGGAAAGATCTGGGGCAATTTTCACCAGCACCGGAACCGCGGTGCATTCTTGCACGGCGGAGAGAATGGGACGCAGCGATTCCACTGCTTGCAGGTCGCGCAGGCCCGGGGTATTCGGGGAAGAAACGTTGACCACCAGGAAATCTGCCAAGTCGCCCAACACCGACGCGGAGCGGCGGTAGTCTTCTACTGCATGCTCGGCAGGGGTGACTTTGGTTTTGCCAATATTGATGCCAATGACATCGCTGTAGCGACGCTTGCGCAGGTTTTCTGCGGCGGCTGCTGCACCTTCATTGTTAAAGCCCATCCGGTTCAAGATGGCTTTATCGGCCTTCAGACGGAAGAGCCGCGGCGCAGGATTGCCGGGCTGTGCTTGGGCGGTGACGGTGCCCAACTCTGCATAACCAAAGCCAATGGGAGTCCACGTATCAGCAGCTGCGGCGTTTTTATCGAACCCGGCGGCAAGTCCCAACGGGCGGGGGAATTCTACACCGAAGACCTCTTGGCGCAGCACTGGATCGTTGACCGGCAGGATCTTTGCTAGGGCTCGGTTGACGGGGCCGGCAGCTTGGAGTCCGCTCAAGGCCGTATTGATGATCTCGTGTATCCGCTCCGGACTGAGCTTGAACATGCCGCGCAATGCAAGCTGGTAGGCCTGCGCGCGCAATTGGTCAATAGTGCTGGTCATCTTCTTAAGACTCCTTCTTCAGGTGCGGGGCGTCCACGAACTGCAGCCCGTGGCCGGTGGCGGAGGCGGCGACAAAGGTGCCGTCGCCAAGCATGGCAATATTTTGCGCATCCGGCACGGTCGAGAGATCTCCGCGCAGCTCTGGGACGCCTTTGGCAATCTCAAAGGCATAAGCCTTATTGGTATCGGTGGCGCTCACCCACGCCAGATTGCGCTTATTATCCCAGGCTACGCCCCATGGGGTGCCCTCTACGTTGCCGTATTGATGCAGGCGGACAACGTCATCGGAAGTGTAGACGGCCAAGCGGCCGCCCTCGGTATCGGAGGCGAGGACTACGCCGTTATCGCCCACCGCGATGCTGCCGACCCCCTGGCCAACGCGCAGTCGGCCGCCCGCGCGATCATTCGTCCAGTCCACGTTTTGGATAGTGGAATCCTCTCGGTGGATGCGCACCACTCCGTCATCGCCTGAGGAATTGGGCACGGCCAATAGCTGGTCCGAGCCGGCTTCCACCTCGATATCTCCGTCACGCTTTCCGTCCTTATAGATGCCTACCGTGGTGGAATCGGCCGAGGTGGCAAAGATCTCACCGCTGGATAGCTGGGTGGCGGCGGTAACTGGGGAGTCCTCCTCCATGTGGACCTCCTGGGGAGAATCCGGGGATGCAGGATCGATCAGCAGAACCTTATCTGGGCAGGCGAGGACGAAACCCGACTCCGAAGAACTGAGGTCACCACACTCCGCAGAAATGTCTAGCGAGGTAGCCTTCTTCTCTTCAAAATCCTTCTGGCTACCGATGAGAAGCTCGTCTTTGGTGCGCACTGCCAGCGAGTCATCAAAGGCGGCAAGGTCAGTGATGTCTCCCTTAAGGTCGACCACAGTGCCTTCCGGATCCGCCTTAGCCGGGGAGGCCGCTGGGGTGGCATTGCCCTTGACCGCGGTCTCTGGATCGGCGCCCACGCCCACTTCGGGCTGGCAGGCGACCAACGCGGTGGCGCTGAGCGCCAGCAAACTGGAAAGGATAAGTGCGGAGCCAGATTGAGATTTCACGGCTACTAATCCTAACAGCGCGCGTTGTAAAAACTCGAAGCCCAGCGCGGCTGTAGTGTGAAGCGGGTGATTTCTAATACCGCAACTGACGCTGTTTCTTGGGCGCAGGTCATTGTTTTGTCCATTGTGCAGGGGCTTACCGAGTTTCTTCCGGTAAGCTCCTCCGGTCACCTGCGCATTGTTTCCGAACTCTTTTGGGGCAACGACGCCGGCGCGTCCTTCACCGCAGTTATCCAGCTGGGTACGGAGCTGGCTGTGCTGGTCTATTTCGCCCCAATGATTTGGCAGATTCTCTCCGGCTGGTTCCGCGGCTGGGCCCATAAGTCCTCTCGTGGCCAGGACTGGCGCATGGGGTGGATGGTCATCGTGGGTTCCATTCCCATCGGAGTTATCGGCCTCGCATTCGAGGATGCGATCCGCGGCGCCCTGCGCAACCTGTGGGTTACCGCCGCAATGCTCATCCTCTTCTCCTTTGTCTTCATCGCTGCAGAAAAGCTGGGCAAGAAGGAGCGCGGCTTTGAGGAGCTAACCATGAAAGACGCCATTGTCATGGGTTTGTGCCAGTGCTTGGCGCTCATTCCGGGTGTTTCTCGCTCCGGCGGCACCATTTCCGGCGGTCTGTTCCTAGGGCTGGACCGCGAGGTAGCCACACGCTTTAGCTTCTTGCTGGCCATTCCGGCTGTGCTGGCTTCGGGGCTTTTCTCGCTTCCCGACGCCTTTTCTCCCGAATCCGGCCAAGCAGCCTCCGGCCTGCAGCTTCTGGTCGGCACTGGCATCGCCTTTGTACTGGGCTACGCCTCCATTGCGTGGCTACTAAAGTTCGTGGGCAATCACTCCTTCTCCTGGTTTGCCGCTTACCGCATCCCGGTCGGCGTGCTCGTCATGATCCTCCTGGCATTGGGAGTCCTGCAGCCGCTCTAAGACACACCGCGTTAGTATGGTGGCTATGCATTCTTGGCCAACACCTTCCTTCCGCCCTGTGCCGGGTGATGCGGAACAGCTGCGCTTGTACGATTCTGCGAACCAAACCATCGCTCCCGTAGAGGTCGCAGGGGATACCGCCACCATGTACGTGTGTGGCATCACGCCCTATGACTCCACCCACTTGGGCCATGCCGCTACGTACCTGACCTTTGACCTCATCTACCGTGCGTTCCTGGATGCCGGGAAGAAGGTTCACTACGTCCAAAACATCACTGACGTCGATGATCCGCTATTCGAACGTGCCGAACGCGACGGTGTAGATTGGCGTGAGCTCGGCACTTCTCAAATTGATCTCTTCCGTTCCGATATGGAGTTGCTCTCCGTATTCCCGCCGCAGGACTATATCGGCGCCATGGAGGCCATCGATGAGATCGTGGAGATGGTGCACAAGCTTCTCGACGCCGGAGCGGCCTACGTCGTAGACGACCCCGAGCACCCAGATATCTATGCCTCCGTCGAGGCCACCGAGCGCTTTGGGTATGAGTCCAATTACTCTGCCGAAGAGATGCGCACGTTCTTTGCTGAGCGCGGCGGCGATCCCGACCGCCCAGGGAAGAAGAATCCGCTCGACGCACTCATCTGGCGCGCCCACCGCGAGGGCGAACCAGCCTGGGAGTCGCCCTTTGGGCCTGGTCGCCCGGGGTGGCATATTGAATGTTCCGCCATCGCTACCAACCGCTTGGGTTCTTCCTTTGATATCCAGGGTGGCGGCAGCGACCTGAAGTTCCCGCATCACGAGTTTTCCGCCGCCCACGCAGAGGCTGCCCTACGAGTAGACCGCATGGCACAGTTCTATGTGCATACCGGCATGATTGGGCTCGAGGGCGTCAAGATGTCTAAGTCCTTGGGCAATCTCGTCTTCGTTCACAAGCTCGTAGAAGCGGGTGAAGAGCCCTCCGCTATCCGCTTGGGCGTCTTCTCCGGTCATTACCGCGACGAGCGCGACTGGTCCGACGAGGTGCTCGCCGCCGCTAAGCGCCGCCTCGCCGCATGGCGGGAGGCCTTGGCGCAGCCGGGAAGCATGGCAGGGGCCGAAGAGGTCGTCGCCAAGCTGCGTGCCGCAATCGCGAACGACCTTGATACCCCGGCCGCGCTCGCTGCCGTGGATGAGTGGGCAGAGGCCGACCGTGGCACGGACGAGGACGGCGCGGCCGATTTGGTTCGCACCGCACTAAATTCGCTCCTCGGCGTGCAGGCTTAGGCAAGATAGGGCAGTATCTACAGCATGAGCATTCGCGCTGATTTCCAACCCACCGTAGATGAGTTCATTAGTGACCTGAAGTCCTTCGCCACCGGCGATTACCTCAAGGAAGATGAAAAGGAGTTCTGGGAGGCACCGTTTGACGCCAACGTCCTCCCAGAACTGCGCGGCCACCTTGAGCAGATGCTCGATGGGCTGGATGCTCTTCCGGACGATCCTGACGGACCGCAGTTGGTCACCGTCTTGTCCAAGACCGTTCGTACGTTGGCAGATTTTAATCGCGCTCAGCACGATGCCGTTCTCGAGCCAGAGGAAAAGGAAGAGCTCTCTGAGCTTATCTACAACGCCAGCGCGGCCACCGGAGCAGACGACGAAGCCCTGTCGCAGATTCCGGAACTGGACTTTTAGATCTGACCCTTGCGCCTTAGTAAGCGCCAGCTGGCATCAACTGCGCAGCTGGCTCTTGCCGCCGTGTGCCCACAGCGCGGACGGCGAAACTATTTCCTTCCCGACAGAGAAAGCTAGCTTTATTCTTGTGCCGCACCCCACCGCCGCTTCCAGCCAGACTAAGCCCGCCGCCATCTTCTGGGATATGGATGGTACCCTCACCAATTCGGAGCCTCTCTGGGCGGAGGCAACATTTTATCTTTCAGAACTGCTGGGCAAGCGGCTTACTCCCACCCAACGCCTAGCTACTGTGGGCGCAACCTTTGATACCACCTTGGTAATCTGCGCGAATAATGCGGGGGTGACGCTGCAACCCGGTGACAGCGAGCGTTACCGCGCCCGAATGTTTGACTATGTCAAGGTCCTTTTTTCTCGTCAGCTGGAGATTTTCCCGGGAATCCCTGCGCTGCTTCAGGAACTGAAAGCCGATGGCGTGCCCATGATGGTCACTACCAATACAGAGCGCAATGTCGCTGACGCTGCTATCGATTCTTTGGGGCGGCATTATTTCGTCGATACTATCTGCGGGGATGAGGTTCCTGCCGGCAAACCAGCGCCGGATATGTACCGCGAGGCCGCCCGCCGCATTGGAGCAGATCCCGCGGATTGCTTAGTTTTCGAAGATTCCGCAACCGGTATGCGCGCCGCAGTTGATGCCGGCTGTGCGGTTATCGGTTTGCCCGAAGGTGATCAGGTTGAGGTACCGACCGAGGTCACCGAAATTTCTAGCCTCCGCGATTCGCGGCACCTCGCGGGAGCTAAGGCCACTGATGTCTATGAGTGGTTCGCTAAGATTTCGGTGCGGCAATAGAAATTTAGAGTTCCCCTACATTCTCTAACTACCTGTGGAACAATAGGTAGGCGTGAAGAACTTTGAGACTCTTTTTACGGAATTAGCCGAGAAGGCCGACCAGCGTCCAGCTGGTTCTGGCACCGTTGCTGCGCTGGATAAGGGCGAGCATTTCATCGGTAAGAAGATCATCGAAGAAGCCGGGGAGGTATGGATCGCCGCTGAATATCAGTCCAACGATGAGCTGGCGGAAGAGATGTCCCAGCTGCTTTATTGGACTCAGGTCATGATGCTTAAGCGCGGACTTACCCCTGAAGACCTTTATAAGTACCTCTAGGCAACACCCCACAGGATGGAAGGAACCGCATGATCAAGATAGCTGTCCCCAATAAGGGCTCGTTATCAGAAGCCGCCGTGGAGATCCTTGCAGAGGCCGGTTACAAGGGCCGCGGGCATTCCAAGGCGCTCAACGTAGTGGATTCCGATAACGGGGTCGAGTTCTTTTTCCTGCGACCGAAAGATATCGCCATCTATGTCGCCCGCGGGGTCTTAGACTTAGGCATTACTGGCCGGGACTTGGCGCTTGACTCTAAAGCGAACTTTGATGAAGTTTTGCCGTTAGGCTTCGGTGGCTCCACGTTCCGGTACGCAGCGCCGCAAGGGGAGGAGTGGGATATCTCTCAACTGGCTGGGCGGCGGATTGCGACGTCGTACCCCAATCTTGTCCGCGCAAACCTCGCCGCACAGGGAATTGAGGCCGATGTTATTCGATTGGACGGGGCCGTAGAGATCTCCATCCGGCTCGGGGTTGCCGATGTTATTGCTGATGTCGTGTCAACTGGTACTACTTTGCGCCAGCAAGGATTGGCGCCGTTCGGGGAGCCGATCATTGAGTCTGAGGCGGTAATTATTAAGCGCACAGGGGTAGAGGTCACTGAGGAAGAGCAGGTAGTTCTCGACCGCATTCAGGGAATTCTGCACGCTCGCACTTATCTAATGATCGACTACAACATCGCTCAATCCAACCTCGACGCAGCCGCTGGTATTACTCCAGGATTGACCGGTCCTACGGTGTCGCCGTTGGCGCGTGAGAACTGGGTGGCAGTGCGAGCGATGGTTCCGAAGAAGCAAGCTAACCAAGTCATGGACCGACTTTCCAAACTTGGCGCGGAAGCAATTTTGGCTTCTGATTTACGTATCGCCCGCTTTTAGGGGAGGGATTTTTCTGGGTCGGCCCAAATAGATTCAGTCGCGGCTAACATTAGCGGTTGAGGTTACTCATTCGAATATAAGTCTCGACAGGCAAAGGAGCCGAGCCATCATGGCAAAGTCCTCTAAGAAAGAAGAAAAGGTCACCAAGTCTGCAGCAAAGGACGTGAAGAAGAAGGAAGCTGACACTTCCACTCACGCCGCACAGCAGAAGGTGGCCGAGCAAAAGGCACCGAAGAACTCCAGCAAGAAGACTCGCACCGAGACCGACCTTCTTGGTTCTTTGGAGGTACCCGCTGACGCTTACTACGGTGTGCACACCGTACGCGCGATGGAGAATTTCCAGATCTCTTACGTGACCATCAACACCATCCCGCACTTCATTCGCGGCATGGTCCAGGTCAAAAAGGCGGCCGCCATGGCAAACCGCCGCCTGCACGTACTGCCCAAGAAGAAGGCTGAAGCCATCATCTGGGCCTGTGACCAGATCCTAGAAGAGGGTCGCTGCATGGATCAGTTCCCGCTGGACGTCTTCCAGGGTGGTGCTGGTACCTCGCTGAACATGAACACCAACGAGGTTGTTGCCAACCTCGCACTGGAGTACCTCGGTGAGGAGAAGGGCTCCTATGACATCATCAACCCGAATGATGATGTGAACATGTCCCAGTCCACCAACGATGCTTACCCGACCGGCTTCCGCTTGGGTCTGCACGCAGCAGTTGATCACCTCATTGAGCGCATGGATGGTCTGCGTGCCGCATTCCAGGTCAAGGGCAATGAGTTCCAGGACATCCTGAAGATGGGCCGTACTCAGCTTCAGGATGCTGTTCCGATGACCTTGGGTGATGAGTTCAAGGGCTTTTCCAATAACCTGAACGAGGAGCAGGCATTGCTGCGCGATGCACAGCGCCGCCTGCTCGAGATCAACCTGGGTGCAACCGCAATCGGCACCGGTGTGAACACCCCGGCTGGCTACCGTCACCAAGTCACCGCAGCCTTGTCTGAGGTCACCGGCCTGGAGATGAAGACCGCTCGCGATCTCATCGAAGCAACCTCTGACTGTGGCGCTTACGTGCTGCTGCACGCCACCATCAAGCGCGCAGCAATGAAGCTTGCCAAGATCTGTAATGACCTGCGCCTGCTGTCTTCCGGTCCACGCGCTGGCCTGGCTGAGATTAACCTGCCTGCCCGTCAGGCCGGATCCTCCATCATGCCGGGTAAGGTCAACCCGGTTATCCCGGAGGTTGTAAACCAGACCTGCTTCAAGATCTTCGGCAATGACCACGTCGTCACCATGGCCGCTGAGGCAGGCCAGCTGCAGCTCAACGTCATGGAGCCAGTCATCGGCGAAGCACTGTTCCAGTCCATTCGCATCATGGGCAACGCCGTCGATGCTCTGCGTGAGAAGTGTGTCACTGGCATTACCGCCAACGCGGATGTGTGCCGCGCCTACGTGGAGAACTCCATTGGTATCGTCACCTACCTGAACCCATTCATCGGCCACCACAATGGTGATCTGATTGCTAAGGAGTCCTTGGAGACCGGCAAGGGCGTCAAGGAACTCGTCCTGGAGAAGGGGCTGCTGGATGAAGCAACCTTGAATAAGGTTCTGTCCGTAGAAAACCTCATGCACCCAGAGTTCCGAGGCCAGCTCTTCATCGACGAGGACTAAGCCCACAACTCTTAAGGAGCAGCAGGGCATAGCGCCCGCGCAAAAGGCACCCCGCAGTCGCCGCCACTTTTACTTCACTGGGATGAAAAGCAGGCGGAGGCTGCGGGGATTTTGCATGATGGGGGAGCACCATTCGAATTAATCTTTTACGGCCCTATCCAGGAACAATGCACCTTAAAATACCGGTCATTTTATAGCGAAATCCTTAGTTTATGTGGGAATCAACACAAACAGGCATTTTAAATGAATAAATCACCACAGCGGGTGCAAAATAGAAGATGTTGAGGACGGCATGCACTCTTATAGAGATGCGTGCCCGTAGTTTGCATAGAGAGCGTATGGAGTACGTCCATGGTTATTGTTCATATAGTCATCGTTCTCGCCGCTATCGTTTTGGGCGCGAGAATTGGATCAATTGGCATCGGCATGGCCGGCGGACTCGGTGTGTTGGCACTGGGGCTCACCGGCGTTCCCATTACTAGGGAAGACATCCCCTTCGATGTCATTGGCATCATCATGACCGTCATCGCTGCTATCGCAGCAATGCAGCGAGCTGGCGGTATGGACTATCTGGTGCACATTGCGGAGAAATTCCTGCGCAAAAACCCAAAGCGGATCACCTTCTACGCGCCAGTTGTTACGTGGCTAATGACGGTTCTTGCCGGCACTGGTCACACAGCGTTTTCCACGCTGCCTGTAATTGTCGAGGTGGCCAAAGAGGGTAAGGTTCGCCCTTCACGTCCGCTGTCCATCGCGGTAGTTGCCTCTCAGATGGCAATCTGTGCTTCGCCTATTTCGGCAGCTGTGGTGTTGCTTGCTAGCCTGCTGGAGCCGACTGGGGTGGGCTACTTGCAGGTACTGGCGGTCGTTATCCCGGCAACATTCCTGTCTATCTTCCCAGCTGCCTGGGTAGCCAATAAGTTTGGCAAAGAGCTTGAAGATGATCCGGTTTACCTGGAGCGCAAGGCACAAGGCTTGGTCAAGGAACCACTCGGCGCAGCGAACTTTTCGCCGCAGAAGGGTGCCAAGGCTTCTGTTCTCGTGTTCTTGGTAGCCATCGTCATCGTGATGGCGTGGGCCACTCTGACCTCGGAGCAGGTAGGTCTTATCGCTGAGCCGACCCTGCCACGCAATGAAGCCATTATGACGGTCATGCTCACCGCAGCCACCATCATCGTCATGATGACGAAGGTCCCAGCGGGAGATGTTTTGAATACCCCGGTCTTTAAGTCCGGTATGTCCGCATGCATTTGTGTGCTGGGCGTGGCTTGGCTGGGCACCAGCCTCATCAACCACTACATGGACGATATTCAGTCTATGGCCGGCAGCATTATTGAGTCTTCGCCGTGGCTGCTCGCAGTGGTGCTATTCTTCGCCGCAGCGTTGCTGTATTCGCAGGCAGCTACGACCAAGGCCCTTATGCCGGCAGCCCTTGCTCTGGGAGTAAGCCCCATTACCGCAATCGCTGCCTTCCCGGCGGTGTCTGCTCTGTTTATCCTGCCAACCTACCCAACGTTGCTGGCGGCAGTAGAAATGGACGATACCGGCTCGACTCGTATTGGCAAGGCCGTATTCAACCACCCATTCCTGATCCCAGGTACGGTCAGCATCGTGCTCTCGGTCCTCTTGGGCTATGCATTCGGTTTCGTCCTCCTATAACTAAAGGAGGATAAAACCAACCCTAGGGGGCGGAATCAAGCGGTGGATGCGCCACGCTTGAATAGTTCGTTAAGTATTTCACGTGGGGTTGCGCCGCCGAGGATTTGTCGGGGTGTTTCGTTGAGCTCATTTTGCACCCACGCGACATGTTCGGGTGTGACGGTGGCAAAGTCGGTGCCCTTTTTGTAGAACCTGCGCCTGATCTCGCCGTTGGTGTTCTCGTTGGTTGGTCTCTGCCACGGTGAGTGCGGTTCACAGAAAAACACCTGGCAGCCGTCTTTAATCTGGACTTGTGCTGTGACAGCCATTTCTGCGCCTTGGTCCCATGTGATGGTCTTTAGCTGCTCGGTGTTGAGGTCTTTGACCATGTCCTGCAGGGTTGCGACCACGGTGTGTGAACTGTGCTCATCGGGAAGGTGTCCAAGCAGGGTGTAACGGCTGGTGCGCTCTACTAGGGTAATCAGCGCGCTTTTGCCACCTTTACCAATAACAAGGTCGCCCTCCCAGTGCCCGGGAATAGCCCTGTCATCAGCTTCCGGGCTGCGGTGGGTGATCTCAGCACCTTTGATCCAAGGGCGACCGGTTAACACGCCAGCGTTTCGGGCACGACGCTTGCGTGTTGAGCCGCCGCGGATAAGTACGTCTTTAGTCTTCATGACTTCTTCAAGCTCGGCTCGCAGGCTGCCTTTGCCTTGAATGTATAAGGCACTGTAGATCGCTTCGTGGGAAATACGCATGCTTTCATCATCGCTGAAAGCATGCTCAAGCCATGCACTAATGCGCCCAGGTGACCACCTGCGGGCAAGGCAATCGACTACTACACCCCGAAGCGTTGGGCTTTCATCGAGCTTGCGTAGTTTTGGCCGCACCATCCGACCAGCAGTAGAAACAGCAGCGTTGTGGGCGTTATACCGCAGCTGCTCTGTGCCGTCCTCATCGACGATCTTCCAACCATTACGGGTGATTTCACGAGCGACGACACTGTGGTGCCTATTTATTTTCTGCGCGATGGCTCGTGCCGAATCACCGACACGACATCCCGCTTCAATAGCAACACGGTCTTCAACAGTAAGCCTGCGACCACGCCCTACTAAGGCGTGTTTGTCGAATACGCCGCTAGGAAATCCATCAACGGCTTGAGTTTTCATCGGTGCTGGCATAACAGAATCTTTACCCAGCTTCTTGCCTGTATCTGGCAAAGACACCACCGCCTCATCAGGCGTTCGACGATGTCGCTGCCGGCGTAACTTCGCATACCGCTGCTTCCTTATCCACCCATACACGGTAGAAGGATGCACACCGATAGCATCAGCCACTGTCTGACAGCTCTCACCAGCAAGCACTCGCTCCACGGCCTGGGCACGTTTATCAGGTGACAAGTGGGCGCGTCTAGGCCGCACTTCGATTACACCAGCTTTCTTTAACCTGCTGTGAAGCAAGCCAGTCGATATTCCAACAGTCTGTGCTGCTTGACTGATCGACATACCTGCACGCACCAACCCAACAGCCTCACGGACAAACGGATCACGCAAACGACTCGCACGCCTGCCTGGAGGTTCGACACCTCTTACCCTCAACCAACCGTAAACCGATTCGGGGCCTACACCCACATCACGCGCGACCAGGCTAACTGCCTCGCCTGCCACCACGCGCTCAACAGCAGCATCCTTAACATCCTTCGGAGTCCAACGCGTCACAACTACCTCCCGGTCGAAGTGGCGCATTCACCCCTTGACAGCACGGGGCGCCCCTTCAGGGGCGCCTTTTTGATTGCTGCATCAGTGGGGCGAGTTAATCCATTTCACTTTCTTGCCTAAATGAGCCCTATTTAACTCCACCGCTCGGTAGGCTTAGGTCATGACTACTCAGCCATCCGATGTTGAAATTGCCCAAGCCCACCAATTGCAGCCGATTGCAGAGGTCGCAGCCAAGGCGGGCATTCCTGCCGATGCCGTAATTCCCTATGGCACCACCAAAGCCAAGGTAGATATCACCAAGGTTGACTATTCCAAGGAAAACAGGGGCCAGCTGGTGCTTGTCACCGGTGTATCGCCCACACCTGCCGGCGAGGGAAAATCCACCGTGCTCATCGGCCTTACCGACGCCCTGGATCAGTTGGGCAAGAAGGCCATCGTTGCCCTGCGGGAGCCCTCCCAGGGACCAGTGATGGGGATTAAGGGCGGCGCGGCTGGCGGCGGCTATGCACAGATTGTCCCCATGGAAGACATCAATCTTCACTTCACCGGCGATTTTCATGCCATTACCTCTGCAACCAACACCCTGGCCGCCATCATTGATAACCACATCCACCAAGGCAACGCCTTGGGCATCGACCCGCGGCGCGTGACATGGCAGCGGTGCATGGACGTCAATGACCGTGCCCTGCGCAACGTAGTGACCGGTCTGGGTGGTCCAGCTCATGGTGTGCCTGCAGAAACCGGTTTCACCATTACCGCGGCCTCCGAAATCATGGCTATCTTGTGCTTGGCCACGAACCTCGAGGACCTAAAGAAGCGCCTCGGCGATATCACCATCGGCTTCACCTATGATCAGCGCCCTGTTACTGCGCGTGATTTGAATGCGGAAGGTGCGCTCGCAGCGCTCATGCGTGATGCTCTCAACCCCAACCTTGTACAGACCCTTGGCGGCGTGCCGGCCTTGGTGCACGGTGGACCGTTCGCCAATATCGCGCACGGCTGCAACTCCCTACTGGCAACCCACACCGCACTGCAATTCGGCGATATCGTCTTAAGCGAGGCTGGGTTCGGTTCCGACTTAGGAGGAGAGAAGTTCGTCGACATCAAGGCGCGCTTTGGCGACCTAGATGTTGCTGGCGCCGTGGTCGTTGCCACCATCCGCTCGCAAAAATACAACGGCGGTGTGGCCAAGGATAAACTCACCGAGGAAAACTTGGATGCCCTCAAGGCCGGCATAGTCAACCTAGAGCGACACGTAGAAAACCTGCGCAAGTTCGGGATCAAGCCGGTAGTAGCGCTCAACCTCTTTTGGTCCGATACCGAAGCAGAACGCGAGTTCATGCGGCAGTGGGCCGAAGATTTCGGAGTGGCCTTGGAGGAAGCCAATGTGTGGTCCGAGGGCGGCGAGGGCGCTACCAAGCTGGCAGAGACCTTGCTGGAAAACCTGCAGGGCGGCGCCAAGCAGCTCTACGATCCGCAGGAGGGAATCGAGGCCTCCATCGAAACCATCGCGCGCGAGATCTATCGCGCCGACCGTGTGGAATACGGGGCAAAGGCGCTCAAGGATCTGAAGTACATCCAAGACAATGGCTGGGACAAGCTGCCGGTGGTCATCTCTAAGACACAGTATTCCTTCAGCGATGATGCCTCTGCTCTGGGGGCGCCGGAAGGCCATACGCTGCATGTGCGCGAATTGCTGCCGCGCACCGGTTCGGGATTTATCGTCGTGCTCACGGGCAACGTCATGACGATGCCGGGGCTGCCGAAGAAGCCTGCGGCCAATAATATCGATGTCGATAAGCAGGGCACCATTTCGGGCCTTTTCTAGGCAGGTGGGGCGCTAGTCCTTTGTATCTGCCGCGGAACCCGGCCAGCCCGGGTACTGCGGCGGAGTGCCGCCAAACTCTGGGCAGAGATCCTGGTGGGCACACCAGCCGCAGAGCTTAGACGGCTTCGGGCGGAAGTTCCCGGCGCGCCCGTCGGCCTCAATCTTTGCCCACAATTCGCCGAGATCGCGCTCGAAGTATTCGAGCTCCTCACGGTTTGGGCTAAGAAACATCGAGTCCAAGACCTTGAGGTACATCAGGCGCAACTGGTGGGGAATGGTGCCTAGGATGCGCCAGTAGACCAGCGCATAAAAGCGCATCTGGAACTGTGCATCGTGGGAATAGCGGGGAAGTGGCTTCTTGCCGGTTTTATAATCCACGACTCGGACCTCGCCGGTTGGGGCGCGGTCCACGCGGTCGATGAAGCCACGGACGGGGACGCCATTGGGCAGGACCGTATTGACGTACATCTCTGTTTCTTGGCAATCAAAGCCTTGTGGATTTTCCATCTGGAAATAGCCTTTGAGCAGTTCCCTGGCAGCAACGAAGAAGTCGTAGGTGTCTTCTTCTGGCACGAGCTCTAAAAGTTCCTCGTCTTTGGCGGTCATCTCTGCCCAGGAAGGCTTAATCATCTTTACCGCGGCAGGATAGGTCCGCTCGTCGCGCGGTAGCTTGTGCATCTCTTCCAGGACAGCGTGCACGAGGGTTCCTTTGACCTGCGCGATGGTCTTGGGCTCGGGCAACTTGTCAATGGCGCGGAAGCGATAGAGCAGCGGGCACTGCTTATAGTCGGAGGCGCGCGAGGGCGACAGGGCGAGTGGGCGGGGTGTAGATGAAGTAGCCATGGTGTATCTAGCCTATCGCCGCGCGATTCGTGGCAAGCTAGGAGGTATGAGTTATACCGCAGATTTCCTAGATTTCATTGCTGCTTCTCCTTCTTCGTACCACGCTGCCGATGAGGTATCCCGCCAGTTGTGCGAGGCGGGATTTGAGGTACAGGATGAGGGAACGCAGTGGTCCGCTGTACCTGGCGGCCACGTTATGGTGCGCGGCGGCGCGGTAGCGGCGTGGTACGTGCCAGAGGGCGCGGATAAGAATTCTGGTTTCCGCATCGTGGGGTCCCATACAGATTCGCCGGGCTTGGTTCTTAAACCCACGCCGGACTTTTCCGCGGCCGGCTGGCAACAGGTGGCAGTAGAGATCTATGGCGGGGCGCTACTGCATACCTGGTTTGACCGGGAGCTGACCGTAGCCGGGCAGATCATTAGCAAGGATGGCACGCGGCACCTAGTCAATACTGGCCCAGTGCTGCGCCTGCCGTCGCTTGCCATTCACCTCTACCGCAAAGATGAGTTTAAGCCGGACCGCCAGCAGAACATGCAGCCAATTTTGAGCGTCGGTGACCCAGAGGCGTCCATCGTGCAGGTAGTGGGGGAGAAGGTGGGCGTCGCCAAGCAGGATATTGCTTCCTTTAACCTGATTACGGCCGATGCCGCTCGCGGCGAAGTCTTTGGCGCCGGCGAGCAGTTCATTGCGGCTGGCCGCATGGATAACCTGTCGTCTGTATACGCCTCGCTAGCGGCGATGAAGAAGGCCGCCCAAGGCTATCAGGGCAAGGATGTCTTGGTCATGATGGCCTTTGACCACGAAGAGGTGGGCTCTAGCTCGCGCTACGGTGCGGGCGGTCCCATCCTAGCGGATGTACTCATCCGCACAGCGCGGGCGCTGGGTGCCAACGAGGAGGAACGCTTCCAGATGTTTTCCCGCTCGAGCTGTGTCTCGGCCGACGCCGCGCATTCGGTGCACCCGAACTACGTGGGCAAGCACGATCCCACGCACCATCCGATCATCGGCAAGGGTCCAGTGACCAAGATCAATGGCAATCAGCGCTATGCCTCCGATGCCACCACGGTGGCGTTATGGGAAGCAGCATGCGAGAAGACAGGCGTGCCGGTGCAGCGGTTTGTGGGCAATAATGATGTGCCCTGTGGCTCGACCATTGGTCCCATTACAGCGACGCGTTTGGGCATCGATACCGTCGATGTGGGCGTGCCCATGCTGTCTATGCACTCGGCGCGTGAAATGGTAGGCGAGCGGGACCAAGTATGGCTCGCGCAGGCTCTTGAGGCATACTTGGTGGGATAGTAACCGCAACCTCGAGGAGTCTTGAGACATGGCTTATTCCGGCCCCTTTGCCTATGGCGACCGCGTGCAGCTTACCGACGCCAAGCGGCGCCATTACACGGTCATTCTGGAAGAAGGAGGCCAGTTCCACTCCCACAAGGGCATCATTAACCATGATGACATCGTGGGCATGGATGAGGGCTCGGTTATCGAGTCCACCCTTGGCTCCTCCTTCCTCCTTTTCCGCCACTTGATGGTGGACCACGTGCTGTCGATGCCGCGTGGTGCTGCGGTGATCTATCCCAAGGATGCGGCGCAGATTTTGGTAGAGGGCGATATCTTCATGGGCGCGCGGGTGCTCGAGGCCGGCGCAGGTTCGGGTGCATTGTCTATGTCCCTGCTGCGCGCCGTGGGTCCAGAAGGTCATGTGTATTCCTATGAGGTCCGCGATGACCATCTTGAGTATGCGGTAGATAACGTGAAGGAATACTTTGGCGAGCAGCCCGAGTGGTGGTCGCCGCGCCTCGGCGATTTAGGAGACGTCACCGCCGAGGACTTAGGTGGGCCGGTAGACCGCGTAATTCTCGATATGCTCGAGCCCTGGGAGCACCTGGAGACCGTGCGCGATCTCCTCATCCCCGGTGGTGTGTTCATGACTTACGTGGCAACGGTGCCGCAGTTGATGAAGGTCATGGAAGGAATCCGCGAGCTCAAGTGCTTTACCGAGCCTAAGGCGTGGGAATCGCTGGTGCGCGAATGGAAGGTTGAAGGCCTGGCTACGCGCCCGGAGCACCGTATGAATGCGCATACTGCCTTCCTTATCTGGACTCGGCGCCTGGCCGATGGCGTCACTCCGCCGCGCCCGCAGCGCCGCGCCCGCAAGTAAGGCTGAAAATAGGCTCACCTCAACGCCCAGAATTTAAAGCGCAAGTCCCCTCTTTCGCCGACTGGGTCGCGTTAGAGTAGTGGGCATGGATGAAGCCACGGACTATAAGCGGCAGATCAGCCAGCTTGCTGCCCGCAATCAGAAGTTGGCGGGCTTATTAAAAGAATCGCGTGGGAAGCTGGAACAGCTTTTTGCGGAGCTTAACGCGCTGGCTGAGCCGGCATCGACCTACGGCGTTTTCTTAGGCTATTCGCCTACCCACAGCGAGGTGGGAACCACCGCGGAGGTCTACACCAACGGCCGCGTGATGCAGCTTAAAGTCTCGCCCAATGTGGAACCAGGCAGCCTAGTGGCCGGCCAGCAGGTTCGCTTGGGCGATGGCTTCGTGGTGGTGGAAGGGTGCGCACCCGAGCGCACCGGCGAGCTCGCCACAGTGGTCGAGCGCCTAGGAGATAGACGCCTCATCGTGGCAAATTCCTCTGGCGAGGAAAAAGTGGTGCTGCTATCGCAGACACTGCGCGAGGAAACCCGCGTGGCAGCAGGAGAAATCGTGCTGGTTGATCCCAAGGCTGCCGTCGCGCTGGAAAAGGTGGCAAAGACGGAAGTCTCCCAGCTCTCTCTTGAGGAGGTCCCTGATGTGCGCTACGAGGACATCGGCGGGCTCGATGAGCAGATTTCCCAGATCCGCGATTCCGTAGAACTGCCGTTTATCCATCCGGACCTCTACCACCAATACGAGCTACAGCCGCCTAAGGGCGTCCTCCTCTACGGCCCTCCGGGGTGCGGTAAGACGCTCATTGCCAAGGCCGTGGCCCATTCCTTGGCGCAGCAACTGGGCAGTGATGGGCCGAGTTACTTCCTCAATATCAAGGGCCCAGAGTTGCTCAATAAATATGTGGGGGAAACGGAACGCCGCATCCGCCTCATCTTTGAACGCGCCCGCGAATTAGCCCAGCTCAGCGCTGACCGGCCGGTGGTCATCTTCTTTGATGAGATGGAATCCATCTTCCGCACCCGTGGCTCAGGCGTGTCCTCAGATATGGAAACCACGGTGGTACCGCAGCTGCTCACGGAGCTCGACGGAGTCGAAAGCCTTTCCAATGTGATAGTCATCGGCGCTACCAACCGTGAGGAGCTTATCGATCCCGCCATCATGCGTCCCGGCCGGCTGGATATCAAGATCCGGGTCAACCGGCCGAATAAACAGGGCGCCCGCGAGATCTTTGCCCGCCACTTTGCAGAAACCGTGCCGCACCAGGGCACTCTAGAGGAGCTCATCGGCGCCGCGGTGGACGAGCTCTATGCCGATCGCCCCTTTGTGCAGCTGCACTTTTCCAGCGGCGAGCGCGAGGTATTGCACTACCGGGACTTTGTATCGGGCGCCATGATTGCCAATATCCTCTCCCGCGCCAAGAAGCTGGCTATTAAGGACGAACTGCAGCAGCGTGCGGGCAGTGAACAGGGGATAGGCGGGCGCCGTGGGGGCATCGCCAAGCAGCATTTGCTCCAGGCCATCGCGGCCGAGCGCGCCGAATCCGAGTATGTGCCTACCTCCACCAACCCGGAGGAGTGGACCAAGATCATCTCCCAAGACCATGCTGGTGCCCGCGTTGAGCGGGTGGAGCTACTGACCGCTAGGAGGAGCGCATGAGTCGCGTTGTAGGTACCGAGACCGAGTACGGCATTGCCACCCCGGAGCTGCCGGAGTATTCGCCCATCATTTCGTCCACCCACGCGGTGGTAGCGTACGCCGCGCTGCACACTGGGGCACGCTCGCGGTGGGACTTTGCAGAGGAGCACCCGCTGCGCGATTCCCGCGGATTCGATCTCAAGCGCTACCACACCGTGCCCGTGGTGGATCCCAACGCCATCGGTGTGGCCAATGTGGTCACGGCCAATGGCGCGCGCTTCTATGTGGACCACGCCCACCCAGAATATTCCGCGCCGGAATGCACTAATGCTTGGGACGCCACGCTTTACGACGCCGCAGGTGACGCCACGCTCCTGCAAGCCGCCGCGTCCGTAGCGGGGCTGAGCGCGCAAGGAAAGTCCGTCCTTGCCAACCATGACCCGTGCCCTGCCTTGCGCTTCTATAAAAACAACGTGGACGGCAAGGGCGCGTCTTATGGCTCGCACGAGAACTATCAGTACTCCCGTGCCACGGACTTTGACACTATGGCGCAGGCCCTTATCCCGTTTTTCGTGGCCCGCCAGGTAGTCATCGGCGCCGGGCGCATGGGGATCGGCGAGTTTGGCGAGGAGCCGGGATTCCAGATCTCCCAGCGCGCTGACTATATTGAGCAGGAAATCTCGCTGGAGACCACCCTCAATCGCGGCATCATCAATACCCGCGACGAGCCGCATGCGGTGCACGCGGACTATGGGCGCCTCCACGTCATCATCGGAGACGCGAATATGTCGCAGACCTCCACACTGCTCAAACTGGGCATGACCTCGCTGGTGCTCGATGCGATTGAGCAGGGTGTGGACTTTAGCGATCTCCGCTTGCAGGACGCCGTGGCGGAGGTCCCCCGCGTCAGCCGCGATCTCTCCCTTCAACATCGCCTCGAGCTTGCCGACGCCCGCCAGCTCACCGCCCTAGAAATCCTCGCCGAATACCGCGCTCGCATCACCCCACGCACCGACGCAGACCACAAGGTGCTCGCGGCTTGGGACGAGGCAGTTGCACTCTTGGCGGAAGATCCCATGCAGGCCGCGCACCTGTTGGATTGGGTGGCGAAGTATCGCTTGATTAAGGGCTACCTCGACCGCGGTATCGATCCGGCAGACCCAAAGCTGCGGCTCATTGACCTGCAATACGCGGAGATCGATCCGGCAAAGTCGCTACACCATGCGCTGGTGCGCAAGGGCCAGATGCGGCAGCTCTTTAGCGCTGAAGAGATCGAAAACGCCGCCACCATTCCGCCAGAGGACACCCGGGCGTATTTCCGAGGGCGAGTGACGCAGAAATTCGGGGAGGACATCATTGCCGCGAGCTGGCAAAACCTCACGGTGCGGGTAGGCGAGGCAACCACGGCACCCTGGGCCACGGTTCCTATGGATGAGACCACCGGCCTGACCCGCTCCCAGTGCGAGGAGATCATCGACACCGCACGTACGGTGGAGGATCTCCTTCAGGGACTAGCTGACAGCGGTATCCAGCCCGAGTACCGTAACTAATAGTCAAGCATCGAGGCAGAGGCGAAGGAAAGGACGTTCATAACATGTCAACCCACCAGTCGCAGGTCACCGGCGGTAACGGCGGCGATGACTCCGCCGGGGAGGAAGAGTTTACCTCCACGCAGCTGAGCATCAATACCACCGGTACCGATGAATTGCTCGATGAAATTGATGGCTTGCTAGAAAACAACGCCGAGGAATTCGTGCGCTCTTATGTCCAAAAGGGTGGGCAGTAAGGGTGCGTGACCAGCGTCCCGTCTTCGCCCGTCGCATCATGGGCATCGAGACGGAATATGGCTTAACCACCAGCGCGGGCCCTGGAGAACGCGCCTTGAGCCCCGATGAAGTGGCGCGCGTGCTTTTCCGGCCCATCGTCCAGGAACATTCTTCCTCTAATATCTTTTCCACCAACGCGAGCCGCCTGTACCTCGACGTCGGATCCCACCCCGAGGTAGCCACCGCCGAGTGCGATAGCTTAAGCCAGCTTCTGGCCTATGAATGCGCCGGCGATGCGATAGTCAACCGGCTGGGCGAAAAAGCGGAGCAAACCTTTGCTGCCGAGGGGCACCCGCGCGCGGTGTACCTGTTTAAAAACAATGTGGATTCAGCCGGCAATTCTTTTGGCTGCCACGAAAACTACCTCATCAGCCGCCACATGGTGCTCAAGGATTTGGGGCTGGCGCTCCTTCCGTTCCTTATTACCCGCCAGCTCATCTGCGGCGCCGGCATGATCCAGCCCGCTAAGGGCGATAAGCCTGCCCAATTCCTGCTCTCGCAACGCGCAGACCAGGTCTGGGAAGGCGTGTCTTCTGCCACCACCCGCTCGCGTCCCATCATCAATACCCGGGATGAACCGCACGGCGATTCGAAACGCTTCCGCCGCATGCACGTCATCGTGGGGGACTCCACCATGGCCGAGCCCACCATGGCGCTAAAAGTTGGCTCCACGCTGCTCATGTTGGAGATGCTGGAGGCTGGATTTGAGTTGCCGGAGTTCGACATCGACAAGCCAATTCACCATGTCCGCGCCATCGCACGTGATATGACGGGCTCGACCGAACTGCCGCTCACAGGAGGGGGATCCGTCACCGCACTCGAGGTCCAGCAACAACTATGTCAGCGCGCGAGCCAGTGGTTGGACAAGCGGGAGGACGCCGGCACTCCCACGGCAGAAATGCGGCGCGTGGTGGATCTCTGGCAGCGCATGCTGCAGGCCATTGAGACTCAAGACTTCTCCGGCGTGGACCGAGAAATCGACTGGGTCATTAAATTGGGACTGCTCGAGCGCTACCGCGCACGGCTGGGTGGCCACTGGGGCCACCCCAAGCTCGCCCAGATTGATATGACCTATCACGATATCCGTCCGAGCCGCGGGCTCTACCATGTCTTACTGCGCAAGGGCCTTATCGAACGCTGGATCACAGACTCCGAGATCGAATGCGCCATGGACACAGCACCACCGACCACCCGTGCCGCGCTGCGTGGGCAGTTCCTTGCCGCTGCCCGTAGCCTTGGAGCCAACGTCACCGTTGACTGGACGCGCCTTAAGGTCAACCGCCCAGAGCCGCGCACCGAGGAGCTACTTAACCCCTTCGTGGCCGACGATGATCGGGTCGAGGCGTTGCTAGACTATATGCGTCTACACCACAGCTAGAAGCACACGAGCCGCACCAGGGAGACAACACACCACGTGGCAGCACACAACCCCGCGCCGAAACGGCATGATGAAGCGGTAGAAAGACTCACCAACCTCTCTTTCGCGCTACAGGGCGCCGCCAATTCCGGCGGTAGCCCGGATCGCACCGCCGCCTGGATTCGTAGTCATGTGGCAGGATACGGCGATAAATCAGACGAAGCCTTCGCCAAATCGCTGGCACGAGATATCGCAACCCTCCAGCGCGCCGGGGTGCCCATTGTTCATTCCGGCGGCGAAGACGGGGCTAGCTATCGCCTCGACGCGAGTAGCTACCAGCTGCCGCCGGTAGAATTTTCTCCTGAGGAGGCCATGGTTTTAGGCATTGCAGGGGGAGTGGGTACAACCGGAGGCCTGAGCGATTTCTCCTTGTCCGGTTGGACCAAAATTGCCGCCAGCGGCGCCTCGCGCAACCTCGCAGGCGCACCGGTATATACGGCGGTCAATGACATCACGCGACTTGCCCCGGAAATCATTACCTCGGTGCTCGCTGCGGTGCGCAATCAGGTACGCATCACGTTTTCCTACCGTGCCAATCCTGCTATTGAGCCGGTACGCCGCGTCATGGATCCGTGGGGACTGGTCAACCGTGACAGTCACATCTATCTCGTGGGATTCGATGTGGACCGAAACGCCCCACGCGTCTTTCGCGCCCTCCGCGTCTCTGACATCAAACGCTCGCACGATCCCGCGGAGCACCCCAATCCCACTGAAGAACTGCAGGTATTGGTAGAGCGTGCACTACAGCGAGGAGAAAAGGTTAATGCGCGCCTCGTCATCCCAGAAGGGCAGGCGCGAGAGCTCATGGATGCCGGCGAGCAACAACCCGATGGCACGGTGCTACTGCAGAAGGTAGATAAGGATTGGCTCGTACGCACCGCGGCCGGGTATGCGCCGGAGGTACAAGTGGTAGAACCAGCCGAGGTCCGCCAGGAGGTCATTTCCCTTTTGCGCAGGGCAGCACATACGCAGGAAGGACGCTAGTCATGGCTGATGGATCGCAGAAGCTCCAGGCCCTCGTGCGCTCTTTGAACCTGATTCCGTACTTTAAAAATCATCCCGACAAGACGCCTATGGAAGCGGCCAAAGACTTAGGCATGGATCCCGGCGAGCTGAAGGAAGCTCTCGATCGCCTCTTTTGCTCCGGCACGGGGCGCAATACCGAGGACCTCATCGATCTCTCCTTCAGCTATCGGGATGGGGTAACCATCCATAATGATCAAGGCTTAAGCCAGGCACTACGGCTAACCCCGACTGAAGCAGGCGCCTTGCTCCTCACCCTGGAGTCCTTACAAGCGATGCCAGGGCTAATCGACGCCCATGCGGTCGAATCCGCCGCTGCTAAGCTGCGCGGCATCATGGATGAAAAGACAGTCGCCATCTATGAGTCGCTGTCTACTCCAGCCCCTGAAGAGACTGATATCCAGGCGCTTTTGACCCAAGCAATCAATGAGAGAAAGCGGGTACGGCTGCGTTACTGGAGCGCATCCTCAAATGCTGAATCCGAGAGAGTGGTGGATCCAGCCCGCATTTTCATCGTTGATTCCGAGCCTTACTTGGCCGCTTGGGAGGAAGCAAAGCAAGCGCATCGCACTTTCCGCATCGACCGCATTAGTAAGGCTCGTATCGTGGAGGAAAAATCCCAGCCACACCTGAAAGACCTCGACTTTGATGCCTCTTCACCCTTTAATTTGGGCGATGGGGACACCGTGCAACTAGCAATTAACCAAGAATTCACGTGGCTGGCTGAGTATTACGATATGCGTCTGGGCGAAGACCTGGGAAATGGGGAAATAGCTGCAACAATGCCTATGGGATCAGTGGATTGGCTTATTCGCTTTGCTTTGGGTCAAGCTGATAGGTTGCGGGTAGTGGCTCCTCAATCCGTGGTAAATCTCATTGCGGAGCGAGGAAACACCGCATTGAGCGGCTATACTCAGTAGCCAGTTACTTGCCCGTTTACTGCGCCCGCCCGCCGGCAGATAAGTTGGCGGTGATGCTTCCCGGCATGCTGGTGCACTAGTTGAAAGAGGTTTCTCCATGAGCCTAGGACCTATGGAAATTGGCCTGATCGTTCTTGCCATCGTCTTGCTATTCGGTGCAAAGAAGTTGCCGGAATTGGCACGTTCTATTGGCCGTTCCGCGCGCATCTTCAAGTCTGAGGTCAATGAGATGCATTCCGAGGATGCCCAGCGTTCTCAGTCTCAAGCACAGCTGAACCAGAAGCAGCAGTCCGATGAGGAATTCTGGAACCGACCAGACATGCAGCCGGGCCAGCAGAACAACACCAATACTCAGCAGTAAACGCCCCTAATCTGTCGTCGCGCGAACACCCCTGCAGCGCGCGGATATGCACCCGCAATCCGTGCAGTAGGGAAGTGTTCGCTTCTTTGCGTTGAAAGAGCCACACTGATGTCGTCACAGTCACAGCCTCTATCTCCCCAGAAGGCAAGCAAGAGCGTGAAGGGAAAGCTGCGCTTTTCGCGCAAGCAGAAGAACCCTACCGGAGAGATGACCTTGGTGGAGCACCTGCAGGAGCTGCGCCGCCGCATCATTATTTCCGTGCTAGCGGTTGTCGTCGGGGCCATCATTGGGTTCATTTGGTACCAACGAGCACCATTCGGGCTATCTCCGTTGGGCGAAATTCTACGAGAGCCGTATTGTGCGCTGCCCCCAGATAAGCGCGCCTCCTTCAGCGCGGACGGCGAGTGCCGTCTATTGGCCACCAGCCCGTTTGAAATGCTCCTGTTGCGCCTGAAAGTAGGCGCTTTGGCCGGCACCGTATTGTCCTCGCCGGTGTGGCTGTATCAGGTCTGGGCCTTCGTTGTGCCTGGTCTCCATAAGAACGAGCGCCGCTACACGTTGAGTTTTGTCAGCGCCGCGGTGGGCCTATTCGTTGCCGGTGCCGTGCTGGCCTATTTCATCTTGTCCGTGGGGTTGGAATTCCTCATGGGTATCGGCGCCGAGTATCAAACAGCGGCCCTGACCGGTGAGCGATATTTCTACTTCCTCCTGGCCCTGCTGCTTATCTTTGGCATTAGCTTTGAAATCCCACTGCTTATCGTGTCTCTGAACCTTATTGGCGTGCTCGAATATGAACACGTCAAAGACAAGCGTCGCATCATCATTGTCGTCGTGATGATTTTCGCCGCCTTCGTCACCCCAGGCCAGGATCCTTTCTCGATGGTGGTACTGGCTGGTTCACTCATCTTGCTCATCGAGATCGCATTCCAGTTCTGCCGCCTCCACGACAAGCGCATGCAACGCGAACGCCCCGAGTGGATGGATCTCGATGATGAGACTGCTTCGCCGCTTGGTGCTGGACCAGGAGCCATCGGCGGGCCAACCCCTGTCGAGGCGCCGAGCAGAGTAAACCCTTCACCGGGATCTACTCAACCCGTTTCACAGCCAATACAACAGGCACAGCAGCAGCCACAGCAGACATGGAGCACCGGCGCCAGTGGGACTTCGTCGTCCAGCGGCGTTTTTTTCGACGATGTCCTCTAGGCACGGGTAGCCTGGGGAGTCATGACTGAAACTCATCTGGATTCTTTTACCGCAGCCCTGCCATACCCGTTGGATGAGTTCCAGGTAAAGGGCTGCCAAGCCGTGGAGGACGGTCATGGCGTACTGGTTTGCGCGCCGACCGGCGCCGGCAAAACCATCGTGGGCGAATTTGCTGTCTCTTTGGCGCTGAGCCGGGGAACCAAGTGCTTTTATACGACGCCGATTAAGGCCTTGAGCAACCAGAAGTACCACGACTTGGTGGAAGAGCATGGCGAAGAAGCCGTAGGCCTGCTCACCGGCGACGTATCGATCAACTCTGATGCAGAGATCGTCGTCATGACCACAGAGGTGCTGCGCAATATGATTTACGCAGAATCCGCGGCCCTCGATCGCTTGACCCACGTGGTCATGGATGAGATCCACTTTTTGGCTGATGCCTCCCGCGGCGCAGTGTGGGAAGAGGTCATCCTCAACCTCGCGGATCATGTCTCCATCATCGGCCTATCTGCCACAGTGTCCAATTCGGAAGAATTCGGCGATTGGCTTTCTACAGTGCGCGGCGATACCACCGTCATCGTCTCCGAACACCGCCCAGTTCCCCTCGACCAGTGGATGATGCTGGGGCGCAAGATTTATCCGCTCTTCGAGCCAGAATCTGGCGGCCAGGTCAACTCCGAGCTAGAGCGTAGGATCCAGCGCCTTGAAGCCGGCGATACCGATGATGGTCGCGCAGACTATAAATCCGGCAAGGGTTTTCGTGCGCGTGCGCGTCACAAGGGTGGCGGACGCAGCGAATTCCACGGTAAGGGAAAGGGACGCTCCGGCGCCGCTCGGAAGCAGGATCGCTATCGCCCCTTAGGCCGCCCAGAGGTATTGAAGGTATTGCAATCGCAGGATATGCTTCCGGCGATCACCTTCATTTTCTCCCGTGCCGGCTGCGACGGCGCTCTTTATCAGTGCCTGCGCAGCCGCATGGTGCTTACCTCCCAAGAGGAAGCACAGGAAATCAAGGACATCGTCGATGCGGGTGTGGAAGGTATCCCTGAAGAAGATCTGCAGGTCCTGGATTTTAAGCGCTGGCGCGAAGCCCTCTCCCGTGGCTTTGCCGCGCACCATGCGGGCATGCTGCCCGCGTTCCGGCACATCGTGGAAGACCTATTCGTACGCGGCCTCGTTCGCGCCGTGTTTGCTACTGAAACGCTCGCACTCGGCATCAATATGCCGGCGCGCACCGTGGTGCTAGAAAAGCTCATCAAGTTCAATGGTGAAGCGCACGTCGATCTCACCCCAGGCCAGTACACGCAGCTGACTGGCCGGGCAGGACGCCGTGGCATCGATACGTTGGGCAATGCAGTCGTGCAGTGGGCCCCCGCCATGGATCCGCGTCAGGTAGCTGGCCTTGCTTCTACCCGTACGTATCCTCTCATTTCCACTTTTGCACCGGGCTACAATATGGCGATCAATTTGCTGGGAATGCTTGGTTTCGAGGATTCTCTCCGCCTTTTGGAAAAGTCTTTCGCGCAGTTTCAGGCCGATGGCTCCGTCGTGGAGGAAACTCGCGAGATTGAACGCGCCGAGCATCGCGTGCGGGAACTGCGCAACCAGCTCGATGATGCCGTGGCCTCACTTGCACCGCCTGCTAAAGACGGGGAGGATCCCGCCGAGGTTCTCATGGACTATGTCCGCCTGCGCCGCGAGCTCACAGCGGAAGAAAAGCAATCAAAAATCGATAGTGCCAATCAACGAAACCAAGAGGTTATCGCGGTACTGGGACGCCTCCAGTTGGGCGATGTTATTGCCATGCCCGGCAAGAAGCGTCCTATTCTCGCCGCGGTTGTGACTCCCGCTAACCAAACTGCGGATCCCCGCCCGTGGATTACCACTGAGTCCGGGTGGTCGGGACGTATCGATGCAGCCGGAATCAATAACCCACCGATCCAAGTCGGAAGCATCAAGATCCCCAAGCCGGTGCGCAAGAACCCGCGCCGCAATACTCGATATGTGCAGGATGTTTTGCACCGCGAACACTTCGACCGGCCCAAGCGCATGAAGTCGCACACCCGCGCCCGGCCAAATAAGCGGGTAGGTCAGTTGCGCGACGCACTGCGTGCTCATCCAGCTCACGAGTGGCCGGCTACTGACCGCGAACAGCTGGCGGGCCTGGCACAAAAGCTGGCACGGCGCGAGCGTGATCGGGACAAGCTCCAGTCCAAAGTCAATAAAGCTACGGATACATTGGGCCGCACCTTCGAGCGCATTGTGGACCTCCTCGCAGAGATGGACTACGTCGAGTTCACCGGGGTCGGTGCCGATCGCACGCCGGTGATCACGGAGGAAGGCGAGCGCCTTGCCAAAATTCACAGCGAGTCCGATCTGCTCGTCGCCCAATGCCTCAAGCGCGGAATTTGGGATGAACTCGATCCCGCAGAGCTGGCCGGCGTTGCCTCCCTGTGCTGTTTCGAAAACCGCAAGGCCACCAGTGGGCAACCGGAAGCCGCCACCGAGCGCATGGCTGATGCTATGAATGCCACGTGGCGCGTGTACACCGAACTCACCGCTGATGAGCAGCGCCACCGGCTGCCGCCCACCCGTGAACCAGAGGCCGGATTCGCCTTGGCGGTACACCAATGGGCGGCCGGCGCACCCTTGGGCTACTGCATGGCTGCGGCCAATGAAGCCGGCGCCGAGCTCACCCCGGGTGATTTTGTCCGTTGGTGCCGCCAAGTCATCGACCTGCTCCAACAAGTGGCTAAGACTGGGTACGACGGCGAAATTCAACGCAACGCCCGCCGGGCCATCGACGCAATTCAGCGCGGTGTCGTAGCCATTGGCGCCTAAAATCCGCGGCGCGGACGAGTAGACTCTGGGGCATGACTGATACTCAGACTTTTTCCGCTGATGTCTACGCCCAGCGTCTGCACGCCGCCCAAAAGGCAGCTGCGGACAAGGGCATCGATCTGCTCCTCATTGGCACGGGACCAGACTTTGCCTACCTCACCGGCTCCTGGGTTTCTTCCCACGAACGCTTGACGGTCTTGGTTGTGCCGCAGCGGGGCAATGCATGGATCGCCGCGCCAAATACCGATATCACCGATATCAAGGCTGCACCAGTAGGTGAGCTGGATGTAGAGTTGCGTGGCTGGAATGACGGCGAGGACCCATATAAGTTGGCACTGCGTGGCGCAGGCGACGGACTAGGCAAGGTAGCGCTGGGACAGTCGCTGACTGCAGATCACGTGCTGCGTTTCCAAGATCTGCTTCCACACGCCAGCTATGAACTGGCCACTTATGCACTGGCCGAGCTTTTTACCCGCAAGGATGAGGCTGAGATTGCTGAGCTGCGCAAGGCTGGCCATGCCATTGACGCGGTCCACGCGCAGGTACCGCAGCTTTTGCAGGCCGGTCGTACTGAGGCCGAGGTGGCCCACGAACTGGAAAAGCTCATCTTGCGGGAGCACTCCGTTATCGATTTCGTCATCGTCGGATCGGGCCCGAATGGCGCCAACCCGCACCATAGCTTTTCGGATCGCGTGCTGGCTGAGGGAGAGCCAGTCGTCGTTGATATCGGAGGCACTCTGCCTTCCGGCTACCACTCGGATTGCACCCGCACCTACGTAGTGGGCGGGGATATTTCTACGGCCCCGCAGGATTTTCAGGATGCCTATGCCGTGCTTGCCGACGCCCAAGCTGCCGCCCGCGCAGCATCCCACCCCGGCAGCACCGCCGCAGACATCGATGCCATTGCGCGCCAGGCGATCTCTGCAGCAGGCTGGGGCGACTACTTTGTCCACCGCACCGGCCATGGCATCGGCCTGTCGACGCACGAGGAGCCTTTCATCATGGAAGGCAACGATCTCGCCTTGGAAGAGGGCATGGCCTTTTCCATTGAGCCGGGTATTTACTTGGAAGGCAAGTGGGGCATGCGCTTGGAAGACATCGTGGTGCTGACCAATGACGGATACGAGTCCCTTAACCAAGCTCCGCGTGACGTCCGTTAATGGCTGGCGTACTGATTCTGGGCGGCCGCAGCGATATTGGCGGAGAAATCGCTAGGAGAGTAGCCCCAGGCCAAGATATTGTGCTCGCCGCTCGTGGCACCCACGGAATGGAGGGCATGGAAGGCCAGCTCAGGGCGGCAGGTGCGCGCAGCGTTCATCTACTTGATTTCGACGCCGCAGATTTTCCGTCCCATGCCGGTGTGGTTGAGCGCGCCATAGAGCTGGCAGGCCCCCTCGAGCTTGCTGTCGTCGCCTTTGGCATCTTGGGCGATCAGCAGCGGGCAGAACGCGATGCTTCGCACGCGGTCGACATCGCCACAATCGATTATGCCGCGCAGATTTCACTGCTTACGCTAGTATCCCAGCGCATGCACCGCGGCCACATCGTCGCATTTTCCTCGATCGCAGGCTGGCGCCCTCGCCGCGCGAATTACGTATACGGCTCCACCAAGGCCGGACTTGATGCCTTCTGTCAAGGCCTTGCCGATAAGCTGCACGGCAGCCAGGTAGGCCTTATTACTGCGCGCCCTGGCTTTGTCATCGGCAGCATGACGGAAGGAATGAAGCCGGCGCCACTTTCCGTGCGTCCGGCAGATGTGGCCGAGGCAGTAGTCGACTGCATTGACCGCGATGCACGGCGCGGTAAGCCGCGTTCGCGCACCGTGTGGATTCCTCGGGCTCTGCAGGGCCTAGCGTGGGTCATGCGGCTTGTACCGCGCCCACTCTGGCGGCATATGCCGCGCTAAACTCTGCGCTCTCTTTACTCTGCGCGTAGCAGGGGAGAGTTGATGTCGAAGATAAAACCGCGTGGGGCGAGTACGCGCAGCACCACTTCGGCATCACCCTCGGCAATATTGTGAAAGACTAATCCGCCCCACGGGGTGACGGTGATGTCTACCTCTAACTGGCCTATGAGCTGCGCAAACTCAGCAGGGATGGCGCCGCGGTGCACGCCCGCGCCGAGGTCGACAACGCCCGCAGGCAAATGAACATCTAACCAGCCAATGGGGCCTGGTTCTGCCAGGGCGGATGCCTTAGGCTCAGCGGAATCCGCGTGCTGGAGTACCTCCCCATAGTGCTGGGCAGCAGCCTGTGGAGTCAGTGGGGCAGAGGGGGCGTCGCCAAGCGGGGAACGCTCAAGGCGCAGGGCTCCGTCCCCGTCGATGCTAAGGCTGACTGCAGCCGCGCCGGTCGGTACGTCGTCGTGGGCGATAACGGCCAGTCCGGGTCCGCCTTTTGCCGCTCCTAGCTCAGCCGCGATATCCTGGGCCGTTTGCTTGGCCTCCGCCGACAAAGGCGAAGCCAGCACCGGCATCGCCGTGGCGCGCAATCGCAACTGCTGGAGCTGCTGATTGAGTGCCTCCGCATCCTTAATGCTGCGCAGCTCGATTGCGGAAAACCGGTCGATGTAGACATACCCATCCGCAACAGCACTGGCGCACTGCGCCAAAGTAACCCAATCCTGGGCGTGGGTGCTGCCACCGGCAACGTGGATGCGGATGCACGTGCCGTACTGGGGGTCTTCAAAAAGCGCAGGAGTAAACATGCGCACTAGTTTAACCTGCCGCGGCTGCACCTTCGCGCATGAGTGTTGCCAGCACTTTATCAGTCTGCCTCGTTAGACTGAGGCCATGCCGTTTATGTATTTTGCTCTCTACATGGTCGCAGAGACCCTGACCTTCTGGGCCGTTTGTCAATGGATCGGTGTTGGCTGGGCGCTTATCGCACTCTTTGTCACCATGTTCTTCGGAATGTCCATCGCTGGCATTGAAGTGCGCCGTTTGATGGGAAAGCAGGTCGAACGCACTGGGGACGGCGCATACGTCGTGCGCGACGGCAATGTGGGCAAGACCGCCAGCAATGTGGGCCTGACCTTGGTAGGCGGCATGTTGCTTTCTTTGCCGGGCTTCTTGACGACGATCCTCGGAGCCCTCTTTATCTTCTCGCCGACCCGCGCCGTCTTCCGCACGATGATGGCGGCCTCTTTGTACCGCAAGATCGAAAACATGGGCGTTAAGATCTACGAGGCCACCCCAATGGCGCAGCAGCACGACTCTTATGGCGACTTTGGCTCTTTTGGACGTGGCCAAGCAACCCAAAGCGGGCACCCCAGCACGCAGGATGCTGGCCCGCATGAGGTGTTGGATGAGGAGGAGATCCGCCGCTGGAGTGAGAACCTGGATCCAGATGACTTCGGCCCCTCCGGTGGCGAGTCCAAGGGCGGAAAGAGCTAGTGATGCTGACTCTTGCCCGCCTCGTTGTGGCGGGCCTTTCTGGTCTGCTCACGTATGCCGCCATAGAGCCCCGTGGCTGGTGGTGGGCTGCCGTTGTGGGCGTGGGTTTGCTGTACGCGAGCTTGCTGCCGTGGGATACTAGGCACGTTACCGCCCGCGTGGGTGCGCTTATCGCAGTAACACATTCGCTCGTGCTGTACTTGCTGACGTTGCCATGGATCGGCGAATTGGTGGGCAGCGGGCCATACATCGCTTTGGCCGTATGGCTTTCGGTATACGCCATTGTGCTGGGCTTTGGCGGCGCGGCGGTAGCGCGGTGGAAATACGGTTTTATTGCCTTCCCGTTCTTCTACCTCACGGTGGAGGTGCTGCGTTCCTCGGTACCTTTCGGCGGTTTCTCTTGGGTGAAATTGGCTTGGGGACAAGTCGACGGACCGCTAGCCAACCTGGCGCCGTGGGGTGGAACCTCGCTCATTACCGCAGCCACAGTTTTGTGCGGCTGCGGTCTCGCTGCGCTCCTGATTCAACGCGGATGGAAGGCCAAGAGCGCCGCACTCCTAGCAGCTATCCTTCCCCTTGCAAGCGCGACGGTGGCAGGCTTAGGCATCAACCGAGACGATTCCACTGTCGGAGAAGCAAAGGTTGCCGCAATCCAAGGAAACGTACCTCGCATGGGCCTAGACTTTGCCGGGCAACGCCAGGCGGTCCTCAACAACCACGTGGCCGCAACAAAGAAGCTGGCCGCACGCGAGAAGGATATTGACCTAGTCATCTGGCCCGAAAACTCCTCTGATATCAACCCATTCCGTGACGGCAAGGCAGCCGCGGCGATCAGCGGCGCCGTCGATGCGGTAGACGCACCTGTTTTGGTTGGCACCGCTACGCGGGATGAGGTGGGAGCCCGCAACACAATGCAGGTCTTTGCTCCCAGACATACGGTGGGAGACCACCACTATAAGAAGTACCTGCAGCCCTTCGGTGAAACCATGCCCATGCGGGATTTCTTTGGCAAGTTTTCTGACTATGTGGACCTCGCCGGCGATTTTAAGCCCGGTAACGGCCCAGGCGTTGTCTCCATGGCGGGCGTGCCGGTTGGCGTGGCAACGTGCTACGAAGTTTCCTTCGATAGCGCCTTTAGGGAGTCGGTGAAAAATGGCGCACAACTACTGACTACTCCCACAAATAACGCCACCTTTGGTTATTCCGATATGACCTACCAACAATTGGCCATGAGCCGGTTGCGTGCGATGGAGACGGACCGAGCCGTGGTGGTGGCGGCGACTTCTGGTGTATCCGCCATTGTTCACCCGGATGGACGCGTTAGCCAGTCCACGGATATTTTCACGGCGGACGCCTTAGTAGAACAGTTGCCCTTGCGTAGCGGCGAGACCTTTTCCGTGAGGTTTGGTTCGCCCCTGCAATGGCTCATGGTTATTATTGGAACAGTCTGCGCACTGGTAGCTTTGCGCACAAACCGCCTGCGACGCACCCCGCGCCGCTCCGGCACAGATACTTACGTAGGAGCATAAACACTGTGAGCACGCTTGAATCCTCGACCTTGGTCATCATCCCGACCTATAACGAGATCGAAAATCTTCCTCTCATTACTGGACGCGTCCGTGAGGCCGTCCCAGAGGTCCATATCCTCATCGTGGACGATAACTCTCCCGATGGAACTGGTGACAAGGCCGATGAATTCGCAGCGCAAGATGACCACATCCATGTTCTTCACCGCGAGGGCAAAGGTGGCCTGCTAGGCGCTTATATCGCCGGCTTTGAGTGGGGATTGGAGCGCGACTACCAGGTGCTGTGTGAGATGGATGCAGACGGCTCCCACGCCCCGGAACAGCTTCACCTGTTGTTGGAAGAGGTGGACAAGGGCGCGGACCTGGTTATCGGCTCCCGCTATATTCCAGGTGGCGAGACCGTCAACTGGCCAGCGTCCCGCGAATACCTGTCCCGTTTGGGCAATATTTACATCTCCGTAGCGCTGGGCGCTGGGCTGTCCGATATGACCGCCGGTTACCGTGCGTTCCGCCGCGAGCTGCTCGAGTCCATCGACTTTGATGAGCTGTCCAAGGCCGGTTACATCTTCCAGGTTGATCTGGCCTTCCGTGCCGTCAAGGCTGGCTTTGACGTCCGCGAGGTTCCCATTACCTTTACCGAGCGCGAATATGGCGAATCTAAGCTTGATGGTTCCTTCGTGAAGGATTCCTTGCTCGAGGTCACCAAGTGGGGCGTTGCCCATCGCGCTGAGCAGCTGCAGGACTTCGGTGGCGCCGTGTCCCAGTTGGTCAACCGTGAAGTCAAGGACGGCTCCATTCACGATCTAGGCGTTCAGGCCCGTAAGGGCGCCGGCTGGGTCTCTGACTTCGCCAGCGAGATCGGGCATCTGGCAAAGCACCAGATTGCGCAGCTCAAGAAGTAGGCGCAACCGCAACACATAAGGCCCGTACCGTCCCTTAGTTAGAGTAGGGAGGTACGGGCCTTTTGCTGCCGCAGAACTTTAAGAGTTCTTTTGCTGCTGCTCCTGCTGTTCCTTCAGGAGGCGGGCTGCGGAACGGCGGCGGGAGCGCAGGTGGTTAATGCGCTCTTCGAGCAGCTCATCGAGCTCCTCAATGGAGCGGCGCTCACGCAGCATATCCCAGTGGGTGCGTGGTGGCTTAGCGGGCTTAGACTCAACGCCTTCACCTTCTACCAGGTGGCCCAGCTTGCCGTTCTTGCACATCCATTCTTCAGGGATTTCAGCATCATCCGCGAAAGGCACCTCATAAATCTCGCCGTCTTCGGTGCGGTACTTCACCATCTGGCGCGGTGCGAGGTCGTGGTCGCGGTCGGTTTCGTAGCTGACTGCGCCCATACGGCTGCCACGGAGTACGCGATCTGCCATGCAACATCATCCTTTTCAAAGAGATCCCTGATTGAGTGCGAAGCAAAACTTCGCCTAAGAGCTACTAATTATAACGAACACCCACGCGTCTTTGTTCCCAGCCCGCCCAAAATGAACTAAAGTGTATCGGGTGATCCGTACAGCTAGTCGTGAACGCAACGTCGGTTCCTGCCAATGGTGTGGGAAGGACATTGACCAAGGCGGTAGGGGACGGCCACGGAAGTTTTGCAGCGCCTCCTGTAAGCAGCGTGCCTATGAGCAAAGAAATAACGTCAGTGGCACGGGGATTCCCGCAAATGCCGTCATCCTTACTCCAGAAAAGGCAGAGAGTTTGCGCGACAGACTTTTTGAACTACGTTGTTCCGCAGAAGATATCAATACCGCCGCGGAGGAAGGCGCTAGTGCGCAGGAGCTTGCCGGTTTGTGCGAAGAGCTTGTTGCCCTGGCGCGACGCCTAGAAGGACTTCGATAGAAGATGAAAAAGCTTTTTTATAACCGCAAGCTCGTCATCACCATCTTTGTGGTGCTGATTGTGTTGCTCACCGCCGTAGCCATTGGCCCGATGGTGTATTCGCTCCTCAAAGGCGCCGGAGTAAAGACCGAACCAGTTTCCGCCGGCGGCGCAAAGGCCGCATCAACGGAGCTCGATGGCACCTGGGAGGTAGCCAAGGGCCGTGCTAATAACCATACCTCGGTTGGTTTTACCTTTAATGAGGTTCTACCTGCGGAAAAGACCACCACATCGGGTTCAACCACGGAGGTAACCGGCCAGGCGGATATTTCTGATTCCACCTTGAAAGCCGCCACGGTCACCGTTGATATGGATGAACTGACCACGGATAAAAAGGTCCGTGATCAGAACATGAAGTCCAAGCTCTTTGAGACTCAGCTTTTCCCAGAGGCATCCTTTGAGCTGACTAAGCCGGCCTCGCTTGCCGATGTCCCGGATGACGGCTCCATTGGCACAGTCAAGCTCACCGGAGATCTGACTATCAAGGATGAAACGCACGAGATTTCCCAAGACTTCGACGTTCTTCGCGATGGCGATCAGATCGTCATCGGCGGCACCGTGCCAGTTAATCGTCTTGATTATGGCGTGGAGACCCCGGAGATGCTCGCCGCGAAGGTCGAGGAAAACGGCGAGGTAAATCTCCGCATTTCCTTCGAGAAGAACTAGCGAGGGCTTAAGCCTGTGAATTCCCGTCAGATTATCCCGTTTATGTGGCTGCGCCTCATCGTCGTCATCGGCTTTACCATTTTCGTCGCCGTGCAACAGATGTGGGTCATTGTAGCCATCTCGGTCCTTTTGGCGCTGTTGACTATCTGGCAGCTGTGGAGCGCTTACCGGAATCGCTAGTTGGGGCCTTCACGGCGTTGGGTTGTACTTCCTCGATTAACGTCAGTGTGACTTTATATAGGGGTGTAGTTTTAGTCCCGCCAGTAGGGCCTATTTTCGCCCGATATCAGGTTTTTCGGTCGCCGAGCGAAACACCGTCGCCAACGGTTGACCCCGGACTAAAAAGTCCCGAAAGGCAAATGGGGTCGGCTGCCGCAAATCCGAACTCCAATGAGCTACAGCCGGAATCGATACCTGCGCCTAAGTCTGGTGGCCGGCGGGTGGCGCGACAGGGACCGCGGGGCGTCGCCAAGCAAAGCGCCGTAATATCGCGTGGAGGGTTAACGAAGCTGAATCGGGGCCCAATAGATGGGCCGGGAAGATGTGTTAGCGCCCGGGCGCGATTGATTGAGGGCGACACATGAAGGTCCTCTAGATAACAGTAGTTGTCCGATAATGTACATTATGTCATTTTAACTAGGGGTGGTATTCCCCCTGTTGGTTCCTGACTCCATACATCGATACCTGCACCTCGCTTCTGTCGTTCGCTCCTGACAACACGCGCCCGAATGAAGCTTCCCAGATGTGCCATTCCTTCACGACAATTGAGCTCTCGTCATTTCTCATACGGCGGATGACTTCTTTTTCGGCTAGGCCTCTCGTAGCACATGCGGCCTTAAGCTCTGGATCGAATTCAGAGCTCGACGGATCCGATCCCTGCGCGTGTCCACCGCTAAATACGATATAAACCACTTCCGGATGGTGTTCTACATCCAGTGGACCTTTCCACCCACGCAGGTGTGCCTCTTCAGTCCAACAGGTTACCCCTGAGCGGTCTACACATTGTCCCATCGCTTTTTCTTGAGCGCGCGTCAGCGCAACACCTGCAAAAGACTCATCATATGAATCGTCTTTCCGCGCAAACAATACGAATATCCGCGCGGCGCTTCTTCTGCTTCTTCGTATCCATGTCGACATCTTCTCACCCGGCTATCGGTTATTTTTCAACTAAAATGCACACTAGCGCATACAAAGGCCAAGCAGGTCTCTATCAGTGGCGATTCCAAGCCAGCGAACGGACCTGGCCACTAAAGGGTGCGTAGAATCGATGTTATGACGATTCAGCATGTAGTAGATAAGCCTTCCCGCGCAGCTCTCTTTCTTGTCCTTGAAATCAAGGACGGCGGCGAGCAAGCCACCCGCGATATGCTCACGGGGTTTGCTGGACTGTTTAAATCCGTAAACTTCCGCTATAACGAGGGCGAGCTTTATACCGTAGTCGGCATTGGTGCCTCCATGTGGCCACGTTTGACCAGCGCACCTATGCCTGAACGCCTGAAGGAATTTGAGGCAATCGATGCCGCACATAAGGCCCCGGCCACGCCAGGCGATATTCTTCTCCACTTCCGTGCCAATACCTATGACCTGTGCCATGAGATGGCCCGCCAAGTACTGGACCAGCTGGGCGATGCCGCCAGGGTTATCGATGAGACCCACGGCTTTAAGTACCTGGATCAGCGCGACTTGCTGGGCTTTGTGGATGGCACCGCCAATCCCCTCGCCGAAGAGGCATTAGATACTGTGCTGCTTGGCGATGACGCCGACTACCCCCGCGGCTCCTATGTCACCGTTCAAAAATATATCCATGACCTTGCCAAGTGGAATGAGCTGAGCACTGAAGAACAAGAGAAAGTCATCGGCCGCACCAAAGCCGATGATATCGAGTTGGATGACGATACCAAGCCCACTAACTCTCACGTAGCCCTCAATGACCTAGAGGAAGATATTTATCGCGAGAACATGGTCTTCGGCTCTTTCGCCGCAGGTGAGATGGGCACCTACTTCATTGGCTATGCCAAGGATCCAGAAAACGTAATGGAGCGCCTGCGCAATATGTTCATTGGCAAGCCGGTGGGAAACTACGACCGCATCTTGGACTTCTCCACCGCGCTTACAGGCACCAATTTCTTTGTGCCCAGCGCGGATCTGATGAAGAACTTCGACGAGCTGCCGCCGGCCTAAGGGCCACCTGCTTAACGGCCGGCCGCCTAACGCCGTCCCCCGCGGTTGCGGTGGGCCAACCCAAATTGCACCGAGTCAATCATCCCGAGCGTCATAAGGGCCTCGCGGAGGGCAAATTGGAAGGTCCACAAGCGGCGGAAGACTGGGTCGAACCCAGCGGCCGCTGCCTCTCGCAGGTGCCCGTCGAAAAAGGATCGCTGCTGACGCAGGGACTCCAAATAATGAGTGCCCACGTGAGTTTCGGACACGATGCGCAAATTGGAGTTCTTATCTACTAGCTGGTGCATCTCCGTGGTGCGCGGATAGTCCAACCCCGGCCACACATAGGCTCGCAAGGCCTGAAGCGAGGCCTTACCGGCTTCCGTCATCGATTCGGTCGCCACGATGGATTGGATTCCTGCCCGCCCATTAGGCGTCAAGAACCGGTCGACTGCGCGGATGTAGTCTTTGCGCTCACTAGCGCTGAGTTGTTCTACCTTTTCTACGGTGACGATGGCGTCATAGTGCCCGTGCCACTGCTTGGGGTTCGGGACGACGCCGGGAATGCGCTCGATATGGATGGAATCGTCTGCCCCCTCTAGTACGAGGGCCTCGCGCATGTGGCTCATTTGGTCCACATCACTGGTCAAAACGTCTACCGTAGCGCGCCGCTTAGTCGCCCGCATCGCCGGCTGCATTCCGGCAGCCGGGTACACCAACAGGTGGGTTCCGGCGCCGCTACGGGTGACGTCAAGCAGCCAATCCGCCGCGCGGCGCTGCGCATCTCCTAGGTCATCCCTGTCCACACTCGTGGGCTCACTCAGCGTCGTGACATCGACGAAGTGGCTCTTCGGCTCCTTGCGGCCGGCCTTGGGGCTATAGCTTTCCACCGTTTCCCTAATGGTGGTCGGTACGCCACTGGAAAAAATCCCACCTACATGGCTTAATCCATCGCCGGCATAGAGCCGAACCAATTCCAGTGGCAGCTCCCCTGGCTCCGACTTACCAGCACCAAGCATTTTGGCCTTGGGGAGATAGCCTGCTCCCAATAGGCGGCCGAGCACCTTTACCAGCTGCGAGGAGGAGGTGACGGTCCACTCTCCTGCCATATAGCTTTCCGCAAATCCCAGCCAACCGCTAGCGGCAATGCGCTCAAACAAGGCATCATGCCCCACCTTGAGATCTGGTCCACCTTCGGCTTCGAGGTCAAGTTCTAGACCGGCATCATCGCAGGCCTTGGCAAATTCAGCCTCTGCCCGGCGGGCTTTCATTCCAGGCCAACGAGGTGCGGGAACCGTAGCCACATTGGGCCAGGATTCTGCATCGATAGAGCTCAAATGCTCAGGGCGGGTAAAAGACATAATGCCAGGTGCGCTCCTTGGTGGGCGGAGGAAGTCACTATCCGGAACAACCTTAGTCAGCTTTGTGCGCACCCCGGTTTAGGCGCTCCGCACAGCCTCGCCGGTTCTTCCCACGGAATCCGCAACGCAGCGGCGGAAGTTTATCAGTCATTAAGTATGCGCGTTCTGTTTGAAATGTTTAGACTGTATGGGTACTAAACATTAGCTTTCTTGAGGAAGGTCGCATTAAATCCATGACTGATACCCCTTATCGCCCCAACGGTGGCCGCCACCACGTCGTCGTGGTTGGAGCCGGCTTCGGTGGTCTCAACACCGTTCAGAAGCTGAAGAACGCCGATGTGGAAATCACCCTCATTGATAAGAAGAACCACCACCTGTTCCAGCCGATGCTGTATCAGGTAGCTACCGGCATGATTTCCGCCGGTGAGGTTGCCCCTTCCACCCGCCAGCTGCTGCGCGATCAGGACAACGTCCACTTCGTCAACGCTGAGGTAACTGATATCAATCTGGCGGATCAGACGGTGACCGCCGAGCAGGACGAGTTCTCCCGCACCTATGCTTATGACTCCCTGGTTGTCGCCGCAGGTTCCGGTCAGTCCTACTTTGGCAACGACCACTTCGCCGAGTTCGCTCCTGGCATGAAGACCTTGGACGATGCCTTGGAGCTGCGTTCCCGCATCATCTCGGCGTTTGAAAAGGCTGAGCTTACTGACGACCCCGCAGAGCGCGAGCGCCTGCTCACCTTCATCATCGTTGGTGCCGGCCCAACCGGCGTTGAGCTCACCGGCCAGATTGCCGAACTGGCAAACCGTACCCTCAACGATGTCTACTCCAACTACGGCACCACCTCCGCCAAGATCTACCTGCTCGATGGCGCCCCACAGGTACTGCCACCATTTGGCAAGCGCCTAGGCCGCAAGGCGCAGCGCACCTTGGAAAAGGAAGGCGTACAGGTTCACCTCAACGCCATGGTGACCGACGTAACCGCAGATACTGTCACCTACAAGGATATGAAGACCGAGGAAGAGACCACCCTGACGGGTGCTACCAAAATCTGGTCCGCCGGTGTGGCCGCTTCCCCACTGGGCAAGATGGTTGCAGAGCAGGCTGGTGTCGAGGCAGACCGCGCAGGTCGCGTCTCCGTCAACGAGGACCTGACCGTAGGCGAGCACAATAACGTCTACATGGTCGGTGACATGATCTCCCTCAACCGCCTGCCGGGTCTGGCACAGGTTGCAATCCAGGGTGGCGCGCACGTCGCTAAGCTCATTCAGGCCAAGGTGGACGAGGAATCTACCGCTAATGAGAAGGAAGCCTTCGACTACTTCGACAAGGGCTCCATGGCCATCGTCAAGCGCTTCAACGCCGTCGTTAAGCTGGGCAAGACCGAGTTCGGTGGCTTTGCTGGTTGGGTAGCATGGCTTGGCCTGCACCTGACCTACGTCATTGGTCTGCGCAGCCGCTTGGCCGTGCTGGTTAACTGGGCAACCAATATCCTCTCCCGCGACCGCGGCAATCTGGAAATCACCACCCAGCAGCGTATCGCGCGCAATATCATTAACAAGAACGAGAAGTAATATCTCCTCGCTCGCATCGCCGCCCCACCTGCTGCACGCAGGCTGCGGGCGGCGATTTTTATTTTCCCGGACTACCCGTTATTAGCGCCGGCGATTCCACAACTGGATACCCGGACGCTGGTTTTCGCACATAGTTTCCGTGACCTTTGTTAGGCTGAGAGACGCAACATGGGGTGCCGCACACGGTGCGGCTGAGAAATACCCATCGAACCTGCACTCAGTTAGAACTAGCGAAGGGATAGTTGTGGATTATGCTTTTCTGCGCGCACACGACGCTGTGCGCGAGTCCACGCCGCTTATTCAATGTTTGACCAATAAGGTCGTCAGCAACGTCACTGCCAATGCCCTGCTGGCCATCGGGGCTAGCCCGGCAATGGTCGATACGCCAGAGGAATCGCGCGAATTTGCGCAGGTAGCCAGCGGCGTACTCATCAATTGCGGTACGCCCAGCTCAGAACAATACGGCGGCATGCGCGAGGCCATCGCTGGGGCGAACTCCGCGCACACCCCCTGGGTACTCGATCCGGTAGGCGCCGGCGGCCTGAGCCGCCGCACCGACTTCATGCGCGAGGTGCTGCCACTTGGCCCGGGCGCGATCCGTGGCAATGCCTCAGAAATCATTGCCCTCGCAGGAACCGGACGGGGCGGCCGAGGCGTCGAATCTACCGATGGCGTGGAAGCCGCCCTGGATTCGGCAGTAGCACTTTCCAGGGATACCGGCGCCGTCGTGGCCATTTCCGGCCCCCGAGACCTTATCGTCCACGTCGGCGCTACAACGCGTGCCGTCTACCTCGAATCAGGGCACCCGATGCTCCAAAACGTCATCGGTACTGGCTGTTCCCTCGGTGCTATCTGCGCCGCATATCTGGCCGCGTGGGAGGATCCTTTCGAAGCGATCATCGCCGCCCACGCGCACGTTGGTGCGGCGGGAAGCGTGGCCGCCGAGAAGCACCACGCCCCCGGCTCCTTTGCCGTTGCTTGGCTGGATGCGCTCTATGATGTTCCGACCGCGGATATCGAGGGCCTAGTCAGGCTCAATGATGTGGAGGAGGTTTAAGTGGCTATTGACTGGACGCTCTACCTGGTCACCGATCCAGATCTGGCTGGCGGGCGAGACAACGTGGTCCCCATCGTGCAGGAGGCTGTACGCGGCGGCGTTACCGTTGTCCAGCTCCGGGACAAGGAAGCTAGCGATGAACAGATCGAGCGCACCGCACGCGAATTGCTTGACGTACTGGGCGATGTCCCACTATTTATCAATGACCGCGTCGAGGTGGCAGCAAAGCTCGGCTGCCACCTGCACATTGGGCAGGATGATATGGCTTTTCGCGAAGCCCGAGAGAAGCTGGGTGAGGGACAGCTTATTGGCTTATCCATCGGCAGTAACGAGGAGCTTGCTGCTATTGCGGACGATGCTCGCCCAGACGTCATCGGCATCGGGCCCGTGCATTCGACTGCAACGAAGAAAAACGCCCCAGCCGGCATGGGTACGGCTACGGCCGCAGCACTCGCTCACACCGCACATGAGCGTGGCATCGAGTCCGTCGCCATCGGTGGAATCAAGACCCATAATGCGCACGAGCTGGCGGGCAGCGAGTTTGCCGGAATTTGCGTAGTCAGCGACATCATGGCGGCCGAGGACCCCGCAGCAATCGCCGCCCACCTTAAGGAGGCTTTCCATGGCTAAAGGCATCTATCCCCGAGTACTATCCATTGCCGGTACTGATCCTACCGGCGGAGCAGGAATTCAAGCCGATCTGAAATCCATCTCTGCCGCAGGCGGCTACGGTATGAGCGTCGTGACGGCGTTGGTGGCTCAAAACACCCAGGGTGTCCGCAGCGTCCACGTACCACCGGTGGACTTTCTGCAGGAGCAGCTAGACTCCGTCATCGACGATGTGGAGATTGATGCGGTAAAGATTGGCATGCTTGCCGACGCCGCCATTACCGCCAAGGTCGCAGACTTCCTGCGGCGCCTGCCGGCCGATGTTCCCGTGGTACTTGATCCGGTCATGGTCGCTACCAGCGGAGATCGCCTGCTGGAAGAGGAAGCAGAACAGGCCGTGCGCGATCTCTGCTCCCAGGTGGATCTCATCACCCCGAACTTAAAAGAATTGGCAGTCCTTACTCACACGAACGAGGCGAGCGACCTAGAAGAGGCCATTGCCACGGCGAAGGAATGGGCGAAGGGTGCTGGTACCGCGGTCGTCGTCAAGGGCGGGCACCTCGATGCCGACATCGCCGACAATGCGGTGGTTAATGCGGATGGGGCTGTGCACCGCGTTGCTTCCAGCCGTGTGGACACGAAGAATACGCATGGTACTGGCTGTTCCCTTTCCTCTGCCCTAGCCACGCGCCTGGGAGCCGGCGATAACCCCGCCGCAGCTCTGGTTTGGTCCACCCAGTGGCTGCATGAGGCCATTGCCCATGCGGATGCGCTTCACGTGGGCAAGGGACACGGGCCCGTGGACCACCTGCACCGCTCGCAGCGTCTCATGCAGGCGGCGTCTACCCTGCCCCAGCCGTACTTATCCGGCAACCTGGTAGAACCGGCAAACGTCGACCAGCCCCGCGTTCCCGCGGCCGGCCCGCATACGCAACGCCTGTGGAACCTAGCCGGGGATCACTGGGAGGCGATCAAGGCGCTGCCCTTTATTCGGGCCTTGGGCACGGGAGCGTTGGAGAAGGATGCCTTTGGCTTCTACCTCGACCAAGATGCCCAGTACCTGAATGCTTACTCCAAGGCGTTGGCTCGCCTCGCCAGCCAAGCCCCAGAAGCGGCACAGCAACTGCACTGGGCTGAGGGAGCGCATGATTGCTTGGCGGTGGAGGCGGAGCTGCACCGCGGCTGGCTCGAGAGCGATATCACGACCGCAGCCTCCCGGGTAACTAGCGCCTATACGGATTTCCTGATCCGTTCGACGCATACGGATGACTACGTGGTGGGCGCTGCGGCGGTACTGCCCTGCTACTGGCTATATGCAGAAGTGGGCCTCCACCTCGCAGAATTTGATTCCCCCGAACACCCCTATCACTCATGGCTGTCCATGTATGGCGGCGAGGACTTCCTCAACGGGGTTCGCGCTAGCCTCGATATCGTCGAACAAGCTCTCTCCGCGGCGGATGAGCGCACCCGCCTGCGGGCCGAGCGCGCCTATATCACCGCCAGCCACCATGAGGTCGACTTCTTCGACCAAGCCGATAGGCGCTTTTAGGCCAGCAAGTCCGAACCAGGGCGCGAAAGAACGGCGACGAGGAAGGTGGAATGCTCCGAGAAGAGCTTCATGTCCCACGAGGAGAAAGTGAAGTCGACTCGGTAGCCCACCTTCTGCGCCATGTCGAGGAAATCAGCAAATTCCCACCCACGGCCCTCGCCAAAGCCACTGACGAGGCGACCGCCTGGTTTTAGAGAATTATAGATATTGCGCAGCGCGGGTTCGCGGCCGTCCTTTGCTAGAAAGCCCATGACATTGCCCGCGGACACGGCGATATCGAAGGGGCCTTCTGGCACCTCTTCCTCGCACAGATCTCCCACGAACCATTGCCCCTCTGGGAAATCGTGCTCAGCGTGCTCGATGAGAATGGGGTCTACGTCGACGCCCACAACGCTGTGGCCACGGCGAAGCAGTTCGCCGCCGACGCGGCCGGTGCCACATCCGGCATCGAGGATGGTGGAGTTGCGTTCCACCATGGCGTCGATAAGCCGGGCCTCGCCATTGATGTCTTTGCCCTGTGCGGCAAGCACCTTCCATTTGCGGGCAAAGTTATGGGAGTGCTCGGGATTAGCTTCGGTTACTTCTTTCCACGTAGGCATAGATTCGATTATATTACCCGGCTTCGGTGTAAGATTTACCCGCTGCGTAAAATCGCCGCCTGCCCATTGGGAAAATACCCGCACTACCGCGCAAAGGAGGCTGAAAAGATGCCATCCGTACCTTCACCCTTTAGGGGCCGCAAGAAATCCGAGCCTCCTAGTAAGCCCACTTCCCTGCCGGTACCACCGGAGCGCGCCATCGAACATTGCCGCGTTTTTGTGGATGGCGAGGCGCTTCCCGGGGAGTATTCCACCAGCTCCGCGCTGGAAGCCATAGAGGAATACGGCCGCGGATTTATTTGGGTGGGCCTGCATGAGCCCTATGAGTCCCAAATGACCAAAGTGGCCTCCCAGTTTGGCATCCATGAACTTATCGTGGAAGACGCCGTTATGGCCCACCAGCGCCCCAAGCTCGAGCGTTACGATGATCAGCTCTTCGTGGTCGCGCGTTCCGTGAACTACCGCGATCATGATGAGGTCACGGATAAGCGCCAGATCATTTCCACCGGTGAGATCCAGATGATCATGGGCTCCAACTTCATCATCACCGTGCGCCACGGCGCAAAGCTGCCCAACCTGGCTTATACCGTGGAAGATGAACAGGACTTGGTGGAGCTTGGCCCGGTGGCCATGGCCTGGAAAATCCTGGATATGATGGTGGACCGCTACTCGGAGATTTCCCGCCTTATCAGTATCGAAGTCGATGAGCTGGAAGAAGAAATCTTCACCCCGAACCTCAAGTTTGATGTGGACCGCATCTACATGTTCAAGCGTGAGGTGCTAGAGATGAAGCATGCCATTGACCCGCTCTCAGTGGCGCTGAAGTCCATGGTTTCTGACCACAAGGATTTAATTTCCAAACAATTGCGCTCCTACCTGCGCGACGTCAACGACCATGAGCTTGTGGTCAAGGACCAGGTCTCCAGCTTCGATGAGCGTCTTACCTCGCTTATCGACGCCTCGGTAGCCAAGGTAACCATGCAGCAGAACTCCGACATGCGCACGATTTCCGCAGTCGTTGGTATGTGGGCCGCGCCTACCCTGGTGGCGGGTATCTACGGGATGAACTTCGACATCATGCCGGAGCTGCACTGGGCGCTGGGATACCCCATGGCGATTATCATTATGATCTTGGTCGTTGTGAGCCTGTGGGCTTGGTTCCGAAAGAACCACTGGCTCTAATCCCTCCGGTACGCTCGTGCACTATGAGCGATATCACTGTTTACGGCGCTACCGGGCTGGTCGGCCAATTGGTGGCGCGCTACCTTGCCTCGATTAACGCGCCCTCTGTGACTCTGGCCGGCCGGAACCGACCGGTGCTAGCCGCACTGCGCGATGAACTCAATCAGCACTGGGACATCGCCATCGCCGCCGCCGATGATGCCGACGCTGTGGAGCACATGGTGGAAAATACCAAGGTACTAATCACCGTGGTCGGACCCTACAGCCTGTATGGCGGCCACGTCGTTGCCGCCTGCGCGCACCATGGCGTAGATTATGTTGACCTCTGCGGTGAGGTTCCCTTTATTCGCCGAAGCATCGATTCCCACCACGCCACCGCCCAATCCACGGGTGCGCGCATCGTTCACTCCTGCGGCTTTGATTCCGTCCCTTCGGATATTGGCATGCTCAATCTCTACCAGGCGGCAGGAAAGCCGTTTACACGGGTGCAGATGGTCGTCGACAAGCTCAAAGGCGGAATCTCACCGGGCACCATCGAGTCTTCCCTGCAGGTCTCGCACGCCGCGCACGCGGATAAAGATGTAGCCCGCAACCTGCACAATCCTTACTCACTGGACCCGGATCCCAAGGCCGGGCCACGCTTAGACGGCCTCCAGAATGACTTCGAAATCAAAGAAATCGACGGCGTGGGCTGGGTAGGACCATTTTTCATGTCCATGTTCAATACCCGCGTGGTGCGCCGCTCTAACGCTCTGCTAGGGCGCGCGTGGGGCACACGCCTGTTTTACAAGGAAGCATGGTGGGCGGGCACCGGTCTTCCCGGTCGCGCCCGCGCCTATGGGCTGGCGCTCGCCACCAAGCTACTTTTTGATGGCACTCAGTCGCGCCTGCGCCCACTGGTGGAAAAGGTCCTGCCCACATTACGTTGTTAGCAGTTCCACCTCAGGGCGCCGAAGATTCATGGTCTGTCCACCCGATTGGGCGGGTTATGTTTATTTCCGTTCCCTCCGTCTGAAAAGACAGTGGAACTAGTCGCTGGCTTCGGTATGGCTTATTCCCGCCCCTGTCTGAAAATGATCCGGGGGGTGATGCCGCCGAAGACAGTGACATACTCGAACTGCTAATAGGAACCTGACCCAGCCCAGGTGGTATGAGGTCTCACAGTAATGTGGATGCCAGCGCAAGTATGTCCGACAACCCCAGCGATGAAGCTTAAATAGTCCAACTTCTAATTCATCGCTAGGAGGCACACACCCATGGCCTATGACTTCGTCATTGGCGTGGACGTCGGCAAATACTTCCACCACGCCTGCGTCCTCGACCCTCAAGGCAGGCAAGTCCTGTCCAAACGCATCAACCAGCATGAAAGCTCATTACGCAAGCTCTTCGGCCAATTCATCGCCGACAACGCTTCGGTCCTTGTCATTGTCGATCAGCCCAACAACATCGGCCGTTTAACCGTCACAGTCGCCCAAGACATGGGGGCAGACGTTCGCTATCTACCCGGGCTTGCGATGCGGCAGCTCTCTCGCATCCACGTCGGCAACTCCAAGACTGATGTGCGCGACGCCTACGTCATCGCCCATGCCGGTCTTAACCTTCCGGACGCCCTGCGCAGCGTCGACCGCGTTGAGGAAGTCTTTATCCAGTTGAAAGTTCTCAACGGTATCGACGAAGACCTCGCTCGGGCCTACACACGCCTGATTAACCAGATGCGATCCGCGCTCGTAGGAACCTATCCTGCCTTCGAACATGTCCTGCGCGGACAGATGATTCACCGAAAGTGGATTCTCCACCTACTTGCGAAATACGGTGGCCCCACCAAGATTCGACGCATCGGCAGAACACGCCTGGCAGCCTTTGCACGCAGCCACAAAGCGCGCAATCCTGAACCTGTCATCGATGCCATGCTTGCTGCCATCCACGCACAGACCGTGTCCATTGCTGGCGCAGAATACGCCGAACTAGGCGTAGCAATGTCCGCCAAAGATGCATTGGCCAAATTAGAGAATCGCAAGGAAATCGAAGCGCAGGTACTTAAGCTCATTCAGGATATTCCTCAAACCGAGATTCTTTTATCCATGCCCGGCATCGGCCCGCGTAGTGCGGCGCAGATCCTCATGACTGCTGGCGATATGTCCGACTTCCCCGATGCAGCGCACCTAGCGTCCTATGCAGGCCTATCACCGCGGACGAATCAGTCGGGAACGTCCATTATGTCGAGTTCGCCCAACCGGGCTGGCAACAAAAAATTAAAGAACGCCCTATGGCAATCGTCTTTTGCATCGATCAGATTCCACGAGCGTTCCCGGCAATTCTATGAACGAAAACGCAAAGAAGGCAAAAGACACAACGCCGCAGTCGTCGCACTCGCACGCCGACGCCTAAACGTTCTCTTCGCCATGATGCGAAGCGGCGAGCTCTACCGAGACATCTCTACAGTCCGGGAGGCCGCAGCAGCCTAGAACCAACAGAACCGCACCTCAAGCCGATTGAGCAGCAAGCCCAATCGGCTCCTCAAGATGCCCGAAAACAACATCCACAACGTGAAGCAGAAACCCTTCACACCCCCAACAAGCCCACCCGCGGAGTTGACAACCTATATAGGAACACCCCCGGACCTAGCGGTGCACATTTCCAGGTCAGCCACCACGGCATTACCGAAGATGGCCAACGCTGGCGAGCAACTGTGTCGGCACAAGGCGACCCGGGCTATGAAGTCACCGCAATGATGCTGAGCCAGGCTGCGCTCTGCTTGCTCGATTCGCGCTCCGGTACTAGCCGCGCAGGCGGCGTACTCACCCCGGCCACCGGACTTGGAAAGCCCTATCTGCAGCGGCTTTCCGCCCACGGCATGTCTTTTACCGCCGCTCGGATGAACTAGCGCAGAATCATAGTGCGCAAGGTGGTGCGGGCGATAAGCTCGCGGCCTTGCCGCATCTCGACGCTCCACACATGGGTGCGGCCGCCTAGCTGGACCGGCGTGGCCACGGCTTCCAACTCGCCCTCGCCTGTCGAGCGAATGAAGTCGCTGGAGTTATTGACGCCGACTGCGGGGGCGTCGGCAGCCGCCACGCTGGCAATGGAGGCCACGGTTTCTGCGATGGAGCAATACAACCCGCCGTTGGCTACTCCCCAAGGTTGGTGATGCTCCGGCAGCACCTGCAGTTTCGCACGGACCTCGCGCGGGCCCACGTGGGTGAACTGCAGTCCTAGCAATTCCGCAAGGCCACCGTTTAAGGCATTGAGAGACTCCAGTTCTTCTGCGTTGAGCACTCGCGTGTGCGCGAGGTGGAGCAAGTCATTGAGTTTCTGCGTATCCGACATAGTCCACCAGCCTAGCCATTGATGCCAGCCTCGCAGCCTAGTGACGTAGGATAGGCAGCATGACTGATAAGAATGAACTTGCTCAGATTGGCGTCGTGGGACTGGCGGTCATGGGCTCTAATTTGGCCCGTAACTTTGCCCGCAACGGCAATACCGTAGCGGTGTATAACCGCAGCCCTGAAAAGACTCATGCACTCATTGAGGCCCACGGTGAGGAAGGCAACTTCGTGCCCTCGGAAACCATCGAAGACTTTGTGGCTTCCTTGGAGCGCCCGCGCAAGGCAATCATTATGGTCAAGGCTGGCAAGGCCACCGATGCCGTTATCGATCAGCTGGCCGAGGCCATGGATGATGGCGATATCATCATCGACGGCGGCAATGCCTTGTTCACTGACACCATTCGCCGCGAGAAGGACGTAGCCGCCCGCGGCAAGCACTTCGTCGGTGCCGGAATCTCCGGTGGCGAGGAAGGCGCGCTCAACGGTCCGGCCATCATGCCCGGCGGCCCCAAGGAGTCGTGGGAGACCCTCGGCCCGATTCTTGAGTCCATCGCTGCCAACGTGGACGGCACTCCGTGCGTAACCCACATTGGTGCGGACGGCGCCGGCCACTTTGTGAAGATGGTCCACAATGGTATCGAGTATGCCGATATGCAGGTCATCGGCGAGGCTTATCAGCTGCTGCGCTATGGCGCAGGCATGGAGCCGGCCGAGATCGCAGAGGTATTCCGCGAATGGAATTCCGGCGACCTTGATTCCTACCTCATTGAAATCACCGCCGAGGTTCTGGCCCAAAAGGATCCGGAGACTGGCGCTCCGCTGGTCGACATCATCGTGGACGCCGCCGGCCAGAAGGGCACCGGTCGCTGGACTGCCATCAATGGATTGGAACTCGGCGTTCCGATTACCGGTATTGCCGAATCCGTCTTCGCCCGCGCGCTGTCCTCCTCCACCGCGCAGCGCAGTGCCGCCCAAGAAGGCCAGCTTCCCGCCGGCACCATCAAGGCGCTCGATGTGGACAAGGCCGAGTTCATCGAGGATGTGCGCCGCGCGCTCTATGCCGCCAAGCTCATTGCCTACTCCCAGGGCTTTGACGAGATTAAGGCTGGGTCCGAAGAATTCGGTTGGGACGTTGACCCGCGCGATCTAGCAACCATCTGGCGCGGCGGCTGCATCATCCGCGCCAAGTTCTTGGATCGCATCCGCGCAGCCTATGACAATAATGCGGACTTGCCCGCCCTCATCCTCGATCCCTACTTCAAGGGCGAGCTGGAAGATCTCATCGACCCATGGCGCCGCGTGGTCGTCGCCGCTACCCAGCTGGGACTGCCGGCACCGGTCTTTGCGTCATCTCTCTCCTACTACGACAGCCTGCGTGCCGAGCGTCTGCCGGCCGCTCTCATTCAGGGCCAGCGCGATTTCTTCGGCGCCCACACCTTCAAGCGCACCGACAAGCCGGGCACCTTCCACATTGAGTGGTCCGGCGATCGCAGCCTGACCCAGACCGACTAGGTTCGCATTGACTTGATTGGGGCCCTTCGGGGCCCCTTTCACTTTTCTAACAGGCGTGTTGATTCGAATGCGGCGATTCGACTCGCTGCCGATAGGATGGGAAGGCGATGACTACCTTTGCCGATCTCGGCCTTCCCCAGCGCCTGGTGCACGTTCTGCACAACCAAGGCATTACCGAACCGTTTCCTATTCAAAAATCCGCGATTCCCGACGCCCTAGCCGGCAAAGACGTACTCGGCCGCGGCCCAACCGGGTCGGGCAAGACCTATACCTTTGGCCTGCCCATGCTTGCCCGCCTTGCCGGAACAGGCGCGTCCAAGACTGCTCATCCCCGTGCGCTCATCCTCGCCCCAACGCGCGAATTGGCTACTCAAATTTATCATCGCCTTGATGAACCTGCGGCGACGCTGGGCTTAAGAGTGCTCGCTGTCGTGGGCGGGGTAAACATTAATCACCATATCCGCTCCCTCGCCCGCCCCGTCGATGTCCTTGTCGCTACCCCTGGTCGTGCTCAGGACTTGATTGACCAGGGCAAGCTGCATTTGGATGCGGTCCAGATTACTGCACTGGATGAAGCCGACCAGATGGCCGATATGGGCTTTTTGCCCCAGGTACGCAGGCTTCTGCGCCTAACTCCGGTGCAAGGCCAGCGCTTGCTGTTTTCGGCGACGCTTGACGGCGAAGTCAATAAGCTGGTGGAGCAATTCCTCCATGACCCGGTGGTCCACTCCACAGCCCCGGTGCAAGCTGCAGTGGATTCCATGTCCCATCACCTCTTTTTCGTCGGCGAGCGTCCCGCCCGCAACGAGGTGGTGCTGCGCATCGCTGCCCGCCAAGGCAAAACCATCATGTTTATGCGCACCAAGCACGGCGTGGACAGGCAGGTCAAGAAATTGCGTCGCTCTGGCATCAACGCTTATCCATTGCATGGCGATAAAGGCCAAGGCGCGCGTACCCGCGCAATCGAAGGCTTCGCCGATGGCAGCATTCCGGTCTTGGTCGCCACCGATATTGCCGCCCGCGGTATCGATATTGCGGACGTTTCACTCGTCGTTCACGTCGATCCGCCCGCAGAGCACAAAGCCTATCTCCATCGCGCCGGCCGCACGGCACGCGGTGGTGCTGCGGGTACCGTGATCACTTTGGTCATGGATGAACAACGCAAAGAAGTAGCTGCACTCATAGAAAAGGCTGGCGTCACGGCTACCGAGCACGATATTTCTCACCGTGACAATCCTGCTGGCGCACCGATCCTTAAGGAGATTACGGGTGCTCGCAAGCCCAATGGCCCTGCCCTTCCCCCACCCGGGCAGGACGCGCCGCAGAAACCAGCAAAACCAGTCAAGAAATCCAATTCCCAACGCCGCCGCTCAGGCGGCAAAGTCGCCCGCCGCCGACGCCGCTAAGTCAAGGAGGTAAACGCTCATGCGCATCTTGAGCCCTGAGGACTGGAGTGCTCAACAGCATGAACACGAAAAGCAAGCCACAGACCGCTTGGAGCGCTTCCGGCATCCTGGCAGCTACCACCCTGTTTTCGATTTTCTCTTTGAGTACTACCCCGTACGTCCTTCTCACCTTAAGCGCTGGCACCCGGGTGTAGGAACTGCGCTAGCAGGCACTCCTCCGCACGCTGAATGGCGGGATTATTACGCCACCTCAGAAGGCATCACCGTCGACCTCGCCAGCTTTCTAGAGCGTCGTGGTGACTCGGTTCGCTATATCTCCAATCTGCTTCGGCGTTCCGCTACCAATCCGGTCCACTTTGACTGCTTCGGTCTGCATGAATGGGCAATGGTCTACCACACAGATTCCCCGCGTCATTCGCTGCCCTTGCGGCTCGGTGCGGACGGCACCAACCGGGTTGTCGATGAGCACTCAATTAAGTGTTCTCACTATGATGCCTTCCGGTTCTTTACCCCTCCTGCTCGCCCTCTTAACCTCACTATCCTGCATCGTGAAGATCAGCCCGACAATGACCAGGCAGGCTGCGTACACGTCACGATGGATCTATATAAGTGGGCCTGGAAGCTGGGACCTCTCGTACCAGGCGAACTTTTCCTTGAATGTCTGGATTTGGCGATTGAAGCGCGCATCCTTGACATGGAGGCATCTCCTTATGACTGCCGTGATTGGGGACTTGGCGTGGTACCCATCGAGACCCCTGAGGGCAAGGCCGAGTACGTCTCGAGGCAAAGAACGCTGGCGCTCACAGCTAAACCACTGCGAGACCGGCTTGTCGCTGTGATAGATCAGGCACTTGCCCCGCTAGAATGAGCCATTAACAACGGCAGTTTGCTTGGGAGGAAGACACCACATGGCACGGCATTCAAACGGGAAAAATAGCTTCGCAGTAGCGGGATGGGTTATTGCGGTGGCTATTATCGCGCTACTGGCCATAATTGCCTTGGTGGTCTTCCTTTTGCGCGGCGCAGGCAACGACGACGGCGAAGACTCCGCCGCACCCGCCGCAGTGGAAAGCAGCACCGAGGACGCACCGGAGAACAGTACGACAGCTACTTCCAGTGCTTCCACCTCCGCTGCCCCCAAGAGTTCTTCCCCGACAAGCTCCGCTGCAGCGACGAGTTCCGCAGCAGCTCCCAAGGCCGATGTGACGATGGCGGAGAATACGCTCCTCCTTCTGGATACATCTTCGGCCATGGCGCCGATGTACGGCCCTGTGGCCCAAGCCTTGGGCACCACTGCTTCTGATCTAGCCGCAGACGGCGGGGCAGTCTCGTTGTGGAACTACTCCTCTCCTATCTCTGAGACCGCCACGGTTGGTTTCCGCCAAAACCTAGGCTTTGGCGATGGCAACGCTGTATCCGGCACGCTCGGTGGCTTTGGAACCGGCGGTGTTCCGCAAACGCGCAGCGCCGTTGTAGCAGCTGTCGCGAATGCCGCCGATCAAGCCGCAGGAACTGGCGACAAAGCACGGGTAGTCGTAGTAACTACTGGCACCGAGCAGGACATGGATGATGCGCAATTCACATCCGCTCTTGACGACGCCGCCTCCAAGGACGTTTCCCTCAGCGTCGTTCATGTCGGTGAAGGCAATGTCGATGCCGCACTGAAGTCCGCAGCTGATAGCTTCACCTCTGTTGACTCAGCCGATGAGGCGACGGTCTCTAGAGCAATTAATAAGGCCGCAGGGGTCTAATACGCAGATCTTCCTTGCCTACGGCACCGAACGAGGCATCGTTCGGTGCCTTTCTTGTCGGCTCATAGTGGCTAGTGCTCCCCTACACCGCGGAGCTACGGGCACTTTCCCAAATATAAGCTGAGAGTCGGCTAGGGCACTAAGCGCTTGGGCTCGACCTCGATCCCGCGAGCCACGCAGCACGGAACAGGACGATCTTGCATGTTGTCATCGTGGCGATAGAGATCAAAAATCCACCCTTCTTCCCCGTGAGCTGGGAAGGAGGGTGGATTCTGTGTGGACGAGCTTAGGAGCTCTTGCGCTTGCGACGAGCAGCCAACTCGTCGAGGCCGACCACGTTGTCCTCGGCGAAGTCTTCGATGCGCTCCGAAGGGAAGGAAGAAATGGTGCCGGATAGTTCCTTCAAGATGCCCGGAACCGCAATGCCGAAGACGCCTTGACCGCCAGCGAGCAAGTCAATCACCTCATCGTTGGAACGGCATTCATAAACGGTAGTGCCATCGGATACGAGGGTGAGTTTTGCCAAGTCATTGACACCACGATCCCGAAGGGACTCAACTGCCAAACGGATATTCTGCAGGGAGATGCCTGTGTCCAGCAGGCGCTTAACGATCTTGAGTACCAGCACATCCTTGAAGGAGTACAGGCGCTGGGAGCCGGAGCCGCGCGCCGTGCGGATGGAAGGGTTGACCAGGTTGGTGCGAGCCCAATAGTCCAGCTGGCGGTAGGTGATGCCGGCAACTTGGCAAGCGATGGGAACGCGGTAGCCCACCTCTTCGTCGGGTCCGACGTCAAAGAGCGATTCCTGTACGTAGGTGGATTCGGACTGGGAGTCCTCGTTAATGCTCACGTAATTACTCCAATGGGGTTTGTTGGAAGTTCTAAAGATCAATTAAAAGCCAAGCGCATACGCCCGTCAAGCGCTGCTTGCTCAACTGTCAAGTACAACTTTAGACTTCTCAAACCCCATTGTCACCATTAGTCACACGCGTGTCATTAACTTTTTTCGTCGTCATCCCCCGATAGGAAATCCTTTTCCTCCATACCCAAAGACCTCATCATGGCTTCAAAATCCGCATCTGCCTGGGCATTTCCCGACGCCGAGGTCGAGGAATCATTGTTTTCGCTGGCCGGCAGATTATCGCCTGCGGCGTGGGTGGAAATTTCCAGGTCGAAGTACTCTTTCACGTCTGCATCACTGGCATACACGGAAACCTGGGCAAGGAGGTCCGCCTCGGCTGAAATGGGGACGTGGAAATATTCGGATACGGCAAGTGCGTCGCTCAACCGAGAGTCATAAACCTCGCCGTTCGGAGCCTTAATATCTACCATGAACGTTCCCTGGTGGTAGTTGGCAATTTCAATGGCCTCTACCCCGCCAGTGCCCTCTAGTACCTCGCAGATAAGATCGTGCGAGGTGGGACGATTAGGCTGGTGGCCGTCTAAAGCGGCAGCTAGTTGCATGCCTTCAATCGGGGAGATCCACACGGGGATCAACCGGTTCTCTTCCGGCCAGCGCAGCACAGCGCACACATCGTCTTCGGGGCCTACCTGGTGGATACCGTGAAACTCTAGGGATACATCACTCATAAATACCACTCTCCCACAAACGCGGGATTACGTGTGTATTAGGAGTGGTATTCGTCGCGCAGATCCGACTTCACCAGAGTTGCGTGCAGGGAGACCACTAGAGCGGTCATTTGCTGGGAGATTTCCTCTGCCTTCTGATGCGCGGTATCAGAGTTTGAGTGCGCCACGGGAGCTGCCGCCTGGGAGATCAGGTCTGCCTGCCGGCGGGCGTTATTGCGCAGGGACTTGAGCTCACGGGCGCCAAAACCAAATGCCTTAAGCGCCACTGCGGCAGAGACAATGGCCACGTCGTCGGTATTGAAAAAGCCTGCGGCATCTGGGCGGATGAGGCCATATTTAACCAAGGAAGCTACATCATCTTCGCTGGCACTAGCTTGGGTAGCTACCTCTACATCGGTCAGGCGCGTGACCACAGGGGCCCTAAACTGCTGCGGCGAGAGTAGGGTTTCTGCATTTCCCGCAGAAACAATGGCGGTCACCTGGCCGGAATCCATGGCTTCTAGCTGCTCGCGGATAACCTTCAGCGGCGTATAGTTATCGCGCTGAGTGGTGAGAATATACCGCAGTCTGTCCACGTCTTCTTGGGTGAAGCGGCGATAGCCAGAGGCCGTGCGCTGTGGACTGATGAGCCCCTCAGATTCGAGGAAGCGAATCTTAGACACCGTGACGTCTGGGAATTGCTGATTCAGCGTTTCCAAAACCACACCAATGGACATGGTCTTTGGCTTCTTAGCTTTAGGGCTGGTGCGGCGTACTGCTGCTGCCGAAGAATCTGCTGCGCTCACTGTGTCTATCTCTTAGGGGTACTGAAAGTTCTTATCGTGCCATAAGTAGACTACACCGCCCCTCCTAGTAAGGAAGCGCGGCTAGTCTACGTAAAAAATTAGCTCTGGTTAGCGATGAAAACCAAGCGGAACTTGCCAATCTGAATTTCGTCTCCTACCTCGAGCACCTGGGAGTTGCGAGGCTCGCGGTTAACGTAGGTTCCGTTCAGGGATCCCACATCAACTACCTCAAACTTGCCGTCATCATTCTTGCGAAACTCCGCGTGGCGGCGGGACACCGTAACGTCATCGAGGAAGATGTCTGCCTCAGGGTGGCGGCCGGCGGTAGTAGTCGCCTGATCCAATAAGAAGCGGGCACCTGCGTTCGGGCCACGCTTTACCACGAGGAGGGCCTGACCTTCCGCCAGGTTGTCGGTGCCGGCAACGGTAGCATCATTGCCATTCGCGCCGTTTTCCATCTCCTTGAGCAGGTCTGCGCGGAATACAGATGTGGTCTCTACCTGTGGTTCCGGGGTTCCGGTGTTCTCGCTCATTGTTACCTCCGGGGATTAGTTACGAGTTACTTATAACAATACTAGCGACTCATGTGAGTCCGTGACCCCTTCGTGGGGAATAATTTCACCGGAAAATGTTTCCGATGCCGCTCAGCACGGAATTTCCCTTGCCAGCAAGGGGGTTATCGGACACCATGTAGGTCCATGTAGCACTCGGACGAGCGAGGCCGGCGTCATCGAGGTGTGCCCCGGCGGCGTCGATAAGCACTGTACGGAAAGTCTCCACAGACTTGTCGACGGCCCTCTGAGCCAAGTCCTTAAACTCCCTCACCGCAATGCGGTGGTACTCGTCGATGGGAGTCTCTCGGGCGATGGCGCGCAGATGAATCGACTCGCGCACATCGTCCATGAGCTCTAGGTGGTCGGCCCAGGCCAAGTCCAAGTGATACAGCATGATTTCGCGCGCGGCCTTGATGCGGGCTTCCTCTGGAACCTCTGCTAGCTCTGCTGCACGCTCCGGAGCACGTTGGGATAGTTCCTGCCACGCTTGATCAGTATCCAATAGCTTGGTTCGGCGCTCATCAATAATAATGCGCTGATCAGCTAGAAGCTGGTTATACTTCCAGGTCTGGGCATGAATTTCGAGTAGTTGGCCCTCGGTCACCCGCTGGCAGTGTGCCACGAAATCGCTAACTCGCTTGGATTCAATGCGCCCGTCTTCTGCTGGTTGGGCACGCACAGTCTCGCCGTCGCCGCCTTGCTGGACCACATCGTCTTCGAGGGAGACGAAGAATAGGGACAGGCCCGGATCGCCCTGCCGGCCTGCACGGCCGCGCAACTGGTTATCCAAGCGGGCGGTGCGGTGGCGGGAGGTACCGATAACCGCCAAGCCACCCAATTCCGCTACCGCATCGTGGTCAGCTTCGTTTGCACCGCCCAGCTTAATATCGGTGCCGCGCCCGGCCATCTGCGTAGAGACGGTAACGCGTCCAATATCGCCGGCCTCGGCGACGATCTGTGCCTCCTGCTCATCATTTTTGGCGTTGAGTACATTGACTTCAATGCCCCGCTCGCGGAGAGCATCCGCCAGATCTTCCGACTCGGCTACATCCTGCGTGCCCACAAGGATGGGTTGCCCCGTGGCGTGAATGGTGGCTATTTCCTCCACGATGGCGGCGGATTTATCATCGACGGTCGCAAAAATGCGGTCTTGCTCATCAAAGCGCTGCAGCGGCTTATTGCGGTCGATCACGGATACATGAAGATCATAGAACTGCCGCAGCTGATCGGTCGCCTCCACCGCGGTACCCGTCATGCCGCACACAAGTGGATAACGCCGCATAAGTTCTTGCAGCGTGATGGTGTCGAGGATGCGCCCGCCTTCGGAAACCTCTAGGCCTTCCTTGGCTTCTACTGCCGCTTGGAGCCCGTCGGGCCAGCGTTGTAGGTCGGCAACGCGGCCCCGGGAGGCGTCAATAAGCTGCAGCTTGCCATCCACCACGATGTAGTGGATGTCCCGGATAAGCAGGGCCTTGGCATGCAGGGCGAGGTTGACCTTCACCAAGATGGTGCCGATATTCTCCTCCGAATAAAGCGAATCAATGCCCAATTCCTGCTCCACGCGGCGGGCACCAGTCTCGGTCAGTTGAACGGTGCGGCCGTCCTCAGAGATGGAGTAGTCCAGCTTTTCGCGCAGCCGAGAAACCACATTGGTGATGTGCCCAGTGGGGGCCTCACCTGGCCGATTACCGGCCAGCACTAGGGGCACAAGGGCCTCATCCACTAGGACGGAATCGGCTTCATCCACGAGGGCAACGTCGCCGGCTGTCTGCACCGTGTGAGAGCGGTCGGTAATTTGGTTATCGCGCAACAAGTCAAAGCCCAGCTCGTTGACCGGTGCGTAGATAATATCCTGCGCGTACGCAGCGCGTCGCTCATCCGGTGTCATGCCCTCCGTAACCGAGGCAACGCTCAATCCAAAGAACTCCACGACAGGACGCATCCATTCGGCGTCGCGGGCGGCAAGATAGTTATTGACGGTGACAACGTGGACGCGTTTGCCAGTCAACGCGAAACCCGTAGCCGCCATGGCACCCACCAAAGTCTTGCCTTCGCCGGTGGCCATTTGGATGACGTCTCCGGTAAGCAGGCGCAGTACGGCTTGGGACTGCACATTGAAGGGATGCATCCCTAGGGTGCGCTCGCACGCTACTGCCAGGGCCGCGAGGAACTGCGCCTTATCCGCAATCTCGCCGCCTGCAACGGCATCGCGTGCAGCTTGGGCTACAGCTGCGTCGTCCTGCTGGCCCAATGCCCGAGCCGCTTCATCGGCTGAACCCACGATGGCCTTGGATTTCTTATCGTTACGCTCGCTTTGCGAGCCCATTGCTTTCCAGAACCAATCGAACGCGCCCATACCTCATCCTCCTTATTTGGATTGCTCCTATCGACTGTAGTCAACCTGGTATGGCTTGCGGGTAAGAGGCCCGTTATTGTAGTTCTCATGCAATCCGTCAATGTTAAGCTGCCTTCGAGCCGGGGAACCGAGATGGCCGGAACCATCGACTTCCCGGATTCTCCCCCGATCGCCTATGCCATCTTTGCCCATTGCTTCGCCGGCTCGCGCCACACTCCCGGCGCCGCCCGCACTGCGAAACAGCTCACTGAGTTCGGCATCGCCACTTTGCGTTTCGATTTTCCCGGCCTTGGCCAGTCCGCCGGTGAATTTGGCGATACTACCTTTAGCCAAAACGTTGATGATATCCATGCCGCTGCCGCCTGGCTGACGGAGAACTACTCTGCCCCGCAATTACTCATGGGCCATTCGCTAGGTGGAGCTGCCGCGTTGAAGGCGGCCACCACCATGAAATCACTCAAGGCGGTAGCCACCATTGGCGCGCCCTTTGATCCTGCCCACTCCGTGCTGCACTATGCGGACAAAATCGGCGAGGTCGATGCCAACGGCGAGGTGGAAGTCATCCTCGGCGGCCGCGGCCTTATCATTTCCCGCAAGTTCCTCGAGGACTTGGCGGATACCAACCCCGAGGAGTACCTGCCCAAGCTCCGCAAGCCACTGATGGTGTTGCACTCGCCCATTGACCAAACGGTGGGCATAGACAATGCGCAAAATATCTTTCTGCTCACGCGCTACCCCAAATCCTTGGTTTCCTTGGACAAGGCCGATCATCTGCTCACCAAGCAGGGCACGGCAGCCCGCGCTGCGGATCTCATCGGTGCGTGGGCCGAGCAGTTTATCGTTCCTGACTATCGGCCAGAAGAAGTAGGAACCGACGCCGCAGTTGCGCAGCCGGCCACCGGCACCAAATTCGGCGTGGTCGTCCGCCACAATGACCACAGCCTCAGTGCCGACCGCACGAAGAAGAATGGCGGCAAGGGTAAGGGCTTTACCGCCGAGGGCCTAATTATGTCCGCGCTGGCCACGGCCGCTACCCAAGCAGTCAAGGATGCCGGCAAGAGGCTTGCGCTTGACGACGTCCACGTGAGCATCACCCAAACCGGCCCCGCCAGCTTTGAGCGCCGCATCGAGCTTGTCGGAAAACTCTCAGCGGAAGAAGAGGCTGCCCTGCGCTCTGCCGCGAAGGACACCGATGTGGAGCGCATGCTCGGCAACGTCACCATCGTGGACGTGGACGCGCTCTAATGGCGGCTTTTGATTCCTCGCGCCGCTGCCCGTGCGGCACCGGCCTGACCTACGGCGAGTGCTGTGGCAAGTACCATGCCGGCACCAACGCCCCCACTGCGGAGGCGCTCATGCGCTCGCGCTTTAGCGCCTTTGTTACTGGCGACGAAGCCTATCTCCTTCGTACGTGGGATCCCGATACTCGCCCTGCAGCACTCGACTTGGCTGATTCTCCCGTCCGGTTTTATCGCCTCGATATCCTGGATACCCAAGCAGGCGGATTGCTCGATAGTTCCGGCGTGGTGGAGTTTGAGGCCTTTTATAAAGGCGCGGCCGTTGGCTCACAACGCGAGCGTTCCTCGTTTCGCCGCGTCGGCGGCGCTTGGGTGTACTCCAGCGGCGAGTTTTAGCGCAGGTTACACCCCAAATTTCACAGTAGAATCCTACTGATGTAATCTAGACAAGTCGCACAGTTCGACGGCGGGCTATGGCGCAGTTTGGTAGCGCACTACACTGGGGGTGTAGGGGTCGCAGGTTCAAATCCTGTTAGCCCGACAAATATTCAGCCGGCACCGTGAAGGTGCCGGCTTTTTCTATTCCGCGTTTACACTGCAAGCAAGATCGCAATTCCCAGCAGAATGAGGACCGTGGGAAACAGCACGCTTTCCCACTTTTCCAGTGCTTCTGCAATGCCCGGCCGCGTTGCCACAAACCGCGCTGCCCACACTAGGGGCGCCACGAGGATTAAGAAGACCACGCAATAGATCGCTCCTCAGCCGGCGTAGAGGTGGTAAACGCCGGCACGTATACACCAATATTGTCCCCTCCGTTGGCAAAGGTCACTCCGGCTACCGCCAGTGTGCTCAGCTTTTTGCTGGAAACGTCCTCATCGTCGTCCTCGCCCCGAAATGCTTGCCACGCTGCCCATAGGCCCAAAACACTGGCGGTGGACAATAGCTGCGGGTTTGACGCTGACGAAAGCCTTTCTCGTGACCACGGCGGGATTGACGGTTTGTGCAAAGGCATAACAGATGCTGGCGGACAGCTGCTCCTTGCGCGCCGCAATGGCTGTACTCTGGCCTTGGTTACTATGAATGGCGACACGGACTTTCTTCCTCTTACTAGCGCCGGAGGCTCAGGCAATGACTTAACCCTTCCGATTTCTCATTGATGAGGACCAATCATTGGACCGTGGGGCGCTAGTTGCCCTCTTGGAGACAGAGCCGGATATCAGCGTTGTGGCTGAGTGCGCAACGGGCACAGAGGAGGGGGTCGTCGCCAAGCATGGCATCGACGTTGCGCTACTTGATATTGAAATGCCCGGTAAGAACGGTCTTGATGCAGCCGCTGAACTAGAGGGCATTGGTTGCCGCAGCCTGATTGTCACGACTTTTGGGCGCAGTGGCTACGTCAAACGTGCTTTGGAAACGGGCGTAGCTGGCTTCGTAGTCAAGGACACCCCACCCGAACAACTTGCCGAAGCCATTAGGCGAGTGCACGCCGGCCTAAAGGTCATTGACCCTGCACTGGCCCAAGAGACAATTTTCACGCCCGACAATCCACTAACCGCACGCGAAAGGGAGGTCACACGTCATGTCTTGGAGGGCAGCGACACCCGCCAGATTGCCGGGCACCTTCATCTGAGCACTGGCACAGTGCGCAATATTGTCTCTTCGCTCATCTCCAAAACTGAAACTGCACATCGCTATGAGACAACAACTACCTCGCAAGCACAAGGATGGATATTGAAAAGGGCGACCGCTGCGGGCCTCCTTTTATGTCTGGATACCTATTCTGGCTTCTTTAGCTCAAGGACATTGACCATGCCCTGAAGGACTACGTCCATCACCTTGGAAGCTAGGTTGGAGTAGAAATCAGCCGAGTGATAGCGCAAGGCTCCTACGGTACTCAACTGCGAGAAGCCGTGGATGCAGGCCCACAGCGCCGCAATCTGGGTGAAGAGAATCCATGGCGATCGCGGCCCATTCGACTCAGAAATGGCATCGCGCACCAGATTCATGATGAAGGTGAAGGCCTTACTCATATCGAATGGTTGCTCAGTATCGCCGGACTCTTCGAAAGAGACGGGAACAATCGAGCGGCTTGATACCTCAATGAGGGCGACAAAGCCGACGGGGTCTTCCAGCGCATACTCCAAATATCCGAAGCCGGTTGCCTTAATATAATCCAGCCCGTGGGATCCTTCTGGCACGGCCTGGTTCTGGCGCATGATCGCTAGCATATTGGCTTCATCCAAAGACTCTTCCAAAGAGCGCTGCAGGTGAGAATTACCATCGAAAAGATGCTCCGCGTCTGCCAAATCTACGCCTGCTCGCGCAGCAGCAGAGCCGAGATGCAAGCTAGGAAGACCGTTATAGGCAATCTCTTCCGCCGCACCACGGAAGATGGCTGCACGCTTTTCCTCAGCCGTAGACTTTGGCATGTCCTTTGCTGCTGTAGTAAACGGTCCCGCTGGTTCGCCAACGAGTGCTAGCGGTTCAAAGGGCGCAATCTCCCCGTCACGCAAGCTAAGTTCCAGCCCAGAGAATAAAGTCTCAATGCAAACATTGAAGGTCTGCTTCTTCGCAGTGGGCGAGAGGTGACGCATAATGCCGAACGTGGCCAAGTGAGTAATGCCCTGCAACTCAGATAAGAAAGTAAGTGCTTGGATCACTACCAAGCGGTGATCAAAATCGCCGCGTGCTGCAATGGCGGCTTCCCGCATGCGTTCAAGCATCCGGCGGAAAGTGGGCGGGAAGGCATCAAAGCTTTTCGACTCTTCAATGCCGTCCTCAAAGTTGGGAAAGCTCGTTGCCGTCTCGCAGTTGTTATAGGCGGCGAAGCAGGTGGGGTTATCAAGAGCCAAGTTGAAGTAGACCTTGGCAGACTCGCGAAGTTTCTGAATTGCGGTCGCGCCATCCGGCAGTTTATCGAGTGCCTCGTAGGAGGCTACTCGGAGACGCTCATCTAAGAACCGGATGGTCTGAATGTAAAGGTCATGGTCATCTTCAAATAAAGACTTAGCTTCATCGACGGGAACAGCGATCTGCTCCGCCACAGCACAAACCTTTAAAGCGTCGCGCCCACCCTTAGCCAGGATACGGGCACTCTGATCCAGCAAGCGCTGCCTAGTCGAGCCCGCATGGGAAACGGTGCCTTCAAGATTGTTCACAAACACAATCCTAGCGATTTCATGCAGATTTGCTTGGGATACATTCACTTTATAAGTTGAGTCACCCATAAAAAGGTGGAAGCACCTATATAGACCTTTGCCAGCTTTATGCTGCTGGTCTTTATATAGCTTTGGCCCCCAGCCCTTGCGGGCTGGGGGCCAAAATAAAAAGTAGCCATTCGCCCTTTAAGCGGGCGAAGCTATTTACTCGTTACCGAGCTTGCCGTCAGCTGCGTCACGAGCCTTGTCGATCTGGTCGGCCTTGTCCTCGCCGAGCTTGTCCTTAGCCGCGTCAGCTGCCTTGTCCAAGCCCTTGTCGCTGAGCTCTTCGCCCTTATCGGAGTTCAGTGCGTCCTTTGCCTTATCGAAGATACCCATGTGGTTATCCTTTCTTCTAGTTCTAGCTTTATCTAAAAGCTGCCATGTCCGGCAACACACCCCAACGTACCGACACTTGAGCCAACATGCCACCGAAAAGTCTCTTCGGCCACTAGACCAAATAAATTTTTCCGCCCCGCAGCGCGATTGTTCTCAGGGGCATCCAGACACCCCCGCAGCCTATCGAGCACCCAATAAGGCCTGCCGCTTTAGCCCTACCCTAGCGAAGTATAAGCAAAATCAGGATGCACAATTTAGCTTCAGGCCAAATTTCCTCAATCGTGCAAATGATAGCGTAAGACGGTATCGACGATTTACCAACGAAGGCTTCGCACCATGGCTTCAACTACCCCAGCGCCACCGTCCACTTCGGAAACGGCCAGGGAATTCTTTGGCTTAGTATGGCCGGGCAAAGAGGCTGCCCGAGCAGCCGCTAGCGCGCCGCTGACACAGCGTTTCACGCGTGATGCTGCGCTCAGCACAGCCTGTGACGCGGACAACGCCATTATTACGGCAGATAATCTTCCGGTTCTACAAGGGCTTGCCAACCGCGGGGAACTCTTTGACGTCATCTATATCGACCCGCCTTATAACACCGGCAAGGACTTTGTCTACCGCGATAACTATCGTTTACGCCGCCAGATGCGTTCCGGAAGCTATGCAGAATGGCACTCGCAGTGGCTGTCGATGATGCTTCCCCGACTCATCTTGGCCCGAGATGTACTTTCCGCACAAGGTTTCATTTTTGTCTCCATTGGAGAAGACGAAGTGGCCAATACGCGCAAGGTACTCGATGAAGTTTTTGGGGAGGAGTGCTTTGCCGGCCAGTTGATTTGGAAAAAGGCCGGCACCGGCAAAAACGATTCTAAGTACGCAGTGGTAGAGCATGAATATATTCTGTGCTACTCCCGAACTCCTAACAATCCCGGTTTCAATGTCGATCTCCAAGGCCATACTTCCACCAAATACAACCATGAGGACGACAAAGGGAAGTATTCCTTGGTGCGTTTAGATTCTAAGACCCTTGGGTATCTTCCCTCCCTCGACTTCCCTATCTCCGGTCCCGATGGCAAGGAGTATTGGCCGCACCAGCCGGCGGGAAAAGAAAAAGTCGCCCGTTGGCGCTGGGGCCAAGATAAGGTTGAGCAGCGCTTCGATGAGCTCGTCTTCCGGCGAGGTTTTGTCTATACCAAGAACTATCAGAAGGTGGGAGCGCGCCCACGCTCTATCCTTGACGGGGAGCGCTTTGGAGTAACCCGTACCGGCCGACGCGATGCTGAGGACATCATGGGGCTCGAGGGCGTTTTCGAGTTTCCCAAGCCGGTGCGCTTGATTAAGCACCTCATTTCCATTGCGGGTGGAAAGGATGCGCGCGTCCTAGACTTTTTTGCGGGTTCCGGCACCACTGCGCAGGCAGTAGTAGAACTCAATAACGACGATGGGGGCACTCGGTCTTTTCACCTTGTGCAAATTCCCGAGCCTACCTCCCCGCGTAGCGCTGCTCATCGCGCGGGCTTTTCTACCGTGGCAGACATTTGCATTGAGAGGGTGCGCAAGGTTCCAGGCGCTAGCTTTCATGTCTATAGACCGGACTAAGTCTGTGCGGTACCGGACGGGCGACCGGGAATACCGAAGAAGTCTAGGACGCGGTCGGTAGCAAAGAATTTGCCTACCTCATTGTGCGCGTCTGCTGTACCACCGGGCCATACGTGTGAGCCTCCGGCGATACGGATGTGTTCAAGCGGTGCGGTACAGCCGCTCCACTTCATATCGAGTGCATTGTTGACTAGGCGGGTCGTATCGACCTTGGTAGAGCAACCATTGCGTTTACGGTCTTGTTCCAGCACGGATTCCACGGAATAGTACTTGGTCTTATGGCGCGTTCCACCGTAGTAACCCACCACGGGGTCCACGGTGCCGTGAATATCCAATCGACCCACGGGGGAATGGGCACAGTCTTTAAGAATATCTTTGTAGTAGGCAGCGGAAACGGTAGCCACGGACTTAAAAACATCGGGCATCTGACAGGCCAGGTAGGCGGCAAACCCGCCGCCGTTCGACATGCCGGTAGCAAAAATCCGGGAGTCATCTACCCTATACGTTGCTCGAACGGCATCAATGATGTCGCGAACAAATTTTTTGTCTTCTGCTGTTGACGTCTTGGCATAAGGAGCAGGGCTCCAAGCCTTCTTTTTACCTTCTGCGAAAATGGTGATGGCATCAGCGGCATCGAGGCGGGAATAGCCGCGGAGATTTTCGGCAGATTGTCCCCAGCCTGGAAAGGCCAGGACGATGGGCCACTTTTTCTCCCCCTTGTAGTCCTTGGGCACGCTGAGGATAAAGGAACGGCCCGATGGCAGATTAACGGTGGTATAGCTTCCTGGCTCGGGTCCGCTTAGCGGTGCGGAGGTTGGAATCCCTAAGTTTTTCGTCTCAGTTGGGACGGCTTGGGGCGCGGAGTCGGGCGAGTCGGCCGAACATGATGCGCCGGCAACCGCAAGGAAACTCACTGCTACCGCACCAACTAGGGCCCGTAGCGACCTCGCGTTCATCTCTGTCGTCCCTTCTGCCATGCGGTCCATAGTTGCTTATAACGGCCACCATAATCTAACAGTTCGTGGTGACTGCCTTGCTCCACCACCCGCCCGTTATCCATCACGGCGATGCTATCGGCTCGTGCGGCTTGGTCTAGTCGGTGCGCCACTATCAGTGCGGTTCGCCTACGGGTGACCTCTGTCGCGGCTTCTTCCAGAGCTTCCGCCCCCACCGATCCGGCCTCTGCGGTGGCCTCGTCCATGATGACGACCTTGGGATCTAAAAGCAATATTCGCGCCAGCGCAAGCTGCTGTGCTGCTACTGGGTCAAGGTGGATTCCCCGAGCTCCAATGACCGTATCTAGGCCCTCCTCTAACCGCGCATACCACTGTGCGCCGACGCGCTGTAGTGCATCTTCCATTTGTGCGTCTGAGGCTTGCGGGGCGGCCAAGGACAAATCTTCGCGCAGGGTTCCTGAGAATACGTGAACCTCTTGGGAAATCATCGCTAAACGCGCCACCCTTTCGGAATCAGAAAGGGCCGATACCTCTACTCCATCCACCAAGACTGTTCCGGTAGCCGGGACTCGCAGTCCGGCCAGAAGAGCAGCGACCGTGGTCTTTCCCGCACCAGAGGCTCCCACTAAAGCTACGGTGTGTCCAGCGGGAAGCTTAAGGTTCACGTCTTGCACAGCCCAGCCGCCGTCATCGTAGCTGAAGCTCACTTCTTTTAATTCGGCAACCCCACCTGGGGTCGGCGCGCCGAAGTCTGGCACTGCCCGTGGCGGATCCATGACCACCCCAACTATTCGAGACAGAGAGGCATAGCCGGATTGAACGGTATCGATTACTCGCATCAATCCCATGAGCGGGCCCCGCAAGCGAATAAGAAGGAGCATGGCCGCGGTGACTGAGCCAACGGTGAGCGCCCCAGCCTGCACCACCCAAAAGCCGATGAGCAAACCGCAGACCAGCATAACTAACTCGATGACCGTCATCCATAGCTGCAAGACCATCATTGTCCTTCGCGCGGCGTACCCCTTGTCCACCACCTGTGCGGAGACACGTTCAATCCCAACGTGCATCTGATCTTCCATGCCAAAGGCGCGCACAGTCTTTCGCCCGCGAATTGACTCCAGGAGTCTGCGCGCCCGTTCCGCCATGGCAGCGCGTTCGTCGGTATAGCGCTGCGGAGCGCGCTGCAGGTACTGGCGCGCGGCAAATACATAAAGCGGCGCAACTGCACCTACGACCAGTAGGTATTGCCAATTGAGGCTGACTAGTGCCACCCCCGTAGTTGCGATGGCGAAAGCAGATTTGGCCAGCACGGGGACGGTCTCGGTGACGGCAGCAGAGAGTTCTGCTACATCATCGGTAGAGCGAGAGACCAAATCCCCAGTGCCGGCTTCCTCCACACGGTGGGTAGGCAAGCGGAGAGCGGTAGAAACCATATCTTCGCGCAAAGCGGAGATCACGCGTTCGCTCAGGCGGGAAAGGACATAGAACCCTGCCGCGGAAAACAATGCCGAGACCGCGGCCACCAGAACTAAGGAAATACCAATGGGCACAATGGCGCCCTGAGTAATGACTGCGTCGACGATCTTTCCCAACAGGATGGGAATCGCTACATTGCTGCCGGCCCCTGCGGTAAGCAAGGCTAAGGCCGCTGCGGCTTGGCAGCGGGCGGCGGGGACGTCGGAAAGCTGGCGACCCACTTCCTTACGCACTTGAGGCCAGGAGGCCGTAGGAAACCGCATCATAGCTCTGCCCCCACTGCTGCCCACGCCGGCGAGGTGGTGAAGACAAGCGTGGGCTTAGGCCCGCGGTGATGCGCCACCCGCTGGGCAATTTCCTGTTCGGTCACCGAGTCCACGGCGGTTGTTGGATCGGTTAAAACTAAGATCTCCGCGTCCGCAGCAATGGCTCGTGCCAGCGCTACGCGCTGTTGTTGTCCGCCGGAGAGGTTTCGGCCGCCTTCTCCCACCTGGCGGTCCAACCCGCCCGGTATATCTTCGCCCGCAGCTACGAAGAGGGCTCGTTGTGCCCTTGCGCTATCCGGATGAATATTGTCCCGCACGGTCCCCTCAAAAAGCATAGTTTCGTGTGGAACAACCAGGAACCGCTCGCGCGGCAAGAAGACGAGATCCTCTGGAATAGGCTCGGGCACCACGTTGACCCCAGGAGCGAGGGCCGGAACCTGCGGTTCACTTTTCTCTACCCCGGGTGCGGCGAGGACGGCAATAATACGCTCTGCGCTTGCCTGTGCGGCCGCCCACCGCGAGGCGATATTTCGGCCCAGCATCGTCATCGGGGTGATAATGAATTGCGTGAGGCCGATAACCGTAATGAGTTCACCTACGCTCACCATGGAGTGCATGGCCATCACGCCTGCACCAATGCCCACCGCAATGACATACACCGAGCCCAAAATCTCCGTAGTCGCATTAAGTCGCGCTTGGGCAGCATTGGCCTCTACTGTTCGTTCGAAGGCAGCTCCAGACACCGTGGAGTATCGGTGACTGACAGTGGCTACTGCACCCAGGCCCTTAAGGATCCGCAGGCCCTGGACCACATCGGTGGCCATGGAACTGGCCTTCGCCAACGCCGCTTGGCGGCTTCCGGAACGCGTGCGCAGAGGCTTCGCCGCGCGCACTGAGCCCCACACCATTAACGGCCCGCCACACAAAATGGCGATGCCTAAAGGCAGGTTAATACGGCTAGCCATGATCGCCACATACACAATGGCAGCGATCTCAGCGACGGGAAAGACCGTCATCATAACGGCATTCTGCACGCGCCGTGCGTCTGTGGAGGCGATGGCAAGCAGTTCGCCGGCGCTGCGGGGCTCGCCTGCAATGCCCCGCGGATCCTGAATCCTATCCGTGATGGCCCTGCGCAGATCGTGCCCAATTACTAGCATGGCTCGCGCGTTGAGGCCGCGTCCGAACCATGCGGCTATGGCATTAAGGCCAAAAGCTACCCCCAATACCACTAGCCACATGCCTAGTCGGTCAACGTCACCTTCCGAGACAGCTTCATCAATGGCATGTCCCACTATCACTGGAGTCGATCCGTTAAGCAAAAAAGATACAGCCATGCAGAGTGCAGCCGGCACGGTGAGGGATGGACGAGAAAAGACAGTCTTTAGCAGCCACCTGGGATCTGATGGTGCAGGAAGTGTCCTCATAGGCAGCCATTCTAATTCGCGGTAGGTTAGATGGGTTATGTCGACTCGCCGCCCCAATCCCAGCCACTTCCCTAGCTACCGCAAGCCCTCCACTAGACAAGGCCCTGGCTTCCGCGATGCCGCACAACGCACCGCTTCCGCTCAGGCCTTCCGTCACGGCGCGAGCACCTATCACGATGTGCGCCCCGGCTATCCGGACGAGGTTTCTGCCCTTATCGCTGACGCCCATACCGTTGCCGATATCGGGGCCGGAACTGGAAAACTCACCGCGTCCCTCCCCAATGCTCAGGTTTTTGCGCTAGAGCCTTCCGCCGATATGGCTGGAATCCTCGCAGCGCAGCTCCACCTGCCAGTCCTTCGTGCTACGGCCGAAAACACCGCGCTTGCCGACGCCTCCTTAGACGCCGCCTGCCTCGCCCAAACCTGGCACTGGGTCGACGTACCAGCCGTCTGTGCAGAGCTTGACCGCGTCCTCGCGCCGGGCGGGAAGATTCTCCTGGTGTGGAACACGCTTGATGTCAACGCGGACCCCTGGATCCTGCGGCTCTCGCGCATAATGCACTCTGGCGACGTGCACAAACCGGGTTTTTACCCCACCTACACCGCACCGTGGGTTTTAGACCGTGAATTGCGCTTGACCTGGGAACACGAACTTACCCCCGAGCAGCTTCACCAGCTGATGCACACCCGCTCCTACTGGTTGCGCAATGGCGAAACCATCCACGAACGCATGACCCACAACCTGGATTGGTACCTCTACGAGCACATGGGGTTTAAACCGGGGCAAAAACTACGCATCCCGTACCGCACGGATGCCTTCGTGCTGGTACGGGATTAGGATTAGAGCAGGACCTGCGCCAATAGCGAGCCCACCACGCAGGAGGTGAAGACCGAGATGGCGCCAGGGACAAGGAAGGAGTGGTTGATGACGAACTTGCCGATATGGGTAGTGCCTGTGCGGTCGAATCCGATGCAGGCTAGATCGGAAGGGTAGGTTGGCAAAATGAAGTAGCCATATGCTGCACCGTAGAAACCAACGATAACGGCGGGATCGATGCCGAGCTGCAGGCCAATCGGAGCGATGGCAACTAGGGCGGCGGCCTGGGAGTTGACCAGCTTGGACACGATGACCAATACCACCGCGTAGGCCCACGGGGCGGCCTCCACCACGGACCCGAGGTTGGACTCCAGAGCATCGATGTGGGCTTCGAAGAAGGTATCTGCCATCCACGCCACACCGAAGACGGAGAATACTGCCGTCATACCGGCCTTAAACACTGGAGCGGACGCGATCTTCTTCGGGTCAGCCTTGCAGCTGAGCAATATGATTGCGCCGGCAACAAGCATGACCATCTGGATAACCAGGTTCATAGATAGCGGGCTCAACTCGCCATCGTCGCCTGGAACGAGGGGGCGCAGGAATTCAAACGCACCGAGCGCCACCACGCTGGCAATAGCCAAAAGGAAGATAACCACCGCGCGTTTTGCTTCTGGCGAAAATTCCTCGTCCAGAAGCGACCCGGTGGACTGGTGAATGCTCTCTGCAAACTCCGGATCCTTCATTCGCTCCTGGAAAGCCGGGTCCTCGTCCAAATCCTTTCCGCGGCGCAGCGACCACAGCGAGGCAAGAATGACACCGGCAAGCGAGGCGGGCATAGCCACCATGAGGATCTGCGGAATAGAATAGGCGTGATCGATAGCGCCGGCATTTTCCGCGATGATAGATGCTAGGGACACGGTGGCCACAGATACTGGCGAGGCCGTAATACCCATCTGAGCCGACGTTGATGCGACGGCCATAGGACGCTCTGGGCGGATGCCCTTCTTCAGGGCAATATCCTCGATGATCGGAAACATCGTGTACACCACGTGGCCCGTACCGCACAGTACCGTTAGGAACCAGGTGGTCAGCGGCGCAAGGATGGTAATACGCTCTGGGTGGGCGCGGAGAAACTTCTCGGCAAATTGCATCATCACTTCCAGGCCGCGCGCCTGTTGCAAGGTAGCCGCGCAACCGATGACCGCAATGATGGTCAGCATCACAGATACCGGCGGCTCACCCGGGGCAAGGCCGAAGACAAAGACCATCAGCATCAAACCGATGCCGGAAATAAGTCCTAATCCGATGCCACCATATCGAGTGCCCAGAAGCAGGGCACTGAGAATGATGATGACTTGGAGCACGATGGCCAGAATTGAATCTGGCGCAATGACGCTGGCTAGCATGCTGAGCCTTCCATCACGAGAGAATTATTAACTGGTTATATCCTATCCAGACCCACATGATCGGACATAAACGGAAAGGCGAGCGAATTCTCACACCGTGTCCGGTGCAACAATCGCTCGCCTGAGTGCTATAATCCCAGCGTAACGGGCATACTGCTAGCGCTTCTTGCCGCGCCTCTCCCTCACTCGCACTGCGATGCGGATGGGCGTTCCGTGGAAACCAAACCGCTCGCGGAACTTCCGCTCAAGGTAGCGGCGATACGCCGCGTCCAAGAAGCCCGTCGTAAACAAGACGATGGTCGGCGGCTGAGTCGAGGCCTGCGTAGCGAACAATACGCGCGGCAGACGGTTATTCTTCATCGGCGGCGGATTAGCCGCGATAGCCTCACGCAACCAGTTATTCAACTGGCCCGTGGACACACGCTGATCCCAGCTTTCCAGTGCCTCAATCATGGCCGGCTCCAGCTTCTGCAGCGCGCGGCCTGTTTCCGCAGAGATATTCACACGCGTGACCCACGGCAAGTGGCTCAGCTGCTGATCAATCTCGCGGTCTAAGTAATAGCGGCGATCCTCATCCATAAGGTCCCACTTATTAAACGCAATGACTAGGGCCTTGCCGGCTTCGAGCACCATATTGAGCACGCGCTGGTCCTGCTCGGAGATCTCCTCAGAGGCGTCGATAAGCATGATGCAGACCTCGGCAGCATCGATAACGCCGCGAGTGCGCAAGGACGCATAGTACTCATGCCCCTGCGCGTTCTTCACCTTTTTGCGCAGGCCCGCAGTATCAATAAACTTCCACAGCTGCTCATCCAGCTGAACTAGAGAGTCAACCGGATCCACGGTGGTTCCTGCGACGTTGTCGACCACGGAGCGCTCCTCGCTGGTGAGCTTATTCAGCAGCGAGGACTTGCCCACGTTAGGCTTGCCCACCAATGCGACGCGGCGAGGGCCAGAGGTAATCGCGGTCTGCCGGGGTTCTTCAGGGAAGACCCGCAAAATCTCATCGAGCACGTCCGCACCGCCGCGGCCATGCTGGGCGGATACGGGCCACGGATCACCCAAGCCCAAGGCATAAAATTCCGCCATATCCGCGTACTGATTATCGGAGTCGAACTTATTCGATACCAAAATCACTGGCACAGGCGATTTCTGCAGGCGGCGAGCCATGACCTCATCCGTCTCCGTGATGCCCACCTTGGTGTCTACCACCATAACGATGACATCGGCGGTTTCCATGGCTACTTCTGCCTGGCGGGCAATCGCCGCATGGATACCCTTCACGTTGGGATCCCAGCCACCAGTGTCCTGTACCAAAAAGCGCTGACCGTTCCAGTCCGCAACGTAGGAAATTCGGTCACGAGTAACTCCAGGGTGGTCCTCTACCACCGCTTCGCGGCGTCCAAGGAAACGGTTAACCAAGGAGGACTTACCCACATTTGGGCGCCCGACTACGGCCACCGTGCACAAAGCTTCTTCGGTGTGATCATCGGACTCCACACCGAAAGCGCGGGAGAGTTCTTCCCACTCCTCTTCACTCAGCGGCTCTTCTGCGTGCGCACCGTCGCCATAATCAGCCTCACCAAATTCCGAGTCATCGAAGTCATAGTCGAATTCCTCGGTATTGAAATCATCGGCGGCCCAACCAGGAGAGGCTTCTACCACCTCATCATCGAATTTTCCGGCCGGGTAGTGGAACTGAGTCTCCGACTCTTCCTGGGGATCGTGATTAGTCATTGACCGACTCCTTTACCACGTTAATCAGAGCTTCCAGCACATCCTCTGGGCTCATATTGGAGGTATCGACTAGGGTTGCGTCTTCCGCCGGGCGCAGAGGTGAGGCCTTGCGGGAAGAATCCGCAGCGTCCCGGCGCTGGACGTCTGCGAGTACCGTCTCGTAATCCGAAGCGATGCCCGCCTTTTCATTTTGGGCTTGGCGGCGCTGAGCGCGGACCTCGGCAGAGGCAGTCATGAATGCCTTAGCGGGGGCGTCGGCAAGCACCACAGTGCCAATATCGCGGCCTTCTACAATCGCGCGGTGAGCCTCGCGGGCAAGCTTGCGCTGCAGCGCAACCAGATTCTCGCGTACCTCCGGAATGGCAGATACGGCGGAAACGTTCCGGGTGACTTCGTCTTCTCGAATAACGCGCGAGACGTCCTCGCCGCCGAGGAGCACCTCGGTGGAATCCGGGTCATCGGATACTCCCAAGGGCAGATTGGCCGTAGCCGCAATAACCGCGGCGGTGTCAGCAGGGTCAACGCCTTCACGCAGCACCGCAAGCGTTGCCACCCGGTACATAGCACCGGTGTCGACGTACTTTGCGTCCAACTGCTTGGCCAGTGCACGGCAGGTGGTCGACTTTCCAGTTCCAGATGGGCCATCCACGGCTAGGATGAGACCGTCATTCGGCATATTAGAAATCATTACATCTCCACCGCCTTGTACAGGCTAGTCAGCTCGCTGGAGTTGAGGGCACGCAGACCGCCAGGCTTCATATCGCCCAGCTGGACTGTATGCAGTTTGGTGCGCACCAGGCGCTGCACGGGGAATCCCGCCTCCTTCAACATGCGGCGCACAATATGCTTGCGGCCCTCATGCAGCTCAATACGCACTAAGGAAAAGCCCTGGTTGGTATCAACTACCTGCGCAAAATCGGCCTTTGCCACTCCGTCTTCCAGCTCGATGCCTTCCTTGAGCTGTCGCACGAGCTTCCTATCGGCCTCGCCCAATACGGTGGCGAGGTAGGTCTTGGTCACCTCGTACTTGGGGTGCATCAAGCGGTTGGCTAACTCGCCATCATTAGTGAGGATGAGCAGGCCTTCCGTATCGGCGTCGAGGCGGCCGACATGAAAGAGTCGCTGGCCGGCTGCGACCTTTTCTGAAACCACGTCACCCACGCACGGGCGCCCTAGGTCATCAGACATGGTGGACTGCATGCCGCGCGGCTTATTGAGCACAAAATATTCGTGCTTTTCATTGACATTGACGCGCACACCATCTACTCGGATGACATCAACGGAGGGATTTACCTTGACGCCTTGTTTGGCGATGATCTTGCCGTTGACCTCAACTCGGCCGGCATCGATGAGGATTTCTGCGTGGCGGCGGGAAGCGACGCCCGCCTTGGCGAGCACCTTTTGGAGGCGCTCTCCCTTGGGCTTGTCTTCATTGACCAGCCAATCGGCGCCCAATTCGCGGGCTACGGATTCTGCGGTAGCCTTCTGCTTTTTCTTTGATACATGCTGGTGGCGGGCCGGCTTGGCATTGGAGACAATGATGTCACTGTCTCGCTGCTTCTTATCCGGTGTGCCGTCACGGCGAGCGGGGGGAGTCACCTACGTGTCCTTTTCTCTCGAAGATATGAAATTACCTGGGCAATCCTACCCCACGCTAGTACTCTTCGTCGATCGCCTCTACGTCAGGCAACAGCGGCGCCAAGTCTGGCAGGCGCTCCAAAGAATCGATCCCCAATAGCTCGAGGAACAATTCTGTCGTCTCGTACCGGTGAGCGGAGCCCTCAAAATCATCCTGCGGCAACTCTCGGACCAATCCACGCAGGTTAAGGGTTCGCATAACACCGTCAACGTTGACGCCGCGAACCGCCGCCACCTGCTGGCGAGTAACGGGCTGGCGATAGGCCACTACCGCCAAAGTCTCCAGGGCAGCGCGGGAGAGTTTGGTTTGGGCGCCATCCAAGAGAAACTCTTCGACTGCCCCGGCATTTTCGGTGCGCGTATAAAAGCGCCACCCCTCCTGGCTCTCGCGCAGGTCAATACCAGAACCACGACTATCCAACTCCCGCTGAATAGAACGCAGGCAATCACTGACGACGTCCCTTTCCGCCCCCAGCGCACGCGCCAATGACTCCACAGAGGCTGGGGAGTCGAGCACAAGCAATATGGACTCAAGACGGGAACGCAGCTGCGAGATGAGGGGAAGATCCATAGCGCCCGAGTTTACTGGATAGGAAAAATTGCTGAAATTCCTCCAAATCACTTTCGGTGCCGTCTGTGACGCGTATAACATATTGTCATGGAAACTATCACTCGCACCGACAGACTCATCCTCATCCCGCTGTCCGCTGCAAATACCGAAGAGACCCACAAGGTCTACAGCGACGGACGAATTTGGAGCCACCGACCCAACGGGCGCTTCGCCGATATCCGCACCACCCGTGCACTCGCACAAGCATCCTCTCAGTCATGGGACGCCCACCACTTCGGGCCTTGGGCCGCCTATTTGCGCCACAACCCTTCGGAATTCGTCGGCGTTGGCGGCGCCATCTTCGTCGAAGATGGAAATTTCTGGGACATCAAATACCGCCTGCGTCCCGCCCATTGGGGTTCAGGCTTTGCCACAGAGATCACCTCGGCGGCGTTAAAGAGTATCCGCCAAGTTGATCCCGACTCCCCCATCACGGCCCGCGTTACGACAAACCACCCAGCGGCCATCCGCGTCATCGAAAAGCAAGGGCTCCAACAGGTATGGGAAGGGCGCCGCATAGGCACCGAGGACAACCCTGAGGAACCAGACGTACGCGTCTACTCCGACCGCGAGCTCTCCCCCGAGACGCTGAAATTCATCCAGCAGCGCCCTTAGTCCCAGTTCGCTGCGGCAACTACCGCTGGGTCAACATCTAGGCCTGTCCACGATAGGTCCAGCTGACCCAGCGCTTCTTCTTGTTGTGCATCAACCGCCTTGGCCTTGTACAACTCCAACAGGGCCAAGAAACGCCCCACTACCTGCATAGAAACCGTACAGTCGCGGGTTAGAGCACCAAAGCTGGTCCATTGACCTGCGCCGAGTAGCTTGAGCGTTTCCAAAATCTTGCCGGCCTGCTCTGGCACCGATACTGCTACGGTGTGTACGTGACCGGTTGCCACTTCCTCCGGTGGCTTGGGACGGAACACGCCCGCCGCTAGCTCGGCAAAACTGGTCGGCGTATGGCCGAGCGAAACTGGAGGCAAAAGTTCCGCAAACTTCTCCTCGATGGAAACCGCACGCGGATAGCTGCGCTGCGCCTCGCGCTGCCACACGGCGAATTGGTCCGCTGCTTGCTTATAAGCCTTGTACTGCAACAGACGGGCAAAAAGGAGGTCGCGCGACTCCAGCAGTTCCAAGTCTTCAATATCGTCGACATCACCGCGCGGCAGAAGCCGCGCTGCCTTCAAATCCAAAAGCGTGGCTGCCACCAATAAAAAATCAGTGGTCTCATCCAGATCAGCAGATGCGCCCAACTGGCGTGTATACGCCACAAATTCGTCCGTTACTTCTGACAGCGCAACCTCCGTCACGTCCATCTTCTTCGACTGAATAAGCTGCAATAGCAGGTCAAAAGGGCCTTCAAAATTTCGCAGTGCAATGCGAAAGCCCGTAATCTCCGGCTGGGTCACGATACCTTAAAGGGTCGAGCGCTCGATGACCTCTTTGGCCAGGTTCCGGTACTGCTGTGTGGCCGGGGAGCTGGGTGCCCAGGTAGTAATCGGCTCGCCGGCTACCGAAGTCTCTGGGAATCGAACGGTCCGGGTAATGACTGTGTCAAAGACCTTATCGCCAAAGTAATCCACCACTCGGGACATCACTTCCCGGGCGTGCTTGGTCCGGCGATCAAACATGGTCACTAGGATTCCCATGACCTCAAGATCAAAGTTAATGCGATCAGAAACCTTCTCCACGGTATCGGTCAACAGCGCCAAACCGCGCAGGGAGAAAAACTCGCACTCCATAGGGATGATCACACCCTGTGAGCAAGCAAGGGCGTTGACGGTAAGCAAGCCCAAGGAGGGCTGGCAGTCAATAATGATGAAATCATAATCGCGGCGCACCGGACGCAAGGCGCGGGCAAGGGTGTGCTCGCGACCGACTTCATTGACCATCTGTATTTCCGCAGCAGAAAGGTCGATATTCGCCGGCACCAGATCCAAGCCCGATACCCCGGTGTGCTGGATAGCGGAATGAATAGAGGTGTGACTATCGAGCATCACGTCATAGATGGTGTCCTCGATATCGTCATGCGTGAGCCCGAGACCCGCCGAAAGCGCGCCCTGGGGGTCAAGGTCAACCAAGAGGACTTTACGGCCGTATTCCGCCAAGCAGGCACCCATATTGATCGTTGAGGTGGTTTTACCTACGCCACCCTTTTGGTTACACATCGAAATGATGGTGGCCGGCCCATGTTTTTCCAAGGGTGCGGGTTCCGGTAACTCACGGATAGGACGACCGGTCAGCCCCACCTCTACGTCAGAGGCAGAAAATAGACCCTCTTCGCTCACAGTCACACCTGCTTCCTTGACGCCAAGTTCCGGACCATGACACTTGGCTTAGGGTTGATTACAACGTTGTCATTAAAGCGTACCCGTTACAGGTTAAAAGTACCGAGACTTAGTCTATATCAAGTGTTTAGCGTTGACTGGAACGGCGTTTGCGGATTGCCACCAGAGCTATGAGCGCGATGAGTACCGCCGCAGCTGCCCCTCCAATAATCCAGCCCAAATGTGAGCCGCCGTCTTCTTCTTTGGGTTCCTTTCGCTGGCGCTCATCGAGGTTTTCCGCGGCGGATTGATAGTTAGGGTCCTGTAGGGTGACGATGAGTGCGGCCCCAGAACCGTCATTGCGAAGCAACTGCATGATAAAGGGATTATCAGGCGCCTCGCCCTCCGGATAAGTCAAGGTGAGGGTTCGAGAAGAGGCATCCACGTCACGCTTTACGCCTTGGATGATATTGCCCTCGCCATCGAGGTAACGCAGCGTGACGTCGTTTTCTTGCGTGTCCTTGAACTGCTGGTAGAGGTCAAAGGCCTGCTTGAAGCCCATCTTCGCGGTAATAGTATTGCCTTCGATTTTGGATTCAAGGTTGACGTATTCCGCGCCTTCAAGGTTGGCTTCCCCAGCAGGCTTGCGCTCCGGCTTTTCACCTGGAACAACCGGCAAGTTGCTATTTTCCTTCGACGGCGCGGGCTTGCCATCTCCGCCCTCGGCACCTTTTCCTGCTGGAGCATTATCACCTCCAGTCGGCTTATCAGAGCCCGAATCTGGCGCTGGAGCTGGGGCCGGTCCGCCTTCCGCGTCATCAATTTCTTCCTGAATGTCCTCCTGCGCAACCGACCCATCGGCTACCAGCGTCAGGGTCGCATTCATGCCTTGGGCGGAGACAGGAACCGAGACTTGGCCGCCTTCCGCTGGGGCGGTGATGGTAGCGGAGGTACCAGAGGCAGACACGCTCCACCCATCGCCGGAGTAGCTGGCTTCGGCCGGCACGGGCAAGCTTACAGTCGTGGTCTGGCCGGCAGGAACCGAAATGGGAGCGGCAATAGCAGCCTCTACTTCCGGCGGCAGCTGGGCGTGTGCCACCGCTGGGAAAAACAAAGCGGTAGATAGCACCGCACCAGCTACACGAGTTGAAAACATATTGGTCCTTTCTTAGGCACGGGGATGCGCAGTGCGCCACACCTCGCGCAAGGAATCGGCAGTGACGTGAGTATATATTTGCGTTGTCGTCACCGAGGAATGTCCCAGCAATTCTTGCACGGTGCGCACATCTGCGCCGCCTTCAAGCAGGTGCGTCGCAAAAGAATGCCGCAACGTGTGCGGAGAAATGGACTTTCCCAATTGCGCCCGCTGCGCTGCCGTCTTCAATACAGTCCATGCACTTTGACGCGATAGAGCCCCACCGCGGGTATTGAGAAACAGCGCGGGCGTCTTCCCTTTGCTCAGCGCTGGACGAGCCCGCACCAAGTAGGCATCGAGAGCCTGGCGGGCATGCGAGCCCACTGGCACAATCCGCTCTTTGTCTCCCTTGCCCCGCAGGCGTATTACCTCTTGCGCGGCGGACACGTCATCAACGTTCAGGGAAATAATTTCCGAGATTCGCGCGCCGGTGCCATAGAGCATCTCCAGCAGGGCACGGTCGCGCACATCTACTGGGGTCTCAGTAGTAGTCGCTTCAATGAGGGCGGTGACCTCGCCTACCGATAATGTCTCAGGCAAATGCTGCCCGGTTGACGGAGGAGTTACCTCAACCGCGACATCGACGTCCACTATGCCCTCTGACACGGCAAATTTATGCAGTCCGCGAGCAACGATGAGCGCTCGGTTGGCTGAGGACACAGCCATGTGTGCGCGCAGGTCTTTAAGATAAGCTTCTACCATCGGTCGCGTCACCGACCGCAGATCCTCTACCCCGTTATCCCCCAGCCAGGCAAGGTAGCGGCGGACATCGCGGCGATAGTTGCTCAAGGTATTGGCGGACACGCCGCGCTCGACTGCTAGATGATTAAGCCAGGTCTGCGCAATGCTTTCGAGCGCACTCACAGCTGTTTTAGGTCCGCGCCCGTGCGGCGGGAGCTCATTGAGGTCGGTCGAAGGTCGAACGGCTCCTCCACACTGCGGGTTCCCTTGCCGCCGCGCAGCACCGCGTAGGCCGCCAAGATGCCGCTACAGGCGATGGAATTGACGATGTCACCGCGCAGTACCTTGTCAACTGCCTCATCGAGTCCCACCCAGGCGATTTCCATATCGGCTTCTTCGTCGCCGGTAGCCTCCATCCGGGGGACGTCGGAAAGCTCCGAGGCAAGGAATACGCGAACCGCCTCCTCGCAGAAACCCGGCGAAGTCACAAGGTCCGTCAACACGGACCACGTCTGCGCGCTTAGGCCGGCCTCCTCCTGCAATTCACGCTGGGCGCCGGTCAGCTCATCCTCACCGCGAACGTCGAGCAATCCCGCCGGCAGTTCCCACAAGCGCTTTCCCACGCTGTGGCGGTACTGATACACCATCGCAATACGCTCGTCTGAGTCTACTGCCACAACGGCCACAGCACCTAGGTGCTCGACTACTTCCCGGGAGGCGGAAACGCCACCGGGCATGACTACCTCGTCGCGGCGCAGGGCAATAATGGGGGCTTCAACAAGAAGTTGCGAATCAAGCACCTTGAAATCATGCGCCATGGGCTATTCCTCTCCCGGCAAGGCGGAGTCAGCGGTTTCGGTGGCGCCATAGTGCCCCTGGCCACCATCAAGTTGTTCCTGGGTGGCCAGAATGACCGCAATGCGCTCCACTGCCCGTTCGGTGCCATCGACCGTAGACAGCTCCGCGTCCTGATCACGCACTTGGGCTAGCGCCTTATCATCCTGAGTCTGCTTGGTGCGCCCGCTCAACACCACGGAGCCATTGACATCATCCAAACCGGTGGCGAATTCTGCCAGCGCGGTGGACGGATAGCCTCGCAGGCCATTTCCAGAAACCACGACGATGGCCTGCGCAGGCACGATGGTGCCGTCCTCGTAATCAATAAAGCCCTCATCGCGCAGCTTATGAAGCACGTCTGCACGCTCGTCTACCGAGGCCAAAGGCTTCGTGCTCTCAGGATGCATAGACAGCGCAGTACCCAGGACCTCACCACTGAGGGCTCCTGCAGAATCCAAGTCCTTGATATCTGCCTTCTTGGGCGCAATATCTTTCAAGATGGGAAGCAGCTTGTCCTTAGTTTCGGGGCGAAAGAAGTCCTTGGTCAGCTTAATCTCGCCGGCCTCCGTGGCGTCAGAAGACTCCAAGAGCTTCCGAATCGCGTCCACGTCTCCGCCATTGGCGTCATCGGTGGTCACGATGAGCACTGGGCGCTGCGACAATGTCCCGTCAACCATTTCCGCGCCAGAATCGGCCACGAGTTTGTCGCTGGCCTCATTCTGGGTCTGCAGAATCTTATTGTCTTGGACCACCTTGCGGTGCTCCTCGCGTATCGGATCGTCGTCCGCCATGCTGGTGGTCAAGTTCGGCGCAATCACTAGAGCGCCTAAGGCTACGCCTACCGCGGCGCCGAAGCCCAAGCCTGCTACGAGCTCAGTCTTTGCCATGCCTTATGCGCCTCCAAAGAGGCTAGACCAGGTTTCGCTAAGGTTGCTGGCAAAGTCCTGGCTGCCGCCGAAACCGACGATGAGGATGACTGCCGCAATGGCAACCAGGATTCCCAGTACTGCCCACAACCAGCCGAGGTTGGAGGACGGCGCACTGTAGAGATTGATCACTGCATCGGCATCTACCACCTTCGTACCGGCCTTGAGGCGGGACAGCACGGCCGAGGGGTTGGTGCGGTCAGCAAAGATATCATCGAGGTCTACCCCACCGCCGGCCTGCACGATGAGATCCGCGCCGTGGTAATCAGCAAAGAGCAGGCCTAGGTCGGTACCTGAGTGTGTTGCTGCGGGGAAAGTCATCGCGCCGATGCCGAGGTCCTGGATGCGGTCGAGGCCTTCTACCTCCCCTTCCGGGTTCGCAGGAACGATTACGCGGGCGCCGCAACGCAAAGCTTCATCGCTCACGCCATTGGGATCCCCGATAATGAAATCTGGCTTATACCCTTGGGCCAGCAAGGAATCTGCCGCCGTTCCCACTGCGACCAGCAGCGGCTCATACTCGCGAATAAAGTTGCGCAGCTGCTTGAGCTGTTCGCGGTGCCTATCGGTAGGCGAAAAGAGGACAACCTTCCGGCCGGCGATTTCGGAACCGGAAGCAGGGACGCCGAGGCCGTCGATAAGCAGCGGGCCTTCCGAGTTAATGAAATCAATGGAATTGCCAAAGAAGGATTCCATATGGTCAATCAGCGCGCCCTGCGCCGCGGTGAAGTTCTTTTCTGCTCGCTCGCGGGTTACCACGCGGCCGGTGCCGAGTGCTTTATCGCCGCTAAAGACGGTGCCGTCTTCCCCGATGCGCGCCTTTTTGCCCTCTTTGAACTCGGAAACAAAGGACTGTCCCACGCCTTCAAGGAGGGTAATGTCGGCGTCAAGCAACATGTGCGGGCCATAATTAGGGACCGTGCCGGTAGAAAATTCCGCCACGTTAATGACGGCGGAGGGCTTAAGGTCTACGAGAGTTTGAGCCTCGTGGCGAGAGATATTGGCCACATCAATTACGGCGACATCGCCTTCACTAAACTTTTTCATCCCCTTAGCGCCTGGAGTGCAATCGCGCAGTGCACCAGGCTGCTCGGGGTTACGGGAAAACAGAGCCATGAGCCCTATTGTGGCGTGATTATGGTTTCGAGTGGGCGAGGCGCGCGGAAGCTTCTTCCTGCGCGCGGTCAAAAAGCTCCTGTGCGTGCGCGCGCCCGGTCTCGGTATCGTCCAACCCCGCCAGCATGCGGGCCAATTCCTCTACGCGCTCCTCCTGTGAAAGCTCGGCCACGCCAGAGGTAAATTTCTCCTTCGATACATGCAGGTGCGCATCCGCGTACGCTGCGACCTGTGGCAGGTGTGTTACCACAATCACTTGGTTATGCACGGCCAAGCGCGCCAGGCGGCGGCCGATCTCTACCGCTGCGCGTCCGCCCACGCCGGCATCGACCTCATCGAAGACTAAGGTGGCGCCGTCCTCGTCTGCCAGCACGACCTCCAAGGCCAGCATGACACGGGAGAGTTCGCCGCCCGAAGCAGCAGAGGCAATCGGCTTACCATTCAACTGCAGCTCGGCCGCGTCTGCGCCGGACTTAGAATATCTCGCTTGCTTAAGCTCGACCGTCAGCGTCGAATTCGGCATGGCCAAGCCGTGGAGCTCCTGCGTCACCTGCTCGCCTAGGGCCTTCGCCGCTTTCCGACGCCCCTTTGTCAGCTCCCCTGCCCGCTCAATCATCACCGCTTCAGCGTCTTTGACCTGCTTTTTTAGCTCCTCCAGGGCTTCTGTGGAGGTATCCATGGACTCGAGTTTTGCCGCTGCCTCATTGCGCCAAGCTACGACGCCATCAATATCCCCCGCGTACTTCCTAGTCAACGTGCGCAATTCCTGCTGCCGTTGGAGGGACTTTTCCAACAGGTGTGGGTCCGCCGGAAGTCCGGCTAGATACCCACCGAGCTCGCCGGAGATATCGCCCAACTGCGTCGAGATCTCGCTGAGCCGTTCGCCCAAGGCCGCCAGTTCCTTATCGGTGGACCCCGCCAAGGCAGAAACCGCCCGGCCTAGCAGTGCCGAGGCGGCCTCTTCCAGTTCCTCGGTACCGTCGATGGAAGCCAACGCGATTTCCGCGGACTCGCGCAGCCCATCGACGTCTTGCAGCTTGCGAACCAGCTGCACCAGTTCCTCGTCCTCGCCGGGTTCTGGGGCGATGCCATCGATCTCATCGACGGCGAATTGCAAGCGGTCAACCTCCTGCGCCAACTCGCGGCGCTGCTCCGTACGCCGCTTATAGTCCTTGGCGAGGCTGCGCCACTCTTTGAAGGCCTCGGTATAGCGATCCCGCACACGGGTCAATTTCGGATCCGCACGGTCTACCGCACCCAGTTGTTCTTCGGGCGCGAGCAAACGCAGCTGATCATTTTGCCCGTGGACCGTTATAAGCTCGCGCGCGAACTCGCCCAGGGTTGCAGCCGGTACTGCGCGGCCGCCTAAATAGGCCCGCGATCTTCCCGCGGCGGAGACTGTGCGCGAAACGATATATTCTCCGTTTTCGTCGGGCTCTCCGCCTACCGAATCCACTAACTCACGGATCGAGTCCTTTGCGGAAGAAAAATGCCCCTCTACTGCGGCCTTTTTCGCGCCATCGCGCACCCGGGAGGCGTCCGCGCGACCACCGGCTAAGAGCCTTAAGCCAGTAACCACCATGGTCTTACCCGCACCGGTTTCACCGGTAAGCACGGTAAGGCCCGCGGATAGTTCCGCAGAGCTCTGGCTAATAACACCCAGATCATTGATGGAAATATCGACGAGCACTACTTCTCCTTCGGCCCGCGCCACCCTTCTACGGGCAGGCGCAGCTTCGAGACTAGACGGTCAGTAAAAGGTTGGTCATCCAAGCGTACCCACCGCACCGGACGCGCGCCTCGCACGACCTCCACACGAGCTCCTGGGGGCATTGCTAGCTCACGAAAACCGTCCAAAATCACGGTCGCCGGTGTCGTACGCATAGTTGATTCGACGGCTACTAAAGAATTGGGAGATACAACCAATGGCTTGGTAAACAGCGCATGCGCGTTATTCGGTACTACCAAAATCGCATCGAGAGAGGGCCACAGCACTGGGCCGCCAGCCGAAAACGCATAGGCGGTGGATCCGGTGGGAGTGGAGATCAGCACCCCGTCACAGCCGAAGGACGACACCGGCCGCCGGTCAACCTCCAAGATGGCATCTAGCACGCCGGATCGGTTTTGGTTTTCTACCGAAGCCTCGTTCAAAGCCCAGCTGCGGTTGAGAAGGGTCCCTTCCTCATCAAAGATAGTGACATCGATGGTGAGTCGATCCTCAATGCGGTACCTCTTATCTATGACCCGCACTAGGGCCTGATCTAGGGATTCGACCTCCCACTCGGCCAGAAAGCCCACGTGGCCTAGATTAATGCCCAGCACCGGAATATCTACGGCACGCGCCATGTCGGCGGCACGGAGGAAGGTTCCATCGCCGCCTAAAACCAACACTAATTCGCACCCTGCGGCCGCATCTTCAGTGTGAGGCACATGCTTTAATCCTGGCAGTACCTTCTCGTCCGCGCACACTCGAACAGTAATTCCCGCACTTTGTAGGAGTTCTGCCGCACGCGACGTAGCCTCCAGGTTCTGCTGACGGTTGGCATGAGGCACCAACAGGATCTCACGTGTCATTGTGGGCCTTCCTCGACTGCGCGGTCAATCATTTCTTCCACTCTAGCCAGATCTGTTGGCTGACCGTCCTTTTTCAACCACAGGAAGTACTCCACATTGCCGCTTGGCCCAGGCAGAGGGGATGCAACAGCCCCATGCATGCTAAGCCCCAGGGACAACGCAAATTCAGCGACTTCCCTAGTAACTTCTTTACGCAACTCCGGCGAACGAACCACTCCACCGCTTCCGAGGCGCTCTTTGCCCACTTCAAATTGCGGCTTCACCATAGGCAACAACCAAGCGCCGTCCTTCAGACAATCCACAATGGCCGGCAAAACCAAGCGGAGGGAAATGAAGGACAAGTCGCCTACCATGCCATCGCAGGGGCCGTCGGTAAGCTCCAGCGTTACATTCCGGATATTCGTACGGTCTAAAACGGTTACGCGATCATCGTTTTGCAGGCGCCATAGCAGCTGCCCATAGCCTACGTCGACAGACAGCACTTCCTGCGCACCGTGTTCAAGGCACACGTCCGTAAAGCCACCGGTAGAAGCGCCGGCATCGAGGATGCGGCCGTTCATGTCGACGTCGAACGCCGCCAAGGCGCCCAAAAGCTTGTGAGCGCCACGTGAAGCCCACTTGTCTTCTTCGGCTTCCTCTACCTTGATGGAAACCTCGGGCTCTACAATCGACGCCGGCTTGTGCGCCTTGAAGCCACCAACCGTGACACGGCCGGACTTAATCATCTCCCGTGCCTGCTCACGTGACCGCGCAATCTTTCGGCGCACCAGCTCCGCATCTAACCTACGACGTTGTGGGGGCATTAATTCTCCTGCAATGCATCGCGCAACACATTGTGAGCGCGATCAAGCTGATCTACTTCAGCGGCCAAATCCGCTGCGTCTTCTCCAAGGATCTCTGCTACTTCCGCATCGATCTCTGCCGGCTCCTTAACGGCTCGAAAGTCGTGCGGCTTTACCGCCATTGCGCAACAACCTTTTCCGCACGCTCGCTACGCGGCTGAATATAGCGCGGCGGCGACGGCATGGCCCATGCAACTTCCAACACGGTGCGCAATGCCTGAACGGAGGTAGACTTTTCGTCGCCGCCCTCGAGCAGAAGGTCATGGCCATCGCACCGCGCCGTAAATCCACCCTGGGCTCCAGGTCGGGCAACAGAGACCGGCAAAGCCAGTTCATGCATACCTGCACCAATAAAGTTGGGGCGCGCCTCCACAGGTGCCTCAATAAGTTCTAGTTCCCCAGAAACACCGGTAAGCACATGGAAGGTATTCATGGCAGCAGAATTACCACCGGCAATATCGGTATCCAAACGGTCGCCTACAGCAAGCGGTTTTTTCGCACCAATTTGCTTCGCCGCAAAAGTAAACATGGCTGGCTCAGGCTTTCCAGCAGACACCGGCTCTACCCCGGTGGCGGACTGGATGGCGGCCACGAGGGAACCATTGCCCACGGCAAATCCCCTCTCGATAGGCAGAGAAGTATCTAGGTTCGATGCGAAAAACTTCGCTCCCTGGCGGATGGCCAGAGCCCCTTCAGTCAATTGCTCCCAGCCAACAGAACGGTCAAAACCCTGCACAACAGCGGCAGGCTTGTCATCAGCGCTGGAGACCACCTCAAAGCCCATCTCGCGGGCCAAATCACGAAAGGAATCAGCACCAATAATGAGGAGTTTCGAGGCGGCTGGCACCTCATCCGCCACTAATTGAAGGACTGCTTGGGCGGAGGTAATAATCTGCTGCGTGGTCGCCTCGAGCCCGATGTCTGCCAGCATCTTCGACACTGCTTCTGGGCTGCGTGAAGCATTGTTCGTCACGTACACCGCCGGCACACCACAGGTATTGATGACGTCCACCACGTTAGAAAGTGGGCGGCCGCCTTCCCACACGGTGCCATCAAGATCGAGCAGAAGAGCATCGTGTTTGCTTAGAACCGTCACTACTTACACTCCTCTAAGCGCTCCGCTGCATCGGTCCAGTCGCCCTCATCAATCGACACTGCGTGTTCAAACCAATCCTTGGCCTCATCTTTCCGGCCAGCTTCCAGCAGTGCGTTGGCGTAGGCATAAGCCAGGCGGCATGCACCTATCCCGCGTGCATCGCGATCAGGATGAGCGCGTTGGATAGTTACGACGGCAGACTCGGCTTGGCCCATATCTAAGCGGGCTCCGGCTAAAACAATCGCTAGCTCAATTTTAGATTCATCATCTAGGTCGGCCGCCTCATCCGTGCGCCCAAGCTCGAGCGCCTTTTCTGGGCGTCCCAAGCCGCGCTCACAGTCAGCCATTACGGCCAGCAGCCCAGGCCCGCCAGAAATACGCCGGGAAGCACGCAATTCAGCGAGCGCTTCCTTCCACTCGCCAGCACGATATGCGGCAATACCATTGACCTCTCGGGCGATAGCCACGCGGCCGGCACGGTCCTTAGCAGCACGTGCATGGCGCAAGGCAAGCTTGGGATCGTCTTCCATCCAGGTCGCAGCCATGATCATATGCTTGGCGACGGCCTCGGAATTCTCCTTCGAGAGCGATTTTAGGTCCTGCAAAACCAAGGGATCCAAATCGTTAACATCCACCTCGGCCGGGATGTCTGGGTCACTCATGCGACGATTGATGCGTTCCTCACGGTAACCGGAGCGCTGCGGCGAAAAAGACTTCTTTTTCCGGGAATCGCCCTTAAAATCACGGCCCTTGTTATTGCGTGGTTTGCGGTCACGTCCAGCTCGCCCGTTGTGGTTGCGCTCCGACATTAAGCCCTACCCTTTCTTGGTTGGAACTAGCACAGAAATACCGGCCCTATTCTACAACCCCAAGCGAAAAAGCCGGAATTTAGATCCTCTTGCGCTGCCGCAGCGTGAGCCATACAGCGCTAGGCCAAACGCTCGCCCAGACCGGTTCAATAAGACGGCGCTCGATCCTACTGAAGGACCTGACCCCTGTTAGGTAGACACCTGATATCCAGCCCGGTTGGGTTGGGAAGAAAGGTAATCTACCACCATGCCTAGGTACTCCGAACAGTTCAAACGTGATGCTGTGGCCCTCTACGAAAACAATGAGGACCTTTCACTCCACGCGGCTTCAGCAGAGCTTGGAGTCAATCGTTCTTCACTTTATTCCTGGCTTAAGCAGTACGGCACCGGCAAACGTGCCCGCACGAAGACCATGCGTGACAAGGCCCAAGCGACGACTGATTCTGAGCGAATCCGCCAGTGAGACAAGAGAAGTCTCGAAGCTGCGCGAAGAACGCGACATCCTGCGTAAGGCCGCGAAATATTTTGCCGAAGAGACACGCTGGTAATCCGCTTCCAGTTTGTCTATGACCACCGAACCGAATACTCGGTTAAGCGGATGTGCCACGTGTTAAAGCTCAATCGCTCCTCGTTCTACAAATGGGCCAACACTCGCGAAAAACGCAGGTTAAAGATGTGTTCTGATGCTCTTATTGGTGCACGAATCAAGACCATCTTCGATGATGAGCACGG